>CBDCYM010000011.1:10000-4226890 GCA_965224165.1 Methyloligellaceae bacterium | reverse complement strand
TGAAAGCTTTATCAAATCGCCACCCGCACTCACACCAGAAGCCTTAGGTTTTTATCCAAGTGGCAATGAAACCGAGTTTGAACGTGTGTTGCGTGGTACAATCTCTACGCTTGATGACACCTATCTGTTTTCATTTGAAGATAAATATATGAACGAAGCGCTGTGGGTTCTGATTGATAAGAAGGTGATTCCGAAGAAGCACCTAAAACCAAAAACACTTGAGGTGATTGAGGCGCTCACATATGGGGAGTTGGATGATGTTGGTGGTTCGTCCAACCTCAATGCTGCACTCATTGATATCGAAGAAGCTATTGCTCAAACAGGTCGGGCGCTCTTATCATTCGACTTTGGCGAAGGTGACACGTTGTTCTTTTTTACACTGCCTACAGATAAAACCGCTTTTTGGCGCGATGTAGAGCTTGAATGTCCAGCGGGTGAACTTCCGATTGCTGTCCGCAGTGCGGATTGGCAGCTTTTTTTGACGTATCTTGAATACGCCATCAGTGATTTCAAAAGCTACACACTTCCATCTGAGCTCACACATAAACCCTTGCGGTCGATCAATGACCTGGATATTAACCTGTGAAGATGTTTAAGGCGTAGGTAAATTAATCCTCGGGGGGAGTATGCGGGCTTATGATGGGTCCAGTTTTAACTGAAACTGGAGCTAGTAGCCTCATGACAACACCTGCAGATCAACCAATCCCATCAGACCCATCGATTATACGATGTCAGAACCTCCAAAGGCTTATCCATGAAAAACAGGAGGAAATTAAAAAATTGGAAGAAGCCGTTCAAACTTTGAAAGCCCAGACCCATTCTTCCGAACTATTGGAGCCAGAAGCTGTCACTGAATCAGAAAGCAAATTGGCCCAAGCACAGCAGAAACTTGAGATTGCGCAAAGAGAACTTCAGGATTTGCTCAACGACTTTAGCCTTTCCGACTGTCACAGAGTTCTTTCCTAAAAATATTCCATGAAAAGCACACCCTCAGACTTAATCTGAGGGTACAGCTTTGTTCCATATGTGACTTGATGAGATAGCAAGCGGCATGTCAAATAGAGCTATGGCAAAGCTCAAAACCCAACAAACAGATGCTGATGTCTCCAGCTTTCTCGCGACCATTGATCATGAAGAGCGCCGTGAGGATTGCTTGGTTGTTGCAAAGATGATGGAGCGCATAACAGGCTTGCCTCCGAAAATGTGGGGCGCGAGCATAATTGGTTTTGGCAGTTATCACTATAAATATAAGAGCGGACGCGAGGGGGAGTGGTTTTTGACGGGGCTTTCACCACGCAAACAGGCGCTTACTCTCTATATTATGCCGGGTTTCAAGGAGAGCCAGTCTCTTTTATCAAAGCTTGGTCAGTATAAAACCGGCAAATCCTGTCTTTATATAAAGCGTCTCTCAGATGTTGATTTGGGTGTGCTCGAAGAACTGATTACAGCTTCGGTTGCATTTATGAGGGAAAAATATGAGTAATCAGTGTTTGTAAATTTAGACCCTCACGGGCGAGACGCGCTCTAATCCTTCTCGGGGGATGAGGTCATCCGGACGTTTTAGATTCCAAACCAGATTTAGTTTTTCAAGGATCAAAAGCAACAACCAACCAGGATCTGTCTGTCCGGTCTCCACGCCAAGTTTTGCCGAGTCGGGAAAGGCGTGATGGTTGCCATGCCAGCATTCACCAAAGGTTATCAAGCCACAATAGGGAATATTGTAGCCTTGGACGGCAACACCGTTTACGCGCCAGCCTTGATGACCAACCCTGTGTGCAAAATGCCCAATGAGCCAGTGCCCTGTTAAAGAAACAGCGATGCGCAAGGATATGCCCCAAATCACCCAGCTTACACCGCCAATACTCCAGAATAACAACGCCCATGGTAGTTGTTGCAACATCCATGTGCGTTCCAAAAACCGGTAGAACCTATCTTTTGCAATGTGCTTCTCAATAACAAAATGTGGTGGATTGCTGAGTTGAACGACGCAATGCATTTGCCAAAAGGCATCAACAAAAAAACTGCGGCGATGAGCATAAAGGTCATGACATGTTTTTTGGCGTTGCGCCCAATCGCGAATATCATGGGCGTAGATCATCCCAAACGGACCTGCCATGCCGACAAGCGTGCCTAAATAAATGAGACAATACTCTAACCATTTCGAGCAAAAGAAGCTTTTGTGAATCAAAAGCCGGTGCATTCCAATGGAGTGTCCGGCACACAGAGTGATCGCACTTGTGATCGTGAAGAGTAACAACACATCCCAAGAAAATGTGAGGGCGCCGCCAACCACGCCGGTTAGGGTCATAAGGAGTGTCCAGAGCGATTTAGCGGGAGACCAAACAACTTTTCCCTCCGCGGAACAGCTTTTTTTATCAGCGATCATTCGCGGCGTTGATAAACACGTCATATCGATAACCCTGATTTGAGCCTTGAAATTTATCTTCAATTTTAGTAATTAGATAATTACCTAATTATAGGTATACTAGATATTTCGGTAATTAGTCAATTGCCTAAATGGGTGCAAACGATTTTATATTAATATCAATAGGATAAGATAATATGCAGCGGGTTTTTCAGGCTTTGTCATCGACTGTAAGGCGAAAAATTCTTGCCTATTTGTCCCATTCAGAACTCACTGCTGGCGAGATTGCCAGCCGTTTCGATATGTCGAAACCATCAATGTCTCAACATCTTAACATATTAGAAACGGCAGGTTTGATCGAGAGCGATAAGCGGGGTCAGTTTGTTTACTATCGCTTAGTCGAAGATAATCTCGTAAATACGCTCAATGATTTTGTTCAAGAGGTTTGCCCAGTTAGCCGTCCGCTGAAAAAGGAAAGCAAAGCAATTTCTAAAGGTAAAACCTCATAAGAATGGAATGTTGTGTAGAGTTGCAGGAAAAAGCAGAGCTTTTTCCTCTGCAATCCTTTACGGCGTCTTAATGGAATTCAGCCAAACTGACCCCTTTGAAATTGCAAGCCAAACTCTTTTCACGGGGCGCACATATGCAGCATGCTCAAAATGGCGAAGCCCGCTACATACCGTCATCTCAAAACACCCTTTTGGCACCAAAAGTGCGAGCAAAGCTCAAGCGTGCCGAAAAGTTAGAGGATGACGGCAAGTTGAAGGAATCGCTCGATCTTTACTTAAAGCTTGCAGACATACATCCCGAAATTATCGAAATTCAGGGGGCCTTAGGGCGCATTTATTATCGTGCCTCCAATTTTGAGCAGGCTTATGAGCATTATAAGAATGCCGTCAGCATGGCTCCCGGCATTGGGCTTCTTTGGCATAGTTTGGGTACATGCCTGATGCAAATGTCACAATATCAAGCAGCGTTTCTCGCCCTGGATAAAGCGCTTTCGCTCGAACCAAGCAATGACGATATTTATACCAAACGAGGATGTTGCCTTTGCAGTTTGAAGCGCTTTGAGGAGGGGTTAGTTGAATTTGATCAAGCCATTACCCTAAACGCCAATAATGATCGTGCCTATTTGGACAAGGGAAATGCTTATGAAATTATGGGGGATAACGAGCATGCGGCCAATTGTTATGAACAAGCACTTAGCGTCAACTCAAGACAGGTTAAGGCACTGCTTCGTTTATCTGAGATCAATCGTTTAGATCGTGATGGGGTGGATGTTAATACGTCTGGCAAGACTCGGATCGAAAAACTTTTAACAGATTCGGAGCTTACATCTGACCAACAGCGTGAAGTCTATTTTGCGGCTGCGCAACAGGAAGTCCGCCTTGAGCATTATGATCAGGCTTTTGATTATTACGCGAAAGCCAATAGGCAGATCAAAGAGACATATCCTTTCGATAGACGTGAGTTCAATCGTTTTGTCGATCAACTTATAGCGGCATTTACGCCTGAAGTTTTTAAATCATTTTCTGAAGCCGGTGTGCAGTCAATGAGGCCAATTTTTATCCTCGGCATGCCTCGTTCCGGAACCACACTGGTCGAGCAAATCATTTCCAGCCATCCTAAAGTCATTGATGGTGGAGAACTCGATCGTGTACCAAGGTTAGTGCGCGGATTACTGCGCGCATCAGATGAACAAGCTAGTTATCCTCACCATATCGCAGTGTTTTCCCATAGTGGGCTGAAAGCGTTGGGCGAGGATTATCTCAATTTTACCGAACAACTCATCGAATCAGGAGTAGAGTGCATAACGGATAAAATGCCGTTCAATTTCCTGCATTTAGGCCTTATCAAGCTTATCCTGCCTGGGGCCAAGATTATTCATTGTGTTCGTGATCCCATGGATACATGCCTCTCCTGCTTTTTCCAGAATTTCGCTGATGCATCACAACTATCTTTTACAAGTGATTTGGAGGACCTTGGTTTTTACTACACAGAGTATCAGAGATTGATGAAACATTGGCATCGTGTAATAGGTGATGAAATATTCGATATTTGTTATGAGGACTTGATAGAAAATCAAGAGCCGGTCAGTCGCAGTCTTTTAGATCATCTAGAACTTGAATGGGACGATGCTTGCCTAAATTTCTTTGAAAACAAACGTGCTGTGCGCACCGCAAGTATTTGGCAAGTGCGCCAACCTATCTACCGGTCATCGCGCGAACGCTGGCGGCTCTATGAAAAACATCTTGGGCCACTGCAAAAAGCGTTACAAGGAAATGCCTGATTACCCTCATATTGGCTCTAATCCTTCACCAGCGTACAATGAGGACGCTCAAGCAACCGTTCATTATAGCATTTTACATTTTCAAAACCGTCTAAATGTCCTTCTCGCCGTGCCCAATTTATGGCAAAGCCTGAGAAAATATCTGTAACTGAGAATTTATTGTCGACAAGGTAATCTTCTCTGCTCAGGTGATCATCAAATACCTGCAGGGCGCGCCGAGTTTCCTCATTATTTTGTTCGAACATTGCCGTAATTTTTTTACCTTCTGGATAAACAAAAGTATTGCGCGCTGTGCTCCACAGATAGGCCTCTAATTCGCTCAGTGTAAAGGCAACCCATTGGTCATGCAGAGCGCGTGCCCAAGTTCCTGATGGTGAGATTAAACCTTTCTCTGGGTGACTATCGGCAAGCCAGGTGCAAATAGCAGCCGACTCATAAAGTGGGCGTCCATTGTCTTTAATGGCGGGCAGTTTTGCCTGCGGATGTACCGCTTTGAGCTCTTGTGAACCGATGAGATTACGGTCAGAAATGCTTTCAAATGGTTGTTCAAGTTCAAGCAAAGTCCACCGGGCGCGAGCGGAGCGTGTTGGAGGAAATTCATACAATGTAATGGACATCGGGATTCCTCAAAATGGTTGTTTTAAGGCATTGCATAAAAAGCGCATCAAAGGTACCGATGCTTTAAGAGTTTTTGTAACTTCATCCAGAAACTCCGGCCCTTGTGTCATTTTCATATGGCCTTCATGCATGGCGAAAAAACTCTTCCGCTTAATATCTTCAATATGCTCAATATCTGCAGAAAAGCCTTTTGGCGGGCGTGTCAGCCTATCACCGCGAATGTCACCGAATGTTTCATTGAACTTCCTATTTTTGATAATTTTGCTCCACCCCTTGGCATCTTCCGCAATGGCAGTGCGGATACTTTTTAAGGCCTCTCCTTGAGGCGCCCAGATACCACCTCCGAAAAAAATCTTCCCAGGCTCCAAATGCACGTAGAAGCCGGGTGCATGTGCATCTTTGCCGTTTTCATGTCGAAAGTGACAGCCAGCGTTTTCTTTATATGGCCGTTTATCTTTGGAAAAACGCACATCGCGATAGATGCGGAACATAGACCCGCCGGACTTACGGGGAGAGGCAATGAAATGCGGGGAGATTTTTTTAAGCCTTGGCCCCATATCGCTGATAAAGGCTAGAAGAGGTGTTACAACATCATGCTCATAACGAGATTTGTTGTCTGTGAACCAAGCTTTGTTGTTGTTTTTAGAAAGCTCTTTGAAGAAGCTAAAAAAACTCTTCGAAAAACCTTTAAATTCACCCATTGCGTGTTCCTTTTAGCGCAGAGAGGCCCGCATTCGTTACACGCAAAATGACATATGTTAAAATATGTTCAACAACATATTTTCAATGGAGTTTTATGCAGCATTTTGGCCAGCGTCTTTCTCCGCTGTCTCACGCAAAATCCGGAACGGTTCAATCAATGGGCGTAGCTTATGAAACTGATAAACTTTTTGAATCATCGCCTCTGTAAGCACATTGTCTGCAGCTAATGCTAGATTTCCAGATTCTGTTTTGAGGTCTTCTAAAAGTTGGTCACCAGGAAGAAGGTCAGCAATTTTTATGCTGAGTTCTCGTGTACGAATTTGATCTACTGGCGCATTACTAAGGAAGCATTCTTTTGCCGCTGTAAAAAGTTTTGGATCAAAAAGGTGACCAGATTTTTCAAGGTTCTTAAATGTATCCTCACTTGGTGCCCGGCCATGCGATGCAGAAGCCAGATGATGAAGGATTTTATAGATCCTTGCATTGAGGGGGATTTCGTCTCCTTTGGCCCTATCTTTGGGGAGGCCTGAGCCATCATAACCTTTATCTTTATAGTACACAGCCTCAGCAATTTGTTTTAAGCGTGGGATATTGAGGAGCAGATCGCGAGCGACTTTGGGTGAGCTGTTTGCCAATTCTTTTTCAACTCTGTTGAGCGGCTCTCCGTTTGCTAATTTTGTTCGCACTTCTGGAGGAAGTACAACCTCACCAATCGAAGAGAGCATAATGGTCATATCAAGCTCCCAAGCTTTTGGGTGCTTCATATATTTTGCAAAACATTTTGCTGCTTTACGTAATGAGCTGATCTGTTTGAAGGTGTGAGGGTCATTGATTGCCAAAATATCGACAAGGAGTTTAACGCTGCCGGAAAGTGTTTTTTCTAAAAGATCTTTTTCGGCCACTAAAATTTTGTGCTGTGCCAAACCATCTTCAATTGCGTCAGTAATCCCTTCAATGGCACAGGGCTTATTAATGTAGTGAAAAACATGTGCGTCGTTTACAGAATCTACAGCCGTTTTGCGGTCGGCATTGCCTGTTAGCATAATGCGCACAGTGAGGGGAGATAGTGTCATAACCTGTTTTAGAAAGGTAATTCCGTCCATGCCAGGCATTTGTTGATCACTGATGACAACTGCGAAAGGTCCATGCTGTTCAATCGCTTTAAGACCTTCTTCAGCGTCATTGGCTGTATGAAGTTTATATTTACGGTAGAGTCTGCGTTTGAACGCATTAAGGATGCGCGCATCATCATCTACAAAAAGAATCTTTTCTGACATTCTCGTAACTCCTACGCAGCCTGCTCCGAACTACTTACTTCTTCCTTTGGCAGGCGAATAGTAAAAGTGGTTCCTTTTCCTACCTCTGATTCAAAGGAAATTTTCCCTTTGTGTTTTTGGACAATAATATTGTGTGCAAGAGACAAGCCTTGACCTGTCCCTTTGCCGACATCTTTCGTTGTGAAAAATGGATCAAAAACACGGCTTTGATTTTCCGGTTTTATGCCACAGCCTGAATCTTCTATGAGGATTTCTACATAGCTGGGAGCATCATGAGTTTTTATGTTGATGAGACCTTTGCCATCACATTCGACTTCCTCAATTGCCTGAGCGGCATTGACGATGAGGTTCAATATAACCTGGTTGATTTCTCCAGCTACGCAGGAAATTTTTGGCAGGCTTGGGTCGAGGTCTGTTTCAACGTTTGCTACATATTTCCATTGGTTCGTGGATATCGTAATTGTGCTCTGAATCGCTCTGTTGAGATCCGTATGCATTTTGTCCTGGGATCCTGGGTGAGAGAAATCCCGAACGGATGTAACAATTTCGCTAACCCGGGCAATCCCCTCCAGGCTTTGTGCAATGGCTGCCGGGACTTCTACCTTTAAAAAGTCGATATCGGCGCCGTCTGTTTTATCATTTGCCTGACCTTGAGCCTTGTTGGTAAGGCATTGCAGCCAAATTTCAAGATCTGCAAAGGCTTCTTGAAGAAAGTACAAATTGTCACCAATAAACTGAATAGGTGTGTTGATTTCATGGGCGATCCCGCTTGCAAGTGTTCCAAGAGCTTCAAGTTTATGGGCTTGACGTAATTCTTCCTCAAGACGATGGCGTTCTGCTTCCTGTTCCTTCCAGACCGTAATATCACGGAAGATCCACACGCAATGTTTTTGGTTTCTGATTTCTGTCTCGGAAACGGAAAGCTCTAACGGAAAACACTCACCATTACTCCGTTTCCCCAAAATGGGCTGACCTGCGATCTCGCTTACACTTACACCACCATTTTGCGCGAATGCCTCCAGAGCCTGACTTGGGTTAGAAATAAATTCCGTGATCTTACTGCCGAACAAAGAGCCGGACTCATAGCCAAAAATTTGTTCAGCACACTGATTTGCTCGAACAATTCTGTATTGGGCGCCTGTGAGTACGATACCTGATAAGGCATTATCGAGAATGACATTAAGCTGCGAGGTTTGTTGAGATAGCTGATCAGCCGTACTGCGTAACATTTTAGTTGTCTTATAAAGCTCGCAACTTTTATCTTCGAGAAGTTCTTCGGCTTGTTTGCGTGCGAACCTTTCTCGAGCAATCCGTTTCTCAAGGATGTCAATTTGCATCACACACCTATCTATGTATTAGCTCGAAGCGGATATGTTGATTGCTGCCACTGCTGAGATCTTCACGCCTTAACGCAATATCCTCACCAAAATGATCAATGCAGGCTTGAATTAATCCATGTGCAAGATCTCCCATTGATCGACTTGATTCGTAGATTAAGATGAGCTTGTCTTCCTTCAGCCTTTCAGTACCGATTGAGGGAAGCTCGGCATCGGGGTGAATCTTTTTTACATCCATATGAATGTAGGAATCGACGCTTTCCAGCAGGGAAAACGCATTTGTATATTCTTCGAGTGTCTCGCCGTGCATCTTGTAAAAACAGCTAAATAGATAACGACCGAACGTGTAAACAAGCTCAGGGACGGGTATCCCCGTTTCCTCGCTGAGCGCCTTAACAAGTGTCACGATTTCCCGGTGATCATAAGTTCCAACAGAAGTATAAGCACCGCCAGATGGGAGGTTGCTTTTACTGATGATCTTTTCTGTCATTTCGATAGACATTTTTGTGTCCACCATTTCGAGAAATTCGCAGAAGACCACGCCCTTCATTTTTTACTCCAAACCTAAGTCATATTTTTAGTTGCTACCCAATATTATCGAAAAATTATACAAAATATATTTAAAAAGATTGCATGCAATATAGGAAATATTATGTATAATAAGTAAATATGTATTTGTTCGGCAAATGTATTAATGCTTTCTGAAGTAAGATGCCGGATCAAAACAGCTATTTATTTTTTATTTAGAGTATTATTTAGATCTATGCGTAATTCTGGTTTTCAATACTGCATTTATGTCAAAAAAATTTTATGTCTGTGCGCATATGAGGCAAAGGTCTCCAAGTTTTATATTAGCTATTTTTATTTCACAATTGATTGATAGATCTTATTTTTTGACTACCTGCGGCTAGATAAAATGGAGGGTGGAATCGTAATTCTTTATATATGGATACCTCTAAAAACCATCCACCACCCCTGCCATCCGCCTAATTATCGCAGAATATGGCGGATGGCAGGGGGAGTGGATGGCCCGAAGGAGGTATTTAGAGATGCCCATATTGAAAGGAAGAAGAAGATTTATCATGCTGAAGGTAGTACGTTTTTTTGAGTATGGTTTTGTGATTTTTGCGCTCTTAACTTTTACGGCGATTTTTCCGGTCGTAGCGCAAGAACAAACTTTAGCCTCGGGCACATTTGTGGGTAAAAGCGGGCATAAAGTATCCGGTGGTGTTTCTATCGTTAAAACGGCAAAAGGTGTTGAAGTTCGTTTGGCATCGAATTTCAAAATAGACGGTGCACCGGGACCTTATCTTGGATTTGGCAATAATGGGAAATATGTGAAAACAACTCAGTTTTCTAAACTAAAAAAGAAATCTGGCGCCCAGACTTATATTATTCCTGCCAGAATTGATGTCTCCAAATTCAATGAATTTTATGTATGGTGTAAGCCGTTCAATGTACCTTTGGGACAAGCGAAATTAAGATGACATTTTTTCTGAATTGAAAAAATATCTGTGAATTGTAATTCTGTTTCAGCTTAATAGTTTTTGGAAAAGTATGTTCGGTTGATATTTGAGAATAAGAACTGATTTTTGACCTTGATTTGGCTAAGTGGCATATCTATTTCGTGAAACGTGGGAAACAATAAATAACGAAATAGGGCATGATCATGCGCCTATCAAAATCGAAAAGACGCTATTAAAATATAAGCCTATAAGTTTATTGGCATTTCAAGGTTTACAGGCGAGGAGGGATTTCTTATAAGCCAATTCCTTCTTATTGCTTTCTGCGGCACCGGGGGATTTATTCCTGAGAAGTCGTTATGTAGCATTTGCCTGGGCCCAGGTAGCTCAGTTGGTAGAGCAGCGGACTGAAAATCCGCGTGTCGGTGGTTCGATTCCGCCCCTGGGCACCAATAAAATCAATGGATTAGATGATTTTCCTTTCGTTAAATTTTGCTGCTTGTGGGGATTTTGTGGGAACTGCATGCAAATTCCCTTTTAAAACAACCAATTCAGGCACACGATTTGTCGCATCACAGACACTGTTGGCGGCTTCAATGAGCCTGGACAGTTCAGCCGCTGAATAATGCGTTGTCATACGCCCCGAGCGATGGCCGAGCAAATCCTGACGATCCTCAAAGCTCACTCCGGCAGCCCGCAAGCGTCGACCAAATGTGTGCTTTAAGTCATGCACACGAACCAAAGGCAAATTGGCTCGTTTACGCGCTTCAAGCCAGGCGGAATTCAACATTCGAGTAATAGCTTTGCCTTTGTAGCAAAAAACATGTGTCGAATGTTGTCCGCGCCTGCTTTGAAGGACAGAAGCAGAGATCCGATTAAGCACCACCAGCCTTTCGTCTCCGTTTTTCACGTAATCCCCAGGAATAATAAAAACGGAAGTCTCTAATGCAGGGACCTGAACTTCCCAGTCCCATTGCAATTGACAGATTTCGCTGTCCCGGCATCCTGTATTGACGGCAAATAGGGCCATCTCAACGAGATGATCCGGCAGTTCTTGGAAAAGATGAGTTTGCTCTTCCCAGGATAAGGGATAGGGTTGGCGTTTGTTCTTGTCCGGCAGCAATTTGATTTTAGCTGGTGACATGAGCCAAGTCAGTCCATGTCATCAATCCATTCGGTAGCTGCAAGGTTGAGAATCCTTCGTACAACCTTTAGACCATGATTGATCGTTCCAATTGCAATTCCTTGTTTGCGACGATGCTCAATCCATGGGTGCAAGGCTCCCATATGGATTTTGTGAAGTTCGACATCCCCAATCCAAGGCATCAAACCTTTCAATCGGCCAATATCAGATTCAAGACTTCGTTTATGCTGGTTTTCCAACACAAATTTGGCGGCAGCCTGCTCGAATATTCGAGAGGGCCTGACACCGTAAACCTGGGCTTGTCTGAGCTCTTCCATCAATCGTGCAAGAAATTTTTCCGCTTCTTCGAGGCAATCTGTGCCAGTGCTTTGGCGAATACGTTGCCGGTTGATCGTTTTGTCAATGTGCCAGACCCCGTTTCGTTTAAAAAGGCCTGGTGTTCCTTTGCGTCCCATAAGTTGTCTCCTTTCCGTGCGGAACGCCCGTTGCAGGCGACATAGTGATCAATCCAAACGTCCAATTCAAGGCGGTCAAAACCAATTCCCTGCTTGCCAATAGGAATTTCTGTAAGAAACGGGCGAACTTCCTCGTTAAAACGATTTCGATCCATGCCAACGTAAAAAGGTGCGTCACGAAATCGAATGAGACGCGGCAAAAGTTTGTAAGTGGAGAACTTTGACATTCTCGCATTTTATCCTTGGAGTTTTTTTAGTTTCTTAAAGTCACGGTAAGCATGTGTGAAACGCGCCTTCAGATCAATCCGGAAAGCCCGTGAAAAGCGGGAAGGATAGGGAAACTAGAGGAAGATTTGTGTGGGTAATAATTTAGATGTCTTTGACGTCATGGGAAAGGCTCCTGTTTGAAGATGAAGTGGGAACCTCAATCCTCAAGGCAGGATGCCTGACCTGTTAAGTCATGTTGTTCAGATGGTTACTGCTAGCGCTCCCCATTGCGCTTATGGCACGGCACCGCTCACCGCGCACTCCCGCGTCAGCGGGTTCGTTCGTTGCATCAAAGGGGACCTAGTGAGGACGTATTTGTTCGACATGTGACGGTCTCGACTTTCTTTTCTCCTCGGGATGGATTACTGCATTAAACCCCGTGAGATCTTCAGTCTCCTATTGCAGACGAATTGGACAAAAGGATAGTCAAGGCTTTATGAAATCTATAATAGAAAGATCCTCACTACTTAAATGCATCACACCAAACCGTTTAGCATTACTATCGGTATTAACATGCATATTCTCTATAGCTTTTATTCTTGCAGTAGAAGACAAAAAAGAGTGGGCGTTTACTCTGGCAGCTGGAATTGCTGTTTCCGGAATTTTATTTAACAATTCGGTAAAAATGCATGCCGAAATGATAAATCGAACCTTCGATTTCATTCTCAATGTTAGTGATAGAGAACGAAGAGCATTTTACACAAGCCGAAATTTCCTAAAGAAAACTAACGGGTTAAATAATGCATCGGCTAGAGTCATATTTAACTCTAATGAAAAAGATCATATAAGTACAGTAAATGATATTAGAACTGCAACTAATTGGATAGAGACAATTGCACTTACTATCCATTTTAATGAAACCGATGATGATCTACTATATAAATATTATGGTGGACCTTTTATAGATTACTTTGATCTTATCTCGAAAGCGCTACCATATCTTAGGGGTGAAGGCGCACATCTTGTAGGTTCTAGCTCTCTATATTTATGCGAATTTGAGAAAATGGCTAAGCGTTGGGAGAAAAAGAGAGCCAAAGACTTGGGTAATTAGATTACAGATAAATTAGATCGCATTGCAGTATTTTTATAACTTGAACTGAACGACTACCGGCAAACGCCGGTAGTCGTTCAGTTGTGCAGTGATAAATGAACCGGTAGATTGACTCGTGACTGATTTGTTCTGGTGACCACCCCATTGCAACATGCCTTATAGCAGTGTTGCACTTGTGGCGTGAATTCAGAATCTCAGCACTCAAGGCGCTCAAATCTTCCGGTGTCTTGAGATCCTTGGCAAGCTCCTCCGCCAAAGCCTGTAATCTGTCCGTTTTCTGTCCCTTGCCCATAATATCCTTGATCAATTGTTGCATCTTTACCGGCCTTACCTGCGATCGTTTTTCCATCTTTTTTTGAGGTATGGCCGGAAAGAAAAACTAGGTTACCTACACGCACAGTAGGTACAAAATTGGCAACAGGTTTGACAACCGGCGGCAATGTAATGCCAAGCTTAGCAAGAACTGCCTCTGGGGTTTCTGCGTTAGCCGGGTTGGCAACAAGGGCAAGAACAAATGTTATGACGATAGATATTCATGTCTTCCTCTTCGTTACTGATCCAAGACAGAGAAGGCCACCGAACCCATACCCTGAATAACAGCCCTTACATGCATGCCTGTCTCGATTGGAAACGCCTCGGTCGCCGCTCCAGCTAGCACAATATCACCTGCTTCAAGGGTTAAACCCCATTTAGCCGCCAGCTTTGCTGCCTCTACAAGTGACCGCGCAGGATGTCCAAGAATGGCCGCTGAAGAACCTATCTGGATGGCACGACCATTCACTTCAAGCAACATTCCGAGATTGGATATATCCATATGGGTTGAAAACCGATTACCAAGTACGAACGCAGATGATGAACAATTGTCAGCAACAACATCTCCAAGGGAAAATTTGAAATTCTTAAACCGGCTGTCAATGATCTCAATCGCTGGACAAACCGCATCAACGGCCATCATCGCTTCGGCGATACTCACGTTGCCCGTTAATGATCGACCAAGAATAAAGGCAATCTCGGGTTCCGCACGTGGATGTACGTAGCGTTTATACGATATCTCACCGTTATCTTCGACACGCATGGCATCGGTCAGCCGCCCCCAGATAACATTCTCGACCCCGACCTGAAGCATCTTTGCGCGGCTGGTCAAACCCATCTTAATTCCGACAGTGCGCTCACCTCGCGTGTGCCGGCGTGTGATGGAAAGAGCTTGCACCGCGTAAGCCTCATCTTCACTTAAAAAACTCTCGCCGGTAAACTGAGCAACAGGCTCAGCGATTTGTGCTGCTTCGTCTAATATTTCTGCAATTTTCACCAGGTCTTTCATGACGACACGCTTACTTTCTGGGCATTGACCAGGTCAAGTGCCACGTCAACGATCATATCTTCCTGTCCACCGACCATCCGTCGTTTTCCGAGTTCGACCAAAATACTGCGTACATCGAGGTTATATGTTCTTGCGGCATTTTCAGAGTGCCGTAGAAAGCTCGAATAAACGCCGGCATAACCAAGTGACAAAGTTTCGCGATCAACCCGAACCGGACGATCCTGTAAAGGCCGCACCAAATCTTCCGCCGCGTCCATTAGCTTGAACAAATCGGTCTTGTGCTTCCAGTCCTTTCTATCAATCGCGGCGACCAAAACCTCCAGAGGTGCATTGCCTGCACCTGCCCCCATGCCAGCGAGCGACGCATCAACACGCGTGGCACCATTCTGAACTGCCGTGATTGAGTTGGCGACACCAAAAGACAAGTTATGATGTGCATGAATGCCACGTTCGGTTTCAGGTTTTAGAACTTGGTTAAACGCCTGGAACCGAGCCGCCACCCCGTCCATGTCAAGCGCGCCACCTGAATCTGTTACATAGACACAATGGACACCATAAGACTCCATGAGCTTTGCCTGTTCGGCCAATGCATCCGGGGCGATCATATGGGCCATCATCAAAAAACCAACCGTATCCATACCAAGGTCGCGGGCTACACCAATATGTTGCTTCGCAATATCAGCCTCGGTGCAATGAGTGGCAATACGGACCGAACGTGCACCCAGCCGGTGTGCTTGCTTTAAGTCTTCGATCGTGCCAATGCCGGGAATGAGCAAGGTAGCAAGCATGGCGTTCTTGATTACGTCAGCAGCGGCCTCAATCCAATCCCAATCTGTGTGAGATCCAAATCCATAGCTAAAGCTACTACCAGCAAGACCGTCACCATGGGAAACAGAGATTGCATGAACACCTGCTTCATCTAGGGCTTGGGAGATGGCACGCACATCATCAAGGCTATATTGGTGCCTAATGGCATGCATGCCGTCACGTAATGTTACATCATGTATGAAAAGATCTTTGCGGGTGCGGGTAGCGTCAAAATTGGTCATCATACAGCTCCAATCTGCGCTGTATGCATATGGCTAGCAACCCTGTCACCAGTCGCCAAAGCTGCTGAAGTCATAATATCGAGATTTCCCGCATAGGCTGGTAGGTAATGTGCAGCGCCTTCCACCTCCAAGAAGATGGTTGTTTTCATGCCCGTGAATACGCCCATGCCCGGGACCCTAATCTCCCGGTTCCCACCAAATTCTTCGAATTGTAATTCCTGTTTTAATCGATAACCGGGAACATAATGCTGTACTTCCTTCACCATTGCTTCAACGGAGTTACGGATCTCCTGTTTGTCACCTCCCTGGCTCAAGGTGAATACGGTATCTCGCATTACCATTGGCGGCTCGGCGGGATTAAGAATAATTATGGCCTTACCGCGGTCCGCACCACCGAGACCCTCAATCGCTCGCGATGTTATTTCGGTAAATTCATCTATATTTTCCCGTGTACCCGGACCGGCTGATTTCGAGGCGATCGACGCTACAATTTCAGCATATGGAACCCGGTCACATACCCGGCGCACGGCATGAACAATAGGGATAGTCGCCTGACCACCGCATGTCACCATATTGATATTCGGTTTTCTCAGATGTTCATCTAGGTTTATGGGTGGGACAACATAAGGACCGATCGCGGCGGGTGTCAGATCAATAACGGTCTTACCATCATTGCGCAGAGCCTGGGCATGCCGCACATGTGCGCCTGCCGATGTTGCATCGAAGACAATGCCGATTTCGGAATAACAATCCATTGACTGCAACCCAGAAAGTCCTGCGTCGGTGGTTGCAATGCCCATGGATTTAGCCCTCGCCAACCCATCGGATTTGGGGTCTATGCCGACAAAAGCCGCCATCTCCAAATGAGATGCGTTTCGTAATATTTTGATCATTAAATCGGTGCCGATATTACCGGTTCCGATAATTGCAGTCTTTGTTTTCATTGACTTATTCCTCAGCTGCAAAGGCTGCTCGGACCGAGCCTACCCCGCTGATCCGCGCTTCAAATATATCTCCGGGCCTGGCAGGAAACATAGGTCCCAGAGCACCGGATAAAATCAGCTCTCCACTTTTCAGTGGCTGCCCGACCGCAGCCATCGTTTTTGCCAGCCATAGTATCGTATTTATCGGACTGCCAAGACACGCCGCGCCCGCACCGACTGAGACCACATCACCACTTCGCTCCATGGCCATTCCACAAAGTCTTGGGTCGAACTCACCTACTTTCCGTGGCTCTTGGCCAACCACGAAAAGACCAGAGGATGCGTTGTCTGCAATCGTATCTGTGATGCGAATATCCCAATTGGCGATTCGGCTGCCGACAATCTCGATTGCCGCCATGGCGTAGCGTATGGCACCTATGACGTCTGTAATTGTTAGCTGCTCACTGTCCAAATCCTGATCGAGCACAAACGCTATTTCTGCCTCAACTTTTGGCTGAAGGACACGTCCTATAGCTATCTCCTCGCCATCCGGTACGTCCATATCGGCAAACAACATTCCATAATCAGGTTGATTAACACCTAGTTGTTGTTGAACCGTCTTTGCTGTAAGACCTATCTTACGACCAATTATCTGCCGCCCTTGCTTTAAGAAGCGCTTGGTATTGATGGCTTGTACGGCATAAGCGGTCTCTACATCCTGTTCCCCGATCAGCGTTCGGACCGGGTTGCAAGGGGTTAAGTCGGACTGAGCTTGCCAAAGTTGATCTGCGGCTTTTTGAATTTTGATTTCGTCCGGCATAGCTATTCCCAACGACCCTCGGCCCGCCGAGCAGGCGCAAACCATCTAAAGCGAATAAATTCAAACACCAAGACAGACCCTGCCAATCCCAACCCCATCAGATCAGTTTGAATACCTGCGGCTGTCAATAACACCGCAGCGCAGATCAGCGCAAAGCGCTCAATTATTAAGAGCGGCGACAGCAGAAAACCATGCAAACCAGCCGCTGCCAATGTAACGCCGATACAAGCGGTTACGATAGCCAGGACAATATCTAGTGTGCTACCAATCATCAGAAGTGCGGGGCCAAATACAAACATAAAGGGGACGAAATATCCCGTCGCGCCAAGCTTGAAGGCGGCTACACTAATTTCTCCAAGCTTGGAATTCGAAAGACTCATCGCCGCGAACAAAGTTATCGCCACAGGAGGCGTTATCGATGACAGGATCGCGAAATAGAACGCAAAAAGATGTGCTGCTTCTTCGACAACCCCAAGCTTTATCAAGGCTGGGACAAGTAGTGCGACCTGCACAATATAGGCAGGGGTCGTGGGTAGGCCCATACCCAGAATAATTCCAGCCACCGCAGTCAGTAGCAAAGCAATGATAAGAGAGCTTTGCGAAATCATGAGTACAATTTTCGTAAACTCAACGCCGAGACCTGTGAGCGTTACAACGCCAATCACGACGCCCGCGATCGCGGTTACCGCAGCGACGGGTGCCGCATTTTTAGCACCAGCGGTAATAGCATCCAATATAATGGGAATCGTCACATATTTACGGGTCGTCTTGCGCAGCATTGCCACAGGAAAAACCAACGCACAACCAACAAAACCGGAATAAGGTGCGCTGAATCCGCTCAAAAGCATAACGACGATTGCTACAATCGGAATAAATTGATGCCCTCGCTCAACCAGCACTCTGCCCATTTCCGGTAGATCGGACTTTGGCAACCCTTTCAAACCACTTCGCCGGGCCTCGAAATGCACAGCCATAAAAACCGCCAGAAAATAAAGCAGCGCCGGGATAGACGCCATGACCACGACGGACAGATAAGAACGTCCCATAAACTCCGCCATCACAAAAGCGGCTGCCCCCATTATGGGCGGTAAGATTTGACCACCCGTTGATGCAACTGCTTCAACAGCGCCGGAAAAAGAATTTTTGTAACCGAGCTGCTTCATCATTGGAATCGTGAATGAGCCGGTCGTCATAACGTTGGCTGTGGAACTACCGGAGACGCTACCGAACATTCCACTTGTAATAACGGCAACTTTTGCTGGGCCCCCAGAATTATGTCCTGCAAGAGCCAACGAAAAATCCCGGAACAACTTCCCGGTTCCAGATTTCTCGACAAAGGCACCGAATAAAATAAAGAGAACCATATAGGTTGCCGATACGTTCAGCGGGATGCCGAATATTCCCTCAGGCGTCATATAGAGATGATCAAGCAACTCCAACGGGTCAACGCCATGAAGGAAGATGGCATAGCCCACAAATAGTAATCCGGTTATTGGCAGAGCAATACCGGATGTGCGCCGAACCGCCTCGAGTACAGCGGCAATAAGCGCCAACCCACCTATAATATCTATTGTTTTAAGCGCATCGTTATAGGGGAAGCGATAGAGGATATAGTCCTGCTCGACCAAAAGATACCCAATAGAAAAAATTGCTGCACCAACTAAGAAAAGTAAGATAACCGAATTAAGATATGTAAGTGGGCTTGCATCTTGATCTTGAAGTTGCAACCCGCCAAAGAAAATAACAACAAGGGCAAATAAAAGATGACCACCGCGAAAAAAATAAAGGGATGGCGTTCCGTTGAGAACACACCAGACGTGAAAGCCGATAAAGGTACATGCGAGAGTGATCAAACAGGCACGAACCATTTCTCCAAGCCTCCCGAAAAGCATAAGGGATTGATCCGGGATAAATTCGCATCCCGGATCAACAAGTTAAAGGAGGAAAAGATCAGAGTGCACCAACCTCTTTATAATAACGAAGCGCTCCCGGGTGATAAGGTATCCCCACATCGATAGCCATTTTCTTCGCTGTGTGCCTCGCTAGGCTCTTCTTAACAGCGCCAAACTCTGTAATATTTTCCGCAATCGCCTTGGTTATCTTGTAGCCAAGATCCTCAGAAATCTTCGTGCAATGGCCAATCAAGTGCATGTTAAAACCTGCACTTTTAATGTCCTCTTTCTGGCCTCGATAGGTCCCAGCGGGAATAACCATACGTTGCCAACCAGCATTGTTTGCTTTGAGCTTTGCAAGCTCTGCATCGCTAATAGGAACGAGATTGACATCTCTTGCGGTTGCTACGTCGAGAAATGCGCCTGTCCCAACACCGGTAACACCCGTCATCACGTCAATCTGACCATCTTTGATCATATTAGCCTGATCACCGTAGGAAGCATGATTGACTTTCTTAAGATCGCTATATTGCAACCCATTCAAGCTGAGCATGCTTTGGGTTGCATATTCGGTGGTAGAGCCACGGGCAAGCGTTCCAATGGCCTTACCTTTAAGATCCTTAAGCGCCTTTATGGATGGTTTCACGCTCATGAGATGAACAATATTGGCGTAGAGAACACCCATATTGCAAATCTTGTCATGCTTGCCACGTTTGGCAAATGCGCCAACACCTTTGATTGCTTCATTAGCCGAAAGCACCATGGTCCAGCCGAGATCCGCTTTGCCGTTCGAGACAGAGACAATATTGCCGATACCGTTACCAGGCTTCAGACTTACTGAGGTTCCCTTGACGGACTTTTCGATAATGTTCTTGGCTGTTGCGCCTAACGGGTACCACAGGCCACCAGCCTTGCCGGCAACAAAAGTGAGGCTTCCAGAATCGGCTTTGGCATTTTGTGCCAACCCAAGTGCAATACATCCACCTATAAAGGCAAAGGTAATTGCAGTAGTACTAAGCAGTTTTTTTAGCATGAACTCCTCCTAATCTGTACAGTTGATCTATTTTGGCAGCTACTCATGCCCCACCCGCCTTATATGCGACGGCTTTGATCTCAATCAGAAGTTGTGGGTGGGGGAGCTGATGGACCGCGACGGTTGTTCGGACAGGACCATCGTGATCAAAATATTCCGAATAGACTTCGTTATAGCCTTTGAAGTCATTCATATTGGTCAGAAAAACCGTAATTTCGACCAGATCAGATAAGTTAAACCCCTCTGTTTTTAGCATTGTTTGTATTTTAGAAATGACAGATCGGGTTTGTGCAGAGATATCAAGTTCAGTTACGCCGAACTCATCGGTGCTTGCGCCATCAATGCTGTTGTCGGAATTTCTGGCAGATGTTCCCGAAATATATAAAAAGTCTCCCGCGCGTTTCATATGAGGATAAGCACCCCGCGGCACTGGCGCTTGTTCTAAAAAGATCGCTTTTGAGCTCAAAACAAACCCCTCCATTGTTGAGCAAATGGCTTTCCAAAAATCCATACGGACACTGTAAGTGCGGCGCCCGTATGGATGATGGTTGGCCGCCAGCCTGTTCGCAGCCAAGACCGGGGGATTTACGGTCAAGTCGCTCTCATCAGAATGACCGCTTAACCGAAAACTGAAGACGTACGACATCTTCCTCAAGGCCAGGATCTACAGCATTGCCGATTGATTCAGCCTTGGCGTAGATTCCCTCTATACCTATGTCCAGGCGTGGGTATGGGCTCCAAATGAGATTCGCGGAAGCATAAGTCGTTTTTTCAATCAGCCCAGGTGTTATATTAGCAATCGAAACCGGAATATCATTGTGTGACATGCCGCCAAGAATCCGCGACCGCCAATTTTTGTTCCACCAGTGATGGAAAGATGCCGACACATGCCAGGACTTGAATAAATCAACCGTTCCGGCGGTGGTTGGATCCGGATCATAGGCATCTCCTACTGTCTGATTTGCGCCTAACATATAACGACCACCACCATCGGAATAAACGCCGTAGAACCGTATGTGATCCTTGCTATTGGCAACTGGAACTTTGATCCGGCCTGAAAGGCTGGCAGCCCAACCAAACGCCTCATCGCTCCCATTGACACCACCGTCATTATCAATCACACGGATTTGACGCCCGACACCAGCTACCATGACGTTGCCCCACTTCTGCTTGAGCTTCAGGGCTGCAACCACGTCCGGGACCTGCTCGACATCCTTACCATTCAAACCAACACCGCCAGCGCCAGCACGGAAGGGAAAAATCGTCTCAGGGTTTTCCACTGCGAGAGCTAGCGAAAGACCGTCTGAAAGCGGCTGAGTCCAGCGAACCTGAGCTTGACGAATAAAGGTTCTGCCTGTGGTGCTGAAATCGAGAGCATCACTAAATGCAGCACTTGTGTTCATAAAGGTTGACCAAGTCTGGCCGACTAACAGATTACTAAACTGAACGTATGCGTGGCGAAGACGCACTAAATGCGAGTTGGTAAGGCTTTCCGTACCTGTACCGTCTGGACTTGCATCAAAGAAATCAACTTCGACATACCCACGGAGCCGACCATAAGGCGTGTCGGAGCGAGCATCGAAATTAAGGCGGCTCTGACGCGCATGAAATGCAATTCTGTCGCCGTCCGAGAGCCGGGTGTTATTCGCCTGATTGATTAGATTGGTTCGCACGCCGGTTTGGAACTCAGCACCACTTCCAATATCACCAAAAGAGGCAATAACATCCGCCTTCACATAGCCCCCTACCTTAAAGCATATATCCATGCCAGGTAGGTTCCAAAAGCCTGATGTCTTACAGGCTTCTACATATTCTGTATTATCCCCGTCCAGATCTGCCGCCATCACCCCCGATGCTGAAGTGATTATAAAAACCGCCCCTGCGGTCCCGAGAAGCAAGCTTTTTAATTTACGCACAGTACGTTCCATATTTACCTCCCATGGTATCCTCGTGGTCTAGTCACCCGGTGGCTTCATTCCTATCCATGCTGTCTGTCCCTCCACCAAAAGTTCCTTGGTGAGGGAGTGTCAGCTTTAAAGTTACTTGTCGTGGAATTGGGGGACTCCCCAATGAGGCCAGGCTCATTACAGACGACACAGGTGTTGCCATAAAAAATACTGGGAGAAAAAATGACGGATTATATCCGCGCAAAGTTATAAAGACTGGCCTAACCAATGGTACTCCCCCAACGCGAAACAATATTTAAGATTACCGAACGTTCCCGACCGGTTTCTCTCATGGGAGTCGATTAAGCCGATGATTATTGATTCAGCCAAATGGAAAGAATTCATGTACAAATTCACAAATCGAATATGGTGCGCCATTCCGACTGTTCTTGTTGAATCACAGAACCAACAGTCCTGATTTCTTCGATGAACTGTTGTAAAACTACCGAAGGCTCTTCATCGGATCTCGTCGAAATACCGATTTGGTTGATTGTGCGGGGCAGAGTTACAGGTAGTATTTTTATTTCATCCGCGAGATATTTTTCCCGGATGGCTTGAAATGGCCAGACGCCAATGACATCAGACTTATAAAGCATTTGTGAGTTGCTCAAAACCATAGATGATTCGACGTAGTTGGTAGGTAATGGCGTCCCGACATCGAAAAAGGAATCTTCGATCTGTCTGCGAAGTGACATATTTACGGGCGGCAAGATCCAATCCAAATCGACTAGATCCTCTAAACTAAGACTTATTTTCCCCGACATGGGATGCTGTGGGCGCACACAAAGACAGGCTATTTCATCATATAGTTGTTCAAACTGAACACCCGGCATATCGACCTGACGCCAGTGCCGGCCGATAATCAAATCTAATTCCCTGTTAATGAGACCGGACATGAGGTCAACGTTTGGCGCTTCGCGAACAACAATGGATATATTGGGCCGCCGGGATTTAAGTTGAATAATTGCCTGATGCAGTGCGACACCAGAAGCCCCTGTCGGAATGCCAATGGTTAATTCACCAGAGATGCCTTTCTTTAAATTGGAAAGCTCACGTTCCGCTTTTGATATCTGCACCAGTATCACATTTGCGTGCTGTGAAACAATCTTGCCTGCACGGGTAAGAATGAGTCCTTTGCTGCTTCGATGAAAAAGAGGTGTATCAAAAATTTCTTCTACTTTCTGTAGCGACTTTGTCGCGGTTGATTGGGTAATACATAATACATTTGCCGCATCCTGAACGCTTCCCAATTCGGTTAACGTCGCAATCAGCTCAAGTTGACGAATGGAAAGAAATTTGGTCCGACTCATTAGGATTTCCTCCGATCGCTGATTTCGCGAATCTTTTGCACACCCTTTGGAGGTCCAACCTCGTGGGCACTTATTTTGATCATGACACGGGTTCTATCCTGGGTGCGGCTTTTTTGCTGCGGTAACCATAGCATGGCCTGGACCGATGCGTGATCCGATGAATTGACTTTGCTTAGCTTTACGCCGGCTGCTACGCGGAACAAACGCCTTGAATATGAGCCTTACAAGCCTTCTGGTTGTTCGCGAATGCCTCTCTTTTTTAATCCATAATACGCACAGCTTTGGGTTCAAAATTATCTGCCCAATTATGGAGATCTTGAAACAAACGCAACGGATGGCCTTGAAGGCTTCACAAGTGCAGGAACTTCCACCTAAACTAAAGTCCCACTCATGAGCGGGAATGTCAAAACTATTTCATCAGGATATGACCAAACCTAAACTTATTCCGCTTGTCTTATAATTTTTCCGCAAATCAGTTGATTATGAACCGCTGTGGGTGAGTAACGGTTCGCCCTTGCGGCGGGACGGATTAGCATCTCGATAGCCATCTGACAGGCCGTGGTAGAGTGTGATCATCCCGGTCTTTTCCTTGAGGCCTGAATGGATACTCTAGGCAGCGACGGTATTGTCTGTTGTGGTTTGTGTTGTCTCTGTGGTTTCATTTGCGGTGTTTGAGATGATGATGGGGTTGTCGATGCCGAGGAGTTTCAGCAGACCTTCATCTGCTAGAATATCGGCAAGGCTCATTGTATTGAGCGTCATTGGGCTCTCGGTCTCTGTGACATCGGTCTCGGTGTCGTCGGTGGCATCGCTGGCGGCGTCATCTGTGGCAACGACCTCAGCGCTTGTCTGCATTATATAACGCAGATCCATCTGACCGATAGAACGTTCCAACATCGGCATCGGATCGGCTTGCGCCTTTGCAATATTCTCCCGTTGCTCCATCAGGTTCTCATGCTTTTCAGCATAACGCGCAACAGCACTCTGAAGATGACCATAGGACACCGCAATCTCGTCATCCATGCCTTCCGTCAGGCTGATATTTTCAAAACTCTGAAACGTTTTATAGTTCACTAACCCTCCTGGAAGAACTTCACCTGCTTGATGGGTGATGCAATCGTTGGTAGCTTCCGCAAGAAAGATTTCTAGAGAAAGGCTAAGAAGAATGACCCAGACCGTCCTCATCACCGGCGCCTCGTCCGGCATCGGCAAGGCCACCGCCAAACTGTTCCAGGAAAAAGGTTGGAATGTCATCGCCACCATGATGGTCGAGTATCAAGGCGTCGTAGAAGCGCTCATGGGCGCTATGGAGGGCCTTCTCGGAAATGCCGCACCCCCCTAGCCTCGCCGCCGAAGTAATCTATGGCGCTGTAACGGATGGCACGAATCAACTCCGCTACTCCGCCGGAGAGGACGCCAAGGTGATCCTTGCCAACAGAGCGGCGGCCGACGATGCCACATACATCCAAGGTGTCAGGGATCAGTTTGGGCTTTGAGTGACATGACAGCGGCGCAGCGCAAATTCATTGTCGATTTCGGATGGCAGGTCCTGATGAAAGATCTTGACCTGGAGAGTCAAGACGTGCTGCGGCATGCGCGCCTGCCCCTTGATCTCTTTGCACAAGAAGCGCCGGTGCTTTCGACAGAGGAATATTTCCGTCTTTGGGAATCTCTGGCTTATTTACTCAATGATCCAACGTTTCCACTGAAGCTTGGGCAGGCGGTATCAGTGGAGGCTTTTAGCCCACCTATCTTCGCTTGCTTCTGCAGCGATAATCTCAATGCTGCCTTAGAGCGGCTGGCGCAATATAAGCCATTGATCGGGCCGATGACCCTCGAGGTCGAGGCGGGCGTGGAGCAGACGTCTGTGACACTTGGTGGATTGCACGAAAGTTCTCCCGTCCCGCCGTCGCTTATCGCCACGGAGCTGGTGTTCCTCGTTCATCTCGCACGAGTTGCAACCCGTGAGCGGATCGAGCCCATTAGCGTTCGTTCATCCGTCGCCCTAGAAGATGTTATTGCATACCAAGAATTTTTCGGCGTCCCGGTCGTGGAAAGCAACATCGATGGTTTAACATTCTTAGCTGAGGACGGGCAAAGACCGTTCCTGACGGCGAACGAAAAGATGTGGTCGGTGTTCGAGCCAGAACTTCGTAAGCGGATGATGGATCTTAATCCGCAATCCAGTTTTCGTGAACGTGTACGTGCCTGCCTCATAGAGACTATAGCAGGCGGACACTGCACGATGACCGACGTCGCAGACCGTCTGGCTGTCGGTCAGCGCACCTTGCAGCGACGCCTTCAAGATGAGGGTACGAATTTCCAGCAGGAATTGAACGCTTTGCGCGAGGAACTCGCGCGCCACTATCTAATAAATTCTTGTCACTCCAGTGCCGAAATCGCTTTTCTGCTCGGATATGATGATCCCAACTCGTTTATACGGGCCTTCCATGTTTGGACCGGACAAACCCCAGAAAGCGTTCGAGCGGCGGCAGTGCATTAGGTGACAATCAGCTCCAATTGTGTCCGGAGACGGAGAAGTGTAATTTAATGGGATTTGGATCGGCGTCACGAAAGGCGTATCATGGACGATTGCATATTCTGCAAAATTGTTGACAAGCAAGTTCCGGCCCATATCGTCCATGAGGACGACCACGTCATGGCCATTTTGGATATTGGGCATGTTAATCCGGGTCACACACTTATTTTGTCCAAAACCCATGTGGAAACCTTGGCGAATGCAGACGAAGAGTTGTAAGCGCCTAATCTCCTGGTGACGCTATTGAGATAGCTGTTCCTATTGAGTAAGTCTTTGCGTCGCTATTGGCTCATGTTCCATGGCAGCAGCGCTTCGAGATCGGGAGCGGTGATCGCTTTTGGCAATTCGGTGAAGATATGACGCAGATAGGCGTAGGGTTCCAAGCCGTTTGCCTTGGCGGTTTCAATCAAGCTGTAGAGGTTTGCTGAGGCTTCGGCTCCTGCTGGCGTGTCAGAGAACAACCAGGCCTTTCTTCCGACAACGAACGGACGGATGGCGTTTTCGCATCCATTATTATCGACCTCGATGCGGCCATCATCAAGCACACGGATCAGCCTCGGCCATTGATCATCGAGATAATGCAGCGCTTTGCCAATCAGTGTTTGCGGCGGAACTTGGCAGATCGATCGATCACACCAGCCACGCAATTCATCCCACACCGGCTTTGCTTTTGTCTCACGCAACTGTTTGCGCTGATCGGCATCAAGCTCGCCTTTTCGCGCCTGACGTTCAACACTGTAAATCCTGCCGATCAGGTCCAGCCCCTGTTTGGCAAGACCTCCACGCCCGGTCTTGTTTTTAACCTGCGCCTTCAACGCTTCATCAAACTTGCGCCGCGCATGAGCCAAGCAGCCAACGGCAATAACGTCATCGCATCCCGCGACCGCATTATAGCCCTTATAACCATCGCTTTGCAGATAACCTTTGAAGTCTTTAAGCAAACAAACCGGGACCGAACCACTCCGCGAAGTGTCATAATCAAACAAAATTATTGTTCGCCCCGGAGGGCCTCCCCGCCTCACCCACATATAGGATTTCGATTGGGCGGCCCTGCCTTGTTCCTTTAAAACCTGAACCGTCGTTTCATCCATCTGTAAGAGGTCATAATCAAGTTGCGTCTCGTTCAGCAGAGTGATCAGCGGCATAACCAACTCACCCGCCTTGATCATCCAATTGGCCATCGTCCCACGGCCAAGCTCAACACCAATCCGCGCAAACATCGTCTCTTGGCGGTAAAGCGGCAACCCATCCTGGAACTTGGCCGTAACAATATGCGCAAGCAAACCAGGTGATGCATTACTCTTCGGAATGGGCTGTTTCGGCATCGGCGCGATTGTCACCGCCGGGCCGTCATCTTCGATACCTTCACATGTCCGGCAAGCATACTTAAACCGAACATGGCGCAAAACTTCGATCTTTGCCGGAATAATATTGAGTTGTTCCGATGTTTCTTCACCGATGCGGGTTTTCATACAGCCACAGGAACAACGTTTATCCTCTTCCGGGATATCATGCTCAATGCGCGTGCGTGGCAAATGATCAGGTAAGGCTTTGCGGCCTGGCTTCTTGCGATTGTGTTCGCCAACCGTTGTTGCTTCTTGGTCTTGCCTCTCCGTTTTACAGCTCTCAACTTCCACCTCATCAAACAGATGAAGCTGACCCGGTGGCGTCTTTTCAGATTTTGCCGTAAAGCGTTTGTAAAGCGCCAACCGCAACTCTTCCTGAAGAAGCGCAATCTGCTGGTCCCTTTGATGTAACAAAGCCTTCAGATCATCAACATTTTCAGGATATGCTTCTAGAGCTTTGCCCGCCTCTTCCATAAGCAAAGACATTATCTGATTTGCATGAGCTCTTGGCGCAACACATGACTTTTTTTAAAGCACCGTGCGGTATGCAAGTGAGCGATGCGGGCGCATGACAGCCAAATCATACCCATCCAGAAGCCAGTTCAGTTGTTGACCATCAAGGGTTATCACATCGCCGTCCAAATGATCCGGCCATCTAAACCGCTCACGTTCCAGGCGTTTCTGCCACAGACAAAAACCAGAGCGCTCCCAATACAAAATTTTGATCTTATCCCGTTTGCCGTTGATAAACACAAACAACTGGCCGCCGAACGGATCACGCGCCAACTGATCCTCAACTAAAATCGAAAGACCGTTTATGCCTTTGCGGAAATCAACCGCATCACGGCAGAGCCAGACACTTTCAAGATCAAGGGACGGACGCATCATCTAAAGGCTCTTGGCAAGTTTAAGCAGGCCAGACATCATGGCTGGATCAAAAGCACCGCGGCATTCGATACTGATGCCGTTTGACAAATGAATGATGGTTGCACAAGAAGAGCTCGGCGCAACACGAACCAGCTTAGCTGACCGGCTATTGCGTTTCCCCGTGATAAGCCCCAGCTTCTTGAAACGTTTCTTTCTTAAATAAAAAGCGTTCAGGTCTAACCCATGACGATCCGCATAAGCTTTCATCGAACTCTGAGATGCCATACACGTTTCAATATGCTCAAGCCAAGCACGTTCCTTGTCACTCAACTCCCCGCCGTCCATACCGACCTCCTGCAAATCCTAACAGGAGATAGTCTCTCAAAGCATCATAACAAATAACAGATGCGGTTGTTTGAGCGGTTACGAAGAGTTGGTTGCCCATGCCTTTCGGATGGCATGCCGCGTCGCAAAGAGCTTGAACACAGCATTTCCATCTGAGGGAATGACAGTTCTCCAGGCAAATCAGCCTGCTGGATTCCAAACCGTGCCACATTTCCATCTTCACGTACTTCCGCGCCATGCCGAAGACGGGGTAGAATTGGTGTGGCCTAGGAAAAACCCTTCCACAGAGCAATTGGCGGAATACGCCAAGGCACTTCGCAATGCCTTATCCGGCTAAGCTCGCCGGGACCAGAATGCAACTTCAAGAGTCTGGCATTAAAACAATGGGATACCTAACCACTTCCATTCTATTTTCTTCGCTACAAAAAACATCGCTTTCATCATAACACGACGTTATCTGGGGTAAGGTTTTTTTGCAGCGGCCAGACATCTTGTGCGTGGCCTTGCCTAATGCATGATCCGGTAAAGTAACTTTGTCTAACTTTACACCGTTTACCGAGTGGACCACCGACTTTAAAAGCAGCTCTCGTAAGTTTGTTTTTTGCTCGCGAGTAATGCCTTTTTTTATGGACCTTAATGTGCCCAAGTTTGGGTTCAAAATCATCCTTTGTTATAGCCCCAATACTCCTAACTTGTAACGAGGGTCTGTTGTATCAAGAAATGGCGGCAAGTGAACCGTAGTGCCAAAAAATATGAATAAATCCAATGTGTTACCTGAAATTTAGCGCTAGGGGTAAGGGCCTTGGCACCAATAATAAGATGTGCAGACAATGCCCAAACAGCACAGGGGTGCTGTTTCTTCTATCTCGCCCAAATTTTTTGCCTTTTTGACACTGATTTTCCTCTAAAAATTCGTTGTGCTTTTTTGCTCCGAGATCACTCTTTCTGAGCTGATTTCGGTTGTGTTTTTATGAGCCAAATCGGCCTTGCGATTCCTAAAATCTGAGAGCGATTGACAGGCCCGAAATAGCGGCTGTTGAACGCATTTTTATCTGCTGAGAGCACGAAAATTTGCTTCGCGAAGAGCGTCAGACAACCGGTCCAGAATGGCATGTCGCGACCTTGTTCATCCTGTCTCAGAGCCTTTGCGACGTGCTTATCGTTGATGAAAATCTCGTTGCCAACTCGGCAAATTTTATCATTCTGGACCGCTGCGATGCATTCAATTGGGGACAAAGATGGGGCGGTCCAAAACGGCATGTTCTGTCCGGAAAAATCTCATCTCAGTGCTTTCTTAATAGCGAGATTATTATGAAAATTGGTTGTTCTACTGAGCACTTTCCGTGGGCCTTCCAATAAAATTTCCTAGCCAATATCACGGTTGGCGATATGTTTAGAAACATGGCTAGTTTCTTCAAATCTTCGTAACCGCTCAAACAACCGCATCTGTTATTTGTTATGATGCTTTGAGAGACTATCTCCTGTTAGGATTTGCAGGAGGTCGGTATGGACGGCGGGGAGTTGAGTGACAAGGAACGTGCTTGGCTTGAGCATATTGAAACGTGTATGGCATCTCAGAGTTCGATGAAAGCTTATGCGGATCGTCATGGGTTAGACCTGAACGCTTTTTATTTAAGAAAGAAACGTTTCAAGAAGCTGGGGCTTATCACGGGGAAACGCAATAGCCGGTCAGCTAAGCTGGTTCGTGTTGCGCCGAGCTCTTCTTGTGCAACCATCATTCATTTGTCAAACGGCATCAGTATCGAATGCCGCGGTGCTTTTGATCCAGCCATGATGTCTGGCCTGCTTAAACTTGCCAAGAGCCTTTAGATGATGCGTCCGTCCCTTGATCTTGAAAGTGTCTGGCTCTGCCGTGATGCGGTTGATTTCCGCAAAGGCATAAACGGTCTTTCGATTTTAGTTGAGGATCAGTTGGCGCGTGATCCGTTCGGCGGCCAGTTGTTTGTGTTTATCAACGGCAAACGGGATAAGATCAAAATTTTGTATTGGGAGCGCTCTGGTTTTTGTCTGTGGCAGAAACGCCTGGAACGTGAGCGGTTTAGATGGCCGGATCATTTGGACGGCGATGTGATAACCCTTGATGGTCAACAACTGAACTGGCTTCTGGATGGGTATGATTTGGCTGTCATGCGCCCGCATCGCTCACTTGCATACCGCACGGTGCTTTAAAAAAAGTCATGTGTTGCGCCAAGAGCTCATGCAAATCAGATAATGTCTTTGCTTATGGAAGAGGCGGGCAAAGCTCTAGAAGCATATCCTGAAAATGTTGATGATCTGAAGGCTTTGTTACATCAAAGGGACCAGCAGATTGCGCTTCTTCAGGAAGAGTTGCGGTTGGCGCTTTACAAACGCTTTACGGCAAAATCTGAAAAGACGCCACCGGGTCAGCTTCATCTGTTTGATGAGGTGGAAGTTGAGAGCTGTAAAACGGAGAGGCAAGACCAAGAAGCAACAACGGTTGGCGAACACAATCGCAAGAAGCCAGGCCGCAAAGCCTTACCTGATCATTTGCCACGCACGCGCATTGAGCATGATATCCCGGAAGAGGATAAACGTTGTTCCTGTGGCTGTATGAAAACCCGCATCGGTGAAGAAACATCGGAACAACTCAATATTATTCCGGCAAAGATCGAAGTTTTGCGCCATGTTCGGTTTAAGTATGCTTGCCGGACATGTGAAGGTATCGAAGATGACGGCCCGGCGGTGACAATCGCGCCGATGCCGAAACAGCCCATTCCGAAGAGTAATGCATCACCTGGTTTGCTTGCGCATATTGTTACGGCCAAGTTCCAGGATGGGTTGCCGCTTTACCGCCAAGAGACGATGTTTGCGCGGATTGGTGTTGAGCTTGGCCGTGGGACGATGGCCAATTGGATGATCAAGGCGGGTGAGTTGGTTATGCCGCTGATCACTCTGCTGAACGAGACGCAACTTGATTATGACCTCTTACAGATGGATGAAACGACGGTTCAGGTTTTAAAGGAACAAGGCAGGGCCGCCCAATCGAAATCCTATATGTGGGTGAGGCGGGGAGGCCCTCCGGGGCGAACAATAATTTTGTTTGATTATGACACTTCGCGGAGTGGTTCGGTCCCGGTTTGTTTGCTTAAAGACTTCAAAGGTTATCTGCAAAGCGATGGTTATAAGGGCTATAATGCGGTCGCGGGATGCGATGACGTTATTGCCGTTGGCTGCTTGGCTCATGCGCGGCGCAAGTTTGATGAAGCGTTGAAGGCGCAGGTTAAAAACAAGACCGGGCGTGGAGGTCTTGCCAAACAGGGGCTGGACCTGATCGGCAGGATTTACAGTGTTGAACGTCAGGCGCGAAAAGGCGAGCTTGATGCCGATCAGCGCAAACAGTTGCGTGAGACAAAAGCAAAGCCGGTGTGGGATGAATTGCGTGGCTGGTGTGATCGATCGATCTGCCAAGTTCCGCCGCAAACACTGATTGGCAAAGCGCTGCATTATCTCGATGATCAATGGCCGAGGCTGATCCGTGTGCTTGATGATGGCCGCATCGAGGTCGATAATAATGGATGCGAAAACGCCATCCGTCCGTTCGTTGTCGGAAGAAAGGCCTGGTTGTTCTCTGACACGCCAGCAGGAGCCGAAGCCTCAGCAAACCTCTACAGCTTGATTGAAACCGCCAAGGCAAACGGCTTGGAACCCTACGCCTATCTGCGTCATATCTTCACCGAATTGCCAAAAGCGATCACCGCTCCCGATCTCGAAGCGCTGCTGCCATGGAACATGAGCCAATAGCGACGCAAAGACTTACTCAATAGGAACAGCTATCTCAATAGCGTCACCAGGAGATTAGGCGCTTACAAATCTTCCTTCTACACCCTAGATAAAAATGCATTTTTCGGCAAAGCAGGATGGGCAGTGAAGCGCAGCTCAAGGCCCGGCCGCATAAGGTGGTGTGCACCCCGCAAGGGGCTGGAAGGACGAAGGACTGGAGGACCGTGGATGTGAAACAAAAGCAAATTGAGAACAAAGAGCACGACATGGTTGCACACCACCGCGGCGGGCCTATGCTAAGCGCTGTCCATCACAATTTGTTGGGAAATGTAAGCCCTTACAGCTGACTTAGGATTGTTGGGTCAGTAATTTTATCATCCTCAGCCAGCATAAATGCTTTGCTCAGAACTATGGATAATCCCTGATCACCTTCGAAAGGTAAAAACACCTTGTCCAGTTTCTTGTCTTTGCCCCGCCCGGGCACAATGCAAAGATATTGGTCATTTGGCGCGATTAAGATGTTTGTGCTGCCAATATGAATCTTATAAGTGTGGCGCTTGCCATCGACGATTAAGAACTTGCCATCAATATGTGCCAAGTCGCGCAGTTTCAAACGAGGCAGAAGCCGTTCCAAGACCTGTTTACGCGTTTTTGCAACTTCGGTCAAATCGCCGAATGAATATGTTTGCCAATAATCTCTTGCTTGGGGGGAGCCGCCTTGATCTCTCCAAAGCGGATCGTTGCCAACGCTGGCAACACCGACGAAGAGATCGACATCGCGCATAATCTCCGAGAAGACCAACTTAGGGATATCGACAAGATTAACAGGCTGTCCTTCTGCATTTATGAAACGCACCTGATCGGTTGCGACATAGTCCCAAATCCCCGCATCGTTGAAACTGTCATTGTCATCATAAATCTCGTTAATCCAATATTCCGATTTCAGGCCGTGCTGTGGTAGCTCTTTGACCGTGATCTCATTCTCGCGCCCATCATCATAAGCGCCAAGCAACGAATATTTCCAGCCGCGCAACGCTGCGAGGGAATTGAACTGATGCTGCTTGAGGATATGCGCCGCCATGCGGTTGGAATAGATTCGCGTTTTGATCTCAGCATCGGTTAGAAGATAAACCTCACGATACGCCTGCTTCATCGGTTGCTGAATCTGTAATTCATCGAGCCGGTCCCGCCACGCTAAAATGTCATCGGCAGTGGATTGAATGGGATGCCAAAGCGATACTTTGGTTGTTGCTGTCACCTTGACCGGCTTGCCCTTACGGTCTTGCCAGGCCTCATCTATGAACAAGGCCGTCACCGATTTGCCGCTTGTCTCAAGACACCAAATGAGTTTACGGGCAATCGTGCTGACCAAGCCATGATTCAAATAATATTTTTCAAAATCTTCATATGCCCAAACCATATCCTCGGTATAAAGCCGGTCGATGCGATCGCGCTGACTGGTTGACGCCTGCTTGATTTGCTTGACAAGGTCGCGCAATTTTTTGAGGCGTGCCGAATGTTGCTTTGAAGATTTTATAAAGGCCGGCACGGATTTTTGCGGTGAACCATCTGGCTTAAACCAACGCATCTCCACCTTGCCAACACCGGAAATATTAATCTCTAACTCATAATCATCGAAGGTTTCACTGCGTCTTCCAAGATCTAATCCAAAATCAGGTGCCGCAATTTCCTCTATTTGTGTGGCCTTCAACCCTTGTTTTTCGGCCTGCGCCTCGATGTGGGATTGAATCAGTTTCTGTGTATTGCTCTGCCGGATGCGCAGTTTCAGGCGGGAAAGATGAGAGACACCTTCGAGTCCACGTGATTGTGCCAGAACATAAATGCATGCATTGCCGAGGCTCGCTGCAGCAGGACCAACCCCAGGAATTTTTTGAAACGATTTTTCGGCAACATTTGCGAGGAGTTTGAGTGTTTTGCCGTCGTGAAAGCGAACAAGGGTCCAAACGAGCCCTTTGAGTAAATTGCGATTGTTTTCGGTTAAGTATGTGGAGACAAGGTAGGTCGGGTATTGCGGATGTGGCGCCTCGGTGATGGACAAAGAGGCAGTGACATCTAACCAGCGTTGCATCGCTGCTTTAAATTTTGCAATTCCGACTTGGTCGATGAAAGAATTGGACTTTTCAAGAAATTTCTTTTTCGGTTTTGAGCCGGACGCCATGGCAGAATGATGGAACAGCGCGTACCAGGCATCGCGCTCCGCCGGATCGGCCGCCTCCACATCCTTTTTTACAGCCTCACCGAACCCATCTCCTCCGAGCGCCAGATATGGTTGAACGCGGTTTTCGGTAGATGAAGACTGAGACACCAGCTCGTTCAGTTTGGCGCGTACTTTATTTAAATGGTGACTGTTGTGCCCATCAAACTCAGGCCAGCTTGGGATTTCCAGTATTTTCGCTGCGATGTCAGGTGCAGGTGAATGTTTCGTGAGCGATATGCCTAGTTGATTGATTGTGAGTCCCACGGGCCAGTTACCAAAGCATACGAAGCGGTTATTGGTTTGATGCGCCTCTCTATAAAGTTCCAAAAGTCTGACGGCATCTTTAGGTTCAAACTCCAGGCGCGTTCGCATAAGAAGCGCGTAAAGCGCCAGCTGGAGGTTCCGAGTATTGAGGAATTGGGGATGGTCGTGATATCTATTTTTTTCTGTGTCATACAATTCATGCGATGTGCGCACAATTTGCTCTTGAAGATAAAAAATGAAGTCAACCTTCGTCTGGCCCTTTAGGTTTTTGATCTTCTTATAAGCGGGAACATCCTTGAAGTCGGTGGGTTCATAATAGTGGTTTTCGGGGCCCAGTTTCTTTTCGAGCTGTTCGGTCAGCGCATCTAGAAGTTTGGCAAACTGCTTGCTGTCAACATCGGCCATTTTGAGACTCCATCTGAAGACTTGTACCCTTAGCCTCCGACAAGCTGTGTCAGCTTGATAAAGCTGACGGTCGTATTGTCTTTCAGGTAGACGACTTCATCCAAATCTTCGGCTTGTCGATCGTTGATCAACATGAAAAACCCGTTCTTCTTGAAGGCCTCCAACGCGACTTCGATCTGTTTATTGGCATCGATGTGCGCGTGCTTGCGCATCTTATAACCGTTCAGTGTTTTCTCTGCTTCAGACGGGCAGACAAGACCGTGAAAATAGTCATCCGTCTTTTCATTGTAAGCGCAGACTTCTGAGCGCACGCGTGCTTCGATTATGTCGCGGACCTTGACTCTTTCGGCCGATAGAATGAGGTCAAGAGCATGCACAACATCGCCTGAGGATGTTTCATCGCAAACTCGCACTGCATATTCAGTCAACATAACTTACTCCAGCCATTATCAATTTAGCCTCATATCGCTCTGGGCTAACAAATTCGCATATTTCACTGTGCCAATTCGGCATAAAAGTGGTTCTTACCTCTCATGCCTAATGCTTCTCTGTGGCAAATTGACTGTCACCTGAAAGAGGTGTTAGGCCTGAGTTATGCGATTATTAATCTCCTGTAAAAATTTTTATCCTAAATATGCAGCTAAATATCCGGACATTTTTACCATTTATAACACCCTACAATAATATTTAACTTTATGATATTATTATATTTATGAGTAACACAAACCGGACATTAAAGCGGACAAAATGACGGCCGAAGATCGCGGTGAAAAAGTGACGATGATGGAGCCCGTGCTCGTGCGTCAAAGTGCACGTCAGTATGCGGAACTGGCCGATCTTGCGCTTGAATTAACGGCGCGATCAACTGGGTTTCGCCGCAGTCTTCCAGATGGCATTGTTGCAGCTCTGTCGGGCCTCGTGCGTTCCATGAACTGCTATTATAGTAATCTTATTGAGGGCCATGATACCCACCCAATTGATATCGAGCGCGCGTTGAATGACGACTATAGCGAAGATCCAAAGAAGCGCGATCTGCAACTTGAAGCGCGCGCTCATATTGCCGTTCAAAAATGGATTGATGAAGACGGGCTTGCAGAAAAGGTGACTTCAATAAATGGCATTATCGAAATCCATCAGCACTTTTGCGAACGTTTGCCGGAAGATTTACTCTGGGTTGAAAATCCAGAAACAAAAGAACGCATAAAGATGCATCCGGGCGAGTTGCGCAAACATGATGTGAAAGTTGGCCGCCATATCCCGATCAGTCCCGGTGCTCTTCTGCGTTTCCTGCAACGTTTCGAAGAGGCTTATAGTGGCCTTGGAAAAGTTGAGTCCATTATCGCGTCGGCAACCGCCCATCATCGTTTACTTTGGATGCATCCGTTTCTTGATGGCAATGGGCGTGTTGCTCGGCTGATGTCTTATGCGATGTTGAGGGAAATACTGGATACAGGTGGTATTTGGTCAATCGCACGTGGACTTGCGCGCAATGAAAGACACTATAAAACCCATCTCGCGGATTGCGATTTGCCGCGTCGAAATGATCTTGATGGCAGAGGAAATTTGAGTGAAGAAGCGCTTGCTGAATTCGTGAAATTCTTTCTTGAGATCTGCATTGATCAGGTCAATTTTATGGAAGAGCTGGCCCAACCGGACCGCTTACATGACCGGATTATGATCTGGACGGAAGAAGAAATTCGCGCCGGTACGCTTCCACAAAAATCAGGGGTGGTTCTTGAAGCCATTCTCTATCGGGGAGAGCTACCACGCGGCGAAGTTGCTGATCTGCTCGGCACAAGCGAACGTCATGCCAGACGGGTGACATCCGCCCTTCTCTATCGCGGTGTGTTGGTCTCAAAGACCACGCGTGCTCCATTACACCTTGCCTTCCCGGCAGTACTCGCAGGACGCTGGATGCCAGGACTGTTTCCGGAGAAATAGGAATACTTCTACGTTATTCAGAGAGATGACTCGTCCTCACATCTATCAAGCTTCAATGCCTCTCTCAGCTTAGCCCCGACCCGCTCATTAACCTCATGCAATGGATCTCTTCTAAGATCATAACCAAGACTTCTATAACCCGTCATACGCTTCTCACTCATGCGTAACAGCATAGGCACTCTGTTATCGATATAGTCATATATTTTGACTCATAATCTTGTCATTGTTTGGCAAGATATGCCGACTTGTGCGGCAAATGCATTGCACGGTCGCCATGAATCATATCAAATTAAAATATGCACATTACAAATACTCAAATAGAAAATTTGATTGATAAAAAATATGTTGGCCGGGGCAAGCCCTATTTTAAAGACAGACTAGTTGAATTGACGTCTGTTACTCATACAAACGTTACAGCAAAATGTGTTGGGACACGGATTTATAGTATCACCCTTGTGCAAGATAATGGCGCGCTTTCAGGCGAATGTAGTTGCCCGGCTTTTGAAGATTATGGACCGTGCAAACACATGGCAGCTGTTGCCTTTGCCGTAATGGCCTATGAGACATCAGGTTATACGCCAAGCAGAGACTATTACTCACTCACAAAGCGATACAAGCATATTGAACAGCTCTTAATGAAAAAATCCAAGGCTGAACTTATTGCGATTCTCATGCATGTCTTACAGGATGATCCGGATTTACAATGGATGATCGAGGAGGATATTGATGACGACGCATGGTAACGATAAGGCAAAGCATAATACTGTTCTTGGCCGTTGGAGAATCACCTGGATGGAACTTTGGGGTCAGGACTTTGTTGATCTGGACGTGCCGGGCTACATCAAGCTGCAGGATGATGATCATGGAGAATTTCAGTTCGGTCTGGTGATAGGTAGTTTTTACGCCAATCCTGGCAATGACCATTTCGACAGCAAGTGGGAAGGCGCTGACGAAATGGAAGAAGCATTTGGTGAAATCGACGGCACGCTCGAAGAGGGCGAACTGCATGGCACAGTTTCTTTTTGGTCAGGGGATGAGTCCGACTACAGAGCCGTTAGGCTAAAGCAAACTGGCAAGTCCTAATCGTCACTTCGAAGAAAGGAGGGCATATCCGAATGAGTAAGCTTGCTTACAAACAGATGTTGTCCCGTCAGACCATTTCTCCGCCATAAACGCTGCTTAGATCTTGACACCGTGATACTAGCCTATCTGTGAGTAATGCAATCACTTCATTACGCAAACCGTCTTTCTGACATACCATCAAAACGCGCTGAGCAGCGTCCGGGATAGCTGAAATATATTCGCGCACATGAGCCACGGCTTTTTCCGTGTCATAACGGCAGTTTTTTGCGGCCTTCTCCCAATGTGAAGGATAGATTTTCCGGTATTTTTTCTCATTGCCAATCGACATGGCTAGCTTGTTGTATGTTTCAATGTCGTAAGGAAGTGCGCTCATGATGTCATAAAGCGGAGCAAGACGGAAACGGCCACCGCCTTCTATTAAGACGCTGTAATTCTTGCCATGGGCATCAACACCGGCAATGATGTAATTGAAAGCACAAGCTCGCATAAATCGCTCACGATCAACATCCGGTGCTCCAGATCCTTCCAAAAGCCGCATGATCTGTTTCATACCAGGACCACCCAGATACTGATATTTGTTGGCAGGATGGATTGATAGGGCCGAACACATATCTTCCTGGTGAATGCGGTAGACCCGGCCGCCGAATTGATTAAGACGCAATCGTGCTTTGCCCTTGATACGAACTCGGTCATAACGATCAACAATGATCGTCTGTAAATCACCGATTGTCTGAACTGTGCTTTTTACGGCAGGCAAACCGATTTCAGCGGCCAAACGCAAGCAAAAATGTTCATTTTCAACTTGCTCGTTGAGATCAGTCATTGAGGGCTTAATAATGTGTGTGGATGGTGTGTAGCCGCGCTGCTCATACCAACGGCCATTTATCCAACAAATGGCAAGTTTTGCTTGAGCACCCGCAAGACTAAAAAAACCACTATCCTCACCGATTCGCGTCCGGCCGATTGCTCTTTGTCTGTTGTGCAGCAATTCACACAAATGATTTTCACTGATCCGTGTGACACGTTCGCGTTTCCGCAAATGTGGAATGCGCTCAGGTGGAACAATCTGTATAGCACCAGGCAAATCCTCACCGCGGGCGCCGGCAAGAGCAAACGGGTTTCGTGGTGAAATCTCATGCTCGGCAGCAATTTGACGGAGCGTTTCTTCTCTGTCAGGGAGCAGGTTCCAGAGGAAAGTCTCAATCTGTTTGTGTTCATGTTCGCGTCGAGTCAATGGCATCGAAAGTGACAGAGGCACGGCATCAACGATATTCCGCCATTCATTGTCATAGACGAAACGAAACCTGCCAGAGCTCATTTGATGGATTGTTCCAATCTCATTTTCATCGATTAACACGCGCAACTCAGTCATCGACAACCTCGTCGATGCTGACGGGTGATCGCTGCTTACGCTCCGACGTGTTGGTGGGCTTATCTTCAGATCGATCTTTGTTCTGTTCTTCGATCCAAAGGTGGAGCCCGAGTACATTCAGGGCCCGCAGCACAATTCCCAAAGAAACACCTGGTTCGCCTGCCTCTAGGCGTGACACCCATTCGCGATTAACTTCGAGCTTTGACGCAAGCTTAGTTTGGGAAAGTTTCTGCACACGCCGTGCTTCACGAACCGCCGCCGCTATGTCTTCTGGTCTTCTAATATGCATGGCCTTTTCTTATGCTGTATATTTCCGACATTAATATAGCAATAGGAAATATCCGACAACAATATATTATCGGAAATATACGTTAATTAAATCTGTCGGATATATGCGGCATAGTGTTCAATATTATTAAGAAGCCATGTGGGAGTTTTGCGGATTTAAGTTGTGATAAGTGCAGCACTGTGGGGGAATTATTGCAACGAGCGTCCGGTTAACTTATTGAAATTAAATGCTTTATATTGTCCCATGGGTACTGAAAATCCGCGTGTCGGTGGTTCGATTCCGCCCCTGGCACCATTTTCACCATGTCACAAGAATGGACCAGTGAAATTTGGTTGCGGGGGTAGGATTTGAACCTACGACCTTCAGGTTATGAGCCTGACGAGCTACCGGGCTGCTCCACCCCGCGCTATGATGGAACTCCTGAACACATACGCCAACAGGCCTATCAGGCCCAAACAGGTTTGAACCTTGTACCTGAACTACAGCGTTTCAGGAGATACCCCTTTGGACCGGAGCACAGAAGCGCCAATCCCGAGGTAATAGTGCTTAATGCACGAGAACACCGCATATATATCAGCTTTATATGGAATGTGAACCACTTAATCACAATATCTCACAAAAGAATTCGATATTTTTGCAGTTTGCTATAAATGGCTAAATGTAGAAGAACAAACCACAATTGGAATGGTGGGATGAACCTCAATGCAAATTTTAATGAGCGAGTAGCTATGCATGCCGCCAAGCTCGACTGGAGCCCTTCGCCTATGAAGGATGTCGATCGACGTATGTTAGACCGAATGGGTGATGAGGTTGCAAGAGCAACATCCATCGTGCGCTATGCACCAAACAGCCAATTTTCTCCTCATGTCCATTCAGGAGGAGAGGAGTTTCTTGTACTTGAAGGCGTTTTTCAAGATGAGCACGGCAATTATCCGGCTGGGTCTTATGTCCGCAATCCTCCACAATCATCACACACGCCAGGCAGTGATCAAGGCTGCACAATTTTCGTAAAGCTTTGGCAATTCGATCCTGAAGATCGCACACATATACGGATCGATATTAATAAAATGGCAAAACTACAACTACCCAACCGCCTTGGCGTCTCCATCACACCGCTCTTCCGTGATGTCAGAGAAGATGTGCGGATAGAATATTGGCAACCGGATACATTGGTTGAATTGGATGTTCCCGGTGGTCTGGAACTCCTTGTTTTGAACGGAGACTTCAAGGAAAGTGGTGAAATTTTCATACAAGACTCCTGGCTTCGCCTCCCTTGTGGTTCCAAACTATCGGCCGAAGCAGGTAAGCGCGGCGCTCAACTTTGGGTAAAATCAGATCATTTAAGGGGGGCACAATCAGCCCCTGCTGCTAACATTCAGTAAGCCAAAACGCCTTCGATTTCTGAGCGGTATCCGCTCATTCGAGCGCTCAAATGGGCGGATATCGCTCGATGAGCTGTTCCTGACAATTTCAGCAAATTCAATAAATCATTACAAAGCAATAGCTTAGCAGATCTTGCGTGCGTGGCATGTTAATTGCCTGTTTGTTACGTAAGTGGTCATGCGTACGCATGGGGCGGTATGGGCTTCATTACTTAAGGGTTTTGAAGAATGCACCATTGGGAATGCAGATCGTGACTGCGGAAGCAAAAAGCATCCTACCTACCAAAAACGGGTGAGGTTAAGGGAGTTGTGGAAATGCCGACAATTGAAAAAGTCAATAATCAGACACAAGTAACGAATACAGAACAAAATTTTGATGATGCCATAGAGGCGGCAAGGGAAGTTGTCGCCGTCACGCAAGGGAGGATTTGGGGTGATCCGCACTTTGTTGGCCAAGATGGCGGGCTATACGACGTTCAGGGTGAATTAAATAAGTTCTATAACCTTCTCTCTGACCAGAATGTTCAAGTCAATGCACAGTTTGTGGAGCCCAGAAGTCAGATAGAAGGCCTAACCGTTGTTGGGCAAGTCGGTATTACAACAGTCGATGGCCAAATCCTGGTGAACAGGAATGGAAGCGTTGAATTTAACGGTGAATCGGTCTCGCTTATCGAAGGGGCTCCTTTCACAGTTGATGGCACCATGGTTGAAAAAGTTGGTAATGACATCATTATCACTACCGGCGAATATAAGATTAAGTTTGTAAATAGCAGAACGACCGATATTCGTTTTTCAAGTCCTAATGCCAATGCTGACGGCGTGTTGCCTGATGGTCTTTGGGGGTTCACTGTAGATTCTGATAGTGCTGCAGTTAGCGGTAGAAGAGGTGTTGGTGCACAAGGTGAGGGTGCACTCAAGGATGTGTTTTCAAATTTTGAAGTTTCAGGGCTTTTCGATGTTGGCTTTGAACTGCACAACAAATTCCGCGATCCCAATAACCTGGCCCCAACAGCAGTCACATTAGTAAATGTCCGCACCGATATTGCTGAGATAGAAGATACGTCTGACGCTGTAAAGATTGCCGACATTGTTGTTGCCGACGATGCGCTTGGCAATAACAAACTGGCGCTCTCAGGTGTAGATGCGGATATATTTGAGATCGTCGGTACTGAGCTGTTCTTGAAAGCCGGTACGGATATCAATTTTGAATCTGCTGAAAACCCAGACCACCAGTTTGATGTTACAGTTAAGGTGAAAGACTTTACAGCGGGCAATGCACCTGCTGTGACGGCGGACCATTCCCTCGCCGTTACAAATGTAAACGAAGCCCCGACGGCTATTTATCTCGATAGCACTATATCTGACGAAGAGTTGGTCGATACGACGATCACGAGCCGCCAGACATTAGGTACAACTGCAGCACTTGCAGGTGGTGGTTATATCACTGTCTGGAATGCCCTGGAACCGTCGGATCCGAAACGCACAAACTTTAATATATTCGCCCAAATTTATGACGAGAATGGAAATAAGATCAGGGGTGAATTCCCGATCAACGTCAATCCTGAAGCCCGTCAAGTTTCGCCGCAAGTAACTGGGCTCAGTGATGGCGGGTTCGTTGTTGTCTGGACTGATTGGGCACAAGAAGGTGATGGTCGTTCAGGAGTCTTTGGCCAGCGTTATGACGCAAATGGTGATAAAGTTGACGATGAATTCCATATCAACACAACAATCGACGGTTTTCAAAGTGTTGAAGATATCAAAGCCTTAAGCAATGGCGGTTTTGTTGTAACTTGGTCATCAACTGACCAGGATGGAGATGGAACCGGCGTTTATAGTCAGGTTTATGATGCATCAGCGGACAAAGTCGGTGTTGAAACCCTTGTGAATACGTCAACCACGGGCAATCAGAGTCAGTCTCAAGTAACAGCCCTTGATGATGGTGGTTTTATCGTCACTTGGACATCTGATATTAGTCCGGATAGACATAATCGCAACTCCAATGTCATCTTACAAAGGTTTAATGCCTTAGGAGAAAAAGTCGGTGCGGAAGTGCCGGTCAATACCTCTGCGACCGGTCTTCAAGGTGATTCGGATATCACAGTCCTCTCTGATGGCAGTTATGTTGTTGTTTGGCGATCTATTGATCAGACGAATGGTATTAGGAGTATCTTTACGCAACGCTATGCCTCTGATGGCACTGCCCTCGGTGCAGAGACCTTCTTGGCCAGCTCGGAGGCAATCCTTAATTCAAGCCCTGAGGTTACAGCACTATCTGATGGTGGCTATGTCATTGTTTGGAACACTTCTTCAGGTCCCGCAAATCTCGATGTTCTTGCGAAACGCTTTGACGCGGAGGGGAATGCCCTGAGTGGGGAAATCTTGATTAATCAGACAACAGAGGGGCATCAGCAACATCCTCATGTAGAAACCTTATCAAACGGCAAGATCGTCTTCACATGGACGGATGGAACCTCTGGAGCAGTTGGAGATTTTGGGGGCATCTATCAACGTATCATGGACGCACCGCAAACCGTTGCTGAGAATGCCACGCCCGGAACAATTGTCGGGATACTCAGCAACAACGATCCGGATGTAGATGACAGCCATACCTATGTGTTAACCGACGACGCCGGTGGCCGTTTTGTGCTTGGCGGTGCAAACAATAATGAGATCCATGTGGCTGCTGGTTTGGATTTTGAAACGGCAGAGTTCCATGACATTGAAGTCCAAGTGACGGACGGTGCTGGCCTCACGCACACCCGGACCCTCAGAATCAATGTTAGAGATGTGGAAGAGGGGCCTATTAACCAACCTCCAACGGACATAACTCTTGAAGGTGGTTCTATTGCAGAGAACGCTACTGCTGGCGATGAGGTAGGAACACTCGTAGCGATTGATCCTGATGAAGGTGAAGTACTTGAGTATGAAATGCTCAACGACCCTTCCGGCTTTTTTGAGATCGACAAAGACACAGGCAAGATCCTGGTGGCCGCAGGAGCAACACTGGATTTCGAGACAGCGAACACCCATGACATCACCGTACAAGTCAAGGATAGTGCGGATCATATTTTTACCAAGACAGTTACTTTAACCGTCACGGATGTCAACGAGGCCCCAACAGCCATTACCATCGATGACGACACCATCCCTGAAAACGCCAATATTGGTGCTGTTGTCGGCACGCTAACAACCGCTGATCCGGATACGGACGATACAGCCGATTACCTCCTCATTGATAATGCGGGTGGCCGCTTTGTGCTTGGCGGCGCTAATATGGATGAGATCCACGTGGCCGCTGGTTTGGATTTTGAGACCAACGAATCCCACGATATCGAAGTCCAGGTAACCGATAGCGGTGGTCTCACCCATATTGAGACAATCACGATTAATGTTGATGACGTTATTGAAAACAATCCTCCAACGGAGATTATCGTAACAGATGACGGTGCTGTTGATGAGAATTCTCCGGAAGGAACGGTTGCCGCCATTCTGTCAGCAGCTCCCTTTGATGCAGGTGATGTTTTTACTTACACCTTGGTTGATGATCCCTCAGGTTTCTTTGAAATTCTTGACGGTCAAAATATCATCCGTGTGAAAGACGGTGCCGAGCTCAACCACGAAGAAGCCGATCAGCATGTGGTAAAGGTTGTCGTTGATGATGGTCAGGGAGGCACCCATGCTGAGGACATCACAATAACCGTTACAGACGTGAATGAGCAACCGACGGATATTATCCTTACCGACACAGGTTCTGTCCCTGAAAATTCACCGGAAAATACGATTGTCGGCCTTTTAAACACAATCGACCCGGATGATAGTGACAGCTTTGAATATACCTTAATCGACGATGCCGGTGGCCGCTTTAAGATCAATCCCGGTGACAACCACATCCGCGTTGCTGCAAATGCTGATCTCAACTTTGAGGACAATGAGACCCACACCGTAACTGTTGAGGTGGAAGATAGCGGCGGCTTGAAACGTACCAAGACGATCACGATCAATGTCATAGATGTCAAGGAAGCTCCGGAAGATATTATATTTGACCTGGAGAGTATCGATAAAAATGCACCCGCAGGCACTATCGTTGCCACCATGTCGGTGAAGGATGATGCAGGCGATACGGTTCGCTATGAGTTGGTCACGGGAAGCACAGATTATGAGATCAGAGATGGTGAAAATGTTATCCGTGTCAAAGAAGGGGCCACTCTGACACAGGGCATTGATAATCTGCAGGTGAAGGCCATAGACACAGTCAACGCAGATCATTTCCTCATAGAAGGGGTTGCGATAACGGTTGAGGGTGTTGTTAATCCTCCAACGGATTTTAGTATTGTAGCAAATGCCACTTTTGGAGAATTTGGTGGGCATGCTTCTGTACTTGAAAATTCATCGGGCGGCACTCTTGTTGCAAATTTAACTGCTAACGGAGATGGACAACAAAACGTCACTTATACATTGTCGGGTGCTGCAGCCAATCTCTTTGACATTGTCCACGTTGATAACTTCACCAGTCAGTTGGTTATCAAGTCTGGTGCAAACCTGGATTTTGAGTCATCGATTCTCCATGACCTGACAATTGAGGCGCATCGTGATGGGGCTCTTTTCCGCTCTGAAGATATAAAGATTGCTGTTCTAAATGAACAAGAGTCGCCAACTCGGATTACGTTTAGTGGTGGGAGTATTCCTTCAAATGCTTTGGCCGGGCAAACAGTTGGTATTCTTTTCGCAAATGATGATCCCGGGGATGGAAGCTATACGTATACATTACAAAACGACACTGCGATAAGCTCTAATTTTGAAATTATTGGCAACCGGCTTGTTGTTAAAGAAGGCGGATCTCTCGAAAGTGGGTCTGTGCGCATCAGCGTCTCGGATGGCAATGTAACCTCTTCAGATAATTTAGTGACGATATCGATTACAGCACCGGTACAAGATGCCACTGTTCACGATTTATTGCTCACGCCTGAATATACCTTTAGTGGCATCAACGATATAGCCAACGAAGGTTTGAATAATGTGCTATTTAGAACGGGGAATACCACATTTTCAATTGATAACCTTGAACCTATTACTCGTAACGATTGGGAAGAGGGAGATTTCAGGCACCGCGAATTGCCCGGAAACAGTGCTGATGGCCTTGCAGATTTAATAACCAAGGCTGTTGCGACCAATGATGCCGATGATTTCCGCAATATTCTTATCAACGATGATAGCAATGACACTGGTGTATTTGACAATAATGGTGTTATTGCCACCTTAGCGGAAAGCGATGATGGCGTGCCAGAAATTCGGAGCCTTTTTCATGCCGAGGAAAAAGAGGACAATGATTTTGCACTCAGATTCGGACTTGCCTTCACTACTGAACTTGCTGGTCAGAAAGATTCGCCAGAAAGAAAAGTCCTTAAAGACGCTATAGCTCAAGTTATGCCATGGGCAAAAGATCTAGATATTGATAAATTGCTTTCTTCCCCCGCACCAGGGCTTGAGCTGTGGGGGGGCATTAGTTGGGAAATGGAAGCTCGATTTGACAATGGAGGTAGATTCGAGGGTTATTTCGTTGATGGTAAAAGGGTTGACGACGACCCAACCAGCTTTCTTGCAGGCAACCCTGTAGAGCTCTTCACCGACGGACTTCTTGCCTTTAGCAATGCCATTCAAAAGCAGCGGATTTCTACAGCTGGTTATTACGAAGCCTGGCAAAATACCATTGAATCAACAGAAATGACTGAGATCATTCCTGATGATGAGTTTGCAACTTGGGAAGATTTGGGAACGCCAACTATTGGTGTTGCAGGAATGGGTCTTGGTAAATTAATTCTTGGTGATTCCGCCTTTGCCCCCTCAACTTTCTACCTACATGACTTCAACAACACTTTTGGGCTCGATGAATTTGATGATGATAAGCATATCATCTTTACAGCTCAAAGACTGGCCTCAACGGCTAGAAAAAATAATAGCTCCATTGCTAATCTGAAAGACCAAAGAATCCATAAAAATTGGCCGCTAGGAGGTGCTGCCACCAATCTGATATGGAATATGGACACAAGCAAGGTCTCAGGAGGAGTCGGTGTCACCGCAACTTTAGTGGGCAGAGCGAGACAGCCTGCTGTTTTAGGCTTTTTGCTTGGAGAACAAGAGCTTAGCCCCAATTTTGCCGGTGAAGTCGTTGTGAGTGTTGGCTTTGCCATCAATCCAGCTCTTTTGATTGGGGAGAGTGCCGCCGCAATCAATAAAATTTTAGGTAGAATTCCAGGTGGTAAAAATCTGGCTAGAATACGCGCCATACTTACGGCTATAGCAGCTGGTGGAAAAGCGCTCAGCGCAGTTGCGCCTCCTTGGCTTGGTCTTGGCTGGAATGTAACTGCAAAGTTTGAGGATGGCAAACTTCGAGGGCTATTCGCCGATAGTGGTAAAGAGATTAATATGCAAAAGATTGTCGAGAACTTTATGCCACCCGATATATTTGGTGAAGCCTATGCTGCAATTGATGAGACCCTGCCCAATATAGCAACGCCATTTGCGCCTGATCCATTTGATATCCTTGATGATATTATTGATGACGCGATTAATGGAGAGCCGATTGGTTTTGATTTAGAAGACATACTCCCCGGCATTCCTGAATTCTAGAGCAGGATATATATGATCGCCAGATCAGGCAGACAAAAACTGCTAGATCTGGCGATCACAACAACAAACCCAAGTCCAGCCGGTCTTCCCGCCGGGCCCTATACGTTTTACAAACTCGTCGGTGGAGTTTTTATGATATTCTCTATTTCCACCAGGGTTTCGGCAATGGATCTACTTGTGTCAACACTATGCCATGAAATTGGTCCCGTACTTTGCTTTAGCTGTTTTTCTACGATATCCGGGGTCGCGTCCGAAGCATCACCGCGTCTCTCAGTAACGCGCGACATCATTTTGTCCCGTGACGTTGTCAGCCATAGTCCTGTAAATGGTATACCTAAGTTTTGTGCGATCTCCTCAATCCCCTTTCGTTCACTGTCTTGAGCATGCACGGCATCAACAATAACGGAATGGCCAGTCTTTAGTGCGATGACAGCTTTTTGAAAGAGGAAATCATAGACCCTCGCATTAATCATCGGTGTGTAAAGTTGTGGGTCGAGGTGTTCGGTTTCGTCCACTTCAAACATTGCTTTGCGCTCTAAGTCGCTTCTGAGATGCAGTGCACCAGGCGCATTTCCTATGGATGGTGCAAGGGCGGCAGAAAGCGTGGATTTGCCCGTTCCAGAAAATCCACCGATTGCAATAAGACGTGGAGGAGACAGATCTAAATAATTCAAGGCAGAGTGAAAATAAGTTTTTGCACGCTCAATATGATCAGCTTTTGCGTTGCCGGAGAGTTGCTCTATCCGGTTAATAGCGACCATCGAGCGGACGCCGGCCCGGCACGCCAAAAAAAGCGGTAGAGCCTTAAGACCATAAAGGTTGGCTGTTGCGTATGAATGATAGAGATAGCGGTTAAGCAAAAGATTTGCGGGGTGTTTAAGACCGCATTGCATGAGATCCATAATAAGAAACGCAATATCATAGAAGATATCGATTGTAGCCAGATCTTCATCGAACTCAATTGCGTCGAATAAAATCGGCTCTCCCTCGATAAGTACGATATTTGCAAGATGGAGGTCTCCATGGCAGCGGCGCACGTAACCTCGATTTGCTCGCAAGCGAAGGCAATGTTCAGCTTCCTCAAATTGCTGTTTTATTTTTTGTGAAAACGTTTGAATTGCATCAGCGCCTAGAATATCCGGAACTGATGTAAAAGCGGTTTCCAGCTCACCGATAATGGATGAGATTTGATCAATACCATTTGCGTCTCTGAAGGTCCTCGCTTGATCGTGATAGCCAGCAATTGCGTATGCAAGCTTTTTAACAAGCTTTTCTGTTAATTGCCCTGATTTGGCAATGTTAATGAGAACATTTCCTTGATCAAACCGGCGCATGTGAACTGCCCATTCAACGGGGTTGTCTTTCCCGCCAATAGTTAGCTTTCCAGATACATTCCGACATATGGGTATCACACCCAAATAGATATCAGGCGCAGTTCGTCGATTAATTTTAACTTCGCGCTCACAAATTTTGCGCCGACGCTCCAATGTAGAGAAATCTAAGTATGAAAATTGTACGGCCTTCTTGATCTTATAAACATCTTCACCCGCAAGAAAAATCATCGCACCATGAGTTTCAATGCATTCAACTTTTGAAAGAGAAGAGGAATAGGATTTGGGATTACTCAAAAACGCAATCACCTCACTTTGGTCTTGCTTGACCCCTTTAAGATGCGCGTCCTTGTGTTCATCAATCATATCTGCCTCCCATACCAGAGCATATGACAGGTCAGACAATTGAAATTGATTCAGATCAATCCTGCAGAGAACAGTTTAAATTGAGATGGCTGTTGGACAAGTAAAAAGTCCCCGAAAATATGTGGACTTTATCAGCAAATGGGGCGCCTACACACCATAGGCGCCCTCTTCTTCTTGGGTTCTTATTTGTTTTAAGTTATTCAGTCTTGCCCTCAATAACCCTAGGCTCGTTAACAGACTGGTTAATTGCGATTGTTCGTGGCTTCAAAGCTTCAGGAACCTCTCGCACGAGATCAATATGCAGAAGTCCGTTTTTGAGTTCCGCACTTCTAACTTCTACATAATCGGCAAGCTGGAACTTACGTTCGAAAGCCCGCGAAGCGATGCCGTGATGAAGGTATTCACCCTCATTTTTCTCGGTTGTCTTCTCGCCACGAATAGTGAGTACGTTCTCCTTAACCTCGACATTGAGGTCTTCATCATCAAAGCCTGCCAAGGCTATCGTGATGCGATAAGCATTGTCATCAACGCGCTCAATATTGTAGGGCGGATAACCTGTAGATTCGCCGTCTAATCCGGCCATCGAGTCTATTAAAGACGCCAAACGGTCGAATCCAATGGTTGATCTATAAAGAGGGGCTAAATCAAAGTGTCTCATCACATATCCTCCTCGTGAAGCGACATGTTGCTCATGCCCGCCAATTGGCCGGGCGGTTTAAATCTGCACATCCTTGATAGGCAGGTGCAAAATAAATATGGGAGACGTGTTGTCAGGTTTCAAGAGTTTTTAACAAATTGATTTTATTGGATAAATATAGATTTTTCCCTTTTGATCACACTTAACGCTTTTTTATGCGGTAGTCCTTGATTCTAACCTTCAACGACAGATTTCTTCCTCAGATTCCCAAAGGGTGCAGCAATAGTCTTGAGCAAGTCACTCTGATTGCTATAAGGGGTGACTTAACAATCAATATAATTAAGCGAAAAAACACATGGATCTTGTCGGAATTGCCCGCAATCCTATTCCAAGCGGGGCGGTCGCCGGGGCTTTTTCCGGACGTGATGGTAAAAAGCTACGTTATGCCTGTTGGCCACCAACTGGCCCAGTGCGCCGGGGAACAATATGTCTGTTTGGCGGACGCACAGAATTTATTGAAAAATATTTTGAAGTCATAGCCGATTTGCGATTGCGCGGATTTGCCGTAGCAACAATGGATTGGCGTGGTCAAGGTGGCTCAGTTCATTTGTTAAAAAACAAACGTAAAGGCCATATCGATCATTTTGATACATTTAATTACGATCTTGCCGAGTTTATGAGGCAGGTTGTCTTGCCAGATTGCCCACCACCTTTTTTTGCACTTGCTCACTCTATGGGAGCAAACATTCTTCTCAGTGCAGCTCGCATGCGTAGCAACTGGTTTGAAAGGATGGTACTGGTTTCACCCATGCTACAATTAGCTGAGGTTCAATTGCCATTTCCGCAATCTCTTGCTCGTTCTGCTGCTGAAGTACTTAGTTTTTTCGGTTTAGAACGCACTTATGTGCCGGGTGGATCGGATCTTTCATTAGAAGAAATGGGGGTTTTTGAGGATAATCCTTTAACGACGGATTATGATCGATTTCATCGCACTGCAGCAATCCTTGAGACGGCACCGGAATTAGGTCTGGGAGCACCGACGATAGGTTGGTTGAGAGCCGCTTACCGCTCTATGCGGCTGGTGACGTCAAAAGAATTTCCTGCCAAGGTCCAAGTCCCAGTTTTAATTTTTAGCGCTGGGAATGATCGTGTTGTTTCAACGCAAGCCATAGAAGCTTTTGCCTCTCGGTTAAAGAACGGGTCTCATATCGTTATTTCAGGTGCGGAGCACGAAATTCTCCAAGAAAAAAACGAAATGCGCCATCAATTTTGGGCAGCTTTTGATGCATTCATGTTAGGGAATAATGGGCAAACTTAATTCTGATGGAATTTGTTGACTGTGAAGAAAAGTCCTTCGCTTCGCTCAGTGCACTTTTCTTCATTTTGAAATAAGAAGTTAGCCCATCTTAAGGCGGCTCTGCGATGGGCTAACACATCTTTTTTCTGCAAGGTTTTAGGGTGAACCACCCTAAAACACCGCTTAACAGCTTGAGACGGAAAGGGGCCACCAGCCGAATATAAAATTTGCAAAAGATATTTGACACTACCCCCTTATTTATCTGGGAAAAGTACGACCCAAGGCAAAGCCGAGGGACTTTTTCACAAACGACGAATTCACAGCAGATATTATTTTGACAAAATTTCTAAAGCTTGCGCATGAACTACTGCGTCACCAGCCGCCACAATACGGCCTCCTAAAGTAGCAGGTTTACCCTCCCAAGTTGAAATATAGCCTCCCGCATTTTCTATAATTGGGATGAGCGGGGCGATATCAAAAGCTCTGAGACCAGCTTCGACGACTAGGTCCAAATGGCCGCTAGCAAGCAGGCAGTAGGAATAGCAATCACCACCATAACGGGTCATGCGGACTTTGCTTTTGATGTGATTAAAATGTTCAGTTTCATATCCTGGTTGAAACAGGTCGGGTGCTGTTGTTGCAAGGGTTGCTGTTGCTAATGAAGAACATGAACGCACCTTGAGTTGATACTCACCTCCCGGACCACGAAAATAGGCAAAGCCTTCACTGGCCCAAAAGCGTTCCTTTAAGTAGGGTTGATCCATTAGTCCGACAATAGGTTGGTTATGATGCGTTAGCCCAATTAATGTGCCCCACAGCGGAGATCCTGTAATGAAAGCTCTCGTCCCGTCGATTGGGTCGATAATCCAACAGTAATCAGCGTCAGGATTTATTTGGCCGAATTCTTCTCCGTAAATGCCATGTTCTGGCCATGCAGTGGTTAACTCTTTGCGTATAACTTCTTCTGCCTCTTTGTCAGCAAGAGTTACAGGATCAAAAGAGCCCGACAATTCAGTTTTATTTTCCACTGATAAAGCCTGCCGAAAGTACGGCATAATCGTCTTACCGGACATGTCAGCAAGACGATGAGCGACATTTATGAAGCCTTCGGCGGAGCGTAACATATTGAAAATGTCTCTTATAACAACCAAGTGAAGTTCATAAATTGAATTAACTGATGCACATAAGATACACAATTCATGTGTTTATGTGGTATTTTCTCATCATATTGTGAGGAAAAATGTTGAACTCACAAAGATGACTCTTGAAATTTGTGCGCCGCAAATACATATTGTTGCAATGCGGCATAGCGGACCAAGTTCGTTTATGCCGCCGCCCTCCTTGGGCGTTTCCTCCCTAGACTTGGGCCGTTCGTCATTCTCGGGCGGCCCTTTTTTCTTCCCAATCTTTAAGAACCTTAGTTGCAATCCTTATTTATTCTGCAGCAATTGGGGGTATGTTAAGCCGCGCTGGGATTTCTTCGAGCATGCGCTGGGTTAGTTTTTCAAGATCTTTTTTTATCCATGTAAAGCCGCTGCTTTTTGTGAAGGTATCCTCATTCATATAAAGTGCTCGGTTAACCTCGATCTGAATTGCGTGGGTCCGATTCGCGGGCTGTCCGTAATACTCGGTTATGAACCCACCGGCATAAGGTTTATTAAGTGCCACAACATAGCCCATGCCGTGAAGTTCTTGCTCAACAAAGCATGTTAGCTCTTTATTGCAAGAGGTTCCAAATCGGTCTCCCAAAACAAAATCGGGACGGATTTCAGAATGATAAGCTATGGGAGCTGATGGCATAGAATGACAATCAATCAGTACAGAAAGCCCAAATTCCGCTGTACTTTGATTAATAAGGGTTTGTAAAGCTGAGTGATAGGGCATGTAAATTTGGTTTATGCGCTCCATGGCGTCGGCTAAAGACAGCGGCTTTCTGTATATTTCTTCTGACTCCGTTACGACACGTGCAATAGTGCCTAATCCACCGACAACGCGTACAGATTTTGTGTTCGCATAAGAGGGTAAAACATCGGAAAAAAGCTCCGGATCAAGTTCATAGGGCTCTCGATTGACGTCAAGATAGGCGCGTGGGAAATGAGCATGCAAAAGAGGAGCACCATATTGTGAAACATGGTCAAAAAGCTCCTCGACAAATGAATCCTCCGATTTTCTCAATGTGAACTTGTCAAGGCGTGATGCGTTTAGAAAGGATTTGGGATAGTGCTGCCCGCTATGAGGCGAATTAAAAACAAAAGGGCTGGTAATTTTTTCCGGCTGACAAACCTTGAAAGCGGGATGAAACTCTGCTTTGCCACTTTGACGTTTGTTTTTGCTCATAATTTGGACCACGGCTGAATGCAGTAATTCAGGATATTGTTATGTTGTAAGAGAATTAAGACAATGTCACAGCATTTATATACAGGAATTTTTTTGAATTCTCTTTCATAGAACACATCCAGCTTAACAACGACATTTAAGACAAAATGGGCAGAATGGGGTTTAAAAGCAACAAGAACTCAGAAATATTCCTTCATTATGGGTTTTGTCTCCTCTTAATATGTGCAAGAAATCGGATATCTTTTCTCTGTCACAAGGGTGCCATTTTAAGGCCATTTCAATTTGAGCCTATGCCAACGCAAAATTTTGCGAGATAAATAGCTTCTGCACCATTTTTGCGTAAACGCTTCATAGGTCGTTTACCAAATAGGTTCAGATTTGTATGTATTGGCATGACTAGCAAGTGATATTGACAATGGCTGTAAACGAACTTTCAGAACGTAGTATGCAACGTATTCTTCTCGCTGAAGATGATGAGTCGATGCGCCGCTTTCTTGTGAAGGCACTTGAGCGCGCAGGATATAACGTCGTCTCTTTCGGTAATGGGGCGGACGCCTATCAAAGGCTTAAGGAGGAGCCCTTTGCTCTTCTCCTGACCGATATCGTTATGCCGGAGATGGATGGTATTGAACTGGCACGTCGAGCTTCTGAATTGGACCCATCGCTAAAGATCATGTTTATAACAGGATTTGCGGCAGTTGCGCTTAATTCGGAAGAAAGTGCTGCACGAGACGCGAAGGTCCTCTCGAAGCCGTTTCATTTGCGAGATCTTGTCGAAGAAATTGGACGTATGCTGGAAGAAGAGGAATAGAGCAATGAAGAGCTAGGGCTATCTGTTTAGGCTAAAGTGTCTCAAGCCAGCTCGTTCATAGCTTCAATAATAGCAGCTCCCATTTCAGACGTTGAAACTTCTTGCATACTATCTTGCATGATATCTCCCGTACGCATTCCCTTACCGAGGACTTGGGCAATGGCTTTGTCAACAAGATCTGCCTCAATGCCCATATCAAAAGAATAACGAAGTGCCATCGCAAAGCTTGCAATCATGGCGATGGGGTTCGCTTTTTCCTGGCCCGCAATATCAGGAGCAGAACCATGAACTGGTTCATACATGGCCCGCCGCCGACCAGTATTATCTTCAGCTCCAAGAGAAGCTGACGGCAGCATGCCAAGCGAGCCCGTTAGCATAGCCGCCTCGTCCGATAGCATGTCACCAAAGAGATTGTCCGTTACGATCACATCGAATTGTTTTGGCCACCGAACAAGTTGCATGGCGCAATTATCCGCCAGGATATGATGAAGTTCGACGTCAGCATAATCTTCTTTATGAACGCTGGTAACCACTTCGTTCCACAAAACACCGGAAATCATGACATTGCGTTTATCAGCCGAATGCACTTTGTTTGAACGTTTGCGAGCGAGATCAAAGGCAACGCGCGCGATCCGGTCGATCTCGTAGGTTTGGTAGCGTTGTGTATCGACGGCCATTTTTTCGTCGCCCTTTAGTTCGGTAATCTCCTTCGGTTCACCGAAATAAACGCCTCCCGTTAATTCGCGCACGATCATGATATCGAGCCCTTCGACAACCTCACGCTTTAAGGAAGACCCATCCGCAAGTGCGGGGTAACAAATGGCCGGGCGGAGATTGGCAAAAAGCTCAAGGTCCTTGCGAAGCCTAAGAAGCCCGGCTTCCGGGCGCACCTCATAAGGTACATCATCCCATTTGGGGCCCCCAACCGCTCCCAAAAGAACGGCATCAGCTTTTAGTGCTTTGTCCATGGTTGCATCCGTAATGGCAACCTGATGGGCATCATAGGCACATCCTCCAACGAGATCTTCTTCTATATTAAAGTTCGCCCCGTCTTGCCCGTTGAGCCATTGAACGATGCGTTTGACCTCCGCCATGACTTCCGGACCAATGCCGTCACCAGGGAGAAGAAGCAGATCATAACTCGCCATTGGAGTGCCTCACTATGATGGATTGCAATAAACTTTGCCTGTTTGACTTGAGGGAGCGTATTGCACCCTGATATTTGGGTTTGTATCTGGCTATTTGAGGTATTTATATAAACTTGATTGGATAATGGTATCGGTAATGGGTTCTACATCATTTGACAAGTCTCCATAGCTGCAAGATCAGACGCCAAAATGTGAGATTTTTAGCACCATAATAAATGGAATAACAAATATAATCCCGGCATTAAGATTGGGGGCAACGAAACTCTTGAACAGATTCGCGCCGATAGTTTTTGTATGGATATTTACGACCTTACCTGTGTCTTCCTTTGCCGGTGAGTTGCGCTTATCACTTCCCATCGAATGTATTCCCGGCAAGACCTGCTTCATCCAGAGCTATGTCGATATTGATCCATCACCACGCGTGAAAGATCCAGCCTGCGGCACGGCTACTTATGACGGCCACAGAGGTACGGACTTCCGCCTGCTTTCTCTTGCTGCAGCGAGGAAAGGCGTAAAGGTTCTAGCCGCGGCCCCTGGGATCGTAAAAGCTGTCCGCGATAACATGGCGGACCGCCTGGTAAAAAGCGTCGACCGAAGCATTCTCAAGGGTAGAGAGTGCGGCAATGGTGTTGTGATAAGCCATCATGAAGGCTGGGAAACACAATATTGTCACATGAGACATGGCAGCATCAATGTTAGGCATGGTGATAAAGTTGCTCGTGGTCAACCGGTCGGAATGGTTGGCGCCTCTGGGCTGACGCAGTTTGCTCATCTCCATGTCAGTGTTCGGCATCATGGTCGAATCATCGATCCTTTTACGGGGCGTTCAATAGATGATGGGTGTGCAGGAGCCCCTTTTGTTCGTGCAAACACGTTGTGGGACAATAAGGTTTTAAAGGCTTTCCCCTACCGAAGCGGTCTTATTCTTGAAGCGGGATTTGCCGCTGGCGCCCTTGAACTTAGCGATTTCGAATACGGTACAAACAAAATTTTGCCAAAGCGCAACGCACCGGCGATAGTCTTCTTTGCCCGATTGATCAATTTACGGAAAGGGGATTATTTGCACATCTCCCTTAAAGGACCGAAAGGCAGGATTGCGCAGAACCGTATACCGCCTATGGAAAAGCCAAAAGCACATTACGTGGCCTTTGTCGGCAAAAAGCGGAAGAAAAAGTTTTGGCCAAAAGGGCGCTATCAAGGGCGGGCAGAACTCATCCGTAACGGAAAATCTCTTATCATCCAAACAAAAACGATGGTCCTAAAGTAAGCTGGATACCTCTAAAAACCATCCACCATCCCCTGCCATCCGCCTAATTATTGTAGAATATGGTGGATGGCCCGAAGGGAGTATTTAGAGATACCCAGCTGAATTATGAACCAGCAAGTTAGGCTGTGATGACAATTTAACGTTTACCTGTTCCCATAACCTAAGTTTTAACGGCCATCTCCACCAAAGCGGCCAAATACGTAACCCACCATACCGCCAAGAAGGGTTGCCAATATCTCATTTGATAAGGAATTGGTGACCGCCAGGACAAGAATAGTTGGCAGTAACAAAACGATGCCGAAAGCTTGGACAGTTGATGGACCCATCCCGCTTGAGCGCTTGTAAACGAGCCATCCGCCTCCTAGGAACATGAGGATGGACAATATTACCGCGCCCCACTTAATTGCTAACAATGGATCTCCCCTATATGCCATAATTATACCCAAGGCCGCGCTGCCTCGGCTTGTTCTTCATAAGCCCCTATGTCCGCACTTTTTTGTAATGTCAGCCCGATATCATCCAGGCCTTCCAGCAAACACTGCTTGCGAAATGGGTCAATCTCGAAATTTATAGTGCCTCCATCTGGTCCCTTAATCGTCTGCGTCTCAAGGTTCACCGTAATCGTTGCATTGGCGCCGCGTTCAGCATCGTCCATGAGTTTGTCAACATCCTCTTGAGGAAGGCGGATTGGCAAAATCCCGTTCTTGAAACAATTATTATAGAAGATATCTGCAAAAGAGGGGGCGATGATACAGCGTATACCGAAATCCAAGAGCGCCCATGGAGCATGTTCGCGGCTTGAGCCACACCCGAAATTTTCACCGGCAACCAAAACCTTCGCCTCTCTATAGGCTGGTTTATTCAGAACAAAATCGGGAATCTCCTGACCCTCGTCATCGTAGCGCATTTCATCGAAAAGATTTTTGCCGAGTCCCGTTCTTTTGATGGTTTTTAAAAATTGCTTTGGGATGATCATATCTGTGTCAACATTGATCATCGGCAATGGGGCGGCAACGCCTGTCAGTTCTGTGAATTTATCCATAACAATACCCTTGAGTCTCCGCCAATTATCAATTCTTGGCTTTTCGGGTTCCTGCCTCTTTATAACAGCGCTTCATGATACGGCAACGCTCAGGCCCCGGCAGATGCATCGTGTCGCCTGTATGGGACCACATAAACTTACAGATTTGGTCCATGCCTTTGGGACTCAGCCAGCCGCGTCGCCGACCCCGTTTTACGGCAAAACAGTCCGCAGCCGTTTCATTTGCTCCGCGAAATTGATGCCCACACTCATGGGCAAAAACATAAAATTGTATCACGGCAGGCAGTTTTTTTAGCTTCACGGGATTCAAAATAAGAAAATCTGGATATGCGCCGCCATAATCGCTGAATTTGGGATCTAAAACTGTCACTCTCTTGCCACAGCTCCGACGGCGGCCAACCAGCCGAAGCTTGCCGGGAGCAACGATTTTTGCATTCTTTGCGGCATATTTGGCCAAATATTCTTTGACAGTTAAATTCTTTGCCTGAGCGTCAATTGTAACGCCCCCGTAAAAGCTTATACCGCTAAATACGATCAGAATACCAAGATAAAAAACTAAGCGCATATAAAAGCTCCCCCCTTTATATCAACGGTCAGATTTGAACGGCCTGTATATTTGCGTTTAAACGCTATGCAAATTGGGCACTTCAATATTATTTATCCAAGTTGGCTCCTACTGTGAATATTTAAACTGGCAACACGGTCATATCAAATGACAAAAATTCCAGGCAACAAATTATATAAACAAATCTATTTCTAACGGCGGACACGTCGGCGTGGCGCAGCCTGTCTGTAGCAGCGCCTGATATTCCGACATCGTCGCCATCCAGGCGAATGAACGCCGTCTCCGGCCTGCGGCCGGAGCCATTTGCAGATTTGTCTTAAGCCTCGCCTGTTTAGCCACCCTCTCCGCCGTGCCATTTTTGCCCCATAACAGTCCGCTGCATCTTCATCGCGTCCAATAAATTGATGGCCACATTCATGAGCATAAACAAAGAGTCGGACCTGCCGGGGCAGACGACGAAGCTTACGCGGGTTCATGATTATGAGTCCGGGCATAGCCCCACCATAGTCAAAAAACTTTCGGCTAACGAGGGTAGGAACACGACCACATGTCACGCGCCGACCTGATACGCTGTACTTACCTGCGGCCGTCACCCTCTTTCTCGGGGCAGCCTCAGCTTGTGAATCCAGGTCTAGGGAAACCGGCCCGGGTAGCAACATAAGCCCAAACACGGTCATTACTGCAAATACACGCCGAAACAAGATACTTGACCTCCTCACACTAATATCTTGCAAAAAGTTTCTTTTGTTATGCTGCAAAGGTCAACAAAGAGGTTTATCAATGGTAAGCGTGCATGAGTGAATAACTCACTCAAGCACAGAAATCACGTTCTGCACACCGATAACGGCTCGCAGCGCCTTTTCAAGAAGCATGGCATAACGGGCATCCACGGCTGAAATTCTCAGATCGACATTGAGGCCACGTTCCCCGTGTGCCGCAAGGTCAGCATGCACCCGATCAGGGATGAGATTTAGTTTTGCAAAGGGTTCAAGCAAGCGTGGCAAAAGATTAGGGTCAGCGACCGCTGTTACAAAGTATATGACTTTTACATGATGGGTTTTGTCGGAAGAGGCAAGTTCAAGTTGGCGATGCGCCGAAGTGTCCTCAGTCAATGACGTAGACATGGGGGAAAGTCCTTCACTTGGATACGAAATACAGGCGAACACATACTCCCGGTCCGCTTAAGCGGCCGGGCCTGTAATTCGAATAATAAGTCCCAAGTGAAGTCTATTTTGCATGGAGCCAACATTAACCCAATTTGCCCCAAAAAAACAAGCGGCGCTCAAATCTATTATGGATTGCCACAGCTTGAATAGTGAAACCGAGAGGCTCCAATGGCAGCAAATTAATTTTGAGAAAGAGCCGCTTTGATTGTCGCCCGCGATGTCTTGAGGAGCCGGTTAACCGTTGATGAGTCGGCTAGGGTGCCGGTGTGGTTGAAAAAGAGCAATTTCCCCTTTATCACCGTAACCGCTGCAACGGTAACAATTGTTTCAACTTCTTTTTCGACCTGTATTTTTTGCACTATCCCAGTGTAGCATTCGGTCTTACTTTCGTGCAGAACGCCGTAAAACTTTTGACTGTTAATCTGTAATTTTCCTGCAAATTCCTCAATGTCATTTATATTCTTAGTGATTTCCTTCTTGGCGCGATCAGTGATTGCACTGCCTTGCTTGCGGAATTCTGCGCAAATAACGGGTACCATTTTCTCTGCAACGAACTGTCCAGACTTTGCTTTCAGACTCACTTGATAACCCGCAAAATCACCAAGGTTATCGGTCTTACCGGCCCGCCAGCTTTTTAAGCGGTCACAAGCGGCGAACACTGCCAACAACTCATTGCGGCCTTGAATGGTTTTCTGCATAGCCGTCCAAAATGTGCCGTCCAGCGGATTTTTTTTGTCGAGTGGACAATAGCCTTGGGGTCCTGCCAAATTAATCGTGGTTTTTCCGACGACAACTTCTAACGCTTCAGCATGTCGGACAGTCGCAATTGCGGCAAGTAATATTAAACCGATGAAAAGCAAGCGTTTCACAACCCACCCCTTCAATTAATTTAGCTTATTTATTCAATGGATAAAAATCTGAATTTTATGTCTTTTTTGCGTTGTTATCTGTTGGAAATGTTGATGAAGTAGGCGCGGGACTGATACCAGCCTTTATGGTACTGGTGTTCTTTCTATTGCGGCCCAGTCCTTGACCTTTTCGCCAACTACTTCGCTGATACCATCATAGTTTTTTTCTTTGATATGGGCTAATAGCCGCTTTTTTATGGCTTTTATTAATGCAGGGCCTTTGTAAATCAGTCCTGTGTAAAGCTGTATCAAGGATGCACCAGCCTGTATCTTTGCGAGTGCCGTATCGCCCGAATCAATTCCACCAACGCCGATCAGAGGTATAGTCCCTTCCGTCATGAGATGGATTTGAGCCAAAAGTTGTGTTGAACGAATAAAGAGCGGGCGCCCAGAAAGTCCGCCCTCTTCACGGGATAGTGTGATATTTCTAATACCTGTTCTAGCGAGTGTTGTATTCGATACGATAATTCCGTCAATATTGTTTGCAAGAAGACATTCGATAATAGAGCCAAGCTCATCTTCCGCAATATCGGGAGAAAGCTTGATAAGGATTGGGCACCATTTTTGTCCAGCCTCCATGAGTGCGCCGCGTGCCGCGATAAGCCAGGAAAGCAAAGCATTTAGATGCTCGGGCATTTGTAGGTCCCTTAAGCCTGGCGTGTTGGGCGAGGAGATATTGACCGTAAAATAGTCTGCTACTTCGATAAAGGCACCCAAGCCATCCACATAATCTTCTGTCCTGTTCCGGCTATCTTTATTAGCACCGAGATTGACCCCAAGCACGCCACTCTTCGGCAATGCTTTGAGCCGTTGTTGGACAGCATCATGCCCTTGATTGTTAAAGCCTAAGCGATTTATGACAGCGTGATCATCTGGCAAGCGAAATATACGTGGTGGTTGATTACCTGCCTGTGCTTGGGGCGTCACCGTGCCAACTTCCACGAAACCGAACCCCATTTTGTTCAATTGCCTTGACACACGGCCATTTTTATCGAACCCGGCTGCAATACCGATAGGATTACGAAACTGAATTCCCCAAATTTTTTGAGCAAGCCTTATATCATCTGGGCGCCTTTGGCGTGGGTAAAGCCCCCTTTCAAGCGCCCATAGCGTAACGGCGTGCGCTCTTTCCGGATCAAGTTTTTGCAACATATTGCGTGATATGTGATTAAAGGGCCATGGAAACATCAAGCTAACCCCTCCGGTACGACATGATGGCCTTCTTTGCTGTTCAGCACATCCTGCACCGACATGACTTTTTCCAATGGCAAAACACCATAAAGGTGGGGGAACAAAGCGCCATCACGGGAAGGTTCCCATTTGAGCTGAGATCCGAAAGCGCTCGCATCCACTGCCATAAGGATCAGGCCCACTTGCCCGGTAAAATGTTTAGCCAACGTACCGGCTATTTGTTCAGCAGTTGAAAAATGGATAAATCCGTCACGAAGATCGTCTTCTGATCCAACAAAGAGCCCAAGGGTTTGAGCTTTTTCCCACTCAATTTGTGTGCAAATTTTGTATATGATTTTTTTTGTCATCCCGCTCTCCGTACGTGTTGCAACCTATCGATCAATGCAAAGCACGGCAAGCAATGGTGATATTTGAGCTTTTTCGTTGGACATGAGAAGCTAATAAGGCATAATTCCTACTACAGGGGCAAATTCCGCGATAAATGCGGATTAGGGAATTCATTCTTAACAAATATGTTAACTCACCGACAGCTTTGGGCGGCAATTGACACCCTTGCAGCGCGCTATCACCTCTCTCCATCAGGCCTTGCAAAACGAGCAGGCTTGGATCCAACGACATTTAACAAATCCAAACGTACGACGCCACAAGGCAAGGAGCGTTGGCCTTCAACAGAAAGTCTCTCCAAAGTCCTTGAGGCAACGGGCGCCTCTCTCGATGAATTTATTACTTTGGTGTCTTCCGCCGACCCTGACGGGCCGACCTATACGCAACCTATTCCTTTTATTGGTTTTGCCCAAGCTGGTGCAGGTGGATTTTTTGATGATGGCGGTTTCCCCGCAGGCAGAGGATGGGACGAGGTCAGATTTCCGGAAATAAGAGATGAAAGTGCCTATGCCTTAGAAGTCACAGACGATAGTATGGAGCCCCTTTATCGCGAAGGTGAGGTTCTCATTATCTCACCCAATGCCGAAATACGCCGTAACGACCGGGTTATTGCCGAAACCCGAGAAGGTAAGATTTTGGCAAAAACTCTTGAACGTCGTTCTGCGAAGTGGGTTGAGCTTATTTCGCTCAACCCAAACGACCCAAATCCGAAGCTCACATTACCGGTTTCGGATCTTAAATGGCTTGCCCGAATTATTTGGGCAAGCCAATAGTCGCATTTTTCTACACAACACCAGAATTCACGCAATATTGCTTATCAAAAAGCCGAAATTCACCTGTGCAATGACTCAACATTTGCGTGTGTTGGTATGACTTCAGCCAATTCCCAAATTTGCGCAAAGGCGGATTTCACCATTTGCTTATTTTCGACTGATTTCATCCAGTTTGGCAGGCGCAGAACAACAATGTCATGGCCGTGCAAGCCGCTTTGCATAACCAGATGTGGCTCATCGAAATCATTGGCAATATAAGTTTCGAGTGCCTGTAGATGATCTTTGTTCAAAGCAAAAACAAGACCATGGCGGGTCTGTGTCTGTAACCATACAGGCAGACCTGTAAAAGGATCTCGCCCATCCCTACGAAACGAAAAAATGTCTAAGCCGGTCGTTGCGCGGGAAAAGCTGCACGACGAACAGGTTACGCGACGTGGAGCGAATAAATCAGCTTCACTGAGTTTAATCGGCTTGACATTGGCAGGGCTATCGCAACGTGGACAAGCAACAATAATATTATCGAGAAAATGAGATTGAACCGCACCGTTATCCCGCGTCCGGTATGGCTTTTCGCAAGATTGTATCATGCTGGGCCTCCACAACAAAAAAACTCCCCATGCTCCAGGAACTGGCGCATGGGACCTCTATGAATTCCGCAGCTCTTCACTTTACTATCACCCCTACTAACCCCTATTAAGAATGATTCGTAGTTAGCAAATAAGGCCATTTTTCGAGGTGCCTTATTAATGTGTGTATAACTTTCATAAACTTAAGGATGAAGAGGATAAGTTCTTTTAAAAATCAAGTATTTCTTGCGGTTTGTTAATGTATTGAATTAATAAAACATTATCCAAAAAATGCCTAAACGGCTGGGTTTTGCGTCTTCTTTGTGGAAAAACGAAGCAGAAAATATGGCGAACAGGCAGGTGACCTGCCTTATTCTGCAGGTTCTAGAGCATGCAAGTGAACGCATGTGAACGTGACATGCTCTAGCCTTTTGATATCGATCAACTGGATACCTTTAAAAACCATCCACCATCCCCTGCCACCCGCCTAATTATCGCAGAATATGGCGGGTGGCAGGGGATGGTGGATGGCCCGAAGGGAGTATTTAGAGATACCCAACATTTCCACGTTTAAGTGAATTCACTTAAACGTGGGTTGATCTAAGGTTGGTTCTGGCGGAAAGAAGAATTTACGGATTGCACGGCTCATTCGGCCAAAATCTCCGCCCACGCCAATGAGTGCTGGAACCAAGATAAGCACCAGAACGGTTGCTGCCGCTAATCCAAAGACAAGCGTCACGGCCATTGGTAAAAGAAATTGCGCCTGTCGACTGGTTTCAAAGAGCAAGGGCAAGAGCCCTCCGATCGTTGTGAGAGACGTTAATACAACGGCTCTCAAGCGATCTTGTGAGGCACCTATTGCCGCTTGCTCAAGCGTTCCGCCCTCTTCAAGACGCCGTTTGACCTGACTGACAAGAATGATTGAATCATTGACCAAAATGCCCGATAGCCCCAAAAGGCCCAGCAAGCTAATAATCGTCAAATTAAAGCCCATGACCATGTGACCGAGAATGGCCCCGACCAGGCCAAAGGGAATAATGGCCATAACTGCAAGCGGCTTAGCATAGCTTTCAAAAACCCAGGCTAAAATGATGTAAATCAGTGCCAGGGCAAGCAATGCGCCGAGTTTAAGGTCTGCAAAGGATTTGGAGCGTTCTTCAGCCCGACCTTTCAAAGCGAAGGTAATGCCATATTTTTCAGCGAGTTTAGGAAGCGCGTCTTGAGCAAGCTTCGCAGTCACCAGGGCCGTATTTGTTTCTTTGGAATCGACATCTGCTGTAACAGCAACTGTTCTAACGCCATCTTTGCGCTGAATAACTGAAAACCCTGCTTTTTCGCGCAGTTTGACAATTTCCGTGAGGGGGACGCGCTGCCCTTGCGGGCTTCTTAAATAAAGCTGGTTTAAGGAATGAACGCCTGAGACTTCCTGAACCCGTATAACCCGGACGGTAATCTCCTCGTCCCCCCGGGCAAAACGTGTGGCAATCGCTCCCTCAAAGGCATTCCGCACCTGAGTGCCGATTGTTTCACCAGTAAAACCAAGTGCGGCACCTCGTGGTGTCAACTCCATGATCAGTTCCTGTTTGCCGTAAGGCAGATCATCTGCAATAGCGGAAACACCTGGAAAGCGTGTTAGAATCGATTTTAGTTCGACCGCCGCTTGTTTAAGAATTTCAGGCGGCGCATTTTGCAAACGAATATCAAGATCCCGACCAGGTGGTCCTACTCTCTGCCCGAGTATGGCTATGCGTTCCACGCCCGGAATCTTAGGCATATTACGCCGCCAAGCCCTTTGGACAGTTTTGGTGGGAATCTTTCGAGCTTCACTTGCGGTTAATTGAACTTCGAGCTGCGCAACATTATCTCCGCTCGTCCGCCCAGCCTGTCCAAGGGTTGCAAAACTTATCTCAACAAGTTTTTCCTGACCATTAGTCAGTTTCTGTTCGGCTCGATCGAGGGCTGCTTCTATCTTTTTTATGGCCTCGATCTGGTCTTGTTTTGGCGTGCCCGCGCCGAACACAATATAAGCCATGATCTTTTCTGGCTCGGGCGATGGGAAAAATGTAAAGGGCACACGCCCACCGGCAATCAAGCCAATGGCGAAGATCAACATGGCAATGGTGAAGGCAACGGTCGCATATCGCCAATGATAGGTTATTTTGACAAAACGATGATAAGGCCCATTAGAGAACGCCGTTAACCCATGATCGAATGTACGGCGAAAACGCCCAGGCTCTCTCTTTCTTATCTTTCCAAAGCCATGCCGCAAATGTCCTGGCAATATAAAAAAGCACTCAACAATACTTGCAATTAGAACAGCAATGACCACAAGCGGGACGGCCGACATAACATCACCTATGCGGTCACTTACGAGGAAAATTGGGAAAAAAGAGGCCTGTGTCGTCAGTGTTGCCGCCATAACAGGTGCGAACATACGTACTGCACCGCGTTCCGCCGCCTCGGCCCGTGTATCGCCCATAGCTTGCCGGGTTGCTGTATGCTCACCAACTACGATGGCATCATCGACAATGATTCCAAGCATCATAATTAGGGCAAACATGGAGATCATATTAATGGTCTGCCCGCTTAGATACATCACCAATAAAGTACCCATGAATGCAACCGGAATACCTGCCGCAACCCAAAAAGCGATGCGTGCATTGAGGAAAATAAAGAGTACGACCAGGACCAATACGAGCCCCTGCAGGCCGTTCTTGACCAAAATTCCCAAACGTTGTTTTACGAATTTCCCACGCACATTATAGGCCTGCACCTGAAGGGTCTTGGGCAAAGTTGCCTTCACGTCCTTAAGGTAATTTTCCATAATTGTCATGGTCTCAAGGGTATCGGCATTTATCGACCGGAAGACTTTGAGTTCAACAGCGATTTCACCGCGTCGCAAACCCGTTGAGGCATCGTCGTCAAAACGTGCGTCTACGGTGGCGATATCTCGAAGGTGAATTTTTTCTCCGGATTTTAAGGACTTAACTTCAATTTCCCTCAGTGCTTCGGGTGTTCTGCGTTCAGAAAGCGCACGCAGCTGGATATCCACATCCCCTTCAATAGTGCCGGAAGGCATATCACGCGTTTCTTCTTTTATGCGTCTGGAGATATCTTGCAGAGACAGATCAAGGCGGCGCAAATCATATTCGCGAACACGCACCCATAATTCTTCATCGCGTGCGCCATTTAAAGTCACCCGATCAATTCCAGCCGCCAAAAGACCATCACGAATACGTTTGGCAAATGTCTTGATAGCTTGCTCACTAAAGGGGCCCGAAATTGCAATGTCAGCAACACGTTCATAAAAGGGGATCTGACTGATGACCGGCTCCTCGGAGTCATCTGGCAATGTAGTAATATTTGCTACAGCTTGCTCCACATCAGATTGCGCTTTTTGCATGTCCGCATTGCTATGAAACTCAAGTCTGATAAAGCCAGTACCTTCGCGGGCAACTGATGTGACTTCGCTCACACCATCAAGAAAGCGCAATTCAGGTTCAAGAGCGTCGAGAATATTGGATTCTACGTCGGAAGCACTCGCCCCCGGCCATGCAACCGACACTGTAATTATCGGGATTTCGATTGTTGGAAAAAATTGTGTATTGAGTTTACTAAGCGCATAAACCCCAACGAGCACCATGGCAGCCATCAACAGATTGGATGCCGTTGGGTGGCGGACAAAAAGGCTGATTAATCCCAAATGGTGTGTGTTTTTGTCCATAACGGCCTAGCGGTTCTCTCTTGAGTACTCGGTGCTTTTACTTGCTTGCGGTCGCTCACGTTTAGAGTTTTTTGGTTTAAATTTTCCGGATGTCGACTGTAGACGATCTCGCGTTTGGCTTATGGGCTTGATGTCTTCACTCTTTCTTTCATGTACTTTGACACCGTCGCCGGCAGTTGAAAGCCGGGTGAGAAGAATTTTCTCTCCCTTCTTAACTGGCCCGCGTAACAAAATGTCTGTTCCTGCTGTTCCGACCACCTCGATCTTACGTCCCTCTAAACGTCCCTCTTTAATGATGTAGATACGATCACCATCGTAGAGAGCCGTCTGGGATATACGTATAACGTTTTTGTAGTTTTGATCTGGCACATGTATCTGGACAAATGCACCAGCCCGTATTGGTGATTGGGCTGTCGGATCGTTTATGCGAGCATAAATTTCAACCCCACCGCTTTCTGATGAGATTTCAGCACTAATCCGCTCGATCTTGGCTTTATAGCTTAATGGTTTGCTGCCCACATACCAGCGTACATCTATATCGCGTCCAAAAAGCGTTTTTTCAGAGGAGAGGATACGCCCGTATTGGCTGTCAGATAGAATGAAACGAACATCGATCCAGTTTTTATCCAACAGCGTTGCAATACGATCATTGGCACTTACGATACGGCCAATGTCTGCATTAATACCATTGACATAAGCATCAAATGGTGCCTTGAGCTCAGTGTCCCTCAAATTGCGTTCGGCTTGATCAACACCCCATTGCAAGCGGCGAATGGTGGCCTTTTGTTGTTCGTACTTGGCTTGTTGAATTTTGAGATTGTTTTGCCGTTGGCGAGCACTTTGCTGCCGTTGACTGACCACGAGGCGACGATCATCTTCCAGTTTTTTGGATACAGTGCCTTTTTTCGCCAGCGGAACCGCACGTGCGAGATCTCGCTTGGCTATCTCTAATTGTTCGCGCTCGTATTTTAGAGCATCCATTTCAAGAGAAATCATAGCTTCGATCTCACGAAGCCTACCTTCGGCTTCCGCTAATCTTGCCTTCGCGTCAATTAGAGCCCCTTTAAATTGAAACGGATCAACCCTGATTAGCATGTCGCCTTTTTTGACAATGCCACCTTCGCGAAATTTTGTACCCGTTGTGACTATTTCACCGGCAACTAAAGCTCTAAGCTCAACCTTTCGCCCCGAAATCGTTTCGCCAAAAAGACGCAGCTTTGGCTGATAATCGGAAAATTTTGCAACCTGAGCATTGACCGGCCAAACTTTCTCCCGTTGAACCCGTTGGCGTACTTCCGTCTTTGTGAGCTTTAGAAGATAAAATCCGCCTAATCCTGCACCAATAAGAAGTAAAGGCAATAAAATCTTAGCAATCACCCCAATATAGCGCCGACGCGGTCTAGGGTCAGGACCCTTGGTATGCGTCCGTTCCGCAACGGGTTCATTTTCACGCTCACTTAGGGGATTGGTCACACTTTCCAACCTTTTTCAACGTCATATGCCTCAAAACTACCATTAACGGGGATTTGAGGGTATTTGTTGTTACTTTCAATAGGCCGACAATTATACGTACAAATCGTATAAGATCCGTCGCACAGTCATGAATGATTCATTAAATTACCCACTTACAACATACTTTGTGCGGATTAGCCCTACGATTATTTTGTTGAGGAGAGCTGTGTGGCCCCAAAACACATATCAGAAAAAGAGATTCTTTCTCGCCTCGTTGCTTTTGATACAACAAGCCGAAACACCAATTTACCCCTTATTGACTATGTTAAGACCTATCTTGAAGGCTACGGCATAACATCGACATTGGTGCCCAACGAAGAAGGTGATAAGGCAAGCCTTTTTGCCACTATTGGGCCGGATAGCAGGAATGGTATCGGGCTTTCGGCGCATACGGACGTGGTGCCTGTCGATGGTCAGACCTGGTCCAGTGACCCATTTGAACTAACGGAAAAAGATGGGGCACTTTATGGACGTGGTGCTTGCGATATGAAGGGTTTTATCGCGTGTGTTTTGGCAGCTGTTCCAGATTTTATCTCAAGGGATTTCAGTATCCCTATTCATTTGATTTTTTCTTATGACGAGGAGATCGGCTGTACAGGAGTACGGCCGTTGATCGCTGAGCTTGGGCGAAAGCTTACCCGTCCCCGCATGGTTATTGTTGGAGAGCCAACATCAATGCAAACGGTTGATGCCCATAAAAGCATCAATGCCTTTGTAACAGAGGTTACCGGTCAAGAAGCTCATTCGAGTGTGCCTCATCTCGCTGTTAATGCGGTCATGATTGCGGCTCAACTGATCACAGAACTCCACCAGATCGGCGAAGACGTAAAACGCCGCGAAGCGGGTGAACGTTTCGACCCACCCTATACTTCAGTGCATGTGGGCAAAATTGAAGGGGGAACGGCGCTTAATATCGTGCCTAAGCAGTGTCATTTTATTTGGGAATTTCGTGGCCTTCCCGAGTTCGATGAAGCTGAAATTCCAAGCCGGCTTGAGGTATTTGCGCAAGAAAAACTATTGCCTAAAATGCATGCGGTTTCAACCGAGACCGGTATTGAGACACAGCGCGTCAACCATGTTCCTGCTTTTCAAACAGCAAAAGGCACTGATGCCATTTCACTTGTGCTTAAACTCGCCCAACAAAACGAAACCTATGCCGTCTCTTATGGAACGGAAGCCGGGCTTTTCGAGCTTGGCGGATGTCCTACCGTGATTTGCGGTCCCGGCAATATCGAACAGGCTCACAAACCGGATGAATTTGTTACTCTGGAACAGCTTGAATTATGTTCACAATTTCTTCGCCGTTTAGGTGATTATGTGATGGCTGGATAAGGGCATTTAATGGGGCCTGCCCCCTGAAACCAGTCATCCGTCTTCTTCTTTCCTTTTAGTTCCGCTCGAAATTTCATGACACACAGGCTTCAGCAATATCCTTGGCAAAAGCATCTACCATATCGGGTGTCGTGCTCCAGGAACACATGAAGCGGCATCCACCATGTCCGATAAATGTGTAAAAATGCCATCCTTTAGATACCAATAAATCGATTGCTTTGGCTGGCAGCTTGGCGAAAACAGCATTGGCTTCGGTAGGAAACATCAACTCTGCGCCATCAATCTTAATGAGCCGGTCATGTAACAGTTTGGCCATGGCGTTTGCATGACGGGCGTTTTTCAACCAGACGTCATCATCTAGTAATCCCAGCCAGGGGGCAGAAATGAACCGCATTTTTGAGCAAAGCTGACCTGCTTGTTTTACCCGATAAGCGAAGTCTTCCGCATGTTGGCGCTTGAAAAAGATAACAGCCTCACCAACCGGCAAGCCGTTTTTTGTTCCGCCAAAGCAAAGAACATCAACCCCCGCGCGCCAGGTCAGTTCAGAAGGATGCACATCAAGCGAAGCAACCGCATTGGCAAAACGTGCGCCGTCCATATGGACGCGTAGATCATGCCGTTTGGCCATGGCTGCGATGGCTCTTAACTCCTCGATATCGTAAACGGTTCCCACCTCGGTTGATTGTGTCAGTGAGACAATTCTTGGTTTCGGGAAATGAATATCGCTGCGTTTGGTCACCATTTTTTCAATAGCATCAGGAGTAACCTTGCCATTTTCTCCTTCAACGAGAAGGATTTTTGATCCATTTGAGAAAAACTCCGGTCCACCGCATTCATCGGTTTCGATATGCGACATTTCATGGCAAATAAGCGAATGATAAGACTGGCAGAGCGAGGCTAGTGATAGGGAGTTTGCAGCTGTCCCATTGAAAACAAAAAACACCTCACAATTTGTCTCAAACAGATCGCGGATACGGTCACAGACCTCTTGTGTCCAGCGATCATCTCCATACGCCGGTTCATCGCCTGTTTGGTTCGCGCGTTCAAAGGCAGCCATGACTTCAGGACAAACACCAGCACAATTATCAGACGCAAACTCTCGCGAGCCTTGTGAGGTATCTTGGGAGGATATAATTTCGTCTGTAGCCATATGAAATCCTCTTAGGTTTCTCGACGCAATTTTATATGAAACGCTGGTTTAGGGGCAGGACCCTAGGCCACGAACTCATAAATGTGGTTAAAAATGGTATGAGCCAATCTGTTCGAATACGAGAAGCAAAGGTGCAGGAAATGTGGTGCATTTTCAAACCTTTGCGACGCTGTAGTCGGACAGAGCGGCCATATCCTCCGGACGCTGAAACGGCTTCAATCTGCGTTTTTTTGTCTACCGCTTCGCTGCTTGAGACATTGTTGTCGAAGCGCTTGAAAAGGGAAACAACCCTTGTCTGCACGCTTCTCCTAGATCAACCCACGTTCAAGTGAATTTACTTGAACGTGGTAAAGTTGATCGATATCAAAAAATGAGAGCATTCAAGCGATTCCATCTAAACGCAGGATGCTCTAGGATCTTTTTGCCGTTTCTAGCGCCATTTTCAGCACATTTACGAGTCCGTGACCTAGGCCGTGATGACATATATGTCTATGGAGAAGAGAACATATTATTGACTAATATACGTTTATGCCAAATGGAATTTAAGGAGCTCTCATGTCCAAACCCCATTTTCTCGCTCATTCTCCAAAGGACAATGTTGGTGTTGTCGTTATCGAAGGCCTTGAAGCCGGAACCGAGATGTTGGGGGTCATTACCGAAAATGACACCACGCTTACAGTTACCGCGCTCAATGACATTCCAATTGGCCACAAGGTTGCACTAACAGACCTCAAAGCCGGCGACACGGTTATCAAATATGGCGAGGATATCGGCAAAATGGTAGGCGACGCGAAGACCGGAGAGCATGTCCATGTACAAAACCTTAAAACGAAACGCTGGTAGGAGGGGCATATGACGGATCTCACATTTAAGGGTTACCGGCGTGAAAATGGTAGGGTTGGTGTACGCAATCACGTTATTATTCTTCCTGTAGATGACATCTCTAATGCCGCGTGTGAATCTGTTGCCAGCAACATTCAAGGCACACTTGCTCTGCCTCATGCTTATGGGCGGTTGCAGTTTGGTGAGGATCTCGATCTCCACTTCCGCACAATGATCGGTACAGGTACAAACCCTAACGTGGCCGCTGTTGTCGTTATCGGCATTGAACCTGGATGGACGGAGCATATTGTCAATGGTATTGCCGAAACGGGGAAGCCTGTGACTGGTTTTTCAATCGAGAAAAACGGTGATATCGCAACGATTGCGTCGGCTTCACGGAAGGCCAAAGAGTATGTCCATTGGGCGAGCGAACTCCAACGCAAGGACTGCCCGATTTCTGACCTTTGGGTTTCGACTAAATGTGGGGAGTCTGATACCACCACTGGCCTTGGATCTTGTCCAACCGTAGGCAATATGTATGACAAGCTCATACCACAAGGTATATACGGTGTCTTTGGCGAGACCTCTGAAATCACTGGTGCTGAACATTTGTGTAAGGCCCGCGGAGTAACGTCTGAGGTCGGCGAGAAATTCATGGCGATTTGGCAAGCCTATATGGATGAAGTTATTGAGCCATTTAAGACAGATGATTTATCTGAATCCCAGCCGACCAAGGGTAATATCGAAGGGGGCTTAACGACCATCGAGGAAAAAGCTCTCGGCAATCTCGAAAAGATCGGCCGGAAATCCACCTATATCGATGCCTTAAAACCGGCGGAACCACCTGCCAAAGGTCCCGGTCTTTATTTTATGGATACTTCTTCGGCAGCTGCTGAATGCGTCACACTCATGGCAGCGGCAGGTTACGTTGTGCATACGTTCCCGACGGGGCAAGGCAATGTTGTGGGCAACCCTATTTTGCCGGTCATAAAAATCTCTGCCAATCCGCGGACGGTGCGGACCATGTCGGAGCATATCGATCTTGATGTTTCAGGAATTCTCCGCCGGGAGATGACGCTGGATGAAGCAAGTGATGCGCTCATTGATTATATTATCCGTACGGCAAATGGACGGATAACGGCGGCTGAAGCCTTAGGCCATCGGGAGTTCTCTATGACAAAGCTTTATCGGAGTGCCTAGAGCTTCAAAAACATGCCCGACATTGTGATCACTGAATTCATGAATGAAGCAGCGGTTGAGACATTGCGATCTGAGTTCAGCGTTCATTGGGACGAGGAGCTTAGCGAAAAGCGCAGTGAATTGATCGGCCTTATCAAAGATGCAAAAGCACTTATCGTGCGCAATAAGACACAAGTTGATCAGAAGCTTCTCGATGCGGCACAAAAGCTGCTTGTGATTGGCCGACTAGGTGTCGGGCTGGATAACATTGATATGACGGCATGTGCGGCACGTGGTATAGAGGTTTGCCCTGCAACTGGTGCCAATACCGCAAGTGTCGCGGAGTATGTAATTGCAGCGGCTCTCATACTCACACGCGGCGCATTTATGGCATCTCATGATCTTATTGCTGGCCACTGGACTCGCCAAGCTCTCGCTAAAGGTGGAGAAATTAGTGGGCGGAAATTGGGTTTAATCGGGTTTGGCATTATCGGACAAGCTGTTGCAGATCGCGCCACCGCATTGGGTATGCGTGTACTGGCTTATGACTCGAAACTTCCAGAGGATCATCCGGCTTGGAAACGCGCTGAACAATGCTCCCTTGAGGCCATTCTTTCAAACGCAGATATCATCAGCTTACACGTTCCCCTGACCGAAGAAACCCGAAATGTGATTAATTCTGTAGCGCTTCAGAAGATGAAACCGGGAACTATTTTGATCAATACGGCACGCGGGGGCATTGTTGACGAAGCCGCCTTGGTTGAAGCTCTCCATAGGGGCCATTTAGGCGGGGCAGCCCTTGATGTTTATGAGGATGAGCCTGCAAATCCAGAAAAAATCCGTGCTTTCGAAGGCCTTTCTAATCTCATTTTAACACCACATATAGCGGGGCTAACGCTTGAATCGAGTAAGCGGGTTAGTGACCTTACAGCTCAAAATGTCTTAAAAGTCTTGAGGGCAAAAACATGAGTGCCACAACAAGAGTGAAAACAGACGTGTTGGCGGATTTGGTCAAACAAGCTTTTGAAAAATCCAATGTCAGTTCTTTAAATGCCATCTCGGTGACACAAGCGCTCATGCTTGCAGAAATTGATGGACGTAAAGGTCATGGTCTCTCCCGCATTCCAAGCTATAGCGCGCAGGCCCAATCCGGCAAGGTTGATGGACATGCCACACCCACAGCTAAGCAGACCTCAACTACCGCCCTTCTCATTGATGCGGGTCATGGATTTGCCTATCCGGCGTTTGATCTCGCTCAACGGAACTTGCTTAAGATTGCTGAGAAGCACGGGATTGCAGCGGCTGCAATAACACGGTCTCACCACTTTGGTGTGGCGGGTCATCATGTGGAGAGGGCCGCCACTTCCGGATTTATTGCGCTGCTCTTTGGCAATACACCGAAAGCCATCGCACCATGGGGCGGAAAATCAGCGTTGTTTGGCACAAATCCTATAGCCTTTGCCGCGCCCCGTCCGTCAGAACCACCTATCATTGTCGACCTTGCGCTTTCAGAAGTTGCGCGCGGCAATATATTGAAAGCAGCTCAAAAAGGCGAGGAGATCCCCGAAGGCTGGGCTTTTGATGCCGAACGGCACCCAACAACTGATGCCAAGGCTGCCTTAGAAGGGACAATGGTTCCCATGGGTAGGGCAAAAGGAGCCGCTCTTGCGCTTATGATTGAGGTCTTGGCGGGAGCCTTGATCCAAGCCAATTTTGGATATGAGGCCAGTTCATTTTTTGTAAGTGAAGGGCCACCACCTGGAGTTGGGCAACTCTTGATTATGATCTCTCCGGGTGCATTTGGTCCCGCTGACCGGGTCTTGGAGCGCATTGAAGAACTTTGTCAGAAAATAGAAAACGAACCAGGAGCGCGACTCCCAGGAAGCAAACGTTTTGACCTACGTGAAGCTGCAAAACGTGATGGCATAAATGTCGACAGGGATTTACTTGAGAATATTCGCACTCTGGCGGAAAGATAAACAAGACAAGGCGAGACGCATATGAGCGAGGACGCAAAAACGGGTTCTGTCAAAACGGCAAAGGAGACAGCAGATCAACCCTTAGAAGGCATCCGGGTTTTAGATCTGACGCGACTTCTTCCGGGAGCCTTTTGCTCGATGATGCTTGGGGATTTTGGGGCGGAGGTCATCAAAATCGAGGAGCCGAAAATTGGCGATTATCACCGCTCTTTCCCGCCAATGGCTAAAGAGGAGTCCGGTTCGTTCCTTCTTCTCAATCGCAATAAGAAAAGCCTTACACTCAATTTGAAAGAGCCAAAAGCAAAAGACATATTTCTATCGCTGATTCGTGAGGCAGACATAGTGCTTGAAGGTTTTAGACCCGGCGTGATGGACCGTCTCGGCCTCGGTTTTAACGTTCTAAAAGAGGAAAATTCAAGGATTATATATTGTTCGATCTCGGGTTACGGGCAAGATGGGCCTTACCGGCTTTTACCTGGTCACGATCTGAACTATATGGCGATTGCTGGCGCACTTCAGCTTTTTGGTAAAGCGGATGAGGGGCCGATTGCTCCGGGTCTACCCATTGCTGACATTGGTGGTGGTGCACAAACAGCTGTTTCAGGAATACTTGCAGCACTGATTGCACGTGCTCGTACAGGCGAAGGCCAAGCGATAGATATTTCCATGACTGATGGAGTTTTTTCTTGGCTCGCTTTTCACGGCGCTGAACATCTGTTTGGTGGTATAGAGCCAAAAGGTGGCGAACACCCTCTTATTGGACAAGTGCCTTGTTACAACATTTATCGCTGCGCTGATGACCGCTATGTCGCGCTGGGTATTGTCGAGGAGCATTTCTGGGAACGTTTTTGCGACGCTGTCAGTTTGCCCGAACTTAAGGCCAATCAATGGCCCATTGGCGAGGCTGCCAAAGAACAACATGATCGTCTCCAAAAGCTTTTCTTGACAAGGACGCGTGACGATTGGGTTGCGTTTCTTGCCCCAAGCGACATTCCCTTTACAGGGATCAACAGCATGCAGGAGGCGTTTTTTGAGGACCCGCAAATGCGTCACCGCAATATGCTCCAATATGTTGAACACCCTGTTGAAGGGCGTATCCCGCAAATTGGATTTCCAATCAAGATGTCAGAAACGCCATGTCAGATTCGTTCCGCCCCGCCACAGCTTGGAGAGCACACATCCGAGATCTTGAAGGCCCTTGGATATGACGAAAGTCAGATTGGAAATTTGAAAAACAAAGGTGTGGTATGAGAGGGCGTGCTCTTGCCTTTCGGTGCGGGTTTTCAACGCGGTGCGGTCTCTGCGAGACGGTCTAGCATATGCCGGACGGCGGTTATTTGGGGTGCGCTTTTTGTATGAAATCCAAGTGTTGTATACCCCCACCAATCCCAACATCCCCTAGGATTGGAGATGCTCTTCTTTATTTGCGGAAAAAGCAAGACAATCCGATTGGTATCAGCCCAGGCAGCAAATCCTGATCCCTTTATAAATGCATCACCAACTTCTTCTTGCGACTGTCGACAACCATGAAAAACAATATGAACCCGACAGCCGGAACCATTTTCACACTCATTTGGGATATAGAGCGTCCCGCTGTCGGCAAGACCGTTTTGACTTCCGGTGGAGAAAAAGTCGGTTTGGCGAAAAGCCACAAATCGTCCAGACAGGGTGTTAGAGCGGGGACTAAGTTCGCCATAGATTGTCCGCAAAATGTCGCCCGCCTGATCATAGTCGCAGTCGATCACATAAGGCTTTTCTGTCAAATCGCAGTCTAACGCTGTTTCCTCAGTAACGAAGCCATGCCCTGCATTTTCTCTCCTGATGAGGCGGATTTGGGTGTTTTGCACACCTGCCAGCGTATAAAACACTTTGACTGCATGAACAATTGGTGACTGTACGGTCTGGTCCCTACCGCCCGTAAAAAGATAGATGCGATCATCCAAAAGATTACTTAGGGGATCGATTTCGCCGTTTTGCGAAAGACGTTCAGCGCGGCTGAGAAGGGTTGCCGGATTTGGGATGTCAGAAAAAGCAAGTTGCGTGTCCATGCAGCCATTGAGAGCCTGGGCAAGATTATAATTGCTGACACCTGGCCAAAAAGGAAAATATCTCGCTTGCCAGCTTTGTGCACACCCATACGGACCGCCGGCGACAATCCCTGCGCCAACAATAATTTTGGAATGTGCAAGTTGAAATTGCCCCGCCATATAGGCGCCTGAAGAAAGGCCGGAAACGGAGGTTTGGTTTATCTCAATACCTAAAGTTGGTAGGGGGTCGGCAGCCACACAAGGTTTTATACTCGCTACAATGGCTACTAAAACAGCGAATAACTTTACCAAATAGCTTATTGGGGCTCTGATGAACATAAATGGATACAGTCAATTGAATAATAAATTGGGCTCCTCTAAATACTCCCTTCGGGTTATCCATCTTCCCCTGCCACCCGCAATATTCTGCGATAATTAGGCGGATGGCAGGGGAAGGTGGAAGGTTTTTAGAGGTATCCAATTACACTTCTCTCGAATCGGAGACTCTATAGCTTTATTTAATGTATTTAATCAATGACGCTTATTTAGCTTCTTCGGTATTATTTACAGATGGTATGGGACAAGGTTTGCCGTTTGCAATACATATATGATAGAGCGATGTCTCTCTCTTATTGCATTTGATCTCGCTATTTTTGGCGTATCGCCATTCGGTATACTCTGTACCATATTTTTTCGCCTGCCTTATCCAAGCGATAATGGCGTTGAGTTGTGCAATCGTTTTTAGCTGGCTCGGCGTTCCGGTGGCAGAGATTTTCTTTTCGCATGCAGGCTGCATCTGGTCTTTTTCTTTATCTTTATCTTTTTCTTCTCCTAAAGCCGAGAGAGAGAAAAATAGCAGGAGTGAAAAAAACAGAAGAAAACCTTTCATCCATTTTGTCATGCGTATTTCTCTACTCCATTACGGGAACATTGCTGGGGACTACAATAATCTCGACCCCATGAATTGATGTTAAGTTTTTGTTAGCCAAACTCTTTTGTGTGTTTGGCGGCGAGTTGTTACGGCAGCTTGGTATTAAAGTGCTTCTGAGAAAGTCGGAACCTGAATTGCGGTCTGGTTCCGCTTTTGCAAAACAAAAGCCTCGCCAAAGCTAATAAGAAGCACGGCAAAAAGCTAGAGCATATCTCGCAAAAGTGGGTACCGGTTTTGCGAAAAAAGATATGCGACAACAAAAAGATAGAGCATTCTAGCGATTCCATCTAAATGCGACATGCTCTAGTGCCTGGTTGGCATCCATTGCGAAAAGCGCGGTGGCCAAAGTTCTCCTGCGGTCTCGGATGTCAGAGGTTTGAAGCCTGGTTGGCATTCTAGCGCAGCAATGCGTTGCCTGAGTTGACGCTCGGGTATCGCGGTTGATGCTTCCCACAATGCATTAAAGGCAAGCAAGCCAAGTCTTGTTGTTCCCGGACAATTCTTTTCAAAGACATCAATTGTCGCCCGCCTTTCGGGGCATCGGCGCATGGCATCCCCAGACCAAGACATGGTTTTGCCGAGAATGAGTTGCTCATGTGCATCCAAAAGGTTTGGATTTCTAGCCCATCGCATATATTGAGTGCCTTTTTCAGCTGACAAAGCTGAGCCACGATCAAGCCACTGGGCAATGGTTTCTGTTAGGCTCAGACAGGCAAAAATTACTCTGAAAGTGATATCCTCGCGATTAAGCTTTTCTGTGTGACGCAGCATAGCTTTAGCGACGGGCGATTCAGGAGAACGGGCGATCAATGTCACAACTCTATTTTCCTGAGACGCCTCGGGCGTTTTTTCGAGGGTTGTAAGGTAGAGATTTATAAAAGCGTCAAACTGATCATCAACAGACTCATAATGAGAATCAGCGTGATTGCGGAGGTCCGTATGAAAACTCATCGATTGAAATCCCTGTAGCCGACCAAACGCGTCAGCACTCGTTAAATTGTTTGTGGAGCATTGCGTATGCTTATGGATTACAGGGTGTGGGTTAAAGAATGTTTGAGCCTTTGCGTCAAAATTGGTCGAAAGGCTTATTTTTTTCTGAATCTCGAATTTTTTTACGGTTTGACCCTGATAATTAGTCCTTCGTTTTGTCATTAGCGGCCCCCTTGGCGGCAAATGTTCTTGCAATTTTCTCGATATTAATCTCTGGCTGACTCCAAGAAGGTTCCGATAATTCAGCCAGAAGCTGGGCATCGTGCTGTTCGCGCCAGCCTTGCTTGTGGGCTTGGTCCCAATTTTCTCTTTCCTCATATGAGGTCGCCTCCATTTCGAATACGCCGCCAGGATGATGATCTACAATTTTAGCGTGTCTTACCGGATTCTTACCAACCTCCGCGCTTTGCATTTCAGCATCATCATTTGGTTTGAGCGCAATGTCGTGAATGACCTCGGTTAAAGCTGTGATAAGGCCTTGATTTGGGATTTCATTTGATGAATGGGGCAGCTCTGGCGGATCATTATTAAGTCGATTGTCGTGAGCGGAGTGCAGTTGATCGTTATCGTTCATCTCATTAAAGAGGGTGATTACGACGTTATCGCCCTTTTCTTTGCTCTCCTCTTTTCTGATGTCAGTTCTTTCTTCTGGCAGAGGGGGTGGGGTGGCTAGTAATGAAGTATTTACCTCCAAATTCTCTGAATTCTGCCCATGAAGCCGGTCTTCAGCATTTTTTAATGGAGGAGGTGATGGAGCTGGGTCTTCATCCGTGGTGACAGGCTGCTTTATGTTGTTTTCAAAATAAGGCTCCTGACGCCTTTCATCATGCTCGGAAGAAACTTTAAGATCTGTGAAAGATCTTCGATTCACCCCATCTTCCGCTGAGCGCTGATATAAATCGTTTGAAGTTGTCATGTCCTGAGCTGTCAGGCTTAATACCGGTTGAAGAGACCGACGGCGCATCTCAGCAATTTTTTCTGCCTGGAGCTTACTCGAGGCACCAATAATGTCATCAAGTACGATTGCCGACCATGCCCCCTTAGTAAAGCGATAAACCCGGAAAGAAGGAGCGTCTGCGAAACGACTGCCGAGTTTCTTTAAATTTTTTCGAGCCGCTCTCTCACCAATAAGAACCGAACGGCTGACAAGTCCCGCCTCTTCCAAAGCGACAAGTAGCGTCGACAAATAGCGTATCTGCATAAATTTTCTGTCGTGTTCTTCATCCGCTTGATCTGCAGATTTGTCTCTGAGGTCGAGAGGCACGGCGACATATTGGTCGCCACCGGCATCAAACATGACTTCATGAAAAACATCCAACCTCTGACTGCGTCCTCCTTCATGGACTTCATGGAAGCGGTCGAGAACTTCATGCATTTGTGCTCCTCGTGCGTTTCGGGCGGCATGAACTATATTCTGTAACCGGTTCACCGGACGGTTAACGGAAACCAGGAGGATGCAAAAATCAACGAATATTGCGACAAAGAGGGGGATATAATCTCGTTCGCCAAGACCAGCCTGACGATGCAATGCCGGATTACGTGGGGCACCACTGCGCACACTTTGCACGGCCTTTTGTTGAAGTGTTCGCAGCTCATCCGGCGTCGGCGGCAGTTTCAGCGTAATTACACCTGCCGTTGTTGTGACAAGCCGTCGAAACGCTTCAACAATGGCTTCAGATCCTTCCACGGCTGCAATTTTAGGTTTTTCAAGTTCCGGTAAGCCATCTATGGCTTTGACCACACCTCTTAAAGCGGCTTGCAACTGCGGATCCGGGCAGCGAAATTTACCACCACGCCCATTATCGAAAACGGTTTGACTCGACCGCGAAGAAAAGTTATCGCGAAAAAGACGAAGCTGAGGGTCCGTGCGAAACGCATTGAAACGCGTAATAGTCAAGTCGAGTTTATGACTGAGGGCGCGTAAAAATGCGTTTCGTGTTCCGGTCTTAGGATCAACGGTTGTTTTATCGCCGGATGAGATCTTAGCAAGATCAGTGTTAAGGGCGGAGATATCGTTTTTCACGGTACCGGCGCGTTTCTTCACAAAATTTCCGGCAAATTGAAAATTTTTCGCATCCGCATCACGCAAGCGACGGCGGGGTCCATCTCCGGGAGGACTTTTGGGGCAGGTCTGGCCTTTCGTGCGTTCTTCTTCGGCCTTTTGTGTAGAAAGCGCCGTCAAAGATACGAGCGTCGTTTCTAGTTGTTCAAGACGGGTCTGTCCGCCCTGCAAGGCTGTTTGAACCTGAGTTACCGCGCTTTCAGCTGACCGGGTAGCTTCTGACCTAGCTTCAAGAAATTTCCAGTAAAATCCGAAGCCAAAACCCACTGAGATTAAAGTGAGAAATACATAGCCGACAAGATAAAGACACCGGAGCCACCATTTGATTGGGGAGAAGAGCGAATCCAACAAATATATGATCATAAGCATCAGCATCGCGACGGCGAAACCAATGGCGACTCTGACTGAGAAATCAATAGCACCAGTGTTGGCGAGAATAAGTTCCAGCATGCCGGTATAGGTGGCGAGCCAGGAAAGAAAGCCCAAACCAAGGATAAGCAGAAACTTCGTTAGAGATGGAAAAAACGGCTTAGAACGTTTGCCCCGATGGTGTTGCGTGGGCAGGTCATCCATAACCCTGTCCATACGCAGTGCCGCGTTTGCCTGGCGGCTTTTCCGCGAAAACATAATTGACCCAGATTGCTCCCATAAGTAGGGCGGGTGAAGCAAACGCGTAACTGACCCGCACTTAAACAATGATTACGCTACTGTAGAAACGTATTGTTCTAACCGCCCCCCGACGGTATCCGGCTTTGTCATGTGAACCCCACATTTTCATGAAAAAGCTCAGATCAGCCTTTGTAATAATTTCTCATTGTGACCTCTCTATGGCCGTACATGAGAGAGTGTTGTTCGTGAACGTTTTTTTGCATGCTCAGAGAGATCTTTGAGAAGAATACGAGCAAGAGGTGCCGCCAAATCAGCTGCATGAAGGCGTTGGGCAAATGGTTTTGTCGAATTACCTGTCCCTAAAAGAACCACATAGGAGTAAGCAGATCCGTTGGCAAACTGTATGCCACCCGCTACCCAAACATCGACTGTTGCATCATGATCGAGATTGACATGTGTGCCGGTCTTAGCAAAGTGTAAACGAATATCTTTGCGCCGCGCTGCACACCAATCTGAAAGGCTCTTCAGTGTTCCGTGTTTTCGTCCGCGGTGCGCATAACAAAGTGGTGCTGAAAGAAAGGACATTAGACGTGTACGTGCGTCAGAGCGAATAAGTTTTCCAGGAATAACGATATCGGTTGTATGTGTTTCTCTATTGACTTGCTTATTCTGAATATTGAGATCAAACCGCTTTATGATATGCGGTAACTCAAGGGGCTTATTGGCCCGGCCTATCAATGACGCCAAAATTGTGCCGGCCATGCGATGGACCGTTCGCGGGCTTGCCGTGACATGACCACGTACAATTGCAGTGGATGCTGGTGTTTCCTCCGCCAAATCGAAATTGGGCGGCATTGTAAAGCCAAAATTACGCGCAAGTTTGCCGCTGATCTCTTGGCCAAGGCCTGCAAGGCGCTTCTCAAGCGGGTTGGAGAGCGAGCATGCAAAAACAACTTCAGCGCGCCGCCCACGGCGCAACCCACCCCGTCGCCGACAACTTTCAAGCCCCCTTTCAGGCGCGTTCGTATCAATATATAGAGTGTCCAGGGTGTCTTTTCGTACATTCGCAATAGCGATAGCCGCAAGCATCTTACCAATAGAGGCAATAGCTCGGCTTTCTTGATTTGGCTCATAACCTCCGGTTTCGCGATTAAAAGCATTCCAGGACCCGAAATAGGGTGCTGAATATCCTGAATCGAAATATCGAACGATCTCACCTTTTGCGTTGGCCGCGACAACAACAATATCCGGAACTGATTGGTTTCCATCTTTTGAGGCAGCCATCATATTGAGAGAAAAAGGGTGATTTATTGAAGTTTGATAGCGTTTTTGCAGTTTAGCCAGACCTGTTTTGACGCGTTCGCGGAACCGCAAATTCTCAGAAACATCGAGTGTAAGATTGACACCACGTACATAATCCCGCCAATCAAAGCCGTAAATGTCCTCCATTTCCTTGCGCACACCGTAACGGATGGCGGGAGCTAAAATATGGGCACGGAGAATCGGATTTGCGCGAGCACGTTTTGCCAATTTTGGAGCATAGGCAAGCAGTGTTTCATTAATTTTTGGTGGAACACGCGGATCGGGTGGTCCGTCGGCAAGCTTGTCAAGCTCTGCGATTACCTCGATCTGAGCGCTGCCTTGATCTAGCAGGGTAATCGCACATTTATGCGCTCTGACCAGTATGATTTTACGCCAAGCATCTAACCGAACGCGATTGAGCCGCTTACTGCCGGGAAGAAGTATAATGGGATGGTTTACCGCACCTGCTAAGACAAATTGCTCTGCTTTGGTGAGGCTTGAGGCCGGTTTGCCAAAGACAACGCGGCTTGTTTGCTCAACGCCGTAAAGTGGTGGACCGCCGGTGCGCTGCGCGAGAGGAAGGTGATCCGCCGCCCAGCGTTTTAGTAGTTTATGGTCGCCATTTCGTGACAACGCTCTATAGATGACCGGTGCATACCACCACTCCATAAATTTGCGACTGATTTTTCCCGAGACGCCTTCACCACGGCTCGGCGTCAACTTGTAGATCGCGCGAACAAGTTGCATTGGAATTGTCGAACCGCCTACGCCAAGGTGCAAGCGCCTAGATGAAATGGATCGTTTCAATGTGCTGTAGGGAATCTTAAGAACGCCATAAAAATCAATGCCAAAAGGATTAAGTGCACTGCCTAACCTGCGGTCCTCATGATATTTCAGGCATTGCCAATAATGTTCTGGAATAGCTCGAACCGGAATAGATTTGTGATCAGGACTAGCTATGTAATCGTCACCTGGCAATTCAATAGGCAGTGCGGTGTAATTGACATCCCGTTTGGAGTCCATTCGTGGATCAAAGGTTCCGACAAAGCGGCCTTTAGCATCATAAAGAGCGGTGGCAAGCCACCGTTCACTTGCATATTTAAGCACATCCGTATGCCAGGCTTGCCCTGTCCAGCCCCGAATAAAGGCGTATGGATAAACAAGGATTAAAGTAAGCAGAACATAAGAGAGAATAGGAAATGTGATATACCGCAACCATCTTGGAATTTGTGGAATACAGTCTATTGCACGTATAGCCAGCCGTATGCTGCCTTGAAACAAAGCAACGATACCTTCGACGATACGCACTACAAAGCGTAATGCCTCAAACATATTACGTCTCGAAGCCGGTCATATTGGAGACTGCAACAACCTCAATTCAGGGCTTAATATGCTTAATATTAAGATTCCCTCCAGCCAAAACCTTTTTGCCTGTTTAACTGCGGGTCGTTATTGCGGTCTGATATGACGGCTCTTTCTCTTGATGTTAGATTTTATCGGTCTTGGCGTGATACTCATGCGCCATTTAGTAGCTGACCGTACTCATCCTTGCTGTCTTATTTAGGCACATGGAATTGGACCGAAAATATGGCATTCCTAGAAAATTAATTTATGGGGCTTTGGGTTTTCCAGCTATTTGGGAAAAATCCCGAATTCGGAGAGTGGGATGAAATCCACCTCGTCTCCCACTTCAATTCCGGTCACATCTTCCGCCACCTCAATAAGCCCGGTAGCCGCCCGGAGTGAGGAAATGAGGCCAGATCCGTCACGAGGAAACTTTTGTGCAAAATTCTCGCCCTGGCTGTTCTTCTCCAAGAAGCCTCGCCAAAACTCTCTCCGATCCGCTTTTTTATTTTTTACGGAAAAACCGGCTTTGACACGAAAACGCAAAGGCTCCGGCCAATGCCCACCTGAGAGCCGGATGAGAAGAGGTTGGACATAAAGTAGAAAGCAAACAAATACAGCGACCGGATTGCCTGGTAACCCTGTGACAACACAGTCACCGATCTGGCCAAAAGACATGGGACGACCGGGTTTTACCGCAATTTGCCACATATGCAGGCTGCCGATCCGGTCAAGTGTTTTAACGATATAATCTTCTTCGCCGCGACTTGCGCCACCTGATGTAATGAGAGCGTCGAACTTTTCTCCAGCAAATTTAAGCGCATCAAAAACAGCTTCTTCGGTGTCGGGTAAAACCCCTATATCCATACAGTCTGCACCGGTTGCCGCAATCAGAGCTTGTAGCATAGGGGCGTTGGCATCATAAACCTGACCCGCCCGTAAATCCTGGCCCGGTCTAATAATTTCGTCCCCTGTTGACAATAAAGCGACGCGTAAAGGCTCATAGCAGGTAACTTGATCAATCCCGGTCGAGGCTATGGCTGCGAGATCTTGCGGGCGAAGACGATTTCCTTGTTTTGCGAGTATTTCACCTTTAGCGACATCTTCTCCCGCTAAGCGGCGATTGGCGCCGGATCTAAGCCCAGGCGGAATTTTTACCCATGCTTCACCTCCCTCATCACTGGTTTCTGTATCCTCCTGCATGACGACAGTGTCCGTGCCATCGGGCAATTGAGCGCCGGTAAAAATACGCGCAGCCGTTTTTTTCTTAAGGGATGTTTCTGCCGAATGACCCGCTGCAATGCGTGTGCTGATAGGAAAGCGTGAGCCATTTTCGCTGTCATAATCTGCAAATGCGAAAGCATAGCCATCAACGGCCGCATTTGTATGGCCCGGTATAGGACGTGTCGCCCGGACATCTTCCGCCAATATTCTCCCTGCCGCCTTATCAAGCAATATTTTCTCTTTTGCTGCGATAGGCGTAACACGTTGACGTAGAATAGCGAGAGCCTCGCTGTGAGTCAGCCGGTCCTTATCATGGAGAAAACAATCATCGAGTAGTTTCTCGGTCATCTGCGAGTGTCTATCTCCAGATGTCTCATAATGAAATCGGCAATAGCCGGGACATCATTAATATTAAACCAGTGTAAAGAGCCTTTCTCCACCTCTTCGTCTGAAGCAATAGCAATAATATGTGGATCGTTCTCTGCAAGCGGCTCCTGCGTTAAGGCTCGGCTGCTACGCGCTTCGATTTTTGGGAAGGGACCTTTCTTATACCCTTCAACCAAGACCAAGTCACATGAACTAATATGTGAAAGGATCTCCTCAAAAGGCGGTTCATCCTCATCACGCAATTCATGCATAATCGCCCAACGTTTGGGAGATGTAATGGCAACTTGCCGCGCGCCTGCTTCTCTGAGTTTATAGGTGTCACGGCCTTTATGATCGATATCGAAGCTATGATGAGCATGCTTAACTGCGGAAACAGTTAAGCCGCGTTTTGTAAATTCCGCGACGAGATGGGCCACAAGCGTTGTTTTGCCTGAGTTTTTCCAACCTATAATACCAAAAACGGGTGCTGTCATAGAGCCGCCTCGGCAATAAGGGTTTCAGCTTGCGTCAAATCTTCCGGCCGGTTGACATTGAAAAACGGATCAAGCTTCTCACCGCCGATTTCAATCTGCAAAAATTCTACCAGGCATGTGTTATGATGATCCGTCCAATCCAAGACTTTTCGCACACCAGACCTTAACGCCTGGTCAAGATCCTCCGCGAGTGCAGTTGGCCAGAGGCCAAAAACAGGGTGGGAACGCCCCTGAGATGTAGACAATGCAATTGACGGATAAGTGTTATCTACAGACTGTAAGAGTTTTTCAGCATAATCAGCGGGGAAAAAGGGTGTGTCTGTTGCGGCTGTAACAACCCAGCGGGTTTCTGGCTGATTCATCCGTGCCCATACCATCCCCGCTAAAACACCGGCAAGAGGTCCAGCGAAACCTTCTACCGAATCTGCAATAACGGGCAGGCCAAACTCTGCAAACCGCCCTGGATCGCCATTGGCATTGATGAGCATAGTTGAGACTTGCGGCTTTAGCCGCTTGATAATGTGAGTGAGTAAAGGTTCCCCTCCAAGCTTAAGAAGACACTTATCACCGCCGCCCATGCGCCGAGATTGACCACCGGCCAATAGCAAGCCGATAAGGGGTTCGGGTAATGAATTGCTTTCAAGTAATGCCATAGGCCGAAGCTGAATCTATGTTGAAATAATGCAAATCAAGCCCCATTAATTGGGCGACCTGCTTTGCGTTGTAGGTTAGAAGGTTCTTCGCCAACCGCCTCGGGATTGAGATCGAAATGAATACGTTCAGCTCCAGAGAGCACGACAAACCGTTTGCCACGCATACGGCCAATAAGCGTTAGTCCTGCCTGTCGAGCGAGATCGACGCCCCAAGCAGTAAAACCGGATCGGGACATCAGAACGGGAATTCGCATTTTGACTGTTTTGATCACCATTTCGCTGGTGAGCCGCCCTGTGGTGTAAAAAATCTTATCCTCTGGCGCGATATTGTTTAAGAACATATAGCCCGCTATTTTATCAACTGCATTGTGCCGGCCGACATCTTCCACATAAATCAGCGGTTTGTCTTCTTTGCAGAGCACGCATCCATGGATCGCACCCGCTTTGAGGTAGAGACTTGGGCTGGTGTTTATTTTTTTCTGCAGCGCGTAAAGCCAGGATGTCCGGACCTCCATATCCTTGCTAAGTTCAACCGTAGAAAATGCCTCCATCAAATCACCAAATACCGTACCTTGCGCGCAGCCGGATGTGCGGATTTTCTTTTTGAGCTTCTCTTCATAATTGGTCTGACGCTCGGTCCGCACAACCACAGCCTCCAACTCATCGTCATATTCTATGGCCGTGACCTCATCATCCGCTTTCAACATATTTTGATTTAGGAGATAACCTATACCTAAGAGATCGGGATGATCCCCAATAGTCATCATCGTGATGATCTCTTGTCCATTCAAAAAAAGCGTTAGCGGCCGCTCAGTAACCACTGAGGTATTAATAGACTTCCCATTCTGGTCGAGACCCAACACATTAACGGACAGGCGATCATCATCTGGGTCCGGGCGGACAGAAAATTCATCCAAAAGCATATCCTCCTTATGTTAGATTAGGTCATGAAGATCATTCAATCACCACGGCCAAAGTCTAACACGTAAACTTAACGTTATATGCGTTGTCCCGACATGTTGGTATAAGGCCTTCGATATAGATTGTGGTATAAATCCTGCTTATGCACGTTGAATAAGGAATCAAGTTCCAAGGCCATGACAGATATACTTACCAAAGACAGCGTACTTGACGCGCTCAAAAGGGTTAAAGGCCCTGATTTAGAAGACAATATCGTTGAACTTGGGTTGATCTCAGAAGTTGTTATTCATAAAGGCAAAGTTTATTTTTCTATTACCGTTGATCCCAATCGGGCAGAAGAGCTTGAACCTTTACGTCAGGCAGCAGAGAAAGTCGTACAAGATTTAGACGGTGTAGAAGCTGTTACGGTTACGTTAACAGCAGATCGGAAAGCGGGCGAGGCTACGCGTGGCAATGGTCAAACCCGTTCGCCTTTAGGGTCCTCTCCACCTGGCGGACAAAGGGTGATGCAGCCTGGTACAGGCCCCGGCGCCGCAATCGGAGGTCAGCAATTTGCAGGGGTACCAGGTGTAAAAAATATTGTAGCCGTCGCATCAGGCAAGGGGGGCGTTGGCAAATCTACCACTTCTGTTAATTTGGCTCTTGCCTTTCAAGAAAATGGCCTGAAAACTGGCATTTTGGATGCTGATATCTATGGCCCCTCCATGCCAAGGCTTCTTGGGCTGACAGGACGCCCGCAGCCAGTTCAAGGTAATGTCCTTAAACCTATGCAAGGATACGGGCTCAGTGTCATGTCCATGGGGTTTTTGGTCGAGGAGGATACGCCGATGATTTGGCGGGGCCCCATGGTAATGTCTGCCCTTTCGCAAATGCTTAAAGAGGTGCTTTGGGGTGAGTTGGATATTCTCATTGTCGATATGCCCCCCGGCACTGGTGATGCGCAGCTCACAATGGCCCAGCAGGTCCCGCTTGCAGGCGCTATCATCGTCTCGACGCCGCAGGATCTGGCCCTTATAGATGCTCGTAAAGGGCTTAATATGTTCCGCCGGGTCGATGTGCCTGTTCTTGGTATTATTGAGAATATGAGCTATTTCCTATGCCCAAGTTGTGGCGAGCGCTCCAATATTTTCGGCCATGGCGGGGCAAAGATGGAAGCCGAGAAATTAGGTGTGCCCTTCCTCGGCGAAGTTCCGCTCCATATGGATATCCGTGAGAAATCCGATGCCGGCCAACCTGTCGTGGTCAGCGCACCAGACTCGCCTCACACACAAATTTATAAAGAGATCGCCCGTCTAGCTTGGGATGAGATTGGGCGTAATCAATCTGGAGCTCAGCCAGCAGCACCGAAAATTGTGATCGAGAGCTGATTACATCTAACGAGCCCAAAGACTGTTCACAGGCTAATCGCCTAGACCAAAAGAACTGTGACACCTTGGCCACGCATTAATCGAATTTTATCCAGATTCGGCTTATCACTTAATTTTGACGAATAACTTCCAAAATTAGCGTTCTAAGATAGAGGCATCGTCGTTATTGAGAGATAAGATAAGGGATGGGGTTGTGAAAGCTATGAGGCTGTTTTTTTTGGCAATTGGGGTATTAGGTTTTTCCATTTTTATGTCCCAAACTGGATCTTCTGCGTTCGCACAAACCTTTGTAGGTTATCGAGTTCATAGCGACCCGCCAATAACACGTGCAGCACTCACAACAAGGCAACGCTCGAGAACGAGAAAAAAACGCTCTTATCGGCGAATTTACCAACGGAGAAGAAGTCAGCCATATTATCCGCGGCGGAAAAATCGTCGGAAAGCCATAAGTTCTCCGGTACCTTGGAAAATTGATGAGTCTCTCAAGGGGCCGATGCAGCTTATCGTATCTCTACCTCGCCAGCGCATAGAAGTTTTTAAGGGCGGCAAGTTAATTGCATCCTCAAAAATTTCCAGTGGCCGTCCAGGCTATCGTACGCCTGCCGGTGTATTTAGTATTCTTCAAAAGCGCCGCCGTCACTACTCAAACCTTTATGACAATGCCCCCATGCCCTATATGCAGCGGATTACCTGGTCAGGCATGGCACTTCATGCAGGCCATGTACCAAATTATCCGGCTTCCCATGGATGCATCCGGCTGCCTCATAGTTTTGCCAGAAACCTTTTTAAAGTCACGCGTCGAGGCGCCCAAGTCGTTGTTTCAGATAGTGGGGCAAGACCTTCTGAAATCGAGCATGCCACGCTTTTTCAGCCGATGTCAGTAGAAAGATTTTTGAAGAACGAGACCAAAGTTATTGATAACGATGGTGTAAAAGAAACACGTTGGGGGTCTAAGGTAAGAAATACTCAAACACTGACCCTTATGAGGAGATTGCTTCGTTACACCAGCATGACAAGCGTAGTGGAAAGTGAGCAACCTGTTGTTAATAACACAATATCTGCAGAAAATGAGCAGTTAGCCGATCTCGAAAAGACGTTCACGAGACTGAACAGAATACAAACACGCTCGAAATCGCCCCTTCGCATCCTAATAACCCGCCGTACAGGCAGAGAGCGGATGAAAGATGTGCAGCGTATTTTATCAAAGCTTGGCTACGATGTGGGGCCTATCGATGGGCTAATAGGTTCACAAACGGTCTCGGCCATAAAGCTATTTGAGAAAGTGGCAGGCCTTCCGCAATCCGGCACAATTTCAGATGATTTGATTGATGAGATATTTCGTGTTGCAGGCGAGGGGAAGCCATCCGTCGGACATATTTATGTTCGCCAAGCCACGGTTGATCTTTTTGATGCGCCTCTTCATATCAAACACGCGTCGAAGCCTTTAGGCACACATATTTTTACGGCAATGCATTTTGGAGAAAATGCAGCTAAAGCGCGTTGGCAGGTGCTGACATTAAAAGAAGTTCCAAAAGATCAAAGCTTAAGTGCAGAATTAAAGGATGATGATTTGGTAGCACTTGCTGAAGCTCAACAACGTATAGAGCGTTCAGCTCATGAAGCGCTTAATCGTATTGAAATTCCTGAATCTCTGCGGATAACGCTCTCCGATTTATTGACACCTGGTTCGTCTCTTGTGGTTTCAGACAATGGAATTAGTCACGAGACACGTCCGGATTCGGATTTTATCGTGTTGGCGCATTAGCTCGGCATCTCGCGCTAGTGAAAATCCCGCACATCCACGAATTTCCCTACAATGGCGGCAGCGGCTGCCATGAGGGGAGAGACAAGATGGGTGCGGCCCTGACGGCCTTGGCGGCCTTCGAAATTGCGGTTTGATGTTGAAGCACAGCGCTCCTGTGGCGAGAGCTTATCCGCATTCATTGCCAAACACATCGAGCACCCCGGTTCACGCCAATCAAAACCAGCAGCACGGAAAATTTCATCGAGCCCTTCCGATTCAGCCTGCTCTTTAACAAGCCCTGAGCCCGGCACGATCATGGCGTTTACATTCTCACTAACATGTTTGCCAGAGACGACCTTGGCGACAGTGCGTAAATCCTCGATACGTCCATTGGTGCAAGAACCAATAAACACACGGTCAACAGCTATGTCTGTAATTTTTGTACCAGGTGTAAGGCCCATATAATCGAGAGCACGGCGCATTGATATCTGCTTGTTTTCATCGTCAACACTGGCCGGGTCCGGTACTTTACCGGTAATGGAGACCACATCTTCGGGACTTGTGCCCCAAGTTACCAAGGGCGGCAGATTTGCTGCATCAAGGTTCACCACAGTATCAAACGTCGCACCTTCATCAGAGTAGAGTGTTTTCCAATAGCTAAGGGCTTGTTCCCAAGCACCGCCTTTAGGCGCACGCGGACGGCCTTCCAGGTAGGCGAATGTTTTTTCATCCGGCGCGATAAGGCCTGCGCGGGCTCCACCCTCAATGGACATATTGCAAACGGTCATGCGTCCTTCCATAGAAAGCGAGCGGATCGCCTCACCTGCATATTCCATGACATGGCCGGTTCCACCTGCTGTGCCAATCTCGCCGATAATCGCCAGAATAATATCTTTTGCGGTAACTCCGCCTGGCAGAATGCCTTCTACATTGATCTGCATGTTTTTGGCTTTTGCTTGGATCAAAGTCTGGGTTGCCAGCACATGTTCAACTTCAGAAGTTCCAATGCCATGGGCAAGCGCACCAAAAGCCCCATGGGTTGAGGTATGACTATCGCCGCAAACGATGGTTGTGCCGGGAAGAGTGAAGCCTTGTTCCGGACCAATAATATGGACAATGCCTTGCCGGGGATCGACCTCATCAAAATAATCAATGCCAAATTCGGCACAATTTTTTGCAAGCGTTTCAACTTGTAATGCCGATTCAGGATCGTCAATACCAAGGGAGCGGTCCGTCGTTGGGACATTATGGTCAACAACCGCAAGTGTTTTTTCAGGTTGACGTACCTGGCGGCCGGACATGCGCAACCCTTCAAATGCCTGCGGGCTCGTCACTTCATGGATCAAATGGCGGTCAATATAAAGTAAGCATGTGCCATTATCCTGCTCATCAACCAAATGATCGTCCCAAATTTTATCATAAAGGGTCCTAGGTCCGGCCATTTCTCTTGCTCCTTAATTCTTAGCTTTCACCTAATACGGCTTTTTCCGGAAGGCAAGAGGCTTGAAACCAGCAAAACGTCTACATTTGGTCATCCTGAGTGTTTCAACAAGTCATACACCGGCAAAATATTTACAATCTTGAAAGGATGACGCGCCATGCTGTTTTTGCTAAATAACTCTTTAAAACAAACCTAAAAGGTATGGGGCATGGGTTTTGTGAGCTTAAACAAGGGTAGAGTTAAATCCAGCGCATTCGGCTTCGTGATTTTAATTTCTATGTTTTTTGCCGCAACAGATCTTAGGGCGGGTGGCTATAGCTATAAGGATGATACGTCTTTTGGCCTTGCCATTGGCGGTTTTGCGCTCATTAAGCCCAAATATGAGGGCTCTGAAGACTATGAAGTCATCGGGTTTCCTTACCTTTTTCCCCTCTTAGGCGAAGGTGACGGCCCTTTATCTGGCTTGGCAAGGCGCGTTAAAGTTCGCGGTGCAGATGACATCCGTTTCAGGCTCTTTGATTGGAATGGCTTCGAGGCCGGGCCTTTGGGAGGGTATAATTTTGGCCGTGATCAGGATGACTCACCCAGGCTAAACGGGCTTGGCGATATTGATGACGGCATTGTTCTCGGCGGTTATGCCGGTTATCGCATTGACGCATTGTTGTTTGATATCTCTTACCATGATCAGGTGACAGGTGATGATGACACCGGTTTTCAGCTTCGGTTCGGTGTTGAAGTTGAGAGACCCGTATCAGAAGCTTTAACATTAACCGGGCGTGTCGGTGCGACTTATGCAGACGATGATTATATGAGCACCTACTTTGGTGTGACCGCCGCCCAATCAGCAGCGTCAGGCCTTCCAGCATTTTCCGCAAGTGATGGCATTAAAGATGTCCATGTCGAGCTTGGAGCGAAAGTAAAATTGACAGAAAATTGGACATTTAGAGCAAAAGGCACCTATGCCCGCCTATTGGGTGATGCAGCAGATAGCCCCGTCATAGAGACCGAAGACCAATTTTATGCTTCTCTTGGCCTTATCTATAAATTGCGCTGGGGCCGCTAAATTTGAGGTTTTAAAGTTTCAACAGGCCACGCCGTTGCCTTGGTCCATGCCTCCTGACTCTCAATCAAGCAAAGCTCATCAGAGTTTTCACTTGCCTGTAAGACAGCTTCGACGCTGGCCGTTGCGAGACCTACTGCCTGATGATCATCTTGGCCCCTTATAAGATGGCTTAAAAAGAGAGCTGCCATCAAATCGCCTGTACCATGAGGCGCATCTGCAAGGCGTTCTACCACGCTCCTAAGGCTATGATTATCTGCAAGAAGACAATTACTCAGCCTATTTATCTGCTCGCAAGGGGTTGATGTTGCCAAGACTCTAGAACATTTGAGTCTTCTTGCCGCATGAATTGCATCAGTTTCACTTGTTACGGGTTTATTGCTAAGCCATTGCAACTCAAAACGATTGGGTGTGATGATATCAGCAAGTGGACATAATCTGTCACGGATCTCTTGCGCGGCACGCTCTTCGACGTAAAGCCCTTTTGGGTCATCCCCGAGAGCCGGATCACAAAGATAGAGCGCATTCGGTTTATGGGATCGGATACGCATTACGGCCTCAGCGGCAAAGTGGACATGTTCGGGGCTTGGCAAATAGCCGGTTAAGACGGCATCAATCTCGCTAAGCCAGCCATTTGTGGATAAAGCGTCGAGCATATCAAAAAGCTGTGCAACGTCCGTTTTCTGTCCGGCAAAATGCGGATGCCCAGGATGGTTTGAGAGAAGAATCGTCGGAAAAGCCCAAACAACATGCCCCAATCTTTCTAAAGCAAACTGTACGGCCTTATTGCCGACATGACCACGGATAACCTGGGAGGAAATTGAAAGAATTGTCGCCATGAGTTTTAAACCCGGAGTATTCATGAAAATTTGAAAAGAAGAGTGGATTGCATGCACGAGCTTGGGTAATTTCGCAACCGCACAATTTATTTACATTCATGAATGCATAGCAATCTTAACTTTGGATAGATGAAATATGGCAGATCATAGACCACGCCGCAGTGTACTTTACATGCCCGGTTCGAATACGCGTGCTTTAGAGAAAGCAAAGTCACTTGCAGCGGATTGCTTGATTTTTGATCTTGAAGACGCCGTTGCCCCCGATGCAAAGGCGGAGGCCCGCCAAAATATATATGAGGCGGCAAAAACCGGTGGTTATGGTCGGCGGGAGGTGGTCATCCGCGTTAATGGCTTACAAACGCAATGGGGAGAAGAGGATATAAAAACGGCTTCTCTTGCCAGGCCTGATGCGATCCTTGTCCCCAAGATCAGCGCACCTGAAGATATTAAGGACGCAGTTCAAGCTATGAAAGCGGCAAGCGCACCAGAGACAACCAAACTCTGGGCCATGATGGAAACGCCCTTGGCCATGCTCAACGCCAAGGCCATCGCCGAAACGGCGCTTCAATCTGAGATACCCTTGTCGTGTTTTGTTATGGGCACCAATGATCTTGCCAAGGAAACGGGCGCTCGCTTGACCGCCGACCGTGAACCTATTTTGGCTTGGCTTTCAACCTCGGTTGCGGCGGCCAAGGCCTACGGCCTTGATATTATTGATGGCGTTTATAATGACTTTCGCAATGAAGAAGGGTTCAAGGCCGAATGCCGCCATGGCCGCAATATCGGTATGGATGGTAAAACGTTGATTCATCCCGGTCAGATTGATCCCTGTAATGAGATCTTCGCGCCAAGTGTAGAAGACATTGATTGGGCACGTAAAATCATTGCGGCTTTCGAACTGCCAGAGAACCAGGGTAAGGGAGCAATTTCCCTGGATGGACGTATGGTAGAGCTGCTCCATGCTGAGATTGCCCGGCGCACGGTTGCAATTGCCGACGCTATTGAGGAGGTCAGCGAGTCATGAAGCTCTATCGCTATTTAACCGGTCCGGATGATGTTAGCTTTTGCAAACGGGTTTCTGCAGCCTTGAACAAGGGTTGGGAGCTCCATGGGTCCCCCACATTGACTTACGATACTGAGAATAAACGGGTTCTCTGTGGCCAAGCCATTGTCAAACAGACTGAGGGTAAGTACTCCGATGATATCGTATTGTCGGAGCAGTAATACCAAACGGCTAGGCTTTAGGACGATAAAATATGACAAAAACAAACTCTGGCAATTTTTTTGAAGATTTTTCCATTGGGCAGATACTCCGCCACGCAACACCAAGAACGGTGACCCAAGGTGATGTTGCCCTCTACACAAGCCTCTATGGGGCGCGTTTTGCAGTGCAATCCTCAGACAAATTTGCTGAAGCTATTGGTTATCCGCGCGCTCCGATCGATGACATGCTTGTTTTCCACATTGTTTTTGGCAAGACAGTGCCGGATATCTCATTGAATGCGATTGCCAATCTCGGCTATGCGGATTGCCGGTTCCTTAAGCCTGTTTATCCAGGCGATACACTTACCTCCCGGTCGGAGGTGATTGGCCTGAGAGAAACATCAAATGGTAAGTCCGGTGTTGTTTACGTCCGCTCGAAAGGTTTTAACCAGGACGCAGAGGTCGTTCTTGACTATGTCCGTTGGGTGATGGTGCGTAAACGTGACGTTGCCTCACCTGCACCGGAACCAGTTCTGCCAGACCTTCCAGACTATGTCGAGCCAGACACATTGGGTGAGACTTGTCCGGTCATCAATCAAGAAGCATGGGATAAAGACCTTTCCGGTGCTCCGCACTTCTGGGGTGACTATGAAATTGGCGAAAAAATCGACCATATTGATGGCATGACCATTGAAGAGGCCGAGCATCAAATGGCGACGCGCCTTTATCAAAACACCGCAAAGGTGCATTTTAATCAACATGTGCAAGCAGAAGACCGCTTTGGACGACGGCTCATTTATGGCGGGCATGTCATTTCATTGGCCCGTGCCCTGTCTTTCAACGGCCTTGGCAATGCGTTTCATGTGGCAGCCATCAACGGCGGGCGTCACGTTGCGCCGTGTTTTGCCGGGGATACGGTTTATGCTTGGTCGGAGGTTTTGCAGAAATCAGAGCTTTCCGGACGCGATGATATGGGCGCTTTGAGACTTCGCACCCTGGCCACCAAAGATCTACCATGCAAGGATTTCCCATACAGAGCAGACGAAAAGGATTACGAAGACGGTGTTATTCTTGATTTAGATTATTGGGTGTTATTGCCGCGCTAATCTAATGCCAGAAATGGAGATGCGTAGGTCACAGTACCGATGCGTTCACTGAGAGAACATGGTGTCAGCTCTAAAGCCAAAAAATAAGGCTTCGGATATTTGGTTTCAAACTTGTCCGCTACAGCAGTACGAAACCCAAAGCGTTCGTAATATTCTGGCTCTCCGACAACAAACACGGCTTGCCAACTCTCACCTTTTGCTCGCGCCAAGCCTTCATGAATGAGCTTTGATCCGATACCTTGGTTTTGACGGCTTGGTGTTACTGAAAGGGGAGCCAGCGCTATACACTGGTCAGGCGATTGCAGTTTAGAGAACAAGATGTGACCAACAATTTCACCCTTATCCTCTGCCACCAACGATATCGCAATATCTCCAGACTGTCTCAATGCATTTACCAGATCAGCTTCTTCTTCTTGCCCAAAAGCCGCCTCAACGACACGTCTAATGGCAGATAGATCATTGTAAGTTTCTTCACGAATTAACATGTCGAATTTTCAGTTTGCCGTTTGGGTTCCTTTACTGACCATTAATGGCACTAAACGTCTGTTTGTGTCATACACTTATAGCTGTCTAACATCGCCGGTAGCAAAAACCATAATAATATTTGAAATATCATATGCTTACGGGTAAAACTAAAACAGATATCGCGTAACGGGGCCTTTCAAAACAATATAGCCTTTGTAATTTTTCAGGCATTTGGAAGCTCTGATCTTCTGTAAAAATTTATCTATTCAGGGCATTGCCGGTTTTGTTGCATCGCGGTACAAACAGAGGCATAGGCCAAAAACAAAAGAAATGCCTTCTGAAGGAACAATTATGGCGGACTCACACTCATCTAACGAACGGCCACTCTCTCCTCATCTCCAGATCTATAAGCCAATGCTGACTATGATGATGTCAATTGCGCATCGGGCAACGGGGGCGGCGCTTTATTTTGGAACAATTTTGTTGGCCTGGTGGCTGATAGCGGCGGCAATCGGGCCGGAATATTTCAATTTCGTCAACGGCATTTTTGGCTCCGCCATAGGCCGGATTATTCTCTTTGGCTATACATGGGCTGTTATCCACCACATGCTGGGCGGTATAAGGCATCTAATCTGGGATACCGGTCGTGGATTTGACCTCAGAACAGTAGAAATCATGGCACGAATGACATTGTTGGGTTCGCTTGGGCTAACTGCTGTTGTTTGGGCCATCGGCAATATGGCCGCAGGAGGAGGGTGAAAAATGAATATGCAGACACCACTTTCGCGTGTTCGCGGTCTTGGATCCGCTAGGGAAGGTTCTGATCATTTCTGGTGGCAACGCATGACCGCAATTGCCAATATTGTTCTTGTTTGTTTTTTCCTCATTTCATTAATTGCATATGCCGGTCAAGATTATGAGGCCGTTAGGGCCTATTTGGCTTCTCCGATCGTTTCGATCGTCATGTTGCTCTTAATCTTGTCGGTTGTTTATCACATGCGTTTAGGGATGCAGGTCATTATTGAAGATTATGTGCATTCGGAAGGCCGTAAGATAGCTTTTTTGATGCTAAATACATTCTTTGCAATTTTCATCGGTCTTACATGCATTTTTGCCATCCTGAAACTCAGCTTTGGAGCGTGAGCTATGGCGGTAAAGTTAAACGGTACAGGAAACGATTCATCCATCTCTAAGCCTGGCGTAAACGGCCGCGCATATCCTTTTTACGATCATACATATGATGTCATTGTTGTGGGAGCAGGTGGTGCCGGGTTGCGTGCAACATTAGGTGCCGCACAAGCTGGTTTGAAAACGGCTTGCATTACGAAGGTATTTCCCACTCGCAGTCATACTGTGGCCGCTCAAGGTGGTGTTGCAGCGTCGTTGGGAAATATGGGGCCGGACAATTGGCGTTGGCATATGTATGACACGGTCAAAGGGTCGGATTGGCTTGGAGACCAGGATGCAATTGAGTATCTCTGCCGTAATGCACCAAAAGCGGTTTATGAACTTGAGCATTTCGGCGTACCGTTTAGCCGCACGGAAGACGGTAAAATTTATCAACGGCCTTTCGGCGGCATGACCACGGATTTTGGTGAAGGACCACCTGCACAACGCACATGCGCCGCTGCCGATCGCACGGGCCACGCCATGTTGCATACACTTTATGGCCAGTCGCTGCGCTATTCGGCTGAGTTCTTTATTGAATATTTTGCCATTGACCTACTTATGGATGATGAGGGGGCGTGCCGTGGCGTGGTCGCGCTATCGCTTGATGATGGTCAGCTGCATCGTTTCCGCGCTCATAAGGTCATCCTTGCCACGGGTGGCTATGGGCGGACCTACTTTTCCTGCACAAGCGCTCATACTTGCACAGGCGATGGCAATGCAATGGTGTTGCGCGCCGGTCTACCGTTACAGGATATGGAATTCGTGCAGTTTCACCCAACAGGTATTTATGGTGCAGGCGTACTGATCACCGAAGGAGCGCGCGGAGAAGGTGGTTATCTAACAAATTCAGAAGGTGAGCGCTTTATGGAGCGCTACGCGCCTCATGCCAAGGATCTGGCATCAAGAGATGTCGTTTCGCGCTCTATGACAATAGAAATCCGTGAAGGTCGTGGTGTAGGTAAAGAAAATGATCATATTTATCTGCATCTTGATCATTTAGATCCCAATATCCTAGCCGAGCGTCTGCCTGGTATCACTGAATCCGCTAAAATTTTTGCCGGTGTGGATCTGACCCGCGAACCAATCCCAGTACTTCCTACGGTCCATTATAATATGGGGGGCATTCCCACGAATTTTCACGGTGAGGTCATTGCACCGCGGGATGGTAATGCGGATGCAACAGTTCAAGGGCTTATGGCGATAGGGGAAGCTGCGAGCGTTTCCGTGCATGGGGCTAATCGCCTCGGCTCAAATTCATTAATTGATCTTGTTGTCTTTGGTCGCGCAGCTGGTTTGAAATGCACCGAGACTATCGAATTAGGATCGGCCCATCCAGATTTGTCAAGCGATGCAGGCGATAAGGTCGTTGAAAGGCTTGACAGGCTACGCTACGCAAATGGAAGTATGACAACTGCAGACCTTCGCTTGCGTATGCAGAAGGCCATGCAATCTAACTGTGCCGTGTTCCGTACGGGTGAGGTTTTGCAAGAGGGGATGGATCAGATTCATGAAATTTGGAAAGCGAGTGAGGATATCAAAACTACGGATCGCTCGCTTATCTGGAATACTGATCTCATTGAAACATTAGAGTTTGAGAACCTCATTCAGCAAGCAGCGGTAACGGTTGTTGGAGCCGTTAACCGTGAAGAAAGTCGCGGGGCTCATGCCCGCGAGGATTTTCCTGAACGTGATGATGAAAACTGGATGAAGCATACTTTGGCTTGGGTGGATGATACTAAAAAACAAGTTACCATCGATTACCGGCCCGTTCATACCTACACAATGACCAATGATATCAGTTACATCCAACCTAAGGCGCGAGTGTATTAGAGAATAAAAAACGCTTTGACGGTAATAACTACGGTTATCCCGGAAATGAAAAAATAGGACAATGAGATGGTCGAGCTGGCACTCCCTAAAAATTCAAAAGTCCGAAATGGCAAGGCTTGGAACAAGCCTGAGGGTAAGACATTCAAAGAATTTCGCATTTATCGTTGGAATCCAGATGATAACGACAATCCACGTGTTGATACCTATTATGTCGATCTCAGGGATTGCGGGCCCATGGTGTTGGACGCGCTCATCAAGATTAAAAATGAAATTGACCCAACACTAACGTTTCGCCGGTCTTGTCGCGAAGGAATTTGCGGTTCTTGCGCAATGAATGTTGGCGGTACCAATACGCTTGCTTGCACAAAAGGTATCGATGAGATTAGAGGGGCAATAAAAGTCTATCCATTGCCGCATATGCCTGTCGTGAAAGACCTTGTGCCGGATCTGACTAATTTTTACGCCCAGCACCGATCCATTGAGCCTTGGCTCAAGACGGAAACCTCCATGCCGGAGAAGGAATGGAGACAGTCTCGCGAGGACCGGGAAAAGCTTGATGGGCTTTATGAATGCATTCTCTGCGCTTGTTGTTCCACATCCTGCCCAAGCTATTGGTGGAATAGTGACCGCTATCTCGGGCCGGCTGTCCTTCTGCAAGCCTATCGTTGGATTATTGACTCACGAGACGAAGCAACCGGCGAACGGTTGGATGATTTGGAAGACCCGTTTCGTCTTTATCGCTGCCACACTATTATGAATTGTGCAAAAGCTTGTCCAAAAGGCCTAAGCCCTGCCAAAGCGATCGCAGAGATTAAGAAGAAGTTGGTTGAGCGGCGGTTTTGATACTTTCTTGAAATGTTTGCTCTTTTTAAAAAAAGATGCAAGCTGATCAGAAAGGCCGTCCGGTATTAGCCATCTTTATGTTATAGCGGACTAACGCCTTGATTACCGACTCTTTGCGGTTCGTCTGCCCGGCAAAGAAAGCTTGGCACACGTTGATCAGCGGTACGGCGTGCTAAGGCGTTAGCGTTTTTATTCGCAAGCGCATCAATATAGGCAACATGGCAGGCATCATCTTTCCCGAGTTTTGTCACCACCAAAATTTGGCCCTTTTGCCCATCACCAGTATCCGTGAAATAGCGTAAGATTGTAGCATAGGGGACCCACCGGCCACGGCGTTTTTTTGCCCGCCATTCAAGTTTGGCACCAATATTGTTGAAAGGAGGCAGGGTTTGTTCAGTTACTTGCTGTTTTTTGCCCTTAGGCCCATAGGATAGATAGAACCGAAGATCACTTTCCACAACGGTCACCCTCATGCCCCTAAACCCGCGGCAATGCCACTCAGACCACTCTCCATTGCCGGGTTTTGCGTCTGCTGCGAGCTTGCACTTACCGAGATCGATATTTGTATAGAAGCTTTTGACCTCTCCGGCCTGACTTGTTAAGGGCATACAAATGCAGATAAGAGATAACAGCAAAGTTATGCGCATGGGTCTATCCTTCCCAAATTAGCTGCTTACAGCCTATTTTGTGGTTTCATACCGTTCAGGGGGCTGAGAGGCAAAAGGATTTTGACCGCGTATTTTCGATAAATGCATGAATTGTAACTTTTTCAGTCTCAAATAGGGAGGCTTGATTATGAGCGATATGAAGCTTGCCATAATGGGTGCTGCTGGACGTATGGGTCAGGCGTTGACGCGTGCTGTTCACGACATTCCCGGTTGTGTCGTTATTGGCGGTACCGAACAGCCGGGAAGTGATGCCGTGGGCAAGGATGTTGGTGAGATTGCCGGGCTCGGCTCTCTTGGCGTAAAAATCACTGATGATCCGCTTCCTCTTTTTGCGAATGTTGACGGTATTCTCGATTTTACCTCGCCCGCAGCAAGTTTAAATTTTGCGAGTTTAGCTGCTCAAGCCCGTATTGTTCATGTGATTGGGACAACAGGTTTTGGCGTGGAAGATGAACCAAAACTCGAAGCGGCGGCCCGCCATGCCAGGATTATCAAAGCGGGTAATATGAGCCTTGGGGTTAATCTTCTGGTTGCATTAACGCGCAAGGTTGCGCAAATTCTCGATGCGGAGTTCGATATCGAAATCGTTGAAATGCATCACCGCCACAAGGTTGATGCCCCGTCAGGCACGGCTTTGATGTTGGGTGAGGCGGCGGCAAAAGGGCGTGAAGTTTCTCTTGAGGATTATTCAGTTCGTTCACGCGACGGTCATACGGGGCCGCGGGGCCAAGGTGATATTGGCTTTGCAACACTTCGTGGCGGGAGTGTTGTGGGAGATCATAGCGTGATTTTTGCAGGAGAAGGTGAGCGCATTGAATTGACACATAAGGCTGCAGACAGGGCAATCTTCGCTCGCGGTGCTGTAAAAGCGGCTCTTTGGGGCTGGGATAAATCCCCCGGGCTTTACTCAATGATGGATGTACTTGGGTTGCAAGATAACTGAACGCATTATACGAGATTGCGATAACGTCTAACGATGAACGGGCAAAAAGGAATTGGCTGGCAAGGACTTAATATCAGCCAATGAGCTGAGGTTATTGCGGTCTCCTATTAGAGAAGGATAACAATGATGGACAATGTCTTAGTGCTGGTTCGGCACGGACAAAGCGAGTGGAACTTGAAAAACCTATTCACCGGTTGGAAAGATCCAGGCCTCACTGAAAAGGGGATAGCGGAAGCCAAAAGAGCAGGCCAACTTCTCAAAGCAGAAAATCTTCGCTTTGATATTGCCTACACAAGCGTTCTCTCGCGCGCGCAAATCACACTTACACTCGTTCTTGAAGAGTTGGGGCAAGACGGGCTTCTAACCATAAAAGACCAAGCCCTTAATGAACGCGATTACGGCGACTTGACCGGGCTCAACAAAGATGATGCGCGGGAGAAATGGGGGGAGGAGCAGGTCCATATTTGGCGGCGCTCGTTTGATGTCCCGCCGCCTGGTGGGGAGAGTCTGAAAGATACTGCCGAGCGCGTTCTGCCCTATTATGAAGCGAGTATTCTACCGGATGTCATGGCTGGCAAAAACGTTATTGTATCCGCCCACGGTAATTCGCTACGGGCCCTCATAATGAAGCTTGAGAATTTATCACCAGAGGAGATCCTCAAGCGTGAACTCGGAACGGGTGTTCCGATTATTTACCGGCTGAATGCTGATGGGTCTGTTGCGGAGGCACGGGACTTGGCAGCGTGAGCGTTGTACATCTAATGAGCTAACCGCCCCGCCTCCCAACCGATAATGGCTTGTTTGCGTGTGACGCCCCAGTGATAGCCGCCAAGATTGCCGTCCTTTCTAAGCACCCGGTGACAGGGCACCACGAAGGAGATCGGATTGCGGCCAACGGCAGAACCGACAGCGCGGGCTGCGCGTGGTGAATGAACATAAGCAGCAATGTCAGAATAGGTAACAGCTCGGCCCATGGGAATTTTAAGGAGCGCCTGCCAAACTCTGATCTCAAAATCCGTGCCGATCAGTACGATCTTTAAGGGCTGTTTTGTTTGCCATGTACCGGGTGAAAAAATGTACTTGGCATAGGATTCTGTGATTTCAGGGGCGTGAAGATAATTAGCTTCAGGCCACCGGGCCCTCATATCCTTCATTACCGTATCGCGATCTTTTCCTCCATCGGTAAAGGCCAATCCCGAAAGCCCCCGTGAGGTAGCCATTAACAACGCGATACCAAAAGGTGAATCGTGAAATCCGTATGAGATCTCCAATCCTGCTCCACCGCGTTTATAATCGCCAGGTGTCATGGCTTCATGATCAACGAAAAGATCATGCAATCTGCTTGAACCAGAGAGCCCAACCTCATAAGCCGTATCAAGTACGCTTGCCGATCCTCTTAAAAGGGTACGCGCATGATCAATTGTAATCGCTTGAATAAATTCTTTTGGGCTTAATCCAGCCCAACGCTTAAAGAGTTTTTGAAAGTGTTGTGGGCTCATGCCAACATGGCGTGCCAGTTCTTCAAGCGATGGTTGGCGCTGCCAATGTGCTGTCAAAAATTCAATGGCTTCTTTGACTCGTGTATAGTCTTGATTGAACATCGGCAGGTTATTATCAGCCGGCATGTTTTTTTCTGCGTACAGCATATATCAGGTCTCACTGAACATTCTTCCATGAACAATATCTGGGAAAGAGGCAGAAAACGACCCGATTCTTGCGTTATAGACTCAGTAATCAAATACGGGGAGTGCGGTGACTTTGCAATGCACCGCCGAGGGCTTCCGCAAAATCCCGTTTTTCATCATCAGTTAAAAATGCACCGAAGGTGAGACCGCTACCATGGGAGAAAAGTGTCAAATCGTTGGGGCGGCTTGGATGTTCCGTAACCTCTAAACGCACCCAGTAAGGATTGAATGTCCAGCTTTCGTGCCGGCCTGTGGGATGAACCCTTGTTACTCTCAGCTCTTCATCCGTGAGATCTACAGTTTCATATAAACGGGCCGCATAATAATTGAGTCTAAAAGCAATGTAGATCAAAAGAACATCAAGGCCAAAAAAACCTAGAACCGGCCAGGCCCCAAGGAAATAAAAGACAAAACCGGTCCCAAAACTAACGAGACAAATGAGGCTCATTAAAATAAGAAACCCTTGCGGACTAAGAGACCGATGTGGTGTTAAAACCGCTGAAAAATGCTTAGTCTCGTTTTCGAACTCAGAACACTGATCCATGGCTTACAAGGATACCAATTCGCATTAAACTTACGAATGATAAAATGACAGAAAAACAGAAAAAAAGCCTGAAAAGTACGAAGAAAAAATCTCAAAAAAATGTGAGAAATGCTGGATTTTCATCATCAAAACTAGACTCAGATACGGTTAACGAAATCTTTCACCGCTTAAGAAAAGAACGCCCTGCGCCAAAAAGTGAGCTGGAATATTCCAATCCGTTTACCTTGCTTGTCGCTGTCGTTCTTTCAGCTCAGGCAACAGATGTTGGCGTTAACAAGGCGACAAAAGACCTATTTAAAGTGGCGGATACCCCTGAGGCTATGGCAGCGCTTGGTGAAGATAAGTTGCGCGACTATATCAGGACCATAGGTCTCTATCGTAACAAAGCCAAAAATGTCATAGCCCTTTCCCATCAACTCATTTCTCAGTATGAGAGCAAAATTCCTGATAATCGTGAAGCCTTGGAGAAGCTACCAGGTGTCGGGCGTAAAACCGCTAACGTAGTCCTCAACGTGGCATTTAAGCAGCCGACAATGGCGGTCGACACACATATATTTCGTGTTTCAAACCGCACAGGCCTGGCACCAGGCAAAACACCGCTCGATGTTGAAAAAACCTTAGAGACCACTGTGCCGGACAAATACCGCCTGCACGCTCATCATTGGCTTATTCTGCATGGGCGTTATGTTTGTAAAGCGCGTAAACCTGATTGCGAGAGCTGTGTGATTTCCGATCTTTGTGCTTTTGAGGGGAAGACGATATAGCATTACGCGGGAAAAACCTTTTAAAGGTGTCCTTTTTCGTGAGAGGCCAACTCTGTTATGGATCATTCTTGCCTTACCCGCACCCTCAGGTATCAATCAGCGCGGATCATCGGAATCTTGCCGCGGACATCTTTTTTGCCAACATGACGATAATCAAAATTGTAATGTACTTCAATACGTGAACCATCAGGAATAATTTCCAGATGACGCTCAGAAGAAAAGAGCGGAAAAATAGCCCTCAGTAGACCATTCTCCGTTTCTTGTGCCACGACACGCCCCCATCGGCAATTTCTGGGGCGGCACCAGCTCCAAGCTCTCACTGTCCATTTAGCCCCTGGCAACGGTGCGGCCGATCCTGTTTTTGAGGAACAGCGGTGAATGATTTCTAAACGGACGATGGTTTTGAAATCCCTGTTCATTGGTTTCCACTGCCCGGCAGGGCCGGGGGCAACGCATTGTGCCTGTGCAGAAGAAGCGGCCATAAAACCAATTAGGAACAAGAAAAATTTTAAGCGCATGATGTATTTGGCTTTCGTTGGATGGGGTTTGTAACCCACAAGTGCTAACTTAAAAGTTGTAAGGATACATTTATATGCCCAACATATTCCAGCTAACTCCGTCATCCCCGACATATGCCGGTCCGGGAGGTGGGTATGTCTCGGTGTAGAGCATATCCTCGGGGATCCAAGCGGTGCTGCGTGTGTCTCGAGACGCAAATAAGCCGTGCCATGCATGAGGCCGTAAAATGGATCCCGTCTCGCGCGCTCAGATCACCTCATTGGCAAACTCATCCTTCGGGCTGGCGCTTGGACGGGATGACGGAGGGGCCAGTTATTTTTTTACTTTTCTGTTGTAACTTTTACAACGCTCGGCTATGGAGATTTCCGCCCTTGCGACGACGCACGTCTTTTTGCAGCTTCACAGGCACTTCTCGGACTAATCTTTTCTGCGATAGTTATTGGCCTGATTTTGCGCCAGACGCGTTGATTGTACGTAGTCGCGAAAGACCTGAAAGACCGATGCTGCACCCCCAGAAAAAGCATACAAGTTCTAGATTGCCATGCTCACTAAAGCTCGCTCGCAATAACAAAACTATCTTTACAACATATCTGCTGGAAGTTATGCCTCACTTCATTCAGATCGATCATTTTCATCCGATTCCGGCAATCCGGGAATGGCATAGCGGCCTGAAAGCCAGCGACCTAAATCAACATCTGCACAACGTTTGGAACAGAATGGTCGGTAGTTGTGTTGAGCTGGTGCCTTGCATATAGGACATGAGCGCTCCCCCACGCTTTTTACATCTTGTTCGCGGGTGTCCTGTTTATTATCGTTATTTGCTCTCGGTAACACGAGTCTAGTCCACTTCCACTTCGGCGCGTTTCAGCCAATTGAAACAAACGGGGTATCCTTCGCCTTGTAACAGATTGACCACTTCAAGGAGCGGTAGTCCCACTACATTTGTATAGGAACCGACAAGCTTTTGAACGAAAGCGCCAGCAAGCCCTTGAATAGCATAACCACCAGCTTTGCCCCGCCATTCCTGCGTGGCGAGGTAACTATCCATTTCCGTGCTGGAGAGACGTTTAAAACGAACCCGAGTTTCGACCACTCTTTGGCGCATGGCATCTTCTGGCGTGATGAGACAAATGCCGGTATAGACTTTATGTGACCGGCCAGAAAGCAGTTGAAGTGCAGCTGCTTCTTCATCGACAAATTGCGGTTTTGTGACAATGCGTCTGCCAACGGCTACAGTAGTGTCTGCCGCGAGAACAAGAGCCTTAGACAGGACCTCATCATCGATTAGAGAATCTTTTGCAGCATTGGCTTTTGCTCTGGCGAGCCGTGCCACAAATGAACGAGGCATCTCATTCTGATGCGGCGTTTCATCAATTGTCGCCGGTCTCAAAGCATCAGGCTCAACGCCAACTTGTTGCAAAAGTGCCAAGCGCCGCGGTGATGCACTTGCTAATACGAGCTTCAATTCTGACAGCTGTTCTTTGCTGCCTTTTGCCATGCCACCCTATCCACTTCTTTGCTTGAACAACAGGATAACGGAACCGGGACTATTTGAAGCGATACGTGATACGACCTTTTGTGAGATCATAAGGCGTCATTTCAACCAATACCTTATCGCCGGCAAGAACGCGAATACGGTTCTTGCGCATTCGCCCTGCTGTGTGGGCAATAATCTCGTGGTCGTTCTCAAGCTTCACCCGGAAAGTAGCATTGGGCAGCAACTCTGTCACAATGCCTTGAAACTCCGGAAGCTCTTCCTTTGCCATATATTTTCCATTTCTATGTCTATCGCTTCGCTACTTGAGACATTCCTTTGAGAAAAGTTCTCGAGAGAATGTGTTGCAAAAGCAGCAAAATCAAGATGGTTATTTGCTGCTCCACTATCAATTTGCGGTAACATCATACCTTAGGAGCGCCAACAATATCAAAGCGTTCCTTAATACGCTTAAACAATGTGTCTCTACAAGCACGGTACGCATCCAAAATTTGCTCCCGTTGGCCTGACGTTAGGGTTGGGTCCATGGTCGGCCAATATTCCACTTCTACGGACATTGTCCGTGTGAGTTCAAGGGCCTGATGATGGGCTTCCGGCGCCAATGAGATAACAAGATCAAAGGTTGTATCTTGAAGGTCATCAAATGACCGTGGTTCATGACCTGAGATATCTATGCCAATTTCATTCATAACTTCTGTTGCAAAATGATCTGTTTCCCCGGGGCGCACACCTGCAGAACGCACATAAATGCGTCGTCCAGCGAGATGGCGCAAAATTCCGGCAGCCATGGGCGAGCGCACTGAATTCATACTGCAAGCAAATAAAACAGCTCCAGGTAAATCCCCTCCGCCTTGTTTTGCCACTATTATTGTCACCTTCATAGAGAGCCATTCAAGAAAAATCCTTGCGTCTAGATCAAATGCACCCAAGGGGTGCATCCGAAGGCATGCATTTTCTTAAATGGCTACTGCCCTTTCCAGTGCAGTGCACAGATTAGAGTAAAAATCCGTCGAGCTGTGTCAAAATCAACGTCTACCTTACCTTTTAGCCGCTCCATAAGAAGCTGACTGCCTTCGTTGTGAAGTCCTCTGCGCCCCATATCAATCGCTTCAATCTGACTTGGAGGCGCGGATTTGATAGCGTCAAAATAGCTGGCACAGATAAGAAAGTAATCTTTTATGATTCGGCGGAATGGAGAGAGCGAGAGTATGAAGGTTGTAACAGGTTCTTTCTTTTCGTCTCCAACTCCGAATACCAGCCTATTTTCTACGATCGAAAGGTGAAGTGTATAAGGCCCCTGATAAGCCCCTTCTAGTTGAAAAGTATTTTCCTCTAATAGATCGAAAATAGCCACCTCACGCTCATGTTCGATATCGGGCGTGTTGCGTCCGATAGAAGCTTCGTCAAGTGTCACTTCGATCAATTTCGACATGTATCTTCTCAGCCTTCAGCCATTCAGGGAGGTGTCTTAGGCACCAATGATAGGAAACTGCAATAACCTTGACCTATTGGCAAATGTAAAGTCTCGCTAACCGAATCCTTTGGGGGAACCTCGCTTATGAAGAATCATCGTCAAAACGGATGCCAACGGATCGGCTATGGGCTTCCAGTCCTTCTGCTTGAGCAAGTGTCATGGCGGGGGGGCCAAGTTTTGCTAAGCTTTCTGGGGTCAGACGCAAGACCGAAGACCTCTTCATAAAATCCAAAACACCCAAACCGGACGAAAATCGTGCGCTTCTTGCTGTGGGCAGAACGTGATTGGAACCAGCTACATAATCACCGATCACCTCAGGTGTATAACGCCCAAGGAAAATTGCGCCTGCATTTCTAACTTTGGCCATTAAACTATCGGGATCCTGGGTCGCAAGCTCCAAATGTTCAGGGGCAATACGGTCCACGAGTTCAGGAGCTTCACTAAGATCGTTGAGAAGAATGACCGCACCGAAATTTTCCCAACTCGCCGCAGCTATATTGCCACGAGGTAAGGTTGCAAGCTGATGTTTAACGGCTTCAATAACATCTTTAGCGAATGTCTTGTCATCGGTCATCAAGATGGCCTGTGCTGAGGCGTCATGTTCGGCTTGGGCAAGAAGATCCGCAGCGATCCAGCCCGGATCATTGTTTTTATCTGCCACAACCAGCACTTCTGACGGGCCAGCGATCATATCAATTCCCACCGTACCGAACACCTGCCGTTTGGCGGCCGCCACATAGGCATTTCCAGGCCCTACGATTTTAACAACCGGCGATATGGTTTCTGTACCATAAGCAAGTGCCGCTACTGCCTGGGCGCCACCAATACGATAAATTTCACTAATATCCGCGAGACGGGCTGCCGCCAGAACGAGGGGATTAATCTCTCCATTTGGCGTCGGCACCACCATCGCTATTCGCTCTACGCCCGCTACTTTTGCCGGTATGGCGTTCATTAAGACAGAGCTTGGATAGCTTGCCGTGCCGCCTGGCACATAAAGCCCGACAGATTCAACCGCGGTCCAGCGTTGGCCTAGCTCAACACCCAATGGGTCCCTGTAGTGATCGTCTTGAGGTAACTGGCGCTTGTGGTGGTGCTCAATACGGTCTCGCGCCAGTTTAAGCGCTTCAATTGTCTCATTGTCGGCGGCTTCAAAAGCTTGTGTGATTTCGGTTTCGTTTATTGCAATACCGACCGCACTGAGGTCGAGGCGGTCGAAACGCTGAGTGTAGTCAATAAGAGCTTCGTCACCTCGTGTGCATATAGCGGTGATGATATCACGCACAGATGTATCAACGTCTTCGGCCTGCTCCCGTTTGGCTGCCAGTAATGCGGCAAAATTTTCTTGGAAATTTGCAGACGAGGTTTCTAGCGTCTTGGCCATAATATCTCACCATTTACCCGTCTTCTGCTTCCGTGTGTTCGGGCTTGCTTTTGGTCCGCCATGCGGCACCGAGATCTTTGAGTTCAGCCTCTATGCATTCCACCTCAAGACGGATAGCAGCACCACCTGAAAAAACGAGAATAATATCGCCAGTAGGCGGCTCCGCACTCTCTTCATATTGTATTGTCAGGAGTTCGAGAACGGTATCCTTGGCATCAAGTTCTATATTCTGAATCTGTGCGCCGAGAACCCGTTCAAAACGTAGTGCCGCTCGGCGGCGTTCATAATCTTTTTCGTCCTCTTTTGCCCCATTTTCATTTTTGAGGGATTTTTCCCAATTAAAACGGTTGGCGATTGCAGCAAAACGCTTTTGCGAAGGCAGATAAACAATATCATCCACTCGCATGACAGCGTCTTGCATATGAGCTGAAAGTATTTGAAGGTCTTCTTTGTCCAGAGCAATGAGTTTTAAAGCTTGCATAATGAGACTTTGCGAACAGTATCCGTATTTTATAGATCAACACTTACAGAACAAGGCACATAGGGATTCAGCCTAAATCTGACAAAGTGATAGCGGGAGCTTGCAACGGGTGCAACGACTCTATGGCAACTAATTAGTCCAAATAGCCTTTTTCTTTGGCTAGTTCGTTAAGTTTTTGTTCAGGCCGGGCGCCGATATGAGAAATAATCTCTGAAGCGGCAAGGCCGCCGAGTTGGCCGCATCGCATCAGGGGATGGCCATTGGCGTAGCCATATAGAAAACCCGCCGCATAGAGATCACCCGCTCCGGTTGTGTCAACAACGGCTTCGACAGGTTGGGCAGCAACGGTAATGATCTCATCTGGTGTTACAATGACGGAGCCTGCCGGGCCCCGTGTTAATGCGGCAAGAGAGCAGTCCTTCCGGATAGCATCGCAGGCGCTCTCAAAAGAATTTGTTTCATAAAGCGCACATATTTCCTCTTCATTGGCAAAAAGAATATCGACATTTTTTTTGATAAAGGTTTTGAAAGCGCCGCGGTGACGTTCGACACAAAAACTATCTGACAAGCTTAGAGAAACTTTTCGTCCAGATTTAGCGGCATGATCAGCGGCTTGATGAAAGGCGGTTTGCGCTTCAGGTGGGTCATAAAGATAACCCTCTAAGTAAAGTATCCGTGCATCCGCAACAGTTTTTAGATTGACCTCGCCATTGCCAAGCTCGACGCTTGCTCCAAGAAACGTGTTCATTGTCCGCTCACCATCTGGTGTAACAAAGATCAGGCAGCGGGCTGTAGGGGCGCCATCATTTGCTGGAGGTGTTTCGTAGTTTACGCCGATAGATTGTATGTCATGCGTGAACACACGGCCGAATTGATCATCCGCCACCCGTCCGATAAAAGCCGTGCGACCACCGAACGCCGCTAATCCTGCGCAGGTGTTAGCGGCGGACCCGCCAGAAATTTCGACAGCCGGTCCCATATGTTCATAAAGGAGATCGGCTTGCTTAGCGTCAACAAGCTGCATGTGCCCCTTAGGCAGACTCTGCGCATCAAGGAAAGCATCGTCACAACGGGCAAGAATATCGACAATGGCATTACCGATACCGACAATATCAAAGCGGGTGTCAGGCATGTTGGAAGGCCTCCAAATAGATGAGATCACGTTATGGCATTTGGGATAATAATCCAGACAAAATAGCTGATATCATTATTTGTCGTGGAAAGAGTGCTTAAAAACCGCATTCCACAGCATGTCACAGGGCATATTCTGCCGAATCACGGTAATTTATGTGCCGTAAGCGTCAAGCTTGCAAGGGTGATATGGTAGATGTCAAAGAGTTCCATCACCTGCTTTCGAACATATGAAAGAGTGTTTGTGGCAAGATAATACTGAACTGCAATAACGTCTGACGGTGAAGCTCCAATACGGATTTGTAGTGGAGCTTGGTATGAATCTACAATTTGAGGTTATTGCGGTTTCCTACAATAGGAGGCTCAAATTATGAGGCTTACTGCACCTTCCTTTCCACTGTTTATGATTTCTATCATTATGGCGGGCTTAGTGATTGCCATAAAATATTTTCAAGTGGATGTTCCTGTTGCCGGTCCTATCGTTGGAAAAAGCTTGTTTGACGTTTTATTGCTGGCTTATGTTCTGCTTTTCATCGGCATTGTTTTTCGCAAACTCTGATTTTATCCGCAGCATCAATGCGGTCCGGATTTAAGAGGCACAGCGTTTAGAGGTAGGCCTAGCCAGAATGGGTTTTGCCCGTAGAAGTCCGCGGACGGAATTTCCAAGATAAATGTCATCCGCTGTTTCTAAGTCTTGAGGTGTGAGGATTGCTTCCTCCACCTTACCTCTTTTGATTAAATCTGCGCGCAGCGTTCCCGCCAAGAGGCCACAATCTATAGCTGGCGTTAACAGCTTATCATCTTGAGAGATAAATATATTTGTGCGACTGCCCTCTGTCAGTTCTCCGCGTTCATTTATGAAAATGACTTCATCTGCACCATGCTGCTCAGCCATCTTCGCCTGCTCATCATCGTAGAAGGCACGGTTCGTGGTCTTATGAAATAAGAACACGTTGCTGCTATCCATAATTTTATCCGAGATAACGAAATGCATTATGGCATGTTTGTCAGGGCGCGCGATAGGAGTTGATGTTGTGCTGATTATGCCATCTTCGGCTAAGAGAAGCCTCACACGGTAAGTCCCGGGAGCATGTCCGGCCCCCTCCTTATGGAGGGCATCAATAATCTGTTGATTATCATGGTGGAAACCGAAATATGTCGCGGATTTCTTAAGCCGTGCGAGATGCTGATCATAATAGGCGTAACCAACACCTGGCTCAAAAAGCAAAGTCTCGATCAACTGAAATGTTTCGGGTGTATCCGTTAGAAAGCGCATTTTTAAAAGGCACTCATCATATTCTTTGTCAGCTCTGGAATCATGTACGACACCGCTGCCAATACCTATTTCGCCACATCCGGAAGGTGTAACCGCAATTGTACGGATTGCGACATTGAAACAAGCATCACCATTTGGTGCTAGCATACCGATTGATCCGGTATAGACACCGCGTGGTCCGGTTTCGAGCTGCCTTATGAGTTCCATGGCACGGACTTTCGGTGCACCCGTAATCGATCCAGGCGGGAACAGGCCTCTAAGCAGCTCTCGCAGTGAGATATTGTCTCTCAGTGTTGCGGTCACAGATGTCGTCATTTGATGGAGCGTTCGATAGGTCTCAACCGCGTAAGGTGCATGAACTTCGACACTGCCAAGTTTGCTGACCCTCCCCAAATCATTGCGCATCAAATCAACAATCATAAGATTTTCAGCACGTGATTTTTCATCTCCCGCCAGCCACGCTTTTATCTCGTTATCTTCTTCAGGTGTGCGTCCCCGCTGAGCGGTGCCTTTCATCGGCCGGCTTTCAGCTTGACCGTCTTTCACTTGGAGGAAAAGTTCGGGAGAGAGAGATAGGATCGTACCAAAGTTATTTTTTATCACCGCACCAAATGCAACTTTTTGTTTGGTCCGGAGATCTTTATAAAGCGCGACGGGGTCGCCCGCGAGTTGAAAATATCCCTTAAGAGTTAGATTGAGTTGATAAATATCGCCTTGTGCGATCATCTCCTTCACATAGGAAAAACACTCTTGATAGTCCTCCTCCATCATAGAAAAACGAAGGTCATCTACAGAATAGGTGCCGGTACCGACTGTATCGAGATATGTCTCTTTGTCTTTTCCTGTAAAAATTTGAGGCGCACGATAAATGCCAAACCATAAAAGCGGTGTATCCCGTTCCTCAGGGATAAGGGGTGCTAGACGTGGCTCCATAAGATAGCCAAGCTCGTATGAAAAAAAACCTGCCGCATAAAGTCCCTGTTGACCGGCTTGAGTAAGCTTTTCGAGCGCTGGCGTGACGTCCTGCGGTAAAGCTGCCGTTACAACATCTTCTGGATTTTCAAAAAGAAGTGCCCGGCCTTCATCATCAAGGCTATTGTCCAGGAAAACGGTATTCAAAGTTTAATCCATCATTTCTTTAGTCTCTTTACACCACTTGCAAACTTAGTCAGCGATTGGTGGAAAGGGCTTCCAACAGCTATTTGGTTTGCGAATCGGTGCAGAACAAGCCAATGGAGCGTAATGGCTGTAAGCATCATTAATATGCCAGAAAAAGCCACGTCACTGATAAAATGGCCCCCTTGCGCAATGCGTACAAATCCTGATGCCGTTCCGGCTAGAATACCTGCCGCAATCAGGGGCCAACGCATATTTGGCAGGATCATCGCGAAAGCAAAAAAGACCATGTAAATGGTAGAGGCTTCTCCACTGACAAATGAACAATTGGTCAGGCATTGATCCGACGGCACTAAGGCAGGCGTAAATGTTTTTGTTCCGCCAAACGCTTCAATGTGAAATGGCCGGGCTCGGCCCCAATTGTCTTTGAGTATCGTATTGGTGATGACGCCAGGTCCAAGAATAAAAGCCATGAATACAAAAAACCATTTGGGGAAAGTTAGCCCAAAGAGCGGCTTATCTGAAACGGCGCTCCAAACAAGTCCAACAAGCGTCACAATGCATGCACAAATAAAGACGATTTTGAAAAAGGATCTCAGCGTCTTGCCGACACTGTGAACATTAAACAAAAATGCGCGCTCGCCGAGATAAAATTGCTTGCTTACGAAAATATCCAACTCAGGAACGGTAAGGAACAAAATTGCAGCCACCGCCCCAAAAAACAAGGTCCAAGCTAAAATCAAAAAATGGATGTGCTGTTGGTTATTAGTTGTTTTCGATTTTTTGTTTGCCAGCGGCATGACCTTTAAATCCTGATAATTTGAAAAAATAGACAACTCTCCTGCCTTTTTGACCTGTGGGGAGTGCCTTTTGACCAAGGTTATGAACGTTGGCAAAACGGGATGTAATATGCGGTACTTTCGGCCGTTTGCTAACCAGAAGCAATGGTTCCTCCGTATTTTTTGCTAAAAAGGGGCGTGTTAGCTGAAAATGATCATGAGGCACATGATCTGGCCGCCATGCCAAAATCGGAACAGGCGCATCTTTGAGATAATACAAGAGTTCCGCTGTATATGCCCGATCGTTTGTCAAAACGGCCCCAAACCGGCCTTCATTAAGTTTGTCCCGTGTCGATTGGGCAAGATGATCCCAGCCGAGGATACGCTGAAAGGGATCTGCTTTTCCCGGAAATGTTATGCGCCCAGCAAGAGCGGTGGCGAGTGCAAGAACAACAATTGCGAAAAGGTGCAGCGCCAGCGATGAACGCAACCATACCCAGGTCTGATCGCGGATCATTGTCGCCGTTACTAGAATAGTTGCTGCCGGATAAGCCACGGCCGCCCAATTGGCGTGAGCCCGGGAGAGAAAAGCCTGGGTTGTGATGAGAAGAATAATCGGTATTGAAAAAGCAAGGAGTAAGCGGTCAGCTTGCACAAACGTTCGCGTAACATAGCGCCATGCAATGATAATAAGGGCGGCAAATAAAATTGGTCCAAAAACGCCGAACTGTGCACCAAAGAACTCAAGAGCTTTTAGGGGATGAATAAGAGAGCCGTCCCATTTGGCATTAGCGGCTGTGTGGAAGAACGTAACGCTGCCGTGGTCCAGATTCCATAGGATATTGGGCGTGATCAAGAGCCCCGCAATGAATAGTGCCACAAGCATATGTGGCGACTTAAAAATCCATCGCGCATCACGGTCAATTACCAGAAACAATAGCGCCGACGCCAAAAAATAAATCATTGCATATTTGGATAGCAAGCCAAGCCCTAGTGATACACCAAGCGTAAGGGCCCATACCCAGCTTCGTGTTTTTAAAAGCTTGATCCAGGCAAAAAGCGCGATCGACCAAAAGGTAAGGAGAGGTACATCGGTTGAAATAAGGCCTGCTGAAAACGACACACCTGGTAGTGTGGCAAAGGCAAGGCCCGACCAAAAACCGGTCCGGGTATCATAAAGCTCTTGAGCTGAGAGATAGACAAAAAGAGCGGTAAAGCTATGCAATAGGGGAGAGGCGAGGCGTACGCAATATTCATGCATGCCGCAGCTTTCTGTGGCTGCGCGAATGATCCAGGCAATAACTGGCGGCTTAGAAAAATAGCCGAAATCAAGATCTCTAGACCAGGCCCAATACTGTGCCTCGTCAAAAAAGAGATTTGTTTTACTGGTATAAAGTGCGAAAAGACGTACCAAAAGAAGGCCGGCTAGGAAAAGCACAAGATAGCGTCCATAGGGGGCGGCTTGGCCGTTTTCATATTGATTAGTTTGTGCAGGTGCCATCTTGTATGCTTTATACCTTTGTAGTCTGCTGTGCCAGTTTACGAAGAATCCGCTGCGTCATTTACAAGCTTGTACCTTATGATGGAAGCCTGATATTTGTTTTCTTGGCATGTTTTCAGGAAAAGCATGCTTTTGGACTGGAAATGGTTAAGAATTATGCGTTGAAAGGACACTGATGCGTGTTTCAGTGATCATTCCGGCTTATAACGAAAAAGGTAATATTGGCCAGCTTGTCGAGGAGACATTTGCTGCCGTGCCTGTAGGTATTCTTGGCGAGGTTATTGTCATTGATGATTGCAGTGATGATGGGACGGGGGATGAAGTAAAAGCCCTTTTACAGCGCTATTCCGCTCTTCGGTATTTGCGTCATTCCGAACGGAGCGGTCAATCGGCGGCCTTGCGGACAGGTATATTGGCGGCGGCCAGCAGTGTTATTGCGACTATGGATGGAGACGGTCAAAATGACCCCCATGATATTCCTCGTTTAGTAAAACGTATTGCCACACCAGGAGGATATGGCCCCGCTCTCGTTGGCGGTGTACGTGCTAAGCGCATAGCAACGGGCTCGCGACGTTTTGCCTCGCGTTTTGCGAATTGGTTGCGTAGCACCCTTCTTAAGGATAACTGTCCAGATACTGGATGCGGCATAAAGGTTTATTGGCGTGAAGCTTTTTTGCGCTTACCTTTCTTTACAAGCATGCATCGCTATTTACCTGCACTTTTTCTCACCTATGGCCTAAAGGTGGATTATGTTCCGGTTAACGACCGACCACGTTTGGTCGGCCAGTCAAAATACACGAATTTCGGTCGTGCCTTAGTAGGGGTTTATGATTTGGTTGGGGTTACATGGTTGAGAAAAAGGACTAAAGTGCCGGGAATTACTGAAGATTCGGCGGAAAGTGCCAGTGTTTCCGATATTTCTGGTCATTTGCCGAAGCGGGGTCAAAGCGTTTTACATAATGTACGAGAGTAGAACGCAAAAGAGCAAGAACAGAAAAAGAGACCCAGGAGCTATTTATGCAGTTTTCCAGTTTAGCTGAGTGGTGGGCGAGTGTCTCCACGGGAGAGCTGGTATGGCTTTCACTTGGCTTTTCGGCACAGCTAATGTTTTCCATGCGTTTCATTGTCCAATGGATTGCAAGTGAAAAAGCCCGGCAAAGCATTGTGCCCGAAGTGTTTTGGTATTTTAGTTTTGCCGGTGGTTTGATGCTTTTCATTTATGCGATTCACCGCATGGATCCGGTCTTCATTTTGGGGCAGGGAATGGGGCTTCTGATCTATTCAAGAAATATTTACTTCATTTGGCGGAATAAAAATGCCACTTCTCCAGAGCCGCCCAAAGTTCCGGCGGAATAAGGCGCGAAATTTAATCTATGAATCTAGGGAGTATGCAATATGACGCGAGTTTTTTTGGCTATCTTTTTTCTTTTTGTGTCCCAAGCTGCTCTCGCCAACGACGCTATCGTTGTTAAGCCAAGCGCTCACTCTGTTGCGAAAACACTTGATCGCTTGACTAAAATTCTTAAGAGCAAAGGCATTACAGTCTTTGCAAGAGTTAATCATACGACTGGCGCAGAAAAAATTGGTGAGAAACTGCGTCCGACAGAACTCTTGATTTTTGGTAATCCCAAGCTTGGAACGCCGCTTATGCAAGCTGCGCAACAGATCGGTATCGATCTACCACTTAAGGCTCTTGCCTACGAGGATAAGGCAGGAAAGGTTTGGTTGGCCTATCCTTCACCAGCATATCTAAAGAAAAAGTTTGGTGTCGAGGGCCGGGATCCGGTTTTCGAGAAAATGACTGGAGCGCTTGATAAACTCACTGGTGCTGCTGCAAAAGCGGAATAGATCTTTATACAAATAGAGACTGCAATAACAATCTAGGGTTATTGCAGTCTGGAGTGTATCAGCATACACGCCCCCAGCCTAATCCTGCAGCTAAACGGCACCACAATCGTTATTATTTCGATTGGTCAAAAGCTTTGTTTGTGGCTGTGCTGAGAGTTTTCAATGTGTCAGCCGTTATCTTGCTCGAAAGCTCATAAAGCTCTTTTGACTGATTGCCAATAATCTCGATCTGTTTATTAAGATATTCCGCCTGCAACTGCGCTGCCTCCGGAACTGACTTTGATTTCAAAACGGCCCGAGCCGTCTTAAAGGCAGCGTCCGTATTCTTAGCAGCCTGATCAATAAACTTTTCGGTCAAGGTTTTTGAACCTTTTTGAGCTGTTTCATAGACTTTCTCAAAGGCTTTGCCTGCATCCTGTGCGGCAGCCGACACTTTGGTGTAAGTCTCATGGGTTTTATCAAGACCATCCTGAGCTGCTTTCTGCACAGTTTCCGGTACCACAATTTGAGGCCCGTTTTTGAGTAGCTCTTCAGTTTGTTTCACGAAATCATTCATCTTATCCTCCATTACATCCTTCCCTCAGTGAGGCTATATATAAGGATATTTTTTTGCATTGCAATAAAAATATTGCAATGCAGCAAAAAACATTGATCGGGGAAATTCCCAGTTTCAAACGCAATATTCCAGACCGAGGGAATTGTTTGAACTTTTTTCCTAATACGCCCAACTAATATTTCGGAAGGTAATATTTGTCTCGTTTAACAGGAATAAAAATGTGAACAAAAATCTTATCTTTTACACCAACCCAATGTCACGTGGCCGTGTCGTTCAGTGGATCCTGGAGGAAATTGGGTGTGCCTACCATACTGAAGTGCTTGATTTTGGCGCACCAATGAAAACACCGGAATATCTCGTCATAAATCCCATGGGTAAAGTGCCCGCGATCCGTCATGGTGGCGTGGTGGTAACCGAATGTGCTGCTATTTGTGCTTATCTTGCTGATGCGTATCCAGAAAGCCAGCTTGCTCCGCCAGTGGGAGACCCTTTGCGCGGACCGTATTATCGTTGGTTATTTTTTACCGCTGGTCCCGTTGAAGCGGCATCCTTGAATAAGGAACTTGGGGTAGAGGAGAATGAAAAAATCAGAAGCTTTGCTGGATATGGATGCTATGAAGACATTGCCAATACTTTGGAACAGGCGCTTTCAGGACGAGACTATATTGTAGGTGATGGGTTTACCGCCGCCGACTTATATCTGGCAACCAATATCAACTCTGACATGCACTGTGGCCTTCTCGAGAAACGCCCAGTTTTTGTCGATTATTGTCAACGGCTTTATTCAAGATCCGCCGCAATAAGAGCAAAAGAAATTATTCGAAGCTTGATACAATAGACTTTACACGAATGCTTTTACACGCTTGCGGCTTGGCGCTCCGCTTTCTTGCGCTCATGAGGATCAAGATGGCGTTTGCGTAAGCGAATCGCCTGTGGCGTCACCTCCACCAACTCATCATTGTCGATATAGGAGAGAGCTTTTTCCAGCGACAAAATCAAAGGCGGGGTTAGAGCGACCGCATCATCTTTCCCGGCTGCCCGAATATTGGTGAGCTTTTTGCCTTTAAGCACATTGACTTCAAGATCATTGCCGCGCGAATGCTCGCCGACAATCATCCCCCGGTAAACTCTGGTTTGCGGCTTAATCATAAGAGGCCCCCGGTCTTCGAGGTTCCATAGTGCATATGCAACGGCCTCCCCATCACCATTTGAGATAAGGACGCCGGTACGCCGTCCTTGAATCTCGCCTTTATAGGGGGCCCAGCAATGAAAAACCCGGTTCATAACAGCAGTACCGCGTGTATCAGACAAGAGTTCTCCGTGATATCCGATAAGCCCACGTGTTGGAACATGGAAGACGAGACGCTGCCGCCCGCCGCCGGATGATTTCATTTCTGTTAGCTCGGCGCGGCGTTCTGATAACTTTTGTACGACAGCGCCAGAATAATCCTCATCTACATCAATTGTGACCTCTTCAACGGGCTCAAGCCTTTTCCCCGTATCTGGATCCACACGCATAACAACGCGCGGTCGCGACACGGTCAGCTCAAAACCTTCACGGCGCATGGTCTCAATGAGAATAGCGAGCTGAAGTTCGCCACGCCCCGATACGTCAAATGAGTCCTTATCCTCAGTTTCGGAGATCTTGAGGGCGACATTGCCCTCAGCCTCCCGAAGAAGCCTGGCAAGGATTACACGGCTTTGTACCTTGTCACCATCTTGTCCGGCCAATGGACCGTCATTGATGCGGAATGTCATGGAAAGTGTAGGCGGGTCCACAGGATGGGCGGGAAGTGCGGCCTCTACTTGTACATCGCACAACGTATCAGCAACACTCGCCTGGGTCAGCCCAGCTATGGCCACGATGTCCCCCGCCGTCCCTTCGCCAATGGGCTGTCGCTCAAGGCCACGGAAAGCAAGTACTTTAGATACTCGTCCCTGTTCAATAACTTCCCCGTTTCGGGAAAGCGCTTTAACGGCTTGATTGGGGCGTATTATGCCTGATGTGATCCGCCCTGTAAGGATCCGCCCGAGATAGGGATCCGCCTCCAAAGTTGTCGCGAGCATTTTATAGGCCCCATCTTCTACCTTCGGGGGCGGGACATGGTTAAGCACCAGATCAAATAGGGGGCTAAGATCAGTTTTTGGCCCGTCGGGTTTCTCCGCCATCCAACCTTCTTTGGCGGAGCCATAAAGGGTAGGGAAATCAAGTTGATACTCATCTGCGTCTAAAGCAGCAAAAAGATCGAAAACTTCATTAATCACGACCTCATGCCGTTCATCAGATTTATCAATTTTGTTGATTGCGACAATTGGCCGAAGTCCAACTTTGAGAGCTTTTGAGACCACAAATTTGGTCTGAGGCATTGGACCTTCGGATGCATCAACAAGCACAATGGCGCCATCCACCATATTGAGAATACGCTCGACCTCACCACCAAAATCAGCATGCCCCGGCGTGTCGACGATATTGATACGCGCGCCTTTCCACATTACTGACGTACATTTCGCAAGAATAGTGATACCGCGCTCGCGTTCAAGATCATTTGAATCCATAGCCCGTTCCGTGACACGCTGATTATCACGAAAGGCGCCGGACTGCCTAAGCAGAACATCTATTAAGGTGGTTTTGCCATGATCGACATGGGCGATAATGGCAATGTTACGTAAGTTCATTATTTTCCGGGATTATCTCTAACTATTAATACGCCGCACGTAACATATTATTGCCGCAGGGGAAACCGCCCATATTCGCAAGTTGTATATTTGGCTGGCAAGAAATTTCCCAATGCATTAATTTCGCGTATGATCGTCGGGTATTAGAAAGCGGTGCGTTAATGTTGACACGAATTATCCTGATTGCCTTACAGATTGTCACAGCACTATTAGCAGCACCCTATATTGTGCGTTACATCCCTATAGATGGAGATCCGCGGTTATTTGTTTATGCGGTGGTGTTCGCTGTTTTGATATGGCTGGTTGGCTTGGTTGGAGCTGAGGTGTTAAAGGGGATCGATCGGCCTTCCAGCGCAACACTGACCGTATCTTTAGTATGTGCCGCAATTGGAGCAGCGCTTATTTTTATTCCCGGTCTCCTGCAAGCCATCCCATTTAAAATTAAGAGTTTGTACTTACCTCTTGCTGGGGCGCTTTTAGGCTATTTGATAAAGTCACGGGGATGAGATTTGAAGGTTTTCACGTCGAAGGCCAGCCAAAAGCGATTCTTTTAAGTTCTTCTTTGCCAAAATTGGTATTGTCCCACGTGACAATCTCGCCCCCCATATGCTTATAAAAATCACAAGCCGATCTATTTTCAGCAAGCGCCCAAACAACGAGTCCAAGAATATCTCTTGTTTTCAGCGTATGATATGATGCTTCGAAAAGTTGACGTCCAAAGCCTATTCCTTGATAGGTGGGTTTGATATAAAGCTCGTGAATTTCCCCACCGTAGGGCAGCGATGATGTCCTGTTCCGCCCAAGATTTGCATAACCGCAAGCCTGACCGTCAAAGTCCAAAACAAGAAGGTTTTTACGACCGCGGCGTGCGCTCCACTGCCACCAACCAGGACCACGCTTTGCGATCAAACGCTCAAGGGCGATATGCGGTAAAATGCCTTGATAGGCAAGGCGCCAAGATTCTTCATAAATCTCGGCCAGAGCCAAGGCATCATCTGGTTCCGCTGTACGTATGGTTATTAGATCCGTGGTCATAGCGAAGTTAGTATAGCACTCCAACATCGTTCGGTTCATGACGGTTTTGTGTTTACATCAAACCCTGTTCAGAATTGTGAAATCACTGAATTATGAATTTGTGGCTGATAACCGGCACGAAAAACCTCCACCATGCTTTTGGGGGTTAAGACTTGTACCCTTTTCCTATCTTGAGAGGTGCAAGGGCCTTCGTAACCGTCAGGTGTCCAGAGAAAAATCGCATTTTCAAGAATTAAATAAGGCTTGTCATTTAGGAGGATAAAAGTTCCGTCGGGTAATCCTTTAAGATTTGCCGAATAGCTTCGCTTGCGATGAGCGGGCTTAATGCGTTCCTCATGCAAAACACTATCTACCGGTTTTACATAGGCGCGCCCCTGCAATCCTCGGCAGATGTTCCAAAGTGTCATGAAATTATTGAAATCCCTTCGTCGACATTCTGCGCATGGCCGGTGCCCCGCGGCAAAAGCTGTCGCCTCATCTAAAAAGAAAAGTTCCGTATAATTTTTAGGGCCCATAATTTCGCGCTGCCGGTCTTTAAACTTTAGTCGGCAGGCAATCCAAGCTTTCGTTGTCCAGCGCCGTTTAGTGAGTGTTTTGTCGACATTATGCAACCGGCCGCCACGATTTCCCATCCATGCCCCTCTGGCCGGGGTAGCAATGATCTCACCCAATGGGGTAACGCGGTTTTGCAGAGGCATAATAAAACTATCGCATGACGGCTTATTTCCGGTTGCCTAATAATCTCAATCTGAGGGCATTAAGTTTGATGAAGCCTTCAGCATCTTTTTGATTATAGGCGCCTTCGTCATTTTCAAAAGTTACAATGTCCTCAGAATATATTGATTTGTTACTTTTCCGGCCCACGACTATGACATTGCCTTTATAGAGCTTTAGCCGAACTTCGCCCTCAACATGTTCTTGGGAGGTATCGATCAAAGCTTGAAGCATTTTGCGTTCTGGTGAAAACCAGAAACCGTTATAAATTAGTTCTGCATAACGTGGCATAAGCTCGTCTTTAAGATGGGCGGCGTCCCGGTCGAGTGTTAATGATTCAATGGCACGGTGAGCTGCTAATAATATCGTGCCGCCCGGAGTTTCATAAACGCCTCGAGATTTCATGCCGACAAATCTGTTTTCCACCATATCAATCCGCCCGATGCCATTGTCTCGGCCGAAGTCATTGAGGCTGGCGAGAAGCGTTGCTGGGGATTGAGCTTTACCGTTTAAAGAAACAGCATCGCCGTTCTTAAAACCAATCTCCACATAAGTTGGCTCATCTGGCGCCTTTTCAGGTGATATGGTGCGTTGAAAAACATAATGAGGTGGTTCTTCCCACGGATCCTCCAAAACTTTGCCTTCTGAAGAAGAGTGCAGGATGTTTGCATCAACCGAAAACGGGGCTTCGCCGCGCTTATCCTTAGGTACTGGGATTTGGTGCTTTTCGGCAAAACCGATGAGATCAGACCGGCTGTTAAAGTCCCATTCCCGCCAGGGTGCGATGACTTTGATTTTAGGATTAAGGGCGTAAGCCGCTAGCTCAAAACGAACCTGATCATTGCCTTTGCCGGTCGCACCGTGAGAAATGGCATCGGCACCCGTTTCCTTGGCAATTTCAACCAGACGTTTGGCAATCAAGGGCCGGGCAATCGATGTGCCAAGCAGATATTGGCCTTCATAAAGCGTATTGGCCCGAAACATGGGAAACACATAATCGCGAACAAATTCCTCCCGCAAATCCTCTATATAAATTTTTTTAATACCAAGCATTTCTGCTTTTTCCCGGGCAGGTTCAAGCTCCTCGCCTTGTCCCAGATCAGCCGTGAAAGTTACGACCTCGCAGTCATATTCCGTTTCAAGCCATTTTAAGATGATGGACGTATCCAACCCGCCCGAATAGGCCAACACAACCTTGTTAATGTTTGAATCTTTGCTCATGTTCTGTTCCGTGTATGTCTCCTCATAGAGGTTGTAGTAGCTGCCATTCTCCAAGCCAATTGGATACCTCTAAAAACCATCCACCCTCCTGCCACTGTCATATTCTGAGATAATTAGGCGGATGGCAGCGGCTGGTGATGGCCCGAAGGGAGTATTTAGAGATGCTCAATTTCAAAACCTATCCCCCACCAGCCGGACCCCTTCCGGCATTATCACGACGAATTCAGTGCTGACCGGAATAGAGCACCTAAATCTGGTAAATATCAAGAAATTCAAACCGAAAGAGTATTTGAACAAATATGCTGGCAGGAGGAATATTAGAAAGAAGCCTTATTGCCGACTTCCATTTAGAGTGCTTCCGGAAAAGTGGGAACCGGTTTTCCGATAAGAAGCACGCCAAAACAAAGGTTTAGGGTCTGATTTTGATTCCATCAAAATCGGAAAGACCCTAAATTAGGAATTCTGGCAAAATGAACGCCTTCCGTTCAAGATATATTGGGGCGTGTGCGATCTGCAAAACGGAGAAAATTTGAGAAAATAAATGGCGGGCCTCACAGTTTTGCAATGGTTTGCAAATGTGGGCCCGCAAGTTCATTCGCAGGGTTTTGTCACATTAGTGTATTATTCATAATCCAAAAAGGGGCTCCGATGCAAGTATTCCTTTTTGTAAAACGACTGGGATCGAAAAAAAACTCCATCATATTGCTAAACGACTTGTAGATGTCTGATGATGGTAAGCTTTGCATTGGGTGTGCTGCAGAGATCTGCGGAAACATTGACCAGCTTGATGCGAAAGTTGGTTTTGGTTTGCTCCAAATTTCAAATGGATCAAAGGTTTGCTCCCAAATTGTTCGGCGGGGAACAAATGGATTAATAAATGTCGGGAACCCCGAAAATGCAGAGAACCAAGGCTGCATTGGTGCCTGCACCTCTGCCTTTGGCATTAGCCAATCCGAGGTGTTGAAAGACCAGGGAGCGATGTCAAAAAAATTCTTATAAGACGTTTGCGGACGAGAATTATCATAAGAATTTGGAGGATCGGGTGTTAGCTCTGGCTCACGTATCGTGACTTGGCGTCCGGAAGATGTTCGAACTTTGCGAAATTTACCAGTTGTAGCGCCAGACATAAGAAAAGCGGTCTCGCTCGCTGCTGTTGCGGCGGTTTGTGTTGCCAGTGCTGCGTTCGTGACGGCAAGCTTGGTTAGGGAATGAAAAAGCTCAGCCTGAGGTGTGAAAGTGAAAAACACCGCTGTTTCCTTTAATAAAGCTCATAAAAATTAAGAGGTTGATACTCTATTCGTCTACAAAACCACGCATATGACCGGCGAATATAAACATGAGAGTTTATAAGCGGTGCACAATAAAATAGCAAGATTATTTTGCATTGCAGCAAAAACAATTATGCACGCCGCCCGGCGATAAGCCAATAGACAAACCCGCCGATAAACCCAGAGGCGGTAAAGATGATCATATAACGGGTATTAGGTGCAGCATAGGTAATACCGTCACCTGTGACATAGAGTAGAGGGATAGCCAGAACGGCGGCTCCACCGGTGAGCATGTAATAAATTACGGAACGGATGCGCGCAACTTCACCTATGATAATTGCTGCGAGAGCTGGCAAGATTGTAAATGCAGGTCCGAGGGAAGCTGCAAAATAAATCACACCAACAGCGTCTGTCACCAAAGTGGGCAGCGCATCGGTTTCAATTTCACTGGCAAAACTGCTCCCCAATTCCTTTCCTCCAAGGAGAACCAGCATGATAATGCTCACTATTGCAGCCAATAGAAAGCCGAAACCAACAGCTAAAATCCGGCTTATGATATGAAGGATCATAATGGTGTCTGCCCCTCGTTCATTTTTGACATACCGTGTTTGTTTGCGCTGAGCTTCAAGCTCGCCGATTTAAGTTGACCACAAGCGGCCATGATGTCCCGCCCGCGCGGCGTTCTAACCGGACTTGCATATCCGGCCCGATTAACAATCTCTGCGAATCGCTCAATCTGTTCCCATGATGAGCATTCATAGGCTGCGCCCGGCCACGGATTAAAAGGGATAAGGTTGATTTTTGCCGGTATGCCTGCGAGCAGCCTGACCAACTCCTTAGCGTCCGCTATAGAGTCGTTCACGCCTTTAAGCATCACATATTCAAAAGTGATCCGTTTGGCATTTGAGACACCTGGGTAGTGTCGACAGGCGTTTAAGAGTTCTGCAATCGGATATTTACGATTTATAGGGACAAGAATATCTCGCAGCTCATCTTGTACAGCGTGCAATGAGATCGCAAGCATTACTCCAAGCTCCGCACCACAGCGTTCGATCATAGGAATGATTCCTGAGGTGGATAGGGTAATTCGGCGTTTCGAGACGGATAGGCCCTCACCATTTGCGGCGATTTCCATGGCTTGTTTTACATTTTCGAAATTATAAAGCGGCTCGCCCATGCCCATAAGCACAATATTAGTAATCGCCCGATCTCCCAGTGGAATCATACCATTGTCCGGACGAACGGCCCCGGGCCATTCACCAAGTCTATCGCGCGCAATCATGATCTGCCCGACAATCTCTCCGGGAGTGAGGTTGCGGACAAGGCGTTGTGTGCCTGTGTGGCAAAATGTGCAGTTTAGTGTGCACCCCACCTGACTTGAAAGGCACAACGTACCTCTAGTTTCTTCCGGGATGTATACGGTTTCAATCTCTGGGGCTTTTTCACGTGGGTGAGTGGAAGCAAGCCTCAAAAGCCATTTTCTTGTTCCATCGTTGGAAATCTGCTCTGTTACGATCTCAGGCCGGGCAAGCGTGAATTCATCGGCTAATTTTGCTCTAAGATCCTTTGAGACACTGCTCATATCCTCAAAACTTGTCGCACCACGCACATAAAGCCAATGCCAGAGCTGTGATAGACGCATACGTGCTGCTCGCTCGGGCACTCCGATCGTCTCAAGCGCAACCGCAATTTCCTGCCGTGATAGGCCTATTAGCGGGCTAATATCACCTTGCACTTCAAACCTGCCGCGCTCTTCCGTCTTTCCGGCAAGCGGGACTTTTGATTGTATTTCGGATTGGATGTGTTTAGCCATGGGATGCATACCCATTACTATTTGGTGAGCACTCGCATGAGTGCTTTTACCTTTTATGGGCATTCCTTTGCAATGCGGTCCAAGGCAGCGCTTATTCCAGAAAGAGAATATCTATCTGTTGTCAATGTCCCTCGTTGAGAAACACCTTTGACAACCATTACATTTCCTCTTTTCATCGCTTCGATGAGGCGCCTTTCTCCTGCTGGATCAGCCAAAAAAGCCTTATCCTTTTGTGTGAAAAGCTGGAATTTATCCGTGCCGACTTCCACTGTCACAGTGCTGTTTGCCTTAAAAGGATAACCGATTTTGATGCTGACCTCATTTCGTACGCCATCGCCCGGCCAAATCGAAACATAAAACACTATTCTGCTGCGCACGGCATTTCGGGGCTCTCTTGATTTCGGTTCGGTTGTGGCAAAACAAATTTTCTTGCCTGCTCCACTATAAGCATAAGCTGTCCAGTCCTTATAAGTTTGCAAAGGACTTGGTGCCTGAGCATGAACTGCGGGAACACTTAAGAAGAAAGTCGCAAGAGAAATGAGAAGTAATTGGCGCATGGTTAGAATATCAGCCGTAATTGTTTATCAGTGAACGCATTGTCCAACTCCAGAATATATCGATCGCACATGCTAAAAACCAGTCAGAGATATACCATTAGTGGATGTAAATGTCTTAAACGTCACATAATTAAATAGTCCATTGTTTCATATATATCTTTTATAAGTGGTGAGTGCAGCTCTATAATCCACAATGAAATTTATGAATTGTGTTTTCGCGTCCGATGCAGTGTTTCTCCGTGGACATGTTCAGCTAATGATTCGACGGGGCCGCCGACTCTTACGGGGCGAGGTGCATAGTAACCAAGACTTTTTATTCTATCATACATAATAATTGCCCCAGCCATTGCAACATTGATGCAAAAATCAGTAGGGATTTTCACGATATAATCGCAGCGAGATACAACATTACTGGAAAGTGAGCCCTTTTCCGGTCCCAAAATATAAGCTGCATTTATAGGATGTTTGAAACTCGGAAGGTCAATTGCTTCTTCAAGTAATTCAACTCCTACAAGCTGACAACCTGAAGGCAATTGCATATGTTCCGCACTTTCCCAATTGTAGAGCGGTAGGTGCGAAATGGCTTTGGATGTGTCAGACTTTGCTTCAAGCGCTTTGTAATGGGCACCGACGGTGAACACAAAACTCGCACCAAAGGCGTGAGCTGAGCGTATCAGGTTTCCAAGATTCATCTGTTTGGAAATACGCTCAACGCCAATTGCGAAATAGCCACGCATGAAATGACTCTTTAACCTCTCTTTTCACCCTGTCCCTAATATAATTGATGCAAAAGAAACCGCTACATAATGCATATTGATCCAAATGCCCAACTATAATAACGACCTATTATTAAATCAGGAAAAAGATTTGCTTCAGAGGCAATTTCGCATAAGAGAGATCTGACATGAAAGCAGTACTTTGCAAAACATTTGGCAGTCCTGAGACCCTTGTTATTGAGGATATTCCTGAGCCTGAGCCAGATCCTGGCGAGGTTGTTCTGCAAGTACGGGCTGCGGCGCTCAATTTTCTTGATACTTTGATGATCCGCAACCGTTATCAATATAAGCCGCCCATGCCTTTTTCTCCAGGTGTTGAAGTCGCGGGTCAGGTCATACGTATCGGTCAAGGCGTTGAGGGTTTTTCAGAAGGTGACCGTGTGCTGGCCTATGTGGGATGGAACGGCTGCCGTGAACAAACCGTTGTGGAAGCGGCAAAGCTCATACCAATACCAGATGATGTTAGTGATGAAACCGCCGCCGGCGTAACTGTAACTTATGGCACCGCAATGCATGGATTAAAGGATCGTGGTCGCCTCAAGAGCGGAGAAACACTTGCGGTTCTTGGTGCTTCGGGAGGGGCGGGGCTTGCAGCGGTGGAAATCGGAAGCCTTATGGATGCGCGTGTTATTGCGGTTGCTTCATCTGAGGAAAAACTCGCCCTTTGCCTGGCACACGGCGCCAAAGAAGGTATCGATTACCGCAAGGACGATTTGAAAGAAAAACTCAAAGAGCTGACAAATGATAACGGCGTTGATGTCATTTATGATTGCGTTGGAGGCCCTCATGCAGAAGCAGCGCTCCGGGCAACGGCCTGGGAAGGGCGCTTTCTTGTAATTGGCTTTGCCGCAGGCGAAATCCCGAAGATTCCGCTCAATCTTTTATTGTTAAAGGGGTGTGAGATGGTCGGTGTTTTTTGGGGAGCCTTTACGGAACGTTATCCGGAGCGCCACCGTGAAAATATCGAGCAGGTTCTACAATGGTGTGCCACCGGGGCATTAAAACCTCACATTCACGGCACCTACTCTTTGGAAGATACGTCCGAAGCCCTGACCCTCCTCGATACGCGCCAGGCCAAAGGCAAGATCGTCATTTGCCCGTAATATGGTCGTGTCTCAGTTTGAAAAGGCAGTTGGATACCTCTAAAAACCATCCACCACCCCCTACCATCCGCCATATTCTGCGATAATTAGGCGGATGGTAGGGGGTGGTGGATGGCCCGAAGGGAGTATTTAGAGATGCTCAGTTTTGGGCACGTCAGTGAACATACGCGGGACGGTCTCAAACTTCGGTTTTTGTGCAGGTTTCTCCGACACTGGGCACTGCGCGCATGTCGGCCTCCAATGCCCGCGGGCGTATCATCATCTAAATTCGACACCACCGCGAGCCCGTAGCCCCCTTCAGAGCGGCCAACAATTATCCATCTCAGCGAGCGCGACAAAGTACGGGCCTCGCATCAAAAAAATGTGAACAACTATAGAGCGAATGCAGAAAACCATTAACACGCCTTGATCGTATTTACAGTGTCAAACTCTATGACCAACCTATGAAAGGAGCATCTGATGCACTCTGTACGCTCAACAATACTAGCGGCCATTCTTGCGCTGCCGCTCGCCATTTCTGCCATTCCGGCCAAGGCTGCTGACATCGTCGACACGGCCGCGGCCAACCCAGATTTCTCGATTCTTGTGAAGATGATCAAGGCTGCAGGCCTTGTCGACACGCTCAAGGGCAAGGGCCCTTTCACGGTATTCGCACCAACCGACGCCGCATTCGCCAAGTGGCCCAAAAAGGAATTAGACCTTTTCCTGAATCCGGCGAAAAAAGAGCATCTGGTCCGGTTGCTTAAATATCACGTGGTACCGGGCAAGGTAATGGCCGGCGACCTTTCTGGCAAGAAAACCGACGCCAAGACTGTCGAAGGCACGATGGTGATGGTCGACGCCATGAAGGGCGTGATGGTCAACGGTACGAAGGTCGTGAAGGCCGACATCGTCGCCGACAATGGTGTAATCCACGTCATCGATACGCCGCTGCGTCCGGAAGTCTATCGCGGCTCCTTCTAGATCAATCTGCGTTCAAGCGGGTTCACTTGTTTCCTTCCCCCTTCGAGGGGGGAAGGCCAAACGCCACTGGCTTAGCCCGCCCGGGCTAAGTCGCATGGCGTTTGGGATGGGGGTGATGGAGGCAAGTGCAAGAGCATGAATTGTCTTATGAATCCCCCCCACCCGGCGCTTCGCGCCGACCTCCCCCTCCAGGGGGGAGGTTATTGGCGTATGCTGTCAAACCTCACGACACGACAAGTGGAGATGCCGTTTCAAGCGCTTCAAGAATTAAACCGGACAGCAGTGGACTTGATCCGGGCATCCAATAGGGAGGTTCTGATTTCACAAATCGTCCAATTAGAAATCTGGAAAAACTTGAACCATGTTCTTATCCATAACTCAGGTTAGATAACACATTTGACCGGAACTGGATCCAGGCGCGATCCAATTCCGGTTGGTCCTTCGCCACATCCGCCGGGAAATTTAGTTTCAGCGGCCCGCCATGGGTATAGATGGTCGTGCCGGTGATGTAGTTTGCCTCGTCGCAGGCAACGAAGTCGGCCTTTTGATCATTTTCCGCCAGCTTCGCAGCCGCGCGATCTTCGACTTTCTCGTCGATATCCGCTTAGGTGGAAAAGCGGCGATCAAGTTGATTCCTATTGCCATCAACGGGTTCGACTGCCTGTGGCCCCCTTTACGAAGTGATTGGTTGCATTTCCAAAGTCTGGTTACGTGTTCAAAACTGCCCTTTTTCAAACTGAGGCATATCCGTAATATGGTACATTTTTATATGTGGCGGGATATGACCTAATGCATTGTCAATTGCTGGTTCTGGCGTTATAAACATCGCACTAATCGGTTGCGCCTGCACCCCTGGAGGAGTCGTGGCCGGTTTAATTCCATTGAAAGGACAATGGGCCTCGATGGCCCGTTTTTTATTTTTGGAGATGTGCTATGGCTGAAAATATTGAACTTAAAGCCTCAGCGCGTGATCGTGTCGGCAAGGGGGCTGCACGGGCAACGCGACGCGAGGGGTTGATCCCGGCGGTCATATATGGCGACAAAAAACCGCCTGAGCCTATTTCATTGCCCTATAAAGAGGTTTGGCAGCAAGTTCAAACGGGACTTTTTCTTTCAACAGTTTATGTGATTGATCTCGGTGGTAAGAAAACACGTGTTCTTCCGCGTGATATCCAGTTTGATCCTATACGAGACTTTCCATTACATGTGGATTTCCTGCGCGTTAGCAAGGAAGCAAAAATCACGGTTGAAGTCCCGGTTCATTTTATTAATGAAACTGAATCTCCCGGTCTTAAGCGGGGCGGTGTACTCAATATTGTGCGCCATACTATTGAGATGTTATGTCCTGTGGATTCTATCCCAGAGGCCATTAGTGTCGATCTCACAGGCCTTGATATTGGCGACTCTCTTCATATTTCATCCGTGAAGTTGCCACAGGATGTGGTTCCAACAATTACGGATCGTGATTTTACCGTGGTCACGATTGCCGGTGCTGGTGGTGGTGCCGAGGAAGAGGAAAAAGCTGAGGGCGAAGAAGGCGAAGAAGAGATCGGAAAAACCCCTGAGAGCACTGATGATAGTGAGAACAAGGAATGAGTTAATCATCTGAAAGTTCTCAGAACTAACTTCTCACCGGGCAGGCTTTAGATAATGATCTAGCTTGCCTGGTAAACCTCAAGTACTCCCATGAAGCTCTATATAGGACTGGGAAATCCCGGCAAAAAATATGCCTATAACCGGCACAATATCGGTTTCATGATTGTCGATGAAATTGCGCGCCAACATGGGTTTACAAATTGGCGCAAACGGTTTCAAGGCGAGGTTGCGGAAGGCCAGATCAAAGGGGAGAAATGTCTTCTTCTCAAACCCGGAACATATATGAACGAATCCGGACGGGCAGCAGGAGAAGCCTGCCGGTTTTATAAAATTCCTCTTGAAGATGTCATTGTCTTTCACGATGAACTTGACCTTAGGCCTGGGAAAATACGCGTTAAAACTGGCGGCGGCTTCGCGGGACATAATGGGCTTAAATCTTTGACCGCCCATATTGGCAATGACTATATCCGCGTGCGCATCGGTATAGGCCATCCCGGACAGAAAAATCTGGTGCACAATTATGTATTGCGTGATTTTGCTAAGGCTGATGCCGTTTGGCTTGATCCGTTACTCGATGCAATTGCTCGCGCGGCACCCCATTTGGCAACGGGTGACAACGCGAATTTTATGAACCAAGTTGCCCTCCTCACCAAGGCTGAAGAAACGAAAACATCCAATAAGACGCAACCAAAACAACAAGATAAAAATGCTGTCGACCATGGCACCGTGTCTCACAAGGGTAAAAATGAAGGGAGCCTAGCAGAAAAACTTAAAGCATGGCTTTCATCAAAAGAAAGCGGAGAGAACAACTGATGGGTTTTAGGTGTGGTATTGTCGGACTGCCTAATGTAGGCAAATCCACGCTTTTTAATGCGCTAACGCAGAAGGCGGCGGCTGAGGCGGCAAATTATCCATTTTGCACCATTGAGCCCAATGTCGGGGATGTCCCCGTTCCCGATGTCAGGCTTGATCGCGTGAGTAAAATCTCGCAATCGGCTAATGTCATTCCTACGCGCCTAACCTTTGTAGATATTGCAGGTCTTGTTAAAGGAGCTTCCAAGGGTGAGGGGCTTGGAAACCAATTCCTTGCGAATATCCGAGAAGTGGATGCCGTAGCCTATGTGTTGAGATGCTTTGAAGATGGTGACGTAACCCATGTGGAAGGTCGGATCGATCCCATCGCGGATGCGGAAACTGTTGAAACCGAGCTTATGCTGGCTGATCTTGAAAGTTTAGAAAAACGTATTCCAAATTTAGAGAAAAAGATCCGCGGTCAGGATAAAGAAGCCAAAGAAACGTTGGTTTTGGTCGAGAAAGCTCTTGGAGTGCTCCGCGAAGGAAAACCCGCACGCTTAGCTGAAGTTGCTGATGATGAGAGGTCTGCTTTCAAGGCACTTAACCTGCTGACATCAAAGCCTATTCTCTATGTATGCAATGTAGATGAGAGCGGGGCCGCCACAGGTAATGCGTTTTCAAAAGCCGTGGAAGCGCGTGCTAAACAAGAAGGTGCTGGTGTTGTTGTGATTTCCGCCAAGATAGAGGCAGAACTTGCGCAACTTGAAGATCAAGAGCGTAAAGAGTATTTATCCGAGCTCGGCCTTGAGGAACCTGGACTGAACCGTTTGATCCGTGAGGGTTATAGATTACTCGGCCTAATCACTTATTTCACGGCGGGCCCAAAAGAGGCGCGTGCCTGGACAATAGAGGTTGGCACGAGAGCGCCTAAGGCTGCGGGCCTTATTCATACAGATTTTGAGCGTGGTTTTATTCGCGCGCAGACCATTGCCTATGATGATTATATTTCACTCGGAGGCGAAATGGCGGCAAAAGAAGCAGGAAAGGCGAGAGATGAAGGCAAAGATTATGTCGTGCAAGATGGCGATGTAATTCTTTTTAAGTTCAACACATAAAAATGTCAGTCTCCCTATAATCAGGCTGCAATAATGACCAACGGTCAAGCAAACAAAAAGGATTTTGTGGCCAAGCACTCAAAATTATGCCCGTGAGTCTTAAGTGATTGCAGCCTACTATACAGGCTCACCAATTCAGTTTTTTGGTACACATTCAAATATGGCGAATGAAAAATTGCACTGGGAAGACTTCGAAATCGGCAAAACATTTCCCTTTGGCCGAAAAGAAGTCAGCAAGGAAGAAATCATAACCTTTGCTGGTGAGTTCGATCCGCAACCTTTCCATTTGGATGAAGCTGCGGCAAAGAAAAGCCTGTTAGGCGGCCTTGCCGCTTCGGGTTGGCATAGTTGCGCTATGTTAATGCGCATGGTTTGCGATAGTTATTTGTTAAATGCGACGTCCCTCGGGTCTCCAGGCATGATAGAAGTAAAATGGTTAGCCCCAGTGCGCCCAGATGATATTTTGACGGCGCGTTATACATGTTTGGATCGAGGAACGTCAGTTAGCCGTCCAGAGATAGGCCGGGCTCGGATGTATTATGAAATGCTCAACCAGGCGGGTCATATTGTTATGACCTGGGACCTCATACAATTATTTGCTCGCCGCTCGCCGGAAAGCGGGCATGTCCAAGAAAAGGCGCCATTGAAAATTCGAGAAAATGCGTCTGATGTGACGCGCCGCCCGGGGGATCATAAGATCAAGTATTTCGAAGATGTTGAACTTGGTGACGAGCTTGAACTTGGAGCGGTGGAGTTCAGCGCAGACATAATAAAAGAGTTTGCAAATGCTTATGATCCACAGCGGTTCCATGTGGATGAAATAGCTGCAAAAGACAGCCTGTTTGGTGCACTCTGTGCAAGCGGTTGGCATACCGCAGCAATATGGATGCAACAAATGGTGCGTTATTGTTTACGCGCTGCACACCGCCTCAGAGCAGAAGGACAACCCGTACCACAAATCGGTCCTTCACCAGGTTTTAAAGACATGCGCTGGCTTAAGCCCGTCTATGCAGGAGACGTCATAACGTTCAGAAGTTGGGCCGAACGCAAAGTTGATGTCACGTCCAAGCCAAATTGGGGCTTACTTATCATTTCTAATGAAGGGTGCAACCAAAATAATGAGTTGGTCTTCACATTCACAGGCCAAGTTTTTCTCGAAAGACGAACACCGATAGTATGAGGTTGCAAAAAGTCTGCTATAAACCTTGGCATTGAGCGTTTAGGAAAAATGAAAGGCGGGGCGATGACGCAGTCGGTTCTTGGAATTTTCGGTGGTAGCGGCATTTATGACCTGCCGGGTCTTGAGAACCGGCGCTCTGAAAAGGTACACACCCCTTGGGGAGAGCCATCGGATGAACTGCAGTTCGGTGAGATAAACGGCCTTCCCTTGGTCTTTATGCCGCGTCATGGACGTGGACACCGGGTTCCCCCAAGCGAGATTAATTACCGCGCAAATATTGATGCTATGAAACGGGCTGGCGTCACCGATCTTGTCTCTGTTTCCGCTTGCGGGTCTTTCCGAGAAGAATTGTCGCCGGGAACATTTGTGCTGGTTGATCAGTTTATTGACCGGACCTTTGCGCGGGTAAAAAGCTTTTTCAGAAAGGGGTGTGTCGCCCATGTTTCCATGGCCGATCCGATTAGTCCCGCCCTTGTCGATCGTATTGAAGAAGCCGCAAAAAACGAAGCTATTCGCTATGTCCGTGGCGGAACATATTTGGTCATGGAGGGGCCGCAATTTTCAACCCGCGGCGAATCCGAACTTTATCGCAGCTGGGGCTGTGATGTGATTGGTATGACTAATATGCCTGAAGCTAAGCTCGCACGCGAAGCTGAAATTTGTTATGCGACAATTGCCATGGTGACTGATTATGATTGTTGGCATGATGATCACCAAGATGTGGATGTGACGGCTATCCTTCGTGTTCTTAAAGAAAATGCGGAAAATGCAACGCGGCTTGTCGCAAGGCTTGCGCAGGATTTTCCCCGTGAACACCCTCCATGTCCAGTGGGCTCAGACCATGCATTGGACCATGCTATTATTACCCCAGCGGAGGCACGTGATCCTGAGCTTATCGCCAAACTAGATGCAGTTGCTGGGCGCGTGCTAAATGTCTCTCAGTAAAGATTGATATTGATCGGTCGTATTTTTTGTTATGATCGTCTCTATCGGAGGCTATTATGCTGCGTTGTGCTGTCACCTTTATTTTTCTCGGTATATGCCTTAGCTCAGCAATTGCAGGCGATAACGCATCTGAAGCCATTCGCTCTGTTATTTCAAAACAGATCGAAGCCTTTCGGCAAGATGACGGCGCGGAAGCCTTTGCTCTTGCCTCACCAAACATTCAAAAGAAATATGGCAATGCCGATCTTTTCATGGAAATTGTCAAGACCCGCTACCGTCCGGTTTATCGTCCCAAGCGGGTGCAATTCTTAGAGCTTGCGGAGGGTGAGGGGCAAATTGTGCAAAAGGTATTGCTGACCATTTCAGACCAAGAAACCGTGCTCGCCCTTTATCCCATGATCAAAGTTGATGGCACGTGGCGCATCGATGGGTGCTTTCTCAGAGATGCACCTGGCGAGGAGACATAATGGTAGACTAAATGCTATTTCGAAGAATTAATCCTTCTTTTCTTCAGCACTCTCATCTTTCGCTTTTGCTGGCGTCTCTTCCTCAGGCTCGGCGGGAACCTCGTCGACCGTAGTTTCCGCCATGAGCTTGGTGGCTTGGCCAACCCAATCCTCTCGCTCAATGCGTCCCTTGAAATTCAGAACCTCATCTACCTTGGTGATATCTTCGTCGGAGAAATTGGCGATCTGCTCGAACCTGGTAATGCCAAGCTTGTTTAACCGCTTCTCTAACTCCTCGCCAACGCCGGAAATAAGCTTGAGATCATCCGGATCGCCTTTTGGCTTTTTGAAGCCTTTGAATTTGTCACGAGCTGCAAGCTTTTTGCCGCGGGCATCGACACGTTCAGGAATGCGGGCTGATTTACCGCGACGGCCGCGTAAGTAATAAAGTTTGGCACGGCGGACCTTACCGCGACGAACCACTTCAATGGATTCAATCAAGGGCGAGTAAATGGGAAAAACCCGCTCAACCCCTTCACCATATGAGATCTTGCGTACGGTAAAACTCTCATTGAGCCCGGCACCAGAGCGGGCGATACATACGCCTTCATAGGCTTGGACACGCTCACGAGAGCCCTCTTTCACCTTAACATTGACACGGACTGTGTCTCCCGAAGCAAATTCTGGGATTGGCCGCTGAGACTCAAGCGCGTCAGCTTGTTCTTTTTCGAGTTCTTCAATGATGTTCATGGGTCCTAGACCTCACTCCATAACGCGCAAAGATGCGCCATGCTGCCGGACGCAGTGCTTGCGATCCCTTTTTTAGGAAAATCAAAGCGGTGTGTAACGCAAAAGTGCGGCTTTGTCGAGTGGTAACCGTGGTGAATTTAAACAAATATGCCGGCTTTAGGTATATAATGCCTCTTACCGCTGTTGATATTTCCTCCATAAATCGGGCCGCCGTTCTTTCGTAATCTGCTCGGCCTGTTCACGCCGCCATTTGGCAATCCGACTATGATCGCCGGAAAGAAGGATTTCCGGTATTTCTCGCCCCTCCCATAGGCGAGGGCGCGTGTAATGAGGATATTCAAGCAGCCCTTGTTCGAAACTCTCTTCTTCAATGGATTGTTCGGAACCAACAACGCCAGGTAGAAGCCGGACAACCGCATCTATTAGGGCCATAGCGGCAATTTCTCCGCCGGAAAGGACAAAATCACCAACGGATATTTCTTCTATTTGCCGTGCCTCAAGCACTCGCTCATCAATTCCCTCAAAGCGCCCGCAGAGAAGGGTTACACCTGATGCCTGGGCTATAGTTCGAACTTTTTTCTGAGTAAGTGGCGCACCTCGAGGTGAAAAGTAGATAAGAGTATGATCGGGATGTTGATCTTGGGCGGCATCAAGAGCGGCTGCAATCACATCGGCACGCATAATCATGCCTGGACCCCCGCCTGCGGGGGTATCATCAACGGAGCGGTGCTTATCGGTTGAAAAGTCCCGGATGTCTCGTGTCTCAAGAGCCCAAATTTTATCATCAAGGGCGCGGCCTATAAGGCTTGTTCCCAATGGACCCGGGAACATATCCGGGTAAAGGGTAAGCACTGTTGCGATCCAAGAGGGCATCAGGTTTCTTTCTCCTCACCCGAGATTTCCTCCGGTGGGTTTATGATGATCTGGCCTCTATCAAGATCAATCTCTGGCACCAATTCAGATGTAAAGGGCAGGAAAATTGTTTGACGGGATGCCATTTGCCGTATCTCAAGTAAATCACCTGCACCAAAATTTTGCACGGCTACGACCTTACCGAACGGTTCACCCTCCATAGTTATGACGTTAAGGTCGATAAGGTCGGCATGGTACCATTCATTCTCGTTATCCGGTTCGGGAAGACTGCTCCGGGCCAAATGAAGGGTGATCCCCTTAAGGTTCTCAGCCGCATCACGGTCTTCCACCCCCTTAATCCTGGCGACAACTATATCGCCCTTTGTGGTCCGGACCGAGACAATATCAAAAGACCTGCGCCCAGTCTCATCGTCGAGTCGCCCATAGGCCGCGATGTCCTCAGGTCTTTCCGTATAGGTTTTAATGCGAACCTCGCCGCGAATACCATGGGTACCAATCACTGTACCGAGGCAAACGCGCGTCTTTTCATCAGAGCCCATCATGTATGCTCTGGTATATGTAATCTTTACTCAGCAGCAACCTCTTCAGCAGGTGCGGCTGCCTCTTCGGCTTTAGCTTCTTCGGCTGCTTGGAGTTCGGCTTCTTCACGCTCTTGCCGTTTCTTGCCGGGCAATCCCTTCTTAGGATTATTTCGGGCTTCACGGGCAAGAATTCCCGCGGCATCAAGAAATCGAAGAACGCGGTCGGTCGGTTTCGCGCCGACAGAGAGCCAGTGTTTAATGCGATCTTCCTTAAGGGTTACACGACCTTCATGATCCTTAGGAAGAAGCGGATTATAGGTTCCCACCCTTTCGATAAAACGGCCATCACGAGGAGCCCGGACGTCAGCAATAACGATCCGGTAATAAGGGCGTTTTTTTGCCCCACCACGAGACAATCTAATTTTTAGAGACATGTTTCTATTTCCTATTCAATGTTATCTTAAAATCAAATTTCATCTTTTCTTTTTATCTGGGAAGCCTGGAAGCCCTGAGGGCAACCCTCCGCCAAGTCCCGGCAAACCGCCTGGTAGGCCACCGGGTAAACCTCCGGCAGGGAGCCCAGGCATGCCAGAGGGCAGCCCCCCTGATTTTGCGGCCTCTTCTAGCGCTTCCGGTGGTAAGTCAGGCATGCCCCCACCAAAGAGGCCGCCAAGCCCCCCCTTTTTGCCGAGTTTTTTCATCATGTCCGCCATCTGACGGTGCATTTTGAGAAGTTTGTTGATCTCCTGAACTGTGGTTCCGGACCCTGAGGCAATACGGCGTTTACGCGACGCATTCAGGACTTTGGGAGCACGACGTTCCTTGAGCGTCATAGATGAGATGATGGCGCTTTGGCGCTTAAAAATTGAATCATCGAGATTAGCCGCATCAAGTTGTTTTTTCATTTTGCCAATGCCAGGCAGCATGCCGAGCATGCCTGACATACCGCCAAGTTTCTGCATTTGTTTGAGCTGCTCTGCAAGGTCATCAAGGTCGAAAGTGCCTTTGCGCATTTTTTTGGCCATCTTCGTGGCCTTTTCCGCGTCAATTGTCTGCGCAGCTTTTTCAACCAAGCTAACAACATCACCCATACCGAGAATACGACCGGCAATTCGTTCAGGATGAAACTCCTCCAATGCATCGAGTTTTTCACCGGTACCAATCAGCTTGATGGGTTTGCCGGTAACGGCGCGCATAGAAAGCGCTGCACCACCGCGCCCATCACCATCAACACGGGTGAGGATCAGACCGGTAATGCCAAGCCGCTCATCAAATGACTTAGCGACATTAACGGCATCCTGCCCCGTCAGACTATCTGCCACCAAAAGGATTTCATGCGGCTTGGCAATGTCACGGATCTGGGCCGTTTCATCCATGAGCTCGTCATCGATGTGAAGCCGTCCGGCTGTGTCCAATAGGACGACGTCAAAACCGCCAAGGCGGGCGGCCTCCATGGCACGTTTTGCAATTTGCGCCGGGCTTTGTCCGGCAACAATCGGCAGAGTATCAATGTCAGTTTGCTCGCCCAAAACTTTGAGCTGTTCCTGGGCGGCGGGGCGGCGGGTGTCAAGCGAGGCCATCAAGACCTTACGTTTGTCTGTATCTCTCAAACGTTTTGAGATCTTAGCAGTGGTAGTAGTCTTACCCGACCCTTGCAGACCAACCATCATAATGGCGACAGGAGGAGCTGCATTCAGGTCTATGGGTGCTGCATCTGAGCCAAGCATTGCTACCAGTTCGTCGTGGACAATTTTGACGACCATCTGCCCAGGTGTGACAGACTTAAGCACCTCTTGACCGATGGCCTGTTTTTTCACGCTTTCTGTGAAATCACGCACGACATCAAGGGCGACATCCGCTTCGAGAAGGGCTCGGCGCACTTCACGCATAGCCGCAGAGACATCGGACTCCGACAGCGCCCCCCGCTTTGTCAGCTTATCTAGAACACTTGAAAGACGATCTGACAGTGATTCAAACATGTTTATGCTCTAACTTTCTCTGCCTAAAAATCTTAATGACCATATTCATCAAACGGATACGCAACGCAAAAAACACCCGCGGGCGAACCTTCGCTGACGGGTGGTAACCCCCCTGCCTCCCAGTCTTAAAAAGTGACTTTGTGCAGGGCGGCGGCCTTTTGTAAAAGCCTTTCGAGAAATTTTGCGTGATCCTGTGCCAATGTTGTTCAGATGTCAAGGAAACTAATTCCGTTTACTCCAGTTCAACCCAATCGACAATACGCCCCGATTTGCATATCTTGCATAAATTGCCAGGGGTAATTTCATGGGCATAACAACCACAAATCTTCATATTTTACGGCCTTTTGCAAAACAAACCAAATGGGTGCGGGCTATTGAAAGAGGTTATAGCAAACTTGGTTATGACCGCGTTGAATCTGAGCAGGGTGATCCGCTTAAATGTGTTGCGATTTTTGATAATACAGAGTCCATCTATGTCTCAGTTTATGACACAGACAATGATAAGCTCGACACTGGAGAGCTAAAGGAGCTCGCCCTTAGGCTTTCTAAAACATTGAGAACCAGAGCGATTCTCACAAGCATTTACGACAGTGATAGTTTTGAGCTTCTTCTCTACAGTCACGGCACGCAACTTGACGCCATTGTCAGTGATGCAGATCATCACACCGGTAACCTGAACATTCAGGAAAAAGAAACCCGCCCAATGCTTTGGGAAAACCTCTTCGTAAATGATCACGTCGTAACCACCCCGCCAGATGATTTGAGTTTTGAGGAAGCCTATGAAGCTCAAAAAATTGCCCTCCACAAAGCTATCAAAGATGCAGAAGCAATCGATACAACGTTTGCAGAAGAGCAGCTTACAGCTTGGTCAAAAATTGCTCTTCTTGACCCAAAAGCTGTACTCACTTATCCGCACGAAATTATTGAGGAGACGCCAGATAAAACCCACATTCTTACCTTGCAGCGAAATTCCAACAAGCTAGAGGCTATGTCTAATACTCTGACAACCTCTAAAATCCCGCCTCTATTAGAAACTTATCATGACAATGATGATTGCCGTATTCACCGCATGCATCCAGCCGCATGGCCTGTCGCCAGTAACAAGGAAAAACACATCCAGTGGTTGATTGTTCATTCAGGTGGCGGCTTTTATGGTTTGCATCTCGACCTTATGACAGAGGCGTCTGCACCTGCCTTTTTAAAACAATGCTCCATCAATGCCTTTCCATTTTATAATGGGCAGATCACATCACCCAATGAGATTGCAGGACTTCGTAAGGATTTAGATGTCGATCTCCCCATCGGCGAGACACAACAATCCTTTGAGTTAGCGCCATTTCATTGCCCCTTTGTCGACCCGGAAACACGCAAACGCACTGTTTTTATAATGTCTATGGTTGTTGAATTGCCTGATGATGTGACAACAACATTCAAGCCGACACTTACCCCGCTCTCAGGCAATGGCGAACCGGTCACCTTGCCACCAATCCGATTGCATGCCTGCCCCATCACATGGCTTCCGCAACCGCTTCGGAAGGAAGATTGCGATATAAGCACCATGTCGCAATATGAGCTTGAAAACGCACTCCTCTTAAACGAGCCAGCAATTTTCAGTATGACCGCAATCTTACCCAGTGCAGGTGAGGATACACTCCAAGACATCCGAAAAGCTGCGGAAACATGGCGAAGCGGACTGGCACCAACACAAGATCTATCGATAGTCATTCGCACTGAAAAACACATGACTGCATCCGGCAACATAACCAAAAAAGCTCATGAGTTCGCTTTTGATAAGTCGATGATACGTAAGACATGGCAAAAATTATTTGCACCTAAAAGTGATCTGCAAACGATCTTCATTGATCTCATACCCTCTGGTGCGAAACTTCCTGTTGCTGGTCTTTATATTCAATCTACTCTCCGCGATAACGATATCATTAATGAGGGAAATACGAATAGTGATGTGCCGTGTGATTGGTACGTCTCATTTTGGATTGCAAATGCAAATGAGGCTATGACTTCACTAAATACGGATAAGAAAACCTTAAAAGCCTTCTTCAGAGACTGGTTGCAAACCCAAACATTGCATCAAGCATGGATTACAGAAACAGCCTGGATTCCTGAGTTTGATGTCTATGATGATTATAGCAAAAATACACTTTATGAAGACGCAAACGAAACCTGTGCGGAGGATAACCACTCGTTACTGCGTTTTGTTGCCCCGGAAATGTGGATAGGAGCACCTCTTGCAGAACACCTGGACCTGACGGCACTTACCGAGCACGCAGATATAACAAAGGAAGAAGGATTTATTCATATGCGCTTAAAATCCGGCCATATGATCAGCGACCTCGAAGCGGCTCTCGCACCGATTTTACCTCCCGCAGGTCAACCCGCTCTATCTTGAAACGAGAGAAGAACTACTCAACCTTATGGCGATAGGGCGCAAAACTTTTATGAAAGACGTTCAATAAGAAAACACCTGCAAGCCAGAGATAGAGATAGAAGTGAAGTGGAAGAGTCGCTGAAAATACAAAGCTGGTGAGCCAAATCAAAATTGGAAAGACGCTTGCAGCTAAGATAAAAGCAACAAACCTTTCAAAACTATCCGCATTTTGTAGATAGATAAATAAGACACCTAACACTGTCGCTACAACCCCGCAAACGGATTGCAACATCATTCAATTTCTCCAATTTTATAAGATGATAACATATAACAAGGTGGGTAACAAAATGCTTGCTTACCGCTGTTATGCAAGTTCCGATGACGTTTTAATCGATCAAATTAAAAGATGTACAATCCTAAGATTATATAGGGGGAGGTTAGGTGCCTCGCTTTTTCGAAGCTTCCATCTCCCTGTGCTGCCACATTTTGTTATAGAGCGCCGATAAAGAGTCGGTAATCATCTTAGGAAACGTATCGTCAGGCCCAAAGGTTGTTTTTGCTATAGCAAGCGCACGTTTATAGAGTGGCTCAGCTTTGGCATAATGCCCTTGGGTGTCAAACAGTCTTGCCAAGTTATTAAGGGCAACGCTTACAGAGGGATCGTCAGGCCCAAGAGTGTTTTCGACCATCTCAAGCCGGCGTTTAAAAAACTGCTCGGCTTCAATATAGCGTTTTTGGTCTTGATATAACAAAGCCAAACTATTCAGGCTTAAGCTCACATGCAAATGGTTAGGACCAAGGGCCTTTTTACGAATAGCAAGAGCCTGTTTATAGAGCCGCTCAGCCTTAGTATAACGTTTCTGAGCACTATATAACTTTGCTAAATTGTTAAGCGCACTTGCATAGTTAGGATGCGCCTTTCCAAATTTCTTTTTGATTTGCCCAGCATAGCATCGGGCTAAGGGCATAGCTTTGGCATATTTGCCAGCATAATAAAGCTTTTCAACCTTTTGATTTAGAGATTGAAGTTTGTTGTTTTTTGCTTTGGCTTCCTTATGAAGGATAATCATCGAAAACAATAAACAAAACAAAGCAAAAATACCAAAATATGAACGAGAGACTGCCATTAAAAGTGCCCATAATTACTTTTAATATTTATGAAACATATGAATACGCGCTAATCAAGACAACTCAAGAAAACTCCGCAGCATCAAACTGATAACCGGTATTGCAGAACTCGCATGTCACAATAATTTGCCCTTCTTCCGTTACGTCTTCGATTTCTTGCGTAGAAAAGCTTTTCAAAAGCTCTTCAATTCTCTCACGAGAACAACGGCAATCAACTTCTAAGTTGTTTGGTTGAAAGGTACGAACGCCCTCTTCATGAAACAGGCGGTAAAGCAAGCGCTCAGATTCCAAAAGAGGATCCAACAATTCATGATCTTCAACCGTAGAAGCCAAGTGGCAGGCCCGATTCCAATCTTCATCATCATTGATAAAAGGCCAAATATCCTCTTCTTCTTCTTCGTCATCCTTTCCAGATGACAAGACGACACCACCTTCCGATGTTAGGTTTTGCAACATGAGGCCGCCGCCACGCCAGCTCCAGTTGTTTCCGCCCTGCCCCTCACCCCCTACATAATGTTTGGCGATGGCCAGACGAATAAATGTCGGAAGCTGTTCGGATTGGCGGAAATAAGCATCAGCCGCTTCACTGAGTGACCCCCCCTCAAGCGCAACAATGCCCTGATAACGTTCCATATCCGGACCGCGATCTATGGTCATCGCAAGGTGACCGTTGCCGAGGATATGTTCAGGGGCTGGTTCACCGTCTCTCATAGCTTCAGCTAAATGATCTTTATTATAGCTTGCATAGCCGCGAATTTTTCCGGGAGCATAATAATGAACAACCAAAAAATTCACCAGGCCGTCGGTTTTCGTCTGTAAAATAAATTTACCTTCAAACTTTAATGACGTACCCAGCATGGCCGTCAGGGTTACCGCTTCACCAAGCAATTTGGAAACAGGATCAGGATAGTCGTGTCGCTTGAGGATCGTGTCAACCACCATATTAAGCCGGACTAGTCGCCCACTTGCCTTGGCGCGTTCTGCTTGAAATGGTAATACCAAGTCATCGGGAGCTGATTGGGGCTGGTTTGTTCCAGCCTGTTGGTCGGGGTCTTTCATTCAAATTAACTCAAGGCACCAAGCCAGAATCGCCTTTTGAACATGGAGCCGGTTTTCTGCTTCGTCAAATACAACCGATTGTGGCCCATCAAGTACATCCGATGTAACCTCATATTCACGTCTAGCTGGCAAACAGTGCATGAAGATTGCGTCATCTGCAGCTTCCGCCATGAGGTTCTTGTCCACTTGATAAGGGGCTAGAAGTTTGCTGCGTCGCGCAGCATCCTTATCTCCCATTGAAACCCATACATCAGTTACGACGCAATCAGCGTCTTTCACTGCTTCTCGAGGGTCCCGCGTGAGTATAACATGGGCTCTTTCCTGCTTCACCCATTCCAAAATTTCCGGTTTTGGCTCGAATTCCTCGGGAGAGGCAATCTTAAGTGAAAAACCAAATTGTGCAGCTGCATGGACCCATGATACAGCGACATTATTACCGTCTCCAATCCAAGCAATGCGGCGTCCTTCAATTGCCCCCTTATATTCTTCAAAAGTCATAATATCTGCCATGATTTGGCAAGGATGAGATAAGTTCGTCAAACCGTTAATAACCGGTACCGTGGCATGGTCAGCAAATTCAAGAAGCTTAGCGTGATCCGTTGTGCGCAGCATGATAAGATTGCCGTAGCGGGAAAGAACTCGAGCAGTGTCTGCAATGGTTTCTCCGCGGCCGATCTGCATATCGCTGCTATTAATTGAAATAGTCTTCCCGCCAAGCTGATGCATAGCTACGTCAAACGATAGGCGTGTGCGAGTAGATGGTTTTTCGAAAACCATAACGAGCACGTTATGGTGGCGCTTAATGTATACGGAATGAGCCTCTTCCCGCCCGGCTTTCATCGCGTGTGCAGTATTAATTATGTGGCGTAGAACGTCACGATCAAGTGAATCAATATCTAAGAAATGCCTGGGTTTCATTCCCGACCAACATACAGTTTAGGGGTTAGCGCATTTTTTCAGCCGTCTTACGAAGTACAGCGCAAGCTGATGAGATGCTCTCGCAAGCTTCACGGATTTCATCTTCACCAATAATCAAAGGTGGTAACAACCGAACGACATTTTCCCCCGCTGGTACGGTCAGAAGCTTTTGTTCGGTCAACGCAGTGACGACATCCGTTGCATCTATCTTGCATTTCAATCCGAGCATTAAGCCCTCACCGCGAACTTCCTCTAAGATATCAGGGTAGTCATCAACTAATTGAGCAAGTTTCTGACGAAGAAAGAGTGACATAGATTGAATATGGTCCAGAAAATCTTGCTCTAGTATGACATCGAGAACAGCATTTCCGACCGCCATCGCCAGAGGGTTTCCGCCAAATGTCGAGCCATGAGTACCCGCAGTCATACCTTTTGCAGCTTCTTTGCTTGCTAAACAGGCGCCAAGCGGAAAGCCTGAGCCAATACCCTTAGCCACAGCCATGATATCCGGTTCTATATCAGCCCATTCATAGGCATAAAGTTTACCGGTCCGCCCCATGCCTGATTGCACTTCATCTAAAATAAGAAGCACGCTTTCATTGTCTGCAATTTTCCGCAAATCTCTTAAAAACCTCCAGGGTACAGTGCGGATGCCCCCTTCCCCTTGCAGAGGTTCGATCAAAATACCTGCAGTTTCTTTTCCAATAGCGGCTTGGACGGCATCTATATCTCCGAGTGGAACTTGGTCAAAGCCATCTACCGGAGGGCCAAAGCCTTGTAAGTGCTTAGCCTGCCCTCCGGCTGCAATTGTTGCAAGGGTACGCCCATGAAACGCTCCCTCAAAGGTAATGAGGCGGAAGCGTTCCGGCGCCCCCTCTGCGGTATGATATTTCCGCGCCATTTTAATAGAGGCTTCCAAAGCTTCCGCACCGGAATTGGTGAAAAAAACATAGTCCGCAAATGATGCCGCAATAAGACGCTGAGCAAGCCGCTCCTGCCCCTCTATCCGGTAGAGATTAGATGTATGCCAAAGTTTTTCAGCCTGTTGTTGAAGGGCATTAACCAGATGAGGATGCGTATGACCAAGGGATGTCACAGCGACACCAGACCCAAAATCCAGATAACGCTCTCCTGTTACAGAGGTTAAATAAGCTCCATGCCCGCTCTGGAAGGTAATATCCGTGCGAGCGTAGGTGGGCAGAAGGGCCGACATGTCCGAGAAACCCACAGGTAAATTAAAAAAAGCCGCCTCCAGGCGGCCTATTACATATCTCGAATTTACGGTTACCCACCGGTTGTGTCAATTGTTGCCCAAATCACTCCCATCTTATGCCAGCCTTATCCACCTGTTCATTCACAATTGTTTGTAAAGCGTGGCACAAATGCAATAGAGGTCAAAAAATAACGTTTGCGTCCTAGGGGACGCTTGCCCTGCTTTTCCAGGATATAGTACCTTAAGGTCCGTACGGCCACGATATATCGCGTACTTCAATTACTGGCCGACATGTTTCCCCTGTATAGCGTTTCATAATTTTGAAAGCCGCTTTGTCGGCGTGAGGGCGATTCTGTTTTTGAATCGATTTTTCTATTTTGGAGGAGGCTTTTGATATGGCGTGGACCGACGAACGGGTCGAAGTGCTAAAAAAGCTCTGGGCGGAAGGGCTTAGCGCGAGTCAGATCGCGAATCATTTAGGCGGAGTGACCCGAAATGCGGTTATCGGCAAGGTGCATCGTCTTGGGCTTTCTGGACGTGCAACTACTTCGCGTGTGAAATCCATTCGGCCGCGTAAGCGCGCGAATAGTTCACCAAGTGGAGTGCCGCAGATGCGTTATGTATCGCATGGCAATACGGCGCTTAAAAATGTCTTTGAAGCAGACTATATGACTCAAAACGAGCCGCAGCTTGCACCGGTTGAGGAACTTGTGATCCCACCGGAAGAGCGGGCGACGATAATGAGTTTGACCGAATGCATGTGCCGTTGGCCTTATGGAGACCCAACGGAGGAAGACTTTCATTTTTGCGGGCGGAAGAAAGTTCCCGGCGTCCCCTATTGTGAATTTCATTCGCGTATTGCCTACCAGCCAGTACAATCCCGTCGGAGAGATAAGAAAGTTGCAAACGGCTGATACCAGAGCGCAATAACACCCCTAAGCGAAAAAGCAAAAAAAATGGGGGCTAGGACTTGACATAAACCCTGTGAATCAAGGTTATTGTGTCTCTTATTAAGTTTACCAAAGAGGGCGTTGGAACGCTTCTTTTGAGTGCTTTCGGGGAATATGCTACCAGGCCTTGGTCTGGTGAGCGCGAGTTTTCCGATTAAGTTGCACGATAAAATAAGAATTAGGATTTGGTTTTGAGTTTTTCGAAATCGGAAAATCCTAGTGAAGCGTTGCACGAAACTGTGAGAGCTGGAAATGCGAAAGGGCATTTCCAGCTTTCTTTTTTGTCTGCTACGGGGATGACGCAATTTGTGGTGTACGAATTGGCAAATCTCACTCAGGCATATCCATGGCTAAATTTAAATTGAGATAAAACCTGACAAAGCAGTTATAGTCTCATGGCTATAACGGGTTTATTACAGTCTCCATAAATGAATTACGCCTCTAAGTTACGATCAATATTTTCGCTGTTGATTACAGAGATGGCTGTATTGAGTTTGTGGTTCGTGTCTGCCGCAACTCTGTCTGACATGCAGAGGGAAGCTGATATTTCTCCAATCAGCGAAGCGTTGTTATCGAGCGGTGTACAAGGAGGGTTTGTAATTGGTGCGATCATATCGGCTGTATTAAATCTTGCAGATCGGTTTGACCCTCGGAAAGTTCTGGCAATATCCGCAATCGCTGCAGCGGTCTGCAATAGCGTATTACTCTTGGCGCCAATCGGCGGTGTTGTAGCTATTTGTACTCGGATTGCAACGGGTGTATTGCTTGCCGGTGTTTATCCCGTTGGCATGAAAATCGCGGTTGGTTGGGGAAAGCAAGATCGCGGTTTGTTGGTTGGCCTACTTATTGGAGCACTTACCCTTGGGTCAGCTTCCCCCCATTTGGTATCATTCTTGGGAGGAGCAGATTGGAGACTGACAATCGTCGTAACGTCCATTCTGGCTGGTTTGGGCGGGCTATTGGCGCTCTCCATAACTCTCGGGCCTTATCATGCGAGTTCATTGGGCTTTAATCCGCGAGCGATTTGGCTCGCTTGGAGCAATCGCCATATTCGATTAGCCTATGCCGGCTATTTCGGCCACATGTGGGAACTCTACGCGATGTGGGCTTGGGTTGGGGTTTTTGCGGCTGCCTCATATCGTACGAAACTTACAGTTGTTGAGGCTGAAAGCCTTGGAAAGCTAACCGCCTTTCTTGCAATTGGAGTGGGAAGTTTGGCTTGTGTGGCTGCAGGTTGGTTGGCGGACAAAATTGGCAAAGCTGAAATAGCAATTATCGCCATGACGATCAGTGGTGCCGCTGCTATCGGAACAGCATTGAGCTTTGGCGGGCCAATTGCGCTAACTTTTGCACTGATCCTCATTTGGGGTATTGCAATCGTTCCTGACTCTGCACAGTTCTCTGCTCTCGTTGCCGATAACGCGCCACCAGAACTTTCTGGCAGTCTTTTATCTTTGCAAACAGCGCTCGGCTTTATGCTAACAACTGCTACTGTTCAATTTACCCATTTTCTTGCAAACATTTTTGGATGGCCAGTTGTGATAGCGCTAATGGCATTAGGGCCTGCATATGGTGTTCTGGCAATGATACGGTTGCGCCAAATTTCATGATATGCGTTTTTGTTTCTGGAAATCTTTTTTATGAAAAATGGCGCCGACCTTGCGAGATATGCTCAGAAAAGCCCATTGTTGTTTTTTGACTCGTCCGTGATGACTTGAAGCACGTCCCAATGTTCGACTATCTTTCCGTTATCATCAAAACGGAATATGTCGATTCCAGCGTAATCGTCGTCGTCTGGCCAGATCTGGTGGCAGTGAAGAACAACATAATTACCTTCGGCAATGGCACGCTTGAATAAGGTTTTCTTGCCAGGAAATTCAGCTGCCATGCGTTCGAAATAATCAATGAATGCTTCTTTTCCATCGGCAACATGTGGGTTGTGCTGGATGTATTCATCGCCCACATATTTTTCTACGGCCTTACGTGGCTTGCACTGGTTGAACATAAGATCATAAAACGCTTGAGCATTTGCCTTATTCTGTTCGAGTTGTGTTGTCATTTCACCTCCGTATCATTGCACAATGCTTTCCGCATTTTTAAAACAATCGCGGCTTTAGATTTCCATCAGGACATCGCTTCAAATTTCTCGCCCATGGCATAGCCCGCACCACGAACTGTGCGAATTGGATCTTTTTCCTTGCCGCGGTTTATTGCCTTTCTGAGGCGGCCGATATGCACATCAACTGTGCGTTCATCGACATAGACATCTCGTCCCCAGACGCCGTCCAGCAATTGTGTCCGGCTAAACACTCGGCCAGGACGTTCCATGAAAAATTCCAAAAGCCTAAATTCCGTTGGACCTAGACGTACAATACGTCCATTTCGCATCACACGATGAGCTTCCCGATCAAGCTCTATATCATCGACGCTCAACACATCGGCGATGCGCTCAGGATTGGCTCGACGCAAAATAGCCCGCACGCGCGCCATCAGTTCGGGAACCGAAAAGGGTTTGACAACATAGTCATCTGCGCCGGTAGTCAGACCACGGATGCGATCTGTTTCCTCACCTTTAGCCGTCAGCATCAAAATCGGAATATTATGTGTTTCGCGTTTGGCACGAACGCGTCGGCAAATCTCCAAACCAGATAAGCCTGGTAACATCCAGTCCAAAATGATGAGATCCGGGGGAGATTCCAAAAGCGCAATCTCAACTTCATCTCCATGTCCAACCACATGGACTTTAAAACCCTCTGCCTCAAGATTGTAGCGAAGCAAAAGCGCTAACGGTTCTTCATCTTCAACGATGAGGACATTTACACTCATATTGAATTCTGATTTCCCTTAGTTTTGCATTATGAGTTATTATTAACCAGCATCGTTGTACTGGTTACATCCCCTTTGGGGCGCTCATCTTGTATCTCTGCACCGTGAACTAAATAGTAAACCGTCTCGGCGATATTAGTGGCATGATCACCGATGCGCTCAATATTCTTCGCACCAAAAAGCAAATGGGTGCAGAGCCCAATGTTACGCGGATCTTCCATCATATAGGTTAAAAGCTCGCGGAAGAGCGAGTTATACATAGCGTCAATTTCTTCGTCACAACGCCAAACTTTAAGCGCCTTGTCTGCATCCCGTCCTGAATAAGCATCAAGAACATCCTTAAGCTGCGCTAAAGCCAATTCCCCCATATGTTTAAGTCCGGTGATCAGCGGTTTTGGATGGTTCTCATTTGCAACCGCAAGCGCCCGTTTGGCGATATTTTTACCTAGGTCACCTATCCGTTCAAGGTCTGAAGATATGCGGATAGCGGTCATGATCTGGCGTAAGTCAAGCGCCATGGGCTGGCGTCGGGCAATCATTAAAATAGCTTGTTCTTCAATATCCCGTTCCAATTTATCTATAAAACGATCACTTGTGATTGTTGCCTCAGCCAAGTTCGGATCACGTCTTTCCAGGGCGTCAATTGATTGCCCAAGAAGTTTCTCAGCCAGGCCGCCCATTCTGGCAATATCATTTTTTAGCGACTCTAATTCCTCCTCATAGGAGGTTACAATATGTTCATGCTCTGTCACCGCACCTACTCCTGTTTAATCTTGAGTTGAGACGCGTTAGCCAAATCGACCTGTGATATAGTCTTGGGTGCGTTCATCCCTGGGATTTGTGAACATCTGACTCGTCTCTGCTTCTTCGATGAGAAGGCCAAGATGGAAAAAGGCTGTACGCTGTGAAACCCGCGCAGCCTGTTGCATCGAATGGGTCACTATAACGATGCAATAATTTTCCTTTAACTCATCGATAAGCTCTTCGATACGTGCTGTTGCAATCGGGTCAAGCGCGGAACAGGGCTCATCCATAAGAATAACCTCTGGGCTAACTGCGATGGCACGCGCGATGCACAGCCTTTGTTGCTGTCCACCTGAGAGGCCTATGCCGGGTTCCTGAAGTCTGTCTTTTACTTCTTCGAAAAGACCAGCTTTCTTTAAGCTCGTTTCGACAATCTCTTCAATATCTGTCTTTGAAGAGGCAAGGCCATGAATGCGTGGACCATATGCAACATTGTCAAAAATCGATTTAGGAAAAGGGTTAGGCTTTTGAAAAACCATGCCGACCCTGGCGCGAAGTTGAACCGGATCGACGGAAGATTTATAAATATCATCCTCCTGAAGTTTGATGGTTCCGGTAACGCGACAACCGTCAATCACATCATTCATGCGGTTAAGGCAACGCAGGAAAGTTGATTTGCCACAACCTGACGGTCCAATTAACGCCGTAACAGCGCGATCCGGAATATCGAGATTTACGTCAAAAAGGGCTTGCTTCTCGCCGTAATAGACGCAGACTTCCTCTGTCGTCATTTTAGGCTCGGGTCGGGAAATGGGGCTAACATCGACATCGTCAGCCGCTGCAGGAGCCTTCGCCGGCTGCTCAGACTGTGATTTTATACTTGCAGCTTCTTCGGCCGCCAACTCTGTCAAAGCTGGATCCACTTTCGCCTCCATGTTCTTGCTTCTTAAGCTACCATTTCCGTTCGAATTTTTGACGTAAAAAAATGGCTATTGCGTTCATAATGACAAGAAAACCTAGCAATACGAGGATTGCGGCCGATGTACGAGAAACAAAGCCGCGCTCAGGGCTGTCAGCCCAACTGAATATTTGCGTGGGCAAAGCCGTGGCAGGTTCTAAAATATCCCCAGGCGCACTCGTAATAAATGCGTTCATACCAATAAGAAGAAGCGGTGCGGTTTCCCCTAAAGCTTGAGCCAATCCAATGATAGTGCCCGTGAGTATCCCTGGCATGGCGAGAGGCAACACATGATGCATGATCACCTGATGCTTTGATGCGCCAATACCAAGTGCCGCTTCGCGTATTGAAGGCGGCACGGCTTTAAGTGCTGCACGTGTTGCGATAATGATGGTTGGTAACGTCATGAGCGAAAGAACCATACCACCGACTAAGGGGGCAGATCGCGGCAAACCAAACACATTCAGAAACACGGCCAAACCAAGCAAGCCAAACACAACTGAAGGTACAGAAGCTAAATTATTGATATTGACTTCTATTAAATCCGTAACACGGTTTTTGGGGGCAAACTCTTCCAGATAAACCGCTGCTGAAATGCCGACCGGAAAGCTGATGAGAAAGCATACGAGAAGTGTGTAAAACGAACCAACGATCGCGCCACGAAGACCTGCTAGTTCTGGAAACCGGCTATCGGAATTTGTAAAAAGTTCCCAGTTGAAAGGTGTGATGATCAATCCTTTTTCAAATAACCGATCTAACCACTGGAATTGCTTCTTAGTACTAAATCTTGGATTGATAATTTTCGGTGTTTTGCCCTTATTTAACGTGGCGTAATGGTCTGAAACTGGAACGCGGATCTGGATGTTTTTACCAATCGAGTCAGGAGAGGCCTGAATGGCTTTATGCAGAGCTTCATGCGCATCAACTGCGAGTATCCCTTCATAGCCTGTATCTTTTTCTTGAATAAAATAGGTGCGAAACCCCTCATTCAATATGGCTTTAAAATCACCATCGTCAATTGAGGATGCCTGTACCTTTTTGGGGTCAATATAGGCATCGATTTCAACAAGCGTCACTCCACCTTCAGTGAAAATCTTCTCTCGATTGCGCAAGCTTTCAAACCAACGCTTTTGCTTGTTTGAAAGCACTTCAATATAGCGTGGAATAACATTTTTATAGAGTTGGTCGTATGGGTCGGACAAGGGGAGGTCAAGCTTTACAACTGATCCAATGGCAGAGGGGTTGTCAATCACATATTGGCGAACAATAAACTGCGATCCCGAACTCAAAACTTTGAACAACAATCGTTTTTCACGGCGGCTTTTTACATCTGGAAAATAAGCAAAGAGTGCATCCCGCACAATTGCCCGATGGTTTCCTTTCGCCGGATCTTTGAGATTTAGCTTAGATTTATCCAGATGTATCGGAATGGAAACCTTTATTTGGTAAAAGGCCTTGTAGCCAGACATAATGAGTGAGAAGACCAGAATTCCCAAGAGAAGAACCGCTAGAGTAATGGCTCCTATACCAAGAATTTGCAACCACCTGTCTGCTGCATAACGGCGGCGCAAACGGCGTTTTACATCCTCTGAGTGCCAATCGAAAACTTGGGTCTTACCGGTTACTGTATCACTCATATTTTTCTCGATATTTTTGAACGATTCTGAGCGCGATAACGTTAAGCATAAGGGTCATGACAAAGAGTGTGAGCCCTAGGGCGAACGCGGCAAGTGTCTTAGGATTGTCAAACTCCGTATCGCCAATAAGCAGGGTGACGATCTGAACCGTCACAGTGGTCACAGCTTCAAATGGGTTCACGGTCATGGTGGCAATGAGACCTGCGGCCATTACCACAATCATGGTTTCACCGATGGCTCTGCTCACAGCTAAAAGCATCCCCCCCATGATCCCTGGAAGGGCGGCTGGTAAAAGCACATTTATGATTGTCTCCCCCTTTGTAGCTCCTAAGGCATAAGAACCATCACGCATCGAGCGGGGCACGGCATTGATCGCATCATCTGAAAGGGAAGACACAAATGGCAGGATCATAATGCCCATGACAGCACCGGCCGCAAAAGCATTGTTTGGTGCGATCTCAAGACCGAAATTCGCGGCAAAACTTCTTATCGCGGGAGCCACTGTTAAAACAGCAAAAAACCCGTAAACAACTGTTGGAATACCCGCCAAGATTTCCAAAATTGGTTTAATCGTAGCTCGCACTTTAGAGTGGGCATATTCGGTCAAATAGATTGCTGACAGCAATCCAATGGGTGTTGCGACAAGCATCGCAATAAAAGCAATGAGAAGTGTTCCCAAAAACACAGGCACAGCACCAAAGGCCCCGCCAGCTGTGACTTGCCCTTCACGAATTGGAATTTGCGGTTCCCAATTCAAACCAAAAAAGAACTCTGATGGCGGGACCCGCTCAAAAAAGCGCAAAGCCTCAATCAAAAGTGAAACAACGATACCAACAGTGATGAGAATGGCTACGACCGCGCAAGAAATCATCAGCCAGTCCATCACACGCTCAACATTATGGCGCGCCTTAAATTTTGGGGCGATTCTTGCGTGTGTTATCAAAAAACAAATCATTGCAAGAGCTAAAGCGCTAGCAAACATGGACCACCTGGCAATGTCTTGCCAACGATTATACCGCTCGGCTCCCTCACGAACGATCTCGCTCGGTTCACCAAAAATATGCCCCTGGGCAACCGATTTAATCTCGCTGATTAATAGATGTATTTCATCAGGACTTTTCTTGGTTGTCACTGATTCTGGAAGGCTGGTGTGTAAAAGAGCGTCGATTACAACACCCTGAAACATGAGCCAGATCAAAACTAGAATAAGTGCAGGTATGCCCACCCAAGCTGCGACAAAACCACCATGATATCCAGGTCGGGAATGAAGCTCATACATTTTGCCATCAACAGAGCTGATAGCTTGTCTTCGGCCAATGATAAAACTCACAAATGCAAGGACAGCGAGTGTGGCGAAGACTGTCGTAAGCATGCGGACCTCACATTACGAGTAAGAACAATTTAAAACGAAATAATTCAATTTATTAAAAATACATGACCGCACAAAAAACGTGCGGTCATGTACGAATCCACTGTTAATTGGTGTAGCGTGTCATGCCAGTGCCTTTGGTTGCAGCTTCCATGATTTTTTTGCGATCTGCATCAGGAAGTGAAACCAGGCCACGCTCAAGGAGATAACCATCAGGCCCGAAAGCCCCTTCACTCACGAACTCAGCAATATACTCGTTCAAGCCTTTGATAACTTTGCGGTGCGCATTCTTAATGTAGAAGAAAAGCGGTCGCGAAATGCCATAAGACCCATCCGCAATTGTTTTTATGGATGGCTCAACACCTTTGATCTTGACAGCTTTCAATTTGTCTTTGTTTTCAAAAAGAAAAGAATAACCGAAAATGCCAAGCGCTGTTTGATCGGCGGCAAGACGCTGAACGATCAAATTGTCATTTTCACCGGCTTCGACAAAAGGTCCATCCTGGCGCATAGCGCTGCACGCGGATTTAACCAGCTTTTTGTAGGCCTTTTTGTCGAGTTCCTTCTTTTTTGCTTTGAAGTAATCAAGCTCACCGCATCCTTTATGCATGGCCAACTCGACAAAAGCATCACGTGTACCGGAGGTTGGGGGAGGTCCATAAACAAGGATTTTCGTATCCGGCAAGGATTTGTCAATATCGCTCCATTTCTTATTCGGATTGTCGGCGAGCTTACCATCAACCGGAACTTGTTTTGCAAGGGCTAAAAAGAGTTGACCTTTGGTCAAGTTAAGATCCGCACCTTTGCGGGAAAGAGCAACAGAAAGACCGTCATAACCAATGTGAACCTCAGTCACATCAGTGACACCATTCTTTTTGCAATTCTCCCACTCTTTTTTCTTCATGGCGCGGGACGCATTGGTAATGTCAGGATGTTTCGCACCAACACCTTGGCAGAAGATTTTCATGCCGCCGCCGGTACCTGTTGATTCAAGAACCGGAGCTTTGCCACCGGTCTTTTTGGCGAATTCCTCAGAAACCGCCTGCGCATAAGGATAAACTGTTGATGATCCAACAATTTTAATTTGATCACGGGCCAAAACTGGGCCGCTTGCAAAGACACCCGCAACAATAAGCGCCGCTGAATAGGCGACAAATTTGCTCTTCACTTTGCTCTCCCTGGGTTGATAACTGAAAAAGAGACGCTGGCAGCACATCCGCTAATACTGAAAATTGTCGGCTGCCTTAAGTATTTTTATACAAAATTGATCACTCTTTTATGACAGCTTAAAATATTGATATATTTTAAGAAAATGACATTGGAGGAAATGGTGTTTAGAGTTTGTGCTGTGAGGAAAATCATGAATCATGGTTTGACGTTCCTTTTAATTCCTGCAAGGTGACAGTGAATGTTGACCCCTGACCCAGCACAGATGTGACGCCAAGTTCCCCACGATGTCGGTTAACAATATTTTTGGCGATTGCCAATCCAAGCCCTGTGCCCCCTTTCTCACGACTCGATTCAACATCAACCCTATAAAACCGCTCGGTAATTCTCGGCAAATGCTCAGGTGCAATTCCAGGTCCATCATCCTGCACAGAAATAGCAACGTTGCCGTTGTCGCGCAGAACCCTCACAGTCACATTTCCACCTGAAGGCCCATATTTCAGAGCGTTTTGAATGAGATTTTGAAAAACTTGCACGAGTTCATCACGATCCCCGCGAACCCAAGATTCATCATTCAGCGTCTCGACTTTAAGTGATGTTCCCTGCTCCGAGGCCAGTGGTTCAAGAGAAGCCGCCACATAAGCAACCGCTTCATTAATCTCGACTTCTCCACTTGGCAAAACATGGGCCTTCATCTCAACACGGCTCAAAGACAGGAGATCATCGATCAAACGCGTCATGCGTTGTGCCTGCTTGGCCATAATGTCAAGAAACCTCTCACGCGCTGCGTCATCATTTTTAGCAGCTCCTTGAAGGGTTTCGATAAAGCCCAGGAGCGAGGCGAGAGGCGTTCGCAGTTCATGGCTTGCATTGGCAATAAAATCCGCCCGCATTTTATCAAGGCGCTCTTGTTCTGTGAGGTCACGGAGCGAAACCAATATTGCTGGGACATGGATTTCATTTCCCATCCCCTCAAGCATCGACACGATCGCCAAGATGTGGCGCTCTACCGGAACACGCTCAGAATATATGATGTTGACAGGGTTTACTCTCTTGGGTGCCTGGCTGACCGCTTCGAGAAAATCTGGATCTCGGATCAATGATGACACATGCTGGTCTGTCGTGATCCCACCCCAAAGGTCTTCTGCCATTTTGTTGAAGTGAAGGAGGGTCCCATTGGCATTCAGCATGATTGCCGGGTCAGGAAGTGCGTTTACGAACGCCTGAAACGCTTCCGGTCCAAGTTTCTGTTCAGCTTCAGAGCCAAGATCGGGAAGATTTGAATGTGCAGGCCGGAGATTATCTTGCCGTGGAAGCAAAGCGGCCGAAAGAATGATTACGAAAAATCCTAGAAAGGCCACCTCGTAGGGCAATTTTGACAAGAGGACAAAAAAGAAAATGATACTTGCGACAACAACAAGCAGCCAACGACGGGCAACAAGACGTTGTAACGACCGTTCTCTTAAAGAGTTTTCTTTCTTTTCATCGGACCCGGGTTTAGCGATTTTTTGCACTGTAATTTAAAGACTCAATCATTGTTAGGGTTTAATGAAGTTCTACACCATGTAATATAACCTGTGATTCTTGGTCAGGTATCACATTCTTGTGGGCGCGGCATCTTCTACGATCTTCTCTTTGTTCAAGAAATATCATTGGGAAATGATAATCGGTAAAGACATCCATCAAGTAGACGGTAAGGACTTCAAAGTGTCAAATTTTCAGAACTTCGATCTGGATAATCCGGTATTACCAAAATCCATCGCTGATAATGCGCTTGAAAGTAGTGGATATCCTTATTCAAAACGTATGAAGCGGAAAGCCTATGAAAAAGAGCTGGTAAAGCTGCAAATCGAGCTTGTGAAGCTTCAATATTGGGTGCGCGAAACCGGCGAGAGGATTGTTGTTCTGTTCGAGGGGCGTGATGCAGCGGGTAAAGGTGGTACGATCAAACGTTTCATGCAACATCTCAATGCACGCCACGCCCGTGCGGTCGCCTTAAGTAAGCCAACGGAAACCGAGCGGGGCCAGTGGTATTTCCAGCGCTATATTGCCCATCTTCCAACGGCGGGCGATATCGTGTTTTTCGATCGCTCTTGGTATAACCGCGCTGGCGTTGAACGGGTCATGGGCTTTTGCAGCGAGGAAGAAGTTCAAGCTTTCCTTGAAGAAGTGCCGAAATTCGAGGCATCTCTCATACGTGATGGTGTCCGTCTGTTTAAGTTATGGCTTACAATAGGCCATGAAATGCAACTTAAACGCTTTCATGATCGCCGGCATGATCCACTACGGTGGTGGAAATTGAGCGAAATCGATTTAGCGGCTATGTCAAAATGGAATGATTATACGCGAGCAAAAGAAGATCTCTTTAAAAGGTCTCACACCGAAACGACGCCTTGGACTGTTATACGTTCTAATGATAAACGACGCGCGAGGTTGAACGCTATTCGTCATGTCTTACATAACATTGACTACAAGGATAAAGACGAAAGTGTTGTAGACAAACCCGACCATAAGATTACAGGTAGTGGCGGAGACTTTTTCTATAATGCGTAAAATACTCAAAAATGACGCAAGAGGTAACAATGCACGCGCCTACACATGTCCTTCACCGGGAGCCGTCTCATGGCTACCCAATGATTGCAGGTGGTGAGGGGGTATTTCTTTTTGATAGCGACGGAAAGACATATCTCGATGCCTCAGGGGGGGCAGCCGTATCTTGTCTCGGTCATGGATCGCAAAGGGTCATTGAGAGCATAAAAGCTCAGCTTGACAGTATAGCCTTTGCACATTCCGGTTTTTTCTCCAATGAACCGGCTGAGCGCCTTGGGGACTTTTTGTCTAAACGTTCTCCATGGGAAAGCGCGCGTGTTATGTTCGTTTCGGGTGGATCAGAGGCCATTGAGGGGGCTCTCAAACTCGCTCGGCAGATCCATGTGGAACGCGGTGAGCCTGACAGACGGCACTTTATAGCCAGGAGCCAATCTTATCACGGTGCAACGCTCGGTACACTTGCTGTCGGCGGTCATATGGCGCGCCGGAAACCTTATGAAGTTCTTTTTAACGGTGGCGGTGTTGTGGGCCATGCCGTCAGTCACATTCCGCCTTGTTATGCTTATCGTCACGCACAAGAAGGAGAAACAGACGAGGCCTATGGCAAGCGTGCCGCTCAAGCTTTAGAAGAAGAGATTCTGCGCGTTGGCTCTGGAAACGTTGCGGCTTTTATTGCCGAAACTGTTAGTGGAGCAACACTTGGTGCAGTGCCTGCAGCTTCCGGGTATTTTAAGGAAATCCGCCGGATTTGTGACACCTATGGTGTTTTGCTCATACTTGATGAAGTTATGTGCGGTTGCGGACGAACCGGGACGCTGTTTGCTTCAGAGCAAGAGGGAATTGTTCCGGATCTGATTGCTGTGGCAAAGGGGTTAGGCGGTGGTTATCAGCCTATTGGAGCTGTTCTTGTATCTGAAGACCTTGCATCAGTAATTTCAGAAGGCAGTGGGTCTCTTGAGCACGGACATACTTATATGGCCCATGCCACGGCGTGTGCCGCAGCGTTGGCCATTCAGCATGTTATTGAGGAAGATGATTTGCTGAACCGGGTGAAGGTGCAAGGTAGCCTATTGCGGGAGAAGCTCATTCAACGTTTTGGGCAACATGCTTATATAGGTGATATTCGAGGGCGAGGTCTTTTTATCGGCCTGGAATTGGTTGAAGATCGTGAGACAAAAACCCCGTTCCCAGCGGGTGCACGCCTTGCAAAAAAAATAAAGGCTGCAGCAATGAGCCATGGGCTGATTTGTTACCCCGGCTCCGGCACCGCCGATGGTAAAAACGGTGACCACATCCTCCTAGCACCTGCATACATCATTGAAGATGAGCAAATTGATGATCTAGTAGACCGTCTGGAGAAAAGTCTAGTAGACGTATTTACAAGCCAATAAACTCAGGTCTGACCATCATGGATCACAAAGACAAGGGTGAAGGCGTTATTCTCATGGCGGCTCTTAATGGGTCACGGCTGAGAAAAACGGACTATCCTCAGCTTCCCGTGACATCGGAGGAGATTGCCAAGGAGGCAAAGCTCTGCCGGGACGCAGGTGCCGCAATGGTTCATGTGCATGTGCGCGACAGCAATGATCAACATGCCCTTGATGCAGACCTTTTTCGCGAGGTTATGGAAGAGATAAAAACTTCCGTCGGAGAAGATATCATCTTCCAGGTGACGACCGAGGCTGTTGGCCGTTACGCTCCCGAAGAACAAATGGAGCTTGTTGAACATCTCCGGCCTGAAGCGGTTTCAGTTGCCTTATCGGAACTTCTTCCCGAAGGAGGTGATGAAACACGCGTCTCAGAATTTTTAAAATGGCTGCATAAAGAGGGAGTTTGGCCGCAATTCATTCTCTATAGGCCTGAAGATCTCACTCATCTCCTGTCTTTGCAGCAAAAGGGAGTTGTCCCCTTTAAACATCTTTTTGTGTTATTCGTTCTCGGTCGTTATCAGAAGGATATGCAATCCAACCCGGAAGATTTAGATCCCTTTTTAGACGAGTTAGGGGCTAATGACATATCTTGGATGATGTGTGCGTTCGGCCGAGCGGAGAACGCTTGCGCAGGTTATGCGATTGCGAAAGGGGGCCATGCCAGGATCGGTTTTGAAAATAATATACTGCTTCCCGATGGCAGTCAGGCGTCTTCAAATGCCGATCTTATTCAGCTGGTTGCAAAAGAGGCAGAAGCAATCCCTCGTCCGGTCATGTCTGCTGCTGACGTACGTCTCTTAAAGTCTCATTCATTTCTGAAATGAGCATTGGTATCGCTGCTTGTGTCTCTACCGTACGACAAGGACAGAGCATTCGGCATGGCGAACGACCCGAGCTGCGTTTGGGCCCAGTAGATAATCTTTTAACTCAGGCCGATGTGCCGCTACGATGATGAGATCTGCGTCAACCGTTTTGGATGTCTTAATAATAACATCATAGACGGAGCCTTCATCGACTATGCAATCAGCTTGAATATCTGTTGGAACATTATCAGCAACGAATTTTTGCAGCTTCTCAGCAGCATTTTTCTTAGCTTCAGCTTCATGACCTGCAGGGAAAGATTGTCCAACAATGCTCATACCATAACCCGGCAAGACGGTCAGCACATGAAGTTGACCATTTGACCGCTTGCAGGCGTCAATCACGTCAGGTAAGGCCTTTCGCCAAGATCCTTCATCATTTAGGTCAACCGCAAAAAGGATGTTCTTATACATGATCTTCCTCCGCCGCGTCCTCTCAAAGGACTATAAATAATAACAGACTGCAAACCACCTGCGGCAAAACAGGCAAATAAGATGTGCTTTGCCCCTAAAAGGCGGTTCCGTATGGTCCTACCTATTGCGCTGGCACGGCTTCAGGTGCCTGACCTTCCTCATCCTCTTTTCTGCGATATTGCAGCCATAGGACAAGGGCAAGTATCATCGCTGCCGGAATATAGAAAATTTGTTTCGGCGGCCTTTCCGCAGGTACTTTCAGGGAGGTGATTTCCCAATCAAGATCAAGTTTTTGCTTCTGGGAAAAACCACCGAAGACGACATTGTCAATAAGCGTCTTGCCACCTTCTTGCCGGAAAGCAATGCCAGCGGCTTTTTCAAGACGTGCTTCGCCTTCGCCTTTCGCGCCAAGCGGCAATTTGACAGTTTTTGAGACAACCTTTCCAGTATCAGCTTCTTCGCCTTTAAAGGTTACGCGCAAACTGCCACCCTCTGGGGCTTTACCAGCAAGTTCAATAATTTGCTTCGTCGGCACTTCATCGAAGGGAGCTTTCCATTGATCAAGCCAATAGCCTGGTCGGAACAGGGTAAATGCAACCAAGAGCAGCAAAAGGCTCTCCCAAATTCGGTTCCGAACAAGAAAATACCCCTGTGTTGCGGCCGCAAATAACAGCATGGCTATCACCGCGATAATGAAGACAAATATGGCCTGCACTAAGGTGACGTCTATGAGCAGTAGCTCGGTATTGAATAAGAAAAGGAAGGGCAGAATTGCGGTGCGAATGTCGTACATAAAGCCTTGGATACCGGTTTTAATCGGATCGCCACCTGAGATCGCCGCTGCGGCAAAAGCCGCAAGCCCAACGGGCGGGGTATCATCGGCAAGAATGCCAAAATAAAAGACGAACATATGTACCGCGATAAGGGGCACAATCAGTCCAGTTTTTGCACCAACGGTCACAATGACTGGTGCCATCAGTGAAGACACCACAATGTAGTTCGCCGTTGTCGGCAGTCCCATACCTAGGATAAGGCTGAGGATTGCAACAAAGATCAGCATCAGCATAAGATGACCGCCTGACAGGAACTCAACAAACTCGCCCATCACCTGGTGTGCACCTGTAAGCGAAATGGTGCCGACAATGATGCCTGCTGTACCCGTTGCAACTGCAATGCCGATCATATTGCGGGCACCATTAATCAAGCCTTCTTTAAGATCTGATAGGCCGTGCAGAATACCATCAAAGAATTTTGAGCCGCCCCGGAACATTGCTTTCAGTGAATGCTGAGTTACCACAATGATGATCATGCCAATTGTCGCCCAAAATGCAGATAGGCCAGGCGAGAACCGTTCGATCATCAGACACCAGACCAGGACGATAAGCGGTAACAGGAAATGTAGTCCGGTACGAACCGTCGGCCCGAGCAGCGGCAATTCTGTTATCGGGGCATTCGGATCGTCAACCTCAAGGTCGGGCTCTCGTGCGGATACCCATACAAGTATGAAATAGGCGATGAAGAAAAGCACCGTGACCGCATAGAAGGTTGCAGCTCCAAAGGCTTCCTTCGTCCAGCCAAGAGTGAAGTAAATAAAGGCAGCCGAGCCCGCAACCATAAGAAAGCCGGACAAAACGCCTATAAGCCTTTGTAATATTGGCCTGGGACCGCCGGGACGGGTCATGCCTTTCATGCCAAGCTTTAAGGCTTCCAGATGAACAATATAAACAAGGGCGATATAAGAGATCACCGCTGGAAGGAAGGCATGCTTGACCACGTCCAAATAACTGACGCCGACAAATTCCACCATGAGAAAAGCTGCGGCCCCCATGACAGGTGGCGTGAGCTGGCCATTAGTGGAGGAGGCTACTTCAACGGCACCAGCCTTTTCAGCAGGGAATCCCACCCGTTTCATAAGAGGGATGGTGAAGGTGCCCGTCGTCACCGTGTTGGCGATGGAAGACCCTGAAATCATGCCGGTCATTGCTGAGGAGACAACGGCTGCCTTTGCAGGACCGCCGCGCAAATGGCCGAGCATGGCAAAAGAAACTTTAATAAAATAATTACCGCCACCGGCTTTCTCAAGCAATGCGCCAAACAGCACAAAGAGAAAAACCATAGAGGTCGAGACGCCTAACGCGACACCGAACACGCCTTCCGTTTGCATCCAGTAGTGCCACATAGCTTTACCGAAAGAAGCCCCCTTCCACTGAATAACTTCGGGGACCCAATCTCCATCACCGAAGAAGGTGTAGAGCATGAAAACACTGGCGACGATACAAAGCGGCAAACCAAGAGCACGATAAGTCGCGACAAGCAAAACGGCTAAGCCGACGCATGAAAAAACCATATCGGCCTTGGTTGGAAGACCGGCACGAAGTGCTATAGCGTCCTTAAAAACAAATAGATAAAGACAAGCTGAAATACCCGCGAGCGCTAAAAGCCAATCATACCAGGGGATGTGATCTCTTGGACTTGACTTGAAAAGCGGAAAAGCTAGAGCGGCAAGGAGCAGACCGAACGCCAAATGAATTTGTCTCGCCTGATCGGAGTTAAAGGTGAGAGGTAACCCCGTGTTCTCCGTCAACCAAAATGGAACATTTGAGCCGTAATAAAGCTGGAATAAAGACCAGGTGAGCGCAGCGCCTGTAATGAGTTTCGCTTGCCAAGCAATTTTTGGATCGCGTGCGCCGGTATCAATCTCGGCAACCATTGAAGCAGCTTGAGGCTCTGTTTCTGCAGCGGCTTGAGGCTCCTTATTATCGGACATTGAAGCCTTCCTCCCTTTAACGGCTCTTTATATAAATTTATAAAAAGAAATGGAGGGGAAGCCCCTCCATTTCCAACAACTCGTTGTTATTTCATCAGGCCGAGTTCTTTATAGGCCTTGATGGCACCCGGATGCAGGGGTGCTGAAAGGCTGTCTTTTATCATTTCTTCAGCCTTGAGATTCTTAAAAGCTGGGTGAAGCTTCTTAAAGGTATCAAGATTGCTGAACACAGCTTTCACAACGGCATAGACGACATCGTCCGGGACCTTTGCACTGGTCACAAAAGTTGCGCCCACGCCATATGTCTTAACATCGTCCGGGTTGCCTTTATACATACCGCCAGGAATTGTAGCGGTACGGTAATAAGGACGTTCCTTAACGAGTTTATCGATCGCTGGGCCGGTTACAGGAACAATCTTAGCATCGCAAGAGTTTACCGTTTCCTGAGTTGAAGCTGATGGATGACCGACAAGCCAGAAATAGGAATCGATCTTACCGTCACAAAGAGCTTGAGCCATTTCTGCAGACTTCAACTCAGAAGCGAGTTTCAGATCAGTTCTCTTCCAACCAAGCGCTGCTTCCAACACTTCCCAGGTGCCACGTGTACCGGAACCCGGATTGCCGATGTTATGACGCTTACCTTTAATGTCAGCTACGCCTTTGATGCCGGTATCTGCACGCGTCAAAACGGTGACCGGTTCAGGGTGCACTGAGAAAACGGCACGCAGGTCTTTAAAAGCGCCTTTGTCCTTGAACTTGGATGTGCCGTTATAGGCATGATATTGCCAATCAGACTGCGCAACACCGAATTCCAACTCGCCAGCGCGGATCGTATTAATGTTATAGATTGAACCACCAGTCGACTCTACAGAGCAACGAATGCCGTGCTCTTTGCGGTTCTTATTAACAAGACGGCAAATTGCACCGCCCGTTGGATAGTAAACGCCGGTGACACCACCGGTTCCAATACTGATGAATTTAGTTTCTGCCGCTGCTGGTCCAACAGCAAAGCCGACACCTAAGGCAAACAGCGCAGCAACTGCTGTTGCCCGCCCCACAAATATACTTTGCATACTTTCCTCCTTCTCCTTATAGAATGGACCTCGCATTAGAGACGGTCCTTATTTTGTAAAAACTTATACACATTCAATTATGACAATTATGATCTTTACCCTTTCCCTAGAAGGTTTGAAATTGCATCATATTTAATAACACTTCACACTTCTGGATGAACACTGAAAATTCTTACTCATAAATCTGAAGTGTCTATAATCAGAAGCGTCTATCGTTTTTTACAATTTTCCTACAATTTTGGACGTCAATGCATAATTCACACCCCAAGAGAGTATAGACCCTAACCCTATCTCAAAAAATCAGCAAGATGGAACCCATAGATTGCTAAATTTCCTAATCATTTAGGTCAAACTGGTTCATTATGCTCTTGAAAGTCCTTTTTTTGATAGTTCTGTCAGATAATCCTGCCAGTGGTCATCATAAGATCGGCCGAGATTATAGAGGTAGGGCCAAGAGTAAAGGCCGGTATCATGCCCGTCATCAAAGCGTATCCGAATAGCGTAATTGCCGACAGGTTCGATTGCGGTCATGCGAACATTTTGCTTTCCGGGCACGGTTTGGCGCTGTTCTGGACTATGGCCTTGAACCTCCGCGCTTGGGCTGAGAACGCGCAAGAATTCTGCTGTGTAGGAAAAATTTGTGCCGTTGCTAAAGTTAACCAGTAGTGTGGTCTTATCTTTGTTTAACCGAATTTCAGTCGGCCATGAGTCGGCTTCGTTCATCATAATATAAGCTCTGGTAAGATCGCATAATGCTTAGCGCGTTATAAAGTCATTAGATCGTAGGTAGGATTCAACACAGTTTGGCACAATCATATAAGAATATCTCATGAGTGGCATCATAGAAGGCATTTCTGACGCGTTTTTTTTGATTATTACGCTTGATGCAGACCTCATTGAGATTATCCTGTTGTCACTTTGGGTGAGTACTACGGCAATTTTCATAGCAGGGTTAATTGGCTTGCCATTTGGAACTATGCTTGCCCAAACTCACTTTCCTGGGCGCTCGGTTACCATAGTGGTTTTGAACGCGCTTATGGGATTTCCCCCTGTTGTTGTCGGTCTAATCGTTTACCTTTTCCTATCGCGGAGCGGACCTTTTGGTGTATTGGGCCTCCTTTTTACGCCCACGGCGATGATTATTGCTCAGGTACTTTTGGCCGTTCCTATTATCACTTCGATCACACGCCAAACTATAACGGATTTATGGAGCCGTCACCGGGAGCTCTTGTTATCTGTGGGGGCGACGCCTCTGCAGCAGCTTTTAACCCTTCTATGGGAAGCTCGTTTTGCTCTTGCAACGGCAATTCTTGCAGGTTTTGGCCGGATCATTGGTGAAGTTGGCGCCGTTATGATCGTCGGTGGTAATATTGATCACGCCACACGCGTTTTAACCACAGCGATCGCTTTAGAAACTCGTAAAGGGAATATGGGGCTTGCGATCGGTCTCGGTATTATCTTGATCTTAATTGCCATCGCGATCAATGCCGCCATCTATGCGTTTAACCAGAAGAGTGAGGCAAAAACGTAGGCTCATGTCCCATAAGATTTTGCCGCTCCATATTGAAGATTTAGCCTTCGAAGCAACGGGCAATCGGCTAATTAAAGGACTTTCTTTGAAACTTGAACCGGGCCCGCTTACACTCATCATCGGTCCGAACGGCGCTGGTAAAAGCTTGTTTCTCAGATTATGTCATGGTTTGCTCGCGCCCACAAAAGGGAGGATAGCTTGGCAAGGGGCGGAAAGAGCTGCTCCGAGGAAGTACCAATCTTTTGTGTTTCAGCATCCCAAGCTTTTAAACCGCACAACTGCAGAGAACATCGAATATCCGCTAAAAATTCGCGGGCTTAAACACGATTTGCGCCAGAAACGCGTCGTGAAAGCGCTTGCCATTACCGGCCTCACTCATATTGCCAATCGGGCTGCCCGTCTTTTATCTGGCGGGGAACAACAAAAACTCGCCCTCGCCCGTGCTTGGGCGACCACTCCGGAAGTGCTTTTTTTAGACGAACCCACCGCAAATCTTGATCCGAAAAGTACAAGTGAAGTCGAAGCCCTTATCCGTACAATTCACGAAAATGGCACAAAAATTATCATGACATCACATGACCTTGCGCAAGTGCGTCGTTTAGCTGATGAAATTATCTTCATACATCAAGGCGAAATTATTGAATCAGGGCCCGTAAAACTAATGCTCGAGGCCCCCAAAAAACCTGAAACCGCAGCATTCTTAAAGGGTGAGCTGCTTGTGTGAAAAGTAGGTGGGTCGCTAACTTAATTCCACAACAGTGATTTCCGGAGGCACACCGAAGCGAACCGGAAGAATCGAACAGCCCAAACCTCCCGAGACAACAAGGTGCTTATTTCCTTCCTTAATATGACCATACGCATAACGATTGCCAAACCGGGACGGCACAATTGGCGAATATCTGAAAATGCGTACTTGACCGCCATGGGTGTGGCCGCTCAATGTCAAAGCCACACGTGGAGATACTTTTGGGAATATATCCGGTTCGTGTGCCAGTAGGATTGCCGGATCATTGTCGTTGATCTTAGCCATGACACCAGGAAGATCGTCAACACCCACATAACCTCCTCTGCGTGCCAATGCCCATTGATCACCCAGGCCAAGCAACCAGAAAGCCTGCCCGTTCCGTGTGAGTTTGATCGCGTCATTATGAAGTACCGGAATCCCCTCCGCCTCGAATGCCCTATGTGCGATAATAGGCCCCTTACCGGTTCTTTGCGCTGTGCGGTCGTCCCACCAATCGTGATTACCTAGAATTGCATAAATGCCGAGCGGCGCAGACAAGTTACGGCAGACCTTTGCTGTATCCCGTACTGCTATCCCTTTTGTCACAAAACGGTGCCCGGCAACATAATCACCAAGGAGTACAATCAGATCGGGTTTGAGTGCATTGACTTTTTCGACTACATAGGAAAGCCGGGAAAGCGGCATATGTGGTTCGCCCATATGCGGATCTGCCAATGCCACAATGCGAAGACGTTTGTCCCGTGGCCAGGCCGGAGGCTGAATCTGATAGGTTTTTACAATAAGCCGGAACGCAGGTTCGACAACTCCTGCATATCCTGCGGTTCCAATGCCAGCAGTAAATAAACCACCTATCCATTTCAAAAAAGCACGGCGTGATAGCATTTGTGATACGGTTCCTAAAAAGACCTAGAACGCCTCAATGAACTTGAGAAATAAGTTGTTTTACTGAAAGCGCAAGAAACGGGTCGCAATGCTTACAAAAAAATCATAGATGAACCCTCTTATGCCATTGGTTATGATGAGGGGCATCAGGTGACGATCGCAATGAACCGTTCCATGACTGGTCTCGAGTGGGCCATATTACTGATCCTCTCCATATTGTGGGGCGGGTCTTTCTTTTTTGTAGAAATAGCTCTTACGGAATTGCCCCCTTTTACTATCGTTGTGATGCGTGTTGGGCTTGCAGCTCTGGCACTTTTATTCGTCGTGTATTTCCTTAGGTTATCTATCCCAAAAGATCGTAAAGTCTGGGCGGCATTTTTTGTTATGGGGGTTTTGAATAATGTCTTGCCATTTACGCTCATTGCCTGGGGGCAAATCCATATCGCGAGCGGCTTAGCCTCTATTCTCAATGCCACGACGCCATTATTTACAGTTTTGATCGCACATTTTCTGACCCGTGACGAGCCCATGACAGTACGTCGTTTGATCGGTGTTATTGTTGGATTTTTGGGCGTGGGTGTTATGTTCACACCTGACGTAATGAGAGGACTAAACTCAAATTTGATCGCTCAGCTTGCCGTTCTGTCCGCTGCGCTGCTTTATGCATTTGGAGGTATTTACGGGCGGGTTTTTCAGCGAATGAAAGTCAATCCCATAATAACGGCAACAGGTCAGCTAACTGCATCAACCCTATTACTCATACCAGTTTGGCTAATTGTGGACCATCCCTGGACGCTATCTTCTCCCGAATGGCAGACTTGGTGGGCAGTAGCGGCGCTTGCTGTTTTGTCCACCTCCCTCGCCTATATTTTTTATTTCCGTGTGTTGGCAACTGCCGGGGCAACAAATTTACTTTTGGTCACATTTCTCATTCCGGTGAGCGCAATTATTCTCGGTGTGACGGTTTTGGGTGAACAGCTAAAATCCGAACATATTGCTGGTATGGTCTTTATTGGCATCGGACTTGCCATAATCGATGGCCGTGCGATTGCAAGTTTAGGCCGCTACCCTACCAGCTAGATCAATCTGCGTTCAAGTGGATTCACTGGAATGCAGAAAAATTGATCGATATCAAAGAAGTAGAGCATGTTAAGCGAACTCACTTGAGCTTAACATGCTCTAGCCCAGATTTTTCGGCTAATTTATCAAATCTCCTTCGCCATTTCTCGAAGCTTAAATTTCTGGATTTTGCCGGTTGACGTTTTTGGCAGTTCAACAAAAACGATATGCCGGGGGCATTTATAGCGGGCAAGGCTTTCCTGGCAATGAGTTATTATGTCATCTTCTGTGGTGTCGATATCTGGGTGCTTTTCGATAAAGGCGCAAGGCGTTTCTCCCCATTTTTCATCTGGCTTGGCGACCACAGCGGCAGCCTGGACAGCGGGATGTTTATAAAGGACATCTTCGACCTCAATTGAAGAAATATTTTCACCACCCGAAATGATGATGTCTTTTGAGCGGTCCTTTATCTGGATATAGCCGTCGGGGTGAATAACTCCGAGATCGCCGGAATGAAACCAACCGTTTGCAAAGGCCTCTTTTGTCGCCTTTTCATTTTTCAGATAACCCTTCATCACAATATTGCCGCGAAACATAACTTCTCCGATTGTCTCCCCATCGGCCGGCACCTTTTTCATAGTTGCAGGATCCATAATGGTCAGGCCTTCAAGGGCTGGATAGCGCACACCCTGACGGGCTTTTTTGATTGTCCTTTCCCACGAATCTAGGGTGTTCCAGTCATCTTTCCATTCATTCACGACAGCCGGTCCATATGTTTCCGTTAACCCATAGACATGGGTGACCTCAAAGCCTGCATCAGCCATGCCAGCCAATACGGCTTCCGGTGGAGGAGCCGCCGCCGTAATAAAATGAACTTTATGCGCGAGGGGCTGCTTTTCTGCATCGCTGGCGTTGAGGAGTGTAGCCATGACGATTGGTGCGCCGCAAAGATGGGTCACTCTATGTGTGGCGATAGCGTCATACATGGCTTTGGCGCGAACCGATCTTAGACAAACATGAGTTCCGGCAACAACTGACAAAGACCAAGGAAAACACCAGCCATTGCAATGAAACATTGGCAGTGTCCAAAGATAAACCGGATGCATACCCATTTGTGCAGCGACGATATTCGCGTAGCCCATCAGATAGGCGCCACGATGATGATAAACAACGCCTTTGGGATTGCCTGTCGTGCCTGATGTGTAGTTTAGGGAAATGGCATCCCATTCGTTATCAGGCATTTCCCAGGCGTGTTCAGGATCACCTGTACTCAGAAATTCTTCGTAGTCGATGTTTCCCAACCTCTCACCGTCGATCTGAAACTCAAAATCATCATAATCAATAATGAGAGGCTTGACGTTGGATGCCGCCAAAGCGGCTTTCATCGTTTGTGAGAGTTCTCGGTCCGTAATCAGGACTTTGCTTTCGGCATGGTCCAACTGAAAACCAATTATAGCCGCGTCAAGTCGTGTGTTCAGGCTATGTAGGATTGCACCAGTCATGGGCACGCCGTAATGGGCTTCAAGCATAGCCGGCGTGTTGTACAGCATAACCGATACCGTATCGCCTTTGCCAATGCCTTGCGTTTTAAGAGCTGAAGCCAGTTGCCGTGATCGCGCATAGAGCTTTTCATAATTTATTTGCTGCTCACCATGAATGATCGCAATACGGTCTGGAAAGATTTTGGCAGAACGTTCGAGATAAGTGACGGGCGTCAAAGGTTGGTAATTTGCCGGGGTTTGGTCGAGATTGACCTCATAAGGATTCATGGCACTTCCTAAACTCTTATCGTGTTTTTAAAAAAGTTAACGAAAACAAAAAAATCGGGCAATTCATCTCTGGAACAGTTTAAGAAAAAATGATCCAATGGTCATCCGTAAGTCTTACTGCGCAGTCACCGAAATAGCGCATACGTTAGAGATTATGTTTCATGAGGATCTGAAGCGCAGCAAAAAGGTACACAAAACCTGCAGAAACACAGCGCATACCGGATCCTCACTTAGTATAGACCTTAAAAAGGACATGAGAAAACAAGAACATGACCCGAAATAGCTTTTGGGAGGACTCTTAAAATGAGTCGCTATGACGAAGTCTATAATAGCTGCCGGCAAGATCCCGAGGGTTTTTGGGCAAAAGCAGCAACGGAAATCGATTGGTACAAGCTTTGGGACAAAGTCTTTGACCCATATGCCGGTCAATATGGCCGTTGGTTCGCAGGTGCTGAGTGCAATACTTGCTACAATTGTGTAGACCGGCATATTACGCAAGGTCGGGGTAATCAGCCGGCAATTATATATGACAGCCCGGTTACGGATCAAAAAATTCACATTACCTATAGTGATTTGCTAGAAGGCGTTGCGCTTTTTGCCGGGATATTAAGCGATAAGGGTGTGCAAAAAGGTGATCGGGTCATTATCTATATGCCAATGATTCCAGAGGCTGTTGGCGCTATGCTGGCGTGCGCACGCATCGGGGCCATTCACTCTGTAGTTTTTGGCGGATTTGCTCCAAACGAACTTGCAACCCGCATCAACGACGCAAAGCCAAAAGTTATCCTAACAGCTTCTTGTGGTATCGAGCCGGGACGAGTGGTCGCGTATAAACCGATGCTTGATGAAGCGATTGAGCTTGCAACCTTTAAACCGGAAACCTGTATCGTTCTGCAAAGGCCAATGGAAACAGCGTCTTTTGTTACCGGGCGTGATTATGATTGGATGGAGCTTGTGAGCGATGCGCAAACTCGGGGGCTGAAGACAGATTGCGTCAACGTGGCCGCAACGGACCCGCTTTATATTCTATATACGTCCGGCACGACAGGCGAACCTAAAGGTGTTGTTCGTGACAATGGCGGGCACATGGTGGCGCTCAAGTGGAGTATGAAGAATATATATGGCGTGGATCCGGGTGAGGTTTATTGGGCGGCTTCTGACGTGGGTTGGGTGGTTGGTCATTCCTACATAGTTTATGCCCCGCTCCTGCATGGATGCACGACTATTCTTTTTGAGGGTAAGCCGGTGGGGACACCTGATGCCGGGGTGTTCTGGCGGGTAATTAGCGAACATAACGTTGTCGCACTCTTTACGGCACCGACAGCGTTTCGTGCCATCAAAAAAGAAGATCCCCAGGGAGATCTCATTAAAGAGTATGATCTATCGAATTTCCGTATGTTATTTTTGGCTGGAGAGAGAGCAGATCCAGATACGCTGCAATGGGCAGAAACCAATCTTGGTGTTCCCGTAATTGACCATTGGTGGCAAACGGAAACGGGTTGGCCAATTACCGCCAACCCCATAGGACTAGGGCAATTACCTATTAAACATGGGTCTTCAACGGTGGCGATGCCAGGCTATGATGTGCGCATTCTTGACGAACAATGCGATGAGGTGCCAACCGGTGAAACCGGCGCAATCTCGGTCAAGCTTCCTCTGCCACCCTCATGCCTGCCAACACTTTGGAACGATGATGCGCGCTTCCGCGAAAGTTATTTGGAAGAATATCCAGGTTATTATAAAACCGCAGATGCCGGCTATATTGATGAGGATGGATATATCTTTGTGATGTCCCGCACAGATGACATTATCAATGTTGCAGGACATCGTCTTTCTACTGGCGCTATGGAAGAAGTGGTTGCAGCACACCCAGATGTTGCTGAATGTGCTGTTATAGGCATTGCTGATCAGTTAAAAGGGCAAATTCCTGCAGGATTTTTTGTTCTGAACTCTGGTGTTAATCGCAGCTCCGATGAAATAGAACAAGAAGTCATTCAGTCGGTACGTGAACAGATTGGTCCGGTCGCAGCATTTAAGCTGGCATTGCCTGTCAAACGCTTACCTAAGACGCGTTCAGGAAAAATTCTACGTGGCACCATGCGTAAGATCGCGGATGGGGAAGACTATAAAATGCCCGCCACAATCGATGATCCGGTCATACTTGCAGAAATAACGGATGCATTGAAAGAGCGTGGTATCCCGGCTTAACCTTCCGTCATAGTGATTCGGAGGGTATGCGAGAAATTCATGCTGTTTGAAAACAAGGTCGTTATCATCACTGGTGCCGGTCAAGGGATCGGGCGGGCTTGCGCTGATCGGTTCGCTCAAGAAGGCGCCAGAATTGTCCTTGCTGATAATAATGAGAAAGCGGGCGAACAAGCCGCCCAGGATCTTAAAAGTGCAGGACATGATGCGCTGTTTGTAAGTTGCGACGTAAGCGAACGACTGGATATCCGCAATCTCCTCGCCCATACGCTAGAGACCTATGGTGAGATCAATGTTCTCATCAACAATGCGGCGATCGTGGACAGCGCACCTTTTCTTGAGTTGCCGGAAGCAGATTTCGATCATGTGCTGACTGTGAATTTAAAGGCGTATTTTCTTCTAGGTCAGGCGGTTGCCCGGCATATGGTTTCTCAGATTAAAGAGGGGAAACCTCCGGGCGCCATAGTCAATATGTCTTCAGTAAATGCCCGGTTTGCGTTGCCTGATCATGTTGCTTACACAATTTCAAAGGGTGGTGTACGTCAGCTCACCAAGGCCATGGCACTGGCACTGGCGCCCCATGGCATCCGCGTTAACGCGATTGGCCCGGGTTCCATTATGACACCGATCTTAGATGCCGTTGCCGCTGATGACGTTGCGCGGAACCGCATTCTTTCGCGCACTCCTCTGGGGCGTATTGGAGCACCGGCGGAAATAGCTTCGATTGCCGCATTTCTTGCAAGTGATGGCGCCAGTTACATCACGGGCGAGACCGTTTATGCCGATGGTGGCAGACTTGCCCTCAACTATACTGTCGATATTCGTAATCAAGACTGAGATCCTGACCTAAGGTCAGCTTAAGTCGATATTGGCCAATTGTATTAATCGCCACTTATTTCACATATTCTTTCTGCTAAACTAAAGAAAATCTAGCAGGTGACAAAGAGTAAGCCTTGCCTTATATGGCGGGGCGTTTAGATATAACAAAGGCGGATCAGCTCATGACGTCCCCAGATAGTTCAGACCTTATTCCTCGCACCAAGATTTTTGGTAACCCGTCCCGCGTCATGTGCCGGATCAGTCCAGACGGCGGCCAGCTTTCTTGGATTGCCCCAAAAGACAATGTTCTTAATCTATGGGTTGCACCGGTTGATGATCTGTCGGCGGCGCGCTGTGTAACGGATGACAAGTTACGCGGCATTCGTTTTTATGTATGGGCCAGAAATGGAACGCATCTTCTCTATATTCAGGATGAAGGGGGGGACGAAGATTGGCATGTCCATAGTGTTGATCTAACATCTGATACGACACATGATTTAACACCGATCAAAGGCGTAAATGCACAATTTCAGGCCCTCAGTTGGACTCATGCCGATGAAGCCATTATTGGACTTAACGATCGTGATAAAAGCTGGCACGACCTCTACCGCGTCAATATTGCAACGGGGGAACGAGAGCTTTTATTCCTAAACAATCAAGATTTTGGCGGTTTTGCAATCGACCGTGATTTAGGGCTTCGGCTTACGGAGAAATCGCTCCCTGAGGGTGGCAGGATCATATACCGATATGATGATGGAGCGTTTCATGATGTCCTGCACATTCCCTATGAGGACGACTTAACAACGGGAATCGTTGGCTTTGAGGCGGATGGTGAAGCCTATTATCTCATTGATTCCATAGGCCGTGATACCGCTGCTTTGGTTCGGGTCGATTGGGCGTCGAATGAAAAAGAAACACTTGCAGAATACCCTAAAGCTGATATCGGACAAATTGTTACCCACCCAACCACTTATAAGATCGAGGCTTGGGGCGCCAATTATTTGAAACTTGAATGGCATGCCCTTGGGCCGGCCATTGCCGATGACCTTGATTTCTTGAGTTCCAAGTTTTCTGACCAATTCGAATTTGACATTGTAAGCCGGACCAAGGATGACCAAACGTGGATCGTAGCATCATCATCGGCACAACATCCTGGAACAAACTATCTCTATGAGCGTGAAAACCGGACGCTGACCAAGTTATTCTCAAGCCGTCCCGAACTTGAGGACTACCACCTTTGCCCCATGCACCCTCATATTGTTCCAGCACGGGATGGGCTAGAGCTTGTGTCCTATCTGACCTTGCCGGCGGGCTCCGGAACTTCTGAGGAAAAACCTAAACCAGATCAACCAGTTCCTCTGGTCTTGCTGGTTCATGGCGGCCCCTGGGCACGTGATGGTTATGGATATGATCCGCAGCATCAGTGGCTCGCTAATCGCGGTTACGGGGTTCTTTCGGTTAATTTTCGTGGCTCACACGGATTTGGCAAAAATTTTATCAATGCCGGCAATTTGGAATGGGGCCGGAAAATGCATGATGATCTAATCGATGCCGTGCAATGGGCGATTGATCAAGGCATCACAACCAAGGATCAGGTTGCAATAATGGGCGGTTCCTATGGCGGCTATGCCACGCTGGTAGGATTGACGTTCACACCGGATGTTTTCGCGTGCGGCGTTGATATTGTCGGACCCTCTAATCTTCAGACTTTGATCGAAACCATTCCGCCTTATTGGCAAAGTTTCTTTGAGAATTTTGCCTTGCGTATGGGCGATCCTCGCACTGAAGAAGGGCGCAAGCTACTGCAAGAGCGCTCACCTCTGAACAAAGCGGATCAAATTTCCAAGCCGCTACTCATTGGCCAAGGTGCCAATGATCCGCGCGTAAAACAAGCCGAGTCTGACCAGATCGTGCAAGCCATGCAGGACAAAAATTTAGCTGTGACTTATGTGCTTTATCCTGATGAAGGTCATGGTTTTGCACGGCCGGAAAACCGGATGTCATTTTATGCGGTTGCCGAAGCCTTTCTGGGTGAAAACCTTGGCGGCAGGATAGAACCCATTCGCGATGATTTTGCAGGTTCATCGATAGAAGTGCGCGAAGGTGCCGACCATATTCCAGGTCTTAAAGCGGCTTTATCGAATCCGGAAGTTTAAAATTGGTGGGCCTGGCAGGACTCGAACCTGCAACCAGACGGTTATGAGCCGTCGGCTCTGACCAATTGAGCTACAGGCCCCTGAACGAAAATGGCTCGTTCTGTATGGGATTTGTATTGATCTGAGCCTATGTACTGCTAAAAACTGGAAAAAGCCAGACGGAGATCCTAAATTTCTTCTCAAACAAGCGACTAAACTTCCAAGATCGAGAGCCTGCTTATGAGAGTGAAACCCTATTTCCCTGCATTTTATCTATTAATCGCTGGCCTTTTCACCCTTCTCCTCATTCCCGTATCTCAAGTCTTAGCGGATGAGCAGCGCAGAACAATAACCCTAACTTCCTCAGGTACAGTAAAAGCACGGCCTGACACAGCGCATATCTCAACAGGTGTTGTTAGTGACGCCGATACGGCACGTAAAGCACTCGACAGTAACACCGCCGCAATGGAACGAATTATCACAGCGTTGAAATCGCAAGGACTCGCACCTGAAGAAATTCAAACAACGAATTTCTCCGTAAACCCTCGCTATGAACGTAATAAAGATCGCCGTACGCCGAAAGTTATTGGTTATCGTGTAACGAATTCCGTTCGCATTCAGGTTAGAGATCTGAATAAACTTGGTGAAATTCTCGATAAAGTGGTTAGTCTTGGCTCCAATAAGGTCAACGGAATTCAGTTTTCAATCCGTAATTCCAATGAGTTGCTTGATAAAGCACGCATGAAAGCAATGGAAAAAGTGATTGCACGGGCAAAGCTTTATGCCAAAGCCGCCAGCGTTCAATTAGGAAAAATTATTTCAATTCAAGAAGCGAGCTATCACCCGCAACCTCGTCAGTTTTCCAGCAGGGTCGCATATGAAGCAAAAGCACGACCTGTGCCTATTGAGGCGGGCTCGCAAACACTTCGTGCCAATGTGACTGTGACTTGGGAATTGGATTAGATCGGAGTAATTTGGAATAGGGTCAACTGGTAATATGTTGGATTTTGGCCCATTTTTTCACATATCAACAAGAAAAATTGTCTTGTCATTGCCCAGATTTGACAAAAATCGCTATTATTGTCCTTGGTAGGGCTCGGGTATTGGACGGGAATTTAGACTTAAGAACGGCTTCAATACGCTATTGTCCGTATGTGAGGCGGTGAAGGCCAATCTCTAAAATGAGCGATTCCTCAACGGAACTGGAATGGTATTTGGCACGCGATGGCAAGCGCCACGGGCCCATTACCAATGAAGAATTAAAACGCCTGGTTCAAGGCGGCCATATCAAGCCGTCTGATCAACTTTGGCGGCAGGGTTTTCAGGACTGGATGCCAGCACTGGAAGTTCGTGAATTGCAACCCAATATGGTGCCGGTTGAGTCGAATACACCACGTCGGCGAACTGAGAGACGCATCCGGCCAACACCCGATCTGCATGTTGAACCCGTGATTGAACGGTCCGAAATAAAGACAACTCACCCCATCAAGGATCATGGTCACTATGATGAGCGCAAAGAACCTATTTTCATGGAAGATCAACCCGGGATCGATGATGCATACGACCGGCCGCGCTTTATGAATAGAGAAGCCCCTAACAAAGGCTCAGGAAGTCTGAGAAAAATTGCTTTTTCGGGGCTTGCTGTCGTTCTCGTTATAATCACGTGCATCGTCGTATTGCCATTCATTTTGCCTAGCGATTTCATTCGCGACCAGATTACGTCACTTGTGAAAACACAAACTGGCCGGGATCTTATTGTACGCGGGAAAACGTCACTTTCCGCTTTTCCGAGCTTGGGGCTTGAGCTGCATGACGTAACGCTTTCCAACCCCCCAGGTCTTGCCGGAGAACCATTACTGCGGACAGCCGTGCTTGACATCAAGCTCAAACTTCTTCCGCTTCTTCAGAGCAACGTAGAAGTTGACCAGTTCATTCTTAGGAAGCCCAGCATCACATTACGTGTAGATCGACAAGGGCGGAAAAATTGGGTCTTTAAACCAGAGAAAAACAGCGGATCTGCGAAGAACGCTCAGAATTCAAAACAATCATTGGTCAAGGCCGGCTTCCCGTTTGATGAGTTAAGTCTTGGTGCGGTTGGCATCGTCGATGGAACCGTAACTTATATTGATGAAAAAGCTGGGTCTGAGCATAACGTCAAAGCACTTAATGTTTCTCTTCATTTGCCACGTCTTAGTGAGCCAATGGAAGCTGAGGGTGATTTTCTCTGGCGGGCTGAGAAATTTGACTTTAAGACGGCACTCCAGTCGCCAGAAGCACTTATTAATAGTAAGCCGTCAGATATCGATATTGCTCTAACTTCTAAGCACATAAAAAGCACGTTTGAGGGTAAAATTTCATCTGACCCGGCATTTAAACTCAGTGGAAAAACCAAGACAGGCATACCGTCTTTACGTGCCCTTGCGGCATGGGCCGGCAGTCCAGTGGAAAAAGGTGAAGGGTTAGGTCAGTTGAGTTTTTCATCCGATTTGCATGCGCAAAAAGAGGTCCTCACTTTTACCAAGGCCAAAATGTCTCTTGATAAGATGAATGCTGAGGGGGATGCAAAGATCACGCTGAACGGTAAACGTCCCCACATTAAGGCCCGTCTTGTGGCAGATCAACTTGACTTGAACACATATCTGAGCAGCGTTCGATCTAAAACAGGCACAAAGCAAAATGCCGCCAGCAAAAGCACACAGCAGGGGCCGGATGCGGGAGCACGGGATTCCTTGACGCAGCTTATTAAAAAGATAAATGCTCCTCAAAACGATAACGCCATAGAAGTAAAGCAACCCAATCTTAAAATAGCGCAAGGTGAGGGAAGCGCACTTTCAAAAGATCCTAGACCAGGGCAAGGAAACATATTGAATCAATTTAACGCTGATGTTCAGCTCAAGGTTCAGCGTATTGTTTATCAAGCCCTCAAAATCGGGAATAGTAAGCTTGCCGCTACTCTTGATGATGGACTTCTGAAAGCGAATTTGACGGATCTCCAACTCTATGATGGACGAGGTACAGGTCAGCTTGTTTTTGATAACCGTAAGCAAAAACCGGGCCTTTCAACTGTTTTACGGCTGGATAATGTATCCGCCTTGCCGTTACTAAAAGATGCGCTGAATTTTGACTGGGTTTCAGGTAAGGCAAAAATTGTTTTCGACCTTGTTGGTTCTGGCACATCCAAAAAAGAACTGCTCTCAAGTTTGCAAGGCAAGGGCAATATCAATTTTGAGGATGGCGCTATCGAAGGTGTAAATATTCCTAAGGCAATAAGGGCTTTTCAGAAAGGCAAACTCAATGATTGGGCGCGGGAAGAGACTGCAAAAACCGATTTCAGCGAACTTTCCGGAACATTCAACGTGCAAAATGGCGTTGCCACAAATAAGGATCTCAAACTTGTCGGACCACTGCTACGTGCAACAGGGGATGGAAAAGTAAACCTCGTTAAGGAAACTCTAGATTACAATGTGAAGCCAAAGCTTGTGGCAAGTTTAGAGGGGCAGGGAAGTGCTCAGGAGCTCGAAGGATTTACCGTACCTGTTCGAATCTATGGCCCTTGGAAGAAACCTCGTGTGTCTGCAGATTTAGCGGCTTTAGCCAAAGATCCTGACGCAATAGCTAAAGGGGTCGAGCAGGCTAAAAAGGCTCTTAAAAGTCTCGAAGGTAAAAAAGTGAATACCAAAGAATTTGAAAACTTGATCAAAGGTTTTCTAGGAGAGAAAAAATAATTGTTCTATTGATAAGTTGGTGTTTTTGATATCTGGCGTTATACCAAGCTGCAACGAATTATGGTCTTTCGCATAAAAGCCCCAATATTATGCAAAAAAATTCCCCAAAAATCGGGATAATAAGTTTGGGCTGCCCCAAAGCACTCGTCGATTCTGAACGTATCATCACTAGGCTTCGTTCTGAGGGCTATGAGATTTCACCAAACTACGATGGGGCAGATGTTGTCCTGGTTAACACATGCGGTTTCCTCAACAGTGCAAAAGAAGAATCTCTTGAAGCTATCGGCGAGGCCATGGCTGAAAACGGTAAGGTGATTGTTACCGGTTGCCTTGGTGTCGAAGAGGAGCGCATTCGCGAGCGCTATCACGACGTTCTCGCCATTACCGGACCTCACCAATATGAAACCGTGGTGTCGGAAATACACAAAATAGTTCCCCCTGCTCATGATCCCTTTGTCGACCTTTTGCCACCCCAAGGCATTAAGTTGACTCCCCGGCATTATGCATATTTGAAAATTTCTGAGGGTTGTAATAACGCCTGCACTTTTTGCATCATTCCCCATTTGAGAGGCCGCTTGGTGAGTCGGCCCGCCGCTCATGTTTTGAGTGAAGCGGAGCACCTAGTTAACGCTGGCGTTAAAGAGCTATTAGTCATTTCACAAGACACAAGCGCCTATGGAGTTGATCTCAAATTCGCACAGAGCCAGTGGTGGGAGGCACCAGTAAAAGCGCGGTTTGTGGATCTTGCGAACGCTCTTGGGGAGCTGGGTGTTTGGGTGCGGCTTCACTATGTCTACCCCTATCCGCATGTTGATGAGATATTGCCGCTTATGGCCGAGGGCAAACTGCTTCCTTATCTCGACATACCCTTTCAGCACGCGAGCCCTAATGTCTTAAAATCTATGCGCAGACCGGCGCATCAGGAAAAGACACTAGAACGCCTTCATCATTGGCGGCAAGTTGTACCGGATCTCGCCATCCGTTCGACTTTTATTGTAGGCTTTCCTGGCGAGACTGAGGAGGATTTTACTTTTCTCCTCGACTGGCTCAAGGATGCACAGCTTACACGGGTCGGGTGTTTTGTTTATGAAAATGTGGACGGAGCGGCGGCTAATGATCTTCCCGGACATCTGCCGGATGAGATAAAAAAAGAGCGTTATCGCCGCTTTATGACAGTTCAACAGGAAATCAGTGCGGGCATCTTAAGAAAGCAAATCGGTAAAACCATGGATATCATTATTGATGAGGTGGATGAAGAAGGAGCTATAGGTCGTTCCGCTTGGGATGCGCCAGAGATCGACGGTAATGTGTTTTTAAACGGTGAGATAAATCTCGCACCCGGCGATATCGTTTCCGTTACGATAGAACATGGTGATGAATATGACCTTTGGGGAACCTTAAACAGTTAATCAAAAAAAGCCAATCAAAGGCTTGATTCGTAAGCAAGTTGTATTTATACGGTTTTTACCCTTTATTAGTGCAATAATCTGTGAACATTTAATCCAAAAGTAGCAATAATAGGTGGCGATTCTCACCCTTGTAAGATATTTACCTCTACGCCAAATTCACGCCGCGAACATGCCTAAAATCTGCCCCAGTGAATCGGATAAAACATCGTAGGGTTTTAGTGCCTATATCAAATAAGTAAGAATCTTATAGGCACAGAGGTTTTTTCATCAGAGGTAAGATCCTCTTTTTCACCTCAAACAGCAAAATAATTAGGTAATTAATTGTGGGGTGGAACATATGTTCGTTAATCGCCGAAAATTTTTGCAATATGCCGGGCTTAGCCCATTTCTAACTTTGCTCCTAGATGGCATTAAAACAAATACCGCTTGGGCAGGCGTTAAACTGGGCACATCAAAAGCGTTCTCAGAAACTTGGCTGCAGAGCATGGCGCGAAGCCTGGCAAGCCAGCCATTCGTGCCATCTCAAATCGTTTTTCCAGCCGAGTTACAGGATCTTACTTATGATCAGTACCGCGATATTCGTTACCGATCAGAAAAAGCGATTTGGAAGGATGAGGCATCGAAATTCCAACTACAACTTTTTCATAGCGGTTTTCATTACAAAGTGCCGGTGGAAATCCACATTGTTTCTGGCGGTCACGCGCAACCAGTAAAATATTCCCCGTCGCTTTTCTCTTTCGGTCCTCTAGTGAAGGCACCGCCTGCCGAATCGGAAATAGGATTTTCTGGGCTCCGTATCCACACACCAATCAACACGTCCGATTATTTTGACGAATTTGCCGTTTTTCAGGGTGCAAGCTATTTCCGAGCCATTGGAAGGAAACAAATTTACGGGCTATCGGCCCGAGGTCTTGCTATCGATACAGGACAACCAAAGGGAGAAGAGTTTCCAATATTCCGGAGTTTTTGGATTGAGCAACCAGATACCACAGATCATAGCATTACGGTTCATGCGCTTCTTGATAGCCCTGGCATTACCGGGGCCTATAAATTCAAGCTTAAGCCTGACAAGAATACCGAAATCGACGTTTCATCTGTCTTATTTCCACGGCGAGACCTCGATCACGTAGGCATTGCACCATTAACAAGCATGTTCCTTTTCGCGCCGAATGATCGCAACAGCATTGATGATTTTCGCCCTCGTGTACATGATTCTGACGGGCTGGCAATTTGGAATGGCACCGGTGAGTGGATGTGGCGCCCGCTAATAAATCCAAATCGGTTGCAATTTACCTCTTTTGTTGATAACGGACCAAAAGGTTTCGGTCTTCTTCAACGTGAACGTAACTTCTCAGCATATCAAGACCTGGAATCGCGCTATGAGCGGCGCCCAAGCCTATGGGTAGAGCCTCTTGAATCATGGGGGGAGGGAAGCGTTGACCTTGTTGAGCTTCCGACAAAAGAAGAGATACATGACAATATTGTCGCCTATTGGCGTCCAAAAGCTGTTCTAAAAAAAGATCAAAGCTATCAGTTTAATTATCGTCTCTATTGGTGCTGGGAACCACCTTTTAGATTCGAAAAAGCACGTGTTGTGCAATCTCGGATTGGTTCGGCGATAAAATCAGGGAATCGTTTGTTCATAATTGATTTTAAAGGAATGTCGGCGTCAGAAGACAAAAAAACTCTTGAGGCTAATCTCACCGCAAGTGCCGGCAAAATTATCAATGTCGTTGTTCAACCCAATCTGGAAATTGGGGGGCATCGGTTAAGTTTTGAGTTTGAACCAGATGGTGCCAAACAAGCTGATTTGCGCGGCATGCTTATGGCAATGGGGGAGAGAACGTCAGAGGTTTGGGTTTACCGCTGGGAAGGTTGATACAGTCAGATGAATAAAAACGTAATAATCGCGGATGACTGGATGCCACCACTGCCAGTCACACTGAAAGAAGATACCGTCATGCCAGAGCAAGATCTCTGGCGCTTTGATAAAAAAATGCGCCGAGGGTTACCGCTCGACTGGCATGGAGTATGGCGTCGCCCTGTTATTTTTCTGTCTGCTTTTATTATGACTATGCTTTTTATAATGGAGTTTTATAACATTCTGCATGTTGGCGGGATAACGGTACTGCAAATTGTGTTGCTGATCCTATTTGCAATTAATCTTTATTGGCTTTCCTTATCTTTTATGACGGCGCTTGCCGGGTTTATTACGCTTATCTTTGGGACACGCCATCCAATTGTAAGATTGCAACGCCCGGAAGAGATTGGGAAGCTGAATAGTCGGACGGCAATTCTTATCCCGACCTATAACGAATCTCCTGAACAAATTTTTGGTACTGCGCGGGCCGTTAGTGAGGCTCTCATATCTCTTTCGGACGTGAGCTGCAATTTTGACATTTTTGTCCTAAGCGACACAACCGATCCGGATATCTGGGTGCAGGAAGAGGTGGCATTCAATGCCTTACGCGCGAAGTCAATGTCTGGTCCTCGCCTTTACTACCGTCGCCGAACAAAAAACATCGGCAAAAAAGCTGGTAATATTGCGAACTGGTGCAAAAATTGGGGGGCATCCTACGACTACATGGTGGTTTTTGATGCAGACAGTCTGATGACGGGGGAGACATTATTGGCGTTGGTGGATGCCATGGAGCGGAATCCCGATGTCGCCTTGATTCAAACTTCCCCAATATTAATCAATCAACACACCCTCTTTGCCAGACTGCAACAATTTGCAACGCGGGTCTATGGTCCGGTAATTTCTGCAGGTTTAGCATTTTGGCATAGGGGAGAAGGTAATTTCTGGGGCCATAATGCCATTATCAGAACATATGCATTCCAAGCCTGCGCTGGCCTGCCATCTTTGAAAGGGTGCCCGCCTTTTGGTGGAGCAATCCTAAGCCATGATTTTGTTGAAGCTGCTTTATTGCGAAGAATGGGGTGGCAAGTTTGTATGGCTAACGAGCTTGGCGGATCTTATGAGGAAAGCCCGCCATCACTGATTGACTTTGCAATCCGCGATAGACGTTGGTGTCAAGGTAATCTGCAACATGCGCGTATTTTACTGGCTAAGGGGTTCCACTGGGTTAGCCGGGTGCATCTTACAATGGGCATCATGTCCTATGTTTCTGCTCTGTTGTGGCTAATATTTCTTGCTGTAGGCATAGCTTTATCTGTCCAGGCTCAACTTATCCAACCAGAATATTTTGGGGGAGAGTTCACACTTTTTCCCACTTGGCCGGTCTTCGATAGTGAACGTGCGATCGGACTGCTTTTTGCGACCCTTGCGTTACTTCTTTTGCCAAAGATTTTCGGATATCTCGTTATCATAATTGATCCGGAAAAAAGCCGAGAATTTTCCGATTCAGGACGGCTCGGGGCAAGCATTGTGTTTGAGACAGTTCTGTCAGCCCTTCTGGCGCCAGTAATGATGGCTGTTCAATCGGCAGCAATAGTAGATATTTTACGAGGGCGTGATAGCGGTTGGAAACCGCAAAGCCGAGATGACGGCACCTTCTCCGTCAAAGAGATTTTTCTTTATCATTTCAATCATATGTTCTTCGGATTAATTCTCTTGGTGGGAACACTTAGCGTTTCAACGATGCTTTTTGTGTGGATGTCTCCTGCTATATTAGGCCTGGTTTTGTCGGGTCCGATTTCCGCCATAACAACATCTCGTCATTATGGAGCTTATGCAAAACGTTTAGGCCTTCTTGTCATACCAGAGGAGGTGACGCCGCCAAAAGTTGCCCTGCGTGCAAGCCAATGCGGGAAGGAAATCGCGGCTGAAGCAAAGGGAGATGAAGCTCTTACACGCCTTGCAAAAGATCCAGGTCTTCAGCTTTTGCACACACGTCTATTGCCTTGCCAACCCGCGATTAGTGCGTCCCAAATTAATGTGGACCTTGCCGTAGCCCGCGCTAAACTTGAGGCATCGCATACGCTGAATGAGTTGATTGTTTCCCTATCGCAGGCTGAAAAAATGGCTCTTCTTTCAGATGCAGACAGCATCTTACGACTTAGGACACTTTTTGAAACGGCAGGTGTACAAAAGACGGAACATTATTCTACCCACCCCCACGCTGAAACACACGATCAAACCGGGTGATAAAGTCGTTCCTTTCCGAATCGTTCAGGCCTGTAAAATTTAATATGATCCGAGCGCGGGGTAACTCTAACAAGCCCCCATAGGTTTGTGATGGAAGCACGTCTATAGAAATCTCCACATAACCATTGCCCTCCGGAATCTGAAATGAATATGCCTCTTCGCTCACATCGATGTTAGGCACAAGACGCTTAAGAGAGCGGTGAAACTCGGCAACCGTGAGTGACATAACTTTTTTTATTTGGTAGGAGGCTCCGGTCATTATTAAAAAGATCTAGCTTTCCTCATCTAAGCTGTCGAATAGTGACCTCTGGCTGAAAGCCCTCGGGTGCGCAGTTTCATAGATTGTCATCAGCCGTTTGCCATCAACTTCCGTATATACTTGGGTGGTGGAAAGGCTGGCATGGCCGAGCAGCTCCTGGATCTGACGAAGATCGGCACCATTACCAAGGAGATGCGTGGCAAAGGAGTGGCGCAATGCATGCGGCGTTGCGGTGTCAGGTAAACCTAAGACACTGCGTAATCTCTCCATCAAAAGCTGAATAATCCGTGGGCTGAGCCGTCCCCCTTTTGCGCCCACAAAAAGCGGATCCTCTGGGTTCAAGTGAAAGGGGCACAGTGCCAAATATTGTTCGATTGCCTGCTGTGAGACGGGAAGTACAGGTACCATGCGCTCTTTCCCGCCTTTGCCTTTAACAATAAGCACATCACGGCCATTAAGAGGCGCCTCTTCTCTGTTTAGGCCGAGGGCTTCTGAGACACGCAGGCCGGAGCCATAAAGAAGGGTTAGGACCGCCGCATCACGAACGCTCACCCACTCCGATGACCGGCCGGATTGACCAATATGGCCATTTGCAATAACGCTCTTTGCTTTGTCGACAGAGAGGGGCTTTGGGATGGAATGTCCAATTTTCGGGAGCGCTACAGCGAGAATTGCACGATTATCCCCAAGACCTGTCTTTTCAAGAAAGCGAAAAAACATGCGAATCGAGGAAAGCGCTCGTGCCAAGCTGCGACTGGAGGCGTCATCTTCTTCTCGTCGCTCAGCCAAAAACGCGCGGAAATCTCGAGGTTTTAAATGCGCGAGATGCTCCAGTTCCGGTGGTTGCCCTAGCTGTTCGTTTAGAAACTCAAAAAATTGACGTAAGTCGCGAGCGTAGGCTTCAAGCGTGTTTTCTGCCAGATGGCGCTCGACATGAAGATAATCAAACCAAGCCGTTATGGCGTCGCGTATATCATCTGCAACAGGAAAAAGATCTTGCTTAGCTCGGTCCTTTTGCATCCTTAACTCGTGTTAGGCCTTATCTTCACTCAGAGAATGGATTGCCCCGTTTTATCCCAATCCGACAAAAACGCTTCTAACCCTTTGTCTGTTAGCGGATGTTTTGTCAGATTTTTGAGAACCTGTGGTGGAACTGTCGCAATATCCGCACCCGCCATAGCTGAAAGTTTGACATGATTCGGCGAGCGGATTGAGGCGGCTAAGATTTCAGTCTCAATCGTATCGGCATAATTATCATAAATCGAGCGGATTTCTGCTATCAGTTCCATGCCGTCGAGGCCGATGTCATCAAGGCGGCCGATAAAGGGCGAAATAAATGTTGCACCGGCCTTAGCGGCCAAAAGAGCCTGATTGGCGCTAAAACAGAGCGTCACATTGATCATTATGCCTGACTGACTGAGCGTCCGGCAGGCCTTGAGGCCGTCCCAGGTCATAGGTACTTTGATTGCGACATTATCGGCAATTTCGGCGAGTTTATGTCCTTCTTCAACCATGCCGGCAACTTCTGTTGAGGCAACTTCTGCGCTCACAGGACCCTCAACGAAAGTGCAAACCTCTTTCACAATCTCTTTGAATTCACGTCCCGTTTTAGCCACGAGGGACGGGTTTGTCGTCACGCCATCCACAAGGCCTGTTTCTGCAAGCTCACGGATTTCATTTACATCCGCGCTGTCTACAAAAAATTTCATGTATCACTCCACCCCTCTTTTTGCCATTGTCATTATTCAAGACAGCAATATTCAAGACAGCAATTCTGTCCACTGTACATGAGGCTATAAACCTAAGATATTTACTGATTCTTAGATATCTTAAAAGCAAAGCAAAACCCCAAAGATTGTGCCTAACGATCTCTTCGCTCCAGCCGCTTCCAAGACTGTTCCGGTCCTACTGCCTCTAGCATTGGATCAGGCGTATGATTATTTGGTGCCGGACGACATTTCGGTATCCGTCGGCGATTTTGTTCTTGTGCCGCTTGCACGCCAACAACGTATTGGTGTGGTTTGGGAGGGAGCTGCAAGCGAGAATAGAAAGCCTGTCAACCCAAACAAGCTCAAAACGATTATTTCTAAGGTCGATGCACCTTCATTACCAGTGATTTCAATCACATTCGCTGAATGGGTAGCGCGCTATAACCTGATGCCGATAGGAATGGTCTTGCGCATGATGATGAGTGCAAATCAAGCGTTGGAACCTGCCAAACCACGTTTCGGTGTGAAACTCGATGGTCCATCACCCAGCCGTATGACGCCTGCTCGTAAACGCGTTCTAAAACTCACTGAAAACGGTCTCGTTTGGCATAAGGGTACGCTCGCGGAAGAAGCTGGCGTTAGTCCCGGTGTTATTGATGGCCTGGTCAAAAGCGGAACCCTCATCTCTGTTGAGATTCCCAAGGCAAAGTTGCCGGTTCCAAATCCGCATCACGCCTCAATGCAATTCAGTGATACACAAAACGAGTCTGCCAGGGCACTTCGCTCAGCCGTACAGGCACAAAATTTCTCCGTCACGCTTTTGGATGGGGTTACAGGCTCGGGCAAGACCGAAGTTTATTTCGAAGCCGTGGCTGAAGCACTTGATCTACGTCGACAGGTTCTCATCCTTTTACCCGAGATTGCCTTAACAAGCGAATTTATAGCTCGGTTTGAGGCACGCTTTGGCTGCCGTCCGGTAGAATGGCATTCAGCACTTTCCGGCGGTGAGCGTGGCCGCATCTGGCGGGCCATCGCCTCGGGCGAGGCACGCGCCATAGTGGGTGCCCGTTCGGCCCTGTTCCTCCCCTTTACTAATCTTGGTTTGATTGTCGTTGATGAAGAGCATGATACTGGTTTTAAGCAGGAAGACCGTGTCACCTACCACGGGCGCGATATGAGTGTAGTCCGTGCTTCCCTAGGTCAGATACCAATTGTGCTTGCCTCTGCTACCCCTTCTATTGAAAGTTTTGTTAACGCGAAACAAGGTCGATATCGCCATGTCCTGCTACCGGAGCGCTTTTCTGGGCAAAGCCTCCCAGAAATTACAGGAATTGATCTAAGGCGCACGGCCCCGGAAAGGGGTTGTTGGCTCAGCCCCATCCTGGTTGAAGCCATGACAGAAACACTTCATCATGGACAACAAAGCTTGCTTTTTTTAAATAGACGAGGCTATGCGCCGCTCACCCTTTGCCGCAATTGCGGGTTTCGTTTTGACTGCCCGCAATGCTCTGCCTGGCTCGTAGAGCACCGTTTCCGCAACCGGTTGCAATGCCATCATTGCGGTTTTTCCACACCGCAGCCCAAATCATGTCCGAAATGTCAAGAACAAGAGAGCCTTGTTCCCTGCGGGCCGGGCGTCGAACGGGTTGCTGAGGAAATTAAAGACCGCTTTCCCGACGCACGCCTTGCTATTCTATCGAGTGATCTTGCCCCGAATATTCAGGCGCTGCGTGAGGTTTTGCATCAAGTCACTGAAGGCGAAGCGGATATCATTATCGGTACGCAACTTGTTGCGAAAGGTCATAATTTTCCAGGCCTTGCAACAGTTGGCGTGGTGGATGGGGACCTTGGGCTTGGTCAAGCAGACCCGCGAGCCGCTGAACGGACCTACCAATTGCTTCATCAGGTTACAGGGCGCGCTGGGCGGGTTGCTATAAAGGGACGCGGTTTTGTACAAACCCATAATCCTGAGCATCCCGTTATGCAGGCCCTCATTTCAGGAGACCGTGAGTTTTTTATTGAACAAGAGATTATTGCCCGGCAAAGCGGTGATATGCCGCCTTTTAGCCGTTTAGCCTCACTTATTATCTCTGCTCGCTCACGGGATCTGGCCGGCCAATATGCACGCCATGTCGCTTTGAAGGCGCCCCCAGCCAAAGCGATTATTGTTTTAGGCCCTGCTGAAGCTCCCATTACCGTGATTCGCGGGCGATATCGGTATCGCTTGTTAATCAAAGCCCCGCGTGAAGCAGATATACAGGCTTATTTGCGGAGTTGGTTTGACACAATCGACAAGCCGAAAGGTGATTTACGTCTTGCAATTGATATTGATCCTTATAACTTTTTATAAGGTTGCCTTGGTTTAATTCTCGGTGAAAACGAATAATACTTGTGGGTAAGAATCTAGAGCATCCTGCGTTTAGATAGAATCACTTGGACGCCCTTTCTATTTGCCGTGCTTCTTATCGGAAAACCGGTGTCCACTTTTCCGGAAGCACGCTATCTTTTTGTTGTCGCATATCTTTTTTCGCAAAACCGGTACTCACTTTTGCGAGATATGCTCTATGTTTTTCCACCAAAACTGCGTCAATCCGTCAACACATGCATAAAGTCGCAATGTTGCAACGCATTGGGGCATATGTTAGAGCATTTGCGGCTTTTAGGGGGTAATGAAGAGGCTTGAACTTGTCTCAAATCTAAAAGCTCACTATCACCCAAATTAAGGCCTCTGATTCATCTCAGAAGATGCGGCCAATCCAGCAAGGTTAGAACATTCACGTGTCAGGCGAAAATCCCATTATTGCAGGTATGGCTGGGCGCTACGCCACCGCTCTTTTTGAACTTGCACTTGAAGATAACAAGCTGGAGCAAGTCGAGCGGGATTTAAGCGCGTTTCAGGCAATGCTGGACACAAGCGATGATCTTGAGCGTCTGGTTCGCAGCCCCGTCTTTTCTGCAGATGAGCAACAACGTGCATTAACCGCACTTTTAGATAAAGCAGGTTTTTCAGGGCTTACAGCTAATTTCCTTAACCTCATTGCACGAAACAGGCGTCTTTTTGCTGTCCGTGACATGATCAAAGGATTTCGCACATTGCTTGCGCACCATCGCGGTGAAATGACGGCAGAAGTTACATCTGCGGTTGCACTTTCCGATGATCAGATGGCGACACTTAAGGAAACACTCAAATCCGCAGTTGGTCAGGATGTCCAGATTGATACGCAAGTTGATGCTGCTCTTTTAGGCGGACTTGTCGTGAAAGTGGGCAGCCGGATGATCGATAATTCAATCCGTACAAAATTAAATAATCTCAAGATTGCTATGAAAGAGGTGGGCTGATGGAAATCCGGGCCGCAGAAATCTCCTCAATCCTGAAGGAGCAAATCAAAAATTTCGGTAAAGAAGCCGAGGTCTCCGAAATTGGCCAAGTGCTCTCCGTGGGCGATGGTATTGCCCGCGTTTACGGCCTGGACAATGTTCAAGCCGGTGAGATGGTTGAATTTCCGGGTGGTGTTCGCGGTATGGCGCTCAACCTGGAAGTTGATAATGTCGGTGTCGTGATTTTCGGTGATGACCGCAACATTAAGGAAGGCGACACAGTTAAAAGGACCGGGGCGATTGTGGAAGTGCCCGTAGGTAAGGGACTTTTAGGTCGTGTTGTTGATGCGCTTGGTAATCCGATCGACGGCAAGGGGCCGATTGACTCAAAAGAGCTACGCCTGGTTGATGTAAAAGCTCCGGGTATTTTGCCGCGCAAATCCGTGCATGAGCCTATGCAGACCGGTCTGAAAGCCATTGATGCGCTCATCCCGATCGGTCGCGGCCAGCGTGAGCTTATTATTGGTGACCGGCAAACCGGCAAAACGGCGATTATTCTTGACGCCATTCTCAATCAGAAGCCAATTAATGATGGCGATGATGAAAGCAAAAAGCTCTATTGCGTCTATGTAGCTGTCGGGCAAAAACGCTCCACAGTGGCGCAATTTGTCAAGGTGCTTGAAGAAAACGGCGCGCTACCCTATTCGGTTGTAATTGCGGCGACAGCCTCTGATCCCGCTCCCATGCAGTTTTTAGCACCTTATGCCGGCTGTGCAATGGGTGAATATTTCCGTGACAATGGCATGCATGCCCTGATCGCTTATGATGATCTTTCAAAACAGGCGGTCTCATATAGGCAGATGTCTTTGCTCTTGCGCCGTCCGCCAGGCCGGGAAGCTTATCCAGGTGATGTTTTTTACCTTCACTCTCGTCTGTTGGAGCGTGCAGCAAAGCTCAATGAAAATCATGGCGCCGGTTCCTTAACGGCATTGCCGGTCGTGGAAACGCAGGCCAATGACGTTTCAGCCTATATTCCGACAAATGTGATCTCCATCACGGATGGTCAGATTTTCCTTGAAACAGACCTCTTTTACCAAGGTATCAGGCCAGCGGTGAATGTGGGCCTTTCGGTTTCTCGTGTGGGCTCGGCGGCTCAGGTGAAAGCCATGAAGCAGGTCGCCGGCGCCATTAAGGGTGAGCTTGCCCAATACCGTGAGATGGCGGCCTTCGCGCAATTCGGCTCCGACCTTGATGCAGCCACGCAAAAGCTCTTAGCGCGTGGTGAGCGCTTAACTGAGCTTCTGAAGCAACCGCAATTTTCACCGCTCAAAGTGGAAGAGCAGGTGGTTGCTATTTATGCCGGCACACGGGGTTATTTGGACAGTCTGGAGGTTTCAGCCGTTGGACGGTTTGAAGAAGAGCTTTTGCGTACCATGCGGGATGAGCATCAAGGCATTCTCGATACCATTCGCGAAGAGGGAACTCTTTCAGATGAAACAGAGAAAAGCCTCAAAGGAATTATCGATAAATTTGCCAAGGGCTTTTCAGCCTAATAATGGCATAAGGCATAGGGGAAAGCGGCACGATGCCGAGCCTTAAGGACCTTAGAAACCGGATCGCGAGCGTTAAAGCAACGCAGAAGATCACAAAGGCCATGCAGATGGTGGCCGCGGCCAAGTTGCGCCGAGCGCAAGAAGCTGCCGAAGCCGCACGGCCATATGCGGAGCGCATGGACAGTGTACTTGCCAATCTCAATGCAAGGGTCACGGATAAAACAGGCGCATCACCGCTTCTTGTGGGCACTGGCAAAGAGGACGTTCATCTTCTGGTTGTGGCAACTGCAGAGCGGGGCCTTTGCGGCGGCTTTAACAGCAATATTGTTCGCCTGGCCCGAAATCATGCACATGATCTGATCAAGCAAAATAAAACTGTCAAAATTCTCTGTGTAGGCCGAAAAGGTTTTGATCAGCTTAAAGGCGAATTTAGCAGTGAGATTATCGACACGATCGACCTGAAAGAGGTAAAACAAGTCGGGTTTGTCAATGCGGAAGCGATTGCAGACCGCCTGCTTGCTCTTTTTGGCGAAAATGATTTCGACGTATGCACATTGTTTTTCTCTGAGTTTAAGTCGGTTATCTCGCAAGTGCCGACAGCTTTGCAGCTTATTCCGGCAAAACTGCCGGAAAAAGAGGATAATAAAACCGAAGCAAACACCGGCGCTCAGGCGGCATATGAATATGAGCCCGATGAAGAGGAAATCCTTAAAGATTTACTGCCGCGCAATGTTGCAACTCAGATTTTCCGCGGGCTTTTAGAAAACGCAGCTTCTGAGCAGGGCGCACGCATGACGGCAATGGACAATGCCACACGCAATGCCGGTGATATGATCGACAAGCTGACATTGCATTACAATCGTACACGTCAGGCTCAGATTACCAAGGAATTGATTGAAATCGTTTCGGGTGCGGAAGCACTTTAAAAATTTACGAGGACGATAAAAATGGCAAATGAACCCCAAAATGGCCACGTAAGACAGGTTATGGGTGCAGTGGTTGATGTGCAATTTGATGGCCATATGCCTGCGATACTGAATGCACTGGAGACGGACAATCAGGGCAATCGACTTGTGCTTGAGGTTGCACAGCATTTGGGTGAAAACACAGTGCGCACGGTTGCCATGGACACGACCGAAGGTCTGGTGCGCGGCCAAGACGTAATAGACACAGGCCAGGCCATTGCCATTCCTGTCGGGGATGAAACACTGGGCCGCATCATGAATGTGGTCGGCGAACCGGTGGATGAGGCTGGACCTGTGAAAACAGCGGAAAAACGGCCGATCCACGCGCAAGCACCGGAGTTCATTGACCAATCAACCGAGACCGAGATTCTTGTGACCGGCATCAAGGTGGTTGACCTTCTCGCACCCTACGCTAAGGGGGGTAAGATCGGCCTCTTTGGCGGTGCCGGTGTTGGCAAGACCGTGCTCATCATGGAGCTGATTAATAATATCGCTAAGGCTCATGGCGGTTATTCGGTGTTTGCCGGTGTGGGTGAGCGAACCCGTGAAGGTAATGATCTCTATTGGGAGATGATTGAGTCCAAGGTGAATAAGGACCCGCAGGAAAATAATGGCTCTGCGGAAGGATCTAAATGCGCTCTCGTTTATGGTCAGATGAACGAGCCTCCAGGCGCCCGCGCCCGTGTTGGCTTGAGCGGGCTAACGGTAGCTGAATATTTCCGTGATCAAGGCCAGGACGTTCTTTTCTTTGTTGATAATATCTTTCGTTTTACTCAGGCAGGCTCAGAAGTTTCGGCGCTTCTTGGCCGTATCCCTTCTGCTGTGGGCTATCAGCCAACGCTGGCAACGGACATGGGGGCTCTGCAAGAGCGTATTACCTCAACCAATAAGGGTTCGATTACCTCGGTGCAGGCCATTTACGTACCGGCGGATGACTTAACCGACCCTGCGCCCGCAACGTCCTTTGCGCACTTGGATGCAACAACCGTTCTTTCACGTTCAATTGCTGAAAAAGGTATTTATCCGGCCGTGGACCCACTTGATTCAACAAGCCGTGTGCTTGAGCCCCGTGTTGTCGGTGAAGAGCATTATGGTATTGCACGGCGCGTACAGGAGATCCTGCAACGCTATAAGGCGCTGCAAGATATCATCGCCATTCTTGGTATGGACGAATTATCTGAAGAGGATAAGCTTATCGTTGCTCGTGCTCGCAAGATCGAGCGCTTCCTCTCTCAACCTTTCCACGTGGCAGAAGTCTTTACCGGTTCATCAGGTGTTCTTGTCGATTTGGCAGATACAATTAAGGGCTTCAAAGGTCTTTGCGAGGGGGATTATGATCATCTTCCAGAGCAGGCTTTTTATATGGTTGGTACCATTGAAGACGCCGTTGAGAAGGCTGAAAAACTCGCGGCAGAGGCGGCTTAAATTTAAGCTTGTCGCCAAAAAAATCGTTGGACAGACTACAAAAGCATACGCGTGAACTTAAGAGTTAAAGGCTCAAATTATATGTCTCATGTGTTGCAGCAAATTCGTCGTCATCCCCATGAAGATGGGGATCCAAGTCTGACTCACACTTGGATCCCCGCCTACGCGCATTAGTGTCCGGGGAATTTTTAGGTGAAGGTGAAAAGTGGTTGATATAAAAAGACATAACGCTATCTCGGAGTATCGGGACTTGGTTCTGACGGTGCCACTTGCGCTCCTTCCCCCTCGAGGGGGGAAGGCCAAACGCCACTGGCTTAGCCCCCCAGGGCTAAGTCGCATGGCGTTTGGGATGGGGGTGATGGAGGCAAGTGCAAGAGCATGAATTATCTTATGAATCCCCCCCCACCCGGCGCTTCGCGCCGACCTCCCACTCCAGGGGGGAGGTTATTGGAGTATGCCGTTAAGGCTCCGCATACAACAAGTGGAGATGCATTTCCAAATTTTCCCGGACAGCAGTGCGCGGAGGCGGGAATGACGCTGAGTGAAAAGCGCTCCCTCTTGCTGGGCGGGGTTTGCAATCCCGCCCACATGTTCATTACAGTTTTCTCCTCGAAACACAGCAGCATGAACGTTATGGTTCAGGTTACAAACCCGAACCAGCGACGGGCACTCTCTTAGAAGTCTTCACATTTTCTACTAAGTAGGACGATAAAACCATGGCTGAAACCTTCAAGTTCGAGCTTGTCTCCCCGGAACGCCTTTTAATGTCTGGAGATGTTGCCCAAGTTGTTGTTCCTGGCTCAGAAGGTGATTTTGCTGTCCTGCCGGATCACGCCCCGGTGCTTTCCACCCTCAGGCCGGGTGTTCTTCAAATTACCGGCGCAGGCAGTGAAGAAAAGCGGATCTTTGTTCGTGGTGGTTTTGCTGAAGCGGGGCCGGAAAGCCTAACGGTTTTGGCTCAACAAGCTATTGATTTAAAAGAGTTTGACAGAGAGCGCATCGCGCAAGAAATCAAGAACGCTGAACAAGACCTTTCCGATGCTAAAGAGGATGAACCGCGCCGTCATGCGCAAGGGGCTCTTGACGAGCTAAAGGCCATTCAGGCTGGATTCTAAGCACCCAACGATTCCATTTAATCGCTAGGTACTCTACCTTTTTGCTGCCGCATATCTTGTTCGCAAAACCGGTCCCCACTTTTGCGAGATATGCTCAAAAATAAGCAAAACAATTTTTAAAGCGGTCTGGGTCCTTGTTGTATGCCTCAATGAGGAACATCAGCGTATTATAACGATTTTGGTGCGTTCCTTTATGAAAGTGAATAGTTTCTTTTGGAGGAATCCCACCTTTTAATTGACTGTCAGCAATAAACATTGCGCGCATGACGCGTCTGTGAGGCGATCCTGAATAATGCTCGTGTGTTGGCGGGGAGATACCGCTGACACGGCCTGATTCACTCGTCCCAACATGTTGTTTATAGAGACGCACGATATCGTTGCTGGGAATGGAATTGTGATAGCCCGCGATTTTCTTCAAAAGAGGGCGTTCAGCACGTTCTGGCAAGTCTCCAAGCAACAGACCGGCATCTTTTGCTCTGTCCATGGCACTTATGACCTGCCGGTAAATATAATAGTTTGCAGTGAATTCCGTCAGCGAGATTTCCCGTCCCAGCCATATTAGTTCCTGCACATAAGTTTTTCCCTGTTCAAGGGCTGGGAGATAGCGTTGATGACTTGGATCATTCGGGTCAATTTTCGGGTACATAGTTGCCGCGATATGGAAATCTGTTCCTCTATTGAGACCTGCTTGACGCCAACCGCGGAAGTAACGCGTCACCTCATTTAAGCCGGCACCGACAATACCGCCAGCAACACCTGCAATAATTTCACCCAGATAGCCCGTAGGTAACCAAGCCATGTAAACTCCGAACGTATTTATAAACTATATGCTATTCAGGTTTCCACATACTCCACGTCATTCCCACCTCCGCGGGAATGGCTCCGAGTGTGTAGGGCCTCAAGAGGATGTAGCTTATCCATAACTCAGGCTAAATTAAATCAATTCTGTTTCTGCACCTCTACATTTTATGCCGTATCGTTGCACTACTCATTCTCTGATCCGGTTTTGCTCGTTTTGAGCGCCCGGATTTCCGCCCGCAACGATTGGATTTCCTCAATCACCTGATCGAACTCTTTCTCTGTCCAAGCTTTGTCCGCTTTGATATCGGCATCATGTTCTGATTGCATAGCCTCAACGATAATACCGATGAAAAGGTTTAGGATGGTGAAGCTTGATACCAGAATAAATATGACAAAAAACGCCCACGCCCATGGAAAAGCCTCGATAACAGGGCGCGATAGATCGGGCCATCCCTCCAGGGTCATCACTTGGAATAGGGTGAACGCGGAAGCACCTATCGTGCCGAAGAAATCCGGAAACTTCTCGCCATAAAGCTGCGTCGCCATAACGGAAAAAACATAAAGGATCAAAACAAGCAGCATGATGATCGACCCCATGCCGGGAAGCGCCCTTAAGAGGCCGGAGACAACATTGCGCATGGATTTGATCGTCGAGATCAACCTGAGGATACGCAATATCCGGAATGATCTGAGGATCGAAAGATTGCCCGTAGCTGGAACCAACGAGATGCCAACAACCGCAAAATCGAAAATACTCCAAGGATCCCGCCAGAATTTAAGACCATAAGCCCAAATACGCGTGAGGATCTCCACCACGAATATTCCAAGAATAAAATTATCGGCCATTGTTATGAGTTCACCACTCTTGGCCATGGCCGTCTTACTCGTCGTGAATCCTAATATAATACCATTTACGACGATAAGTGCGGTTATAATTATCTCCCATGTCGTGCTTTCCAGAGCCTTGCGAACACGTTCGCGAAGGCCTTCAGAATGTTGGGAAGTATCGTCCAAATGGGCTGTATCTGTGTTTTCCGTCATCTCAATCACTCTAGATAATATATAACCGCAATGACGTCTAACAATGAGACCCGCAAAAAGGATGTAGCGACTAGGATCTAATTATGAGCTCATAAGTTAAAGTCATTGCAGTTCTGAATAAGACATGACTCAATTGGCCGAGCATAAATAATATGTGCAAGGCGGGAGGGCAATGCATGTTGTTATGAGTGGGTATAACCTCAAAAACAGACGAAAAACTTGGATAGAGCTGAAAGGTCTAATGTTATGGCGGCTCCCCTTGTAGCCCAGAGATAACCCGCACTCCCCAAAATGGGTAATATAATTGCCATACTAAGAAGCCATACCATATAAGGCTTTAACTGCATGAAATAAAAAGCCTTTCTTAGACACCTGAGGGTTGAGGTTCTACTTCTGGCCGCACCACTTTTTTTTCTTTGATCGGCCAATGCAAAACCGCAGCGCCAATTCCTAGGGCCACTGAGATCCACCACATTGTATCATAGGATTGGAAAACATCATAAAAATAGCCCCCGAGCCATGCTCCTAAAAATGACCCAAGCTGATGGGAAAGAAAAACAATGCCAAAAAGCATGGACATCCAACGTGGGCCAAAGAGTGTTGCCACAAGACCACTGGTAAGTGGCACTGTACCCAACCACAAAAAGCCGAGAGCACCCGCAAAAATCAATACTGTCGTCTCAGTCAACGGCATGTAGAGAAGCGCTAAAAAGACCATGGCTCTTGCTAGATAGAGAAAACTTAAAGCCACACGCTTCTCAACGATTTCGCCGACACGACCACAGAGATATGTACCCAGAATGTTTGTAAACCCGATTGTTGTAAGAGCTGCAGTTGCAACCCATGGTTCAAATCCTTTATCCCCGAGATAGGAAGGTAAATGCACCGCCACAAACACGATGTGGAACCCGCAGACAAAAAAACCGAGAGTGAGGAGAATGAAGCCTGGATGGCGAAACGCTTCCTTGAACGCCTCGCTTAAGCTTTGCTCTCGACCACTGCCCTGACTTTGTGGCTTGCCCGCAACCCCCCAACCGATGGGCGCAGCTAAAGCCGCTGTGACCGCCAGAATAAAAAGACTGACAACCCAGCCATACCCGCCGATTAAAAAATGAGCATAAGGTAAGGCTGCAAACTGACCGATGGAGCCTCCCATGCTGGCAAGGGCTAAAGCGCTCCCACGCTTTTCTTCCGGAGCCGCACGGCCAACGGCGCCCAGAACGGCCGTAAAACCCGTCGCACTTACCCCAAGGCCAATAATGACGCCGGCTGTAATAAGTTCGGTTTCACTACCTGCGGTCGCAATCAGGGTGATACCAATGGCATAGATAACTCCTCCAAAGGCGACAACCCGGCCGGCACCATACTTATCTGCAATTGCACCGGAAAAAGGAGCTGCCAGCCCCCAAACCAAATTGAGAAGTCCCATGGAAAGGGCGAAGGTTTCCCGGCCAAGCTCAAGATCTCGGCTGATAGGACCAAGATAGAGCCCAAAGGTCTGGCGAATCCCCATATTGATCGCCAAGATCGTGGCAGCTGCAGCAATCACAATCCATAGCGGTTTGATGGCATCTCGGCTTGTTTCTATGCGCTGATCCATATTTCTCTTGCTCCAGACCAATTGGCCGAGCGTCCAACTTTACAGCAAGGGCTATCAATACTGTATGGAGCGTTTAATTGAAGGTGTTTTGAGCCAAAAGCATTTCATATCAAACACATCTTATCTAATAAGCGCAAATCGTAATGTGTTATAAGATGCATTATGAAGCGTTATTACGTAATATCTGAACGTAATATCTGACGGTCCACCTCCGAAATCTCACCATCAGGTTTTGTTAAACCACGTCCAATCATTTCCAATTGCCAATTATTTTCATCACGCTCAATACAAAAAAGATTATAGCGAGCTAGCAAACCGTCACCCACAAGATTGGATGATGCAGAAGGCACGCCAACAATTGGGATAGCGCCCTTAACCCCTTCCAGCCAAACGAATGATTGGCGATGGATATGGCCGTGTAAAACTAGCTCGGCTCCTTCTGCCCTTAAAATATGCTCAAGGGCTCGGGCATCACGCAGTGCATGGCGCCAGCCCGCTTGTTTTGGCAGCGGTGGATGATGAATAAGGACAACACGGAAAAAACCTCTTTTTTCCATTTCATTCAGAGCTTTACCTAGAGCGCGCTGCTGGTCAAACCCAAGCCGACCGGAGGCAATGAAAGGAGGACTTGGAACAGCTGTCGAGAGACCTATTAGTGCAATATCTCCGAAAAGTCGGATGAAAGGAAAAGATTGCGGCTTTGTGACTTGCAAGGCCTCTCCACCCGTATCCGACATCATATAGGCCCGCCAACGTTCAAAACCGTTGTCCTTTTGCAAAGGAACATAGGCGTCATGATTCCCCGGTATCGCGGTTACATGTTTCGGAGAGCCCAGCGATCCGAGCCAATCAAGAACACCATCAAATTCTCCCGGCAGGGCGAGGTTAACAAGATCACCAGTAACGGCAATATGGTCGGGTTCTTGCTTTTTAAGATCGGCAATCAAACGATCCAGTACGGGACGTTTATGGATGGCTTTTCGCCTCTGTTGCCAATTAAGATAACCCAAGAAGCGTTTGCCGATGAGGTCATGGAGCCTCGGTCGAGGTACCGGGCTTAAATGAATATCTGAAAGATGTGCCAGGATGAACTCAGCTCTAGCCTTTGTTTTTTTCATTTGGCGTTATCATCCGGATGGTGTAGGAACGGCCGGGTTTTCCCTTATGTAATACATGATAATAATGAGAATAATAATGAGAAACCGCATATGTAGTCTCAGACTGCAATAACGCTCTTTGACCAAATGAGCAAAGGGAATTACTTGGTCGCGATTTGATCCACTGGACATCCATGCCTAAACGTACAGACATTGAGTCAATCCTCATCATCGGCGCGGGCCCGATTGTTATCGGCCAGGCCTGTGAGTTTGATTATTCAGGCACTCAAGCCTGCAAGGCCCTTAAAGCCGAAGGGTACCGGATTATTTTGGTTAATTCGAACCCGGCAACGATTATGACCGATCCGGATGTGGCTGATGCCACCTATATTGAACCTATCACAGCAGATATCGTCGCCAAGATCATTGCCCAGGAGCGTCCGGATGCGCTTTTACCAACCATGGGAGGGCAGACCGCTCTCAACACCGCACTCACCTTAAAAAAACAAGGGGTGTTGGAGACATACGGCATCGAATTGATCGGCGCGAGAGCTGAAGCAATTGATAAAGCAGAGGATCGCGAACTGTTTCGTGAGGCCATGGAGCGCATCGGGCTTGAAACACCTCGCTCCCGGCTTGCTCACAATATGGCTGAGGCCTTTGAAGCGCTTGAGCATATAGGGTTACCCATTATCATCCGCCCCTCATTTACACTTGGGGGAACGGGAGGCGGCGTTGCTTATAATCGAGAAGAGTTTCTTGAGATTATTGAACGCGGTCTTGATGCCTCGCCAACCACTGAGGTTCTCATAGAAGAATCCGTCATCGGTTGGAAAGAATATGAAATGGAGGTTGTCCGCGACCACGACGACAATTGCATCATTATCTGTTCAATCGAAAATATCGACCCCATGGGAGTGCACACGGGTGATTCGATTACGGTCGCGCCAGCAGTGACATTGACCGATAAAGAATATCAAATCATGCGTAACGCATCGATTGCCGTTTTGCGTGAGATTGGCGTGGAGACGGGAGGATCTAACGTACAGTTTGCCGTTAATCCCAAAACCGGCCGTTTAGTTGTGATTGAAATGAATCCGCGGGTTTCACGCTCATCGGCGCTGGCATCTAAGGCAACAGGCTTTCCTATTGCTAAGATTGCTGCCAAGCTAGCGGTTGGCTACACACTGGACGAATTGGAAAATGACATCACCGGTGGAGTGACGCCTGCCTCTTTCGAGCCCACGATCGATTACGTAGTCACGAAAATCCCACGTTTTGCATTTGAGAAATTTCCAGGGGCTGAGCCAACACTCACAACGGCCATGAAATCCGTTGGCGAAGTTATGGCGATTGGCCGCACCTTTCAAGAATCGCTGCAAAAGGCTCTGTGCTCTATGGAAACTGGCCTTTACGGTCTTAACGATATTGAATTCGAGGGATTGGGGCAAGGAGATGATAAGAACATTATTCGTGCTGCTATAGGCACTCCGTCCCCAGACCGTATTTTGAAGGTCGCCCAAGCTCTCCGGCTTGGGTTTGACCATGGGCAGATCAATGGCTCTTGCCGCATAGACCCATGGTTTCTTGGCCAAATTCAAGAGATCGTCGATATGGAGGCGCGCATTCGCACCCATGGTCTGCCTAAAACCGCAAACCAATTACGAGCCCTCAAGGCTATGGGTTTTTCAGATGAGCGGCTCGGGGATCTTACAGGACTTACGTCTCAAAAGGTTTCAGAGCTCAGAAAATCACTTGGCGTTCATCCGACATATAAACGTATCGATACATGCGCTGCAGAATTTACCTCACCCACCGCTTATATGTATTCGACATATGAAAGCGGTTTGACCAACGAGCCGCATTGTGAAGCCCAACCATCGGACCGAGAAAAGATCATTATTTTGGGCGGTGGGCCAAACCGCATAGGTCAGGGCATTGAGTTTGATTACTGCTGTTGTCATGCTGCGTTCGCCCTTTCCGAAGCAGGGTTCGAAACAATCATGATCAATTGCAATCCTGAAACCGTTTCAACGGATTACGACACATCTGACAGGCTCTATTTTGAGCCTTTAACAGAAGAAGACGTCTTGGAAATTGTCCGTGTGGAGCAGTCGAAGGGAACACTGAAAGGCATCATCGTTCAGTTTGGCGGACAAACACCTCTAAAACTTGCGGCTGCCCTTGAGCAGGAAAATGTACCTATTCTCGGAACCTCTCCGGACGCCATTGATCTTGCTGAGGACCGGGATCGATTTAAGACTTTGATTCAAGATCTTAGCCTTCTCCAGCCAAATAATGGCATCGCCCGCAGTGCTGAAGAGGCACGGGAGATTGCAAAAGATATAGGCTTTCCCGTCGTTATCCGTCCTTCCTATGTGCTGGGCGGACGCGCAATGGAAATTGTCCACAACGATGCTCAACTTGACCGCTATATGAGTGAGGCGGTGATTGTCTCAGGCGCCAGCCCTGTTTTGCTAGACCGCTATTTGCGCGACGCTATTGAGGTTGATGTGGATGCAATTGCTGATGGCAACAGTGTTTTTGTTTGTGGAATTATGCAGCATATCGAGGAAGCAGGTGTTCATTCCGGCGACAGTGCGTGTTCATTACCTCCACATTCCCTTTGCGAAGATACACTTGCAGAACTAGAGCGCCAAACCTGCAAGCTTGCTCAGTCCTTAAATGTCGTTGGTCTTATGAATGTGCAGTTTGCGATTAAAAATGGGGATATCTTCATTCTTGAAGTAAACCCCCGTGCAAGCCGGACGGTACCTTTCGTTGCCAAAGTTATCGGTCAGCCTATTGCAGGAATTGCAGCGCGGGTCATGGCTGGAGAACCTCTAAGTTCTTTTTCACTTAAGAAGCCTCAGCTTCGCCATATTGCAGTCAAAGAAGCCGTTTTTCCTTTTGCTAGATTCCCCGGGGTCGACCCAATTTTGGGACCAGAAATGCGTTCCACTGGCGAAGTTATGGGAATCGACAAAAATTATGCAATAGCATTTGCTAAAAGCCAGCTTGGCAGCGGTATTAATTTACCGCTGTCAGGAACAGTTTTCGTTTCGGTCAAAGATGTTGATAAGGAACGCATTGTGGCGCCTGTTCGCAAACTCGCTGAAATGGGGTTCACCGTGATCGCAACAAGTGGAACAAAGAGGTATCTTGAAGATAAGGGTATCAAGTGCATGAAAATAAATAAAGTTCTTGAAGGTCGTCCCCATATTGTTGATGCCATGAAAAATGGTGAGGTGAATATTGTTTTTAATACAACCGAAGGGGCAAAAGCTTTGGCCGATAGCTATGAAATTCGACGAACAGCCTTGCTCTATCACATTCCATACTATACAACCCTCGCTGGCGCGATGGCTGTAACCGAGGCGGTTAAAGCCATGCAGGCCGACATCCTTAACGTGTCGCCCATTCAAAGTTATGTGTGAGATCGTTCTCGAAGATTTGCTTGCGTAAATTGAAAAAACGATATCCACTATTACTTTTGTCTCAGCCTCATTTTGTAAGTTTCACTTACTCGTTCACACCTAGGGACGCTCCGAGGTCGTAAAGGAGAATTAAGATGTCTATGGAAAAGGTTCCAATGACAATTGAGGGCTATGAAGCCTTAGAAGCCGAGCTGCAGAGGCTTAAATCTGTTGAGCGGCCACGCATCATTCAAGCCATTGCTGAAGCGCGTGAACATGGAGACCTTTCCGAAAATGCCGAATATCATGCCGCAAAAGAGGCACAAGGAATGAATGAGGCAAAGGTCGCGGAGCTTGAGGACAAGCTCTCCCGGGCCGATGTTATTGATGTTAAAGGGCTTTCTGGCAAAGAGATTAAGTTTGGCGCGACAGTAAAGCTTGTCGATGAAGACACGGAAGAAGAGGTGGTCTACAAAATCGTAGGGGAATATGAAGCTGACGTGAAATCTGGGAAAATTTCTATTTCCTCCCCGATAGCACGCGCTTTGATTGGCAAATCGCCAGGTGATTCGGCTGAGGTTTCGACACCGGGAGGAGGTAAAGTTTACGAGATTCTCAAGGTTAGGTTTGTTTAACACAAAGTAAATCTCATAAAATCGTCTTTATCGCCAGGGGCACGCACTTGCGTGCCTTTTGCGTTTAGAGATTATTCAGCACCAAGTGGCAGACTTCACTCGCTGTTAGTTAAAAATATTAAGATAAAGTCTATGTGTGCTGAAACCGTGAGCCTAGAAGAGCTAGAACAGCTCGCCACCGAGAAGTCGAGCGAAAAACGGCTCGAATTGCTCCACCGTATTACTGATCTGTTTTTCACAACTGAGGACCGTCAAAAAGAATCCGATACAGATCTCTTTGGCCAGGTTATGGACCATATTGCCTATAATCTAGAGACCCATGCCAGACAGGAACTTTCAGAGAGATTAGCTGACGCAAGCAAGCCTCCCAATAAACTTCTCCTAAAGCTTGCGACCGACGACATTGATGTTGCACGCCCAGTATTAGAACGCTCTGAAAGCTTAACGGCTGAGGACCTTGTTACAATTGCGAAATCCCATAGCCAAGATCATTTGCTTGCCATCGCCTGCCGGCTGGTACTTGCCACAGAGGTGACTAACGTGCTCGTTGAGCGCGGCAATGATCGCGTTTTGACCCGTGTTGCTGAAAATGAAGGGGCGAGCTTCTCTGATTACGGGTTTGCAACCCTGTCTGATCGTTCAAAAAATAATGACAATTTGGCGGAAATACTGACAAAACGCGAAGACACGCCTGAGGAATTGCTTGCTGAGCTTAAGGAACGCGTTGCCAAACGCCTTAATGAAAAGATTTCAGACACCCATGATGACAATACGAAAAAGAAAATCGAAGGTATCCTCAACGCCGAAACATCGGAATTAGCTAACGAGCTATCCGGATCAATCAAAAATCACGAAGACATTGAGGCGCTAAAACGCCATGGTTTGCTGGATGAAAACATCTTACTAAAATATGCCCATGATCATCGGTTGATTGAGACTATTCACACATTAGCGGTTTTAACAAAACTTGATGAAAATATGGTGCGTCATTGCCTATTAGAAGCTGACCTGCCTGCACTTGCTGTCTTGTGTAAGGCCTATGATTATAGCCGAGAAACATTTGCGGCTCTCCTCCAATTGCGCGTCATCGAGCTAAAACTTCCCTCAAAGTTAGCAATCTCGGGTATGAAACGTTATGATTTATTGACGCCTGAGACAGCAAAACGCATTTTCCGTTTCCTCAAGGTCCGTTTGGCAGCGGCTGCTGAAGAAAATAGAGCCGACGCAAGCTAATATTGCTCTGAGATATTCAGAAGCTATCAACACCCTAAACTACGAATCGATTCTTGATCTACGAATCCCTATATTTAGGGATCTTAAAAGGTAGACGAATCACCATGCGTTTCGACCAAACCTTCCTTGATGAGATCCGGGCCCGCTTGCCAGTTAGCCAAGTGGTGGCCAGGCGTGTGAAACTAAAGCGCCAAGGACGGGAATTCATCGGACTCAGCCCATTCAAGACGGAAAAAACGCCCTCCTTTACTGTCAACGACCAAAAAGGGTTTTACCACTGCTTCGCATCTGGCGAGCATGGCGATGTGTTCACATTTGTCATGAAAACGGAGGGACTAGCATTTCCTGAAGCTGTGGAGCGACTTGCCGAGGAGGCGGGTGTCCCTATGCCCAAGGTTTCGCCCGAGCTTGAAAACCAGGCCAAAGAGCGGGGGCAGCTTTACGAACTCATGCAAGCGGCGGCCACATATTTTGAGCATGAGCTTCAACAATCAAAAGGAAAAACGGCACGGCATTATCTTGAGCAGCGGGGGGTCTCCCGTGAACAGCAGCAGCATTTTCGCATAGGTTATGCGCCAAATGATCGCTCAGCGCTGAAATCCCACCTAGCTGGCCTAGGGTTTGCCCAGAGCGATATGATCGAGGCTGGTCTACTCATCGCAGGCGATGATATCCCTGTTTCTTATAATCGTTTTCGTCATCGCATCATTTTTCCCATCACAAATCTCAAGGGCCAAGTTATTGCTTTTGGCGGTCGTGCACTCGATCCTGATCAGCCGGCAAAATATATAAATTCGCCGGAAACTCCCCTTTTTCATAAGGGATATGTGTTGTTCAATGCTGCAAAAGCGCGTCAAGCAGCCTATGATCAAGGCAATGTCATCGTAGTTGAAGGTTATATGGATGTTATCGCCTTGGCAGGGGGGGGTATTTTAAATGCCGTTGCCCCGCTCGGCACAGCGTTGACTGAACATCAGCTCAAGCTTCTTTGGCGTATGGCACCAGAGCCCCTACTCTGCTTTGATGGTGACGGAGCAGGCACTAAAGCCGCCTATCGGGCTCTGGAGACAGCTTTGCCGCACCTGAAGCCTGGACATAGCGTGCGTTTTGTATTTTTGCCTGACGGACAGGACCCAGATGACGTAATTCGGGGCGAGGGACCTTCGGCAATGAGGGAGCTTTTGGACACCAGCCAGACGCTTGTTGATGTTTTATGGAAGAAAGAAGTCAGTTTGGGCCGTTGGGATACCCCGGAAAAAGCCGCATTTTTGGAAGAGCGGGTGAAATCGCTTGTTGCCACAATTCAGCATCCTACTGTACGGGATCACTTTAGCAGACATTTCCGCGAACGGATTTGGACCTACTTTAGGCAAAAACCCTTCGAAACCCGCTCTGGCGGTAAATTGCGTGAAAAACGGGCCGGGACTGCAAAACGGGGCAAGAAAAGCTGGATAGATTGGAGAGATTTGGAGCGGCTTAAAAAAGACCCGAAACGGCAGAAATTGGCCGCACAAATATTAGCCAATGAGCCAGCAAGTGATACATTAGTGACGAGTTCCATGCTTAAAGGAACTCAGACGCAGATTGGCATGCGTGAAGCGGTGTTGCTCATGGCATTGCTCAATCATCCTTGGCTTTTGGACAATTATGCCGAGGAGGTGGCAGAGCTTATATTTGAGAGCAAAAGGGCCGCAAAGCTGAGAAATTCCATACTTCAGGTCTATACAATGCAGAATTTTCTTGACAGAACGGTTCTGGATACTCAATTGAGTCGTATAGGTCTACAAGATATTATTGGTCAGATCGAAAGAACCAATACGCATAAAAGTGATAAGTTCGCTTTACCTGAGGCATCTCGTGATGAGGTAGAGCAAGGGTGGTGTCATATTTTAGCCGTGCATAGGAACATGTTGGGATTAAAAAAAGAACTTGATGCCGCGGAGCGCGCATTTCAAACAGATATGACAGAAGAGAACTATGCTCGGCTTCGTGATATACGCCTTGAGTTGCTGGATGCGGAAGGGTTGGACGCCCGCACCAGCGAAAACGACCCTGATTTTGTCCAAGCTGGGCGGATCACATCTTAAGATATATAATTAAAAAGAAAAATCGTGGCGGGTGTGAGTTAATAACGATTTAAGACTGACGCATTAAGAGACAGTATGGATTGTGCTGTGTGACACGCACATTTGTGGAGTAGAAGCGACGGAATGCCATCGCTCTTTGGTCGGGACTAGAAAATGGAACCTGACCAAATGAGGGAATAGGAACGAAACCCAAGTCTGAAACAGCCAGACGCAAATGCCGGTTACCAAAGCCGGTTAGACCGTCCGGAGTAAAATATGGCAACGACGACTGCAAAAGCCAAGGCGAAGAATTCTGCCTCGGAGTCACAGGACAGCCCACTTTTGGATATGTCCGATCAGGCCGTGAAACGTCTTATCAAAACGGCAAAACAACGTGGCTATGTGACATATGATGAGCTGAACGAAGTACTGCCATCTGAGGAAGTCTCTTCCGAGCATATTGAAGATACGATGTCTATGCTTTCTGATATGGGCATCAATGTGATCGAAGCGGAAGAAGCGGAGGAGAGCGAAGAAAACCGCCCTGCCTTGGCATCAACTCAGGCCGTAACCAAAGCGGAAACCAAGAGCGAGCCCACCGAGCGGACCGACGATCCTGTGCGTATGTATTTACGCGAAATGGGGTCAGTCGAATTGTTATCACGGGAAGGCGAAATTGCCATAGCTAAGCGCATTGAGGCTGGCCGTGAGGCGATGATTGCCGGTCTTTGTGAAAGCCCGTTGACATTTCAGGCCATCATCATTTGGCACAATGAACTTAACGAGGGGAAAATTCTCCTTCGCGACATTATCGATCTCGAAGCAACTTATGCCGGGCCGGATGCCGCACAACCAGAAGCCCCGGTCCCGGCGGAAATTACACCGATTGAGGAAGTTCAAACAAAAGACGATAGTGAAGACAAAAAAGATGGTGAGAGTGAAAGCGAGAGCGAAAGTGACAGCGACGGCGACGGCGAAGGTGGAGACCTTGAGGACGAGGATGATCTCGAGAACAACATCTCACTCGCGGCTATGGAGGCTGAGCTCAAGCCGAAGGTGCTAGAAACATTTGAAAATATTGCTTCCAATTACAAAAAGCTGAGACGACTTCAAGATCAACTTGTTGAGAAAAAACTGCAAAACGATTCTTTGTCCACATCTCAACAACGGCGCTACAAGAAACTTAAGGAAGAAATCGTTTCCGACGTCAAAAGCCTTTCTCTCAATAATAACCGTATTGAATCCCTCGTTGAGCAGCTTTATTCAATTAATAAGCGGCTTATAGGGTTCGAGGGTCGGTTGATGCGGCTTGCAGATTCTTATGGCGTTAAGCGGGAAGACTTTCTCAAAGAATATCAAGGTAATGAACTTGATCCAAACTGGGTTAGGCGGGTCAGTAAGCTCGCGGCCAAGGGTTGGAAGGACTTTGTCAAGGCTGAGCGGGGCAAGGTTAAGGATATCCGCGCGGAAATCCAAAATCTGGCAACTGAAACGGGACTTGAAATTTCTGAGTTCCGGCGCATTGTCCGCATAGTTCAGAAGGGCGAACGTGAAGCGCGCCAGGCCAAAAAGGAGATGGTCGAAGCCAATCTCCGTCTGGTGATCTCAATCGCCAAGAAATATACCAATCGCGGCTTACAGTTCCTCGATCTTATTCAGGAGGGCAATATCGGCCTTATGAAAGCGGTCGATAAGTTTGAGTATCGCCGCGGTTATAAATTCTCGACCTATGCCACGTGGTGGATTCGCCAGGCCATCACGCGTTCGATTGCAGACCAGGCCCGCACGATCCGTATTCCGGTTCATATGATCGAGACCATAAACAAGATCGTACGCACATCACGGCAGATGCTTCATGAGATTGGGCGCGAGCCGACGCCGGAAGAACTTGCAGACAAGCTTGCTATGCCGCTTGAAAAAGTGCGCAAAGTCTTGAAAATCGCTAAAGAACCCATTTCTCTTGAAACGCCGATTGGTGATGAGGAAGATTCTCATCTTGGCGATTTCATTGAAGACAAAAACGCCATACTCCCCATTGATGCCGCAATCCAATCTAATTTGCGGGAGACGACGACGCGGGTCCTGGCCTCGCTTACGCCACGCGAGGAACGGGTCTTACGTATGCGTTTCGGGATCGGTATGAACACGGATCACACTTTGGAAGAAGTAGGTCAGCAATTTTCTGTGACGCGCGAACGTATCCGTCAGATTGAGGCCAAGGCCTTGCGCAAACTGAAACACCCAAGCCGGTCGCGCAAACTCCGGAGTTTCTTAGATAATTAAAGAACCAACTACTTTCTGTTGATACGAAAAAAGCCGGTGCATTTGCACCGGCTTTTGTTTCTTGGTTGTCATCGGGGTACTGAATGTACCACTTATACTTACCACCAATTACGGTAACGCCTTAAGTGACGGCGGAAACCGCAATGGCCGACCTCGACGCATGAGGTGATCTCGCCATAGTAGTTTACGGCTATATGGTAGCGTAAACCCTTCCGGCAAGCCTTGAAGTAATGAGTGTCACCACTAGACCCGCGTGAACGGATCCGACGGAAGCCACGATCCCTCAATATGTCAATTTTTGAGTAGTAATTGTGTACATGAATGATCGGGCTTTTTGTTTGATTAATGAGGCTTTGGCCAAATGAACCTGAGGGCGAAGCATTGGCGACTGAAATTGATCCAAGAGCAACGGTTGCAACAATAGCAAATGTAAAGAATGCCTTTTTCAGCATGACATTTTTCTCCATTAACAAATGAGGCTGCCCAAACAATGTCATGCTCTATCTGAACGAAATCGGAAAAAGTCATTCATTTTTTGTTCATGAAAACGATATGCGTCATATGACGGAAATAGGTGTTTGACGAAAATAGGTGTTTGATAGAAATATATGTTGGAACCGCCGCCTCTATCGCACTTGACTTTGCAAGGCGTAAAGAGGGGCGGCTCAAATTCAATATCAACCAATCTCAATAACGATAAGAGTTTGTTTCACAACTATAATATCTCTCCCACCATATGAGATCACCTGTATTTTGTCCTGTTCTCTTCAACCAGTAACACGATCCCAGAGCGGTGTATGCTCTACCGACATTTTCTCCATTTTCATATGGCGCACCAAAATAAGTGCTGAGTTTTTCAAACGACTTACCCTGTGCAACGCCGGATACGGCCAAGATCAAAATAGAAGCCGCGGCAAACCCAAAAATAAAATTGTCTGTCAGCGGCAGTCTGCGCAGCTTAAACATTTCTTTACTCCCTATTCTCTCTGCCAGTCATTCTTTATGCCAACCGGCTCATACTCATTATTCGCGCTGAGACTGGAAAAGGTTCAAAACAGGGCATTTTTTTTCGAGTTTTAAAGCTTTTGCAGCGCCTCTTTTAACGTCAATTTAAAGCACCCTGCCTATGATCAATGAGGCCGATTTTGGTATTGCGTCGGTGGGGGTAGGATGCTTGCAGTAGTTAAAAACGGCCTTTGGCTGACAACTGAGCGTGTGCGTGTTTATCCAGCCATTTTTCTCGCCATTGCAGGCTTGTCCGGCATAGTCTGGATTGCACTTTCTGATGGTCTACTCGATCTGAACGGAAAGCCGCTTGGTACGGATTTCTCAAACGTCTGGTCGGCAGGGGCACTTGTTCTCCAAGGTAACGCGCCTGCCGCTTATGATCCTGCACAACATTATGATCAACAAAAAGTAACCTTTGATAACAAGGATGTGCCGTTTTATGGATGGCATTATCCGCCCCTTTTTCTTGGCCTTGCCGCTTTGTTAGCGCTCATACCCTATGGAGCAAGTCTCTTTATTTGGATGGGTTTAACGCTATCCTTTTATCTTATGACACTATGGAAGATTGCCCAGCGGCATGAGGTACTCCTTCCAGCACTCGCTTTCCCGGCTGTTTTTATTAACCTTGGTCACGGCCACAACGGCTTTTTAAGCGCAGCACTTTTTGGCGCCGGTCTTCACCTTCTCAACAAGCGTCCCTGGATCGCCGGCATATTGCTTGGCTGTCTTGTTTACAAACCTCAATTTGGCATTTTGATTCCTGTAGCTCTTATTGCATCGGCACGATGGAAGCCATTTGTATCCGCAAGTCTAACCGTTATCGCCTCCTGCTTTTTGTCGCTGGCTTTGTTCGGGCCGGAAACTTGGGTGGCATTCCTAGATAGCTTGTCATTTACACGCAACATTGTTCTCGAAGAAGGTTTGACCGGATGGCACAAGATTCAAAGCATCTTTGCCGCTATACGCAACTGGGGGGGCACTGTTGAAACAGCCTACTGCATACAATTCTTCGCCGTAGCAGGCCTTATGGTTAGTCTCTTTTGGCTTTGGCGCGGACCTGCAGATATCGCCCTCAAATGTGCAGCCCTCATGACCGCCTCGCTCATCGCAACGCCCTATGTTCTTGACTATGACATGGTGATTTTGGCACCGGCCATGGTGTGGATGGCCTGTTATGGCTTACGCAACGGTTTCCTAGAGTATGAAAAAAGCTTACTCGCAATTTTATGGGCCATACCGCTTTTGGCACGCCCTATTACATATGCCACCGAACTGCCGGTAGGTGTTTTGGCCGTGTTGACATTCTACATCTTCATTTTACGGCGGGCGAGGTATGAAATCCTTCATGCTCCCGCCATCAAGGGGGGATAAAACCTTGTACAAGTCTAAGCGTATTCGTGAAGAGCTTGAGGATCTTTTTCCGCAAACCTCTTCCTGGGTTTCTAATAAATCAATCGCTGTTTTGCTGCCCTGCTACAACGAAGAGACAGCGATTGAGAGGGTCGTGCGCAATTTCAAGATGGCTTTGCCTTCAGCAAGTATTTACGTCTACGACAACAACTCGACAGACCGCACGCGTGAAAAAGCTGAAGGCGCTGGCGCAATCGTACGCATAGAAACTTTTCAAGGTAAGGGGAACGTCGTAAGGCGCATGCTTGCTGATATTGATGCCGATATCTACGTTATGGCAGATGGCGATGATACATATGATCCAACGGCAGCCGGGAAGCTCATAGATAGGCTCGTTTGCGATAATCTTGATATGGTCATCGGGACACGTGAAGGAGGCGGTGAAGAGGCATATCGGCGCGGTCATCGGTCTGGCAATCAGCTTTTCAACCAAATTGTCTCCCATCTGTTTGGCAAGGGCTTTACAGATATTTTCTCAGGTTATCGTGTGTTTTCCCGTCGTTTTGCCAAATCTTTCCCTGCAGCCTCATCAGGCTTTGAAATTGAAACGGAGCTTTCTATTCATGCCCTGGATTTACGGTTTGCAACAGCAGAGGTCGCTGTTCCTTATGGGGTACGCCCAGAAGGATCTGAAAGTAAATTAAGGACTTATCGTGACGGGGCGCGGATCCTTTGGACAATTCTGATGCTCTATAAGGAACTCAAGCCTATGAGGTTCTTTGGCGCAATAGCGATTGCGCTTGCTGCCAGCGCATTTGGGTTAGGATTACCCATCCTTCATACTTATTTGCAAACAGGGCTGGTGCCTCGGTTACCCACAGCCATGTTGTCCATGGGGTTGATGCAACTTTCCTTCTTGAGTATGGCCTCTGGTCTTATTCTGGAATCCGTAAGCCAAGGCCGTCGGGAGCTGAAACGTATGCGCTACCTTGATCTTAAAGCCATCTCGGAAAAATAGTGACCTTAGACACAATTCAGAGCGAAAGTTCAATTTTTACGCGGTTCTGCCTCGTAGGGGGGCTAGGCTTTGCCATTGATGCTGGTTTTCTGGCTCTCCTAACAATCTCCTTTGAAATGGATCCGTTTTGGGGGCGTGTTCTGTCAATATTAATTGCTCTCACGGTCACTTGGGCTTGCCATCGTCATTTTACATTTCACTCGCAAGATACAAACCGTTTCAATGAATGGGGCCGCTTTACCCTGGTCAACGGCCTTGGAGCAGTTTTTAATTTTGCGATCTATAGTCTCATTTTAATAGCCTTCAGTTCAGTCAAGCCCCTTTTTGCCCTTATCATTGCATCAGCAATTGCCCTGGGTTCAAATTATCTTGGTACGCGCTTTTTCGTTTTCAGATCTGGAAGAAAGTCCGTTTTGTAGTCTTCCCTGTGCCCCATATGCCGCTGTGCCCCCTGAGCCCCATGTACCCGTGCCCATTCTTCGGTTGAATTGTTTTAATTCGTTTTTCCCTCAACAATAAAGAAAAATACAAAACCGTCTGCGACCGGGAGGAGATCATGAATCTCAGCATGCTTATGTACGAGCGTCTGGAGAAAGAAGGACCCGTACGGGTCGGTCTAATTGGTGCTGGAAAGTTTGGTTCGATGTTTCTGACACAAGTGCCAACCAGCCCGGCGATTGCCGTAACGGCGATTGCCGACCTTGATCCCAATCGGGCGCGTAAGGGCTGTCGTCAAATAGGCTGGTCTAATGCGCTTATTGAGCATGTGGTCTTTCTTGATGATGGTGTCGAACTTATATCCCGAGATGATATTGACGTTGTCATAGAAGCGACAGGTGATCCTATAGCGGGCGTTCACCATGCCCGTACAGCCATTGCCCACGGTAAACATATTGTAATGGTCAATGTGGAGGCTGATGTTCTTGCGGGCCCACTTCTTGCGCACGAAGCCGAGCATGCGGGCGTGGTATATAGCATGGCTTATGGGGACCAACCTGCTCTCGTTGCAGAACTTGTCGACTGGGCCCGGGCTTGCGGTTTTGACGTTGTTGCAGCCGGCAAGGGAACGAAATACTTACCTGAATATCACGCATCGACCCCCGATACCGTGTGGGATCATTTCGGCATCCCGAGTAAAGAGGCGCAAGCTGCCGGCATGAACCCAAAAATGTTCAACTCCTTTGTGGATGGCACCAAATCATCCATCGAGATGGCAGCCATTGCAAATGCAACCGGGTTAAAACCACCGCCTGATGGCCTTTTATTTCCTCCCGCAGGCGCTGATCAGCTTTCAACCGTTTTGCGCCCCAAGGAGGAAGGTGGGATGTTAAATGAGAGGGGCCAAGTCGAAGTCGTATCTTCCCTCTATCGGGATGGCACCGAAGTCCCCCAAGATCTAAGATGGGGTGTTTATATTGTCTTTGCCGCAAACAATGATTATGCCCGCACCTGTTTCAGGCAATATGGCCTCGAAACCGATGTCAATGGCCGATATGCCTCCCTTTACCGGCCCTACCATTTGATCGGCTTAGAACTTAATATTTCAATCTTATCGGCGGCATTGAGACATGAACCCACCGGAATATCGCAGGACTTTGTCGGCGATGTGATTGCTGTCGCTAAACGTCCATTAAAGGCGGGAGAAATACTCGATGGTGAGGGTGGCTTCACGGTTTGGGGAAAGCTGCTCCCAGCTGCAAAGAGCCTTGAACTCGGTGCTTTGCCCATTGGTCTCGCTCACGGTGTTAAATTAACCCGCGACATCGCGGAAGGTGCTCCGGTGTGCTGGAATGATGTTGCGATGGATGAAAGATCGGACGCCGTGCTTTTTCGCAAAGAGATGGAGCAAAACTTTATGCCCTCATAACGCTTGCATAAGTTTCACGCCGCAGATGACCGTCGTTTATGACCACCGCGCATCATATCCTCTGTAGACAGCCAATCACGGTTAGAGCCCATATGCTCATAGCGCTGTTGTGTAACGCCAAGCGCCCCCGGTGGCGGTAAATAGCGTTCCAGCCAAACCCGGTTGACGCCCCAGCGTTCCAATAATCCAGGCTCATTAAGCAGTTTAAGCCGCAGATAGGTCTCAAACAGGCTCTCAAGTGTTGCTTCAGGGCCGTAACCAGCTTGATAGGACTCAATCGTGCTTTGTAGAAATACCCTGAGCCGCGCGGCATCGCTTGGCATTTCGCCAAGGCCAAGCCTTTCCAAGAAATCGTGGTTTTGCTTTTCACAGATCATTTCAAGAAGCCGTCCAGTGACAACTGTCAGCCTGAAGGACTTAAGATCAGCTTCGAAAGAATGAACCCAATGGGAAAGATAAGCCTTTTCATATTGATCAACGGCTTTAAGCGCGGGCTCAATGACAGAGCGATAGCATAAATTCAACTTATACTCACGGCGGAAGAGTATTATACGCCGCACAAAAAGCCGCCGCCGCACAGCCGTCATTCGTTTCTTATAATATCGCCAACGTTTACGCCAAAACTTAAAACTCCAACGTCTGTGCCGCGCTTTCCATTTGGCTAGCTCAATCTGATCATCAAGAATTTCATTCCTGAGCGGCTCGCATTTGCGCTCATAGTCTGCTTCATAACGCTGCAATATGCGCTGTGCCTCGTCTTCAAGTCGGTCAAACTCGCGGCAACGTTGCTGCAGCCGGGCAACCTTTAATTGAAAGCCTTTATGGAAGAGGCTGTAGAGATAAATTGAAAGTGCAAAGGGGCCGCCACGCATCGCCAAGAGGTCAATCCAAGCGTCGAGATAAGTCTCCATCCGTTTTTCACGAGCTGACGCTTGCCAAAGAGCTTGACGCGCATGGCGCGCTTTAGCGCTTGCCGGCATGCGGCGGCTATCGATCTGAGAGCCGGCTGTACCCCCACTTCCGGCAAACTTAGAGCTTAACCCGGCTCCGGCGCCTCGGCCGAGGCCTGCCAATATAGCTAGCCCAAAACGAACAATAAAACCTCTTAGGGCGACAATCGCTGTCCCGACAACCGTAGCTATCAACACACCAATGTCACTGAAAAAAGTCAGACTGTCGGTTAGAAATTCCATATCCGCCTCATTGGCCTAAATATCGCATGTTTAGGAAAACTTAGCATGATTAGCTATGGCTTTTTCAGCTTGCGTCAGGTTTGTCCAAACTTTTAGCGCAAACCCTTCCAGGCCATTTATTTTAACAATATCGTGGGCTTGTGTGAACGCATTCACCGCCTTCTCCAGGTGCTTCTTACTCTTATCATGACCACTAAGTTCAACGAGAACTTTCCCAAGATTATTAAGTGTTTCCGCGCGCTCGAAAGGGGCAAGCTCAATGGGTCTTTCATCAAGGGCCTTAGTATAAGCCTTTAATGCTTGCTCTAAACGCTGCCGGCCTCCGCCTCTTTGTCCCAGAAGCGACAGGGCTACACCGAGCCCATTTTGAACTTCAGCCCAATGACGTGGTGCACGTTCCCGTTTTACAACCATTAACGCACGACGATAAGCATTCATCGCTTTTTCAATTTGTGCATCACTGCTCCCCTTGAACAGCTTGGCATAAGCAATCAAACATTCCGCCAGGCTTTGCTGAGTTCTTGCCCAATCAGCGGGAGTGTCGTCCGGATCTAAATGAAGAAGCGTATTTTCAAACGCCTTTGCAGCCGCGCTTAAAATACGACCTGACCGTTTGAGCCTGCCCAGCCGGAACAACAGTGAAGCAAGCTCACCCTTTAAGACAACTTGCATTTTGCAGAAATTTTGCATTTCAGAAACGTTAAGCAGCCTGCGGGTCACAAGAACCGCTTGCCGAAAAAATGCAGGCTCTTGTTTTTCCTCACCCAAAGCAGCAAGCGCACGCGCGAGATTGCGTTGGTTTTCTGTATAAGCCGCAATGTCTTCATGAAGCCCTTTCAGACCGGCGTCGCGCAACATATCGACGGCTTCGTTGAGCAATTCAATCTGCCCTTCCTGCTCACCAACCAACGTCAAAACAGTCCCAAGTCGGGATCGTGTTTTGACTAATGCCTCGAAGTGACCGCACGCAATTTGTTTATTAAGAAGACTGCGTAAAAACGATGCCGCCTCCGTCACATGTTCTAATCTGCCATCTCGTTGTGTAAGCTTTAGCAAGATTTCCGTGAGATCACTCGTGGTATGGGCTAGTACTTCAATATCATTTTGAAAATGGTCGCTATGCAGAGCATTTTTATAAGCCTCAATGGCTTGTTCCAGATATTGAGTTTTATCCAACTTCAAGCCCAGCCAATACAACACATCTCCCAAATCGCGTTGTGTTTCATACCATCGGCGTTGATAGACTTCCCTCTTCCAAATGTGTTCCGCTCCGCGCAAGGCGGTTAAACCCTGCTCTAACCGGGATGGGTCGTTCTGCCGTTGTCCAAGCCTAGTCAGCACCCGTGCTCGTAGATTCTGAAGCGCTGCACATCGCAGAGGGTCTGAGCCATGAGTAAATATCTGCAGAGCCTGATCCGCTGCATCGACAGCTTGCTCAAGTGTTTCAACCCCAGATTGACGCAACCCTAAGGTAGCATTGAGGCTTGCCAAATTACTCCAGGCCTGCCCCAGCTCATTAGAACTTTGTGTCAACGGCCAGCTTTCCAACAATGCCTTATATGCGACGCGGCTTCGTTCCAAGGCGTCGATGTCTTGCATCTCATCACCAAGGCGAAACTGAAGCCAGGCAGAGAGCTGGTGCAAGATAAATGCGGTTTCTTCAGGCAACTCCGATGAAAGATCATCAAGATGGAGAGCCAGCCTACGCGAAGCAAATGTTAGAGGACCCATTAAGGAACGGCGAGAAATGCGTGCTTGTGGCCAAAGATGCGCCACAGCCACGCTTGTAGTTACTAGTGATTGTCGCCGCAATTCAATGGATGCAGGGAAAATCAAACGATGCGGGCCAAAATTGGCTGGATCATAAAGTATGTCCTCTCCTTCTCCTTGCAGAAAATAAAAGGAGATATCTCCTGGCTCCTCCTTTTTGGCCCAAAGCATGAGATCCGCTTGATCGGGGCGTAAAAGCTGACGATGAGTTTCCGGCGCATGTTTAAGAAAATGGTTCCAGCTTTTCTTGTCTGTCGGGAAATGACGACGAAGCGGACACAACTTAAGACGGGTTTGATGACTTAGGATTTGCAAGTCTCTGTCTAAGGCAGAAATGAGCCGTGTAGATATGCCTAAATTTTCGACCCCGACGGCTGCAAAGCGTAAATCAAACTGCGCAATCCTGTTTGATGGGCCCGCCAGAAGATGCCCAATTCCCCACCCGGCAAGACCAAGAATTATCAAAATGGCAGCAACCAACAGGCCCGGAGGGTAAAAAGAGCTAAACGGCGTTAGAAACAGAAACACTTTAAATCCCACATTATGCGGTTTTGCCCAAATCAAATAATCGCCACGAATTTGCCGTATTGGCTAAATGATCTAGTAATGAGTTATCTGGCGAGTGTAGAGTTTGAAAGGGACCGGCAAATCAAAAAGCGGCAACGAATCACGAATCACTTGAGGCAAAATTATTCAATTTATGCGCCTCTCATTGCGTAAGTTATTTGTCATACACCTTTTTCCCCGCACGGAAAACCGCTATTCACGAAGAAAAACTGTGTATGGCGCGTAAAGGTGTGACAGAGCAGCTTGCGGGTTGGCCATCCCATTCAATAGAATTTCGCTCGTCGTTGAGACAGCGGCAAGCGGGGTAATTCAAATGAATCGTATGACATCTGGGCCGTGCCTAAGTGCGGTCTTCGTTGACTACGACAATATATATCTCTCTTTAAAGAGAAAAAACGAAGACGCAGCTCGGAGATTTGCTAAGGACACATTGTCCTGGCTAAAGCAAATCGAAACTGGTGCACTTATTACACCAACCAATCAGGGTGCCGAGACCTTGGAACGGCGCATTGTTCTGAGCCGATGTTACGGTAATCCTGTGCCACGCAGGAACAACCGAGACAATGGCACGGACATGCAGTCTTTTCCTTTTGTGCGGCATCATTTCCTCAGATCGGGGTTTGAGGTGATAGACTGTCCGCCATTAACGGCGCAGCTCAAAAATTCCTCCGATATCCGAATGGTCATGGATATTCGGGACCTATTGGAACATGATACACGCTTTGACGAATTCATCATTTTGTCCGGTGATGCAGACTTCACGCCGATGTTGCATCGGCTGAGGTCACATGCACGTAGTACCGTCATTTTTGCAAATGACTATACCGCAGCACCATACACCGCGATTTGTGATGGCGAGATTCGAGAGATTGACCTTATTAACTTGCTCATGGACGATGTACATTCCGAGCCGCAAAAAGTTGAAGTCGTCGAGGAATTGTCCGCCTTTGAAACAAACAAGAAGCACGAGCAGGTCAGTAGCGAAATTTCAGATGAAGTTATCACCGCCATTCGTGAATCTGGGAAGCCTGTTCCAATCGCCTATTTAGCGGACCGGGCCCAGCGAGCACTTGGACATGAAAAAACGGCTGGAACAAACTGGGCTGGTTTCGGGACATTCAGAACATTCCTTGTTGAAACACTTCCCAAGGAGTTTTGCTTAACCGACAGCCCACCTTACTATGCGTTTGATCCAAGCCGACATGCGCTGCCTCAGAGCACGGCTTCACAACCTGAGGCGTTGGAAGCACCAAAGCTGCCAGCAGAACCTCCGGCACTTCCCAAACAATCCGTTCCGGCTGCGCCATCTGTGCCGCCTCAACAATCATCACAGCTTACAACTCATGATTTGCAAGACTCGATAGCGCGTATCCATGAAGCCTGCAAAGTACCGCCTTTAGCACCGCCTGACTATCAACTCTTGTTTGAGCTAATGGCTCAGGAGCTTAATGAAAATGGGTTAAGAGGCGGACAGACGATTACGAATACCGTCTCTCGCTCCATACAAAATGGTATGAAGATCAAGCGAGAAGATGTGCAATTCGTTCTTGATGTCGTCAGCGAGGCCGATCCATGGTTCGAGCAAGGGGCTTCAAAAATTTTATTTGCCAGCCGGTTCCGTAACTATGTGGTTTTCCGGTGCAGGGAGGCAGGCGTAAAACTTTCTATGGACGAGCTAGATTTAATCGATGCTTGGTTTGTTGGGGCACCCACATCAACAGGACAGCCGAATGTCGATACTCATCCGGCAGGTAATAGCTCTGAGGCAATGTTAGGTATGGAGGGTAACCAAGACACGTCTGCGCTTGCAACGTCGGTTGAACAAGAACATCAGCGTTGGTGGGGACTGCCGAGAGAGCAACATATGGAACAACAAGCTGCAACACAACCGGCTGAAGTTGCACGCATCGCTCCTCCACATTTGGAACCAATGGAACGAGCACAACCACAACTCGATGACAATGACTATAATCAGCTTCCAAGAATTGTTCGGTCTCGAATGCGTGGATAATGTCCGCCCCCAATTCATAAGATGTTGTTTAAGAAACGCCCTATTGTTTGTGATAGGGCGTTTTTCTTATAGAGCGTTATGAGGTTAAATTGAATCATAGGCATGGTAAAATTTTAACCGGAGTTCTTTCATTGCCAGATCTATGGGTATTTGGTTACGGTTCTCTTATGTGGCGTCCTGGATTTCCTTATGAGGAAGCGATGCCAGCTTCTATACAAGGTGCACATCGCGCGCTCTGCGTTTATTCCGTTGTTCACCGGGGAACTCGATTACGGCCGGGGCTTGTGCTCGGTCTTGATGCAGGGGGCTTATGTTTAGGGGTAGCCTTTCGCGTGCGCAAAGGCTCAGAACGCGAGACCCGTATCTATCTGAGGGCCCGTGAGCAGGTTACGAAAGTTTATCGAGAAGTCTCACGGCGTATTCAGTTAAACGATAGTACTGGGCGGGAAGTGCACGCTATTTGTTATTTCGTCGACCGAACACACAAACAATATGCAGGCAATTTAGGGTTAGCTCACCAAGCACATATCGTGCGCAACGGTTATGGCCGGTCTGGACCTAATACAGAGTATCTTCTGAAAACCATAGCTCATCTTCGAAAGATCGGAATATATGATCATCGGCTTGAGCGCTTAGCAATTTTGCTTGGGCTTTCCAGAGCTTTGCGGTCGTTATCATTGAAATTATAATATGGCCAACTCTTTATCCGGTACGGGCGATCTCAGATTGAGAGGATTTATTTTCTGAGGCTGCATCTTTATGTGCTTGATCCGGTTTTTTGCTAATTCCTTTTTTTAACATCTGCTCTAGATCTTCGGCAGGTATCGGCTTAGAAAAAAAGTACCCTTGCAATTCGTCGCACCCTTCTAAACGGAGTATATCGGCTTGCAAAAATGTCTCCACCCCTTCTGCATTCGCCCGCATACCAAGACTTTTACCAAGGTTGATCACCGCATGAACGATGGCATTGGCTTCCTCATTTTGACCGATATCTTGAATGAAGTTACGATCAATTTTGAGCTTATCAAATGGAAAGCGGCGCAGATAACTTAAGCTCGAATATCCGGTTCCAAAATCGTCCATAGCAATGGAAACACCAAGGGACTTTAATTTCGAGAGTGTTGAAAGTGTTGTTTCTGTATCACCGAGTAGCGCCCCTTCGGTGATCTCAATTTCCAAGCGCTCAGGTTGGAAATTGGTCACCTTCAATATCGAAGAAACCATCTCAAAAACACCTGGCTTGCGGAACAGAATGGGTGATAGATTGACGGCGAGTTTAATTCCCCAAGACTTCGCCGCTGAACAAGCCGTTCGAAGTACAAATTCGCTGATGGGGGAAATAAGACCTATTTTCTCTGTAAGGGAAATGAACTCAGCAGGTGATATCGCACCACGTGATGGATGATTCCAGCGTAGCAACGCCTCCACTCCAACAATAGTCTGACCATCGGCAGCACATATCTGTGGCTGATAATGAACTTCGAACTGACCTTCCGCTAACGCAAGGCGAATATCTCTTTCCAAGCTTTTCCGAGCTTGAAGTTGAATATTCATTTCCTCTTGGAAGAAATAGTAAACTCCACGCCCTTCTTCCTTAGCCCAGTGGAGTGCCATATCCGCACTCCGCAGCAATTGATCTGGATTATTATTGGGATCGTCAGGGGAACAAAGGGCAATGCCTACGCTTATGGTGATAACAATATAATGATTATCAATACGGTAAGGTTTTGATACAGCATTGACAATACGTTGTGCGAGTTCCGCAGCGTCATTGGGGTCCCTGATATCACTTTGAATCACGGCAAATTCGTCACCGCCAAGTCGGGAAAAAATATCTGTTTCCGAAACCTGGCCCTCTATCCGTGACACAACTTGGTTCAAGAGCTTGTCACCAATGCTATGTCCAAGAGAATCGTTGATGTCTTTGAAATGATCAACATCCAACGACATAATGGCTGAGGTTTCTCCGCCGGCCTGGGTACGAACATGTGCCTGTTCCAATCGATCGTGGAACAAAACGCGATTTGGTAATCCTGTTAGAGTGTCATACTTCGACAGATGTTGTATGCGTGCTTGAGTTCGGCGTTCTTCGGTGACATCCGTATAAACAGTTACGAAACCACCTTCAGATACTGGGAAGCCCTCAATGCGGAGAATGGTTCCATCATTGCGTTCGCGCTCAAATTTATGCGGTTCGAATTTTTTCGCTATTTCAATCCGTTCATCAACCTGAGCATCTGTATTGCCTTCACCATATTCTCCGCGCTCTGCATTGAAGCGGAAAAAACTTGAAAGATGGTCTCCAATGTCAAATCTCTCTTTTGGGAAATCAAGAAGTTCACGGAATTTTGCGTTCCAAGCGCGAAGTTTTAGGTTCTCATCAAACCATGTCAAACCATGATCGATATTGTTTAGAATGACCTCAATAGCTTCTGCGTTACGTCTTGTTTGCTCGTCTTTTTTCTTTATTTCTGTCACATCGAAATAAGTAAGCATTCGATAGCCGTCAGGGAGCGCGACGCATTGATAAGAGATTATCCGTCCATCTTTTCTATACACTAGTGTAGGTGGAACAGAGCCATTTTTAACTGCTGCTACACGAGCATCGGCATAATCTTCCCATTCAGAATCATCGATATCATAAATGTTATTGTATCTATTATATTCCATGAGTTCCCGCATCGTTTTGCGGTAGGTATCGTAGTCCTCTGCATGGTTCCATAAGTCCCGGAAAGCTTGATTCACAATATCTGCCCGCAGACTTTTATCTAAAAAGACAACACCATAATTAATGTTATCGATAACAGCTTGAAACTTTGAAAGAAGAGCCTGCTTTTGGAAGTTAGCCATCTCCAATTCACGGGCTAATTGTCCTAATTTTTCTTGCCTGAAGTCGAGAATGAGTTGCTGTGCCTCAATTTCAGACATTTGCGTGCGTAATTCTGTAACCTCCGCATAAGTTATAACCGACCCTCCATTGAGAAGCGGTTGTGCGACTGTTTGAATTACCTTTCCGGACGGGACTTTGATTTCCTTTGTTGATGTTCGACCCGGAGCAAATTCAGACATTTCCTCATTTATGCGTTGAGTTGGATCATCACCAAAATCTCCGCGCTTGGCCCTGAACTCGACCAATTTGCGTCGGGGATCTCCAACTTTAAGAAAATCTGGAGATAGGTTCAGGAGTTCCAGAAGCCGGTCATTCATAAGTTGAATGGTATCAGCCGGCGTGACAACAAGGATGCCTTTCTGCTCCATTGACGAAATGATGTTCGAAAGTATGTCTGCCGTTGAAGTCCTCGCAGACGAACTCTCGCTCTCGCAAGAGCTCTCGGCGTCCGCGAGAGTCAGATAACCATCTCCGGTTCTCTTTGGCATTGTTTTTTAACCTACTCAGCGACGCCCAAGTCCCCACTCACAGGACATAATAGGTTTAGAAGGTTAAAATTTTTTCAGCATAAATTGGGAAACATCACTGAACGGAATTCGCATCTGGATATGCATATGAATATCAAAATATTGACCCATATTTTTACGTTTTCACTTGAAGTCACTATAACTTTAAATTCATCAGAGTAATTTTCATGAATTTGCAAGCGGATTGCTGGAGTAAATGATTTATTAAGGCGTTTACCAAAAAGACACCCTCATTTTCGATTGGTAGGGCTGATTGCTTTTCTGAGCAAATTGCACGACCAGGCAAAGACTTAGAGCCCGGTTTTGATTGAATCCCACACGACACAAGAAACGAAAGAGGTAAAAACTATGTTTTTCGTCATTGCGAGGAGGCCTAAAAGGCCGACGAAGCAATCCAGAAGAGCGCTAAAATACTGGATTGCCGCGCTCGCTCGCAATTGACGGCGAGCATTGTTTGGGCACCTTTACGTTTTATGTAGTGTAGTGCGGATTCAATCAAAACCGGGCTCTAAGCCGTTGATTTGCCGTGTTTTATGGATGAAAAACCGGTGTCCACTTTTCCTGAAAACACTTTAAGTAGAACAGAACCGCATGAGCAAAATTAGATCTCCCAGTTGGATGCCTGGAAGCCCCCGGCTCTACGCCTGCCGAGAGCAAGCGTGCCAAATTTAATATTGATTTATCTATGTTTGTAGAGAAATCAGCAAGCTGTGTTGGCTGCAGAAACAATTTTTTGCTCGGTCACGGAATGACCAAAAAGCGCAGCCCTTAAATCTGCCTCAATAAGGCAACGTTCTCTTTCGGTTTCCGTAAGAACATGAATATGGATTTCATTAGCTCCCAGTTGCGCTCCTTTCTGGCGCAAATAGGCGAGATTTAAGCTGCATGCATTGTCCAATGTCTGACCAATTTCTAATGGTGTGCGGTTACCATTGGCATCACGCCCAACAAGAATATAGTTTGCTTTAGGCATCACCGGACATTCCAAGAGAGAATAAGCGCTATGAAGATAGCGTCTTCCGGATGCGCCGCGCCAATAGTGAAAAGTTTGTTTGATTTGGCCCTCATTGCAAATCAGAGCCAATTCGCTGGCCGGACTCTTTTTCTCATCCAACCAAGCGTCTGCACTACTCATAGCCATGTGGCAGTCCCCACTTGTCGTACTCGACTTTTCCACCCAATTGATTCGCCCACTAACCCAAGGTGGCCATAAACTATTTCAAGCACAAATTTAGCGCTTTGCAAGTTTTCCACAGATGGTTGGCCAGCGTTATCCACAGACAATTACAAATTTTATTATTTTCGCCAGATCAGCTTCACGATTTAGCCACATTTTGAATATCCGCATGTTCGGCAATTGTAACAACCATCTTGGTAGATTAACGCCCGTGAACCGCATTTGGGACAATACCGTAACGCCTTAAGAGTAATCTCTGACACGGTATGATCCATATCCTCTTCACTAAATCTGTCATCGCCATCGCGCGGTAAAAAGCCAATATCTATCATATGCCTCTCAATAATCCCTCCAATAGCTGCAAGCAAACTCGGCACATAACGGCCCTGCAACCATTGGCCACCTCTAGGGTCAAATACAGCTTTGAGTTCTTCAACCACGAATGAGACATCTCCACCACGGCGAAATACTGCACTGATCATTCGGGTTAATGCGAGAGTCCAAGCGTAATGTTCGAGGTTTTTGGAATTGATAAAAATCTCAAACGGCCGCCGCCTACCATCCTGAACAATATCATTGATGGTGACGTAAATGGCGTGATCGGATTCGGGCCATTTGAGCTTATATGTATATCCTTCAAGCACATCATTGCGCTCCATAGGATCGGTCATATAAACAACATCGCTTGTCCCATCCGTTTGATCGATCGACATGGAGGAGGCGGGCAACTTGCTGGCTGATGCGGGCATAGGCCGCTCTGCATTTTTATCGTCAGAGGTTAGAATTGCACCGGTTATGAGATTTGGCCGATAAGTTGTGCATCCCTTTAGGCCCAGATCGTACGCCTTTTGATAGATCTCCCTAAAATCTACAAAAGAGATATCTTCCGGACAATTGACGGTTTTTGAAATTGCACTGTCAACACCTGTTTGAAGTGCCGCTTGCATATTGAGATGGTGCTCAGCTTTTAAAGAATGCGTTGCTGTAAAATAGCTCGGTAAAGTAGCTTCCTCGCCATATTTCTTGCGGAACAAACGATAGGCATAATCCTCAACCGTTTCTTCTAAAGGACGGCCATTACTCGTTAAGAGCCGGCGCTGATAAGAAAAATCAAAAACAGGTTCAACGCCACTCGACACATTGCCGGCAAAGAGCGAAATCGTACCTGTTGGCGCAATGGACGTGAGCAAACCATTGCGAAGCCCATATTTGGATATGGCACGCTTAACAGTCTTGCCAAGTTGGCGAACACCAGCACCTGCCAAATATTTCTCTTTATCGAATAGCGGAAAGCTGCCCTTCTCACGGGCAAGTGCCGAGCTTGCCAAATAGGCCGTCTCTGTAATGATCATCATCCAACGTTTGGCAAGTCCAAGAGCTTCATTTGAATTATAGCCTGTCCGGCACATAATAAGCGCATCGGCAAGTCCTGTAATACCAAGCCCAATACGGCGCTTGGAGAAAGCCTCTTTCCTTTGCGCACTCAAAGGATAGTGCGACAGATCAATGATATTGTCGAGAAACCGGACAGCGGTGGCAACAAGGTTTTCAAGACGGGTTTCATTAAGTCCAGCCTCTTTTTCAAATGGGTCTTCAACCAGTTTTGCCAAATTAATAGAGCCTAACAGACACGCCCCAAAGGGAGGGAGGGGTTGTTCGCCACACGGGTTGGTCGCGTAAATCTTTTCGCAATATGACAAATTATTCAGCGCATTGATGCGATCGATAAAAATAACACCTGGTTCCGCATAGTCATAAGTTGCACGCATGATCTTGTCCCAAAGCGCGCGGGCGCGAACCGTCTTATAAACTTTACCTCCAAATACCAAAGACCAATCGCCATCCTTTTTGACAGCCTCCATGAAAGCGTCCGTAACAAGGACTGAGAGGTTAAACATACGAAGCCGTGCCGGATCCGATTTTGCTTCGATAAACTCTTCAATATCCGGATGATCGCACGCCAATGTTCCCATCATCGCACCACGGCGTGTACCTGCCGACATAATCGTTCGGCACATAGCGTCCCACACATCCATGAAACTCACAGGACCGGAGGCTTGAGCGCCAACCCCTTTGACAGGCGCACCCTTTGGTCTAAGCGTTGAAAAATCGTGGCCGATCCCACCGCCTTTTTGCATAGTAAGCGCGGCTTCAGAGACATTTTTAAAGATCGACGACATGTCATCTTTAATCACCCCCATAACAAAGCAATTAAAGAGCGTCACTTTGCGCCCAGCGCCTGCGCCGGCCAAAATTCTGCCAGCAGGCAGGAAGGCGAAATCCTTCATCGCGTCATAGAAACGGTCTTCCCAGATCTTGCGTTTGGGCTTGTGTTCTTGAGACGCGACAGCCTTAGCAACACGACGCCATGTGGCGTTAATCGTATCATCGATTGGTGTGCCATCATTTGTCTTGAGGCGGTATTTCATGTCCCAGATTTGTCTGGATATATCTGGAAGCATATCGAAGGTGTCATCCATCAGAAAACCGTCACCATGCGTGAGACCGCAATAATCTCTACTCAGAGATTATTTTAACTCATTGATAGGCAACCTATTTTTGTGCATATGATTATCGGTTAATGTTGCCATTAAGATCCAAATGTTCTTGTTTTGTACCACACAAAAAATCGCTGCGCAATAGGACAGAGTACGTGGGTAATGTTTCGTTTGAAAAAGACAGCTTTGGGTGCGTAACCGGACTTTGGAAATAGGCCAATCACTTCGTAAGTGCATCAAAGGAGACATCACAGGCTCTTATCCGAAATGGATGGCATGGCAGATGTCTGAACTTACGAGGTCAACTTAGGTTGTCGCAGTGGCTGTTTTATCTCGCACATCCGGGCAAAGTGGAAGGGAAATGATTAATATCTACATCGGCTGCGCTATTGAGGACATGTTAACGTGGAGCAAAATTGTTACTCAGACAATATTGCTTGGGAATAATACGCCCCGCCATCGTCCGGCACTTAGCGCTGGTCGTGAATATTTTCCGGCGGTTCTTTTGACAACACACACGAGGAGATGAACTCTCAACGAGGCAAAGACGGTTGGGCACAATCTGTCCTGCCGCCTTTTGGCATGTGGCTCGTGTTGTGAACCACTCGCGATGGTCCTTTTGACAACAGACATTAGGCGAGAGGTTCGTGCTCAGACAATAACGTTTGGGAATAATACGCCCCGCCATCGTCCGGCACTTAGCACTGGTCGTGAATATTTTCCGGCGGTTCTTTTGACAACACACGCGAGGAGATGAACTCTCAACGAGGCAAAGACGGTTGGGCACAATCTGTCCTGCCGCCTTTTGGCATGTGGCTCGTGTTGTGAACCACTCGCGATGGTCCTTTTGACAACAGACATTAGGCGAGAGGTTCGTGCTCAGACAATAACGTTTGGGAATAATACGCCCCGCCATCGTCCGGCACTTAGCGCTGGTCGTGAATATTTTCCGGCGGTTCTTTTGACAACACACACGAGGAGATGAACTCTCAACGAGGCAAAGACGGTTGGGCACAATCTGTCCTGCCGCCTTTTGGCATGTGGCTCGTGTTGTGAACCACTCGCGATGGTCCTTTTGACAACAGACATTAGGCGAGAGGTTCGTGCTCAGACAATAACGTTTGGGAATAATACGCCCCGCCATCGTCTGGCACTTAGCGCTGGTCGTGAATATTTTCCGGCGGTTCTTTTGACAACACACGCGAGGAGATGAACTCTCAACGAGGCAAAGACGGTTGGGCACAATCTGTCCTGCCGCCTTTTGGCATGTGGCTCGTGTTGCGAACCACTCGCGATGGTCCTTTTGACAACAGACATTAGGCGAGAGGTTCGTGCTCAGACAATAACGTTTGGGAATAATACGCCCCGCCATCGTCTGGCACTTAGCGCTGGTCGTGAATATTTTCCTGCGGTTCTTTTGACAACAGACATGACTATTAACTTGAGCTAAGTGTATGACATCTTCTCTCACTGAGAGTTTATTATTTGCTCCCCCAGCTTGAACGATCGAAACCCCCAAATAAAAGGGTGAAAACAAACTTACAGCAAAATAACAAAAATATTTAATATCAAGTTTTTTCATTTTACTGACCCACACACCGAATTCGCATATTAGGATATTATCCTATGCGAAGCTATTTCGGTAAATAACTCGTCTATGCTGCTCTTTTTCAAATCGAGGCACAACCGAGTGCATCTGTCTCAAGATTGCGGTGGTTTGAGCGTTGTTTCAGCTTGCAATCGCTCTGTTGCTGGTTCAATGGCAGCTTGCAGCCGGCTCATTAACTCCTTACGCGGCAGACCGGGGGGGATGGGATCTAAAAACTGCACGACAATCGTGCCTGGGTGACGCAAGAAAGACCGACGTGGCCAAAAGAGACCTGAATTAAGCGCAACTGGGATACAGGGCACATTGAGGCCTTCATAGAGCAGAATAACCCCGGATTTATAATCCGGTGGTGCGCCGGGTGCCCGGCGGTTCCCTTCAGGAAAAATAATGATTTCACGTCCTTGCGCGGCACGGTCACGAGCATCCTGCATCAAGCGCTTTAAAGCGGCATGCCTTTTTTCCCGCCGCACGCCGATCATTTGGAATTTGCGGGAAAACCAACCATGGAAGGGGATCCAAAAAAGTTCCGCCTTCATAATCATCGCCGGGTCCCGGAATAGGGGAATGATCGCAAATGTCTCCCATGCCGATTGGTGCTTACACGCAACAAGAACGGGGCCCGGAGGCAATTTTTCATGCCCCCTTACTTCCATTCGTAACCCAACAATGTGTTTGAGCAACCATAGCGATGTTCGCGCATGGGCTTTAAGCCCCGCCATCGCCCAACTGCGTGGCCCCAAAAGCAGAGGACTCCCCACAACCACAAATAAGGCCGTGCAAACATAAAACATAAGGTTGAAAATGAGCGAAGGGATCATCCTGGGATATTATATAGGCATGTTGAATTAGTGCATGTTGATACCAGCCATATCGGCAATGGCAACCGAACCATTTGACACATATCTAACAATCTCAGACGCTCCCAGCCGAGCAACCGATGCTATAAACTTTAAATACTCCATAGCCAAAAGCCGCATTGTACCTGGGTAGGCCCACCATTCCTCAATATGAAAGTTTCTGGGGGCAACCGGAAAGGGGACAAGCTTAACATCAGGCATGGCACGCCTGAGTTCTACCAGGCTACGAGGCATGTGATAACTTGAGGTCACCACGATGACTGAAGAAAACCGCTGATTTGATACCCAAGCCTTTGCAGCAACTGCATTGCCTATCGTATTCCGCGCAGCATGGTCGATATCTATGCAACATTCAAACATAGTGCTGTGTTTAGGTATAAGTGCCTTCAGGACACGCCGTGTTGTTGCCGGATGTACGCCCGTTATCAGCAACCGTTCTCCTTTTTTCTCAGAAAGAATTTTTACAGCCTCCTTGATACGTGAATCGCCGCCGGTTAACGCAACAATACCGTCGGCTTTTGCAACCAAGGCGCCATTATTATGGTCTATAGAGTTAGCAAAAAGCACAAAACCAATGAGGAAGAGCCCTAAAATTAGGCCCATCGCTATCAAAATTAATTTGAACCCCTTCATTAAGCGGCTCATCAGATCACCTTGGCAATGTTTGCACGACGCTTTACCTTTAATGCGGTCTTTTATTTAGAGCATGCTGCGTTCATTTGCATTCAAATAGCTTTATCTCAACGCAGGTTTGATCTAGCGCACGATAACTTATACCAATGTGCGTATTATAATTAGCGTTTCGTATGAAGAATACGATAAACGCCATAGCGTGATGTTAGCATGCACAATGCTGCAATTACGACAACTACAATCATAAGAAGCAAATAACCAGGCAAATCCAAGGATGCCGAACCAACGAGCCGACGGATTTCAGCAGCTGTTACCACATTACCGCCAACAATGCGCATAATTACTGGCATAAATACAAAAATAGCCATTGCGGAGAGGGCCCCTACAAATCCTGCACGAATTCCAAGTGCCAGGAAATGTTTTTCAAATTCCCGCGCTATAAAAGTGTCCGTGGCCCCTACAAAATGAAGCACTTCCACAATTTCTCTGTTCGAAGCTAATGCGCTTTTTGTCGCAGAGACAATAACAGCGGTTGTTGCCGCCGCCATGAGTATAAGGAGAGTGATCCCTCCAAGGGCCAAAGACCGCGTGACGGTACGTATTTGCTCCTGCCAATGCCTGTGGTCATCCAGAACCACCCCTTTGAAACTATTCTCAAGATTGGCCGAGAGCACTTGCAAGTCTGGCGGTGTTTTGCGGTCAATCTCTAATGCGATCAGCCTAGGCACAGGCAAAGCCGTAAGAACATCCGTATGACCAAGCCAAGGTTCTAGGAGCGAAGCTGAATCTTCCGTCGTCAAGGGTTTCACACGACTGATCCCGGGTTGTTTGGCAAGGAATAAAGCAACCTGAGTAACACGTTTTTCAATATCAGCTTTTTCAATCGGTTTGATCTGAACAGTGACTTCACTGGAAATATTTTCAAACCAGGCCGCCGCTGACTGGTTGACCAGATAAACAGCGCCTGCAGTCAGACTTGCAAGAAAACACATTATCGAAACAACGACAGTAAGTGATTTACCGGTAACAGAGCCTGCCGGAACAATGGGTGTCGCGGCACGAGACTGGCGAACCGGCGTAAAAAAATCTGTCGAACCTTTGGATGAGCGGTCTCGTGATAATAATGTCTTGCTTTGGCTCATTGGCTCATCCGATAGATTGAATATGGCCGTCATGGAGTTCTAAACGAGGAGCTTTGAATTGCTTCATAAGTTGATGATCATGGGTTGCTATAATCACAGATGTGCCCAGACGATTAAGCTCAATAAACAGTCTCAAAAGTCGCCGGGCCATCTGAGGATCCACGTTACCAGTAGGTTCATCAGCTAATAACAGTTCAGGCTTGCCGATCACAGCCCGTGCAATTGCTGCGCGTTGTTTCTCACCACCAGAAAGAACAGGGGGATAGCCATACATACGATCACCAAGTCCAACCCATTGCAAGAGATCCGTTACATCCTCTTTATAATCGGAAACCTTTTTACCGATAACCCGCAAAGGCAGCGCAACATTTTCCCAGGTCGTTTGATGATCAAGCAGACGGAAATCCTGAAAGACGATGCCAATTCGCCTTCTGAGTTGAGCGCGACGGCTAGGTGTCACACGTGTGACATTTTTGCCAAACAGATGAACAACACCATTGGTGGGCTGCAAAGACATAAATAACAATCTAAGCAGACTGGTTTTTCCCGCGCCGGAGGGCCCCGTCAAAAAGTGAAAAGACCCTGGACGGACGTGAAAATTAACGTGGTTTAACACCTCTGGTCCTTGCCCATAACGCAAGGCAACATTCTCCATACGAATCAAGATAGCCTCATATCAATAAATATTTAACGCGACTCGCGGTCTTTATGATGGACTGGCACTTATCTATCAATGGGGTATCTCAGAAATTCTTAAATTATAAATACCCTATATGATAGGTCAGTTGGCATTAGATAGGCCTATTTTGGCTCATTATCCTGAACGATCCAGGAGTGATTGGGCAAAAAAATGATCATTGAATGTCCGGAATGCGAAACGCGCTACGAAACGGCAGCTGATATTCCTCCGGAAGGACGGAAAGTCAGATGTGCCAAATGCACGCATGTCTGGCTCGCTACAGATGTGTCCGATTCAGAACCTGCAGACGATATTGCGCCGGAATCTGAAGAAACTGATGAGATTTCTGAAGATTTCGCCGATATGTCTGATGAAGGTTCTGATGAAGATAACGATCTTTTTAATTCGGAAGAAACATCATCTATTCCTGCAATTGTGCCAAACCCGGGTGAAATGGAAGACCTGGAGTTCCGCTCCTCCGACGAAGAGAGTAACGACGATGAAGGCGGTGAGGCCACTGACGAATGGGAAAGTGAGGAAATATCCTCCGAAGACAATGAGGTAACCGATCCTGGCGATGGCGCAACAAATGATGAGCCTTTAGATCAAGCAGACCTAGATGCATTGTTTGCAGCAGACACAGATCTTGATAGTGATCCAGAGCCGGAGCAGGAATCTGAAATTGAAAGTGAAGTCGAAGACTTTGAGACAGAAGCTAAGCCAAAAGATGAAGACCAGGAAACTGAAGAGAAAGAATCAGATTTTGACGAGGTAGATTTCGGTGCAGATTTTTCTGAGGAAGGTGCAAACTTTTCCGAAGAAAACGAAGAGAATACCGTAAGCCAAAACAAAACCTGGGCGGACTACGCGGATGAACTTCCTGAAAGTTCTGAACCGGCCTTGCAAAAAGAGACCATTCCCAAGACAAACTATCTTGGTCTCGTAGCTGGTTGGGCCACACTTTGCCTGGTTGTGACCTGCATGATTGGATCGGCTTATATCTTTCGCACTAATATTGTACGTGCGTTACCGGCGACAGCTGGAGTATATGAAAGCCTCGGAATGCCGGTAAACATCCGTGGGTTTGAATTTCACCGGGTCACTTATAGCTGGAAAATGGTCGCAAACAAAAATGTGCTCCAGGTTGAAGGCATTATCATAAATCTTACAAATCGGCCGAGTAGAGTTCCAACCGTAGTTTTTGCGTTTCGCGATGAAAGTGGAAAAGAGCTTTACCATTGGGCGGAACGTGTACGTCAACGTCCATTACCATCAAGGCAGAGCACATCCTTTATTACAAGAATCCCAGCACCACCAGTAGCTGTCCGTAGTTTACAGGTCCGTTTTGCAAAAGACCGCTAAGCTGTGATGATCGGAGGAAAGACGGTTCAAATGTTTCAGTGTTTGCTGTGAAACACTTTAGAGCATGTTAAGCTCAAGTAAGTTCGCTTAACATACTCTACTTCTTTGATTATGAGTTCGTGACCTAGAGCGTTATGAGGCTAAATTGAATCATTCTGCCGACAGCACAGATATCTAAAGCTCAAATAACAATGTTGGGAATTCTGATGTGACCGCGGATGTAATCGAAATTATCTACAATCCTGAAGATATTTCTAAAAGAATAGCTGCACTTGCACAAGACATCGCAAACTCTGATTTCGATGATTTGTTGGTCGTCTCAATACTTAAGGGCAGCTTCATGTTCGCCGCTGATCTTATGCGCGCCCTTCATGGTGCCGGTCTTAAACCAAGTGTCGATTTCCTGATGCTTGCAAGTTATCGTAGCGGCACTGTTTCCTCCGGTTCAGTTGAAATTTTGCGTGACATAAGTACTGAAGTAAAAGGTCACTCCGTCTTGATCATAGATGATATTCTTGAGTCTGGCAGAACCCTCGCCTTTGCGAAGGATTTGATTGCCGCCCGGGGAGCGGAGCGTGTTGCGACATGTGTTTTACTCGACAAACCTGTCGAGCGGGCAGTTAATATTGAAGCGGATTTTTGTGCGTTTCAATGTCCAAACGTATTTGTCGTCGGCTATGGCATGGATCTCGACCACCGTTACCGGGAGCTGCCCTTTGTTGGACGAATCGTGCAAGATTAATTATGTTCTCTTAGATGGATATCGTTTTACGCATGGATTGAGATACGCAAACTAAAATGAAGGTGGGCCATGGCACGCATTCTTCTTGTCGAAGATGATACTGCCCTTTGCGATTTTGTGCGCATGGGGCTGGAGACGGACGGCCATGAGGTAACTGCCGTTCATAATGGCGATGACGCGCTTAGCCAGATAACATCTGAACCAGAGGCATATGACTTACTTCTGACTGACATTCAAGTTCCTGGCCGAGATGGCATTGCACTCGCAATCGAGATTAGGCAAGATCACCCAAACTTGCCAATTCTCCTCATGACGGGCATGGCTGAGGAGCGTGAGAGGGCGGAAAAGCAGGGTTCAATCATTCAGGGTGTGATCCAGAAACCCTTTACCCTCGAACAAATTCGCGCCGAAGTCACGGCGGCCATCACTACAAACTGAAATCAGTAGAAATTCAGAACCTGCGCAAGAGGCGCTCAATATAATCGAGTTCAACCGGTGGACGCATTGGTTCACCAAACCGTTTACGCAGCTCGTCTAAAATCTCACGTGCGCGCTGCACATCAATTTCGTCAGGAACTTTCACTGACGTCCCTAATTCAGGTCCGCTCGACTTTTGTGGCCGGCCAAAGGGATCACGCCTACCACGGCCATACTGGGCACTCATACTTCTCATAATTTGCTGTGCCATGGACTGAGCACCTTGACGCAACCGGTTGAGAGCCAGGGTTTGTTGTTGCACCGCCCGATCCAAATTTTTTTCACCAAGCGCTTTTCGAGCTTCGCCCATTGCCTGCCCCGCACCTTCAAGCTGGTCAGGAGGTTTTGCTCCCAAATTACGCATATTTTCAAGCATGCGATCTAAAAATTTGCGAAGATCTTCTTGGCGTTTTCCAAGAGGTCCCGCCTGTCGAGTGCCTGAAGATCCTTGACGTGACTGACCGGTTCCTTGATTTTTCCCATTACCCGGCGTTTTTTTCTTCCCCTGTCCGCGTCTTTGACCACGTGGCGGACCTTGGCCGCGACGCAGCGCTTGGCTCTGCCGGCGCGCTTGAAACGTATCATCAAGTAATTTTTGCTGGCGCGAAACCAAATCACCCAACTCATCCATCAAACTCATCATTTGTTGCGTTTGTGCGTTATGTTGGGCCATGCCGGCTTGAAGCCCTTCGAGCATATCACGCAATTCGCTGAGCAGACGCTGTGCGGCATCCTTCGATCCTGTTTTTGAGAGATTTTCAATGTTACGCAATATGCGCTCAAGATCTTTGGATGAAAGGATTCTGTTCGCGTTAAGATTGTCCTTCGTGGAAAGGGCTTGGCGGTTCTTATTTTTCTTAGCTAAAGCTTGTAGAAAACGGCCAAGTGCATTGCGAAGCTCATCCATAAGGCGCTTTATTTCCGCTTCCGGTGCGTTTTCGGCAAGAGCTTTCATAAGCTGGTCTTGGGCAGTTTTTAAGGCCCGCTCCGCATCAGAAAGATCACCGTCCTCTATCCGCACCGCCAGCTCCCAAAGCTGATTGGCCACGCTCTCAGACCCGGACCGGCTGTTGTCATATTTAAGACGCCAATAAGCAGATCTCAAACCTAGATAGATAACCTTGTCTTCGATGAATGTCTCAGGAGCTATTGTGAGGGCATCAAGTGCCTGGGCGACAATAGATTTATGAGATAGCGGCCGCATAACGAGTTTGCCGCGCTGTTCAACAATTGCCTTAGCGAGAGGCTTTGTGAAATTACGTTGTGGCAGCAGAACTTTGATAGGTTTATTGTTTGATGTCTGACCAGCTTCATCACGGGCAACAAGGGTCATGTGAACAACCGAACCCGCCCAAGGATGTGCAGTCAAATCCTTATAAGTCCGCCCTTCAGCTAGTTTGAGGTTGGCGCGCTTCAAGGTCAGCGGCATCTCAGGTGGTGTACCTAGGGGCCTATCTTCATCATTTTTGACGGGGGGCCCTGCCTCTGATGGCATGATACGTTGAAACCGTGCAATTGCACCGACAACCCCATAATCATCCTCTGCCCGGTAAGAGAGAGATATTGCTCCGCGTGGTGTATTTGAAACAGGCTGAGTGAGCTTTATTGTCGGTGGTCTATCAGCCAACACTTTAAAGCGCCAAGAAAAAAGTGACTTGAGACCATCGCTGACGTCTACCTCAACTGGTTTGTTGAGTATGATCTTGTGTTCAATTACATTGCTATCCGTTTTCTGATCAGATGCTGTAAGCTCTTCAAGCTCTGTAGCATTTGCATTTCTAAGTCCAACCTTGAAACGTTCTTTCTCTGGACCATTAAGCCGTACGATAAGAACGCTCTTTTCTGGCACCTGAATAATACGGTTTTCTTGATCATTTTGAGAAAGTGGATGTGCACCATCTGCAAGAAGAATAGGTGCTTTGCCCGTATATATTGGAGGTGTAATCCAGGCATCCAACCGGAGCATTAATGGTTTCACATCTGGTGTATTATTGAACGCAGCCGCAATTCGATCATAAGCCTTGTCATGAGTTGCGGCAAAAACAAGCGTAAGGACAAGTACAAGTGCAACGCGTAAAGCAAAAGGATCGTAACGCTCTGTTTTCGGCCTTGGCCATCCGGACTTGAGTTTGGAGAATATGGAAAGTAAGCGGGCACGATGAATTTTCCAAATCCGTTCCGTCGTATGAGACACCATATGACCCGCTAGAGAATCTTCATAAGATGAAACAGGGCGATGCTTAAGATTAGATTTTAGCTCAAGACGGCGCAGAGCTTCCTTACGGCTTGGCCACGGCAAAGCCACAAGCGGAAATAACGAAGTTAACAATGCAACGGCAAAAAACGCCAGTAACGTCTTATGTCCCCAACCAGGTAATAACGGCCATACGCCAAAAAGTGAACTGAGTATAAATATGCCAATTACGCCTATGGGAAGCCATAAGCGCGGCCAGACACGTTCGCACAGCAAAGCCCACCGGCTTTTACGGATTTTCCGTTCAAGAAGACGTTTTGCATGCTGGTCAGCAAGGCCATCCATATGAAATGTTACCGCCTTATCAAAGTCACCAGAGCTCGTTGAGGTGGTCTTAGACATAATATGAGTTTATCATAATTACATTGGCATATAGGCCGTAATTTCCAGACTGTCTCTAAAAAGTGAACAAAAGCAGGCGGAAGTAAATATAATGAAAATCAATTGTCCATGAGCCAGTGGGGCAATCTGTCCTGCCCCAAAAGATCGTCATAGCTTTGACGGGGGCGGATGATCGAAAAATTTCCTTCCCAAACAAGGACTTCCGGGATAAGAAGCCGGCTATTATAACTGCCCGCCTGCACCGCGCCATATGCGCCGGTTGTCATAACGGCAAGCGAATCACCTGCTTGAAACGGAGGCAACGCCCGGTCAGTTGCCAGAAAATCCCCCGTCTCGCAAATCGGCCCGACCACATCCGTGACACATTTGGACTCAGAATTCCGAGCCTCCAAAAGCGGCCAAATATCATGATGCGCGTCATAGAGAGTGGGACGGATGAGGTCATTCATGGCTGCATCGACGATGGTAAACGTCTTTGACGCACCTCGTTTCATATACAGAACTTTGCAAACAAGAATACCGGCATTGCCTGCAATCATACGGCCCGGTTCAAATAGAAGCTTGCAACCCAAATCCCCAAGCTGGGTTTTAACGACTTCTGCATAGTGGTCCGGATGAGGTGGTGCTTCGATTTCATGATTATAAGGAATACCTAACCCACCGCCGAGATCGATATGGGTGATTTCGTGACCGTCATGCCGCAAATCCCTGACAAGTTCCCGAAGGAGCGCGAAGGCATCCTCAAATGGCTGAAGTTCGATAATCTGACTGCCAATATGCATATCGACGCCAATGATCCGAAGACCAGGAAGACTTGCCGCCATTTTATACAAGCGGCGTGCATCCTCCCAGGGAATGCCGAATTTATCTTCCGATTTGCCCGTTGAAATTTTGGCGTGCGTTTTAGGATCAACATCAGGATTAATGCGCAAAGACACTTGAGCAATTTGTTTACGGGCTGATGCAACAGCACTTAACCGCTCAAGCTCTGGTTCTGATTCCACATTAAAACAAAGGATTTCTTCATCCAGTCCAAGGGCCATTTCTTCGTCTGTTTTGCCAACGCCTGAGAAGATTATGTGCTCACCTATCACGCCTGCAGCTTTAGCACGGCGCAGCTCCCCCCCTGAAACGACATCCATACCCGCCCCTAGGCGTGCCAAGGTCTTCAATACGGCGATATTGGAATTCGCCTTAACCGAATAGCAGATGAGCGTCTCCAACTCTTTGAAGGCTTCGGCAAAAACGTTGTAATGACGCTCCAATGTTGCTGTTGAATAACAATAAAAAGGCGTTCCGACTTTCTCAGCCAAGTCGGCAAGGTTCACCCCTTCGGCATGAAGCACACCGTCTTTATAAGTGAAATGATGCATAAAATATGTGCTAGAACCTAACGGAGAAGACCGTCAAGAATAAAAGAGCGGTGTGGTTTGCCTTTTTTCTTTGCGGTGCCCGGCGTTCCAGCACCTGTATCGGTCTCAGCTTTCGATGCCTCAGGTGGCGGTTCAAGCGGTCCCTTCACACCACAAGCCGAAAGGCTCAATGCCCCAACAAAGATTAAAGATATAAGAATGCGAATTGTACTACGCATCAGACATGCCTTCGTTTCTCTGCCCCCGGGACGACTAAATAGGCCGCAGGTTCTCTTTTAGCCTGTTCCGGTCTCTTTTTCCAACCGCTTTATCCAGCTCTTTGCCATTTTGCGGACATTTTTCGGAGCTGTACCTCCAAAACTCTCACGGCTTTTTACCGAATTTGTGACGCTCAAGACAGAAAAAACGTCTTTCGTAATGCGTGGCTCAATGCTTTGCATAGCCTCAAGCGGAAACCGGTGAAGGGGAACACGGGCTTTCTCGGCCGCCGAAACAATCTCACCGGTCACATGATGAGCGTCCCGAAAAGGCATGCCCAATGCCCGTACAAGCCAATCCGCCAAATCAGTCGCTGTAGAGTAGGCTTGGCCCGCGCTTTTCTTCATAATCTGCGGATTTGGGGCCATATCGTCTACCATGCCGGTCATTGCAGCCAGTGCCAGAGAGAAATTATCAAGGGCATCAAAGGTGATTTCCTTATCTTCCTGCATGTCCTTGGAATAGGCGAGTGGCAAGCCCTTCATGACAATGAGCAGACTTTGGAAAGCGGCAGCGACGCGACCCACCTTAGCCCGCACAAGCTCCGCAGCATCGGGGTTACGCTTTTGTGGCATGATCGATGAGCCGGTCGTAAACTGGTCCGAAAGCGTCACAAAGCCGAATTCTGGAGAGGACCAAAGAACGATTTCTTCTGCAAAGCGTGACAAATGGGTCACAGATATTGCAGCGGCACTCAATGTTTCCAGAACAAAATCACGGTCCGAAACCGCATCCAGCGAATTAGCTGAGGGCCGATCAAACTGCAAAGATGTTGCCGTCATATGCCGGTCGATAGGAAAAGAGGTTCCCGCCAGGGCAGCAGCACCCAACGGACATTCATTGAGCCTTGTCCGCGCATCGGCAAAACGGCCCCGATCACGTCCAAACATTTCCACATAAGCGAGGCAGTGATGACCGAATGTAACCGGTTGCGCCGTTTGCAAATGCGTAAATCCGGGCATAATGGCAGCTGCAAAATTATAGGCCTTACGGGCAAGTGCGAATTGGAGGTCCCTTAATTGGGTATCAATGTGGTCGATCACCTCACGGATATAAAGCCGGAAGTCTGTTGCAACCTGATCATTACGGGACCGGGCTGTGTGCAGTTTACCAGCTATCGGGCCGATTAAATCTTTCAGACGCGCCTCGATATTCATATGAATATCTTCAAGTGAGCGAGAGAAGGAAAAATCTCCGCTTTCGATCTCTGACAAAATCGTGTCTAGACCTTGGGTGATCTTACTTGCATCTTCGCCTGAGATAATGCCGGTCTCAGCCAACATTTTGCAGTGGGCTTTTGAACCCGCTATATCATGGGCAAAAAGCCGCTTATCGAATGTGATGGAAGCATTGATTTCCTCCATTATCTCAGAAGGCGAGCTTGCAAAACGCCCGCCCCACATCTTATTTGTCATTGTTAAACGGCATCCACTGTTAAAATGATGGTTGAATTCAATGAGTGCTGATCAGCAGAAAAAAACGTCTCCACGGGTTTATATCCTTGCAGCCTGCATCTCACTGATTGCTGGTTTTCTCGCGGTATACGTGAACTTAGGGGGTGATGGCAACGGCCGAGACCAGACAAAAGCCGCAAAGATTAAGACGGAGGGAGCGGCAAAACCCTCATCCGGCACTGAAACCGGTCAATCACAGAGTGCAAATCCGCTTCAAGGGCTTAATACTGGTGAGATGCAAAACTTCGTTTTGCGCAAAACGCCTCAAGATGTGCCAAGCTTTACATTTGTAAATGATGCGGGGGAAGAAAAAACGCTTGCAGATTGGAAAGGCAAGGTCGTTCTTCTCAATCTTTGGGCTACGTGGTGCGCCCCTTGTCGCAAAGAAATGCCCGCGCTTGACGCACTTCAGAAAAAATTCGGTGGTGAAAAGTTTGAGGTTGTTGCCATTAGCATTGATCGGGGCGGTTTAGAGAAGCCGCGTAAGTTTCTTGAAAAAATCAATGTAAAGGCTTTGAAGCTCTATAACGAGCCGACCGCCAGGCTGACCACAAAACTCAAAGCCCTCGGCATGCCGACCACATTGCTTATCAACCGTGAGGGACAAGAAATCGGCCGCCTCGCCGGGCCCGCGGAATGGGCGTCAGAAGATGCGATCAAGCTTATTGAGGTGGCGGTTGGCAGCGGGGAAACTTGAAACTAAGGCCCGACAATGTTATCTCCATATCAGAATTTATATGAATGAAAGGCTTTGGACGTGATCCAAGTTGCAAAAAAGACCGCAAAGTTTTTTGGACATCACTCGGGTGATGTCGCGGTCTATTATTATTTGGTGTCATAGACCGAGCCTCAAATCTGAGAGGCCGGACCGGCCTCTAGTGCGCAATTTAAGCCCTGGTAGGCCTGAGATGCCTCCGGGGTTTTTTAATGGGATATCGCAAGGTTGATTGGAAAATAAATGTGTAAGCAAAAGTGCGATTTGATCGCTCAAAACGAAACAACTGATCAAACCACGTCATTTGCAGCCATGGATACAGGCTTTGCATGGTGGTTTGACTGATCCCTCCCAGTTGCTTTTCGCCTGGGAGAATGGGACCTCTCGGGCAAAATACGAAGCTCGTTAGGTCCAGAAGCTTAGCGGGCTTTTTTTATGGCAACATTGGTTGCTGGATAAGCCCGACACGAGTTTGGCGCGCCAATGCCAACGGCTGATCTGATTGGAGTCGCGAACCAATCTGGTCAGCCACATTCGTAAGAAAGAAGTGGAGACAATCATGTCGAACAAAATTCATATCAATGTCGGCACCATCGGGCATGTCGACCACGGCAAAACAACCCTGACTGCTGCGATCACGCAGCTTCAGGCGGCGCGTTTCGGTGGTAAAGCCTTATCCTTGGACCAGATCGATAATGCCAAAGAGGAAAAAGTTCGTGGCATCACGATCAACACCTCGCATGTCGAGTACGAATCTGAGGCCCGGCATTACGCTCATATCGACTGTCCGGGGCATGCTGATTATGTCAAGAACATGATCACCGGCGCATCTCAGATGGATGGCGCAATCCTGCTTGTCGACGGCACAGAAGGCACAGCTAAGCAGACCATTGAGCATGTCCTGCTAGCTCGCCAAGTGAATGTGCAACACATCATTGTGTTCGTTAACAAAATAGACAGGCTTGATGAGGCGGATCGTGCCGAGCTTGCTGAGCTGATCGAGATGGAAGTCGGCGCAATGCTTGCCGCCCAGGGCTATGAGGATGTTGCCTTTATTTTCGGCAGCGCTCTCAAAGCGCAGAAGGCGATTGAGCGCGCTGATATCGATGGACCTGACGTGCAATGTGTGAAGGACTTGGTCGATGCATTGGACACAAAAATCCCGGATCCTATCCGCGATTACGACAGTCCATTCATGATGCCGATTGAAGGTGTACACACAATTCCTGGCCGCGGCACAGTTGTTAGTGGCCGTGTTGACCGGGGCGTTGTCCGTATCGGTGATGCCGTGGAGATCGTGGGCTTAACTAATGCTGATGATCAACAGGTGATCGTGACCGGAACCCAAGCCTTTCGCAAGGACATTCCGGAAGCGAGAGCTGGTATGAATGTCGGGCTTCTCCTGCGTGGCCTAAAGCGCGAAGACGTGCAGCGCGGTCAGGTGTTAAGTGCGCCTGGCGTGATTAAACCTTACAATAAAGGTTCAGCTCAGATCTTCGTGCTCACAAAAGAAGAAGGCGGACGCCACACGCCTTTTGGTAGTGGTTATCGGCCGCAATTCTTTTTCGGCACAACGGATGTGACCGGCGTCATCAATGTCTCTAGTGAAACCGGTCTTGTCCAGCCAGGTGAACAGGCTGAAATTCGTTTCGAGCTCAACAAGCCTGTTGGCATCGAGAAAGGTATCCGTTTTGCGATCCGTGAAGGTGGCAAAACAGTGGGTGCTGGTTTCGTGACCGAGGTCATGCCTTGAAACGATAGGCCTAGAAAAGGTCCCTGAGCTCTCTCCAATTAGCAGATTAACTGAGGGCTCAGGGGCAAGCTCAGTGACGGCAACGGCATATCCCCCTCTACCTTGTCGGCACCGGCTTATCCCCACGGTAATCATAAAATCCACGCTGTGTTTTGCGGCCAAGCCAACCGGCCTCGACATATTTTACAAGCAGTGGACAAGGGCGGTATTTGGAATCCGCCAACCCATCATAAAGCACCTGCATGATGGAAAGGCAGGTATCAAGCCCAATGAAATCGGCAAGTTGTAACGGACCCATGGGGTGGTGGGCACCGAGCTTCATGGCGGTATCAATGCTCTCCACGGAACCCACACCTTCATAAAGGGTATAGACTGCTTCATTGATCATGGGCAGGAGAATACGGTTCACCATAAATGCCGGGAAATCTTCCGAGACAGCTATTGTCTTACCGAGGGTTTCGACAAAATCTTTTGCGGTACTAAAGGTTCCATCCTCTGTGGCAATCCCCCGGATCATTTCAACAAGTTCCATAAGGGGAACTGGATTCATGAAATGCATGCCGATAAAACGCTCCGGCCGATCCGTTGCCGCAGCAAGGCGGGTGATTGATATGGATGAGGTATTGGTTGCAATGACAGCATTCTCAGAAAGGAACGGGCAAAGCGTTTCGAATATCTTACGTTTTGTCGCTTCCTCTTCGGTCGCAGCCTCAATAACGAGATCGTAATCTCCAAATTTTTCAAGAGACTCCACATAAGAAATACGCTCAAGTGTAGCTCGCTTGTCTTCGTCCTTGATTTTACCTTTTGAAATCTGACGGGTCAGATTGCCATCAATGGTTGCAAGAGCGGCTTCAACACGCTCTTTTGAGAGGTCATTAAGACCCACATCATATCCGGCGAGCGCGATAACATGAGCAATGCCATTACCCATTTGTCCAGCGCCTATAACCCCCACCTTCTTAAATGTCATTTTCGCTTGCCTGCTTTTCGTTTGTCCATCAAATGTCTCTTCGTCGGTATGGACAGGTTCATAGTTTTCCATGATTTATTCTCTTTAAAGAACCTGACTAACTCGCTTTTTCACTCTGGTCCATAAATATCCAAGCACGTAGCCAAAAAATCGTTAAAGTACCCCTGCCTCATTCTTCAACTTATCAACAAGTTCTGTGGCCGTTTCAACCTTAACACCTGCCTGACGCCCAGGAGGATCGACTGTCTCAATAACTTTCAGACGCTGTGTAATATCTATCCCAAGCTGTTCCGGCGTCTTTTCATCAATCGGCTTCTTTTTTGCCTTCATGATATTCGGTAATGAAGCATAGCGTGGCTCATTAAGCCGCAGATCCGTTGTGACAACGGCCGGTATTTTCAAATTAACCGTTTGCAAACCACCATCAATCTCGCGCGTGACCGCAATCTGGCCGCCCTCAAGTTCAATTTTCGAAGCAAATGTTCCCTGTGGCCATTCAAGTAAAGCAGCTAACATTTGACCTGTCTGATTGGAGTCATCATCAATGGCTTGCTTGCCAAGAATAACCAGATCTGGCTTTTCTTCTTCTACGAGGGTTTTGAGAATTTTCGCAACGGCTAGTGGCTCAACTGTTTCATCCGTCTGCACCAGAATACCGCGATCCGCCCCCATAGCGAGCGCCGTGCGAAGGGTTTCCTGTGATTTTTGCGGGCCGATTGAAACAGCAACAATTTCTTCCGCCTTGCCGGCTTCTTTCAATCTTATCGCCTCTTCAACAGCGATTTCATCGAAAGGGTTCATTGACATTTTTACGTTGTTAAGCTCAACACCGGTGCCATCGGCTTTAACACGTATCTTCACATTGTAGTCTACGACCCGTTTAACGGGCACCAGGATTTTCATATTCCCGCCCCATATGCCATATTGAAAGCAATTCGGCATTTGTCAGAAAAAACCTGCTTCTCTTCCTTCTCCTGAGAAACATCGGTGGACTTGCAATCAAAGCTCTGTTTGTGCGCCTGCGATTGCCTAACCTTATTTTCTTCGCAAACGCAAAAAATGAAGGAAGGACGGTACTGCTCGGCTAACTCTAAGTCAATGCTCTGAAAGACTCTAAACCATGGTACTATATTAACAATTACTTGCTTCCCAGCCTAAAATTTGACGCCTAAAAATACCTTCGTCATAAAAACCTAGGTATCTCTAAATACTCTCTTCGGGCCATCCACCACCCCCTGCCATCTGCCTAATTATCGCAGAATATGGCGGATGGCAGGGGGTGGTGGATGGTTTTAGAGGTATCCACCTTTTAAGATTTCCTATCATCATTGCCGTTTTTTGGGCTCAATCCCATAGATTATGTCACCATTGCCGAATCCGCTATCTTGCGGTTACTCACTATGGCATAAGTATTTTAGTGGGTTTTCAGGGGGATATAATATAAATGCTTTCGCGGATTTGTTTTACTTTACTGCTAACGCTTTTTTCTGGATTGGGGCCGACTTTTGCTGAGCCACTACCAGCAAAAAAACTGTTTGGGACGGTGAGCAAACCCTCACCTCTAGCGGCTCGTGCGCTTGGAAGCTATGTTCGCGGTTGCCTTTCTGGCGGCAAAATGCTGCCGGTTAATGGCCCGGCCTGGCAAGCTATGCGTCTTTCCCGCAACCGCAATTGGGGCCATCCACTGCTTGTAAAATATGTTGAACGCCTGGCAACCGAATCAAAAGAAAAAGATGGCTGGCCAGGGCTTCTCATTGGCGATTTGGCGCAACCGCGCGGTGGACCAATGCTCACCGGTCATCGAAGCCATCAAATTGGCCTGGATGCGGATATTTGGCTCAAACCCATGCCGCCACGGCGGCTAACACATAAAGAGCGTGAGAAAATTTCCGCTGTTTCAATGCTTGGCCCAGATAAGCTCTCAGTGAACCCAAAAGTTTGGCTGCCCGGACATGTCACTCTGTTAAAGCGTGCGGTCTCCTACCCGGAAGTTGCCCGTATCTTTGTTCACCCAGCGATCAAGAAAGCTTTGTGTAATGCTGCAGGCCAGGATAGATCTTGGTTACGGCGTATCCGGCCATGGTGGGGACACCACTATCATTTTCATGTGCGATTGAAATGTCCGACCGGCAGTGGTTGTAAGGATCAACCTGCCCCGCCCGCCGGAGATGGTTGCGGAAAGCAGCTCGATCATTGGTTCAAGCGTTTAACAGCAAAACCCAAACCTCAGAAGAAGAAGAAGAAAAAAAAGAAAAAGCCTCGTCCTCAGCTAACACTTGCAGATCTCCCGATCGGTTGCAGGGCGGTTCTTGGCAAAAAGCATCTGCAAACTGCGAATAAAACGGCTAACGCCTCCATGTCAATTCCGCTACCGGCCCGAAAACCACAGCAATAATAGAAGAAGGTAATAACGTCTAAAACTTAACGAAGCAGTCCTTTATCTGTAACGAGCAAAACTAAGCACTTATCAGTCAAATCCTTTTTGCCTGTTTCATTGGCAAACGTTATTGCAACAGTAGACATCATGGATGAATTAGACGAAGAAAATGATATTGAGAGCCAACGAAATGTCTTTGGCGAGCCTATTGGCACCTGTTCAGATAGTCCCAAAACAGGCTTCTATCGCACCGGCTGTTGTCATACAGGACCAGATGATTTGGGGCTTCATACGGTTTGCGTTGAGGTCACAGCGGAGTTTCTCACATTTTCCAAGATAAGGGGGAACGACCTCTCAACCCCAAGACCTGAATTCGGCTTCCCCGGCCTAAAGCCAGGGGACAGATGGTGCTTATGTGCTGAGCGATGGAAAGAGGCTCTTGAGGTTGGCATGGCACCCAGAGTTATCATTTCTGCAACCCATGAGGCAACACTGGAGGTTGTGGATCTAGAAGACCTCAAGCGCTATGCGATTGATTTGTCTTAAAATCGGTGGTCAGACATGTATGCATCAATTTGTCTGATGAAATAATGTTCATAGCGCGTGTAATATAATCATGCTTGGTTGTGTTGCTTAATCTTGGATATAAGTCATGAACACGTGCGACCGGATGACGGTTGCAAGAATTTTAAAAGTCAATCATGCAGGCGAATATGGAGCAATCCGTATTTATCGTGCACAAATCTGGGTTGCGCGTCGCCTGTATCCCGACGTTGTTGCCTTTCTGGAAGAAACGCTGGATCATGAAATCAATCATTGCGCACTATTCCGCAATGCGATGCCCGAACGCAATGCCCGGCCATGCCGTATCATGGCGCTGTGGGGAAACGGGGGATTGGTTCTCGGCTTTTTAACGGCTTTGCTGGGACGGCAGGGTATTTGGATTTGTACGGCCGCTGTTGAAGCAGCGGTCCATCGGCATTTAGAAGATCAACTCTTCTTTCTTCGTCATAGGGACCCGATACTTCATTCGCTTATTCTTGGGATTCAGGACGAGGAATTATCGCATCTCAACCATGCTGAAGAACGAATTATAACGGAAACCGCGGGGTGGCGGTCACTGCGAATAGTCATTTCAAAGGTGACAGATGCTATGATCTGGTTATCAACCTGGGGAGATTCTACTAGGATGGCAAAGGAACTTGCTGCTGCTAAACATTCAGCATGAACAACACTATCCTAATTTCATTGAACCTTTTCGCCACCTCCAGCGACTAAGTGGAAAAGAGCGCAAAAAGCGCCCAGTTATGGTTCATTTAATGGAGGAAAAAATGCGCCCAACCAATCAGATTTCAAAGAAGTTTTTGACTAAGGCAGCAGCAATCACTGTCATGGGCGGTTTGATGCCCATGGTGATTGTTTCCAGCGCTGCGGCTATGGGTACGGCTGTTACGAGTGACTTGATGAAAGCAGAATTCATCGGAAGCTCAAGCGACGTTGTTCTTGCCGGTTCAAAGCGAACGTTTCAACTTAAAAACCGCCCTTCCAAAGTTCAGCGCACACCATGCACAACGACGTTTTATCCAACACCCACTATGCTTGCGTCTAAGGGGTATAAAAATATTCGCGTCCGGACAGTGTATGGGTCGCATATTGTCTATTTAGCAACGAAAAATAAGTTTTGGTGGGAGATCGCCGTTCGCAAGTGCAGTGGCCGTATCCTCAAAGTAAGGCGAAGCAAACTATACGGTTATTAAATCGAACGTTCTGTAAACTGAATTTCTCTAAACAACGGTCTTCTGAAGAGACGTCCAATGACTGCAAGACATCTATTATCACATCCCATATATGCCCTGGTAGCCGCCACCCTATCTATTGTATCTGCAGCACTGGCTGATAACAGATTGAATTGCAGTGCTTATGCCACCAAAGCGGTTGGTCAACAGCAGCAAAACCAAATGCTCGGATGTGGGCTCAAAGGCATTGGCTGGAGCGCAAAGTTTGAAGAACATTTGCATTGGTGTCAGCTCCCCAATGTCAAGATGGCCCACCTAACTGAGGCCGATCGCATACGCGCGAATGCAATCAAGAAATGTCATCGCGATAAGAAGAAGCTGAACATCGGCAGTGCGAAAAAGGAGGCTGAAAAGCGTAAAAAAGAAGCTGAAAAGCGTGACGTTATTTGCGGTGTTTACGCTACGATGGCCCGGCGGCAATATAAGGAAGCAATCGCCAAAAAATGCGGGTTCAAAGGCAAACGTTGGTCAGGAAAAGTCAATGACCATAGGGCTTGGTGTTTGAATGTGACGACAAAAACTGCCGACGCTGAAACCGCACGTCGAGCTGCCAGTTTGAAAAAGTGTTCGGCAACGCGCTTGTTTTCCCGTCCAAAAGTCGACATGCGAAAATCAGGAATACATGGCAAGTTGCCCGTCGATGTTTGTCTCTCTAATGTACGGGTGTTCTGCACACGCAAGATAACTGCAGAAAAGTTCTGTAATCAGAAGGGCTTCAAGACAGTGGAAGCGTACTCAACCGAAGTTGGTTACAGCAAGCCAAAGGGTGCTTTAGCTACAACAGGGCCAGGTATGGTTTCTGGATACTTAGAAAGCAAAGGTTATTGCGGCGGGCAAAAATGCAGATATTTCACAAGGATCATTTGCAAGCATGCCAAATGAGCTTTGTGTATTTGAATGATGAGTTGCCTAGTATTCGCGGATTCAATTTGATTGAACACCTGTTCCCACCGGGCAACTCACACCCGTTCCGCCAAGCCCGCAATAGCCCCCTGGATTTTTAGCAAGATATTGCTGGTGATAATCTTCGGCAAAATAAAACTCCGGTGCATCCAATATTTCTGTTGTGATCGTACTAAATCCCTTTTTGCTAAGGGCTTTATCATAAGCCTTTTTGGAAGCGAGAGCTTTTTCACGCTGTGCATTGGAAAAGACATAAATGCCAGACCGATATTGCGTGCCGATATCATTCCCCTGACGCATGCCCTGGGTTGGGTCATGGCCTTCCCAAAAGACTTTTAGGAGCTGCTCATACGTTATTTTCATAGGGTCATAGATGATGAGCACCACTTCATTATGGCCTGTCCTCCCTGAGCAAACCTCTTGATAGGTCGGATTGGGCGTGATTCCGGCTGCATATCCCACAGCAGTGACATAAACACCGTCCAAGCCCCAGAACGGTTTTTCAGCGCCCCAAAAACACCCCATTCCGAACATCGCCTTTTCACAGGCGTCGGGATAAGGTCCTTTAAGTGGGGCACCATTTACAAAATGATGTTCTGAAGTCGGAATTGGATCTGCACGGCCGGGAAGCGCTTCTTCTAAAGATGGAAGTTCATACTCTTTTTTTGAGAAAAACATGGGACGCTCCAAATTCCTACAAATTCGCAAAATTATATATGGAAAATGTACAAAAGATCTGCAATGACCGGTGCTGTTTCTGAATGACAAAATTTGATCTTATTTGACGAGATCTCTTAAAACAGAGAAAGTCTTAGGATTTTATGATAAAGGCTTATAGAGCATATATTATTAAGGGTTGAGGGTAGGCAATGTCCAATGAAGTTACACCACCTCCTAAAGTGTATAAAGCCGGTATCGGGCGCCAGATTTTTCTTTGGCTGGTTTTTGGTCTGATACTGCCATTCTTCGTCTCTATGCCGATTATGGTCGGCATGCGAGCAACTTATGGTTTGATTTCGGACGCCGCCTCTCTAGGGGCGATGGCAATCCTTTTTGCTATTTTTCTTATTTTTTTAGGTTTGCAAATTCAGGCATCATGGCGAACCCGCATTGAAGTTGATGATCAAGGCGTCAATTTGGTTGTGCCAAGTTGGCGGGGGCCAACGCCATTTGGACCCTTTAAAGAAGCGAAGCTCGCTTATGATGATATTGAAGCTGTTGAGCAGCGCGGCGAACTTTACCGTGCCCTAGGTGTCTTAGGCCTGCGGCGTGTCTCAAGCCTCAGGACCAAAGATGGCAAGCGCATCGTTCTTGGTTATGTGACCGAGGATGAAGCGGACGCGCCTATACCCGTCGGCGTTATTGCAAAGACAATAGCAGAAAAGGGTGGCCTTCAAATCATCGACAAAGGGACTATCAATGCTGGTACGCAATCAGGTGCGGCGATTACCGGCGCACCATCTTGGGATTTAGAACCGTTATCTAACGAGCAGGTGGAAACCGCTAGATCACGTGCAAAATACATTGCCATAGGGTTGATTGCGGGATTTCTTGTTCTTGTTGCAATCGGCATACTTATCACTTTTTTCCCCGACATTGAGGCAATATTTAAATAGGTGTCATGTTGTTTTAGTCATAGATCACAACGCTTATTGCACCGCCAAGTTCACCCAACTTGCCGCCTTCTTTTTTGCCGCCGGTAATATCGGTGGCCCCCTTTGGCTCGCCATGGCACGCTAGGCAAGACAACTTATAATATTCGGGAATAATGAGGCGATAAGCTTTTTTACCGTCCTTTTCTTCCATGGCGGTTACAGGTTTTCCGGTTGGATAATTGGGATCTCTAAAGTGTTTTTCGATTACATCGTGTTCCCATTTGTCAGGCTTATTACGTGGATTACGGATATAATTGGCGGGTGCTGTAAGCTTCAGTTCTGCAACCTTGCCCATTTTTGTCTTAAACTTTTGTGAGACACGGAATGCAAAAACCGCCGGAAGAAAATTCTTATAGCCAACACCTTTCTTATTAATGACTTCTTGTGCTTCATTGACGACTTCAACGATAGCTTCCATCTCAGCCTTAAGGAGTTTTCCTTTTAACGTGGAGTGATCAATTTTATCGATCTTCATGCCGGTCAACATGTTAAAATTGAGCTTAGCCTCCCGCAGGACAAGTTCACCTGTAAAACCTTTATCGCCTTTATTCGGGTCGTTAATCAGGCCTTGATTTTCAGAAATCACAGCTCTTGCTGAACGCAAGAGCGTCGTTACAGAAAGAGCTATACCTTCTTTGTCAGGATTTCTCGCACGCCGGTACAAGACAGATAATTCGTTGTCATGCGCTTGGTTTGCCCCGCTTTTGTTTCGCAACTGGTCTGCAAAATCTTTAAGCTTATTACTTCTGGGCTGTTCAACCTTATTCGTCGTCGTGGCATCACCTTTCTTCTTATCATTTGTATTTTGAGCGAAGGTCAGGCTAACCGAACCAATGAAAGAAATCGTCAAAGCAATGATAAACGCAAATTTTTTACACATACTAGCCTCTAGTCTAACATTCGCACCTTATTGAATTACCCCGATAGGAATTGATATTGGAATTAGCAATCCCGGAGCAGAAAATAGAATATTATCCATATATATCAATTCTTAATGTAATTTTTCTGAACTCGACATCCATTTGTTTTGCGTTGATTACGTGGCATATTAAGTCTCTCCATTTATGGATCATGGCGTTTCCTGCCTATCAAACTCACTCTGGGTCTTTCCTGCAGTCGTGTACCTCAATCGGAAAATTGGTTCCCATTTTTCCGATAGCGCTTTGAGCTAACTTTTGCTGCTAGAGATCAAATTCACCCAATGTTGTTGTAATATTTAGGGAGGACAAGGCAATAAGCTTCTATACCGTCATTTCCTTGTCTGAGTAGAAACCCACCCTTGCAGGATCCAACTAGTCATAGATTACGACGCTTATCGCACCTCCGAGCTCTCCCAACTTACCGCCTTCTTTCTTGCCACCTGTAATATCTGTGGCGCCCTTTGGCTCACCATGGCATTCCAGACAGGACAATTTGTAATATTCAGGAAGGATCAGGCGATAAGCTTGTTTACCATTTTTTTCCCCAGAGGTTGTTACAGGCTTGCCGATCGGGTGATTGGGATTTCTCAATTTCTGTTCGATAACGCCATCTTCCCATTTATCCGGCGTATTTTGTGGGTTGCGGACATAATTGGCAGGCGCAGTAAGCTTAAGCTCTGCAACCTTACCGATCTTTTCCTTAAAACGCTTTGAGACACGAATTGCAAAGATAGCAGGAAGGAAGTTTTTAAAACCAACACCCTTCTTATTTATGACACCTTGTGCCTCATTGACGACTTCAACAATCGACTCCATCTCGGCTTTAAGAAGTTTTCCTTCCAGAGTAGAGGGATCAATTTTGTTAATATCTATGCCAGTTAGCATTTTAAAATTAAACTTTGCTTCCCGCAAAACGGCCTCGCCAGTAAATCCTTTGTTTCCCTTATTAGGATCGTTAATCAGGCCCTGATTTTCGGAAACTACGGCTCTTGCAGAACGCAAGAGTGTCGTCATGGAAAGAGCAATCCCTTCCTTATTCCAATTTCTAAAACGACGGTATAGAGCTTGCAATTCTTTGTCGCTCGCTTGGCTCATCCCGCCTTCGCGCCGCATATATTCGGCAAAATCCTTGAATTTGATGTCTAGTGGTAATCCAACCCTCTTATTACCTGGTCCGGCACCACCTCTATTTTGCGCAGAAGCTATATTAACTGAGCCAATTAAGGAGATCGCCAAAATAGCGATTAATGCGAGTCGTTTATACATACTGATCCCTAGTCTGACACTGACAATCTGTCATAATCGTTTTGAGCAGCTAAACAGAAATTCATCATTTCTGCGAGCAAAAAGAAGTGTTACGGTTGTAGCCTAACATTACCGCAACTTTTGGGTGACGTTCGTATTAAAATTTTGATGCACCCTTTTTCGGTTTCAGTTTAGGCCGCTTGAAAACACCTAGGCAATACTACGAAACGGTTGGGCAGCCTGCTACAACACAAAAGTAAGCCTATTTTACGCCCTCAATTCTATATTTTAGTACTAGCTGGAGAGATATTATGTGCAGCTAAGGTTAAGGGACTAAGCACTCTAATCCGGCCCAGTAGGCAGGATACGATATATTTTTATTGGATGATCTCCTGGTAAAGAAATGGGTATGAGCCACTCAGGCGGCGTACCAGCCTTAAGCAGGCGAACAAGTGAATTTTCGGAAATTTTTCCGTCAGAACGTCTCAGCTTTTGTATCCCGCATGTGAGAATGTAGCCAATGTGGCGGCCTTTAAGGATTGCGTGGGACGTCTTTTCCGGCTCATTAAATATGTCAATCAGGTCGAGAATGCTTTGACCGTTCCTATGATAAGGCGCCGCAAGCACGCTATGATGCGTATGAAGAAGCAAGTGTGCACCAAGGCTGGAGGGACCTGCAATTATACCAGGTTTAAGTTCGTTTAATGGAACCAGCGCCGATTGTTGCAGACATGCTGATATATTGTGAGCGTCAGACGAAGCTTGCTGTAGACCTGATATTTTCCGACTCTGCGCCAATGATTGTGCGATGGCGGCATGAAAAATGCCTGTAAAGAGCAAAACACTCCCAACCATCGCTGTCATGCGGATCAACAAATTGCGATTTTGTGCATGTCTTAAGAAATCGATCGTTTGACTAATTAGCCATGCTCCGGCAGGAATGGCCAATGTACCTGCAAATTTCGCACCGCGCACCTGCACACAGGCAATGGCAAAACTCGCTGTCAAAAAAACAGCATAAACTAACCAAGCCGTTCTCATTTGACCGGACATACGCCAGGGTGCGGTTAACGCTACACCCAGACCAGCAAATGGCAGAAGATAATAAAGAATGAGACTTTCAGGTTCTTTGTTAAGGAGGGTGATAATGCCCTCAGCTTCTTCAATCTGATTGATCCAAAGCAATACCAGACGGGGGTCGAGTGCGCTATAAGGTCCTTTCAAGCATTGTGGGAAGGTCAAGACGATGCACCCGGTAACGCATAAGCCTGCAACCAATGCGCCGATCAAACGCAATTGCTTGGTCATCAGATATTTTGAGATCGCCAGCAACCCAACGCAAAAAATACCCACTACCGCAGCTGGAATGAGATAGGCAAGCGATAGAGCATCGCATGTCCCTATCATGTAACGTGATGGCGGAACGGTTAGTAAAAAGAAAAAAAGCAATCCCCCGGCAAGCCCCCCGCCAAAATTTATTAAAACTCTCTCAGCTTTTTGTCCTTCGACAATCCACCATGCCGTGAAAACAACCCCAGCCATCGCCACGAAAAGCAGCGTTTCCATGCCAATAGCCAACATCATTGCCCCCACAAACCCTGCTGCCAGAGCCCCCCTAATATCTCGAATACCTTGGAGGGTGAGTAAAACAAGCAGGAGAGTGAGCAGAATTTGGACGCCGTGATGGTCCAGGCGTCCGGGGAGAAATTCATAAATGGTGGGCATAAAAAGAAGGGGCAAAATAAGACCTGCTACGAGCCCTTTTCCTTCACCAAGCCACAGTGTCAACCGCACGCTCAACCAAAGAAGGCCGAACAGAAGAAGAAGCGGCCAAGCATATCCCACAATCTTCTCCGCCAATTTGGCATCGGTAAATTGGCTTGTAAGAGTGATGAGCGTAGCAATGGGTAGATCGATGAACCGCGACCAGTGCATAAAAACACCATCAGGTGGACTAAGACGGGATTGGGTCAGATCAAACCATCCTTGACCACCCAGGAAGTCACGTATTTGCACAAGCCGCATGGCATCATCAGGCGAAGCAAATAAGAGTTTGGTCTTGATGGTGGTCAATCCTAGATAAATAAGAAATGCACTAGCTGAGAGCCAAAAAACAAAAACTGCGCCCGTCAAAGCCGATATCTTTGTGCACTCAAAACTTCGTTCCCTAATCGAACGTTCTCGTTGAGTATGCTCATCCCAAAATACCATCCCCATTCCCCGAATCTCCATCTTAGAGATCAAAAAGAATAGATCTAAAGCGTAAAGAAGGCTTTGCTATTTACAGCTTGCTAAAGCGTAGCTTGTAAAAATGGATACCGATTTTGCAAAAAAGATATGCGACAATAAAAAGTTGGAGTTTCCATGTGATCCAATTTAAACGCTGAACGCTCTAATATGCTGACGGGATTTAACGACGGCCTTGCCGCCACATCTCTTCACGGACGCGAATATCCGATAGGATTTTATCGATGAGCAGGCAGGTACGTCGATAGAGATTGGACCCCTCACCATAATCGGCTGATGCAAAAAAATCGACCCTGTCCGCATGAAACAGCTCTTTGCAATTCTTGCTATTTCCCCGAGGCGGATAGACGGCAATAGCATGACCACCATTTTTGCGCATTACCGCCATGGAGGGCACATCGGTTTCGCCATCACCAAAATAAATCATATTAGAAAAAGGAATTGGCCGTTCGATCTCAGGCATGTGGCTGTTGATGCTTTTTGTTAGATCCTCGATACCTTTATTGATGCGAAATAAATATTGCGTTTTTGATGTATCTGTGATGACGCGCTTTGGATAGGGTAAGTCATAGGCCTCAAAGAAATATTCTGAGGCAAAAACATTATGGAATCGATTGTAAATCGTTGTGCCTTCTAAGATCTCTTTAAGTCCCGAGGAGATCAAGTAATGGCGCACACTTATGGCCGTATCAGCTTGAGCCTTCACATAAGCCTTAATCCGGCCGAACCACTCTTCAACGCCGGCAAATAGCTCAACATGACGGCCAAGATCAACAAGATCATCCCGGCTAATATTGACACCTTGTGCCTTCGCCTTTTTATACATCAAATGCATATATGTGATGAGGCCTTCCGCCTCATGTTCTTTGGTCAATCTATTGACCTCTTTCCAAAAGGTTTTTGGGTCTTCACCAATTTTCGGCAGAAACGTATATTCCTGCATCGGCTTAGGGCTTAAAGTGCCGTCAAAGTCATAGACAAGTGCAATAGTTTTTTTTCCGTAATGTGATTTGGATTTGTCGGCTTTGTTTTTAGGCTTTTTTGTCATAATCTCTCTGCCTGGTCATCAAAAGTTAATACCCGCTTATAGCAATAAGCATCAATAAAGTCCGATGCTAGAACCCCTTGTATCCAAAGTTCGTAAAAGTGCGTGCTGATAAATCTATCAAACATCGGTTTCATATATGTCTTCATCTCTTCTTGACGGTCCTCGGCTCGCTCCTGCCACTGGCGGACCAGCAAAACAACTGATTGTGTTTCTTCATGGATTTGGCGCAGATGGCAATGACTTAATCGGCCTTGGTCAGGAATGGGCTTCGCACCTTCCGGAGGCTGCTTTTGTTTCACCCCACGCGCCTGAACCTTGCGCCATGAACCCATTTGGGGGACGCCAGTGGTTTGAACTCACCTTCCGGGATCCGGAGGAGTACTGGCGAGGTGTTAATTTTGCAGCTCCTGCATTAAACGCTTTTTTGGACTCAGAACTCACTCAACATGGCCTGGATGAGAGCCAGCTTGCCCTTGTCGGCTTTAGCCAGGGCACAATGATGGCCCTCCATGTGGGATTAAGGCGCGGGAAAAGCCCAGTAGCAATTATCGGTTATTCAGGGATGCTCGCGGGTCCAGAACATTTGGAAAATGAGCTTAAGGTCAAACCACCCATTCTTTTGGTTCACGGTGATAGGGATGAAGTTATCCCGGTCGAAGCATTAACCATAGCGCGCGAGGTTCTTGGTCAGGCAGGGCTCGTAGTGCAATGGCACGTCAGCTCCGGTATTGGCCATGGTATTGATAGGGAGGGATTAGAGCTTGGAGCAAATTTTCTTCGTGACAGCTTTATGTGAGAACTGTGGTGAGAAAGTTAAACCCTTTTGCCGCCTTAAGAATTTGACATGCATAATAAATCTTCACAGAACTGACACGCGGTTATAATATCCGCTTGATGAGCGATATATATATCAAGCGAATAATACTGAGAAGCGATGAGCAGGGATTAAGGACGTGAACGCTGTAGCAGCTGCTTCGCCAGAACGCTATCCGGCTCTGGTTTTAAACGCCGACTATCGGCCTTTAAGTTACTATCCCCTGTCTTTGTGGAGTTGGCAGGAGACGGTTAAGGCTGTCTTTCTTAAGCGGGTCAATATCGTCTCAGAATATGAACGCTCTGTGCGCAGCCCTACTTTCGAGATGCGCCTGCCAAGTGTTGTATCGCTTAAAAATTATGTGCGTCCGGCACTGTATCCGGCATTTACCCGGTTCAATGTTTTCTTACGGGATTGCTTTAGCTGTCAATATTGTGGGGCAATGGATGACCTTACTTTTGACCATTTGGTACCCCGCTCACGCGGCGGCCTGACGCGTTGGGACAATGTGGTTACGGCATGTGCTCCTTGTAATCTCAAAAAAGGTGGCAAAATGGCCAAAGATGCGGGAATGTTTCCCAAACAAACGCCATACCGGCCGACCGTTTATGAATTACATCACAATGGACGACTTTTCCCGCCGAATTATTTGCACGACAGTTGGCTGGATTATCTTTATTGGGATACCGAGCTTGAACCCTAAGGCTCAAGCTCGGTTTTACCGCTTTACGGTGCGGGTTACGCTTCAACGCTACTCACTTAATACGCTACTCAACCTTCATACCAAAATACCCCTGGCATGAGACGCGTTATGCGTTACGCAGTACTAACTTTGAGCATACACCAAGGGACCAGATGTTACGCTGCTCAACAAACCTTGAAACACTTCTACACAACTATAATCTAACGCTACTCTATGCGATACTATACTCAAACCATGAAACCTGTGCGGCTAAAGCAGAATTGCAGGGCATTTACATGCAGCAGGTTCACGTAATTTGCCGCGCTCGAGGATCAAAAGCTCCGCAAAAAGCAAGGGCAATCAGGGGTATGGCCTTTCCCCAATTAAGTGGTTGTGTTGCGTGGCTTGATAATCCGTGGGCACGAATTGCGTCGGTCGGGCCACCACCTTTTTTAAAAACTTCAGCACATGCCTGACGGGCTAAACCAAGGGCCTGGTTCCATTGTGCTGGATTAATATTAAGTTGTGTCGTCATTTGAAACTTCCCAAAAATCCTTCAGCAAAGCTGCGTTATCTTCAAAGATTAAAGACACGACTGATACGCATTCATTTCAAAACCAATGGCGTTCCAAAAACCAAAGGATACTCTAAACACGAGGGCGGCAAGCGCACCCACATAGGGGGTGGCGTCGTTACGCGGGACCGTGACATACGCGCCGTCCAAAAGTGCTATCAGCCTTGTAGGCGCGCTTGCCTTGGCGTCAAAACCGGGCGAGGCGGCCGGCTGACGAACTGGTACACTTTACTCTCATTTGAGATCACTCTCATTTGAGAGCTACGCCGAACTCTTACTGATACGAACTGATACTAAACTGCTACTGACGCGGTACGAACTTTACGCTTAAACCTCACAGATGCATTTCGTTTATCCATTTACCGCAAGTTTCGTTACTTTCGCGGCCATCGCATCTGGTAAATTATCATTCGATGATGACGTTTCAGCATTATTATCAGAAGAACAACCTCTTTTATCCAAAGAAGAACTTGATAAAACTTTGACTAATACGAGGTTTGCTTCAGCTCCTATATGCGTAAAACTTAACTCGTCACTCATCTTTTTCACTTCCCGGTTCACAAAAGGAGTTTTGTTCTCTCTTGGTTCCTTTTGAATATGCAGTCTTTATGTGTTGTGTCTTGATTATTATTTGGCCAGAGGAATTTGGTTACAATGTGAAAGAGATCTGTCTCAAAGGGGGCAATTCGCTGGCGAAGTCAGAATGCGTTTTAGGAAAATTCGGTAGAACTCTGAAAGGAAAGAGGAACTCGCATGTCTGTTTTGGCGTTAAAAATGTTTAAAACGTATGCCCGCATAGGCAAAAAGTGCCAATGTGGTGGAAAATAGGGCGTTATAGCCAGCGAAAGAAAGGCCAATAAGGCGCCATGGGGCCTCATCACAGCGGATTACGCGGGTCTTTTTCAATGCGTTCAACAATCCTTCCCCGGCCTGACTTGTCAATTCGCCAATTCCACCGGAGCAATCGTTTGGACCTGCCCAAAAATGCCACTCAACACCGGAGTGATAAACGCCAAGTCCAGCATTAATGACGAAACCCAGCACAATCAATCCTAAGACCCATTTTGCTGCATGCGTCCATGATATTTGCAATAAAATGAGAGCTAAAAGGCTTGCAGGGATTGCAAAATAATAGGCAAGCCTTTGCGTAAGACACAACGGACAAGGCTTATAACCGCCGATAAGCTCAAAGCCCCAAGCCGCAGCAATGATCACTATACTGAGAGCTAGCACAGCGAGTGCAGATGTCCTTGGTGTTAAAATTTGTTCGCGTAAGTTAGCCAACACAGTCCTCTTTATAGAAGATGGCAATAATCCTACTTCCATCTCGTGATCTAAAGCAGATATTTCAATAATACAAATCCGCCAACAAGCAAGACCATGAAAATGATGGTGACCAAGCCGAGATAACGCTCAATAAAAGCGCGAATGGGTGGGCCGAACCAATAAAGAAGAGCGGCGATTACAAAAAAAATCAAGCTGCGTGCGGCAATACTGGCTAAGAGAAAAACCGCAAAATTGAGCTGTGTAGCGCCGCTCGCAATGGTAATCACTTTATAAGGAAAGGGTGTGACGCCGGCGGTAAAGACAATCCACCCTCCATGTTCATTATATTGCGACGCAAAGTAGCTGAATTTATCGCCGTAGCCATAAAAATCGAGCAAGGGTTGCCCTATAGTGTTAAACAAAAAAAAGCCGATGGCATAGCCTGCTATGCCGCCAATAACTGAGCTTACCGAAGTGATGGCAGCCAGGGCCCAAGCTTTTGCACGGTCCGCAATGACCATGGGAACCAGCATCGCATGCGGTGGAATGGGGAAAATAGAGCTTTCAAGAAAGGCCACGCCTGCAAGCGCCCAAGAGGCATTGCGATGCGCAGCCATTTTCATTGTCCAGTCATAGAGGCGTCTTAACATGCCGCGTCACATAGCCCTGTGCAGTGAATTTGTCTATGTATCAATCCTTCCAGACACCAAAGTGTTACCTTTGGGGCACGCCAAAAAATCAAACAGCATATTGACGGCGCGTTTTCTCTGACTATCATCGCCGGACTTGTAGAGTGCCCCAGTGGCGGAATTGGTAGACGCGGCAGACTCAAAATCTGTTGCCCGCAAGGGCGTGCCTGTTCGAGTCAGGCCTGGGGCACCACACACTTCGTGTGCTTTATTTTGGTAGACGTCGGGTGCTTGGGGATAGCTTTGGTGCGTATTCGAACTTTCTCGGGTAGGGCGCGCCATTATTTCGCTCACGCCGAATTCACTGCGTTCATCAGCTCCGCGGAGGCGGCCTATTCGACCGGCGCCCATTTGGGCGCCCTGGTGCGCAGGAACGTAGGCGGACTAAAAAACTTCGGCTGGTAAGCCAACGTTCTTTTCCGAATACGGAGGGTTTTGAGGTTAGTGCTACCACTTCAACACTTCTTTTGGAGGTGCTTTTTCTTCAAACTTCAAATCATTAAAGTCAGCTATTTCTTTTACATTATCCGTATTAAAATTCTCAGGTTTGTTCGAATAGGGCAATCTTAGTAGTTTTCCAGCATCAGCATAAAGCAGATCCCCATTGCTATCCCAATCCGCCCAGCTTGTTCTAGGTAAACTTAGAACAGAATTACCATCATTAGAAACAATTTCATGGTCTATGAGATACCATGATTTTTCTCGTTCATTAATTCCCTTAATTCGCATATGTAGCGCAAGGCCAGTTTTACTTTTAGGAGATTTTTTCTCATAAACTCTTGGTTCTTGATATACCCAAACAATCTTGGCGTACCAATCAGGTTTTTTGACCCTGCCCTCTTGCACAACATACCAGCCATCTCTAATTAGGCGAGTATGGTAAATTGGGTCATCTTCTCCCCAACCGGCATGTTCTCCAAAAGGTCTGACTTTTACATTTTTTCCTAAAAAAAAGTCATCAGCTAATTTCATTTCACCTTCTCGATGATTAAGAAGAATGGTTAGTTCTGAATCTAATAGACCTCCACCGCCCCACCCATCACCCTTGGGCCACATCGCTACTGCAGAAAGGTATGGGGGTTTGCTGATAGCTGTCCAACTGCCTGGGCCTTTGTGATATTTCCAGTTGGCTGCAAAATAGATTAGTTTCTCTCCTTTTGGAGAAAGATCACAACGGCGTTCATAGATTCGTCCTTTTAGCCATTGTCCAATCTCAAACATATCATTTTTTAGATTCCACTTTATCAAGAGCACTCTTTTTGAAGGCCCCCTTCTAAAAATAACAGCAGTAGGAGCATTTCTGGCTAAAATGCAAAATAGTTCTGTTTTTGGTTGTTTTTCAGTCATCGCTTCTTCAGTATAGGACAAATTTCAGACCTGAAAACTGTATCAATAGCCCAAAACTCAGGATAGCTTCTAGTAACGTCCATTTGGGGTCACCATTAATAATTGGGTAACGATTGCTGAGACAAATATTGGACGTAAAATAATTTTACCACTCTTTGACACGAAGACATCCCGTTTCAGATGACGAAGTTCATGGGGAAATCGAGAAAATAAAATGTCGAGAAAAGCCGCACTTATAATTTTTGTTTTTTTGGTTTTCACCACCACTTTTTTTGCCCGTGTAAATGAGGCTAATGCCGGCCCGGCCCTTGTCTTTGATCCTAAAAATAATTTGGTGCTTTATTCGGAAGACCCGGACATGTTGTGGCATCCGGCGTCTCTCACCAAATTAATGACCGCTTACCTCACTTTTGAGGCCTTAAAAGCAGGTAAAATTTCACTAGAAACAAAGCTTGTATCGAGCGAAAACTCTTATAAGCAACCACCGAGTAAAATAGGTTTACCGCTTGGCGGACAGATGAGCGTTGAGCTTGGGCTGCACGCACTTATTGTTAAATCGGCCAACGATGTGGCCGTCATGCTTGCTGAAAAAGTCGCCGGAAGCGAACCGGCCTTTGTTGCCAAAATGAATGAGACGGCGCGCCGTCTTGGCATGAGTAAAACCCGTTTTTACAATCCCAACGGTCTCCCCGATGCTCGTCAGGTCACCACGGCGCGGGATTTAGCTTATCTTGCCCGCGCACTTTTGAAGGATTTTCCTGATCAGGCACATCTTTTTTCCATGCCCAAGGTCCGTATCGGCAAAAGAAATCTCCGCTCGCATAATGATTTGTTGCGCACTTTTGACGGCGCGGATGGAATGAAAACCGGATTTATTTGTGCTTCCGGTTTTAATGTTGTTGCTAGTGCGACGCGAGATAGCCGGAAGTTAGTTGCAGTGGTTTTGGGTGCACCATCATCTAAATCGCGCCGGGCTCGTGCGACCCAGCTTTTGGAACATGGGTTTCATAATTATCTATGGAAGTCCTTGCTGCTGCCGGCCAATCTTCAAACACACGCTGCCGATGATGCCTCCGCAGCAAAGGGGCCTAAAAATATGCGCCGCCATGTGACCTCTTGGTCATGCGGTAACAGGCCACGGCGTGCACGCAGGGTCAAAAAACGGCGGAAAAAAATAAGAAAAAAACATAGGAAAAAAGCCGCCGTTAAACGTAAGGCATCTTGAATATCAAAGGACAGATCATCCTACTTTGTTTTGATCATAGAAAAATGATTTTTGTAACTTAAGTTATGGATAAGAGATGATGCCTGTTCCTATTAATTCATAGCCAATTCAATATGAAAATTATGGAAGATTTTATACCTTCATATGCCACAAACGCCGTTATTCCCGCGAAGGCGGGAATCCAGATGAGCCTCACCGACAGTGTAGCGTTGTTTGATTTGGGCACGACGGTTCTGAGAGAGCAGTTTGAACTTATCTTTTTGGAAAAGAGACGTTTTTATCAGAAGGAAGCTCACATTTGGATTCCCGCCTTTGCGCACTGCTGTCCGGTTTAAATCAGAAAGTTTCAGTCTCTGCCGGACGGGGTTTGTAACCCATAGGCGCTAACTTAAGGTATGGACATTGGGTGTGTTTGGTGATTCACACTGAGGATGAACGATTCATCCTCCCTCAAAGACGACTGGGACATGCTCGTCGAAACGCTTGGCGGCTCAGATTTAGTTGAGCGCTTGGCGCGTGAAACCGGTGCCTTTACCAGGTCACGAAATGTCAAAGATGCCGAGAGCCTTTTGCGGTTATGTTTGACTTACGGCCCTGGTGACAAAAGCCTGCGTGTTGGCGCGGCTTGGGCGGAGGCCACCGGGGTTGCGTCTTTGTCGGATGTTGCCTTACTCAAGCGTCTTCGCAAATGCCCGAATTGGCTGGAAGCCTTGATAGGCACAGCGCTGCAAGGACTTAAAGCCGAGGATGTGCCGGACCGGCCTGTCCGTGTTGTTGATGGCAGCGTTGTGCCCAAGCGCGGAAGCGAAGATGGCGTCTGGCGCATTCACAGCGTTTATGATTTGCAGGAAAAGCGGTTTAGCTTTTTCCAACTGAGTGATGAAAAAACCGGTGAACAATTCGACATTGCCCCTGTCGTGCCTGGGGAAATCCGCCTTGGCGACCGGGCCTATATGCAGGCTGACAGAATTGAAAAAATTCTTGATGGCGGAGGCAATATCATTGTGCGGTCGCCTTGGAGTGCTGGCCGTTGGCTTGATAAAAACGGCGAAAAGCTCGATCTTATCAAACTTCTTCACAGCGCTCGCAAAACCGGTCACAAAATCCTCGACCGTCCCATCATGGTTGGTTTAAAGAAGGGAAAATCTCCTTTGGCCTTGCGTTTGGTGGCAATCCAAAAGCCGCCGGGAGCGGCAAAAAAAGCCAGAAGGAAAGCCCGCAAAACCGCAAAAAGGAAGGGACATCAAATCTCAAAAGGCACATTGGAGGCAGCCGGATGGCTAATCCTGATGACCTCTCTTGTTGGCGATGATTTTTCTGCTGATAAATTATCAAAACTTTATCGTCTGCGCTGGCAGACCGAACTTGCATTTAAACGCCTGAAAAGTCTCATTGGAACCAGATGTCCCCCGGCAAAGAACGAGGATTTGGCAAAAGTGTTCATCCTCTCCCATCTCTTGCTTGCCGTTATTATCGAACCCTCAGTTGCAAAACTGCGGGACTCTTTCCCCTGAGACAGAGCGTGGAGCGTCTGCATGGCGTACGCTCAAAGTCATTTTGACCGCTTGCATTCATGCAATCCTCATCGTTCCATCGGTTCAAGCACTTTGCGCCATGTCAGAAAAACTAAAGCGTAACCTCTGGGAACCTCCAAGAAAGAGAAAAATACAATCAACAAAAGCCTTAAGTTAGCGCCTATGGGCTTGCAGCCCCGTCCAGCAAAAGGGGTTCAAGTGTATAGGTTTTCTCATGAATCCCCCCACCCGGCACTCCGTGCCGACCTCCCCCTCCAGGGGCAGGGGAATCGCATATGGGTTGTATTTAATTGCGAACAGAGTTCTGTCATGGAGCAAACTTTTGAAAGGAGCGCTTACATGGCTGAACCAGCCCGCTTTTTCTCCAATGTTCCGGATCCACGTGCGTCCAACACGCGGCATCGACTGGGGGATATCGTCTTCATCTGTATCGCAGCGGCAATGTGCGGGGCGTCCTCGGCCGTGGAATTCGCCCAATTCGCGCGCTCGAAACGAGCCCTGCTCAAGACAGTGCTCGGCCCCTTCGATCCACCAAGTCATGACACGATCTCGCGGCTCCTGCGATTGCTGGACCCCGACGCGTTCATCGAAGCATTTCAAAGGTTTAATGACGCCTTCGGCCATGTCATTGAGGGTGTCGTCGCAATCGACGGCAAGGCCCTGCGGCGGGCCTACGACACGGGCCTGGCTCATAATCCTCCGCTGATGGTCACCGCCTTTGCAAGCGATCATGATCTGTCGCTCGCGGCGCTGCGGGCGGGAGCTGGCGGATCCCATTGCAATGAAATCGAGGCCGCCATTGCGATCGTTCAACTGCTCGATTTGGATGGTTGCACCGTGACGGGTGATGCGTTGCATGCCAACCGGCGCATGGCCGAGGCCATTCTGGCACAAGGGGGCGATTATGCGCTTGCGCTTAAAGGAAACCGGGCCCGTGTCCGGGCGGTTGTGGCGGAGGCTTTTGAAGGGGCGGGGGAGACGGCCCGGGTGGCGGAGACGAAAGAGCGCACCCATGGACGCTTCGAGCATCGCCGACTGGAACTTCTGAGCCTGGATCAGCTGGAGGAAAAACCGGAGTTCCCGGGCCTTGAAGCTGTGGCACGCGTTACGGCACAGCGTAATGAAGCGGAGCCATCGACACGGTATTTTCTTCTCTCGCGCGATATGCCGGCAGACGCGGCCCTGTCTCTTGTCCGCAGTCACTGGGCAGTGGAAACCACGTTGCACTGGAGCCTTGACGTCATCCTGCGTGAGGATGACGGACGGGCACGTAAGGACCACGCTCCCGCCAATATCGCCCTCATCAACCGCATGGCCCTGAATGCACTCAGTCAGATCGACGATCCAAAAACCTCCAAACGGGCCCGCACCAAACGCTGTGCCTGGGAAGATGACTACCTCCTCAAAGCCATCGGCCATATGCGATAGCCCTGCCTCCAGGGGGGAGGTTATTGGAGTATGCTGTCAAACCTCACGACACGACAAGTGGAGATGCATTTCCAAATTTTCCCGGACACTAATGCGCCTTCGCGGGAATGACGGCGTTTGCGGCATATGAAGGTATAAAATCTTCCATAATTTTCATATTGAATTGGTTGTAAATTAAAAAGATCAGATCACATCTCTTATCCATAACTCAGGTTAAGTTAGCCTCATAACGCTCTAGCTGGATTTTTTGCTTGCAAGAACAACACTTGCTCGTGCTTCATTGAACCACTGATCAACAGCTTCCGCGACATTGCTTTTGATTTTCTCCCGCCACGCCTCGATTGTTGTATCGAGAGCTTGATTATTGGCTTTCAAAAAATCTGCGCGTTTGAAGTTTTCATTTGCTTTGTTGATGAAATAATCAGCGGCGGCGCCAATCGCAACGCCAACAATTGCACCGACAATCTGACCGCCAACCGGCTCAACGACGGTTCCTGCGGCCGCACCTCTCCCGGCCATGGCGATGCGGGAACCCATGGAAACGGCAAACCGTCTGGACAAACTGCCAAAACTGCGCGCCATAATGCGATTCATGACCGGCCTGAGGGCAAAAGCGCCAATCGTGCCCCCCGCAGCAACACGCCCAATACCGACTATACCCTCAAAGGCTTTATCTTCGGTCAAATAAACGGGCGCTTTCCATTTTTGTGCATCCCAATCGAGTGTCACCTTAGTCATGGGCTTGTTAGCCGGTATATCTTCCAGGTGCTTAGTATAGCGCGCTAGAAAAAGCTGCAATTTGGCATCGCTCGTTGCGATGATGCGCCGATAGGTTTCATGGCCGCGGCGTACCGCACGCTCCAGACCTTGAGTAATCCGTTGGTCTCTAATCTCGGGTTTGAGAACGCGCTCAGAGTAATTCTTCATAAAATATTCTTTGACGTCGCGCTCGACAGCCTCGCTTAAATTTTCATATTTGCCTGTTTCGACAAAGCGACTTGCTGCGGAAGTCAGCGTTTCCTTGAGCACGATATAAGATCGTTTCCACTCAAAAAACCAATCCGCATAAGCATTGACCGCCAGCTCGCGGTCAGCAAAGGCATAATCAAAGCTTCTGTCAATGTCACTCAAGATGGCCGCTTTCACGCGCTTATGTTCTCCATCAAGGGTGTGGAGGGTTGTATTAACAAACTTATCGGTCTCGGTCTTATTTGCAGCGACACGGCGGAGATAGCCATCCTGATCGCGAATGATCATTTCAATCTGATCGGGTTTAAGCTCTGATTTCGGAGCAAAAATTTGGACAAGCGTCTTATCCAGATGCACGGGTTTGACATGCTCCAAGTGGCGATGGTAGCTGCGGTAATAATTGGTTCCAAGAGTCAACAACCCATAACTCATAAGCAGAAAAGCAACCGCGAACCCTATCGGCCGTAAGAAAGCCCCAATGGCACCGGTTTTCTTGACCACGACCTTTGTCGGGTGAGAAGCACTGCCGGGCAGATTAAGCTCCTTTACAGGCTTTGTTTGTGGGTCGGATAGGGTGGCTTCTGATGAGTCAACAGGAACATTTTTTGCCATATCAACCGGCCTCTCAAATATTAGCATTAAGACAAACCAAATCCTGCCATAGGCACAGGCAACTATTAACAGGTCAAAAACCTCAACCTATCATACCCTATATATGCGGATTTGACTCTACGATTGCAATCACGCTGGTATATGACTGAGCGGAGTCTCGGAAGAAATAGATGCAGAGAGCGTAAATACCATGATCGCAGTGATTTTTGAGGTTTATCCGAAAGAAGGGCGAAAAGAGGATTATTTTAATCTGGCTTTAGAACTTCGGCCGGAACTTGAAAAAATTGATGGGTTTATTTCTGTTGAACGGTTTGCCTCACTTTATGAAGAAGGAAAAATTCTATCCATTTCTTTTTGGCGTGACGAAGATGCTGTAAAAGAATGGAGAAAGCAGGCTGACCATCGAGTGGCCCAAGAGCATGGACGTGCAGATATGTTTTCTGATTACCGAATTCGAGTGGCTTCGGTTATGCGTGATTATGGAATGAGACATCGCGACGAAGCGCCTTAAGTGCTTCCGGAAAAGTGGGCACCGGTTTTCCGATAAGAAGCACGACCAAAAAGAGAATATGCTTCCGGAAAAGTGGGCACCGGTTTTCCGATAAGAAGCACGACCAAAAAGAGAATATGCTTCCGGAAAAGTGGGCACCGGTTTTCCGGTAAGAAGCACGACCAAAAAGAGAATATGCTTCCGGAAAAGTGGGCACCGGTTTTCCGGTAAGTAACGCCCGCCTCCAAGAAATGTGTATTTAGGTGAACAATATGGGGCTGGATCGTCAATGCGTTCATCCCTATTCATTATGAAAATGTACGTTTCGATATGAGGGAGACGGATCATGATCGCGGGAACATCACCCGAGAGACAAAATTTGGTTCAAGATCTTTACACTGATGTTGTAAACTCCCCTGAACCTTCCGCATTGCCACAACGCGTTCGACACGCCATCGAAAAACAAGATGACGCGAGTGAAATCTTAATCAGATTAATTCAGCTTAGTGTTGTCATACTGTTTGGCATTCTCTATTTCGTATCGCGCAAGACAGATGCCGGCACATCTTTCTCTCCTGTGCCCTATGTTTTGACTGGGTATTTAGCCCTCACTTTATTGGGCCTCTTATGGTCACTCAAACGCCGTTTGCCGGACTGGGCGGTTTATGGATCTATTTGCCTCGATATCGGGCTTCTACTCCTACTCATATGGAGTTTTCATATCCAGTATAACCAACCGGCCTCATTTTTTCTCAAAGCGCCAACGGTTCTCTATATCTTTATTTTCATAGCTCTGAGAGCGTTGAGATTTCAGCCACGTTTTGTCTTAGCGGCAGGGCTTACAGCGGCCTTGGGATGGGTTGCCATGGTCGTTTATGTGATCACAATTGACCCAGACAATACGATGATCACCCGCAATTATGTCGAATATCTTACATCGAATTCGATTTTGATCGGCGGTGAGGTTGATAAAATTGTCGCGATATTGATGGTGACTGTTATTTTGGCGTTTGTTCTACGGCGCGGGCAAAAGCTTCTGATCCAAGCCGTTACGGAACACACAGCCGCTAAGGATCTTTCGCGATTTTTCGATGAATCGGTGGCCACCCAAATTCGAGGAGCGGATCATGAAATTTCAGCCGGCGAGGGTGTTAAACGTGAGGCTGCTGTTTTAAATATTGATATTCGTGGCTTTACTTCCCTTGCGGCAGATATGTCACCGGATGAAATTATGGCATTGCTTGCAAATTATCAGGAACGCCTTGTTCCTATCATCCAGAAATATAATGGTACGATCGATAAATTCCTCGGAGATGGAATCATGGCAACCTTTGGTGCCGTGACGGACAGCGATAGATTTGCAGCAGATGCGCTACGTGCGGTCGATGATATCGTGAAGATATGTAAGGACTGGGCTGAAGAACGCAGAGCAAAAGGTAAGGTTCCATTGATCATCAATGCAAGCGTTGCGGTGGGAGATGTTGTTTTCGGCGCTATTGGTGACAAGAACCGTCTTGAGTACACGGTCATTGGCACTGCAGTGAATTTATCGGCAAAGCTTGAAAAATATAACAAAGTACTCGGTGTTTGTGCACTTGCGACACATCCCACCTATGTAACCGCTCTTGCACAAGGTTATGAACGGTCCAGCCAATTGCGCATTGCCGAAGGAGAATTAGGAGGGCTTGGGAAGGCTCAAAAACTTGTGGTCCTCCACGAATAATAGAGCATCCTACGTGTCGTGTGGATGGAATCAAAACCGAAAACGCTCTAGATGAAGGAAATTTAACTTGAACGGCTAGAATGTACGCCTTTTAAGCGATCCGACAGCCCATAGCTTTGAGTTTGACTCGCTGAGGCCGTGTCTTTTTTCTTCTTTTGTGCTGTATCGGACGTTTCACCATTCGCTTGCGACGTATCGGCCTTTTCTTGTGTGGCTGCGGAGGAAATCTTGAGGATTTTGTCGGCGAGATCATGCATTTCATATTTGAGCAACGCCGCTTCCTCGTTTTCATTCAAACGTTGATTTTCCAGCAAAGCTTTGAGCTCGGTTATCTCACCTTCAAGTTCCAAATTTCTTTCTTTCAGTGCGTCGAAATCTTTGAACGGAATAAGATCTTGCTCGTTTACCTGCGTGACTTCAGCCGTTTGATTGAGCGCCAGCTTTAACCGTTTAAGCTCAGCAGCGCGTACTTGGTCCTTAGCTTGCGCCTCGCCAAGTTTACCTTTTTGCATATCGATCGTCGTTTTAAGTTTCGTTATTTCTTGATAACGCTCACCTAACATTTCTTTCGCTTTGTTAAGTTGCGCTTCCATCTTAGGTAAACGGTTTACGATTGTTTGTTTGTAGACGAGATTGGCGTTTTTTTGTTCACTCAATTGTCTTGTGACTTCTTCAACTTTCATTTTGAGATCGTTAATTTCTGCCTCGCGCTTGTTGATCTGAATGAATTGGTTCGCCGTTTTTTGCGTTGCTTTTTCAAGTTGAAGTTCGAATTGACGAATCTGGATCGCATATTCAGCGCGTAACTGATCTTTTTCAGCATTAATTTCTTGTTCGCTCAGCGGCATGCTTGCTTTGATGCGCTCGGTTGTTAGGCGCACAGCCCGTTTCCATGTGGCGCGAGCAAAAACAAGTGCTACTAGGCTCGCTAATAGAAAGCCCAAAGCGACCAGCATGATCGATTGGATCATCATTTATGGAGCCTCATCACGACTTAATTTCATATTACGTAGCTCATTGGGTTTATCGCAAAAGCATACTTTCGCGCATCCTTAATTCAAGGTGCAGATTGGGTCTGAAATACCAGATCGGACCGTTAGAACGGATTCCAAGTGGGCCTTGGCGTATATTTCAAATAACCTACATTTGCCCCAAGACGAACACCAACACCAGAACGAATCGGTGCAAGTGTGACACCATTATGCTGTTGGAATGTAATCCCAACGCCGCCAACCAAGTAAGCGGACCCGTCAATACCTGAGAACCTTTCAAAAATTTGTTCCGGATAGCGGAGATTATACACGAGAATCATCGTTTTTGATCCCTCCGCTCCAAAATCATAGCCAAGTGACGGGCCTTGCCAGTATATTTTATGACGGCCAGCATCCTTTGTATAAAGCGTACCTTCCCCATAACGTAAACCCGCAATAAAGGCGCCACCGGCTTCCTCACCAAGAATATAACCGTTTGGCCGCCCATTTCGAGAGAAGGCATATTCGATCACGCGCGCAAGACCTCCTGAGACGGAGCCGAAGAAGCGGTGGCCCGTTCTTAGAATCTCATTATTCGTAAATGTTTCGGGTTCGCGTGGTGCAGGCTCACCGGGAGCTGGATAAGGATACCGCTCGCCATATTGATGCGGTTCTCTTTCCTGTCCATATGTGTCAGCCGGTGGGCGTTGATTATAATCTGGCTGACGGTCATAGTTGGGTTCGCGGTCTGAATCTTGTCTGCGATCATAGCGTGGTGCGGTGCTATAACGGGGGGGCCGATATTCATTACGCTCATCCCGAGGCGCGGAATAGGCATCGTCATTATATGTATTGCGATCATCATAAGTATTTCGTGGAGTACGATAGCCGCGCCGTGATGTTTCATCTGGAGGTAAGGGATTTTCCTTTGCTCCCGGACTTATCGTCATCGGTCTTTCTTGAGATGACTCGTCTGTTTTCCATGGCAATTGCTCTTCTGCCTTCACTTGTCCAAAGCTCACAAAGCAAAAGAATAGGGGCCCTGTTAAGGCCACTTTTGTTAAGGTAGAAAGATTTCCTAGTCGCATTGGGAAGCCCATAATATCTAAGACCATATGCCATTTTAAGGCCAAATGGCTTTCTTGAATTTGCAGAAAATCCCCGCCACTTTACATAGCTTTTAAATTCTCCACGTTCCCCTCAAAAGAATCATTTGCGAAAAGTATTACGAAACTATGGCAATTTTGCCTTGGAATATTTCAATTTCTTCAGAGAATTCCGTCTTTTTTTACTCATCTCTGGCCATAATGTCTGAACGTAGGTGCAATTTTAACCGGTTTGGTTAGGAAAAGTGACTAGTTGTTGTTGGTCGATGAGGATGAGGCAAGTGGGACAAAACGCTCTCAAGGCATTTTTAGAGTATCCCGCGTTTAGATGGAATCGCTTGGATGCTCTATCTTTTTATTGTCGCATATCTTTTTTCGCAAAACCGGTACCCACTTTTGCGAGATATGCTCTAGGTCTAATATTATTTACAGTGCTGTTCGCAAATATATCACGGGCAGAGGGTGTGAACGCGTGGAGTGATAAAGCTACGGGGTATGCCATTGCAGGCTATGACCCTCTTTCATATTTCACCTTAGGAAAAGCAACACTTGGCCACAGCAAATTTGAATATGTCTGGAATGGAACAGTTTGGAAATTTCAAAATGAAGGTAACCGTGACGCATTTATGCGCCATCCTGAAGTTTATGCCCCTCATTTTGCTGGATATGATCCTTACGCGCTTGCAAAGGGCTATCCGGTAGAAGGACTTCCTACCGTTTGGCGCATCTGGGAAAACCGTCTTTACTTTTTTCATAACGTTGTGAACAAGCATTTGTGGGCAGAAGATCCGCAAGACTATGAAATGAAAGCAAAAGAAAATTGGCAGCGGATCCGACTTTCGATACCCAATTTTGACAAAGCTTATTGGTTTAAATGAAGGGGGGGGTGCGTCGGTGGTTGTCCCCAGGCGACGAAACCCGGATTGGCGTAATCGCTTTCATGTTTGCCGTAGAGGAAAGGCTCCCCTTTATCCGTAAGCACAATACCTCCCGCAGCCGTTAGGATGGCGTGACCAGCGGCAGTGTCCCATTCCATTGTTCTGCCAAGGCGCGGGTACAGATCAGCGGATCCGCAAGCGACGAGGCAGAATTTCAGTGATGAGCCGGCGCACAAAGTCGATTTTATGGAAAATGGATCAAGAAAGCGTTTTGTTTCTTCGTTCATATGAGACCGGCTTACGGCAACGGTTATTCCATCTTCCGAAGCTCGACGTGTTTGGATCTTTTTATAATTATTAAAATTCACAATGGATTGGTTCGGCTCAAGCGTCATTTCAATAGCGTGTTCCGGCGTCAAGGTACAATAGAGTTGGTTGATTGCAGGGGCATAGACAACCCCCAATCGCGGTTTTTTAGATTCAATAAGAGCAATGTTCACTGTGAATTCATCCCGTTTTTGGATGAATTCTTTGGTCCCGTCGAGTGGATCGACGAGGAAAAACCGCTCGCTGGTTTCAACAATGGTTCCTTTGCTGGCGGCTTCCTCAGCAATCACGGGAATGTCGGGTGCTATTTCGGTTAAAGCTGTAAGAATAATCTCTTCGGCCGCCTCGTCAGCTGTCGTAACCGGGCTCATGTCCGGTTTTGTGTGGACCGTGAAATTGTTCCTATAATGCTCAAGAATAGCTTGGCCTGCGCTTTGGGCGGTTTGCACGAGTTTTAAGACAAAAGGTTCATTAATCACCATTTCTACAGTGTCTCTCAAGAATGCACCTATGTTCCTGATTCGTTTAGATATCCATTATTGACAAATTACAGAGAAAAAAGGTTGCGTTGATCTAACAGAAAAGCCGCGTGCGAACAAAGGGTTACGTTGTCGCTGATGTGGCTGTCTTGGCACTTGTGATGGTGACGTGTATCACGGGAATGATGGCAACTTATGCTTTGTGGGGGCTTTTTTGATGCTGTCGAAACCAATTTTGGTCACCAATGCAGGTAAAAGTTAGGTGGTTACCACCAATGTGGTACCACAAATTCGCTTGAAGCAATATGAAGAGGGGGCAACATAATGGGGCAAGTTCCACTAGATGATCTTGACTTGGCCGCACTTATTTCAAGCCGTATCTGTCATGACGTGATTTCTCCTGTCGGAGCGATTTCAAACGGTCTTGAGGTTTTAGACGAAGAGAACGATGAAGAAGTGCGCGCTTATGCATGGGACCTCATTCGTAGAAGCACGGAACAAGCCTCGGCTAAACTACAATTTGCGCGCCTTGCATTTGGTGCGGCAGGTTCAGCAGGCGCTGAAATTGACCTTGGTACCGTACGCGATGTTGCAAGCGGTATACTAGACACAACAAAACATACTCTTGTATGGCGTTTTGAGCTCGCGAGCCTGCCAAAGGAAAAAGTTAAGCTACTCTTAAATCTCATTACCATTGCCGTTACCACATTACCGCGTGGCGGCACCATGTGCGTAGCTGTAATGGGTCCGGTACAAGCCGCGCAAATAGAAATTCTTTGTCAAGGACAGGGCGTGCGTATTCCCGAACGCTTGCCGGAGCTTATGTCCGGCCAAAATGGCGCTCCCCTCGATACCTTGTCTATTCAACCTTACTATACGAGCAGGATTGCTTCAGAAGTAAGCATGAAATTGGAAGCCCGCATGCAGGGAACAGATGTTGCTTTGCTTGCACGACCTGCAATTTAGGTAAAATACTTGTAACCAACATGGTCAGAAACCGCAATTGCTTCAACCTATCTTAACCCTTTCTCCCCAAACTCCCCACAAATAGGTAGCTGATAAGAAAAGCCACCTGGGGGGCCCATTGGCGAGGGGAGAGAGGGTTAAGATATGGATGATCTCTTAAGCGAATTCCTTACGGAAACCGCGGAGAGTCTTGATGTTATTGACGTTGAACTCGTCAAATTTGAGCAGGAGCCAAATAACGCTGAGATTCTTGATAATATTTTTAGGCTTGTCCATACGATCAAAGGGACTTGTGGTTTTCTCGGATTACCGAGACTAGAAGCACTTGCACACGCTGCTGAAACCCTTATGGGGAAATACCGTGATGGCGCACCTGTAACGCCTGAAGGTGTAACGCTTATTCTTGGAACGATTGACCGCATTAAAGAACTCATCGAAGAGTTGGAGCAAACCGGTTCTGAACCTGAAGGCACTGACCCGGATTTGATTTCTGAGCTTGAGAAGATGTCTGGAGTTGGTAATCATGCTCCTACTGCAGCAGGTGAGCCAAAAGAATCTTCTGCAGTGGCTGAGCCAAAGAAACCTTCTTCTGCAGTGGCTGAGCCAAAGAAACCTTCTTCTGAAGCTGGGCCGAAGACATCTGATTCGGATTCCATTCAAGTTGTTGAGAGGGAGATCAAACCTGGAGAGGTTTCTCTTGAAGATCTTGAGCGCGCGTTCCAGGAGGCAGACGGACCTGAGGGATTAGATCTAGGGCCAGGCGCGGCGGCAGCCATAGCTGCAGAAGCCGCGGGAGGCACCGCGGCCCCTACAAGCGCTGAAACAGCGGACGTTCCCGCTGAGCAGCCTGCTAGCAATAGCCCAGCAGCGTCCGCTGAGAAGAAAGTGGAAGCGCCCAAGCAAGCGGCCAATCAAAAAGAAGCGCCTGTTAAAGCTCAAACAATACGCGTGAATGTAGATACGCTTGAGAAGCTAATGACTATGGTCAGTGAGCTTGTTCTTACGCGTAACCAATTGCTCGAAATGGTCCGCAGACTTGATGACAGCGAGTTCAAAGTCCCCCTCCAACGATTATCCAATGTGACGGCTGAATTACAAGAAGGGGTTATGAAAACCCGGATGCAGCCGATCGGTAATGCCTGGCAAAAACTTCCGAGAATTGTCCGGGATCTCTCTCGTGATCTCGATAAAAAGATTGACCTTGAGATGATAGGTGCTGAAACGGAGCTTGATCGCCAGGTTCTTGAGCAGATTAAGGACCCTCTTACGCATATGGTCCGGAATTCAGCTGATCATGGTCTTGAAACCACTCCAGAAAGAATTAAAGTCGGTAAGCCTGAGATTGGCAGGGTAACATTACGTGCCTATCACGAAGGTGGCCATATCATCATTGAGATAGAAGATGATGGGCGAGGACTCAATCTCGAAAAAATTAAAGCAAAAATAGTCGAAAATGGATTGGTGACGGAATCCGATCTCGAAAAAATGACCGAGCAGCAGATTTACAAATATATATTTCATGCTGGTCTTTCCACTGCCGCAAAAGTCACCAATGTTTCTGGCCGAGGCGTGGGTATGGATGTGGTCCGCACCAATATAGAACTTATTGGCGGCACGGTCGATTTAAAATCAGAGCAGGGTAAGGGAACAACCTTTTACATAAAAATCCCGCTGACGCTTGCCATCGTTTCAGCATTGATCGTCGAGGCTTCCAGCCAGCGGTTTGCTATTCCACAGCTTTCAGTCGTTGAGCTGGTGCGTGCTCACAATGAAGGTGAGCACAGGATTGAAATGATCAATGACACACCATTGCTCAGGCTCAGGAATAAGCTGCTGCCCGTCATCTATCTAAGAAACCTTCTCAACTTGGAAATTGCTGATAGCAAAGAGGAGTCTGGTGAAGATCAAAAAGATGCTGTTGCTGACAAGAATTCCGACAATAGTGAAGAAGGTAAGACCGAAGATAGTAGCGAAGAGAGCGCTGCTTCAGATCCCAATGCTTTTGTGGTTGTGACCCAAGTCGGCAACCAAACATTCGGTATTGTGGTGGACTGCGTTTTCCATACTGAGGAGATCGTTGTCAAACCTATGTCGACCATGTTGCGCGACATAACAATGTTCTCTGGCAACACAATCTTAGGCGACGGCAGCGTCATTATGATCATCGATCCAAACGGCATCGCCCAAAAGGTTGCAGCGGAAAGTGGTGCTGCTGTTACCCAGGAAGATGAGGCCGTGACGGTCGCGGATCTTGTTGGAGACCAAGTCACGACCATGCTTGTTTTCCGTGCAGGTTCCGAAGAGCTGAAAGCGGTTCCGTTATCGCTTGTGACGCGTCTTGAAGATATTGATGTTGCAACCATTGAACGTTCTAACAACCGTAACCTCGTCCAATATCGAGGCGTACTGATGCCGTTGATTTATATAGATGGTGCTACAGGTCACAAAGAATCAGGCCAACAACCGATCCTTGTTTTCACAGATGAGCATCGCTCAATGGGGCTCGTGGTCGATGAGATCGTGGACATCGTCGAGGATCGCTTAAACGTGGAAATTGCGTCCGATAAGCCGGGAATCGTTGGTTCCGCTGTTGTGAAAGGCAAGGCAACCGAGGTGATCGACATCGGCTACTATCTGCCACAGGCCTTTGATGATTGGTTGGAACGCAAAGAGGAGATAAAACAGACAAGTGAATTGAAGCTCCTGCTCGTAGATGACAGCGCGTTTTTCCGTAACATGCTTGCCCCATTATTAGGTGCTGCGGGTTATAATGTGACATTGGCTGAATCGGCACAAGTTGCTCTTAATCTCAAAGAGCAAGGCATCAAGTTTGATGTCATTGTTTCAGATATTGAAATGCCCGGTATGGACGGCATTGAGTTTGCCGAAACACTCCGCAATGACACGACATGGGGTCAAACGCCAATCATTGCACTTTCTTCGCATACATCACCAAAGATGATTCAACGGAGTCGCGAAGTGGGCTTTCTCGATTACGTAGCAAAGTTTGATCGGGAGGGGCTCATTAAGACCTTGAAAGATTGCAGGACGACCATAGGAGTAGCGGCATGACAAGTGAGGCGGGCGTAAAAACTGCGATTTCGGCAGGAGAAAACTCGACCGAAGAGTATGTCACGGTAAAAATCGCTGGGCAATTATTCGGCTTGCCTATTGAGCAGGTACAGGATGTTTTTATGCCGGATTCCATTACTCAAGTTCCTTTAGCGACAGAAGAAGTCGCTGGTGTGCTTAATCTGCGTGGACGTATTGTAACAGCGATTGACATGCGCCGGCGGCTTAACATTCCCAAGCAAGAGGATGGGGAAACACAAATGGCTGTTGGCATTGAGTTCAATGGTGAATCCTATGGTTTGGTTATTGATGAAGTTGGCGAGGTTTTGCGTTTGCCTCAATCTTCTTTCGAACAAAATCCAGCAAATCTCGATCCACGTTGGGGCCTGATTTCCGCTGGCGTACAGCGCTTAGATGGAGAGCTTATGGTCATTCTGGATGTAAATCGGGTGCTTGATCTCGTAGATTCGAACCAAGCAGCATAGTGCCTAATAAGTGATTGTGTGAGGTTTAGGTGCCGGTAACGGCAAGGGCTGAGGAAGGAGTCCAAAATGAAACATTGCCTTGTGGTGGATGATAGCAGTGTTATCCGCAAAGTGGCACGGCGTATCCTAGAAGAAATGCATTTTGAGATTTCTGAGGCTGAAAACGGACAGCAGGCACTTGATCAATGTCGCGCTAAGATGCCTGATGCAGTTCTTCTCGATTGGAATATGCCTGTTATGGATGGCCTGGATTTTCTTGTTGCGCTTAGAAGTGAAGCCGGCGGCTCTGAGCCCAAGGTGATTTTTTGCACAACGGAAAATGATGCAGATCATATCACGCAAGCGATCAATGCGGGTGCAAACGAATATATCATGAAGCCCTTCGATCGCGATATTATCGAAGCAAAGCTTCAGGAAGTGGGTCTAATTTAATCTTCCAGGAGCAATTCCATGGCATTTACAGCCGTTGATGCCCCCACATCAAACACGAAGTTAAATCATCCTATTCGTGTGATGGTTGTGGATGACTCTGCTGTCGTCCGTGGCTTGGTTTCGCGCTGGGTCAATGAAGAAGATGGAATGGAAGCTATAGCTCGGCACTCCAATGGAAAGCTCGCGGTTAATGATATTGCCCGCTCTGATCCCGATGTGGTGATACTCGATATTGAGATGCCAGTTATGGACGGATTGGAGGCCTTACCACTTCTTCTAGAAGCTAAGCCAAATGTCAAAGTGATTATGGCTTCGACTTTGACGCGGCGTAATGCTGAAATCAGTCTTAAAGCCATGTCGCTTGGCGCAACTGATTATGTGCCAAAACCTGAGGGGAACAGCGGCGTTAGTACATCTTCTGATTTCCGTCGCGATCTCTTGGAAAAAATAAAGGCAGTCAGTCGCCATGCAGCTAGAACAAGAGCGCTTCAACACACAAAACAAGGAACGACTGCGAAAGGTACACAGCTCGGGCAAAAAACACCGGCAACAGCTGCTCAAGCGAATGAGAAAACCATCTCTCTCAGATCGTTTTCTAATGTTTCGCCGCGTGTTCTGACAATAGGAAGCTCGACAGGAGGACCTCAGGCGCTTTTGAAAGTTTTAGAGACTATAGCGCATGTTTTGGATAAGACGCCGATTTTGATTACTCAGCATATGCCGCCAACGTTCACAACAATTTTAGCTGAACATATTGGACGCGCAACCAAGCGACCATCAAAAGAGGGAGAAGATGGAGAGCTGGTGAAGTCTGGGCATATTTATGTCGCACCTGGTGGTAGGCACATGAAAATAGAAAAAAAGGGTGTTGATGCGGTGATCCGGCTTGAAGATGGGCCTGAAGTCAATTTTTGCAAACCAGCTGTTGATCCACTTTTTGAAAGCGTTGCCAAAATTTTTGGGGCGGCGACTTTAAGTGTTGTACTAACGGGTATGGGTAGTGATGGGGCCAATGGTGCAAAAATTATTGCCGATGCTGGTGGCAGCGTTATCGCCCAAGATGAACAAACAAGTGTGGTCTGGGGTATGCCCGGTGCTACGGCGGCAGCCGGCGCATGCAGTGCTGTTCTTCCACTAGATCAAATCGGTCCGAAAATTATTTCTTTGCTTAGGGGAGGTGTCTAATGACGCCGCAAGATTTTTCATTTCTACGAGATATGCTGAAAGACCGTTCGGGACTTGTGCTGACCGAAGATAAGCGTTATTTGGTCGAATCCCGCTTGGAGCCGGTCGCAAAAAAGAACGGTTTTGAGTCCTTATCAGCTTTAGTTGTCGCTTTAAATAAAATGAACAGTGAAAATTTGCGCAGTGAAGTCACTGAGGCGATGACTATTAATGAGTCCTTTTTCTTTCGAGACAAAGTGCCTTTTACGAATTTCGAAGAAGTTATGATGCCACATATGCTTGCGGAGCGCACTACTCAGAGGCGGGTTCGAATTTGGTGTGCCGCAGCGTCAACGGGCCAGGAACCTTATTCATTGTCTATGCTGCTGAAAGAAATGGCGGACAAATTGGTGGGCTGGCGAACCGAAATTATCGGAACAGACCTGTCCGCTGAGGTTCTTGAAAAGGCCAAAGCAGGACTTTACAGTCAGTTCGAGGTCCAGCGAGGACTCCCCATTCAATTGCTTGTTAAGTATTTCAAACAAACCGGCAGCGTATGGCAAATAGATTCATCTGTTCGCGCGATGGTTCAATTGCGCACGTTTAATCTTCTTGATGATTATCGATCCTTGGGCAATTTTGATATCGTATTTTGCCGCAACGTCTTGATTTATTTTGATCAAGAAACCAAGGCGAGTATCCTCGAACGGATAGCTAAGCAAATGGCGCCAGACGGTTTTCTTGTTCTGGGTGCAGCGGAGACCATGGTCGGTTTGACAGATGCGTTTTCGCCTGTTTCCGGCCGTCGCGGACTTTACCAGGTAGCAGGGGGCAAAGTGTCATCTGCCGATAAAAGTGGTGGTTCGATCGGCACTGCAGCAACAGGCACCTTTGGTCGGGATGGCAGCGTATAGAGCCAAATAAGGAATTGCAGAATCTATTAAGCGATGGGTTTTGCAGTTGGATACCTCTAAAAACCATCCACCATCCCCTGCCACACTCTATATTCTGCGATAGTTAGACGGGTGGCAAGGGATGGTGGATGGCCCGAAGGGAGTATTTAGAGATACTTAGTTTATTGGCTGTGGCATGCATTTGTGCATCGCAATATAAAGCCCACGGCCCATTAAACCCTCCTCATCAAATATTACGTTTAAGCCAGCTTTTACAAAAGCCTCTTGGTAGTTCCCATGAGAAAAGAGGCCGAATTCATGTTGTTCAATCTCATATTTTACACCTTGATCGGTTGAAATGAGATAATGGAAGTCGCAGATTGCCGGACTCTCACAAGTACTAAAATCAGTCATGCGTGCAATTTTTATGTCCGGCTGGTCCACAAATCGGGCATTGGCGCGACCAGGTTTCCATTCTTCGGGTGTAAAAAAGGGCTCAATAATAAGAACTCCTCCAGGGCGGAGATGCCGCTCCATGGTCGCTACGGCTTGTTGTAAACCGCTGACGGTTTTGGCGTAAGCAATTGAGCTAAATAGGCAAATTACAACGTCAAATTGTTTATTGAGATCAAAATTAGTCATACTGCCCTGATGAAAAGACACGCCAGGGTTGCGTTCCTGGGCAAGGTTTAACATGTCAGGGTCAAGATCCAGTCCTTCCACAGTAAAATCTTTGTGCAGAAATGAAATATGGATACCTGTTCCACATGCGATATCAAGCATAGTATTGCCAGATGTTCGCTTATAACGTGTAATCCACTCGTTTAATTGTTTCACCTCCCGTTCATAATCCTTCCAGCTATATATAGCGTCATAGAAACGCTGCGTTTTAACGAACATCACGAGAACTCCTACCGCCTTTTTTTACAGAGATTTAAGATTCATAATACTTTCAGACAAAGGAGTGCAATTTGCAGCAATCTACCCGCAAAATTATTTTAAATGGTAGGTCTACATAGTGTTTGCACGAGATCTCATATATATTGGAGTTGCATATAAGGGTGAGGCCGAGCATGACACCGACAGATGAAATTTACGATCTTTACGCTGAGACTTATGAGAGCGCTAAAGAGACGGAGTTTGAGCTAAAAGAATATCTAGAGTGTTGTCGGGATGATCCGTCATTATATGCCAGCACGGCTGAGCGTATGATGGAAGCGATTGGAGAGCCTGAACTTATAGACACGTCGAAAGATTCTCGGCTTGGACGTATCTACATGAACAGGACAATCAAAGTTTATCAAGCCTTCCAAGATTTTTATGGACTTGAAGAAACGATTGAACGCATCGTCAGTTTTTTCCGCCACGCCGCCCAAGGCTTAGAGGAACGCAAGCAAATTCTCTATTTGCTTGGCCCCGTTGGGGGTGGCAAATCCTCGCTTGCGGAACGTCTTAAGGAGCTGATGGAAAAAAGGCCGATCTATGTTCTTTGCGCAGGAGACGAAATAAGCCCAGTCTTTGAAAGCCCTCTTGGTCTGTTTCATCCGCAGACCATGGGAAATGTGATGGAGGAAAAATACGGAATCTCAAGTCACAGGCTTACAGGGCATATGTCTCCTTGGGCTGTAAAACGGTTGGACGAGTTTGGTGGAGATATATCCAAATTTTCAGTAGTCAAACTAAATCCCTCCAAGCTCCGACAGATTTGTATCGCCAAAACAGAGCCGAGTGATGAAAACAATCAGGATATATCTGCCCTTGTTGGGAAATTGGATATCCGCAAACTTGAATTCTTCGGCCAAAATGATGCGGACGCCTATTCCTATAGCGGCGGGCTCAATCGAACGACCCAAGGCGTACTCGAATTTGTCGAGATGTTTAAAGCCCCTATTAAAATGCTGCACCCTCTGCTTACGGCAACACAGGAAGGCAGCTATGTGGGCACTGAAAATGTTGGGGCTTTGCCTTATCAAGGCATCATTATGGCTCACTCAAACGAGTCAGAATGGCAGAAATTTAAATCGAACAAGAATAATGAAGCTTTTCTCGATCGAATTTGCGTCATCCAAGTTCCTTATAGCCTAAGGGTTACGGAAGAAAAGCGGATCTACGAAAAACTTTTGAAAACAAGCGAGTTATCAATTGCCCCATGTGCTCCGGGGACACTCGAAATGCTTGCACAATTTTCTGTGTTAACGCGCCTTAAGGAGCATGAAAATTCCAGCCTGTTTTCAAAAATGCGAATTTATGACGGGGAAAGCCTGAAAGATACCGACCCTCATGTCAGGACTATCCAGGAATATCGAGATGTGGCGGGCTTGACCGAGGGTATGGATGGGGTGTCTACACGCTTCGCTTATAAGGTCATTTCCGAGGTATTCAACTTTGATAACAAAGAAGTTGCAGCCGATCCTGTGCATCTCATGTACGTTCTTGAGCAGGCCATTCGGCGTGAACAATATTCAGAGGAAATAGAAAACCGCTATATCGAATTCATAAAAGAAGAACTCGCTCCGAGATACGCGGAATTTATCGGTAATGAAATTCAGAAAGCCTATCTCGAATCCTACCATGACTTTGGACAAAATCTATTTGACAGATATGTAGCTTATGCTGATGCCTGGATTGAGGATCATGATTTTAAAGATCCTGATACGGGGCAATTGTTGGACCGTTCGCTTTTGGATCAGGAACTTTCGAAGATTGAAAAACCGGCGGGTATCGCGAACCCGAAGGACTTCCGCTATGAGGTCGTGAAGTTTTCACTTCGGGCCAGAGCGCGTAACGGTGGTAAAAATCCGAATTGGACGTCCTATGAGAAAATTCGGGATGTTATTGAAAAACGCATGTTTAGTCAGGTGGAGGATCTCTTACCCGTCATCAGCTTCGGTGCGAAAAAAGACAGCGAAATTGAAAAGAAACACAATGAATTCGTCGAGCGCATGGTGAAAAGAAGTTACACGGAAAGGCAGGTACGCCGTTTGGTTGAATGGTATATGCGCGTTAAGAAGTCAAGCTAGATCAATCTGCGTTCAAGTGGATTCACTCGAATGCAGAAAAATTGATCGATATCAAAGAAGTAGAGCATGCTAAGCTCAAGTGAGTTCGTTTAACATGCTTCCGCTGGACGGGATTTGTAGCCCCGTCCAGCGGAGATATCGACCTTTTGAATTAAACCGGACAACAGTGTACGAAGACGGGAATCCACATTCGACTCACATTTGGATCCCTGCCTTCGCACATTAGTGTCCGGGGAATTTTTAGGTGAAGGTGAAAAGTGGTTGATATAAAAAGACATAACGCTATCTCGGAGTATCGGGACTTGGTTCTGACGGTGCCACTTGCGCTCCTTCCCCCTCGAGGGGGGAAGGCCAAACGCCACCGCCTTAGCTTACCAGAGCTAAGGCGCATGGTGTTTGGGATGGGGGTGACGGAGGCAGATTCAAGTGTATAGGTTTTCTCATGAATCCCCCCCACCCGGCACTCCGTGCCGACCTCCCCCTCCAGGGGGGAGGTTATTGGAGTATGCCGTTAAGGCTCCGCATACAACAAGTGGAGATGCATTTCCAAATTTTCCCGGACAGCAATGCGCCTTCGCAGGGATGACGATGAGGCAGATGGCTTCCCCTTCGCCAAATTGTTCTTTGCTGGACTTTCCTGCGCCGGACAGGAGTTGCACCCCGCCTGCACGGTTTATGCTGAGACAGCAATACTCTGCAGCGGGACTTCTTTACAAAAGCTGACTTACAGTTTTGCGCTCCGGGCCGCAAACAGATTATACTGAGCTATGCACATTATAGATCGCCGCCTTAACCCAAAATCCAAAAGCCTTGGCAATCGACAACGTTTTATTCGCCGGGCCAAAAGTGAGATACGTCACGCGGTTAGTAAGGTCTTGCGCAAGCGTAAGGTTTCTGAGGTTGATGGTGGTGAAAAAATGCGGATCAATGCGCGCAGTTTGCGTGAACCATCTTTTAGCCTCGGACGGGCCGCAGGTGGGCGTGAATTTGTTCTTCCAGGCAATCAAGATTATGTCGTTGGGGATCATATTCCCAAGCCCACTCAGGATTCTGGTCAAGGAGGTAGTGGAGGAAGTCCGGATGGAGAGGGAGAGGATAATTTTGTTTTCACGCTTACGCGGGAAGAATTTCTGGAACTGTTTTTTGAAGATTTGAACCTTCCAAATTTTATAAAGACAAAGCTCAAAAATATTGACGCATCGAAACCGGCCCGCGCTGGTTTCATGACCGATGGACCACCGGCAAAGCTCAATAGAGCGAGAACCATGCGTAATAGCCTTGCACGGCGTATCGCGCTTGGTCGCCCGAAAACGGAAGAAATCCAAAAGCTTGAGCAAGAGTTGGAGGAGCTGGAATCTGAAGATAGTCCTGATCAGGAAAAATTAGACGCTCTTCGCAAAGAGCTTGTCCGACTGCGGCATTTGCAGAGAACAATCACTTTTATTGACCCTTTAGATCTTAAATATAACCGGTTTGAACCTATTCCTAAACCGACAACACAGGCCGTTATGTTTTGCCTAATGGATACCTCTGCCTCCATGTCTGAGGCCCTCAAAGACCTGGCCAAGCGTTTCTATATTTTGCTGCACATTTTCCTCTCCCGCCATTATCGGGAGTTGGAAATCGTCTTTATTCGTCATACGAGTACGGCAAGTGAGGTGGATGAAGAAACCTTTTTTCGCAGCCGTAAAACCGGAGGGACAATTATTTCCAGTGCATTTGAAGAGATGCTGAAAATCGTCGAAGACCGCTACCCAATCGATGATTGGAATATTTATGCAGCCCAAGCCTCAGACGGTGAAAATTTTGCTGAAGATATGGCTAACTGCCTTGAACTTCTCGATCAGCATGTCCTGCCGATTTGTCAGTACTTCGCCTATATCGAAGTGGGATCTTTTGCCAAAGACAGAGCAAGCCTTGTCTGGTCCAGTTATGAAACGATAGCTGAAGACCATCCACATCTTGCTATGCGCCGTGTATCTGCTCCGGATGAGATTTACCCGGTTTTTCATGAACTCTTCTCATCAAGTGGGGCCAAGAGCTGAGAGGGGCTATGAACGCGAAATCAAAAAAAAAGAAAAAGGTGAAACCGCTTTTTGATGGAGCGGAATGGACGTTTGATCTTCTAAAAAAAATTTACGATGAAATTGAAATTATCGGCATTGAGGAATTGGGCCTGGATATCTACCCCAATCAGATAGAGCTGATTACCGCGGAGCAGATGTTGGATGCCTATACCTCGACAGGCATGCCTCTCATGTATCGTCATTGGTCATTTGGTAAGCACTTTGCTCGGGAAGCGGCAATCTATCGTCAAGGCATGCGTGCATTGGCCTATGAACTTGTCATCAATTCCAACCCTTGTATCAACTATTTGATGGAGGAAAACTCTACCACGATGCAAGCGCTTGTTATTGCTCATGCTGCTTTGGGGCATAATCATTTTTTTAAGAATAATTATCTCTTTCGCCAATGGACCAATGCCGACGCAATTATTGATTATCTCTCCTTTGCCAAGGGGTATGTAACAAAATGTGAGGAGCAATACGGTCTTGAAGCCGTCGAATCTATACTCGATTCAGCTCATGCGCTGATGCGGCAAGGGGTAAGCCGTCATCCACTGCGTTTGCGTCCACTAAAACCGCAACAAGAACAAGAGCGTGAACTGCGCCGCCGTGAATATGAAGAGGCGGTCTACAATGATTTGTGGCGCACAGTACCCAGGCCACCCATCGAAGATATCGAAAACGGTGAAGATGAGACTGGCTCTCCCGAGGAAGAGCGTGCCCTCGGTTTGCCTGAAGAAAACATGCTTTATTTTTTCGAGAAATATGCGCCGAGGCTTGAGGATTGGCAGCGAGAAATCCTACGGATCGTGCGGGTTCTTGCCCAATATTTTTATCCACAACGGCAAACAAAAATGATGAATGAGGGATGCGCCACTTTCGTTCATTATGAAATCATGAACCGTCTTTATGAAAAGGGGCGGCTCAGTGAAGGCTCAATGCTTGAGTTTCTGCACATGCATAGTTCCGTCGTGATGCAACCGGAGTTTAATGACAGGCGGTATTCGGGGATTAATCCTTATGCCCTTGGATTTGCGATTATGCAGGACATTAAGCGGGTGTCGGAAAATCCAACAGAGGAAGATCAGGCGTGGTTCCCGCATATTGCCGGAAATGGCGATGCATTCGGCACACTAAAAGAGGCCTGGTCCGATTTTCGAGATGAAAGCTTTATTCTGCAATTTCTCAGTCCAAAAGTGATAAGGGATTTCCGACTTTTTGCCTTGCATGACGAAGCAGAGGAACCCGATATGAAGGTCAGGGCAATACATGATGAAAGTGGTTACCGCCAAATACGAAGGTTACTTGCCCATCAGTATGATGTCTCGTCTCAGGATCCTGATATTTGCATAACAGATGCTGATCTGAGCGGAACGAGGCGGCTTTCCGTAACCCATAGGGTGCGAAACGGTGTTTTGCTCGATAAAAAGCAATGCGATCATACATTGCAGCATCTCACGCAGCTTTGGGGCTATCGTGTAAAACTTCAGGAGATTGATGCCGATAGCGGTAAAATTTTGAGAGAACAGGAAGCATTGCCCTTGCCGTGACGTGGGCATCTGTAAATACTCCCTTCGGGCCATCCACCACCCCCTGCCACCCGCCATATTCTGCGATAATTAGGCGGGTGGCAGGGGATGGTGGATGGTTTTTAGAGGTATCCACGTGTCTGCTTCACGAAAGAGAGTATGTTGCACAACAAAGGGTATGATTTTGGAAAATATAGGAAAAATTCTTATTTTTTAGCCACCTACTAAGCAGCGATGTGAGATATTCATATCGCTGCTTGGATTAGGTTCTTGGTCTTAATGGGATCCACGTGTCTTTTTGCGAATACACTTTTTGGTGTCGGAATCCCATTCAAAACCCGCTTTACACTTCTTAGCCATAACAATTTGGTTTGTCGTAACCTGCCCCTGATCCATGGTAAATGAGTAACTGGACGTTACACCCCATACCATGAAAACTGTGAGAGTAAAAAAAGCCGTGAGAAAAACTCTCATGATAGTTTCCTTAATCTATTGAAAGATAAAGGAAACTATATTTTTTCTGGTGATCACATACCAATGAAGCTATTTCAATGAGGCGTGAACAAGAGGCGTGAACAAAGCGAGCTTCCAATACAAACTTCCAGCACAACAAATGGTTGTGTATGTCAAGGCTTTGGCCGTTTCACTTAGCTCGAAAAATTATTTTAGAATTCCCTTTTAGAACAAGTGATTCGGAAATTAGTCTAATAAACAACTTTAAGACAGCCGAAAGGTTCACAGGAGAGCTGCAATACGGTAAAATCTTGTAATATTTCGAAATAAAAGTAGATAAATTTGTGAAAAATATCACTATGTAGAGGATTTTTGATTGTTTTCCACTAATTGCCTTCGTTTTGCCATAGCATATTCACGAGGATGCCGTATTGTCAGTGCCGTATTGAGACTGTAGCGAGATTCACCAATCCCCTCTGGTGTTTATCTCGTTATGTTTATGGGAGGCAACAACAACGATGTAAAGCTAATGTCGGGTTACAACATCTGTTGTCGGGGACCTGGCGAGACTAGCCTTGGTAAAGCAACACTCTGGAGATCAAAAATCTGATTTTACAGAGGTAATGATTTGGGATGACAGCCAGAAAAGAATTCAGATGTTGGAGTTCTGCGCTTAATTCTGGCGCTTTAAGCGACGAGGTTGCGTAGAAGTAGCGTTAGTTGCGTTGTGTACTTGGCAGTATGCCAAGAAGCTCCTGAAAGATCAGCTAGCGGGCTTGGTTTTTATAAAGCCAGACCGTTGGTTGGGGGGGAGCGGCGGTAGTTCCCCGCGTTCCACCGCTCCCCGCGTAGAAGAGCCCCTGGGTGTGACGTCCATGCAGCTCCCACCCCCCACCCCACCCCGGGGGCTCTTCATTTATCTGCCCATAATTGATTTTCATCAAAAGTTATGAGCATGCGCCAGGCCGGGCCATATGGTCCTTTGGCGCTTGCAGGCTATGCCTGCAGTCAGCCTTACATCCGGATACCTCCACGTGTAAGGCTTTGGGTGTACCGCGCCCTCTTCTGCGGCGGATGGGTCTGTTCGCTCAGACTACAAGAAATAAGTATGGAATATATACCTTTTTTTTGACGTATTTCCACACAATAATACTTGTACGTGAAACAATATATATAGTCTTATTTATATTCATAAAATATCTTAAGAAATTACATTAATAATATACTTTATCTAGTTGTAATAAAATAACTTTTTGCGATCACGTCTGATGGTGAGGTGATTATCAACTCATTGTTTTTAAACGAGTTTTTATATTTTAAGATTTGAGAGGATGATTTTTCTTGGGGTATGTAATGGAATTATTTTTTTCTTTTTCTTTCATTGCGTTGCATCTTTCTAATAATGTTAGACCTTATCTTTATCCTCATGTAGGCATAAAAATCGCAGCGTATGTGACGCAATGAATTGGGTCACTATTTATGCGTGTCGTTATATAAGGCGTGAGGGATTCCATTTTAGGAGCAAATGATTATGACCGGTGCGGCTGATGCAAATCGTCCTTTGTCCAGTGAGACATGGGTTCTGTCTGATCTTACAGATCTGATCTCTGAGGTTGTTGCGGCTACAGACACTCTGCTCAAAAAGGCAAAAATATCGCTCAAAGAAACTCTTATTGTTGATGGGCGTGTAAATAACGAAGCGTTGGAGCTTAATCAAAATGCGGCGCATGGGTTAGCCTGGCTTGCCACTTATGTTGAGGCCCTGAAGCAAATGGCGAATTACGCCGCACGTCTGCGCGAAGAAGGTCGTTTTGGCGAGCTTGAAGCTCTCATCACACAGACGGCATTCTCTGAATATCTAGCTCAGATCTCAGGCGGTATTCCGATGAGTCAGGGTGAGTTTGTACGGTTGCACATGCTCGGGCTCTCGGAACAGGACGTGGATGTATTTATGCGTGGTGCCGTCAGTAAACTAATAAGCAAAAGCAACACGCCTGAGAGCCGTGCACGCATAATTGACCTGATCGTTAAACAGGAGGGAACGGCAACATTCGGTGATACGGGCCTTGATGAAACCTATGAGGCTATGCGCGAGGAAATGCGACGTTTTGCTGAACAGGAAGTCGTGCCACATGCTCATGAGTGGCATCTCGCTAATGCTTATGTGCCTATGGACGTTATTGAGAAAATGGCTGAGTTGGGCGTTTTTGGCTTAACGATTCCTGAAGATTTCGGCGGGCTTGGCTTGGGTAAAGAGTCAATGTGCGTCGTGTCTGAAGAGCTTTCACGAGGCTATATCGGGGTTGGTTCACTTGGCACACGATCGGAAATCGCTGCAGAACTTATTCTGTCTGGTGGGACAGATGAGCAAAAGGCTTATTGGCTCCCAAAACTTGCCACAGGTGAGATATTGCCAACTGCGGTTTTTACCGAGCCCAATGTGGGCTCTGATCTCGCATCATTGAAAACGCGTGCTGTCAAACAAGGTGACGCTTATGAGGTCACTGGACAAAAAACTTGGATCACCCATCCAGTCCGTGCTGATCTGATGACCTTACTGGCGCGGACCAATCCTGATGAGAAGGGGTATAAGGGGCTTTCGATGTTCCTTGCTGAAAAATCACGCGGCACAGATGAAACCCCGTTCCCGGCAGAGGGTATGACCGGTGGGGAGATCGAAGTGCTGGGGTATCGGGGTATGAAGGAATATGACATTTCTTTCGATGGTTTTAAGGTGCCTGCGGCCAATCTCTTAGGCGAAACGGAGGGGCAGGGTTTTAAACAACTCATGCAGACTTTCGAAGCAGCCCGCATTCAAACGGCTGCGCGCGCCATCGGCGTCGCCCAGTCAGCCCTTGAACTTGCGCTCAGATACGCCCAAGAGCGCATTCAGTTCGGCAAGCCAATCGTCGGTTTCCCGCGTATTGCTGATAAGATTGTCATGATGGCGGTTGAAATTATGATTGCCCGCCAGCTCACTTACTTTGCTGCACGAGAGAAAGATCAAGATATACGCTGCGATGTCGAAGCCGGTATGGCTAAACTGCTAGCGGCACGTGTTGCCTGGTCCGCAGCGGATAATGCCTTGCAGATTCATGGCGGTAATGGTTTTGCGCTGGAATATCCGGTAAGCCGGGTCCTTTGCGATGCGCGCATTCTCAATATTTTTGAAGGTGCTGCTGAAATCCAGGCTCACGTTATTGCCCGGCGTCTATTGGAGAGCTGATTTCCATCATAGCTGATCGCCATTATGAAAAAGGCATTTGTTTATACTGTTATTGAGCGTTATTGCCTTCTCTCGTCTCTTATCATAGATGCTGCTCTATACTCTTAATGATTTGTGGGCCAGCTTTTGGTAGCTTGTTTTCTGCCTTCACGGCAAAGCAAAGCGGCTCAGTTTGTGCCGCTTCGAATGGCAGGCAAGTTACAAGTACCAGGCCTTGGGCCACCTCGTCCATGTTAATGCCGGACATGCTGCCATCGATGTTTTTTAAATGCGTAACTTCAAATGTCGAGGTTCTGCCAGCCATTGTGGTTACTGTGATGCGGTCGCCAACGTTAAGGGCGGGGATGATGGATACTCTTGCTTGCTTTGGTGGCAATGTTTCTATGTGATCGCCATGTGTGCGTGCCATGGCTTCACCGCTTACACCTCCGAGAACCACGGCTCTTTGTCCCAATTGGGTTTTTGACTGCGCTAGGTTACGTTTTGACGTCGCTAGGCTATGGGGCGAAGACTTATTAAAAGCCGGCTCGCTCTCAAAAGCCTGTGTCCATGTGTTTTGTAACAGCATATGGGCGATATTCGCCTTGGCCTTGATAAAGAGGCCCTGTCCGATCTGAAATAACCCGAAAAGTGTAACGCCTAAAATGAGAACCATGCCGAGACGTTCAGTCCAGCTAGCGTGGCGCATGTAATTGGTCATGAGGCGTAACGGTGAGCGTCCCTTCGACATCAACGTCTCCTTTTCCGCTGAGTTTGCGGATATGCATAAACTTTATGCAAATGCCGCCATAAACTGACCGTTAATGTACTCATGGCTGCGAAAATAAGGGCCATTACACCTGTTAGGATCTTACGGTCTCCCGGGCTTGCGTTCCGCGACAATATAACGGATTGTTGCGAAGGTCCTTGTGCGTGCTGGCGCTTAAAGTCCTGAGTTCTTAACTGCATAAACGGCTTAAAGGCTTTCTCAAAATTTTTATGGCTCGGCAAATGAATTGGAGTATTTTCATGCTTAATGATTTTGCTTTGCCCGTAAAAAGACTCAAGATCAACAGCAGCCTGACCGTTGCTCATACCTATTAGAACAATCACTAAGCCTAAGAATAATAATTTCAGGCTACCAAAGGCATAAGAGGCCATTTGCCGAAAAAGGCCAATGATGTAAATAAACATTTGCAGCACCCTGGTCCAAAATCATTTTTTTTGAACTGCTATACCCGCTAGAGTCTGCATGTCTCTTTGGCCGGGAATGTGGCCAGCCCTGGATCTTTCTGTGACAAATTATTTCAGGGCAGCAAGAAGATCTGCAGTCAAACGAGCAAAAAGAGCTTGATTGATAAATGGTTACGATGAACGCGTGAGTCCAGAGCAAGCTAATGAACTTATTTTTGTTGACGAATGTGTTGTGTATTCTCTTTCAGATATGTGTCGTTAAAACCACAAATGATACTTCTCGAACGGTCTGGCAAGGATAGGTTATGAGGGTGAAATCTGAGATCTGGGTCAAAGCCTACATTAGACGCTGTTTTGTTGAGGGGGTTCCTGCAGTTGTTGTGCGTAAAGGGCATGAAGATGCAGGAGCGATATTTATCAAAGTCAATGCCTTGGATGATAAGGTATGGATTTATGGACCAGCACCTTCTGTTTTTAGTCCTGAACCAGTGGGGCGCATGTGGGCGCTTTCTATGGAAAAACCTGTTAGCGAAGCGGAAGCGGAAGATTATCTCAAACGACAATTCCTTTTAGATCCAGACATTTGGGTCATCGAATTAGAAGATCGTGAAGCTCGCCATTTTCTTGCCGGTTATTTGCTTCAAAGTTGACAATGTTGGAGTGGTAGGGTCACTCGTTGATGCGGTGGGTTTACTTATCAACTTAAACCTTTTTTTAAGCATAACGTGCGTCCAATGCCGCTCAGAACCTGTCCTAATTGACAGGGCCTCAGCCGGGCTTTGCCGGTGCCTGAATGTCTCGGGCAAGAGGTCAAGGAGGGCAATGATGGCCACGATCTTAGAATTTCGCCGCGTCTGCGGTCGTGCTTCATCAGATGGTGAGGAGCATGCCCATATACGTAGTGAACAAGGACCGGCAGAAATCGTCATTTTTCCTGGCATACGTATTGAACGTCACCAGTCAGATGACCATGAGCCGGTTGATGAGCCTTCGAGCTGTGAGGCGAGAGGCGAGAAATAGGAGCTTTGGAATTAGGGCTTAGGGTAGGGCCTAATTCTTTACGGCAAAGCGAGCCAGGGTGGAGCACACCAATGGGGGGGTATCTTAATGGCCGTCTGGCTATAAGGTTTTTTGCTTTATTGACATTCTTTGCAAGCGCAAATGTGGGCTGTACACTTAATGATGATTTCGGCCGCACGAAACCCTCACTCGTTTATAGTGAAATCAGTCATTATACTGCGAGTGTAGCGAGCGTTCTTGATGACAAAGAGCCGAGATTTACGCTTACGGCTGATGAAATTGAGCTTCGTAAATCAGCATCTCATTTTCACAACAAGCTTCCAGAGCCGCTTTTTGTCAAAACCCTCCATAGTGGACGGGCAACTTATGCGGATCATCTGAGCCATGCTGGACATATGAGTGGTGAAACACGGCTCCAGGCTATCGCAGAAAGGCTTAAAGCTGATCATTATTGGCTTGACCGTCTCGCCAGGGCGGCACGAACGGTTCTTCGTGCAGACGCTACTCGTCAAGGTGTTCTTGCTACTAATCATGAAGATTACACAGAGAGAGACCGGGCAAGAATTCGCGGTCGTATTAAGGAGAACCGCGCCGTGATCCGGGCCGTTTTCCGGGTGCTCGGAGAACGGATCGCCTTTTATGGTCAAGCCCTTGACCGCACACTCATAGAAACACCAGGCACGTCTCTTCGGGAGGCCGAAGTTTCCCTTTCTTTACTGAGAGAACGAAAGGTCTTTTTGCAGGGCGAGTTCTCACGAATGGTCAATCCGGCTAATATGGCCGACACGTTGTCTGCAGAATATCAGGCCCCAATAAAATATTCAGAAAAAAGCTCTGAGACTTCAGAGCATCCGATGGTCTTGCAACCTCGAAAGCCCTATATGGACGAAACCACGACTTTTAAGTGATTTTTTCCACTCTAAGCAGTCTTCTTCCGCTTTCAGATGCTATAAAGCACTTCAGCATAATAGCGCTAACGCTGTGATTTTCATGTTTATAGGGCTGAGTCATGACACTTCGCGTTGTCTTTTTAGGCACACCTGAATTTTCCGTCCCAACACTTTCTGAGATCCTCAATGCAGGTCACCATATTGTTGCGGTCTATACTCAGCCTCCAAGGCCCGCAGGCCGTGGCATGGAAGAGCGGAAGTCGCCAGTGCATCTTTTTGCGGAACAATCCGAGATTCCTGTATTTTCTCCAAAAAGTTTGCGGATAGCTTCTGCGCAAGAGCAGTTCCGATCTCACGATGCTGAAGTCGCTGTCGTCGTTGCTTATGGGCTTATTCTGCCAAAGCCTATTCTTGAAGCTCCGACATATGGCTGTCTCAATCTTCATGCGTCGCTTTTGCCTCGCTGGCGTGGCGCAGCTCCGATCCAGCGTGCCATCATGGCAGGGGACACGGAAACCGGTGTAATGGTTATGCAGATGGATGAAGGATTGGATACAGGTGCGGTTTACTTAGGCGAACACTTGCCTATAGGACCAAATATGACCGCAGGTGAATTGCACGATGTGCTTGCACGCCGGGGCGGGGATTTGATGGTGCGTGCCCTTGCTGCACTTTCACGAAGTAGTCTTGATGCCGTACCCCAGGAGCAAGAAGGGGTGACATATGCTAAAAAAATTGACAAGAGTGAAACGCGGATTATTTGGTCCAGAACTGCACAGGACATACATAATCATATTCGCGGACTTTCGCCTTTTCCTGGCGCCTGGTTTGAGGCTGAGACGCAGGGGCGGACAGAGCGGATCAAAGTATTACGTTCCGAGAAATCTGAAGGAGGAGGCCAGCCAGGGACTATTTTGGACAATAATCTTACAATTGCTTGTGGGGAAGGAGCTGTTCGACTTACTCAGATACAACGTGCAGGAAAAAAACCTATGGATGCGGAGCAATTTTTGCGGGGATTTAAACTTGAGGGCTTGTCTTGAGCCATGCCTCGTTACCGTATCACAATTGAATATGATGGTACTCCCTTTATTGGTTGGCAGGTACAAAAAGATGGCGCCTCGATCCAGGGGCGATTAGCTCAAGCGATCAAAGCATTTTCTAGCGAAGACGTTCTCCCAAGCGGAGCTGGGCGAACCGATGCGGGTGTTCATGCATTTGGTCAAGTTGCTCATTTCGATCTTGTCAAGGATTGGCCTTCAGATACTGTCCGAGATGCGCTCAATTTTCACCTTAAACCGGATCCTATTGTCATTCTTAATTGTGCTCAGACCGATGAGGCTTTCGACGCTCGCTTTAGCGCGATTGCCCGCCATTATCTCTATAGGATTATTGTACGTCGTTCCCCCTTAGCCCTTGATCGGGGCCGTGCATGGCAAGTTTACACACCCTTAGACGCAAAAGCCATGCACGAAGCCGCGCAGGCCCTCATCGGCAGCCATGACTTTACGACTTTTCGGTCCGTTCATTGCCAAGCAAAATCGCCGGTGAAAACTATGGATGTGGTATCTGTGCATGAAGAGGAGAGCGAAATCAGGATAATGGCGTCAGCACCATCGTTCATGCATCATCAAGTTCGTTCCATCGTAGGGTCACTAAAACTGGTTGGTGAAGGCAAATGGCCAGTTGGCCAGATGGCGTCCGTTTTGGAAGCTCGGGATAGAACAGCCTGTGGACCGGTTGCCCCGGCCCATGGCCTTTATTTGCTTTGTGTGGATTATGATATTATCACTACGGCTTAGAGCCTCATAACGCTAAGGTCTCACTTCGACCACAAGTCGATTCTATACATACGAATTCTGGGGGATGAATTCAAAAAGCTGTGCAATTTCTGTCAGAAGTGTTCATATTGGGTTCAGCTCCCGCACAATATCGTGATCACGGTAGACTTAACCGTATATTGGAGAGTTTCATGCATAAAATAACACTTCTTATTGCAGGTGCATTTTTTGCATTCTTTGCTTTCGCACCACAAAATGCGTCCGCTGCCACAGTTTTGCCGCAGCTTAAACTCCTTGACACCACCGTAGCTGGTGACGGGTTGGTTGAAAAAGTTCGCCATCGCAGTCGCTATTGCCGTCGTTGGAGGCACCGCTGTGCCCATCGTTGGGGATGGGGAACTTGGAGATGGCGTCGTTGCCTCCGCAGGCATGGCTGTCGCAGGCATCACGGCCACGGCCACGGCCATGGCCATCATTACTGTCGTAAATGGCGCCGCCGTTGTTCATTCCGTTGGCCTGGGCATGGCTGGAGATGGCGTCGTTGCCTCCGTCGGCATGGTTGTCACGGCGGTTATGGCTATTAAGCGGGTAAATCAAAATATTATTGGGTGTGTTATGCAAAGTTAATGCATCTTGTTTTGCCCAAAATTAAAGCGGCCTTCTAGATGAAGGCCGCTTTTTTAGTTAAAGGCTTCAAAATACCGTTCGATAAATTTTTGATAAATCTCGGTTAGCATATGCAAATCTGAAATTTGTACCCGCTCGTCGACTTGGTGAATTGTTGAGTTAACGTGACCAAACTCTATAACCGGGCAAACATTTTTGATGAAGCGGGCATCGGATGTTCCTCCACCTGTTGAAAGCTTCGGGGTTAAGCCGGTAATTTCCGTAATCGCCTTTGCGAGGATATCAACAAGAGGGCCTGGCTCTGTCAAAAAACAATCCCCTGTTGAGCGAAAATAAAAGCTGTGCCGAAGGTCTTTTCCCACCAACGCCTCTGAAGCTCTTTCACGCAAAAGCTCTTTAAGACTCTCTGCCGTATGAAGATCATTAAAACGGACATTGAATTTTGCGACAGAACTTGCAGGGATAATATTTTCCGCCGGATTTTGTACGTCAATGCTTGTTACCTCCAAGTTAGAAGGGGCAAAATGATCTGTCCCCTCATCTAGAGGTTTGTCGAGAAAATGCTTCAACACCAGCAAAAGACCCGGCACTGGGTTGTTGGCAAGGTCAGGATAGGCCACGTGACCTTGTTTACCGCTTACAGTTAGAACGCCGTTAAGACTGCCCCGCCGACCTATCTTTATGGCTTGTCCAAGGGCCTCAGGATTGGTGGGTTCGCCCAGTAAACAATGGTCAAGCACTTCACTGCGATCATGAAGCCAGTCCAGCATCTTGCGTGTGCCGTTGAGAGCCGGCCCTTCCTCATCACCCGTTATGAGAAAACTTATAGATCCTCCAAACTTATAGCCCCTATTGGCAAGATGACGTAGAGTGGCCGCAAGAAAGCACGCCACGCCTCCCTTCATATCTATGGCCCCGCGGCCGTAGAGCCAGCTATCTTCTACATCACCGGCAAATGGCGGGTGTGTCCAGGCATCATCATCGCCTGGCGGAACTACATCGGTATGGCCGGCAAAACAAAGGTGCGGCGCATCGGTTCCAATCCGGGCATAAAGATTGTCTACATCAGGCGTGTCAGGCTCGGAAAATGGTAACCTGTAACAGGTAAACCCAGCATCGCTTAACACATCTTGAAGATAGCTTAGTGCACCACCTTCCTCAGGTGTAATGCTTGGGCAACGAACGAGGTCTTGAGTAAATTTAACAGGATCTGCAGTGAACAAGAGACCGGCCTCTTTATATTCATGAAATTTCAGGGGTGTTTATACCAAGTTTCAATGCCAAGGTACTGTCTAGCAGCTTGTTTTCAAGGACCTGGACCATATTTGTTCGGCCCTTTTGTCCCCCTGTAGAAGCCTAACTCGATAATAAACCAGATGCCTACAGCAATCAGGTAACCCATAACCCAAGTGGTCAGATTATGTATTTTTTCAAGCATGGGAGTCCAACCGGTGAAAGTCGCTGCAGTTTGAATAAGGGCGGGAGCCCAAAATAAAGCTGCTCGCCAACCACCTTTGTTGCGATCGTGTAGACGTTTCACAACAATAGCCATCGCTGGATATAGCAAAACCACGCTGATAAAGAGCCCGTAAGGTCCCAATGTATGCCAATTTTTGAGAAGTCCACGAAATGGATTGTCTGAAAGAATATTTGGGTACGCCGGAATCGCGAGAGCTGTTCCTGCAATCGCCAGAACAGCTATGCCGAACCAAAACGCAAACCTACCGATGCGGCCGTTAAAACTCGTAAATAATTTAATCAGGTTCAGCATTCCGCTTCCTTCCTTATGGTTCTCTCCTAAGCGGGAGCTGGGTCACCCTCAATTTTTTGCCGATTCGTACCAGTGGTGTTCTGAAGGTCAGAAGATTCCTTGGATTGGTAAAGTTCCAGGACCATGATCTTTTGCCAAATCTTGCGGCTTAAATTTGTCGCCAGCATTTCCAGTTCGTTGACCGCATTTACAACGGCTGTATCGCTGAAGTTCTGTGTATAAAAAGCTGCCAATTTGCCAGATACGGACAACATCTCACTGCAATAGTCCAGGTACCGCATAAGTTCAAATTGGTTCATCTCTCGTTTTGGAGATGAACCTGTTTCCGGTCCCCGGCCCAAAAGCACACCCGGATCTTTGGTCAATTGGTGCATGTCGATGACATGCACGATAGCCCGCAATTCATCAAGTGCCTTAAGGGCCCGGCGTCGCTTAATTCGTGCCTCTAACGTTGTGAGAGAAAAGATTGCGGCTCCGGCCAAAAAGACTGTATTCATTGCAGCTTCCATACCTTGAAAGAAGGGGAAGATTTTAGAGGGTGGGGGGGCAATATTCAGCAATTTCAGAATATAAATAAGCGCCGCGATACCGGCAGCAATAATCCCCCAAACAGCTATGCGAAGGGCAATATTGGGTTTTGAAATTGCTTCTGCCCTTTTTTCAGTTTGATGCGCGACCTCAACGAGTTCTTTGCAAACATCATTCAACCCAGATTGAGGAAAGCGCTCATCGATACGTTTGTTCAATCTCTTAAGTGTCTTGATGACTTTTCCTGGGTCAAGTTTACGGTACATTATGGCTCGTCCATGATTTCCATGATTGATGAATAGGCTTCCAAGAGTGTGGTTTCAAACTGTGGCACTCAAACGGCTGAGTGCAGGGTTTCCTTTTTTTGTAGAAGCGGGTCTGGGCCAAAGATATTTTCACCAGCAACGCCTTTGAGGAAGATCATCTCAAATAAGAGCCAGAACCAAAGCACCAAGGTAAGGAGGATTTGTACAAAATAGAAGGGGTCGACCGTTAGATCCATCTGATTGATTCCCATATAGTCCTGCAGACCCGCAAGAATGATTAGCGCGCCAACAACCACACTTCGCCAGCCTGAATGGTCTATGTCGTGAAGGCGTTTAAAAGCGATTGCAAGCCAGGGCCAGGTAAAAAGACTGTATACGAGAAGATCCAAAGCAGCACTATCCTGTGTTCCTTCCCAGTAGTCGTGCCATGAGATGTTCATGAGCTGCGCCAGAGCAACAGTGAAAAGAATTCTTGCGCCTTCCAATGCGAGAAAGGAGAGTAGGAAGGTTTTTCTGGAGATTCTGCCTTTGAGATTAAAAAAGAGCCACAAAAGATCCATGATTTCCCCCGCCCTGTATGTTGGCACTAATCCCTCAGCAGATCATTGATCGAGGTTTTTGCCCTCGTTCCTTCATCGACTGTCTTAACAATTACGGCGCAGTAAAGCGATGGGCCGGCAGTGCCATCCGGCAACGGTTTTCCTGGGAAACTACCAGGAACAACCACAGCATAAGGCGGCACTACGCCACGATGAACTTCACCTGTCTCCCTATTTACGATTTTTGTAGATTGGCCGATATAAACCCCCATAGATAGAACCGCACCCTCTCCAACAATAACGCCTTCGGCGACCTCGGAGCGTGCACCAATAAAGCAATTATCTTCAATAATTACAGGACCAGCTTGCAAAGGTTCTAGAACGCCGCCAATGCCAGCGCCCCCGGATATATGAACGTTTTTCCCGATTTGGGCACAAGAACCTACCGTCGCCCACGTGTCGACCATAGTTCCCTCATCTACATAGGCACCGAGATTAACAAAGCTCGGCATTAGGATAACGCCCGGGGCAATATAGGCCGAGTGACGGACAATGCAATTTGGTACGGCACGAAAACCGGCGTCCGAAAAATTGTTGCTATTCCAATTTGCGAATTTTGAAGGAACTTTATCCCACCATCGGGCACACCCGGGTCCACCCTCAATTGTATTCATATCGTTCAGGCGAAACGATAAAAGCACGGCCATTTTGAGCCACTGATTGACATGCCATGTGCCGTCTGTTTTTTCGGCGACACGCGCTTCTCCCCTATCTAAAAGTTCTAATGCCGTATCAACAGCCTCGCGTGTGGCGCCTTGTGTTGAGGTGCTAATGTTCTCCCGGTTTTCGAAGGCGTCTTCAATGATTGTTTTGAGTTCTGACTGGCTCATAGGAAGTGGATCCTTGATTTATCGCGTTGACTTGTCGTTGGTTGGAACGTTATGCGAAGCAGGAGCTGGGCGCAATTGCCTATTGTCTGCCAAATTACCAAAAAAGACGGAGAGAGGAACTACATGTCTAATTTGTCTAAAAGAACACGTGTTCGCAAAGGTACCTTTAGAACGTCTGAGGAAGATATTCTTGCTTGGCGGCAAAGTCCTGATACCCAGCAGACAAAATCACCGGCCTATCGTTTGGCTTTTGATGATCCGGATTTTCTGACCCGGGAAGCGTTACGCCCGGTTCGTTTACAACTCGAACTTTTAAAAACGGAACTCATCCTTTCTGAGCGCCAGATTAACTCAACAGTCGTTGTATTTGGTGGTTCACGTATTCCTGCACCAGGGAAAACCTCTCAACCGCGCACAAAACGGAACTTAGCACGTTTCAAGGCCAATGCCCGTTACTACCGGGAAGCTAGGGCATTTGCAAAATTGGTTTCGGAGGAGGTCAATGCTCGGGGTGGCAAAGAATTTGTTATAGCATCAGGAGGGGGGCCAGGTATTATGGAAGCTGCCAATCGCGGTGCACGAGATGCAAAGGCACCCTCCATTGGTTTCAATATTATGTTGCCCCATGAGCAAACCCCCAATCGATACATCACGCCGGAACTTTGTTTCCAATTCCACTATTTTGGGATTCGTAAGATGCACTTTCTTTTGCGGGCCAAAGCAATTGCTTGTTTTCCTGGTGGTTATGGGACGCTTGATGAGCTTTTCGAAACCTTGACCCTTATTCAAACCAGGCGGGTAGACCCCATTCCGGTTGTGTTGTTTGGTGAAAATTTTTGGCGGCGTATTATCAATTTTGAGGCGCTTGCAGAGGAAGGTACGATTTCGCCTAAGGACCTGAAATTATTTTCATTTGTGGAAACGGCGCAAGAGGGATGGGATACGATTAAGGAAGCTTATAATCTTTAAGCGTGCTATATCTCTTCAGGTAAATCTGAAACCGTAATTTCTTGCATCACCTGAGTTATGGATAAGAGATGTGATCTGTTCTTTTTAATTTACAACCAATTCAAGAAAATATGGTGAGAGATTAATGCACTCACAAGCCGCAAACGCCGTCATTCCCGCGAAGGCGGGAATCCAAATGTGAGCTTCCTTCTGATAAAAACGTCTCTTTTCCAAAAAAGATAAGTTCAAACTGCTCTCTCAGAACCGTCGTGCCCAAATCAAACAACGCTACACTGTCGGTGAGGCTCATTTGGATTCCCGCCTTCGCGGGAATGACTCCGAGTGTGTAGGGCCTCAAGAGGATGTAGCTTATCCATAACTCAGGTTTGCATAGATTGATCAGTGAGTTTTGAGAGGAAACCTTCTAAATTTTCAGTTATATGATGGATGTGCTCAGGTAAATCATCTTCTCTTTCAATCTCTTTTTGTGCGGGATGGTCAAAATAGCTGGATCTGATTAGAACCGTGACCATGCCTAACGAATGAGGCATTTTCAGATTATGCGGCAGGTCTTCAAACATTGCAGCGCTTGATGCTTTAACGTTGTGGGCCTGCAAAAACTTGTCATAAGCACCTTGATGAGGTTTCGGGACATAGTCAGAGGCTGCAATATCAAAAATATCTTCAAAACGATCAAGCACGCCGAGTTTACCGGCGACGTTTTCTGCATGTTTGCGGGAGCCGTTTGTAAAAATAAACTTACGGCCTGGTAATTCGGTTATGGCTTGAGCAAGCTCAGGTGCTTCTTGTACCGGCGAGAGATCAATGTCATGCACATAATCTAGGAAGCGTTTAGGCTCAAGCTTGTGAACCTCCATTAAACCTGCAAGCGTCGTTCCATATTCATAATAGTATTTTTTCTGGACATGGCGGGCTTCCTCGAAAGATACATTGAGGAAGTTTGAAATAAAGTCCCCCATGCGCTGATCAACTTCAGCAAATAAATTGCACTCAGCGGGATAAAGTGTGTTGTCGAGGTCAAAGACCCAGACCTGCGTATTTTTAAAAGCCTGATTGAGGCTACACTGACTATTTTGATATTCAAGCATAATTATTTATAGAAGTTTGTGAAAAACCTTCTCCGCCGAAAATAGGTCACACGACATTTGAACGCACCAGCAATGTTCCAACACCATGTTCGGTAAAAAGCTCTAAAAGAACCGCATGTCGTACACGACCATTAATAACAACCACAGCTTCAACGCCTTCTTCAACAACGGATATGCAGCTTTCAATCTTTGGAATCATACCACCTTTTATGATGCCGTCGGAGATAAGCCTTCTGGCCTGTTCTGTGGTCAGCTCTCTAATCAGCTGCCCGTCATCATCGAGAACACCATCCACATCGGTCAACAAAAGCAGTCGTTTCGCGACCAAGGAACTCGCGAGAGCTGCAGCAAATGTGTCGGCATTGATATTATAAGTTTCCCCTGACCGTGAAATGCCGAGCGGGGCGATCACTGGGATTAAATCACTTTGCGTAATGACATCAACAATATTGGGATTAACTTCTTCCGGCTCACCGACAAACCCAAGATCAACTACTTTCAAAATATTTGAGTCAGGGTTGGTTACTTTACGCCTTAGTTTGCGGGCAATCATAAGATTGCCATCTTTACCGCAAATACCGCAGGCCTGACCTCCTTGTTTGTTTATTGCTGAAACGATTTGTTTATTAATTGAGCCAGCCAGCACCATTTCCACGATGTCAACGGTAGCTTTATCCGTTATCCGTAGCCCATCATCAAATTCACTGTTAATCTGGAGGCGTTCAAGCATGGTGCCGATTTGAGGTCCGCCGCCGTGAACGACAATGGGGTTTACCCCGCTTTGTTTTAGAAGCACAATATCTTTCGCAAAACTTGTAGCTAGATCTGGGTCTCCCATAGCGTGTCCGCCATATTTTATGACCACAGTTTGACTATCATAGCGCTGCATATAGGGAAGCGCCTCAGCAAGGATTTTTGCTTGTGTATGGGGAGTTTGTTTGTCGTTAATTTCGTCCGTGGCCATTATTCTTAGCCTATTTGAATACTTCTACGATAGATCCGTGGATTCTGGTAAAATAGCCCTTAATGCTTCATATCCTGAACTAAGACGTAGAGAAAGAGGTTAATATGTCTTACGTGAGGGTATGAGTTTGACATATTGTAGCACGCAAAGAAAACTTTCATTGTTATGAAATTCCGGTAACTTAGTGCATCGGGATAGTGTCTCGATTGATCTTAGAACGGTGTCGTGGACACACAGGGATGAGTTCGGCCTAATTTCTGTCCTTCATCTACCGCCTTGTCATTTATAAAATTATCGCAGGCGAAAAGAGGTATCGGACGATATGAGGTGCGGTGGTTAGGAGGAAACCCTTAATGCCTCAGTCTTTTGCGGAGCGTCTTGGGTGGTTTACCAAGTCCAAAAATCTGCTGATGACCCTTGAGCGTGCCAGAGGTGCGGCTAAGAACTATTCGCATCGCATCGTGACGCTGGAACATCTTCTTTATGCGCTTCTTGACGATCAGGAAGCCGGTGCCGTACTGCAAGCCTGTCAAATTGATATTGCCCGCCTCAAAGCAAATCTAGATAATTTTATTGCGACCCAACTCGGTCAGCTCGTAACGACGGAAGATGTCAAACTTGAACCCACAGAAGGTTTGCAAAAAGTTTTAGCGCATGCTTCGGCTGCAGCTGAACAATCAGGTAGGGCGCACATTGATGGTGCAATCGTTCTGGCGGCTTTGATTGGTGAAGGAACCAGCCTGGCGTCACAGATCCTTAAGCGCCACGGCCTAACATTTGAAGTAGCGATAAGCAACCTTAGAGGTGGGAGAGGAGCACAGGCGCAGCAACAGGGAATGCGCGCAAATCATCCAACGTCGGCTCCACCACCGCAACAAAAATATCAACAAACCTATCCCGTAGCCCAAAGTAATCCAGGTACAGTTGTGGCAAGCCCTACAAGCGCTCCGGCAATTCGATCGGCGCCGGCGGAACAAGTTCACATAAAAGGTGGCGACAAAGAAGCCATGGTAGACGAAATATTATCTTCGGTTCGCGAAATAATAGGGTTCAAAAAAGGTGAAGGGGTGGAAGCAGACAGAATAGCGGCAACAACGAATAATGTATCTATCAACCACTCCGCCATTGCACCAAACTCTGGATCTGGAAGACCTTCAAATACAGCGCTTCCGCATATGAAACCTCCACCCGTGCGTTCCCGGCAATCGCCAACTCGACCTGCATCGCAGCTTCCATTGCCAGTATCCAATTCTCAAGCTCCTTATCCTTCGGGGGGTGGCCAAGGCAATGCCACAAGTCATCGGCCCCCCTCACCCATGAGCAATAGGATTCCCGGTTCCGTGATTGACGCAGGGCAATTGGTCGAGAATATTCCACGCAAGATGTGGATTGGTAAACCAGCAACGGTTGCTGTGAAACTCATTCGAGCGAATGAAGAAGATTCAGAACAGGGGGGTGGCAATACGAGAGGGCTCCATCCACAAGCTCGTTTGACGGAAGCCATGACTGTTGAAGTGCGTGCCCCAAAGGGCGGGTTTGTCATCGAAAGTGCCTCGCCAGAAACTCAATGGATAGACAACCAGCTAGAGCCATTGGGAGATGATTATGCGAGCTGGAGTTGGACAATCACTCCTAAGGCCCGTGGCAAACAAACATTAAATCTCGTCATCTCCGCACGGACCATCGGCGTACAAGGTGTCATTGCTGAAAGCGCATTGCCTGAGCAAAAAATTGACGTAAAGGTTCAGATAAATTTTATGGATGTACTGATGCGGGTCATAGGCTGGGGCATGGTGGCGATCATTGGTGGGTTGCTCATTAAATATGGCGAGTCAATCTACCGCTACGTGCAGAAGATTATCTAATGAGACGTGCACAAACACTTCCTTATTATGCCCATGCCTGTTTTCAATGACTGCTTATTTGTTATTAAGCGCCATGGTTAAATAGCTTTGAAAAAATCTTTATTGTCCAATTGTTTCAAATATGTCGGCAGATCATAGTTAACCCTTGTATGGATCAAAGGCGATAATCGTTAGTTAGAGCTTGGCTTAATTTTAAAATTGAATGAGGGTGGCATTTACCAATCTAATTGCAACAAATTCGGTCTTACTTCGATGATTATGAATATGATTGGAAACTAATCGATGCAGGATCATATGGGCGGGATGACAATGCGTATGCTAGGAAAGAATAGTATCTAAAGCATATTCCGCAAAAATAGGTGCCGGTTTTCCGATAAGAAGCACGACAAACAGAGAGTGCATCCGAGCAATTCCATCTAAACGCGGGATGCTCAACAGATCCTAAAACACAAACGGGTTAGTTAGGCTTAACCGTTAATCTACGCCATATCACCTTCTGGCACTAAAATTGCTTGATGTAAGGCCCAACATTAGGGTGCTGCATGGACAATATTTCGCTAGAGGAATGGGTTGCATTATCGGTGCCCAGCCATCTTGAGGAGTCTTTCAAAAGGGCTGCATCAAGAGCTCGATCCAAAGGAAGTCCAACGATTACCATTGAGCACTTCCTTTTTGCACTGACGGATGATGTCGATAGCTTAGCCTTTCTCGTCGAAAAAAATATTGACCGGAATAAGCTGCGACAAACTCTAACAAAGATCATTGACGATCAATGCATAGACAAACACTGTGAGATTGAAAAGCCGGAAGGGGTTACATCGCGCGCTCTTAGACGCTGTCTTGCAGAGGCCTATTTCATTGCCAAGCAACAAAAGCAAAATTATCTTGATGGGCGACTTGTTATTGAGGGCATTCTGAAAGACAGCGCGACCCCTGCCTCTCAAATCCTACAAGCCCATATGTCATGTGCAACATCAGACGAAACTATTCTCATACAAAATGGTGACCGATCAGATCACCCAGCGAAGAATAAAACCTCGACTACGACTAGGCTGCTCGAAGGGCCTGACCAGTGCAAAAAGGCATCTCATCATCAAGAAGTTGCCGAAAATGACATTCTCAAATTAGCGGATGAACTCATGGATAAATTGGAACAACAACTTGCCACGAACACCGATTATCGCCTGCTTCAAGCTCTTGAAGCCAAAATTCGTGAAGCTGAGGGACAGTCGTCCATTGACCAACGCATTTATCAATTGCGCGATTTGCAAAAGAGATCTCTCAGCCAGAACCATCTTTTTGCCAGTCTTGAACAAACAAAAATCTTAGCCAAAAACCTTCGCGAACCAGAGGAAACTGAAAATAGTCGTGCCGGGGAGAAAAGTGATTTTGCTCACACGCTTGCCAGCGCTTCAAATATGCCTGAAGGCAAATGGGGACTGGATATTGGTCAGAAATGTGATGTACAGCAGCAAAAGGATGATCAAAGCTTAGATTATGAGACCATCACCACCCCATTCCCGGAACAATCGGACTGGCCTCAAACTTGTCAATTTGGCAGAACAATAGAGAACGATCATTATCCCGTTCCTCCAGCACCAAAAGTATCCGACACCGATCAGCAGAAATCAGAGCCGCAAACGGGTGATGAGGACCTTAAACAAGGTTCTCAATCCGATAGGTCAGCCGAACCTCATCAAGATGATATGCCTTATATTCGTCACGTAAGCTTTGAGGATGATACACAGTACGAACCTCCCAACCCGCTTGTTTATGTGGTTGTAGGTACTCTTATTTATATTATTGGAACCGTCCTCATGGCTTCCTAATAGTCCGCGAGTTCCGCAATGGCTGCCCGAAGTTCGGCAATACCTTTTTTTTTCTGAGATGAGGTTGCAAGTATATAAGGGTAAGCGGCAGGATGTTTTGACAAAGTATCTGCCGTTTTTTCTAGGATCTTTTCAAACTCAAATTTCTTGAGCTTATCAATTTTGGTGAGAACCGCTTGGTAGGAAACGGCGGCCTCATCCATAAGTGACATAATGCTGCAATCCGACTCTTTGGGGCCATGACGGCTATCGATAAGAAGAAAAACTCGGCGTAAAGCCGAACGCCCCCTGAGGTAGTCGTGAATAAGCCCAGTCCATCCCTTAATGAGAGATTTTGAAGCGCGTGCGTAGCCATAGCCCGGCATATCAACGAGATAAAGAATTTCGTCCAACATGAAGTAGTTGATTTCCCGTGTTCGACCAGGCGTGTTAGAGGTACGGGCAAGGGCTTTGCGTCCAACGAGGGCGTTTAGAAGGCTTGATTTTCCAACATTAGAACGCCCTGCAAAAGCGACCTCAGGCCTATCACTATCAGGCAAACCTCCAACATCAACCACCCCTTTGAGAAAGGTACAAGGTTTGCGAAAAAGCCGTTCGCCGTTTCCGAGGGATGCTTCGTCAAAACGTGCCAAGATAGGTGGCGGAGCAACCGCACCGGTCGGTTGAACTCTGTGTTCTTGCGGTGAGTTTTTTCCGCTCACGTCTTGCCTGAACCGCCTGCTTTGAGTTTGTTGATGGCCTTTAGCTTACTTATCCCGAACTCTTTGAGTTTGTTAAACCCGGTATTGTCCAAGAGATCCACTTTTACACCCTGACGCTTCATGATCACCCATTGCTGAATGATGGACAAGAGATTGTTCCACGCCCAGTAGATGACCAGGCCTGCAGGGAAAGGGGCTAAGAGAAATGTGAAAAACACAGGCATCCATGTGAAAATCTTCTGCTGAATAGGGTCGGGCTGCTGCGGGTTTAACTTCATCTGCACCCACATCGTAATGCCCATAAGGATCGGCCAAACGCCGATTTGTAGGAATGAAGGTGGGTCCCATGGAATGAGGCCAAAGATGTTAAACATCGATGTAGGGTCAGGTGCGGACAAATCCTGTATCCAGCCAAAGAAGGGGGCATGGCGCATTTCAATTGTGACAAAAAGCACCTTGTAGAGGGCGAAAAATACAGGGATCTGAATCAAGATCGGAAGGCAGCCCGACATCGGGTTGACCTTTTCCTTCTTATACATCTCCATAAGCGCTTGCTGTTGGCGAACCTTATCATCCGGAAAGCGCTCGCGGATGCGCTGCATTTCCGGCTGCAGCTTTTTCATCTTACTCATGGATACATAAGATTTATTGGCAAACCAAAACAGGGCGAGCTTGATGAGGACGGTCACGATCAAAATAGCAACGCCGAAATTGCCGACAAGCTTGTAAAAATAATCAAGGGCATAAAAGAGCGGCTTGGTCAGGAAATGAAACCACCCCCAATCGATGAGCAACTCGAATTTCTCGATTTTTAGGTCTTTCTCATAGCTGTCAACCAAATGTGTGAGCTTAGCTCCAGCAAAAAGCCGGCCATTAAACTCCGCTTTCCCATTTGCGGGAACTTCTACCGAGCGGGCGATATAATGGGCCTGAAAATCCTCCTTCGCCGTTGTGTCCGGGTCGGAGAATGCGCCGTCATAAATAACGTTTTGATCGGGTATGAGAACCGCAGCCCAATATTTGTCAGTAATCCCAAGCCAACCGCCTTTTGTTTGCTTGTATGTCAGAGTTTTCTTTTCAATCGCATCATCATAGTCGACTTCTTGCAAACTCTCTTCGCCAAGGACGCCGACAAATCCTTCATGTAAAATGAAAAAACCTTGGATCTTAGGTTGCTGGCCACGCCAGATCCGCGCATAGGGATAAAGTGTTACGGGCTTGCTCGATTTGTTTTCCACGGACTGCTTGACGGTGAACATATAGTTGTCGTCAACCGAAATGGTGCGCAGGAAGACAAGGCCTTCACCATTATCGTAAGTAAGTGTGACAGGCCTTGAGGGGCTTAAGGGCCGAGATGATTTTACCTGCCAAACGGTTTCAGGCGTCGGTGGTTTGATTGCGCTGCCGGTATCTGTCACCCAGCCATATTCTGCGAAATAAGGCTCGGGGCTGTCGGCAGGTGAGAACAGAGTGACGTTCTCACTATCATCCTTGGTGGAAACTTTGTAATCCTTGAGAACGAGATCATCGATACGCCCTCCTTTCAGTGAAATAGATCCTCTGAGTTTCGGTGTATTGATCTCTACGCGGGGCGAGGCTTTTAGTACTGCTTTCCGGTCTTTTCCAACCTTGAGTGTTGCGCCCGGCTGAGGCAATACACTCGTTCCCTTAGGCTGGCTTGGCGCACTGATACCCGGTGCCCCCGGCTTCGTGGGTGCAGTAACTGTTTGTTGGGTCTTTTGCGCTTCACGCTGTTTGCGTGCTTGCTCCTCCTTCATTTTCGGGCCGGCATAAAAAGCTTGCCATAAAACAAGGACGCAAATTGATAACACTGCAGCTAAAAGAAAATTACGATTGTTTTCATCCATGGGAATTGTCTGCCTCAGCGGCGTTTAGCATTGGCGAGCGCCTATCTAGCTTTAGATGCCTTATTCTCAACTCTGCGAAACGCCGTTTGCAAATCCTCCAAAACCTCAGAAAAAGCCCGTTTTAATGCGCCATGCCGGGCAATCAAGACATAATCGTAGCCAGGTTTGGCATAATCCGGGCCGACGAAGCGAACTGCCTCCCTCAGGCGGCGTTTAATCCGGTTACGTGTGACAGCCTTTCCCATCCGCTTAGTAACCGTAAAACCGAAACGCGGTGGAGCTGGCTCATCGTGTCTATCGTCCAATCCAAGACCGTTCTTGCCGTTGCTGCATTGGCTATATTTGGAGGCCCGCCTTCTCGCTTGCAATACCAAAGACGGAGTAGCCCATTTCTGCCCACCTTGAACGTACAAAAAATCTGTACGTTTTTTTAGTGTTTCAAAGGCCATCACTGCGTTTCAAGGGCAAATATAACCGATCCGATATTTGGACGATTCTATATATCTTCTCTATATATCTTCAGGCGGATAGTTTTTTACGTCCCTTCGCCCTACGGCGAGCCAAGACTTTAACCCCACCTTTTGTTGCTTTGCGCGCCCGGAACCCATGCCGTCTTTTACGAACAAGCACACTTGGCTGATAAGTGCGTTTCACGCGAATTCTCCGTTGATTTTGCCTCATGCTCAGCAAGTCTGATGAGTCATAACCCCCAGTACATGCCGCAATTATCTTGGCTAGGTAGTCATTAGGATTCCTGCGCTTATACGAGGCAGAGAAGCTCAAGTCAATCAATCCGAAGTCGGGCTAATTTGCGACATATTATTTATATCAATTTATTTATATCAATAAATGATCCGTGCTCTGCAGATCAATTCTTCTGACACGCCATCACGAAGGCTTGAGAGTGGGTTCCCATGGCCATTCTATCCTTTATCTAAGGCTTGTTGACATTTATCACGTGGAGGCATTGCTGGTGAAATGATGCTTTTGAATAGCTTAAGGGGATGAAATGCCACAAATTACAACAAATTCTGAGCCAAATCGAGGTTTTAGGACAGGGGGTCTGAAATCGCGGCCATATTTTCAAACAATTGTTGTTTTTGCGTTTATTGCTGCCACAAGCTTTATGCCGGCAATTGCTGGAGAGCTGGAGGATGCCTTTTCAAAAGCGGAGGAAACGTCAAAAAGTACCGTTGACCACACGGTTTGGGATAAGCTGCTGAAAGCATACGTAAAACCGGCCCCTGACGGCCTTAACATGGTCGATTATGCGGGTTTTAAGAAAAATGGCCGGCCGACCCTCACAAACTACCTCAAGGCGTTGCAAGCCGTTGACGTTGCCAAGCTAAACCGCCAGGAGCAATTTGCCTTTTGGGTCAACCTCTACAATGCCAAAACGATCGATATCGTGCTCGATCACTATCCGGTAGCTTCGATTAAAGATATCGATATTTCGCCAGGTCTTTTTGCAGACGGGCCTTGGGGGAAGAAAGTTGTAAAGGTGAAGGGTATTGAGCTCAGTTTGGATGATATTGAGCACAAAATCTTGCGTGGTTTTTGGCAAGAGCCTCGTGTCCACTATGCCGTAAACTGTGCATCTATTGGTTGTCCGAATCTCGCAATAGACGCCTACACAGGCGCTAATCTTAATGAAATGCTGGATAAGGGCGCACGCGCTTATGTCAACCATCCGCGCGGTGTGCGTATTAAAGGAAAAGATGAAATAGAAGCCTCGAAAATCTATAAATGGTTCCGAAAGGACTTTGGCAAATCAGAAGAAAACATACTCAAACACATTCGCCGTTATGCTAACCCGCAGTTATCTAAGCGTATTGAAGCGGTTACAGATATTGATGATTATGAATATGATTGGCAACTAAACGATACAGGATCGTAATCGTAGTTAGGGTTTAACGATTCGACTGAATATTGGGGACGGAGAGAAGGGCGCTGCAATGGCAACCGAAAAACAGATGCAGGATCAAGACGATAAACAGGGGGTCGTAAAACGCTTGCTGCCAATTATCATTCTTGGTGTAGTCGCGGCGCTTATTTTTTCGATGGGGTGGCATAAATACCTGACCCTAGAGCAATTGGCGGCAAACAGAGAAGCGCTTAAGGCGTTTATTTCCGACAAATTCTTTTTCGCGCTCTTAGCTTATATAGCGCTCTATATTGTTGTTGTCGCCCTTTCACTTCCGGCAGCCTCTCTGGTGACCTTAACAGGCGGGTTTCTTTTTGGCTGGCTGGTCGGGGGGTTAGCAACAGTTGTAGCAGCGACAATTGGCGCAACAATCATTTTCTTAATTGCCAAGACAGCTCTCGGTGAACCCTTGGCTGCAAAAGCTGGTCCCTGGCTTCACAAGCTCCGTGACGGTTTTCAAGAAGATGCATTGAGCTATCTTCTTTTCTTGCGGTTGGTTCCAGCCTTTCCATTTTGGTTGGTCAATCTCGCGCCGGGCCTTCTTGGCGTTAAACTTAGAACATATCTTCTCGGAACCTTTTTTGGCATAATGCCTGGAACTTTCGCTTATAGCTATTTGGGCGTCGGCCTGGATAGTATTATCGATGCACAACAAAAATCTTATCAAGCTTGCCTTGCTGAAAAGTCTTCAAGCGGCGGCAGTGAACCATGTGCTTTTTCCTTTGATCCAAGCGCACTTGTCACACGAGAACTTATTTTCGCTTTGGCGGCTTTAGGCATCGTCGCGCTTATCCCGGTTGTGATAAAACGATTCCGAAAAACTTCAGCATAAAGAGCAACAATCAAGAAAGAGGTACCAAGATGGTGCAACAATTGACGCCGGATCTCTGTGTTATCGGAGCCGGGTCGGGTGGGTTATCAGTTGCTGCCGCTGCAGCTCAATTGGGCGTCGAAGTAGTTCTCATCGAAAAGCACAAGATGGGGGGCGATTGCCTTAACTATGGCTGTGTACCTTCAAAAGCTATGATTGCAGCCGGGAAACGTGCTCATTTTATGCGTACATGTGAGCCTTTTGGGATTGCCGAGGTTGAGCCTGAGATTGATCCAGCCAAAGTGCATCATCACGTAAAGAGCGTTATTGCTGCTATTGAACCAAATGATTCTGTTGAACGGTTTACCGGCCTTGGCGTTACGGTGATCGAGGCTGAAGGCAAGTTTAAAGACAAAGGCACCGTTGAAGCGGGCGATTATGAGATTAAGGCGCGCCGTTTCATTATTGCAACCGGTTCCTCTCCATCGGTTCCACCTATTCCCGGCGTTAACAACGTGCCTGTTTTTACCAATGAAACAATTTTCGATAATACCGAAAAGATTGATCATCTAATTGTCATTGGCGGTGGCCCAATCGGCATGGAGTTGGCCCAGGCCCATCGTCGGCTTGGTTGTGAGGTGACGGTACTGGAAGCTTTTACAGCTCTCGCCAAAGATGATCAGGAACTCACAAAAGTTGTACTAGATCAATTGAAGAGTGAAGGTATCAATATTCTGGAAGGCGTACGTGTTGAGCGTATCGAGCTTGGCGGGGGTGGCAAAGGTATTAGAGCAGCGCTCTCTAAAGACGATGAAAATTTTAATGTAGATGGCTCACACCTGCTTGTGGCTGCGGGGCGACGTCCGAATATAGATGGTCTTAATCTGGAAGCCGCCGGCATCAAATATGCGCGCAATGGGATAAAGGTGTCTCAAGGGCTAAAAACAACAAATAAGCGCGTTTATGCCATTGGTGATGTTGCTGGCGGGCTTCAGTTTACCCATGTCGCAAATTATCATGCAGGAATTGTGATCCGGAACGCACTCTTTCGTTTACCGGTAAAAGCCGACAGTAATGCTATTCCTTGGGTAACATATACAGAACCTGAACTTGCACATGTAGGTTTGACTGAGGAGGAAGCAAAGAAACAGTACAACAAGATCAGGGTATTGCGTTGGCCTTATCATGAAAATGACCGCGCCCAGGCAGAACGGGCGACGAAGGGCTTTGTTAAGGTTGTGACCAATAAGGGGGGGCGTATCTTAGGCGCGAGCATCGTTGGTGAACATGCTGGTGAACTCATACAAATGTGGGCATTGGCAATTTCAAAAGCTATGAAAATTAGTGCTATGACGAGTTTTATTTCGCCTTATCCAACCCTAACTGAGATAAATAAGAGGGTCGCCTATACCTACTATTCATCGAGTTTGACGAATCCGCTGATTCGACGCACCATAAGTTTTCTTGCAAAATTCGGCTAGCCGGGGTGGAGATCATGGAGTCAGAGGTGTTGTTAGATATGAGAATAAATGCTTTTTGATGTTGCCAAAACGGACCACGTAAAATCTTCAACCGCACCCCGTTCACCATCCGTGAGCGGGCTGCACAAGCAAGTGCTGTGAATGATAAAGAAGTTTTGGGCAAAGAATATTGGCCTGTCAGCGAAGCTACTTGTGCTGACGATTGCATTTGTCATGCTTGCAGAGATTTTTATTTTCGTCCCTTCGGTTTCAAATTTTCGGGTTAATTGGCTGAAAGAACGTCTGGGCGCTGCTCAGATTGCAGCTTTAGCCGTTGAAGCGGCGCGAAACAATGAGCTTCCGGAAAAGTTGCGTGAAGAACTTTTGAAAAATGCCAAAGTACATGCGGTGGTCCTCAGACGTACCGATTCACGGCGGATACTCCTGCGTTCTGACATGCCGACAGTGACCACAGGTCGATATGATCTGAGAAATGCATCAGCGGTAGAACTTATACTTGATGCCCTTACAGTCTATTTTTCATCTTCTAATCAAATGATTAGCGTTTTGGGGGAGCCAGGTTTTGAGGGCGGGCCATATATTGAAATTGTTGTACCTTTAGCGCCCTTGAAAGCTGATATGATTCATTTTGGTCTCAAAATTTTTGGCCTTTCCGTAATTATTTCATTAATTGCAGCCGCTCTGGTTTATCTTTCGCTTAACGCACTTTTGGTCCGTCCTATGCGGCGGATCACACACAATATGGTCCATTTTGGCAAAGATCCGGAGGATCCCGGACGGATCATTACCTTATCCGGCCGCAGCGATGAAGTTGGCACCGCTGAGAGAGAATTGGCCGCTATGCAGCGTCAGCTCGCTGATACGCTTCAACAAAAGAATCATCTTGCGGCACTTGGCTTGGCTGTGAGCAAGATCAATCATGATCTAAGAAACATGTTAGCTAACGCCCAGCTCATCTCCGATAGGTTTGGCACACTTGAAGATCCAACCGTTCAACGTTTTGCTCCGAAATTAATAGCGTCGCTTGATCGGGCTATCCGGCTTTGCTCTGATACGTTGAGATATGGTAAGGCCCGTGAAGCAACACCAAAACGTGCCTGTTTTGCTTTGAAGCCTCTGGTTGAGGAAGTTGGCGAAAGTCTGAATCTTCCCCGCGCTGGGCGCATTGCATGGGCGATAGACATTGAGAACGAGCTTGAAGTTCACGCAGACAGGGATCAACTCTATCGTGCTTTAAGCAATCTTTGCCGCAATGCCTATCAGGCTATTGAAGCGGAAACGCGTGAAAGCGGTGAAGATGAAATCAGGGTCAAAGCGGTGCGGCATAATAAGGCCGTAACCATTGAAGTGAGAGATACCGGCCCCGGTTTGCCGAAACAAGCTCGTGAACATCTCTTTGATGCCTTCCAAGGTGTTGTGCGTAAGGGAGGCACGGGGCTCGGCCTTGCTATTTCGGCTGAACTTATTCGTGCTCATGGTGGGCAGATTGAACTTCTTGATTCCGGAGGAGGCACAACATTCCGTATTGAAATCCCTGATGGAGTTGAGGATCAGGTGAAAAAGCGCCGTACTCATAGAGCGGTTAAAGGGAATGGTGCTTCAAACCGTGATCAACCTTTGGCGGAATAAGGCCAATCTTCAAGAAGAAAACGCGTTTTAGTGGAAAATGGTTTAGTAGAAATGGTGGGCGCGGCTGGGATTGAACCAGCGACCCCTACGATGTCAACGTAGTGCTCTCCCGCTGAGCTACGCGCCCATGTCTCAAAGACTCAGATCATGTCTCAAAGTTTCAAATGAGTATGAGACATTATAAATTTTCATAAATCACGGATTGGTGGTCAGCGTCAATAGCGTCGGGGGACTAATTACACCGCCGACTAAAGGCAAGCTGTATCCTACTTGATATATAGATATTCTATATCCGAATAGCTTGTTAACAAGATCAATGGATTGGTTATGAATTTAGAACAATTAAAGAGCATGGAAGCCTTCAATACCTACGCTCAGGACTATTTACCAGGCCTGGTTGGTATGGAAATCACAAGTGATGATAAAGACCGGATTGCCGGCCGTTTGCCAATTCGCAAAGCCCTTTTAGCGCCCAACGGGTATCTTCATGCTGCAAGTGTTATTGCACTTGCCGATACATTAGCAGGTTTTGCTTGCATTATTAATTTGCCGGAAGACGCACAATCCTTCACGACGATAGAGCTTAAATCAAATTTTCTGGGAACCGCCCGGACGGGTGTGATTTTGGGGGAGGCAACGCCGCTTCATCGTGGTCGTACAACCCATGTTTGGGATTCGCGCATTTGGCATGAAGAGAGTGACAAAACAATCGCTGAGTTCAGGTGCACACAAATGCTGCTTCGCAAGCAGACATGAACCTTAGGAAGGGAGAATGAATATGGCAAAAGGATATTGGATCGCCCATGTGACGATAAATGATGCGGAGAGTTATCCAAAATATGTCGAAGCTGCAGCTAAGGCGTTTGAAAAATATGATGCGCGTTTTGTCGTTAGAGGTGGGCGTTATGAGGCTATTGAAGGTTCAGTGCGGCAACGTCATGTGGTTATTGAATTTGACAGCGTTGAGCAGGCACTTGCCTGTTATCACTCGCCGGAATATCAGGTGGCTGCAAAGATAAGGCAAGCCTGCTCAGAGGCGGAACTGGTCATAGTTGAAGGATATGAGCCGTAAGGGGCGGTGATGCTTAACAAGGTCTTAATTGTGTATAAGCAGTCTTTTTCGTCGACGAGATAGAAAGGTTTTTAGTCTAGTCTAATGCTTATGATACGTGCATCTGTCATAAGTTTCTTCTTTTTAGCCCAGATGGTTTTCGGCGCCCTTATCGGCCCATCTATCGTATTTTTCCTTATGTTTGGACAATGGGGATTGGTCATCTTTCTCTATGTAACGCTTACATCTGTGACGACTTATGCGTTTTGGATGCAAAAGGAGCTGCGAAGTCCAAAAAGAAAGTTTTCTGCGAAAATGCTGCAGTTCGGAATCGTTGCAACGTTCTTCTTGAGTATGGTGGTTTCAGCTATTTTAGTAGCGAGCCCTTTGGGGGCAAAATTGCAGACCATTATGGGGAACTTATTGCCCTGGGCTGATAAAATGCTGGCATAAGACTATTGCTTCTTTAGAAAATTGCGTTATGTGATGAAAACAGCTTTCACATTTAGCAAACGATCCTCATAATCGGATTTATTTAAATCTCTCGGAGATGACCCATGGGTTACAATATCGCTGTTGTTGGTGCCACCGGTAATGTGGGCCACGAAATCATGAACATCATAAGTGAACGTGGATTTCCCGTAGATGATGTTTTTGCGGTCGCATCACGCCGTTCTCTTGGCAAAGATATTTCTTTTGGCGATGAAACCCTCAAATGTAATGATTTAGAACAGTTTGATTTCTCAAAATGTGACTTCGCTTTGATGTCTGCAGGTGGCGCCGTTTCCAAAGAATGGTCTCCCAAGATTGCCGCAACGGGCTGTGTCGTCATTGATAATTCATCGACTTGGCGTTACGACCAGGATGTGCCGCTGATTGTGCCTGAGGTCAATGCAGATGCTGTTGTCGGATTTTCAAAAAAGAATATCGTTGCCAATCCAAATTGTTCTGCAACACAGCTCGTTGTAGCTTTGAAGCCATTGCATGAAGTGGCTGGGATAAAGCGCGTAGTTGTGGCGACTTATCAATCCGTGTCAGGTGCGGGTAAGGCAGCTATGGACGAACTTTGGGATCAGACCAAAGGTATTTTTGTCACTGATCCGCCGGACCCAGAAAAGTTCACAAAACAGATTGCGTTTAATGTGATTCCTCATATCGATGTCTTTATGGAAGATGGCTCCACAAAGGAAGAGTGGAAACTGGTTGCCGAGACCAAGAAGATCCTAGATTCCAATATTAAGCTTACGGCGACGGCTGTCCGCGTACCAGTTTTTGTCGGCCATGCAGAGGCGGTTAACATCGAGTTTGAAAAGCCGATCACCGTTGAGGAAGCGCGCAGCGTATTACGTGAGGCGCCAGGGCTTTTGGTTGTCGATAAACGCGAGGATGGCGGCTATGTGACACCGGTTGAATGTGTTGGTGATTATGCCACGTTTGTTTCTCGAATTCGCGAGGACATAACGGTTGAAAATGGTCTCAATATTTGGATTGTATCGGATAATCTCCGCAAAGGTGCAGCACTCAATACCGTTCAAATCGCCGAGACCATGGTGAACCGCAATCTTCTTAAAAAGGCGGCTTAGACATTTCATCATGTGCGAATTGCTCGGCATGAATTGCAATGTGCCAACGGATATCTGCTTCAGCTTTTCCGGACTAATAGAACGAGGAGGCAGAACCGGTGTCCATCGCGATGGATGGGGAATTGCATTTTATGAAGGTCGGGGCTGTCGGACTTTTCATGACCCGCAACCAAGTTGCGAATCTGAAATTGCCGCGCTTGTCAGGTCGCATTCGGTTAAAAGCCGTAATGTTATTTGCCATATTCGCAAAGCAACGCATGGTAGGATTTGTTTGGAGAACACGCATCCGTTTACCCGGGAGCTTTGGGGACGGAACTGGGCCTTCGCCCATAACGGCAAGTTAAAGGGTGTAAAAAAATGGCCGTTGGAGTTTTACAAACCCATAGGCACTACAGATAGTGAATATGTTTTTTGTTGGATGCTCGACCAGATCCGTAAAACTTATCCCACGCCACCTAAATCAACCGTTGCCTTACGGCGCTTCATTCAAGATCTGGCACATCAGGTGAATGCAAACGGTATTTTCAATATGCTGCTCTGCGATTCTCGACATCTTTATTGCTATTGCAGCAATGATCTCACTTGGATAACGCGGCGTGCTCCTTTCGGTCAGGCTAGTCTCATCGATACGGAATTAACCGTCGACTTCAGTAAGGAAACATCCCCTAATGATATTGTGACAGTTATCGCCACGCGACCGCTCACACATAACGAAAACTGGCAAATTATGGCACCTGGCAGTATGGTCACATTTCGTAATGGATTGCAGTTTTCATAGGGTTAAATGAGGCCGCAATAACCTCAACTCACGAGGTAATATCAAGTCCCCACCCGCCAAATCCTTTTGGTCTATTTTAGACGGTGAACGTGAATTCTGTTTAACGCAAAGCCAAATTTATGCCCTTATCGCTGGTTAACAGCCCTAATCATGACAACTTATTTTACGTCTGATACTCACTTCGGGCATGAGAATCTCATTCGTTTCGGCCGGAGACCTTTTAAAAGTCTTAAGGAGATGGATGATACATTGATCGCTAATTGGAATGCGGTCGTGCAAGAAAATGATACGGTCTACCATCTGGGTGACTTTAGTTTTCGCAATGAAATTGGGACCGATGTCTATCGTGCTCGTCTCAAAGGCAAAATTCATTTGATTATTGGTAATCACGATACGGAAACACTTAAACACTACGCGGATATTTTTGCTTCGATCAATCATATCCTGGAAATCAAGCTTGAGGGGCAGCATATTGTATTGTGCCACTATCCAATGCGGGAATGGCATCAAGCTTGGCGGGCTTCCTGGCACCTTTTTGGCCATGTTCATGGGCGTTTGGACCATGAACCACGTGGCTACAGCTTAGATGTGGGCGTGGATTCCCACAATTTCTGTCCAGTAAGTTTTGAAGAAATTGGCGTTCTGATGGACAGGCGGGAAAACTGCTTTGTGCGGTGACCTAGAGTGTTTTCAGGAAACGTGGACACCGGTTTTCCGTCCGCATCCCGCTCGAACTTATTAAGAGCGATCAGGTTTTATGATTTTTGGTTGAATCAACCAAAAATCACCCTGATCTAGCGCCTACTTGAGCACATTATATATGCGCTACCAGTTGGTACCTATTTGAGTGCGAGCGAGCGCGGTAATCCAGTATTTTAGCGCTTTTCTGGATTGCTTCGTCGGCCTTTTAGGCCTCCTCGCAATGACGAAAAACATAGTTTTTACCTCTTTCGTTTCTTGTGTCGTGTCGTGTGAGGTTTCTTAGGAGATTTACGGCGCAAAGTTGGAAGATAGCGGTAGTGGCCAGTGATCTTAAAATCGAAAAGCGCATCCTCTAGCTGTGGCCCAAAGCCAATATTATGTACGATCATTGGCCGGCCGAAGAGCGTTTTTCTCGAAGACACAACGGCGATATGGGTGGTGGAGAAGCGTCCACCGGGAATATAATAGGTGACGATATCTCCTGGCTTGTAATTGGCAGGGTTTTTGGTGATCTTCAAACTTTGACCATAGCGACCAAAAAAGCGCCTTAGTGTATTGACGCGCCGATGGGCAATATTACGATCTCCACCTAACCGTTTGTGAACTTCAGACTGTAAGTCGACTCCCAAGCTGCGATAAGCGCGTATAACTACGTCCGTACACACACCAAAGAAAGACGGTACATCCCCGTTTGGATAGCCAATCTTCATATATTTCGGATTGTAAATGACGAAATGATTGGTCCTCTCAAGCGCTGCCGCAGCAAGTTTGTCGGCAAAACTAATGGGTGGCAGGGAGCGCATTGTTTGTGATTTTGCGATTGTTCCGCCACTATTCGCCAGATATGTCGCGAAAGCTTGGAAGCCAGCCTGATCTGCATTGAGTGCAAAAACACTGACCAAGAGCAACAGGATGGCGCGGTTCCAAGTCCGGGTTCTCTGCCAGATTGTTTGCATATTTCTCCCTTCTCTTGGAACTTAGGGCGTTATGAGGCTAAATTGAAATGTGGAAATGAACACTTTGCGAGTGCTCCCGTTCCGGTTGAATTTCTTAAAGCCTATAATTTGCCGTGTTTTCGGACGGAAAACCGGTGTCCACTTTTCCTGAAAACACTCTAACAGTAATATTTAGCCCTTCTCATCCCAAATACAAAACGGATAGGTGACCAACGGCGGATAAAAATATCATAGAAAAGCAGGATAACCATGGCGCTGGATGCGACCACCGCAGCAAACAACACAATATTGGGCAGGTTAAACCGCATAAAAACATACAAGAAACTTAAAATGACGCTCATATGAATGATATAGATTGCAATAGATGCGTCCCTGAAATAAATCAGAAACCGGTTTTCAAAATTCAAAAAACGCTTGGCCAGTACATAGAAGACAATAACCCAAGCAAAAGCGACAAGTTCGACCAAGATTCGCTGGGAGACGGAAGTGAATAAAAAAACACGTAACCTCAGGCTATCATCGTAAGTTTGGCGCGTGTAATATGCAATTACGATTGGGGTTAGAATAATTACGATCGCAACCGCCAGCCAAAAACATTTATGAAAAGCTTCCCCTAACCATTCCTTTGCAAAAAGCAAATATCCAAGAATAAAATAAAAGGCAAAATAGACCGGTGAAGGGTAGAAAGGGAGTGTCGCTCTTGCAAGGGCCAAGATGAAAATGCTCAGAAATATAAGAATAGGCAAGCGCGTGATAATATGACCAAGTTGGTCAATATATGAATACCTTCCCTTATCTATGGCACGGAACAAAGGGGCACAGATAACTGAGAAGATAAACAAATAAAGCAAAAACCAAAGATGTCCGAGAGTGAACGTGCCGGTAAAGCCAGCGAGATCTGTGTTATGAAAACGAAAGAATGTTGGATAATAGGCCCAGAAGCTTTGGTTTGATATCCCATATGTAGCCTTGTCACTGAGATAACCTGCCAGTGGAACCAAGATTAGTGTCGCGAATATCAGAGGAATGATAAGACGCTTTCTGCGCTCTATCTTGAATTGCTTATTTGTTCGCTTTCTAAGTGCAAATCGGACACTGCCTCCTGAAATCAGAAAAAAGAGTGGCATAAACCAGAAATCAGCAACTTTTCCGGCGGCCTCAAATACGAATGAAGGATGAGCCGCCTTTATATAAAAAATGTGCAGTCCGAAGGGTTCAAGTGCGTGGTAGGGAATAAGTGTAAAAGTTGCAAGTACACGCAGCCAGTCCAAATAAAAAAGACGCACGCCTTGCTTAGATGAAGAATAAAGGGGATCTGGCATGACCTCAATAATAGAACGTGCTGCACGTACACGCAAAGCGAAGGTGTTTGATTTATATAACGCTTTTGTACAAAGAAACTCGATGCATCTATTTAAGTAGCAATTAACAAAATAAAACTAATTAACATCTGAGCCGGATTGGGAGATGGAACCAACGGATCCACTTTCAGAATCAGGTAGGAGCGAATTTTTCATCTCATTGAAAAGGGATGTGATCTTTTCGAACTTGTCATTCAGACCGAACCAATTCTCTTGAGGTATAAGGTTCTCACCCAAAAATGCCCAAATATCACTGGACCCGACAATGTTCAGAAATGCTTCAGACGAGGGCGTTAAAAAATAGGCCAACACAACAGCGACACCCATTGCCAAAGAACAGCCCACCCTACGGTACTCAAAAAATTTCAAGGCCGTGCCAAACGATCTTTTGACTCTATGGCCGTCGAAATCAACGCTATAAATCTCATCAAGAATCAGATGAACGACATAGCCAAACAACATGAAGGCTCCAGCAAGCCAAGCGATGGCAGGGGTTACGTTAAACATTTTATGGAAAACGATAACCGTCACCAACATAAAGAATATGGCGGCGAGGAGTGAATGAAAAATACCGCGATGGGTTGCAAAGCGGTGAAAGAGATATTGGCCGACATAGCAAACACCAATAAAGACTAGGAGCCATAGGATCCACATTTCCATGATCGAATATTGGAACGAAAAAGAAAAAAGCACACAGAAAGATAAGAATAATCCCAAAAAGAAAAAGATGAGTCTTGAAGAACGGGATCTTTGCAAATCAATATCCGGTAGGACGCTCCCCAATGCGCCTGCAAGGGTAACAGACATAACCTGACTAGATGTAACAACGGCGGCAGCGGTTGCCAGTGTCGCGAGTAAACCGCTGGCAATTGTTCCAACCGCCAAATGCGTTCTAAAATTCGCCATGCCTGACCTGCCTTCCTGCCGAATTACATTCTTAGTACGAGCAGATCCGATTCGGCTATGGGAGAACAAGCGGCTTATAACCGGAAACTGTGGATGAGAAAGCAATAACTATGCCCTTTTAAACGGGAACGCCAGACCGCCCCTCCTTCATCAAGCGGTAATGCGCCCAAAGCATGCGTGCAGCGACACCACGCCAAGGACGCCATTGTTCTGCAAGGGTGTCCATATCATTTTGCTTAGGACGTTGCTTCAAGGCGAGCACATCTTGCACGGCATATTGCAAGGCCAGATCTCCTGAAGCCCATCCGTCGGCATGTCCTAGACAAAATAAAATGTATATATCCGCTGTCCAAGGACCGATGCCATGAACAGCCGTTAAGCGTTCATGGATCAGATCCTCGGATAAGAACCTGATTTTCTTGAAATCCAAATTATCTTCAATCATTGCGGTTGCCAGAGCTTTGAGCGTACGAATTTTCGGCGCAGAAAGACCTGCAGCCCGCAAATCTGCATTGCTTTCAGACAAAAGCCGCTTTGCTGTTAATGGCTTCACCGACATCGAAAAGCGTGACCAAATCGCATTTGCACTGGCGATAGAAAGCTGCTGACCAATGATAATCCGCGCTAATCCTTCGAGACCTCCTTTACGTCGGCGCAGAGGGGGATCGCCTGTTATCTTATGGATACGTCGCATATGAGGGCATATGGCGATGAGAGACTTCGTTCCCTCAATGATATCCGCCTTGGTTTTAATCAATTGAATTGACATCACATACCTTCACACATCAAGCTTGGCATCCACGCTAAATTTACCGCTTACGATAATCGTATCCCATGACCGGTCTTCCCGTCTTCCGCTTTGCGCCCAGTCCCAATGGTGAGCTCCATCTCGGCCATGCCTACTCGGCACTTGTTACTTATAGGATGGCGCGGTCGTGTGGGGGGCGTTTCCTCCTAAGAATTGAGGACATCGATACGGCCCGCTGCCATCCCCATTTTGAAGCGCAGATAAAAGAAGATCTTGCCTGGCTAGGACTTGAATGGGAAAAGCCGCCAAGGCGTCAATCCGAACATTTTTCAACGTATAAGCAAGCCCTCACAAGGCTTGAGAAGCTGGGATTGCTTTATCCTTGCTTTGCTTCACGTAAGGAGATCATATCCGCAGCTATCCAATCGGATAATGCCTCTTATCCCACAGATCCTGACGGTGCACCACTTTACCCAGGTCTTTACAAAAACTGTTCTGAAGAAGAAGTCAACGCTCTCAAAACGACCGGTCGGCCATATGCCCTGAGGATCGATATGGCCCGTGCCAAGGCGATGGTAGAGAAAGAAATCGAGGCGCCCTTAACGTTTTTAGAAATTAGCACGGAAGGTGACGTATCCATTATTACTGCCCAGCCTGAGCGTTGGGGCGATGCGGTCATCGCACGCAAGGATATACCAACAAGTTATCATTTGTCCGTTGTAGTTGATGACGCGCTGCAAGGGGTCACCCATGTGACGCGAGGCCGAGACCTTTTCGCCGCAACAGACATGCATCGTCTTTTACAGGTTTTACTCGAATTGCCTGCCCCACTTTATCATCACCACAAACTTATCAAGCTCGATACTGGGCGCAAACTCTCAAAACGCGAACAGGACAAAAGCCTCCGGGCCCTGCGCGAGGACGGGTTAAAACCAGACGACATTCTGCGATTGCTTGGGTTCGTGGGAGATTGTAAATAACTTTAATAACTGGAGGCGTTGCAGCTTAGTATTAGGTGATCCTTAAGATCTGTATCAATAAAATAGCTCAGCACCAATTCCAAACTGCAATAACGTTCACCCGTAAAACTGGCAAAAAGGAATTGTTTAACAAGGGCTTAATATCAGCTCTTGAGTTGAGGTTATTGCAGTCTCCTATAGAGATACCGGCGGTGATCATGGGATCACAAAACCAAAAGAATGATGAGGGCTATATTGATCGTATTGCGGAGCTAGAACGCGCTCTTGCCGGCGAACACCTTGCCCGTCAGAAAGCCGAAGCCGAGAGCAAAGCTAAATCTGATTTACTCGCAACCGCTAGTCATGAAATTCGCACGCCCATGGGGGCAATTATTTCTATGGCAGATTTGCTTGCAGCCGGTCCGCTTGATGATGTCCAACACCAATACGCCAAGATCTTACAACAATCCGCGCAAAGCTTGCTGACTGTGCTGAATGATATTCTAGATTATACCAAACTTGAAGCGGGCCGCTTCGACCTAGAAATTGTAGATTTCGATGTTCACGAATTAATGGAAGGCGTTGCGTCAACTATTAACAAACGTGCCAGACAAAAAGGCCTCATATTTGAGATGACAATTGATGTCGGTTCGAACCGGCACTTGAGAGGAGATCCTGCACGTATCCGCCAGATACTCAACAATTTGGCAAATAATGCATTGAAGTTTACCGAGCGAGGATTTATTCGCATCGCGCTTACGGATCAGATCTTGGATGATCAGTCGATCGCTTTGTGCTTTACGGTTACGGATAGTGGAATTGGGATTTCTGATGCTCAAAAACCCCACCTCTTCAAAAGGTATTCGCAAGCCGATTCCTCTATAGCCGTAAAATATGGAGGTACAGGTCTTGGCCTTGCTATTGCGCAAGAATTGACCAAGCTCATGGACGGCGATATTGGCTTTGACAGTGCCGAAGGGCAGGGAAGCGAGTTTTGGTTTACCGTCCGTGTGCAGCCTGTGTGTGAGAATAGTATTCAGAATTCGCCCTCTGGTTCCCAAGAGATTGGCACCTTAAATGGACATGTTCTCATCGTGGAAGATAATAGGATCAATCAAATGCTTATCGGAACTTTTATAGAAAATTTCGGTTTGAGCTTTGATATGGTCGGCGGCGGACATGAGGCAATCACAGCCGTTTCTGAGAAAAACTACGACCTTATCCTGATGGACATCATGATGCCAAAAATGGATGGGTTGGAGGCTACCAAGCATATACGTACTCTCAGTGATGCAGCGGCAAAAACGCCTATTATTGCTCTGACAGCAAACGCCATGAAGGGTGACAGGGAGAATTGTCTCGCAGAGGGTTTGGATGATTATGTTTCGAAGCCCATCAACGCTGCTGAATTGTATGGGGTCATCGCCAAGCATCTTGGCAAAACACATGCCAGTGAAAAACATCGGGTTAGCGCGTAGTACCGATAACGATGATTGATCCGCATTTCCGTCTTGGTTCTGCCGAAGCGATCAGGTATGCCGGTGAGTTAAGTGAGGGGAGGGGCATTGTTTCGCTAATATGAGTACCAGCCGGAAACCCGACAAAGTTAAAGAGCAATGGTCATCCAAGACATATTTACACGTATAGCAGGCGTTTATTTCAAGCCCCGTGTGCTGTTGATTTTGCTTTTAGGGTTTTCAGGCGGACTGCCCCTTGCGCTTTCAGGTTCAACATTGACCATTTGGATGACGGATCGCGGTGTGGACCTCGGTTCCATTGGTCTTTTTGCGCTTGTCGGGCTACCTTATACGGTCAAATTTCTTTGGGCGCCTGCAGTCGATGCTTTGCATGTGCCTGTGCTGACACGCATGTTTGGGCGGCGGCGCGGTTGGCTCATCTTTTCACAAATCATCCTCATGACAACTATCCTTTTTCTCGGATCGCTTAACCCGCTGACAACGCCGTTTCTCGTTGCCCTTGGGGCACTTATCGTTGCCTTGGCGTCCGCCACTCAGGACATTGTGATTGATGCCTTTCGTGTTGAATCCCTTGATCCTCAAGAACAAGCTGTCGGTATGGCGTATTACGTTTCAGCTTACCGGGTGGCAATGTTGGTATCCACAGCCGGTGTCATTATTCTGGTGGATCGGTTTGAGCAGATGGGTATAGCCAAGGACATCGTTTGGTTTTATGGCTATGCAGTGGCAGCGCTTCTTGTTCTCGTTGGTACCCTCGCTGCATTACTGGCTAAAGAACCAGAGGTAAATTCTCCTAGCGTGATTTCGAGCGAGAAGGAGGCTTCCAGCCCTGTTAATCGCTTTTTTATAACGGCTGTTGCTGCCTTTAGCGAGTTTTTGCAAAAGCCGGATGCTTTGCTCATTCTCCTCTTCGTTGTGTTGTTCAAATTTTGTGATGCCTTGGCCGGTGTCATGACCGGTCCGTTTGTGTTGGATATCGGTTTTGACAAGGCAAGCTATGCCGCCATCGTCAAAGGCGTGGGGTTGGCGGCAATTTTGATCGGTGGCTTTGCTGGTAGTTTCGTCGCTCGTGTACTTCCTATGGTGTCCAGCCTCTGGCTTGCGGCCATCTTGCAAATGTTTTCAAACCTCATTTTTATTTGGCAGGCTTGGATAGGTCCGGAGCATTGGGCACTGGTTGTCACAATCATTACGGAAAACTTTACAGGAGGCATCGGCACCGTGATTTTTGTGGCCTACCTCTCCGCCCTTTGCGGCAATACACTCCATACCGCTACACAGTTTGCGCTTTTAACTGCCTTTGCCGCTGTCGGGCGGACGGTTCTTTCATCTATGTCAGGTTTCATTGCCGAGGCAACAGGCTGGTCCGTATTTTTTATGATCACCGTACTTGCCGCCATCCCTGCACTCTTTGCCCTGGTTTATTTGCAGCGGGGCGATCATTTCCCAGCTCTGGCCATGGACAGGCGTTTTTCACAATAAATGTTCTTTATTTGTTCTTGTTTTGTGATAGGATCATAAATTCAAAAAATCTGCCTCTCTCGGTGTCCGATGAAACCTGCCTGCGGTCTGAATTGCCTCTTTCTTGATCTCAACAGCTATTTTGCCAGTGTCGAGCAGCAAGAGTGTCCTTGGCTTCGGGGACGGCCTGTCGCGGTTGTGCCCATGGAGACTGACTCAACATGTGCGATTGCTGCAAGCTATGAGGCCAAGGCTTATGGCATAAAAACCGGGACAAAGATCTATGAAGCAAAAAAGCTGTGCCCTGATTTGGTATTGGTGCTCGCCCGTCACGAGGTTTATGCCGAGTACCACACCCGGATAATTGAGGAGATCAACAGGCATATACCGATCGATAAAGTTTGTTCAATTGATGAGGTGGCCTGTCGGCTTATGGGATCAGAGCGAGAGCCTGATAACGCTTTGTCTCTGGCGCGGCAAATAAAGGAGGGCCTCGCCAAGCATGTCGGTCCTTATCTAAAAAGTTCAATCGGGCTTGCTTCCAACCAGTTTCTTGCCAAATTGGCCACCGATCTTCAAAAACCGGATGGCCTTGTTATTTTGCGTAGTGAGGCGTTGCCTGGATGCCTGTCTCATCTGTCGCTGATGGATTTGCCGGGCATCAATAGAGCTATGAATGAGAGGCTTTGGCGTGCAAATATCGGTTCGATCGAGGCCCTGTGGAATGCAGACCCCAAACATGTCCGGCAGGTTTGGGGCGGGGTGCAGGGTGAGCGTTTTTGGTATGCCTTACATGGCTATGAGATACCCAATCTGGAGACGCAAAAGCGCACCATTGGTCACAGCCGTGTGCTTGCGCCGGAAATCCGTCCCCAAAACAAGGCGCATCTGGCTGCTCGGTCTTTATTGTTAAAAGCGGCAAAACGTTTGCGCCGGCACGGATTATCTGCCGGCGCCCTCACACTCAAGGCCAAGCTTACCAACAAAACTCGTTTCGAAACCACAGCTCGCTTTCCATATACATGTGATAGCTTCATTCTTCTGCAAACCTTAGATGCGTTTTGGTCGGAGTTTGTAAATGAATTTGGCCGTGGGGCAACGTGCTCGAAAGTTGCCATTCATCTGCACCGGTTGCATGAGAGCGAAACTATTCAACCAAGCCTCTTCAACTGGTTTGAGCGTGATGGCTATCGCTGGCAAAGACGTCGGGAAGGCCTATGGGATACCCTCGATCAATTGAACCGCCGTTTTGGCCGTGATGCGGTAACCCTTGCATCGCAACTCCCTATCTCCGCCCATTATCCCGGCGCCAAAATAGCCTTTACCCGTATTCCGGAGATGGAAGAGTTTGGAGAGTGAGGGGATGTGAGTTGATTGGTCTTGAAAAAAACCACAGCCTCAAACCGATTCTGCGTTCCTAATGCCTTTTATAAATTTCTTCACCAGCCGGTCTCGTTTTAATTTTGAGAGATGGTCAATAAACAGCACACCATTTAGATGGTCGATTTCATGTTGTATTACGGTTGCGAGGAGCCCTTCGGCTTCAAGTTCTTGAGATTGCCCCTCAGAATCGATATAACGCACCCGCACTTTGGCAGGGCGTTCGATTTCGGCATAAATTTCCGGGATTGATAAGCAGCCCTCTTCATGGAGCCGCAATTCGTCCGACACTTCCAAAATTTCCGGATTGATGATGTAGATCGGGTTTTTCGGTTGTTCGTCTTTAGCGATATCTATCACAATAACCCGGCGTGGCACCGCCACTTGGATTGCAGCAAGCCCAATACCCGGAGCCTCGTACATAGTCTCCAGCATATCGTCCAGGAGTTTCCTAAGCTCATCATCAACGCGTTCAACCGGCTTACTGGTTGTTTTTAGCAAAGGGTCCGGAATTGTAATGATAGGAAGCTTTGTCATAATGCTCACATAGGCAAATACACATGCATGGTCAACTCATTGAAATATAAATGGGCTATGAATGGCGTCCGTCCTTACCGAAATACATAGTTTTGGAGTATTGCTATCTGTTATAAATAGGCCTATGCACTTGTCGCCCATTCGCGCTCTTATCACCGGTTTTGGCCCATTTCCGGGTGTTGTGGATAATCCATCTGCCCGTCTTATGAGATTCATAGTGGAACAGCCCTACGTTAAACAACACGATATAGAGCTGACATCACATGTTTTGCCGACTGCCTGGAAGACTGTTAAGGCAGAATTTGACAAACTCGTTGAAGATATTGAACCAAATATTGTCATTCATTTCGGAGTTGATCGCTCGGCGGACAGTTTGCGCGTTGAGACCGTGGCACATAATAGCGTGTCATGTTCGGTAGATGCTGACGGAGAGCTTCCCGTCGAAGCAGAGGTGTTGAAAGGTGCCCCTGCGCGTCTCCATACTAATATACCCATCAAGGCTCTGTTGCCTCCTCGTTACTCTTGTGAGTTAAAAATGGATGTATCAGACGACGCGGGACGTTATCTCTGCAATTTCCTATATTATCATTCGCTTTACCATGCTCTTGAAGCGAAGTTGCCTCGGTTGGTCTCATTTGTGCATATTCCGCTAATACCTCACGATCTTCATACATTTCGTCATGCTGATGTGGTCAGGCCACCACCACAGATCACTCTGAGTGATCTCGCAACCGGAGCCATTGAGATTGTGAGAAATGCGGCGCACCACTATCGTGGTCAATTTACGGAGTAATATCTGACGACAATATGATCTTGCTCTAAACAAGAAACCAGTCTGAGAAATAGACATATCAAGTGGGAGCGTCCGATGATGATGGACAGGCGTGGAATTCTTACAAGTGGTATCGGTTTGGGTGCCGGACTTGCAGCGAGTAGTGCAGGACCGAGAAAAGCGTCCGCAGCATCTCATGGCAGTGCACCGGTTATTAATGCAATCGAATTCGGTTTGCAGCCCTCTGTTCAGTCAGATCAAACTCCAAAACTTCAAGCCGCAATCGATAAGGCATCCGCAGTATCAATCCCACTTTTTATTCCTGCAGGGCAGTATAATGTCAACCAGATCGAACTCAGGCCACACACACATCTGATTGGTGTGCCGCGCTTATCGGTACTTCGCTATGCGGGTTCTAAAACATTTTTTATGAGTAAGAATACCGAAGGGCTCCGTTTTGAGGGGCTTGTTTTTGATGGTGATAACAAGCCCTATGCACCTACAGAGAAAAATGCTGCTCTTCTCTCTCTCACTAATGTCAAAGGGCTCGAACTTACGAATTGCCGACTAACCAATAGCAGTCATCATGGAGTCGCGGCTCAAGGTTGTTCCGGACGAATTATCGACAGTGACATTAGCAACATCAAACAAACAGGCATTTTTAGCTTAGATGCAGGCGGGTTAGAGATTTGCCACAACTACGTACATGATTGCGGGAATAACGGCATTCAAGTTTGGCGTAACGAGGTTGGTGAAGACGGTACTGTAATTACCATGAACCGCATCGAAAAAATTAAGGCTCAAGGCGGCGGAAAGGGCCAAAATGGAAATGGTATTAATCTCTTTCGCGCCGATTCGGTCATCGTGGCCAATAACCGGATCACAGATTGTCTTTTTTCAGCGATCCGTGCGAACGCTAGTTCAAACTGCCAAATTTTAGGCAATTCATGTCAGCGCCTTGGCGAGGTGGCACTCTATGCGGAATTCGGTTTTGAAGCAGCGTTGATCGCCAATAATTTGGTTAATCAAGCCGCCACCGGCATTTCCATCACCAATTTTAATGAAGGTGGTCGTCTTGCGGTAGCTCAAGGCAATCTTATCCGGAATCTAAGTTTGCGAAATGGTGAGCGGGGCGTTGGTATTTCGGTGGAAGCAGATACAATCGTAACGGGTAACCTCGTGGAAAATGCTGATTTTGCGGGGTTGCTGCTTGGCTGGGGGAAATATTTACGAGACGTTACGGCAAATAATAATATCATCCGTAATTCCCGGATTGGCATAGGTATTTCAGCGGACCCGCAAGCAGGCTACGCAGCCGTAACGGGCAATATGATTACCGGCTCTAAAAACGGAGCCATCAGAGCTATGGATTATGCAAAAGCTCTCGGGCCTGATCTTTCTAGGCAAAGTGCGGAGTCTTACCGTAACCTCGCTGTTTTCGGCAATGTCGGGCTTTGAGAACTGACTATTACAGGGCTGAAAGTTCTAAGCTGATAATTCCGGCCGCAATATTTAGCTCAGCAAACTCCGGGATCAGAATAATCTTCTTTGGGGATATAAGCATGACGCTTGTCTCCCCTAAAGGGTCTCCAGCCTTAGCCTGCGGGTCATAATAGTTGCCAGATAGCATTCCAGGAACATTGGGCTCAGCATGTGCTAAAACTTTCCATAAGATAACACTGGCCTCAGGAAAAATTTTGTTTGGTATGGCCTGTCTTATTTTACCTTTGTAAAAATGAGTGTCACCCACAGGAGAAGGCTCGTAGATACACTCAAGGTCCTCCGTCGATCCGGGAACGAAATTACCGCCACCTGCAATCTCGCATTTAAGTTCCCCAAAAATTGTGGCCGTGGGCTCTTGGTTTTTGTCTTTTCCCGATGTTTCAACGATCGTGAAGATTAGAGTTGTTCCTGATAAAACGGATAATATGACGCTGCGGAAAATTGCTTTTACTCGAATTCTCATGGGTTTTCGCTGTGATAAAACTTCTGATTAACTTAATGCTTTATTTTGGACCTAAAAGTCGCTTATTAAAAAGCTGCTACTATTATCAATACATATTGGTACGAATACGGCCAATATTTGCTTTTGTTGTTTTTTTCACTTATACAATTGGAGGGGGCGTTGCGTCTTCTCAAAAGGTGCAGTCTGATTGGACAAAAAAGGCCCTTGCCCGGACGATTTCTCCGCCACTTGGTTTACCGAAATTATCTCATCCGAAAGAAAATCCCCCCAGTCTGGCAAAAGTTCAGCTTGGCCGGAAAATATTTTTTGATAAACGCTTATCGCAGAACGAAGGCATGTCCTGTGCGACATGTCATGTGCCGGAAGAGGGCTTTACACAAAATGACAGAGCTACACCTGAGGGTATGGCGGGCCAGACTGTACGGCGCAATGCACCCGGCCTCTTAAATGTTGCCTATTATGAGCGGTTCTTCCATGACGGGCGGGAAACGGCGCTTGAGACACAATATATTCTTCCACTCACCGCAACGAATGAGATGGCTAACCCGTCTGTGGGTTTTGTGGTCCAAAAAATTAAATGGTTTGATGATTATGCAGGTCTTTTTGAAAAGGCTTTTGGCAAGGGGCCATCCGCGGACCGTATTGGTGAGGCGCTTGCTGTATATCAACGCACGCTTCTGGCTGGTGCCTCCCGGTTTGACCGCTGGTATTTTGGAGGTGATAAATCTGCCCTTAGCACTCTTGAGATTGAGGGGTTTAAGCTTTTTACTGGCCGAGCCAAATGTGCCTTATGCCATCAGATTGGTGAGAAGAACGCGATTTTTACCGATAATGCCTTCCACGATATTGGCCATGGTTGGGAGCGTGAAAAGAAGCGTTTGGATAATCCTCAAAACACATCAGAGCGTGACCTGGGCCGCTTTGAAGTCACTCAAAATCCATATGACCGATGGCGCTACCGGACACCGACATTAAGAAATATAGAACTCACGGCCCCTTATATGCATGATGGAGCGTTTAAGACATTAGAGAATGTTATCGATTTTTATGATAAGGGGGGCAAGCCACATCCCGGCCAGGATGTCCGGATTATTAAACTCAACCTCACGGATCGTGAACGCCAAGCCCTTGTGGCTTTTCTTAAATCTCTTACGGGGAACAATATTGACGAGCTTATTGCCGAGGCTCGGAGCCCCTAGAGCATAAATTTTTTGACCATCAAAAAAGAGGGTAGTTAGAATGAATTTTTGTCAATTGAGAGTCATTTGCGATGCTTGCAGGTGTTATTAATTTCTGCTCTAGAATATGCTTATAACATTGCTCGAAAGTGTAACGCTTATCAGTACACTCTTTATGCTTTTTCCAACGTTTTTTAATTAGCTCCTTTACCAAAGCATTATCAAAATTAAGTTCCGATAATTTTTGAATTTTGCCAATTTTGATTCCGGCCTTTTTATAGGCTAAGTAAGGAAGTTCACTACAATAGATGGCATTGTTTTTAAACGAGAAGAAAGGATCGTAGCGCTTTCCATAAAAGCTTTTTGCATTACCTAATATTTTGGTTGCTTGCTGCGTAGTAAGGCCATCATAACGGTACACTGCAAACCTTTTCCTTATTCCTCGACTAATCCACTGATTAAGAGATGTTTCCTTTACTGTTGCCCCTGCTTCGATGACATTGTAGCCTTTTGGCGTTTTTTTTATTATTCCCATATGTGTAAAAGGATCAGCAGTTGCAATTAAAATTGCAGAAGATTGATTGCTTTTAGAGGTATGAAAAATTAAGTCACCATCTTGAAAACGTGGATATTTTTCATTCTTTGCAATCGCCCATACAGCACCGGCTCCTAAGAATAAAATGACAATAAGTATAACCGGAGGTATTTTCTTTTTCATTATTTTCACTTTGTTGAAAGGTGCTGGTTTGAATTGTTCAGTAGTGGTTCAAGCTAAATCATTGATAAATAAGATTCTATAATCAAATGGCTGGGGCGGCAGGATTCGAACCTGCGAATGCCGATACCAAAAACCGGTGCCTTACCACTTGGCCACGCCCCAAATATCGCCCTCAGTTACCACGCGTTTCACAAGGTGACAAGCCCTGCGTCTTGCAGCCCCCCCTATCCAGAGTTATAAACCGATCTCTTAAGTTTTACCCATGCCGGAGTGTAGCGCAGCCTGGTAGCGCACCTCGTTCGGGACGAGGGGGTCGCAGGTTCGAATCCTGCCACTCCGACCAATGATTTCAATGGGTTAGCTGTTTTTCGAATGATGTGCCAAGCTCTACATATATGAATATATCAAGTCAGATGGCAAAAATCGCCACGGTCAAATGATTCACTCTAACCTCTTCTTGCTCCAAAGCGGTTTACTAATTTTTTTGGGGAGGAGGCGCTTCTGCGCTGCGCTTGAGCTGCGCGAGTAATTCATTTACGGCTTTCTTCGCTCGCGGATTTGAAGTCACAAAGCCTTGAAGGCGATGCAAGAGTGCAGTTGCTTCAGCAATTTTATGCCGGCGCAGTAAGCCTAAACTCTTAAGCCACATCGCTTCAGGCAAGTTGGGATTGGATTGCAGCACTTTGTCAATCAACCCTTCTGCCTCTTTACTAATGGCGTCATTTTTAGACCTAATCAAATTCTGGCCGGCAATCATGAGGACTCCTTCGTTGTTTGGAGCTTTTTTGACGGCTCGGCGATAAAGGGTGAGGGCCTTTTGCTCACGGCCCAACACTTTGTAACTTTGGGCAAGCATCATAATGTCTTTTAGTGGGGCATCAGCTTTCTCCACCTTCTTCTCAAGGCGGGCGACCATGGCACTGACATTAGGCTTTCCGTCCGCTCCGATGACCGGAGCGTTTTGAGCGGTTGATTTGTTAGGACGTTTTTCAATAGAGGTTTTAGCAACCGTATTGGTGTCGGCTGGAAGGGGGATGGTTCCAGCGGAGTGCGGCGAGACATCCCGCCTTACGATCTGCGTACCGAGAAATACAGATAATGTTGTGGTCGCAATAATAAATCCTACACCACTCATGAGGCCAATTTTTGGGTAGGTGCGAGCAACATAATTTGCCGTGTCATCACCATTACTTGATGTGCGGGCTTTACCGAGAGCTTGGAGGATACGTTCGCCCTCCGCGGCTAATCGAACTTTTTCTGCTTCGAATTTTTCTTGATCAATTTTGCCTTGCACAAGTGCAAAATCCAATTCCGATAATTGTGCGGTTATTCGGTTTTTTTCATCAACCCACATTGCCGAATTGTCAGCGCATTTCCGACCGTCGCCAATTGGCATATCAGCACTCAATTGCCATAGCGGATATAATATGACTACTGCAACCACGAGACCCAATATGACGATCGTAAAATATATTGTCATTGCGATGCCTCGTTCAACTTACGAAGAACACCGTCAATGTCTCCTTCAGTCTTATGCGTGATCGTCTGGTCGTAGCGGTGTCGGCGCAACCGCCGCAAGGTAAGAAATATCGCGGCAATGACGATGAGAATTGGGGCAAACCACAACAGTGCATTGGCGCGGTTCATGGGAGATTTCATTATGATAAAATCGCCATATCTGGCGCGGAAAAAGGTCAAAATTTCTAAATCAGATTTTCCAGCCTTAATCTGCTCTACTATGATCGCCTTCATTTCTTCCGCGATATTTGAGTGAGAATCGAAGACCGTTTCTCCCTGACACACAGGACATCTGAGTTGCATTGCGATCTGGTGGGCGCGGGTATCTTGTAAAGTTTCCTGCCGTAATGCGCCGGCAAGCCCCGTACCATGCATAATCAGGAGTATGACGCAAAACAGAATTGTCCTGTTCATGTTTACTCCTTTTGCAACGCTGTTTTAAGGTGACGCTGCAAGATTTCATTTTTCAACACGCCGACGTGACGCGCGACAATCTTTCCGTCTGGACTGAGAAAGAAAGTTTCAGGCAGACCATAAACGCCGAAATCGATACCGACACGCCCACGTGGGTCTTTACCTGATGGATAAGGAAATATCCCATAGCGTTTTAGAAAACTCAGTGCGTTTTTCTTGCTGTCGCGAAAGTTAACGCCGATCATGGAGATGCGTGGGTGGTTTGCAAATCTTTTTCCCGCCTCTACGAGAAGTTTGTGTTCTTGTTTGCAAGCCGCACACCAAGATGCCCAGAAATTAATAACGACCCATTTGTTCTTATAATCTAAAAGACGAACCTCGCCTTTTCCGTCAACACGTGGAAGAGAAAATGCTAACGCCTTTTTGCCAATCTGGGCGGAAGGTATATGTGATGGATCCTTGCCGAGAGCGAGATAAAATAAGACTATTGGCGCTGTTAGAAAGGAAAGCAAGCCTGTTTTTAAGACAACTGAATGTGCGTAACTCTGGTTCATGCTATGTCCGCCGCTGTTTCTTTATGTGTTTGCCGGTAGGGAGCATCTGCACGCTGATGGCCCTGTGTTAGGGAGAGAATGGAGCCAATTGCGATGATCGCCCAACCGATCCAAATCCATACAATCATGGGATTGTAGTAGACGCGTATGACCGCTTCACCGCCAGGCTGTTCTTGTCCAAGAACAACATAGAGGTCTTCGCTTAATGTGGTGCGGATGGCAGCTTCCGTCGTCACCATTTTGCCGATTGGATAGCTCCGTCGCTGAGGCTTCATTTCACCAATGGGAATGCCGTCCCGCGAGACAGCTAACGTTGCCTCGCGTGCTGTATAATTGGGTCCTTTGACCGGCGTGATCTTGAGAAATGTTAGTGTGAATTGCCCGCTTTTCACGCGTTCACCAGGAGATAATTTTACGGTCGTGATGCTTCCCATTGTGCCTGAGACAATAATCCCCATGGCCACCACGAGAACGCCAAGATGAACCAGAAGACCGCCATGGCGCCGCCGGTTCCAGATTATCAACCGCAACAAACTCTCAGCCAGAGAACTATTTATGACCTTAGCTCGCGCCCGAGACGCACGCCCGACATCCATGATTGTTGAGAAGAACGCAAGAGCGACAACGCCAATAGCAATAAGCGCCATAACTAAATGAATTCCCGCCAGATAGGCCACTATCACACTCATTATTGCTCCGATCGACGGCCACAGGAATTGACGGATAAGTAAACGGGCATTGGCATTACGCCAGGGAATGATAGGGCCGACCGCCATAAGTAAGACGATAATCAGCATCATCGGGAGTATAGCGAGGTTAAAATAAGGGGCCGCTACCGTCAGCTTTACGCCAGATATCATTTCTGCTGCTAAGGGATAAAGTGTTCCCAAACAGACTGTTGCAGCGGCTGTCAGTAGGAAAATATTGTTAAACAGCAAAGTTGTTTCACGAGATATCAGGCTTTGCACTTCATACAGCGACCGCAAACGCTCGCCACGGAAAATGAGCATGCCGAAGCTGGCAAAAAGGACGACTGTTAAGAAGATAAGGATGTATAGCCCACGTCCAGGATCAACGGCAAAAGCATGAACGGATGTCAATATACCCGAACGCACCAAGAATGTACCAAGTAAGGACAAACAAAATGTGGTAATGATTAAAAATAATGTCCAGGTTTTAAACAAGCCGCGTCGTTCCAATGCCATGATAGAATGTAGAAATGCAGTGCCTGTGAGCCAGGGCATGAGTGACGCATTTTCAACCGGATCCCAAGCCCAATAGCCTCCCCAGCCTAGTTCGTAATAGGCCCAATAGCCGCCTAACATGATACCGCTGGTCAACGCACCCCAAGCAAAAAGCGTCCAACGGCGGATCGCGACAACCCATTCATTGTCTGCCTGACCACGGATTAATGCGGCCATGGCGAAGGCAAAGGGAATAGAAAAGCCGACATAGCCCAAATAAAGTATCGGCGGGTGGAAGATCAAACCCGGATCTTGCAGCAGCGGATTAAGCTCACGTCCGACATTTAGTGGGGGTGATACCTCAGTGAAAGGATTGGAGAGAAAAAGGATAAGCAGTAAGAACCCGATCTGAAGAAGCGCAAGCACCACGATAACGTAGGGCATGGAGCGAGAATGGCTTTTGCGATGTAGGAAAGTTGCAAGTGCTGTAAAGCCAACCAGATACCAGAGCCACAACATCAACGAGCCCTCATGAGCCCCCCAAAGCGCGGTGACCCGATAGATGATGGGAAGGTCCTTGTTGGCATTTTGCGCAACATAGAGGACGGAAAGATCGAGGACCACAAACGACCAAATGATTGTAATGCAAGCAAGTGTTATGAGGGCAAAATTGATATAAACCGCTTGACGGGCAGCAGACACAAAAGACGGTCGGTTAAGGCGTACGCCAGCCGTGGAAAATATGACCGCAAGAATTGCGGAGCCCAAGGTAAGCACGCTAGCAGCAAGTCCCAATTCTATTGTATTGCCGTTCATGCTGTCCTCATTTCATTTGAAGACCTGAACTGCTTCACTCCCTTGGCTACCTGGCTAATTCCTTTACCGATTTCTTTCTCGGTGAGTGACGAATAGCCAAGGACCGTAAGACGCTTGCTGAATTCAGTTCCGCCGAATTCCTCGGCCGCCGCCGATTTCAAAGAATAAAGCCCAACTTTTCGCTTGAGAGCAATGCTTTCCAAAGTGCCTGGATCGGGTAGTTCTTTTGGTATCCGCCAAGTCAGATGCATACCGCCATTCACCCCTAAGAGCTCAACATCACCAAAATGACGGCTCAGCGCAGTGATTAAACAATCACGGCGTAACTGGTAGCGCTTGCGAATGACGCGCAGGTGCCGACCATATCCGCCTTGGTTCATGAATTCCGCTAGTGCGGCTTGCTCCAAAACGGGCTGGCCATTATTCATCAAGGCCTTGAGGCGTTTTGCGGGCTTCTTTAACTCATCGGGCAGCACCAGATAGCCAATTCTGATACCGGCTCCAATAGATTTTGAGAAAGTGCCCAAATAAATGACGTAACCGTAATTATCCAGACCTTTTAATGCAGTCAGTGGGGCACCTTGATAACGAAAATCACTATCATAATCGTCTTCAATAATGTAGGAACCGGTCTGCGCTGCCCAATCAAGTAAATGGATCCGCCGATCAAGGGAGAGCATGACCCCGGTTGGGTACTGATGAGATGGCGTTACATAAGCAATCGCGTTTTTGGTGTCGGGCAAATCATTAACATTAAGCCCCTGCCGATCGACTGGAATAGGTCGAATATGTGCATTGTAACTTTCAAAAACATATGCAGCACCCTGATAGCAGGGTTGTTCTAAAACCGCCGATGTTTTCGGGTTCAGAAGCAGTCGAGCGATCAGATTGAGTCCTTCTTGAGACCCTCCGACGATGACCACATTATCAGCCGTAGTGATGATGCCGCGTGCAGGACCAAGGTGATCTGCAATTGCCTGGCGCAATTGCTCCAGGCCAGCAGGATCACCGTATTCTGTCAACCGTGTACCAAGTCGCGGCAATTGCTGGGCCACAAGACGGCGCCATTTGTGTAAAGGAAAAGAGGCTGGGTCTGGACGCCCAATCCAAAAATCCTGTGCAAGCTTCGCCCGGTGAGGATTTACGACGCGTTGAACCCGGCTGGAATATTGGACCTGTGGCAAACAGTAGGCGCCACCGTTAAATTTGGTCTCTGATCGGCAGCGAAGATGCAGTGCAGTTTCTGGAAGGCTTGAGCTGACAAAAGTGCCGACAGATGGCTTAGTCTCAATATATCCTTCGGCGATCAGCCGGTCATATGCAAGAAGTGTGGTATTTCGTGAAACGCCCATCTGTTCACTGAGCAAGCGAGAAGCAGGCAGTGAATCGCCACTCTTCAACCGCCCGTCAAGTATCATGCTTCTTATCTGATCGAATATCTGAACCTGTAACGGTTTCTTAGAACCATTTTTGAGTTCAAGAGGAAGAAGCATTTTCCTATCCCTCATACATGGTCTTATCATAGCGCCAAATTTTGATATTTTCATAGTACCACAGACGCGTTCCACAATGGTACCAACCATGGCGACGTAAGAAGAAGAAAGATTAATTTGCGGGTGTTTTCTGATCTGAGGTTTGCAGCTCATATACCCAGTATCCACGGTACTGATAAACGAGCTTCGCTCCGGATAGCTTACTAGGATTGGAACTATCAAAGGGGAGCAGTTGCGCGATAAGTGTATGTTTGCTGGGTTTATCGGTCAGGAAAAAAATACGAATTACACTTTTGTCCACCGGAAAGACCGAATAGGCCGTATACCCATTTTCTTTGACCCAGGCTTTTACGCCTTTGATTAATCCATGTGATTGCTTAGAGCGGGCAAAATCTTTAAAGCCGATACCCAGCCGGTCTGATGCCAAAGTTCCAACTTTGTAAGCATCTAGAAGATTGAGAACAAGGAAAACCGGTTTTCCCTTTCCAATTTTTCGTAAGTCGTCAATCCCAGTATGGATATCTTTCAAAAGCGCATCAACGAAATAACGAAATTTGTCTTGTTGTGACTTGGCCGTGGGGGCGTGTTCCCAAAAGGCACGTTCTTGTTGCGAAATCAATCCTACTTGGTGTGTCCAGATTTCGGGGACAAAGATCGGGTCTGCTTTGGCTTCACTGTATATGGCTGGAATATTTTGGTAAAATTTTAACCGTCGGGAGATGTCCCACCAACTCAGCACAATGGCATCCTTGGGAAGATGCTTCGCCAAGGTATTTGCAATCTTCTTTGTGTCTTCTGGATTTGCATCAGCGATAAATATGGGCTCAGCAAGTTTGCTACGCCAAGAGAGTGGGACCGGCATCTTGCCGTTTTGAAAAGCGACATGAAACTCAGCAAGGGATTTTTTAACGCCATTTGCCTTGATCTCATATTTATGAATAGCGACTTCGCTATTTTGTTTAAGGACTAAATTCGGAAATTTTTCTGGAGCCCCCTTCTCAATCAAAACACGAGAATAGGGAAGAGAGCCTGGGCGAAATGAGTCATAAGTGACCCATGCCATCAATAGCATCCCCCCGGTGATCAAAAAGGAAGCGATCAACCGGGGGGAGAAAGCTATATTAAATGACGGAGACGTCATTTTACCATCGTTATAAAATTGGCATCAGGACACCTTGCGGCGTCGACCGAACAATAAGATCACGCCTGTCAGGATTAGTAATCCGCCAAGACCTGCAATTGATGCTTTTTTGACCGGGCTATCGAGCTTAAAGAGATCACCCCTCTTCTTGCCTTCCAGTTTTGCTAAGCGGGCTTTAAGATCAGCCATTTCGCGGATTTTCGTGTTTTCGTCCTGGATACGGGCATAGCTCTTTATAAGTTGCGACCAACCTTCGGAATATGTGTATCCACCAGGATTTGCATGTGCCAAACCCTTATAATGTTTGATGAGATGGTGTTCCCACATCTCGTCATACTCATACTCTACAGCGGTTGGATTGTTGCCCTTGGCCCAAAATAGTTGGAAGAACTGGCCAACACCTTCTTTTTCTGGTTTGGGAGGTGCCGGGCGATTGGTTTTTTGTCCTGGCAGAAGCCCGTCTTTACCGAGTTTCATAACAATCTTTTTGGCTTCCTGCTCAACCTTTAGACCGTCTATTATGCCCTTGTCGACCATTTCTAGATAGGCGCGGCCGAAACGTTCCGAGTGACAATTAGAGCAGGTCGTTACCCAGGACTCTTGACGATCTTTGAACCATTTGTGTCCAAGGTTGTCAGCTATTTTAGGTGTTGGATTAAAGGCCCAACGGACTTTGCGAACCAGATTGTGAGAAAACTCACCTTTATATTCCATATGGCAGAACTGGCATGTCGGGGCCTTCATTCCGCCTTTCCCGATGGCATCGGCGAGTTGAACATTCCAATCCCAGCTCTGTCCCAGGGTTTGATAGATTGTGCCGTGCTTGGACAGCATGAAATTCTCAAATTCGTTGTGATCAACACCGTTATGACAGGTTGAGCATGTCTCCGGTTTGCGGGCTTCAGCGGCGGAGAATTCATGGCGTGTGTGGCATGTATCGCACTTGTTCTGGTTCATGTGACAGAAGGTGCAACCTTCCGCAACCTCACGCTGTTCCATTGCAGCCCAAATAGCTGTCTCTACATTCGCTTTCCAATCAAGGGCATGGGAGGGGCGCCCGGCGGGCCACTGTTTTTGCGGCCAAGTCAGCGTGTCACGTTCAGATTCACGTTCCGCAAATTCTTTAAGATGGCAAGTTCCGCAAACTGCTGCATCGGGCATACGCAACTGCTTGCTATGTTGGCCTTTGTCCGCGCCAACACTGACATGACAATCGATGCAGCCAACCTCTTTTAATGTTTCACCATCTTTCAGTTTGCCTAAAGATTTTAGATTGGCCTCGACTTGGGTGATAATTTTTTTCTTATAAGCTTTGGGATCTGTCTCCGGCAATGCTCTGATCTTGTCGAGGTTTGAATGTACACTCGATTTCCAAGAATGGACCCAGCCAGGAGTTGTGCTTGTATGGCATTCAACGCACTCAGTTCGGGTGGCTTCAACCTCTGGTTCCTTTGGCGGTTTGTAAAACACATTGGGTGCCAAATATTTGGTAATCGGTATTGGTTCCCAGAATTTTGAGAGTGTACCCTTGCCAAATCCCTGCTTGGGATCGTAGTAGCGTTTGGAAAGTGCCTCATAAAGCTGTTTTGGCGAGGCAGATTTGTCCAGTTTTAAGGCCTTGTAAGTTTCTTCCGGCAGCTCAAAGTCAGCAGCCAAGGCAACTGGTCCTACCATAATGACCATTATAGAAAATACGCCGATCAATATCTGTGTCGTATTTCTTATTGTCATGTCTCCCTCCGCCTCACGTCGTAACTCACGCAATTACTAACTATGCATGCATAAAAATGCGCATAAGTGATTACCAAGCCTAATGCATTGTGACCTATTTAGATGGAAACCCTTAGAGCCAATCGGTATGTTTTATGTAGGACCACAACGCCTTCTTCAGGGGCGGGATCATTTAGCTAAGGTTTTTCACAAAGTGGGCATCTCTAAATACTCCCTTCGGGCCATCCACCACCCCCTACCATCCGCCATATTCTGCGATAATTAGGCGGATGGTAGGGGGTGGTGGATGGTTTTTAGAGGTATCCAAGTCTCTTCCTAGAGCGTTCTGATGGGGATGAGCTGTTCAGTATTTTTTGATGACCGATCGTCTGAAAAAACTTTTCTACCGGATAGTAGAGTAGATCAAGTGAAGTTACCCAAGAGATTGTATGAACGCCAACCTCGCCATATGATACATTAATAAAGTAACAGGACCGAGCTGAAATGATTATGTCATGATAGTTATAACTTAATCCGCCTTTAGCAATCCGCAACGCTGTAAGGCATTCACGGCCTCGGATATTTCATCGAACCGTAATTTCGAACGCTCGGCAATATCAAGCAAAGAATGTTGACCATCTGCCAAGTTGAGAACCCACAGGATTGCCATCTGATTAAAAGTGATTTCTTTTTGACCGCTGACCGTTTTGTAGAGGCCTCGCTTACCTAATTGCGGTTCGCATTTGGGATTTTCACTGACATAGATTTTATTTTGTTCCAGAACTTCCAAGATAGATAATATCTGCCGTAAGGATGCTGCCAAATACTCAGGCCGTACAAACTCCAAGTTGTCACCTGACGTATGATACTCAGGAAACGTCCCATGCGGTGATCGCATCAAACACCCAACCGGTAGATCGAAGCCAGGTGAGCAATATTGACGCTCATCATATCCATAAGGTGAGAAACCTTGAATTTCGTATGGAGATCCGGAGTGTTTGAGAACATGTGCAGCAATGCGATCGATTTCCGCATCACCTTGACGGCTCTTTTTATATGTGAATTGGCCATCATCTCCTAAACAGGTCAGGACAAGCCCGTGTTTAATGCGGTGAACGATATCTTCATTTCGGGCCAGCCAGGTAATCGAACCAATTGTGACTGGAATAAAGAGAAAGCGATACGAAAATTTTGGAGCTAAAGAACTAAGGGCTTGCGCAAGTAATGTGGCAATAACAATACCAGATAGGTTGTCATTTGCCAGAGAGGGATGGCAGATATGACAAGAGATCAATACTTCTTCCTCTGTTTGACCAGGAATAAGATACTCGCCATAAGTTAAGTGCCCTTCGCGCAGAGATGTGTCTATATAGACTTCATATTCTTCATCCTGTGCCATATCGAGTAATTGCGAATGGCTCAGACAAAAACCCCAATTCTCATTGTAGTAAGATGTGCGGTAGGGCACCAGATCAGGTGTCTCGGGCAAGGAATGAAGGTGGGGCTTAAGCTCTTCAAATGATAAAGTCGCTTGAATGGGGGTACTATAATTGAGCAAATGCAGATTGAGTTTTTGAAAATCAATGATCTTCTCGCCCTGCGAATTTTTGATATAAGCGTCCCTAACATTCCACTCCTTGGGCACTTCCCAATCGAAAACACTTGTGCCTGAAGGCACCTCATGTTGCTCAAGAGAAATATAATTTTGCAAAATGGAAAGGGTCTGACGAATGCCATCCCCTGTGATACTACGGCAAATTGGATAGAGCTGCTTCGCTAGCTCATAAAGCTGTTGGTCAATGTTTTGGCTCTGTAAGGATTGTTTGAGTTCCGCAAAAAAAGACATCTCTAAAAAGCCTTCGCAGCAAATGTTCGTATTTTTGAGAAACCCTCTGTCGAGTACGACCTCTATAAAAAATATTTCTGAAAAAAGTCACGCCAATTGCATCACATGGCCTTTTTCATGAATGCTCCCATAAATGAGAGCCCCTGCGAAATTTATTTCGCAAACATCATCAATGCACCTGCACCTCAGGTATTAAAGTTAGAAACTGACCTCCCCACTCCCGTATTCCCTCTATTTGGGTCATAATTTCATCTTTAAGATTCCAAGGCAGAATCAATACATAATCCGGTTTGGTCTCAAAAATACGCTCAGGGCCGACAATGGGAATATGAGAGCCGGGCAAATATAATGATTGCTTGTGAGGGTTACGGTCCACCGTGTAATCGATAAAGTCGGTTCTCACCCCACAATAGTTGAGTAGAGTGTTACCCTTTGCTGGCGCCCCATAGCCTACAATCGTTTTGCCTTGGTTTTTGGCTTCAATCAAAAAATTCAAAAGTTTGCGCTTGGTCGATTTAATCCGGTCTTCAAAATCCAGATATGTTTGCAAGTTATCAAGACCTGCCCCGGTTTCTTTTTGTTTCAGCGTGCTGACCCGTTCAGAAATTGGCTGTGTCAAATTATCCTTATGACGACCATAGATGCGCAGCGAACCACCATGCGTGGTCAACTCCTCGACATCAAACAAAGTTAAACCATGATGATCAAAAATCTTTTCTACTGTTAGAAATGAGAAATAGGAAAAGTGCTCATGGTAAATCGTGTCGAACTGATTATTTTGCATCAACTGCAATAGGTGAGGAAACTCCATTGTAATGATGCCTTGAGGCTTGAGTGCTATTTTCATACCGGATACGAAATCATTCAAATCAGGTACGTGGGCAAGAACGTTATTACCCAGCAATAGATCAGCCTGTTTGTCCGAATTTGCCAGCTCTTTTGCGGTCTCAACTCCAAAAAATTTGACGAGACTCGGTACACCTTTTTCCTCAGCCGCAGCGGCTACATTAGATGCAGGTTCAATACCCAGAACGGGGATGCCCTTTTCAACAAAATATTGGAGTAGGTATCCATCATTGCTCGCGATTTCTATAACCTTGCTATTTGCATCAAGGTCAAATCGCCCAACCATCAGATCAGTATAAGCTTTGGCATGATCTAGCCAGCTGTCAGAGTAAGATGAGAAATAGGCATAATCGCCGTCGCCAAAAATGTGATCAGGCGTTTCAAACTCTTCGAGTTGTACGAGCAAACAATTCTCGCAAATATAGGCATGAAGTGGGTAGAATTTTTCAGCCTGACTCAATTGCTCCTGACATAGATTATCGTTGGCAATGGGAGAATGGCCTAAGTCGGCGAAGGTGTATTTTAGATGTGTACCACAAAATCGGCAGGATGAGTTCATCATCTGATATCCAAATATTTTCTTGATTTAATGACAAGTGCGGCAAATATTTTTGCTGCGCTCATTTGGCAGCAGCTGATACGCAAGTTTCACTACTTCTAAGTTGGCAATGTGCACTTATGACGCAGTTAAAACACTCCCCACTTCACGAGTTCCCCTAATTACTGAGATTAGGAATGTGAAGGGCCTGGGAATTTTATGAAAATGATGAGCGTATTATAACTTAGCTAAAAAGCTGCGCAGGCAAAATCGATAACGCATACGATTTCCCTAACACTTTACTTAGGTATGGCTACGCTTAACCATGACTACTATTTCATGAAAATTCCCCACCTAGATTGGACCTAAAGCGATTCCGTAATTCCGTCAATCCAAATTTACGGAATACCCCCAATTATCAAGACTTGTTGGGGGGGGCATTTTTAGCAATAGACGCATACTGCCCCTTACGCCTGACTTGTACGCGCCAGTTCCCGGATGCAAGTTTCTTAAAAGTCGCCAAGGTGGCTTTTGTATGCAATATGTGTGCGGTATTACCAGACCGCAATAACGTCCAACTATGAAACAGGCCAACGTAAGATACCGCCTGCCGAGGCTGGCATTGCAGAAATGATGGTTGATCTATACCGCAGTTTTGAAAAGTCACTTGATCATGAGATGCTTTTTCGTTGGCATGATTTTCTCATGAAAGGACGCAGAGACCTGGAGACAATTGGTCAATACCGGACACATAAAGAAGCGATGCAAATCACCTCCGGCCAAATGGATAATTTCAAAATTCACTTCGAAGCACCGCCTTCGAAAATTGTAAAAAAAGAAATGAGGGGCTTTATCAATTGGTTCAATCAGACAGCCCAAAAAGGAAAAACACCATTACCGGCTCTAACTCGGGCAGGGATTGCCCATCTCTATTTTGTGTGTGTTCATCCCTTCGAAGATGGCAATGGCCGGATAGGGCGGGCCATTGCAGAAAAAGCCCTGTCGCAATGTCTCGGAGCTCCAACACTGATTGCTCTGTCCCTCACCATTCAGAATAGGAAAAAACATTATTACAAGGCACTGGAGGATAATAACAAGGATTTGGAGATCACTGATTGGCTCATCTACTTTGCTGAGACAATCCTCGAGGCACAAACCTATTCCCAATCCTTCATCGATTTTCTGATCCATAAAACCAAGCTTTATGATCGCTTGCGCGGACAACTCAATGAACGTCAAGACAAGGTTCTTGCCAGGATGTTTCGTGAAGGTGTGGAAGGTTTCAAAGGTGGCTTGAGTGCTGAGAATTATATCGCCATTACAAATACCTCCAGAGCGACAGCCACACGGGATCTACAGGACTTGGTTGAAAAACAAGCTCTGAGACGCATTGGAGAACGTAAATACACACGCTATTATCTGAACATTCCTGGCCAGGGATATGAGGCGTGATGATTATAAAATCTTAGAGCCCTTATCAAGCAGCAATTTTTTCCTTTTCCGGGCAAATTGTGTTGGACAGCGCTTAGCATAGGCCAATCATTGACGAATTTAGGTCGGACCAGCTGTTAGTGATGGGGTGAGTTTGAAACCCGCGCGAAGCAAATTTCAGGCGATATTGACAATATGTTAATAGCTGGACTTGAAGTCTGGCTTTTCCACCGTTTACGGCTAATCTGAGGTTCTCCGAATCAGGTGGAAAAGAGTTATGCGCCTAACAGTCAGAAGTTTCTTTCAGTGTTTTTCGCTTGTTGTTTTTGTTCTTTTCTCGCTCGAAACAAGCGCACAAAACCCTCAAAACGGTGATATCGCTAAACCGATTGATGCTTTAACGAGCGAGCTGGATAAGCTTGAACAGGACATAGAAAAACAACATCACAAAGACAAAGACCTCATTCGGTTCCAGAAGGTCGTAGAGGCGGTCTCTGAAAAAGCAAAAAAGTATAGGGAAGAGCTTAAACCCCGTCTTGAAGAATTAAAATCTCAAATCAAAAAGCTTGGACCTTTACCCGTTAAAAATGCCCCTCCGGAAGCTTTGGAGATAACGGCTGAGCGTACACGGCTCAATGACGTCTTAAACAGTTTTGACGCTGCATCGAAACGTGCTGAAGTCATACAAACACGCGCACAACAGATTGTTGGTAAGATCCACGAATTGCGCCGCAGCTTGTTCACCCGCCAGCTTTTTAAACGCAGACAAATTCCATATTCATACAAGCTTTGGCAAGATGTTATCGACGCTGCAAACGCACAATTCAGCTTGGTTAAAAACTTGAGCTTTATATGGATTGATCAAGCACATCCACTCAACAGAATTTTTGGTCTTTTCGCACTCGCATTCATAGTTTGGCTTGTTCTCAAGGGCATAGCAGTCCGCATCATAAACGCGAACCGTAAGACACCAGTTCATGAGGATCCTGAGTTTTTTTGTAGAGCTGTTTCGGTCGTTTGGGTCAGTTTGACGCGTATGGCGCCAATCCTAATCGCACTCGGCATTGTCTATGCCGGCCTTGTTACATTTGATGCTTTGACACCCCAAATAAACGCGCTCACACAAGCAGCCTACTTATCGTTATCGGTTTTTGTGGTGATTGCAGCCTTTGCGCGAACACTTCTCGCCCCGAATACGCCGCAATGGCGTCTTTTCCCTTTATCGGATCAATCCGCAATGCGCGTGCGCTGGTTGGTACTTGCCATAGCAGCAATTTATGTCATTGATCTGTTTTTGGTGGAATGGACCCGCGTTCTTTATGCACCTCTGAAACTCACAATAGCGCAAAATTTTGTAACGAGTCTCATCTTCGCCTTTTTACTTATTGCACTCTTGCTCACGCCACTGAAACCGGAAAACACGACAGATCGTAAGCCATCACGCATTTGGCCCATTTGGCTCAAGCTCCCGCTTTGGCTACTGGCTTTAGCAATACTCATTTCAGCGGCACTTGGTTATGTTGCGTTGGCGCGTTTCCTTGCTAGTCAGATTGTTCTCACTGGGTCCGTTATTGCAGGTGTCATCCTTTTGCGTTTAGCTATAGGAGAACTCACATCCGACTTAGCCAACTCTTCGACACCAATTGGAACATGGTTAGCTCGAACTTTTAGATTTGGTGAGTTACAACGGCGCCAGTTCGCAATGGCGACCGGATTATTGCTCAACATCATGCTCTTGGTTTTTGCAGTCCCTTTATTTCTATTCCAGTGGGGGTTTGCATGGAGTGATATTCGCGGTTGGCTTAGCACCGCATTTTTCGGCTTTCAATTAGGCTCCATCAATCTGTCCATAGCGACACTTCTTATTGCAGCCGCCCTTTTTACAGCGGGTTTACTCGTCACGCGTGCCATACAGAAATGGCTTGACCAAAATGCACTGGCCATCCCACGCCTAAGGTCTGGGCTTACCAATTCCGTTCGCACAGGAATTGGTTACGTTGGTTTTATTTTATCTGCGCTTCTCGCAGTTTCCTATCTCGGCCTTGATTTCACCAATTTGGCAATTGTCGCCGGTGCCCTTTCTGTGGGCATTGGTTTTGGTCTGCAAAGTATTGTCAATAATTTTGTTTCGGGGATCATTCTACTCGTTGAAAGACCTGTAAAAATTGGGGATTGGGTTATCATCGGAGATGACGAAGGATTTGTGAGACGAATAAATGTGCGAGCGACAGAAATCGAAACCTTTGATCGCTCAAGTGTCATTATCCCAAATTCAGAGCTGATTACTGGAAAGGTCATCAACTGGACCCATGGAAACTCAGTTGGTCGTGTCTTTATTCGTGTTGGTGTCGCTTATGCGTCCGATGCCAAGCAGGTTTACGATCTTCTCATGAAAATCGGAAAAGACCATCCAAAAACAATTGAGCGCCCAAAACCCAAAGTTGTGTTTGAGGATTTTGGCGCAAGCTCTCTCGATTTTTCACTTCGTGTCTATGTTGCTGATATCAACGACTCTCTTGAGGTCCGCACAGATCTCCGCATGATGATCTTAAATGCTTTCCGTGAACACGGCATTGAAATTGCTTTTCCGCAATTGGATGTACATGTCAAAAATCTTAAAGATCCACATCTAACGGTTTCTGAAAAAGACAATAGCGGCAGCGGTGTCTGAGGGCTGTCACAAAGTGAACCAGCCGGACGCCTGAAAAACATATTTTATATGACTTATCCATTGATTTTTTCGATATTATGCTCCGAAAAATTTTGTTATCTCCAATTCTTGAACGCAACATGATATCCACCATATCTCATTTGTCCGGCTAAGGTGAGAGATATCAAATAGCGCCATGAATGAATATCAATTGGCCCGCCAAATGTCTCCACCTGGGCCGGATACCTCTCGAAAGCAAAACAACCCTACTCACCTTTTTCCGATTGGATGGCTGGTATTTTCTCTGATTGTTGGTGTGGGGATGGCAGTTGCTTCTGCGGTTCTGGCCTCTCCACCTCAGTGTCAAGGTGACCCGCCTTCTTGCCAGTTCTCTTTGTAATTTCTATCAAACAATAATTGTACAGCTCCAAAATCCGAGATAATAAAGCAGCCAAGCGCTTAATTTCATTGGGATAGGCCGCGATCAAGGCCGCTCTCATGGTTGATATTCTTTTATTGGCCACATCGTGAAAACGGCGAACGCTGATCACCCAAAGCGGGCTGATTAAAAGTGATAAGGCAATAACAGCAATTGCTAGGCGGTAAGCGCTGTAATCAATGGCACCGTTTGCAAACCCAGTGGCAGCCAAGACAAACGAAAATTCTCCGATTTGAGCCATGGATAAGCCCGCTGGAATAGCAATGGCCAGAGAGTAGCCAGCCATGCGAACGAGCGTGATATTGAACAAGGTTTTGAGCACGATCACACCCATGACAAACAAAAAAACCAGCAAGAAATTATTCAGAACATATTTGACATCAAGCAATAAACCGACGGACAGGAAAAACACGAAGAGCAGTATGCTTTGGATTGGATGAGTCACAGAAATAAGTTCAGCGCGTAATGTTGAATTGGCCAGAACAAGTCCCGCCACAAAGGCGCCGTAGGCAGGGGATAATCCTAGGAAACCAGACAACGTTGCTGCCGAAAAGCAGAATGCCAAAGCTGCCAAACATAAAATATCGGGTTTATCTGCAATAAGGTCAAAACCAGGAAATCGAATTTTACCAGGTGAACCAAAACGCCAGAGCAACCAACCAAGAAATCCAACTGCAAATCCAATTTTTAGGGCAAGGCTGAGTTGAGATACTCCATTGCCCCCGAGGGCATCAGTGATAATTAACATCGGTACGATAGCAATGTCTTGGGCTATCAAAACACCGACAGTAATCCGACCGGTTTCTGTGCGCAATTCGCCAATTTCTTCAAGCATTTTGATGGCAACTGCCGTGCTGGAAACCGCAACAACAAATGCCAGCAAGACAGTTTGTGGCAGGCTCCAACCAAGCGTCAAAGCAAAGAGCGACGTAACACCAAAAGCGAGCGTTAATTGTCCACCAGCAATCAACAAAGCGGGCCTTATCACAATGACAAATGCCCGAACACTAAGTTCCATACCTATCAGGAATAAGAGAACCAGGACGCCCAACTCTGCTAACAATCCAATCGCTGCGGATTTAGAAATAAGACCAAGCCCGGTAGGGCCCAATGCGATCCCAGCAAGAATATATCCAACCACAGGCGGTTGACGTAAACGCAACAAGGTGAGTCCCATGATGACGGCTACCATGGCAACGATGGCTACTTCGTGAAGTTGGGTGGCATCCTGGGAATTAAGTGCATCCAATTGGTCGTTTCCCTCTTTTCATAGCTTAATATGATCAAAATCTATTTTACATTTTCACCATGTTTGAAATTTTTTACAGTAAAAAAACTGGCCGCTGCATGAGCGGCCAGACAAAGTACCGACAATAATAAAGCATGATGATTTTGAAGAATCTCTGTGTCCGAGCCACAAGACCTTCTATAGCGCGTTAGCGCTTATTTTGCTCCAGAAACAGGTTGCTCATCAGAGCCTGATCCCTGTTCTGCCTGTTCTGCCTGTTCATCCAGAAACAATGCATCCTCTTCGATGGAGACAATATCCTGACTTCCAGCTTCGTACTCACTACCCTCTTGATCATTCAAGCGGATAATACATCCCTGCTCGCAAACGCTTTCTAAAGTTTGCGATGGCTCAAGCATATTGTCTTGGACTTTATCACCTTCGATGATTGTAACTTTGTGCGCTTTCGCATCACGATTCGTGATGGTCAAGGCGTTTGCGGAACTCACGGCAAAACCTGCTGCAAGTGCCGCAACCATAAGAGTTTTGAGATTCATTAGAATTGTTCCTTCCAACTACAATCTATGTCATAGAAGCTATTCTGCCTTCGCCGACTTTTTAGGCTCTTTAGCTGCTTTCGCAGTTTCTTTCCTTTCACCTTTTTTGGCAGGCCTCGCGGGTTTCTTTTTCGATTTCATCGACGTAAATCCTCTTAACGGATGATCGGATCATGTCCGAACAAGCCTTATTTGGGTACAAATATGATATTATACAAACGAATTTATTCGTAGCTTTATATCGAGAATATCGATAGATAAAACGCCATAAAAATAATATGTTTATGAGAAGAACCCATGGATATAACTCTCGCACGGACATTTCTAGCCGTCGTTGAAACCAGTAGTTTTATCGGCGCTTCTGAAAAAATCTATGTCACCCAGTCGACAATCAGTACCCGAATTAAGACACTGGAAGACCAGCTCGGAAAGCAGCTTTTTGAGCGCTCTAAAGCTGGTGTTGCACTAACTCCGGCAGGTGAGCAATTTCAAAAGCATGCAATGGCTCTTATTCGCGTCTGGCAGCACGCGCAGCTTGAGGTCGGACTTGCAGATGAGCATAGGGATCACCTCTCTGTCGGCGCACAAATTAGCCTATGGGAAGGCTTTCTCTTGAAATGGGTGGCATGGCTACGAGAAGAAATTCCAGATCTTGCAGTAACTGCAACCATGGGTTTTTCAACCATGCTTATTGAGCGCTTAAGTGAGGGCACACTGGATCTGGCAATTGTTTACAGACCCATACATCGTCCAGGTTTTATTGTTGAGCATCTTTTTGATGAAGAGTTGGCGTTAATTACGAGCAATGAATGTTCAGAGCGTAGGCCTGGAAGTAACTATGTTTTTGTGAATTGGGGACCTGAGTTCCAAGCCGACCACGCAGAAACCTACCCAGACTTAGTACACACTGGGCTCCATCTGGATCTTGGCTCAATTGGCGTAAGTTATCTCCTGGAAAATAAAGCATCTGGCTATTTCCCAGTGCGGATTGCGCGTCCTTATATTGAAGCTGGAGACCTTTACCTTGTGGAACGCGCCCGCAAATTTGTTTATCCTGCCTATGCTGTTTACCCAGAAGAGCGAGATGAGGACGCTTATGAGCCTGTACTGGCTGGTCTCAGAGAAATTGCTGAGCAGATTTAGAACAGCACGGACGCGAAAGGCAATTCAAATAATTTCGTCCTCATCAAAAATAGGATCGCTATCAAGCTCGTCTGTAATATCCGTAACTCTCTGCTCAGCAGTATCAGGTTTATCCAGTTTTGCTATATGGAACAAAGCATCACCGCAATTGACAACGGCAAGATTTGTTCGCCCAATGATCAAGCCTTTTTTCGTCGCATTCACTTTTATGATGGCATCTTCATATGGGTTGGTGATGGTGGCAAGCGGTTCATCTTTTTCCACGCTATCACCAATAGTTTTATAAGTGCGCAAAAGCCCACTCTCCTCAGCACGGACCCATTTGCTGGAACGTGAGAAAGCAGAATCTTTAACGCCAACAGTAATGTCAACAACATCAATCATGTTAAGGGCTTTCATGACACGTAGGATGCCCAAAACACCTGCACGCACTGAAAATTCGTCTAATCTCAGAGCTTCTCCAGCCTCGAAAATGAGAACATCGACACCATGTTCCTGAGCTGATTCACGCAATGAACCTGGCCGCAAATCAGATTTCAATATGATAGGTGCGCCAAACGCCTTCGCCAGTTTTAGCGATCTTTCCGTTGCAAAGTGGTTTCGGATCTGTGGAAGGTTGGTCCGACCGTCCGCTGCTGAATGAAGATCTATACCCACATCAGAACGCAACACGACTTCTTGCATAAAAATATGAGCTAATTGGGCTGCTAGCGGTCCATTGGCACGCCCTGGAAAAGATCGGTTAAGGTCACGCCTATCCGGGAGGTAACGTGTATGACTTATGAAACCAAAGGCATTGACGATGGGTACGCACAACAGGGTGCCAAAAAGATTTTCCAATCCCTCCGTTCTCAAAAGGCGGTGAATAATCTCAACGCCAATGACTTCATCTCCATGAATGACAGCGCTCACAAACAGACTTGGCCCAGGATTCCTGCCATGAATGACATGAACCGGTAAAGATATGGGCGTATGATTGGAGAGTTTCGCAACTGGCAAGTCGATAAGTTGGCGCGATCCAGGCGGAATCTGTTCACCACCGATTTCAAAGGGGAGAGTCATCTGCGCTATCCTTTCCCCTTGGTCTTTGTTTTGCCTGGCTGAGCATTTCTTTCGAGAAACTCGATAATTTTCCCAGCCACATCGATCCCTGTTGCCCTTTCAACACCTTCAAGCCCAGGCGATGAATTAACCTCCATAACGACTGGTCCGTGATTTGAACGAAGCATGTCTACACCACATACATTCAGGCCCATAATCTTAGCAGCTCTTGCAGCTGTAGAGCGCTCCTCAGGCGTAATCTTGATGGGCTGCGCGCTTCCGCCACGGTGTATGTTTGATCTGAATTCCCCCTCAGCACCTTGCCGCTGCATTGCAGCTACCACTCGCTCACCCACAACAAGAGCACGAATATCAGCACTACCTGCCTCTTTGATGAATTCCTGAACTAGAATATTCACATTGGCGCCGCGGAAGGCTTCGATGACAGATTTTGCCGATTGATGTGTTTCGCTTAAGACAACACCAATGCCTTGTGTGCCCTCAAGAAGTTTGATGACGACAGGCGCACCGCCGACTGCTTCGATAACTTCACCGCTTTGTTTCGGGTCATGCGCGAAGGAGGTAACAGGTAAACCAATTCCTCTACGTGCAAGAAGTTGCATGGATCTCAACTTATCCCGTGAACGCCCAATCGCTACAGATTCGTTCAATGGATATACATCCATCATCTCGAACTGGCGCAACACAGCTAAGCCATAAAACGTAATTGATGCACCAATACGTGGAATAACAGCGTCGTAGTTTTCTAGTTTTTTACCCCCATGGAAAATTGCCGGACGGTGGGATGCGATATTGATGGTCACCTGTAATGTGTTAATGACGTCAATATCATGCCCACGCTCCTTCGCCGCCTCAACAAGCCGCTTATGTGAATAGAGCTCTGGGTTGCGGGCAAGCATGGCAAATTTCATTGGGTTATGCCTTTCAAAGAGAGAGAACACTAAAGCCTTAGATCTTACACTGTCTTATGGCTTGTCAGAAGAACTTAAGAGAAATGGATTTTGAGGATCGACAAGCAAACGTCCTCGCAACGCTTGGCGACCTAACAGCATTCGGAAACCCATATCATCTCGTTTTGTCAAGCTGAGCTCAATACGCCATTTCATGGACCCCATGCGCATAAGGGTTTGAATAATATAGCGATTTTGAACCATCCCCCCTGAGTTTTTGATGGGGCGCATGTCCTTTATTTTTGCCTGCCCTGGAACGATAAAACGGTTGTTTTTCTGTAATGGATGCAACTCAAAGCTGACCCAATCTTCTCCATTTTTCTGAAATGGCTCAATGTGCCAAGCATGGATTGCGGATGTCGCGGCACCAGTATCGATTTTCGCCTTTATGGCTTCCACACCGAGTTTTGGTAAGGTCACCCATTCTTGCCAGCCAATCACCGGAAGTGGTTGGGAACTTTTGTCACCGCTTTTCAATTTAAAAACCCTCTAACATCATTGAGCACGTTCTACTCATTTTTGATCAATTGATTCCTGACATGGCAGATTTCCAAATGTGCCCCGAACGAAACGCGTTCTTAAAGCATAACGATTCCACATACTTTCGTAGTGTTACGTACAAAGACATATTTGGCAATAAGCAGATAAAACACGGTTTTGCTTTCTCTAAGGTGGCCCTTCTGTGGTCACCAAAAGGCGAATTTTTGCATCACAATTATCGATAGCAGGCTTAGAATAAATTCGTTTGTCTTATTGATTAGGGTCGGGAATCTAGCGGGGTTGTCGGATTGACCGACGCAGTCCAATGCCCCTCTACGGCATTAATTTGAGACGAGGAAAAACAAATGAAAAAGACTATTATTGCTCTTACAATCGCAGGCTTTGCGTCAGCTCTTGCCGTTCCAGCAATTGCAATGAATGTTGGTGGTGAGCCTGAAGTCATTTACGCCAAGAAAAAATGCAAGAAAGATCAGATGTGGGATAAAAAAGCCAAGAAATGCGTGAAGGAGGAGAAAAAGGAAGGGAAAAAGTGACAAAGCTTATTTTGTCATGAGCTAAAACAATTAGACAACCGTCCCGTCTTTTTAGCGGGGCGGTTGTCAATTTGTTAAGCTGAGAATTTAAGCTCTTGCATCAACACATTTCTTCGTCTTTTTATCCCTATACTTAAATTCACCGCAGCTTTTGTATCTGGTACGTCTCACTGCCTTTTTGTTTTTCTTTTTTTTGAATAACTTTTTGATTTTTTTCTTTATGCCCTTACCTGCCAGTTGAACCGAACTTTGCGTATTTGCTTCTAGTCCTTTACTGAGTAGCGGATTAGCTTTAGCGATATGGGGCTGCGCCACCATGAACATGAATGAAATTGCAGCAAGAGCAAAAAGTACCTTTTTCATTTGTAACCTCATCGGATTTGAACGCCTCATTATGAGGCTCGCATTTTACCGCGACAAAAACGGCCGATGGCTTGTAATACGGCCTCACGTGCTGCACAAACGAATTTTCTCTATTACAACTATCGATTTATGCAATCTTAAAAAATCAGGTGGGCTCATACAAAACCATTGCTCATCATTCAAGGAGAACCAGGTTTCACCACTAAGTTATTTTTCGTCTTGGAAGTCTGCTGTATAAATCGCTTAGTCAAATTTTCGGGACGTAAATGAGTATATCTTCGCAACATTTTCCAATCCCGATGCCCCTTCAATTTGACTCGGTCTGCGATCTCTTTCATTACCACGACCAATAAGACCCAATCGTCTGAGCGCAATTCTTGTCAGCTCAACAGGCTCTCTAGAGATTTGAATACCGTGGACAGCAGCAGCATGTGTAACGATTGTGCCGATGTATGAAAAGTCTGTTGCGATCGTTACAGGACCTGCACCCGCTTTAGCTCTTTCTCTACCAAATTTGATTAATCGTTCTCTGCTTATTTTATCAATTCTCAAGTGTCCAAGTTTTGCTTTGAGCATTTCCAGCGTGTAACTTTTGGAATGGCGCAAAGGGGTGCCGACATCCAACATATCATGTATGTGTATATCCACGAGATGGCCAAACGTCATGACGCTAACTGGCCGGATGAGAGTGACATCTTCTCCCAAATCGATCCGTCGCTCTGTCTCTAAAGCCCAACTCTGTGCATCATGCTTGCGTCTGAAACTCGCAGACGCATACTGCCCCTTACGCCTGACTTGTACGCGCCAGTTCCCAAATGCAAGTTTCTTAAAAGTCGCCAAGGTGGCTTTTGTATGCAATATGTGTGCGGTATTACCAGACCGCAATAACGTCCAACTATGAAACAGGCACAAAAGATTTGGCTGGCGAAGAATTATGTAATTTATGGGGTGAGGTTATTGCGGTCTTCTGTAAGAGCGTGAAAATGCCGGACAAAGAGTGAACATAAGTGCACACGTTCATGGTTTACCCTTTGAGACTATTGAAAAAATGCAAAAAAATCAATTACATAGATTCTCAGTCGCTCCCATGATGGAGTGGACGGATCGCCATTGCCGTTTTTTTCTCCGACTTATTTCTCGCCACGCGCGCCTTTATACGGAGATGGTTGCATCTAGCGCAGTTGTTCATGGGGACCGGAACCGGCTTCTGAAATTCGATCCAAGCGAACACCCCGTTGCTCTGCAACTTGGTGGTAGTGATCCAAATGAACTTGCTCAAGCTGCGCGTATTGGTGCCGACTTCGGTTATGATGAAATCAATCTCAACATAGGCTGCCCATCGGACCGGGTGCGGGCCGGTCGATTTGGTGCTTGTTTGATGGCGGAGCCTGAATTGGTTGCGGAGTGCATCGCGACTATGAGTGCAGCTGTTGATGTGCCGGTCACCGTCAAATGTCGGATCGGCATTGATAACCAAGACGAAGAGCAAACTCTCACGCATTTTGTCGAAACCGTTATGGGTGCTGGAGCAAACACCTTCGTTATACATGCCCGGAAAGCTTGGCTGGACGGCCTTAGTCCTAAGCAGAATAGAGATATACCGCCACTCAATTACGCACGCGTCTATCGGCTTAAACAGACCTTTCCTGAACTAAAGATTATTCTAAATGGCGGCATTGAAAATCTTGATGAGGCCGAAAACCATTTACGCAAAGTTGATGGCGTAATGATTGGCCGTGCGGCTTACCATAACCCTTACATGCTGGCGGGCACCGACCAACGTTTTTTTGGAGCAGCCGAAAACCCATTAACGCGTTTTGAAGTTATCGAGCGTCTCATACCTTATATTGATGCTAAGTTAGCGGGCGGCGTTCGCCTTCATCAAATTACCCGTCACATATTAGGGCTCTTCCAAGGACAATCTGGCGCACGGGCCTGGCGACGGCATTTAAGTGAAGAAGGTACAAAACCTGATGCGGGAAGCGATGTTCTCAAACAGGCTTTATTAAAGGTATCAAAGTATCAAGATATGACGCCTCCAATTGCTGCAGAATAAGCAATACTGGTTTGCATAAGGAAAATAAATGGAGCTGGGCCTATCTTTCAGTGAAATCTTACCTCTCGCTATTGCACTTCTTATAAGCGGCATCGTCATGGGCCTTCTTGCAGGCTTGCTTGGTATTGGCGGTGGCGGAATTCTTGTCCCCATTCTTTATGAGGTGTTTGGCATCATTGGCGTTGCTGATACTCTGAGAATGCACCTCGCTGTTGGAACCGCTCTTGCCATCATTATACCAACGTCACTGCGTTCATTTTTTTCGCATAAAGCGCATGGTGCTGTTGATATGGAGCTTGTGCGCTCTCTTGCATTTTCTGTCATATTTGGTGTGCTTATTGGAATTGTGATCGCCAAATATTCTAACGATACCGTTTTGAAATGGGTTTGGGCGGTGGTTGCGGGAAGCATGTCACTCAAACTCTATTTCGGTCGGGAGGATTGGCGCTTGGGTGAGGTCATTCCGGGACAGCCCTATAGAGGATTTTATGGTAGCTTTATCGGCATTATTTCCACTTTGATGAGTATTGGCGGCGGAGTTTTTATTACAACCCTTATGACCCTTTATGGTCGTCCAATCCATCAAGCGGTTGCGACATCTTCCGCCTTTGGACCGCTTATAGCTGTTCCAGGTACTATAGGTTTTGTGTGGGCAGGTTGGCGGGTAGAGGGGTTGCCTCCGGGCTCTCTCGGGTTTGTCAATTTGCTCGGAGCGGCTCTAATTATTCCTGTTAGTGTTATTGCTGCCCCTCTCGGCGTGCGTTTGGCTCACGGCATTTCGAAGCGAAGATTAGAGTTTGCCTTTGCGACATTTCTGGCGCTTGTTTCTCTACGATATTTTTGGAATCTTATATGAGACTTCAATAACCTTAACTCATAGATTTATATTAAGTCCTTGCCTGCCAAATCCTTTTTGCCAGTTTAATTGTTGGACGTTATTGAAGTCTGATTTAACGTAACAGAGTTCTCTCAAATCTTCTGATTATATTCCCCAACCTCTGGGTGCTCAGAAAGTTGCAAGTCAATGTTTTTAAACATGGCGTGCATATTTTCTTCTGATGTCGGGCTTTCCACAACGACTACCAGTTCAGGTTTGTTGGATGAGGCGCGCACAAGCCCCCAAGTCCCATCTTGCAGTACAACTCGCACGCCATTGACAGTAATAAGTTCTCGGATCGACTGGCCTGCCACATGAGCGCCATTGGCTGCAATTTTTTGATAATGTTTCACAACCCGGTCCACCACATCATATTTTACCTCATCCCCGCAATGAGGCGACATGGTTGGTGACTGCCAAGTCATTGGCAGATCGTTCCTCAAATCTGCCATGGTCTTGTCGGGATTGCGATCCAGCATGTCGCAAATCGCAAGTGCCGCAACGAGCCCATCGTCATAACCCCGGCCGAGCGGGGGATTAAAGAAAAAGTGGCCGGATTTTTCAAACCCAACAAGCGCGCCCACTTCATGGCTATAGCGCTTAATATATGAGTGTCCTGTTTTCCAAAAATCCGTTTTAGCCCCGTTTGCATTCAAAACCGGATCTGTAAGAAAAAGACCGGTCGATTTTACGTCCGCAACGAATTTTGCCCCTTTGTTATGACTGGAGATATCACGCGCCAGCATGACGCCAACCTTATCGGCGAAAATAGGCTCACCCAAATTATCCACGACACCACACCGATCTCCATCCCCATCAAAGGCGAGCCCAACATCAGCTTGCGCCTTCTTAACCGTATCCCTGATGGCATTGAGCATCTTTAGGTCTTCCGGATTGGGGTTATGATTGGGAAATGAATGATCTAGATCACAATCGAGAGAGACAACCTCGCAACCCACAGCTTCAAGAACTTGGGGTGCGAAGGCACCTGCTGTTCCGTTGCCGCAAGCCGCGACGACTTTCAGTTTTCGGTTCAGTTTTGGCCGGTTTACGAGATCGGCAATATAGCGCTCTGCAAGATCTGAGATATAAAAATAAGCCCCGCCGCTCGCACTTTCAAACTCACCCTTGAGCACAATTTCTTTCAATCGGGACATTTCGTCCGGCCCAAATGTTAGTGGCCGGGATAGTCCCATCTTGATACCTGTCCAGCCATTATCATTATGGCTGGCTGTGACCATGGCCACGCCTTCCACGTCAAGCTCAAATTGGGCAAAATAGGCCATTGGCGAGAGGGCAAGCCCGATATCATGGACCTCTGCACCCGCTGCGAGCAGGCCTGATGTTAAAGCCCCTTTCACAGCACTCGAGTACCAACGGAAATCATGACCAATCACAATGCGAGGGGGCACATTTTTCTCTCGGAACAATGTTCCAAGTCCGAGGCCAATGGCCTGCAGTCCCATAAGGTTGATCTCTTCGGGAAAACGCCAGCGTGCATCATATTCTCTAAAGCCGGTCGGTTTTATGAGCGGTAAGCGCTCGAAATCCGCAGTATTTGGCACAAGATCAGTTTGTGGTTTTGGAAACATGAGAACCCCCGAATTGACGCATCTAAATAGCGGAAAATCATGATTGCACCAATAGCTCTACATATGATTTACACAAAGTCAGAGTTAAGATTTAACGTTTTCCATTGGGTCAATATCTACGGATGGTTGCGTAATGCCAATTAACATAAAGAGTGGTATGTAATATGCCTTAGTAAACACTGTTATTGGACAATATTGAGACTATGAATGTTTTAATTTGTGGAGGGGGGAGATGTTTGGACGGAGCTGTTCTGATGTAATTCAGTCAAAATCTGAGATGTTTGTCGCGGGCATTATGTTTTTTGGTGTTTTTTTCATCTCGATAATTATGAGTGTGGGTATTGTTGCTGGAAAAGAGGAAGCTTCGGATGCGATCACTTTCGCTATTGTAAGTCCTGGTGGGCTTCAGGCGGCAGAAAACTTCCAGATCAAGTGGACCGGGCCAAATTTCAAGAAGGATTTTATCGCCATCGCAAAACCTGAGATGAAGGCGGATAAATATCTCTCTTGGGCTTATACATCCAACGGCAATCCGGCCCAGATGCGTGCCCCAACGAAGCCCGGCACATATGAAATCCGTTATATCAATGGAAGCGACAACCAAATTTTGGCACGCGGAAAGATCGAAGTTAAACCCTCGAATGCTGAAATAAAGAAAGTTAAACCTGTTACGGCGGCCTATGGCTTAGAGATTGATTGGGTCGGACCTAACATCAAAAAGGATTTTATAGCTATCGCGAAGCCGGAGATGAAGGGAAACCGATATCTCTCTTGGGTCTATACGTCTAATGGTAGTCCAGCCAAGATGCGTGTGCCAAGCAAGCCTGGCACATATGAAATCCGTTATATCAATGGTAGCGATGAGCAGATTTTGGTTCGGACCTCTCTTATTGTTGAGCCAGGAAATTTTAAACTTGAAGTGCCGGATAAGTTAGTGGCTGGCTATGGTTTCGATGTCAAATGGACAGGCCCGAACTTTAAGAAGGATTTTATTGCCATCGCGAAGCCAGACATGAAGGGAAACCAACATCTCTCTTGGGTCTATACGTCCAATGGTAATCCAGCCAAAATGCGCGCGCCAAGCAAGCCCGGCACATACGAGGTTCGTTATGTTAATGGAAATGACGAACAAATTTTGGTGCGCTTACCTCTCAAAATTAAATCCTCCGGTGTCACGGTAGAAGTTAAGTAATCAAGGTAGCGCTCTATTGGATAAGGACGAGTTCTTTTCCGCGTAGCTCAAAGCGTCCTAGTTTGCGAATAAAGCTCATGCCGAGCAAATTGACATGGAGCTTTCCCGGTTCTGAAATAGAAGCCGACACATTGCGAACCGTAATATCGCCAATCCGAATGCTATCAAGCATCGCAGGTGCAGAACGTGCTATGCCATTTGCCGTTCTGGATCGGCGCGTAAAATCATTGTCGCGTGGATGAAGCCCAATATTACGTGCGTCTTCATAAGTTAGGGCAACGCCTGTTGCGCCAGTATCGACCATTACAGTAACAGGCCGCCCATTGATATAAGCTTTTGCAAAAAAATGCCCGCTGCGTCCGGCCTTAAGATGGACAGCGCGCTCAAAACTAGATTTTGGTTGCTCTTCAATTTTTGCTGTAGACTGGCGGTAGGTTTCCTCTCCGAGTTGTCGGATATGTCCCATAACGCCGACTATCTGTTCAAAATAGTAAAATGCTCCGAAGCCAACTGAGAAAACAACTATCCATATCGCCGCTTCTCGTAAGGCATGTTGAATGCCTGATCTATACGCCATCGCCCGGTTTTCCATCCCGTAATGCTGATAAACACCTAAGCAGGGCCCCCCTGTGAAGCATCTATCAACTGCTGCGCAGGGTGAGGTAATCCCCAGAAAACTCATAAGAGCGCAAACGACTTAAAAAACTCATACCTAAAAGGCTTTGATGAAGAGCGCCGGGCCGTGAGATGAGTGCGTCGACATTTCGGGCTGTTACCTGGCCAATGGAAACGGAACGAAGTTGTACTCTCGCGGCATATGAAGTTCCATTCGCGGTTTGAACAGGTACGGTGTATTTCAGTTTTTTTGGATTAACGCCAATACGACGCGCATCTTCTGGCTTAAGTACTACGGTTGATGCACCGGTATCAACGATGAGATTAATATAAGCTTTATTAATTTTTGTGCGGGCAACGAAGTGGCCATCTTTGTGTCTGCGAATGCTAACGGCTTTGGTACCGTTAGCTCCCTGAGGGACTGGAATTATGGTTCCTGGCGGAAGCAGCTCGCCTGCTACGCGGTGAGCCATGGAAAGAAGGTCATAACGATAGCTGTACCCAGTCACCAAAAAGAGAACAACCCCAAGCCACAAAACCGCATCCCGTACAGCGCGGTTGAGTCCGCCACGATATCCAGAGAAAAGGGATCCTCCAAAATATATGACAAGCGCCAAACCCGCTATCAATGCCGCAAAATCCGAAGGTTCAAGACCAACAATGGACCCAGCATCATGACTTAGAATAAGAACAATGCCAGCGACTATCAGTAATCCCAGGGCAAACCACGCGCCCACATCCACCTCCTCAGCTTTCTAGCAGTTCCGGTTTGACATTTTGCTCTGGAAACATAAGTCTATCTCACTCATTCCAGCCTTTATATAACAAGCTAACTATTCCAACATATATGTCTTTGTTGGGTAGTAACAAAGGGCTCTAAGTTATAAAGAGGAGCACCATTCTTCTAATTATCACGATGAAGATGGCGAACCAATGCAGCTTATGTAGACCAATATGAACTATACTTAAAAAATCAATGAGGAGAAGTCATTATTTATGATAAAGAGTGTTGGCCACAACCTGAAGGTGAAGCGCTCTGGGCGGCCATTACCGGATATTAAATGAGCTAAGTTGTTTTTATAAAAGGAGATTCTTGGCTAGGGTTTAGCCTATTTATGAGTAATTTTTACAGATTTCAACAGGCCCCTTTATGGCTATATACTATGGGTTGAAACGTTCTTGGGTATCGTCAGCTTCAATTGGGGGGTTTTCTTCCGTGGTATTTGTTGCTCGGGTATCCTCATTTTTATCGGAGCTGTCAGTTTCGGAATTTAGGTGCGCATAAGCCAATTCTTCAAGAGACGGCATTTCTTGAACGTTTTGTTGTATTTGACAACGCGATGAGGAAATAGGTGAATCATCGATTTCTTGGGTCGTAACTGGTTGAGCAGGTTCTGAAGAGCGACGTATGCTTACCAGATCACTTGGCTCGGCAGTTTCCAACTCAGCTTGTGAGAATTTACCAGATAATGGTGAGTTTTCTGGTAGTCGGCGTTGAGTTAAACGCAGAGCGAGGGTTTTTCTTTCTTTTGCATCAAGATGGCCTTGAGGGGTTGCCGAAGAGGGATTTGTTAGTTGCAGTCCCTTATTTCGTGGTGATTGTGTAGGGTGCTGAGAGTGTTTTCCGCTAGTGGACACTGCCGGAGCGGTTTCTTGTTTTGTCATAGGCATCTGTGGCAGCGCTTTCATGGAACGATTAGGTGGGAAAGTGACGATGACTTCTGTGCCTTTTCTAAGCTCACTCTTTAACTGAAATGTGCCTTCATGCATTTCTGTCAAGCCCTGCACGATTGGCAGTCCCAGACCTGTCCCGCCTTCTGCCGTTTCGTGAGCTAGCGATCCCTGACCGAAAGATTTCAAAACGCGGGGAATTTCCTCTTCTGGAATTCCTGGTCCTGTATCCCTGACGCTTAAAAATTGCCCTCCCACATTCGTCTCACCTATCGTGATCGTTATAGTGCCGCCTTTAGGCGTAAATTTCACGGCATTCGACAATAGGTTTAAACAGACTTGACGGATGGCACGCTCGTCCGCCCAGAGCTTAGGTAATTCCTCATTGAAACACTCTTGAATAGCAAGCCCTTTGTTTTCCGCACGTAATTTCAACAAACGATGCGAGTCTTCTGCAACATCAGCAAGATATAAAGGCTCTTCATTTAACTCATAATGGCCTGCCTCAATGCGCGATAAGTCCAATATCTGATTAATGAGGTTCAGTAAATGTTCGCCACTTTGATGGATATCTTTTGCATATTCCTTATAGGTGGGAGTGGTATGGGGGCCGAAGATTTCGGTTTTCATAACCTCAGAGAACCCCAAAATAGCATTAAGAGGTGTGCGAAGTTCATGGCTCATCGTTGCAAGAAAACGGGACTTTGCGACATTCGCCGCCTCAGCTCGCCGTCGTGCCTCGTCAGAAATAGCCTTAGCTTGTTCGATTTCTGCAATCAAAGAATCCTTCTCAGCACGATATCCGAGCATGGCTAATACGGTAGAATTCACCCCATTCATCATAAAAATGAAATAGATATGGATGCCGATCGCCAATGCTGCCATGGTCCAGTACCAAAAATGGGGATCATCAAGAAGTAGAAAACGCATAACCAGCGCCGCGGTCATAGGAATTGTTCCGGCATGGACAATTGACATGACCATAGAGGCAAACACCATCCTCATAGCGATGACGACAATGATGGATGCAAAGATGAACATATAAGCTGAATGCGCATCTGTTCCGATGTCTATAAAAACAAGGCTCGCCCATGTAACGCCATAAAGAAACTCTGCTGCTGCAAGCTTGCCCCGCCAAACAGGAATCATTGCATCAACACGAGGTTCGTTGGAAAATTGGCGACACAGAGCAAGCAGGATGCCCTTGGCAATAAGAACCATGGAAAGCCAGACGAGAGCATCGTTTGCTGATGCCCAAAACATTGTGGCAACAGCCACATTTATAGCCAATATGGGTGTGGTAAGGGTGGCGCCAAGCTCATTTTTCACGAACATCAAGATGAGGTCATATTCGAATTCTGGTTTGGCCCCAGATTTGTTTGTTAGCTGTTCACGCGCATCATGCACGCTCTGTGACGTGCGGCGCCGGTTACTCTTTTCCGCCGTCTGGTGAAGACCGGCTGTTTTTACTTGAATACTCATTGCGGAAAAAACCGTTATTTCGTCAAAATACTATAAAATCAAATAGTTAATGCCGCTTTGACGTTAAAATGCCCATGGCAAATTTTGGCGGCAAAAACACCTAAGATCCCCTTCGCTTCTCTCATTATCAGCTCCTGTTGAGAACTGACAGTCTGAGACAGACGAGTAGCGCAAAACGCTCATAATTTCTTATTTTTCTAGGGAAATAGCTAAATTCAGGTTTATGACGCCAAAACTTAATATTAACTATGTTCGATATTGGCACTTAATTCGAGAGACTTTTCACAAAGGTTTCAACATCCCTGTCCGCAGGGTTCTCTAGAATTTCATCTTTGGAACCCTGCTGAATAAGCGCTCCATCACGCAAGATGGCAATGGTGTCTCCGAGGCGGAAAGCCTCTGCAAGATCATGAGTGATAAACAAGACCGTCTTCTGAAGTTTAGTTTGCAGTTCCATCATTTGATCCTGCATTTCACGTCGGATTAGAGGGTCTAAGGCGCTAAAGGGTTCATCCATTAACAATATGTCAGGATCGGTTACGAGGGCTCGTGCCAACCCAACGCGTTGCTGCATACCACCGGAAAGCTGATGGGGATAGGCGGTTTCATATCCTGAGAGGCCAACAGCCTTTATCCAATCTAAGGCAATATTTTCAGCTTTCTCGTTCTCAATTGCTCGCACTGACAGCCCGTAAACCGCATTGGCAAGGACGGTTTTATGGGGAAAGAGCGCGAAGTTTTGAAAAACCATCGAGATCCGGGTGCGGCGCAATTCAAGGAGCTTACGCTCATTGAGATCAAGAATGCTCTGCCCGTCGATCATCACATCGCCGGATGTTGGTTCAATCAAGCGGTTGACGAGTCTGAGTAAGGTGGATTTGCCGGAGCCTGATAGGCCCATAACGACGTAGACCGCACCAGAGGGAATCTCTAGAGTGACGTTATCAAGTGCGACCGTTGCGCCTGTTTGTTTGCGAATATCGGTTTTGCTTTTACCGGCGTTCAGGAGGGAGACCGCTTCTTTTGAACGGGCGCCAAAAACTTTTGTGACTTTATCGAGCTTGATCTTCGTCATTATGCCCGTTGGTTTATCGATCCGTGTGTCGATATTTTTGTGTTAGCTCACCATAGGATTGTGTGATGCGGTCGAAAACAATGGCAAGAGCCACAATAGCAATACCAGCCTCTGCACCTTGTCCAACGTCGAGCCTCTGAATGCCGAGCAAGACTTGCTCGCCAAGTCCGCGTGCCCCAATCATTGATGCAATAACAACCATAGCCAACGCCATCATAGTAGTTTGATTAATGCCCTGCATAATATTTGGGATGGCAAGTGGCAATTGTACGCCCATAAGCCTTTGTCGGCGTGTAGCTCCGAAAGCTTTCGAGGCTTCCAACAAACTGGGATCAACCAAACGAATACCAAGGTCCGTTAGGCGGATAAGCGGCGGCACAGCATAAATTATCGTTGCTAAGATTGCCGGCACCTTCCCCAATCCGAATAACATAAGTGCTGGAATGAGATAAACAAAACTTGGCATTGTCTGCATGATATCAAGCAAAGGGAGTAAAACCGCCCGCAGGCGATCACTTTGCGACATGATAATTCCTAGAGGTACTCCCAGAACGATAGAAAACGCAATTGCAACGAGCATGATGGCCAAAGTCTGCATCGCCAGATCCCAAAGACCGAAGAGACCGATCACAAACATCATGGCAATTACCATCGCCACCAATTGTAACCGACGGGAGGCATGATAAGCGATCAGTGCGATGATAATGATTACAATCCACCACGGCGTGCTTCGCAGTGCATTTTCCAGTGCAACAAGAATGGTAAGAAGAGCATTAGTAAAAGCTTGAAATGCGTCGCCATAATTTTGAATGAGCCATTCGATGCTGATATTCAGCCATTCACCTAGCGGGACACGGAGCTTTTCGGGAAACATTTAAAGGCCCTATAACGTTCAGGCAATTTGTTAGCTTATAAAGCTGCTTTGACCCGCTTTGCAACATCTTCAGGTAACCACTTCGTCCAAATTTCAGGGTGGGTTTTAAGAAAGAACAAAGCGGCATCACGTGCGCGAGCTCCCTTATTATCCTTGAGATAGACGAGGGCTTCGTTCACGAGTTTGCTAGATGTTTTATATTTGCGAAGAAAGGCTGTTATCACCGGCGCTTTCTGGATAAATGTGGTGTTGGCGCCGATATAAACTTTATTGATTGGGTAGGCACAAGCTTTTGTGGGACTTTTCTCACTTGTCAGGGTTTTCCATTCCTCTTCGCTGCAATCCGGTTCTTTAAGCTTGACAGCATCGTACTTTCCCATGATCCAACTGGGCCCCCAATAATAATAAACGATCGGTTTTTTTCGTTTATAGGCTGATGCGATAGCTGCAGAGAGGGCTGCGCCAGTTCCGGAGCGGAAATTAACGAAATGCTTGCCAAGGCCGTATATCTGAAATTTCTTAGTGTTGATCGTCTCGCAGTTCCAGCCAAGCTTGCAATTATAAAAACGACCCTTTTTAGGGGCTTCTGGATCGCGGAAAAGTGTTTTGAATTTCACTAAATCTTGCACATGGGTAAGCCCTTTAGCGGGCGCATTTGCGCCTTCCACCAAATAGCGCGGTATGAACCAGCCTTGCACTGCATCCGGAAAGTTGAAACCAAGGAGTTGAACTTTACCCGCCTCTTCACCCTTACGCCAAGCTTCTGTGGTTTGGTTGTTCCATATCTCCATCATAATATCGAGATCGCCGCGCACTAATCCGGCAGTTAGAGGAATTGTTGTGCCTGGAATAATTTCTGTCTGGCAGCCAAGTCCCTTTTGAAGAATAAATGCCGCGACCTCTGAGTGGAAAAGGGCACTATCCCAATCAAGACCGGCGAAGTTAACGGAACGCTCCAGCTCACATTTGGGCTCAGCATAGACACTTGGGATGGCCATCAAAAATGCCGTCACAAGAGAAAAGAGAATGGCGGTTAACCTCATGATAGAAGAATTTTTCCTGAAACTTTTTTGGGGCAATAAAACGTCATGGAGAGATCCTGCTCTACGCGATGCGCATGTCATACTTAGTTGTTTTCATCTTGGGTCATTGCTTCGGTCAGTTGTGCAATGAGGGAGGAAAAAGGAACATTGAAAAACCCAAGCCCGTCCGGATCACTTTTCCACTTGAGGTATCCGGAGGAAAAGCCAGAAGGTATTTCGATCTTGCCTTCAAAATTAATAACCGTTTCGTCAAGAGCTTTTTTAGAAAAGGGCATGAAATCAATGGTCGATTTTTCGATTTTCCCATTCGCCAGCGGTACAATAACTCCTATGATCGATATACAGATAATGGGTTCGTGTCCATCAACAGGCTCAATAGCTCCAATGACAATACGAGAACTTTCAAAACCTTTGGGTGCTGAAAAAGTCCAAGATTGCCCCACAGCATAACTATTACGGCTCATGGGGTATTCCTTATATGACATTTATAGCTCGCAAGCGAAGTATTTGGGCTACCCTAATGCCCGAAACGCAATTGTGCAAATACCGAAAAGAACCTGCAAATATGGACCGAATTTTTTTCAGGTTGATGCAAACAAAGCAGGCCTACTTCATTCGTGTGGCTGAAGATTCACTGCTTGAGGACCGCGTCCGCGCTGGTCTGGTTCTGTCTCAAAAGTAACGCGCATACCCTCGCTAAGTGACGTTAAGCCGGAGCCTTCAACTGCCGAAATGTGCACGAAAATGTCTTTACCACCTTCGTCGGGCACAATAAATCCAAACCCCTTGGAATGATTAAAAAATTTTATCGTACCGGATTGACGCATAAGAGTACCTCTACCGTAATTTTCATACCCTGCATCAGGTTATTTCTGATGCAATAGATGCTGGCATTTCAGAATGGAGTGAAGGGCATCTATGAGAATATTTTTCTCTCTAAGACATTGTCTTGGGTACAGCGCATGCCACGCCCCCCGGGTCCAATAAGCCTTACCCGACAGACGTAAAGCACACGAATTTTGGGATTGCGCCTGGCAAAAAAGAAAATGCCGCTTCATCCCAGTTCCAAACTTTATATATTTTCTACTTGTAAAAGATTGACACAATAGAATGGCCGAAATTGGCCCATGAAAACATTGCTCATTCAATATCATGAAAATGGGCTGTAACTCATCAGCCACAATACGTTAACCTTTTATTAACCTTTCAACGACCACACTTTTTCATAGGTTCTTTAAGGGCCTATGCGTATTTGCGTAAAGTACTTCAGAGGCTTTAGGGTTTCATGAGGTGCTTTCGTATTGTGCGAGTTGAACGGCCTCATCGACCGTGCTTAGTCAATCAAAGATTCTTTCGAGAGTTCTTTTGATTTGACAAAGTTTGGTTGGATGGAAAGGGAGACCCCAGCTTTGAGGATTTCAAGGCAACATCAAAGGCCACTTAATATCCAAAAAGTGAATCTCTGTTTCTTGATGAGGCGAGTGAACGCCTCTTTGAGGCATGTCACAGACATGCCCCGCGGTTCAAGACACCAAGTCGCGAGGGGAGGGCCGCGGCGCATCTCAAGCATATGGAGCGATATATGCTAAAGCGCTTCTTCACCTCACTGCAGGAGTATGGTGTTGTTTATAAGAATGAAGCTATCAAAATCGAAAGAAATGATGCTCTTCTCAGAGTACATGTACTCCTCCAGCCACAGTACTTGCGTCCACCTAGTCGTTGATCCTCTCAACGCGTATTAGTCAGCCTAAGTGCTGACCACACATTTTGGAGCCGGTCCTGTTGGACCGGCTCTTTTTACTTAAAAGTAAGTTTCCATCCCGGTTCCCCTGCCAACCACCCCTAATTGTATACTCGCGGGTGGTTGGCAGGAGAACCGGGATGGTTCAATTCAAAACAAAGAACCTCTAAAACGTCCCTGGATATGCACCACCATCAATTAAAATATTTTGGCCGGTTATGAAACCCGCATGATTTGAGCAAAGAAACGCGCAAGTTGAACCAAACTCCTCCGGCGTACCAAACCGGCCGGCTGGATTTTGTGCCGCTCGATCCGCTTTAAACTGATCAAATGAAACACCAGCCGCTTCGGCCCCTTTTGTAAGTGTACTTTGCAGGCGGTCAGTCTCAAATGGTCCGGGCAAGAGCGCATTAATGGTTACGTTTTGACGTGCGGTTTTGCGCGCAAGAACGGCCACCGCACCAGTAAGCCCGGTACGGGCCCCATTGGAGAGCTCAAGTACGGCGATGGGTGCCTTCACCGCTCCTGACGTAATATTTACAATGCGTCCAAAACCTCGTTCCATCATGCCGTAGACCGTGGCTTTAATCAGTGCAATTGGTGTGAGCATGTTTCCTTCAACCGCTGCACGCCAATCATCCAAAGTAAATTCACTGAAGTCTCCAGGCGGAGGACCTCCGGCATTATTGATAAGAATATCCGGCTGCGGACACGCCTTGAGCACCTCACCCCGCCCCTCCTCAGTGGTGATATCGCAGGCTACGGTTTCAACCTTACGTCCGGTCTTGTCACGGATTTCGAGCGCTGTCCGTTCTAAAACATCACCACCCCGGGCACAAATGACAAGATCCACGCCTTCTTTTGCCAAAGCCATGGCACAGCCTTTTCCAAGGCCTTTTGATGCGGCACACACAATTGCCTTTCGTCCCTGGATTCCAAGGTTCATGGCATTTCTCCTGACTTGTTACATGAGTGTTCATAATTTTTTAGCGCGTTCGCGCAGTACGAATTTCTGAATTTTGCCGGTTGCCGTTTTCGGTAGATCCCCAAAGACAATCTTTTTGGGGATCTTAAAGTGCGCCATATTTTCTCTGCAAAATGCGATGATATCGTCTTCACTTATTGGTCCGGCATTTTCGGTTAGGCAGACAAAGGCGCACGGCGTTTCACCCCATTTTTCATCAGGCTTTGCCACCACAGCAACCTCCATAATAGAGGGGTGCTTGAACAATACCTCTTCCACCTCAAGTGATGAGATATTTTCACCACCTGAAATAATTATATCCTTGGCGCGATCCTTGATTTCCACATAGCCATCGCTGTGCCAAACAGCCAAGTCCCCTGAGCGGCACCAACCTCCGGCGAAGGTTTTTTCCGTGGTATCCGGGTTTTTAAGATACCCTTTCATGACCGTATTTCCTCGAACCAGTATTTCACCGATTGTCTCACCGTCTTGTGGGACTGGCTCATGCGTATCCGGGTTTGCCACGCATAATCCATCGACAACGCATATATTTACTCCTTGGCGTGCCATAAGGCCGTAACGCTCTTCTACCCCGAGCTTCTGCCATTCAGGCGGGACAGTGCAAACAGTGGAAGGGCCATAAGATTCGGTTGCTCCATAAAGGTGAGTCACATCAAAACCCATAGCTTCCATCCGTTGCAATACCACAGAGGGCGGCGCTGCCCCGCCAGTTGCGCATTTTATTTTGTGGCTGAAAGCTGTTCTTTCTTTTTCCGGAGCATGAACAAGCATGTTGAGGATAATTGGCGCGCCACACATATGGGTGACACGATGCTTGGCAATAAGCTCGAAAATCTTTCTCGGCTCCACCTGGCGCAGACAGATATGTGTTCCACCCACGGCCGTAACTGCCCAAGTAAACGTCCAACCAGAACAGTGAAACATAGGGAGCGTCCAAAGATAGGTGCTGTTGCCATCTAGTTGGAATGTCAGAGCGTTACCGAGAGAAGAAAGATAAGCGCCCCTATGGTTGTAAACGACACCTTTTGGATCTCCGGTCGTTCCTGACGTGTAAAGCAGGCAAAGTGATTGCCATTCATCGGACGGGCCCGGATAGTCGAACTCACTATTTCCTTCAGCGAGCAATTTCTCATATGTTAGATCACTAAATACTTCCCCTCCCTCCGCTTCCTGATCATCAATGCACACCACCTGAATATCCCTGTCTAAGCGTTTTAGAACATCTGCAACAACGTTATGAAATATCCGGTCCGCGATTAAGATTTTTGCTTCGCCGTGATTTAGGGAAAAAGCGATAGAGGTTGCGTCTAAACGGGTGTTAAGCGGATTGAGGACAGCGCCAAGCATGGGTACTGCGAAATGCGCTTCAAGCAAAGCTGGGACATTCGGTGCCAATATCGCTACTGTATCCAATCGCTTAATACCACGTTTAGCCAAAGCTGAGGCTAGGCGTTTACAGCGCTTGAAAAACTCTGCATAAGTGCAGTGCCAATTACCATGGATAATGGCTTTTTTTTCTGCAAAGGCATGAGCTGCTCTTGCTAAAAAGCTAATGGGCGTGAGGGGAACGTAGTTGGCTGGTCTTGGATCAAGGTCTTTTTCATAGGGATGCACTTGATTGGCAACCATAACTCTCTTCTCCACTCTTGATTTTTTGTAGCGTGTGATCTCAGACTACCATTTTATACCATTGGTCATTAAAATGACCTATGGGCGTTCAAATGCCACGCAGGCTTACGCGCCACTCGGCGCGGCGCGCGTTCGCGCTTGCCAAGGGCCATAATGAATGATTCATTATGTCCCATGGTATTACACGACAAATTTAATCCTCAAGCCATGGCTTATGACTGAGATTTCTAATCTAAATGGCAAACATGCCCTCATTACCGGTGCCTCAGCTGGGCTTGGTTTGCACTTTGCGCATGTCCTAGCTCGCGCGGGAGCCCATGTCACTTTAGCGGCGCGGCGAGCAGATAAATTAGATGATGCAGTTGAAGATATTCGTAGAAGAGGAGGGCAAGCGGGCGCTATCGTCATGGATGTGAGGGATCATGAGAGCGTGTCCTCAGCGTTTCAAGAAGCAGAAAAACGTGCTGGTGTTGTCCAAATTCTAATAAACAATGCCGGTGTTGCATTCACCAAGTCTGCTCTTGAAACGCAAGATGCCGATTGGGATTTTGTTGTAGATACAAATCTTAAAGGGGCTTGGACGGTAGCAAATGAGGCCGCTCGGCGTATGGTGCATCATGGCGTTTCCGGTTCAATGGTAAATATCTCTTCCATACTTGGCTTACGGGTGGCAGGAGCACTTGCCCCTTATGCCATCTCCAAGGCTGGTGTTATTCAGATGACCAAGGCTTTGGCCTTAGAACTGGCCCGGTATTCAATCCGGGTAAATGCTATAGCCCCTGGATATTTTGAGACAGACTTGAACCGCGAGTTTTTTAGCACCGAGGCCGGTCAGGCTGTGATTAAGCGTATCCCGCAACGCCGTTTAGGGCAGATGAACGAATTGGATGGACCATTACTCCTTCTTGCGTCAAGCGCATCTGCTTATATGACAGGTACGGTCATCGAAGTCGATGGCGGACACCTTGTTAGCTCACTTTAAACATTGGATAAGCTCATGGATTTTACGCTACCTGCCGAAGTTGATGATGTCCGTCTTCGTATCCGTACCTTTGTGGCTGAACGGATATTGCCTCTCGAAACCGATGCAAATTCTTATGATGCCCATGAAAATATCCGTGAAGACCTTCTGGAAACGCTTCGCACAGAAGCTCGGTCTCAAGGCCTATGGGCCATTTCCATGCCGAAAGCCCGGGGCGGCTTAGAGCTTGGCCGCGCTGGTATGGCGGCCTGTTATGAAGAAATGAACAGATCCATTTTCGGACCCGTTGTATTCAATGCCGCGGCACCTGATGACGGTAATATGTGGGTGCTCAATGCCTGTGCGACTGAAGAGCAAAAGGAGAAGTGGCTGCAACCCATCATTGACGGTAAAGTCCGATCATCAATCGTTATGACTGAACCCTCTCCAGGCGCGGGATCTGATCCTGCGGGCATGATGCAGACAACCGCAGAAAAGAACGGCGACAAATGGATCATTCGAGGGAAGAAATGGTTCATCACAGGTGCTGAAGCGGCAAGCCATTTCATTCTCCTGGCCCGCACCTCAAGCGAGCCGCGCCGGGAGCTGACAGCATTCCTCTTTCATAAAGATCAGCCCGGATGGCGTATCGTTAGGCGTATTCCCATCATGGGACCTGAAGAGCATGGCGGTCACTGCGAACTTGAATTCGATGGGCTAGAAATACCTGATGAAGACCGGTTGATGGATGTTGGCCGGGGCATGAAGGTGGTGCAAACACGTCTTGGCACGGCGCGGCTCACTCATTGTATGCGCTGGCTCGGTATGGCGAAACGAGCCTTGGAGATCGCACAGGATTATATTAATGAGCGCGAGGCATTTGGCACCAAGCTCGCAGACCGTGAAAGCGTGCAGCTGATGGTCGGCGAAGCAGCCCTTAACATTCATATTGGTCGGCTGTTGGTTATGAATGCAGCTTGGAAATTAGATCAGGGCGATTTTGCAAGGAAAGAGGTTTCAGCCGCTAAAGTTCATGTATCTGATACGCTGCGCCAAGCCATTGATACATCCATACAACTTTGCGGCGCTAAGGGGTATTCCAAAGACACGGTCCTTGAATGGATGTACCGTTATGCACGGCAAGCCCCACTGGTTGACGGCGCGTCGGAAGTTCACAAAATGATTTTGGCAAAAGCCTTTCGTGAAGAGGGGGCGGATTTCTTTTCATGGACGAAGAAAAACGTACAAGATTAGAGCGCTGGATTGCCTACGAAGCTGTGGCTGCAGATGTGCAGCTTGGTGATATGGTCAAGCTCGCAGGGGGCGCCATTCAAGAAAATTGGCTTGTGCCAGCTACTGTTGACGGAGGATATCATGATGGCACGGGGCATCAATGGGTTGTCCGTACCGATGCCCCAAGCGGCGTCACGACAAGCCATAGCCGTGCGCAAGAATTTGCCTTGATGAGGGAAGCCAGTGACGCTGGCGTGTGCGTTCCCTGGCCACGCTTTTTATGCGAGGACCCTTCTGTTATCGGCGCACCGTTTTTGATTGTCGATTATGCTGAAGGCAGTGCCAATGGTAGGCAGCTCGTGCGAGAGCCTGAAATTTCACAGTTCGGGCCCAAATTGGCCGAACGGCTCGGCCAGGAGCTTGCAACGATACATACCATCCGCCCCCCCTGTGAAGAGCTATCCTTTTTGCCAATGCCCGAAACAAATTATGGCCGTCACAGGGTTGAGACCTATCGAAACTATCTTGATGAAATAGGTGAGCCTCAGCCTGCCCTTGAATGGATACTCCGCTGGCTGGAACGAAATGCCCCGGAGACGAAGGAACTCGTGCTTTGCCACGCGGATTATCGCACAGGCAATTATCTAGTGCATCAGGGGGAGTTGACGGCCATTTTGGATTGGGAATTTGCAGGCTGGGGCGATCCCATGGAAGATATAGGCTGGTTCTCAGCTAAATGTTGGCGGTTTGGTGCATGGGACCGGGAAGCTGGCGGCATTGCCGCGAGAGCAGATTTTTATCGCGGCTACAACCAAGTGTCGGATATCAAAATTGATCAGGCGATTATTCCCTATTGGGAAGTGATGGCGGCTGCAAGATGGGCAGTGATTGCCCTGCAACAAGGACATCGCTACACCAGTCGGAAAGAACGTACGTTGGAGCTGGCCCTCACCGGCCGCATGGTCCCGGAAATGGAGATGGATGCACTCATGCTCATTAAACAAATTGAAGCAGAAGGCGGATATGCGTAATCAACTAAGCGGTGCCGAAATCCTAGCTACAGCACGCCAAACCTTGCTTAAGGAATTATTACCCTTGCTCCCTCCGGAGCGGAAATATGACATTCTTATGATTGCCAATGCCATGGCCATTGCCGCACGGGAACTTGAAACCGGTGATCAGGATCTCAGGCGGGAATATGAGCTTTTGACCAAGCTTTATAAGGATTGTGAGGTGAGTGAAATAGATGATTTGCACAAAATAGAAGCTTGCATTCACGCACTTAAAAAGCGTCTTGCTGCAGACATCAGAGCGGGTGTTTTTGATGACAATAAGGATATGGGCGAAACCCTTCATGCACTACTTCTTGAGCTGGTCATGGCCAAGCTCAGACAGTCCAACCCCAAACATTTGAAAGCCTTCTTACCCTGAACAATTACCCCCGCCAAGAACGCAAAACTTGGCGCAATGTGGATGGCAGAGTTTAACGCTACCTTGGTCAAACATACCGCCATTTGCTTCAAAGGATTGGGCGAGCGTTGTTCCCATTTCAAAAGCTTGGTTATAAGGAAGAAGTGTGCAAGGCAGAACGGTCGGTGCCTGTGCGCCTTTACGTTTCACCACCATGCGGCTTGTAGCACACATAATTTCATCAGGATGAATACCGAGAATCTTCCAACAGTCTGTGGTGATCTCCGGTACATCTGCGCTTTCATTCATTTCAGGTAAGAGCACCAATTTGGTGCGGTCGTGCGGGTCAATGTGCCAACCATGATTGCTGATTAATTCTGCATAGCCTTGGCGTGATTCTTCCTCACTTTCGTTCCAACATGTGCGCCCTGCAATGGCAATCGTGCCCCCTTTTTCTGAAAGCCAATCAAGTCCTTTGAGGACCATGTCCCAACTTTTAGGTCCCCGCTCGGTTTCGTGAAGTTCTTTGCTATAATGGTCAAGGCTTACACGCAGTATTAATTGCGAACCATACTGCTTTTGCAGTTCCAAAAGTCCCTGCTTAATGCTTTTACGCTGCATTGGTTGCATAGCATTTGTGAGGATCAATGTTTCAAAGCCGCGGGCCAACGCGTCACGGGTCATCGCCAGCATATCTGGATTCATAAAGGGCTCACCGCCAGTAAAACCAATCTCTTGCGTGCCAAGGTTCAAGGTTTTGATTTCGTCAAGATAAGCCGCTGTTTCTTCATAAGAAATATAGACGAGGCGGTCGTTTTTTGGGCTCGATTCCATGTAGCAATTAACGCATTCGATGTTGCACAGTGTGCCGGTATTTATCCATAAGGTCTCTAGCTGGGTTAACGCTACGGAGGCCCGCAGCTCTCCCTTCGCCGTGATGTCCGGATGTATAAATTTGCCAAGTGAATCAATGGATTCTGCTTGATGTATGTGAAAATCGATTTCGTTCATTACAAACTCTGAGGTTGCTTGACCGGACACGGCTTAACATAAAAGCCCGTGCACGGAGGAATCACAATATGTTCATCAGCGCCTTACTGTTTTAAATTGCCTTCTTCTTAAGCGGGAGCTGCTTAATACAGAGACAATCCATAATGGATTAATTTGGTCAGATAATGCACTCGCTTTTCCGGCCATGTACACTGTGGTATGACTAAAGTTAGGTTACTGCGGGTGTAGCTCAGTGGTAGAGCATTGGCTTCCCAAGCCATGTGTCGTGGGTTCGATCCCCATCACCCGCTCCAAAATGCTTAAGTAAATTGTGGCGACTATCAACCAAAAAGGTGGAAATCAATCGGATCTATTTCCTGAGAGCTTTTTGGTTTGGCAGTATTTTTCGCAACTGGTTCTATGAGTGTTGTATTAACGGATGATGGCTCGTCTGTTCGACGAATAATATTTTCCGCATTCCCGGCCATATCAGGCATATCCTTCTTACGTCGGCTTGGCCCTACATATTTCCGAGAAATAATAAAAGGTGTAGGAAAAGCGATCATAGCATAGATACGCCGATAAAGATCTTTCGCCATAATCGGTTTTGCCAGCAAGTCATTAACACCTGAGTCAAGCGCTCTTAAGACTCTGCCATGTTCTGGCTCAGCAGTGATTAGTAGGATGGGAACTTTTCGGTTTGGACATTTCGCATCCCGGCGTAGCCGATACGTGAAATCGCTACCATCCATATCCCCGAGGAAAAAATCCAAAATCACAATATCGAAAATTTCGCCGTAAATCAGGTCAATCGCTTCAGGAACATCCCGCACTTGATGGATATTGCCAATCGGAGTTCCAAATCCTCGCAACATCTCAGTAAGCAGCTTGCGCATTAAGGAGTGGTTCTCGACAATGAGTACTCTTAATTTTGAAAAATCAACTTCAACTTCCATTGAGGACCTCTAACGCAATATAATAAAGTCCAGAAAATTCACCCTGCCAAACAGAAGTTAAAAAATATTAACGATCTTAATTCCTAAATTGTCACTGCGGCCCAGGCCTAAATCGGCTAATGCCATGTTCTGTTTTTTCCCAATAAAAAGGTGCTCTGACCCATTGATATATGGCGCGGTAAGCCGCGATGGAGATTAATAGCCAATAAAACGGCATGAGCAGTATTTGTAGGCCTAATCCTTTAAGCCCACGTTGTCTCAGTGCTATTGCCCCCAAGCCCATTGCACTCAGATATCCCACGCAAAGATTGAAAACCGCGAGAAGCCAAAACCCCGAACTTAAATTAAAGAATGCACCAAGCAGTGAGGCTTCTTTGCCAAGATTGCTCAAGGCGTGCGTTAAAAACTGAATGAGGAACAGTGGATGAACAAGGGATGAGATAACTAATCCGCCGATAATCGCCTGGAATCCCATAAAACCACGCAGTCCAAGGTCTTGCCAAAGCCTGACGGGATGGCGCATATGCACGAAATAAGTTTGCAACCATCCTTTGAGCCAACGCGTGCGCTGGCGAATCCAATTGCCAAGGCGGCAATTTGCTTCTTCATATGTTGTTGAATCAAGCACGCGGCATGTAAGGCCGTGCCTATAAATGCGCATGCCAAGATCAGCATCTTCGGTCACGTTAAAAGCATCCCATCCTCCAAGTCGTTTCAGTACAGATGTTCGGAAATGATTAGAGGTCCCACCAAGGGGAATAGGTAACCGCATAGCTTGAAGCGCTGGTAAAAAACCATCAAATAAAGCGGCGTATTCAATAGAGAACTGCTTGGTCAACCAATTCTCGTGAACATTATAATAGCTTAATTTCGATTGCAGGCAGGCTAAATGAGGTGGACCTTTTTGAAAGGCAGCAACGGCTTTCCTCAATTGATCAGGTTCCGGTTGATCCTCAGCATCATAAATTACGGTGAATTCTCCCCTGGCTCTTTGCAAGGCGAAGTTCAGTGCTTTTGGCTTTGTTTGTGGTTGGCTATCAGGAACAGTAATGAGTTCTATATTGCCAGGTAAATCCATAGCTTCAGCAACAGCTCGCGTTTCTCTATCCACGCTCTCAAAAATAAGCTTGATATCAAGTTTTGCTGCCGGATAACTCAGTTGATTAAGTGCTTTCACCAAATCAGGCAGAACTTTGTGTTCACGAAAGAGCGGGACCAGAACCGTATAAACTGGTAAAGCGGCATCACTCATTAAAGGTTTTTGACGGCATTTGTTCATAACCTCCCAACCCTCGAGAAGGTGAATGCACGCCAAGAATCTAAGGCCGACAATTGCAAGGAAATAAATCGTCAAGCAAACAGATAGAATCGCCAACGCAACCCCTGGCATTACGAGCCCAATGCCCGTAAAGCTTCCTGTGATCACAGCAAGGATCATTTTTTGTGCGGTCGTAAGTCCTCTGACAGCACTTTGGCCCGGATACCGCCGTTGCAGCCCATATATTGCTTCACGGGTTAACTGTTTGCCCATAATCAGCAAAAGCACCTTTCGCAACGCACTCGGAGGGGTTAATGCAACGCGGCTGGATTGAGCCCCAAGTGAAGCTATGACCTTGCGGAATTGCGATGGCTGCACGGTTTCGGGAGCTATGACAACAAATGGATGCCCGTCTTTGTGAAGGGGAATAATTCCTGAGCGAAGCAGACCATGACGAAGAGCTGGGTTCTTGGGAATTCTAAGTTTGGCAATATCATCTGATGTGAAATAATCAATTCCACAATGAGCCGCCAGAGCACGAAAATAATCGTCCTCCTTTACCCAACCTGCTGAAAGAAGAACATGGTGAACAGGAACTTTCCAGCACTTGGCAAGAACTTCAGCCCGCTCAAGTGTGGCGTGATCTATAAGCCACCCGACCAGAAATGCGTGATCATTTTCATAATGGAAAGCGCAACGGCAGGGTGTGACGGGATTTCTCCCTACACTATATGCAATTGAGGAATGACCACGCGCCAAATCTGGCCGCCAAACATCAGCGGATAGAATATCCTTCTTCCTTTTTAGGAAGGGCCCCCAATCTTTCACGCGTTTCCCCACTCTAACACGCGTTACGTCCGAAACAGAGGAGAACAATACTTCATACTTACTAGTAAATTCAAGAATAAAGCTAAAACGTCAAATAATACACCTTTATACTCAACTATAAGTTGTGAAACTGTATAAATTTTTTATTTAGGACAATTTGTTGCTCGCAATGGTTGTATCTTTTCTCAACATATTAATTGCGCTTTGAGGCCAATGGCAGTAACAGAAAACATTATGGGACCAATTCGGAAAAATACCGGTTTCACTTTAGTGCTGTTCGGCTTAGCCGTGCTGATTTCTGGTGTAATACCAAGCCATTTTGCTCAACCTGCCTATGGTCAGGCACGCAGTGTTAAGGTTCCGCCTGACAAAACGATAGGTCAGGATTGGTCTGGAACAGAACTCCGTTTTTTGACTGACACCGATTTTCCTCCTTTTAATTATTATGATGAGGAAGGGGTTCTGACAGGGTTCAATGTCGACCTGGCTCGTGCGATATGTCTTGAGCTCGATGTTCGCTGCGACATCCAAACACGTGAGTGGAGCGAGCTTATTCCAACTTTGGGACGACGAGAGGTTGATGCGATTATTGCATCACTAGCCATAAATCGCGCAAATCTTGAAAAGGTCGACTTCACCACCCCCTATTTTCAAATGTCTGCACGCTTTGCAGCTCGTACCGATAATGAGGTTGCGGAAGCCACACCACAGTCTCTCAAGGGATATAAGGTTGGAGTTCGGAAAGAAACGCAACACGAAGCTTATCTGAAGACCTTCTTTAAGGGCGAGGACGTTACCCTAATTCTGAAGCCTTTCTATAGCAAGATGGAAATTGTTCCATTTGACACAGCAAGTGCCGCCCGCAATGCCCTTAAGAATAAAACGATTGATTTCCTTTTTGACGATACGGTGAGTTTGATGTTTTGGCTTAACGGCACATCATCTGCCGGATGTTGCGTCTTCAAAGGCGGCTCTTATTATGCAGCACATTTTTTTGGCGAGGGGATGGGGGTTGCAGTCCGTAAAGGCAACAGACCTTTAATACGCGTACTCAATAAAGCTTTGGAAAAGGTCCGGGCAAGTGGACGCTATGAGGAGCTGATGTTGCGTTATTTCCCACAGCGTTTCTATTGATTCGGGCTCTCTTTTGTATTGTTATTTTCACCGTCTCTCTCACTTCCTGCTTGAAATGGGAATGAAAGGCTCCAAAGAAGCCGTGTCGGCGCCTCGCTTTGATGAGGCTCTAGACCGATTGTCATGGCCTTATGCCCTTTTTCCGGCTGCGGCCGGTATGTTCGGAACATTCTATCCCAAATTGACAAGTTGAAGCCGTAATTGGAATCGGTTTCGCGTCGAATAATTGAATGATGTACCCGGTGCATATCAGGTGTAACAACGAAAAGGCGCAACAACTGGTCCAGCCCACGGGGGAGAGCAACATTGGCATGGTTGAACATAGCCGTACCATTGAGCAAAACTTCGAAAATGACAACTGCCAGTGCCGACGGTCCCATGAGAAGAACCAGTACGACTTTATAAAGCATTGAGAGTGCTATTTCGATCGGATGGAACCGGATTGCGGTGGTTACATCAAAATCGACATCCGAATGGTGGACCCTATGCACTTTCCAAAGAATTGGAATTTTATGAGAAGCCACATGCTGGCCATAGATTGCGAGATCTAGAAGAAGCACAGCAATTAAGATTTCCAGCCAAAGCGGCCACTCGGTCCAATTAAAAAATCCCCAGTCTTTGCCTTCCGCCCACATCGCCGCTGCGACCGCAACAATGGGTATGGCAAATGCCCCCATTAGCCTAACAATCAGGCTATCCAGACCGCCAATCACAATATTAGTCACCCAACGGTGGGTTTTGGAATGTGTCAGCTCTCGTTTTGGCATCAGGAATTCCAAGAGGGCCATAATGAAAAAAATGCCCACGAAAGCCGTGAACCTTACAGCTCCTTCACTTATACCGCTCAAAAAATCCATGTCACTAACGGTCTTTCAATATGTCAGAGCATGCAATAGGCCCTAGGTCACGGACTCATAAATATGCTGAAAATGGCGCTAGAAACGGCAAAAAGATGCGAGGAGAAGCGTGCAGACAAGGGTTGTTTCCCTATTCAAACGCTTCGACGCTGCAGGTTGAAGCCGTTTCAGCGTCCGGAGGATATGGCCAATCTGTCCGACTACAGCGTCGCAAAGGTTTGAAAATGCACCACATTTCCTGCACCTTTGCTTCTCGTATTCGAACAGATTGGCTCATACCATTTTTAACCACATTTATGAGTTCGTGACCTAAAGCACACTATGGCGAGCCCTTGCGCCTCGTTCAATGGCGGCAATGGAAAGCTTATCCAAATTGAGCCTATCCCGCAGTAATTGTAAAAGCCTGAGTTCTTCTTGTTTGACCTCTAGATCTGCGGCAGCGACCTCAACTGCAAGCGCATAAGCTGTTTCATAAAGCTTATGCGGCAGGCCGTTCGCAACCAAATCTAAAACGTTTTGCAAACCGTTATCTTTGCTGAGCTGTTCACCGCACTCTTGCGCGACCTTGACGAGATTTTCGGGATCAAAATCGGTAAATACTGGAAGTTGCCTAACGATATTGCCAATACGTACCAATTCTTCATCCGTCATTGTCCGGTCGACGGCGGACATGGTGACCATGATATAGATCAAGGCCTCGTGGTGATTGATTGTCTCGGACATGCCGGAAAAACCTCCCTTAGGATACTTTCTACAAAAGACTATTAGTCATACAAGACTGCAGTGACGTCCAATAGCTAAACTGCTAAAACAGAATTGGTTAGCCCGTGACCTAGGGCTTGACCCGCAAACTTACGAGCCTTGGAGTTTGCAATCTCTTATAATGGCTAGCAGATGTAACGCTTTATGCGTCTGGATCAAGTAAGAGTTAGCGAAAAGGTATAGAAAATAGAGAAAATGACTATCTAAGTATGAATTTTCATCATTTTGAGATCATTGACGGATGATTAGGCCCTTACTAGGTTGGCTCGCCAGATATTTCAGCATTCAAAGTGATTTCCACAAAGAAACGATACACTCATGACTGTTCACCACGATCCCGCCATCATTGAGATGGCGCAAGAGAGTAAAGCTTGGCCTTTTGACGAAGCCCGTAGGCTTATTAAACGGCTTGAGAAAATGAAAAATTTCCCAGAAGAGGTTATTTTCTCAACCGGATACGGACCTTCTGGATTGCCGCATATTGGCACCTTTGGTGAGGTGGCGCGCACAACAATGGTGCGTTACGCTTTTGAGATTCTTACCAAGAATGACGTTCCAACCAGGCTCATCTGTTTTTCCGACGATATGGATGGGCTGCGCAAGGTGCCGGACAATGTGCCCAATAAAGAAATGATGACAAAGCATTTGGGCAAGCCATTAACCGCCGTGCCAGATCCTTTTTCTGACGAATATCCAAGTTTTGCGCATCATAACAATGCGCGGCTGCAAAAATTCCTCGATGCATTCGGATTTAAGTATGAATTTTACTCGGCCACGGAGTGTTACAAATCCGGGCGCTTTGACGACACGCTCCTTAAAATGCTGGAGCATTATGATGCGGTGATGGAAATCATTTTGCCGACATTGGGTGAAGAGCGGCAAAAAACTTATTCGCCTTTCCTGCCTGTATGTCCAAAGACAGGCCAGGTACTTCAGGTTCCCATGATTGCGCGCGATCTTAAGGCAGGCACTATCACTTATGAAGACCCTATAAGTGGTGACAAAGTGGAAACGCTGGTGACCGGTGGACATGTCAAATGTCAATGGAAAGCGGATTGGGCTATGCGTTGGACGGCTCTTGGTGTTGATTATGAAATGGCGGGTAAGGATCTAATTGATTCTGTTAGGCTCTCCAGCCGTATATGCCGTACCCTTGGCGGAATGCCGCCCGAAGGCTTTAGTTATGAATTATTTCTGGATGATAAAGGCGAAAAAATCTCTAAATCCAAGGGTAATGGGCTGACAATTGATGAATGGCTTACCTATGCCAGTCCGGAAAGCCTTTCACTCTTTATGTTTCAAAAGCCAAAAACCGCCAAACGGCTCTATTTTGATGTTATCCCGAAAAATGTCGACGAGTATCTGACGTTTCTGACCAAATATCCGGGTCAGGAGCCCAAGGACCAAGTCACAAATCCGGTTTGGCATATTCATTACGGCGCGCCACCGGAAGCAGAGTTGCCTATCTCTTTTAATCTGATGTTGAATCTAGTAAGCGCATCCAATGCGGATGATAAATCGGTGCTCTGGGGGTTCATTCGCCGCTATGCCCCTGATGCTACGCCGGAGACGCACCCTGTTTTGGATCAGCTTGCAGGCTATGCCATTTCCTATTTCCATGATTTTGTAAAACCTACCAAAACCTACCGTGCTCCAAATGAGGTGGAACGCACCGCTTTGGAACAGCTCTCGGCAAGACTTGTTGACTTACCCGAAGGAGCTTCAGGCGAAGAGATTCAGACCATCGTTTATGAGATTGGCAAGTCTCATGATTTTGCCAATTTGCGGGACTGGTTCCGCGCGCTTTATGAGGTTCTGCTCGGCCAGTCTCAAGGACCACGCTTCGGCTCCTTTATCGAGCTTTACGGAATTGCCGAAACACGTAACCTTATTGACCGTGCTCTCAAAGGTAAGGACCTGGGGAGTGGGTAGTGCGCCTCTTCTCTAGAGTGCTTCCGGAAAAGTGGGAACCGGTTTTCCGATAAGAAGCACGCCAAAACAAAGGTTTAGGGCCTGATTTTGATTCCATCAAAATCGGAAAGACCCTAAACAGAGAGCTCTTAATCTATGAAGGATAGGTAAGTCATCCGAACTCTTCCCCAACCCCACCGCCTGTCGGAGTTTTGATGATAATGGCTTCACCCGGCTCCAAGACCGTTTGATCTGCGCCTTCCAATATTTCAACGGAGCCATCACTGCGTCGCACTTGATTTTCACCAAGCTCACCGGGATTGCCACCGTTTAGCCCAAAGGGTTGAATCTTGCGAAAACCTGAAAGGATGGCGCAAGTCATACGTTTTAAAAAACGGATTTGACGTAATGTCCCATCGCCCGCAGACCAACGTCCCTGACCACCTGATCCTTTTCGGATTTCAAACTTTTCAAGTAATACAGGATAACGCAATTCCAAGACTTCCGGATCGGTAAGACGGGAATTTGTCATATGGGTATGTACTGCATCTATGCCATTAAAACCCGGTCCAGCAGGTGCGCCGGAGCAGATCGTCTCGTAATATTGATAGCACTCATTGCCGAAGGTGAGATTGTTCATTGTCCCTTGACTTGAGCCTAGGCTCCCCAGGGCTGCGAAGAGGCAATTCGTCACCACTTGGCTTGTTTCCACATTTCCCGCAACTACGGCCGCCGGATAACGGGGCGCCAACATAGAGCCTTCAGGAATGATAATCTTTACAGGACGCAAACACCCAGCATTCATCGGAATATCGTCATCGACAAGGCAGCGAAACACATAAAGGATAGCCGCTCGGGTCACAGGTTCAGGCGCATTAAAATTGTTCGCTTGCTGTGAACTTGTTCCAGTAAAATCAACGGTTGCTGTGCGGCTTCCTTTGTCGACGCGGATAGCGGCTTTGACACGTGTGCCCTGATCCATCTCGACGGTGAATTCTGAGTCCTCCAATGTTTCAATAACGCGGCGCACGCTTTCTTCCGCATTATCTTGCACATGGCCCATATAAGACTGCACCACCTCAAGACCAAAATGCGCCACCATCTTGCGCAATTCCTGAACGCCCTTTTCATTAGCCGCCGTTTGTGCTTTGAGGTCAGCAATATTCTGGCGAGCATTACGGGCAGGATAAGGGGCGTTGGTCAAAAGCTTGTAAGTTTCCTCCTCGCGAAACCTGCCCGCCTCAACAAGTTTATAATTATCAATATAAACCCCCTCTTCATGAACCGTTGTTGCCTGCGGGCTCATGGAGCCCGGCGTAATGCCACCAATATCCGCATGATGACCACGGCTTGCCACATAGAAGAGAAGCTGATCTCCCTCATCGTCGAAAACAGGTGTGACTACTGTAATATCAGGAAGGTGAGTGCCACCATTATAGGGTGCGTTTAGCATATAGACATCACCCGGCCGGATCTTACCTTTATTTTCCCGGATGATTGTTTCAACGCTACGGTCCATGGAACCAAGATGCACCGGCATGTGCGGCGCGTTGGCGATAAGTTGGCCGTCACCGTCAAAAACAGCGCATGAAAAATCAAGCCGCTCCTTAATGTTGACTGATTGCGCCGTGTTCTGCAGGGCAAACCCCATTTGTTCGGCAATGGACATAAAGAGATTGTTGAAAACCTCAAGCATGACCGGGTCTGCCTTAGTGCCGATAGCAAGGTGCTTTGGCCTGGTCTCAATGCGCTCCAGAAGAAGATGGTTTTTAGCTGTGATGGCTGCGCCCCAGCCGGGCTCAACCACAACGGTTTGGTGAGGTTCAATGATTAGGGCCGGCCCGGAAAACTTTTGACCAGGTGCAATATGGTCTCGCAAATAAATGGCTGCATTATGCCAGGCACCATTTGAGAAGAAGCGGGTCTTGCGAAGGGGTTCTGGCAGGCCCTTCCGGCACGGATGATCCGGTTCCTGCGCGTCAGTGCTACCGCCGGAAGTTTCCACTTCAAGGGCTTCTATTACGATAGCTTTCTCAGGACTCACAAAACCGAAACGCTTAAAATGAACTCCCTCATAGGCATGAGTCATCTCTTCAACTGTGTCAAACATTATTGGTAGTGCGGTATCGGTTCCTTGATAGCGAAGATGTAAGCGGATTTCCGCATGGCATTCGCTCTCTGACACACCTTGGGTGAGAAGCTCTTTCTGATTCTCTTCTTCGAGTTTGGCCGCTATCTCGCTGATGTGCTCCATTTGGGCGGCCTCAAGCACTTCTTCAATGGCCCGCTGGCGATTAGCGCGAATTCGTGCAAGCCCCATACCATATGCTGACAACACACCAGATAGGGGATGGATCAGTACTTTTGTCATGCCGAGCGCATCAGCAACTTGGCAAGCATGTTGACCGCTCGCACCACCGAAGCAAGCGAGTACATATTCTGTTACATCATAACCCCGCTGGACGGAGATCTTTTTTATGGCATTGGCCATATTTTCTATAGCAATTTTCAGAAAGCCGTCAGCCACTTGTTCTACTGCGCGGTCCTCTCCAATATGCTTCGCCAATTCTGCAAATGCACGAGCTGCAGCTTCGCTATCAAGGGGCATATCGGATTTAGCCCCAAAAATGGCCGGGAAAAAATCAGGCAAAAGTTTACCCGTCATCAGATTGGCATCCGTGACTGTCAACGGACCGCCCCGGCGGTAAGATTTCGGACCAGGGTCCGCGCCCGCGGAGTCAGGTCCCACGCGAAATCGGTTCCCATCAAAGTGAAGGATTGAGCCGCCACCCGCTGCCACCGTATGAACCCGCATCATAGGTGCGCGCATTCTGACGCCAGCAACTTCAGTATCGAAGGCATGTTCATACGTCCCATCGAAATGGGAGACATCCGTTGATGTGCCTCCCATGTCAAACCCAATAATTTTACTAAAGCCTGCAATTTTGGAGGTTTCCGCTGCGCCAACCACACCCCCTGCCGGACCTGATAGAACGGCGTCTTTTCCTTGGAAGAGATCCGCTGCCGTTAGCCCGCCAGAAGATTGCATGAACATTAATTGAGGTTGGTCAAAAGATGACGGTGTGGAGGTAGGAGAGGTATAGAGTTTAGTCGTAATACGCTCTACATAACGTTTTAAAATAGGTGAGAGATAAGCATCTGCTACCGTTGTATCGCCACGTCCCACCAGCTTAATCAACGGGCTTACCCTATGGCTTGCGGAAATTTGTATAAAGCCGGTATCTTTTGCCAGTTTCGCAACTTGGCGCTCATGATCCGGATAGGCATAAGCATGCATGAATAGAATGGCGACTGAGCGAAGCCCTGCGTCATAAGCTGATTGTAAGGCTGAACGGGCTGTCTCGATATCAAGCGGTGTTTCTAAAGTGCCATCTGAGCGAACACGCTCTTTCACTTCTGCTACCCTTGCATAAAGCATGTCTGGCTTGATGATTTGGCGGGCAAAAATATTGGGACGTGCTTGGTAGCCGATGCGGAGCGCATCGCGGAATCCCTCGGTCACCAAAAGTAATGTCTTATCGCCTTTGCGCTCCAGTAAAGCATTAGTCGCGACCGTCGTGCCCATTTTTACCGACAATATGTGCTGCGACGGGATAGGGCTCTCCTGAGGCACATGCAAAAATTCGCGAATGCCTTGCAAGGCTGCATCTTCATAGGCTTCCGGATTTTCAGAAAGAAGTTTTTTTGTCTCGATTACGCCAGCCGGTGTCCGGGCGACAATATCAGTGAAGGTTCCGCCCCGGTCGATCCAAAAATCCCATTTTTTCTGTTGGTTCATGATAGTCAATTATATGCTCTGATATTTTGAGTATCAGGATTATGATGGCGGTGAAGAATATACAATAGGTCTGCAGAGTGATTTTACGTCATACAAAAACTTAAAGATTCATTTTTCCTTCTTTTCGCCCTACACAAGACGGAAAAAATAGGTATGTTTCATACATGTCGATTTGGGGAAAATTAGCAGGAGCCGCCGCAGGCTTCGCCCTTGGTGGCGGACCGATAGGTGCGCTATTGGGTGGTCTTGCCGGTCATTTTGCGGTGGATCGCGACCGCGATAAGGATTCATCTCAAGACCAAGTGGCCTTTACCATGGGTGTTATTGCGCTTGGCGCGAAGATGGCCAAAGCCGATGGTGTCGTGACCAAGGATGAAGTCAACGCCTTCAAGGAAGTCTTCAAGGTTCCTGAACGCGATATGAAAAATGTTGCCCGCATTTTTGATATGGCGAAGCAGGATGTTGCAGGATATGAGGCTTATGCCGAACAACTTGCCCGTATGTTCAAAACCAACCGCGAGCTTCTGGAAGACGTGTTGGACGGCCTTTTTCACATCGCCAAAGCAGATGAGATCATTCATCCTAAGGAAGAGGAATACCTCGCAAGTGTCGCTAGCCGGTTCGGGTTTACCGAAACCGAGTTTAAATATATCTGGTCGCGGCATGTTGATGCCAACAAGCGAGACCCATACGACGTTCTTGAGATAAGACCGGATATTTCCGATGATGAGCTTAAGAGCCATTATCGCAAACTTGTTCGTGAAAATCATCCAGATAAACTTATTGCTCGTGGTGTTCCTCCGGAGTTCGTTGAAATTGCCAATAAAAAGCTCGCGGCCATAAACGAAGCCTATGATGAGATTGCAAAGGAAAGGGGCATTTGAGTAACGGCCAGAATCCTGATACGTCGCTTGTATCGCATTGGTTTCCGTCACCCAATTTTGAGCCGAGGCGGAACGGGCGTAAACCAGACCTCTTATTGCTCCATTATACTGCCATGACTAGCGGATCAGCCGCTATCGAATGGCTGCACGACCCAGCTTCAAAAGTGTCATGCCACTATCTGATTGATGTTGACGGTACCATTATCCAGATGGTTCCAGAAAGCGCGCGCGCTTGGCATGCGGGGCGTTCCTGTTGGGCAGGCGAAACGGATATCAATTCTTGCTCGATCGGTATCGAGATTCAAAATCTGGGCTCTACAGTCAGCCCATTACCTGATTTTCCCGAGCAACAAATGGTTGCCGTTCAGGCTCTATGTCAGGATATTCTTACACGTCATCCTATTCCCGCGGAACGTGTACTTGCTCATTCCGATGTGGCTCCAGCCCGCAAGGCAGATCCAGGCGAGAGATTTGATTGGCGGCGCTTACATTTTGCCGGTATTGGCCATTGGGTGGAGCCTGTCGAAATCTGCGAAGGTCCAAGGCTTGCCCTTGATGACAAAGGGGAGGAGGTTCTCGAGTTGCAAAACCAACTCAGTAGCTATGGCTATAATATTCAGAGCAAGGGTTATTTCGACGATCATACAGAGGTTGTTGTGCGTGCTTTTCAACGGCATTTTCGTCCTGTCCGTGTCGACGGCATTGCAGATTTCTCAACGCAAAAAACATTAAAAAAACTCCTTCATGCAGTAAAAAATCCTAAATTTTAACTTTAAGATACAGTTATTAAGTATATAATAAATAATATATTTTCATCTTCATAAATTAACTACGTAGTTCATTTGGATTTCGCACTTGCAACAAAGTAAGGTGTGCGCAATTGTCGCGTCCAGGCATTTTTTTGTCACAATCACTTCAATATTACGCCACATTTCAGGATTAACTAACCGCCCGTCCTTAGGGGACGTGGAGTTAGTCATAGGGCGGTTACCAAACACGGAAACAATCTTGTCCATATCAAACCGTCACTAGCTGACAGGTTTTCCTTCCAAGACAAACCAAAATTTCCATACAACCAAACAGTGGAGGCAGCGCATGCTACAAAAACTATTGCGCACGCTTGCATACAATCTCGTCGTTCTTTTTGCTTTAGTTCTGAGCCAAGGAACGGCTAAAGCCGGATCAATATCCGCAGAAGACTTCGGTGTTTTTAAACAGGAGAGATCCAGCCGACCTTTAAGCGGTGTCACATCGAAGAAAAAGGTTTACAGGAAAAAGACATCAAGGAGGGTTGTAAAGACCAGATCAAAGAAGCGCCGGATCTACCGGAAGGCATCTTTTAAAAGGGCTCTCAAGAAGAAAAGGTCCTACAAAAAAAGAAGGACCTCTTACAGAAAGAGAATTGCTAAGAAACGGATCTATCGCAGGGCCGTTTCCAGAAAACGGTCTTTTAAGAAGAGGAGATACCGTAGAGTTGCGTCCAGGAAAAGGACTTTCAAGAAACGGACCTATCGCCGGGTCTCCGTTAGGAAAAAGACCTTGAAGAGGCGCAGCAGAAAGAAATTTATCGCACGGAGAAGGACAACGAAAAGAAGAGTTGTCCGCAAAACAGTGACCCGAAATGCCTACAAAAAAGGTCATCGGAAGCGTTATAGTGGGCTTGTTGCACAATATGCGCGCACCTATGGCGTTCCTGTGCGTCTTGCCGATGCCGTTGTCCGCATAGAAAGCAACTACCGGGCACATATTCGCGGCCGGGCCGGAGAGATTGGCCTTATGCAAATCAAACCGGCAACAGCACGTGGCATGGGTTATCGTGGTAGTACCAGCGGCCTCTTTAATCCTGCAACGAACATCAAATGGGGCATGAAGTATCTGGCAGGTGCTTATCGTCGTGCAGGCGGAAGTATTTGCGGAACGGTACTTCGTTACAATGCCGGGCATTATGCCAAGCGCATGAATCCTATCAGTGCTCGCTATTGCCGCAAAGCACGTAAAATTCTGTCAAAATCTAAACGGCACGCGGTCGATCTTTAAATTTTTGCAGAGATCTAAACAAAATAACCCGCAGCCCGGTTTGTGCCTGGCTGCGGGTTTTCTTATATAAAATTGAGATTCACTCCCCAGCCATCAATTTTGCATCCGGAATTTTTTTACTGCTTGCTTTTTTCTCCGCTTTCTCGCGCGCTTCAATAATCTTATCAGCTTCTCGGTCAAAATCGAGATTCTCAATTTTGCGTCCACGAGAAGAAATTTTGTCAGATGAGGTGAGTATCTGCTCGATGTCCCTATTTGCCAGGCCAAAATGCTTTTGTAGATTAAGCGTACGGTCGCGTAGTCGATTGACATCATCCATGAGTCGCGTCACTTCACGCTGAATAAGACTTGCCGCTTCCCGCATCTTCACGTCTTTCATGACAGCCTGCATGGTTTGCACTGCAAGCATCAGCATGTTGGGTGAAGCGATAACGATACGGGCTCTGTAAGCCTTTTGAATAAGATCCGGGAAAAACTCGTGTAGATCCGCATAAATGGCCTCTGATGGTACAAACATAATCGCAGTGTCTTGCGTTTCTCCCGGTAGAAAATATTTTGCTTCAATGTCATCAATATGCCGCCCCACATCTTGACGCACGCGTTTAGCAGCTTCTTTTTGTTCAGCTTCAACTTGTGCAACCCGGAATGCCTCAAAAGCCTCTAATGGGAACTTGGCATCAATAATAATACCTGCAGGATTATTTGGCAGGTGTACGATACAATCAGGGCGCTTGCCGTTTGAGAGCGTGGCCTGGAAAGTATAGGCATTACGAGGCAGACCATCCTGAACTATTGCTTCCATTCGCCCTTGGCCAAAAGCACCACGTGCCTGCTTATTGGCAAGAATATCCTGCAGTGAAACGACCCGGCTTGAAAGCTCGGTGATGTTGCGCTGAGCTGTATCGATAACCGCGAGGCGCTCTTTAAGTTGTGTCAGACTATCGGTTGTTGTACGCGCATTATCCTGAAGGTTTTGTCCAAGCCAGTGGCTGACCCCGTCAAGTCGCTCGTGAATCCCGCGGGAAACCTCCGATTGGCGAGTCACCGTGATTTCAGCAAGCGTTCTCAGCCGGCCTTTAAGCTCAGCCATCTCAGCATCCACGATATGAGCCCGTCTCAAATGGTCTGCTGCTTCTCGTGCCCGCTCCGCCCCATGGCGCCAAATAATGATTAGAAGCAGCATCAATAGGAGAACAGCTGCTCCCCCCAACCCCAGCAATAATTGCGTCGGGTCAAGAACAATCTCACCGAAATGAAGACTTTGAGGATCCATTACATGTTCCAATATTACCGATAGGCGCACTAAATGATCGGAGTGACCTTCACCCCGATAATCCTAAGCGGGAGCTATGAGCACTCTAATTTTCCTGATTGACGTGACCGGTCAAAATTTATCCTGATTCCGATGGTATTTAAAGATCAAAGCATGAACATTTAACGTTCATCCCCAATATTATGGTGTAATATTGGCCCATAACCCTTTTTCCGGTTTGGAGATTATGAAGGCTAGCAAAGTATTTTTATCTTCATGCAGGGAAAATTCGAAAGTGCAGCAAAAAAGATTTATACCAATCACGATAAATTCAGCTATGCTGGGCCAAATGGCTCGGCTGAGATTTGTTATCTCAAAAATATGAGTGAGGCCTGTCTGCAAGGTCTCGTATCGGCCCCGGAGAAGTCTCTCGTTGCAACTGGTGCTGATGCCTGCAAAGGTTGCGTGTTGTAGAGGCGAGGGAGCTTATGCCCGACGAACAGGACCGCTTTCATTTTGTGATGATAAAACCGTCACATTATGATGATGATGGCTACCCGATTCAGTGGATACGTTCAGTTATTCCGTCAAATACTTTGGCATCTCTTCATGGACTGGGTGAGGATTGCCGAGACAGAAAAGTGCTTGGAGCAAATGTCGACATAAAACTTCACGCTTATGATGAGACTAATCGCCGTATCCGTCCTGATCAGATCATACGTATGATTAAACAAGAGGGGGGTAAAGCTTTAATCGGTTTCATAGGCGTTCAGTCAAATCAGTTTCCACGGGCAATGGATCTGGCAAAGATCTTTCATCGAAATGGTTTTTCAGTTTGTATTGGCGGTTTCCATGTCTCAGGCTGTATCTCGATGCTGCCAGAGCTGCCGGCTGACTTACAAGAAGCACAGGATCTCGGTATTAGCCTTTACGCAGGCGAGGCTGAAGAAGAGCGGTTGGATGAAGTTCTGATTGATGCTTATCGCGGCCAGCTCAAGCCTCTATATAATTATATGAAGGATCTGCCAAATCTCGGCGGCGAGCCACCACCGATGTTGCCTGAAACGCATATCCGCCGCACAGCCGGTAGTGTGACGAGCGTTGATCTCGGTCGTGGCTGTCCGTTCCAATGCTCCTTTTGCACGATTATCAATGTTCAAGGGCGGAAGAGCCGTTTTCGTACGCCCGATGATTTGGAGAAAATTGTCCGCGATAATCACGCCCAAAATATCAAGCGTTTCTTCGTGACAGATGATAATTTTGCGCGCAATCGCAATTGGGAAGCTTTTTTCGATCGCTTGATTTTATTACGTGAGAAAGAAGGCCTTAAGGTCAAACTCACGATTCAGGTCGATACATTGTGCCACAAGATTCCTAATTTCATTGAAAAAGCAACGCGCGCTGGGGTGAACCGGGTTTTTATTGGGCTTGAAAACATAAACCCGGATAGTTTGCTTGGTGCGAAGAAGCGTCAAAACCGGATTACTGATTACCGGGCCATGTTGCAGGCTTGGAAAAAACGGGGCGCGATTACTTATGCGGGCTACATTTTAGGTTTTCCGAATGATCGCAAGGAAACCATTATCCGAGATATCGAGATTATCAAAAAAGAACTACCAATAGATATTTTAGAATTTTTCTTCCTAACGCCCCTTCCAGGTTCTGAAGACCATAAGGTTCTTCACAGCAAAGGTGCTTGGATGGATCCAGATATGAATAAGTATGATCTCAACCATCGTGTAACACATCACCCTGCTATGAGCGATAAAGAGTGGGAAGAAGCTTACATGGCGGCGTGGAACTGTTTTTACACTTTGGATCATATGAAAACGATCATTAAACGGGCCTATGCGTGCGGTTTAAACCCGAGAAAAGTTTCACTCATGCTGGTTTGGTTTCTACTCGCAATTCGTCATGACCGGGTGCACCCGTTGGAGGGGGGGTATTTCCGCCTGAAATTCCGTAAAGATCGCCGGCCGTCTCTGCCTTTAGAAAATCCGTTACTTTTTTATCCCAAATATCTTTGGCGGACGATTCTTAGTCATTGCCGCATCGGCTTTTGGTATCTGGCCACATATTATACAACGGAAAAGCTGAAACGGAATCACGACCAATCCCGTAAATATATGGATTTGTCTCTAACGCCGCCTAATGATGAAGAGTTTGATGATTTGGCGCTCTTTGGAGAAACGCGTGGTGGTCAGCTGGCGGTTGAAAAGAAGGCCAAGGAAGATGCTGCTAGGGAGCGTATCGCTTTAAAGAAAATTGAAGCAGCATGATCTGATTATTTGATTATGATTTTTCAGTCGTATTGACATCTGCCAATTCTATAATCTCATCGACCGCACGTGCAGGAGTTATGATTCCTTGTCTCACTTGAGCTTCAACCGTGCTTAAGCGTTTCTCAACATCACTATTATTGCGCAAGGCTGACATAAAACGATGCTCCAACATATCATGCATCCATTTAACCGCCTGGGTTTGCCGACGTTCTTGAAATGCACCTGAGGCATTCAAGACCTCTCGATGCTTTTCAATCTGCACCCACATCTCATCAAGACCGGTATTTTTGAGCCCCGAGATAAGGACAACCGGAGGAGACCAGTCCGGAACTGTCGGGGTTAGAATATGCAAAGCGGCTTGATATTCCCCTGCTGCATGGCGAGCCCGCACTTCGTTGTCGCCATCAGCCTTGTTAATAGCAATCATGTCGGCAATCTCAAGCACGCCTTTTTTGAGCCCCTGCAATTCATCTCCTGCGCCGGGTAGCATAAGAACCAGAAAAAAATCCACCATTTCAGAAACAGCCGTTTCAGATTGGCCGACGCCAACCGTTTCTACCAAAATGATGTCAAAACCCGCCGCTTCACACAAAGCCATCGTCTCACGCGTTTTTTTTGTCACACCGCCAAGTGTGCCACTTGTTGGTGAGGGGCGGATAAAGGCGTTGGGGTCAACCGCCAGTTTTGGCATGCGCGTCTTATCACCGAGGATGGAACCTCCCGTGCGTTGTGAGGTCGGGTCAACAGCGAGGACAGCAACTTTATGACCTTGGACCGTCAAATTGCTCCCAAGCTGGTCAATCATCGTCGATTTGCCGACACCCGGCACACCGGTGATGCCAATGCGGTGAGTCTTACCTGTTTCCGACCATATTTTTTGTAAAAGATCTTGTGCCAAACGTTGATGCTCAGGCTTGGTGCTCTCGACCAAAGTAATAGCTCGCGCCAGCACGGCACGATCCCCGGACTGCACGCCCAGGACGTATTCATCAAGTGTGAGGTTCTTAGTGTTCTGAATATCAGCCATGATTGCGGCATAGGCGGGATTCGTTGGGAAGGCAAGCCTTCTCGACAAACCATTCGAGAACATCTTGATAATGTTGCGAAATCCATTGATGCCCTGCATCGGGGATTATCTCACACTGGCAGCCAGAAATGCGTTTACTTAATTCTTTCACAGCGGGCAAAGGTACGTTACCGTCAGAAGAACCAATCCAGATTTTGCTTAAAGCTTTGATTTCCTGCCATGGAATGTTCCAAGGCTTGGAGAAGAGCATCATATCTTGCAATGCCCCGTTTACGCCGGGTCGCAAACCTTCCTGAAAGGTGGTAGCCAAACCGTCACGGACGGCTGGTCTTTCCAAGATTTTCCAATCGGAAACCGGGGCACGCATGTGCCCAATGTTGAGCGTTAGATTAGGCGCGATATTAAGTCCAAAGCGTGTTAGCTTCCAAAACAGCCGCAGGAGAAGCGCCACCTTTGGGATAAGTAGAAAACTGATTTCGTGAAACAGAGCGATTTCATCTTTAGCCGGACTATCCGCGACAGGGCCAACTGGACTGACAAGGCCTAAGGAGGTAACGCGCTCACCAAGCAATGCAGCAGAAGCCACGGCAAAAGGAGCACCACCTGAAACGCCTAAGATACCAAACCGTTTAAGCTGTAGAGCGTCCGCCAGCGCCGCGATATCCTCAGCGAAGCCCGTCAAGGTGCTTTGTGGCTCCTGCGGTGAAAGCCCATACCCCCTGCGATCCGGTGCAATAATCCTAAGACTTAACTTATTTGCTGTTTGCTCCATTATGCGAAATCTGAGCCGTGATCCAGGTGTTCCGTGAAGGGCAAAAATCGGAACGCCATGAGGGTCTCCATAGTCTGCATAACCAAGCGGAAGCCGGTCTTTGAAACGCTGTACCCGGTGCTCATGATCCTTATCTATTGCAGACTGCAATAACTTCTCCTCATAAACCAATATTAAGCTCTTGCCAGTCAAATCCTTTTTGCCCGTTTAATGGTTGAATGTTATTACAGTCTGGCATTATCCGATAAGTTTTTATGTAAATCGATTAGCGTGTAGGAATATTACGTACCGAGTACGTCATACGTGGCATCTGCCACTATTTCAGGGATGCTGCGTAAACATATAAGAATGCCTATTCTGCAGCCTCTGCTGGGCCATGGCCAAGCTTAGCGTTTAATTTGGTAAGCAAATCCCCGGCGGCTTCAGCAATAACTGTACCTGGTCCGAATATTGCTTCGGCGCCCGCTTCATAAACAGCATCATAATCCTGCGGCGGGATGACACCACCAACCACAATCATAATGTCCCCACGGCCTTGGCCTTCCAGCTCGGCCTTAAGTTCCGGCACAAGGGTGAGGTGACCTGCTGCGAGGGAAGAAATACCGATCATATGGACGTCATTTTCAACCGCTTGGCGAGCGGCTTCTGCTGGTGTAGCAAAGAGCGCTCCGATATCGACATCAAAGCCGAGGTCCGCAAAAGCTGAAGCTATCACTTTCTGCCCGCGGTCATGGCCGTCTTGACCGATTTTCGCAACCAATATGCGTGGCCGGCGGCCCTCATTCTTTTCAAAAACCTCAACGCGTTTCAACACGTCGTTAATCGTATCATTCATCGTACCAACTTCTGATTTATAGACCCCTGAGATTGCTTTGATCTCGGCTTGATGCCGCCCGAAGACTTTTTCCATTGCCATAGAAATCTCGCCTACGGTTGCTTTGGCTCTAGCTGCGGCAATGCAAAGTTCAAGCAAATTGCCCTCCTCTGTTTCGGCACATTTGGTGAGGGCATCAAGGGTTGCACGTGTTTCTTCTTCATTGCGCTCAGCGCGGAGCCGTTCAAGTTTTTCTATTTGCCGACCGCGCACCGCGGCATTATCAACTTTGAGAATTTCGATATCTGCCTCGTCCCGAACCCGGTATTTGCTAACACCGACAATGGTCTGCTTACCGGAATCTATGCGTGCCTGCGCACGAGCTGCAGCTTCCTCAATCCGTAATTTTGGCAATCCAGTATCAATGGCTTTCGCCATACCGCCCAGATCTTCCACTTCTTGTATATGCTCCAACGCTCGCTTGGCCAGATCGTGGGTTAGGCGCTCCACATAATAGCTGCCCCCCCAGGGGTCGATGACCCGGCACGTGCCAGTTTCGCTCGCGAGGAAGAGTTGGGTATTACGCGCAATGCGCGCAGAAAAATCTGTCGGCAGAGCCAAAGCCTCATCAAGCGCATTGGTATGAAGCGACTGCGTATGGCCCTGCGTTGCTGCCATGGCCTCAATACAAGTGCGTGTGACATTGTTAAAAACATCTTGCGCCGTGAGGCTCCACCCAGAGGTTTGACAATGTGTACGCAGGCTAAGCGAGCGGTCATTCTTTGGCGCAAAATCCTTGATGAGCTTTGCCCAGAGGAGCCTCGCCGCCCGCATTTTGGCAATCTCCATGAAAAAGTTCATACCGATTGCCCAGAAGAAAGATAGCCGCGGTGCAAAGACGTCGATATCCAGTCCAGTCTTCAATCCAGCACGCACATATTCAACGCCGTCCGCCAACGTATAGGCAAGCTCGAGATCAGCTGTCGCACCAGCCTCTTGCATATGATAACCGGAAATAGAAATCGAATTAAATTTCGGCATATTTTTAGAGGTATAGGAAAATATATCCGAAATGATCCGCATAGAGGCCTTTGGCGGATAAATATAAGTGTTGCGGACCATAAATTCTTTGAGAATATCATTTTGAATAGTGCCGGATAGCTTTTCAGGAGCAATACTTTGTTCCTCCGCCGCGACGATATAGAGAGCCATAACCGGTAATACTGCCCCGTTCATGGTCATGCTGACACTCATTTCATCAAGTGGGATTCCGGAAAAGAGCGTGCGCATATCGTAAATTGAGTCAATTGCAACACCTGCCATCCCCACATCACCACCAACACGGGGGTGATCGGAATCATAGCCGCGATGTGTTGCAAGATCGAACGCGATAGAAAGACCTTTTTGTCCTGCTGCCAAATTGCGCCGGTAGAAGGCATTTGAATCTTCTGCCGTGGAGAAGCCCGCATATTGACGGATGGTCCAGGGCTTTTGCACATACATCGTGGGGTAGGGTCCGCGCAGATAGGGGGGCAGACCAGGATACGTTTCAAGAAAATCCAACCCCTCAAGATCCGCATGACCATAAGCTGGTTTAACGTCAATACCTTCCGGTGTTTTCCAAGCGGTCTGTCCTTCCGGCGGGTTTCCTCCCCCAAGAAGGTCTGCAAACGCTACCTTTGTGAAATCAGGTATGCGGGTCATGGGTCAAACGTCCTTGGTAATGCTCTTTGCTGGGCGGGGTTTGTAACCCCGCCCACATCGTTCATTATTGTTTCCCCTGGAAATACAACTGCATGAACATTACGGATAGGGTTACAAACCCGATCCAGCGGCTGGGTATGTGGATCATGAGTGAAGCCTGAATTTATATATTTCATGCCTTGCTGCAAACTCGCTGTCATCCCCATGAAGATGGGGACCCAAATGTGGTTAAGATTTAGATTCCCGCCTCCGCGGGAATGACGCTGAGTGATATACATGTTCTTTGAACTCTTAGTTAGCACCTAACCTGCCTCGTGGCGGAGTATACGGCTCATAATAAAACTTCCTTAGCCAATGCCTAAAATATCGTGGATCTCTTGAAGCACTTTGAGTATATCACAGCCTTCGTGAACAAAGATGCCCACACCAGCTTCTTTAAGCTTACTTCGCGTTTCTCCGGGCCGGCCGGCAAAACAAACTAGATCGGCGTCTGCTTTGTGCAGGGCTTCAGCGGCTTTAACGCCAATATCTTCATAGAGTTTATCACTGGAACAAAGGCACGCGATTTTAGCATCGCTTTCAGAGAAAGCTCTCACAAGAGCCTCTATCGTCTCAAACCCTTCATTTGTGATTGCTTCAATCCCGCCGGTTGCAAAAAGATTTTTTGCGTAAGTTGCACGCATATTAAAATCAGCAAGGCGTCCAAGATTTGCCAGAAAGACTTGTGGTTTTTGTCCTGTTGCTTTCAGCGTATTATCACTTGCATCCCGAAGTTGCTCGAAAGGTTCGGAAAAACGGTAAGCATTAAGGGGTTCGGCGGTGATAGCCTCGTCTTCAATGGGTTGTGATAACGGGTGTGGTGTTACTTCCTGGGGTTCTTCTAAGAGATCTGGAAAAGAGCTCACACCTGTTAATGCCTCACTTGCTTGAGCTATTGCCTTTGCTCGTTCCTCTCTGGTTTGACGGATCATATGTTGTACGAAGCCTTTTTGTAGCGCTAATGCCATACCTCCTTCTTCTTCAATATTTTGAAAGAGTTCCCAGGCTTTATGACTAAGGGCCTCGGTCATTTTTTCCACATACCAGCTACCACCTGCAGGATCGAGGACATGCCCTAAGAATGATTCCTCTTGAAGAATGATATGTGTATTACGTGCAATTCGCCGGGCAAAGCCATCTGGCTGTCCGAGGGCCCAAGTAAAAGGCAGGACGGTAATTGCATCAGCCCCGCCAAGTGCGGCACCTGCGGCAGCCACAGTTGTTCGTAACATGTTCACATATGGATCACGCCGAGCCATCATACGCTCAGATGTTTGCGCTGTGAGATGGGTTTTCTTCATCATCTCACCGGCATCCGAGGCCTCCAAGATCCGATAAATTATCGCTCTTACTGCACGTAGCTTGACGATGGTGAGGAATAGATCTGCATCAGTACTGACCGCAAAAGCAAAGTGTTGAAATGCTTTTTCGGGAGTATGTCCTTTGTCTTCAAGCGCTCGCAAATATGCCACCAAAGTTGCAGCAAGACAGGCGATCTCCTGAGCTTCGCTGGCACCGGCTTCGTGATAAGGACGACCATCCACCATAATTGTCCGTGTTTCCGGTAGATTGCTTTGAATTAAACCGGTGAGAGATGCAAGTTCTGCCCAGGCCTCTTCCAGACTAACCGGAAGGCTACCGGTCCGGGCAAGTCCCCCAAGAGGGTCGGCGTTGAAAGCGATGCGGCATATCTGAGTTGAAGTGTTAACTTTTTGCCAATGTTCAACGAAGGCATGCGCTAGTTTGTGTGTATGTGATCCAGCTTCCAAAGAGACAGGAGTGGACTTAAGATTTACGCTTTTTAGAGCTTCAAAGAGATCCTCAATTTTATCCACTTTAAGGCCAAATTGACCAGGCGCTGCTATCCGGATCGTGATTGACGTTGCACCACCTTGGAGATCCTCGTGTATTGCGCTACTGACCGCTTTGGGATCTTGATCGCAATGAAGCTGCCGGATATCCCAATTCGGGATTTGTAGATCAGCGTGCGTTCCTCGCGTGAACGGCGCATATCCAGGATAGGCTGACCTGTTCGATTCCAAATCGTCAGCACGTGTATAAAGCGGTTCAATCCTCAGATCATCATAACTTTTCGAGACAAGAGCCTGTTCGAAGGAAACGCCTTTCAGCGCTTTTTCCACAAGAGCATACCAATCTTCTTGAGAGGGATTAGAGAAGAAAGGTGTAAGATCCAATTTGGTCATAGCAAGGGTTATTCTATCTGCAGTTGCGAAAAGATCAGTAAGGCTAAATGTTGATCGCAAAAACTATGTCCATGGCCAGAATACAATAAAAACGGGCCATATACGCCAAAAATGCATAATAACCTGCTATTGGGCAGGCAAAAACCTTGTTTGCAAAGGCCAATAATAATCTTATGGAAAAAGATTATCCAAGCCTTATAAATCGAGCCCTTATTAAAATAAACGGCGGCTCCGAAGAACCGCCGTTTGAAATTGTGTGTTGGGGACTAGGGCTTGGTTTTGAATGAATCAAGATCGAACCCTAAATCTTTGTATTGTCGTGTTTCCGGACGGAAAAGCGGCATCCGCTTTTCCTGGAAACACTTAGCGCCTAATACGTCATCACAGGTGGTAGCTCTTTGGCATGGGCTACCCACTTTTCGACCTGACTTATGCTGGGAAGCTGACGGACCAATTTCTTCTTCCGCTTAGCATTAGCATCAGACATGGCTTTATGAAGATTATCAGGCTTGCGCTTGCGAAGCTCCTTGATGGTGTCAACGCCGGCGACTTCGAGAAGCTCCGAATACTCCTCGCCAACACCTTTGACCCTCATAAGGTCAGCCATGTTCGTCCATTTAAGAATAAGCTTCTCCTCAATACCGGCTTCTTTTGCAAGTTCCTTGCGGCCCTTTTTCTTCGCACCCCTATCAAGAAGATGCTTGGTGTTTGTGACACCAATCTTCTTCAACTTGGTTTTGTATTTAGCGCCGATACCTTCAATGGTATCGATGGTGTAGCTCATTGTCTCACCTCCTATTCAACAAAAATGAAATCCTCATCCAAGAGAATGATTCGAGCAGAATCAGATTGACAGCTTAAAGGAGTTGACTCAAGCCAGGAATCGACTCTGCGACTTCTTTTACAAGATCGTCACCAGCTTTTTCCTTCGCAAAGTTGATGACTTCAAGGCCAGCGGCTCTGGCTTGTGTCATGTCGAGGCCTGCGGACTGCATCTCAGAGAGGGTGTCGAGAAGCGGACCACCACCGCCCAGCATTCCGCCGATCGCGTCCCCAAGCCCTCCACTTGTGCTCTCATCTACACCAGCTCCGCCTTGATTTTGAAGCTTGCCTAAAAGGTCTGCAGCACCAGGCAATGCACTAAGGAGTTCATTGACTTTGTCGCTCGATCCATGTTCCTTCAGCATGTTTAGTACAATGCCAACAGCTTTTTCGGCAAGGGTTGCATCGATCCCAAGACTGGACATGACGCGATTAATCAGTTCTTGCATTGTTTGTTCCTCTCGATGCGCTTAGGACCTTGGCATATATCCTTAGTTTACAATGGCGGTCAGCATGCATAGAGTGCTGCCCATAAAGGCTCAAAATGTCAATTGTTAGTTGTATTGTTAGTTGTAGAGAACCTAGACAGTAATGAACTCGCGGGGCAGGCGATGAGTGAAGACACTACAATTTTCATTGGGACCAGTAGTAAAAAAGAGGTCCTACAGCTTAAACTTGCAAACAGGCATGGTTTGATTGCCGGGGCAACCGGTACAGGCAAAACGGTTTCCTTGCAGATTCTTGCGGAGGGTTTTTCTTCGCAGGGTGTTCCCGTTTTCTGCGCGGATGTGAAAGGCGATCTCTCAGGTATTGCCGCTGAGGGCGTTTCCAAGGACTTTCTTGAAGAGCGTGCCAAAAAGATAGGTTTTGACGACTATAGTTACGAAGCTTTCCCAGTAATGTTCTGGGATCTTTTTGGTGAACAAGGACATCCTATTCGCACCACCATCACCGAAATGGGGCCGCTTTTGCTCTCTCGCCTTTTGGATCTGAATGAGACACAGGAAGGAGTTCTAAATATTGCCTTTCGTGTTGCAAGTGACGAAGACTTACTACTTTTGGATCTAAAGGACCTCAGAGCGCTCTTGGTCAATATTGCAGAACGCGCCAAAGAGCTCACAACAGAGTATGGCAACATTTCAAGAAATTCTGTCGGTTCTATCCAACGCCGTTTGCTGGTTTTAGAAGAACAGGGCGCAGAAAATTTTTTCGGTGAACCGGCGCTGAAAATTGAAGACTTTATACGTTGCGAACCTGATGGGCGTGGGTTTATCAATATCCTTGCCGCCGATAAGCTGATGCAGTCTCCTCGGCTTTATGCCACTTTCCTCCTTTGGCTTTTATCAGAGCTATTTGAGGAATTGCCGGAAGTCGGGGATCCGGAAAAGCCCAAGCTGGTTTTTTTCTTTGATGAAGCCCATTTGCTTTTCGATGAAGCCCCAAAGGTTTTGATTGAAAAAGTTGAGCAAGTCGTTCGGCTAATCCGGTCTAAGGGTATCGGGGTCTATTTTGTTACGCAAAATCCTCTGGATGTGCCTGATACGGTTTCGAGCCAGCTTGGCAACCGTATTCAACATGCCTTAAGGGCCTTTACGCCCCGTGAGCAACGCGCTGTTAAAGCGGCTGCGGAAACATTCCGGCAAAATCCAGATATCAATACACAACAAGCCATCATGGAACTCGGTGTTGGTGAAGCGCTGGTTTCAACGCTTGAAAAGAAGGGGCGCCCGTCTATCGTTCAACAAACGCTGGTCCGCCCGCCCTCTTCCCGGCTTGGTCCATTGACGGATAAAGAACGCCGAGAGGTCATTAAGGATAGCCCATTACTTAATATCTATGAGGAAACCGTTGACCGGAAATCAGCTTATGAGATCTTGAAAAAGCGAGCAGCGGAACTTGCAGCCCGTGAAGCTGAAATGGCGGGAAAAGATCAAGAACGGCACGGTTCTTTCCGTGTGCCGCGCGCGCCAAGCAGAGGACGGCGGCGCGGATCAAGCCGCCGTCGCTCGTCACGGCGCCAAACTGTCAGCGAAGCCTTTTGGAAGTCTTTGGCCCGGTCTATTGGCACCAGGTTAGGCAGAACGCTGGGAAGTGCAATCCGGGGAACCTTGAGGCGGCGTTGACGATAGAATAGATGAGCTTACTCACTGTTCGGCCATAACAATATACAAAAGGGAATTATAAGCGAGAGGTATCTATTGGATGCCCTATTTTTTGTTGTCGCATATCTTTTTTTGCAAAGACGGGTACCCACCCGCGGATCAAGTCCGAGGGCATGCTTTTTGCAGGATATGCTCGTGACCTAGATTGACCAAATAGTTCAATTTAGCCTCATAAAGCTCTAGATCAACCCACGTTTAAGTGAATTCACTTAAACGTGGAAAAGTTGATCGATATCAAAAAATTAGAGCATCCTAGCGATTCCATCTAAGCTTGGGATGCTCTAGGTCACATACCCATAAATTGATTTTCATTTAGCTGCGAATATGATTCAAGATCCCAAAAGGGAGATTGATAATGGCGCGCTTTGATTTGACGGATTTTGAGTGGTCAGTGATTGAACCATTGTTACCCAATAAGTCTCGCGGTATCGCACGCGTTGATGACCGGCGTGTGCTGAATGGAATTTTTTGGAGGTTGCGCACGGGTGCCCCTTGGGCAGACATCCCTGAGCGTTACGGACCATATACGACCTGTGTCAACCGCTTCAACAGATGGCGCAAAGCAGGTATCTGGGACCACATTCTAGAAGCTGTTTCAAAGGCTTATGATGGTGATATCCAGATGATCGACAGCTCTTCCATCCGCGTTCATCAACATGGTGCGAACGGTAAAAAAAAGAACGATCCCGTTGCATGGGCCGCTCGCGGGGCGGCTTGACAACCAAAATTCACGCTATTGTCGATGCTTGTGGTTTGCCGATCGTTTTGAAGTTAACTGAGGGCCAAGCGCATGATGGTCGTAGTGCCGAGGATATGTTGGAGAGTCTTAAAGAGCACAATATTCTGCTTGCCGACCGTGCTTATGACTCAAACAAGCTGCGCAATAGTCTCAAAGAACGCGGCGCATGGGCCAATGTAAAAGCCATGCCGCAGCGGCTCGAAAAACCAGCCTTCAGCAAATGGCTTTATCGCCAGCGCAATCTTGTTGAGAGGTTCTTCAATAAACTCAAACACTTCCGTGCGGTGGCAACACGATATGACAAGCGTGACGACAATTATCTCGCAAGTGTCAAATTGGCTTCAATCCGGATTTGGTTGCGATTTAATGAGTCCGTGACCTAGACCTTGTTAGTTTATCCAAACCTGGGGCTTCAACAACATCTCCAAGCTCAATTTCAAAAGCATCTTCATGACTCTGATCAATTGGCAAATGGATGGTTACCTGGGTGCCTATACCAAGATCACTCTCAATTTTCATCCCTCCCCCTTGCAGATGAGCAAGGCCTTTTACGACAGAAAGACCTAAGCCGCTACCTTCATAACTCCGGGCATAAGACGCCTCGGCTTGCACAAACGGATCTCCAAGTTTTGGGATATCTTCCGGAGCTATGCCAATACCATTATCCGCAACAGTGAGAGCAATTGCATTGCCTTCTTTGCGGGCAATGACTTTCACCCAGCCCCCTTCCTTAGTAAATTTTATGGCATTTGAAAGAAGATTGATCAGCATTTGTTTGCAGGCACGTTTATCGGCAACCAGCTCTGGCAAACCCGGCTCAATATCGCTTGTCAGCGAGATAGATTTATCTTGAGCCTCATACTCCATAATTTGATAGCAGGATTGTACAAGCCAAACCATATTGAATGGTTCAGCCACGATATCAAATTTTCCAGCTTCTATTTTTGACATATCCAAAATATCGTTCACAACCTGCAGTAAATGTTCACCGCTTTCATGGATGAGCCGCATATATTCATGTCTGCGCTCCTCACCAGGCTTACCTGAGATTTCCTGGGATATCAGATTGGAGAAGCCGATGATCGAGTTAAGAGGTGTCCTTAGCTCATGACTCATATTTGCAAGAAACTGTGTTTTTGACCTGCTAGCGCTTTCCGCGTCATCTCGCGCCTTTAGTATTTCAACTTCTTGAGCCTTCTGCGCGGAGATGTCACGCGTAACGGCGACGACATCACAGGCAAGGTTCGAGTTTTGCTCACTATCATTATTGAGCGTGGCAAAAACCGCCGGTCGACAACGCATCTCTGCCCAAATATAACTTTCCTGTGTCCCTGAGCCATTGGCTTCAATTAAGCCATTACTCTTCATAATACGAAACTCAGCCGTGGCCGGCAGCCTTTCTCCAGCACATGTCGAGAGCGCTTTGAGATAACCAGCACGATCGGCTTCATGTATCCGCATGGCAAAAGCATTACCTTGTAACGCGCCCGCTTCCTCCCCCAAAATGCGCTTACATGCTGGAGATGCAAAAGTAATGTTACCTGAGCTGTCATGATGGGTGATCATATCATTCGCATTATCTGCGAGCAGGCGATATCGTTGCTCCTTTTGCCGGATCATATCTTCGGACTGTTTGTGAAAGAGTTGTATGGAAACAGCAAGGGCACCAGCATAGAGAGCTGCCGAAAGAATACCTATGAGTGAAAGGATTTGAGGATCAATTGGAATGCTATTCGTCTGAGGTAAAGTCTCTGTTAGTGAGACAATGAATAGGCTTGCTATAGCAAGTACTGCAAAAACAATTGCCCATGTGACAACCCTACGGCTTCCGGAAAGGGCTGCTTCCAAGGGAATAACAATCATCCAAACCATGAGAAAAGAATTGATACCGCCTGTCATTGCCGCTGCGAACGTCACAAGACCGGTCATATTTGCTGCTGAGATGAGAAAAGCTAGGCTTAAACGCCCCGTCGCGTACAAAAAAAGAGCAATGCCTATGGGGGAAACAAACCATATGCACGCTAGAGCACTCTGCCAAGTGACTTCCTCACCCCACAAGCCCCAATAAGCAGCAAAGACAAGAACGCCCATTAAGCCGCCAAAAAGACGGGACGTAATAAATGAATGATGGCGGGTTGCGGTAAGGGGATCGCACGTCTTCGAGCGATGAATATTTACGCCGGATAGGGCAGCAAGCTTCTCCCCGGAATTCTCGCGGTCTTGAACTAGCACAAACTTCACCGACACGGCTGCGCCGCACCGTCCCCGAATACCCGCACATATTATGGCTAACGCCCATTAAGGAATACTTAAATCCAGACATTATTCGAAAATTTTGATTGCAATTTTAGATAAGTTCAAAGCCAAATCACAGAAAAATTCATTAAAATTGAATAATAATAGAATTTTTCAACAAATATATTTAAAGTATAATAAAAGTGAAAACAAAATAAAGTATATATGTTCCATAATAATTTTTATATCTTTATTACATTTATGCTACCGTCTATGCATGCTTCGTTAGAGAGCGTACATAATCAGGAAGGGCTAATACATGTTTTTAATTAGGACGGCGTTCTGGCTCGTTATCATCATCTTGATTTTGCCAACCAATATGCAGGATCAGCAGAATATTTTCGGTGTGGCCAAAGCGGCTATTCAGGATGTCACCACATTTTGCAGTCGTAACCCGCAGGCTTGTGAAAAAGGAAAATTGGCCTTTGACCGGTTTGCTCAAAAAGCAGAATTTGGCGCAAAAATGCTCATGGACCTTTTCAAAGGTCCCGCTCAACATGCTTCCGCCACCGGGTATAATAAAGAGAGTTCAAACACTGGCGCGAGATGGCAACCATCATCTTATCGCCCACAATATCGCAATGGGGTGCATCAACCTCAAAGGTTTCACTCCCAAAATACACTTCACTCCGATGACCTTAAACCAAATTGGCGTAATCCCGCAGGTGCTTAGGACTTAAGAGATCTCACCTCACTAAGCCCAAGAGGATTACGAAAGATTTTCCTGTCAGCCCCCACTGACTAGCGCATTGCAGATAGTTCTACTGCCCTTGACAGTCTGCAATGCGCTTTTTTTTATCTGCCCCTTTTATTTAAAAGCACTATAGTGCCTATCTGGTATATCATCGACCATTAGCTGTTATTGCGATCTGATATTAACCCATGACCTTAAGTGACATCATTTCAGACTTTGAACTGCTTGATGATTGGGAGGACCGTTACCGCTATGTCATTGAGCTTGGCCGTGACTTAGAGCCTCTGTCGGAAGAGGCGCGCAATGACGCAAATAAGGTCCAGGGTTGTGTAAGCCAGGTTTGGCTCTCAACAAAAATAGACTCTAACGGACAAAATGGTGAACCGGTTTTACGATTTGTAGGTGATAGTGACGCCCATATTGTCCGTGGGCTGATCGCAATTCTCTTTGCAATGTACTCCGGTCAATCGGCACAAGCTATTCTCGATATAGATGCTCCATCCATCTTGAACCGTTTGGGCCTAAAAGATCACTTAACCCCTCAACGCTCAAATGGCTTATCTTCGATGGTTGCCCGTATCCGGCATGACGCGGAAAGGGCGCTTGGTACCACCCAAAGCGTAAATTAGGTTACACTTACTGCCATCCTTCGAGTGTGGGCTTGTAATCTTCAGCTCCCCAATGGCTGATGCGTTTATGGATGGGTTGTGCAATCTGAGCTTCACTGACCAGACCATAGTGACGTGCCAGCCGTGTTAAGGCTAGCTGCAAAACAACTTTGCCAGAGCGTTGCGGCCAACCTTGCATTTTCTCTGCAGCTTCTAATCCTTCAAGATGACAGCAGACGTCAATTAAGATGCCGGCAAGTTCCGGTCCTACGGCTGCTATGGCTTTGGCAATGCGCTTTTTTGCGGCAATTACATGTTCTGTAATCTGAACATGTTCGCCTGGCGCAGCACGGCGCTGTCGCTTTGAGTTAGCGGTCATCGACCAGTTTGCTGTAATTCTTGGTGAAAGCTGAGCGTGCCAAAAATCCGACCTGAGTCGTTCCCCAGCTTCAAATTGATAGTCATTGATAAGCGGGCAGCCCGTTCGGTCTTTGCGTTTTCGTAACCACCCCAGCGGGCTTTCGGTTTCATTGATGAGCAGTGGACGCTTTATACCACCTTCTATGTCACGAAGCTGTTCCGCTCTCATCTGATGCTGTTCACGAAAGGCGTCATCACCTGCAATATGACGCTTATACCATTTGGCACCGGCGTCTGAGAGTTTCAGTTTTTTCCCATGCTCTTCTAACTCTTCTAACCAGCCGTGTAATATGAAGGCTTTAACGTAGCGTTTTTCTAAGGTTGCTATAGGTTTGCTAAACTCGTTTCGCGGCACGTAGAGGCCATATTGACATGGCTTTAGATCTCTCCCTTTAGAGATACATGAAACGGCAATCGGGGATAAATACGCCCCGCGCTTTTGTAATTTTCGGAACAGGCGCTTTGCCTCGCGCACCACATTCCGTTCGTTCAATTGTTTGGACAAAACCTTACGCATTACTTTAATTCCCTATACCGTTCATATCCATCCAATCTGCAAAATGATGAATGGCTCCCTCAAGGAGTTCCAATGTACGGTCAAACAAGGGATCATCCCTGCAGTCTTCAACACGATGGCAAGCATGAGCCACAGTCGTACGGTCGCGGCCAAATAGCCGACCAACCTCACTCAGGCTTAACTCGCAGGCAACATGGGCTAGATACATTGCGGTTTGGCGAGCAAAAGCTATTTGAGCGCGGCCTCGGTTCGAAGTCTGCAAGTCAGCTGAAGATACTCCAAAGACACTGGAAATCGTCCGTTCAATAGCTTCTTTTATAGCTAGTGCATGCAATCTCAATCCCGAAGGCTGAGTCTGAGGTCCCTTGCGGACTACGGCTTTCGTCTGAATTTTCTTTTTACGCATGAACAAACTCCTATACGAAACTGCAATCTCTAAAGCTTCCCGCGTTTAGATGAGATCGCTTGGATGCACTTTCTATTTGTCGTGCTTCTTATCGGAAAACCGGCGTCCACTTTTCCGGAAGCACTCTATCTTTTTTGTCGCATATCTTTTTTCGCAAAACCGGAGCCCGCTTTTGCGAAATATGCTTTAGATTCTTATTTGTCCAAAACTCCCACAGTCTGTTAACGCCCTTTTTCATCGTGTCTTCGATCGTCTCAAAGCCTGGCGTAACTCTTTGATATACACACAAGCACACTAGGAACAAATTCCTTATATAAGATTATTATTCGCATATTTATTTTAGGCGGGGATAAATTCCTTCGCGTTCCTTAACATTTTCTATTTGTTACCAAGTAATAGGCTGTTCATTTTCTGTATTCCTAAACATTAACTTAAATTTATGGAGTATTATCATTTTACCTAAACTCCCATCGAGAGATCGGCTACTTATCCTCACCCCTGATTACTTATGCCATGGTTAGGCTTCGAGTAGCAGGAGCACATCATGGATAAAGAGCAGCATAGGTGTAAAAATAGAGAACGTGCGGTCTCGACAGTTTTTAGGAAGACCGGTCGGGTTGAAGATCGCAAAGAAATTGAAGCGGGCCTTATTGAAGGTGGAGCGCGAGCCTATAAGCGCAACTATGACTTGCCGCGTTTGATTTCGCTTTGGCCACGGGAGCTTGCAGATGAAACCAAAGACGCCCGTTCAAAAATTATCGCAAAATTAAAATGTGCAATTCGTGCGGAACGTCAGAGAGGGCAAGCGGGTCACTGGGCTTATAGTCTCGATCGGCATCTGGGTTTACTTCAAGCCTTAAAAGCAGAAACGGCCGCTTTGAAGAATATGCAGGTCAGGCTTTCACGCCACCAATTGCAGCAGGTTGCTGCTGAGCCTCAATTGAAGCAGCTAGATTCACAGGATAAGCCACATCATGACACAGGATCTTATTAACTTGCTCCCCATCATCTGAAAGCGGCAGACGTAGCCAGAAAAGAACAACATGGTCTCGGCATGTTGATGGCCCCTTGATTATGCCTTGACGCGGGATCTTCGTGTCAATGATCTTACGATAAACCGTCCACCAATAGTTCTGTTTTTCACCCCAGTCGAGATCTCTTAAATATTTACCGGTGATTTCATATCCGTAAATATCACGCAAATTGGTTCCTGCTAATCTGATCCAAGAACTCTCCAGTCCGACACCAACATCAATCAAACTAATGGACGGGAGAAGGTTCGGAATATGTGCTGGATCTAAATCTGCTCGTCTAGGCAAATGGCGCTCGCCAGCGCACCGGCTCCAATAGTCATAGAGCTGTTTTTGTTCGGGATTAATCAATTGCGCCCGAAAAGTGAGTTCGGACGGCATGGCCTCTCTCCTAATTTGCGCAAGCACCCCACCGCTAAGGCCCTCGCGAATCATCTCAAGTCATTGAAATATGAATGATTTGCATAGTGCAATGCAAGTGTTTGCCGCCTCATTTTTTTCATTTTTATGCCAAAAAGATTAATTCAGAAGCTCAAACGCTTTGCCTGCACAACATGAGGCAGTTCTCTGACTTGATGTAATACTGCGTCGGGGATGGAATCATCAGATTCAATCAAGGCAATCGCCTTGCCGCCTGGCGCATCTCGACCAAGGCTAAATGTTGCGACATTAACATTTGCCGCGCCTAAGGTCGTACCAAGCGCGCCTATAAATCCAGGTTTATCAGAATTTTCCGTATAAAGCATATGAGGCCCAAGTTCGGCTTCCATATTTATACTACGGACTTGGATAATTCGCGGCTTTCCGTCTGAAAAAACAGTCCCTGCGACGGAACGTTCTTGGCGTTCTGTTTGAACGGTGAGCCGCATATAGGCCTCATAAGCTCCTTCTTGGCCACGGGTTACTTCCTCAACGCCTATACCCCGCTCTTTTGCTAGTACCGGAGCTGAGACCATATTTGCGCCATCAAGCATAGGACGCAGCACCCCTGAGAGAGCTGCCGCGGTTAATGCCCTTGTATTCATGTCGGTAATATCACCAGCATATTCTATGCGTACGGATTTAAGCCCTGTCTCGATTAGTTGGCCAGCAAAGGAGCCTAGCTGTTCTGCAAGCTGTACCAGTGGTTTTAGTTTTGGTGCTTCTTCCGCCGAGATTGAAGGAAAATTTATGGCGTTTACTATGGCGCCTGTGAGCAAATAGTCCGACATTTGCTCAGCAACCTGCACGGCCACATTTTCTTGTGCTTCCGTCGTCGATGCTCCAAGATGCGGCGTGCATATGACGTTCGGCACGCCAAAGAGGCTATTTTCTGTAGCTGGCTCCTGAGCATAGACATCAAGAGCTGCTCCCGCCACTTGTCCAGATTCCAACGCTTCTTTGAGTGCTTCCTCCACAATGAGACCGCCACGGGCGCAATTAATAATGCGCACCCCTTTTTTCATCTGACCAAGAGCATTTGCATCAATGATATTTCGAGTTTTATCGGTCAAAGGCGTATGTAAAGAAATAAAATCTGCCCGCTTAAAAAGTTCATCCAGCTCCACTTTTTCTACACCAAGATCGAGCGCACGTTCCGGGGAAAGAAAGGGGTCATAGGCTATTACTTTCATTTTCAACCCGCGTGCCCGCTCAGCTGCGATTGAACCAATATTGCCACAGCCGATAATCGCAAATGTCTTGCCTGTGATTTCGACGCCCATAAATTTGGATTTTTCCCACTTGCCAGCTTGAGTAGAGGCATCCGCCGCAGAAATGTTACGTGCCAAAGCCAACATTAGAGAAATCGCATGCTCTGCTGTCGTTATGGAATTGCCAAAAGGCGTGTTCATGACAATGATGCCACGTGATGTCGCTGCCTTGATATCGATATTATCGACACCTATGCCTGCTCGCCCGATCAGTTTTAGATTATCTGCTGCGTTGATTACCTTTTCGGTGGCTTTGGTTGCAGACCGTACAGCCAATCCGTCATATTGGCCAATAATGTCAATAAGTTCATCCCGCTCCAGACCGACTTTGATATCGGTTTCAATGCCGCGATCCTCAAATATTTTTTGAGCAAGGGGGCTTAATTTGTCGGAAATCAGCACCTTCGGCGCCATGTTTTTGTTCTCCAATTATTTGAAACTATAACAACTTTAATTGATGGGCGAATGCCTCATAGGCACGACCTTATGATCTTCCATAAAGCTTGCCTCTCACTCAGTGTTATTCCCGCGAAGGAGGGAATCAAAATCTTAACCACATTTGGATCCCCATCTTCATGGGGATGACGACGAGTATGCAGCAAGGCAAAAACACAATGATTCAGCTTTTTTATTCTGAAGTTAACGCTATGCAGCTTTCGATAGCTCGGATTTTGAAACAGCGTACGCCCAATCCAACCAGGGCAAAAGCAATTTCAGATTTGCCGTCTCAATGGTCCCGCCAGCCCAAATTCTAAGACCTGGAGGGGCATCGCGATAAGAAGCAATGTCCTTCGCAATATCCTCCTCATCCAACAATCTTGCAATGGTCTTAGCAAAAGACGCCTGGGATGAACCATCAAGTGATGAAATATCTGGATCAATAATCTTAAGACAAACAGATGTGTTAGAACGTGTATTAGTTTTATCCGCAAGAAACGCAACCCAGCTTGTTTTTTCGACCCAGTCCGTGATCACGCTCAGATTAGTATCAGCGCGGTGGATGATCTGTTCAAGCCCGCCAAGGCTTTTCACCCAAGCCAGTGCATCCAAGTAGTCCTCAACGGCAAGTAGTGACGGTGTATTGATTGTGGCGCCTTCAAAAATGCCCCCAATCAATTTGCCATTCTTGGTCATACGGAAAATCTTTGGCAATGGCCATGGAGGCGTATAAGTTTCCAAACGCTCCACCGCGCGTGGTGAAAGAATAAGCATGCCATGCTGTGCTTCACCGCCCAAAACTTTCTGCCAAGAAAAAGTGATCACATCGAGTTTTGACCAATCTAACCTTTGTGCAAAAGCTGCGGAGGTCGCATCGCAAATCGTCAGACCCTCGCGATCAGTTGCGATCCAATTTCCATCCGGTACCCGCACGCCTGATGTGGTTCCATTCCAGGTAAAAATCACATCCCGAGAGAAATCAACACTGCCAAGATCTGGTAACGCACCATAGTCAGCTTCAAGCAGGCGCACATCCTCAAGCTTCAATTGCTTGGTGATATCGCTTGCCCAGCCCTTGCCAAAACTTTCCCAAGCTAAGACGTCAACACCGCGCGCACCTAAAAGAGACCACAAAGCCATTTCAACGGCCCCCGTGTCAGACGCCGGTACGATACCAATCCGGTACTTTTCAGGAATGCCTAAGATCTGGCGGGTTTCATCGATTGCTTTTTTCAGCTTGGCCTTGCCCTCGGTCGAGCGATGAGACCGGCCGAGTGCTGCGTCTTTGAGATTTTCCGGAGACCATCCTGGCCGCTTTGCACAAGGCCCGGACGAAAAATGAGGATTATTCGGCCGTACGGCCGGTTTTATAAAATCTGTCATGTGATACCTACCCTCACAGATAGTCGCCCCTCGTTGGGGAGGGGTGTCCCACCGACGGATCTATAGAGATTGACAAAAAAGTCAAGATTTTAAGTTTGAGATTCTCGCGAGAAACTGAGAAAGAAGTTTGTAAGAAAAAGCTTCTTGCAGTTAACTCACCATACAATGGGCTTTGCGGTTACTTACAGATAATTCTTTTTCGCTATGAACTTTTGCGGCTGGCTTCTGCGCGATGAAGGCAGTTCGATTCGTGAATTATCGACTATCCTAAACCATTGCTTTTCTTCTTGCTCCCAACATAGCTCTCTGGCCGCAAAGCTCGCATTCTTTGCGAACAAGTTCTGTAATTTAGGGTTACTGAAAAGCGTGTTTATCTTGTCGTATATGTCGGCCTCTGAATGCCAATCTACAACGAAGCCTATTTCGTACTTGCGAGCTAGACCAGAAATTTCATCCAATTCAGGATAGAGTTGTGGGATTCCGGCGGCTAAACTCTGAAAAAACCTATTGGGAAGAGAGACCTTGTAATTCTCAGATCGTGCCCAGTAAGTTATGGCGGCCACATCAGCGAATCTGGCTAACGAAACAATAGACCTGGCGGGTACCTGTCCTAAATTGTGAACACGATGCTGTATACCATGCTGATTAATCTCGTCTTCAAGGACTGTATATCCTCCCCCTATTAAGGCGATGTGGATTGTCTCATCGAGTTTCGCTAATGCCTGAAATAATGGACTTATTCTTTGACCTTTCTTGTAATTTCCGATTACCGCAATCAAAAAAGCATCTTTTTTAATTCCAAATTGGTCTCGCAAATCGGTTTTTTCATCATGATCTAAACGAAAGTCATGACAATTTCGAATAACATGCGGCGTTTCATCATAAGTCGTCTTAATGAGTGAGGATAAACCATTACTGACAGTTACACTGCGAGAAGACGCTCTGATGCACCGCTGTTCTATAAATCGAATAAATGGCCTTAAGAGATAGCGCTCAAAAGTCCCTATTTCGTTTTCTGGCTCAGTGGCCGTATAAAAATCATGTGCATCATAAATAATTGGTCGCCTACCAACTATTGCAGGGTAATAACTGCACCCATGCAAGATAAATAGATCCGCATTTGGGACTTTCGGCATTGTTTTTACAAACACCCGATATGCATAGCTTAGCAGCCACATTCCAAAGAATGGCAAGACAACTATAATTGGTGCGGAGGTGGTTCTGGCCCATTCCCACATTCTTCTCAACCAATTTGGGGTTGTGGCCACGGTGTGATGAACATCGGCTATACTTTGGCCAGAAGATATCAGATCAATACTGGCCTGCAATTCTTTCTCTTCCACAAGCCGACCACGACTAAGCACTGTTACGTGATCTCCTCTGCGACGCAAAGACATCACCTGCTTTAAAGTTCGACTATCATTGGATAGATTTACGGGGGTTAATACAACGACGTGCACTTTCCTACCTTCTTAATTTAAGACTTTTTATTCGTTTTTGAAAAAGTGAACTGAAAGTTAGCTAAAATTTTGTGACAGAAAAATGGTTTAACTCGTTTAATAAAAAGGCAAAAATCATTTTACGTTTACGTAAACAATGTAGCGTTAACAAATATTACAGCTCATTTTCTCGATAAAAATATCACACATTTTCTCCCTTGACCTCTATGAGCTGGGTGATCTATTAATAGAACATATAGAGAACATTTGGATTGGGCTGCGGAGGTGATCAATGTATACGCGTATGTAAAGAATTTTGATTTCAAGGGTTTATCAATATTGTACTTGTCATATAGTTTTATATCAGAAAGTAGTAACATGATACTGCAGCATAAAGGACACAAAAACCCAGTGGCTGAAGAGCCAATTACATTTGATTTTGGAAGATTTATTGATGCGCTTGCAGCTCTTCGTGAACAATGTTTAGAGCTCGACAAATATTGTGATAATGATCAAAGGTTGAATGGCTGTTCACACAAGCTCGTTCACTGGATTGATGCGACAGCTATGATTCTCCCGGTACCGGGGGCGGAAAGCAAAGTGATACCCGAGACTCAGCCATCGGAAAACAAATAATAATAATCTAAGTTGCCGTAATAACCTGCCATAAAAAAACGGCGGACCGTGTTATCCGCCGTTTAGGTATTGGGTAGTACATATCGTTATGGCTTGTGTGTTATTCACCTAAACTCAGTAGATATCGTAGCGTAGCCCGACACGGAACTCATGAGCGTGCAGATGATCAATTTCATCCTGTCCGCCATTTGCGAGTCCACCCGATGCATCTATGATTTGACCTGTTTTCACCTCCCCTAGATAAAGAAAGCGATACCCCGCATCCAGCGTGAGGTTCTCTCGCCAGGTCCATGCAAATCCGGCCATGAAGGCTGCTGCCACATCGGTGGAATGACCACTTTGGATAATGCCGGTACAGCCGCACCCGGTCGCAATACCATCATCGGTCCAGTGTGTTACGAAGCCCAAACCAAAGCCGATATAAGGTGTGAAATGCGAGCGAACAGGGCTATCCTTCAGACCACCCCCGACAAAATTATGGAAGTCGTAATAAACATTGGCGAGCACCACGAGGCTCTCAAGGTCGAAATTGCGCGGACCTGGACCAAATGGCGAGGCAGCCGCAGGATTATATGAAGAAACATCCGTATTGACGCGCCAATCTACAGTGATATCTCCTCGGACATTGGACGTAAAATAGCTGCCAATCCCGAAACCAAGTGTCCAACTCTCGTCATAGCTTTCATTTGTTAAGTCGTAGATATTGCCTTCCAGTATTTCTGGATCGCTATTAATGGAATAGCCGACATCGCCGCGGATATACCATGACGACTTCTCCTCGAAAGGAACAGGGGCGGGAACCATGTCAGCTTGTCCCATCCCCCCTTTCATGCCCGCACCCATCGGAGGTGGAACGATATCGGAAGCTTGTGAAGTGTTTATGTGAGTGAAAAATAAGAATGCACCGATGAGCATCCAACGGCGAAAAGCAAACATAATTGTCCCCTCTATTCCCCACGCGGGACATCCGCAGCCACAACTTGACTCGGTGTACGCGAGTTGTTTCAAGAAGAGATTATGGAGAGCATTCTTTAAAAGACGTTTAATCAGGCTTAAGCAGCGTCTACTTTTGAGACACCATAAACGGAATGGTCATTAACCCCGGCGCATAGGCTTATGGTAAGTTATTGACCGACCGGTTCTTTTTGCTGGTTTTTACCTGAGGGCACTACCGGAGTCTAATATGAGGACGACATAAAGAAAACCACCGTTTCCCACTGCGATGTGCGTGTGGTCAATGCATCTTTAATTTTTATTGACGCTTTATTAAGCGGCAACGCTCTTAAGGACGTCGACAATCTCGCATACAACCGTTGAGACCAATTGCTCATCGTCGCCCTCCGCCATTACCCGAATAACAGGTTCGGTGCCGGAAGGACGTATGACGATGCGACCTGACTTTCCTAATCTGCTTTTGCCATCGTCGATCGCTTCTCGGACCGTCTTATTTTCCAAGGGATGGCCAGATTTATACCGAACATTCTTAAGTATCTGTGGCAGCGGTTCAAAACGATTGCAAACTTCGCTCACTGGTTTGCCGCTGGATTTTACCACAGCAAGGATCTGTAATGCTGTTACTAAGCCATCGCCAGTGGTCGTAAAATCAGAAAGAACAATATGACCGGATTGCTCTCCTCCGACATTGTAACCGTGCTGGCGCATGTGTTCCACCACATAGCGGTCACCAACGGGCGTTCGTGCGAGCGTTAAACCTAAAGATTGCAGATAACGTTCAAAGCCAAGATTGGACATAACCGTAGCTACAACGCCGCCAGCAGCAAGACGGCCATGATTTTTCCAGGATTCAGCCACAACAGCCATTAACTGATCGCCGTCAATCAAGCAGCCATTTTCATCTGTGATGAGAACGCGGTCAGCATCACCATCCAATGCAATTCCGATATCAGCTCTGACTTCACGGACTTTGTTACAGAGAGCCTCGGGTGAGGTTGATCCACAGTCCTTGTTGATATTGACACCATTAGGTTCAACGCCGATAGAAATAACCTCCGCACCAAGCTCCCACAGCGCTAGGGGAGCTACTTTGTAAGCTGCGCCATTTGCACAATCTATGACAATCCGCAGGCCATCGAGTTTGAGGTTGCGTGGTAAAGTGCGTTTAGCAAATTCGATATAACGTGCATGTGTACTTTCAATTCGGGTGGCGCGACCAATGTCTGCAGGCTTTGCCAGACGTAGGTCGGCTTTGCCATCCATCAGCTCTTCAATCTTGAATTCCATCTCATCAGAGAGCTTATAGCCATCAGGACCAAAGAGTTTTATGCCGTTATCGGAATATTTATTATGAGAGGCAGAAATCATGACGCCGAGATCTGCGCGCAAAGAGCGTGTCAGCATGGCAACGGCGGGTGTCGGCATTGGCCCGAGCTGAAAAACGTCCATACCTACGGCTGTAAAACCAGAGACGAGGGCAAACTCAATCATATAGCCTGAAAGCCGTGTATCTTTGCCGATAACCACCCGATGGCGATACCCGCCTTTTGTAAAAAGGTTTCCGGCTGCCATTCCAACCTTGAGAGCAATCTCAGACGTCATCGGGTTTGAATTTGCTAACCCGCGAATGCCATCCGTGCCAAAATATCTGCGTGACATGTATCTCTCCCAGTGCATGCTGCCGCTTCTAAAGTTTTACACTTAGAGTGTTTTCAGGAAAAGTGGACACCGGTTTTCCGTCCGAAAACATGGCAAATCAAAGGCTTAGAGCCCGGTTTTGATTCAATCAAAACCGAAAAGGCTCTAAGTATTCATACGTTTCCAAATCCGCCATTATGCCCTTTCCTGCAAACATCTAGAATCAAAAAATATAAGTGATCATTACGATAATTCGGTCATTACTAAAAACATTAACTCTATCGTTTGGCCCTTGTTAAAGCAGCGCACCCTTATGCGTCAGAAATAAGAGCATGATTTGTGCCAAAATTAACCGATTGCCATACCGAAAGGGCTTGATGGGTTTCTGCGACATCGTGCACGCGAATGATATGCACGCCCTGCGCAATACCCGCCAGTGCTGCAGCAATTGAACCTGGCAGCCTCTTTTTGGGGTCGGCTTCACCGCTTAATTTACCGATAAAGCTTTTTCGCGATGCGCCAAGTAATAATGGTACGCCGAGCCCGTGAAACATGCTCAAACCTGATAGCAATTCCAAATTATGCGTAAGCGTTTTGCCAAAACCGATGCCCGGATCGACAATGAGGCGTGAACGTGGAAGGCCTGCCTGCTCGCAAATTAAGATACGTTCTTCCAACGCATCATAAATGTCCAACAGTGCATTTTCGTAAGTTGGATTTACTTGCATCGTTTTGGGAGTGTTTTGTTTATGCATCAATACGACCGGCAAGCCACTTTCGGAAGCAACGTGCAGACTTTCCGGGTCATTTGTTAACGCTGAGATATCGTTGATGACATGTACGCCTGCTTCCACGGCTCTACGTATTACTTCCGATTTTTGTGTATCGATGGAGAGCTTGGCACGTGTTCGGCCCACAAGACCTTCAATTACCGGCATAACTCTGCGAAGCTCTTCATCAACTGATATGGTCTCAGAACCCGGTCGCGTTGATTCACCACCAATATCAAGTATGCTTGCCCCTGCTTCATCGAGCCTTAGAGCATGATCTATGGCCTGTTGCGGCGTTGCAAACTGTCCGCCATCTGAAAAGCTGTCTGGTGTAACATTAACAATGCCCATGATGTGGGGACGGAACAATTGCAGCCCAGCAATAGGCTCTCTTGGAGCTTGAACACGACTATCAAGCTCTGTCAGATGAAGAGTGTCGAGGGCCTGCTCGAATTCCGATTCTTCACCAAAAAAGATACAGCGTTGCTCAACTTCAGTTCCTCGACGGATAAAAACTTGCAGACCTGAATAACAAAGCCATCCCTGAGCAAGTGAACGCATGCCAGGTACATGACCGATATGATCCGAAGCGATATTAGGTGTGAGCCCGATTGGACGGACATAAGTTTTTTTGTGCAATCTTATATGCCTGTTAAATGAAAAGAAGCTGCGGTTAAATTCCGCAGCTTCTCAAATTTCAAGCTTAGCACACACTCAGCCCTGAGGCTGTGGTTCCATACTTCCGGAATCTGGTTCTTCGCCATTGTCGCGCTTTGCTTTGCCAGTGGTTGGCACAGCCGATTCCGTTCCTCCATCGGAAGAAGACGGTTCATCGTCAAAATCACGAATTGGTGGCTTGCCATTGAGGAGGTCTTTGATCTCATCGCCGCTTAGAGTTTCGTATTCTAGCAGGCCATTAGCGACGGTGTGCAGTTGGTCGATATGATCTTCAATAATCTTCCGAGCTGTATCATAACCTTCGTCAACAAAGCGATGAACTTCCTCATCAACAAGTTTTTGAGTTTCATCAGAGAGGTTTTGTGTTCGCGTGACAGAATGACCAAGGAACACTTCTTCTTCATTTTCACCGTAAGCCAATGGTCCAAGCTTGTCCGACATGCCATATTGCGTTGCCATTGCACGAGCAATCTGTGTCGCCATCTTAATGTCTTGAGAGGCGCCGGAAGTGACCTTCTCATGACCGAAAATAAGCTCTTCAGCGACACGTCCACCCATAGCCACCGCTAAATCGGCTTTAAGCTTGGCTCTCGTGTAGGAAAGCGCATCGCGTTCCGGCAAGCGCATAACCATGCCTAAAGCACGGCCGCGCGGGATGATGGTTGCCTTGTGCACCGGATCAGACGCTGGCTGATGAAGCGCAACTAAAGCGTGCCCACCTTCGTGATAAGCGGTTAGTTTTTTCTCCTCTTCGCTCATCACCATGGACCGCCGTTCAGCACCCATGAGAACCTTGTCCTTAGCATCTTCAAACTCTTGCTGCGTTACCAGACGTTTAGAACGCCTTGCAGCAAGCAATGCCGCCTCGTTTACAAGATTGGCTAAATCCGCACCCGAAAAACCAGGTGTGCCGCGCGCGATAACCTTCAAATCGATATCTGGCGCTAAAGGTACTTTGCGCACATGGACTTTGAGGATCTTTTCGCGGCCAATAATGTCCGGCCGTGGCACAACGACTTGGCGATCAAAGCGTCCAGGCCTAAGTAAAGCCGGATCAAGGACATCAGGCCGGTTTGTTGCGGCAATCAGAATGATCCCTTCATTGGCTTCAAAACCATCCATCTCAACCAATAACTGATTGAGTGTTTGTTCACGTTCATCATTGCCACCACCGAGGCCCGCGCCACGGTGCCTGCCAACAGCGTCAATTTCATCAATGAAGATGATGCATGGCGCATTTTTCTTTGCTTGGTCGAACATATCGCGGACACGGCTTGCGCCAACACCCACAAACATCTCAACAAAGTCTGAACCTGAAATGGTGAAAAACGGTACATTGGCTTCGCCCGCAATGGCACGCGCAAGGAGCGTTTTACCTGTGCCCGGAGGACCAACCAGCAAAGCGCCGCGCGGAATGCGTCCACCAAGTTTTTGAAACTTCTGGGGGTCACGTAGAAATTCGACGATCTCCTGTAGATCCTCTTTAGCCTCATCAACACCAGCCACATCTTCAAAGGTGACCCGACCCTGACGTTCGGTGAGCAATTTGGCTTTGGATTTGCCGAAGCCCATAGCCCGCCCTCCACCTGACTGCATTTGCCGCATGAAGAAAATCCAAACAGCGATCAACAACAGCATTGGAAACCAGGAAACCAATACGCTCAGTAATGATGGCGCATCTTCGTCAGTGAGCTTTACGTCAACTTTAATACCTTTGCCATGGAGTTTCTCACCCAAGTTCTTGTCATCTTGTGCTAATGTCCAAAAAGGCCGGTTATCTCTAAAAAGGCCTGTGATCTTCTGGCCTGAAATCGTTACCGAGCGAATATTCTTACCCTTCACCTCATCAAGAAACTGAGAAAAGCTGATCTCAGTGGAACGGCTACGCTGTCCCGGATTTTGGAACAGATTGAAGAGTGCGATGAGCAGTAGGCCGATAATCACCCAAATGGCGAAATTTCGGAAATTGGAGTTCATGAATGCCTCATATTACTGAGAAAAAACAGGCTGTCTGGGTGCTGTGTCATAGAGAGACATATATAGAGATTTGCTCCCTCATTAGCCATAGCAGCCCTCCTTAAGATAGGAGGCTGCAAGGCTTTTGCCAAGCGTCATGCGTTTTCGTTTATGAGTTGTTATGAACGACACGGTTTTCACATTCATATTATTTTTTGAATATATAGTTTATCAATCGAGTTACATCATAAATGTTTGCTTCCAACGCAATCCTAAGCCTCAAGTCAAAAAATGAGCTTTTTGACTATTTTTGACTATTATGGATTAACATCGCTGCATTGAGAAAGACAGCCTTAAAATAAGTTTTTTTGGGCGTCTTTATGTTCTCAACATCATCCCAATCCTTATTATAACCGAGGTGCGGAACAGCCAAGAGCTTGTTTTCTTGCCAAAATGATACAAGGCTAGGCCGCGCTGCTGGAGGTATCGGAATTTCTCCCAAAAAAGTTTTTCGAAGCTCCAAATATGCTTTTTCCGTCAAAGCTCGCACACAAACAGGCTTTGAGACCTCCTTTGAAACTGATACTTGAAAGCGATGATCCCACAAAGCTTGCTCCCCTGGGGCGAGTTTAATCTCTGTCGTGAAATTGGCCCGTAGCTCCCGAAAAACAGAGATGTGACCGTCACTCACGAGAAGTTGACATCCTGCCAGTGTTCTGGTTCCGCTTAAGCCCTTATGGTAATCAGCAAGCAATGTCTCAAGTTTTGCTAGCCGCGGAACGTAAACGTTTCCCCCGATAGCTTGAAGAACACGCCCCAACGCCCTTATAGCAATTTCCTCCGATACGCCAAGTAACCGCTCTAATGGCAGCTTACAAAATCCGGCTTTATGCAATTCTATGACTTCTTTAAGGAATTCATCTGTCATTGCATCAAGTGCGTTACGGGCGCGGCGGAGGCGTTTTGCTGTTCGGGCTAAAGTGTCTGGTGTCAGGCCGAACTCGGTAAGCGCCCTCTTGCCCTGGCGTAAGCGTACACGTTCAAAGCGGTCATCTTGATTGCTTGGATCTTCCAGCCAGGTGATACCCGCTTTCTCTAGAGTTGCAATAATTTGGCTTTTAGGTATATCGAGCAAAGGCCGGACAAGCTCGATTCCGGGCCACCAAGTCCTTTCCGGAATAGCAGCAAGTCCATCTACGCCACTTCCTCTTGCGAGCCTCATAAGCAGTGTTTCTGCCTGGTCCTCTAAATGATGAGCCGTAAGGAGCGTGCTGATATTGTGAGCATGGCAATAAGAGACGAGAAGATCATATCTGGCTTCACGCGCCGCTGTTTGCACATTGCCTTTAGGCTTATCATCGTCCCAAACAAGAATAGCATGGGGTAAACCAAGGGCTTTAGCTTGGGTTGCAACCCAATTGGCCTCTTTTGATGACTCTGGTCGCAGCCTATGGTCCACCGTTAAGATCGTGATATCAGGAGGATCAGTTTCTAAGCCTGCTCTCCATTGAGCGGTAAGATACATTAACGCCATGCTGTCGGATCCTCCAGAAACAGCAAGTGCAATTCTGGGCCGACCCGAAAGTGTATTTAGGATCGCTTCAACATTTTTGAGAAGCGGACGCGTGGCTACTTTCCTCCTGTTCTTAACATCCTGCGCGTTTGCGCTCCGCGGAAGCACGTCGCTTGACATGGCCGGGAGCCGAAGGAAAACGAGAATTAAGTTCAGCAAACGTCGCACAAGCTGCGTCGGCTTGCCCAAGTTGTTTAAGTGACATGGCCAGCTTTAATAAGCTTTCTGGGGCTTTCTCGTTGTTTTTATATTTTGTGTAGCCCTTCAAAAAACTATCTGCCGCCTTGCGATATTGCCCGCGTACAAAAAAGGATTCACCTAACCAATACTGAGCATTGCCTGCAAGTTTATCTTTTGGAAAACTCCGCAAAAAATTCCCGAATGCGACTTCAGCAGCTTTAAAATCACGCCGAAGTAGATGCCCATAAGCGTCTTCATATGCTTCTTTCGGGTCACCGCTTATGCCACTGGGAAAGTTAGCCTGTCGTGCCGCACGGTCTTGTTCCGCAGTGAGAGCTTGCTCCACACGTTTGGGAGTATCAGTCGGTGCGATGGCAAATGAGTCATCATCGTTCCGTCGTTTAGCGCGTCTCTGCCATTCTCCCGAAGATGGGCCCTGTTGAGTCGCGTTGGGTTGTTGACCTTCACTACCCTGTCCTTGCTGGTACCTTCCTGCCGCTGTTTGATCTAATCTCGCTTTCAGATTGTTCATTTGCAACGTCAACTGTTCAAGCTGACCTGACACGGCACGGACCTGTGTTTCGAGACTTTCAACTTTTTCTGCAAGAGCCCCTGAGGAAAACCTTCCGCTATTAGACGTATTTTGAGAACGGTCTGGCTGGAATACGGATGTTATCCCTGATTCAGCAGAAGATGTATTCCGCTGCCGACCAGATTTTGCAAAAGACTGAAGAGCACCAATCATGCCCTGCATATCGATCAATTGCTCTTCGAGCTGTTTAATACGCTCTGTTAAGGCGTTTGTATCGGTATCAGTATTTTGATTTGTTGCATTCTTTTTGGTCCCCTGTGCCAAGACAGGAGAGACAAAAACCATAGCAGCCAAGAAACTGCAGATCGTTAAAATGCGAATCATTATCCCAATACACCATTTTCATGATTACAGAGGAAATTGACACAAAGACTATCAAAAACTACGAGAGCCTAATAGCCATGAATCGCATATTATGAATGATTCTAAGGTTTGCATATGGCAAAGCTGCATCGCAAATCCCAATTTATTTGATAAAAATACAGAGGTAATTGTGGACGAGGGAACTTTATGCATAAGGTTCTAGCACGTCTATCCTCGATCAAATCGCTTGAACTTAATGCGGTGCGGTTCAACGGCCTTGTCACCTAAACGACGTCTTTTATCTTCTTCGTAATCAGCAAAGTTGCCTTCAAACCATTCAACATGGGAATCGCCCTCAAAAGCCAGGATATGTGTTGCGATGCGGTCCAAAAAGAAGCGATCGTGACTGATGATGACGGCACATCCAGGAAAATCTTCCAGGGCGGCCTCCAGGGCGGATAAAGTTTCGACATCAAGATCATTGGTTGGTTCGTCAAGCAATAAAAGATTGGCTCCCGACTTTAACATTTTTGCTAAATGGACCCTATTGCGCTCGCCGCCTGAAAGTTGATCGCCTTTTTTTTGCTGATCCCCACCTCGAAAATTAAACCACCCCACATAAGCTCGCGATTGGACCTCTTGCTTGCCAAGCTCGATTACATCCTGTCCGCCGGAAATCTCTTCCCAAACCGTTTTGTCGTCATCCAGAGCATCGCGGCTTTGATCCACGTAACCGATGTCTACAGTATCACCAACGCGGATAGCGCCTGAGTCAGGCTGTTCTTGGTTGGTAATCATTCGGAACAGAGTTGTTTTGCCAGCGCCATTAGGACCGATAACACCGACGATTCCACCAGGGGGTAATTTGAAGTCTAGGTTTTCAATCAATAAGCGGTCATCAAAACCTTTGCTCAACCCTTCGCTTTCAATCACTACACCGCCCAAACGTTGACCAGGAGGAATGCGGATTTGTGCGTGGCGTACTTCGTCTCGACCCGCCTCTTCAACGAGTTGTTCATAAGCTCTTATTCGTGCTTTTGATTTAGCCTGGCGCGCCTTGGGGCTTGAGCGGATCCATTCAAGCTCCCGGGCAAGCGTCTTACGTTTCCCTTCATCTTGCCTGCCCTCAATTTCCATGCGTTTTTGCTTTTGTTCAAGCCAGCTTGAATAATTGCCTTTGTAAGGTACACCTCGACCACGATCGAGTTCTAAGGTCCATTCTGTAATATTATCAAGGAAATATCGATCATGGGTCACAAGTGCGACCATGCCTGGGTAGTCTTGTAAAAAGCGTTCGAGCCAGGCCACGGTTTCAGCGTCGAGATGATTGGTGGGTTCATCCAGGAGTAAGATATCCGGGCGCGATAACAGCAATCGGCATAGCGCGACACGGCGTCGTTCGCCGCCTGAAAGCTTTGTTACATCTGCATTCCCCTCAGGACAACGCAACGCATCCATGGCTTGTTCGACCTGCGCATCAAGATCCCAGAGGTTTTGCGCATCAATTTGGTCTTGCAAAGCTGCCATCTCGTCAGCGGTTTCCTCGGAATAATTCACGGCAAGTTCGTTATAGCGATCAAGCATTGCCTTTTTTTCCGCAACGCCTTCCATAATATTGCTGAGGACATCTTTTTCCGGATCAAGCTCCGGTTCTTGCGGCAGATAGCCGACCTTGATGCCGTCAGCGGCCCAAGCCTCGCCGGTAAACTCGGTATCTAGCCCAGCCATGATTTTCATCAACGTCGATTTACCGGCGCCATTTACGCCGACTACACCGATCTTGGCACCAGGCAAAAAGGACAGCCTAATATCCTCTAAAACCCGCTTGCCGCCAGCATAAGTCTTGGAGACCCGGTCCATGTGATAAACATATTGGGGTGTGCTCATAATCTTTTCGTTTTTGTATATGTTTCCAGGAAAAGTAGATACTGGTTTTCCTGTAAGAAGTGCGACCAAACGTAAAGTGTTTCCAGGAAAAATTGGTATCAGTTTTCCGCCCAGAAATAAGATAAAACGTGAAATGAATATCTGTGCGAAAAAGATTCTCAGCTTTTTAAAGCATTATCCGGCGTATTTAAACCATGTGATGATGTTTATCTTCATAATGATGATTCTTGGATTGCCCCTTAAATCATCCATCTATATTGTTCTGAAGATCTCTAGTAAAGACAAGAGGTTACTGCAATGGCAATTCTCAAACGAGGTCTTTCTGGCGAGCCTGTGAAACGGCTTCAAGAAAAACTCGGGATTGAGGCTGATGGCAAGTTCGGACCAGGAACGGAAGCAGCCTTGAAAGCGTATCAGGAAAAAGAAGGCATTGCCGTGGACGGCATTGCCGGGCCGGATACGTTCGCGCATATGGGCTTAATTGAGCTTATTCTCCTTAAGGTGGGAACCAAGGGAGAGACGGTTAAAAAGCTGCAGGAAAAACTCGGCATTGATGCTGATGGAAAATTCGGTGCTGGTACGGAAAAAGCCGTAAAAGAATATCAGGAAGCCAATGGTTTAACGGCTGACGGGCTTGCCGGACCAAAAACTCTGGCGCATATGAAGCTGTTGGGTGTTGAGGATAAACATATAGCTTCCGCTATTACAGAAACGGGCAAGAGCATCTGGGATTCAATCAAAAGCATATTTGATTGATACCGAACTTTGATATGGTTTCTTTTTCTTTGCTGGGCGGGTTTTGAAAACCCGCCCGCATTATTTGTGCGTTTTTTGTAACCCGGGCAGCGTGACTGTTAGCACATGCTTATGTACTACAACCACCCTCCTTTTGCTGGACGGGGCTTGTAGCCCATAAGCGCTAACTTAAGGGAAAATAACTGGCCCCTCCGTCATCCCCGACATATGCCGGCTCGGGGGGTGGGTATGTCTCGGTGTAAATCCGAGCATATCGTCGGGGATGACGGAGGTTTGTTGAAATATGTTGGGCATATAAATGCAATCCTTACGACCCTTAAGTTAGCGCCTATAGGCTTGCAGCCCCGTCCACACTATTCATAAAGTGGCTGATAAAAACCGATGGCCAAAGAGGACATAAGACAGGGTTAAACAAGAGATTTTATGCGCTGACGCCAGCAATTTGGAATTGTTGTTTGATGAACATTGCGGACGGGGCTTGTAGCCCATAGGCGCTAACTTAAGGTATGGACATTGGGTGTGTTTGGTGATTCACACTGAGGATGAACGATTCATCCTCCCTCAAAGACGACTGGGACATGCTCGTCGAAACGCTTGGCGGCTCAGATTTAGTTGAGCGCTTGGCGCGTGAAACCGGTGCCTTTACCAGGTCACGAAATGTCAAAGATGCCGAGAGCCTTTTGCGGTTATGTTTGACTTACGGCCCTGGTGACAAAAGCCTGCGTGTTGGCGCGGCTTGGGCGGAGGCCACCGGGGTTGCGTCTTTGTCGGATGTTGCCTTACTCAAGCGTCTTCGCAAATGCCCGAATTGGCTGGAAGCCTTGATAGGCACAGCGCTGCAAGGACTTAAAGCCGAGGATGTGCCGGACCGGCCTGTCCGTGTTGTTGATGGCAGCGTTGTGCCCAAGCGCGGAAGCGAAGATGGCGTCTGGCGCATTCACAGCGTTTATGATTTGCAGGAAAAGCGGTTTAGCTTTTTCCAACTGAGTGATGAAAAAACCGGTGAACAATTCGACATTGCCCCTGTCGTGCCTGGGGAAATCCGCCTTGGCGACCGGGCCTATATGCAGGCTGACAGAATTGAAAAAAATCTTGATGGCGGAGGCGATATCATTGTGCGGTCGCCTTGGAGTGCTGGCCGTTGGCTTGATAAAAACGGCGAAAAGCTCGATCTTATCAAACTTCTTCACAGCGCTCGCAAAACCGGTCACAAAATCCTCGACCGTCCCATCATGGTTGGTTTAAAGAAGGGAAAATCTCCTTTGGCCTTGCGTTTGGTGGCAATCCAAAAGCCGCCGGGAGCGGCAAAAAAAGCCAGAAGGAAAGCCCGCAAAACCGCAAAAAGGAAGGGACATCAAATCTCAAAAGGCACATTGGAGGCAGCCGGATGGCTAATCCTGATGACCTCTCTTGTTGGCGATGATTTTTCTGCTGATAAATTATCAAAACTTTATCGTCTGCGCTGGCAGACCGAACTTGCATTTAAACGCCTGAAAAGTCTCATTGGAACCAGATGTCCCCCGGCAAAGAACGAGGATTTGGCAAAAGTGTTCATCCTCTCCCATCTCTTGCTTGCCGTTATTATCGAACCCTCAGTTGCAAAACTGCGGGACTCTTTCCCCTGAGACAGAGCGTGGAGCGTCTGCATGGCGTACGCTCAAAGTCATTTTGACCGCTTGCATTCATGCAATCCTCATCGTTCCATCGGTTCAAGCACTTTGCGCCATGTCAGAAAAACTAAAGCGTAACCTCTGGGAACCTCCAAGAAAGAGAAAAATACAATCAACAAAAGCCTTAAGTTAGCGCCTATGGGTTACAAGCCCCGTCCACACTATTCATAAAAAGTAGCTGGCAAAAAACGATGCCAAAAAAAACATAAGATGGCATTGAAACAAGAGATTTTATGTTCTAACGCCAACAATTTGGCATTGTTCTTTGATGAACAATGCGGACGGGGTTACAAACCCCGTCCGGCGGAGGGTCCGGCGAAGGCACAGTATTTTAGGCGGCTCACAGAAACAATAAACACAGCTATCCCGCCGCTTCAAAAAGCTCCGCCACATAATCCCAATTGACGAGATTATCAACCCAGGCTTCAAGATATTTGGGCCGGGCATTGCGATAGTCGATGTAGTAAGAGTGTTCCCAAACGTCACAACCCAAAAGAGGCGTTGCGCCGTGAACAAGCGGGTTCTCGCCATTGGGCGTTTTCATAACCTTAAGCTTACCGTCTTTAAGTGCGAGCCAGCACCAACCCGAACCAAATTGTGTCATGCCAGCCTGAATAAATGCCTCACGAAAGGACGCAAACCCGCCAAGGTCTTCGTTGATTTTCCCTTCAAGAGCACCCGGTAAGTTAGAACCGCCGCCGCCCGGTTTCATCCATTTCCAGAAATGAATATGGTTGAAATGCTGTCCGGCATTGTTAAAGAGGCCTGGGTTGGAACCATGAGAGGCTTTGACAATCTCCTCAAGGGATGAACCGCTCATACCGGCTTCTTCTGCCAGTTTGTTGCCCATTGTCACATAGGCCTGGTGGTGTTTGTCATGGTGGAACTCAAGCGTTTCAGCCGACATGTAAGGCTGAAGTGCATCATATGCGTAAGGCAGGTCAGGAAGTTCGAATGCCACTTTTATCTCTCCTGATTGTCTGAGTGGTCAGTTGCGGCGAATCTAGCGGTTGGGGTTCGGCGTGGCAAGATGATGATTTTCGATGAAAATCAGAAAAACGCCTGAATCCCTGTCTGAGCACGCCCGAGTATAAGGGCATGAATGTCATGGGTACCTTCATAAGTATTGACGGATTCTAAGTTTAGCATATGCCGGATGACGTGATATTCGTCTGCTATGCCATTACCGCCATGCATATCCCGGGCGGTGCGCGCAATATCGAGAGCCTTGCCGCAATTGTTACGCTTCATCATTGAGACAAGTTCTGGTGCCGCAGTGCCTTCATCCATCATACGCCCGAGGCGCAATGCGCTTTGCAATCCAAGAGCAATTTCCGTTTGCATATCGGCAAGTTTTTTCTGAATGAGCTGGGTTGCCGCTAAAGGCCTTCCAAATTGTTCCCGGTCAAGCACGTATTGCCTGGCAGCTTGCCAACAATATTCTGCAGCGCCCATTGCTCCCCATGCGATACCGTAACGTGCGCGGTTGAGGCAGCCAAAGGGGCCTTTAAGGCCTTCGACATGAGGGAGTAGATTGTCTTCAGGTACAAAGCAATTTTCGAGAACGATTTCGCCGGTTACCGAAGCCCTTAGCGAAAACTTACCTTCAATTTTGGGTGTGGAAAATCCAGCCATGCCACGCTCAACAACAAATCCGCGGATGACATCATCTTCTGTTTTAGCCCAAACAATAGCGATATCGGCGATGGGTGAATTAGAGATCCATGCTTTTGCGCCACTAAGCACATAGCCACCATCGGCTTTTTTTGCACGTGTCTTCATTGAGCCTGGGTCCGAGCCATGATCGGGTTCTGTCAGGCCGAAACATCCGATCATGTCACCGCTTGCGAGTTTAGGAAGATATTTTTGTTTTTGTTCTTCCGTGCCATAGGCATAAATGGGGTGAATGACCAGGGAGTTCTGAACACTCATGGTTGAGCGGTAGCCGGAATCAACCCGCTCAATTTCCTGGGCAATCAGACCATAAGAGACGTAGCCAAGGCCTGAGCCGCCATAAGCTTCAGGGATCGTGATGCCGAATAGGCCAAGCTCGCCAAACTCGGTCATGATTTCCGGATCGAAAACTTCGTTGCGGAAGCTCTCAACGACCCGCGGCATGAGTTTATCTTGGGCGTAAGACTCTGCGCTTGCACGCACAAGCCGCTCATCTTCCGTGAGTTGGGCGTCAAGATCAAAAGGATCTTCCCAATTAAACTGGGCTTTTGCGGTTTTATGTGCCTTAAGCGGGGCCGGTTCAGACATATTTTCCTCATCAGTTTATACCATGAGACGGAAGAAGAGTTGGTGTATTCTCTGTTTCATAGGATTATGAACTGAGACAGGCAGTGAGACAATGGTCTCTATATGTGAACCCAGGAGATAGCACGATGTTTCAGCTCAGCAATGCGCAGATCGAGCTTAAGATGAGAGCGCAGACCTTTGCGGAAGCCGAGGTCGCAGGAAAAGCTGCCGAAACCGACCGAAGCGAAGCTTATCCCTGGGACACGGTTGAAAAGCTGACGAAGGCCGGGTTTATGGGAATGACAATTCCTCCAACCTATGGCGGCCTCGGGCTTAGTTATTTGGATACGGTTCTTGTCATCGAAGAAATGGCCAAAAAATGCGGTGTGACCGCACGCATTGTTGTTGAAGGCAATATGGGTGCCATCGGTGCCATCATGGCCTATGGGACAGAAGCCCAAAAACGTCTCGCGAGCGAACATGTTCTCAGTGGTGACAAGCCTGCCATCTGTATTACAGAACCGGAAGCCGGCAGTGCCGCTACAGAGATGACAACCCGCGCGGAGAAACAGGGCGATCAATATGTCATCAAAGGCACCAAGCATTGGATCACCGGCGGGGGTGTTTCCCGACTTCATTTGATTTTTGCTAAGCTTTTTGAAGATGGCGAGGAGCAGGGCATCGCCGGGTTCATTGCCATCCGTGACCAGGATGATGGGTTGGTGATTGGCGAGCGGGAACCGGCAATGGGATTGAGAGGCCTTCCGGAGACAAAGGTTCATTTTAAGGATCTCACCTTGGATGCAGACCGTATGATCATACCGCCTGAAGGCATAAGGCGGGGCTTTGCAAGTTTGATGAACGCTTATAATGCGCAACGCACAGGCGCTGGAACTGTGGCGCTGGGCATTGCCGTCGGCGCCTATGAGCTTGCTTGCGACTATGTGCAAGAGCGTTATCAATTCGGCCGTCCTATCGCCGAGTTTCAAGGCCTGCAATGGATGCTTGCGGATATGGATATGCAATTGGAGGCCGCACGGCTGATGATTCATAAGGCGGTTGCAAGTGCGGAAGATTCAGGTTTTCCTGATGCCAAGCTTGCCGCACAAGCAAAAATATTTGCCTCAGAGACCGCCATCAAAGTGACCAATGACGCTCTGCAGCTTCACGGCGCTGCAGGCTACTCCCGCAATTTGCCATTAGAGCGCATGGTCCGTGACGCCCGTATGTTTACAATTGGTGGCGGCACGGCCCAGATCCTGAGGAATTTGGTTGCCAGTAAGATCCTAGACCGTAAATTCCCACAAACCCGTGATGGGTATGTGGGGTGGGAAGAGGGAGAGCGGAAGGTTTCAAAAGCTTCTGGGAAAGGGTCTTGAGCTTTGCTGAGGTGTCCTCCGCCCTTGGCCTTTGCTGAGCGTCCCATATTGTTCATAATGGTTTTCTCACAGATAAACCATAGCATGAACGTTATCGATCGGGTTTGTAACCCGATCCAGCAGTGGCTGTGGTGAATTAGGGCTGTATACTCATAAATTGCTGCAGTCATCCGCAGCGCTTGAGACGTCCACTTATCGGCTTAATCTAAACAATTTTCTGCGGTTCGTTCAAAGGGCGAATGGCATAAAGTGATTTGTTAGTCATGAAACTTTATTCCCTTGGAAAACTAATTTTCCCAATGGTCTTGCTCTCAGCGACTGTAAGCACTGACCTTCACGGCCAGGATTTGGCCGGTAAGTTCCTCACTCCTGAACAGTTCGGCACACGCTATCTCGCCCTCGTCAAGAAACGCTACCCTAAGCTTCAGGTGAAACGCCAGGGTGCGCTGAAGTTTGTATTTAGCGGTCCACCCGCAGACGGGCTAAAGACATTTCTTAACAATGCCTATCGCGAATATCGCGAGTCTCCCGACAATTTGACGGCTATTTTGAGACATTATGTGACCGTGCTCCCTGAGCTCGGATCGGCGGCGGAAAAACAGAAGCGTAAAGAACGGATCGTTCCGATTGTGCGATCTGCGGAATACCTGGCCATAGTCAAAAAGACTATGAAAAAATCGCCGGCGAACATCAGATCCAAGCCAGTATTCGAGACAGTTGTTCCTGGCCTACTGCTGATCTATGCGTTTGATCTGCCGCGTGCTATTACTCCGGTCTCCGAACGAGATCTGAAGCGTTTCAAATTAAATCGTACAGCTCTTCGAGCACTGGCCAAAGCCAATTTGCAAAGGTTGATTGGTAGTAGGCTGAAGTTAGGAGGCAAGAAAGGTGTTTTCGTCGCTGACGTTGACGGGGTATATGAATCTTCGCTCTTAGCGCTTGATCATCTCTGGAACCGGAAAAGGTTTCCGGTCAAAGGCGACATCATTGCTTATGTGCCCAAGCGAAATCTAATTATCGTTACAGGATCTCAAGAGCCGGAAGGCAGAACAATAGCTACCGGTTTTGCTAAGGACGTCTATACGAAGTCAGCGAGGCCGCTTTTTGCTAGGCCATTGGTTAGACGCAAAGGTAGGTGGGAGCTTTACCGTTAGCATGAACTTCATAAAAACTACGCACCTCCTTCTTTCAGGATGATAATCCGTCATGCGTCAATTGCGTATATCACAATCACCCACGAGAGAATGGTTGCCACCAAGAAGGTGAGAACAATCGTGTCTCCAATATTCACGATCAGCTCCTCCTCTATATAGCTCTCACATTATTTCCCACTTAAATTGGTTGTAAATTAAAAGTAGGTATCATTTCTTATCCATAACTCGGGTTTTTTATTGTCGCATATTTTTTAGCAAAACCGGCCCCACTTTTGCGAGATATGCTCTAGATGTTAGTGGGCTACTGATTACAATACTGACTTTGCCGCTATCAGTTTTTAAGCTTGAAGGGGCTGCTTGGAAGCGAAACTACAGCGTAATCTGGCCTTCAAACCAGTATGAGACCATGAGTTTAGAAACATGATTCATTTGATCGTGAAATGAAGACCGGGAAACCACAGCGGTAATTCCTAACTCCGACAATATTGCATATTCCGTAACATTGTTCAGGTTGGATAAAGCGACAACAGGAACATCTCTCGTAAATTTGTTCTGCTGCTTTTTTGATATAAAATCGAGAGCCTCGATTATTGGCATATCAAAGCCAAGCAAAATTAGATCAGGCGGAGACATGCATCCTGGTTGAGTATGCTTATCAAGAAAAGATAGGGCTTCATCGTTATTTGGAGTACTGTGAACAACAACGCTACACCATATTTTAGATAAGGATTTTTCCACAAATTCTGCGTCTTCCAGATTCCCTTCAATCAAGAGGACAGATGTTTTTTGCCCGGAAGACACTGCGGATTTTTCTTCCATTGTGCACCGTCTCCTTAATTTGATGCCTTTGGTAAGAGAAGTGCAATTAAAAGTGCGCAATAATGATTAATAAAAAGAAAATACCTAAGTATTTTTTCAGATCAGAATGTTTGTATTTTCTAATTTATTGTAATTCCTTAGTAGAAAACCTTAATTTTGCTCGATTATGAGTTTATTATTTCAGCTAAGGATATTGGCACGGTTGGCTTTGGCAGGAGATCGCAAAGGATTGATTTGCAGAAAAAGAAGACAGGGGCTTCTGTAGTTTCATATGCTTGGTTAAAATGACTGTGGGCCGGGGCCTATTTTAAAACCGGCAAAAGGCGATGCTAAATCTCACCAAATTTAAAGACCGACGGTATTTTGATGAAAAGAAAATACCGCCAGATGTTTGGGATGTCCTGAAAACGGCCTCCGTTTTGAGCGTAGGTGAATTTCGTGTTTTTGAAATCGCTTATGAACAATGGTTTGGAGAAAAGGGCGATGAAAAGACAATCGAGAATTTTTTTATGCCCTATATGTTTAAAAGTATTGTCCCCATTTGGGTTCGGCAATTTTGTGAACGCATATTGAAATTAGATCATCAGGGCGCTCTCAATCCTGTTGAGTTTGGTGTTGTTGGTGACCCGCCAGCTACGCGTGATCAAAAATGGCAAGGGGTTGAAGCCTTCACATGGGTTATTGGCATTACGATGGCTCTTATTTTTGTCAGTCACTTAACAGCTCAGATGACCAAAGTGACATGTGGTTTTCCACCGTGTTAAATGTCACCTAAAGCATGTTAAACTCAAGTGAGTTCGCTTAACATGCTCTACTTCTTTGATATCGATCAATTTTCTGCATTCAAGTGAATCTACTTGAACGCAGATTGATCTAGAGCATGTCGCGCAAAAGTGGATACCGGTTTTGCGCAAAAAGATAAGAATAGGGGACCTCCGTCTATGGGTGGCACATGGGTTGATTGGTTATTTCTTTTAGGAACGGGAATCGTTGCTTATCACGGCCTAACATACAGAGATGCAGATGGGGAGGCGCCTTGGGTTCATCTTCTATTTGGCTGCATCGCCGCGATGTTCTTTTTGAAGGTTCTTTTTCAAGATGTCTTAAAGCTGACGAATTTTTAACTTCCCCCATACGCCAAACATAATCAGCTATGGCTTATGCATTCGTTGCTTTGCATCAAGCTCGGGCCTACGCATTACGCGTTCTGACTCAGGCTTTTGAAGTTGCTCATGGATATATTTTGCGCGGTCACGAACAGTGGATAGACCTTCACTGCCATGTAAAATTTTATGTACAACGCCGGGTCCAGAAACAGATTCTTCATCGGTATTCAGAGATAACAAATAGTTAGCCAACGCCTTTTTATACTGCCCCATGCGGTCGTAGACGATGCCAAGGTTGGCATAAGCCGCCGCTAAGGCGCCACGGCCTGTGGTGTCATCAGTCTTCAATGATTTTTTGAGAAAAGCAATAAGGGCATCTAATTCGGATATGGCTTTAGGATATTTTTTTGTTTTGATGTAGACAAGCGCGCGCCCCATAAGCGCGCCTCGATGATTGGGAGATTTCTCAAGCGCCTTGTTGTAATAGGTTAATGCCTCGTCATAATTCTTATCTTCAAGACGTATTGAGCCCAGCTCAGTTTCCATATCCCCAGGCGGACGGGTAAACATTTGACGCAAGAAGTCAGACCCGATCATCACAATGGCGATGAAGATAACCATCAAAATGATGAAGCGTTTTAGTACTTTTTCTGACATTGAATATTTCCGCAGATAGCCACAATTATGGGACAGACTTTAAGCCTTGAAGAGGTGCATTGTATAGAGCACTGAAAAAATGAAACAAATTAAAGCTGATGTTATGGCTGCACGTTGTTTCAACCTTTGCTGTTCTGTCTCATCGACATTGTGGCCTTTCGCCATAGCTCGGCGCACGTAAAGGACCCAAATAAGTTTTCGCACCGGAAAGTAAAGAGCGATTGCTAGGACGAGGGCCCAAAGCAGAAAATAGTCTTTTGAAAAAAGAGCCGTCATCGTTACATGGGCATCCTATCGGCTATCCATAATTGGGTTGAGATTATACACAAATTCTTCTGAGATGATGCGTTTTCCGTCATGTCAAGTAAACGAAAAAAGGGAAGGCGCAGGGCCTTCCCTTCATAAGTCGATACAAGTGCTACTTAAGATGCGGTTTGCTGAGGAGCAATATCACCGATATCCTCCACAAGCGCTTCCACTTCTTTGTCTGGCACGGTTGACATCTCCATTTTGTAAGCCAGGAACCACATCATAAAGACGCCCAAAGCCCACCAGAGGATTTGCCATGCCCAGATTGATGGCATGCCGAACAACCAGTTTGCCGCGTCATTAGGCGCGCCAAAAATGGTGTTGCCGAGCACAGCACCAGGACCGATACCGAAGAAGAACCAGACAAGCACGATGATCCACGCCGCCGGAATGAGGCTGCGTTTCTCAGGTGATATTGATGCATGTTCACGCAAGAAGTTATGGTACTTCATCTTATGTTCCATATCGGCTTTGTTTTGTGTTACAGCCGAAACTAGGATCGCCACACCGAGGTTGAAGATAATACCCCAACCGGCGGAGTGGATCGTCCAGGGCCAACGGCCCCAGGGTAGGTCCGTGCCAAAGACACCGGCAATAGAAGCGCCAAATTTCTCCGTTGCAATCACAGCAATCAGACCAGCAGCAAGACCCAGTGTAATGCCTGCCCTAGTAAACCAAGGCACATAGCAGATGGCGATCAGCGATGGCCACATTTGGAAACCAAAGGCCACAGCAAGACCACCTAACAAAACGAGGGCATCACTGGAGAACGTTGCCACAAGGAGCGCCGATATCACAATGAAAGCAACACCTATGCGGCCAAACAGCTTCTGAGTAACATGGTCAGCTGTTGGGTTAATGTAGCGTTTATAGAGGTCGCGGGTGAGCATAGCGCCCGCCGTCGACATATAAGCTGCTCCCGTTGACTGCATCGCCGCAAGTGCACAAACCGCAAGCAAACCAACCAGCCACGGCATAGTGTCAGCGATCTGGTTGAAATAGTTTGGCACAAGCGAATCCGGCTTAGCTGCAATGAGCTGGCCATAAGTCTTGAAAGCTGCTTGCTTACACCCGTCCTCCTTACCCAAAAGCTCACAAATATTAAGCGATTCAGGAATGGGACCGTTTAGGGCTTGTGACACGGCAAGTCCTGCTTCAGTAACCGCAGGGTTGCCACCAAGAACGTGAGCACCCATGCCTTGGAAGGCGGTGAAGAAAAACAGGATGAGGCCAATACCAAATGAAGAGGCCCAAACTTGTTGTGGTGCAAATGGCGCAGGGCTTCTGTTGGAAAAGGCCCACATGGAAAAGGCAGGGGCTGAATGTATGCCCATTAAAGCAAACATATAGGTCAGCACCATAATACCCGTCCAAAGACCCCCGACAGGTGTCTCCTTGCCGAGGCCAGCGGTGAACTGAATGACACCAGGAATTGCGAAATAAGCGTTATAATCGCCATTGCCTTTTGTCACACCCCATTTGCCAACGCCAGACGCTGCAAGCTTGCCAAACGCTTCGTTGAGGGCTGTCCAACCTCCAGCCAGATCAAGGGCAATAAGCCCGGTGATGATAATACCGAGCGCTAACAGAATACATTGTAGCGTATCCACATAGGCCACAGCACGTAGACCACCAGATGCCACATAAATCAGCACGACAATGGACAGAAGCCACATACCCGCCCAACGGGGGATCCAGCCGTCTGTCAGAATGTCAAATAGGAAACCGGAGGCGCCAAGCTGTACGCCCAAATAGGGAATCGAGAACAACATAGCAACAATCACAACCAGGATGCGGATGGCATCGCCCCGGAAATATTCCGAGAGCATTTCACCCGGCGTGACAAATCCAAAACGTTTACCAAGCATCCATTGGCGTTTCAAAAAGATAACGCCCGTAAAAGGAATCGTGATTGCATAAAATGACGCATAAGCATACTGAAAGCCATCCCGGTATACGAGACCCGGATGGCCCATAAATGTCCATCCTGAAAACGACGTTGCCGTCGCTGCGAGGACAAACACCCAGAGCGAAATTCCTCGCCCTGCAATAAAGTAATCGCTCGCCGTTTTGGACGCCATTGCACCTTTGATTCCCCAAAATATGCAATAGGCCCAATACAGTACGACGAATACACCAAGCCAAGTGACTTTATCCATGGGTTACGTCTCCCCCTGATTGAAACGGTGACAACCAAGCTTATCTTAGAGGAATCCTCAGGGTTCGGTTCCTCCCTCCCGGCAAATTATGCAAGACTGCCAATATAGAATGCAAAACTGAAATAAGTTAATGGTCAATCCCCCGATGGTCGAAAAAGAGCCTTTAATATCAAATATTAGCGCATATTTACCTTCTTTCTGGAACGACCTAAGCAAATGACTTTGATTTGTATGGGGGCAATTAACCAAATGAGAATGAAAAGAGAACATATTTTTTACGTTTTTAATACATGCACTTAAGCTTCATTATTTTATCGTAGCATGATTTGACCGGTACAAACATCTGTTTTTATTGATTGTTAGAGATTTCCATTATGTGTTTGTTAAGAGTTTCAGTTTAACGTTGATAACACTCGTTAACAATTTCGAGAGAAAGCTGCGGCTTTAACCGGTTTACGTTCAATTTGAGGAGAGTTTTGCGCTCTAAGGCTTTATTCACTCAAATTAAATCGTTTTGACGATATCGATTTCGCGACGATATTAAGTAAGGGAAGGTAAGCATAGGCAGATGTGGTTTTTTCAGATGGTTGGTAATTAGCCCATGCAGAGAGCTTGTAAAAAAACTGCCGACTATATGGGTATAGTCGGCAGTTCACAGCACTAATTATGCTGATACATGGCTTAGTCCGTTCCGCCCCGGACTGACCACTTGGCATCAGTTGATGCACTTTGCCTTATACGGGGTTCACAATCTTCCTTGACCCCCGAGCTGCAGCGGGACAACGCAAACACACAATTTCTTGGTCGTTTGGCCCGGCCAGGAACGCATGTCCCCGCTCACGTTGGCCCCGCTGCATACTGAGAACATACCTAGCTTGTATGGTTAATCAATTGGATCTTGACGAAGATCTGAACTTTTTTTGGAGCGAAGCGCAGGTCCGCCATTGAGGTAACTGTTAAGCTGCAGTCGCAGTTTGTTCGCCCTAAAATGGCCATGTTCATATTTTCCCTGAGGAACGAATAGTGAATAGGCAAAAAGTTATTAAAAAACAAATGGTTAAATATCCTATTTTAAACTAAATAATAAAATATGTTGATTAAAATTTAGGCATGCTGCTTTTTTCCACAATGAAGGTGAGAGCAAAATTGTATTTAGTGGGAAGTGTTAATGTGACGTTTTTGTAACAGGCAAGTTAGTTTGAGCTGTGCAAAAAAATGACTTTCAAGCAAAAATTTTTGACTAGATCAACCCGCGTTTAAGTGGATTCACTTGAGCGCGGAAAAGTTGATCGATATCAAAAGGCTAGAGCATGAAAGTGAACGCATGTGAACGTGACATGCTCTAGAAAAAACCAGTTATGTCCCAGCATAAACTCGGATGCGGTCCTGCCGGTTTTTTCTGGAGCGTCCTGCGTTTAGATGGAATCACTTGGATGCTCTATCTTTTTGTTGCCGCATATCTTTTTTCGCAAAACCGGTACCCCACTTTTGCAAGATAGTGTGCGGTTCAAAATAGGGTTTATCGTGATCTGCGCTTCCGGCGGCGGCGGCGCTTCCTTTTTTTGGGTTTGGGTTTTTCAATTTTGGCAGGGAGCACAATATCGACAACCAAGTCTTTGTCTTTGCCTGTTAGCCAGTGGTTAAAACGTTTTTCCAATCTCGTACCGTGTTTCTCCCACCAAGCTCCATTGAATTGTAAAGCATTTTCAAAATTTTTAGAAATAGTCGGAATAAATGGAGCCATTTTAATGCCAGCTTCGGCATGGGTGCTGACAAGCGCTAACGCGGATTTTCGCATCGGTCCATAGGGAAACCACTTAGTCTGCTCAGCAAGCCTGTCTGTACGGCTGGCAAACGCGATGAACGCCATGGCATCATCTTTATATCTTGCACCTTTAGGGACCGCCCAAAAATCCAAGTCATAGATCTGTCCATCCCAAATAATCTCGAACGGCTTTCCTTCTCTTGCAATTGCCTGAAAGCTGCGCCCATTAAAGGACGTAGCCATGACAACCTTCTTTTTAGCCAATAATTCCAGGGATTCATGACTCTTCGACCACCAAACGATTTTTCTTTTGATCGTATCAAGCTTTTTTAGAGCGCGTGTAATGCCAATTTGGGTTGCTAAGAGTTCATAAATCTCATCCAGTGGAACTCCATCACTCATAAGTGCGAGTTCAAGATTGTAACGGGGACCTTTAGGTAAAGCTCTTTTTCCAGGAAATTTTTTTAGGTTAAACAAATCTTTGACAGATCTTGGCTTGTGTTTGCGAAAGGCACGAGTGTCATAGACGATGGATGACGCCCAAGCCACACTGGCGACCCCGCAATCATGCAGGCTGCCGGGAAGAAAGTCGTTTGAGGCGGGTGTGCCATCAGGAGAAGCCGAAAGTTCTAAAGTATCAATTCGTTCCAACAAACCAAGCTCGCAAGCTTGATTGACAGTATGATGGTCAAGGTCAACCACATCCCATGGCCCGTCCGACAAGGTGATGTGCTGTTTTAAAGTGTTCAGACCACCGCTATATGTAACATACTTGATTTCAATGCCGGTTTTTTTCGTGAATGGCGTGAAATAGGCAATATCTTGAGACTTGGCATAGGCTCCACCCCAAGAAGCGATTGTTAGTTTAGGGTCTTCTTTGGGCAAGGCAGCCTGAACATTATCGTTTGCAGGTAGTTCGGGTGGCTTTTCTTCATCGGTCGGAGCTTGATAATCGGGTGAGGATTGTTCTTGAGCCGTCCCGTTATAGCTCGTCCCGCCAACAAGGATTGCAATGGCAATCAGAAAATACCCCACGAATCGAATCACGATCATGTCCTCTTCTCCTGCGTTCTGTACGAGACTGCAAAACTCCAACTCATGGGCGAATATCCCGTCCCTACCAGCCAAATCCTTTTTATTTATTCACCTGAAAGTTTCTATCGCAGTCTGGTATTAACAACGTGCATAGAGCTTGCTCGCTGATGGGTCAACATATCTATGTAAGGGGTAGGTAGGCCGTATACCTTATCCAGGTTGAGCTCCGGCATTTAGTGGGAGCTTTTGATCCATTTGATCCATATGTATTGGCGCTCTGTCTTGTTTGCTAGAGGGTGGCGTATCATTGCCTTGGTCAATAGCAATAATGGGGCTGAGCCAAGGACCGCGCATCGTTAAATCTATGTGCCCATCCTCTTTATCATTCCTATACGTACTTGTTTGAGGCTTGCTTGGTGTAACTAAGAGGCGCCAATCCAAGGTTTTACGCAATAAATTAATAGTTCCATGACCTGAATAGAGATGGGGCCCTGATTTGACTATGAAGGTTTGGGAATGAGCTTCACCATTTTTGACAACAAAGCTTGCGTCGAGTTGATCAAATCCAGTTTCTCCATTTGCCGCTTTGCCCCACCCTCTGAGCTGACCCGCTTTGGCTTTTGCAAGGATTTTACGAATATCGAGTCGTGCACGCCCCCCCTTCTTGGCGGAGATCGTTGCTTTGCCGTCGAGTGAACTAAGAATGTTTGTAATCCTCGGCCCTTCTGCCATCAACTCCAAAGTAATATCCGCTTTTCCTTTGAGGGGACTCGCGGCAGATATTGAAGCAAAAAGGCGCTCGGCAAGTATATCTGATAAGGTGCCATTCACAACGACTTGGGGACGTATTGTATTGATGTCGACTTCAATGCGGCCTGCCGCGAGACCGTCATAAAGCTCCAGCTCAGCAATTTCCGCAAGAAGTTTATGAGATTTTAAGGAGAGTGATACAGCTGCTCGCCCAGTCTTGAAAGAGTGCATAAGAACCTTTCCGGAAGATACTCTAATATCTGCATCAAAAAATTGGAGTAATGAAAGGTCAACTGACTCAATATAATTGGTAAGAGGTTGCGAAACCCCGCCCTTTAATTCGTTCTTTTTTAGATATTGTGTGAGGACAAGTTTCTCGAAATCAAGTGTTCCATCAAGGGTTGGTCTTTCTTTCGTATAATCAATGGCAAGCGCGCCAACCGCGCTATTCCCATCGAGATCGAATTTGGCGTTATTAAAAGTAATTTGCGAGCGATTAACGATAAGATCGCCAGATGCTTTAAAATTGCTGAGGCTGTGTCCGGAAGGTACACCAACACCAAGCCAATTCATTACGTGCCTTAGATTTGCAATTTTAAGTTCATGGGTACCGGTTAATCGAAAACCTTCGGCCACTGTAATTTCGCCATTCAAGGATGAAGTGACCAATTTACCTTCCAAGTTCAACTTAATCGGTAAATTGGCTGTATTTGCACTCCATTTAGGAGATCCAGCATCCAAGTCAAAATTGAGCTTCTTGCCACGCCAAAAAAGTGTACCCTCTCCGGAGGTCGTGTTTTTTCCTCGGGAGAAAGTTATGTCTGCCTGAATATTTTGAATAGCGTTGTGTCGAGATTCGGGGTTGCCGATAATGGCGACACCTTTGCGAATAATGAATTTGTTAATAGTTGCCTGCTTTAGAGCTTTAAGCACAGGGGGGTGATCTTTGCGAAGACCGGAAGTGTGATTCTGTTCTTTCACTCTTTGTTCCGGAAATATAAAGCGGGGGGAATCAAGAATGAGTTTGTCTATCTGCGGATCGCCCATTAATAAGCTCCACCAACTTAGTTCCGCTGATAGCTGCTTTGTAGATACGTGAACAATATTCCTCAACTGTGGCAGTTTATTAAAGTCAACCTCCGCAGCTTTGACAGTCACGTCGGGAAAGTAGCGAATTTTTATAGGGCCCTTTATATTGATTGTGCCATCCGTCCAGTCAGAGAGGCGCTTGGCAACTTCTATACGAATTGTTTCTCGATCCAATAGGAAAGGCGTCGCCAGAATCAACGCAATGATGGTCAACATAACTATGCCAATCATCAATAGGCTTCTCTTGAAAAGTCTTTTTAGTTTTATGATCGCTGACGCTACCATCTTTTTAATTTCTTGATTTTGCGATGTAAGTTTGTCATGGGCCAGAGTTTGGCAAAGGTCTATGGCAGTAATTTAGTTTTTTTATTTTGCCAGACTAAGGCCCCCTTTTCACCCTTTTATACGGTTTGTATGAAGATTGCGAGTGAGACAAATTAATATACCTAAGAAATTGCCATGCCATTGTTAACACGGGGATACGAATGATAGGCGAAGTTGTAAGCTCTTGATTTTGTTGGTCTCAGTTGTGAGGGTAAGCTGAGCACCCCCCGCGCCTGTCAGTTCAAATTGAACAGGGCTCCAAACATAGAGCGTGGAGAATTCAATATGACTAATCCGCTTTGGCAGCCGAATGAGACAAAAATTATGCATTCAAACCTAGCAAGCTTTATGAGCATGGTAGGTGAGCGGATGTCTAAGCCGGTCGCCGGATATGATGCGCTTTACGACTTTTCTGTAAATGACCCAGCTGCTTTTTGGCCAGCAATTTGGGATTTCTGCAATATCAAGGGTGAGAAAGGTGCCAAGCCATATCTGGTCGAAGGCGAGAAAATGCCAGGCGCACGTTTTTTTCCCGACGCAAGGTTGAATTTTGCAGAAAACCTTCTCAGCAAAGATGATGACGGAACGGCGCTTGTTTTTCGCGGCGAGGATAAGGCTCATCAATCATTGGACTGGCAAACATTGAATGACCGTGTCTCTCGTATCCAACAAGCATTTTCAGATATGGGGCTTAAGGTTGGTGACCGTGTTGCCGCCATGATGCCGAATATGCCCGCCTCCGTCACTACAATGCTTGGGGCGACCTCTTTGGGGGCTATTTGGTCTTCATGTTCGCCTGATTTTGGGGTGAAGGGTGTGTTGGACCGTTTCGGTCAAATCGAGCCAACGATTTTTATTGTGTGTGATGGATATTATTATAATGGCAAGCCGATCCGAATTGCCGACAAGCTCAAAGAGATAATAAGCGAACTGCCGACGCTCAAGCAGATCATAATTGTTTCCTATTTAGGAGAGGCGGAAGACGTTGCTAAGGAGATAGAGAAAGCGGTTTCACTTGATACAGCACTTGCTCCCTACAAACGACAGGAACTTTATTTCGAGCTTTTGCCATTCGATCACCCGCTTTATATTTTGTTTTCTTCAGGTACGACAGGTGTCCCAAAATGTATTGTTCATTCTGCTGGCGGTACGCTGATTCAACATCTGAAAGAGCATCAACTGCATTGCGATCTCCGGGAGGGCGAGAAGCTCTTCTATTTCACGACTTGTGGTTGGATGATGTGGAACTGGCTTGTGACGGGTCTTGCCAGTAGAGCAACGCTATTGCTTTACGATGGTTCTCCATTTGCGCCTTCAGGTAATACCCTTTTCGATTATGCGCAAGAAGAAGGGATGAATGTTTTTGGCACATCTGCTAAATATATTGATGCCGTTAAGAAAGCGGGGCTTCGTCCGCACGACACTCATGACCTTTCTTCGCTGCGTCTTATGACGTCGACCGGTTCTCCTCTGGCACCGGAAAGCTATGATTTCGTTTATGAGGGGATCAAGCCAGATCTCCAACTTGCTTCCATTTCCGGTGGTACGGATATTGTCTCATGCTTTGTTTTGGGAAATCCGCTTAAACCTGTTTGGAAAGGCGAAATCCAAGGACCAGGTCTTGGTATGGCGGTCGAAGTTTTTGACAATTCCGGACATGCTTTAAAAACAGGGAAGGGCGAGCTTGTTTGCACCCAGCCGTTTCCGTCCATGCCGATCAGTTTTTGGAGTGATCCAGATGGCATGAAATATCACAAGGCATATTTCAATCGTTTTGAAAATATCTGGCATCATGGAGACTATGCCGAGTGGACGGAACACGGTGGTATCATAATTCATGGCCGTTCTGACGCGACACTTAATCCGGGCGGGGTGCGTATCGGAACTGCGGAGATCTATGGACAGGTAGAGCAACTCGAAGAGATTCAGGAATCGATCGTTATAGGTCAGGACTGGGATAATGACGTTCGGGTAGTGCTTTTTGTAATTCTCAGGTCAGGGTTTCAACTAGATGAGGATTTGCGGGCAAAAATCAAAAAACGAATTCGTATGGGAGCTTCCCCGCGCCATGTGCCGGCGGTAATCGTCCAAGTCGCGGATATACCTCGTACTAAGTCCGGTAAGATTACCGAGTTAGCGGTGCGCGATGTTGTCCATGGCCGTGAAGTGAAAAATAAGGAAGCGTTAGCCAATCCTGAAGCTTTGGACCTTTATAAGGGGGTTGAAGAGCTTTCAGTCTAATGTCGTACCAACCTGTAAAGATGGTGATTATCGTGAGAACCTTTTTTGCTTTTGTTGTATTGTCGGTCGCACAGCTTTATTCGTTGTCAGTTTTTGCAAAAGACACGACGCAAATTAACCGACAGATCAATGCAGTTTACCGTATCGAGTTTAATGGCTTCAAATTGGGGAAGGTTCGTTTCAGTTCCAAATTTTGGGACAAAAGTTATTTGATGTCGGGACGAGGAAAACTCTCTGCGATAAAGGGGCTTTTGTTTAAGGCAAAAATGCAAGCTGAAAGCTCTGGAGCCGTGAAACAGGATGGTTTTATTAAGCCCGGCGCTTTTTCATATCTGTACAAGCAAGGTAAAAAGACAAAAAAGTTGAAAATGAAATTTACCAAAGACCCGTCTCAGAGAGTTGTGGCCGTCCCACCATTCAACAAATCGAAAAAACGTGTTCCCATTACGGCCAAACAATTGGATAGAGTTTTCGATCCTATGAGCGCGCTTTCAGTTTTATCGGCCCCCAAAGGTGCGTTCCCAAACCGGAAAATTTGCGATCAGCGTATTCCAGTTTTCGATGGAAAAGAGCGTTTCGACATAATTCTCTCATATAAGAAAACCATTAAAGTGAAAGGGGTGCATGAGAAAGATTACAATGGCCGGGCATATGTATGCCGCGCACAATATGTTCAAATTTCCGGTCATAAATCTTCCGACAAAAATAAGAAATTTTTAGCCGGGACAAAGGATATTGAAATTTGGTTGGCGCCCCTATTGGCGGCAAAATTATATGTGCCCTATTTTATTAAGGTGCCTACCCGTTTTGGCCCGGCAACTATTAGGGCTCGTGGTTTTCGCGTTACGGAGCCTGGTTTAAAGTCGGTTTCGCTGATCCAGTAAGGGCTAAAACGGCATCAATTACCTCTTACTCAGTGGGTATGATATGAACTCATGCTCATAAAGTGTCTTCGTTCTCACCCCCATCCAGAGCCCCAGGCGATCTAAAGCATAGCTCGCAAAAGTGAGTATCGGTTTTGCAAAAAAATATATGCGGCAACAAAATTATGGAGCATCCAAGTGATTCCATTTAAACGGAAGTGTAGGATCAATCTAATTTGAAGAATTTGAAATCATGAAATTCCTCGATCAGGCCCGCGTTTATATTCGCTCTGGTGATGGCGGAAATGGTTGTCTTTCTTTCCGCCGCGAAAAATATGTAGAATTTGGTGGGCCTGACGGAGGTGATGGTGGGCGGGGTGGTGACGTCTGGGCGGAGTGTGTCAACAATCTGAATACGTTGATCGATTTTCGCTACCAGCAACATTACAAGGCTAGTAAAGGCGGTCATGGAATGGGAAAAAATCGCCATGGTGCAAAAGGCAAGGACATTATTTTAAAAGTACCGCCTGGAACACAGATCTTCGCCGAAGACAATGAGACCTTGCTTGCTGATCTCACAGAGCCGGGTTATCGTGCACGCCTTGCCAAAGGAGGAAATGGCGGGTTTGGCAATGCGCACTTCAAATCTTCGACAAATCAGGCTCCCAGACATATCAATCCCGGTCAACCCGGTGAAGAATTGACCATTTGGTTACGGCTCAAGCTTATTGCCGATGCGGGCCTTGTCGGCTTGCCGAATGCCGGGAAGTCTACTTTTCTAGCTGCCGTTTCCGCGGCAAAACCAAAAATTGCGGACTATCCGTTTACAACGTTGCATCCTAATCTAGGTGTTGTGAAAGCTGGTGATATTGACTTTGTCTTAGCAGATATTCCAGGACTTATTGAAGGGGCGCATGAGGGGGCCGGCATTGGCGATCGTTTTCTCGGTCATATAGAGCGTTGCCGGGTTATTTTGCATTTGGTGGATATCACGGAAGATGATCCGCTTAGAGCTTATGAGACCGTACGAAGTGAGCTGGCGGCCTATGGGGCCGATCTTGAAAGCAAGACAGAAATATTAGCTCTTTCAAAATGTGATGCCGTGGATGAGAAAAGGCGCGTACGGAAAAAAAATCTTATGGAAGAAGCGACGAGTAAACCAGTTTATTTGGTTTCCGCAGTCTCTCGTCTTAACTTGGATCTCATGTTACACCGCCTCGCAGAGGCTGTTCGCAAGGCTGAGATCGAAGAGCAGAATGAGAGCCACGAGCAATCGGTCAAAATTGGATGGCAGCCGTGAAAGATCAATGGACCACCGCTCGTCTTATTGTGGTGAAAATCGGTTCTTCGCTTCTTGCTGATGTTACCACGGGGACGCTCAAAGCCGATTGGCTGGCAGCACTTGCCGATGATATTGCGGCGCTTAAGAAAGAGGGAAAGGGCGTCATTATTGTTTCCTCCGGTGCAATTGCCTTAGGCCGGCGCACCCTTGCTTTGCCATCAGGTGCTCTTAAATTAGAAGAAAGTCAGGCAGCGGCGGCGGTTGGCCAAGTTGATCTGGCACACGCCTATGGTGAAATATTTAAGGCGCGCGGCTTAACCGTTGCTCAAATCTTGCTTACCCTTGGCGATACGGAAGAGCGGCGACGCTATCTCAATGCACGTAATACGATTTCAACGCTCTTGAAACTTAATACTGTTCCGGTGGTCAATGAAAACGATACGGTTGCCACATCGGAAATCCGTTATGGTGATAATGACAGATTGGCGGCGCGTGTCTCTACAATGATAAGTGCGGATTGTTTGGTCCTCCTTTCCGATGTGGACGGCCTCTATACAGCTCCTCCTGACAAAGCTAAGGATGCGAGGCGGCTTGAGGTGATTACGGAAATTACGGATGATATAGAAGCTATGGCTGGAGATGCTGGCACAGAATTGTCTCGCGGTGGCATGGTCACCAAAATAGAAGCGGCAAAAGTGGCAATGGCGGCAGGCACCAGCATGGTTATTACATCAGGGCGTGTCATGCGGCCTCTTACAGCACTTTCTCAAGGGGCAAATGGCACCTGGTTTATTGCTCATGCAAACCCGGTTACCGCGCGCAAACGTTGGATTGCGGGTAGCCTTGAGCCTAAGGGCTCGATTGTTATTGATGACGGCGCTGTGGAAGCTTTGGAAGCTGGTAAGAGTCTTTTGCCGGCTGGTATTTTGAGCATTGAGGGAATCTTCAACCGGGGTGATGCGGTAACGATCAGAAATGTGCAAGGTTTTGAACTTGGCCGGGGTTTGATAGCCTATGCTCATGCAGATGCAGCGCGGATCATTGGCCACAAGAGTCGTGATATTGAGGACATTCTCGGTTATCGGGGTCGTAAGGAAGTGATCCATCGCGATGATATGGTGCTGAAATCAAAACGGAAATCATGACCATGAATGCAGTAGTAGAGTTTGAGGACCTGAGCCGGATTGAGGAGAGTATGCTCGCCCTTGGGCGTGCAGCTCGTGAGGCAGCCTCAGAGCTTGGTCTGGCTTCGGCGAAAACAAAAAACCAAGCGCTTGGTTTTATGGCCGAAGCGCTTCGTGCACAAACTGAAAATATTTTGAGTGCGAATGCAAAAGATATAGCGGTTGCCCAGGAACATGAGCGCACCGGCGCGTTCATTGACCGTTTAACACTTACACCAGAGCGTGTTGAGGCCATGGCCAAAGGCCTTGAAGAGATCGCACTATTATCAGATCCGGTTGGTGATGTTCTCGCTACTTGGACGCGGCCCAACGGTCTGAAGATAGAGCGCGTTCGTGTTCCCCTCGGCGTGATTGGCATTATTTATGAAAGCCGGCCAAATGTAACGGCTGATGCCGGAGGGCTTTGCCTAAAATCCGGTAATGCGGTTATTTTACGTGGCGGGTCTGAAAGTTACCAATCAGCACAAGCTATCCATACGTGCTTGGTCCAGGGGCTTGAGGGGGCTGGCCTGCCGAATGCTGCCATCCAAATTGTGCCGACCATAGATCGGCGAGCCGTTGGACTGATGCTTAAAGGGCTTGGAGACACCATTGACGTTCTTGTTCCCCGTGGCGGCAAGGGCTTGGTCGCCCGTGTTCAAGATGAGGCCCGCGTTCCAGTTTTTGCTCACCTCGAAGGCATTTGCCATGTCTATGTGGACAAAGCTGCCGATCCCGATATGGCAAGAGACATTGTAATAAATGCGAAGATGCGCCGTACCGGTATTTGCGGTGCTGCTGAAACACTACTTATTGACCGTCCTTTTGCGGAGAGACATCTTGAAGCTCTCATTGGCCCCTTAATTGATGAAGGATGTGAGGTGCGTGGTGACGAAACAGTCCAAAATGCGGACAGCCGTGTGACACCTGCTACGGAGGTGGATTGGGGCACCGAATATCTTGACGCTGTGATTTCTGTGAAAATTATCGATGGGGTTGCGGAGGCCATTGATCATATTACCCGTTATGGATCTCAACACACCGATGCCATCGTGACCAATGACACTTCGACAGCCAATCAATTTCTGGCCAAAGTCGATAGCGCTATTGTTTTGCATAATGCCTCCACCCAATTTGCTGACGGGGGAGAATTTGGCATGGGGGCGGAGATCGGCATAGCAACGGGTAAAATGCATGCACGCGGACCTGTTGGTGTGGAACAATTGACCAGCTTCAAATATGTCGTGCGTGGTTCAGGTCAGACGCGGCCGAAATAACAGGATACCTCGCAATAGAATGGTCAATACAGGTGAAAAATCGAATCCAACCGCCACTTGCTTATGATGGGATGACCATCGGTCTTCTGGGCGGTTCGTTTAATCCTGCTCACCGAGGTCATCGCCATATAAGTTTGATCGCCCTTACCCGGCTTCGGCTTGATCGGCTTTGGTGGCTTGTCTCGCCTGGAAACCCACTTAAATCGCATGCTGATTTAGAGCCTCTTGAGAACCGCATGTTGCGAGCCGCCGAATTTGCACAACATCCACGCATTGATGTGACAGATTTTGAAGCAGCTCGACCATCACCTTACACAATCGAGACACTCAAGTTTTTAAAGCGCCGCGCTCCGAGCGCAAATTTTATTTGGATTATGGGGGCGGATAATTTAGCAAATTTTCACTTTTGGCGTGATTGGCGCCATATTTTTGCATTACTGCCAATTGCTGTGATTGATCGGCCGCAAAACCGATATCTAGCCCTCGCATCCCGGACAGCCTATGTGTTTCGAGAGAATTATATAGATGAAGCTCAGGCCGCAGTGCTCACAGTTCTCAAACCACCGGCTTGGACATTTATCACGGCGCCGCTTTGTTCAATTTCATCAACGGAAATTCGCAGTCGCGCCTCGTCTTTATGCTGATTTGACAATAGGTTAAGAAACTTAGGACCTGGTTTTGATTGAATAAAAACCAGGTCCTAAGTCTTTGTTTTGTCGCGTTTCCGGACGGAAAACCGGTGTCCACTTTTCCTGGAAACGCACTAACACGGCCTCTTAGTCCATAATCAGAACGAACTATGCTCGAAGATAAGTCAACGTTCTTCATTTGTACCGTGCAACAATTGGTTGGATTTTATGTTCGGACCGTATTATATTTGATGATGTAGCAGCTTGATAAGCACGAGAAGAATTCTTTAACCCGGCTTATTTTGCGTGATTGCCGAGTCAACAGGGCTCTTGTAAAGGGTATATGACGAAAGGATATCCACCACACAATGCGCATGCCTGCTGAGGGCACCGAACGCGGTGCGCCTCCCGCTGGACCTATGCTCGACAGCCAGGATTCAGCAAAATTGCTCGATGTCGTTCTGAACTGCCTTGATGATGCCAAGGCAGAAGACACCGTTTCAATTGATCTCAGAGGAAAATCTTCCATTGGTGACCATATGGTCATTGCCTCCGGACGCTCAGATAGGCATGTCGGTGCAATCGCCGATCAGCTTATTAGAAAGCTTAAGGATGAGGGCTATGGCAAGGGACGTATAGAAGGGCTTCCTCATTGTGATTGGGTACTCGTCGATACAGGCGATGTTATTGTACATATTTTCCGGCCGGAGGTCCGGGAATTTTATAACCTTGAGAAAATATGGTCAGCCGACCGGCCAAAAGATCCTGTACCTGTTTAAGACACTTGCTTGAACAACGGGAACCTTGTACGGAGGCAATATGCGCCTGTTTATTGCAGCCGTTGGTCGTCTCAAGGACGGGCCGGAACGGGTACTGTTGACACGTTATTTGGAGCGTGCAACGGCCTTGGGTCGAAGCATAGGTCTTGGTCCGTTATCCGTGATTGAGATTCGAGAAAGCCGTGCGACATCTTCAGAGAAGCGTCGAAGTGATGAAGCGCAATCTCTCCTCGCCAAGTTGCCGGAGAAAGTTCCTTTTGTAGCGTTGGATGAACATGCTAAGCCAACCACGAGCCGTGCGTTTGCAGATTATTTACGTAAAGAGCGCGATGAGGGCTTGCAAGGCCTTGCTTTTGTTATTGGTGGGGCTGATGGACAAGGAAATAAAGTTTTGAAAGCGGCGCGTATGACGCTTTCACTGGGGCCCATGACGCTGCCACATGGGCTCGTACGAATCATTCTTGCAGAGCAAATCTATCGGGCGGAGACTATCATTGCGGGCCACCCCTATCATCGTGATTAGGCCGTATATCGGCACAGAGACATGGCTCAGTATTTGTGAGAATTGGCATTAATAGAAAATTTTGCCTTTATTTGGTCATATGAAATGAGTGTGTAGACCACAGGATAGAGGTAAGTGCCACTTTATAAGGGACGATTTGTAAAGAACGATTTGAATCCTTTGTATCTTTTAAAGGGCAGGCATTTAAGACTTCGGAAGGTATTTTATCAGCCAATGACTATCATTGCGGATCGTCGACATCGAAAGACTGGCTCTTTTACATCCGTAAATTTCTACGTTATCACATGGCTTTTGCTGAGCTTCATGCAATTTTTTCCATCAGGCGTGTTCGCACAAGACCAGGACAAGTTATCACAGGAGAATATTGAGGAGCAGCTCGACCAGTTGAAACGTCAACTCGAGACAACTTTGCAGCAAGAGGAAGGGTTAACAAAGAATATAGATTTGCTTGCTCAAGAGCGCGCACGCCTTAATGGCCTTTTGATTAAAACAGCCCGCCGGGTGCAAAAAGGCGAGGTAACTCTGTCAAAAATTGAAGGCAGACTTGGCGAACTTGAAAAGCAGAGGAAACGTATCCAGGGCTCATTGCGTCGACGCCATGCTTCACTTGGTAAAATGCTTGCAGCAATGCAACGCATGGGACGCCAACCCCCTCCCGTCATGGCTACGCAACGTGATGATGCTCTAAAGATGGTTCGCAGTGCAATGTTATTGGCGTCCTTATTTCCACAACTCAATGCGCAGGCAGAACAATTAACAGGCGAACTTACAGAACTCGTCCGGGTTATCTCCAATATCAAATCACAAGCTGCGCGGCTAAAGTCTGAAAATAAGCGGTTGGATAATGAACGTGCTAGGATCAAAGGCTTACTTGCTGCAAAAAAAACGCATATGCTAGAGCAACAGGATGAACTTAATAGTGTTCGACTGGCAGCTGAAAACCATGCGAAAAGTGTGACAAACTTGTCAGATTTGATCAAAAAGCTTGATAAAGAAATCTCAAAAACGGCAGGCTTAGGTAAATATGAAGAAGAACTGGCTAAACAAAAGAAAATTGAAAATGTAAAATTAGCTGAGAAAGAAAATAACAAAGACCTCCCAAGTGAGTCAGAAAACAAATCTGATAAGAAAACTAAGATAGTTGCTTTAGTAAGTCCCGGACGAATAAAACCTGCTTTGCCTTTTTCTCAAGCAAAAGGCCAATTGCCTATGCCGGCACTTGGCAAACGTATTAAGAACTTCGGGGCGGCAGAAAAATATGGTAGACGATCAAAGGGGATCTCAATTAAAACCCGTGAGCATGCCCAAATTACGTCACCCAGTGATGGTTGGGTGGTGTATTCAGGTGCATTTCGCAGCTACGGACAACTCTTGATCATCAATGCTGGTGGAGGATATCATATATTGCTGGCCGGGATGGAGAAAATTGATGTAAGTGTTGGCCAGTTCGTGCTCGTAGGTGAGCCGGTGGCGACGATGGGAAAGACCCAGCAGCGATCTGGGAAGGGTGGGAAAAAATCAGCACCTATCCTGTATGTGGAATTTCGCAAAGATGGACGGCCCATTGATCCTTCTCCATGGTGGGCCACAGGATCTGAAAAGGCGCAAGGATGATGCGGAAATCTGAATTTGCATTATGGGTATTTCTTATTCTGGCTATTATCGCCGCGGGTGCTGCGATGACCAACCTCATGCGCGGCCAGTCCGCAATTGCAGCGAATAAGGAAGTTTATAAACATCTTAATCTTTTTGGAGATGTTCTTGAGCGGGTTCGCTCCGACTATGTTGAAAAGCCGAACGATGCCAAGCTTATTGAATCGGCAATCAATGGGATGCTCAGTGCACTTGACCCGCACTCGGCCTATCTAAATCCAAAACATTTCCGTGATATGCAGGTCCAGACCCGAGGCGAGTTTGGTGGTCTTGGTATTGAAGTGACCATGGATAAGGAAAACGGTGCAGTTAAGGTCGTCTCTCCGATTGAAGGCACGCCTGCGGAAAAAGCCGGAATTCAAGCAAATGACCTCATAACTCATTTGGATGGCGAGCAAATATTGGGGCTCACGCTTGAGCAGGCGGTCGATAAGATGCGGGGGCCGGTTAACACACCGATTTTGTTGACCGTTGTACGCAAGGGTAAGGATGAGCCATTTGATGTTAAGATCGTTCGCGACATCATCCGTATTAATCCCGTTCGCTTTAATACTGAAGACGATGTCGGCTATATCCGCATCTCGCAGTTTAATGAACAAACTAATGCTAGCCTAAAAAAAGCTGTAGCAAAGCTTAAAAAGGAAATTGGTGCACGGCTCAAAGGATATGTCATTGATATTCGTAACAATCCAGGCGGGCTCCTAGATCAAGCCATTGCTGTGTCGGACGCCTTTCTTGACAAAGGGGCAATTGTATTGACCCGTGGTCGTAATAATAATGAATCCCAGCGATCCAATGCGCGTTCCGGTGACATAACTGAAGGCCAGAAGATTGTGGTATTGATCAATGGTGGCTCTGCGTCAGCATCTGAGATTGTGGCAGGTGCGCTTCAAGATCATCGCAGGGCAACAGTGGTTGGTACGCGTTCATTTGGTAAAGGCTCAGTGCAAACAATTATTCCGCTTGGTTCAAATGGTGCGATTCGACTAACTACAGCGCGCTATTACACCCCATCAGGCCGATCGATTCAGGCAAAAGGTATTGATCCGAATATCGTTGTCGAACAGGAATTGCCCGATGACTTTAAGAAAAAGAAGATAAAACCACGGGGTGAGGCTAGCCTGCGTGGACATCTTAAAGGCGATGGTAAGGAACAGGTAGGATCTTCCGCTTATGTTCCTAAGGAAAAAGAGAAGGACAAGCAGTTGCAATATGCACTGAGCTTGCTTCGCGGAACAGTCAAAGCCGATAGTACTGCTGAAAGTGCAGAAAATTCAAAGGCTGCAGTCCCCAATTAGTATGCAAATAAGGGGCATCACGGGAAAGCGTCACTGAGACATTAAGATGAAGTTTGTCATGTCTTAGCGTTTGGGGCCAAACGCAAGGCAGTGATGAGAGTATTGTCTATATCCACATGCCTGCGGGATCCAGGGGGATTGAGCGGGGGATCTCGGTTGACATGAAAGCCTTGAAAACAACAACGGCGGTCATTTTGGTTATTTGTGCGCTTGCCGCAATGTGGTTTGCGCTGCAAGCCAATTTATTTGGTGGCGAACCTTTTGTCGTTTTGAACATCAAAACGAATCACACCGTTCCAAAGGTGAAAACTGTCAAGATGCCGGACGACGTGACGCAAAGGGCGCCGTCTCGCAACCAGACAGCACAAAATCAAAAAGGAGACAATGTAGAATTGCGTCCCAAGTCTGCGGGGGCTGAAGATTCTGAGGGCAAGGTGTTGCAAGATGGGAGCATTGAGCTGGTACTTAAACCCCCGTCGCAGATGCCTGTTTCCAGAAATAGGGCGGCTATTCAACGGCATCTCCCCTCAAAAAATACTGATTGGAACAATGGGCCAAGCACAATGGCTCCTATCCCGGTTAAAGCACTTGTTGAGTATACGCATTTTGGTCCGTTACCAAAAATTTCAGAAGATGGACGTTTGCCAAGCGAGGTTTATGCACGTCCATCCAAGTTATCATCTCAATTTCGGGCCGGCGAACCACCAAGCATCGCATTGCTTATCAACGGGTTGGGGCTAAGCTCGGTAATAACCCATACAGCCATTGAAAAACTTCCTGGACCCGTGACGCTGGCGTTTGCTCCTTATGGCCATAATCTTCAGGTTTGGGTTCGCAAAGCCCGCGAACTAGGTCACGAAGTTATGCTTCAGGTGCCGCTGGAGCCGTTCGACTATCCTGACAACGACCCTGGGCCACATACGTTGCTCACAAGTTTACCGTCTAGGGAAAACCTCAACAGACTGAAATGGTTGATGGCAAGGTTCACCGGCTATACAGGCATTACCAACGCTATGGGGGCGAAATTCACTTCTGCAAAAGAGTCATTTCGTCCCGTTTTGATGGAATTGAAGCAACGCGGATTGATTTATATCGAGGATGGGGTTTCACCACGATCTACATCAAAAAGGCTTGCTGGAGAACTTGGTCTTGGGTTTGGGGAAGCTCAAATAATAATTGATGCTGAGCACAGGTCCGAAAGCATTGATCAAGCATTGAACCGTCTTGAGGTATTAGCGCAGGAACGTGGTGTTGCGATTGGTGTTGGTTCAAGCCTACCAGTAACTATCCATCGGATTTCTAAGTGGGCGGAAGCGCTGAAAAAGAAGGGGTTTAAACTGATCCCGATTAGTGCGGCCGTTCGTGCTATGCAGAGAAGTTGACACCAGACTGTAATGGTGTCCATTGATTAAATGCGCAAAAAATTGATTTGCAAAAAAGTATCATAAGCTTTGAGTTTTGTAATTTTATGCGAGGTGTATTGTGCAAGATTTTTCTAGTCTCCCTTATCGCCCCTGTGTGGGCATAATGCTTATTAACGAGGAAGGTCTTATTTGGGTTGGACAGCGAGTTCCCAAGCAGCATGACCTCGAAAAGCTAGAAACTTGGCAAATGCCACAAGGGGGCATTGATGACGGCGAGAAACCAGAAGATGCCGCACGCAGGGAATTAGAAGAAGAAACGGGTATCTCAAGTATTGAGATTATTGCTGAGGCCAAGGATTGGTTGACCTATGATCTGCCTGATGCCCTCCTCGGCAGGGTGTTAAAAGGTCGCTACAAAGGACAAAGACAAAAATGGTTCGCCATGCGCTTTCTTGGAAATGAGAGCGAAATCAATATTTCCGCAAAGGAGGGGCACGGCGCTGAATTCGAGGCTTGGCGTTGGGTTGAAATAGAAGAGCTTCCGCGTTTGGTTATCTCGTTTAAACAGTCTGTTTACGAGCAAGTTATTGCGGAGTTTAAAGGGATTGTGCGGCCGATCTAATGACGTTTTTATTGGATACAATATATTTTACAAACCTATAATTCGGTTTTGATCTCATAGAATCCGGAAAAGCTAAATGACAACAAGGATATTGGGCTATGGGCAGGTGGATGGTTTTTGAGGTATCCAGATGATTGGCATGGGTTTTTATATCACGCAGCACGCGGATAGCGTGCCGCAAATCCTTTGCGGATATGGTCAGCCAATTCTGCCGCAATGTCACTCAGACCGGCTGGTGGTAGCCGGAGATTGATGTAATAGGACGGCAATGTCGGTAGACCTGTGGCTTTGTCCAGGATGACCACATTGTCCGGTACGGTTTGAGTTAAAAAAGGCGCTATGGCCAAATCGGCCTCAAGGGTTGCGGTGAGAGGCCCCATGTCACTAACCTGGCAAATCAATGACCAGTTTCGCCCCGCTTCGGTCAGGGCTTTGACGGCCGCTGCGCGAAACGCGCAGGTTTCATGGCCGAGTGAGATAGGCAACGGATCTCGCAAATGGGCATCACCGTCTCTGGCACCAACCCAGACAAGCGGGTCTCCAAGCAGGAGTTCGTGAGGTTCACCTGGGACCGCCTCTGTTGTGAGAGTGAGATCAATTTTGCCGTCTTTCAATAATCCCAATAATTGCGGTGTTGTCTCACAAATCAATGTGACTCGAACCCGTGGCCATGTGGTGCTGAAGCTGCGCAGGATAGACGGCATAAAGGGGCGAACAATATCATGGGGCACGCCTAAGCGAATTTCGCCTTCAAAATCTGGAGACGTCATCAACCCCCAAAGCTCATCATTCAAGGCAAGAATGCGTCGCGCATTACCAAGCAGGCGTTCACCTGCCGGTGTTAAATCTAGCTGGCGCCCATTGCGGCTAAACAGTTCAACCTGAAAAAGATCTTCGAGACGTTTGATTTGTTGACTGACAGCCGCTTGAGTAAGATTCAAAATACGGCCACCACTCGTCATGCCTCCCGTTTCACTTACAGTGATAAATGTTCGAAGCAAACCTATATCGATATTCCGTATCATGGCCGGACTCTGTCATAACAATCTCTAATGACACTCATCATAAACAATCATTTTTCTTATGGAAAGAGGGTCACTATATTCATCTGCAAATAGGGTTGTTGCTTGAATTTATAAGGAGGCATGACAATGACCTATGCTAGACGTGAAACGGATTTTCCGCCAATAGAGTCTGTTTCTTTTATGGGACGGGTTGGCCGTGCCTTTTTATATGTACAGAGATGCTTTGATGTTGCGCGCGAACGGCGTCAGCTTTTAAGTCTTGATGACGAGGCCTTAAAGGATATCGGTATTAGCCGGGCAGATGCTGTGCGAGAGGCGGGTCGGTCTTTTTGGGATATTGATGAGCGTAAATCTTGATCACTTCCAAATTGAAAGCTAGAACCTACATCTTATATGGTTTAAGTTATATAGTATTGGGGCTCGCGAACGCCCCGTAAGGCGATAGCCCAAGATTCGCGTCCAGAGAAACCTCAAAAGAGGGAGGACGCTTTATGCTATCGCCAACAGGAATGACTCCTTCCCTTAGAGAATGGGTCGGTCATTTTTTCTCATATATACAAAAATGTTTTGATGTTGCACGGGAACGGCGTCAGCTCTTAAGTCTTGATGATGAGGTTTTAAAAGATATTGGCGTTAGCCGGGCAGATGCTGTACGAGAGGCTGGTCGATCTTTTTGGAATATTGATGAGCGTTGTTAAGAGGTCTATAGAGGCGGCCCGACAAAAACTTGGTCATGCTTTTGTGCAATGTTGTTCGTAATGTCTTGGGTAAGCTGTCCAGATTGTGCCGCTTCATAGAAGGCGCGAAACATTTCTTCGCTTAATTATGAGGTGTTATTAGAAGTATGCCCTAATTCATGCACCACTCATTTGCCGCGGTTTTGTTACAAAAGAAATCTTCCTCAATGACCTTCTGATTGTTTTTGCTAAGAGATATGAACCGAATCGCAGCTCTTTTTACCGCGGCCTTTTCCTCAGAAGTAAAATCATAACTCTTTAGGAGATGGCGAATGAGTTGTTTTTTGTATTGAGCATCAAGAGCGACAGGCATTTCTTCTTTTTTCTCATTCGGGCCGAGGAGGTTTTTTTTTATATAGTTTATCGGTTGTCTTGAGAAAGCAATTCGGGACCCTTCTCGGTCCAATCGTGTTGACAGAAAAATTTCAGCATAAAAAAACTTACTATCTTGTTTGAGCGTTTTCGTGCCATGCGATAAGACGACAATCGATGGCGCCTTTTTGCGTCTGATGATGCGGACTTCTGAATTTTCTTTGGGCCAAATGTGGTGAGATTTTTTTTCTTTGAAGAAAAACAATATGTCGTGGGAAATTTTGTTAGGCTTTGAAGAGTTAAAGAATGAAACAATATTCGTTAGGTCCTTAAGATATTCAGGGCTTAAAACGCGTAAAGTATCATCATACTTAATTGCGAAAAGGCGGACATATTTGTGAGCAGGATTTTCATCGAAGATATGGGCAAGCTTGGAGACATAGACCCTTTTTCCCGAGTTTAATATATAAGAGCTGAATTTCATTCCCTTCTTTCCCGCAGCCTCAGCGCCAGGTGAATGCCAGCGATTGGGTCCAATTCTGTTATACTTTACGGAGCGGTAAACCTTTTTTGTTTCGATTGTTGTGCCGGAAACATTTATGACGGGTACGCTGATATAAACCTGGTCAATATGGGGTTCGACCCGACTAATGAGATAGCTCAGAAAGAATTGTTCAGGTAGGACATATGTTCTCTTATAGGCGTGCTTGCCCAGAGGTTCTATGAAAATCCGCCACCTGAGAAGTTTCTTTTTCTCATAAATTCTTGCATAGTCGGCCGGCATATTTTTGAAATATTTTTTGACGACCTTGATTGTGATGCCGTTTGGTAAGAGCACACGCATGGTGCTCCGAAGTGTTGAGGAATCTGCTGAGCCATTGCTTATACCGAACAAAAAAGTGGTTGCTGAAAATACCAGAAAGAGAAATAAAAATTTCACGAGACGATTGCGATCTGAGTTAAGAAAAAAACGCACTAACATTGAATCTGGGCTCTCATTTACGGGTCATACTATCAAATAGCAGAAAATTAGATCTAGTGATAACAAACGTTGAGGGAGGTCACTTAGCTTGAGGAAAAACCTCATACTTATTTTTTTGACCGTTTAGGTCACGGACTCATTAAATCGCAACCAAATCCGGATTGAAGCCAATTTGACACTTGCGAGATAATTGTCGTCACGCTTGTCATATCGTGTTGCCACCGCACGGAAGTGTTTGAGTTTATTGAAGAACCTCTCAACAAGATTGCGCTGGCGATAAAGCCATTTGCTGAAGGCTGGTTTTTCGAGCCGCTGCGGCATGGCTTTTACATTGGCCCATGCGCCGCGTTCTTTGAGACTATTGCGCAGCTTGTTTGAGTCATAAGCACGGTCGGCAAGCAGAATATTGTGCTCTTTAAGACTCTCCAACATATCCTCGGCACTACGACCATCATGCGCTTGGCCCTCAGTTAACTTCAAAACGATCGGCAAACCACAAGCATCGACAATAGCGTGAATTTTGGTTGTCAAGCCGCCCCGCGAGCGGCCCATGCAACGGGATCGTTCTTTTTTTTACCGTTCGCACCATGTTGATGAACGCGGATGGAAGAGCTGTCGATCATCTGGATATCACCATCATAAGCCTTTGAAACAGCTTCTAGAATGTGGTCCCAGATACCTGCTTTGCGCCATCTGTTGAAGCGGTTGACACAGGTCGTATATGGTCCGTAACGCTCAGGGATGTCTGCCCAAGGGGCACCCGTGCGCAACCTCCAAAAAATTCCATTCAGCACACGCCGGTCATCAACGCGTGCGATACCGCGAGACTTATTGGGTAACAATGGTTCAATCACTGACCACTCAAAATCCGTCAAATCAAAGCGCGCCATTATCAATCTCCCTTTTGGGATCTTGAATCATATTCGCAGCTAAATGAAAATCAATTTATGGGTATGTGACCTAGAGTCTTTTCAGGAAAAGTGGACACCGGTTTTCCGTCCGAAAACACGGCAAATCAAAGGCTCTAGCTCTTCCAAAATAATTAGGATCAAAAACACGACAAACACTATAAACCAGCATAAATCCCTATATTTTCCCTTTGACAGAATATATTCCTACACTTATAACGGGTATAGCTTCATAGATTCGCAGATGATTCAACCCGAGGTTGTTGTGCGCTGGCTTTCAACATCTTTTGTCGTGATAATATTTATGCTCCTTATTTCACCTGCCGCATCTGCCGGAGAGCGTGAAGTATTGCCTGGTCCTGTGATGGCGCAGGTCGAGCGTGTTATAGATGGTGATACTCTGGAGGTGCGTGCCAAGATATGGGTTGGGCAAGAAATTAGAGTTCTTGTACGCCTCAGCGGCGTGGATACCCCGGAGCTTTCAGGCCATTGCGATAGCGAACGCAGTTTGGCGCACCGTGCCCGGTCGTTTGTTGTTCGCGAGATCAATGGCGGTATGATTTCGCTTACCAATATCCGTCAGGGAAAATATGCCGGTCGGGTTATCGCCGATATCGTGACGGCGGCGGGAGATAGTCTTGGGGATTTATTGCTCTCTTCGGGGCTTGCCCGTCCCTATCGAAAACGGCGCTATGAACGATGGTGCTGTGAAGATGGTTCGTGTTCTTTTTCGCAATATTCGAACCTAAACCGATATTAAACGTTGGCATCTCTAAATACCCCCTTCGGGCCATCCACCATCCCCTGCCACCCGCTATATTCTGCGATAATTAGGCGGATGGCAGGGGATGGTGGATGGTTTTTAGAGGTATCCACGTTGCGGTTTTCCATATGAACCAAGAAGGAATGATTTCTTTGGTACTGTATTGCCATGACACAAATTGTGGCACCCGTTAATGCATATTTTCCAAATGCTCAGGTAATAAAATTTATTATAGTAATTATTTTATATATCCTAACATGTAATAAATGCATCCTTCGTAATATAACATTATTTGTAAAAAATAGATATAAGATATTCATATCATTAATATTTTACATTATTCCATAAAATCATGTGAATTATTTGATATATCCATGATATAATAAGATATATACTTAAGCAATCCATCTGTTTAATGTTGTATCGTTTTCTGCGAACGTGGTCTCGATCTTGCGTCTCTAGACAATTGGATACCTCTAAAAACCATCCACCACCCCCTGCCACCCGCTTAATTATCGCAGAATATGGCGGGTGGCAGGGGATGGTGGATGGTCCGAAGGGAGTATTTAGAGATACCCAATTTAATTGCTGTTTTTGGAGGCAGGCATGTATGGACATCTCGGTTATAGGAGACTTTTTTCGAAGAATGAAGATGGCAACGTGGCTATTTTATTTGGTATTTGCGTAATTGTATTCATGATGCTTATCGGGGTGGCCGTCGATACAGGGCGCGCCTATTACGCTTCATCCAAAACGCTGGCAGCGCTTGATACAGCCGCACTTGCGACGGCTAAGGCTATGAAAGAAGAGGGGCTTAGTGATAGTGAGCTGCAGCTTATCGCAGAACAATATTTTCAGGCCAATAGTCACGAAGCAGCCCATAAGGGTGTTGATTTTGGGGAACTGAAAGTAACGGTTGACCGCGATAAAGGTTCTGTCAATGTGGAAATAACTGGTTCTGTAGAAGCTAGTTTTGCCCGCATCATGAATGTCAAAGAAATTCCGTTCTCCAAGTCATCAAGCGCGATTTACAATATCAAGGATATCGAGCTTGCCATGATGCTCGATGTTACGGGGTCCATGCGCGGTTCCAAGCTAAATGATTTACAGTTAGCCGCAAAAGATCTGGTCAACATTCTTATCCAGGACCATAGCTCTGCAAATAAAACACGTATTGGATTGGCCCCTTATTCAGCGGCAGTGAATGCTGGCTCTTATGCATCTGCAGTTAGTGATGGAGTAAGCCAAGATGGCTGCGTATTTGAGCGGGATGGTTTTAATGCTTATACGGATGCGGTCCCAGTACCAGGTCATTTTTTGAGCGCTATGGAAAATCCGCGCACACCAAGCAATACACAATATGGCTGTCCAGAGAGCGAAGTAGTGCCGCTTACTAATGACAAAAATCTGCTGACGAGGACTCTCGATAGCTATCGAGCGGGAGGCTGGACAGCGGGCCATCTTGGAACGGCTTGGGCCTGGTATCTGGTGTCACCTGAATGGGCTTCTATTTGGCCAGTCGAAAGCCGTCCGGTTGCTTATGGAAATAAGAAGACAATAAAAGCCGTTATTTTGATGACGGATGGTGCATATAACACGAGCTACAAAAATGGCCCAGTTAATAGAAAATCAACTACGCAGGCCAGGATAATATGTGACAATATGAAGGACGAAGGTTTGGTTGTCTATTCGATTGCCTTTCAGGCCCCCGCATCAGCCAAGGAAACGCTTCAATATTGTGCATTGTCCGGAAAACATTATTTCGACGCTGAGAATGGTGTACAACTCCGAGAGGCATTCCGTGATATTGCAATCCGGCTGACACGTCTGAGAATTTCAGAGTAATTTATGTCATTCTTGGCAGCTATGGAGCCAGAACCATAAGGCACTCAGAGCTTGCTCAATTTTTGAACAAGCTCTGAGAGCAAACAGCCTTAAAGAGTCAGTTAATATAGAGAACACGACTTCATTATCGTTTATTTTTGGACCACTCCCTATAGTCGTTTAGCAATTTTTGCTTGTCCAATTCCGACAATCTCTCTCCCTGCGGATACTTTTTTAGAAACTCGAAGAAGTGCAATTGCAAATTTTTCTTATGTGCAATCATTGTCCTGAGTTTTTCTTCCGCCGGGCCAAAACGAATCCAACCAGGAACCTTCGCTGACAGATTGACCTGTTTCCATTTTGGATGTCGGACAGGCTTCATAAATTCATCGAAATTATCGAAGAAGTTATCGATAAATGTCGAAATTTTTCTGTAGCGGTAAGTGTCTTTTTTCCAATTATAAACAGCCAGAACTTCACTAACCGCAATGGTGGGAACTGACTCTCCTTCAGGGATCAAATCTGGATAGTCCTTATGAGTTAGTTTGGTTGGGAAATAAGTATTGTAAAGTGGTTTGGTAAATGGAACCGCAAGAAAGTGTATGCCATGTTCCGCTTTTATTTTCCGCATTGAATTTGCAGGCTTGCCTGTAACCACAAAGGCTGCAGAAATTTCCCCAGACTTGATTTTCTCGATAGAGACATCACGTTCGATACGAACAGGCCGCACCTTTATGCCCAAGCTGTCGAACACATTCTGGGCAGTGATGAATGAGCCGCGCCCCTTAGCATCGTAACTGACAACTTTACCATCGAGATCTTTGATGTCTTTGATGTCTTTGCTTGCGATCAAATGAAGCTCGCTGTGATGGAGCTTTGTCACATAACGCAAACGTTGTTCAATATTCGCATGAATCTTATTACGTTTGATATAGGCCAACACATCCGATTGCAGAATGCTGAGATCAATACCTTTCAGGTAGAGGACATCAACAACACCTTGTATGGAGCCTGTGCCTAGAACTGGAAGAACCCGTATCTTGCCAAAGTCGTTTAAGACATGGGCCATATCTGAGGCAAAGTTAGTACACGTACAGCCAAGACCTTTGGTGACAATGCGAACAGTCCCATTGTTCGATTGTTTCATCCAGCGGTCACGTTCAGCCTGGAAGTTTTGTTGTGAAAGAAGGCTAGTCTGACCTTGTGCATTTGCAAATTTATACGGAAGTACTATTGCCGCAACAGCAATAAGAGATAAACATATAAAACTCTCTATCTGTCTTTTTCTACGCATCTTATTTACTCTCCATTATAGCATAATAGCTCTAATGTTTCACCCTTACAGTTACCATGTAGTTCTTGCTGTGCCGAGAAGTTTTGTGACTTGTTTAATAGGGAGAATTATTTGCACAACCAAGTTTTTTAAGTCACTCAGGCACAATTACATAAACTCTTTAGATGTAAGTTGAGTTTTCTCATAAGTTTATCTGAAGAGCTTTATTTTTTAAGTATTTTTATACCTAACTTATTGCGCCCTGTTCGCTTATCCAAAGCTACAGCTATCTATCTCCAAAAAACTCCTCCCTTCAACTATTAAAACTGTATTTTTTGGATCATTCGGACCCATATAATAAACTTGTTTATTAACAAAAGCTTAGCGTACAATTGCGCTAACAAAACAATGCGTACGTATACTACGTATGGGATGTTCCTTAGTTGTGTTGCGCGTAAAAACCCGCATAAATTAAGTCTATGATAATGCGGTTATTTGATGTCATCTAAAAGGCATCCCCTTCTTGTACTCTCTGCACTGAACAGTTCTTAGTTTGAGCGAAGTGTGCAACTGAATTTTCATGTTTATTCTCAAATGGCTAGCCACATTATCACCCGTGGTTGCAATCGTCTAGATTGCACTAATAAATTGGTCTGAGCATTGGTATTTAAAATCTAAGGAAGTTTCGAGCCGCTCTTGATATTTGATGATTTTGATTTCTATATGAGATAACTCCTCAATTTGCAATGAAATCCTGCCAGTAAATTTATTGATAAGCGATATAAAATTTGATCGTGTGGCCACCACCGATCGAGCTCCGAGGCATATTTATTCGGAGACATTCTAAGTCCTTCAAATCACAAAAAAAGTATCGAATAAATTGAATTATCTATGTAAATTGCCTTTCGGTGTTAATAGATTGCTTTAAGAAAGTGAAAAAGTTGGGTAACGAGGGAAGAGCGCGGCTCAAATCATCTTTGGATAAATTATATCCTTATGCATACAGTTTGACGCGAAACGAGGAAGATGCTCAGGACTTGATTCAAGAGACAGCCCTAAAAGCATTGAGTGCTAAAAGCACACCAGACAATCCAATAGCGTATAGGGTTTGGCTATTTAAAATATTGAGGAATGCATGCATTGATAAGTCGAGGCTAAAAATCCCGGTTGGTGTCGAACCAGAAGATTTGGAAGAATTGCAAATGCTGGACTTTTGGTGTGAGAACGAGCAGCAATTGGACAGGTTGAATTTGAAATTATGTTTTGAGAGGCTCTCAATAAGTCAGAGAGAAATTATATCTCTTATTGATATTGTTGGTGCTTCATATGCCGAGGCGGCTGAAATATTGAATGTGCCAAACGGCACTATTATGAGCCGTTTGTCACGGGCACGCCGCGCGTTAATCTCAGAGTTGAACAGTGAACATATTATCCCAATACCAATTCAAGTGCCGCCATCTTGTAATGGGAAAGACTGAGAAATTACTCTGATATTCATGTAAACTTAGAATTATTCCAAACAAAACTTATATTGTACCTATAGTTCCAAAATAAACCTGCCTCTAAATAATCAAAAAATATTGGAATAAAGCAATCTACTCATACGTTTCTATCCGTCAGAGGGCAATTGTGAGTGATCCTAATAATACTGTGATGAAAATCATAGAACTAGGGGAGTGACCTATGGAAAAGGCATATGCCGAGAAGAACCGAACCGGAAAAGAATTCGATACAGAAGTTGAGCTGAGTGAAGCAACCAAGGAACTTGAAACCGTGCAAACAGGTAGTGAATACCATGATGACGATGGCACGGTAGATTTAAGCCGACGTGGATTTATGGGATCTACGGGGGTTGCAGCTGTGGCTGCTGCTGTTGGAATGACAATTCCTTTTGGCCACAATCTTAAAGATGGTTTCGTGCCTGCCGCTTTTGCTGACAAGCATGCAACAATTGATGGTAAAGATGGCCTTAGAGTTTTAAATGATAAGCCGGTGAATGCAGAAACCCCTGCCCATCTGCTTGACGATGACATCACACCAACAGCACGTCATTTTATCCGTAATAATGGCATTCCACCTGAAAATGTTGATGCTTCGAAATGGGTTTTGACCGTAGATGGTCTGGTTGATAAGCCCATGAAGCTTACCATTGCTGATCTGAAGAAAAAATTTGACGTTGTTGAATTGGCGCTACAGCTTGAATGTGGTGGCAATGGCCGCTCAGCTTTTGATCCCCCGGCAAAGGGTAATCAGTGGTCAACAGGCGCCGTTGCTTGCTCCAAGTGGACTGGCGTGCGCTATGCCGATGTCTTGAAAGCTGCTGGTGTTAAAAAAGGTGTCGTATACACCGCACATGTAGGTGCAGACACACATCTTTCCGGAAAAGAAGGTAAGCTTCCGATTTCTCGCGGTGTGCCTATTGAGAAGGCAATGGACCCGCATAATCTGCTTGCTTTTGCACAAAATGGTGCCCCCTTACATCCTATGAATGGTGCACCACTGCGTTTGGTTGTTCCTGGATGGCCGGGATCTTGTTCGCAGAAGTGGCTCAAACGTGTTTATCTCCGGGACAAAGTTCATGATGGTCCGAAGATGACGGGTAAGGCCTACCGTGTGCCGGCTTATCCGGTTTCTCCAGGCGAGAAAGTTCCGAAAGATGCTTTCGTAATCATTAACTCTATGCCTGTGAAGTCTTTGATTACACGTCCGCAGACTAACTTTGAAACCAAGGAAAAAACCATTGAAGTTGGTGGTCATGCATGGGCAGGTGATCTTGGTGTAAAAGAGCTGCACGTCTCTATCGATTTCGGTAAGACCTGGCAAAAGGCGGAATTGGATAAGCCTGTAAACAAGTTTGCTTGGCAAAACTGGCGAACCAAAGTTACCTTCCCGCAAAAAGGCTATTATGAAGTTTGGGCGCGGGCGACAGATGAAAAGGGTAATATGCAACCATTCGCAATTGCTTGGAATCCGAAGGGCTATCTAAACAATTCCATGCATCGCATTGCTGTACGTGTTGCCTAGTTTTTTCGACTGATCCTGAGAGCCTTACGGGCTTTCAGGGTCAGTCATTCTGCGTTATTAATGAAATAACCTGAATTATGGGTAAGAACACAGCTAAAGGTATCCATGGATTTCCAATTGGATCGTTTGTGACATTGGACCTTGCTATTGGATTACCGAGTCAAGCTCGGTAATGACAATGAGATACGACAATGAGATACAAGGCACGGTCTTAAACTATACTCAGACATCATGCTCGAACTTGACTCGCGCATCCAATAGAGCCTTCATTGCAAGCTGGATTTTTTCTTTAGCTTCCTTATCCATAACATAGGTTGAAATAAGATCTTATCGTGCCAAGTGTTTTTGCATATTAATAGGGAGTTCACCTTGAGGCAGCTTGGAGTGCTTCTCATTTGCCTTTCTATCATTGGCTTGTATGGTTTTCAGTCGAAGATGGTTTTTGCTGATACAGAAAAAGACGAGCTCGCTAAAATAGGCTTACCGCCAGATAAGGGCCGCGATGAGGTTGAAGCTTATTGTGGGGCTTGTCATTCCTTAAGACTTGTCGTTCAACAAGGTTTATCTCGTAGCGATTGGGAAGAGCTACTAGTATGGATGGTGGAAGAACAAGAAATGGAGCCGTTGGGAGCTGAGGACCGCAAGCTCGTTCTTGATTACCTTTCAAAACATGTCAGCATCGAAGTCAGCCGCGAGAAAAGAGCCAAGAAAAGAATGATGAAGCGCTAGCCTCATAACGCTTTAGCTTGTTACATAAGTAAACAACTGTTCTCTAATTTGGGTGGACACCCAAATTAGAGAACAAGTCAATTCTATTAAGCTGCGGCAACCTTATTCAGGAAGGTGTCGACAACCTGTCTTAAGTTTTCAGCACGCTCTTCAACGCCCTGAGATGCTTCCAGCATGGCTGATGCAGATTCCGATGCTTCGCCCATTGCCGTCGAAACACTGGAAATGTTTTCAGAAACGAGATTTGAACCATTTGCGGCTTCTTGTACATTTCTGAAAATTTCAGATGTTGAAGCGCTTTGCTCCTCGGCTGCTGCTGCGATTGCTTGAGTGTTGTTGTTTAAGTCTGTCGTGATTTCCACGATTTCACGAATTGCCGAAACAGCAGCCTCAGTTTCGGCTTGAATGCTTGTTATTTGGCCCGCAATTTCGTCTGTGGCTTTTGCTGTTTGTGTTGCCAGTTCTTTCACCTCAGATGCAACAACAGCAAATCCCTTGCCTGATTCACCAGCACGTGCCGCTTCAATCGTAGCGTTAAGTGCCAAGAGGTTCGTCTGCTCTGCGATATCACTAATAAGCGAGACAACTTCCCCGATTTTCTCTGCTGCATTTGCAAGTCCTGTAACGCGGGAATTGGTCATTTCCGCTGCATTACTGGCTTTTTCGACGACGCCATTAGTCATGGAGATTTCTTTAGAAACCAAACCAATCGCGGCATTTAACTCCTCTGCAGAACCCGTGACAGTTTCAACGTTCTGGGAGGCATGGCTGGATGCCCTTGCCGCCTCCTCTGCCTGCCGGGAGGTATTTTCTGTTGTTGATGATAATGTTCGTGCAGCGTCAGCCACTTGCTTCGTATTTCTGCCGACCTCATCCAAATTGGTGAGAACAGTTTCTCTGAACTCAGCGATCAATTCATCGATTTGCAATTGGCGTGCACTCCTTGCAGCCTGCTCTTCTTCATTGGATGCCTCAAGACGAGAGCGCGCGCGCGCATTCTCTTTAAATGTTTCTAATGTTTGAGCCATATGGCCGAGTTCGTCTTGACGGTCCTTCGCAGGGATTTCAGTTTCGGTATCACCATCTGCAAGACGGCGCATGGCTGCAGTTAGGCTATTGACAGGTTTGGTAACGTTGCGTGCTGCAAACAGGCATCCGCCGATAAGCAATAGACCAACCACGAGGAACCCGAAAAGGATTTCGTTTTTTACAAAAGCCGCTGCAGCAAATTCGTCCGTGACATTGATATTGACACCTAAAACACCTCGAACATCGCCAAGTTTCCAATCTGTTTTAGGAGATGCACCATGGCTGTTGTGACATTTGACACAAGCGTCTGCGACCATTTTGTCCGCCACAGCGACGCGGACCAAAGTTTTTCCATTATGGACTTCATCGCGGGAGAAGACTTTATCTGGATTCTTTGTCAGAAAAGCCCATGCTTCTTTCTGAAAATCATCCAAAGCCCGATCTTTACGGTTAGGAAACGGAAATTGACTGAAGAGAGAGATGGTGGTGTTGTTCTTTTTAAGAAGTTCACTCAAATCATGGATAAGCGTGGCGGGAAGAGGAATGCCATCAGATTCTTTGGCGTGATTGAATGAGGGTTTAACACCCTTATTTTTTATGACCTTTTTTATGACATTCTTTGTGTAATAGCCACGAATGGTTTTGAATTGATTGGCTGTTTGGACCGCTGAATGAATTGCCGTTTCCCTGGAGTTCTCAATAATAAGGCTTGGGATCACAAACCAAGCAACTATAAGAGAAATAATAAGAAGCATCGGTACCGGAAGAATAAGCTTCCAGGCAATACTGCTGTTTAATATCCTGCTCATTTTCACCGTCCACGTTTTTATCTATAAGGCTCATTCCCACCAGAAATTAACCAAGAACTACCGAGTAAAAATGAAGCAAGAGTTACCTAATCTGAGATTTTGGCGTGGAGTTATAGGTTTTCCTGACATATTTGGGACCGATTACGCTAATTATGTGCAAAAGCAAGCAGCTATGGGAAGAAATCCTTCCAACTTGTGTCAAACATCGAAATCTGGCATTTTGGGTCGATAAAAGGTCAACGTTACTGTCCTTTGCGTTGAGTAATTTTATGAATTTGCCTGTTTTTTGGTTCCGTTGACCCACAAAGAATTGATGCCGATAAGGCGCATATTGGGCTTGTCTGGAGGATGAGGATGCGGTCTGCCCTGCCAAACAGAACGAGAGTTTGACGGCAGAATTGATCGCAAAATTATACGCGATTAGTGACCCATGGTCCGAATATTCAGGCGAGACCTGAATGAGGCACGACCATCATCCAGCCCCAAGAATCGACAGCACGGTGTGCACTCTTGCCTGTGCTATGCACGGGAGAGATATGATGCTTTGTGCCAAAAACCAGGCTAACTCATTTTGGGAGAGAACAGAAAGGGCCTAAACTTAAAGATGGCAAAAAATATCTCAACCAGATCTATCCGCATTTCCTGCGGCCAAAAAGCGCATGCCTCGCCAAAAGCACAAGGTCTTTATGATCCTTTAAATGAGCATGACGCCTGCGGCATCGGTTTTGTTGCCAACTTAAAAAACGAAAAAAGCCATGAGATTGTTGCCAAAGGTTTAGAGATCCTAAGAAATTTGGAACATCGCGGTGCAGTAGGTGCTGATCCCAAAGCGGGTGACGGTTGCGGGATACTTATCCAAATGCCGCACGATTTTCTCCAGGCTATGGCGGCAGAAAATAGCATTACCTTGCCAGGGCCGGGGTCTTATGCGGTAGCCCCTATTTTTCTGCCTAGCGATCTTGGCCATAGAAGTCACATCAAAGCCATCATCGAGGAAGAAATCCAAAATCACGGACAGAATGTGCTTGGGTGGCGTGCTCTACCAGTTGACAATTCCGACCTCGGCTATTCTGTAAAGCCAACCGAACCGTATCACGAACAGGTTTTTATAGGGCGTGGTGAGAATTGTCCTGACGAAGATCGTTTTGAGTTAAGGCTGTTTGTCATACGTCGTGTCATCGAGCTACGCATCATGCGTGAAACTCCTGAGGGACATGAGGATTTTTATATTCCATCCATGTCGGCTCGCACACTTCTATATAAAGGTATGTTGCTCGCCACTCAGCTCGGAGACTATTACAAAGATCTCCAAGATGAACGTATGACGTCGGCAATGGCCCTTGTCCATCAGCGGTTCTCCACCAATACATTCCCCACCTGGAGCTTGGCACAACCTTTCCGCATGATTTGCCATAATGGCGAGATTAATACGCTGCGCGGTAATGTGAATTGGATGGCGGCGCGTCAAGCAACTATGCACTCCGATATTATTGGCGATGATTTAGACATGCTCTGGCCGCTTATTCCGGAAGGTCAATCAGATTCCGCTTGCTTCGATAATGCTCTGGAACTCCTCGTTCGCGGCGGCTATTCGCTTGCTCATGCCATGATGCTGTTGATTCCGGAAGCTTGGGCGGGCAATCCGCTTATGGATGAGAAGCGGCGGGCATTTTACGAGTATTATGCAGCTCTTATGGAACCATGGGATGGTCCAGCTGCCGTTGCTTTTTCAGATGGCCGGCAAATCGGTGCAACACTTGATCGTAATGGTCTTCGGCCGGCCCGTTATTACGTCACTTCTGATGACATGGTCATGCTTGCTTCTGAAATGGGTGTGCTTCCAGCAGAGGAAAGTAAAATTACCCATAAATGGCGTCTGCAGCCTGGAAAAATGCTTCTTATCGATTTGGAAGCAGGGCGCATCATTTCTGACAATGAACTTAAGTCAAGTCTGGCCACGCAACATCCCTATCAAGAATGGTTGGATCGCGGGCAAATTTTAGTGAGAAGTTTGCCGTCAGCCGGTCATGAACATGCAAAAACCAACACAAGCCTCTTAGACCTGCAACAAGCCTTTGGTTATACCCAGGAAAGTCTGAAATTCCTTATGGCCCCAATGGCTCATACTGGCCAAGAGGCAGTTGGATCTATGGGAACGGATACGCCTTTGTCGGCGCTTTCATCAAAACCAAAACTTCTTCATACCTATTTCAAGCAAAACTTTGCCCAAGTGACCAATCCGCCGATTGACCCGATTCGCGAAGAGTTGGTGATGTCGCTCGTGACTTTTATCGGTCCTCGCCCCAACTTGCTTGATCGCGAAGGCCAGTCAACTGTTCGCCGGCTTGAAGCCTCTCAACCAATCCTAACAAATGAAAAATTAGAACGGATCCGCCAAATCGGAGATATCGCCGATAATAATTTTAGGACAGCCACACTTGATATTACCTTTGCAGCGGACACCGGCGCAGAAGGTATGAGCGAGGCTCTTGAAAATTTATGCGCACGTGCGGAAGATGTTGTCCGGGAGGATAATAATATCATTATCTTGTCAGACCGTCTGGTCGGTCAGGAGCGTATTGGCATTCCATCTCTTCTTGCCACCTCTGCCGTACATCATCACCTGATCCGTAGAGGCTTGAGAACTTCAGTTGGGTTGGTTGTGGAGACGGGCGAAGCTCACGAAGTCAATCAGTTTTGTACGCTTGCAGGCTATGGGGCAGAAGCCATTAATCCTTACCTTGCCTTTGAAACACTCAACGCCATACAGGATAGTTTAGGTGATGATCTAACATATGAAGATGCCGTCAACCGCTACATTAAGGCGATTGATAAGGGTATCTTAAAAGTGATGTCCAAGATGGGCATCTCGACCTATCAATCCTATTGCGGCGCGCAGATCTTTGACGCTGTTGGGTTGGCTTCAGACTTTGTAGAGAAATATTTTACAGGCACGCATACCCAAGTTGAAGGCGTAGGCCTTGACGAGATCGCGCGTGAAACGACGGAGCGTCACCGGTTGGCGTTCTCAGATGCCCCGGTTTACAAAAACATGCTCGATGTCGGTGGGGAATATGCTTACCGCCTGCGAGGAGAAGTGCATGTCTGGCGGCCGGAAGTTGTTGCGGACCTTCAGCATGCCGTGAGAGGTAATCTGCCGGACAAATACCGTGAGTTTGCCCGCCAAGTAAATGAGCAAGATAAAGAGCTCATGACCCTAAGAGGCATGTTCCGTATCCGCACAGCGGAAGATATGGGACGATCCGCTCTTCCTCTTGAGGAGGTTGAACCTGCCAAGGAAATAGTCAAGCGTTTCGCAACAGGTGCCATGTCTTTCGGCTCCATCAGTCGTGAAGCTCATACCACGTTGGCTATCGCCATGAATCGTATGGATGGTAAATCCAATACAGGTGAAGGTGGTGAGGAGCCCGACCGGTTCTCGACTATGGCCAATGGCGATTCCATGCGCTCAGCCATCAAGCAAGTGGCTTCAGGACGTTTTGGCGTTACGACCGAATATCTGGCCAATTCGGATATGATGCAGATCAAAATGGCTCAGGGAGCCAAGCCTGGTGAAGGCGGGCAGCTTCCTGGTCATAAGGTTGACTCCATTATTGCCAAGGTCCGCCATTCAACACCTGGTGTTGGGCTCATTTCGCCACCGCCGCATCATGATATTTATTCCATTGAGGATTTGGCGCAGCTCATTTTTGATCTAAAGAATGTCAACCCTCAAGCTGATGTGAGCGTCAAGCTTGTGTCGGAGGTTGGTGTTGGTACTGTTGCCGCTGGTGTTTCGAAAGCTCGCGCAGATCATGTCACGATTTCAGGTTTTGAGGGCGGCACGGGTGCTTCGCCTCTGACTTCGATAAAGCATGCAGGCTCTCCTTGGGAAATTGGTCTTGCCGAAACCCATCAAACCTTAGTCCTTAATCATCTTAGGGGCCGTATCACTGTACAAGTTGATGGTGGGTTGCGGACGGGACGTGATGTTGTGGTTGGTGCGCTTCTTGGTGCTGATGAGTTCGGTTTTTCAACAGCACCTCTTATCGCTGCAGGGTGCCTTATGATGCGCAAATGCCATCTCAATACCTGCCCAGTTGGCATTGCGACGCAGGATCCCGTTCTACGTGCGAAGTTCCGAGGTAAACCAGAGCATATCATCAACTACTTCTTTTTTGTCGCAGAAGAAGTGCGTGAATATATGGCAGCTATGGGTTACCGCACATTCAGCGAGATGATCGGTCAAAGCGATGCCTTGGATAAAGAGAAAGCGATTGACCATTGGAAGGCCAAAGGTCTTGATTTCACAAAACTGTTTTACAAGCCTGAAGTCCCGCCAGAGATCGCCATTTATAATAGCGAGCGGCAAAACCATCATCTTGATAAGGTTCTCGATAACAAACTTATCGAGCTTGCAAAAACCTCACTTGATGAGCGCAAACCCGTAAAATTGGACTTAACGATTAACAATACCGACCGCACGACCGGCACGATGTTGTCAGGAGAGATCGCAAAGCGTTATGGTCATGCTGGTCTGCCAGAGGACACTGTCTGGATCGCGTTTAAAGGCACGGCTGGTCAAAGTTTCGGGGCATGGCTTGCTTCCGGTGTAACGCTGGACCTTATTGGTGAGGCAAACGACTATGTAGGCAAAGGGCTCTCAGGCGGAAGGCTTATTGTCAGGCCACCGCAAGAGTCTGGAATTGTTCCAGAAGACTCGATCATCATTGGCAACACCGTGCTTTATGGTGCCATTTGCGGTGAATGCTATTTCCGAGGCGTTGCTGGGGAGCGTTTTGCCGTACGCAATTCAGGTGCCATCGCCGTTGTTGAAGGAACTGGCGATCACGGATGTGAATATATGACAGGTGGCATTGTGGTGGTCATTGGTTCGACGGGCCGCAATTTCGCCGCTGGAATGTCTGGTGGTATTGCTTATGTTCTCGATGAAGACCAAGATTTCGAACGGCGCTGCAATCTTTCCATGGTGGATCTGGAACCGGTTACGGCAGAAGATGAAACCATGGAGCGATTAGGACATCAAGGTGGTGATCTTGAAAGCCATGGGCTCGTCGACGTCATGCATGATATGACACGCTTTGATGCAGAACGTCTTTACCAACTCATCGAAAATCATATGCATTATACGGGGTCTCGGCGGGCAAAACAGATCCTTGAAAACTGGGTGGACTATCTACCGAAATTTGTCAAAGTCATGCCTGTCGAGTACCGCCGCGCCCTTCGGGAAATAGAGCAGCAACAAACAACTATACAATCTGATACGCTTGAAATTGGTCTCAGGGGAGGCAAATAGATCATGGGTAAGGTCACAGGGTTTCTTGAGATCGATCGGCAGGAACGCAAATATTTGCCGGCTGGAGACCGCGTTCGCAATTATAATGAATTTCTGATCCCCTTAAGCGATCATGAAGTCGTAAAGCAGGCTGCACGCTGTATGGATTGCGGTATTCCCTATTGTCATATGGGATGCCCAGTTAGTAATCAGATTCCTGATTGGAATGACCTTGTTTACAATTCAGATTGGAAAACTGCACTCCTCAACCTGCATTCAACAAATAATTTTCCTGAAGTGACGGGTCGTGTTTGCCCTGCACCCTGTGAAGCTTCATGCACGCTGAATATCGAAGATACACCGGTAACGATCAAAACTATTGAGTGTGCAATTATCGACAAAGGATGGGAAGAAGGTTGGGTTCAGCCGGAGCCGCCCGAAAAGGCAACTGGCAAACGAGTTGCAATCGTCGGCTCTGGTCCTGCCGGATTGGCGGCTGCACAACAATTAGCGCGTGTTGGACATGACGTTCATGTATATGAAAAACACGCCTATCCGGGAGGGCTTTTACGCTACGGCATTCCTGATTTTAAAATGGAGAAACGGCTTATCGAGCGCCGGGTTGCGCAAATGGAACAGGAAGGCGTTATTTTCCATTGCAATGTCCATGTGGGCGTTCAGAAGTCGATTACCGAGATCAAAAACGAATTTGATGCCGTGCTTTTGACAGGCGGGTCAGAAAAACCACGTGACTTACCCGTCGAGGGGCGCAAGCTGCAGGGTATTCATTTCGCTATGGAGTTTTTATCCCAGCAAAATCGGCGAGTTTCTGGAGAACCACTTGGTGCAATTGAACCGATACTTGCGGGAGGCAAACATGTCGTGGTTATCGGCGGTGGTGATACCGGCTCAGACTGCATTGGCACATCTTTCCGTCAGGGCGCTCTCTCTGTCACTCAGCTGGAAATTCTTCCCATGCCGCCCGAAAAGGAAAATAAAGGGCTTACCTGGCCGCACTGGCCCTTAAAACTTCGCACTTCCTCAAGCCAGGCTGAGGGGGCTAAACGTGATTGGAGTGTCTTGACCCAGCATTTTTCCGGCAGCCGCGGGCATGTTGAGAAGCTGCATTGTATCAGGGTTGATGAAAACCTGCAGCCAATCGAAGGAAGCGAGTTTGATCTTAAGACAGATCTTATTTTGCTGGCTATGGGATTTGTACACCCGGTGCATGAAGGCATGATTGATGAGCTTGGCCTGGAGCTTGACAAACGCGGCAATGTAAGCGCCACAGAGGATGATTATCAAACCTCGGTTGAAAAAATTTTTGCAGCCGGAGATATACGCAGAGGCCAATCTCTTGTGGTTTGGGCAATACGAGAGGGGCGTCAAGCCGCACATGCAATCGATAAGTTCCTAATGGGGTCAAGCACTCTGCCGCGGTAAAATATCACTATTTTGAGTTCGATAATCCGACGCCTCCCAAAACAGCTTTCAGAGCGCCTGTTCGCTCTTTTTCCAACGCAGCCAGGACATAACGATTGAGTCGTTCGGCAAATTTCGTGGGATCATGAGGTTGATCCCCTTCCATTATGCGGGCCTGGTCGAGAAGTAGCCAAGCGAGATCAATAAACTCAACTTCAGAACTCTTTTTTATGGTCTTCTCAAGATGCTCGGTCAAGGGGTGAGACGCATTGATCTCCAGGATTGGCGCTGTGCTCTCGCCTTTGTCTTGTCTGCTAAGCAATTTATCCAACGCACGATCTGGTCCCTCTTGAGGTGCAACAAAACAAGCCGGGCTTTCAACAAGCCGGACAGAAGTGCGCACATCGCTGACAGTGTCGCCAAAAACTTTTTTCAACTCCACCAGCAAAGCGGCCATTTCTGGGCTGGTTTTTTGTGCTTCTTTGGGGGCTTGATCTTCGTTTAGAAGCGGGAACACAGAAAGATCCGTATCACCCTGAGTTACGGATTGAAAAGGGGTGCCTTCAAAGTCTGACACATTTGTGACCCAAAAATTATCGACCGGATCCGTCAATAGGAGAACTTCTATGCCACGGGCACGGTAGCCCTCAAGTTGGGGGCTGGCCTTAAGTTGAGACAATGACTCACCTGCCAAATAGTAAATGACGGTCTGGTTCTCCCGCATGTCTTGGATGTATTCTTTCAGTGTTCGCCAGTTCTCGCTTGCCGTAGTTTGAAACTGGGCAATCTCTAGTAGCGTGTCGCGACGTTCCGGATCTTCATAGATTCCTTCTTTAAGGGCTGGACCAAACGCTTCCCATATTTTGAGAAATGCATTCCTATCCTTTTGAGCACATTTTTTGAGTTCAGAAAGGGACCGATTGGTTACTGCTTTTCGGATTGAATCAACAAATGGATTATTCTGTAACATCTCGCGCGAAATATTAAGCGGCATGTCCTGAGAATCGATAACGCCGCGCATAAACCGCAGGTAAGCAGGAAGCAGATGTGCTTCATCCGTAATAAATACACGCCGTACATAAAGTCGTACGCGCCCTTTACGGCTTGGTTCATAAAGATCAAACGGTCGCATGGACGGTACAAAAAGCAACACGGTGTATTCGTGCCGACCCTCTGCGTGGTAGTGAATCGTGAGCGCCGGATGGTCGAATGGCACTGAAACATGGCGATAAAACGCTAGATACTCATCCTCCTTAATGTCTGATTTTGGGCGAATCCAAAGAGCACTTGCTGTATTGAGTTGCTTCGGCGTGCACCCGGTTGCAGTCATTAGTTCGATGGGGAATGAAATATGGTCGGAATAAGCGCGGACAGCGCGTTCAATTTCCAATTCGTCCAAAAACAAATTGGCGTCATCTTTTAAGACAAGCAAGACCTCCGTACCGCGTTCAAAAGCGTCGGATTTTTCCTTAGCCAATTTAGAGACTGAGTACCCGCTAATACCGTCTGAAACCCATACATAACAATTCGCAGCCCCTGCTTTGCGGCTGGTAACGCGAACCTCACCAGCAACCATAAAAGCCGAATAAAATCCAACCCCAAACTGACCGATGAGTTGGGCACCATCCTGTTTAGATTTAAACTTATCAAGGAAGGCCTTGGTTCCCGAGCGGGCAATCGTACCGAGATTATCTACCAGCTCTTTCCGGCTCATACCGACGCCGTTATCGCTGATAGAAAGTGTCTTATTTTCTTTATCGATTTTAATGGTAATTCTGAAGTTGGGATCGTCGCCAAGTAGTTTCGGCGTTGTTACCGAAGCGTAGCGAAGCTTATCACAAGCATCTGAAGCGTTTGAAATCAACTCTCTCAGGAATACATCCTTTTCAGTGTAAACCGAATGGACCATCAATTCGAGAAGTCGTGAAACTTCGGCTTGGAAGGAAAACTGTTTTGCCCCTTTAATTGTGTCAGACTTCATCCGTGGCTGCCTCCTCAAACTCCACACAACGACCCCACCGCTGATTCTTAGCTCTAAAAACATAAGTTTGCGGCAAGAATTTCGATAAAGCCACGGATAATAAAATCATCTGTGAATAAAAAAGGGCCGGCGGACCGGCCCTGGAGTGAACTCAAACCTAGTACAAAACGGACACTAGGATAGGAATGGCCCGATCTGAAGAAATGGAGACCCCGGGGGGGCTGGGGGGCTGAGATTTCCGAAGCCTCTGAGCAGACCGGGCCAAGAGGCAACATCAATAAGTTGCAAGCTTATTGCGGCACAGCAAAGGCCGATTTTAGGCGAAACTGTGATTTATATTACAACATGTTTCAAGGCGTGTGCCAAGAGAGTTATTTAAACCCACAGTCCAATAAACAAACTAACTTAAATAGAAGCCTCAATTAGCACTGAATAAAAACTAAATTCAGCTTTAATGGTGATAATTATTTCTATTTGTTGCGCTATATGTGATTTTATCTCGCTTTAACCCCTTGAATTCTTTCGCTGAGATCGCGATCATATAATACTGTGCCCATTGACCAGGAGGCGCCATGAGCGATATTGAACCAATAGCATTTTACCCCAATTCTCGCATAGCGAGTATGGGGCATGTCGTACAATCAACTTACACACCAATATATAGTAACAGCGTATCGTTTAACCGTAGAGAACTTAAACAGATCCTAGATATTTATGGCCGCAGGGTTGCAGCTGGTGAATGGCGTGACTATGCGATTGATATGCTTCGGGACAAAGCCGTTTTTTCTATCTTCCGACGCACAAGTGAAATCCCAATTTACCGCATCGAAAAAAGTCCCAAATATAGCCGTAGACAGGGAGCCTATGCCGTCATCACGGCAACCGGCCTTATTCTCAAGCGCGGACATGATTTACGTACAGTGCTGCGTGTTCTTGATAAAAAACTTAAACCCGTTGAATTTTGAAAGGGTTGCCCAGGGTGTGCCGAATATGGTTTCGCTCGCCAGACAAGGAATCGTTAAATAACCTGTATTATCTGGTAGGGGTCTGAATTGACATTGAGGTAATGACTGAGTAGTGTCCAAGCTTTCCGGGACATGCGGTGAACCTGTAATAAAACTTTTATGATTTGAGGGCTGCCAATAGGTGGTCGAGAACAATGAAGATTAGAAATTCAATCAAATCTTTGCGCAAACGCCATCGCGATAATCGCGTTGTGCGGCGCCGTGGCCGTCTTTATGTGATCAATAAGACGAACCGTCGCTTCAAAGCTCGCCAGGGTTAGGGGCAAAGTTTAGGTAATTAGGTATTTTATTCGCTAACCACTGGCACAAATATTTGATAGAGAAAAGCAGATAGCCCCTTTGTTCTTTGCATGGGCTCAGTTAGACTGTGTTCATGAGAACGGATTTGTATCTTCAATTTATGCGTGGCTTAGCATGGGGCGTCGTATTTCTGGCTCTGCTTATTTGGATCGGTAGCGCCTCGGCAAAAAACGCTATGCAAGGTGAGCAGCTTGGGCCGCATCTCCCGGATGCACAATTTCGTCCCGCTGTGCCTAAGAAAAATACAAAAAATAGAAAGGCACTATTAGAAAATCTTTACGAGCGTCTCGAAGCGGCTGAGAGTACTGAAAATGCTCAGCTTATTGCCGAGGCTATCGAAAAGCTCTGGATGCAATCCGGAAGCGATACAATTAATCTTCTTATTAAGCGCGCTGACCAGCTGGTACAAAAATCAGATCTTGATACGGCTATCCGTATTTTAGATCGTGTTGTGCATTTAGCGCCTCAATATTCTGAAGGATGGAATAGGCGTGCGACTGTTTATTTCCTGCAGAATAAATTTGAGGATTCCCTCGGCGATATCCGTCGTGTTTTAGCTCTCGATCCTCGGCATTTCCAAGCCATAAATGGATTGGGTTTGATCATGAGGGAGTTGGGGGACAAAAAAGCTGCTCTTAAGGCTTACCGTAAGGTCCTCGAAGTTTATCCATTTTTAGACTCTGCACGTCAAACCGAAAAAGAGCTGGCACGTGAGGTTGAAGGGCAGGGGATTTAGATAACCACAGGCGCTAACTTAAGGAAAAATAACTGGCCCCTCCGTCATCCCGTCCAAGCGCCAGCCCGAAGGATGAGTTTGCCAATGAGGTAATCCAAGCGCGCGAGACGGGATCCATTTTTTTTGGCCTCAAGTGATCATGTAGCGAAGCGATAGCGCAAAATAAAAATTGTATGGCACGGCTTACTTGCGTCTCGGGACACACGCAGCGCTGCTTGGATCCCCGATGATATACACGGATTTGCGTTGGGGCTGACTGACTACTTGGGCCGGCATATCTCGGGGATGACAGAGTTTGTTGGAATATGTTGAGCGTAAATGCATCCTTACAACTCTTGAGTTAGCGCCTGTGATATAGATAACCCACGCCCTCATAACGCTCTATTATCTGGCCTTTTGGCCATTTTCGGATGGGTCGGTGAGTCGGACAGTCCATTCTTCTTCTTCTTGAGTATCAACTTCAAAAAAACCTGTCCTCTTGTAGCCACGTTTTGCACATTCACTGACGCCACGGATCGTGAAGGCTTTATTATCTGTGCACATGAAGGATTTTCCAGTCCACTCACCACCACGGTCATAATCTACGGCATGAACGTAATAATAGCGGGCGATAAGATTGCCTTTAAGGAGAGTTTCGCATGTATGAGATGCGACGTTCCACCATCCTTCAGTCGCCCAGCCTTTTGAGTCCTTATAGCCGATCGAAACACCAACCCGGCTTGCCGTTGTGTTGCAAAGGCTTAAATCCGCTTGAGCGGGCACAATCTGTATTGTACTTACGATAGCTAAGGTGCCTAAAAAATAAGCAATTTGTGTGAAGCTTTTCAAGGAACGAACCACATGACTGAGGTGGGATAATATCATTGTCTTAATGGAATATGCGGAACTTGCAAGTGATTTAGGCATGAGTACTGACCGACTTACCTCACGATATCAAAAAAAATCAAGGGTCAATGAGAATCGCTCTGAAATCATTGACATTAGTTTGTGTTGGACCTGGGGTAACGAGATCATCCAGAGCAGCAAAAAAACCACCTGAATCGTTATTTTTTAAAAAATTGACAGCATTGAGGTCAAGGCTTTTAGCGCGCTTCAAAGTTGTGGAATTTATTGTTGCTCCGGCAGGATCATCAGCCAGACCTTGTCCTCCATCCGCACCATCTGTATCGCATGCAATCGCCCAAATACCGTCGGCACCGTCTAGGGCTAGAGCAAGTGCGAGTGCATATTCTTGATTGGGGCCGCCACGACCATTGCCCCGGATTGTAACGGTTACTTCTCCACCGCTCATCAGCACAAGGCGCTGGCCTTTTCCTCGTGCCTTGAGAGCAAGTGTAGCATGATGTTTGGCGAGATCCCGGGCTTCACCTTCAAGATCAGAGCCCAGAAGTATAGGCTCATAGCCAAGCCTTCCTGCTTCCGCTGCCGCAGCTTCAAGAGACATGGCTGGTGTGGCAATAAGCTTGTAGGTGGTGTGTGCAAAAAGCGGATCGTCAGGTGATGGGGTTTCATTGTCGGTATTTCGCAATGCCTTCTTAAGGGCGGGAGTGAGGGAAATATCATAAGCCTTGATGATTTCACGGGCTTCTTCAAGCGTACTCAAGTCGCCGACGGTCGGCCCAGACCCGATGCTGGCCGGATCGTCGCCAGGCACATCAGAAATGGCAAGCGTTAAAAGTGATTGACAATTTTGGGCAGCCGCGACCAGCCGGCCACCTTTGATCTTGGAGAGGTGCCGGCGCACACAATTGATTTCAGTAATACGCGCCCCGGAAGCCAGAAGAGTTCGGGTGAGCTGTTGTTTTTCTGCGAGACTAACGCCCTCAACAGGCAGAGTCCAAAGTGCTGAAGCGCCACCGGATATGAGAACAAGCACAATATCCTTGGGACCAGCCTCAGTTGCGAGGTTAAGTGATTTCTGTGCCGCATCGGAGCCGGCCGTATCCGGCACAGGATGACCTGCTTCAACGAGCTCAATGAAATCTGTGGGTAGCGTATAACCATGACGCGTGACAGCCAGGCCCTTAATTTTATTGGCAAGACCTTGTTTACGATAATGTTTTTCAACTGCACACACCATAGCTGCAGTGGCTTTGCCGGCTCCGAGCACAAGCATATCTTCCGAAATGTCCAGGTCAGGCAGAAACGCAGGAAGACATACATCCGGATGAGCTGACTTCACCGCGGTTTCAAACAGCGTCATGAGATGTGCGTGTTGAGGATCAGATTGCATATTGGTTATATGATAAACTTTTGTATCTCATTTCTGTGGGTTCATTAAACATTATGAGACTGCAATATTGACCAACAGCCAAATAAGCAAATGGATTTGGCTATGTTGATAGCAGACCCAAGACCCAAAGTTATTACAGTCTCATATAAACCATTGTGCAAGGGCATCGATATGGGACTTCTTGTTGAAGGTGAATGGCATGACCGCTGGTATGATACCAAGTCCACAGAGGGGCGTTTTGTCCGTCAAGATGCCCAGTTCCGGAATTGGATCACGCCTGACGGTGAAAAGGGACCTTCAGGTGAGCCAGGTTTCAAGGCTTTGGCTGGGCGTTACCATCTTTATGTGTCCTATGCATGTCCGTGGGCTCATCGCACGCTGATTTTTCGCAAGCTAAAAGAGTTAGAGGGGGCCTTTAGCGTTGATGTGGTGCACCCTGATATGGGCGCTGAGGGATGGACCTTTGATGACAATTTTCCAGAGGCTACAGGAGATCGTGTTAATGGTATGCGACGCCTATATGAAATCTACACAAAGGCGTCACCCAATTATACAGGCCGGGTTACTGTTCCAGTGCTTTGGGATAAAGACCGCGAAACGATTGTCTCTAACGAATCTTCAGAAATTATTCGTATGTTCAATTCTGCATTTAATGTATCAGGCAGACCATCCCATGATTATTATCCAGAAGCATTACGAGATGACATTGATACCGTTAATGCTCGCATATATGAGACGGTTAACAATGGTGTCTACAGATGCGGTTTTGCCACGACGCAGGAGGCTTACGAAGAGGCGTTTCGTGCTCTCTTTAATACACTTGATTGGTTAGAGGAGCGGCTATCAGCCACGCGCTATCTTATGGGGAGAAACATCACAGAAGCTGATTGGCGGCTTTTTACAACATTGGTGCGTTTCGACCCGGTTTATGTTGGGCACTTCAAATGCAATTTAAAACGGATTCTCGATTATCAAAATTTGTCGCATTACGTTAGAGATCTCTATCAGATGCCGGGCATTGCGGAGACAGTAAACATGGAGCATATCAAAAGGCATTATTATGGCTCGCATGCAACAGTTAATCCGACCAGGATCATACCTCTTGGCCCTGAGGTGGATTACGGGGCGCCGCATGATCGAACGCGTTTTGGAGAGTAATTCACAATCTCCGACTACCAAACCTCTTGCAAGGGTGTTTGATCCACAATTTCGGCGAGCCGTCTTCTGACAGGGCTGACTGTGCCGTCGGGTAAGTCATTTATGCCGAAAAAACCTTGTTCCATAATCTCGTAATTACGTTCTGGAATTTTGTGCTGTAACCAATCGCGTACAATGAACAGGGAGATGTGATCTCCAGGAAAGTTGCTGAAATTTGCAAAAATTCCATGTAGCACCGGTGGTCCGGTCAGCTCGACCCCTGCTTCTTCATGAAGTTCCCGCTTTAGAGCCGTTACAATCGTCTCATTCCATTCCACACCGCCGCCAGGAAAATGCCAGCCGGGCTGGTATCCATGACGAATAAGCAACACTTGGTTTTCATGGTTTAGAATGACCCCCTGGGCGCCAAGTGTTAGCCCACGCGTCATGCGCCAAAATGGCTGCAGGGCCTTTGTAATGAGCCGATCAGGTCGCAAGCCGGTCTCCCTATGATATTGGTTGGCAGGTTGAGAAAATATACCAAACAGCAATAACCACCAACAATCAAACAGGTAAAGAAATTAGCCGTCCCAGGGCCTGAACCATTTTGTGAGTATGACGTTGTAGATATATCCCAATTCACTCAGCCTTCGGTTTGGTTGCTGCAGATGAGGTAAGTGATTTAGCCAGATCTATAAGGCGTAGAAATTCACTGCGGTAACCAAATGGGTCCTTGCCACGTGCATTTGCGGCAAGCGCGCGGATTTTGTCATAACCATAGTCTTCTAAATGCGTATTTCCGCGAAGCTTCTGTCCAAAAGCAGCAATACTTACAGCAAAACGCATGTCACTGGATATTGAATCAAGGCTCTGTTCCATGTCTTTGATGATCGGAATAGTCAGAAGCTTACTGTTTGATTGCTTAGGCAGTTTGTAGCGCATTTTTAGGAATGCATATTCATTGGTGGAGACAGTTTTTTTCTCTGCACCTGGAGTTTGATATCTCAAATCATCGATTAGCTTTTTATTGCTGGTAGATGGCGTGATTTCATAAAGAGCGGTCACGGTGTGACCCGAACCAATGTCGCCGGCATCCACCTTATCATTGTTGAAATCAGCGCGTTTCAGCTTGCGGGTTTCATAACCGATAAGGCGGTATTCTGAAACAAGCGCTGGGTTGAACTCGATTTGGATCTTAACGTCTTTGGCAATTGTGAAGAGCGTTGAGCTTACCTCTTCAACGAGGACCTTCTGCGCTTCCTTAAGAGTGTCGATATAGGCCGCATTACCGTTGCCGTTCTGCGCCAGGACCTGCATCAGGGCATCATTGTAGTTACCCTGGCCAAACCCGAGAACAGAGAGGAAAATACCGCTTTTGCGTTTGCGTTTAATATAGTTTTTAAGTTCACCATGATCGGTAATACCAACATTAAAATCACCATCGGTCGCCAGGATAACGCGATTGACGCCCTCTTTATCGAAAACGCTTTCCGCCAATTCATAAGCTCTGCGAATGCCTTGAGCGCCTGCGGTTGATCCGCCGGATTCCAGCCGATTGAGCGCGCTAAGAATTTTATATTTGTCTTTGACCTTTGTGGGCTCAAGGATTGTGCCTGCTCTGCCTGCATAAGTAACAATGGCAACTGTGTCGTCTGCTTCCAACCGGTCAATAAGTAGACGGAAAGAGGTCTTGAGAAGTGGGAGCTTATCCCTGCTGCTCATAGAGCCTGAAACATCGATTAAAAAGACGATGTTTGAGCGTGGCTTTTCATCAGGGATGATGTCATAGCCTTTAATGCCGATATGAACGATCTTAGTGTTTGAATTCCAGGGGGTTGGATAAACCGAGACACTTGGTCTGAAGGGCGTTTCGGCGCCTTCTGGATACGGGTAGTCGTAGGAGAAATAGTTGATCAACTCCTCAACGCGGATGGCATCCTTTGATGGCAACCTACCGTTCTCCAACATCCGCCGGACAAAGGCATAAGAGGCGGTATCAACATCGATTGAAAATGTAGACACTGGCGTTTGGGAAACAGCTTTGACGGGATTGGACTCAAAGCGCTTAAACCGGTCTCTGGACGGTGTTTCGGGGCTTGGAGAAACCCTGTCATAGACCGTTCCCAGCGAATGAAAAGTGCTGCTCGAAGATTGTTTTTTGCCGTCGTTGGGCTTTACCGCGGTTGTCCTTGCTCTTTTACCGCCTAGACTTTTTGCGTCACCGCCCTGGATTGACATAGGCTTATTTGCCGGTTTTGTGGGTTGTCTGTTTGCATAACCTGGTCTCAGATGTTTTGATTTTCCCGATTCCGTATCTTTATTGTCCTGCCTGGCAAGTCCGTCATATTCGGATTTCGCTATTTTTTTGGGTTGTTTGTCTTTTTCATTGAGTTGGCTGCGCAGTTCTTGTTCCTTACTTATGTCAAACATCCCGATGGGGGCCATTGGCTTATGACTTGGCTGCATAAGATAAGCGCCCATAGGAATAAGTAGGACACCTGTTATAAGTGATGCGGCGATAACGCGTCTTTGCATGATCCACTCCATTGGTCTTCCAACGATTGTGGAGATAAGACGGATGATGGTATTGGATCCTTGGTGTGCTGAGTTATCTTTTTTCTTTTTAGTCTTTTGGTCATGCGCTACTTCAAAGGAAAGCAGCGCAGCACGGATCGTGCCCTGCTTTGCTGTGGACAATGGAGTAGGGATTTCAATATCCTTCAGCTTATTAAGGTCACGATCATCCATAGTTTGTGTCCTTTAACAGCCTCCGCAGTTGCTTTTTCGCTTCATGCACATGCCACGACACGGTACTTTCAGCGCAATCCATAATCTCAGCAGCTTGAGCATGACTAAGCTCCTCGCTGTATATGAGTAAAATTGCATCACGCTGCTTTTCGGGCAGAGTGTGAACAGCTTTCCATAGATGATCTTGCTCTGCGCGCAATTCCGCATCTGGAGGGCATGCTGCCTCGGAAATAAAGGCCAAAGCGCTGATAGTTTCCATTTGGCGTTTTCGAGATCTTTGAAAATCCCGGACCGTATTTAACGTGACACAATATAGCCAACTGGAAAAAGCCGATTTTCCCTTAAAGCTTCTTATTGCTTGACCAAGTTTAACGCAGACATCATGGGTAATATCTTCAGCGTCGCTTTGTGTGCCAGACCACTTATAGGCTATGCGAAAAATAATCGAATAATAACGTTCAACGAGGCTTGTAAAAGCTTCGCTGTCACCATTGATCGCTTTGCGGATCAGACGCTGGTCGCTTGGATCATCCATCCATTATCCATCACGCTTTTGTCTTAAGACGCTTTGAGAAGGTAAATCCTTGGGTGGATATGGAATTTAATTTAGCCTCATAACGCTCTAGGTTGAGGACTCATTCAAATTCCTGTCCTGCCACCTCGGCAAGTGCATATAATTCGGGGACTTCAAAATGGCGGTTATCAGTGAGGCGGATGATATTTTTAGTCTTTAGACGAGTAATTTGCCGACTTACGGTCTCAATCGTCAGTCCGAGATAGTCGGCCATATCAGCTCGTGTAAGCGGTAATTCGAATTTAGGCGATGTATCTGCGGGAATGCACGCGCAACCTACTTGTGTTGATCTCTTTGCGATCATGAATAAGAGGCTAGCTACCTTTTCTTCCGCCGTTTTGCGCCCTAAAAGAAGCATCCATTCTCGCGCCGAATCGAGCTCATCAAGAGTATGTTCAAATAAGCGATGCTCAAGATCCGGGAATTCTTTAAGGATACGCTCAAAACTATCATGAGGAAAGCAGCACAAATCAACATCCGTTGAGGCTTCTGCAAAGCTTGAGCTGTGTGTGCTGTAAGCCCGCCCAAGAAAATCAGGGGCAAATAGTAAACCCACAATCTGTTGGCGCCCATCCGGCATGGTTTTGGTCAGTTTGACAACACCGGAGATAATATTGGCAAAAAAGTCCGCGGGCTGTTCATCAGATATAATAATTTGGCCTGCTTTAACTTTGCGTGCCCTGGAAATTTGGCTAAGGCGCTGAAGCTCAACATCATTTAGTGCACCACACACAGCCTGATTGCGAACGGCGCAGGTGCTGCAACGACTTGGCTCTATCACAAGGCTGGGGCGTAAATTCATAAAATTGATCCATAGCTTACAGCGCTATTTGAAATATAGCTTAATTCGGCATTATCTGAAAGTCACGGCACCGACATAGAGGCGACAGGTAATGCGAGGCGAAAAATTGCGCCTTTATCGCCGGACAGGCAGCGTATGGATCCCTTGTGAGCTTCAATAAGCGACTTGACGATGTCTAAACCGAGCCCTGTACCTCCTTGTTCGCGCCGGGTCGTAAAAAAGGGTGTGAAAATCTTTTCCATATTGGTCGAGGAAATACCATCTCCGTCATCCGCAATGGTGAGATGGACCTCATTATTTTCGCTGCCAGCCACCGATATAGTAACTTTCGACGCGTTATGGTGCATTGAATTTTCAATCATATTCGACAGAATAATATGGAAATTGTCTTCCGATATGATCACGGAGAAAGGGCTTTCTTCCTCATAATGCACCTCGAATGAAGAGCTATTATATTTACGGTGAATGGCCTTGAGACCGGTGTGAATATTAAAGGGCTCATGTGTTGGCGCAATGTTGTCGGCACGTGCAAGCTCCAGTAATCTGGAGACCAAGCGCCGCAAGCGGTCCGTGTCATGTGTGATATTATTCAAAAAGCGGGCACGTTCCTTTTCAGACATTGTATCAAAATGCTCAAGTAACAGCTCCGCAGCTCCTCCTATGGATGTGAGAGGTGTTTTGAATTCATGAGAGACATGACTTGCGAAGTCCCGAATATAGTCAGACCGATTTTGTAAAGATGCAGCCATTTCTAAGAAACTATCAGATAAAAGCTGTAGCTCTTTTGTTCTTGGATCACGCAATGAGTGTAAACCATCACGTTCACCGGCTGAGATACGCCTGGTCTGCTCAATCAAACGATAAATCGGACGGGCGATCGTCCAGGATGTTAAAGCACCGATGAGTAGGGTTAGGGCGATTACGGTTAGCCCTGCCCAGATTAATTTATTTTTCTCTGCATACATATGTTTCAGAATACTTTTCGGTGTTCTGGAAACATAGACAACTCCCCACAAGCGGTTTTTATGACGGATCGGGTAGGCAATGAATAAACGGATGCCGGTTCCTCGACTGATTGAGTAAAGAGGGGGGGGTGGCTCATCAGATATACGCTGGCGCATCAGGCTGACATATTCACCATTTAGTGCTCTCTTTATCTCATCAACATGGGCAAAAGATAGGCCCAGCTCAAAACGACCGGCGACACTTATGCCTTTAAAATCAAGGACTTTCATTCCGGCGAGTGTTGTTTTCTGGATCTCAATCATGAGCTTCGTGAGCTCATTACCAACACTGACGGCTATAGGATCTGGTTCCATGTCAGGCAGTATCCCATCCGGTCTTGGTGGAAGTATTGGATCTGACGCGAGGTCGATTGTTTGAGGAATGGGTTTGTAATATTCCCCAGTATCGAAAGGTGGAGGATTATCTAATGCTAAGCCGTACTCAGCCGGATCACTTACCCGCGCAGCAATTTCACTTTTGTACGCCTCTGCAATGAATGCCGCATGTGAGGTGAGATTAACTTCGGTCTCACCGATTAATTGGTTTTCATAAATGCGGAAAAAGAAAATGCTACCAAGAGGCAACAGTACGACAGTCATATTCACAATCAGTAAAATACCTCGTAGAGGAAGTGGAAAAGCTCGTGCAAAGAGTTTGTTTAGCACGTGCTTGATATACTGAATCATGATTCAAGAATTGTCTTAGCCAAAGATCATATTAGTGTTGCGATGTCAGTTTGTAGCCGACGCCATGAACGGTTTTAATCATGCCATCGCATCCAACCGTCGCAAGCTTGCTCCTTATATGACGGATATGGCTGTCTATTGTGCGATCGCTGACATTAATATTGTTGCCGTAGGCTTTATCCATAATCTGGGCGCGCTCAAATACCCGGTCAGGCTGGGCCATCAGGCCTTTTAATATGAGAAATTCAGTGGAAGTCAGTTCAACCTCTTGGGCTTCCCATGATACTCTGTGCTTGCTTGGGTCCAACGTAAGTTCGCCAACTTGCAGAATTTTTTCGTCTATTGTCTCTTGATTGCTTTGGGTGGAGATAGTGGATTGATCAGGTAGGCTCCGCTTGAGAATGGCTTTGATGCGTGCGACCAATTCTCTCGGACTAAACGGCTTTGTCACATAATCATCGCCACCGATTTCGAGACCGATAATCCGATCAACTTCCTCGTCTCTAGATGAGAGGAAGAGAATGGGAAGTTCCGAGGCCTTGCGGATTTGTTTACAAACTTCTAATCCATCCAGTTCCGGCATGCCAATATCGAGCACGATTAGGCTCAACGTGTTCTCTGAAACAAGCCGGAGAGCCTCTCGTCCATTCTGGGCTGTAAGGGTCCTCATGCCCTCTTTATTGAGAGCAAAGCAAATAACATCGAGAATATGCGGATCGTCATCAACGACAAGAATGTGTGCGCTCATTTGGATGACTGCCAACGGTTCAATAATTTTGGAGCAGCATATCTATTGTGACGTAGAAAATATAGAGATTTATGCACCTTGGTTACTGAGTTTAAATCGGGTACCGCTTGGTCGTTGTTCGAGATGGCAACAGATTTACCAAACAGCACCCGATAAGTTTAAGCCAGTTTTATGAGTTTCTTATATAACTCCGATTAATCAGCCACAACATCATGAGAAACATCAACAGCATTCCAGCGATGGTTGACGGTTCTGGCGTTGAACCGCCTTGAAAATTATAAGTGACCTTTTGATTAATCATAGGTGCGTTATTCGCATGCTGAAGGGGGCCTGAGGGAGGAGTGGGAGATGGCATTCGAATAGCTTTCAAGCCCTTGGTTCCATAGGCTTTTTCAGTAATTCCTTTGACCATATGATGAGGCGTTTCAACATTTTTGTTGAGATGTGGCTCTGGGTTGACCACCTTTTTTGATACGGCAACAAAAGATGTCCACTGGGTCATCAAGGCATGGCGGAGGCCAAGCTCTGTTACCTTCCGCTTAATCATTTTGTCGGATTCTCCGCCGGCCCGTAAATCTTTCGGGGTAGTAAAAAGCCGCATTTGATCGGCGATTTGTGAGCGTGCCCAAGTTAGGGGAATGGCTTTGCTATTCGAGGTGCTATTTTCATCTGTCAATTCAAGCTTTAAGGGCAGGCGAGCCTTGCGACCATTCACAAGACCATTAATAAATACGGTATGCGTGCCTGTTTTATTGAACCGCCCTTGAATGCGAAGTGAATTGCCTGCGAAGAGGTCGGGAATAAGGGTTGGCGTTACGTCTTTGGGATCCAGGTCCCCCCAATCGATATGAATATCGGTTAGGACTGGACTTTGCAGTTTTTGAGCTAAGCTGATAGCAGCATCACGATCAGATTCCGTGGGATCAATGAAGCGGGCAAAGCCTCTTCCCTTGCGTGCCATTTCGCCAATTAGAAAACGGTTTACAGACGTCCCGACACCAAATGCATGAATGCGGGCCGCGCCGATTTTACGGGCAATCAAACGTAATACTTCACCTTCATTGCCGATATATCCATCGGTTAAGAACGTCACAATCCGTTTCGTCCCGGCGATTTCTTTTTGTTCGAAGGCTTTATTGATGGCGGTGGGAATTTCTGTACCCCCATTGACGGTGAGGCTGTCTACATAGGTTAATCCGGCGACAATGTTTTGCGAGGTTGCGCGAACAGGAGCGTTAGTAAATTCGCTGGCAGCATTGTTGAATTGGATAATGCGGAAATAATCATTTTCCCGCAATGTGTTCAAAGCATAGCGCATGAAGATTTTGCTGGCTTTCATCGGGTTGCCGGACATCGATCCAGATGTATCGAGAACAAATACCATTTCCCGAGCCGTGATATCTTTAGCTGAGGGTGCGGCAGGAGGTTCCACTAACAAGCTGAAATATCCGCCGCTCTTATCATGATGGGTGAGGAGGCCGGCTTCCAATTTCTGCCCTGCCAGTTGGTACCGCAGGACAAAGTCTGCATTATCTATTGTCTGTGCATTGGCAAGGGTAATCGTTTTGGTGCCGTTGTCTCCATCAACCGAAATGTCATGAGTGGAGGAGGTTACATTTTTGATTGCAACGCCAGACGCCAGGTTGATGGTGATCGACACACGGTCTTTCTCAATGGTGTCAGGGATTGTCAACCCGGAAACAGGTGGGGTATCCGGGACCGGTTCTAAGACCCATTGACCTTTAGGCGTGTCTTGAGTTTTAGAACTTTCGCTTTGTTTATCCTGTGCAATTTTTTGCAAGCCTGGTTTGTCGTCCCACATATTCGGAAATGCGTTATCATCAGATTGGACGGTATTTGCTTGGGGTTTTGATCCTTTATAGCGAGGACCAACCACAAGCGGCAGAACCAATTCATATTTGCCATCAACCCGCGGGACGGCTTGCGTATATTTTAAGGTGATCTCAATGGGCTGGCCCGGCATCAGATTAGCGAGGCTTTGGGTAAACATATTGGGGCGGTGTTGATCCAAAAGACTTGCGGTTTTGCCTTGCTGCTTTGCCGTCTCAAACTCCCGCCTTGCTTCCTGTTTTTCTTTTATTTGAGCAATGACAATTTCATTATTGGTTTTCATCACCATGGAATACACAGCGGCGTCTTTATTAAGTGGAAATAGATAGGTTGCATTCAGAGGTGAACTGGTGGGATTTGCGAAGGTTTGTGTAACGGTAACTGTCGCAAGATCACCCTGAATGTCGGAGGCAATATCAATCTTCAGGGTTGGAAAATAGAGCGTTTTACCGTTGATCTCCGCTTTAACCCTGCCACTCATATCGTCTTTGGCAAGCGGAACTGAGAGCGTCTTGCCAGTTGTTAAAGCGAGGAGCAAGGTCGTGCAAATTAATAACAACGCGATTTGAAATAACCTTCTTAAATTATGGTCTAACATCGTTTTTTCCCTTGGTGAGTGAAAGGTTTGACTGTGATGTGGAAATCGGCAAATCGAGGCTGGCGATGACGGCGCGTTCAAAGTGCTGGCGCTCTCTATCCGATGTTTCAACGGAGGAGATGCGCTGTATCGCAGTCCAGCTTGAACCAGGGGTGTTGATCCAATGCCAAACGGCTTCGGAAACATTAGTGGTGACGTGGCCTTTATCGGACATGAAGGTCACGTCAATGAGGTATGCCTCCCCGTCAGGTGTGACCGCTTTATAAATGGCGGTTGGTACCGGGGCATAGCGAACGCCCAGATAATCGACCTTCATGCCAAGGCCGCGCAAACACTCATCCGGCGCATGCAAATGCCGCAACGGAGAAGAGGTGCGGACGATCAACAGATTGTGCGGTCCATATTCGGCCTTTTTGGCGGCGCCGCCATATTTGACGAAATAGGACTTTTCACGCGCCGTAAGTGGTACGGGCTTGACAAAATGTCCGGCAAGATAGGTGGGCATGGGAACCGAAACTACCTTCTTCGCGATATCAACCGGGTGGCGGGGCAAGCTCACAATGATGACGGCCGATGCCAAAAATAGGAAGGCAAGACCAAGGTTTTTGCCGTTGCTGCCAAGCTGGATGAAATCTGGAAATCGCCAACTTCTCTTTTGTATTTTTATTAAAATTGGCGCTTCCAACCACCAACCGTGATGTCTGATCCGGTCGGGAACATTATGGATGATAGGGACAGGTGATGGGCCGTGATTTTCTGCGTTTGAGCTGCGTTTAATGTAACGTGAGTCATGAGCGCTCATACGTGCCCAGGCCATAAGAGCTGTGCCTGCAAGCGCCAACATCACAAGGCCGATGAGACTATGCCATGGCTCAGCCATCACATCGATATTGAAAAAGCTCTCAGGAAAGGCGATGCCGATGGCCAGTACCGTGATCCGCAGGACATTGGCGACAAGACCAGCACTGATCATGATCACACCGCCAAAACATGCCATTTTGAGCGATGGGCGAATAACACTCGCTAATAGGCAAAAGAATAGAAACAGCAAAAGGATGGTGCGTGCCCCGGAGCAGGGCAGATCGACAAGCACATCTACATTATTGAGAAAAATACGTACCCCGTTGCACATGACATTCTCGAATAACCCACCAAGCATAAAGCAAGCACCGTCAGCGGAGAGATGTTGTAGGCCGTAACCAATGGTGCGTTGAAATATGCGCTCAAGAGGCAGTGAGAAGGCAAAACTCGCAGCCAACCAAAAAGGCGCGATGGCGCGTCGCCGTGAATTAAGTCCGCATAGATGTGCGATTGCGTAAACGTCTGCAATAAGCGCAAGTGCCCCGATCGTGTTAATTGCCATTAATTGGCTGACCAGGCGAAGCAACGCCGTCAGTCCAATCAATAAAAATGCAAGCCGCTTTTTGCCGGGTTTATTATCAATGAGGGGGCTTGAAACGCTCCAGCCAAAGAGGACCGCACAAGCAATAAAGACCAATAGACCTTTGGAGTCATATGATGGGTCAAGCCATGTGTTGATCAGCCAGATAATGGGATCATAGGCGAGGATAAGGACGGCAATACCTATAATAATTTGGGTGGTATGGCGGTCAAAGACTGCCGTTATTGTACGGATCACCCCATGAGCAAAATATGGACCAGAAAATGTCGCGTTTGCTTTCATGGTCTCAGCAGTAACGGACTGAATTGCAGTTACCGCGCGTGAATTTCGGATTTTTCGTTATAATATTGTTGTGTTTTTGTGCAGAGGGGTGTTTATCCAGAAGCCCCTAGAATATCAGCCATGGCCAAAAGATCGTCGACAATGAGATCCGGCTCAAGCCCCAATCCATCAAGTGCTTGATTATGCCTGCGGACCCAAATCGTTGGCAGTCCAAAATTCTTTGATCCAATTACATCAAACGAATTTCCCGAAACAAATCCAAGTTGATTTTTCTCCAACCCTGTCTCACGAAGTGCAAGTTCGTAAGCTTCCAGTTTGGGTTTATAGATTTTTGCCTGCTCGGTCGTGATGATGTCTGTAAAGTGGCCATCGACCCCGGCGTTCTGTTGGGACCGCTTGATCATCCATGCCGACCCCATGGATAAGACATATAAAGAGAATTTTTTTGCTAGTCTCGGTAAAGCTTTGTGTACTTCTGCGTAGACCGGCAGGGATGCGTCTGCGTCAATAAGCTCGGTGCGCACTGCTTCAGGTATGGGGATGTTCAAATCACTGCAGGCATAATCAAGTGCTGCTTTTGTTAGTTCATCCCATGGCGCATAGCGGTTCATCATGCCGTTCTGGAAGCAATAGCGCTGGCATGTCGAAAACCAGAGTTTGGTAAGCGCGTCACCTTGCCCCGGAAAATGCCCATCAACAACGCTGGAAAGGGCTCCCTTATTGGCGATTGTGCCATAGTAGTCAAAGGCGAGGGCCTTTACAGCGTTAAAATTTGGCATCATTTATTCTGGCATTCTCGAGATAGATCTTCAAGCCGAGTATAATAATAGCTGAAGCTAACACCATAGGGAACGGTGTCGTGCGTTTTTGTCATGGGTCATTAAATCCACCTAGCGAGATCATGGATTCATAAATCAGCTTAATAATGGTATGAGTTCGCGACCTAAACCTTTGAGGCAAGGCTATTGCCGTCTCGTATAGAGAGCACAAAATGAGCAAACCTCACTATATTCGCCCTGATACATTAAGCTTGCATGCCGGACAGCGCCCGGATAGCGATTACGCAGCCCGAGCCGTACCGATTTATCAAACGACCTCTTACATGTTCAGAGATACTGATCATGCAGCAGCACTCTTTAACTTAGAGCGCGCAGGACATCTTTATACGCGCATCTCAAACCCAACCGTTGCCGTTCTCGAAGAACGTATTGCCGCTCTTGAAGGAGGTGTCGGAGCGGTCTGTACATCAAGCGGTATGGCGGCGCTGCATCTCGCGGTGGTCACGCTTATGGATGCTGGCAGTCATATTGTTTCATCACAGTCCGTCTATGGCGGAACCCATAATCTTTTTACTCATACCTTGCCGCGATTTGGCATTGAGACCAGTTTTGTGAACCCGAGAAATCCCGAAGATTTCCGTAAAGCTCTAAGACCCAATACCCGCCTGATCTTTGCCGAAACTCTTGGCAATCCAGGTCTTGAAGTGCTCAACATTCCTGAAATTGCCGAAGTGGCGCATCAGGCAGGCCTGCCGCTTATGATAGATTCAACATTTGCGACGCCTTATCTTTGCCAACCTATCGATTTCGGCGCGGATATTGTGCACCACTCGCTTACTAAATTTATGGGCGGTCATGGCGTGGCCATTGGCGGTGTGTTGGTTGATGGTGGGCGGTTTGATTGGCAAACCTCGGGGCTTTTTCCGACATTAACAGAGCCCTATGACGGGTATCATGGCATCAACTTTGCCGAGGAATTTGGACCTCAAGCCTTTATCATGCGGGCTCGCGCCGAGGGCTTACGTGATTTCGGCGCATGCTTAAGCCCAAGCAATGCCTTCAATCTTCTGCAGGGTGTTGAGACGCTACCGCTGCGCATGCAACGCCATGTTGAAAATACGGAGAAAATCGCAACTTTCCTTAAGAACCATGATGCCGTTGAGCAGGTGATTTATCCTGGACTGCCAGATCATCCAGACCATGAGCTTGCAAAAAAAATCTTGCCCAAAGGAGCCGGCGCTATTTTGAGCTTTGAGTTGCAAGGCGGGCGAGACGCTGGACAACGTTTTATTGAAACGCTCGGGCTTTTCTCGCATCTCGCTAATGTGGGAGATGCTAAATCACTGGTTATTCATCCTGCAAGCACCACGCATCAACAAATGTCCAAGGAAGCACTTGAACAGTCCGGAATATCAGAAGGGCTGGTGCGCTTATCGGTTGGGCTGGAGGATATTCAAGATTTGATTGATGATTTAAGCCGAGCGCTTAGGGCATCACAAAAAACCTAAGTAATTAGGAGAAACATCTTGCAGCTCCAGGTTGATGGAAAAACCGTTTATGCCGCAACGGGTGGACGACCATTTGAAAAAGGTCCGCCGACGATTGTCTTTGTTCATGGGGGTGATACGGATCATACCGTTTGGGCTTTACAGACACGCTATTTCGCGCATCGCGGGCATAACGTACTGGCTTTCGATTTGCCAGGCCATGGCCGCTCTCACGGGCCCGCTCTCTCATCGATAGAAGAGATGTCAGCCTGGTTGATCCGCGCTTTAGATGTTCTCGACGTAGAGAAAGCTGCCATTATTGGGCATAGCATGGGTTCTCTTGTTGCGCTGCATACGGCCATTACTCATAGGGATAGAGTCTGTGCTCTAGCACTGCTTGGGACATCACTCCCTATGCCGGTCTCAGAGCCGTTATTAGCAGCAGCCAAAGCCAACGACCCTGCCGCCTATGACATGATCACCCTTTGGGGACATAGCCGTTCAAGTCAAATCGGCGGTAATACGGCTCCCGGATTATGGATGACGGGAAATTGCCTGCGCCTTCTCGAGAAATCAGAACCTGACGTGCTTTATAAGGACCTCAAAGCCTGCAATGACTATAAATGTCCGATTGAAAACGTCAGTGCCATCCGTTGTCTAACTCTGGTCCTTATTGGAACCAAAGATGCGATGACTCCTAAAGCAAATACCGAGGCACTTGCTACAAACATACCGAACGCACGCATCGTAGAATTAGATGGCTCAGGTCACATGATGATGGCGGAGCAGCCAGATCAGGTGCTCGATGCGTTGAAAAAGATTATGTGATTTCAGGAGGATGAAGTGCCTATCTACACTTAACCGTTCCTTCTATAACACTTAGCCGTCCACTCATGCTTGGGTATGGAGCGGCAGTTCTGTTTTTTTCTTCAATTTTTTCTACCGAAAACTTGTTATTACAGACTTTGTTGACTTTCTTGTACCATTCAGCTTTTAGGTCGTCATGATTTGTCCATGCGTCAGCAGAAACAGAAATCATATACCTGTTCTGACCCAAAGGATACTTTGCAACCCGATTTTGACAACCAGACAGCACAAGTGTTGCTGAGAACAAACTTACAACAATACATATTCGGGAAAGGCCTGCCATTATAATTGCCCCTTTATTATTATTATAATTGAGGGCGAATTTATCAAATCTATCAATGCGCTGCAATAGTTTGCTCTCACTCCCACTCAATGGTTCCTGGCGGTTTGGAGGTGATGTCATAAACGACACGGTTGATGCCCCGCACCTCATTGATGATACGGGTTGCAGTGCGGCCAAGAAACTCGTGAGAGAAATCGTAATAATCCGCCGTCATGCCATCCGTTGAGGTGACAGCACGGAGTGCACAGACATGTTCATAAGTGCGCGCATCCCCCATAACGCCAACAGTTTGCACCGGTAACAACACAGCGAAGGCTTGCCAGATTTCGTCGTAAAGCCCGGCTCCCCGAATTTCATCAAGGTAGATAGCGTCGGCTTGGCGGAGGATATCGATCTTTTCACGGGTGACAGTACCTGGAATGCGAATGGCCAATCCCGGTCCTGGAAAGGGGTGACGCCCGACAAAGGCTTGAGGCAAACCAAGCTCACGCCCAAGTGCGCGCACTTCATCTTTAAAAAGTTCGCGCAAAGGTTCAACAAGCTGCAAATTCATGCGCTCCGGTAACCCACCAACATTGTGGTGAGACTTGATGGTGACGGAGGGGCCACCGGTAAATGAAACACTTTCGATCACATCTGGATAGAGCGTCCCTTGCGCCAGAAAATCGGCCCCACCAAGTTTTTGCGCCTCCTCCTCAAACACATCGATAAAGAGCTTGCCGATTGTCTTGCGTTTTTGTTCGGGATCATTGAGACCCTCAAGAGCGTTTATAAAGCGGTCACTTGCATCGACGTGCACCAAAGGAATATTGTAGTGCCCGCGAAAAAGATCGACCACCTCATCCGCCTCGTTCAAACGCATCAACCCGTGGTCAACTAAAATACATATGAGCTGATCACCAATAGCTTCATGAATGAGCACCGCGGTAACAGCGGAATCAACCCCGCCTGAAAGCCCGCAAATCACGCGGCCATCGCCCACTTGAGAGCGGACCTTAGCAATCTCCGTCTCCCGAAAAGCCGCCATGCTCCAATCGCCGCGACAACCGGCAATCTTGCGGACAAAATTGGTAAGCAGTTTTGCACCATCTGGTGTGTGCACCACTTCCGGATGGAACATAACGCCGTAAAACTTGCGGGCTTCATCTGCGAAAGCTGCGAAAGGCGCACCTTCCGACGTTGCGATGACTTCGAAGCCGTCTGGAAGAGTGATGACACGGTCACCATGACTCATCCAAACTTGGTGTTTTGTTCCCTTATCCCAAAACCCCTCAAAAAGGGGGGAGTTCTTTTGGATTTCGATAAAGGCCCGCCCAAACTCACGGGTGTCAGAACTTTTCACGTCACCGCCAAGTTGTGCGGCAAGGGTCATCTGGCCGTAGCAAATGCCAAGTATTGGAACACCAGCCGAGAAAATCTTCTTTGGCGCCCGCGGTGTGCCGGTATCGGCAACGCTCGCTGGGCCACCGGAGAAGATCACAGCTTGAGGTGCAAAGGCGTCAAAGATTTCATCAGCCTTATTGAACGGCACAATCTCACAATAAACACCCGCTTCACGAACCCGGCGCGCGATAAGCTGCGTAACCTGGCTGCCAAAATCTATAATGAGGATTCGTTCTGTCATAGGGCTTGGTTACCGGAAGCCGTCTTTATGTGCAATGCGGGCTTTTGACATATGGCAAAATAGCTTTGCATGAAAGACTTAAAAACATTCAATTCGTGTAAATGAACCTTTACGGAAGTTATGACGTCAAACATACTGTAATAAAATATAGAACCGTATCACCCCGCTTGTATCGAAAACGATTGATATGAGCTCACCCACTGTTTATGGGAGGATACAGAGATGTCTCATAATCGCTTACCACTAAGAGTTGGTATTGCTATTGGCTTAGGGTTGATTGCGTTGACGAGTTCGCAAGCCATTGCTGCAAGTTGCTACCGGCCAGCCGCAGCAAAGCCAATTAAGCTACAAGTCCACAAAACGGCCGTTTGTCCCGCTGGGTATAAACGGGTCATTGTCCGCCAAATCAGCAAGTATTTCGCTGAGGTTGAATGCTATCAACACTGCCGGACAGGAACGCGTTGGAATTTTAGGAGCAAGCTTTGCTGTCAACCGGTGCCGACTGTTACCCGGCCAAAAGGTGGTTTAAAGACTGTTCCGGCACCGAGAGGCAAAAAGCTTAGGGCTGTGCCGAAATATATGAAACCTTGATTTGTTGTCCCAGAAGAAAAAGTACAAGTAACGCGGAGCAAAAGATTTTTCTTCAAACACAACAACTCCGCTCTAAGACCGCAAAAAAGAAACCATCCGTACCGGTTGAAGCAGGCGTCAAGGTGACGGTGCATTCATCGGATGACCAGGGTTTTAGGTGAGATGCAGCAAATAAGTCCTCCCAAACCTCACCGGTTGAGAGCAATTCAAACTCAGGATTTCGTTCTAAAAATGTGTAGATTTGTCGCTCATTTTCCTCCGCCAGAACAGAACATGTAATGTAACAGAGATAGCCTCCGGGTCGCACAAAGGCGGATGCCTCTTGCAAAACTTGGCGTTGTTCAACCATGCGCTCCTGAAGCGCCTTGTCACTCAGGCGCCATTTCGCATCAGGTCTGCGCCTCCAAACACCGGAACCTGTGCAAGGTGCGTCTACAACGACTCTGTCCATACGGGCCTTTAAATCTTCCAACCTCCCATCGTTAGGGCTGATCACTTGAACATTACGGGTACCAGCTCTTTTCAATCGATCGTAAATCGGCGCAAGCCGTGTTCGATCGGCGTCATAAGCGAAGAGTTGTCCCTTATTATTCATCTCGGCTGCTAAGGCCAATGTCTTTCCACCGGATCCAGCACAATAATCAAGGATTTGTTCGCCGGCTTGGGCAAAAACGAGGGAGGCCGTAACTTGGCTGCCTTCATCTTGAACCTCAAACCAACCTTTTTGATAACCAGCTTCCGGTAACACATTTGGGCTACGGCCTTCTGCCTTTGTTGGTAAAAGGCGCATGCCATAGGGCGACAAGGGTGTGGGCTTTGGATGAAAGCGTTTCAAAGCCTTCATAATTTTTTCGCGTTCGCTCTTGAGAGTATTAACTCTGAGATCGGTTGGAGGGCGTTCAGAAAGCGCCTGACCTTCCTTGATAAAATCTTCGCCGAAATTTTCTTCAAAGGCAGGTTCAAGCCATTCCGGAATATCAGCAAGAACCCAACCTGGAGCGTTTTCATAAGACGATTGAGTCAGCCTTTGAATCTCGGCCTCATTGAGAGGTTCAGGTGCATGTTCGTCGTCAGTAAATTTCTTAGCTAAACTGTCAGGTGTTTCACCCCAGAGAAAAACAGCTACACCGAGCACAAGCGCCCTCGGTGTTTCGGTGTTCATACGCCACGCAAGGGAAACGCGACGGCGCAAAGCATCATAAACCAGATTACCTATAACGGCTCTGTCCCCTGAGCCTGCAAAGCGGTGAGATCGCCCCCAATCCGCCAGTGCTTGACTTGCCGGGCGGTGATGGGTCTCAATGTCTTTCAGAACTTCAATGGCCGCCTGCAGGCGCGCAGCCTTTCGCATAGCCTCACACGCCCTCGGTTAGGATACGCAGGGCAAAAATCACCCACATAGCAAGGAGAATAAGTGAGCCGATTGCATAAACATAGAAACGATAAAAAACGCGATTGGTTGTTGTTTGAATGGCGGCATGCACGATCCGGCATAAAACATAAGCCCAAGCAAGAATGACAAGCGTCGTCCCCACTTTATTTGTCAAAATGACAAATCCAATGAGAACGTAAAACAGGATAGGTGTTTCAAGTTGATTATGAAAGCAGTTGCCAATTTTTAAGACGTGTTCCGGCCAAGCCGGTTGGCGCAAGGCGATATCACTTATGCGAACACCTCGTGAATTAACTGCACGAACCCGTGCGTATCCCATCCAAAAAAGCAAAACAAAAGTGAGTGCGATTTGAACAAATACAGGATAGAGGAGATCTGCTGAACTCATTGAGTGCCTTTCTATACAGTCTGAAGCCTAGAAATGACACTTATCTCTGGCTTGGATAATTGGGGCTTTCGCGTGTGATTGTGACGTCATGGGCATGGCTCTCGCGCAGACTGGCAGAAGTTATTTTCACAAATTCCGCTTTTTCATGAAACTCTTGGATAGTTCGCGCACCCGTATATCCCATTGCGGCACGTAACCCTCCTACCAGTTGGTACAACACGCTCTGCACCGGTCCCTTATAGGGTACCTGTCCTTCAACCCCTTCCGGCACAAGTTTGAGCGTATCTTTAACTTCCTGTTGAAAATAGCGATCCGCTGAACCACGGGCCATCGCATCAACAGACCCCATACCACGATATGATTTGTATGATCGGCCTTGATAAAGAAAAACCTCGCCGGGACTTTCGTCGGTGCCGGCCAAAAGTGAGCCGACCATGACACAGTCGGCGCCTGCAGCTACGGCCTTGGCAATATCGCCGGAATATTTAAGACCACCATCGGCTATGACCGGCACGTCAGCTTCTTTGGCGACCTCAACGGCTTCCATAATAGCTGTGAGTTGTGGCACACCAACGCCTGCAACAATCCGTGTTGTGCAAATTGAGCCTGGCCCTATACCAATTTTTACGGCATCAGCTCCGGCATCAATAAGTGCTTTTGTGCCATCTGCGGTTGCCACATTACCAGCAATAACCTGAACTTGATTCGAGACACGTTTTATGCGGTCGACAGCTTCAAGAACGTGCTTGGAATGCCCGTGCGCCGTATCAACCACAACGAGATCGACACCTGCATCTATCAACCTCTCAGATCGCTCAAAGCCTTTGTCGCCCACGGTTGTTGCTGCTGCGACTCGAAGCCGTCCTTGTTCATCTTTGCAAGCGTCGGGGTGTTGACGGGCTTTCTCAATATCCTTGACGGTAATAAGACCGATGCAATGGTAAGAATCATCAACAACAAGAAGCTTTTCGATGCGATGGTGATGCAAAAGCCGCTTCGCTTCATCCATATCCACCGTTTCTTTAACTGTGACCAAATTATTCTTGGTCATAAGCTCGGAAACGGGTTGTGTTAATGTACTGGCAAAACGAACATCGCGATTAGTGAGTATTCCGACAAGCTTGCCGTCGCGAGCACCATTTTGGGCAGGCTCAACCACGGGTATACCGGAAATCCTATAACGACTCATAAGTTCAAGAGCATCGGCAAGTGTCGCATCCGGTTGGATAGTTACGGGATTGATCACCATGCCCGATTCAAACTTTTTGACCTGAATAACCTGATCGGCCTGTTCTTCCGGCGTCAAATTACGGTGCAAAACACCGATTCCTCCTGCCTGAGCCATAGCAATAGCCAGACGCACTTCTGTCACTGTATCCATGGCAGATGAGAGGATGGGAATATTAAGAGTAATCTCACGGGTTACACGTGACGCGGTATCAACTTCCGTCGGCAGCACATCTGAAGGACCGGGTTTGATAAGCACATCATCAAATGTCAAAGCGACGTGTGTGTCGTCTCCTGTTAGCCCATTGGGCATTAGCCAACCTCCTAACTCAGCTGTTCACCCTATAATGGTGAGCTTTACTGATCCTCAATGTTGAATATCGGTTGACGCACTCTCATATCACTTGCGCCGCATCGTGTGAAGCGTACTCGTATAAATATGATGCTATCAAGGCGTCAAGGCTGTCTGCGAAATCCTGTGGCCAAGACGTAAAGCTCAGAAGAATCGGCTCGGCTTGCCTTTGGTTTGACATGACGAACCGTTTGGAAATCACGCTTCATAGCGGTTAACAAGTCACTTTCCGTCCCGCCTTGAAGTACTTTGGCTAAAAAAATGCCATCTGGTGACAAAATTTCCTGGGCAAATTCAAGAGCGACCTCACATAACCCCATAATACGAAGATGATCCGTTCGCTTATGGCCTGTTGCGGGGGCAGCCATATCGGAAAGTACAATATCTGCGTGATCTTCGCCTAACGCTTTCTGGATCAAATTAGGTGCATTTTCATCCATAAAATCGCATTGAAGACATATGGCTCCAGAAATAGGCTCCATTTCGTTTAGGTCTATCGCGATCACTTTCCCCTTGCCCTCGGCGGCTTTAACACGAGTAACTGCGACTTGACTCCAGCCGCCAGGAGCAGCACCAAGGTCGATAACCCGCATTCCTGGTTTGCAAATGCTATATTTATCGTCAATTTCAATCAACTTATAGGCCGCACGAGAGCGAAAACCATCACGTTTTGCCGCCGCAACATATGGGTCATTCAGTTGTCGCTGCAACCACCTGGTGGATGAGAGCTTGCGCCCTTTAGCGGTTTTGACGTTGACTGTAAGATGCCTTGCGCCTCGGCCACCACCTGATGATGCATTTTTTCCACCTTTTGATGATCCGTTCATCAAGCCTCACACATTAATTTTTTTACCATCGGTCAGTCACTGCCATTTGGATACCTCTAAAAACCATCCACCATCCCCTGCCACCCGCCATATTCTGCGATAATTAGGCGGGCGGCAGGGGATGGTGGATGGCCCGAAGGGGGTATTTAGAGATGCCAATTTGGTATTCATACCTCATATAAACTTTCTATGTGGAGTTTCCATATGAAAACACTCTTGAGCTGGAGTACAGGAAAAGATTCAGCCTGGACCCTGCACATACTCCGGCAGGATCCGTCTATTAGGCTCTGCGGTCTTTTTACGACAGTGAATGAGGCTTTCGACCGGGTGGCCATGCATGCCGTTCGCCATGAGTTATTACAAGCTCAGGCCAGTGCCGCGCAGCTCCCACTTCATATTATCCGAATTCCTCATCCTTGTCCGAATAAGACCTATGAACGAATTATGGGAGATTTTGTCCAGAAGGCCATTGCTGAAGGAATTGAAGCCATGGCGTTTGGAGATCTATTTTTAGAAGATATTCGCACGTACCGGGAGAGTAATCTTGCAGGAACAGGGATTACGCCGCTCTTTCCAATTTGGGGCTTACCAACAAATGAGCTAGCACATGATATGATCAATGCGGGTCTTGGGGCTCGTATTACCTGTATTGATCCAAACCAGCTCGATGCTTCATTCGCGGGTCGTGAGTTCAATCATGCTTTTCTTGATGATCTTCCAAGCCACGTAGATCCTTGTGGTGAAAATGGGGAGTTTCATAGTTATGTCTTTAAGGGTCCGATGTTTTTCGAGGAAATTTCTATTCGAACAGGGGAGGTAACCTTTAAAGATGGATTCTTTTTTACTGATATTATTCCGAAAATAAGACTAGAGTAGAGTTCGTTTGGAGAGAATTATTTCTCTTTTTTGTGAATTTTATCCTATAATACTCGTAATTAAGATAATAAAATGTATATAAGAGTCTCGGATTCAGGTGTTAGTTCTCATGGCCAATACTCTCGATATGTATGCTCATCTTGCCAATCAGGTAGTACGTACAGGGTGGTATACAGGTCTTGCACGTATAACTGGTAAAATCATTTCTCGGCTCGACCGCTTAGAAGGAGAACCGATTACCGAGGTTAAGTCTGAATGGTCCAATAACCGCTCCTCCAAAAATCAGGGGCTAAGTTCAAGAAAGTTCTTACAGGATCTTCTTTCCTTCATGCTTGCAGATGCACGTCTTGTTTATCAAGGCATCGTTCCACCCATCGAAGATCAGGTGGAGGATTTGCCTGAAAGGATAAAACGCCTGCGCTATATGTTAACCGATTTACCACGGTCCAATCGCCGCCGCAGAAATTATGATGGTCAGGAGGTCGCCAGATCTGAGGGCGGCCGAGATCTTCCGGCTTACTTCGTGCAAAACTTTCACTATCAAACCGGGGGTTATCTCACAGACGAGTCCGCTGAACTCTATGACATGCAGGTTGAGACTTTATTTTTGGGAACAGCTAATGCCATGCGCCGTCAGGCGCTCAAGCCCATAGCAGAATTTATCCAAGGTAAAGACCAGCGCCAGCTGCGGCTTGCTGATATTGCGTGTGGAACAGGACGATTTTTAGGTCAGTTGCGACAGGCTTTTCCATCGCTGCCGGTTTCGGGCGTAGATCTGTCTGGGCCTTATCTCCGTGAGGCGGCACGTCATCTCAAATCAAGACGTTGGATAAAGCTTGTTGAAGCTAATGCAGAACAATTACCTTTTACTAACGAGAGCCATGACATGCTTACTTGTATTTATCTTTTTCACGAGTTGCCGAGTAAGGTGCGCCATCGCGTGGCCAAAGAAATGGCGCGAGTATTAAAACCAGGCGGCATTCTTGTCTTTATCGACTCCTTACAACTTGGAGATAAGCCGGGCTATGACGGGATGCTGAAAGCGTTTCCAGATCGCTTCCACGAGCCTTATTACATGAATTACATTCAAGATGATTTGGCAGCAATTTTTTCCGAACAACGGCTTTTACCATCAGCGACTTGGAATGCATTCTTATCAAAAATAATTGTATGTGAAAAGACAGGGTAGTCTCTATTTAAATTCGTTAAAGCATTATATTCAGATGCCCTCAGAGTAAAGGCGGACTCTGGCGTTGATCAATATTCAGGAATTTATTAGACGAAGTCAGTTTGTAACAAATTTGGCTGAATTAGAACACCTATTTCAGCAGGCTGCCCATGGCCAAGGCTACGACTATAGCGCGTTTGCCAGGATCAAATATCAAGCCATCCATTCATATTTTTGGCATGACTTTCCATCAGATTATATTAAGGGTTATTTCGAGAATAATTGGGACCGTGTAGACCCCATTCCACCATTTGCATGTCAGACGCGTAATTTTTTCTTTTGGAGTGACGTTTTCCGTCAACCCTTATTGACGACTAGGCAAAAAAGATTTCAAGATCATTGCAAAGTGATGGGCATTCGTTCAGGCCTAACCATCCCACTTCACGGCCCAGGAAGCCAGATTGATATCGCTAATTTTGTCAAGTGTTACAAGAATCCTGAAAACAAGGAGAGTGCGGCGTTCCTATTTTCTATCGCTCATCAAACGAGGGTCAGGTTCACTGAACTCACGGAAGGGCCGCCCAAAATAGATGTCAGACCCGTTACTTTGACAGGACGCGAATTTGAATGCCTGAAATGGATCAGAGACGGCAAAACAAACAGTGAAATTGCAGAAATATTAGGAATATCTAATAAAACGGTGGAATTCCATTTATCAAATGCGATGGTCAAATTGGGAGCAAATAACCGTATTATGGCCTTAATACATGCAATTCAGCTAGGAATACTTGATATTTAATAACAACTTAGAGAATATCCAGCATTCAAACCAGCATTCAAATATGAGCACTTGGATGCTCTATCATTATGTTATCACGTATCTTTTTTCACTAAACAGGCCCCCATTTCTACCAGATATGCTCTAGGTAAGCTTTTATCAAACAAAAGCTGGTTTTCTGAACCGCGAGAGATTGATAGCGGTATCAAAGCTAGGTTGCGTTTCGGTGACAGAAAACTGGTCAGAAGGGGTACCCGAGTTTACTCGGGGTAAGGGGACGGTTGGTGTTTCCGAAGTGATGTATGGCCGCTCGAAACGGGAAATCGAGTGGGTAGCAGAACCCGTTGATCCAGAGCTAATGCGTCAAAACAGAATGCGTAATGGTGTGCGGCTTGCAACCATATCGTTGGTGGTACTTGGCGTGTGTTTTATCGCGCTGGGCTTCGCCTATGATGTTGCATGGATTCAACCCTATCATATCCTGTTACTAACAGGTGGTGTTTTCATTGTCCTTTCTTACGTCATTTCTCGCATTGTTCAGGCAAGCCCAAACCGCCCTAATGCTGTGAATACACAAAGGCTGTCTCGATTGGCGGAGCATCTTGAATCTGGAATAGAATCTCTCAAAGATGTACACTGGGAGCTTCGTGAAAACGAAGCCCGTTACCGCGATCTTTTGGATAATCAGCAAGATATTATCATTCGCAGAAATAATGCGGGATGCCTGACCTTTGTCAATGATGCCTTTTGCCAGACATTTTATTGCAAAGATCAGGAAATACTTGGCCATCCTTTTAAGCCGAAAGTGCTTGAAGGAGACGCTCCACGCTCTCTTACACAGCTCATCAAAAATGATCGCTGGCGTTATAGTCAGAAAATAGAAACCGCTCATGGCTCCCGTTGGTTTGTGTGGGAGGATTTTGCGATTCGCGATGATAAGATGCGGGTTAAGGAAATCCAGAGTGTTGGACGCGACATAACTGAACAAAGAGAAGCTGAAATAGCACTGCAGGAGGCGCGCGATCAAGCTGAGGCGGCAAGCCGGGCGAAGTCACGTTTTCTCGCTTCCATGAGCCATGAAATTAGGACACCCATGAACGGCATTATGGGTATGACGGGTTTGTTGCTCGAAACAAAGCTGACGCCCGAACAAGACACCTACGCACGAATGATCAGCAAGTCTGCCAAGACGTTGCTCTCGCTTATCGATGAAATTCTAGATTTTTCGAAAATCGAAGCTGGAAAGCTTAAATTTAAAATGGCGCCATTTGATCTGCGTGAGCTTGTTCAAAGTGTTACGGAGCTGCTTAGCCCACGTGCTCATGAAAAGGGCTTGGAGATCGGGTGGTATGTAGGGGAGAACCTGCCACAGCTCATAATTGGCGATGACATTCGTGTTCGTCAGATTCTGTTGAATCTACTGAGTAATGCGATCAAATTTACAGATGAAGGCGGGGTCGCCGTCGAGGTTACAAGCCGTGTAGAGGACGAAAATTCAACTACGAATAACGAGCAGATTGAAGATGATGATTGCTTGCTGCATGTGGAGCTTGTTGTTCGGGACACCGGCGTTGGTTTAAGTCCCGAAGCCTGCGAAACAATTTTTGAAGAGTTTGAGCAAGCTGATGAGACGCCCGTTCGCCAATACGGTGGAACTGGGCTTGGGCTTGCCATATGTAAGCGTCTAATAGAAAAAATGGGTGGCGTAATTTCTCTGGAAAGCGAGCTTGGCAAGGGTTCAACTTTTACTGCCAAAATACCATTTGCCCCGGGGCCAGCCGCCTCGTTGAATATGGACGAGACTTTGGCGAAGAAGCCTATCCGTGTTCTGGTGGTTTCAGAAATGGAAATTGAAGCAGAACTGATTGCTAAAGCAATCCGCTCTGCTGCACGCGAAGCAGATTGGGTCAAACCCAATGAAGCCATTGTAAGTATTTGGAGTGCGCTTGATCGGGGTGCACCTTATGATGCCGTGATTACAGACAGTACATGTACTCTGGAGCAAGCCAGATCTTTCCTCGCTCAGGCGCGCGAAGCTGCTGGCGAGAATGCGCAGGTGAGGGGTATTGTCATTATTGATCCAACTGAGCGGCGACATGCGGATCGATTGAAGGCTTCAGGTTTTGATGCCTATTTATTGAGACCGGTGCGTCCTGCCTCCCTTTTTGAAAGGCTCGATGGTGAAGCAGTTCCCCAGCAACAAGTGAATGCGAAACTCTCTGCTCTGACACTCGAAAATAAAAAACGAGCTCCAGCTAATCGTGCCGAAAAGCGTTCTTTGCGGGTCCTTCTTGCTGAAGATAATGAAATTAATGCGATGTTGGCACGCACTATGCTTGAACGCCATAGCTGCGAAGTTGTTCAGGCCTGGAACGGGGTAGAAGCCGTAAAGATATTTGAACAAGCAGCACGAGATCCGTCACAAGCGTTTGACCTTATTTTTATGGACATCCATATGCCAGAAATGGATGGGATTGAAGCAACACGTGCCATAAGAGCTTTGGCCGATGGAACTAAGAACGCAGATTCTATTCCTATCATAGCGGTTACCGCAAACGCCTTTGAAGAAGACAAGGAAGAGTGCCTGAGCGCCGGCCTCGATGATTATCTTGTTAAGCCTTTCGATGTAGATGGGCTTACGCTAATTTTGAAAAAATGGACTGGTCCTGGACGTTTCGGGGTTGTGGCCTAAGCTTTGATGACACCGGTCGAATCCGATCACATACTCATAAAGCTGTTTAGTAGCCATTTATATTTCACGTATGTCCTTGAATTATATGCAAAAATCTCCTAAGTTCTTAAAAGGCCTATCGAAAACTGGTCTAAAAAATATCATATGACTTTCGAAAAAGTTTGATATTTACTTGTGACTATGGCCGAATCAATCTCAATGACGCCTATGTTGAGTCATTACTATGCACAAAGCGCATTCATATAAATGTCGGGCATAAAGCTATATGCAGAAGACATTAGTGCTAGTGCAATGGGAGGGTTTGTATGATATTGAGTCCACGTCGCATGGTGAGTAAGCTAAAGCCGACGCGTGCCTTTCGTAGTGCTCCAGGGGGTATTCTACCGTTTCGCTCCCGTCAATTTCCTCCTGCCCCCTTAGTTATCCGGCGTCCGCCTCCCAAAGTTTATGGTGAGATTGGTCCTTTGCAGGTCAGGCTTGCCTCTTCAAAAGGCGATTTGCGGCGTGCGCAGAAATTGCGGTACCAAGTTTTTTATGAAGAAATGTCCGCGATTCCTGATGTTATGACAATGATGCAGAGGCGTGATGAGGATTCGTATGATCCCATTTGTGATCATCTTCTCGTCATTGATCGCGGTAGGCAGGAGAAGAAACGGCGCCGTTGGCCATTGCGTCCGAGAGTTGTAGGCACTTACCGTGCGCTTCGCCAGGATGTAGCCGAACTTTACGATGGTTTTTATACACAAGGTGAATATGACGTAGCTTCGCTGATTGAGGCTAAGAGACAAAGTCATCATTTTGTGGAAGTTGGACGCTCCTGCGTCCTTAAACCCTACCGTAACCGTCGCACGGTTGAATTGCTTTGGCATGGTGTGTGGACCTATGTGCGCCAACATGGTGGAAACGTCATGATTGGCTGTGCAAGTTTTCCAGGCACTGACCCTCAGCAACATGCTATGGCGTTGAGCTATCTCTATCATTATGCTCTTGCTCCGGAAGATTGGCGGGTCAAGGCTCACCCGCATTTACGGGTCGATATGGATATGATGCCGGCCTCAGAGATCAATGCTCGTGCCGCGATTCGTGCTATGCCACCATTGGTTAAGGGGTATTTGCGGTTGGGCGCATATATTGGCGATGGCGCTGTCATTGATCACCAGTTTGGAACAACGGATGTGTTGATCATCGTACCGACAGAGGCAATTGATCGTCGATATTTGGCTCATTTTGGTGCGCCGGATGAATTTACGTCATCTCTGGCAAATGGTTCCCAACGGCTTATGTGATCATATTCTCAGCTAATTTATCTGCTTGAGCCTTCTAATTAAACTAAACGATCAGTCCACATAGATGTGTGCAATTGCGTGATTGACGCTTTAATTGCTGTGAGAGTCCGGTTATCCCTCTAAGAATCAAAGTAGAGGTAAACGGACTTGCAATGGCCCAGTCGGCAAAACAAAGCTTTAAAAACAAGAAAAAGCAGCGAAATGTGACAGCTGATGCACCGCAAGTTGCGCCAGGCATGACGCCAATGATGGCGCAATACACAGAAATCAAGGCAGCGAATCCAGACAATCTCCTTTTTTACCGCATGGGGGATTTTTATGAGCTGTTCTTCGAAGATGCTGAAATTTCATCCCGGGCGCTGGGCATTCAATTAACGACACGCGGTAAACATATGGGCGAAGATATTCCTATGTGCGGAGTGCCTGTGCATTCGGCAGACGATTATCTTCAACAGCTCATTCGCCTCGGTCATCGGGTGGCGGTCTGTGAACAGATGGAGGATCCGGCCGAGGCTAAAAAGCGCGGCTCCAAAGCTGTCGTAAAACGTGATGTTGTGCGATTGGTCACGCCTGGAACCTTAACCGAGGAGAGCTTGCTTGACGCTCGTCAAAATAATTTTTTGACGAGCGTTTTTCGTCTACCTTCCGATAATACAAATGAAGCGGCTTTTGCTTTGGCATCTATCGACATTTCAACGGGTGAGTTTCTTGTTGCGGGAGTATCGAGAACAGACCTCCCTGGCGAGCTTGTGCGGTTGCTGCCAGGGGAGGTTGTGGCGGCTGATACATGTGTCAACGACCCAGCGATTTGCGACGCCATTGAGCAGTGCGGTGCCGCATTAACACCGGTTCCAACTATGTATTTTGATAGCCACTCAGGTGAACAGGCGCTCAAAGCTTGGTTGGGTGTCAAGTTGATCGAAGGCTTTGGCGAATTTACGCGTGGTGAATTAGCAGCCATTGGGGCTGTGCTTAAATATATCGAACTCACGCAAATAGGCAGACGGCCAGCTCTGAGACCACCTCGAAAAATTGGACCCCAATCCGTCCTTGTGATTGATGCGGCAACGCGGGTCAATCTAGAGCTTACACGGTCAGTACGCGGCGAAAAGACAGGGAGTTTGCTTTCAGCCATAGACCGCACGGTGACCGGTGCCGGTGCACGGGAACTTGCTGCTCGCTTATCAAGTCCTCTCATTGATACCAATACCATAACGGCGCGCCTTGATGCCGTGGGCTATTTGCATGAGGCTCCAGAACTCCGCGCTGAATTACGTAAAGAGCTCAAGGCCACACCCGATATCGCACGGGCCTTATCGCGTTTGATTTTAGGCCGTGGAGGACCGCGTGATCTTGGTGCCATCCGTGATGGCTCAGCCGTGGCAATCGCATGCCATAAACTGCTGAGACAAGCTGAAGGCGTTATGGGCTTGCCTGCGGAGCTTGCTACAATAATGGCTGGATTTGAAAAAGCGGAGGGCCCACTGCGCAATGCTCTTGTGGACGCATTGGAAGACGAACTTCCTGTTCAGAAACGAGAGGGCGGCTTCGTCAGAGCAGGATATAGGCAAGATCTTGATGACAATCGGCGTCTTAGGGATCAAAGTCGGGAGGTCCTCGCCGCTTTGCAAGCTAAATACAGTGATGCAACAGGTGTTAAGTCACTCAAGATCCGGCACAATAATGTGCTCGGCTATTTCGTCGAAGTGACGGCCACCCACGCAGCGACATTGATGGCGCCACCTCACGATGCACTTTTTATTCATCGCCAGACGCTTGCAAATGCGGTGCGTTTTACAACGCAAGAGCTCGGCGAGACGGAGTCGCAAATTATAGCCGCCGCAGACCGAGCGCTAGCGATTGAACAAGAAGTCTTTAGTGACCTCACGCTGCAGGTGACGGAACGCAATGCAGAACTTGCATCTCTTTCAGAAGCTTTGGCTGTATTTGACCATTATGGGGCTCTTGCGGAGCTGGCGGATGAACAAGGTTATGTTTGTCCAAAGGTAGATGACAGCCTTGCTTTCCAGATTAAGGGCGGCAGACATCCTGTCGTTGAACAAGCGCTTGGCAAGGCCAATCAGGGTTCTTTTATCGAGAATGACTGCGCTCTTGAAAGCATGCCCGAAAACAAGGAAACGGGGGCGGAGGCCGCATCTCAGCGAATATGGATTGTAACCGGGCCGAATATGGCCGGTAAATCAACATTCCTTCGCCAGAACGCCCTAATTGCAGTGCTTGCGCAAATGGGGGCTTTTGTGCCGGCTGAGGGTGCCCAGATCGGTGTGGTTGACCGCCTTTTCAGCCGTGTCGGCGCGTCGGATGACCTTGCCAGGGGACGGTCAACCTTTATGGTGGAAATGGTTGAGACAGCCGGTATACTCAACCAAGCAACCGATCGCTCTTTGGTCATCTTGGATGAAATTGGCCGTGGTACAGCGACCTATGATGGCCTTTCCATTGCGTGGGCAACTGTGGAATATCTTCACGATATTAATCAGTGCCGATCTCTCTTTGCGACCCATTATCATGAGCTAACCGCACTTGCTCAAAAGCTTGAACATGCGGCTAACGCAACAATTGAGGTTAAGGAGTGGCAGGACGATATCGTCTTTCTACATAAGGTTGTTCCGGGAGCTGCCGACCGGTCTTATGGCATTCAAGTTGCCAAACTAGCTGGTCTTCCATTACCCGTCATCTCCCGCGCAAGCGATGTTCTTCAGCTTCTCGAACGATCGGCTGACAAACCTTGTGCTGATGATATTTTAGAAGACTTACCCCTATTCGCAGCCACAAGGCCCCAAAGTCATAGGCCACAGGCAGATACCCAACCCTCCCCTCTTGAAGATGCCGTCAAGTCGCTTAATCCGGATGAGTTGACACCTCGCGATGCACTAGATGCGCTTTACAAGATAAAGGCGCTTAGTCTCGATGGTAAAAAACCGTGATAGGTGCTGGCTCGGATATGCTATTCTTAGGGCCTGGCGGTAATGATCAACAGGCCTTCATTCGCCCCAGACTGTGATTATGAGTTACACCTGTTACAATGTGGGATGATGCCCGGGACAACACATGCAGCAAAAAGATCGTTCAGGCGCTCCTTATTTTGATAGTACTCAGCTACGTCATGAGCTGACATCATTAGCGCGCGATTTTGCGGGCAAGGAAACCAAGTTGCGCGCTGCGGTTCTTGAATGTTTGAAAGATCTTTTGAGCGAAGCGCGTGATAAAGCACGTCATGAACTGGAAACGAGCCGAAATGGACGCATGTGCGCGGAGGGGTTGTCACTTTTCCAAGATGAGCTCATTCGTGTCATTTACGATTTCACTACGCACCATGTCTATCGCGCGGTAAATCCGTCATCGGCCGAGCATATGGCCATTGTCGCGACCGGTGGTTATGGGCGGGGTCTTTTGGCCCCAGGCTCTGATATCGATTTACTTTTTCTTTTGCCCTATAAGCAGACGGCATGGGGCGAAAGCGTCGTTGAGTTTATACTTTATTTGCTCTGGGACCTAGGCTTTAAGGTCGGGCATGCCACCCGTTCAGTTGATCACTGCATTCGGCTTTCAAATTCTGACATGACTATTCGCACCGCTATGCTCGATGCCCGTCTTATCTGGGGCGATAGCACGTTGTTTGAGACATTTTGTAAACGTTATCAAAAGGAAGTGGTGAAGGGATCCGCCCAGGAGTTTATCGAGGCTAAGCTGGCAGAGCAGGATCAGCGTCATGCCCGGTCTGGTGCATCCCGTTATCTCGTCGAGCCCAACATAAAGGATGGTAAGGGGGGGTTACGCGACCTACACACGCTTTATTGGCTCGGTAAATATCTTTCAAGAGTGGAAGACAGCACCGATTTTGTTGACGCTGGCATATTTTCCCCGAGCGAGTATCACAGCTATCGTAAATGTGAAGACTTTCTTTGGACTGTGCGGTGCTATCTGCATTTTCTTACCGGACGTAGCGAAGAAAGGTTGACTTTTGATATCCAGCCAATGATGGCGGAACAACTAGGCTATACGGATCATGCTGGGTTGCGTCCTGTTGAACGCTTTATGAAACACTATTTTCTTGTGGCGAAGGATGTCGGTGATTTAACGAGAATTGTTTGTTCAGCGTTAGAAATGAAGCAACTTAAACAGGTGCCTTTGCTAAGCGACTTATTGCGTCCCTTCTGGAGATCCAACAGAAATAAAACACAACTCTCAAATGGGTTTTGTATTGAAAATGGGCGTCTTAGCGTTAAGGACAGAGATGTTTTCAAAAATGATCCCGTCAATTTAATCCGCTTATTTTTGTTTGCTGAAGAATATGACATCAAGTTTCATCCCGATGCCCTTCGTCTTGTGCGGAGTTCTCTCAGGCTTATTGACAAATCACTTCGTAAGAATGCTGAAGCTAATGAAATTTTTCTCAAACTGCTAACGGCAAAAACAAGTCCTGAAAGTATTCTGAGGAAGATGAACGAATCCGGTGTGCTTGGCCGATTTGTTCCGGCTTTTGGACGCGTTGTATCAATGATGCAGTTTAATATGTACCATCATTATACAGTGGATGAGCACCTTATTCGCTCAGTAGGAATGCTCAGTGAGATCGAGAATAATATCCGAGCAGATGACCATCCTTTGTCAACAAAGATATTTCCAACAATTAAGCATCGCCGGGCCCTCTATGTGGCGTTGTTTCTTCATGACATTGCGAAAGGTAGGGATGAAGATCACTCGATTGCAGGCGCTCGTATCGCCCGAAAGCTTTGCCCCCGCCTTGGGCTCAGCTCCGCAGAGACGGAAACCGTTGCCTGGCTCGTAGAAAACCATTTGATTATGAGCCATTATGCGCAAAGTCGGGATATTAACGACCCTAAAACCATACGTGATTTCGCCGAGATTGTTCAAAGTCCTGAACGCCTCAAATTGCTCCTTATACTAACTGTTGCCGATATCCTTGCTGTTGGTCCCGGTGTTTGGAATGGTTGGAAAGGCCAGCTGTTACGCGCTCTTTATTTTGAAGCCGAGCCAATTATAGCAGGTGGACATTCTCAAGTAAGTCATGGCGATCGCATCCTTCACGCACAAGATTTATTGAGAGCAGAACTTTCGGATTGGAAGCAAGAGGATGTCGAAAAATTTGTTGAGCGACATCTGCCGTCTTATTGGCTCAGAACCGATACCGATCGTCAAGTTGAACATGCCCATCTGATTGGAAAGTCGGAAAAAAATGGTGCCACTTTTCTCACTCAATTTGCAACAGACGCGTTCAAGGCCATTACCGAGCTCACCATATTCGCGCCAAGTCATCCTCGTCTTCTTTTATGTATCGCTGGGGCTTGTGCAAAAACCGGCGCCAATATTATCGATGCACAGATTTCTACAACCCGTGATGGCATGGCGCTTGATACAATCTCTTTGCAACGAGAATTTGAATTTGAGGAAGATGAGCGCCGCCGCACCAAACGGATTGTTGAGCTTATCAAAAAGGTCTTGGATGGCAAAATGCCAGTCGATAATCTTGTCGCAGAAAAGCAGACCCTTAAAGGCCGCGCGCGTGCATTTACGGTGGAGCCGGAAGTGTTGATCGACAACTCCCTTTCAGAGGAGTTGACGGTCATCGAAGTCAGCGGACTTGATCGCCCAGGCCTATTATATGATCTGACAAGAGCAATCTCTGAGTTGAACCTAGATATTGCATCTGCTCATATCGCGACATTTGGCGAGAAAGCCGTGGACGTTTTTTATGTAACTGATTTAACGGGCAGCAAGATTAGCAGCGAAACGCGCACATCGAAAATTAAGGACGGGTTATTGGCTGTTCTTGAAGGACCTCGTCCGCAAGCCAAAGGTCGCCACAAAAGAAAAATCGCGCGAGAACACCTGACTTAAGATATCTCGGCTTAGAGCCCGGTTTTGATTCAATCAAAACCGAAAAGGCTCTAATACTCAGCAGAAGCAAATTATGTATCAGAATCTTAGCCATTAAACGAATCAGCTCTTGCAGAAAAAGTGATTTGTTCACGTTTTATTCTTATTTCCTGCGTAGAAATTTCTTTTAATGAAATCTGTTCGCTGGTGGGCAATATAGGCAGAAAAATCAGGTATCTGGTTATTTTTGTGGTATATTTGCAACGCCTATACCGGAAAGCTGGCGATAACTACTCGTTTAGATTGCGCTGACGAAGGGGTTCAACTAGCAGGGGTATATACGGGTGAGCTGACGTTTATAGATTTTTCCTTCATTCCTGAGTTCTGGTTCACTCGGCCAATCCAAGCAGAAACGTATTGGAAGTACTGCTCTGAGAACGTGGTTTTAAGAGCGGAGATGGATATGATTGCAGGACTCATGAAGATGTCCAGCCGTTTCGCCATCGCTGCAGCAGCCGGTTTGTTCATGGGCGGTCTCGCTCTGACACCTGCTCAAGCAGCTGATCTTGGTGGCGATTGCTGTGCTGACCTTGAGGAGCGTGTTGCTGAACTAGAGGCAACAACGGTCCGCAAAGGCAATAGAAAAGTTTCTTTGAAACTCTCAGGCCAGGTAAGCCAGGCCTTATTGCTCTGGGATGATGGTGACGAAACACAACTTTATGTCGTTGACAACGATTCGTCTTCGACACGGTTCCGGTTTACCGGATCTGCGACCATCACATCAGATTGGTCGGCAGGCTATAATATTGAAATCGAGGTCGAGAAAGGCTCATCGATTGCGGTTGATCAAGGTACGGCAGGGGGTGCCACTCAAACCGGTGACAACCAAACGGCCCTTGGCATCCGTCGTTCGGCGATGCACTTGAAGAGCAAGAAATTCGGTACTTTGTGGTGGGGCCATTGGTCTGGCGCTGCTGACGATATCGTTTTCATCAATGTTGCCGGCACGCAAATGGCCAGTAATGCTGATGGTGCTTTCTTTGGCGGCGGCATATTCCTGCGCCAAGCCGGTGTGACGGGCAATACAGGCATTACGGGCATTGTGCTCTTTAACCTGATGTCCTGTAATTCGAATGTGGCAGCCCTTGCATTTGACTGCTTTGGGGCACGTCAACAGGTTGTCCGGTATGATTCACCTTCGCTTCATGGCTTTGTTTTCTCAGCCGCTTGGGGTGAGGATGATTATTGGGATGTCGCTGTTCGTTTCAAGAAAGAGTGGAATTCCGTAAAGGTCGCCTTTGGTGTGGCTTATGGGGAAACTCATGACGAACGCAACCGTGCTGGTGGTGGTGGCGGAACAGCTTTTGAGCGCGATGAATCTGTATGGAATGGTTCCGGCTCTATTCTGCACGTACCGACCGGTCTGTTTGCTCACGGTGCCTTTGCCTTCTCGCAATATGACACTGTGATAGCGGCTTCCCCGGTTCTTGGCAGAACGTCACTTCCAGATAGCCATGCTTATTACCTCCAGCTTGGTGTTAAGAGGCGTTGGAACTCGCTGGGTTCGACGGCAATCTTTGGTCACTATGCCCATCATGAAGACCAGTTCTGTGGTCTTGTTGGTTGTGGTGCGACCACACCAGGTTCACTGGCAGCTCCTCTAGCTTTGACGGCTTTTGTTCCGACAGCTGCTGAGGTGACGGGCTCTGAAGTGGTCCGTTGGGGCTTTGGCATTGAGCAGTGGATTGATGCGGCTGCGATGGAGCTTTATGCGGTTTATAACCACTTCGATGCAGATATTTCTGCGATCAACGCCGCGGGAGATTCTGTTCACGTACCGCTTGATGATATCTGGACGGTTATGGTCGGTGGCCGTATCAAGTTCTAAAAATACATAATAAAACACAAATTAGGGAAGCCGCCCCAATCGGGGCGGCTTTTCTATTTTTAGAGAATATCTCACAAAATCAGCATCTATTTTTGCAAAAAAAGATATGGCGATAAAAAAGTAGATATTGTTTTTATTGGAAACACGACAAAACAAAAGTCTTACGTCAGAGCCCGTCTCATCAGATTGTGATAAAGAATAGAACCTAAAGAAGCGAATAATCTGGTACTTATGAACGTCTTGTGTGACCGAGATCTCGCTTCCCTTTATGACCATCCTCAGCCATAAGCATTGCGAGAATGCCTTCTCGGAGTCCACGGTCGGCAACACGAAGTCTTTCGCTTGGCCAAAGCCGCATCAATGCTTCTAATATAGCACAACCCGCAAGAACTAAATCAGCGCGATCGGGACCAATACACGGTTGGGCAACGCGTTCGTCATAAGACATTTTGATCAACTGTTCTGAAACAATACGCACCTCTTGTTCATTTAGCCAACTCCCATCGACCCGATTACGGTCATAACATGGTAATCCCAGATGAATGCCTGCCACCGTCGTGACTGTTCCGGATGTGCCTAAGAGATGTGTTTTGCTATTAACAAAGTGATGAGCAATTTGATGTTGTTTCTCAAAGCCCAGGAGGTGCTCAGTCACATATTCAACCATAGTTTCAAAGATGGTCTGGTCCACATCCTGGCCACCAAATTTCTCTGCAAGCGTAACGACCCCTATGGGAAGTGACGTCCAGGCAACGATACTCTTCTGTGCCTCGACCCGGTCAAGAAGTGAACGCCGCCAGCTATGCCGCCATCGTGAAAGGTCCAGCCAAATCAACTCAGACGAACCGCCACCAATATCAAACACCAATGCCCACTCACATGTGCGATCAAGTAAAGATGCACAACCGGAAACTGCGAGTTTTGCTTCGGTTTCTTGAGAGATGATTTCTAGTTTTAGCCCTGCTTGATCTAATACACGATCAATAAATTCAGCACTGTTCGATGCGACCCGGCAGGCCTCAGTTGCAATAAGTCGGGAACGTTTCACCCCTTGATTACGCATTTTTTGAGAGCAAACTTTTAGGGCTTCTATGGTACGGTCCATAGCCGCATCAGAGAGACGACCAGATCGGCTCATCCCCTCGCCAAGCCGTATGATACGTGAAAAAGCATCAATGACGAGAAACCCTCGGCGTGTCGGGCGGGCGACAAGTAAACGACAATTGTTGGTTCCGAGATCTAGCGCGCCATAAATAGCTCCGTCGTTTCGGCGACGAAACTGTGAACGCTTGCGACCCTTTTGAGATGCCCGTTCAATGGGCATCCCCTCCGGAGCATCCGTATTTCCTGCCCTATCTCCACTGGCCGGTCGTTTTGAAGTCTTCTTATGCGGAACATTCTTGTTCGCACACGACTCCGTCCCGGCCGGGCTGCCCTCATCACTCGGCCTTGTCACTTTTATTCTTCTCCAGCGCCTGCCTTATGTGCCGGAAGTCCATAATTTATGGGCACCGCAGACGTCTTGCTGGAATTAGACTTGAATATAGTTTAGAGCAGCAATTGGGGTGAGGTAAAGGGGCAGTAGGAAATGTCCGCCTTAATCCAAATTTCCGCTTGTAATATTTCTCTTTCGGTAGGTTTGTAAATTCGGGCAATCGGCTTCTCAATTTTTCCGAAATACAATAGATTCTTTGATATGGGCTCTCATATGTATCCCATAATATACATAAAAAGGTTTTATGAGCATGTAATAGAAATGCAGAAAAAGAAATCTTCTAATTTTACTTCTTCCCAGTAGGCAGCTTGCACTAGCTGAAACGTGAACCCGGTCGCCTTTGGCGTTCCATGCTTGCTGTACATGATCAACCAGCTACATCAATTACGAATAATATCGAGATTTCACCAGGTTTCTTTTTGATTTCAGGTCGTGACGGCCTGAAATATCTCGTATCTCAGAAATCATTATATGCTGAATTTTTCATTGAAGAAGCCATTGTTTGCGGATTTTCGAATGTATGCTCTGCGTCTTAAAAGATGAAAGAACGTTCCTGTCATGGAGTCCAATATTTAACTTCAAACGCGTTCCCCCCCCCCCCCGCTCCGGCGGCTAATCATTTACTTGGTCCGACCGTGAGAATAATGTTAGTTAGCGCCATTGATGACAAATTGCCTGGCGAGACTTATTTGGGACGTTTCATGTGGATAAAATAAACGGCTACAAAAGGGCAATTTGGTTTGGCTTACTGGTGCTTGTCGGCGTCATATTTGTCTTCTACAAAATGGCACATTCCAATACTCATCCAAGCCATGCCAAACTTCTTGACCGCCTTGTCAAAGCCTATCCTGCGTTTCTGTCCGGTCATGATGGCAAGGTGCTGATTTGGAAGGATGGAACCCGCATGCCATTCGATGACGGCAAAGGGGCTAAAGACTTTTTAACACGTCTTAATGAACCTGATCTGCAAGACCAATTTTATGCGCCTTATCCGAAAGGGCGAAAAGGCACGCCTCCAGCAATCAACATTGATCCCGGCAGGGTACGCTATGAACCGTTTTTCAAAAAGATGTATGGGGATTGTAAAAAGGGTGCTGTTAAAAACAATCTCGTATCTGTAATCTGGTTGCCAAAATCATCGGGTAAAAAAATCAAAGTCACCAAAATCAATGGGGTCGCTGATGCCTTGCGTAAGGTGTCAGCTGAATTAGATCAGTTGCCGGCGAAATATCTTAAATATCTCAAACCAATGGCTGGCACTTATAATTGCCGAACGATTGCAGGAACAAAACGGTTGAGTGTACATAGCTTCGGTGCCGCGATTGATATTAACGCCAAGCTTGGCAATTATTGGCGTTGGAGCAAACCTGACAAGGTTGGAAAATATCTTTATAAAAACCAAATTCCCTGGGAGATTGTCGAAATTTTCGAAAAACATGGGTTTATCTGGGGTGGGAAATGGTATCACTATGATACCATGCATTTTGAATACCGGCCCGAATTGCTTTTGGATTAAGATCACGCGCTGCTTGGGGAATAGTTTAACGGTAGAACAGCGGACTCTGACTCCGTCAGTCCTGGTTCGAATCCAGGTTCCCCAGCCAATAATTTCAAGAGGTTAGTATAGATTTTTATTTTCGCATTTTTTTATAGCTACCAATTAGCTACCAAATTTTTGAAAAAATATGCGTAAGGTTGTCGGACTTTTTTATGGGGTTTGTTGTTTTGATGGGGGGTTACCGCCTATCTCTACAAGCCTTCGCTATCTTCATAATTAGTCTATTTCAGAGCCATAGCTGGCATTCTGAAGACGACCAAATAAATTTCTAAAACCTCACACCCTCAAAACCAACATCTTAAGACGAAAACGTTTGCAACTGTCATTGATCGATGATGAATTGAACCTATTCGACCATTGAAACGACCAACTCATTAAGGCGCCGGTTCTATCCGGCAAATTGGAAATTTCTGGATTCGCCCGCGCTTTCATATAGCGATGTCGAGGAGAAGTGGGATGTTACGTAATTCAACCATGTTTTGGGCTCTGGGAGTGGCACTAGCAGCAGGGCTCGGTGCGCCGCCCTCGGCAAAGGCCGATGCCAATCTCAACTGTCACGCCTATGCCAGCAATGCGGTGAAACAGCAAAACCAGAATCTCGCGAATGCCTGTGGTCTAGCCGGGATCGGCTGGAGCGGGAATTATCAGGCTCATTTTGCATGGTGCCGACTTCCAAACGTGAACATTACGCACGTCAGCCGCGCGGACCGTCATCGCAAAACCGCGCTTGCCAAGTGTTACCGGTCGAAGCGGCGGCTCAACCTCAAGGCCAAGCGGAAGCTGAACGTCGGCAAGGCCAAGGATCGCCTCAAAAAGCATCAGGCCAAACGCGACACGTTCTGCGGCGTCTACGCAACTGAAGCCCGGCAGCAGTATCAAGATGCCGTTGCGAAGAAGTGTGGTTTTTCAGGCGGGCGCTGGTCGGCCAACGTCAACACGCACCGGGCCTGGTGCCTGAAGGTGTCAGAGGCTGCTGCCAAAGCTGAATCCGCCCATCGCGTGGCTGCTTTGCAGGGCTGCTCGCAAGGCAAGCTGTTTTCGCGGCCCAAAACGCCGGTTCGTTCGCGCCCGTTCGGACGCTTGCCGGTCAGCGAATGTCTGAGCAGGAAAGACTTGGACCTACAGAACAAGAGAGGACGCTTGTTCGGATGCAAGCGGCAAATCGCAGCGGATGCTTTCTGCCGGTCAAAAGGTTACAGACGGGCGCACTCATTTTCGATGGAAGTCGCGACCTCGCCGTCCAAGGGGCCACTGGCAACGACGGGATCGCGGCCAGTTGCCGGTTTCCTCAAAGGACGCGGTTACTGCGGCGGACAGAAGTGCGTGTATTTCAATCGCATCGTGTGCCAGGGGAAAACATGATGACCGTGTTCCAGCATTTGGGAATGCTCCTTGTTGTCGTGTCGCTCAGCGTTGCGACAACAGTGGCGCCAGGTCGCGCCGATCAGGAGGCCTGTCAGAATGGCACCAAGAAAAACTGGATTGAGATCTGCACAAAACTGATCGAGTCCGGCAAATCGAAAGGCCGCGACCTTGCCGAGCTCTACCACTTTCGCGCCCGTGCATTTCTGGCCGCCAAGAAGCCGGAGCTCGCGATAGCGGACGTCTCACGCGCCATTGAGGTCGCGCCTGATTTCGCGAATTCATACTCGATCAGGGCATCGCTCTACTATTCGCGAAAGGACTACCAAAAGGCGATTGCGGATTTTACCGCCGCGCTGAAGTTCGAACCGGACAACAATGATCACCTCTATCTGAGAGCAGATTCCTACCGGCATCTGGGCAAACTCCCGCAGGCAATCGCCGATCTTGAAAGAGCAAGGGAGCTCAAGCCAGAATGGTACAAGTACCATTTGGAGCTGGGCAACCTGTACCAAAGAACCGGGCACGGCAAAGATGCGACGGCGTCATGGCTCCAGGGATGCAAAACCGCAGTCCTTTCGACCGACGTTGGGAAGTGGCAAAAGTCTCTCAAAAAACAGGGCTACTACGAGGGCAAGATCAGCGGTCGTTGCGATGATGAAACGATCTCCGCGTTCCGCAAATGCGCCGAGGCTCGTTGCTGGTTTAATTAATAACGGTGCACAAGTTGGGCCATCCGCTTGGTGGGTCCGCTGTTTGTCTGGTTGCTGCGGCCGCATCAACCGCCCAACAGCCGGGAAGTCAGCTGTTGCTAAACAGTCGCTTACACAGATCGATTTACAGGCTCTACAAACTAGCTCCGAACATAAGGACGTATTAATGGATATCGCTGCACCTATAAGGGAAGCGCGTCGCGTCAATCCTGAGGCAATGAAAGAGGCAATCCTTCAGCTCTGCAATGGTCGATTTTTATCCATTCAGGAAATGGCCCAACTGCTCAATCGCAAAGCCGATACGTTACGAAATCATTACATCATTACAATGATGGAAGGTGGTCAACTCATGCCTATACATCCAAATGTGAGAAATCATCCCCAACAAAAATATACTGCTGCTGAAAACGGCTAATCCTCACTCATATTTCAAAAGTTCGATCCATAGTTTTGTTTTACGGAAGGACAAAAGGGTGAAGTGTTCCATATTTTTGGCGCCTGCTTCTCATAAAGCTCAGCACCGTGTGCTACTTCGCTATGGCTCGGCTGTGCCTCGCCTAAGGTCACCCAAGCCAGCTTCGCTTGTCTTGTCCTAAATAGGTTACGCCCACTGGCGCAGGGCAGCCTTATTAGAGACTGCAATAACCTCAGCTTATGAGGTCATATTGAGCTCTTGCCAACCAAATCCTTTTTAACTGTTTAACAGTTGGACGTTATTGCAGTCTTGTATTTGGCTGTATGACGAGTTGCTTTTCAAGCAACAATTTTTGTTTTCATTTTCCAACAAATTGTGATGGACAGCGCTTAGCATAGGCCCGCCGCGGTGGTGTGCAACCGTGTCGTGCTCTATGTTCTTTCATTACTTTTTCCTCACATCCACGGCCCTCCAGTCCTTCGTCCTTACGGCCCCATCTTGTGCATTTTCTTATCCGAAAACCGGTACCCACTTTTCGGGAAAATGCATTGGGGTGCACACCACCTGTGCCGGCGGGCCTTGAGCTGCGCCTTAGTGACTCGACCTAAGTCAAATCCTCGTGTCGTTAGAGGGTCGATATACGGTGTCTCTTGAGACTTGCTCCAGGTTATCGGAGAAGAGAAAAATAAGCTCTGTTCATGAGCTCTTGGTCACGCTGTATGAATACAAATAACCCCTACACCAGGGTGGCGCTGACTGTGAACAATTTGCAAATTAGAAAAAGGCTAGCTCAAAACACTCTTATAGGGTGAACATTTTAATACTGGTTTGCACTGCCACAGGAACGCAGATGGATATTTTTTGAGGCAAAACTTGGTGAAGGCAATTCATAGTTTTTTATTGCCTTTCTGTTTACTTTATCGTGCCACAGAAAAGTACAAAGCGGTCAATATTTTTTATCCCAAACATGAGACAAGAACTAATTTTCGAAATTTATCCAAAAATTAAGTTGGGCAGCCAAGTAACAATTTCCGGGAACATCCAAATTATCCCAAGCGAGGCGATTTGAATGCCAATGAAGGGCAAGACACCCGCATAAATTTCGCTGGTTCGCACACTATTTGGCGCAACACCTCGCAGATAGAACAGCGCAAATCCGAAGGGCGGTGTCAAGAAGCTTGTCTGCAGATTAATTCCAATCATTACTCCGAGCCAAAGCGGATCATAACCCATAGCTATCAAAATCGGACCCACAATCGGAACAATCACGAATATGATCTCAATGAAATCGAGGAAAAATCCAAGAAAGAACATCACTGCCATGACAAGCAGCATGGCTGCGACTGGACCTCCGGGAAGGCTCGCCAAGAATTCCTCTACAACCGTATCGCCACCAAATCCTCTGAAGACCAGTGAGAACATTGAGGCGCCGATCAGGATCACAAACACCATGCAACTGATCTTGACCGTATCGCGCCCGACTTTTTGCACAACGGCAATTCGCAAAGCCCCAGATTGGAAAGCCAGAAAACTCGCGCCAACAGCGCCTACGGCTGCCGACTCTGTCGGCGTGGCAATGCCTGTCAAAATTGACCCTAGAACCAGAACAATTAGAAACAATGGAGGAAAAACCACTTTCAATATTTCACTGAGCCCTGGCATGTTGGCATCATCGTTCAACGTCAGAGACGGGCAAGTTTGCGGCCGGAGAAATGCCATCAGAATCTGCCAACCAACATAGAGACCCACGAGCAGCAAGCCGGGCAGAAGCGCACCAGCGAATAGATCAATGGCAGTGACCGGTTCGGGAACCAACTCGCCCTTTAATTCAGATGCCTGCTCATTTGCTCCCTGCAAGATGTCACCGAGAAGGACCAGAACAATCGAAGGCGGAATGATTTGACCCAACGTTCCTGACGCGCAGATCAATCCGGAGGCCAGGCGGGGATCATACTGCGACCGTAACATGACCGGCAGGCTAATAAGTCCCATCGTAACGACGGTCGCACCAGCAATACCTGTAGAAGCCGCTAATAGGGCACCGACCACAATTACGGAAATACCTAGGCCACCGCGCAGGCGACCAAACATCCGGCCCATAGTCTCAAGCAGGCGACCAGCCAGATTAGATTGTTCCAGCATGATGCCCATGAAAATAAAGAGCGGCACCGCGACCAATGGCTCATTCCGCATGACACCAAAGAGCCTCAAGGGATAGACACCAAATATCCCCATGTTGAATAGTCCGAGATATTCGCCGATGAACGCGAAAAGAAGTGCCGACCCGCCGAGCGTCAGGGCGACGGGAAATCCCAACAGAAGCATAACAAGCGTGCTGACAAACATGATCAGCGCAAGCGCTTCTGATGTGAGTTCGAAAGCCACTAGTTCACCTGCCCATTTTTATTTTCCTCCGGTGCAGGGAATTTAGGGCCGTCAAACAGTTGTATCAGGCTTCGCAAAAGGAGAGCAAACACCTGAATTCCGAACAGGACACAGAACACCAAAATGAGTGATTTCAAGAGATAGAGCGCAGGCAGCCCCCCCGCCTCCGCTGATTTTTCACCGACGTTCCATGAGCGTTGGACAAACGGCAATCCGCGTAGAAAAAGAATAATGAGCAGAGGAAATGCGAGAAAAATGCAACCCAATATATCGACGATCGCCTGATAGCGCGGATTTGCCTCCCTGTAGATCAGATCGATCCTAACATGTCCATCATGCAGCATGGTATAGCCAGCTCCCGCCATAAAAGCCATCGCGTGGCTCCAGACGTAGAGCTCCTGCATCCAAACCCAGCCAATACCAAAGGCATAGCGCAACACCACGACAACAAAAACGTTAAGCACCATGAGAACCGTCAGCCATCCCATCAGGTTGCCTATTTTTTCATTGATCCAATCAATAACGCGTATGATTACTGTGAGTACCTGCATGAAATCTTGAAGACATTGTCAGAAAGGTGGGGCATCCAAATAAATAGGACACCCCACCCTCCTATCGGAGGTTGATGGGAGGAGAATTAAAGTCCCCGCATCACACTAGCTAGATCTGTTTGAATCCAGCAGCGATGCGAGCATTGAGGAAGTTTGCCTCCGAATAGTTTGACCAATCCGTCATACCCTTACGGAAACCGATGACATGATTGAACAACTCCTTGCCATTGGCGGATTTGCGTGCAATCTTTGGCAGGATTTCGGTTGCCCTACCGCCGATGGCTTTTACCAATTCATCGCTGTACTTTCTGAGCTTTACGCCATGTTCGTTAGTGAGCTTTTGCAAAGCGTTGTTATTGATGGCCTGGAACTTGGAGAGAATAAACAGATTTGTGGCTGCGGCCCCGCGCGTGACAATTTCCTTAAGATCGCTATCCAGTTTCTCCCAAGTCTTGAGATCAAAGAAAGCGTCAAGGATAGTTGCCGGCTCGTGCCAACCCGGATAGTAATAATTTTTGACCACCTTGAAGAGGCCTTTGCCCATGTCGGCAGCGGGACCGATCCACTCTGTTCCGTCGATGGCGCCTGACGAAAGTGCAGGCAAAACCTCCGAGCCCGGCAGTAGGATCACATTGACGCCGAAAGTTTTGAGAACCTCGCCGCCGAGACCGGGCATGCGGAATTTCAAACCTTTCAAATCTGCAACCGTATTGATTTCTTTTGCGTACCAACCACCCATCTGGTTACCGGTGTTGCCCAGCGGTAGGAACTTTAAGCCAAGCGGCTTGTAAGCGGTTTTGTCGGCCATTTCGATGCCACCGCCATAGTAAAGCCACGCATTTTGTTCTTGTGCGGTGAGACCAAAAGGCATGGCCGCGACAAAGGAAATTGAATCCGATTTGCCGGCCCAGTAGTAAGGCGCGCCGTACCCCATTTGTGCAGTTCCGTTTTGAACAGCGTCTAAAGCTTCAAACGGCTTCACGAGTTCACCGGCATGGTAGACTTTCATAGTCAACCTGCCTTCAGATACCGTTGCGACATATTTTGCAAAATCGTTGAGGGCTTGACCGAGCAGGCCCGCTTTTCCGAATGCCGATACCACGGTCCATTTCATCTTACCCTTTGCAAGAGCCGGACTTGCCAACGCTGCAGCCGTCACACCGGCTGCGGCTGTAGCACCACTTGCTTTTAGAAAATCGCGTCTCTTCATTTTACACCTCCTAATACAGAATATTTTCGCGATCCTTGGACGCATTGTCGCTTTGAGGCAGTAGCTTCTACGCCCTGCCATGCGCTGTGGAAGTGAATAGACGAGTGTGATTGATGCTGTAAATTCGGTTGAGTGGGTATATGGAGTAAGGGGCGTGTAGAATGAGAGCTCATATATTCTTGGTATGGCCTACCCAAAAATACGTAGAGAAAAAGTGGCCGAAAAAATGTTATCTTTGTTTAGCAAACTTCGGCCCAAGCTCTTAATCACAAGGCCTGTTCGGTCTCATGAACCTTAAACTGAAAATACTTCTTCTTGCGACCCTTCCATTGATTGTTGCAATCGCTGCAATCTTGCTTCTTGTTAATTATCAAGCGTCAGAACTTTCTCGACAGGAAGTCATTGCATTGGAAGAAACAATGCTCAAAACCAAGAAAGCTGAATTGCTCAACTATGTCAGTCTTGCCCTCACATCCATAGATCACCTGTACAATTCAAAAGGACCAAATACACCCGAAGAAGAAGCCGCGGCAAAAACACAGGTCAAGCAGATACTCAACGGCCTGACATATGGTGTGGACGGTTATTTTTTTGTCTATGACTTTGACGGAAACAATGTTGTTCACCCTAAACAAACCTGGAGAGTGGGTAAAAACTGGTGGGGATTGACGGACCCCAAAGGTAATTTTGTGATTCAGAGCTTGATCCAGGAGGCAAAAAAGGGAGGCGGTTATCACCGATATTTGTGGGACAAACCCTCTGCAGGAAAAATCGCTGACAAAATTAGTTATGCAGTCGCGCTTGAGAGGTGGGGCTGGATGCTCGGAACAGGCATGTATATTGACGACGTCGTCAACCAAGTCCAGGCGTTCAAAGCCGATATGAAAGAGCGGGTAAACAAAGTCTTTATAATAATCTTGGGCATCACGCTGTTTGCCGTTCTCATTGTTTCGGCTACGGGCGTTGCCATCAACATGCATGAAAGTTCACTCGCCGACACGAAACTCAAAGCTTTGACTCAGCGCATTGTTGATACTCAAGAGGAAGAACGTACACGTGTCGCCAGGGAATTACATGACAGTATCAGCCAGATTTTGGTGTCGGCCAAATACACTCTTGAGCTTGCCGAGGCAAAGTACCAATCCTCCACCAGCGATGCATTTGTCGAAATTGAAAAAATAGAGAGCAGGCTCGATCTGGCCATTCAAGAAGTTAGACGTATTTCCCGCGACCTTAGACCTCGCATGCTTGATGATTTGGGACTTTCTACAGCTCTTGAAAGTCTCATCAAAGAATTTGCAGACCGTACCGGTACTGAGGTTAAAGTATCGACTGTGGCATTCAAAAATTTGTTGCCGAAAGATGCCAAGACAGCGCTATACAGGATCGCACAGGAATCTCTGACCAATATTGAACGTCACGCCGCTGCAACAAATGCACAGCTTGTTTTAACGGTAGATCAGGAAAGGATCATGCTTAAAATCGCTGACAATGGCTGCGGTTTTGATCCCGAATTTATCCGGAATTCAAGTCGACCAGTATACGGTATCGGATTGAAAAATATGCAAGAGCGTATCGAACATTTTAACGGAACGCTGAAAGTTATGTCATCTGACACCGGCACAACCATCAAAGCAACTTTACCGAAAAGCATCATGTCGTCAGAAAAACAGGATAGCAGAGCCGCAACCTTATGACTAAGAAGAACCAAATACGAATTATTCTGGCAGACGACCATCCGCTCGTTCTTAAAGGAATTCATGCGTGTTTGGAGATAGTTGACCATATAGAGATTGTCGCGGTCGCCACTAATGGTGATGAGGCGTTAAAGATGGCGCATGAATTCAACCCAGATATAGTGGTGCTCGATATTAATATGCCAGGGCTCAATGGATTGGATGCAATAGAACTGTTTCAGGAGCAATTGCCGGACATAAAACTCCTCATTCTAAGCATGCACGATAACAAGGAATATATTTCAACCGCGCTCATGTACGGTGCGCGTGGTTACGTGCTAAAAGATGTGCCGACCAAGGAGGTTGTTGCTGCAATAGACGCCATCCACAGTGGCGGTACGTATTTCAGTTCTGGCGTGTCAGATTCGTTGATGTCAACACGGTGCAGCGATAGTCTTGCAGGGCCGCTCACTACGCGTGAACAGGCGGTGTTGCTTATCTTGGCGGAAGGCATGAGCAATAAGGAAGTTGCTCGCAAACTTGATATTTCAGTGCGTACAGCCGAAACCCATCGTAAGAACATTAAACGAAAACTCGGAATTTCATCGACAGCAGGTTTAATCCGCTATGCCATCAAAAACGGCCTCGTGCCAGAGTCTTATATTTGAGCGGGGGACGGATGGCACCATTTATCCATTTTGTGCCAATGGGTGAGTAAAAAGGAAAGACGCAAATAGTGTCGTCACGAAAAATCTTCGAAACAGTTTTTGGTCACACGCTTAAGCACTCTTCATAGTTTTGTATTTCCCAATGCAAATACGGAAATTTCGACTGGTTTTGTGATGCTCAACGCCTCCTTCGTAAGCGCTCACGGACCAAATGTTTTGAAATGACCTCTCATTTGAATGCCAGTCTAACACAAGCCTCTTAGCCAAAGACATGAAGCTACGTAGATCATGCAAAAATCTACGTAGGCCCTGTCGGCAAAATTGAGTTTTTGTAGGTTTTATGTAAGCTCTGATGTGATTGTGTGGAAAGGTTTTCAGATTTCAGTCGTTTTTCCTGTGTTTTGGGGTGGATTTGAGCCGGATTGAGATGATTAACCAGGCTCAAGACAGACTCCCAGTGTGATATCAGGTGGGAACGAGGGCGATGTGCTCAATATGTTACGGGACTCTACCTGTTTCAGGACAATACCTCTTTTCCCAAACAGGTAGCATTAACTTTACAGGCCTTTTAGGCCTACGAGATCAATATTGGTCATCTACCGGTCAAGATAGGTGGGGCTGTCTATTAGCCCAGGGACGTATGGTCTCCAATGTCGCCGAAGCTGCAAAAATATCCGTTTCTTTTAAGGGGCCAGCGATGATTTGCAGACCAACCGGTAGTCCCTCGGGTGTGAAACCCGTTGGGACCGAAGCAGCGGGATAACCGGTCAGATTAAAAGGATAGGTATAGCTGACCCACGATATCATGTTTGCATCTGAGAATTGCGGTGGCATATTCAATCCAACATCGAATGCTGGAACAGGAAGTGTCGGAGATAGGAGTAAATCGTAATTCTCAAAAAACGCCCGCATGTGTTCACGGAAAATATAGCGATTGAAGACCTTGGCATAATAGTCTTCCATTGTCTGATCGAGTGCTCCGGAGAGCACTTCAACCACGGCAGGGTCGAGCATCTCGGGTTGTTCGTCTAGAACCGGTTTGAGCCTAGTACCAACTCCAGCATAAAACTCAGCCATCCACATGTCGCTTGGGTTGCCGTCCATAACATTTTCAATGAGCTCGACCTCGCATCCCTGCTCCTCCAATGCCTTAACGGCCTCCTCACATAATGCAACCACTTCTGGATCCGGTTGTGCATAGCCAAATGTTGGCGACCATGCGACCCGCATTCCCTTTACAGGCTTGTCACAGGCCGCGAGGAAGTCTGGAACAGGCTCGGCGACAGCAAAAGGGTCACGTCGATCAAATCCGGCAACCGCAGTGAGTAGGAGCGCACCATCGCGAACAGTTCTCGCCAGGGGTCCAACATGGGCAAGTGTCGGGGTTGCCGATGTGGGATAAACGGGGACCCGCCCGAAATGACCTTTGATACCGAACAAGCCCGTGAAAAAGGCAGGGATCCTAACCGATCCCCCACCGTCTGTTCCGAGGCCAAATGGTGAGACGCCGGTTGCAATACTGGCAGCCGCACCGCAACTTGACCCGCCCGGCGTTTTATCAGTGTTCCAAGGATTGCGGGTGATGCCAGTTAGCGGGCTGTCACCGACGGGCTTGCATCCAAATTCACTTGTTGTTGTCTTGCCGAGGATACAGCCACCTTGCGCGCGAACCCGCTCAACGGAAGGTGCGTCTGCGTCGGCAATGTTATCAGCGGCACTGCGTGAACCAAATGCGCATTTCACGCCTTCCATGGTGATCAGATCTTTGATCGATATGGGTAAGCCATGCAACAATCCCAAAGGCTCGTTTTGCATGACCGCCGTTTCAGCCTGGCGCGCGGCCTCAAGCGCTGTTTCTTCCGTCAGAGTCACAAAATTGTTCAGTTCCGGTTCCACTTCGTGGAGCCGGGCAAGAGCTCTTTTGACAACCTCAACGGGAGATACTTGTTTTGAGGCAATCTTTTCTTTTAGTTCGATTGCGGACATATAGTCTAATTCAGAAAACATAGTCCTCTCCACAAAGCTCAATTAAGGACTTGACGCGGAAGCCACATAGCGATTTCAGGGAAGGCCATAACGAGGGCCAGGCCAATCAATTGCAGTATTACGAAAGGAATGATTCCGACATAGATCTGCTGAATTTTCACCTGTGGTGGTGCGACGCCCTTCATATAGAATAGAGCAAAGCCAAATGGCGGGGTTAGAAACGACGTTTGCAAATTTACAGCTACGAGAATAGCGAACCAATAGACCAGATCAATCTTGGCAACATGATCACCGAAATCTAGTAACTCCACGATGGGTGCAAATACGGGGATGATGATGAGGGTGATCTCAATCCAGTCGAAAAAGAAACCGAGTAAAAACACAATCAGCATCAATACTAATAATATCCCCCATGACCCCAGGCCGGCATCATTGACGAGGCCGATGACGATATCATCGCCGCCAAGAGAACGAAACGTGTAGGAAAACGCGGTAGCCCCCATGAAAATGAAGAACAACATTGCATTGGTGAGCATTGAGTGTTCGACAACCCGGCGCAATAGTTTAAAGGTCAGCCGCCGATTGATGGCCGCCAGTAGTATAGCACCGAAAGCGCCCACGCCTGCAGCCTCGGTTGGGGTTGCCCAGCCGAGGATTATCGATCCGAGCACCATGAATATCAGGAATGTTGCGGGAAGAAAGCCGCGTAACAGGAGACCGATTAATTCTTTAATATTGTCGGGGCCCATTTCCACTGGTAATGGTGGCGCCAATTTCGGACGCAGACCGCATAATATCATAATGTAAAGAATGTAGAGGCCGGCAAGAAGCAAACCCGGGAAAAACGCTGCAACAAATAAATTACCGACAGATCGACCTAAGAGCTCTGCAATGATGACCAGCATAATGCTGGGCGGAATGAGAACGCCAAGCGTGCCCGACGCAGCAATCGTTCCGGTGGCCAGCGGTGTATTATAATTGCGTTCCAACATAACCGGCAACGCCATGATGGTCATCATGACAACCGAAGCCCCTATGATGCCAGTCATAGCCGCCATGATGACCCCCATCACGGTGACCGAAAGTGCTAGCCCCCCCGGAATACGGCGAAGAAGGACTTGGAGGCAATGAAGCAGTTCTCTAGCAACACCGCTCTTCTCGAACATCGTCCCCATGAAGATGAACATCGGGATAGCCACCAGCACCTGATTGTCGGCGATCCCTCCCCAGATGCGGGAAACGATATTAAAGAACTCAATTTCTGAGAACACACCTAGGGCTATTCCGATTATGCCAAAACCGAGACCAACCCCTCCCAAAACCGCACCAACCGGATAACCGGTGAATAACAAAATACCGAGCACAAGAAACATGAACAGCGGCATATAATCGATGAATATATCGATCATTGCCCTCTCCCCGGAGAGGTGTTGTCACTGTCTTGAAAGATGAACTCTGCCTCGCTGACTTCGCGCTCTTCTTGTTCGACCTGAAAAGCAGCTTGAATGAGTTCTGGTGAGCCAAAGAGTTCGATGAACTTACGGAGTAGTATGGTCAATGCCCCTAAAAAGAGGAATACGATACCTATTGGCAGGAAAGCTTTGATGATCCAGCGGTAGGGCAGGCCTGTCGCTGAGTCAGAGACCTCACCTATCGCCCAGGACCGTCCCCACCAATCAATACCGTGATAGAAAACGATGAGACAATAAGGAATGAAAAACAGTAGGCAGCCTAGGAGTTCAATCCATAACTGAGCTCTTCTTGGCAGACGTTCATGAACGAGTTCAATGCGTACATGAGCGTTCTTTATATAGGCCCAACCAATACATAGGAAAAACAATGCGGCATGGAGATGCCATTCCAATTCCTGCAGCTTGGTCGAGCCAAGCACTAAAAAGCGCCGCGTTATGACGTCGAAAACGATGATCGCAATCAGCGGCAAACATAACCATGCCGCAACAGAACCAACAGCACTCACGACACGAGAAAGGAAATTACTCAGTCGAAATAGAATTAGCATTTTGCACAAGCCTAATCTTTTGAAAACAAAAGGTAGTAATTGCTACCGGGCGCAATTAAGTGATGCGCCCGGTAGGCAATTTTGCCGTCATTAATTAGTGCTAAGTCTACTTCAAATAACCGAGATCAGCCCACACTTTGTATTCTTCGCGGAATTTCGAATAAGACTCCCATGCCTTTTTAAAATTAGGGCTCTTGGCCTTATCCTCTTCGACGACTTCAAGCCATGCTTTCTTAAGTGCGCTCAAGATTTCAGGCGACCATTTATGGATTTGTACGCCCTTTTCTTTGAGTGTCTTTAAAGCCTTACCCTGGATTGCTTCACCTTCGGCGAGTCCTTCACGCATATTATCACCGCATGCTGTTTCAATAATCGCCTTTTGCTGGTCTGTCAGTGCATCCCATTTTTTCTTGTTCACCATAACGTCAAAAAAAGTTGCCTGCTGGTGCCAGCCGGGGAAGTAAGCATGTTTGGCGACTTGATAGAAACCCCAGTCGAGATCAATTGCGGGCATGGAAAATTCCGTTGCGTCAATGGTACCACGCTCAAGAGCAGGATAAATGTCAGGGCCCGCAATGAGCTGTGTGGACACGCCAATCTTCTCCATGACCTTTGCTCCAAGGCCAAAGAAACGCATCTTAAGCCCCTTAAGATCATCGAGTGTTTTCATTTCCTTGCGGAACCAACCCGATCCTTCAGGCGCAATAACACCGCACATAATAGTGTGGATTCCATGTGCGGCATAAAGTTCCTCGAACAGTTTCTTGCCACCGCCATAGTAGTACCAGCCCATATATTCACCCGCACTCGGACCAAATGGAACTGCGGCAAATAAAGCAAAGGCCGGATCACGGCCATACCAATAGCCAGGTGTCGACCAGCAGGCATCAACCGATCCGGCGCTAACGGCATCGAAACATTCCTTTGGAGGAATTAACGCGCCGGGCTCTGTGAATTGGATCTTGATTGAGCCGCCTGACATCCGATCAACTTTTCCGACAAAACTTTTACCAAGCGATCCAAGTTGAATGAGTTTGCTCGGGAAGAAACTTCCCATCTTCCAACGCACTTTGTCCGCTGCATATGTCGTGGTTACCACAGTGATGCCCATTGCAACAGCAAGTGCGATGCTAAAAAGCAATCGAGGCATTGTATTCATTTTCATTTCTACTCTCCTCTCTCCAGTCGTTTCGTCCCATTTGCTTGAAGCCAATTTGTAAGTTTGTGACGCTCTCTCATATTGCGGCTTCAAGGCAGGCATCCGTTACAGCCGCCATCCTGGTACATTGCTCAAATGCGCGAAGCGTCTGTTGTGTATCGAGCCCTTTGGCGATGATGCAGATATCAGAGTGGTCAAGTCGGTGATTTGAACCATAGGCTGGTTGCATTAGGCTCCCGCCGATGATTTCAAATGAAATCGGATAATCCGTATGGCTGATATTCAAAAGGACGGATAGTCTGAGCAGGGCCGTTCCAAGTGTACGGGTTAGTTGATCAACCACTTGAAAAAAATTCTTGATATCCAACTCACCAGGAATGTTGACTCGCATAGCACGTGTTATGTGTGCATCCTCAGGCGTATTTGTTCCTGCCTCATTGTACAAATTCCCAACAAAGCAGATTGTCCTTTCGCTGGACCCTTTGACACGCACCATCCCTGTTTCATATGCAAGAGTTTGACCGGCGGTCTCACTAAACCCGCCCAAAGGGATCTTCCAAGCTGGTCGCTTGTAAAAGGAGGGGGTGTCAGCGTGAAAGGTCGCAGCAAGCGGATTGACCGTTGCTAGAATACTCTGAGCCGCCCTGATATCACTGTCTTTGCAACCTTCTCTATTGGTTAGGATCAGAGTATCTGCTTCCCCGATGCAACGAGAAAGTGTCTCATCCATTGCCAAGGTGCAGTGTGACGGATTAATGGTACATATGACTCTGGCGATGCAATAGGTTACTTCAAGCCGCTCATCGTTCTGAACCAGGGTAACAAAGCTGCCCGTGTTAAGTTCATCATCAAGTCCAATTAAAACGGTGTCATAATCCAGTTTAGGGGATAAAAGTCCGAGCTTTCGTAAATGTAATTGATAGAAGGCATTGACAATATCGCCGCCATAGCAGCAGATCGTGCCCGACGCAGACCGTGCTAAGTTGTCGGAGATGAGCGTGCCGCCACGCCAGGCCTCAGCCCAACAGGATCGCCTAGTAAAGACAAGTGCGCAAGTTTTACCGAAGGTGGAGATGCCATTTGTTACATGCTTGATCAACTCTGACTTACTTTTATTGGTCGGTCCAATAAAGAGCCATAGAGGGATCCGCGGGTCGACATTAGCCCGTCTGTCATAGTTTGCACTGGTTAGCGACGGATGCACAATAAGACCTCCACGCTATTGTTAGTCGATGAATGCCAGAGCTCGGACTGGTGATCCTGTTCCGCGGTCAAGATGCAAAGGAAATCCTTGGAAGTGGAATTCACCACGCCCAACAAGCTCTTCCAAATTTACCAACCATTCGTAATGTGAAATTCCGCGATCGCGACAGGTCCGATGATTTGGGAATTCGTTATTGCTTGGTTTGTCTGTCGAAGGCCCCTCAACACCATGCAATTTCGAACCACGATCAGCCAGCCAATGGGTCGCCTCGGCGGTAATACCGCAATTTGACCACATGACCTTATCAGACGGGTAATGGCGCTTATGCAGTCCAGTATTGATGAGAACAATATGGCCATCGATTTTTACGTTGGCCTTTTGTTCGGCCTCTTCCAGATCAGCAACGTCTATATCGCCCAGATCGGGTATGTGAGTTAGGTCAAGGCAGACCGCTTTTCCCATGAACATTTCAAGCGGCATTTCGTCAATAGTCTTTCCTTGCTCACCCGTGTGAAAGAAAGAATCCACATGTGTGCCAACATGATCGATCATGCCCATAAAAGTTGTTGCACCTGTCAATTGGTCTCCAGGCACTCCAAGATTCATTTTTCGAAAGTCGTCATGGGTAAAGTGCGGGATCAATACGGGGCGTGTAAAGAATTTGTGAGCGGGCATGTTATTTGTGATTTTTACCGAAAGATCGATAATTCGATTGGGCATCGTCTCCTCCGAAAAACGGCACTCTCATACAACCTGTTAGCCAAAACTATAAAAGTGACTACTGGCGATAACAAATACCGTTTCGATAGGTTTCCTATCTCAAAATGAGATGGTATTGTTATTATCGGATCCGTGTTGTGCTTTGTTTTTTGGCACATGCTGCGGTGAGTAATTCTAGGAGTTGATCACGTGGACCTTAGGCAGCTTAACTATTTTGTCCATGTGGCTAAGCTAAAGAGTTTCAGCCGTGCTGCTGCTCACCTGAACGTGGCTCAATCGGCCCTCAGCCGCCATATGCGAATATTGGAATCTGAGCTTGGTGTCAGGTTGCTCGATCGCCATGTCCGAGGTACGGAACCTACAGCTGCCGGCAGAGTTCTCCTGACGCGGGCAATATTACTATTGCGTTCAATTGATGAAACCCGTCAGGAGGTCATCAATGTGGGGCAGGGTCCTGCCGGTCATGTCAGTCTGGCCGTTCCACCATCCGTATCGCAAATTTTTGCAGCGCCCCTAATAAAAAACTGCGGACGTGAGTTACCTCACGTGACTTTGAAGTTATCCGAAGGATGGACCGGTGACATTCATGAATGGCTCCTTATCGGTCATACTGATCTTGGTATCATCTATTCCAGCCAAGTCGATGATCGCGTCAGATTTAAACCCATTCTCTCTGAAAATCTGGAACTCATTGTTTCAGCGCAAAATAGTTCCCTAATAAAAAATAGCTGCTATACCCTGAAAGAAGTATCCGCAATGGCGCTAGTTGTTCCGCCTTACCCGCATGGGCTTCGTAAAGTCATAGAGGCCGCCTTCGCGGAGCATAATTTAACTCCAAATTTTACTTATGAATCTCAGGTTTGGAGCATTATCAAAGAAATTATTAAATCGGGAGTGGCGCAAGCCATCTTCGCCTCCAGCGAAGTTGCCGCGGAGATCCGCCGTGGCCGACTAGTATCTGTTCCGATCGTAAAGCCTTCATTACAACGGACGCTTGGCGTAGCAATGGCCCGTGACAGCGAGCCTTCACCACCTGTAAAAGCCGTTTTTGATCTGCTGAGCAGGGAAGGCTCGAAGTGGTGTGTTTCCCATTAGGCCAGGCCCTGGAGCAAGGTCGGGTCAAATTGAGTTGATCTAAGAAATCCCCACAATGAAAATTTCACCGAATATGCTGGCGGACTTGCAGATTTCTCTTTCGAGGCCGAACCTCTTGGCGCAACCCTGCAATCCTGAGACGGCCGTACAAGCGATATGAGGCTAATCTGAGTTATGGATAAGCTACATCCTCTTGAGGCCCTACACACTCGGAGTCATTCCCGCGAAGGCGCACTGCTGTCCGGGAAAATTTGGAAATGCATCTCCACTTGTTGTATGCGGAGCCTTAACGGCATACTCCAATAACCTCCCCCCTGGAGGGGGAGGTCGGCGCGAAGCGCCGGTGGGGGGGGATTCATAAGATAATTCATGCTCTTGCACTTGCCTCCATCACCCCCATCCCAAACGCCATGCGCCTTAGCTCTGGTGAGCTAAGGCGGTGGCGTTTGGCCTTCCCCCCTCGAAGGGGGAAGGAGCGCAAGTGGCACCGTCAGAACCAAGTCCCGATACTCCGAGATAGCGTTATGTCTTTTTATATCAACCACTTTTCACCTTCACCTAAAAATTCCCCGGACACTAATGCGCCTTCGCGGGAATGACGGCGTTTGCCGCTTGTGAGTGCGTTAACCTCTCACCATATTTTCTTGAATTGGTTGTAAATTAAAAAGAACAGATCCCATCTCTTATCCATAACTCAGGTTAGGCTATCATTTGCTTTGTTTCCGAACCGTTCAGTCAGAGCTGCCCGTGCGTTTTTTGGGTGGGAAGCAGCACTTGCTGCAGAACTGACTATAGCCACGCGATTGCCATCCAGGAAAAGCACCAAGACGTCCCGAAAACCTATTCGCTTCATGCACCGAAGACTTTGCAGGTCTTTCGATCAGGTCAAAAGGCGGCCATTGGGTGTGAGCGCCGAACGGCTGTTACAAGTTGTTACAAATTCCCAGACATTTTGTAACAATTGCGCAAACTACAGGCGACAATCTCTGTTTTGTGGCCTGCAGATGGTCACCAAATTTTACTCCCACACGGTCTTGTGATTACGGTGGACCTAATAATTTATTGGAGAGTTTTATGCGCAAATTTGCCATTCTTCTTGCGAGTATGTGTTTTGTATTGTTTGTGTTCGCACATCAAAATGCGTCCGCTAAGACAAACCTGCCTCACCTTAAACTGCTTGATACGTCTACCAAGAATCAAACATTGGTACAAAAAGTACATCATGGCTATTGCGTTCGTTGGAGACGCATCTGTGCCGTTCGTTGGGGATGGGGAACTTGGAGATGGCGCCGTTGTCTCCGCTTGCATGGTTGTTAAGGGCCTATAAGTTTGTCCTCACTCTGCGAAATTCAGGCGGCTTTCAAAATGAAAGTCGCCATTTTCGAATGCCAAAGCATATCTCTCAAAAGTAGACACCTGTTTTGCGAAAAAAGATATGCACAACAAAAAGACGGATCATCTAAGCGCTTCCATTCATATCACATGACATCGAGCTTGCGAGCGAAACAGAAACAACATTTCTGGTCAATTGCAAGGAGGCTTAAAAGGCCGACGCTGCAATCCGGAAAAAGCGCACAAAATTCGAATCTCTGGATTGCCTCGCTCGCTCGCAATCGACGAAAGATTAACCTCGTTGCCAATGGCAAGTCTTCGCTCTTTATGTCGTATAATGTGGATGGAATCTAAACACGGGACGCTCTAGGAAACCGCTTATTCTTAAGGGAATCCAAATCACGAAGTCAGAAATATGACATTACCAGCAAATAGAAAATACCTCTCTATCCTGATTGCTTTATCTTTCATCATTGTATTGGTTGGAGTGGCAATGTTGCGTCTTGGCCCTTTGGCTGCAATCGTGTTTTCTGTAGCATCGGTAGGAGGATTCCTGTTGTGGATTTTCACAACCTATCGAACACCGATTGACCCTACGAAGGTCATCATTCCGTATTTGTGGACAGTCATCTTGTTTGTTGTTCACGTCTATGAGGAGTATCTAACAGATTTTGAAGTCGCCATATTTGATGTCAGCGGCTTTCATGTCTTAGAGCGGGACTTCTTGTCTGTAGCAGCGTTCGGTGCTCCCATCATATGGTTGACCGGCGCAATTCTCTTACTCAAAAAAACTCATATTGGCTTTTACTTTTTGAGTTTTTTCTATGTAGCGATGATCATTGCCGAGCTTTCTCACTTTGTATTTCCTTTTATCAAAGACGGCACATTCCACTATGTATCGGGAATGTATACGGCGGCCCTGCCTCTCATTCCTGCCATCTATGGTCTCTCAATTACCCTCTCTGAAATCAAAAAAGAAAGAAACAAACGGATACCTTAGGATCATACTGAAAGCTTAAGCATGAATAAGTATGAGGACGTAAACAGATTTCTTGAGGATACATGCATAAGCGTTTATGTCACGATTCCATTTGCGCTTTACACTCTGATATTGGTTCTAACCACGACACCAACTGAAGCGCACTGGTTATATGCCGACCCTATTCTGAAGATTTTTCCCAAAGCCATAACAATATGGGGAATCCTGATTTTTTTCAGTTTGCTTTTCTTCAAGTGGAGATCACTTAAGCCTTTACAACCGCAAGCATTTTTTTCATCTTTAAAACATATACTTTCCGGAATTTTGGTTGTTGCCTTAGTTCTTATCATCATGCGGCTCATAACCGGACCGCATATGCCGACATTCATCCCAGCCGAAGAAAGCGCCAAGCCGGGGTATCTACTTGGTATGGCTGCCGGCCTTGTTGAAGAGCTGATATTTCGCCTGACCCTGACGCCATTCCTGTTTTTCGTCTTACGCAAGTGGTTGGGACTTCATTGGTCTGTGTTTATCACAATTATTATTGTGGCCCTGAGCTTTGCCCTATTGCACGAGGTTGGCAGTGGCGCAGGGCCATTCATATCACAACATTTTATTACCCGCTTCATGATACCGGGCGTTGTCATGGGATTGGCAGTATTTTACATAAGTCCAATTTTTGTTGTGACTGTCCATTGCGCGGCTCATATCATGATTCCGCTACTCTTTATTTGAGATCGTTTACCTGAAATGAGTTTTTGATCTATCGAGAACAAACGAACAAGTCTAAGCCTGCTTAGCTGGTAGTATGACTTCAACCCGCGTGCCACCTATCGGACTGGTTGCGATTTGAACGCAACCCCCATACGCCTCGACAATCTGTTTTACGATTGCAAGCCCGAGACCACTTCCTCCGGTCGCACGATTGCGCGATTGCTCCAAACGGAAAAACGGCTCGAAGACAGCAATCCGGTCACCTTCGGGAATCCCTGGACCATCATCGTCAATTGTGACGTGCTGTTGGCCTTGGTTACTTAACATTTCGACTACACTGTTATTGCCGTAGCGCAAAGCATTGTCGAGTAGATTACCAAAAAGGCGGCGAAGGTCGAGCCGATCACCTACAACAATGTGTGAACCGGGGCCTATGACGAGGCGAATGCGCGTATCGTCACGATTAGCGATGTCATCACGCAAAATCTGGGCAAGGTCTACCTCATCGTGAAGGTTTGTGTTGTTGATGCCTCGAGCAACTGCGATCGCATCATCAATTATCCGGGTCATATCGTCTAAATCAGTTGCAGCCTTATCGCGTTGGCTTGCGTCTGGTATTTCTTCAGTTCGCAATCTTAAACGCGTAATGAAGGTTTTTAGATCATGAGAGACGGCACCCAATAAAATTGTTCGCCCCTTAAGGAGTGCTGCAATACGTTCTTGCATGGCATTTATTGCTTCGATCAATCTTTTGATTTCTGGTGCACCTCGGCGTGCGACGAGACGTGGCGCACCGTCTAACCCAAAACCTTCGATTGAAGCTGCGAGCTGGCGTAAAGGTTTTGCTTCGCGGGCTATGGCCCAAAGTGCGAGCGCCGAGAAAAGAAAACCGAATACCCCGATCCAAAAGCCTACCGGTAGACCAAACAGGCGGTTTCGTGAGGCCTTGTGTATCTTCAAGATAGCAAATCCCCCTTGCTTTAGCTCTATTGCAATATTCACCGGAGTTTGGCTTTTCACATCAATGCGATCGAAGAGCTTGCCTAACACTCCAAGATCCGGTGGTACTTCCCGAATAGCAAGCACCATACGGTCTTGGAGCGTTTCTAGGTATTGTCCGATTAACCATTCAAGGGCAGGCATCCGGTCCAGATCTGAAAAACCTTCAGGCCGTTTGTCTGTTATATGCACGCTTAATTCCGGTGAGCGAATCGCCCGAAGCACTTGCTCGTACTTTTCCGGTGCAGTGATATCAATGAGCTCAATGATTGCGGCTATTTGATTGGGAATCGGGAAGGGTGTTGCACTTGGTGTCTTCTTATCTGTCGCTATGAACGATAGGACAAAGCTGATCACAATCAAGGCTAGAAGAAAGAGAAGGACAATCAGAATCAGGCGGCCCAAGAATCCGAGCATGTCAAACGTCCTTAACTGGATGGACCGCCACGGCGAGTAAATAGCCTGCGCTCCGCAACGTTTTAATCATAGGCTCGGATCCGGTCTCAATTTTTTTTCGTAGTCGACTGACTTGAACATCGATCGTACGGTCCATGGCCTCTGATCGCCTACCTCTGGTCCAGTCCATTAACTGATCGCGTGAGAGAACCCGGTTTGGTCGCGTAACGAAGCACTCCAGCAAATCAAATTCAGCACTTGTGAGGTTGAGCGAGGCACCGTCTTGGTCCACCACACTGCGCGCATCAAGATCGACCACTAATTGACCGACGGCAACGCGACGCTGATTGGTCTCAGAGGGTGGTTCCATGCGACGCAAAATAGCACGTATGCGGGCGACAAGCTCACGCGGATTAAAGGGTTTGGGCAAGTAATCGTCTGCGCCCATTTCAAGACCGACTATGCGATCGATGTCATCACCGCGAGCTGTTAACATAATAATCGGCACGCGCGATGTGGCGCGCAGGCGTTGACAGATCGCAAAGCCATCCTCGCCAGGTAGCATTAGGTCAAGTACGATCAGATCAGGATCACCATATTGCGAAAGCAGGCGGTCGAGCGCTGCACCACCATCAACGACATCAATCCGAAATCCCTGCCGCAGCAAATAGTCTTGTAAAAGTGTCCTGATCTCAGGATCGTCTTCAACGACGATAACGCGTGGTTGTTTACTCATATATCAATTTTTACTCAAACCCATGTGGACCGTAAAGGGAATGGGTATCCCGGTTACAAATTGTTACAATTACCCCGGCAATCTGCAACATTTATGCAAACTCCGTGCGGCAATCTCTTTTGCGTCGTCAACTAATGGCGATGCTAATGATGTTGATAATAAAGAAAGCAGTACAGGAGATTTAGACATGCAGCGTTTTGTTCAATTAGCTTGCGTCCTTGCACTGACAGTTGCTGGGGCCACCGCCGCTGATGCTGGAAGCTGGAAACGCGAGAGACAGACAACGGGCCCTTACGGCGGCCAATGGGGAGTTTCTGGTAGTGGCTCGTGTGCAAATGGTAGCTGCGCATCAAATCAACGTTGGACTGGCCCAAGGGGCAACTCGATAACTCGAGAAGGTTCAACACACTGCTCGGGCGACACTTGCGAAGGCACGGCAACCTGGACAGGTCCACTTGGCAACAAGGTGACAACCAAACGCAAATTCCAGCGCTACTAGGATGTTTCGGGCAAAAAGCACTCGAAAGCAAAGCCTTAGGGGTCAAGTTTTGATTCAATTGAAATTGAAGGCTCTTAAGGCACTCTCTTGAAAATGAACGGCGGGGTAGCCAGTTGCCGCCTCGCCGTTCACCGCTCTTAGATTCTGTTGCTCTTCAGCTAGAAAATGAAAAGAATAATAGACATGGCACGTAAATTACGTCAGTTCCTACTTCTAATCATCGCGTCAAGCATCCCTTTCATGCTGGAAAGCATTACAGCTGGTGATGTCTGGGGCGATCAACGCTTCACGCCAGCCCAAATCGGTCTTAGAACTTGCGGTGGTGACATCGCCCGACTCTGTTCTCATGTTATTCCGGGTGGCGGCCGAATTATTCAATGTATCTCTAATAAACGTGACCAACTCTCACCCAATTGTCGTGACTTGGTCGACGCCTTCGTGACTGGAAAGACTCATCAAAAGACACACAAAAAAACTTTAAGAAAAACTCCTCATAGAACAATTCAGAGAAAGACTGGCCCGGACCGGAACGCGGTGCTATCGCCGAATGGCGGTACGTATACGGAAGAGATAGGGTTATCGGGATACAAAGAACGGCCCTACGATCTTTTTGTCCCCGATAATGTGAAAGCACCGGCACCGGTGCTTCTAGTGTTGCACGGTGGTGGAGGAGACGTGAAGTCCGCGCGCAAGGTGACATGCCCCCTCGGCAATGAACGCCGCCCAGAGTGCATTGTGAATCACGCAGCCCGCAACGGCTATATTGTTGTCTTGCCGCGTGGCACCGCAGCTCCTCAAGAGTCTGCCCGCCGGATACGGCGGTCATGGAACGCAGGCGGTGGCGACCCTGCAGGCAAGTGGATCTGCACATCGCGCCCAGCCTGCGAGGATGATGTCGATGACATAGCCTATTTCAATGCCTTGCTGGATGATCTTAAAGGCCGCGCACCGGTTGACATGGCGCGTGTCTACGCGACAGGCATCTCAACTGGCGGTGCCATGAGCCATCTTCTGGCCTGCAAGTTACCGGACAGGATCGCTGCGATCGCTTCTGTCGGAGGCACCTTTCAGGTGATCGCATATCCAGGTTGTGATGCGCCAGGGCCGGTTCCAATCTTGCAGATCCACGGCACGCGGGATTGTGTCTGGCCCTATAAAGGTGGGCTCCCGACTTGTGGGAGATTCGAAGAAGACAAAGGAGCGTCTTTCTTAGGCGTTAACAGAAGCAATGCGTATTGGGCCCAAAAAAATGGCTGTGCAAAGGCCCCCAAAAAGACCGTCTTGCCGGACCGATTCAAAGACGGAACAACTGTGATCAGATATGACGGGCAAAACTGCATTGCGCCGCTTGTTCTTTATCGTGTCGAAGGTGGCGGACATGTGTGGCCCAGTGGTGCTCAGTATTTACCGGCGCGCACATTCGGGCATGTGACCAAAGAAATCGGCATGGATGAAATCTGGGCGTTTTTGTCGGTACACAGCTTGCCTGAAGGATATGCACGTATCGATAGACCTAAGAGATGAAGCGTCGCAACCCACACCGTTTCTTGCCGGTAGGCTTGGTCATCTGATTTTGTCGTTTGTCTATCAACCAGCCTTGGTGTTAACGTTTGACTTGATTAGAGGAGAGGAGAACATAGACATGGCACGTAAATTACGTCGGTTCCTACTCTTAATCATCGCGTCAAGCATACTGCACATACCGGTAAGCGTTGAAGTTGGTAATGCCTGGGGTGGTCGGGGCTTTTTGCTGATTCAAGGCCTCAGAGCTTGCGGTGATGACATCGCTCAACTCTGTCCTAACGTTATTCCGGGTGGTGGCCGTATCATTCAATGCCTCACTGATAAACGCACCCATCTTTCACCTGACTGTCGTAGTCACGTCGACAAGACGACATCTTTGCGTAACTCCTTTTTCGCATGCAATGCAGATGCGGCTCGTTATTGCTCTGGTGTTCTGCCTGGGGGAGGGCGTATTGTTGCCTGCCTCATGGATAAACATGACGTGATTTCACCTATCTGTAAAAAGGCCCTCACACGTGCGAAAGATGTGTTTGGACGTTAGCTTGGCGGTATTACTCACAGAAATTATCAAGGAGCTTGGCCTATCTGTTGCGTCTGGTAAGTACGGCCGCTGTTGTAAAAAGACCTGAGTGATATTGTCCTCAGACGCAAGGGCCCCTTCGCTAATTTTCCGTCCTCAATTTTTTAGGCGATATCCAGTTTTGAAAATCCACCACACAATACCAAGACAAAGTAGCAGGAAGAGTATTGTGATGCCAAAGCTGAGGATAATGCTCACATCGGAGATCTCGGAAAAACTCCAGCGAAACCCACTGATCAGATAGACGACTGGGTTGAACAGGCTAACCATTTGCCAGGCAGGCGGCAGCATGTCGATAGAATAAAAACTGCCACCAAGGAATGCTAATGGCGTGATTACCAATAATGGTACAATCTGAAGTTGCTCAAAGCCATCGGCCCAGATGCCGATGATGAAACCGAGCAGTGAAAATGTCACTGCTGTCAATATAAGAAATGCGAGCATCCAAAACGGGTGTGCAATTTCTAAGGGGACTATCAATGATGCGGTGGCGAGGATTATCAAACCAAGGATGATGGACTTTGTCGTTGCAGCACCGACGTAGCCGAGCACTATCTCGAAGAACGACACTGGTGCTGAGAGAATTTCGTAGATAGTGCCTGTGAAGCGTGGGAAGTAGATGCCAAAGGATGCATTGGCGACGCTTTGGGTTAGCAGAGACATCATGACAAGGCCTGGTACGATGAAGGCGCCGTAGCTCACCCCGTCAATAGCTGTGATGCGTGAGCCAATTGCCGCTCCGAAAACAACAAAATAAAGGCAAGTGGCGAGGACTGGCGAGACGATGCTCTGCATAAGTGTGCGTGAAGTCCGCGCCATTTCGAATTTATATATCGCCCATATCGCAGGGATGTTCATTTCAGCCTCTTGACGAGATCAACAAAAATTTCCTCAAGCGAACTCTGTGTCGTATGCAGATCGCGGAATGTTATCCCCGCTTCGCGAAGCTTATTTAGCAACGCCGTAATACCCGTGCGTTCCTTTTGCGTGTCATAAGTGTAGATAAGTTCGTTGCCATCCTCAGCTAATTCCAAATCGAAACTGGAGAATTGCTCTGGTAGTCTACTTATTTTTTCAACGAGTTGTAACGTCAATCGCTTTTTACCGAGTTTCTGCATCAGACTAATTTTATCTTCAACAAGCACTAGTTTACCTTCATTGATAACGCCAACCCGGTCAGCCATCTCCTCCGCTTCCTCGATGTAATGCGTTGTCAGGATGATAGTTACTCCGGAAGTGCGCAACGTGCTAACAAGGTTCCACATGTCTTGCCGTAACGTAACATCGACGCCTGCTGTTGGTTCGTCTAGAAAGAGAATTTGCGGTTCGTGTGAGAGAGCCTTAGCAATTAGCAGCCGACGCTTCATGCCACCCGACAACGCCATGATCTGGTTATCTTTCTTATCCCAGAGTGAGAGATCTTTGAGTATCTTTTCAATGAGCGCCGGATCGGCAGATTTGCCAAATAGTCCGCGCGTGAAGGTTACCGTGTTCCAAACGCTCTCAAAGGCATCGGTGGTCAGCTCTTGAGGCACCAGTCCGATCCGGGAGCGGGTTTCACGATAGCTCGTGATGATGTCATAACCATCAACTGTCACACTTCCCGATGTCGCATTTACGATCCCACAGATGATGCTGATAAGCGTTGTTTTTCCCGCGCCGTTCGGTCCTAAAAGAGCAAAAATTTCTCCTCGACAGATGTCTAAATTGATTTTTTTGAGCGCCTCAAAACCTGAAGCATAAGTCTTCGACAAGTTTTTTACTGAGATGACTGGGTCCATCGCTAAAGCCGGAATGAGAAAATGAGTGTCTGTGTAGCGATCGCTTATATTGGAAGAAAAGAACCGGGTAAAGTTGCAAATCTTCACTCTAGGTCACGAATCTAAAGTTCGTATCATTTTCAGTCAGGCACTTTTCGAACTTTAGATTCGAAAGGATACTAGCCAATTTTTGAATCTAGTGAGGTTTACGAATTTGAAATTCCTAAAAGGGTATGCCGCAAATATGATAGGAACTTCAAATTCACCTCACTAGGTCACGGACTCATGAATGTGCTGAAAATGGCGCTAGAAACAGCAAAAAGATGCTAGAGCATCCTGCGTTTAGATGGAATCGCATGGATGCTCTCATTTTTTGATATCGATCAACTTTACCACGTTCAAGTGAATTTACTTGAACGTGGGTTGATCTAGGAGAAGCGTGCAGACAAGGGTTGCCTCCCTTTTCAAGTGTTTCGTGCTGCAGATTGAAGCCGTTTTAGTCTTCAGAGGATATGGTCAATTTGCTCGACTACAGCGTCGCAAAGGCTTGAAAATACCCCACATTTCCTGCACCATTGCTTTTGCCGGGACCTGCATTTTTGCCTAAATTCACAATTTAGCCAGCCGGGCGGATACATTTGCCTCGGACAGGAATTTTATTACCACGGCATCTTTTTTTCTTGAGGCCTTGGCGCTTAGGTTCACACTGAAAACGGTTCGGACCTAGCTGAACTTTTTTCGTCCTTCTCGGGCAAACACATCCTCCAGGTTTGGCGTGCCCACCCTGACATATGATGGATGGTTTTTTGGGCTTGCAGCGGAAAGCGTTCTTGCCAATTTTCACCCTCTTTTTATTTGGCGAGCAAAGGCATGTGTTCTTTCGCACATCACCGCCTAGGCAGCGTGGTTGGGAAGATTGAGATGTTTCGCGCGCGGGTTTATTTGGTTTCTCTGATGACGATAATGTCGAGCATCTAAATGTCTTAGATGCGCCACCAAGCGATTTGAGCTGGCCGCCAAGACGCGTGCGCAAGATACATGTCACTCGCTCATTATTCTTGACGCCGAAACTGATCTTATCAACGCCAATCTTATTGGCACCTGGTGCGCGAGCCGTACGTTGCCAGGACCTGTTGACGCCACATTCTAGTTCATAAGGAACCTTGCCGCCGACATTGGTGTGTATGGCCACCAGAGCTTCTGCTTGGCATTTTGGTCCCGGCTTTTGTCGCAGCGTTAGTTTGCCTGACTCTGATTTAATGCAGAAAATTTTCAGCTTGGCTTTATTGGAGACCTTATCATTATTGGCAACGGCCTCGTAGACTTTGTTGACGTCTATATAGGCCTTATTTTTTGCCTTGTAGCGGGCGACATATTTATCACCTTCCCTTTTTGCTTTCCTTTTATATTTTGCACCTTTGACACCGCCGACCTCACGTAATTGGAAAGTTATTTCACCTGGTCCGTTGGTGGGTGCTTCAATTTCCGTGCTTGTGTGACGTGGACAAATAACACCTTTGCCACTGCCGGTGACCGAAAGCACGACCTTTTTCGCTTTTAAGGGTGGACAGGTGATTTTGACGGTTTGCCACTTGGTTTTTTTCCAACCCTGTATTTCCAAGCGGAATTTTTTCTCGCCAGGCCCGAGCTTGCGCTTCAGTTTATGATTGGCGACCAACGCGTATCCTTCACCACCAAGGATTTTAGTTTTTTTAAGCCGTCCCTCAAACCAGCGTGAATTATATTTGCTCATTTTACGTAAAATGCGGTAGCGAACCTTACGTTTTCCCTCGCCAAAAATCCTAACTTCTGCTGCCGGCTGTTTAGGGCAACTCTTGCCGGATGTTTTTATGCTTAAGGAAGCGTTGGTGATCTCAGGCTGACGTTGAAGCCCAGCAGGTCCAGCAGGTTGGTTTGAACCAGGACGGTTGCACTGAATGTTGATTGGAATTGCCCCTGAGATTGTAAAGGTTCTACTTTTCCCCCATCCGCCATAATGATTGCATTTACACCAGCTCCGCCCCCTGGGGCATACGCAGTAGCCACTACCGCCCTTTCTCCTTCGGGCCCGGGTATAAACGCGCATGAAAACTGAGTAATTATGGAGAACCCTGTAACCATTCCCGGCATTTGCTCGCGCATTACAAGCAGCTACAATATCATCCCTTTCCGATGCGGGCAGATCATTTACTCTGAGCTCTTTAAAGACGGTATTCGGCCCAATATCATTAAAGGCGCCAGCAAGAAGATTTGTGTATCCAGGAGGCATTTCGCCAGATGGGTAGGTAAAAGCTGCACGGCTGTCGACAAATAAATCGGAAAGCGCGCCTGTCCTACCGTCAACAACATGCCCAATGCGAAGATCCGTTATGTAACCATCCCAAATACCTATCTGGTATTGGGTAGACATAATCACTGGTGCTCCCGCTTGCAGAGCTATCCAGCGCTCAGTTCCATTCTGGTCAAAAGCATTTTTATCATAAAGAACTCTGATTGTTGGGAATGAATCATCCGGCGCAGTCACCCCGGATGTGCCGACATAAGTTTTATGATTGAGCTTTGGCGTACGCGCCTCAGCTTCGAAAGCGCTGATAGATGTGACGGCAATGATCAGAACGAATGGTGCAAAACGTTCAGCGAAAAAGGTTTTTATAAGTGATTGTATCACTTTTCCCTCCCGGGTTTCTGGTATTACCAGTGGCGGGAGGAGTATTATGCGAAACCATTTTCGATCCGTGTCTCCTAACCGCGCTGTAGTATTTATTTGTCGTCATGATGTGCGGAAAGGTTCATATATGTGATGCTTGGGCAAGCACCTGCATTGAGGGTGAGGAATAAGTATATGCGTGCCCATCGCTATCAAGCGGCCGTGTGAATTAATCCCTTTGTGACACGAGGATTTAAATCTGCAGGGTCGCTGAAGTGGAAAGCGTGTCATAAGAAAATCGACCGGTCCATTAGCAACTGGCGTATGACGATGTTTTTTGCCTGTAACTATGCGGCTGGCTTTGCACAGATGCCGCGCAAGAGTTTCGTACCACTCGGGCAGAAGCACCGATAGGTATTGACCTTTAGCTTGCGCAATTTTGCGCCCTTGGGGCATCGGCAACTCTTACCTTTTGGCTTTCCGCCGATACAGCGTACTTTCTTTATAGGTTGATCACCTGTTGTAATTTTTCCTGGAGGTGTCGGAATCACCCTAGACGCGCACTGATAGTCTTTGCCACGCAAAGCGATGACCTTGGATTTGCCCGTCAGCGTGCTTCTCAGCGCACAGGCAATTTTACCGCTTTTCTTGACCTTGATTTTTTTGGTCATCACCCCAATGAACGTATTAGGCCCGGTTTTTTTGACCTTCAATTTACCGTTCCAATTTTCACCCGTTGTGCATTTCAGATTAAAGCCAACGGCGTGACGGTCGCGTGCATTTACTCTCACTCTCACCGGTAGATCTGTTGGACATTTACCCTTGGCAGGACCATCAATGTAGATCGCGGCATCAAGGACTTCCTTACAAGTAAAATCTTTACCCTGGAAGGTCAGAGTTTTCAGCCCTTTGCCCAAATCAGCTTTTAAGGCGCAAGCTTGTTTGCCGGTTTTCGTGACGTTCAGCTTTACAGTGTCAACACCGATAAAAGTGTTCTTTCCGGTTTTTTTGATAGAGAACGTACCTTTTTTTGATTGTCCGTCAGCACAATCAAACTGATACGGCAGGTCTGCCTGCATATCAGCATTGACGCGCAGTTTCACTTTTGTCTTGAATTTGCATGTCCCGGTGTCTTTACCGTCAAAAATGATGGCGGACTGCTTTATGTCCAGGCACTTGACCTGCATTTTCACCCATTTGGATGATTTCTTAAAATATTTTGCCGGCCGGTTCTTACCCGTCACCGATCGTGCAACAACGCGGCGGGTTTGAGATATCTCACCTACGTTCTGTTTCGTTTGAAATGTTGCGCTATATGTCGTTCTTTGTAATTTGACATCTGTTTTAATCCACTCGCTGGGCGGTCCGCCCTGGCGTTCTCTCCGGCGCAAAAACTGGCCCGGGCCATTGGCTTTGTAAGTTTCGAGGACTGTGATCTCACGCGGGCATTTGTATCCCGGCTCAGCGCGAAAACTATAGCTTACATCCGTAATCTTAAATGGTGGGCATTTCACTTTATAATGCTCCCACGCAGATACGATTGGGCTATCTTTGACCTTTACACGGCGCATTTGATCAAGATCTGTGACCCACTGCGTTTCCGTCTTTTTCGCGATGAATTTTGAGCCGACTTTCTTTGATTTAAGCGACACCCAACCACTGGGTGATCCGCCCTGGCGCTCGCGCCTATAGACGACCGTGCCTGCTTGATTGGTTTCGAACTCGGTCTCTATGGTTATCTTTTTCTTACAAACATTGCTTTTGTGTACTTTGAATTTCAACGATGCTTTGGTGACTCTAAAAGGTGGGGGTATAAATTTAATGGACGAGATATTGTCGTTCATATCGATGGACTTGGTGTTTTGCGTCCATTTGGTTACGGTTCGGCTTTTGCCTTGGAAGTTTTTGTGCTCATAGACCTGCACTTTGACTTGGCCGTGGGTTTTGATTGAAGAGATACGATCGTTTAGGCCAAGCGCGTTTAGGTCTGCAATTGAACCTGACAGGAAGGTTGATTTGCCGCGATATTTGTCGTGCTCAAAGACGCTAATGCCTGTCCGCGGTTTGGTGAAAAGCTTCATCGATGAAATATTGTCGTTAAAGCCAAAACGACCTGTGTCATCGAAAGAACCAAAGCCATCAAAATAGAGAGCGCGTCCGCCATAATTTTTGTGCTCATAAAAAATGGCGTAGAGCTTATCGGGGCATGGGGTGAGTATCGAAGAAACATTGTCGCCAAAACCAAGGCCGTGCAGGTCTGGGTAGTTTTTGACTGTACCAATGAAGGCTCTTGCCGCCCCCTTGTAATCCTTGTCTCGATAAATAGGGAGGCCGAAGCCAACGGCGGTATAAGTTCTGCCATCTCTGTATTTCCATCCAGGCACAGCACAAACACGTGGAATGCGGTTTTTACTGCTGCTGTCGACAAAACCACCAACACTATTGATTTCTGCTGTTGAAGCGATTTTTGCGACCTCAAAATGCAGATGATCTCCAGAGGCGCAACCAACATTGCTTTCCCAGCCGAGAAAATCGCCGGCCTTGACGCGGTCGCCTACTTTTAAATTTGCGCCAAATGATCCGGGGCCGGTGGTGGAGCCTTTTTTCATGTGGGAATATTTGGTCCATTCCCCATTGTCGTGTTCAATCCAGACATAATTGTTATTGCACTGAGAGACTTCACTGCTGTTCTGACGTTTATCGAAGCTATCTTCTATCATGCGGATTACACCGTCCGCTGCGGCAACGATCGCATACTCACCGCCTCCGTCCTTCCCCACCATGTCGATGCGGTTTTCGACTGGTGCATGGCTGGCGTGATCTCTTGTCACCTTTACCTTTGTGCCATTGTTATAGGGAATACGATAATAGCCGCTGGAGTCTTGTGCGTGCAGTGCGCAGGGTGCAAATAGTGTGAAGGTGGCTAAACTCCCTAGAAATAACCCAAAATATTTACATTTCATGGCTTGTCTCTCTCGACCTTAACCAGTGGTGCCACAGGGTCATCTGTAATTGGATGGGGCCCACTGAACAAAAGCTTCGTCAATATTTCTATGACGCGTCAAGACCGCGAAAGGTTCAATTTAAAGTACTGCCAATCTAAGGTGGAGATTATTAATTGCTGGATTTAACAGAGAATCCGAAGAAAAATGACCTAAAGGGGCCGTTTCTTAACATAAATCGAGACATTGATTCGAATTAACTGTCCGTTAACAGAGGCATGCTAAAATCATGTTGCGTTAGGGTAGTAGGTGGGAGAAAACGATACTAATAATGACACTAAATAGTGTGATAGTGAGTCGTCATGGATGGTTTGGTAACACAGAGCAATGCACCCCCTGTGCATGTCGAACAGGTTAGACAAGCTCGACCAGCACCGCAGGGGAAGGCTGAAGTGCTTCAATCTAAGCCTGAAGCACCTCAATCTAATGAGGATGTTTCCTTTGTGGAGGAAGAGGCAAATTCGGATTCTCACTCGACCTTCAGAAGTGTTGAGATTGATCCTGAAACTCAAAGCGTTGTCTTTAAATTGATTAGCGAAGATAGCGGCTCGGTTGTCGTTCAGATTCCAAGCGAAGTACAACTTAATGTTCGCGCATATGTACTTGCGGCGGAAACTGATACCGAGGCTCAGCCTTCTGTCAATGAAGTTGTCTGATCCTTGATCTAGAACTTTAGCGTTCCTCTGTATTGACAAGACTTGCACGCTTTAACATGCCGCGCTAAGACCCCGGCATGGCTTCCCCACTTCTTACACTTCAAGATATTCATTTGACCTTTGGTGGCACGCCTCTGCTCGAAGGGGCTGATCTAATGCTCCTGGAGCGAGATCGAATTTGCCTGGTTGGCCGCAATGGTTCTGGCAAGTCAACGCTTCTAAAAATCGCGGCAGGCCTGGCAGAGGCTGATCAGGGTGAGCGTTTTATCCGTCCCGGCATAACAATACAATATCTTGAACAAGAGCCGGATCTTTCCGCTTTCGAAAGCGTGAACGCCTATGTGAATGCGGGCTTAGCACCGGGGGATGATCCCTATCGTGCAAGTTATTTCCTGGAACAGTTAGGTTTAACAGGTTTGGAAAAACCGGGAGCGCTCTCGGGTGGCGAGATGCGCCGTGCTGCTCTTGTCCGCGTTTTAGCACCCGAACCCGATATTTTATTGCTTGATGAGCCAACAAATCACCTGGACCTACCAGCTATTGAATGGCTGGAGCAGGAATTATCGAGACTCAAATCCGCTGTCATACTTATCAGTCATGATAGGAGATTTCTTGAAGTTTTATCCCGGAAGACAGTTTGGATCGATCGGGGGAAAACACGAGTCTTGAATAAGGGATTTGATCAGTTCGAAGCCTGGCGAGATAAAATCTTTGAAGAGGAGGAACGTGATCGTCATAGGTTGGATCGTAAAATTGTCAGGGAAAAGCACTGGGTTGTTCACGGCATTACCGCAAGACGTAAGCGCAATCAAAAGCGCCTGGCAAATTTGCAGAAGCTGCGCGAGAAGCGCCAAAAGCTTGCTGAGAATAGCCGGCGTGCACATGAAACGGTAACCATGCGTGCGACAGAGGGACGTGTATCCGGCAAATTAGTGATCGAGGCGCGGGGAGTTTCAAAGGCATGGGGCGGGGTGACCGTTGTGCGAAATTTTTCCTTAAAAGTTCATCGTCAAGACCGGATAGGAATTGTGGGGCCAAACGGTGCCGGTAAAACAACATTGATCAGAATGATGACAGGCGAATTAGCGCCCGATAGCGGGGACATCAAGTTGGGTACCAAGCTTGAGCTGGTTACACTTGATCAAAAGCGCGAAAGTTTGGCACCAACGACCATGCTCAAAGATGCCCTGACCGATGGAAGTGGAGATATGGTTCAGCTTGGTGATAAGCAATGCCATGTTGTCAGCTATATGAAAGACTTTCTGTTTCAACCGGAACAGGCAGGCACGCCTATTGAAGCTCTCTCGGGGGGAGAGCGTGGACGGCTTATGCTGGCACGCGCCTTCACAAAACCTTCAAATATGCTTGTATTTGATGAGCCCACAAATGACCTGGATTTGGAAACGCTTGACTTGTTACAAGAACTGCTTGCGGATTATAAGGGCACGGTGATTCTCGTCAGTCACGACCGCGATTTTCTTGACCGAGTGGTAACATCTATTATTGCGAGCAATGATGATGGGTCCTGGATAAGCTATGCAGGTGGCTATTCCGATATGTTATTCCAGCGGACAAGTAATGATGAGGGCATAGGAAAGAGTAAGCATGCCGGTCATAAATTTGCGAAAAAGAAAGGTGCTCAATCTGCTGGTAAAACGGACTCTCATCAACTATCGTCCCTGCCTCACGCGCGCAAACTGTCCTATAAAGATAAGCATGCACTAGAAACATTGCCCGCAAAGATGGATGCTTTAGTTATTGAAGTGGCCACTTTGCAGGAAAAACTTGAAGATCCAGATTTATATAACCGTGATGCACAAGCTTTTCAAAAAACAGCAGATGCCCTCAAACAAGCTGAAACGGATTTGGCAGCCTGTGAAGAGGAGTGGTTGCGACTTGAGATGTTACGCGAAGAACTCGAGAATATGTGAGCTGACAACTAGATCAATCTGCGTTCAAGTGGATGCACTTGAATGCAGAAAAATCATAACGCTCCAGGTCACGGACTCATAAATGTGCTGAAAATGACGCTAGAAACGGCAAAAAGATGCAAGAGCATCCTGCGTTTAGATGGAATCGCTTGGATGCTCTCATTTTTTGATATCGATCAACTTTACCACGTTCAAGTAAATTCACTTGAACGTGGGTTGATCTAGGAGAAGCGTGCAGACAAGGGTTGTTTCCCTTTTCAAGCGCTTCGACAACAATGTCTCAAGCAGCGAAGCGGTAGACAAAAAAACGCAGATTGAAGCCGTTTCAGCGTCCGGAGGATATGGCCAATCTGTCCGACTACAGCGTCGCAAAGGTTTGAAAATGCACCACATTTCCTGCACCTTTACTTCTCGTATTCGAACAGATTGGCTCATACCATTTTTAACCACATTTATGAGTTCGTGACCTAGATGCCTTAGACACGAGCGAGTATATTAGCTGCCTTATTTTGAAACCAAATTGAGCCAACATGACTTCAGATTTTCAACGACGTCGGACATTCGCAATCATTTCACATCCGGATGCCGGTAAGACGACACTAACCGAAAAGCTTCTTCTTGTCGGCGGGGCTATTCATCTTGCGGGTCATGTGAAGGCCCAGGGTGAAAGGCGCCGTGCCCGCTCTGACTGGATGAAAATTGAGCAAGATCGGGGGATCTCGGTCACAAGCTCGGTTATGACTTTTGAACATCTGGGACTCGTGTTTAATCTTCTTGATACGCCTGGCCACGAAGATTTCAGCGAGGATACATATCGCACATTAACCGCGGTTGACTCGGCTATCATGGTCATTGACGCGGCTAAAGGTATTGAAAGCCAAACTCTGAAGCTTTTTGAAGTTTGCAGGCTGCGTAATATTCCCATTATCACATTTATCAACAAAGTAGATCGGGAGGGTCGCGACCCTTTTGAGCTGCTAGATGAAATACAGGAAAAACTTGCACTTGATGTTGCGCCCCTGATCTGGCCGGTGGGAATGGGGAGCGAATTTTACGGATGTTTTGAGTTGGCGGGAGGAGATTTTCTGACAAGCAGTCAGGGCAGGGGCGGGGCATTCGATAAAGTCATCCATTGCGAAGGATCTAGTGATGCTAAATTGGATGACTTGGTTCCAGAAGAACGCTTGCTAGAAACGGTGCGTGAGAATATTGAGCTCGCTCAGGCTGCTTATCCGACGTTTGATCATGAAGCCTACACCCAAGGACATCTCACGCCAGTGATTTTTGGCAGCGCTTTGAAGGATTATTGCGTCGAGGCTTTAATCAATTTAATTGCTGAAAATGCTCCGGCACCGCGTCCAAGCCCATCAGAGTGTCGGCTTGTCGAGCCGGGAGAAAAAGCTGTCACCGGGTTTATCTTTAAAGTTCAAGCCAATATGGATCGTAATCATCGAGACCGGGTTGCCTTCTTGCGCGTCTCATCTGGATGTTTTCGCAGGGGTATGAAATTAAAACAGGTTCGCACGGGCAAAGATATTATGGTGCACAGCCCTATCTTATTTTTAGCTCAAGATCGGGAGATTGCCGAGGATGCCGGCCCTGGCGATGTAATAGGCATTCCCAATCACGGTACAATCCGTGTTGGCGATACGTTCACCGAAGGCGAAAGTTTACGTTTCACCGGCCTTCCTGTTTTTGCACCCGAAATTCTTCGCCGGGTACGTCTAGGAGACACAACCCGCATAAAGCAACTTCGTCAAGCCCTTGAAGATTTAGCGGATGAAGGGTTGGTCCAAGTTTTTAAGCCATCACTTGGTTCCAATTGGATTGTCGGTGTCGTTGGTATGCTGCAGCTTGATGTGTTAGCTTCGCGCGCAAAGCAGGAATATAGGATCGATATAGATTTCGAAGGTGTACCCTACACAACCGCACGCTGGTTGCACTCAAAAGACAAGCCGGCACTGGAAGCATTCCTTGGGGCTAACAGCAATAATGTGGTCCGGGACCGTAATGGCAATCCGGTTTTCTTAGCCAATGGCGCTTGGGAACTTGATTATCACATGAAAAAAAATGAGAGCATCGAATTTGCAAAAACAAAAGAACTCGAATAGGCCGTTAGGCTGTAAGGGTGTCTTACTTCTCGTCAGCAATGGCTTTTTTTATTGCTTCAGCCAATTGTGACGGCTGGTCCGTACCAATCCGCCGTTTCTTACCATCCTTTCTCAAAATTTCGATGGCCTCAAGTCCGGCCACGTTATAGAGCCAACCATGCGGCGTGTAACGAATGCCCCAACCATACCACCAACGATTCCTAACAGTTTCTACACTGACAATATTTTCAAGCGGCAATCGGTAAGTCCATAAGCCTGGTCCAAAGAACCAGGTTAATTCTTTCTCATTTAATACAACCGTCAGGGAGGAGAAAATAATACCGACTAATGCAATGAGAAATGCCACAAGAACAATAAGCGGTGAGAAAGATACCCCTCCGACGAGGGCAATCATCGTAGCAATTGCTACGATGAAAAGAGTCATAAAAGGTGCTTTTTGTTTGTGTTGATAGAGCGTAGGCATTGCGGTAGAGATTTACGAGCTTAGAGAAACTTAAATAGACATGATGAATGAGATAGATTTGTGATTTATGGAAATGATTACTACAACTTAGCTACGGATGTCGTCAATTGCCTTTTGCCCGAGTAACAGTGGTGATAAATCCTCCAGGGGTTTCGCCAATGGGCTGATAGCGAACTGCCCTTAAATTGCGATTTGGCTCATGAGCCTCAACATCAAGTTTAAGATGATCGACAGTGAGTTGTCCAAGTGTTGCTAGGAGCGAGAAGCCGGTTACAACGAAATCACGCCTAGCATTGGTCAACTCGACTTCAGCGTTAACCACATCCCCCTGCGCATCCAATATGTCAGAAACCGAACGTTCGCCTGCGTTTGCCTCTATTCGAATGCCCTTTACCGCAGCTTTTGCCGAACGGACGGCACGCTTTGCTGCACGGATACGACTTTTAGCAGCTTGTCTGCGTTGCCAAGCAGATATGACAGAGGCTTTGACTTGGCTTCGCGTATTGGCAAGTTCTTGGGTTCGCTGTTCTACGGTCGCATTCGCTTGGCGAATGCGTGAATATGTTTCGCCGGATTTATAAAGAGGCATAGAAAAACGTAATGAAATTGTCCCATTATCTTCCCTATCGGAAAAGCGGTTAGGATGGTGGTCACGTTGATAAGAGGCATCAAGGGAAACAGTGGGGAGCAACTCACCACGAATAACATCAGCGTCACGCATTGCTGCGTCTTTTCTGTGATTAGCAGCTAGAATGAGTGGATTTTCTGCAGTGGCAATAACAATTGCGCTCTGTAAATGTTTTGGCAACAGTGCTGAGATCGACTTTGGTGATGAAAGTTTTCTGGGTAAGTGACCAATTATGGAAGCATAAGTAGCTTCACTTGCATGCAAATTTGCTTTTGCCTCAGCTAATTCAGCGCGCCCTTGATGCAATCTTGTCCTGGCCTGGTCGACATCTGTCCGGGTCCTTTCACCTTCACGAAAACGGCTTTTACTGATGTCTAATTCCCTAGCGAGAAAATTGATGTTGCTGCGGCGTAACCTTAAGATTTGTCTGTCTCGCAACACGTCCATATAGGCTTTAACCGCGGAGAGAAGTGTATTTTGCTCTGTATCACGAAGCTGTCCCTGGCCGGCTTGTACTTGAGCTTCTGCACGCCGTGTCTCATTGATCGTGCGGAATCCACGAAAGATGGGTTGTGATAATGAAATGCCGACACTCGTTTGATCAAGATCGGAATGCGTAGTAGGAGGAGTGACCCGCTCTTTATTGCGACCAACGTGGCCCGTTACACTAACAGTTGGTCTCCAACCGGAAATAGCTTGCGATACACCTTCATCTGTGGCCCGTTGGCGGGCGCGTTCTGCAAGAATTGTAGGGTTGTGCCGGTAAGCAAGGTTTAGCGCCTGCTTTAAGGTTTCTGTATGCCCGGGACGGGGCATAACTGATATCATCAAAAAACATAGAGTAACAATTAAAAGCGGAAAACTAATTTTTGACGCAAACTGCCAAATTGGTACAGTCCACCCACGCCACTCTTCTACAAACCACCCCATGCCCAACTCCTATACAGGCACACTTACTGACAAGCATACCTCACCCCACAAAATAACCAGTTGGTATTAGCGTTTACTGGTTGTCACTTGAGCATCCGCTTTCTGGGTTTAAAAATGATTAAATGAGAGGGGAGAATGTCCCAAAATAGATCAAATATGCCCAGATGGAGACCTCTAAAAACCATCCACCATCCCCTACCATCCACCATATTCTGCGATAATTAGGCGGATGGTAGGGAGTGGTGGATGGTCCGAAGGGAGTATTTAGAGATGCCCAGATGCACTGACTATTAAAAACATCGGATATTAGAGATGATTGATTGGTCAGAAGAAGAGAGAGGTTTTAGAGTTAAATGGAACTCAGGCAGAAACCGCTTTTTCTTTTTCTTGTTCTAGAGTGTGTTTTCGGGTACGCCAAAAGCGCATAACACGTTGGGCGTTTTGCGTATCAAAACGGTTATAGATAGTAATTAGCGGCAACATTTTGCTTGGTTCTTCAGCGATGCCGGTCAACGAAGACATCGCTATTTCCTTAAAGGTCATTGGGCTCATGCGATGAGCCTTGCACAAAATAATCAGAGATTTACCACTCTTATCCTCAATGATTCGACGTGTCGTTTGAACATCTAGACCGGTTATATGAGAGAGCGTTAGGAGAAATTCCATCGCCTTGCGGTCTTTCAGGAACTTGATGAGTTGGTTTTCCGTCAATGCTCCTTTGCGAGCCAAACCTTCAATAAGCTGCTCGATGGTTTCAATCTTCGCTTGGGCTAATTGCGATGCGACTGTGTCGAGGACAGGTTCAATTGAACTTTCATCGATGTCTTCGCACGCTGCCAGAATCTTTTGTTTCAGCTCATCTGTAACATGCGAATACAGATCCTCAAGAATATTCTGAGTTACCTCAGAGCGGCCAATAAGAGGTTCCTGCAATATCTCAGACTTCTTAGCCCGCTCTGCAATTTCCTCAACCGTCTCGCTTGCAATTTTGGCGTTTTCGTTGCGAAGCAATTTCTCTACAGTGGTGTCATCACCACGTTTAACAAGCTCACGAGATAAGTTCTCTCCGATATCGGGGCGGACTGTGATTGCCTGAAGATGTTCTTGGTCACGCTTCTTAGAAACCTCAATCAAATCGTCCTCGGTGAGAACGACACTTTTTTCCAATACCGGTTTTGCAACCTCAATTTCATCATTGGCAAGGGCACGGATGAGGTGATGAGGTGCATTTTTTTCTTCGGCCAACCGGCTCGAAAGCTCTTCACGGACCTGTTGCTCCAGGTCGTAAGCCAACTTATGCATAATGTCGCCAAAACATTCCGATTGGCTGTCACTATGGGACTCGGCATCATATAGAAAAACGTCCGTGATCCGGCGTAGTAGCGCACGACGCTTATCGCTTGAAGGCTCTTGTGCCAATTGAAGGAGCTCTTCGAGCTCTTTTTGCGTGTGCGACATTAATTTTGCCAAATATTTGATAAGATGCTGATTTGCATTTGAAGGTATTAAGCTAGCATTCGATACTTAACGGTAGGTAACTAGGGTTGCTTTAGGCTGTGCGATTGCCAAGAATTTTATTAATGGAAAAAAATGTTTATTTTCATTTGAGTAAGAAGATTTCTTAATACTCTGCAGTGTAATTGGATCAAGTTTAGCTATGTCGGGCACATATGAAATGAGTGGTTTTTTTTACCTTTCGGTGAAGGCTGCATTCAGCGACCGGTAAACTGGTTTGAGTAAGTATCTTACGAGGGACTTTGCACCAGTAATAATATCCGCTTGTACAACCATTCCAGGCAATATCAGTTTTTTTGTCTTACCCGATCCAACATGGTTTTTATCAATCTTGATCGTTGCTTTGTAATAGGGCTCACCGTTTTCTTTTTGAAAAGTTGTGGCAGAGAGCTTTTCGACGGTACCTTTAACAACCCCATAAATATTGGGGTCATAGGTTGAGATCTTAAGCTCGGCTTCATCGCCAACGTTTACATGGCCGATATCTTTTGGCTGGACCTGCACTTCTGCAACGACATCTTCATCAAGCGGTACAACCTTAGCCACAAGTTCTCCTGGCTTTACCACTTCGTTTTTTGTTCGGGGAATAAGCTCTTGCACGATGCCTCTAACGGGGGCACGAATTTGAAGACGGTCTACGCGGTCTTGGTGTTTGTAGAGGGACTGTTCGAGTTCAGCAAGTTCAGCTGCGACTTTCGCTCTGTCTTCAGAGGTTTTGCTGTGGGCTTCGGCTTTGAACTTAGGTAGCTGACTTTTTGCTTCTGTGAGCTGCTCCCGTGTTGCTTCTAATCGCCCCTCCGCAGAAATCGCGCGCGCCCTCGCGCTCTCAAATTCTGACTTAGCTTCGAGATAACCACGCCGTGAGGTATAGCCTTCCTTGAGTAATCTCTCACGGATTTCAAGTTTCTCCTTCTGAATATCAACTTGCCTGCTAAGGCTTTCGAATTCTTTTAGTGCCGCTTCTAATTCGACTTCACGCTGTGTTATCCGGGTGTGGAGTATATGTATTTCTTTCTCAAGCTGCTTCTGGGTTGCTAAAAAAACATCAAGCTCGTCCTCCGCAAGTTTGGGATAACGCTTGCCAAGTTCGCCGAAATCAGGTGTTTGACCGGAGATATGCGCGGAAAAACGAATTTTCTGCAATGTCAAATGGGCGGCCCGCACATGGGCCTGACGCAAATCGCTTTTCGCTGCGGTAGGGCGAAGATGCAAAAGCGGTGCGTTTTGTTCGACAATCTGTCCTTCTTTGGCAAGCACATCTTCAACTATTCCGCCTTCTAAATGATGCACAAGCTTGACCGAACTGGAGGGAATTACTTGACCATGGGTGATCGCAAGCTCACGAATTTGTGCGATTGATCCCCAGATAAGTGCAGCCAAAATAAGAGCACTGGCAAAATAGGATAAATGACCCAGAGCACCGGGAATCCGGCCATCTTCTAGAGCTGCAGGTAAAGTAAGGCGTTGACCAGTGATGGTGTCATCACCAGCGTGGCGATCGATTAATGATTTCCACCCAGTACGCATAACGTGCAACTTCCCTACCGGCTTTTATGATAGGAAAATTAGCTTAAGACTTTGATAAAGCGCATTTTTGGCTTTTGTTCATAAGAGCAGGAACAACTTCATCTGGCGGACCTTCTCCTACAATTGTGCCTTGAACGACTACGAAAACACGATCAGCAAGCCACATATGGCTGGGGCGATGTGTGGCCATCACAACGGTTGACTGGCCGCGCAAAGAATTAATTTTTCGTATCAATGCTTCGTCTCCCGCATGGTCCAAATTGGTTCCGGGCTCATCCAAGAGGTAAATTTTTGCATCTTTGACAAATGCTCTAGCCAGCATAAGTTGTTGTAGAAATCCGCTTGTGAAGTGCTCTACACGGGCTCCTTGAATCCTGGAATCTATGCCATCTTCAAGGCTATTTACGACGTCATATACCCCAATGCTCTTAAGGGCATTAATAATTTCTTCCTCACTTGCCGTTGGGTGAGCGAGCTTGAGATTTTGTGCAATCGTTCCGTAGAAAAAGACCGGTTTTTGCGGTGCATAGCCAATGGCATGTCTTAGTTCAGCGACGTCGATTTGACGCAAATCCAGGTCGTCAATCATGACGACCCCGGCCTGAGGCTGATAGAGATGTGTCATCACTTTAAGAAGAGTTGATTTGCCTGCACCGCTCGGCCCTGTAATTGCGATGACTTCACCCGGGTTGATCTGAAGATTTATACCTCTCAGAGCAGGTTCAGATTTCGATGAATAGCGCAAAGATATGCCATGCATTGAAATCTTGCCTTTAAAATCTCGGTAAAAAGTCGGTAATTGTCCCGGTATACGTTCAACCTTCAGGCGCATGAAATGGTTGATCTGTCTAAAACTTCCAATAACTTGCCCTAAACGATTCAGGCTTAATAATGCGGCCTGCAAGGGGGAAAGCATTCGCCAAATCAGGGCCATTATTGCAATAAGTGCACCCATTGAAAGCTCACCATTGAGCACCATTAGTGTCCCAAGCCCAACCGTTGCCGCACCTGCTATCATGGCGAGCACCTGGGCCAGAGTCTGGACAATGAAATTTGTCTGTTGGGCTTTAAACTGACAAGCGATAAGAGAAGAGGCAACACCACTAAAACGGTTGATCCAGGTCTCAGCCCCCGTATTATTGCGAATACCCCGGAACTTTGTTGTAAGTTCAATCAAAAAATTCCGGCTTTGAATCTTAGCCTCGCCTGCACGATCTATATGATATCGCGTGATCGGAATTGTGATGCTTGCCATAATCAGATAGATCACAATAAGGGCTACAGGTATCCATCCTAGAACCCCGCCAATAACGAAAATAGCCCCCAGAAATACAAGAGAAAATGGTAGGTCCAATACTGTCGAAGCGAGTGGACCAGAAAAAACATCCCGAATGGATTCGAATTGTTTTAGCCGGGTAATCTGTGCGCCAATTGGTGCGTTTTCAGTCATGACAAGTGGTAGATGCAAAAGCTGTTGGAATGCCGTGACCGATAGCAGGGTTTCAATGCGAGTTCCAAGGTAAGCAATTGCTTGCGATCTTATTGTTCGAAGCAGCATTTCAAACCCGAGTACGATCGCAATTGCAGCAGTTAGAAACCCAAGTGTCATCAAAGATTTGGAGCCAATTGCCTTGTCATAAACGTTCATGACGTAAATAGGTACGGTAAGGGCAAGGACGTTAATGACAAACGTAAGCCCAAAGAGAATGAAGAAGGTGCGCCGAAATTTTATTATGAGAGTTTGGAGCCAGCCATACCGCATTGTTTTTTTCTGCTGCGTTTTCACATCATGAGGGCGGATCAGGTAAATTGTGCCTCCGGTTTTGGCGGGCATAAATTCTTGGAATGACTGGCTCGCTCCATCAAAGATTAAATAAGTACCATTTGCCTCTCTGGATAAGACAACGCATAACTCCCCTCGTTTTGGGATAAAAAGGCAAGGGAACATTTCTGAGTTAAGGTCATCCAGATGCACACGTTGTTGGTGGGTCTCGAAGTTTAGACGAGCTAGTACGGCGCGAAGACCATCAATGTCGTTTAATGCGTCGAAATGGGGGAGAGATTCCTGCAAATGCCGTGCTTCGCCTGCCCATTCAAGCGAGGCAAGCAGTGGCCGCAGGCATGCCCCAGCCGGTGTCGTTTCGTCAACTCGCTCCTCATCAACGCAAATATAGGTGGATTTCAACAAGTCTAAGAGTGCGTGAACGCCATTTTTCGGCATGTCGATTGAGGTCTGCGGGTTTTCGATTTGGTTTTGCATGTCCTATATCTGACTAGCGCCAAACTTAAGCACTAGTCTCGCCTCCCACATCATGTGCCTCATTTAACAAGTCGTCATCACTGTGCTCTTTATCCAGAGAATAGACATGATCTGCGATTTCCAAGAGTGATGGACGATTACTAACGATAAAGATCGTTACTCGGCCTTTGAGTCTAAGTAAGCCTTCGCGAAATAGGCGATCACTATCATGGTCGAGTGACGCATTAGCTTCGTCGAGAATGAGGATTTTCGAGTTTTGTGCAACGGCCCGCGCAATAGCAATGCGTTGGATGAGCCCTACAGGAAGGATATCGGTTATGCCGTCACCAATGAAGGTATCATAACCTTCCGGCAAACGATTGATATCCTCTTCCATCCCGATGAGCTGAGCAGCTCGGCGCGCCTGTTCAATCGTTGTACCGGACCGGAACATCGTGATGTTCTCAAGAATTGTGCCTCGAAAGGGAGTGGCATTGTCGGGTACATAACATATTGAATTCCTGAGCGAATGAGATGGCATTGCCGTAACATTGTGGCCGTCAATATAAACTGAGCCCCGTTCGGGAATAAACTCACCCATAATGATTCTGGCAAGTGTGGACTTACCGCTGCCATCAGAACCACGAATAGCAAAGATTTCGCCGGGCGCTATGCTGAATGTAACATCCTCAATCGAAGAGTATTGGTTCTCTCCATGCCGGAAACATAGATTCCGCACAGTAATCCCACCGTGACATTCAACCGGTTCAATCGCTTGATCATCAATGACATCATCAACAGATGACGGAAGCTCGAAAAGTTCGCTTGCTCGCTCATTAGCGATAGCAACATTATGCATTTCCGTCCAAACCCCAATTCCACGAATAACAGGTTGAATCATCCGGCCGGACAATAATGAGCAACATGCGAGCGCCCCAATGCTTAACGTTCCGTTCATAACCGCAAAGGCACCGACAAAAACCACCAATATCATCGTCAAATTTGCAAAGAAGTTACCAATTGATTGCATGGAGGCACCATGCAGAATGGTTCGATAACTGACCTCCGCAGAAAATTGTTGAAGCCGTTCATATCGGCGTTGAATTTGTGGCTCCATGGCCATGCTTTTTATGGTTAGAATTCCGGCTAGACATTCAGTAATGAAATCATACCGCTTACCATCTTGCTCGGCGCGCGCCTGCAGAAGGTCTTGTAATTTCTTTCCACGCCTCATGATCATGATTCCGAGACCAACGACGACAGCGATCGGAACGAGCACCAAGGTCCCACCGACGAAAAGAATTACAGATAAGAAGATTGCGACAAACGGAAAGTCGATAAGGATAAGTTTTGCAGAACCTCCGTGGAATCGATTTAGCTCGCCGAGCGCGTCGAGACGATCCATCCAAATACTAGGAGGGTTTTTCTCAATTTCTGTTATATCCGATTTCAGGATTCTACTAACGGCTTCTAGCTCTGCATAGTAACTATTTTGCGCCGCCGCCCAGGCCATGACATAGGCGCGGGCAATTTTCATCGCCCCTTCAAGCAAAAAGATTACGATCAGCCCGATTAACAAGAGCGATAAAGTTTCTAGAGATGAGTTAGGCAAAATACGATCATAAACTTGCAGAATTGCAAGGGGAAGACTGAGTCCAAGCAAATTAATGAAAAAGGAAGAAAAGATGACGGAACGGGGAAGTTCAAGACAGTCAGCGAGGACGTGTCGCACATTTTTTAAGGGATGCGATAGCCCGATAAACCATCCTGCATGATCATCTTTTTCAGTTTCGATATCTGCGTCGGAAAACTGAACTTCCTCAGGCTCTTCATGAAACTCAAGGTTTTCGTTTTTAGTTTCTTGGTCTTCTTCTCCTGACTTCGACAGATTAGACTGTAAATGATTGCGCAACTCCCGAACAGAGAGGTGGTTACTTTGTTCAGGAAGGGTTTGCTGGTCAGACAGATTATGATGATCATCTTGTGCAGCAGCCTCTATGTCAGACCCTTCAGATTCTAGAGACGTAGCTTCTTCAGTCTGATTATAGATTTCAAAATTTTCGTTTTCTAAATTTGGTTCGCCGTTTGCGCTGGAATCATTTTCTGTCGTCTCAATATTTGTATCGACAGACTCAATCTCTTCAAGCTGCTGATCTAATTCGCAGAGTATGTGTTCGGCATCTAGCTCAGCCTGATCATCAAGCTCCAGGTTTTTATCTTCTGTTCGCTGCTTAAACCGCCATAAATTTGGAAGCATAGACGACAAAAGGTGACCAAGTTTCCGGGCGGAAAAACGGTCCCCTATTGTTCTTTTGATATAAGGCTCAGCGTGTTGGGCTTCTTCAGCATTGTCGTCGGTCTCTGGATATTGGTCTTCTTGCTCCGGCTCGCAGGGCTCAAAAAATTCAGATTCTTCAACTTGATGATCAAGTTTAGAGCTTGTGTCTTCCGGGCTTTGCCCGGTTCCTTTCAAAGTGGGAAAATTGGATAGCAAACGGCTACGAAGCTCTCGGATAGAGAGACGTTCATCACGTTTAGCACTGCTTTCCAACTCATCATCCATTGCCGCGATGGCCTTTCCGCGGAAAAATTGCGTATACTTACTGATCTTGTTAAATGGGAAAACCTAGTTTTTGGTAAATCTGACTTCTTATAATGGAACAAAAAAATTAATATTTCTCTATTTTTTTGTATATTTTTCTTAAATCTCCCGTATTATATAAAATATAAATCATAATATTATTATAATTTTTGTATAATATAGTGAATTTTACTTGATTCTATCAAGAATAAAATTTATTTTGATTGGATAATTATTTAGTCAATTTGCATGGAATATTTGATAATATTTCTATGTTAGATTTTTTGTAATGTTAATATATAACCCTTTCTCTCGATTCTTTTTGATGGTCGTGACCACTTCTGAAGTATGTCTGCGATTTTCTGTCTATTAATTATGTGACGTCAACAAACCATGATCCTGTATTTTCTTTCCAAGGCGATTGATTTCACAAGTTGGCAACTGCATAGTGCCAATTGACGTCAAATTCTTTTGAGAAATGTCAGAAAATGAAGCAGAAAATTCAGTGACAATATCGGGTGCTCAAGGGGAGAATAAAACGGATGGTGATCACCGAGAGGGGGCTGAACAGCTCCTGAAACTTGGCGCAATGGGAAAAGCGTTTTCTATCCTCGAAGCTATCACAACAAGCCCAAAGCCCCTATCAACGACTGAGCTTGCCCGAACGACAGGAATGACCAAGTCGACCGCACATCGCATTGTCTGTATTCTCAACGATATTGGTTTCATTGAACGCGACCCTTTGCAAAAAGGGTATATCGAGGGCGCACGCTTGGTAAAGTTTGCCTTAGATACGCTTACGGCGGCCGCTCCACGCAATGTTCGTCATGCAATTTTACGGAACCTTTCAGAACAACTTGGTGAGACGTGTAATTTCGGTATTCTTGCAGGTATTGAGGTCATCTATATCGACCGTGTCGAAACAAAATGGCCTTTAGGGCTTCGCTTCGAAGCAGGTAGTCGTGTTCCTGCCCATTGCACGGCAAATGGTAAGTTGTTGTTAAGTTTGCAGCCGGAAGATGTGAAGCGACCGCTGCTCGACACTATGCCGCTTAACCGCTACACAGCCAAAACTGTAACAGATAAAAAACTGTTAGAGGAAGAGCTGCTGGAAATTCGGGATCGAATGATAGGGACGGATGACCAAGAATTTATTTCTGGGGTGGTCTGTGTGGCTGTTCCCGTGATTACCTCTAATGGCGAAGTTGTTGGCGGTATTGCTGTTTCAGCGCCAGAAGTCCGAGCCAGTTTAACACAGATCCTCAAATTTGTGCCAAGCATGAAGCGGGCAGCTCAAAAAATAGGCGAGACCTTCAAATACGATATGATCTAAGGCTTTAGCTACGAACCTCATCTCTAAGTGTTTCTCAGATATTAATCAAAACGTGAAAAATCTGCTGGTCTTTTGTCCATGAACGCCATGAACGCCTCTTGAGCCTCGGGTGATTTAAGCCGGTCGACAAATAGACGCATCTCTTCTTGCATGCGGGCTGCGACGTTATCTTGATCCAATCGCAAGAGCTGCTTAGTTGCCCGAACCGCACCCGGTGGCAACGCACTCAGCTTTGCCGCACGCGTAAGGGCTGTTTCAACAACTTCTTCAGACGGGGTAATCTCGTTAACAAGGCCGATCTGGTGTGCGACCTCTACGCTGAAAGGTTCGCCAAAATAAAAAAGTTCCGCTGCACGTTGAGGACCAATTAGGCGCGGCAGCAGCAAGCTTGAAGCGGCCTCGGGTACAAGCCCAAGATTGACAAACGGTAGTTGAAACATGGCATTTTCGGCAGCATAAACCAGGTCGCAATGAAGAAGCATGGTTGTGCCAATGCCAACGGCATGGCCTTGAACTCCGGCTATAACGGGTTTTGACGTTTGGGACAGCAATGTTAAGAACCGGATAACAGGACTTGATGCATCTTGTGGCGGATTGTTTAGAAAATCGGAAATATCATTTCCCGCGGAGAAAGCCGCTTCATGTCCCAAAATAACCAATATACGTAACTTAGACTCCTGATCCAATCGCTGAATTGCACCGGCCATTTCAGCATACATAGCGACTGTCAGAGCGTTTTTCTTCTCAGGGCGATTGATACGAAGAATGAGAACTGAGCCTTTTTCTTCCACACTAATATGTTTGTTCATAAGAGTTATCTCCAAACAGTAATAGGTTATACTAAAATGCCCTGATAAAATGTCCGTTGATTGAAACAAATTTATAAGGGGTATTTCAATGCGAATTGCAGTTCACGGCCAACAGGCTTTTGGCAAGGCGGTCCTGGAAAAACTCCTTGAGCGTGATGAGAATGTGGTTGCGGTGTTTTGTGCTCCGGATCGCCCAGGTAGCAAACCAGATGTGTTGAAAGTATTTGCAGAGGAGCAAAACCTTCCAGTCCATCAACCAAAATCATGGAAGACAGATGCCGCCGCAGAAGTCATGCAAAGCTACAGGCCAGATATCTGTTTGATGGCCTATGTTACACTTCTGGTTCCGCAAAGAGTGCTTGATATTCCACACCACGGTACTATCCAATATCATCCTTCGTTGCTTCCCAAACATCGTGGTCCAAGTTCAATTAATTGGCCCATTATTCAAGGGGAGACAAAAACAGGGCTTACGATTTTTTGGCCAGACGAAGGACTTGATGAAGGCCCTATATTGTTACAGAAAGAGGTTGAAATTGGCCCTGATGATACTTTAGGGACGCTCTACTTCAACCATCTCTTCCCCCTCGGTGTTGACGCTATGATCGAAGCACTTGATCTGGTCCGTAAAGGCACCGCATCTCGTGTAGAACAAGACCATTCTCAGGCAACTTACGAAAGCTGGTGCAAAAAGGAACATGCTGAAATTGATTGGGCAAAACCTGTTCATGAAGTCCACAATCTTATTCGTGGATGTAATCCTCAGCCTGGCGCCTGGACAATTTGCGGGGACGAAGAGGTGCAAATCTACGATTGCAGTAAGGTTGATGGAGATAAAGGTGATGTGGGAGAAGTTCTTGCAATTACGGAGGATGGTGTCTCCGTCGCTGCTGATGGAGGGTACTTAATTTTAAAGCGAGTCCGGCCAAAGGGTTTGGCTAAGCAAACGGCTACGGAATGGGCGAGCGCTTGTGCTCTAAAGGTCGGAGATAAGTTGGGTTAGCCGCTTTTGACCAAATATTATCTCGCTGGGATAATTTTTGGTTTATTCAAATGTACGGCCTAGCATCACGAGTTCATTTTTGTCGCTTTGCAAGAAGGTAACCGGTTTGAACCCACTGTGATGATAGAAATTTACGTTACGTGCATTTTTATTCGTTACGACATGTACGCCTGAAGTTGATCTTTCACGACAGATATCAAGAAATGCGGAAACCAGCTTGGTACCAATACCTTTGTTGCGATCTTCAGTGTGCACGTTGATATGAAAGTGGGCTGGGTAAGCCGAATAATGACTTGTAAGCATGTTGTAATAGTTTATGTTTTGGAAGAGATGAGCAGCTTTCATACTGTCCAGGCAGCCGGTTAGATATCCCCGTACTTTGTTTTGATACGTTACAACAAGTATATGTTCAGCCATATGCTCAACATATTGCCCGAGCCATTTGTCACGAAATAATTGGCGATCAATTTCTGATGCAAAATTTTGGATATTTGATGATGTGAAGAAAATTGTTTCAATCTGAGGTAAAAGCTCAGGTCGAGAGGCAAGAGTTATAAGTTGACCTTGATAATTCCTCTGAAGTTCTTCCATTCGCAACGAGGTTCTTTCTATTTTAATTTGAACCAGGACGGCAATTTTCTTCCGCATAATGCGGAAGAAAATTAATGGGGATCCATAAATTAAAGTTATTGCCGTCTTCTATAAGAGTATCATGATTGCCCGGGGGCAACCATATTGGGGGTTGGGCGTGGCGGGGGAGGTGTTGGCGCAGACGATTGCGTCGCTGCAACAGGTGAACCTGCTGCACGCCAACGTTGGACTACAGCATTGAGGAAGGCTTCATTGCCGATTTGTTGGCGCCATTTCTCAGTAAATTGAGCGGTCCGGCCTTTTGGCATTGCTTCATCAGTTAGTTTATTAAAGCGGATACGAACGGGAAGAGGAACACCATCACCAAAAGCTACGGCTTCTCTTGTGCCAAGCGAAGGCAAAAATTCAAGCATGCCTGCACCAACATCTGAAACGGCTGCATGCACAATTTTTTGATCACGCTCATTAGACATGCGCATCGCGAATACAGTGTTACACTGAGACAGAATTGTTTGGTCGAGTTCTGAAGGACGCTGACTTACAATACAAAGCGATACGCCATATTTTCTGCCCTCCTTTGCAATGCGAGCAATGGCACGACGTGTTGGTTCAAAACCAAGCGTGTGATCGTTCGGAATATAGCGGTGCGCTTCTTCACAGACGAGTGTGAGAGGTATCATCCCATCGCTCCAGAGACCAAAATCAAAGGTCATCCTGCAAAGAACCGATACAACAACATTGACGACTTCGGAGGGTAAGCCTGTGAGTTGCAATATGGTAATTGGCTTGTTGTTTACCGGAATTCTGAACATGCGCCCGAGAAAATTTGCCATGTGGTCTTGGACGGTTAAGCTATCAAACATGAAGGCGTAACGGGGGTCTTTTGTTATAGCTTCTATGCGCTGCTTGAGCTGTTTGAGAGGCCATAAGTCCTTCTGATATTCAAACATTCCCATTCGGTCATTGATGAGATTTAAGAGATCGGAAAGACGATAGGGAACAGGGGTATCAGCAGAAAATCCAAGATTTTCATTCATCCATTTTTTTGAAGACAGTTTGCTTGATCGATTGACACTCTTGGATCCGTATTGAGCTTTGGCGATAGGGATCAGGTCACTAAGAATTTCGATCTGAGATGCTCTTCCGCTGTTATCAGAAACCAAAACTTCAATAATTTCTTCAAATGTAAGAAACCAATAAGGCAGAGTAAGATCGCTCGGTGATATGATTTCCGCTTTTTCATGGAAGGAAGCGGCGTATTCGTTATGTGGATCTAACAGCATAATGTGTGCTTGGGGGTTCTGCATAAGGATCGACCGAAGCACAACTGCCACGGCACATGATTTGCCTGTTCCGGTTGTACCGAGGATTCCGAAATGCTTCCCAAGTAATTCGTCAACTTTGACCATGGCGGGAATAGAGGAGTCTTGACAGATCTGACCTATATTAATAGCGCTATCACTGTCCCAGGAATAAGCTATTTCAAGTTCTTCATGCGTTGCTACAAAAACGCGATCGCCAAGGGTTGGATATATAGAAACACCGCGATGGAACGACCCCAAGGGACTATCTAATTGTTTTCGTAATTCACCGACAAGTTCCAATTCAGCTATCCAGATTTCCTGGTCATCTTTAGATTGAGATGGAACGGGCACACTCAGCGCTGAGACTAAGCCGAGAACGACGCCTTCCGATGTTTCAACTTTTAAGAGGGTTCCTATTTCTGCGTGCTGCATTCGTTTCATGCCATCTGCGCTTGTTGCATGATCCAAAAGCACGATTGCTTGTGAGCCAGAAACAGAAACGATGCGGCCTATCGATTTCGCGCCCTTATTGCCCGACTGAGATTGATACTTGCCATTTAAATTCATAGAAACATCCCCACCCAAAATCAAAACACTTAACTTTGTATATTTGGCAATTGGTTAGTACTGCCTGCCCCCTTGGTCTGGCAAAGCGGTAAAAACACCGAGACTGTAGTGCCAACACTCTTTTCACTTTTGATTTCTAATTGCCCACCATGCAGCTCAACATAGGCTTTCGCAATCGGAAGCCCAAGACCAGTTCCTTCAAATTTGCGATTGAGTTCACTTTCGACTTGGCCGAAGGGTTTTATTGCGATTGAAATCTCCTCTTCAGTCATTCCCGCTCCAGAATCCATAATGCTGATTTTCATATATGCTTCAGACACAATCTGTGCGACGATCTGTACAGTGCCTGAAGGTGGCGTGAACTTCACAGCGTTGCTGAGAAGATTTGCAAAAATCTGCCGCAGTTTTACGGGGTCGCCAATAATCAGTGGAAGGTTGCTTGGAATGTCCTCAAGCAAACGAACTCCCGCCTCCTCTGCAGCTATTCTAACCAGCGTTAGGCTCGACATAAGGACCTCACCGATGAGAATGTTTTGCTCATCAATTTCTGTCTTGCCGCACTGAATTTTCGATATGTCAAGAACGTCGTTTATTATTTCGAGAAGATGTTGTGCTGTATCAGCAATGTAACCAGAGTATTCTATGACTTGCTCCGACTTGATGTCATGCTCGTCAATCTTTTTCAGGAAGCGGGAAAAACCAATAATGGCATTTAGCGGCGTTCGCAGCTCGTGGCTCATATTGGCTATGAACATGGACTTGATCTTGTTTGCCTGCTCCGCTTCAACACGGCGTGCCCGCTCCGCAATTGCCGCCCGTTGACGCAACATAGCGCTACTGAGAAGTTCAGAATACTCGGAACTTAACGTTTTATGGTGTTTGCGTTTGTAAGATAGCCCGGACATGCATATACGCCTAACAGACATTATTTTAGGCTAAAATATGATAGATCTTATAAAAGTAACTTAATGTTTAGGGTTTAATAAGTGTAAATTGGTGTATTAATTTTTTTAATACATTAATTTATTATAAATAAAAATTAATTTCTTGTAATAATTATTGGATATTGATGTGTTTTCTCTCTAATTTCTACGAGATTTATTGGAATTTTACCGCGTTAGGTCACGGACTCATAAATGTGGTTTAAAATGGGATGAGCCAATTACAGCTTTCAGCAGCAAAAAAAGTATGAGTGCATTTAATGTGTGCCAGGCAAAATGTGTCCCTATTTTATGATCCAGTGTTGCTACCTGATTGCAGAGCATCCAATCCAGTGAACGAAATGTGAGAGATACAAAAAATAAAAAGCCGGCGGTCATAATATAAGGTCCGGAAATATGCTTGATATGCAGAAGTAACCCACCAATAACGAGCATCACTAACAAGGCTGGCACATAACCAATACTGCCATTGAAACAAGGTTTTCCAATTCTTGCATCAATGCCAACAGGAATAAGGCTGTCTATGCATCTGAGTTGAATGGCAAGCACAAATGAGCAAGCAAATAAGATAATAAGCAGGGCCGTCCATCCGGCGGACACATGTAAGAAACGGTTAAGGGCTGTTCCTAAATAAACAAGCATGAAGAGTCCTATTGGAATGACATCCGCAAGCGAACTCCATCGATTGGCATGAGTGTGGAAAAGAAAACTGCCAATCCCAATCGCAAAAACTAAGAAAATCAATAGGTAATGAATCCCGTGGCGCATTTCACGAGGGCGGTTGAGGAGGTGGATCAATGCCACCAATGCAGCAAGGATGAAAAAAACATTGGTAGTCGCATTTAAAGGTTCTGCCCAGAAATGAGGATTTAGACCGCGCTCACAATACTGAAAAATTTTGTTATTTGGGCTCATCATAACGCTTTAGGTCACGAACTCATAAATGTGGTTAAAAATGGTATGAGCCAATCTATTCGAATACGAGAAGCAAAGGTGCAGGAAATGTGGTGCATTTTCAAACCTTTGCGACGCTGTAGTCGGACAGATTGGCCATATTCTCCGGACGCTGAAACGGCTTCAATCTGCAGCGTCGAAACGCTTGAAAAGGGAAACAACCCTTGTCTGCACGCTTCTCCTCGCATCTTTTTGCCGTTTCTAGCGCCATTTTCAGCACATTTATGAGTTCGTGACCTAGTCTTATTGTGTTCCGATAATGCGACACCATATGCAGACTATCTTTGATACCGATAAAATAAGACTGCGATCTGGCAAATAGCCAATACCCGTCCCGTAACAAAAAGTTCACAGGAATGCGATTGGCCAAAAATTATGCTCTATGCCTAAGATGAGCGCCAAAACTATCTAACATTATGGAATAGACTCTTAGGGGGCAACTTTCAGTAATTCCGTGGGAAAGAGGATGAGAATGATGACTGGAAGAAACACACTCAAAGTTTTAACGGCTGTAGCTCTTAGTGCCGCTTTTCTTGTTTCGAACATTGGCGATATATCGGCGCACAAAAGAAAATCCCATAAATATCGTTATGTAACTGCGGTCAGCAATTACGATGTAAACGAAAGAATTACAGCTCCCGTTCGCAGAACACGACTGGGTGATCAGGTCAAGCTACCTGGTGGTCCTTGGGTTTATTGCGAAGTGACTTGTCGATATACGCTTCGCCGGCAGACGATTGATTTCTGGAATACACTTAGTGAAGAAGCTGGGGATGGCGGCCGTCGTTAGAGGCTTGCTTTTTTAGATTTCGTACGACGTTTTGACTTTTGCAAGGCGCTATTTCTTGGCGCCTTTTTTGTTATTTTGCTTTGTTCATGCCATAGTTTGATGAGAATCATGAATTCACATAAAGGTCAATAATTTCAGACAGGGGCTAGTGATGACACGGGTATTAGAACAAAAGAGTTTTGTAGTGGGGCTGATCGTCTCTGCCCTTACGATGTTTGCCGTGGTGGAAGCTTCAGCCACAGGATATAACAAGCGAGAGAATTATCGCGGGGGATATGTGACGGCGGAAAGCCAACTAGATAATCGTACCGTTACTGCACCTGTCCGGCGAACACGTCTTGGTTATCAAGTTCTCGTTCCCAATTGGGGATGGACGGATTGTGAATTTAACTGCCGGTATACCCTCAGGAAATACTATTTGGATTTCTGGGATTGCATCGGAGAGAATGATGTCTGCTCTCCTGGCACTCTGGATAATCTTTTGCAAGGGCGTTGGCACTGGTAGAGTCATGGCTTAGCGAGTTTGAAACTGATCAGCTTGTCGCTCTAGTGTGAAAAATTAGTCCAGACGCAACAATTAATGAGTGTGAGCATTTGCATAGAAGAGCTGTTCCCCATCTACTTGATAGGCTGCAATTGCCGCTTGGCCTTCGGGCGAGATGAGCCAATCAATAAAAGCTTGGCCGTGATTGGCTTTAATATGTTTGAAGCGCTTGGGATTAACTAAAATAATGCCGTATGGATTGAAGAGCCGTTTATCGCCTTCGATAAGGATCTTTAGATCACGCTTATTGTTGAAGCTAAGCCACGTGCCGCGGTCAGTGAGCGTGTAGGCGTTCCGCGCGGCTGCCATATTTAGAACAGCTCCCATTCCTGCGCCAGCTTCAAGATACCATTGACCCGAACCGCTTTTCGGATCGGTTTTGCTTGCGCGCCAGAGTTCCAGTTCTTTCTTATGGGTTCCTGAATTATCACCGCGGGAGACAAATTGCGTTTTGCTTTTTGCAATTTTGTTAAGAACGGTGGCGGCGTCCTTCTTCCCTTTAATTTTTGCTGGGTCCTGCTTGGGGCCAACAATTACGAAATCATTATACATCACATCGAAACGCTTGACCCCATAACCTTGAGTCACAAATTTTTCTTCTGACGCCCGGTGGTGGACAAACAAGACATCAGCATCACCGTTTTCAGCAAGCTTTATCGCTTGTCCTGTTCCAACCGCGACAACGCGCACATTGATTCCTGTTTTTTTCTGGAAAAGTGGGAGAAGGTATTTAAAGAGCCCGGAATTTTCTGTCGATGTGGTTGAGGCAACTGTGATGGACCGTTCTGTTGCCTCAGCGCAACCGTTCCATAGAAGAAGCGAGGCAGCACAAGCTATTAAAGCTCTGCGAAAATCAGGCATGTGGGTTTTATCCGTCCATGTTAGGCAAATAACATATTAGGCACAGCAAGAGATTATATCAACTTTCTATGCTTTTCGGCGGATTCATGCGGATGTGAAGTTCACGGATTTGTTTTGCAGAGACTTCACTTGGTGCTCCCATAAGCAGGTCTTCCGCCTGTTGGTTCATGGGGAACATCGTTACCTCGCGTATGTTTGGCTCTCCGCAAAGCAACATGACAATGCGATCGATGCCAGGAGCGATGCCGCCATGAGGTGGTGCGCCATATTGCAGCGCGCGGAGCATGCCGCCAAATTTTTCTTCCAAAACACTTTCGTCGTATCCAGCTATGGCAAAAGCCTTTTTCATAATTTCTGGTTTGTGATTACGAATGGCACCAGAGGACAATTCAACGCCGTTGCAAACGATATCATATTGATAAGCTAGGATCTGAAGGGGGTCCTTATTCTCAAGCGCCTCAAGACCACCTTGCGGCATAGAGAAAGGGTTATGGGAAAAATCAACCTTTTTTTCCTCCTCATCCCATTCGAACATCGGGAAATCAACAATCCAGCAAAAATCAAACCGGTCTTGATCAATAAGATCCAGCTCTTCACCAACTTTTGTTCGGGCGCGCCCTGCAAAATCTGAAAAGTTTTTTGGAATGCCACAAACGAAAAAGATGGCATCTCCATTACCAAGGTCGAGTTGTTCAGCAAGAGCTTTGGTGCGCTCCGCGCCTATATTCTTGGCAATAGGCCCGGCGCCCTCATCGTCACGGAAAAAGATATAACCTAAACCTGGCTGACCCTCACCTTGTGCCCAGGAATTCATGCGGTCGCAAAAAGCTCGTGAACCACCTGTCTTTGCCGGAAGTGCCCAAACGCGGACCTTGTCATCTTTTTCAATTTGGTTTGCAAAAATTTTAAATCCGGATCCGCGAAAATGCTCAGTTACATCTTCCATTTCAATCGGGTTACGTAGGTCAGGTTTGTCCGTACCGTATTTCTGTAAGGCTTCACTAAAGGGTATACGTGGGAAATTTTGTGTAACAAGTTTACCGCCAGCGAATTCCTCAAAAAGTTCACGAAGAACCGGTTCAACGGCGTTAAAGACATCTTCCTGCGTGACAAAGCTCATTTCAATATCAAGCTGGTAGAATTCTCCGGGTGAGCGGTCGGCTCTGGCGTCTTCATCACGGAAACAAGGCGCGATTTGAAAATAGCGGTCAAAGCCCGCAATCATGATCAGCTGTTTGAATTGCTGGGGAGCTTGCGGTAAAGCGTAGAATTTACCTGGGTGAAGTCGTGAAGGGACCAGAAAATCGCGGGCCCCTTCCGGCGATGAGGCCGTGAGAATCGGCGTTTGAAACTCGAAGAAACCAGCCTCGGTCATGCGCCGGCGGATCGAGGAAATGATGGCGGAGCGCTTCATAATATTGCCATGCAGTGCATCGCGCCTCAGATCAAGAAAACGATATTTGAGACGCGTTTCCTCGGGATAGTCAGGCTCACCAAAGATCGGTAGGGGTAACTCCTGCGCCTCAGAAAGAATCTCGATAGATTCGATACGCACTTCAACGTCCCCCGTCGGAAGGTTTGCATTCACCGTATCATCAGAGCGGGCAACGACTTTGCCGTCAATTTTGAGCACCCATTCGCTGCGCACCTGCTCGGCAATTCCAAATTCCGAGTTTTCTGGCTCGATGACACATTGTGTCAGGCCATAATGATCGCGCAAATCAATGAATAGTAAGCCGCCATGATCTCGAACACGGTGCACCCAGCCGGAAACGCGTGCGTGTTCACCTACATTATTTATACGTAGTTCACCGCAATTGTGTGTACGGTAGGCGTGGAGCGCATTGTTTGCATCTTCTTGCGAAAGAGAACCCTGATGCGTTTTGGCACTATTTTTAGGCTGATCTGCCTTATTTTTTGAAACCGCTTTCGCTTGAGCCATATCTCAAGGTCCTTTATCCCATTACAACAAGGTGCAGCTTGGCTAAATACCTTGTTTCGTTCACGCGGAAAAGCACATTTATGAGTCCGTGATCTAACCTCATCTCGCTCTAGGACATAAATTCAGTATTATTTTAAGCCATTCGGAGTGTGTAACGGATATGATATAATGAAGTGTGCATATAAAATCTCTTCATAGGGATTTACCCAAATGAGGTTTGGTTTTTCAATGAGTTGATAGAACTTAGTGTATTCTGTTACAGATGAACCCAATATCGATATTTATGATCAAGGAGGCTGATATGCGGCGAATCACTCTTTATTTTTCTTTGCTCTAATGATTGCGATTTTGGCGAATTGATGTGAGTGCTGCAGATGTCTACCTCTTCTCGAATGATGGCAAGAGGGGCTATGTGGCAAGTAAGATATATAGGTGGTTGTTTCCCAAGGTGTTGAAGTATCAAGATAATGTGGTGTTTCAATATTTGGTAATATCATATAGCACTGAAAGCTTGCACGCAGGCTGAAGAAAATCTGATATTGGAAAAACCCCGTATTATCCGCGACATTCGTGAATTCCTGCGCTATATCCGAAACCCATGCAGTTGATTACAAAAACCGAGGACCTGACCGCAGCTTGTGCGCGTTTGGCAACCTCTGAATTTCTTACCGTTGATACGGAGTTCATGCGAGAGAGTACTTTCTGGGCGAAACTTTGCCTCATACAGATGGCAGATGAGTCCGAGGAGGTGATTATCGATCCATTGGCGGATGGCATCGACCTGCAGCCTTTCTTTGATCTCATGACCAATGAAAACGTCCATAAGGTATTTCATGCTGGGCGCCAGGATCTTGAAATCATCTACCATATGGCGGGAATAATACCCCACCCCATTTTTGATACTCAGGTAGCAGCAATGGTTTGCGGATTCGGAGAGTCTGTAAGTTATGGTGCTCTCGTCAAAAAAGTCACGCGGCAAGATGTTGATAAGTCATCCCGGTTTACGGATTGGAGTCGCCGTCCGTTAAGTGACAAACAGATTACCTATGCGCTTGGCGATGTGACGCATCTTCGAGATATTTATCATTATCTTAAGGAACAAATTACGACGTCAGGCCGTGCTTCATGGGTTGATGAGGAAATGGAGCAGCTTACAAATCCTCAAAGTTATGAGCTGAATCCCAAAGATGCTTGGAGACGTCTTAAGATGCGCGTCAAAACACGCCGCTCCTTAGCCGTCATGATGGATCTTGCAGCTTGGCGTGAAAGGGTGGCTCAATCACAAGATGTTCCTCGCAATCGTATAATGAAGGATGATGCGATTTATGACATCGCAAATCAGATGCCCCAATCGGTAAAAGAGTTGTCAGCGCTTCGTACGGTCCATGAAGGCTTTGCTCGATCAAATCGTGGACGAGATGTCCTCACTGCGGTTAAGCAAGGGCTGGCACGCGATCAGGATACAATTCCTCCTTTGGAAAAAGGTAAGCCCTTGCCTGTTGAGGCTGGGCCAGTGATTGATCTATTGCGCGTCTTGTTAAAGAGTGCGTCTGCCCGGCATGGTGTTGCTTCTAAATTGATTGCAACCTCTGACGATCTGGAAAAAATCGCCGTCAATGATCATGCTGATGTGCCAGCGTTGAAAGGTTGGCGGCGCGAACTTTTCGGCGAAGATGCATTGGCGCTCAAACATGGAACAGTTTCGTTAGCGGTTCAGGAGGGAAAGATTGTCATTATTAGATCTTCTGATCCGCCAGCTAAATCAGAGTCACAGGCAGTGGCCTGAAAAGAGAGTAAAAGATCAAAAGTGGCGGCGTGGATTGTAGGCGTTATCGGCTTGCCATTTCTCCACAAAGTCCTTGAGATCTTCATCAATCTCCTCGGGCATAACGATTTTCAGCCGTACACGTTGATCTCCCACATGGCCTGTCTGGGAGTTCTTAATTCCCTTGCCTTTTAGTCTGAGAATTTGTCCGCTGCTGGACCCTGCTGGGATTGTAACGGATACCCGACCCGTTATTGTCGGTACCTCAACCTTACTACCGAGAATAGCTTCGCCTATTGTAACGGGGAGATCGATAAGAATATCATCATCATCACGATCAAAATAGGCATGGGAAAGAACTGTAATTTCAATAAGTGCGTCGCCTGACGCGCTACCGTTCAGGCTTTTTTCGCCCTTACCTTTGAGCCTAAGAACCTGACCATCGGCCACTCCTGTCGGGACATTAAGGTCTAGTGTGCCGCCTTCTGGAAGAATAATACGTTTTTTCGCACCGACAGCCGCTTCCAAAAACTCGACATCAAGACGATAGCGTAAGTCGCGGCCACGCAGGCCAAAATCGCTATCTCTCCCACCACCGCGTCCAAAAAGGTCTCCAAAAAGATCGCTGAAATTGGATAAATCGTCAAATTCACTACCCCGGAAACGACCATTTGTTCCTGCATATTCTTTATAGAAATGATGTTCTGGGCGTTCTTGACCCGCTGCATCTATTTCTCCACGGTCAAAACGCGCCCGTGTTTCAGGATCGCCAAGAATACGAAAGGCGGCAGATATTTTCTTAAATTGTTCCTCAGCGCGAGAATCGCCCGGGTTGAGATCTGGATGAAGCTCCTTTGCAAGTTTGCGGTAGGCGCTACGAATCTCTTCATCCGATGCACTACGCGAGATGCCAAGTGTTGAATAAGGATCTTCCGCCATTGCTTTTGTTCACTTAAACAAAATAAGTCATCATGGAATTAGTTTGACTCCTGGGCCAAAACAAAACCAATAAATCCGACCTAGAAATACTTTCTAAGTCGTCATGAGGACAGAATAGCCACCACGCCCTAAAATATTAGCTAATATCAGCCTGCAGTTTTCTATAAGAGCTAAATTAGCCAATTTTAGTGTTTTAAACCGCATAAATTGCGATAATTAACAACGCTTTTTGATGCCCCTGAGATGAACACGCACCATTCCTGGCATTTTAAACCCCAATCAACTCGCCAGCTGATTTCTTATGTGTACAAATTTCATGCTCACATTCCAACTGACCAGCAAGTGCCTTGAGCCGGCGTGTTAATCGTTCACCTTGCAGAATATTATACGGCGGTGCCAGGTGAAGAACCAGCTTTTTGCCCTTATACCTTATAGGGGTATGTTCAATAATTCCTGGCATACCTGCAGAAATCATATGAGCAACGCGAATTGCTGCTCCAATAATACGTGCCCGCTTTAGCATATGCTTATCAATAAGACGCACAATTTTCGCACTTAATTCGTCCTTTTCCAGATCTTTAACAAGACCCTCGTGGCGAAAATAGATCGCCATAGCCAAAAAAGCTCGGCCAGGATGGTCGATCCCTGAAAAAACACCGTGAGCAATGAGGTCTAGGCTATGTTTAGCTCGATATTCTTCATCTCCGCGCCAGCCAATATCAGCCAAAAGACATGCGGCATGACGCAGTCGTTTTTCTTCCTGTGTTTCTTTAGGGCCGGATTTTTTAAATAAAGCGTCAGTCCAGGCGCAAAGTTCATAAGAATTTTCTAAAGAACGGGAGCGCATACCCGCTAAGTCTTCGCAAACCGCAAGAAGTGGATCTCTTTTCATTTCGGCCTTTGGAAGAAGAGAATAAAGTAACCCTTCCCGAACACCAAAAGAAGAAACAATCAACTCCGAAGGATGTATTCGTTTGAAAAGCCGCTCGAGAACCAGTGCACCATAAGGCACAGTCTCTCGCCGTGCCCGTGAAATTGTATCAATGCCTTCAAGAGATGAGGATGAAAGGTGGTCGACCAAATGTGCAAATTTAAGCGCCTCATCAGTATTAATTCTATAGCCATGTACAACACGTAACGGATAATGCGTCTGTGCCATATGAAGCTTAGCAAATGCCCGCCATGTTCCACCGATGGCATAAAACGGTCTGTTTCGGCCTGTTTCCAACCATTTGATTTTGGCAAGCTCATCATCAATAAATTCTGATGCACGTTTTAAGTTTCCCCCTGAAACGTCGATCAAACGGAGGCTGCCAAGGGGGAGTGTGGCACCGCCTATATGCTTTTGGTGTTTAATATCAATAAGTTCCAAACTGCCGCCGCCAAGATCTCCTGCTAAGCCATCTGTTTTATAAGACCCAGCAATTACACCTGCGGCAGCCATTTCAGCTTCTTCCTTGCCGGTGAGAATGCGAATATCTGTTTCACAAATTTCTTGAGCCTCAGCAATGAATTGTTTTCCATTCTGGGCTTCGCGAGCTGCCGCAGTGGCAATAACATGAAGCCTGCCGGCACCAAGTTGTGTGGATAGTCCGTGAAAACGTCTAAGAGCCTTAAGTGCTCGTTCCATACTTTGTTTGCCGAGCTGACCCGTTGATGCAATAGAGCGTCCAAGCCCGCAAAGCACTTTTTCATTAAAGAGGGGGACTGCGCTACGCACAAGGCCTTCATAAACAAGAAGACGGATGGAGTTGGAGCCAATATCAACAACCGCCACTGGCTCCACCCCCTGTAGCCTGTGCTTAGCGGCTTTCTGAAATTTGAACAATGCCTCTAGCTCTAGCTTTCTAAACCTCTTGCGGTAAAACGTGGCGGAAAATTTTCCTTCAAAGACTCGCCTCGTCCCGATAAACTCGGATTTGTCATAAAGTATTCATGTGCATTAAAAAAGTCTTCTTTTTCTCCAGGAACAATCCGTTCTGAGGTTCCATCAGTTAAAACCCGCCAGCTTTGTTGATTATCCTTTAAATTTGCCACCATAATCTGGTCAAGAATCTGTTCGTGCACTGTTGGGTTCTGAATGGGCATCATAGCTTCGACCCTACGGTCAAGGTTCCTGGGCATTATATCAGCAGATGCGATATAAACGGCTGCTTCTGCTGAGGGAAGCCCATAACCTGCACCAAAACAATATATCCGTGAATGTTCAAGGAACCTACCGATAATGCTTTTGACACGGATATTCTCCGAAAGTCCAGGAATTCCAGGCCTTAGACAACAAATTCCCCGGACAATCAGATCAATCGGAACACCTGCCTGACTCGCCTCATAAAGTGTGTCAATAACTTCAGGATCAACAAGTGAATTCATTTTCATCCAAATTGCAGCAGGTCGGCCCGCTTTGACGTGATACATTTCTTCGCGAATATGTTCGATAATGCGATCCCTAAGCCCATATGGCGACACAACCATCGCCTCAAGTTCTGCAGGTTCTGCATATCCGGTCACAAAATTAAAAATACGAGTCACATCGCGTCCAATTGTTGGATCTGCAGTGAAAAATGATAAGTCAGTGTAAAATCTGGCTGTTATTGGGTGATAATTACCCGTTCCAATATGGCAATAGGTTGTGAGTTTCCCCCCCTCCCGGCGAACGATTTGACTAAGCTTGGCGTGAGTTTTGAGCTCTAAAAATCCATAAACAACGTGAACGCCTGCGCTCTCTAAGTCCCGTGCCCATCTTATATTGGCCGCTTCATCAAATCGCGCTTTTAGCTCTATAACGGCTGTTACGGATTTACCTGCTTCTGCTGCCTCTTTAAGGGCGCGAATAATAGGAGAGTCTGTACTTGTTCTGTAAAGGGTCCATTTGATTGCCATGACATCCGGATCGGCGGCAGCCTGTTTTAGAAATTGCAGGACCACGTCAAACGATTCATATGGATGGTGCACGACTATATCTTTTTCGCCTATTGCAGCAAAGCAATCTCCATCATGGTCGCGGATGCGCTCTGGAAAACGGGCAATGTAAGGGCGGAATGTGAGACTTGCCTGGTCTCCGATAAGCTGAGATATGTCGGTAAGGCCGAGCAGACCTTTTTGAACAAAGACTTCATTATCAGCAACTTCAAGTTCCTGAATTACAAAACGTTGTAGACGCACTGGCATAGAAGCTTCTATTTCCAAGCGAATGACAGAGCCGCGGCGCCTGCGTTTAAGGGCTGATTCAAACAAACGGACGAGATCCTCCGCCTCCTCCTGAACCTCTATGTCACTGTCGCGCAGCAGGCGGAAAGCCCCCTGTCCCTGAACCTTATAGCCAGGAAAGAGCCTCGATATGAAAAGGCTGACGATGGATTCAACACGGATGAATCGAGAATCCGCCTTGTCTTTTTTATTTTTAGTTGTCTTGCTCAATCGATCTGGTAAGCGGATAAAGCGATCAATTTGCGAGGGAAGTGGCATCAGCGCGTTCATGGTCTGACCATCTTCTTCCCGGCAAAGCTCTAGGCCGAGGGTAAAGCCAAGGTTAGGTATGAACGGGAAAGGATGCGCTGGATCAACGGCGATTGGCGTTAGGACCGGAAAAATATGCTTTAAAAAATGATCTTCAAGCCATTCACGCTCGTGGGCGCGCAATTTGTTAGGATTGACAATGTGGATACCATCACGGGCCATTTCTTCTTTTAGGGTGACCCATTGCTCTTGCTGTTTTCTGGATAAAACAGCAACAAATTCGTTAATTTCTTCTAGTTGTTGTGAGGGGTTGAGCCCGTCCTGGCTTAAGAGTTCAACCCCTGCCAATACTTGTCCGCGCAGTCCCGCTACACGAACCATGTAAAATTCATCTAAATTAGATGCTGAAATAGAAAGAAAGCGCAACCGTTCCAGGGTAGGGTGGTTCAGATTATTGGCTTCATTGAGAACGCGTTTATTGAACTCCAGCCACGAAAGTTCACGATTGAAAAACCTGGAAGGGTTATCGACAAGTGTTTTCTGGGGACTTACAACACGTTCAGTATGGGTCGACACAATTTACCCCTTTACTACACCACACAAATTTATCAACCTGCCGGAAATTGCAATAACCTTTACTCTGGAGCTAATATTAAAAGTCTTTGCCAACCAAATCTCTTATGCCAATTTCGCTATGGGACGTCATTGCAAGTTCCTAACCATAATTAACAGTTTGATGCATTTTGGTGCATTGGCACAAATATTCTCTTCATTTTAGCGTAAAACCTTTTCTAAGTTATGACATAATGCTTTCATTTATGCGTGCTCAGTACAACTTTGTCACAATGCTAATTCAGGTGATTGTGAAGTCTTATAACATCTCTTTGATTTTACTTGGATTCTCATGGTCGAGCACCGACTCGAAATTCTCTTGGCCGCAGTAGCAAAGAAGGATAGGGCTGCTTTTAAAGCGCTCTATGACGCAACAAGTGCGAAACTTTTTGCCATAGCTTTTCGTATATTAAAGAGAAGTGATTTAGCAGAAGAGGTATTGCAAGACGTTTATTTAAAAATTTGGCTTCGTGCACCGGAATATTTGGCCAAATCCGGCGAGCCAATGACCTGGATGGGGACTATTGTCCGCAATCGTTCCATTGATGTCTTAAGGAAACGTGTGGAAAGAGTACTTTCGACAAAAGAAGATGCGATGGCTTTTGCCGATGAAACACCCGACCCTTTTGATATGGCAGTACAAAGTGAAGCTCTTCACGCTTTGTTGAGTTGCATGGAAGAGCTTGATCCAGATCATCGCAAATGCCTCTTGCTCGCTTATTATCATGGGTTCACGCATGAAGAAATTGCACATCAGTTTTCGATTCCAACTGGGACGGTGAAGAGTAGGATTCGCCGCGCTTTGGCACGTATAAGGGAATGCATGTCCTATGGTGAATGATAGACCAGAAAGGCTTGCTGGCGAGTTTGTACTCGGAACCTTGGATCATGCCGAACGCAAAGAGGCCGAAGAGCTTATGGCTAAAGACCATCGTTTTGCGCAGTCCGTGGCAGATTGGAATCGTTGGTTATTTCCTCTCACCGAGGCTATACCTTCTTATCTTCCGCCTGAAACGTTGTGGAGCAAGATTGAAAGCACATTGGACTCTGTTGACGGTGAAAGGGCATCCCACGTAACGGTCCGTACATCTGATCACTCTCAAATTGTTCAACTTCGTCAAAAGTTGGCTACCTGGCGTTTTGCAACTTTGGCTACGGGTTTCGCTGCCCTTATGCTCGTCCTTGCGGTTATAAGCGGTGTGGACCTTCCTTGGCATGCTTCTTTTCAGGATAACCAATATGTCGCAATGCTTGGCAATGATAGCGGACGCTATGGTTTCATTGTTACTGTGGCGCCGACTAAACAAAAAATGATGATCCGTCAGTTGGGGGTCTCCGCTCCTCCGGAAAAATGTCATGAATTATGGCTTATTAAGAGCGATGGCAGCGTACCGTCAACACTTGGGATCATCAAACCAGGATCTCATAAGTCATTCGACATATCCGGTATGATTTCCACGGATGATCTCAAAAAGGGTTTAAAACTTGCGGTTAGTGTCGAACCGCTGAGTGGAGCGCAATCAGGACTTACGATGGGGCCGGTTGTCTTTCAGGGAGATTTGATGCCGCAAAGGCCGGGCTCGGAGTGAAGAGGCAAGTTTAGGCCTGACGGATGTTGTCAAAATAACAAAACCTTAACGGACAACTTCACAGCGTTAAAACAATGTTCAAACCTATCCCATATACTTGTTAATCCTGAATTCCAGCATTCGGCGAAACAGCTATGGATAGGCGGAAAGAAAAGAGAAAGAGCACGCTTATTCCCGCGTCAGCATGCGGCTATAAGGCTAACTTTGACGTAAAGTGTGTTATTCGTGACGTGAGTCGTAGTGGCTGCAGGCTCGTCTCAACCGAAATCGGTGACCTCCCAGAAATCATTCACGTTATGCCTGAGGGCTTCAAAAACCCTCTTCTTGGGAAAATTGAATGGCGTAATAAGAAAATGGCGGGGGTCCGCTTTATTGATGAAGCGGAGAGAAGAGAGCTCGAAAGACTTAAGCAAGAAAAGAAATCGCAATCCCTGTTCGATCGTATTCAGACCATGGGTTGGAAAGGTATATACCAGGGCTCGCCTGCTGAATGGATGCAACAGGCAAGACGCTCGTCGATGGAATTTGTTTCAGGTTTGGTCCATGAACTGAGGACACCACTCACATCATTGATAGGACTACTTCAACTGCTTACTCAAGGTAAGTTAGGCGAACTTCCTGCACGCGTTAAAGCAGCAATTAGCGTGGCTTTCAGGAATGCGGATCGCCTCTCAGCATTGGTTACTGATTTCCTGGATGTGAATAAAATTGAGTCGGGCAAACTGAAGTTTACCTTTGCCACAAAAGACATAGTTGCTCTCACTCGGGAAACACTAATTGCAAATAAGACCTATGGCGACAAATATGGCGTTAAATTTGATTTCAAACAGGACGTCGGCGAAGCTTTCGTAAAGATCGATGCTGGGCGAATAGATCAAGTTCTGACAAACCTCATATCCAATGCCGCAAAATTCTCACCCCCTGGTGAAGAGGTCGTTGTAAGCGTTCGACGCGTAAAACAACATATTCGTGTTTCCGTTTCCGATAAGGGACCTGGTATTCCCACTGAGATGCAGGAAAAAATATTCGAAAAGTTTCAACAGGCCGAAACATCGGGTGCTCGTACCAAAGAAGGGACAGGGCTTGGGTTGAGTATTGCTAAAGCAATTATGGAAGCTCATGGCGGCACTATCCAGCTCAAGTCGAAACCCGGCGAGGGAACAACATTTTGGTTTGATCTCGACGAAACAGCTAATCCAAAAAAAGAAGAAAAAAATCCGCAATCTGCCGCAGCATAAATAGACCGGATTTTTTCGGGTGCACAACTTTTTCTATTGCTTGGTAATCTGAGAGAGATCAACGTTATAGAGTGTTGACTTTTCCGGCGAAACCTCAGCGGCCAGGGCACTCAATGTATGGAACAGCGTATTGATCTGCATGAATTGTTGCGGATCTAGTCCATCGGAATTTTGTCCGGTAGCTTCTAAGCAATTTTCTAATGCCTGGGCGGCTAAGCTTACCTGTTTGAATCCCATTGTCCCACTTGTGCCTGTAATCTGATGCGTTTGTTCTCTAGCCTCATTAATAATTTCTCGACGATTGTTTTTGCCCTCAGTAAGCGCCTCTAGACTGTCGGCTATTAAAGCGATCTGCCTTTCCAACCAGTCGCAATGTTTATCGATCAAAGCACGCAATTGATCTTGCATTAATTTACCCCCTCGGCGGTTTGCCACAGACCCTTGATAGTTTCGGCAAGCGTCATGGGATCAAAAGGTTTTGCAATGACACCTACCGCACCGAGAGTTTTGTAACGGCTATTCTCCTCCTTGCCTGCGTTTGCCGTCATGAAGATCACCGGGGTTTGGCGTAGCTTAGGTATTTTGCGCAGCGCCTTAAGGGTTTCAATTCCATTCATTCCCGGCATAATGTGATCAAGCAGAATAACATCTGGATTGAAGCCCTGAACATTCGCAACCGCCTCAGAACCCGAAGCACAAAGCTGTAAAGCGAACCCGCCGATCTCCTCAAGTGTGAGTTGCGCCAGTGCTCGGATATCGGCATCGTCTTCCACGTAGGTGATCCGTTGCAGGGTTTTTGTCATCCAATCCTCTTGCGACCGTTAAAATGTTATTTATCGTATGATTGGGCATGGATAATAAAATTTGGTTATTCGGATATTTTTTCTTAAAGCACAGTTTTGTCATGGCATCCTATTATTTAGGCCCAAGCCGTTAGTCGCAAATTTACAAAGCAAAGCTAATATGGAGATTGTTTTGTGGGCGAATTAACTATTTGTTTTTTTTATATAACGACTTAGGCAGCAAAAATTCAGGGGGATGTTTTGGCCAGTGCGGGATCAAGTGATGTCCAGGTTTCGGAGACCCCTTCGCAAAATCGAGTTCTTGTTGCTGAAGATAACCCCGTCACAAGAGACCTACTTAGGCTTCTTTTGACACAGCGCGGTTATCATGTAGACCTTGTCGGAGATGGCAAGGCAGCACTGAATGCGCTGAAGAAAAAATATTACGATATTGTACTCATAGATTTCCATATGCCTGAAATGGACGGTACCGAAGTTGTCGCCACATACCACGCAGAAGGTTATGACAGAAGAGTGCCGCGCTTCATCGCGATGACGTCAGATGTGAACGGGCTTAAAGCGCAGCCAGCAAAGTGCAAATCATTTGATAGCATTATGCCGAAGCCATTCTCTCTTGAAGACGTGTGTCAGAGTCTCGAAGGAAGCAAGCATAAGAGTTGAAACAGCTGGACTTCCCGTTTGATGTTGCGATGGTTAATTCAACGGACCCACAAAAACTTCATCAGGTGATAACGGCCGGTCGTTTGATTGCTGGGGTTGTTGCTTCTCACGTTGGGCTGATGTCGACCGAATTTCATGTTTGGATGGTGAGGATGTTTGGTTTGTAGGGGAGGTGGTGATCCGCTGCAAAGCTTCGCGCGCCTGTGCAGCCCGACGGCCTTTCGGTAACAATTTCAAATAAGTTCGATAAGCGTGTTCTGTGCCTGTCCGGTGCGCCCATTGCCAAGTTGCGTCGTCTGTGCGCTGTGTGACCCCAGTATCCTTCAATGTTGCTATGCGCTCTCTAGCCTTTTCGGTATGACGACCGTTCGGATAGTGATCGAGATAGTTTTGTAAAGCTGGCTTGGTATTTGCTTTGTCTGCTTTGGCCCAAGCTACGTTGTCGGCCCGCCGTTTTGCCTCAATTTTCTTTTTTATTTCCATCTCTTTTAGTGCCGCAAGGCGTTGCCCGGCTTTTTTGATATGACGTCCCTCCGGATAGCGATTGAGATAGCTTTGTAAAGCTAGCTTGGTACCTGCCTTATTCGCCTTGTCCCATGCCGTGTCGTCGGCGCGCTGCGTTGCTTCGACTTCTATCAATGCCGTTAGGCGTTGTTCGGCCTTTTTGATATGACGACCCTCCGGATAGTGATCGAGATAGTTTTCCAAAGCTAACTTGGTATCTGCTTTGTCTGCCTTGGCCCAAGCTATGTCGTCGGCACGCCGTTTTGCCTCAATTTCTTTTTTTATTTTCATCTCTTTTAGTGCCGTTAGGCGTTGTTCGGCCTTTTTGGTATGACGCCCCTCCGGATAGTGACCGAGATAGTTTTCCAAAGCTAACTTGGTATCTGCTTTGTCTGCCTTGGCCCAAGCTATGTCATCGGCACGCCGTTTTGCCTCAATTTCTTTTTTTATTGCCATCTCTTTTAGTGCTGTGAGATGTTGCTCGGCTTTTTTGATATGACGTCCTTCTGGAAAAAGATCGAGATAGCTTTGCAGGGCTAGCTTAGTATTTGTTTTAGCCGCCTTACGCCAGGCTGCATCATCGGCATGTTGTTTAGCATCCGCTTCGATTTGTGCAATTGTAGGTTTGCTCACTTCGCTGTTTTTAAAGAACATGAAAGCGGTTACGCAACCAACTAAAAAGCCAAATGCCATCAGCATGTATAGGTTATACTGCCAGGATGAGACACTATAACCTTTGCTCGTACGAGAAAGGCTTTTATCAAATTCAGCTCGGTGGCCAGGATCTCCTATGATTTGATAGGCGGCATTGATTCTCCTAATCGTTGCGTCAGCTTCGTCAGTTGAGGACTGAAGGTCCGGGTGAAACTTCTTAACCAGGGCCCGGTAAGCTTCGCGAATTTCATCCTGGGTGGCATCCTCACTGATGCCAAGTACAGCATAGGGATTAAGAGCAACCAAAGGTTCTTGAATAGGTAAAATCTCAGTTTCATCTTGGCGTGGGTTTTGGGCGACATCCGTTTTTAACCACGACATAGGCGTTTTGATTTTTGGGGGAAGACGAGTTGTCTCATCACCCATGGCAACCGAAATCTGTCGGTAGGTTATATTGAGTGCCTCCCTGAGGTCGGCGCCACGAAGATTGGCACCACCTAGTTTGACATTTTCCATATTTACGCGTTTCAAACAGGCCCCCTTAAGATTAGCGCCTTGCATGTTTGCCCCAGATAGCCGTGCACCGGTAAGATCCGCCCCATCCAATTCTGTATTTTTCAGATTGGCATTTATCAAAGTCGCGTTGGATAGTTGGGAGTTTCGAAGATAGGCGCAGCTCAAGTTAATGGGGCCGCCATTCATTGGACCCCATTGTTTTTCGCCCAAAGATAATGCAGCCTTATCAAGGTTGGGATTAATCTTCGGATGTGCTTCCCGCCACGCGTTCCACGATCTAACCCCTGTTTTGAGCAGACTTAAATGCTGAGCCTCAGCCATTTCAACGCACTATGACAAAATATGAACTACCCCGCTTAAATTGTTAGGCAAAATCAAATACCTAACAATGGGAAGCTCATTTCACATTACCCCTTTACACGATACAATCAATATTCTTCAACCAAAAAATTAGAATATCCATAGAACCAATTAAAATATAAAGGATAATTGTGACAATATTTGTTGCCGAAATGGAACAGCATATGCAAAAACGGGTTGCTGTTGTCCCGATGTAGCTTGTTCATATGTCGATGAGGTTGGTATTTCTAATAATGAGGGCAAGCTCCGGAGAAGGGTACCACTCATAAAAGACAATTAAGTTGGGTGTAAGGTACAAAGAGATGAGTGCGGGTTTCTGTCAGTTTTGGCGTTTGATACTCTCCATATTTGTAATTCTGGTTGTTATCCATAGTTTTGCCTGTGTCGAACCGGCCCAGGCTCAAGTTGCGCGGCAAAACCAGGTCAATGATGGCATTTGTCCGGGTAATAGCGGTAATGCCAATAATAATCCTATTGCTGATCGCGATGGTGATGGTTGTCCTGGGAATTCCGGAAAAGGCAGTCGCGATGACGATGATAATGATGGTAGCGGTAATGGTACCGGTAACGGAGATGGTGACCAGTCAGAGACTTCGCTTCAAAACCAAGCCGCAACAATCAACCAAGCAGCGTCTCAGGCAGCAAATGTTGCTGCAACTTCCCACATATTGCAATTGATTGATGCTGGGCTTGCCGGTGGAAGCGCGGATGGCGGAGAAGATGAGGGGGCGGATAGCTCTGATGGTAGATCATCTGGTGTTGGTGGGACTTCACCATTTATCATTGTTACTGCTGGCCAGGCTTCAATAAGCGGAAAAACCATTAAATCTCAAGCTCCATCAGCGGCGACTTTCTCATTCACGAATCCGACGTATTATTTCGGCAGTGCAGACAGTTCAGAAGGGTTTAATTTACAAGGAGGGGGAGCGAGAACGGTTGTCGGGAAAACTCAAGAGCAAGATATCAAGGCTTTAAGTGTAACGACTGGGTTCCGTTATACAATGTCAAATAGGTTAAGTGGCCGTCCGGATCAACACAATGCAGTCATTGGGGGTTTTGCAAATTATACCTATGCTGAGATCGATGTAGACTCAGATCCCGTTCTTAAGGCCAACGGTTTTGATCAGGCGGGTGAAGCTACCTTATCATCGTTTGCACTAGGTGCTTTTGGAGTATTGACGTTCGATAGAACTTATACGTTTGGAATGGCTAGCGGATCATTCGGTAACGTAGATTCTAACAATCTCATACTTGAATCTCAGGGGTCTTATGATGTGGCAGGTACGGTTATTGCTTTAGGAGTAGGGCATATTTTTGATGCCTCACATCGCAGCAAAATTGATCTGCGGTCACAGTTGTCTTATGCATATGGGTCCGGTGACTCTTATTTGGATTCTGCTGATACCAGATATGGCGATTCTGAATCTCATTTTTTGACCGGCTCCATATCTGCCAAACTCTTCGGTCAATATTCTCATCAGAATTGGAAGTTACGACCATTTATTCAGGCAGGAATCAACTATACATTTTTGGATGAGAACGAGTTTTCCATTGAGGATATTCCATTTGAGATATCTGATAACAATGAAGCAAGTGCGTTTGGACGTCTTGGAATAGATTTTTCAGTTGATAAAAGTATCCAGTCTTATGTTGCCGTTGAAGGGGAATTGGGTGAGGATTTTGATCGGATTGGTGGTCAATTGGGGATATCAATCAAGTTGAATTGAATGAAGTAAACATTGAATTCATTGTTCGCCTTACAAGCCGTAAGAATGTTTTTTTGCTGATCTTGCTCTAACCTCATGGCTCTCCAACTTTTCGTCTTAAAAATATCACTGCCAACCCACGCTTAGTTTGATTGGAAAATCAAAGTCGGGGGATACGAATGGGTGGCATTTCAAAGCAAATTGAAGAACGGGCAATTTAGCCTCATAACGCTCTACAGGCAAAAAATAAGCGAATCCTCCAAATGGGGATCCGCTCGATAAGTATGTTCGCTATAAGTTAATAGCTTGTCAGATGCTAGTAATAGCGACAACCATGGTACCGTAGGCAACGGTAATAGCGCCTGGTTCTGTATCCATGACGATAGCCGCAGCGCCTGCGCCATTTGCGGCAGTAACCATATCCATAGGAGTAGGAGTAATATGGATAGTAGTAATACGGGTAGAAATAGAGGCCAAAATGACGGTGGCGGTGACGACGGAAACGTCTGCGAAAACGACGGCCGCGACGGAAACGACGGCCAAATTTGCGGCCACGGAAATGCCGGCCACGGTACCCACGTCCTCGATGGAACCCGCGTCCTCGATGGAACCCGCGTCCTCGATGGAACCCGCGTCCTCGACGGTACCCACGTCCCCGGCGTCGAACTTTGATTACTTGACTTGATTTTTCATCAGCAATTAGAGCTTGCGTCTGAATTGGAGAGGCTAACGCCGACGCTTGGCTGCCAACAGCGGCAGCGGATGCGGGGCCAGCCCCAGCTAGCATTACCACCGAAGCTATGGCGGTAATGAACGTGCACAAGAGCACTCTCATAACTTACTCCCTTGTTAAACCGCGATCCGCAGATAAAAAATCTGGGATCATGCACATCCGCTTCGCATGAAACGGTGGGCCTAAAAATTTTATATATGGCAAGATGAATGGCTGCTGAACAACCACAGGCCCAACTTTGCCGACAAACTCCGACCCTGCGCGGAAATTATATTCTCCATGCTAACTTGCTGGGCCAAATTTTGCGCAATACAGACAAGGTCTTGTAACTCTAAGGATATCATCAAAACAGTTGGGCAAGAAATGCACAAAAAGGTTACAGCTAAGCCTTTCAAAATTAAGTGATACTCTCAGCTGACCTAAGCTACGGTAACTATCTAAGGCTCACGCGCGTCATAAATATGTTTGAAAATGTTGGGCATCATATTCGCCCTTGTTTCTATCAATATTATTTATGTCAATTTTTGTTCATCAATCGGCATCTACTAAAAGATTGCATTTTTTAGGAGTCAGAAATGCCTCGAAATTCTCAAAGGCTTACTTTTACTGGTAGTCAATCTGCTCAGCTTGCCGCCCGGCTCGATCTTCCCGCAGGCAAGCCTCGAGCTTATGCGCTTTTTGCTCATTGTTTTACATGTTCTAAGGATATTTTCGCAGCTTCTCGTATTTCGGCGGAGCTTGCTAATCGAGGATTTGCTGTCCTACGTTTTGACTTTACCGGCCTTGGTGCAAGTGAAGGGGAATTTGCCAGTACAAACTTTTCTTCAAATGTGGGTGATTTATTAGAGGCCGTTGCCTATTTACGTGAAAATTACGAGGCACCCCAAATACTCATTGGTCATAGCCTGGGCGGTGCAGCAGTATTATCAGCGGCTCCTGATGTTCCTGAAGCTAAGGCGGTTATTACGATTGGAGCACCGGGCGATGCTGAGCATGTCGTCCATAATTTTAGTGGCGATCTGGATGAAATAGAGAACAAAGGAATTGCCAAAGTTGAGCTTGCGGGACGGTCATTTACAATCAAAAAGCAGTTCTTAGATGATTTGAAAACTCAAGCCATTCAACAACGGGTCTCTCAACTTGGGAAAGCATTATTGGTTTTTCATGCGCCATTGGATGCAATAGTTGGTATTGAAAATGCTGCAGCGATCTTTCAGGCTGCAAAACATCCCAAAAGTTTTATTTCCTTAGATAGTGCAGATCATCTTTTAAGCCGTCGAGAAGACGCAGCTTATGTGGCTGCTGTACTATCAGCTTGGGCATCACGCTATATAGATGGTGGAGAAGAGCAGCACCTATTACCTATGCCGGGGGTAAAAGGTGTTGTGAGTGTCGTTGAGACCGGAGCAGGAAAATTTCAACAAGACGTGGTTTCTGAAAATCATCGGTTGGTGGCTGATGAGCCGCAGGAATATGGAGGACTTGACTCAGGCCCCTCTCCTTATGATTTTCTTGGTATTGCGCTGGGTGCTTGTACATCGATGACTCTCAGACTGTATGCAGATCGCAAGGGACTGCACCTTGAGCGAGTCAAGGTTGATGTTCGTCACCAAAAGATCCACGCGAAGGATTGTGAAGATTGCGGCGAGGGGCGGGAGGAACGAATTGACCGCTTTGAACGAGATTTAGAAATAGCTGGTGATTTTGGTGATGAGACTCGGACGCGTCTCATGGAGATTGCAGACAAGTGTCCGGTTCACAAAACTCTTGAACAAAGCTCGGTCATAATTACAAAGCTGAAGTCTTAGAGCATCCCCGTTTCGATAGAATCGCTCAAATGGTCTATCTTTTTGTTGCCGAATATCTTTTTTTCGCAAAACCGGAACTTACCCGCGGTCAAATGATTCAATCTAACCTCATCTCGTTCTAGGGTTTCTCTTTTAAGTTGAACCCTGCGCTCATTACGGTCTGAGGTTATTTTGAATCCTGTAAGTTAACCTGGCTTTGTTTTTCTGTTTTACCAAAAATAGTTTTCAATGCTGCAAGGGCATCAGTACGTCCAGCGCCGAAGAGCGTGTCAAAACCGCGCGGACCAAGATCGTGAGCTGTTGAGATCAAAGCCTCGGTAGCAATGGACGAACTAATTTGCGGATCACGTTCCAGCATCAGGGCGATTATTCCGCTAACATGGGCCGAAGCAAAAGATGTCCCGGTTGCAAATGCATAATGTTTGTTGGGAATAGGAGCTAATATATCTACACCTGGCGCTGAAGCTGTCAAATACCTTCCCTGGTTGGCGTTTTTATAAAGCTTGTCAGCTTTGTCAATTGCGGTGATGGCGAGGACATTGCTGTAGGCAGCAGGGTAAGCCGGAGGTGCTTTTGCTCCGCCATTGCCAGCAGATGCGACTAGTATCGTGCCTTTTTCGTGGATATTTTGCAGGGTTTCCTCCAGCAGGGGGTCACGAGCCCCTGCAAAGCTCAAATTAACCAGTCGTGCACCCCGATCCGCCGCCCATTGCGCGGAGCGGACCAAGATCGTGGAAGTTGTTTTGGGTTTTGGGTCATTTTTTGTTACGTAGAAGGCACGAATGGCCAGTAGCTTAGCGTTGGGTGCCACGCCTTGAACTTGGCCTTGACCAGCAATAACACCGGCAACGGCAGTTCCATGTTTATGTGCTTTATATTCCTTGTCACCAACCGCATTGAATTTTGCGGCAATGGCATTTTGGAGAGCGGGATGCGAAACATCTACGCCTGTGTCGATAAGTGCGATAAGAACACCTTGTCCGGTGGCCATCTCATGGGCAGAGGGAATGCTAAGTTTTGAGAGGGCATATTGGGCTTGGGGCCTAGATGATTTTTTTGCACCTTTTGCATTTGAATTTTTTACGTTTTTTCTTGTTTTTATTGGTTGCTGTCGATGGTAGTAATTGGGCTGGACAGCTCTCACCCGGCGGTCTTTACGCATTCTGGACACGACACGCGGTACACTGCTGCCATCGCGAATTTTGTATTTTACAAGAGGTGCCCCTAGAATAGGCGCATTAATCGTTTCAAGCAGTTTAAGATTATGTGTGCGAGCAAGTTGGTTAGCCGTCGCCTTTGAAGCCGAACGCCTAAGCATGACAACAACCTGATTCTTAACGTAAGCTTGCTGTGGTGATGCAGCCTTTTTCACTGTGCGGGTGCGTTTCTTCTTTCTCTTTTTTACACGCCGTTTTCTTGGTTTTTTTGGGGCCGCCTTGCGCCGCTTTTTGGGGGCAACATAGGGGTCCCTATCGATAATAATATCGAAATTGAATCTTGGCCTCGGGCGCCGTCCCCCGCCACCTTTATCAGGGCCGTCATTATTGCCTGCACCAGGTCTATTTGGACCTTTTCCTCCTCCCGGTTTCCTTCCATGTGTTCGGCCAACGATGCTGGGGGTTCGCGGAATCCTTTGAAGGTTATTGGATGGTTGCTGGCGGCCTCGTTGAAGGACGAGTTGGCTATAAACACGGTATTTAATCTTAGCTACTGTGTTGGAATTTACGCCGAGCAGATTATCTCTTTGTGCGGCACTCGACGGTTCTGAAAAGGCGGCCAGAAGAAATATGAGGCTCAAAAAGCATACGAAATGAGAGTGTCTTGTATAATGTCGGATGATATGTGTCATGACCGTATTCAACTCTTAGCCGTTTTTTCTGGAAACATTCCAGTACCAAAACCTATTTCAAAATAGAGGCGTCTCGATGTCACTTTGTCGGCATAGCTAATGTAACTATAGCATTCTTTTCCTGAATTTCTCGCAAGATTCTCTGATATTCCGCTTCAGACAACGTTTCTTGAGAAATGCGGACTTTATAGATCCCGCCAGGTTTGGGGCCATCGATAATGCTGGCCTCAAGTGACGAGAGTAGCGTGCTAATTTCAATGAGGGTGGCATCCTCAGAAAATTGCATCAGAGCAAATGTACCTGTTAAAGCCTGAGTTCCGTTTTGACCTGAAGCTGTTCGGTAATCTACGCCTGTCCGTGTGCTATCCGAAATCAACATACCGAGCGTGATTGCCTGCACAAAAATTAGTGCAGCCGCCACCATCGCCGCCCAGCGAACAGCATTGGGTGAAGGGGCTTCAAAAAAACCGATAACGGATTGCTTTAGATTTGTCAGTATTTGGCCGACATTTGCCGTTTGTCGCGGTTCCGCCTCAATGGCACTCATAAGCCTGTCGAGAGCGCCTGCAGATGGATGGCCAAGTGCTTCATTAGCATGAACGGTTTCATCCATTTCTTCGCGGATCAAGTTTAACTGGCGGGAAATGTCTGGATGCTGAGCAAGGTATTCGTCAACCTGTTTGACCTCATGATCACTAAGTGTGCCAGCGGCATACCAGGGTAGCAATTGTTCAATTGCTTCCCGTTCGGTGAGATGATTGTTTCCCTCGGTCATGGCCATCCTCGATCAATTCCAGCTTCCAGCAAAAGCTCGGAAAGTTGTTTACGGGCGTAGAACATGCGGGTTTTCACCGTGTTCTGTGGAATGCCGAGAATCTCACTGACTTCACGTACCGACTTTTCGTGATAATACACAAGGTCAATGACTTGCTTGTGCTCTACCGATAAATGTTCCATGCAATCTCGCATTATCATAGCCTTGTTCTGTTTCTGAGCTGTCACATCAGGTGCATCACTCACATCGGTGAGCGTATTCGCCGTCTGCTCATCCAGCGTATCTTCCGTCTTTTTCCTCAGAACACTTACGGTCTTATTATGGGCGATTGCTAGCATCCAGGTTGTAACCGAAGAGCGACCTTCATACCGTGCTGCCTGGCGCCAAACATCTAAAAACACTTCATTCGTTAGTTCCTCGGCGATCGCTTCATTTCGCGTCATACGCAATATAAAGCGATAGACACGGACCTGGTGGCGGGCAAAAAGCACACTCACAGCCGTTTGATCCTGTGTTGCGATCCGTTCAATCAGATCCTGATCTGATGCGGCCTGTTCCATAGCCTTCATGTCCGCCCAGCGACGGTGTCCGTTTGATATGTCGCGTTAACAATAAAAAAGGTTCATAAGAATCAGTCTGTAAACTGATTTTACGGCAGATTCACAAGTATTCCATGGGTTTAAGAATTGTAGTTAAAAAAAATCTTAGGTTTTAGCGAATAATGGGTTCTGGTCCTTACATTAATCTGTTGGGAAACCGCAACTTTTTGCACAGGCAATTAATTTTCATCCATTTTTAGTGCGGCGATAAAGGCATCTTGTGGAATTTCAACTTTACCGAATTGCCGCATTTTCTTCTTACCCGCCTTTTGCTTTTCGAGAAGTTTACGTTTGCGGGTAATATCGCCGCCATAACATTTCGCGGTAACGTCTTTGCGTAGCGCTGAAATCGTTTCACGTGCGATGACCTTACCGCCCAATGCCGCTTGAATCGGGATTTTAAAAAGATGGCGCGGAATAAGATCCTTGAGCTTCTCGCACATGGCACGACCGCGTTGTTCCGCCCGACCCCGATGCACAATGACAGAAAGTGCGTCAACAGGTTCGGCATTGACCAAAATTGCCATTTTCACAAGATCGCCTTCTTCATAGCCGAGCATTTGATAGTCGAAGGAAGCGTAACCGCGTGTAACTGACTTCAACCGGTCGTAAAAATCAAACACGACTTCATTGAGTGGTAATTCATAGATCACCATGGCACGTGTACCGGCATAGGTTAGCTCTTTCTGCCGTCCGCGCCTGTCTTCGCAAAGCTTCAAAACCGCACCCAAATAGTCATCCGGAACCAGGATTGTTGCTGTGATCCAGGGTTCTTCTATCCGCTCAATTTGGACAGGGTCTGGCATGTCCGCGGGATTGTGCAGCTCAATCTTACTGCCGTCTGTCAGGTAGATGTGATAAATCACGCTCGGCGCTGTGGTGATGAGATCAATATTGAATTCACGCTCGATGCGCTCGCGAATAATCTCCAGATGCAAGAGCCCGAGAAAACCGCAGCGGAAACCAAAACCAAGCGCGGCTGATGTCTCCATTTCATATTGGAAACTTGCATCATTGAGGCGCAGTTTGCCCATGGCCTCCCGTAAGGCTTCAAACTCAGCGGAATCTACAGGGAAGAGACCGCAAAAGACCACCGGTTGAGCTTCTTGAAAGCCTGCGAGCGGTTCTGCCGTTTCCTTCTTTTCTTCCGTGACCGTATCACCAACGCGGGTATCAGCGACTTCTTTAATGGCAGCGGTAAAAAAACCGATCTCGCCTGGACCAAGTTGGTTTAACATCTCTTGTTTGGGGCGGAAGATGCCTACCCTGTCCACGAGATAACTGGCCCCTGTGGACATAAGCTTGATCTTCTGCCCTTTCTTAAGATGCCCATCAATAATGCGCACCAATACGACAACACCCAGATATGCGTCATACCAGCTATCAACCAGCAGAGCTTTCAAAGGGACATCTGCTTCGCCGTGTGGTGAGGGTAAGCGATGAACAATGGCCTCAAGCACATCTTCGATACCGGCTCCCGTTTTGGCGGAAACTTCAAGCGCATCAGAGGCATCTAGGCCGATGACATCTTCGATCTGGCCCCGTATCCGGTCGGGCTCAGCAGCAGGCAAATCGATCTTATTGAGGACAGGGACGATTTCGTGGTCATTGTCGAGAGCCTGATAAACATTGGCAAGGGTTTGCGCCTCGACGCCTTGACTGGCGTCGACAATAAGCAGGGAGCCTTCGCAGGCGGAAAGGCTGCGGCTCACTTCATAAGCAAAATCCACATGACCAGGCGTATCTATCAGATTAAGCTGATAGAGCTTGCCGTCCTTGGCTTTATAATCCAACCGTACGGTTTGCGCCTTAATTGTAATGCCGCGCTCACGCTCAAGCTCCATAGAGTCCAGAACCTGCTCCTTCATCTCACGCTCGCTAAGCCCGCCACACACTTGAATCAGCCGATCTGCGAGTGTGGACTTGCCGTGGTCGATATGCGCGATGATGGAGAAGTTGCGGATTTGCGCGAGAGGAACGTCCTCAATCTTCTTCATGAGCAGCTAGATAGCATTCATGTGTGATAGGTCAAGCGGAGAGTGGATATCTGCTACCGCAATATTGGGCGGATAAGAGCAATTGATAAAAATTTGGTTCTCCGGGCGTGAAATGGATGGTGGCTTCGCCAAGTGATACTGCTCGATGGGTCGGTGGGGCTCCCCAAAGAAACCGCGATTCAAAACCAAGCTGGTTTTCGTAATATTTGACTGTCTTCAAAATATCCGGCACGGAGATGGTTGGGTAAACAGATGTGCATTGGATATCCGGTTTATTCGTCATTGGTTGTTCCTCTGCGTATACGATGTGACTCCAGAGAATAAAATTATTCATCTGTCGCCATCTGATTTGCTCCTGGCGTTGCTCTCAAGAGGCTCACATAACAGGCCTCGTATAGGGCTTAGAACCATGATACCAACCACTCAAACAAACGTGTGAGGAGGCATTGATATGACAGTCGAGCTATACGGTTATAAGTATAGCGTTTATGCTTGGATTGTATGTTTTGCACTTCACGAAAAAGGTGTTGGTTACCAATGGATCGAGGTTAATCCATTTGCTGATGACTTGCCTGTAAGCTATCTCACACTGCATCCTTTTTCCCGTGTCCCAACTCTAGTCCATGACAACTTCGTACTCTATGAAACAAATGCCATTACCAGATATGTTGATGAGGCTTTTGAGGGAGCACCACTTCAGCCATTGGTGCCTGAAGAGAGGGCGCGTACGAACCAGATCATTTCGATCATAGACAATTACACTTATTGGCCGCTGGTAAGACAAGTTTTTTCCCATGGGGTTATGGGCCCCCGGGTGGGCCGGCCATCTGACCCAACAGAATACAAACGGGGATTAGATGCGGCACCTCACATACTCCGGGCACTTGATCGTCTGGCAAGTGGTGGAGATTTCTTGGTTGCAGATACCCTCTCTTTAGCGGACCTCCATCTTGCTCCAATGATTGCTTACTTTGCGTCTGCAACTGATGGCCTTGCATTGTTGAAACAAAACAAACGCCTATGGGTATGGTGGTCAGCGATCTCAGAGCGCAGGGCTTTTATAGAGACATGGCCGAAACTGCCTGAACCTTCAACATGAAGCTTTATCCTTCAATATATCATATGCGCGAACGAACGCTCACAAATGCACAATTTTCCACTCTTACACTTCTGCTGTGTGGGGAGTTTCTTTGTTTATCTCAATGAGCCAAACCGGCAAAGCGAGTATAAAGAAAAAATAGGGAAATGAGGTGCCAAAATAATGTACCGTACCACCACAGACACAAAGGGCAAGAAAACCAATACACCAAGCCGTACTCATAGTCTTATAATCCTTATTTTCTTTGGGAGCCGGCGCTTTTAACAATGACCGATAGAGAGAGATAATTGCGATTAAGAGAAAAACAATTGAAGGAATTCCCGACCGCATCGTCAGTACAAGCCAAAAATTATCGACTGAAATTGGCAACCAAAATGGACGAATCCATTCATTAATTCCATTTCCCAAAAAGGGATACATCCAGACATTTTGAATTCCATAATCCCAAATCAAAGACCTAACATAAGCATTCCAGGGATTGAGGGCGATTTGAGTTGTAATAGCGACAATTGCAGGGCGATGGCTTATGAGTTCGATAATAAGATAAACAATAGCAAATCCTATTAAGGTGAGTTGTAAACGTGCGGGGAATTGTCTTGTTATTTTCTCCCATATCATAAGCACCATTTGACCAAAAAACATAAGAAACGGAGCTGACGAAAGAGAGGCAAACACACCTGCAAAAATAACGCTTGTTTTAATGAACTTACTTTGCCGTGACGAATTGAGATACCAAACAAAGCTGAATAGGCTGGCACAAAATGTGCCCACCAAAATGGGATGACTCAATGTCGCCGACGCTCTTGTAAAACCTAATCTTTCTTCTTTATGTATCCCAAAATCTTCGCCCGTAATAGCCACAGCAATATCATGAGCCAGATGTTGCCCAGTTAAAGCTTCTGGAATGGCTAGAAGAACAATAGCAGCTACACACCAGAACAATAATTTTATAACACCAAGAAATTGTTCCGCCGTCCGGAGATAAGCACGGACGAGGAGATAGGCCCCAAGACACTCCAATAGGTTTGAACCGGCTAGCTCAAAACTTTCTGGAAGAGGATGGTTTAATAGGTGCCCTAAAGAAAACCAGATAGAAAAGAGAACGAGAAAAACGTCAAATGTTTGCACCTTAATCGTTGGGTCAGAAAGATATTTGAAAACAGCCGGAATAAAGTAAATGAGAATAATGACACGCAATGGGATTAATCGAACACTGCCAAGATAGAATGAAATTTCTTCCGGAATTATGAAACTAATAATCAACAGAAAGAGAGGTAAGGGCACACTAGAAATTGTTGCAATATTGCGCACCCTCTCTGTAATTGGAGGATAAGGGTAAGCTTTGCTGTGAGTATCGCTTGTGATCATATGAGGTTAGAAGACTTTATTCAGATAATGCCCTTACGGAAATGCAATTCGCATGCCTTTAAGCATTTCTTCCAACTGAAAGACGACCGCTGCTGGACTGGGTTACAAAACCCGCCCAGCGAGGGATTGCTGATAATCATAAGTAAGATGTGATGTGCTACCGTAAGCCGATACCCTCATAATTAGGGACACAAGCCTTATTAAGCATGCGTCTACCGTCTATGATGAGTGGGCTTTGCCTGTTTGCAGAGAGAAGGTGTGGCAGTTCCTCAAATTGTTGCCAACGGGTCATAACAAGAATAGCGGATACATCGTTTACCGCATCTTCCAAGTCATCACAAAACTGCACATTTTCGCCAAATTCTTTTTCCGCTTCATGACGGGCAATAGGATCAAAGGCTTTAACAACGGCGTTTTCACCGAGCAATGTTCTGGTAACCGGAAGAGCTGGTGACTCCCGAATATCATCGGTACCTGGCTTAAACGCCATCCCCAAAACCGCGACTTTGAGACCTTTTAAACTTGGATGGTGTTTTTTGAGGAGGTCGATCACCTTATGGGGTTGGCTGGCGTTGACATCAATAACGGATTCAAGAAGTTTCATCGGGCTTCCAGCTCGATTGCCATAGGCAATGAGAGCTTTGACATCTTTCGGAAAACAACTTCCCCCGAAACCGCATCCAGCAGCCAGGTAGGTGATGAAGGAGGGCGTGACTCGCTCACCATTGTTCATGATCGGCATAAAACGTTTGTCGAGATGAACACCGTGCATTGCCTCGACGACATCGACCCCAACCTTGGCGCATAAATTCCCAATTTCATTGGAAAAAGAGATCAATGTGGCAAGCAACGAGTTGGCCGTATATTTGATCATTTCGGCTGTCTTGGTGTTGGTCCGAACTTTATCAGCGCCTTCAAATACACTGTAGAGGTCCGCCAGCACGTCTGTGCTTCGATCATCAATACCTCCAAGCACAATGCGGTCAGGCGACATAAAATCTCCAACGGCTTCGCCTTCTTTTAGAAATTCAGGGTTCATTCCTACGCCGAAATCTATCCCGGCTTTTTTACCTGAGGCTTGTTCCAATATTGGCAGGACGACGTCATCCGTTGTTCCTGGTACAACCGTGCTTTTCACAACGACTGTGTGGTAGTTGGACTTATCTTTCAAAACCGAACCGATTTGCCGAGAGACTGTTCGGATATATGTCAGATCAATTTCATTACCATCGAAGGGTGTCCCCACTGCAATTAGCGAGATATCCGTATCAAGAACGGCTTGTCGCAAATTTGTTGTGGCTTGCAGCCGGTCCGGCACATTGCTTCTGAGTAACTCGTCTAACCCCTTTTCATAGATTGGAGAGACCTTATCGTTGATCATGTCGACTTTTGCCTGATCGACATCAACACAAATCACATCATGCCCTTTTTCCGCTAGGCAAACACCTGAAACAAGCCCCACATAGCCGGTGCCGATAACTGATACTTTCATTTATGCATCCTCCGCAGCCTGGTTGTCCCGATACCAAAGCAGGGTACGTTTCAGACCTTCATCAACAGAGATAACGGGGTCATAACCGATTTCATTCCTTGCTTTTGCAATGATTGGACAGCGGCGATTGGGATTGTCGACGAGATAATTTTTGTCATTGCTTTGTTTGCGAATGACTTGACCCTGATAGCCAAATAAGTCCTTTGATAATGTGACAACTTTGTCTGCTAAGGACGCCATTGAAATTTCTGGCTCTTCAATCCCGATGTTGTAAGCTTCACCCGGGTGGCCATGATGCAGGATCTTATAATAGCCAGCGATGGCATCGGCGATATAACAGAAAGTTCGTGTTGGCGCCCCGTCGGACAGCATGATGATGTCGTGGCCTGACATCACGTCACGGGCAAAATCCGGTAGAACACGGCGGTCGCTTATTTTTAGGCCGGGACCGTAATTATTAAAGGGGCGAGCGATTTTAATCGGTAAGTCATATTGCTGAGCAAAGGTGACGCACAGTGTTTCACCATAACGTTTGGACTCGTCATAGCACGCGCGAGGGCCTGTGCAGGACACGTTGCCACGATAGGTTTCAGGCGTTGGTATGTTTTCAGGTGTTGGATCACCGTAAATTTCACTCGTTGAATAGAAGAGAAACCCGTCGACCGGCAGGTCTTTTTCTCTTTGCGATAATGTGTATTCAAGCAGCGAACGCAATCCTCCAACATTGGCGTCCATGGTTGCGAGGGGGTGTTTGCGGTAATAGATTGGCGAGGCGATGGACGCTGCATGAATGATAAAGTTATAGTCGTCAATGTCTTCAGGTAGAGGATCCGTTATATCATGTTTTTTGAGCGTGAGATTAGGATCATTTTCGAGCTTCGTAAGCCAATCCGGAGTTCCTCTAATAAAATTGTCATAAACGGTGACATCTATTGGTTGGACTGCACGGGTTTTGTTCCAGTAAAGCGGTGCTTGTACCAGATAGTAACCAAGGAACCCGGCCCCTCCGACAATGAGAAGGTTTTTGCCCTCCATAAGCCGGAATTCTTCCTCCAGATTGGCTGCAAGATATTTTAGATCAGCCTCAATGACATCTTGTGCAGATTTCATACTCTTTACCGCTCACAAGTTGCTTTTCTTTTCATAGGACAGAAATGATCGCACCGCTCCATACGCAATTTATGCGCCAAGCTCTTTACTGAGCGTAGAGTTTAGGACTTGGTTAACGATCTTTCTGTCAATGAAACTGGTATCAAATAAGCTCAATTTGACTGGGGTATCGTCCAAAATATGCTTAATCAATTCTCCAACTACGATTGTCAAAATGATCCCCTGCTGTGCCAGAATGAAAACAGCTTTCACGCCTGACATGCAGTTGGATACCTCTAAAAACCATCCACCACCCCTGCCATCCGCCTAATTATCGCAGAATATGGTGGATGGCCCGAAGGGAGTATTTAGAGATGCCCAGTTGCAAGGTGCGCCGCAAGGACCGTGCCTTAAGACATGGGTTTGTGTTGCAAAAGCTGAGAATTGACAAATGTAAAGACAAGTATGGCTGTTAGGCAGACCCACCACCGGTTTATAATCCTGGCTGCATATTCATACCGTCCTATTCAAAAGTAATTGAGGCCTATTTGTATAATCACTGGCATGAACGGTTCAGGGCGCAGTTTATAACTGCGCCCTGTGAGGAAAATGCTAGCTCGCTCTATAATTTCTAATCCAAAAACCTGTCAGTTTTTGTCCTTATCAACCAGGGCGCCTTCGGCAATCCAGGGCATCATGCCCCTGAGACGTTGACCCACTTCTTCGATCGGATGAGCGTCGTTCACGCGCCGTATGGCTTTGAAGCGCGGTTGACCGGCCTTACATTCGCTCATCCAGTCAGATACGAATTTTCCGGTTTGAATATCAAAGAGAATGCGTTTCATTTCCTCTTTTGTTTCTTTATTTATCACACGCGGTCCAGACATGTACTCGCCGAATTCTGCTGTGTTGGAGACAGAATAGTTCATGTTTGCAATGCCCCCCTCATAGATGAGATCGACAATGAGCTTCACCTCATGAAGGCATTCGAAATAGGCCATCTCAGGCGCGTAACCGGCTTCAACAAGTGTTTCATATCCGGCACGGATTAATTCCACCAGACCGCCGCAAAGGACAGCCTGTTCGCCAAAGAGATCCGTTTCGCATTCTTCCCTAAAAGTTGTCTCAATAATGCCCGAACGCCCGCCGCCAATGGCAGAGGCATAAGAGAGCGCCAGATCGTGAGCATTGCCGGAGGCATCTTGAGCGACGGCAATGAGACATGGCACACCGGCGCCGCGCTGATATTCGCTGCGTACAGTATGACCAGGCCCCTTTGGGGCAATCATGCAAACGTCAAGGTCGGGGCGCGGTTCAATAAGGTTGAAATGGATGGCGAGGCCATGTGCGAAGAAAAGGGCTGCACCCTCTTTCATATTGTCTTTGAGATGATCAACATAGATGTCTGCCTGAAGTTCATCCGGTGTCAGCATCATCATAGCGTCAGCCCATTTGGCAGCCTCGGTAACGGACTTCACTTGAAGGCCTTCACCTTCGGCTTTTTTGGCCGAACTTGACCCCTCTCTCAAAGCGACGGTGACGTCACTCGCACCTGAATCGCGTAAGTTTAGCGCATGGGCATGCCCCTGACTGCCATAACCAATAACAGCAACTTTTTTACCCTTGATGAGATTAATATCTGCATCACGATCATAATAGACGCGCATTGTCATGTTCCTTAAGTCATAGTCTGCATATTGAAAACTTTTGGGTGGAATTACATAGGTGATGGGCCACGGGAAATTGCCGCGACACCTGTCCTAGCAACCTCTATAAGCCCGAGTGGTTCCATAAGTGTGATAAATTGCTCGATCTTTGACAACCGGCCGGTAATTTCAAATACGAAATGTTCAGTTGAGGCGTCTATAACACGTGCGCGAAATGCTTCTGCTAAACGTAACGCCTCAACGCGCTTTTCTCCCTTACCCGCAACTTTAACAAGAGCCAAATCACGCTCCAAGGGTTTGCCGAGTACAGACAAATCGGTAACGCCGTGGATTGGGACAAGGCGTTCAAGCTGATGCTTGATTTGCTCAATAACCATTGGTGTGCCGGTGGTTACGATGGTGATCCGCGAGAGATGCTCTTGATGTTCGGTCTCGGATACGGTTAAGGAGTCGATATTATATCCCCGTCCGGAAAAAAGACCAATGACACGAGCGAGTACTCCCGGTTCATTGTCAACAAGAACCGAGAGTGTGTGGCTCTCAATGCTTTCCCGAATAGCTGGTCCGGGATAATGGCTTTGGGTTGCTTGTTTGCTCATGAGTTCAAATCACTTCCTCTTAACCGGATTACACAAGAACCTTACCTTCGTCAGAGATGGCAGAATCCAGGTCTTCACTTTCAGCCTCATCTCCTAACAGCATATTGTTATGCGCCTCGCCGCTGGGGATCATTGGAAAACAGTTTGCAACTTTATGAACCCGGCAATCGAACAATACCGGTTTATCGATATCGATCATTTCTTTGATTGCGTCATCAAGCTCATCCGGTTTTTCAACACGCAATCCAACGCCGCCGAAGGCTTCCGCCATTTTAACAAAATCAGGCAAAGCGTCGGAATAGCTATGTGAGTAACGCCCACCATGCAGAAGTTCCTGCCACTGGCGCACCATGCCCATATATTCATTGTTGATAATGAAGATTTTGATCGGCAGATCATACTGAACAGCACATGACATTTCCTGCATAGTCATTTGTACCGAAGCTTCGCCTGCAATATCGATGACGAGTGAATCCGGATGAGCCACTTGCACACCGATAGCCGCCGGCAAACCGTAACCCATTGTGCCAAGACCACCGGATGTCATCCAACGATTGGGCTCCTCGAATTTATAAAACTGAGCGGCCCACATCTGGTGCTGGCCAACTTCGGTTGTAATATAAGTGTCCCGATCCTTAGTTAATTCATAAAGCCGCTGAATCGCGTATTGCGGCATGATCACATCTTTACGGGGCTTATATTTTAAACAATCCCGCTTGCGCCAAGTCTCAATCTGTTCCCACCAAGCCTGGATCGCTTTTTTATCTATGTTGGGGGCACGTTGACGCCAAATACGGATCATTTCTTCTAACACATAGGCCACATCGCCTATGATTGGCAGGTCAACATGTATATTCTTGTTAATTGAAGACGGATCGATATCTATCTGGATTTTCTTAGATCCGGGTGAAAAAGCGTCAGTTCGTCCCGTAATCCGGTCATCAAAACGTGCCCCAATTGCAATCATTACATCACAATCGTGCATGACCATATTTGCTTCATATGTTCCATGCATACCAAGCATACCGAGAAATTGATCCTCAGAAGCCGGATAAGCTCCGAGTCCCATCAGGGTAGAGGTTATTGGATAGCCCGTCATTTTCACTAAGTCGCGCAGAAGTTGGCTCGCGACATTGCCGGAATTAATAACGCCCCCGCCAGTGTAAAAAACAGGCCGTTTCGCACCGGCTATAAGGTCGATGGCGTCACGGATCGCTTGTTCATCGCCTTTAAGCCGCGGACGATATGTCTTATGAATAACATTGGTTGGGCCGGTGTATTTGCCGGTCGTAAATTGGATATCTTTAGGAATATCGACAACGACAGGGCCAGGCCTTCCATTTGAGGCAACATAAAAGGCTTCGTGCAAGATGCGGGCTAAGTCATTAATATCCTTCACAAGATAATTATGTTTAGTGCAAGGCCGCGTGATGCCAACCGTATCGCATTCTTGGAAGGCGTCGTTGCCGATTAGATGTGTTGGCACCTGACCCGTAATACAGACAATAGGAATGGAGTCCATCAATGCATCTGTCAGCCCGGTAACTGAGTTTGTAGCTCCAGGTCCAGATGTAACGAGTACGACACCTGGCTTACCAGTTGAGCGGGCATAGCCTTCAGCGGAGTGAACCGCGCCTTGTTCATGACGAACAAGAAAATGCTGGATGCTATTTTGTTTAAAAAGCTCGTCATAGATGGGCAGAACGGCCCCGCCGGGATAACCAAAGATGTGCTCGACACCTTGATCGACCAGCGCTCTTAGCACGATTTCTGCGCCTGTCATGTTATTTGCCATTGCTGTGCCATCCTCACTCAATTTGAACGGTTTAAGAGACAAAACTCACTATGGTACATTACTAAAACCTATGTATCGAGATCCGCTAATAAAAAAGGGCCCTTTGGGGCCCTGCTTACGCACTACCGTTCGCGATGGCTTTGATCAGTCCATCACGGCAGTGCGATCATCACGACGACGTTAATTTTTCCGCGCATGCGCGAATATCCCTACATATTTTGCTTGTAGCAAATTAGTCGGAGCGGATTTCAGGGTCAAGATAGAAATTGACACATTTTTCCTGTCGTTACTTGCCAGTCAGGCATTTGTGTGCGGAACCATGTCATTTGCCTCTTTGCGTAACGACGAGTTTCTGATTTCGCCTGATCCACAGCATCCTGTAAAGAGAGCTTGCCTGCTAAATGTTCGCTTAGAGGTTTGAGACCAAGGGCTCGGCTTGCGGGAAGATTAGGATCAAGGTCCAGCTGCGTAAATGCTTGGACTTCTTTTAAGACACCCTGATCTATCATGAGGTCGAAGCGGGTATTACAGCGGGCATAAAGGGTTTCACGCTCAGGTAAAAGGATGCCTCTCCTTACATTTTGCGGCGTCAAAAGTGGTTCACCTGGCTTTTCCTGCCAGTATGCCAGCGAACGTCCTGTTGCTTCCATAACCTCCAATGCCCGCACTAACCTTTGTGGGTCTGATGGCCTAAGCCGTAATGCCATTTCCGGATCTTTTTGAGCAAGGAGGGCGTGTAGTGCCGGTCCTCCAAGTTCTTTGGCTTTTGCGCGCCAATATTCACGTATATCGTCTGGAATTTCCGGGATCGGCGACAGTCCGTTTAGGAGTGCGGAAAAATAGAGCCCCGTGCCACCAACAATAATCGGCATTTGTGCAGCTTTGTGTGCAGCTTCCAGTTCCGCCTGAACTTGATTAAGCCATTTGCCAACGGAATATGCTTCTCTGGCAGAAATAACCCCGTAAAGTTTATGAGGAACAAAGGCTTCATCCTCTTCGCTAGGGCGCGCGGTCAATAGTCGCAGCTCTCTATAAACCTGCATAGAATCAGCATTGATAATGACGCCACCTTTTTTTTGGGCTATTTCCAAGGCGAAGGCAGACTTGCCGCTTGCCGTCGGTCCTGCAATAAGTATGGTCTTGAATTTTTTGGGGCTAATTGACATGGATCTCTACGCAACAGACGAAATGAGCTTCATCATATGACCTCTTATGTATTAACGCTAATTAGTACGCCTGATACGCCAACATTGCAGGCATCGACAATCGCAAAAGCCCATGCTGTTTTGGCGGTAGAGCTTGAACCAGAATGGCTCTCAGCAGATGAGGCGTGTGATATCTTCTTCAAAGCTGAAAGCCCACGTGAAATCCGTGCCATTGATACAGCTTTGCGACGGCTTCTTGCCGATGAGCCAGTTGATCTTTTTATCCAGCCACAGGCAGAAAGACATAAGAAGTTACTGATCGCTGATATGGATTCCACAATTATTCAACAAGAATGTATCGATGAAATTGCAGATTTCGTTGGTTTGCGGGAGCACATTTCTGATATTACCGAGCGGGCCATGAAGGGCGAACTCGAATTTCAAGCGGCCTTGAGAGAGCGGGTACAATTGTTAGAAGGATTAAAAGAGGAAATCCTTCATGAAGTAATTGATAAACGTATTTCTTTGACGCCAGGGGCAAGGACGCTTGTACGGACAATGGGAGCCAATGGTGCCCTTTGCGCTCTAATTTCTGGTGGTTTCACCTTTTTTACAGGCCGTGTGGCTGAGATGGCTGGCTTTCACGTTAATCAAGCTAATGAGCTTGAAATCGAGAATGGTCAATTAACAGGGCGTGTCATTGAACCTATTCTTGGCCAAGACGCAAAACTCGAAGCACTCAAAACATTACGCAGAGAGAAAGGGCTCCAACTGCATGAAACACTTGCCGTTGGTGATGGGGCCAATGATCTAGCGATGATTAAAGCCGCAGGTCTTGGTGTGGCGTTTCATGCCAAACCCATCGTTGCTGCGGAAGCTCATGCGCAGATCAATCACGGAGACTTGACAGCTCTCCTTTATCTTCAGGGATACAATCGCGACGCATTTATTACCTCATGAGGTGGATTTGAAATCCCTATCCCAATTACAGCGTACTCATTTAAGAGCTTGAAACCTCTGAGAGACATGAGGGTTTTGCACATACTATCCATAAATGGACGACCCCCAAGGTCTATAAGAAAGCGCCTTTGATATTCGAGGAATGCTTGTATAGATGTGTAATCTCAACTTAAAATTGTGCATCGCACGACCTTGTTGCACTGCAGCGACGATTTTTCTGGCGGCAAATTTGTTCACGCATTACACTTTAGTCAAAGTTGGACAATAACGTAGCTCTTGTTTTAAGGCAAATTACTAGGAGGAGGCGCCGATATGGTTTCGCATAGATTGCATTACGCGCTTTGTCTTGCAGCCTTTGGCTTTGTGGCAGCTATTGTTGCAGGTTTTTTTTGATGTCTCTCATTTAGAGGCATTACTCCGAAGGCGCTTTGGAGGGTAGTCTAAATCTCCTAACGCGCTTTCTGCCCCCCCGAACTAAAGCTGTCGATAAGTCGGCAGCTTTTCTTTTTTTGAAGATTTATCTCTGAAGTTGATATCCGATAACAGCCCCCACAACCGGTAAGTAGAGAGGTTGGAAAAAAGGAATGTAACTTTGAATCTGAGGTACGAGAGGTTTTGCAAAGGGAATTAAGGGTAATAAAGCCGCTATGGCTGCGGCGACAAGTGTTGAAATAAACGTATCACCTGACGGACGGGCAACTTCTTTCAAAACCTCGGCTCCGATCACACCGATAAGCCAAACAAGTAAGGCGACGATAAACACAAAAGCGGCAATAAGCAGGTGACCTTCTAAAGGGACAAGGTGCAAAAGTTCCAACCCCCACCACCAGGTAAGAGTCAATTGCGCAAAAATAAGTACTAATCGACTCAGTAACATATTTCCTTTGGGTTCCTCTTTTGGCATGCTCGCTATTACCGTCGATTACGAGCAGGTAATGATGAGTGGCTATCCTAACAGCCGGAGAATCCGTTCGCGAGTTCAGATCTTGTGCCTTCTTGGACCAGCAATATCAGGCACCTTAATTTTCATAATCCTGCAGATTTAGCTGGTTGCTTATCAAAAATATTATTTTATAAATCAGCAAATTATACAGGTTTGGAAACAATAAACTCTAATATTGGCAAATAATTTATTGCATTTATATTTTATTAACCAAAACATAAATTACCCTCCGCTAAGAGTCATATAACACTGGAAAAACCAAAGGCCTGATGTGCTTGCGTGTAGGGTTCTCAAGTGATGCGCCCATTTTCTGAAAATGTTGATTCGTTTTTATAAGCTTCTTTATGAGCTTCCGAGAAAAAAGATATACAAGATAGAGAGGTGTTGACCCTAGGCTTATATCTCGATAACTATAGAGTAATGGAGAAAAGCGAAATTATTAGGACATTGTCAGCGCTTGCGCAGGAGACGCGTTTAGACATTGTCCGCTTTCTAGTGCGCAAAGGCCCTGATGGGGCAAATTCAGGAGCTATTGGGGCGTATTTAAAAATACCGTCGGCAACGCTTGCATTTCACCTTAATATTCTTACCGAGGCTCGCATACTTTCCCGGCAAAGATATGGACGGCAAAAGGTTTATCGCATCGATTTTGGTGAACTTCACAATATGATCGCCTATCTGCTTGAAAACTGTTGCGCAGACGTAGGCGAATTAGCACCTGAATTACAATCATTAAGAGCGAGCTGAACCTAATTATTGAATAAAGAACAAGACAACTTATAGGAGATGTTTCATGGCCAAACTGAGCGTTTATGACCCACCGATGTGTTGTTCAAGTGGTGTATGTGGTCCCGACGCCGATGACGAATTGGCGCAATTCGCCGCTGCCCTTGATTGGCTGCGTAAGTGGGGTATTGAGGTGGAAAGATATGATCTGGGACACCAACCCGGAGAGTTTGCAACCAATACTCTCGTGAAATCTCTTTTGGAAAGCGATGGCATGGAGTGTCTTCCGCTTGTTGTTATTGATGGAGAAGTTTTTAAAAAAGGTGGTTATCCCAACCGTGTGCAATTGGGTGAAAAACTTGGTTTAAATTTGGAGGGTGCTGATACATCGTCTGAAACCGCGTGTTGTCCGCCTGCAAGTGACTGTTGTTAAGGAATAAAAGATCATGGGTTTTCTTGAAACGCCAACGCCTAATCTCTTTTTCACGGGCAAAGGAGGCGTCGGCAAGACGTCAAGTTCTTGTGCGACCGCAGTTAAATTGGCAGCGCAAGGAAAAAAAGTTTTGCTTGTTAGTACAGATCCCGCCTCCAATATCGATGAAGTTTTCGAATGTCCGATCGGTACAGAACCGACACCCGTGAAAAATGTGCCCGGATTATTTGGCCTTAACGTTGATCCTGAACAGGCTGCGGCAGAATATCGTGAAAAAGTTGTTGGTCCCTACCGGGGGATTCTGCCTGACGCGGCCATCGCCAGTATGGAAGAACAATTGGCGGGGGCATGCACGGTTGAAATTGCGGCTTTTGATGAATTTGCGAAGCTTATTGGGAAACCGGATGCCCTAGCGCAATTTGAACATGTGATATTTGACACAGCTCCTACAGGGCACACACTTAGACTTTTAACTTTGCCGACTGCATGGACAGGTTTTATCGAAAATGCTTCGGCGGGCACGTCGTGTCTTGGACCCTTGCAAGGGTTAGTCGAACAGCGTGAACTCTATGCAGCTGCGGTTGCTGCACTTGCTGACAAGGAACGCACCACACTTGTGCTTGTTAGCCGACCTGAGGAATCTGCTTTTGATGAAGCGGCTGTGACCAGTAGGGAACTTTCTGAACTTGGCATCAATAATCAGCAACTGATCATCAATGGTGATTTCCAGGCTATCGATCGCACGGATGAAACTGCGGTCGCACTTGAGCGCCGAGGTGCAGAGGCGCTTGCCAGTATGCCGGAGGGTCTTCGTGATTTTGAGCGAATTGTTGTGCCACTTAAGGCAAAACAACTCATTGGCATTGAGAGCCTTAAAGCTTTTTTTGAGCCGGAAACAGTTCTCTCAGTACAACCTCTGTCTCAGGATATGTTGGAACTCCCTTCGGTTGATACGCTCATTGATGATTTGGATAAATCTGGCAATGGCGTCGTTATGACAATGGGCAAGGGAGGCGTTGGTAAGACAACATTGGCGATTGAAATAGCGACAAAGCTTGCCAAAAAAGGCCATCAGGTTTTCCTGACAACAACAGATCCGGCAGGCCATGTTGTAAAAAGTGCTGTTGAAGCCCTGCCAAATCTAACCATTGACCGTATTGATCCTGTTGAAGAAGTGGCTCGCTACCGCGATGAGGTTATGAAAACGACAGGCGCTAAACTCGACGCAGATGGGCGCGCTCTTTTAGAAGAGGATTTATCATCTCCATGTACCGAAGAGATTGCCGTATTCCAGGCGTTCGCAGCCACTGTCGATAAGGCGAAAGACCAGATCGTTGTCTTGGATACCGCCCCAACTGGACACACCATTTTGTTGCTTGATGCAGCGCAATCATTTCATAAGGAAGTTAATCGTCAGGCGAAAGCGGTTCCTGATTCAGTGTTGCGACTGTTGCCCAGGCTTCGTGATCCAGATTTCACGCGGATCATCCTGTGCACTCTTGCCGAGGCAACGCCAGTTCATGAGGCTGCTGCCCTTCAGAAGGATCTGAGAAGAGCAGATATTGAACCCTATGCTTGGATCATCAATCAAAGCCTGACCCCCCTCCAAGTCAAAGATCCTATTTTGGTGGCTCGGCGCGATCAAGAGGGACGTTATGTTCAAGAGGTTACCCAGGAGCATGCGGAAAGGGTTGCCCTTGTTCCTTGGCGGATTGATGTTTTTGGTCAAGTCTCTCAGTCATCTGAGTCTGTCCGGATGGCTGGATGATATAATCATTTCTGAAAACGCTTTGCCCGTTATTCTAGATTATTAAAGAAATTCAAATAGCTACTCTCTTGTATTGACATGAGGAATAATTATATAACGTCAATGAAATCCTTATCATAGTGCTAGAAATTCTAACTATAATAATTGGATAAAAAAAACTAATGGAAGCACTTATCATCTTACTTGCGGAATTTCTTATAGTCCCTATCGTCCTCAGTGTATCAATTGTTGCTGTTACGCTTGTGGTATTCATAATGAATATCTTTGAAGTCTTTTTCTTGCTGTTAGGAGCGAAAAATTTAGCTGGGAAAATACCGAAGCTCACAAAACGGGAAGATAAAAGTGTGCCCCCAAAGAAACCTAGCGGTTTCATAACCATAAAATGGGCGTCTTTATCTTTATTCGCACTGCTCATAGGTACAGTATTGGTTGTGAATTTTTTACTGTTTGATCCCACAGCCAAATGGCTGCTTGCCAAAGTTGGGCAAAGAAAAGACATGGAGGTGAATGTTGCAAAAGTTTCTGGGAACCTTTTCTCAGGCAAATTCGATTTTCATGATCTTAAAGTAAAACGTGAGTCTGAAATTAAGAATAGTTTTGATCTAAAGACAGAGAGCGTTTCGTTAGATATTGATATATGGAGTTTGATTTTCCGCCCCGTAACCTTGGAACATCTCATTGTAAAGAATGTTAAGGGGGATATCAGACAGCCAGATATACGAAAAGATCCTAAAAATAGTAACCGCAATAAAATAAAAACCAAAAGAATTTTCATTGTAAAACGGTATAGACTTGAGGATGCTGATGTTTCCTTATCAAAGGGTGCAAATCCGCCTGTCCAAGTCTCTCTTAACAAAGCTGAAAATGATCCACATCATCCTTTGAGAAGCCAATATGCAATTTTTGACCTTTTGTTCCGCTCTAACGTTTCAGGTTCAATCGATGGCAACAAAATCTCAATTGGGTCAAGCGGAACAGAGAATGCACGCGTGACGAAATGGGACATGATGAACTTACCGGTTGCTCCTATCAGCCGAATTGTTACGAAGCCACCAATCGGCTGGTTCAAAGACGGCGTAATTGATGTCAAAGTCGAGGATAAATGGCGGCTTAATGAAAAGGCTGAGATAAAGTTTGATTGGCATCTCAATATGCGGGGCGTGAAGGTTGTTATTCCTGAAAATGCAAATTCGATCCAAAAGACGTTAGCAAAACCTATCGCCAGTTATATTAATAACAAAGAAGAAGACATCGACCTTAGATTTAAATTGATTATGGATGAAAAGCAGTTTGAAAGCGCCTCTTCTTTAGATGTAAGTGATATAGGTACTGCACTCGCTAAAGGCCTTGCAAAAGCCATTGCCGATAGGACGGATAATAAAATTGAAGATGTTAAGAAAGGCATCAGTGATACGGTAAAGGGCTTTAAAAGCTTTCTTGATAAAAGACGTCAATAGCTATCCAATCCGACAATTTTTTACGTCTGCTCATATCAATTCACACAAAATCTATAGGGGGGTATGCGTTAAACGCATAGCCAAAAGTAACATGTCTCCTTTCTAAGGCGACTGGTTGCGTTTAGGGTATATATATAACAAGAATGGGAATCTACGTTTCAGAGGATATAATCCCGTAAGAGATGTTTTCTGGTTCAGACGGCAAACGACAGATTTCAAGACCCGGGATGTGAATCAAAAATTGGCATTATTGGACTGCTGCCTATAAAGCGGAGGGAGGAGCTAAATTGTTCGCTCAGCAATTCATGAGCGGTATCGCTACAGGCAGTTTATATGCTTTAACTGCCGTGGCCGTTGTGGTTGTCTTCCGAAATACAAGAACAATAAACTTGGCCCAAGGCGATTTTGCAATGATCGCCGCGTTTTTGGGCATTATTTTCATTAAAGATTTCAAACTGAATTATTATGTGATGCTGCCATTAGTTGTCATTTGCAGCATGGCGCTTGGTGTGTTGGTCGAACGGGTTGTGATGCGTCCCATTGCGGACGCCGATTGGCTTACACTTTTCACTGCGACCTTAGGTGTTTACTATATTCTTCATGGTGTTGCAGGCTGGGTTTGGGGGCGCGACACCAAAGCTTTTCCGGTCACATTCGATGCAGAACCGGTGAACATTTTCGGTACTCTAGTGAGTGAAGGGCACCTGGTTAACATGGTGTGGGCGGCGGCAATAGGCACCTTCCTTTATCTGTTTTTCAAATACACCAAACAAGGCATTGCCATGAGAGCAGTGACGGATGACCCAGATACGGCCCAGCTCATGGGGATCCCTGTTCGTTTTATTGTCTTTCTAACCTGGGGCATAGCCGGGTTTTTAGCAGCTTTCGCCGGAATTCTTTTGGCGCCAATAATTTACGTCTCTCCTGAGATGATGGATGAGGTTTTGATCAAGGGATATGTGGCGGCTGTTTTTGGAGGTTTGTATTCCATCCGCGGGGCGATCCTGGGTGCATTGATGATAGGTGTGGCTGAGAATTTAGCCGGCGGTTATCTAGGCGCGCATTTTAAGACAGCAACAGCTTTTGCCATGATTGTCTTGTTGCTGTCGATCCGCCCACAAGGCTTGTTCGGCATCCAGAAACGCAGGGAGATTTAATCTATGCGCTTCGTTCGGTGTTAAAGAGGACTGGGAGCAAATATGGCTTCTGCGACAACAACGGCTCAAGGCGCGTTCCAGGTGTGGAATCGCAAGGCTGTTGAGGTTTTGAAGGCTAAGTTTCAACTCCAGAATTGGCTGGCGATGATAGCTCTATTTGCTGTCGGAATTGCCTTTCCATTATTGCCAGGAGTGGAGGGCTGGCAGGCTTATACGGTTGCTCTTGTCATTATTTATATTATTGCGGCTCAGGGCATAAGCATTCTTGTCGGATATACGGGGCTTGTATCTGTTGGTCATGGGGGATTCCTTGCAATTGGGGCCTACACTTCTGCGCTCCTTACAAAATATTTAGGCACAGATCTCATTACTGGCCTCATCGCTGGCGGTCTCATGTCGGGCCTGATTGGATTTTTATTGGGATTTATCTTTCTCAGGCTTTCCGGTGCATTCATGGCTATCGGGACTTTGGGCTTTGCTTTCTTTGTGGGAACAATTGTCAATAACGTGCCAATATTCGAAGGGCGTGAAGGAATTTCATTACCTAAGAACAAAATCATGTTCTGGGTAATTGGTGATATTGGGTTTTATTACGTCTCACTCATTGTTTTTGCACTGGTGACATTATTCATCTATTGCCTTATCCGCTCTGGTGTAGGCCGGGCCTTTATGGCGCTTAGGGACTCAGAAAAAGCCGCAGAAAGCAGCGGTGTTAATCGCGTATTTTACAGAACACTTGCTTTTTCAATATCCGCGTTCATCACAGGGCTGGCAGGTGTTCTGAACGGGCACATTGTCAACTATGTCTCATCTGAAGTTTATGCCGACATTTGGTATTCGGTCGATATTCTTGTGGCTGCCGTTGTCGGCGGTGCAGCCGTTCTAATGGGGCCTGTGGTTGGCGGTGTATTCGTTGTTATGTTGCCATTCTTTTTAGAGGAGTTGGCAGACTTTGCTTTTATCTTAAAAGGCGTTGTTTTGATCTTGGTTCTTATTTTCGCGCCAAAGGGTATTGTCGAGGTTTTAGGACGTCCGTTCCGTAAATCGAGAGAACGTCAGCTTCTTGAAGTCAGTGGTTCGCTAGAAGCCTTGGATTCAGATGATGAAAAGGAAAAGCCAGGTCGCGAAACCAGTCAGACGGGGGAGGGCTAATGGCTGTTCACCTGAGATGCGAAGACGTCACGATTACTTTTGGTGGTGTTGTTGCCTGTGACAAGGTTTCTATAGATATCGAAGAAGGCAAAATCATTGGCCTTATCGGACCAAATGGAGCAGGCAAGACGACGCTCTTCAATGCATTAAGCCGTTTTCAGGACTTTTCGGAAGGACATATTTATTACCGCGACCAAAACATTGATCGCAAGAAACCTCATGAAATGATTACATTGGGGTTGGCTCGGACATTTCAGAATATCAATCTGTTCGGTGAGCAAACGACACTTTCAAACATTCTTATTGGTGCGCATCGTCTCATCGGTAATCCGTTCTCGAATATGCTTTGGTTGCCCAAGGCTCGAGGAAATGAAAAAGCACAGATTGACCGCGCGGTTGAAATTGCAGAAATGCTAAGGCTTGAGCATGAACTTGATAATCTGGTGAAGAATTTACCCTATGGATATCAAAAGCGCGTTGAACTTGCTCGTGCCCTTGCTTCACAACCAGAAATCATCTTATTGGACGAGCCTGTGGCTGGTTGTAATGATGAGGAAACAACTGAGCTCAAAGAGATTATTCGCCGGCTCAATAAGGAATTGGGGATCACAATATTTTTGGTTGAGCACGATATGTCGATGGTCATGTCTATTTGTGACTATATCCATGTCATTAATTTTGGGGCGAACCTTGCAGAGGGCATACCGGAAGAAATTCAAAAAAATCCCGACGTGATCACAGCTTATCTCGGGGAGGAGGTCTGATGGCACTTCTCCAGCTAGAAGGCATCGGCGCCAATTATGGTGCGGTTCGAGCCCTTCGTGATATCAACATGGAGGTCGAAGAAGGCGCGATTGTTGCTGTGCTCGGCGCAAACGGTGCGGGGAAATCAACGACCCTTAAAACCATCTCAGGAACTGTTAAAGCAAACACAGGGAAAATTTTATACAAAGGCATAGAGCTTAATGGTCTGACGCCAAACCAAATCGTGAAATTAGGGATTGCTCAAGTTCCTGAAGGGCGCAAGATCTTTAAAGATCTGACGGTTTTCGAAAACCTTAAGATGGGTGCTTACTCGCGAACAGATCAAGCGGAAATTGATAAGGATTTTGAGCTGGTATTTAGCTTATTTCCTAGGTTGAAAGAGAGAGAAACTCAACTTGGGGGATCGCTTTCCGGCGGTGAGCAACAAATGCTGGCAATTGGACGCGGCCTCATGGCCCGCCCGCAGCTCTTGATGCTTGATGAGCCCTCGCTTGGGCTTGCTCCCATCATCATCGCAGACATTTTTGAAACGCTGAAGCGGGTCAATGAAGAGCACGGCACGACAATGCTAATTGTTGAGCAGAACATCCATGTTGCATTGAAAAATGCAAGTTTTGGTTATGTGCTTCAAGTTGGCCGTGTTGTGGTGAAGGGTGTGTCGGAAGATTTGCAGAGCAACAGAGAGGTTGTGGAAACGTATATGGGAATTCAGAGCTAGGGCGCTACACCGCCCAGCTTTGTGACATAGATAAACGAATGTTCAGCCCGCTAAGACGAGCCTTAAGCTGATGGGAGAAAGAGGCTAAGCCAGCGGCGAACAATATGCGGTTTAATAATCGCATATACCACTGGCCCATATTTCGTGGGCAAATAGGTCGTCACTTTTAGTGACAGACTTAATTAGGGAGGAGAAACCATGAAAAAAATGCTCAAAATTGCGATGTCAGTCGCTTGGGCGGTCGGTGTTGGTCTTGCATCAACATCGGTGTTGGCGGCTGACGGTCCGGGTGTTTCGGATAAGGAGATTCTAATTTGCTCCTATCAGCCGATGACCGGGAAGGTGTCAAGCTATTTTCGGATGGGAAAGGGCGCAGATGCTTGGTTCAAGCATGTCAATGATAATGGTGGCGTCAATGGCCGGATGATCAAATACAAAATGGTCGATGATAAATATGAACCGCCTCGCACCAAAAACATTGTCAAGCGCTTCGTGGAACGCGATAAGTGCTTTGCCATCGTCGCGCCGTTAGGCTCTGCGCCAACTAAGGCGGTTATCGACTACATCGTCGAAAACAAAGTGCCGCTCATCGGTGCCGGTACGGGTGCAGCTAAGAACGTCTTTTATAAGAGCCGCTACGTGTTCCCGCTTTACCCGCCATATGATTTGGAAGGAACAGATCTCGTACGCTTTACAAAAGAAGTGTTTGGCGCGAAAAAAATCGCTGTGCTCTATCAAAATGACGCTTCTGGTAAGACACACTTGAAAGGCATCGAAGTCGGTTTGAAGAAGTATGGCGTTGAGATGCCCGTGGCTGAAGGCTATGAGCCAAAAGAAGTGGATGTGAGTGCTCAGGTCATCAAGATGAAGGACTCTGGTGCAGACGCCGTGATTTGTTCTTGTGCGCCTGAGCCTGCTGCTAAGTTCTATACCGAACGCAAGAAGCTTGGTTGGAAAGTGCCGGTTGTAAACGTCTTTTTCGGCAAGAGTCCTAAAGTGCCTGAATTGGCCGGTAAAGATGCTGTTGAAGGCGTCCACTTTGCGACAATCTTCCGTGAGTGGAGCGATCCGGCTGAACAAATCCAGGAAGCAAAGAAGATTCTTGCAAAATATTATCCTGAGGAAACACCGGATGCGGTTCATCTTTGGGGCTTCACAGGCGCGCAGGTCTTTACGGAAGCCTTAAAGCGTATGGACAAAGGTCCGATTACAAGGGAGAAGCTTCTAGAAACGCTGGAAGGTATCGACAATTGGAAGGGCAGTGTGGTTCCTGTCGTTAACATTGGCGAAGTCGGCCCAGATGATGAAGCAATTAAGCATCTTCTCGTTCCGGGGATGTCTTATGTTGTCTATAAGGGTGGTAAGTTTGAACCATTCACGCCTCCTTGGATGAAGTAAACAGCACCAGGACAGCGGGTCTCCATCATAGGAGCCCCGCTGTCCTTGTTTCTATAAAAGATCTTAGGAATATGCGTGCAATGCATAGGGCATGTTGAACTGCTGCATGTCGACCATGCAAACTGCGTAAGGTAACTTTGGATAATGAGCAACGTCCAGGTGCTCATTAGGAGGACAGCATATGGCCGCCATTGTCGGCAAGGCAATACCGCCACAACGTAAGCGTGTTATCGACGCGATGAATTTGCGAGAGCCGGACCGTGTGCCCGTGGGACTTTGGGGCACGGTTGAAGGTTATCAGAACTTCCGCAAAGGCCTCGGGCTTCAATATAATACCGACCCGAGTAACTACCGCACCGGATCGACAACTTGGACAACCGATGTCGCTTTTGAGCTTGATCTAGCAGAAAAGCTGGATCTTGATTTTGTTCGTATTTCGATTGGTTCGCCTGGAGGTTCTCCAGGATTTCGCCCAATTAAGTTTGAGGAAGTCCCCTTCGACATGGGGATCCCGCCACCGGATGTTGAGATAAATGTTGATGAGTGGGGTGTAATTAGGAAATGGACGCCTCATGAAGAGGGCGGCTATTTCGAAATGATCGGCTATCCGTTATTTCATGCAACAAGCGCTCCTATCGAGGAAGGGCTTAGGGAATTGGAAGCATATCCCTGGCCTGATCCTTGGTCGGAAGATTGCTGGCAAGATTCGCCCATCCCCGGCATGACGCTTCGCGAATATTGCAAATATGTGCACGAAGAGACGCCGTTTGCACTTATGGGGCAAGGGGGGCGCGGCGGCTTGTTTGAACAGGCGAAATATATGGTGGGTTATGCCAAGATCTTTTCCGATTTTATTGAATCGCCAAAGTTTCTAGATGCCATGCTCACCAAACTTACTGATATTGAGATCGAATTCAACAAAGCATTTTTGGACCAGGTTGGAGAATATATTGATTGGCTGCGCATGAGCCCCGAAGATTTGGCAAGTGAAAAGACAGCCTTCATGTCTCTGAAAATGTATGAACGGCAACTGCAACCGCATTACATGCGCGCGGTTCAGGAAACAAAGAAACATTATTTGCAAAAAAATCCCGAAGGCAAAATTCAATTTCATAGCTGTGGTGCCATACCAGAACCTTTCATGCGTCATCTGATAGATTGCGGCGTTGATGGTTATGACAGCTTGCCACCTAAAGTCGCACGCCATTCAAATCCTGCTGCCAAGAAGCGTCAACTCGGCAATGAGATGTTTTTTTACGGCGGGATTGACGTACAAGAAACTCTCCCATGGGGAACGGTTGAAGAGGTGCGGGCAGAAGTGCGTCAACGTATTTGGGAAATTGGGCATGGTGGTGGGTACTTACTAAGTTCTTCACACCGCTTAGAACATGACGTCCCTGTTGAGAATACACTTGCGATGATTGAGGAATGCAAAGAATACGGTGTTTATCCCTTGCCTGAGGACCCGCCTCCTGGTGCCGATACGGGTGAGGGGTATGAGCCGTGGGATCCAGGTGGGAAAAAACGCAGAAAACGAAAGCCAAAACCACAAGACGCTTCATGACTTTGTTGGGAGCTATCAGGCTTTTATAGGAAAAGGGTGAACCAATGCCGTTGAAGATCGATACTGAGACAGAATTCGATCTTGAAGATCTCCAATATGATATCGAAGACTCATATGAGACGGATCGATGGACAGATGCTCCAGCTGACGTCAAAGAAACTTTTCATCTGCTTGAGTGGAATATCATTGATGGTGAGCACGAAGATACCGTTGGATACATAAATGAGCTGCTTGAAAAGGAAGTGACCGCTCGCACTTTGATCGCGGGACCGATGGCAACTGGCATTGCCGAGGTTGGCCGGCGGTTCAAAATGGACGAATATTTTCTGCCGGAAGTGATGATGTCCGCTAAATGCATGCATGAAGCGCTTGCGCGGTTGAAACCTTTAATTCTTGCAGAGAAAACTGAAGAAGTGGGTACCGTGGTCATTGGCACAGTCCAGGGTGATCTTCATGATATTGGCAAAAAGATCGTGGCCATGATGCTTGAAGCGGCCGGCTTCACGGTTATCGATCTAGGAGTTTCAGTATCGCCAGAGGACTTTATCGAAGCTATTCGTGAACACAACCCTCAAATTGTCGGCTTTTCAGCACTTCTTACAACGACGATGAATATGCAATGGCAAACCTTAAAGCAGATCACATCTGAAGGAATGCGCGAAGACTTAAAGATTTTTGTAGGCGGTGCGCCAATTAGCCAAGCTTGGTGCGATAAGATTGGAGCGGATGCTTACGGGGCGGATGCACTAATCGCGGTTGAGAAGGCAAAAGCATGTGTTGATCGCTTTCACAATATGAAAGGCGGTGATCCCGAATTGCATGCTGCTATGTTGGAAATTGATCGGTTAAGGGAAGAAGCGAAAGCTAAGGCTGATGCCGCAGCTTAATTGGGCCCGATTCAAATGGCTGCAACTGACACGCTACATAATCAAATTGCCAATCTGAAGATAGTCATTCCGACCATTATAGCCGCTGTACTCTTCTTTTGTGGTCTCGTGGGTATTATGGGGCCAGCTCTTGGCTATGGTTTGTTTTTAGTAGCAACTTTGCTGTTGTTAGTGGGGCTTATCTCTTTTGGTATTTTTATTCTAACCAAAAAATTTAACACGTCAGAGCTTAGCCGTTTTTTCGGGCATTGTTTTTGGCTTGGGGCTTGGTGTTATGTGCTCGCTGTTGCGGCGCTGGCAGGCTTTTATATTCGTGAGGCGCTTTATGGGCAGATGGATCTTAAGTGGATTATTTTTGGCCCCGCCATATTAGTAGCTCTCATTGTTCTCGATTGGGGGCTTTACCGGATCATCGTCGGCAAGAATATCGCGACTTGGCAGCGCTATGGTGATGTAATATCGCGTGACGCTATTGATGAGCACGCAATGCAACAAACACTTGTTGATGAAGTGCTTTTGCATCGCACACTCTACAAGACAAGTTCCCTCAGGTGGCTCCGGCATCAGCTCATATTTTGGGGTTTTGGGGTGATGTTCGCGGTAGAGCTAGTTGCCGTTTTCTTTCGCGAAGCGTTACCCGCCTTTGGCTTTAGAGACATTTGGGAAGAACCTACACATTTTATCCGCTTAGCATTTGATACAGCCTTCGAGATTACGGGCTTGATGATTTTTGTTGGATGTATTTTGGCGTTGTATTTCCGATTCCAAGTGAACGGCACGCCGGATCAAAAGTACACAGATACCCCTACGACACTTTTTCTCCTGATTGTCGTTATTTCAGGTTTTATTGTTGAGGGAATGAGGATAGCGTCTGCTCCGGGTGAACTTTATCATATTGCCTCCCCGATAGGTTGGCTTTTTGCTCATGCATTTGGATGGATGGGGTCGGCCCCTGGGCGTGTCTATGATGGGATCTGGTTATTCCATGTATTGGCGTCTTGCGCCTTTATTGCTTATGTGCCGATCAAGCGTCTCGTCCATTCCTGTGCAACGCCTATTGGCCGCCTGATGAATTCCCAAAAATCGATGCTTGCCGCAAAAAAGGAACAATCTTTAAAGGGACTTTTTCAACGTAGGTTGCGGCAATAACTTTTGTTCTAAATACATTAAGTGAAAGATTTACAGTGCATTGCTCTCAACTAATTTGCGGGTCAATATAAAGTAATGACTCAGGCTTGCATTCTTACTTAAATATGGGGAAACGTTATGAGTGATAATAGACCCACTATGGATAAAACCGCTCGCAAGGGTATTCAGCCTGGACCCGGTTCAGGCGTTGTAAAATCATATAATGCGAAAAGGAATCCATTTGGCGGTTACATAACCGATAATACAACAGGGTTAGACTTATTCGTTCATAAATCAGCGGTTCAAGAGGCCGGTCTCGACAAACTTGTTTCTGGTCAAAAAGTGAACTTCATCGTTGTTGAAGATGGTGTAGGTGGTTTCAAGGCCTCCAGCCTATCTGTAGAAGAGTAACTAAAAAACATGTAGTAAGTTAATGAAAGGGTCTTGTTTGGGTAAGGTTGTTAATTTGGGGAGCAATTTATCGTGAGCGGGACCATGGAATGGAAGCGCCTTCATACCTTTTTGACAGTTGCTGAAGCTGGAAGCTTTACGAGAGCTGGGAGAACACTGAATCTTAGTCAGTCTTCTGTGAGCCGGCAGATATCAATGCTTGAAGATGAGCTGCATACATCTCTCTTCCAACGTAGCGCTCGAGGTCTTCTTTTAACAGAAGCAGGAGAAGATTTTTACGAAACGGTCAAAGATATGGCCACTAAGCTGGCTATGGGCATTGCAAAAATCAATGAACGTCGGGAAAAGCCTGAGGGGCCTTTGAGGATTACAACGAGTGTCGCTTTTGGTTCGGCTTGGCTCACGTCACGCATGAACACGTTTCATCAAAAATATCCTGATATTCATGTTTCTTTGATACTGGTCGACAATCTCGAACTTGATTTATTGCAGCGCCAAGCAGACTGTGCAATCCGCTTTAAGCCCCAAACGCAGCTCAATCTCGTTCAACGTTATCTGATGGCAATCCGCTATCACATATACGCTTCAAAAGCCTATGTGAAAGAGCATGGAAAACCGAAAACCGTGTCTGATCTGGATGAGCATTCTCTAATCGTCTATGGAGATGAGGTGCCAGCCCCTGTCAACGACATTAATTGGCTTCTTACCGCTGAAATGCCTGTAGGGAAAATACGCGAACCGGCGTTACGTGTGAACAGCATTTACGGCATTTACCGAGCCGTGGAGAGTGGGCTCGGAATTGCCGCCTTGCCATATTATATGAGTGAGCGATCTTCTGATTTGGTTGAAGTGCTCTCAGATGTCGACGGACCAGAAATCCAAGTCTATTTTGTTTACCCGGAGGAATTGAGGCACTCGCGGCGCATTAAGGAGGTCAGTAAATTTTTGGTATCGGAAGTCAAAAAGCAAAAGAAAGATTACCCGAACCATTGTGGGCATAAGTAAGTTGTACGATGGATGACAAAAAGGAGAAACCCACTGGTGGCGTGTCCGAGGGTAAACAAAGACTTCCTAAGCTCCCCCAGCTAGGGCCTTATGTCGTAAACGTCAAAGAAGGGCAATCCTATCTTTGGTGCTCTTGTGGCCTATCCAAGGATCAGCCTTGGTGCGATGGTTCTCATGAAGGCACAGGCTTCGAACCAATCGAATTCGAAGCCCCAATTTCAGGAGAGTTTTATATGTGTGGGTGTAAGCGTTCCGATAATAAGCCTTATTGTTTTGGCAATTGCCGCGGTCACCCACGACGCATTTCAGAGTGGGAAATATAGCGTTACAATGAATGATGTTCGCAAGCTTTATCGAGTTGTTATATGCAATAATCTCGTAACAGCAATAGAGACCCTTGCCTATTCAGATGATGTTGAGGTCCCACAATCCGCGCTTGAAACTTCAAGCCTACTTGCAAAAAATAATCGCCGGAACGGATCTCTCGATGGAACATACTATTTTGATGACTCAGATATAGCGCGTCATTTTGCTCTGCTCAGTTTGGACTTTATAAAGTGTATAGTTGAACAATCTCAAGAAGCACTAACATCAGCCCATATTAGCGAGTCCGGATGGAAAAACCCCCATTGTAAAGCAGAAAGTGAAACGTGATACACAGGTATCAATGTTTAGAGGGGCAGAATACTAGATCAATCCTCGTTTAGATGAATCGATCTAAACGAGGAAAAATTGATCGCTATCAATGAATTAGAGCATTTCACATTTTATTAGAAACGTTTCAATGCTCTAGTTGTAATTCCTAATATCTGAAATACGGTGCATATTTTTGCATGGCTTGGCGCTTGCTGCGCAATTGAAATACCGATGGCTTCGACGTCTCCTACACTTAATATTTTTATGCTCTGCGTTGCTCCACAAAGCATATCCTGCACCATAAATCGAAGCGGTTTTGGTGCTCCAAAAAGAAATGGCACTCAACTCAGCTTGCGTGAGTGAAGGCCTGACATGACCATACTCACGTTTGACGTCTTTACACTGCTTTGCAAAGTTGGAGCCATCCGTAAAATATGGCGCTGCAATTTTCCAAGCATCTGGCGTAAACAAAGCACCTGCTATTAAAAACGAGAATGTGAGACAGAGTGTTACTGGATTCCACATCCAGTTATGTTGAGAACTCTCTTGCATGGCAGGCACTATACAATACAGGTGTGAATATATATTCAGTATTGACTAGTGATATTTACAAGAAAATTAAAAAAAAGAATAGGTTTATTAAATGAATTGTTTTGCTAATAATAATAAAATTTTAGGAAAAATATAACGTTGGAGTGGTTCATATTCTGAATTACTCGCGTTTTTTACGCTGACGACGTGGTGATCCGCCATCGACCAAGGTCCGTGTTGTGCCGGTAAGCGGGCCGATAGCTTCGATTACCTGATCCACTGTAGGGCATGGCCCTTTGTCTTTGGTTTCAAGAGCTGTTTTCATGGCTTTGACATGTGTTGGTGTCGTCCCGCAACAGCCACCAATGATCCGAGCTCCGGCGTTACGAGCCATCACGGCATAATCGGCCATGAGTTCTGGTGTGCCATTGTAAGATATTTTTTCACCGACCAATTCTGGTATTCCGCAATTCGCTTTACAAACGATAACGTCGTCTGGACCAATAATTTTTTGAATGGAAATAAGACCAACAAGTAAATCGGGAGCGCCGGTTCCACAGTTTCCACCATAACCAACAGGACGTGGAGAGAAGGACCTGGCAATGCGGACGAGATCCGATGGTGTCAATCCCATCATTGTCCTCCCGCTTGTATCAAAGGACATTGTGCAAACAACTGGCGTATCGTGATGTTTTGCAGCTTCTATCGCGGCGCGAAGTTCATCTTCAGCAAAAATCGTCTCGATCCAAACAACGTCGATACCGCCATCTTTCAAGCCGCGAATTTGTTCAGTAAAGGCAGCACATCCTTCATCATAACTAAGTTCTCCCAGGGGTTGAAAAACCTCGCCCGTCGGGCCAACGGATCCAGCACAAATAATGTCCCGCCCAGATTTTTTGATCTCATCACAAAGTAACTCAGCGGCATATTTGTTGATCTCATAGACTTTGTTTTCTGATTTATGAAGCTTTAATCGGTTGGCTGTGCCGCCAAAGGTATTGGTCAGAATAATGTCACTACCAGCTTCAATAAAAGAATTATAGTGGGTGCGAATTTTATCCGGCTCTTCAAGATTCCATAATTCTGGTGGATAGCCCTGTGTTAGCCCCATATTGATCAAGTTCGTGCCGGTTGCACCGTCAGCAAGAAGCCAGCTCCGCTTCGCAAGCAGGTCAGATAAACGATCAGACATTGGATGGGAATTCCCTATTTATTGACGACCTAGTCCGACATAAAGGTCGCAAAGTTGTTAGCACTTTCACGCTCAGTCACAAGCGTATTTTCCCGCGCATCCCAATCTGGGTAGCCAAGAGACATTCCGCAGAGCAATGTTTCGCCCTCCGGTATATCTAAAGCATCACACACAGCATCTCCATAAGTTTGCCAGGCCGCCTGGGGGCATGTTTCGAGGTTATAGCCGCGTGCGGCAAGCATAACGTAGCCAATGAATATTCCCATATCGATCCAGCTTCCCAAATTCAACCGGGAGTCCATAGTAAAGAAGAGACCTACGGGTGCATCAAAAAACTTGAAATTGCGGTGATGTTGTTCTTTGCGTCGCGGCCAGTCTTCTTTCTTGATCCCGAGTAGAGCGTATAGGTCATAACCAATTTTGCGTCTACGGCTTTGATAAGGTTCAAACCATTTCTCTGGCGCATAACCGTATGAGGGACTTGTTTGACCTGCTTCAGAAGCACGAATAACCGCTTCGGTGACACGTGTTTTTGCGGCACCTTCGACTACATAAACGTTCCATGGTTGGGTATTGGTGCCGCTCGGTGCGCGGGCCGCGGTGTCCAATATTTCACTTATGACCTCCCGTGGGACAGGGGTCGTCAAGAATTTGCGTACACTTTTTCGGCTTTTCATTGCCTCAAGAAGCGGTAAGGATTGCGAATTATTTGGGTTTGAAATCATTCCTTTCCCCAATAAAAAAATTTACGTAATGGCCTATATAGCATCATAGGAATATTAAAGGGTAATGTGGGGCATGACTTCTAAGAACAAACTTTTGCTGGGTGATATCCGTGTTGTGGATCTTACATCGGTGCTTTTTGGCCCCTACGCCACGCAGATCCTTGGTGATATGGGAGCCGATGTTATCAAAGTGGAGGGGCCTGACGGCGATATTATGCGTGGAATTGGTCCCATGCGCTCCCCTCTTATGGGGCCAATTTTTTTGAATGCAAACCGCAATAAGCGGAGTTTGGTGTTGGATCTTAAAAAAGAAGAAGGCCGAAAAGCTCTTTCTGCAGTGATTTCTGGGGCAGACATTTTCGTGCATTCCCTCAGGCCAAAAGCCATAGCCAGGCTAGGACTAACTTATAATGACCTGAAACTGATCAAGCCGAATATTATTTATTGTTCTGCCTGGGGTTTTAATAGTTCAGGTCCTTATGCAGATAAACCAGCTTATGATGATATCATTCAGGCGGCTTCCGGTTTAACAGATCTAGAGAGTCGCCGTAACCCCGGCGCCCCGCCATCCTATGTGCCAAGCGTCGTTGCCGATAAGGTAGGGGCACTCACCATCACCCATGCGTTGTCTATGGCTCTTTATCATCGTGAACGAACCGGTGAGGGGCAAGAGATAGAAGTGCCAATGTTTGAAGCCGTAACAGCTTTTACGCTTGCTGAGCATCTATTTGGCGGTGTTTTTGAGCCGCATATTAAAACAATGGCTTATGATCGCGCTGTGGCAGCAGAACGTGTTCCCTATAGAACGCGCAATGGCTATATTACCGTTCTCCCTTACACGACTAAACAATGGCATTCCTTTTTTAAGATTTCAGGTCGTAATGAAATGATTGAAGATGACCGCGTGAATAACCCCTCGATTCGGAGCCGTGAGATAAGCGCTCTTTATGCGATAGTTGCTGAAATCATGAAGGAAAAAACGACGGAAGAATGGCTTACGCTCTTTGAAAATGCGGACGTACCGGCTATGCGGGTCAATCGTCTCGAGGACCTCTTGGATGATCCGCATTTGCGGGATACGGGTTTCTTTGTAGAGTTTGATCACCCAACAGATGGGCGTATGCGTACAACCAACATTCCAGTTCATTTTTCAAACACGCCCGGTAATCCTATCAATAAGCATCCCCCCCGTCTTGGCGAACACAGTGTCGAAATCTTGCGTGAAGCGGGACTTAATAGTGATGAGATCGAAGAATTGCTGCAAGAGGGTGTCTGCAAACAAGCTGAGACGCTAGGTCAGAAAAAATAGATTATGAGCAATGCAGAGACGATTGTAATAATCGGTGCAGGGCAAGCAGGGCTTCAAGCAGCAGCCAGTCTGCGCCAGGCTGGGTTTGAAGGGGGACTTCATTTGATCGGGGAGGAGCCTTATCTTCCTTATCAACGCCCTCCGTTATCTAAAGCATATCTTCTCGGTGAATTAGAAGCTTCACGCTTAGAGCTTAAACCGGGAGCATTTTATGAGGCAAACGACATAAGTTTGCATCTTGGTGTCGGTGTGACGGCCTTAGATATGTCATCTCGTCAGGTCAAATTGACAGATGGAGCAGAGATTGGTTTTGGTAAAGTCGTCTTTGCGACGGGCGCGCAAGCAAGGCCTCTAACAATTCCCGGTGCAGATTTTCCCGGTGTTCATTCACTTCGCACCATCCAAGACATTGATGAAATCCGACCTGACCTGTTGTCTGGGAAGCGGCTTATCGTTATTGGTGGGGGCTATATCGGGCTTGAGGTCGCTGCCGTTGCCAGATCTCTTGGTCTTGAAGTCAATGTGTTCGAAGCTGCGCAACGTGTTCTTATGCGCTCGGTTGGTCCACTTGTTTCAGATTATTTTTCCAAACTTCATGAAAGACATGGCGTTGATGTAAAATGTTCGATGAGCGTAGAGAGGATCGAACGCCAGGGAGATGTATTGACGCTTGCAACCTCTGTTGGGATTTTTGATACGGATTTGATTGTAGCAGGTATTGGTGCACAGCCGAACGTTGAATTGGCGGTGCAAGCAGGCTTGGAAATAGACAATGGCATTGTTGTAGATGAATTCTGCCGGACGTCTCATAAAGATATTTATGCAGTTGGTGATTGCGCAACATTTGAGAGTAAAAAATATGGTCGGCGGGTTCGCTTAGAATCCGTACAAAATGCGATTGATCAAGCCAAGGCAGTAGCTCGATCTCTTTTAGATAAGCCTATGGCGTACGATCCAGTGCCTTGGTTCTGGTCGGATCAATATGATGTCAAATTGCAAATTGCTGGTTTGAGTGATGGTTATGACGTAGAACTATTGCGTGGTGATCCCGAGACCGGAAGTTTTTCAGTTCTTTACCTCAAAAAAGGCAAGTTTATTGGGATCGCTTCAATCAACTATCCGCGTGATCATATGATGGCCCGGCGGCTTCTGGTTTCCGATGTCTCGGTTGATCTCACCAGAGCTAAAGATCTCAACTTTCCTTTAAAAGAGGTCGTTTTGTCTCCGCCTGATTAAGGCATCGGTGCTTCAATTTTCCAAAATTTTTAACGGATCAAAGAAGTCATAACCAAGGCTTTCGGCCACGGCGGGATGGGTGATCTGTCCATTATGAACATTAAGACCCATGCGCAAGTATGGATCGTCATGTAGAGCTTGCTTCCAACCTTTGTCGGCTAAAGCTAGGACAAAGGGAAGTGTGGCATTGTTTAAAGCGTGGGCGGACGTTTTAGGAACACCTCCAGGCATATTCGCGACGCAATAATGAATGACATCATCAACCAAATAAGTTGGTTCATCATGTGTAGTTGGGCGGGAAGTTTCGGAACAACCACCCTGGTCGATAGCAACATCAACAATCACTGAGCCTGGTTTCATCTTTTTTACGAGGTCGGCTGTGATGAGTTTAGGGGCTGACGCACCGGGAATAAGGACACCGCAAATTACCAAATCTGCTTCCTGACAATGACGCTCAATAGTATCACGGGTTGAGAATACCGTGTTCAGAGGACGCCCGAATTGTCGCCAAAGTCGTCTCAAAGCGTCTACATTGCGATCAATAACCCATACGTCAGCACCCATCCCAAGCGCAATATGGATAGCATGGGTACCAACAACACCACCACCAATTACAACTACCTTGCCGGGGTCTACGCCTGGTACGCCTCCAAGCAGTACCCCATGACCGCCATGAGCTTTTTCGAGAAAATAGGCCCCGGCTTGAACTGACATACGTCCGGCAACTTCTGACATGGGGGCGAGGAGGGGTAAGCTGCCCTCCGGTGAGGTCACCGTTTCGTAAGCAATGCAAGTCGCCCCGCTTTTTACTAGTCCGGCGGTTTGCTCGGGATCTGGTGCAAGATGCAGATAAGTGAACAAGATTTGTCCAGCATTCAAACTGGCATATTCTTCAGCCTGAGGTTCTTTAACTTTGACGATCATTTCAGCACGGTTAAAGATATCTTGGGCGGTTTTTGAGATCTCTGCACCGGCATTTTGATAATGTGCATCGGTCATCCCGATGCCTTCGCCGGCCTTGGATTCAACGATGACCTGATGGCCATGGGCCACAAGTTCACGGACATTTGTTGGCGTCAAACCAACACGATATTCACGCACTTTGATTTCTTTTGGAACGCCTATCAGCATCGTCACCTCCCCTTACCTGGAATATTCAGGTTAAGCCGCAATCGTCTTCGCAAATTTAGGAAGTTGATATTAACAATTTTCTTGTGGGGAGAGCTATTGCTCATTGAGCATTGCAGCTAGCCTTTTTCAGTAAGGTCTCTGTCATTTCTTCATAACTTTTGCTGGTGACGGGTGCACGAATGAGTAAGACCCCTTGAGGAAAAGGGGCTTTTACCGCGACAACGTTATCTGTTTCTGATTTTTCTCCAACCTTGGCTTCGGCCTCGGCAGCTTCGTCAGCTTGGCTTATGACAAGTTCGATTTCTGTGCGCCGAAGGTCTGATCCACTAATCGTATAAAAATTATCGCCATAACGGTTTGAAATGGCAATTGACCAGAGGGCATTAGGCATAGGTGCCCGCACGGTGACCGGTCCATCCGAGATATCATACCGACAAAAAGCGTATCGAATATCTGGAGCAAGAAGTGGAATTGGGGGTTTTTTGTCAGAAACCGGTGCGAAAACATGCATCTCATTAACCGGGGCAAGAGAGGCCAGTCTATTCCACCCTGTATTTGTAGCAAACCATGGAACGCACAAGACAATAAGAATATGCACAATAGCTGAAAGGAGTATAGCGCTAGAAATCCAAAGCCAGTTCTCATTGACCTTGATCCAACGCCAAGCCTCCGAAAAAGTTGTAGCTCGATCTGACTGACGTTTTGTTGGTCGTTGTCGTTGAGGGAAAGCAAGCTTTCCACTGCGGCGGAACCTCCGGTAGTACTGTAGACCTTTTGACAGCCATTCGCTTTTTGAGATTTGCATGGTTCGCATTAGCAAGATACTCGTGAGATCTTGGGAAATACAGTGCTGGAGCTGTCTTCGCTTATCAATTCATCAGGGTTTTGGGGCCAGTAAATTCTCAGTTTTAGTATGAAATCTACGTTGCCGTTGACGGGGAGCCAATTTCCTGGACGGGCCTCTTTGGATACTGTGATCTGATATGTGCCGTTTTCCCGAAGAAAAAGATTGTCTTTGCTAAAGGCATAGCGAAACATCTGGTTTGAAAATGATTGACCCTCAAGATCATAAACGGCGATGCTCCACCACAAAGCATCAATGGTTTTACCTTCAAGATTATATATGCATGACGCATTTAACGTACGGCCATTGCTATCCGTGGTTGCCGTGAAGTAGCGGGCGCTTGTAGCGGTTAGGGGGAGAAGCCCACTCCTTGCAATATACGCACGTGTATAAGGATCGGCTAATGGGCTGCCCGCAGTTACCCAACTGGTCCAAGGACCAAAAGTTTGTACACTGACTGGTGAGCCTTTGGCGATCATATACCAGGCTGAAATGATAGCCACCACCAGGGACAGAAGCGAATAACTTATGAGCCTTTTTAAAAACTGCACGTGACGGGACCTTAATTAACGAGGAGAGCGATTGGCATGTAGAGAAGCGCCAGGGGCTTCTGCTCGTTCCTTAGCTTTTGTGGGCTGATTATTTCTCGATAGCGAACCAGCCTCCTTAAAAAGCTTTACTATTTCTAGCAAAATCTTTCGTGTATTCTCTGGCATTGTCCGGGTGCTTCTTGCGATGGTTGTGCCAAGAGTTGGATCAGCTTTTTTCAAAGCGGCAATGCGATCCATTTCGGCGAGCTGATTCGGGTGGATGTCTAAACCTGGTATCTTAGGAATATTTGGCGTGCTATGCGCGAAAGTCATAAATTGTTTCCATGCCATTGCTGGTAAACTACCACCAGTTGCCCGATTTGTTGGTGTAAAATTATCATTGCCAAACCAAACACCAGCAACATATTGACCAGTGTAGCCCATAAACCAAGCGTCGCGGTAACTCGAACTTGTTCCGGTTTTGCCGGCCGCAGTTGTAAAATCGAGCTGTGCTCGTCGGCCCGTCCCGCTGGTCACAACAAGACCCAGCATAGAGTTGAGTGCTTCTATATGCTTTCTCTTGAAGATTTGTTTTGGTTTAGGTCCGTCTTTCTCGTGAGAATAAATGACTTCGTTGTTAGAATTCCGAATTTCTAGAATCCCATAAGGTTCAACGGATTTACCGCCATTGGCAAAAGTTGCGAAAGCGGCTGTATGGCTAAGCGGCGTAATGCCTGTATCACCAAGGGCCATAGAACAGCTTTTTCTGACACCTTTGAGCCCAAGCTTTTTCACATTAGCAAGGACTTTATTGCGCCCAACTCTAGACGACAGGGAGAGTTTAACCGCAACTGTGTTGATTGATTTTGCCAAGGCCGTGGCTAGCGTCATGCGGCCCCGGAAGCCGCCAGAATAGTTTTTTGGTGACCAGTTACCACAGGAAACATAGCCATCGACAACCCCTGAGTTAGGCCTATAACCATTTTCTAAAGCTGTGAGATATACATAGGGCTTGAAAGAAGATCCTGGTTGGCGGAGCGCCTTGGTTGCTCGGTTAAATTGGCTTTTGCCGTAATCAGTCCCACCAACAATAGCACGAACCGCGCCTTCAGTTTCCATAGCCACCATGGCAGCTTGTTTCGCCCGATAGGAACGTCCATGCTGGCGTTGCACGGTTTTAACTGCCGACTCTGCAGCTTGTTGTAGCTTAATATCGATTGTGGTTTGTGCTGTTAGTACAAAATCGCCTTTCCCTTGGGCGAGCCTTTGCACTTCGTCAAATGCCCAATCCAAAAAATAGTCGGGGCTGTAGAAATCTGGTTTTTGCTTAACTTTTGCGGGATTAAGACGGGCGCCATGGACCTGACCTTCTGTCATGAAGCCGGCTTCAACCATGTTCGTCAAAACTTCATTGGCGCGTGCACGGGATGCGGGAAGATTAATATGTGGAGCGTAATTGGTTGGTGCTTTGAAAAGGCCTGCCAACATTGCCGCCTCAGCAAGCGTGACATCTCTTATTGATTTGTCATAATAAAAGCGTGCCGCCGCTTCAACACCGAACGCTCCACCACCCATATATGATCGGTCGAGATAGAGCTTGAGGATTTCACTTTTTGTCAGGCGTGCTTCAAGCCATAGGGCAAGAAAAGCCTCCTTTATTTTTCGTTTAAGGCTGCGCTCAGAACTTAAAAAGAGATTCTTTGCAAGCTGTTGAGTAATAGAGCTGCCGCCCTGCACGACATCATTCGCTCGGGCATTTTCAACTAGAGCACGAAATGTGCCGATAAAATCGATGCCAAAATGATCAAAAAAGCGCCGGTCTTCCGTTGCAAGTGTTGCCTTGATCATATGATCTGGGATTTCTTCAAGCGGTATAGCATCATCATGAAGGATGCCGCGCTTTCCAATGTCATTGCCAAAACGGTCCAAAAAGGTAACGCTAAACTTACCAGTATCTTTCCAACCTTCGCTTGTTTCTTCATAAGCCGGCACTGCCAGAGCAAGGAGAACTGCAAATCCGGCGGTTCCAAGTGTCGCACACTCGGATGCAAGCTCTGTTAGACCCCGCTTATACCCTGAAACACGAAAGCGCCCAAAAAAGCTTGTATAAGAAGCCCACCAGTTATTCGACCCTTCCCATAGGTTATATAGGCTGGAGTCTAGCCATGAATCGAGGGCTAACCAGTCGATTAGGCGCTTATTGCCGCTTCGTTTAAAGAACCAATCTTTCAAGTTTGATGATCCGCTTTATCATGTTGCCTATAAAGGGCAAGCATATTCCTGATTCTCGCAAAACGCGAAATTGCCATTATTCCTATAATAACAGGATAATGCCAGTGTGTGTGAAGGCTGACATTAAGGCAAAATTATAGCTAAGTTGCGGCGAATTGTGCGACTCGTCAACAAGAAGGTGAAGGGAATTAAAAGAAACAAGAAGGTGAAGGGAATTAAAAAAAGCAAGAAGGTGAGGGGAATTTAAGGAAACAAAATGGTGCATAGAATTTGAAAAGACACGAAGGTGAATGGATTTTGAAGAAAAACGAGCTCCCCTTCTGGAAATTAAAACGGCTTGCCGACATGAGCCGGGACGAGTGGGAATCACTCTGTGATGAATGTGCCCTATGTTGCCTCATAAAGCTTGAGGATGAGGACACGGGAGAGCGCTATCACACACGTTTGACCTGCCATTTGCTGGATCTCGGTCAATGTCAATGCACCGACTATCCAAATCGTCACACGTCGGTACCGGATTGTATTACACTAAATCCGGAGATTGTGGGGACCATTGATTGGCTGCCGCCGACCTGCGCTTATCGCCTCATCGACGAGGGGAAGGATCTTTATTGGTGGCATCCTCTTGTTTCGGGAGATCCAGAAACCGTTCATCAGGCTGGGGTTTCAGTGCGTGGGTGGGCGCTAAACGAAACGCGTGTGAAGGAAGAGGCTTATTACCACTATATAATTCACGACCCTTTCAACCGCCGGGGGCGACGGGGGTAAGTGGGATGGAAACTCAGCTCAGCCCAGGAAACGCTTATACTTTTCACCTGTTCAACCTGAACGGCAGGTCTCTTAATCCATAATCCGGATTATTCAGACTTTGACCTATCAGCTTAAATCATTCAGTCCTTTTCCCCAAAGGGATCTTGCGGTTGGCCATCGGTATGCACCACGGAAGGCATTGGCCGTTCGTTCACGTAGAGGCGGAAGATATCAGGGCGCGCATAGTGCCCCACCACATCAAAATCATATTTTCCTCTGGCTATCTCAGACATATCAATTTCGGCGGTCAAGATTTCAGGGCCATCAAAGCTAGGCCCTGCCAACATTTTTCCCAAGGGTGAAATGATACAACTGCCTCCGCGCATGAGCACTGTATCCGGCGCATCGCCATGAATAGCGGTATATTCATCAGGGCAGTCACCCCGCGTCATATATTGACAAGCAGAGAAGACAAAACAGCGGCCCTCTAGAGCAACATGCGTCATTGTAGCGGCCCAGCTATCCCGATCATCGGCCGTCGGCGCACAATATAGCTGGATATTTTTTGCATACATTGCCGTTCTAAGCAGAGGCATATAGTTTTCCCAGCAGATCACAGCCCCAAGACGGCCAAGAGATGTCGATAAGACCGGTAAAGTAGAACCATCGCCGAAGCCCCATACGAGACGCTCCATCGCCGTTGGCATGAGTTTGCGGTGTTTGGCGAGAAATGCGCCATCAGGACCAAAGAAAAGGACAGTACAATAAAGTGTGCCGCCATCACGTTCTATAACACCGATGACAAGATGCGCCTGTGCCGCTTTCGCAACGGCCCCAAGCGTGTCGACCGCAGGGCCGGGCACATCAACAGCGCTTTCATAATATCGCCGGAAGTCCTCTCGGCCCTCCGGTTTTCGCATGCCAATACGTGCGCCAAAATCAAGACCTTTGGGATAGGCTGAGACAAAAGCTTCGGGGAAGACAATCAATTTTGCCCCCGTTGCCGCAGCACTCAGGGCTAACCCCCGGACTTTGTCTAATGTCGCATCGCAGTCAAAAACCACCGGGCAGTCCTGAACAACCGCTGCTTTAAAAGTGTCTGGCACCGTGCTTCTCCTGCTTATGCTTTGAAATCCACTAAATTTTAGAGCCCAATCAACCTCTTTTGAACCATTTGACTCCATAGACGGCTTTGGAAAAGTAAGGAAGACTGCCCAAAAACAGAAAAAAATCCTAATTTAGGAAAAAAGTCCTTGACAGCGTTACGCTGATTTGCTAGGTTTGTGCTAGATGCCGACAATTGCGTAAGCACCCACAACATTAAGCTGCAATGACAAATTAGGGCAAGTTTACTACTACCGCTTCGCTACTTGAGACGCTTTATGGTCCTCTGCCGGACGGGGTTTGTAACCCCGTCCGCAATGTTCATCAAACAACAATTCCAAATTGCTGGCGTCAGAGCATAAAATCTCTTGTTTAACCCTGTCTTATGTCCTCTTTGGCCATCGATTTTTGTCAGCCACTTTATGAATAGTGTGGACGGGGCTGCAAGCCCCGTCCAGCGAAGACGCTTTATGGTCTACCGCTTCGCTACTTGAGACGCTTTTATGGTCCTCTGCCGGACGGGGTTTGTAACCCCGTCCAGCGAAGGGTGGCTTATGCCGCGCGGTGAGGGCAAGCCGAGCGTGCGTGTGATTTAGCGTCTAGTTGTTTCTGTTTTGCTCGGAAGCTCAGCATAATTTCGCCCATTGCAGCATACTCTTCGTCATCCCCATGTAGTTGGGGATCCAAATGTGGGTCAGATTTAGATTCCCGCCTTCGCGGGAATGACGTTGTGATAATGTGTTTGCTCCTCTGCCGGACGGGGTTTGTAACCCCGTCCGCAATGTTCATCAAACAACAATTCCAAATTGCTGGCGTCAGAGCATAAAATCTCTTGTTTAACCCTGTCTTATGTCCTCTTTGGCCATCGATTTTTGTCAGCCACTTTATGAATAGTGTGGACGGGGCTGCAAGCCCCGTCCAGCGAAGTGAGGTAAGCACCCACAACATTAAGCTGCAATGACAAATTAGGGCAAGTTTACTACTACCGCTTCGCTACTTGAGACGCTTTATATGGTCTATCGCTTCGCTACTTGAGACGCTTTATGGTCTATCGCTTCGCTACTTGAGACCTGAACCAACCGAACATATCCAGATATCTAAAACTGATCCAATGGACCCTCCAGACCAAATCGATTGGGCTGAGATTGAGCGGCTATACATAACGAACGAAAGCTCGGTTGCGGAGATTTGTCGGCGTTTCAATATTAAAAGCTGGAAACTTTACAAACGGGCTCGAGATGAGAATTGGCCGAGACGGCGGCCGCGTCGTTTCATTAGAGAAAATGCCCATAATTATACTCAGTCCCGAGGCAAAGGAACCTTGAATGCAGCGATGCGCCGTAAGGAGATTATTACTCGGCTCTACAGGGTCTTGGAGTTGAAGATTGAGGCTATTGAAGAAAGACTTGTTAGATCTGAGAACATGAGCACAGCCGATGATGAGCGAGATACCCGTATGATAAATTCCTTAGCGCAACTCTATCAAAAATTGACGAAAACCTATGATCAGGCACGCGAGGCAGTGAGGCGATCTTCGCAAAAGCTGAAGACGGGTATGGAGGGTGAGGTTGCAGAACACGATGATGCGGACCGCCTCCGCGCAGACCTTGCGGGACGCCTTGCGCGCCTCAGAAAACGACAAAACACTTGAAGAATTTCTGAAAAGCCTTTCCGCAACTGAACTTCAATTTGTTCTTCACGATTGGGAGCTTTGGGCACGGGATGATCAGTTACCCCCTCCTTTTGCAAAAGATGGGACAGTATGGACAACATGGCTGATACTCGGTGGCCGGGGTGCGGGTAAAACGCGGGCCGGTGCGGAATGGGTGCGTGCCCGCGTGCTCAAAAAAAAGGAGGGGGCACATGAACGCATTGCGTTGATTGGTGAAACGCTTGGTGATGTCAGAGCCATTATGGTGGAAGGCATTTCCGGACTGCTTGCCATTCATAAAGGGCGAGAGCGTCCAAAATTTGAACCATCTAAACGCCAACTTGTTTGGCCAAATGGTGCCGTGGCGCAGATGTTTTCCGCTGAGGACCCGGAAAGTCTTAGGGGGCCGCAATTTTCTGCAGCTTGGTGTGATGAGCTTGCTAAGTGGCGCCATGCTGATGCTGCTTGGGATATGCTGCAGTTCGGTTTGCGTTTGGGGAACAGTCCTCAGCAAGTGGTTACAACAACGCCCAGGCCGGTGCCACTGTTAAAGCGATTGTTGAACGAGCCTAAAACAGTTACAAGCCGGGCGCGGACCACCGCTAACGCGGCTAATCTTGCGCCGGCATTTCTTGAAACAATTGTGAGACGATATCAAGGGACAAGGCTTGGGCGCCAAGAACTTGACGCGGAAATTCTTGAAGACCGGCCTGACGCTCTCTGGCAGCGAAAACAAATCGATAAGTTTCGTATCGCACAAGCTCCGGAGCTTGGTCGTATCGTTGTCGCTGTTGATCCGCCTGTGACAAGTGGTAAACGGGCGGATGCTTGTGGGATTGTGGCAGCGGGGTTGGGGGGTGATGGGCGCGCCTATGTGCTTGCGGATGCGACAATAGGGCGGGCACGGCCAACCCAATGGGCAGAAGCAGCTATTCGTACCTATAAGAGCGTTGCTGCGGATTGTTTGCTGGCTGAAGTAAACCAAGGGGGTGAGCTGGTTACAAGTGTTATTGCTCAGGTGGATGCCACCGTTCCTGTTCGCACGGTTCATGCAAGCCGGGGGAAGTGGCTGCGCGCCGAACCGGTTGCGGCACTTTATGAACAAAGCCGTGTCTCCCATGTGGGCTGCTTTCCGGCGCTTGAAGATCAAATGTGTGATTTTGCCCGCGATGGGCTTTCCGGTGGTGGAAGTCCCGACCGGGTGGATGCCCTTGTTTGGGCTTTGACCGAGCTTATGCTGCGCGGTGAGGGCAAACCGAGCGTGCGTGTGATTTAGCGTCTAGTTGTTTCTGTTTTGCTCGGAAGCTCAGCATAATTTCGCCCATTGCAGCATACTCTTCGTCATCCCCATGTAGTTGGGGATCCAAATGTGAGTCAGATTTAGATTCCCGCCTTCGCGGGAATGACGTTGTGATAACGTGTTTGCTCCTCTGCCGGACGGGGTTTGTAACCCCGTCCAGCGAAGGGTGGCTTATGCCACGCGGTGAGGGCAAGCCGAGCGTGCGTGTGATTTAGCGTCTAGTTGTTTCTGTTTTGCTCGGAAGCTCAGCATAATTTCGCCCATTGCAGCATACTCTTCGTCATCCCCATGTAGTTGGGGATCCAAATGTGAGTCAGATTTAGATTCCCGCCTTCGCGGGAATGACGTTGTGATAACGTGTTTGCTCCTCTGCCGGACGGGGTTTGTAACCCCGTCCGCAATGTTCATCAAACAACAATTCCAAATTGCTGGCGTCGGAGCATAAAATCTCTTGTTTAATCTTGTGTTATGTCGTCTTTGGCCATCGATTTTTGTCAGCCACTTTATGAATAGTGTGGACGGGGCTGCAAGCCCCGTCCAGCGAAGGGTAGCTTATGCTGCGCGGTGAGGGCAAGCCGAGCGTGCGTGTGATTTAGCGTCTAGTTGTTTCTGTTTTGCTCGGAAGCTCAGCATAATTTCGCCCATTGCAGCATACTCTTCGTCATCCCCATGTAGTTGGGGATCCAAATGTGGGTCAGATTTAGATTCCCGCCTTCGCGGGAATGACGTTGTGATAACGTGTTTGCTCCTCTGCCGGACGGGGTTTGTAACCCCGTCCGCAATGTTCATCAAACAACAATTCCAAATTGCTGGCGTCGGAGCATAAAATCTCTTGTTTAATCTTGTGTTATGTCGTCTTTGGCCATCGATTTTTGTCGGCCACTTTATGAATAGTGTGGACGGGGCTGCAAGCCCCGTCCAGCGAAGGGTAGCTTATGCTGCGCGGTGAGGGCAAGCCGAGCGTGCGTGTGATTTAGCGTCTAGTTGTTTCTGTTTTGCTCGGAAGTTGAGCATAATTTAGCCTCATAACGCTCTAGTAAATTCTGATTTTTTGAAATTCCAAAACGGAGCTCCAATGACATGCCGTTACTGAAAACGCTTGCGCGATTATTTGCGCCAGGCGGAAACGAGGATTTGCAGACCAAGGACAGCGCCACAGGCCCGCTTATCGCTCTTCACAGCCAAGGTCAGCCCGTGTGGACGCCGCGCGACTATGTAGCCTTCGCTAAGGAGGGGTATGCGCAAAATGCTGTCGTTTATCGTTGCGTGCGTATGATTTCCGAGGCCGCCGCCTCTGTTCCTCTGTTGCTCTTTCAAGAGGGACGAGAGCTCGATCAACATCCCCTGCTTGATCTCTTGGCAAGGCCGAATCGTACCGAGTGCGGGCCGGATCTTTTGGAGAGTTGGTTTGGGTTTCTTTTGGTGTCGGGCAATAGTTATTTGGAAGCTGTGAGTATTGGTGGGCAGATCCGCGAACTTCATGCATTAAGGCCCGATCGCATGAAAGTGGTGCCTGGGAGTGATGGCTGGCCCGTGGCCTATGAATATACAGCTAATGGGCAAACGGTACGCTTTAATCAAGAGGTGGAGGGCGGTATCCCACCTATCCTCCATATGGCGCTTTTTCATCCCACGGATGATTATTATGGCTTAAGCCCGGTCGAAGCGGCGGCATCTGCGATCGACATTCACAATCAGGGAAGCGCCTGGAACAAAGGACTTTTAGACAATGCGGCGCGGCCGTCTGGAGCGCTTGTTTACACATCAAAAGACAGCAATCTTTCTACCGAACAATTTGAGCGTCTCAAGCAAGAACTTGAAAACAACTTCCAAGGTGCGGGCAATGCGGGCCGCCCGTTGCTTCTTGAAGGGGGGCTTGATTGGAAGTCTATGGGGTTAAGCCCGCGTGACATGGATTTCATTGAAGCAAAATATGTAGCGGCCCGTGAGATTGCTCTTGCTCTTGGGGTTCCGCCAATGTTGCTTGGTATTCCAGGGGACAACACCTATTCAAACTATTCAGAAGCCAACCGAACCTTTTGGCGGCAAACGGTTCTGCCGTTAGTTTCGCGAACGACAAAAGCTATCATTGCCTGGCTTGGCCCTGCCTTTGGTGATGGGCTTGCGCTTAAGGCTGATCTTGATCGTGTTGAGGCCTTGACATCAGAACGGGAAGCGCTTTGGGAGCGTGTGCGTCAGTCAGATTTCCTCACAATCAATGAGAAACGCGCTGCTGTCGGTTATGGGCCCCTGGACACGGGTGACCGGCTGGGCCGGACAGTTACTGAGTAGTAGCAAAGAGCATTATGATTTTTTCTTAATGTCCTTTGGTAAGCACAACCGCGCGCTGCGCCAAGTGGCGGAAGGCTTGCATGGTGTTTGACTGCCAACCGGCTATTTCTAATGGTCGGTGGAATAAAACCAAAGAGTAAATCCAAACATGCCCAAAGATGGTTTTGAGACGTTCCTTAGGGAGCGTGAAGTGAAATTTGCACCTGTTGATCTAAAACGAGTGGACGCAGACGGCACCTTTGAAGGCTATGCCAGCCTCTTCAACATGGAAGACTTGGCGCGCGACATTATATTGCCCGGTGCGTTCCGGTTGAGCCTTGCAAGCCGTGGGATAAAGGGCATCAAAATGCTCTTTCAACATGACCCAGCCGAACCAATTGGGGTTTGGCTCACGCTTAGGGAAGATGCCAAGGGACTTTATGTCAAAGGGCAGCTTATGCCGGATGTTGCTCGCGCCCGGGAAGTGCTGAGTTTGATGCGGGCAGGTGCGTTGGACGGCCTTTCTATTGGCTTTCGTGCCGTTGAGGGGCGGCGTGATCCAAAAACAGGTATCCGCAGATTAGAAAAAGTCGACCTTTGGGAAATTTCGGTCGTGACCTTTCCGATGCAGCCCGATGCACGGGTAAACACAGTGAAAAAACGACCTTTTGCTTCTCTTCCGCCAACGGAACGTGAATTCGAGCGCTGGCTTATGCGGGAGGCTGGGTTTACGCGCTCTCAAGCCCGGACAATTTTGAAGTCCGGGTTCAAAGCCCTCACTGCCAAGCAGGACGCTGCCGGCGAGGCTAAGCGAAACGCGCGTCTGGTGCCGTTATTGCGCCGGGCGGCGGATGTAATGCGTGACAGATAAAAGAGGATGATATGACGGAAAACTTTCCTTCGGAAAAATTTAGCTCTTCAGAAAAACTGGAGACCAAATCAGTGTCTGGCGAGCACATCGCCGATGCTTTTGAAGATTTTATGCGCGCTTTTGAAGCGTTCAAAGAAACCAATGACCAGCGGCTCAATGAAATTGAGCGCCATATGTCTGCGGATGTTTTGACATCGGAAAAGCTGGAGCGGATTAACCGCACTGTGGATGAGCAAAAACGGATCGTTGATGATCTTGCTCTCAAATCTGCCCGGCCAAGGCTTGGTGGAACGGGCGTGACAAGCGGAGCTGTGCTGCAACATAAAGCGGCTTTTGACAGCTATATCCGTAATGGTGAGCAGGGCCAGTTGAAACGGCTTGAGGAAAAGGCCTTATCAGTGGGCTCTGATCCGGATGGCGGTTATCTGGTCCCCGATGAAACCGAGCGGACCATTATGCGTTCGCTCAATGATATCTCGCCTATTCGTGCGATCGCAGGTGTACGCCAGGTCAGCTCTTCGACGTATAAAAAGCCGTTCTCGATTTCCGGGCCCGGTACAGGGTGGGTTGCTGAAACCGCAGCTCGGCCTGAGACAACCTCTCCGACCCTTGCAGAACTTACCTTCCCGACCATGGAACTTTACGCCATGCCGTCCGCGACATCGACATTACTCGATGACTCAGCAGTCAATATCGATGAATGGATCGCCGAGGAAGTGCGGATTGCTTTTGCCGAGCAGGAGGGTACAGCTTTTGTAATCGGAGATGGCGTTAATAAGCCTAAGGGGTTTCTCGACTACACTAAGGTCGATAACAGCTCTTGGAGTTGGGGCAATTTAGGTTATGTGATCACAGGAACGGCTGGCGGCTTTGACGCGACAAATCCAAGTGATGATCTCGTCGATCTGATTTATTCGGTCAAATCCGGCTACCGCGCTAATGCCCATTGGGTCATGAACCGCGCTGTACAAGCTGAAATCCGCAAGATCAAGGATGCCGATGGCAATTATGTTTGGCAGCCCGGTGAGCGGGCCGGTGCCGCATCGACCCTCATGAATTTTGCAATCGCGGAATCTGAGGACATGCCAAACATCGCGAGCGATAGCTACTCTATCGCATTTGGCGATTTTAGCCGTGGCTATCTTATCGTGGATCGTGTGGGGATCCGCGTGCTTCGAGATCCTTATAGTGCGAAACCATATGTTCTGTTCTACACGACAAAACGTGTCGGTGGTGGCGTGCAGGACTTCGATGCCATCAAACTTTTGAAGTTCGGCACGTCTTAATCTCCCGGTGGCATGTGTCACATCACATGCAAAACTCTGCGGCCGCAGTGTTCCTTTCTCCCCACTGCGGCCGCAATTTTTATCAAACAGATCAATAAGAGGCGTCAACAATGGCACTTGTGTTAACCAGCGGTCCAGCGGTGGAGCCCGTTACACTGACGGAAGCCAAAGCGTATCTGCGCGTAGATTTGAGTGATGAGGATACGCTCATCGCGAGCTTGATTACAGCCGCGCGTATTCATGTAGAAGTGTCATTAGGGCGGTCTTTGATCACGCAAAGCTGGTCTTTATTTCTTGATCAATGGCCTGAGGCGCGTGTTTTGACTCTTCCCATTGCACCCCTTCAAAGCGTCACTGATGTTCGTACATATGCAGAAGATGACACGGCAATAATCTGGGATGCTAGTAATTACTTTGTTGATGCCTCATCAGACCCAGGCCGTGTTGTGCGTCAAAACACGGCGTCCTGGCCTCCGCCCGGACGTCCGGCCAACGGTGTAGAGGTAGCTTTCGTGGCAGGTTACGGCAATGGGGCAAGCGATGTGCCTGAACCAATCCGGCAAGCTTTGTTGTTATTGATCGCGCATTGGTATGAGCGACGCGAACCCGTTGCACTTGGTGGCCGCCCAATTTCGGTACCAGGAACAGTATCAGGTTTGCTTGATCCTTATAGGCGGATCCATCTATGAGTGACGACAGAATTGGGGCACTGCGTCACAGGCTCATCCTTGAACAAGCTGTTCGCGGTGATGATGGTGGAGGTGGTGTTACGGAAAGTTGGGTTGAAGTCGCAACCCTTTGGGGGGCTATCCACCCACTAACGGGAGGAGAGAGAAACAAGGCGGATCGAATCGCCGGCGACCTGACCCATGAGATTATTATCCGGTACAGAAATGACATTATTCCTGCCATGCGGTTCCGCATGGGATCACGCGTTTTTCACATTCTGGCCCGGTTTGACCCTGAAGAACAACGTCGGCGCTTAAAGTGTTTCTGTGAAGAACGAGATCTATGATTATTTCTGTCAAATTGAAAGGTCAGGCACTTCTTGAAAAGAAGCTGTCTCATCTAGCCGATTTCCCTGGATTGGATATGCATCTCCAAGATATTGCTGAACAAATTAAAAGTGAGGTGGTTCGCAATTTGGAACACGAAGGGCTCGATAGTAACAGCGTGGCGATTCTAAAAGAATCGCTTAAAATAAGATCCGATGATCGCTCGCTTAGTATCCATATAGGAACGCCTTTACACAAAGGGAGCGACAGAGAGTTTGGAATACATCAGGGCCAAAAGAATCCGTGGTTAAGTCAAGCATTCGCAAAGGTCTCACCGAATGTGACTAAAGGTGTCCGTAGTTTATTGGCGTCTGCCGTTCGCCAAGCAGCGAGACGGTCCAGCAGTTGATAAGACGGAGGTAGAACCGCGATGTTGAACGCAACATGGTCGCTTCAAAAGAGTATCTATGAGGCATTAACGAACGATGCAGTTCTGACATCGTTACTCGGTGGACCTAAGATTTATGACGACGTTCCGCAAAATCCGTCCTATCCATATGTAACCCTTGGCCAGAGCCTGGCGCGGGATTGGAGCACGGGATCCGAAGATGGTCAGGAACATATTATTACCTTGCATGTTTGGTCACTGTCAGGCGGAAAGAAGGAAGCGCATGAAATTATCGCTGCTGTTCAGGATATTCTTCATGATGCCCCACTTATTGTGACGGACCATAACCTAGTTAATCTGAGGCAAGAATTTTCCGATACAAGGCGTGATCCGGACGGCGAACATTATCATGGCATTGTTCGCTATCGTGCGGTGACGGAGCCGGTGTAGAGCATCTCATAATAAAACAATGTCGTAGCCAAAAAGAATCCTCTGCAAAACAATTGCGAGGAGGCTTTAGCCGACGATGTGATGACGAGCCGCACTAATGCAGAACGATCCTTCCGCCGGACGGGGCTTGCAGCCCCGTCCACACTATTCATAAAGTGGCTGATAAAAAACCGATGGCCAAAGAGGACATAAGACAGGGTTAAACAAGAGATTTTATGCGCTGACGCTAGCAATTTGGAATTGTTGTTTGATGAACATTGCGGACGGGGTTACAAACCCCGTCCGGCGGAGGAGCAAACACGTTATCACAACGTCAATCCCGCGAAGGCGGGAATCTAAATCTGACTCACATTTGGATCCCCAACTACATGGGGATGACGAAGAGTATGCTGCAATGGGCGAAATTATGCTGAGCTTCCGAGCAAAACAGAAACAACGATGGGGACGCTAAATCACACGCACGCTCGGTTTGCCCTCTCCGCGCAGCATAAGCCACCCTTCGCTGGACGGGGCTTGCAGCCCCGTCCACACTATTCATAAAGTGGCCAACAAAAATCGATGGCCAAAGAGGACATAAGACAGGGTTAAACAAGAGATTTTATACGCTGACGCCAGCAATTTGGAATTGTTGTTTGATGAACATTGCGGACGGGGTTACAAACCCCGTCCGGCGGAGGAGCAAACACGTTATCACAACGTCATTCCCGCGAAGGCGGGAATCTAAATCTGACTCACATTTGGATCCCCAACTACATGGGGATGACGAAGAGTCTGCTGCAATGGGCGAAATTATGTTGAGCTTCCGAGCAAAACAGAAACAACGATGGGGACGCTAAATCACACGCACGCTCGGTTTGCCCTCTCCGCGCAGCATAAGCCACCCTTCGCTGGACGGGGCTTGCAGCCCCGTCCACACTATTCATAAAGTGGCTGATAAAAACCGATGGCCAAAGAGGACATAAGACAGGGTTAAACAAGAGATTTTATACGCTGACGCCAGCAATTTGGAATTGTTGTTTGATGAACATTGCGGACGGGGTTTGTAACCCCGTCCGGCGGAGTGAGAACGATCCTTCTGCTGGACGGGGCTTGTAACTTCGTCCGGCGGAGTTAAACCGGACAGCAGTGGATCAAATCCGCGCATCCAATAGAGACTTTCCGACAAACTTCTTTAAAGAGATTGTTCAATTCACGTCCCATTTTGCAAAGGGACTTTAGGTGCTGTTTCCCAGCACTTCCCTTATTTCTCATAACGACAGGAGAGTGACATCATGGTGGCCCAAAAGGGCAAGGACCTCTTACTCAAGGTTGACAGTGATGGAGTTGGCACATTCACGACCGTTGCCGGACTTCGTTCGCGCAGCCTTGCGTTCAATACCGAGACTGTTGATGTGACCGACACCGAGTCTACCGGTGAGTGGCGCGAACTTTTGGCAGGCGCAGGCGTTAAAAGTGCACGCATCGCAGGAAGCGGAATTTTTAAAGATGCTGCTTCGGATGAAACGGTGCGAAGCTATTTTTTCAATGCCACGCTTCGTGATTGGCAAGTAATTATTCCTGATTTCGGCACAGTCGAGGGTGCCTTCCAAATAACAGCTCTTGAGTTTACCGGCCAACATGATGGCGAGCTTTCCTTTGAGCTTGCTCTTGAGTCTGCCGGGGCACTCACCTTTACCGCCGCATAAACCCGTGTATGCAGAGCTAGACAATATGGTGAACCGGCAGCGGGGTGAAATTGAGGCTATTCTGAATGGAAAGCCTTATTGCTTGTGCCTCACACTTGGTGCTTTGGCCGAGCTCGAAGATGCGTTTGGCGAAGAAGACATGCTTGCTGTTGCGGAGCGTTTTGAAACTGGTCGTATTAAGGCGCAGGACGCCATTCGTATTCTTGGTGCCGGCCTCAGGGGAGGTGGGCATATGATCGATGACGCTGACGTTGCTGAAATGCGTGTTGAAGGCGGCGCGGCTGCCTTTGTCGATATTGTCAGCCAATTGCTTGCCGCAACTTACAGCGCTGACAAAAACTCTGGCAATAAAGATGAGACAGTCAATTCGGGAAAGTCCTGAAGGCGCCCGTGGATGGCGCGCGAAAGCCAGATGAAGCCCTGCCATGGCTGGATATTATGTCCGCTGGGCTTGGGGTTCTCCGTTTATCACCAAAAGAGTTTTGGGCTATGACCCCTCGCGAACTTGATGCCGCGCTAACAGGTGTCTTTGGCCCGCCCTCCTCGCCGTCCCCCCCGGCGAGGAGGGACTTAACGGCTCTTATGGAGCGTTTTCCTGATAAAGAAAGTATTTTGCGACGATGACAGAAACGACCGAAGGGCTTATTGTTAAGATCGGTGCAGATACCGCACCTTTGCAAAAAAGCCTGAAAGATATGGGACGACTGAGCGCACAGTTTGGCCGCAGTCTGACCTCAGCTTTTTCAAATGCCGCAATCCGCGGGCGCAATCTTAGCGATGTGCTCCGTACACTTGCGTTATCTCTTTCCAAAATGGCGCTTAAAGCTGCGTTCAAGCCATTGGAGAAGGCCGTTGGTTCGTTCTTTTCATCGGCGGTTTCTAGTTTTACCGGTTTTGCAAAAGGTGGTGTGATCAATGCCAGAATGCCCGTGCCATTTGCTCAGGGAGGCGTGATAAATTCGCCAATTACGTTTCCCTTCGGTTCACGGCAATTGGGTCTCGCAGGAGAGGCGGGCCCTGAAGCGATTTTGCCCCTTGCAAGGGGACAGGACGGACGGCTAGGCGTTAAATCAGCAGCCCCTGCTCCAGTGAACATCACGTTTAACGTTTCAACGCCGGATGCAGAAAGTTTCCGGCGTTCTGAATCACAAATCTCAGCGATGTTAAATCGAGCTGTTTCGCGCGGATCACGTAATCTCTAACCCGAGTTATGGATAAGAGATGTGATCTGTTGTTTTTCATTTACAACCAATTCAAGAAAATATGGTGAGAGAGATTAATGCACTCACAAGCCGCAAACGCCGTCATTCTCGCGAAGGCGTATTGGTGTCCGGGGAATTTTTAGGTGAAGGTGAAAAGTGTTTTGTTTTAAAAGACCTATGGCCATCTCGAAGTATAGAGACATGGTTTTGGCAGCGCCACCTTTCGCTGGACGGGGCTTGCAGCCCCGTCCACACTGTTCATGAAGCCGTTGACAAAAACCAATAGTGAAAGAGGACATAAAATAGAATGAAACAGGGAGTTTTATGCTCCGATGCCAATAGTTGGAAGTGTTGTTTGATGAACATTGCGGACGGGGTTACAAACCCCGTCCGGCAGAGAGCTATTTCAAGGTATCTAGACAGGGATTTGGCGGAGCCACTTGTTTCCTTCCCCCTTCGAGGGGGGAAGGCCAAACGCCACTGGCTTAGCCCCCCAGGGCTAAGTCGCTTGGCGTTTGGGATGGGGGTGATGGAGGCAAGTGCAAGAGCATGAATTGTCTTATGAATCCCCCCCCACCCGGCGCTTCGCGCCGGCCTTCCCCTCCAGGGGGGAGGTTATTGGCGTATGCTGTCAAACCTCACGACACGACAAGTGGCGATGCCGTTTCAAGCGCTTCAAGAATTAAACCGGACAGCAGTGGGCCTTCGCGGGAATGACTCCGAGTGTGTAGGGCCTCAAGAGGATGTAGCTTATCCATAACTCAGGTTGATCTCTAGAAAAATTATGGCATTTCACGAAACACAATTTCCCACCCGGATCTCCTTTGGGTCGTCCGGTGGACCTGAGCGGCGTACCGACGTGGTCATTCTTGGTTCAGGGCGAGAAGAGCGCAACACACGCTGGGCAAATTCCCGGCGGCGCTATAACGCTGGCTATGGTATCAAAACCCTTGATGATCTCTATGAGGTGTTGGCGTTTTTTGAAGAGCGGCGGGGACGGCTTTATGGTTTCCGCTGGAAAGATCATGGCGATCATAAATCCTGCTCGCCTAATGGGATGCCTTCTGCAACGGATCAATCCATTGGAACCGGAGATGGGGTAACAGCTGCTTTTCAGCTCTCCAAAACTTATGGAACGACATTCGCTCCCTTTGTTAGAGAAATCAAAAAACCTGTTTCTGGTAGTGTTCTTATTGCGGTTGATAGCGTTGTTCAGGTGGAGGGCACCGCTTACACAATTGATAACACAACAGGTGTTGTTACTTTTCAATCCGGGCATATCCCAGCGAGCGGGGCAGCGGTGACGGCCGGCTTCCTTTTTGATGTGCCGGCTCGTTTTGACACTGACCGTCTTGAGGTCAATCTTGCTAAGTTCAACAGTGGCAGCCTGCAAAACATTCCGATTGTGGAGATTCTTCCATGAAGACGCTGCCTGCAGGTTTACAAAGCCACCTTGATTCAGGAGCAACAACGCTTTGCTGGTGTTGGCGGCTTACGCGTCAAGATGGTGTTGTGCAAGGCTTTACGGATCATGACAATGATCTCAGTTTTGACGGCACAACATTTGCGGCGGCAACAGGGTTTGCGGGAACGGAGATAAAAGAGACCGTTGGTCTTAATGTCGACAATCTCGATGTGGATGGAGCCCTTAGTTCTGAAAGTTTAAGTGAAGATGATCTTGCTGCTGGCCTTTATGATGATGCAACTGTCGAAATTTTCCGCGTCAATTGGCAGGATGTAAGCCAACGCATATTGATACGCAAGGGTAGCATCGGCGAGGTTCAGCGCGGGCAAGTGGCTTTTACCGCTGAAATTCGTGGGCTTACTCACTATTTGCAACAACCCAAGGGCCGCAGTTTTCAGTTCGGATGTGACGCCGATTTGGGGGATGGACGGTGCATGGTTGATCTAGAATTAGCAACCTATAAGGGATCGGGAACGGTTTCAGACATCACCAGCGAACGGCTTTTCACAGTTTCAGGCCTTGGCAGTTTTTCAGATGACTGGTTTTCACGGGGTCTTTTGACCTGGACATCTGGCGCTAACCTAGGTCATGAGATGGAGGTGAAATTGCACGCTAACACGGGGGGTATTGTGACATTGGAGCTTTGGCAGTCTATGAGCGAGTCCGTGACTGTGGGGGATGGATTTACGATTATCGCCGGTTGTGACAAGCAATTTGCAACATGCAAAAATAAGTTCTCGAATACACTAAATTTCCGTGGCTTTCCTCATATGCCGGGGAATGATTTCGCGCTCTCTTATCCAAATAGTGATGACTCTGAAAATGATGGCCAAAGCCGAATTTCATGACGGCTTCGCGAAGTGAAATTGTTGCGCTGGCTCGGTCATGGATCGGAACACCTTATCACCATCAGGCAAGCTCCAAGCAGGTTGGAGCTGATTGTCTCGGTTTGGTGCGTGGTGTTTTTCGAGAATTGTTCGGTCATGAGCCCGAAGTGCTTCCCGCTTATTCACCCGACTGGGCTGAAGCCCGGGGCGAAGAGACGATGATCTCTGGCGCGCGCCGGCATCTCATTGAAACGGCGGCTGAGCATGCGGCTCCCGGGGATGTTCTGATTTTCAGGTATCGGCACGGGCTTATTGCCAAGCATGCAGCAATTATGACCGAACCATCCAAAATGGTGCATGCCGTTGAGGGTGCGCCGGTGAGCGAGGTGCATATTGTGCCTTGGTGGCGGCGGCGGATTGCCGGGGTGTTTGTTTTTCCTGGAGTGGTGTAATGTTAGCTTTAAATTAGCAACACTCAATGGAGCGGGAACAGGTGTTTACCCTTTCGGATCTTGAATCAGCCCACGAAATTGTTCTTGGTCGAATGTCAGCCACACCTCAATATCTTTGGCCGCTATTGTCAGAGCGAGCCGGCTGCGAAGTTTGGGTTAAACACGAAAACCATACGCCGATCGGAGCTTTCAAAGTTCGTGGCGGGTTCATTTATATGGATGAACTGGCTAAGAGCGGCGAGACAATCAATGGTTTTATTACTGCGACCAGGGGCAATCATGGGCAAAGTATTCCGTTTGCCGCAAGAGCATATGACCTCCCCGTTACGGTTATCGTGCCGGAGGGAAACAGCGTCGAAAAGAATCGGGCGATGGAGGCCTGGGGTGCGAATTTGATTGTCTATGGTCATGACTTTCAACTCGCGCGTGAGGAAACGGGGCGTCTTGCTCAGCGTGATAGCCTGCGCATGATAGAGCCCTTTGAAGTGCCGCTCGTGCGCGGCGTTGCCACCTATGCATTGGAGCTTTTCAAAAATGTGCTGGATCTTGATGTGGTCTATGTGCCCATCGGTATGGGGTCAGGTATTTGTGGGCTGATCACAACCCGTGATATCTTGGGTTTGAAAACAGAAATCATTGGCGTTGTCAGTACTGAAGCCGATGCCCACGCCCGCTCATTTGAAGCAGGCCGTGTTGTAGAAACCGAGAGTGCTCGGACTTTTGTTGATGGCGTTGCAACCCGCTCGCCTTCACAAGAGGCTTTGAAGATCATTTGGAAGGGTGCCGCGCGTATTATCCGGGTCACGGATGATGAGGTGGCAAACGCTATGCGGGCATACTATCAAGATACGCATAACCTGGTGGAACCGGCGGGAGCTGCTTCTTACGCTGCCTTGATGCAAGAAAAGAAAAAAATGTACGGCAAAAAGGTTGGTGTGATTCTTACTGGTGGAAACGTTGATACGGATGTGTTTGCGACAGTGTTATCAGGCGAAACACCGTCTGTCTAACTTGTCTCTGCTATGAGATGAAGCACAACTGAGTATTTTTATCTAACACAATAGAGAATTCATTATGGCGACATTGGCTTTCGCAGCCATTGGCTCAGCGGTTGGGGGTGCGTTGCTTCCCGCAGGCCTATCCGCTTTCGGTGCGACAATTACCGGTGCAGCGATTGGTCAGGCAGCCGGATCTCTCGTCGGCGGATATGTCGATCAGGCGCTTTTTGGATCGTCTGGCCAGTCCAAAGTGACGGAGGGCGCACGCCTTTCCGATCTGCAAGTAACATCTTCAACGGAAGGCTCGGATATCCCGCGTGTTTATGGGCGGGTACGCCTTTCCGGGCAGATCATTTGGGCAACCAATTTTGAAGAACAGGCGGTCACGTCGACACAAAGTTCAGGAGGCGGGAAAGGCCTTTCCGGTGGCGGACAATCGGTGCAACGGACGGACTATCTCTACTATGCCAACTTTGCTGTTGCTGTTGCGGAGGGAGAAATCACCCGCATTGGCCGCATCTGGGCCGACGGCAAAGAGCTTGATTTATCGGGCTTTATTTACAGGGTTTATCGCGGCACAGAAGACCAGTTGCCTGATAGTTTGATCGAAGCAAAAGAGGGCACAGATAATGCGCCGGCTTATCGGGGGACAGCATATGTCGTCTTTGAACGAATGCCCCTTGCCCGCTTTGGTAACCGCCTGCCACAGCTTAGTTTTGAAATCTTTCGCAGCGTCGATAGCTTTGAATCTCAAGTCCGCGCCGTGACACTCATTCCTGGAGCGGGTGAGTTTGTTTATGAAAAAGATCAGATTACAAGAGACGGTGGTGGCGGTTTAACAATTTCGGAAAATGTCCATACGCGGCTTGGAGGATCTGATTGGGACGCCTCACTTGATCAACTTGAAGAAGCTTTGCCGAACACCGGATCGGTTTCTTTGATTGCAAGCTGGTTTGGCTCAGATCTAAGAGCTGCACAATGCACACTCCGGCCCGGCGTAGAAACACAAGATAAGGTCACGGCACCCGATAGCTGGGGAGTCTCAGGGGTCGCCAGATCAACCGCCTATGTGGTTTCCACCAAAGATGGCCGCCCGGCTTTCGGCGGAACACCTTCCGATGCCTCTATTGTGTCCGCAATTCAGGACCTCAAAGCTCGCGGCTTCAAGGTCACTTTTTATCCCTTTATTCTTATGGATGTGCCTGAGGGGAACAGTCTAACCGATCCTTATACAGGCGCTTCCAGTCAACCGGTTTATCCGTGGCGGGGCCGTATTACGGTTGATCCGGCACCGGGCGAAGCTGGTAGCCCGGATAAAACAGCGGCGGCCGCAACACAGATTAGTTCGTTTCTTGGAACCGCTGCTGTTAGTGATTACGCGATAGCAGGCACGTCCGTCACCTATTCCGGGCCGGCCGAGTGGACGTATCGCCGCATGATCCTTCACTACGCGCATTTATGCAAAGCGGCGGGAGGCGTGGATGCGTTTTTGATTGGCTCAGAGTTGAGAGGGCTCACGCAAGTCAGAGAAAGCGCATCAGGCTATCCTTTTGTTTCTGATCTGGTGCAATTGGCAGCGGATGTAAAAACCGTTTTGGGATCTGGCACCAAAGTGACTTATGCGGCGGATTGGTCTGAGTATTTCGGGCATCATCCAAGTGATGGTACGGGAGATGTTTATTTTCATCTCGATCCCCTTTGGAGTGCGTCTGACATCGATGCCATCGGCATCGATGTTTATTGGCCGCTCGCCGATTGGCGTGACGGGGAAAACCATCTGGATTATCAAGCAGGAACCAGGTCCATATACGACCCGGATTATCTCAAAGGAAATATCTTTGGGGGTGAAGGTTTTGATTGGTTCTATGCCAGCCAAACCGATCGGGATAATCAAACTCGCACAGTAATTACCGATGGAGCTGCGGCCAAACCCTGGGTGTTCCGCTTTAAAGATATTCGCTCCTGGTGGCAGAACCAACATTATAATCGCCCCGGCGGCATTGAAAATGCATCACCAACAGCCTGGGTGCCGGAATCAAAACCTATTTGGTTTACGGAAATTGGTTGCCCGGTTGTTGATAAGGGAGCTAATCAGCCGAACGTTTTTATTGACCCTAAAAGCTCTGAGTCTGCGTTTCCCTACTACTCCCGTGGTACACGGGACGATACCATGCAAAGGCGTTATCTGCAGGCGTTTCATGAATTTTTTGATCCAGGCCATGCAAATTATGTTACTGGCTCAAATCCGCAATCGGGTGTCTTTACGGGACGTATGGTCGATGTCGAGAATATTGCAGTTTACACATGGGATGCGCGGCCGTTCCCGGCCTTCCCAAATGATGTTTCAACATGGGGGGATGCGGCCAATTGGACCTTTGGTCACTGGTTGACCGGGCGTGTTGCAGATGCACCGCTCGCGGAAACTGTTCGTCAAATCTTAGAGGACTTTGGTTTTTCAGATTTTGATGCCGTTAAGCTTTCCGGTGTGATGGACGGTTATGTGATTGATCGCATCATGTCAGCGCGTAGTGCATTACAGCCTTTAGAGCTTTCCTTTTTCTTCGATAGCTTCGAGAGCGCAGATAAAATTAAATTTGCACACCGCGGACAACGCGGTGTTCAAGCGCAACTCACACTAGATGATTTAGTTGAAGAGGGGGCCGAGACAGAGGTCTTTACACTGACGCGAAGACAGGAAACGGAGCTGCCTTTGGTTGCCAAGGTAACCTATATCGATGGCGCCGCGGATTACCGGCAGGCAGCAGTTGAAGCCCGCAGACTCATAAAAAAAAGTGAACGCATTGCGACGGCTCAGCTTCCTATTGTTATGGGGCAGGCCCGCGCACAAAATGTTGCGGAGAGCTGGCTCTACGATGCATGGGCGGCCCGCGAACAAGCGCAATTGGCTTTACCGCCAAGCCGTATGGGTCTCGAGCCCTCTGATGTAATAGAGCTGAATGCAAACGGACGCGGCTACAGGCTACGGATAACGGAAACGGCTGAAGCGTTGGACCGTAAGATCACAGCCCTTTCGATTGAGCCCGGCATTTTTTCTTCTCAGCGTGCGCCAGAACGGACAGCCTCAATAGCTCAAACATCCGTATTTGGGCCCGCTATTGCCGCTTTTCTTGATTTGCCGCTACTTAGTGGTGATGAGGTGCCTCATGCGGGTTACGTTGCGGCCTATCAATCGCCGTGGCCTGGATCAGTTGCTTTTTACCGCTCGCCCGACACGACCGGTTTTGATCTCAATACGCTGGCGAGGTCACCTGCTACGATAGGTATAACAGAGGAAGATTTTTATTCTGGGCCCACGAGCCGATGGGACCGTGGCAATACCCTTCGAGTCAAGCTCGATAATGGCTGGCTTCAATCCCTGAAGGAGTTGGCGGTTTTTGGAGGGGGCAATGTGGCGGCAATTGAAAACGCCGATGGTGAATGGGAAGTCATCCAATTCCGAGATGCTGTTCTTGTCGATGAAAATACATACGACCTCTCCAATTTTTTACGGGGACAAGCTGGCACGGAAAAGGTGATGCGTGATCCTGTTTTAGCGGGTGCTCGTTTCGTCTTACTTGATGGTGCTGTCGGCCAGGTAGATATGACGGTTGATGAAATTGGCTTGTCGTTTAATTGGAAATATGGTCCGGCCAATCGTGATATCAACCATGTATCCTATCAAGATGAGAGTAGGTCTTTTTCCGGCTTGGCGCTGAAGCCCCTCAGCCCGGTTCACGTCAAAGGTGCACGTAACGGCAATGATTTGGACATAAGTTGGGTTCGGCGCACGCGTGTGGGTGGTGATAGCTGGGAAACAACCGAGGTGCCGCTTGGAGAAGGTGCCGAGCTTTACGAGGTGGATATTTTGGATGGTGCAACCGTTAAACGGACGCTGAGCGCTACGAGCCCTGCGATTACTTACACGGAAGCGGAGCAGCAGTTGGATTTCGGTTCGGTTCAATCGTTTTACGACGTCAAAGTCTATCAACTTAGCTCTGCTTATGGCCGTGGAGTGCCAAGAGAGGCAACGGTCTAATGGCGAACCGTAGAAATCTCGCTCGCGGCTTCATCCGCGGACAGAAAAGATTGCCCTGATTATGAAGGACGGACCCTCCAACAGTGTTCAAGACAGCTTAGTCGCAAGTGGTCTAATTACGTCACCTGCTTGGGCGCCGTGGTTGAATAATCTCAATGAACTTTTAACGACGGCGACACTTGTCATTGGTCTTGTTCTGGGGGTGGTTCGACTCTGGTTTTTCATGAAAAAACGTCGGTGACTCGAAGAGTCGCGAATTCAAATTTTATTAACTTTGCATTGGCCGCCGTTAGAGGCGGCTTTTCTTTTGGAGGACCTAAAATGCGCAAGACTTTTGAACGCGCACTAAAGCATGTGTTGATTTATGAAGGGGGGTATACAGACCATCCGCTAGACCCAGGAGGGGCGACAAACCTAGGCATTACTAGAGGGGTTTTGTCTCGATTTCGGGGACGACGCGTAAGCAAGGCTGAAGTGCGAGCGATTACAAAAAACGAAGCCGCTGAAATCTATGAACGCCTTTATTGGGATCCGTGTGTTTGTTCACTATTGCCGACTGGGCTTGATCTGGCAGTCTTCGATTGCGCAGTTAATCAGGGAGTTGGGCGTGCAACTCGGCTTCTGCAAAAAGCTGCAAGGGTTAAAGTGGACGGAAGGATAGGCCCGAAGACTATGGCTGCCATAAAAGCCACCGATACCTTGCGGTTGCTTAATGAATTTATGGCGCGTCGCATGCGTCATTATGGCGGTTTGCGACGGCTCTTTAGAACATTTGGCCTCGGATGGTCACGTCGTCTTATGGCGACATACGGCAAAGCTCTTCAACTCATCGAAACAAAAGGAGTGAATTCATGAAATTTGTATTGGATAGGCTTCGTGAGCCGTCAACGTTTGCTGGCATAGCCGTTTTTCTCGCCAGTTTCAGTTTGCTTGGCTTAACAGAGGCGCAATGGAATGAGGTCTTTGGTGCTTTGGCGGCGATTGCTGGTGTCGTTGCTATATTTGTTGAAGAAAAAGGAGGAGACGACGTCTCAGATCTTTAATGACCTGGCTAAAATTCCTCAGTTCGATAGCACGGCTATTTCTTAGTTTTTTCGATTGGCTCAAAATACAAGGCTATGTCAAACATGGTGAAGCAAAGGCTCAATCGCGTGCGCTTACAGAACAACAGCGTCGCGTGGAAAAAGCTCGTTCCGTTCGTCGTTCTGTACGCCTTAAGTCTGACAGGATGCGCGACAACGACCCCTATCAGCGTGATTGATACATCTTGTCAGGCTTTTGAACCCATTACCTATTCCCGCCACGACTCCCCTCCCACAATTCGACAAGTACGTGAGCATAATGCCGCCTGGGATGTTCTCTGTCATGAAATAGGTCAAGGGCAGTAAAGAAGCGATTGACTATTAATAACACTCTTTCGCTCTGATCCCCCCATTTTTGCTCTTCTCCCCACTTTACCAGACCATCGTCTTTCCCCATATTATTGGTAAATTAGGCCTGTTCAGCGTTCTCAACTTGTTCATACCCGGTTCAGAGACCTCTGTATAAATATATAATGTCAAAGGATAGAGAAAGTTTGCATATGAGGCCATATCCGGGAGCTCTATTAGCAATTGTGGTGGGTGCCGGTATTTTATTTGCTGGAGCGGCCAAAGCGAACGCCGATTGTTATAGCTGGGCTGAGGCACGCAGCATCATTGCACAAAACGGACTTGTACCGGTTCGCACGATTCGTCATCAGGTCTTGCGTCGCGGGGGCAAGCTTGTTCGTGCGAATTTGTGTAAACAAAATGGGCGTTTTGTGTACATGTTAGGTATTATTAGCCCGAGAGGCCAGGTGAAAGATGTCATTGTAGATGCGTTTGCCGGAAGGCGCCTTACGCCTCCAGTCAATGCCGGTAAACCTTTATTGGCCGATCCGATTCGCCCTCCCAAGCTACGTAGACCCAAGATAAGGCCGTTACCCTTTCCAAGGAAACCTCGCTCTAGGTGGTTCAGATTTCGTCGTGGCCGTTAATCTCAGCATTTGCATAGACACAAAAATCTGTCATTTTCAGCTATATTAAAATCAGAGACATATATTACGTACGGGAATGATGACGTGCGGATCCTTATCGTTGAAGATGATCCAGACCTAAACCGGCAGCTTGTAACAGCCTTGAGTGATGCAGGTTACGCTACGGACACGGCCCTCGATGGCGAAGAGGGACATTTTCTTGGGGATACGGAACCTTATGATGCCGTTATATTAGATATAGGTTTACCTAAAATGGATGGCATCAGTGTTCTAGAACAATGGCGCCGGGACCAGCGAAACATGCCTGTCTTAATTTTGACGGCGCGGGACCGGTGGAGCGACAAAGTGGCGGGTATGGATGCCGGCGCTGATGATTATGTTGCCAAACCTTTCCATATGGAGGAGATACTTGCTAGGTTACGTGCGCTTCTACGTCGTTCGACAGGTCATGCAAAGCCTGAGTTGGAATGTGGGCGGTTGAGACTGGACACAAAAGGGGCTCGCGTGACATTTGAGGGATCGCATATTAAGCTAACCTCTCACGAGTATCGTCTTCTTGCGTATCTCATGCACCATCGTGGTCGGGTTGTCTCACGCACTGAGCTTGTGGAGCACCTATATGAGCAGGATTTTGATCGGGATTCCAATACAATTGAGGTGTTCATCGGGCGTTTGCGTAAAAAGATTCCATCCGACATTATCAGAACAGTTCGCGGTCTAGGTTATTGTCTTGCGCCTCCCGATGATGAAATTTAATTCCCTTGCTTTTCGTCTGTTTATATCGGCAGCGGTCTGGTTATTAATTGTGCTGCCAATTGCGGCCCTTGTTCTTATTCAACTTTATCAAGACAGCATCGAACAAGAATATGACAGGCAACTTACTTTTTACCTTATTGACTTGCTTGGCAAAACCAGTGGAATTGAAGACGGGCGCGTTAAACTTAGAGCGATCCCTAAAGACCCGGCATTTGAAACACCTTTCTCGGGCACTTATTGGCAAATCAAGGAAATTGGTGAAAGCAATTCACCACAACTTAGTTCGGACTCCCTTGTCTCAGAAATTTTAGCCTTACCAAGCGAAGCGGGCTTTGCGGCCAATGAGGACCTGATACGTGTTGCTTATGTAGAAGGCCCTAAAAGCGAGCAACTTAGAATTATGGAGCAGGAGATTAGGGATGGTGAAGGGGCTAACCAAAGGCGTTATTCCATTGCCGTAGCGATCGATAGTTCGGTAATAGCAACTTCAAAGGCTGAGTTTACCCGAGATCTAGCAATTGCATTTACGATTTTGGGGTTTGGCTTAGCAGCGGCCACTTTCTTCCAAGTTCAGTTTGGTTTGCGTCCATTAAGGGCCATAGGTTTGGGGTTGGCTGCAATCCGTTCCGGCAAGGCCGAAAGGCTTGAGGGGGATTTACCTATTGAAATTAAACCTCTGCAAAAACAGCTTAATGCATTGATAAAATCAAATAGTGACATAGTCGAACGCGCGCGCATGCATGTGGGGAATTTAGCTCATGCATTAAAAACACCGTTAAGTGTCATCTCAAACGAAGCACAGGGCCAACAGAGCTCACTTGCAAAAAAAGTTATTGAGCAAGCACATATTATGCGTGATCAAGTGACCCATCACCTTGAAAGGGCAAGGATGGCAGCCCATTCTAGTGTGATTAGTGGTGTGACTGACGTGTTGCCTGTATTTCAAGCATTAATACGAACACTTGAGAAAATTCATGAACACCGTCCGGTTACTCTGAAACTGGAATGCCCTCAGACTGCAAAGTTTCGTGGTGAAAAACATGACCTTGAGGAAATGATTGGCAATCTCCTTGATAATGCTTGTAAGTGGGCGGCCTCTGAGGTTGTTTTGTCTGCACGGTTATTGAAGGGGGGCGATAACGAGAATAACGGCAGACTTATTATATTAGTTGATGATGATGGGCCTGGATTGTCAGAGGATGAAAGGGTAAAAGCGGTGCAGCGTGGGCGCAGATTGGATGAAAGTAAGCCAGGTTCAGGGCTTGGGCTGTCAATTGTCGCAGATCTCTCCCACCTCTATAATGGAACGCTTGAACTTGATGAATCACCAAAAAACGGGTTGCGAGCAAAGCTCGTCTTGCCTGCCGCATAAGTTGTGTCATGACAATTGCAAAATTAACAGGTTATTGGACAAAATACAGTAGTGTCCCATTTTCGCCCGAATCATCATACTTAAGAAGTAAGCGGAGCTAGGGATGCGGCAAGATGCGGCGAGAATGATTGATTTACGAGGACATCTGCCTCATTCTGTCCCGGAACTCATGTTAAAGAGGGAGCTATGACAATAATACGCGCATGTATTGTGGTGCTTTTGCCACTAACTCTTGTGGCATGCGGTCCAGGTGGGCTCTCGCGATCCGACGGTGGAACCTTAGTTGGTGCTGTTGCGGGCGGGATTATTGGAAACCAGGTTGGCAAAGGTTCGGGTCGTGTCGTTGCGACCGCGGTAGGAGCCGTTGTTGGCGGTATCGTTGGCCATGAAATTGGCCGCACCCTTGATGAAGCAGATCGGCGGGTGGCTGTTGAGGCTGAGTATCGCGCACTTGAATATGGGCAGAGTGGCGTTGCAACACCTTGGCGCAATCCCGATTCAGGTCATTATGGTCAAGTCATCCCAGGTAAACCTTATAGGCAACAAGCACGCCATTGCAGGCGATATACCCACACGATTTATATTAAAGGTGAGCCGCAGACCATGCGAGGTACTGCTTGCAGGCAGTCAGATGGCACATGGAAGAATGTTGGCTAAGACCGGTTTATTATAGTCTTTTGGTTGGGCGACCCTCTCTATAAGGGTCGCCTTTTTGTATTCCCTCTCTTCTCTCCCCTATCCGCCTTAAACCAAAGTCTCGGTTTTCCCCTGTTTTCATCTTAGCAATCATAGCCAATGGTCAGACAGAATCATGCATTTGTTTGGCTAGGTTTTGATCCATAAACTTAGGTTTTATGGAATTATTGTCTCCGACAAAGGCCTTGTTTTAGCCTTCACTCATCCTTATCCCTATAGAGAGATCAAGAAAGGACGAGGCGAAGCATGGAGCCGGTTTCTGAACCAGCTATTCTACTTTGGATCATATTTGTATTTGTCACGGCGATGGCAATAGCTGGCCTTCTTTGGCCACTGATGAATCGTTATGCGAGATACACTGATCAAACGACATCTGATACCGCTGTTTACCGTGATCAACTTAAGGAGATTGAGGCAGATCAGGAACGTGGGCTCATAGCAGCAGACGAAGCTAAAGCTGCAAAAGTCGAAATCTCACGAAGGTTGTTGTCGAGTGCTGATAAAGAGCATCCCGTTGTTAGTGAGAAGGGCCAGAAACCGACAGGTGAAAAACGAATATCAACCATCGCTATGATGTTGATTGCGCTTTTTGTTCCGGTATTAAGTCTCGCTCTTTACATCACCTACGGCACACCGGGCCTTATAAGCCTCCCCCATGCAGCGCGCGCCAAGGCGCCAATCGGTGATCAGAACATTGAAGCCCTGGTTGCTAGAGTTGAAAAACGGTTGCGTGAAAACCCAAATGAAGGTTCTGGCTGGGAGGTTATTGCGCCAGTTTATCTGAGGCTAGGGCGTTATAACGAGTCTGCCAGAGCTTACCAAAAAGCGATCCGTATATTAGGTGAAACGCCAAACCGCCTTATGGGATTTGGCGAGGCTGAAATCCGTACGCGGGGGGGCGTCATAAACGAAACGGCACGGCAAGCATTTGCCAAAGCACTAAAACTTGATCCTAAACGTCATAAGGCGCGTTTTTGGCTGGCTATGGCAAAGGAACAAGATGGAAATTTGCAGGAGGCGCTGAAAGATTGGCAAGAGTTTTTATCACAGAAGGGATTAAATCCGGATCAAAAATCTATTGTTGATGGGCGAGTCAAGTTTTTACAGGCTAAGTTGGAAGGTAAAAATGTAACCGATCCATTTGAGAGGCTTTCTCAGATTACGAGGAAAGACAACACTGCGCCCACACGTGGACCGACCCGTGATGATATAACCGCCGCTCAAGGGCAATCTGCTGATCAACGCTCACAAATGATCAATCAGATGGTATCCGGGCTTCAAGATCGACTCAATAAGAACGGAGGTAGCCTCAGAGAATGGCAGATGCTTATTCGTTCATATGTCGTCTTAAAAAAACGTGATTCAGCACTGAAAGCCCTGGCAGATGCACGCAAGAATTTGAGCAATGCACCTCAGGACTTAAATGCACTGGAGGCCTTTGCCAAAGAAATGGGGTTGGAGTCTTCTGCCGCTACAGATCCGCGTGCGGAAATGATTAACCAGATGGTGTCTGGACTTCAAGATAGGCTCAGTAAAAACGGAGGTACTTTGCAAGAGTGGCAAAGGCTTATTCGTTCATATACGGTACTGAAAAAACGGGATGCGGCACTCAAGGCCTTGACAGATGCGCGAAAGAATTTGAACAACACGCCTGACGCGTTAAGTGCACTTGAGACATTTGCCAAAGAATTGGGGTTGGTCCCTTAATTTGTTGGATGGAAAGCTTTAAAGTCTCACAAAATGATGCAGGAATTGTAAGAATAAGATGACACGAAAACAACGTAGAGCCGTTCTGATCGGAGCATGTGTAGCTGTCCTCAGTGTTGCCGTGGGGCTTGTGCTTTTTGCACTTAACGATTCAATTGTCTTTTTTCATAGCCCGAGTGAGGTTGCAGAGAAAAAGATATCACCTGGGCAACGCTTCCGTCTCGGTGGGTTAGTGCAGAAGGGAAGTGTGAAACGGGGCCAAGGAACAAAAGTACAATTTGCCGTTACCGATAGAGCCCGCACGGTCCAAGTAATCTATAATGGTGTTTTGCCGGACCTCTTTCGGGAGGAGCAAGGTGTTGTAACGGAGGGTAAGCTGAATGGCGAAGGTGTTTTCTTAGCAGACAGTGTATTAGCCAAGCACGACGAAACATATATGCCACCTGAAGTGGCGGCGGCACTCAAAAAGCAAGGCGTCTGGCAAGGCGATAAAACATCCGCTCAAAAGAAATGAGGATGGTTCAGTGATTGTCGAAATAGGTCATTTTGCATTGATACTCGCGCTGGGCGTTGCACTAGTACAAATGACCTTGCCGGCTTGGGGGGCTTATGCCCGAGATGACCGATTGATGAGGGTCGCCATTCCTGCGGCGCAAATACAGTTTGTACTTATTTTACTTTCCTTTCTGGCGCTAACTTATGCCTTCGTTATATCTGACTTCACAGTCCAGAATGTGTGGCAGAATTCTCATTCCGCCAAGCCGTTGCTTTACAAAATTTCCGGTGTTTGGGGCAATCATGAAGGCTCAATGTTGTTATGGGTATTGATCCTGGCACTTTTTGGTTTTGCGGTTGCAACCTTCGGCAGCAATTTACCTAAGGAGCTGCGTACAAATGTGCTTGCCGTTCAGGCTTCAATCGGCGTTACGTTCCTATTGTTTATCATCATTACGTCAAATCCGTTTACCCGATTAAATCCAGCCCCCTTTGATGGCAAAGGGCTCAATCCCATCCTGCAAGACCCCGCGCTCGCCTTCCATCCACCGTTGCTTTATGTAGGATATGTCGGTTTTTCCATGGCTTTTTCTTTTGCGATTGCTGCGCTTATCAGCGGAAAAATCGATGCGGCTTGGGCGCGTTGGGTCCGCCCCTGGACACTCGCTGCATGGATGTTTCTCACGCTTGGTATCGCCATGGGGTCCTGGTGGGCCTATTATGAGCTAGGTTGGGGGGGATGGTGGTTTTGGGACCCTGTTGAGAACGCATCCTTCATGCCATGGTTGGTTGGTACGGCACTTCTTCATTCCGCCGTTGTCATGGAAAAGCGAGATGCACTTAAGGTGTGGACAATCTTGCTCGCTATCCTGACTTTTTCTCTGAGTTTATTGGGCACGTTTTTAGTGCGCTCTGGTGTGCTCACATCTGTGCATGCCTTCGCGGTGGATCCGGCTCGAGGTGTTTTTATTCTTGGCATTATGGCACTCTTCACCGGTGGAGCGCTCGCCCTCTACGCTTGGCGGGCACCTATACTGAAACAAGGCGGTCTTTTTGCTCCGATAAGCCGGGAAGGGAGTCTTATCCTAAATAACCTTCTGCTGACAGTTGCTTGCGCTGCTGTTTTTATAGGTACGCTTTACCCTCTAGCTCTTGAAGCGGTGACAGGGCAAAAAATTTCCGTCGGCCCGCCTTACTTTAATTCTACATTCGGCCCGCTGATGGTGCCGTTACTCATTGCCGCTCCCTTTGGACCATTCCTTGCCTGGAAACGCGGAGACCTTTTGGGAGCAGCACAACGTTTAATCTTTGCGGCGGGCATTTCGATGTTAGTCATCATTGTCACGCTTGCAGCATATTGGCGTGGGCCTTGGCTTGCACCGTTTGGAATAGGAATTGGTGTTTGGTTGATATTTGGTGCCATTTCTGAAATTGCCTTCCGGGTGAAAGCGTTTCGGGCATCGTGGCAAGAGGTTTTTCGCAGGATTAGAAACCTTCCACGAGCTGCTTACGGTGCGGCACTGGCTCATACGGGGCTTGGCGTCATGGTGTTGGGTATCGTGGCGACCAGCGCTTGGCAGAGTGAAAAAGTTCTTGCCATGAAACCGGAACAGTCGGTTGAGATAGTGGGGTACAACCTCACTTTTAAAGGAGTTACGCCACGTCCGGGGCCAAATTATCAGGAGTTTGTGGGGCTTTTCAGTGTTAGACATGGTGGTGTCCAGCTTACCGAGCTCACCCCCTCTAAGCGGCACTATCCGGTTCAAAAGCAGTCAACGAGTGAGGCCGGAATTCTCGCCTCCTGGGCGGGAGATCTTTATGCCATACTTGGTGATCAACTTGAAGGCAATGCCTTTGCAGTCCGGCTTTATTTCAATCCATTAGTTCGCTTTATCTGGATTGGGGCTGTTATCATGTTTATCGGAGGGATCGTTTCACTCTCTGATCGGCGGTTGCGTGTTGGTGCGCCGAAAAAGGTTAAGCCGGAAACAGCTTCGCCGGTGCCAGCAGAATGAATCTAAGAAGGCTTTTATTTGCATGAGATCGATTTCCAAGATAGGTCTGGTTTATGTTTGTTTGGTCTTGCCGCTATTTCTAATGCCTTATCCTCAAGCCTTTGCTGTTGAGCCTAACGAAGTCTTGAAAGATCCCAATCTTGAAGCCCGCGCACGCAAGCTATCTCTGGAATTGCGGTGCCTGGTGTGCCAGAACCAATCCATTGATGATTCTAACGCTCCACTTGCAAAAGATTTGCGCGTTTTGGTACGCGAGCGTTTAACGGCTGGCGATACAGATACGCAAGTTTTAGATTATATTGTCGCACGTTATGGTGAGTTTGTTTTATTGCGCCCGCGCTTAGGGGTACACACACTTCTTCTCTGGTTCGCCCCCCCACTTATTTTGCTGCTTGCTGCTTTTGTAATTTATCGCAGTTGGGGCCGTCGGTTACCGGCAGAAACGCCCCACACGGCCACCGCAAGTAGCCTGACCGCGGAAGAGCAGGACAAGCTCAAAGAACTGCTTGATGAACGGTGATGGTGCTGCCTCTGTGATCAGGCTTTAAACCCAATTGGTTGTAAATTAAAAAGAACAGATCACATCTCTTATCCATAACTCAGGTTAGACAGGCGTTTTAGACGGCGATCTTTTGGGGTGCGCTGTCCTCAACCCTCTCCGATTGAGCCTCATGTCTATTGATCTCTTCATCGTTCATAGGTTGCTTGTCATCGGTTTTGAAAAGATTGACGAGCTTGATCAATTCCTGGGCCTGGGTGTGCATTGCTACTGATATCTCGGCACTGCGTTCCGCCAGTCGCAAATTTTCCTTTGTCATTTTATCCAGCTCATCAACTGCATTGCTGGATTCCTTAATGCGCAGCGTTTGTTGCTCACCGGCATCCGCTATTTCCTTCACCATTCCAGGCGTGCTCATAATGACGTCGATAATATCCTGAAGGGCTTTTTCCGAAGATTTTGCAAGCTGGGCGCTTTCATTAATTTGACCAACACTATGTGCGATCAATTCGCGGATTTGTTTTGAGGCCTCTGCCGACTGTACAGCGAGGCGGCGTACTTCCTTGGCAACAACTGCAAATCCTTTTCCGGCTTCACCTGCCCTTGCTGCTTCCACGCTGGCATTAAGCGCCAGCAAGTTTGTGCTAAAAGCAATTTCTTCTATTGCAGATATAATTTCTTCGACACTTTCCGATGATCGAGCAACGAGTTCGATGGCTTGAATCGTTTCGCGGATAACTTCACCACCTAAAGTAATATTTGTAGCTGCTTCTGTTGCTGTTGTGGACACCATCATCGCATTTTCTGAATTATTTTGAATGATGGCTGACATTTTCTGCATGCCGGAGGCGGTTTCCTGAAGCAAAACGGCTTGTGTATCAGTACGCCCGCTCAAAGTTGAACTCTCGGATTTAATGTTCTGTGATGTTTTAGCGAGCGTCTGTGCGGCCTTTTTGATTTGCCGGACAAGCCGCGCCATGGCACTCGCTGAACCATTCAAGGATATGCGGATCTCTTCATAGAGACCTGAATAGCCTCTATCAGAAATTCGCGTTGTCAATTTTCCATCTGCAATAGCTTGCAGGGCTGTATTGATCTCTTGCAGATAGCCCGAAGCATTGTCAGAAAGCTCGTTAATACTGGCAGATAATTTTCCGAGGAATTGATCATTTTTGCTTACCGCGAGACGTTGGGAAAAATCGCCTTTTGCTGCCGCCTCCACGATTTGTCTCACGTCACGTTCAATAGAGTGTTCCCGCGTGAGATCTTTAAACTCCAAAGCCCAGCCAAGCTCGCCGCCTTTACTGCCAATAATCGGGGTGAATTGGTACTTGATGATTCTACCCCCAATATTGACCAGTTTAGCTTTGTCTTGTTTGTTTTCTCCTTCGCTCCCCATGTCATTTTTCGAATCGGAAGGGAATATGGCGAGCGTGGAGCCGACCAGTTTTGTTGCATCGAAGTTCGGATATTCTATACGGATATTGTCTTCGATCTCCTTTAACGTCGATTGAGCCGCAGGGTTTATATAGATGACAGTATTATCGTCATCCGTGAGGACCACATGGCTATTGACACAATCTAAGGCATGACGAAACCGGATATTGGCAGCAACTGCGTTTTGCAAAGATAGGAGTGCGTTATTGATATCTGTGATTTCCCTGCTATTGCCCTTATCGTTTATTTCGAAATTTGTGTCTCCTTTGGCAAGCAAGGCAACCATTGTTTTTATTTTGTTGATAGGATTGACCATGCTGCGGATTGTAATAATCAACAGGATGCCTACAGCCCAGAATAGGCTTATTGTGATAAGCAGGATGAGAATGAAGAAATTTCTCTTATTTGCATAAATATTATTCAGGCTGTTATTGGCCTCTGTCACCAAATAATCTTCAGTTAAGTTCAGAAGATTTATTCGTGATGTCGATGCCGAATACCATGAAGTCGTAATTTTCCTATCGAGTTTGTTCCTTTGTTTTTTGTCAAACGCCATAGACCGGTATTTAGAAATGGTGCTTTCTATGGATCGGTCAATATTCTTATTAAAATATGCTTTTTGTTTCGGTGTCGCAAAAATTTGGAAGAAATGAAGAAATGCTTTTTGCGCTTCAACATAGGATATGAATTGCTGGTAGGCTTCGGGTGTAAATTTTCCATTTGCAAAAGCGTTAGTCACGACAGCTCGCTCACGACCTGCCATCTCTTTCATTTCGACAAAAGCAAGATAAGTTGTCGAGAGTTTTAATGCCTCTCTGTGGGTGCTAACGGTTGCTGTCTTGGCGATGATATGATGAAGTTTTGTGATCAAATTTTCGTATTGGGCCAGGAGTGTTGGAAAATCGATTGTCTTTTTCGATACCTTCTGGCGCAAATTTGCCAAATTAGAAAGTTCACTGAGTCCCTCCCCAATAAGTTCCTTGATGGATAGGGGGATTTCTTCGGGATCAATCGTGTCAATGGCGGCTCTAAGAGAGGCTATTTTCTTATCCACATCACGGCGTACTACCGAAAGGTCTTTCTTAAAGGACCGGCTTTCAGGAGTGATATAACCTGACGAGATGTCGCGTTCTTTTTGTACATCCTGAACAAGGGCGCTGATGGCTGGTGTTAGCTTGCCTAAAGCACGTAACCTATCAACTTCTCGCATATGAGAAAGTTCGTAGAGCTGTATATAGGCACTCAGCCCAAACAGTATGATCATGGGGAGTATGGCGACAGCCGTTATCCTGGAACTGATGTTCCATTTTTTCAGGATATTCATGCGAACTCTCTAAATATACACAGATACAACCACAGGGTGCCATGGGTATTGCGACTAGTTACGATGTATGTAAAATTACACTTTATATAAATACCAATAAGTTAAATTTCGAAATAAATTTGCATAAAAAGCCCTTTTATTTGTTAATAATTTCTAAATAGGTGAAAATTATTTACTTTCATTAATATTTACTTGAATTTATACTTCATTAAATTAAGCCAATATTAAATTGACGCATTCTGTTCATCATCCTCAGAATTATCATCTTCGCTCATTACGGTGACACTCGCTGAGATTTCTTCGCGAGCTGTGTTCTCTGCCGTAGAAAATTCTAAGTCGAATAAGGCGTCGAGATTTAGCAAGGCAATAAGATGATTATTTCGCAAAAACATTCCGCTGATATATTTGCTGACATCATCGAATGCTACCGAGCATATCTCTTTTGGGTCTTGGATTTCTTCTTCTCTGTATTCAAGAATTTCAGAAGCCGAATCAAACAATAGACCGAGCATTTTCTTGTCATATTCGACTACAGCAATAATATGATAACCGGTAGGTTCAGATGGATTTCCGTTCAAGATATGAGCGACATCAAAAATAGGGACAATTGAACCCCGTGTGCTGATTACGCCAATGACGTATGGTTTTTGATAGGGAAGACGTTCCGCGCCTGTCCAGCGGCTCATCTCAATAATTTTGTATATGTCGATGCCATAGCCGCGATCTCCCAACCTGAAACAGACGGCGTGCTTGCCATCTTCGGGCAAGTCCATGTCATCATATTCGCAAGAATCAAAAGAGTTGATGATTCCTTGCAAATGAGTTGAGCGTTTTCGTAGTTTCATTGCTTTTCTCTTATGAGTTTTGAAAGGGTTGGCTTTCGACCTTAATTGATGGTTCCCACTAACATGTTAGATGATTAAGCTGTCAGGTATTCATCACGGCATTACTCGTTGTTGGTCTGGGTTGTATGGTCTTCAAATTGTGTGCGAGTTCGCTGACATTAATAACCAAAGCCAGATCCCCCGTGCCCAACATGGCGGCACCAGATATGCCGCGAACAGTCTTGTAATTTTCTTCGAGCGCTTTGATCACATATTGACCGCTATCGATAACTTCATCGACAATGAGAACCAGTTTTTGACCCGGCCCCATATCAAGAACAACTCCGATCGCCACAGATTTGGAATTTGGATTGTGATCCTCAAAAAAAATCTGATTGAGATAAATTGCGGCAATCAGCTCACCTTCAACGGCGATAAAATTTCCTTGCTCTGTCACGGAGTTCAACATGTTGGCTGTTAAAGAAATAATTTGATGGATGGAGGTTTGGGGGATGGCGAATTTGTTTCCCTCCGCTTCAACAATATGAGCATCCACAATTGCGACACTTAGCGGAATAATAAGCCTGAATTCACTGCCCTTGCCGGGTGTCGTCTTTAAAGAGATCCGGCCACCGAGCTTACGGATATTATGTCCCACCACATCCATACCCACGCCACGGCCGGAAATAGCAGAGACATCGTCATTCGTTGAGAACCCTGCTTTAAAAATGAGGTTTACAATTTCCGCATCTGTTAGCTCTTGGTCTCTTGAAATAAGCCCGCGTGCCAGAGCTTTACTACGGATTTGGTCCAGATCGAGTCCGCGCCCGTCATCAATCATATCGATGGCGACAAAATTCGCTTGGCGTTCCGCCCTTATCAAAATCCTACCGACTTCATTTTTGCCAGACTTTCGCCGCTCATCGGGTGTTTCGATGCCGTGATCTACGGCATTTCGGATCATATGCAAAAGAGGGTCAGCAAGGTCCTCAAGAACGGCACGGTCGATTTCCGTTTCTCCGCCTTCAGATGTGATTTCAACTTTTTTTCCGATTTGTTCCGCAACCGTGCGGCCTACACGAGGGAGGCGAGAGAAAAGAACATGCATATCTTGCATACGAATTTCGAGTACGCTGTCGGAAAGTATATTGATTTGGTTTGAGAGATCATCGATATGCGTTCGTAGTTCGCTATCATATTTCTCTGGGTTTTCTTTTGTAATTTGAAGAATTTCATTTTGTTTGACCACAAGCTCACTGAAACGATTGACCAATTGGTTGATGCGCTCTACATCAACCCGCATTGTCGTCTGTTTATGTTCTTGTATTTGGTGGTTGGCGCTGTTGGCAACTTTTTCTTCGGGTTCTTGGTTGTCCGCTGATGGTTCATAGGCCTTTGCTAGCTCGGCCAATTTTTCCCGTGATGGTTCGGTAATGCTTTTTTCAATCTTTTTGCCATTCTTTTCTGCTTCCACAAGAGCGGAGAGTATATCTGCAGCACTAGTCAGTGTTGCCAGGGCAGTTTCATCAATGGGGCGAGCAGATTCACGAACGTTCTCAAGCGCTGTTTCAAAAATATCTGTGAATTCAAATAGGCTTTGCACACCAAGAGGCCCTGCACCGCCTTTTATTGTATGAACAGCACGGAAAATACCACGAATAGCTTCTGCATCATCCGGAATATCAGATAAGGTTTTTATATATGTCTCGATCGTGACAAGCAGCTCTTCACATTCCGTGAATAAAATATCGAGCATTTCCTTGTCAAAATCTTCATCGGTTAAGCTCATTCGTTTTCCCGAAATATATCTTATGAAATTGCCATTGCTGTTCCCGTCAAAAGAAAAGGTAGCATGGCAGGACTTAAGGGATGGTTATAGGAGAATGAGCATCGGCTTGCTTAACTTTCAAGGAACGCCGTTCCCAATCCGCGATAGATAGGGGCCATCATATAGTCCCAAATAGACCGCTCGCCTGTGCGTATGAGAACGTCGGCGGTCATGCCGGGCAATATAGGAAGTTTGTGAGGTTGGTGTCCTTCGGGCCTGTTCAGGTTTATTTTTGCTTTGTAATAAGGAATGCCGTCTTCACTTAGGAAAGTCGAGGCAGAAATCCCTTTAAGAGTTCCCGGGATATCTCCATAACGTGAAAAATCATAAGCCGTGAGACGAATGCGCGCTTCCTGACCCGATTTAATTCTACCAATATCTTTTGGCTTGATCCGGGCTTCAACAATGAGAGGAACGTCTGATGGCACGATTTCCATAACTGTTGCACCCGGTGCAATAACACCGCCGCTTGTGCGATTTGGGATATGTTTTACAAGGCCCGTGACTGGCGACACAATCCGGAGCCGTTGAACACGCTCTTTCATTCCCGAAAGTGTTTCTCTAACTTTATTTAACGAGCCCATAACCTCTCCAATCTCAGCTATGGTTTCGCTCTTAAGGCGGGATTGTAGCTCGCGTAGTCGGTTGCGTGCTTGGTTGATTTTGTCCTGAACTATGGCAATGCGACGTTCATTTTCGAGCATTTCGCCCTTCACTTTATTGAAGGTTCTTCTTTGATCAAAAATTGCCCGGCGAGTGGTGTGGCCTTTTTCCATAAGTTTAATTCGAACGTTCAATTCCCTCGATACCAATTCAAAGTCTTTAGCAAGAAGTTTCTTACGTTCGGTAAGATTTTTAACTTCGTTTTCCCCATCTTCGATCTGATCTTTAAATGTTTTCATTCGGTTCGCCCAATCAATGCGTTGGGTTGTAAGAATGGATTTAACCTCGTTTTCGAGTTTAGGGGCTTTTCCAACATATGCGCCGAGATCTAAATTTCTGCCGGTGAGGAGGGCCCGGAGTCGTGCCGCCTTGAGGGCCAAAGTTGTTTCTTCTGCCTTTAATCTTTGTAATTCCGCAGTTACACTCGCCTGCTGTAGGATCATTACGGGCTGGTCTTTTTTGACTCTGTCACCTTCAGATACCAAAATTTCCGAAACGATACCCCCTTCAAAATGTTGAACCACCTTTACCGCGCCAGCGGGAATAACTTCCCCACTTGCCGTTGCCGCCTCGTCAATTGTCACGACGCTTGCCCAAATAAGACAAAATATGATGAAACCAAACATGCTCCATGCAGCTACATGAAATACATGAGGTGGTCCATTTTCTTCTAAGAAAACAGAATGACCTAGAAACCACTTTAAGCGCCGCGGATTAATGCCCTTACCAGTTTCGCTCTTGGGCACCGGGGCTTTCTTTTTAGAAGTATTACCTTTTGACGCTGAGGGTGAATTTAATTGATTTTTATGCCGCATTTTCTCTGTTCACTCCAAGTAACTGAAATGCATCTTCTGACTCACCGGAGAAGACAACGCGGCCGCCATCCATGACGAGGATGCGATCGGCAACACGCAAGAAGTCCATACGGTGTGTCACCATGATAATTGTGCGCTGACCACTCAAACCGTATAGGGCACTCAGGAAAGACTGCGCGGCTTCAGCCGTTAAATATTGTCCTGGCTCGTCCAACAGCAAGATGGGCGAGTTCTTAAGATAAGCTCGTGCTAAGCCTAGCTTTTGAATAAACTGAGGTTCGAGTTGGTGACGCATATGAGCATTGATGTGAGTGTCAAACCCCTTTTCCATTGCCATAATATCGTCGAGCACATCGGCTTCCTGGCAGGCGAAATACATATCTTCATCAGGAGCAGCAGGATTTGATAGCCGAAGGTTTTGCTCCACAGTTCCTTGAAAAAGGTCTATTCTCTGTGGAACATAACCGATGGAATGGCGTAACTCTGCGGGATCAATCTGGCGGATATCAATGCCATCAATAAGAACGTGGCCGGCTTGAGGGCGATAAAGGCTGAGTATGAGCTTTAATACGGTCGATTTACCCGATCCGTTATTACCAGTAATCGCGACAAGTTCATTTTCCCTCACATCGAAAGAGACACCAAAGAGCGCCGGCTCGGCCTCTTTAAGGTAACGCATACTTACCCGGGAAAAAGAGACCTTCCCTTTAAGCCTACGACCTGTTTTGTTTACTGGGTTCTTTGAGACCTCTGGTTTGGTGCGCATGATCTTGTTGATTTCTCGTGCTGCCATGACCACGCTTTCAAACCGCATAATGGCAGCCAAAGCCATTTGAACGGGAGTGAGTGTGCGCCAAGTCAAAGCCATGAGGGCGATCAACCCACCCAGGCTTAGCGTGCCAGCAATCACCTGCATCGCTCCAAAAAATGCGGTTAGCAGCCCGCTTGTCATCATGAATAGGCTGCTTAAAGTTTCGAGGGTAAAAGTCGTGCGTGCGAGCTCAAAATTTTCCGTCGAAGAGCGAGCTGAACGTTCTTTGAAACGTTCACTCCAGAGGCTTTGCATTCCTTGTACGCGAATGGGTTGCAAATGCGTCGCTGTTTCAATGAGAAAACCAAATCTGAGAGATCGTGATTGGCTCGACCTGGTAACTTGTTCTTTCAGTTTAGGTTGGAACACGATTGCAACGACTAGGAATAAGGCCGTTCCTACAATTGGAATGAAGACAATTGGTCCGCCAATCCAAAACACTGTAAGAAGAAAAATAACAATAAATGGAGCCTCAAGCGCGAGACTTGCCATTGGTCCGGTGAAGAACTCGCGTACGGCATCTAACTCTTTCAGTTTGGAAATTTGCCCACTAATCGGCACCATTTCGATGTATTGAGTGGGGAGCTTCAATAATCGTTCGAATACGCCACAACTGATTATACCTTCAGCCCTTCCGGCGATATAGGCCAAAACACGAGCGCGGCAGAGCCTTAAAACAAAATCGACTATTAGTGCGACACATGCTGCAATAAACAATGTGAGCAATAGACTATCGGATCGCTCTGTAACCACTCTGTCATAAACCAGCATGACAAAAAGCGGTGCCACGAGGGCGAAGAAATTAATAACAGCAGTTATTGAGAATACCTTCCAGAAGAGAGGGCGGAAACGTTGTGCGATTTCGTAGAGCCAATTCTCCGGTGTTGGCTCTTGGATCTTAAGTTCGTTTGGCTCGGCTTGGCGATATAGAATGATTAAGCGATGACGTTGTTGATCAAAGGGTAAAATTTCCCGAACCTGTGTGCAGCCGTTAAAAACAACAAGTCCATTTGTTTCCCGCGATAGGATCACGTAAGGCGTTTCATTATGCGCAACGAGGATGCAGGGCATCAGTCGCGCGTCAAGCGTGTCTAATCGGACAGTCTCCAATGAACTTTTATAACCTAGGTCAGCTAATGTGTTGCGCACATCGATTTCATCATAATGAGACTGCAGATGCGGAAGAGCCTCAACGATATGCCGCGGATCTCCATCCCAACCAAGCGCGATAAGGAGTTGCACCAGGCAAGCGCTATATCCGCTCTTATCTTCGCCGGCACGGGCGTGAGACCGGTTGAGCAGGCTGCTGATGAACAGACTAGATTGGTCATGAGATTGAGAGGTCATGCCACATCCGCCTTATCTTGTTCATTCGTGTTGGTGGATTTTGTATCCGCATAATTTTCGCCAGGGTTCTTTTTGCTTTGTACTTTTGCGAGTATTTCGGAACTTCCATGCGGGACAGTTTGAAGCTGTTTGAGTTTGCCGCCACCTAAGAGAAATGTTCTATCTGCCTGGCAAATGATCTTAGGATGGTTGGAAAAAAGAAGTATGGCGCGCTTAGCTTTTTCAGATTCGAGCATTTGAGCGAGAGCATCTATTGCCTTGACATCAAGTGACGTTGCAGCCTGATCAATAATCAGTACATCCGGGTCCATCAAAATGGCCCGGGCAATTCCTAAACGGCGGCGAATGCCGCCCGGCAAAAAATCACTTGATGCATTGCTTAGCTGGCTTTGCAGGCCTTGCGGCATATGGAATATGAACTCATCCAATCTTAATTGGCGTAAAACATGAAAAATGTGCTCATTCATGGTCGTATCCCTGAAGAGCATAAGATTATCGAGAATGGTTCCTTGAAAAATAGGAACTTGTGCAGGGACATATCCTATTCGAGCGGCAATGCTATCGGGCCGGAAGCGATTAATAGGCACACCATCTGCCAAAACCTCGCCTGACGTTGGTGATCTCATTCCCGTTAAAATATCACTTAGCGCTGTTTTGGCTTCACCATTATAGCGGCAAATAACGGCCATCCGCCCCTTGTTAAGTTGCAGAGATACATCGTTCAATATGTATTTATTTTTCTTCTTATCAAAAACAGATATCGAACTAAGCTCGAGTGTTTCCCGAATTTCGGTTAAGGGGCGATATCTAAAACGAGTATCCGGTTTGACCTTGAAGATTTCTCCAAATCTCTTACGTGCCACCTGGACACTCTGAAACTGAATCCAAATACCCAAAGCACGCATAATCGGTTGGAGCGTGCGTCCTGTGAGCATTGTGCAGGCAGCAAGACCACCTATTGTCATATTCCCATTTATGACAGCTACACCGCCAACTGCTGTGATTAAGACCATGGAAAGTTGGGAAGCAAGGGCTGCTAAGGATTGGGCGCCATTATTGATGAAGGTCGTTTCATGGCTAACCTCAGCCAGGCGCTCCGCATATTGTTCATAGCGGCGGATCATTAAGTTTTCCATGGCCATGGACTTGACTGAGTGACCAGCGTTGAGTGTTTCAACAATGAAGGTCATGCGTTGGTCATTCAGGCGTGCGCTTTCGAATAGGGTGTGACGTAAATGATGGCCTGTCAGCCAAGTAAGTACCGCAAAAATCGACAACAATCCCAAAGGCACTAAAACAAGGCTACCGCCGATAATAGTAATTAACGTCAGGAATAAAACTACGAATGGAATATCAATAAGGATGAGAAAACCCTGGTTGGCATAATATTCACGTATGCGATCCAAAGCTGCAATTTGATCCAGGAAGAATCCGGAATTCTTTCCGACTTCCTTTTCATGGGATGCATATAAGAGCCTATCGACGGCTGCACATGTCGCCTTATGTTCAAATTTTGCGGCAGTCCATCCGGTTAAATAAAAGCGGATGTAGCGAAATGCTGCATCAAACAGCAGAGCAATAAACGCAACACTGACCAAAATAACCAGACTACCCAGAGACTGATTAGTGATTATGCGGTCATAGATTTGAAGAACAACCAGCGGCAGGACCAACGCCAAGAAATTAATTGCAAGCGTAGCAAGCAAGACTGTCGGTGAGCGGAATTTGCTTGCCGACAGGAGCTCCTCTGGATTGTCTTGGCACGAACCCTGCTTTTGTACCGCGTTAATCATTACTCTAAACCTTAGGACTTTGAAGGGTGTAGTCCTCTTCAATTTCGATCAGGTTAATTTTGTAGAATTTAAATGAGATTTTTTCTTATTTTTTAATGTATTATAAATATTTACCAGATGGAAAGGTGGTTTTTATTTATAAATTTAATAAAAATTTTCAGGCAATCTAATTAAATTGTAATAAATATAAATATTATTGATATATTATTTGTTAATATTACAATTTTCTTTATTTTCTCTGGGGGGTTTTACACATTTATTCAATTGGTTCTTATCGTTTCCCCTTTATATTAGTGATCTCTAGAAATGCATTTCAGTAGCTGATCGTGAACAGGGAAGTTCAGTCATGGCTGTACAAGAGAATAAAAACAATATCGACAATGACCAACTGGTCATAGACGAATTGACTGTGCTTACCGGTAGTGAAGCTCAGAATCTAGACTATGGCCATATCAATACGATTGATAATGCTGAAGTAGAAGACACTACTTATAACTCTCAGTTACATTTCGGTGCTGCACCTGTCTCAGAAGATATTGACGAAGCTACAACCGAAGAGGCGGCTACGACGCCTGAAGAGGTAGAGAGTGGGAATGATAAAGAACAAGGTGAGAAGGTGTCTAACCTACTCTCAGGCGAGCAGGTTTTAGAGACCGGCGAAAATAATATTCCGGGGCAAAATGTAGAAAATTCTGAGATACAGGCAGGGGCAGCTCGACCACAAGATTCCGCTGGAGGGAAGGGTAAGCAAGCCCCGACTGCAAGAGCGGGCGAAGTTTCCGAGATCGAAGGTCAATCTCCTGCATCGGACACAGTTGCAACTAATTTAGAAGAAGAGGCAACTCGGGCCACCAATTTAAATCTCCTTGATGAGGCTTTAACTGGTCTGTCAGACTCCACGAGTTCTGATGATAGCTTGTCTGATAATGAAAATGCCGATCAGATAGAGGCTAGTGGGAGCGAAGAAGATGAGAGTAATGCGCCAGTAGGTGAACAGCCTGAGCCTGGTGATGAAGAAATATCTATTGCTGGTTCCTTAGATAGTCCTCTTGGCAATGATTCAAAAGATGATCGCCTTATTGATAATGAGGATAGTGGCAGTCCAACTAGTAGCCTAGGTGACCATCAAGTTTCAGGTGATGCAGGTAATAGCGGTTCTCAAGAGGCCGGTAATAGCGGCAATAGCGGTCAGTCCAACGGTGCTGGCGGCAATAATGGTCCGTTGGCGGGCGGTGGTGATACTAATGACCAGCCTGGCCACTCCGGCGGGACCGGTTCTCAAGAGGCCGGCAATAGCGGAAATAACGGTCAGTCCAGCGGTGCTGGCGGCAATGACGGTCCGTTGGCGGGCGGTGGTGACACTGATGACCAGCCTGGCCACTCCGGCGGGGCCGGTTCTCAAGAGGCCGGCAATAGCGGAAATAACGGTCAGTCCAGCGGTGCTGGCGGCAATGACGGTCCGTTGGCGGGCGGTGGTGACACTGATGACCAGCCTGGCCACTCCGGCGGGACCGGTTCTCAAGAGGCCGGTAATAGCGGCAATAGCGGTCAGTCCAACGGTGCTGGCGGCAATGACGGTCCGTTGGCGGGCGGTGGTGATACTAATGACCAGCCTGGCCACTCCGGCGGGACCGGTTCTCAAGAGGCCGGTAATAGCGGCAATAGCGGTCAGTCCAACGGTGCTGGCGGCAATGACGGTCCGTTGGCGGGCGGTGGTGATACTAATGACCAGCCTGGCCACTCCGGCGGGGCCGGTTCTCAAGAGGCCGGCAATAGCGGAAATAACGGTCAGTCCAACGGCGGTGCTGGCGGCAATGATGGTCCGTTGGCGGGCGGTGGTGATACTGATGACCAGCCTGGCCACTCTGGCGGGGCCGGTTCTCAAGAGGCCGGCAATAGCGGAAATAACGGTCAGTCCAACGGCGGTGCTGGCGGCAATGATGGTCCGTTGGCGGGCGGTGGTGATACTGATGACCAGCCTGGCCACTCTGGCGGGGCCGGTTCTCAAGAGGCCGGCAATAGCGGAAATAACGGTCAGTCCAACGGCGGTGCTGGCGGCAATGATGGTCCGTTGGCGGGCGGTGCGGGCAATGACCGCCTATCAGGTGGTGAAGGTAATGATCGCTTGTCCGGTGGCGCAGGCAATGACCGTCTATCAGGTGGTGCCGGCGATGATCGGCTCTCGGGCGGTGATGGAAATGACCGTCTGACGGGTGGTGAAGGTAATGATCGCTTGTCCGGCGGCGAAGGCAATGACCGTTTATCAGGTGGTGTAGGTAATGATCGCTTGTCCGGTGGCGCGGGCAATGACCGTCTATCAGGCGGTGCCGGCGATGATCGCTTGTCCGGCGGCGCAGGCAATGACCGTCTTTCAGGTGGTGTAGGAGATGATCGGCTCTCCGGCGGCGCGGGCAATGACCGTCTTTCAGGTGGTGTAGGAGATGATCGGCTCTCCGGCGGCGCGGGCAATGACCGTCTATCAGGTGGTGAAGGTAATGATCGCTTGTCCGGCGGCGTAGGAAATGACCGTCTATCAGGTGGTGCCGGTGATGATCGGCTCTCCGGTGGCGCGGGCAATGACCGTCTATCAGGTGGTGCCGGTGATGATCGGCTCTCCGGTGGCGCAGGCAATGACCGCCTATCAGGTGGTGCCGGTGATGATCGGCTCTCCGGTGGTGCGGGCAATGACCGCCTATCAGGTGGTGCCGGTGATGATCGGCTCTCCGGTGGCGCAGGCAATGACCGCCTTTCAGGTGGTGCCGGTGATGATCGGCTCTCCGGTGGCGCGGGCAATGACCGCCTATCAGGTGGTGCCGGTGATGATCGCTTGTCCGGCGGCGTAGGAAATGACCGTCTGACGGGTGGTGAAGGTAATGATCGTTTATCCGGCGGCGAAGGCAATGACCGTTTATCAGGTGGTGTAGGTGATGATCGGCTCTCCGGTGGCGCGGGCAATGACCGTCTGACGGGTGGTGAAGGTAATGATCGCTTGTCCGGTGGCGCGGGCAATGACCGTCTATCAGGTGGTGTAGGTGATGATCGTTTATCCGGCGGCGCGGGCAATGACCGTCTTTCAGGTGGTGAAGGTAATGATCGCTTGTCCGGCGGCGCAGGCAATGACCGTCTTTCAGGTGGTGTAGGTGATGATCGCTTGTCCGGCGGCGTAGGCAATGACCGTCTTGACGGAGGCTCAGGTAATGACCATCTCAATGGCGGCGCGGGCAATGACCGTTTATCAGGTGGTGAAGGTAATGACCGTTTATCCGGCGGCGAAGGCAACGACCGTCTATCAGGTGGTGTTGGTGATGATCGCCTCTCCGGCGGCGAAGGCAACGACCGTCTATCAGGCGGTGTCGGTGATGATCGCCTCTCCGGCGGCGAAGGCAACGACCGTCTATCAGGTGGTGTTGGCGATGATCGCTTGTCCGGCGGCGCAGGCAATGACCGTCTTTCAGGTGGTGTAGGTGATGATCGTCTCTCGGGCGGTGATGGAAATGACACATTACGTGGCGGTAAAGGTGATGATGTACTTCATGGTAATGGCGGAAATGACATTGCATATGGCGATGCGGGAGATGACATCTTCATTTTTGGCGAAGCTTCCGGCTCTGACAAATTCTTCGGAGGAAATGGAACTGACACATTATCCCTTCTTGACGTTAATGATGCGCCCGGGGAGACATGGTCACTAGAGCTAAGCAGAGGCGAAGTTTTCGACGAACAACAATCTTCTTTAACACTTTCGCAAAACGCTTCCGGCGTAATTACAATGGATGATGGCAGCCAGTTAATCTTTAACAGCGTAGAAAAGATCGATTGGAGTGGGATCACCTAATTCTGAAGTAGTCAGTTTTAACATAAGTTTGGTGGAGTGAGTCATGCTCAACACAGCTCTTAAATATGATAATTCGGATGATTTTACTCCGGTAGATCTTCCCGCTCGCTACCTGATAAATGGTCGTGGAGATTATAAAGGCACGCTTCTCGCCATTTCACCGGACATTGCGCAAATCGTTTCTCACACCAGTAGACCTTTCGTTGACGATAAAGTCGTCTTTTATGTCGATCAATCACTTCGTCTAGAAGGTCGCGTTGCCAACAGTAATTTTGAAGCTTTTGGTGTAGAGCTGAAGCTCAACTCTGATCGCAGGAAAAAGCTGATAGAAGCTCTAAAGCTTGTAGAGCAAGGTGAGAAGCTGACAATTGCATTTGAACGAAGGAGAGGGGTTCGTTATGCCCCGGTTGAGTCCTACGCGCATATTCTGCTTGAAAATTCCAAAGTTTTAGAGTGTCGAGTGCTATCTCTTTCCGTTTCTGGAGCGATATTAGAGGTTAAGGAGCGTCTCCCGCTGGGTATGGTCATCCAAGTTGGCCGAATGCGGGGCCGCGTTATACGCTACACAGATAGTGGAATAGCCATTGAATTTTTGAACGCCCTTTGTTCTGCCAACAAAACGCGGAAGTTACAGCTTTAAACAGGAGAGCTATTCCTTTTAGCTATGCACAAATCCAAAATGAATTGTACTGGTGATCACTTGTTAACCAACAAAGTAAACTAGTTCATTCAAAGATTCTCGTCTTCATTCGCCATTAATCGATCGAGTGCATAGTAGTTTGGAAAAATAGATTTTGGCGATAACGCATTTATATGAACGCTGTCGCCAATAGCCTTATCTGGCTTTATGTGGGGAGTATTCTATGTCAGAGAAAAGGAAAGTCTTGATTGTCGACGACAGTCTTATCGCGCGGCTGCAAGTACGGAAGGTTATCGCAAAATTTGTTGATGATTATGAAATCTTGGAGGCAAGCGGGGCGGAGGAAGCAATCCGCATTACGAAGTTTGAAACCATAGATGCCGCTGTTTTGGATTATAATATCCCCGAGCTGGATGGTATTTCATTATCCAGGGAATTACGGCAGATTACACCGGAATTGCCGGTTGCTCTTATCACGGGCAATAGGCAAGAGAAGCTTGTCGAAATCGCTAAGGAAGAAGATCTGCATTTTATATCAAAGCCTTTAGCACCGGGTGAGCTTGGCGACTATTTATCAAGTTTACAGCAATTTCTCGCTGCATGAGCTGCGAGATTTATATGGTCTGTAGAAGGTCTCGAATATGAGCGTTGAACTCGATATATATGAAACAGATTATTTGGGTGAAATCTTAAATCTTGGCCTTGGCCGTGTTTCAGAAAAACTCAGTCACTTATTCAACAGCTTTATCCTTTTGCATTTGCCGCTTGTGAAATTTGCTTCCCAAGAAGACATCTTGGAGGAGCTATCGTGGATGGAAAACACACAGGTTTTCGCGCCACAAATGCGGTTGACGGGTGATCTCTCTGGGATCGCAACTGTTCTGTTGAAGGAAACAGGCGTTCTGGAGGTTTTGGGTGCAACACATAAAGGTGATCCAAGCAAAATGGCGGACGATCAAGTTCATTCCATCGTCACAGAGGCAGCCCAGACGATGGTAGATGGAGTTCTTGATACTGTGCGCACCATGTTGTCCATAGAGATCACTTCAGAACATCACAAGCTTTCAAAAGGATCAGTCTCGGATATTCTTGCGAACAATATTTTTGAAAACGGTGAGACCAAGCGAATTCTTGCATTAAATATGGGGCTCACTACTCTCGATTATAATGTGTTTGCGGTAATCATGATCAGCTACGAACAATATCAAGCACAGAAATTACTAAGCTCGATGAAACCTCATTTTGAACAATTAGGCTTAGCTTAGTGACCAAAAGGCCCACTTTCGTGAGCCGGATTAAATTTATGATACCGCGGTCAATATTAGCAAACATTTTGGGCGATACGGCCTGGGAACCCTCGGGAACGGGAATGAAAATTGTTTTCCAGATGAAGTAACCGCGCCCTTCACCGCAGGCCGCATCGCTATAGGCCATAAGAATATGGTTTCCACATGAATGTGCGCTGAATGAAAAGGCAAGGTTGTTGCTGCGCCTAAGTAGCTGCACAATTCGGACCCTACATGCACTAATTATCTTTCTGTTTCAGGTTGCCAAGAGAGCCTCTTTTGTCATCCGCCTTGCCTCTATGTGAGCCTCTGGCGTTGTCAGCACCTTTCTTAACTTGTGCTGTGACTTGAAGTTTTTCACCATTTCGAAAAATCAACGTTAGCGGAATCTGGTCATCAAGCTCCAACGGTTTTTTGGCGTTAATGAGCATGATATGTAAGCCGCCGGGCCTAAATTCGATGGTCTTACCTTGTGTTATCTCAACTTGAGCAGCATGTTCCATAGTGGCGACATTATTCACCACGCGAGAGATATGAAGTTCAGCTTTATCGTAAGAAGTACTTTCTGCTGCGACAAGAACCCGGGGTGCTTTGCCCTTATTCGTAATTTTAAGATAAGCAGCATGCACTTTCATTGTTGGCGGCGCATGGCGTATCCAAGCTTGTGAAATAACGAGATTGCTTTCCGCATATGCGGGATCAATTGAAAAGCTTATACTTATGAAAACAGCCAAAATCGTGAGGAAAAAGACCTTGCAGGGCGCGGTCATATGACAACCTTCCTTTTTCTGGAGCCGTTTGTGTTTTATACCATGATGTGTCCATACTCAATTTAGGTTTACAAAAAATAGGCTTATGACCAATTCTCAGTTGATTGACGAAAAACCGACAGTCGTGCGATTTGCCGGTGATTCCGGCGATGGTATTCAACTGCTTGGCACAGAGTTTGCGAAATCGTCCGCCTTGATGGGGGCAGGTTTTATGACTTTGCCGGATTACCCGGCGGAGATTAGGGCTCCTACAGGTACAACCTTTGGCGTCTCAGCCTATCAAGTCCGATTTGGTCCCGGAGAGGTGCTGACACCTGGGGATCTGGCTGACGTATTAGTGGCGTTTAATCCCGCAGCACTTAAGACGAACCTGGATAATTTACGCAAGGGCGGCACACTAATCGTTGATGAGGCAACGTTTAATAAACGTGGGTTGGTGAAGGCAGGTTTTGAGGTAAACCCTCTGGAGGACGGTTTCACAGAGGGGTATCAGCTTATTGCGGTAGATATTACTAAACGTACTCTTGAGGCTTTAGAGCCTTATGATTTAAGCCGTAAGGAAGCGCTTCGTGCCCGGAATTTTTGGGCGCTTGGGTTGATTTTTTGGTTATTTCAGCGTGACCCTGGACCAACCGAAAGGTGGATCGCAAAACGATTTGAAAAAGATCGGCAATTATCTGGGGCTAATACAAGTGCGCTTAAGGCGGGGCACGCTTATGGTGAAATCGCGGAACTCAATGCATTTTTGTCAGATGTTCCAGCACCCCAGGAAGGGGGTGAACAGCAAGCCCGCATGGTGTCCGGTACGCAGGCCATGGCTTATGGCATTGCGGCAATAGCTGCCCTTTCTGAGCTTGACGTGATTTATTGTTCTTATCCCATCACGCCAGCGTCGGCACTTTTGCATGCCCTTGCGGCACTTCCCGGGGGCGTTCAAACTTTCCAGGCGGAAGATGAAATTGCCGCGGTTTGCGCGGCGATCGGGGCCTCTTATGGGGGTGCGCTTGGCATTTCAGCAAGTTCTGGGCCCGGCTTGGCTCTGAAGACTGAGGCTATGGGACTCGCTGTTGCGGCGGAGTTGCCACTTATTGTGATTGATGTTCAGCGCGCAGGCCCATCCACAGGTATGCCAACAAAACCTGAGCAATCAGATCTACATATGGCTGTTCTCGGGCGTCATGGAGAAGCGCCTTGTCCGGTTTTGGCGCCTGCGACACCTGCGGATTCAATGCATATCATGATTGAAGCTGCCAAAATGGCTATCGAGTCTATGACCCCGGTGATTGTGTTGTCGGACGCATATCTTGCCAATGCCGCAAGTGATTGGGAACCGCCGGATGTGCATAGATTGCCGGACCTTAAAAGTTTCCAAAATAATAGGAGTACAAGCTCTGATGGGGTTTACGCGCGTGATGAACAAACTCTGGCGCGTTCTTGGATTAGGCCTGGTACACCCGATGATGTCTTTCGTATTGGCGGTTTGGAAAAAGATATGGCAACAGGCAATATCTCCTATGACCCTCGCAACCATGAAGACATGGTGCGTTTGCGTGCGGAAAAAATCTCACGTATCGCGGATCGTCGACCGCCGGTATCTTTAGAATCAGGTAGTGAAAATGGCCGCCTTCTTGTTATTGGCTGGGGATCAACTTACGGAGCTATCAAGCGTTCAGTGACGGATTTGGAAAAAGAAGGTCACGAAATCTCACATTTACATTTACGTCAGCTTTGGCCTTTTCCACGGGGTTTGAAAGAGTTGATGCAAGGTTTCTCAAAAGTGATTTGTGTCGAAATGAATAGCGGACAACTCAGTGTTTTGTTGCGTAGTCAGTTTCTCATAGATGTTGAGCCTGTGACCCAAATCACTGGACAACCTTTCCATGTGACCACGCTAAAAGCGGAGTTTTTAGAGCGTCTGGGTACTTAGAATTTAGCCCCTTAAAATTAAGTCTCATTCCTGAAAACGGCTGAAATAGATCAAAATGTCAGAAAACAATGACTTACTGTATGAGGTTACAGACGGTGTCGGCATCGTCACATTTAACCGCCCAGAGGCCCGCAATGCCTTTACGTTTGAGATGTATGCCCGCCTTGCTGAAATTTGCCGGGAGGTGCCCACGGACGGCACTGTTAAAGCAATCATAATGCATGGTGGTGGCGATAAGGCCTTTGCCGCAGGAACGGATATTTCTTTATTTCGTGATTTCAAGACACGCGAAGATGGACTGAGTTATGAAGCTCGGATGGGGCATGTGCTCAATGATATTGAGCGCTGCCCGGTTCCCACGATCGCTGCAATTAACGGTGCTTGCACAGGCGGTGGTGCTGCAATTGCTGCTGTATGCGATTTAAGGATTGCCTCCCGGGATATGAAATTCGGATTTCCCATTGCCCGAACTCTTGGAAATTGTCTCTCAAGTGACAATTTACAACGCCTCATATGGCTTTTAGGAGCTGCACGCGCGAAAGAAATTATCTTTACATCCAGGTTGATAGAGGCAGATGAAGCCCTCTCTATCGGTCTTATTTCAGAGATCCATGAAACACGCGATATCGTTTTGCAACGTGCTACTGAGTTGGCAAAATTAATAGCGGGGCATGCACCGTTGACATTGCGCGCAACCAAAGAGGCTATGCGGCGCTTGAGAGTGGGAGGCGCACATGTAGAAAATCATGATTTGATAACGCTTTGCTATATGAGCGAAGATTTTAAAGAAGGTTTGCAGGCCTTTCTTGAAAAAAGAAAGCCGTCTTGGAAAGGACGGTAACTTTTTGGCAGTCTGATCCTGTAGGTTACGGCGAGCCATCCAAAATCAATAGCAAAACTGAAATGGTGATAAGCGAAAGAGCCGTTGTTATTGCAATCGAGCCAGACACGGAATTAACAGCCCGGTCAAAGCGGTTTGCAAACAAGAAGGCATTTGCTCCTGTTGGGCATGCTGACAAAATGACTACAACGCCTGTCCAGAGCGGGGACAATTGAAATATTTGTGTGGCCAACAACCACGCTGCAGCAGGCATAATAATAAGTTTGAGTAGCAAAATGAGTGTGAGCGTTGGAATTTGGCCTCGAATTCTAAAATGAGCGAGACTCATGCCAAGCGCAAATAACGCTCCCGGGATTCCAGCTTGGCCAAGTAGTAAGATAATTTTATCGGGAATAGGATGTAATCCAACACCGGTAAGGCGATAGAGGCTCCCCCCTACGATACCGATTAGGACCGGGTTTACAGCTAGGTCCCGCAATAACATGAACAGATTTCTAATCCATGAAATATCGGTCCTTTTCGTTTGCAACTCAACTTGCAGGCTGGCCACAAACCACATGATAGGTGTGTGGATTGCGATAATCACAGCCATGGGAGCTGCAGCCCGGTCACCAAAATGACCGATGATAAGCGGAACACCCATCATGACCGTATTGCCAAAGGTCGAACCCATGGCAATTGAAGCACTATCTGCCGGCGGACGCCTGACCGGCCAGACTGTCATTAGGCTGGCAAAAAACCATGTTATTGCAGCCGCGCCTAAAAATGCGCCTAAAAGAGCTAATGTGTTACCAGCGGGAGGAGTGACAATAATCATTGTCCGGAACAAAAGGGCAGGCATGGCAATCGTAAAAACAAAATCCGCAAGACCTTTGCCTGTTCCCTCATTAAGAATTTTGAGATGCGAGGTAAGGTAACCAAGCATGATGAGGCCGAACACCGGGCCAACCGTATTAAAGACGTGCTGCATAAATTAACCTGAGTTATGGATAAGCTACATCCTCTTGAGGCCCTACACACTCGGAGTCATTTCCGCGAAGGCGCATTAGTGTCCGGGGAATTTTTAGGTGAAGGTGAAAAGTGGTTGATATAAAAAGACATAACGCTATCTCGGAGTATCGGGACTTGGTTCTGACGGTGCCACTTGCGCTCCTTCCCCCTCGAGGGGGGAAGGCCAAACGCCACCGCCTTAGCTCACCAGAGCTAAGGCGCATGGTGTTTGGGATGGGGGTGACGGAGGCAGGTTCAAGTGTATAGGTTTTCTCATGAATCCCCCCCACCCGGCACTCCGTGCCGACCTCCCCCTCCAGGGGGGAGGTTATTGGAGTATGCTGTCAAACCTCACGACACGACAAGTGGAGATGCATTTCCAAATTTTCCCGGACAGCAGTGCGCCTTCGCGGGAATGGCGGCGTTTGCGGCATGTGAGTGCATTAATCTCTCACCATATTTTCTTGAATTGGTTGTAAATTAAAAAGAACAGATCACATCTCTTATCCGTAACTCAGGTTAAATTAATCGGCTAATAACTGAAATGGAAGAGATTATCGTTACTGAGCGCCACTACTGGTACAACCAGGATGGCAACCTCAATAGCAGAAATATTCTCGGCCAAGAACTGGCCCAGAGCTATAAAATGAGTTTTACACTGCGTTTTAGCAGATATTATATGCCCATCTTAATTTGCCAGGCGGAGCGCCAAGACAAAAAAAAGGATGACAAAATCCCAAAACCCGCCATTTCCCGATACATTCGGTAATAGCGGAACGAACAAACAATCCAGGGTAGTTGTTTTATAGCGATAAAATTGCCAGCCATTGTTTTTCCCCTACAAATGCAACATTTATAGCTTTTTTTATTAAATGCTGACTGCCTACATCATATATAGCAGTGTTGCGGACCTCAATGGTTGCAATTCTGTTACGATGGCATCAAAAAAGATTATAAAATAGGCATGAGTATTATTTGTGCAGGAAGGGTTAGGGGCAGATTCCTTTGTCATTATTGCCATGATCCTCATGCCACCCTTCCTCTCCGATTAAGGGTACAAAGCGGCACAGACCAAGTATTTGTTCCTTATATTCGTGCTCCCTGGTCCGGGTGATCCGTGATAGCCATTGCAAATCTTCGCCTTCGCCGACAGGGATGACCAACCTTCCACCTATTGAGAGCTGTGCCTTTAAGGATTGTGGAATATGAGGCGCTCCGGCTGTCACGGCGATGGCCTCAAAAGGAGCATAACCCGGCAAGCCCATGGTTCCGTCACCTGTAATGATATTGATGTTGGTATAATTGAGCCGTCTTAAAGTTTTTTCAGCTCTTACAGCAAGTGATGCATGCCGCTCAATGGAATAAACCTCGGCTGCTATTTCAGCGAGTATTGCTGCCGAATAGCCTGAACCCGTTCCTATTTCCAATACCCGCTCGCCCCCCTTGAGCTGAAGGGCTTTAGTCATGATTGCAACCATATAGGGCTGAGAAATTGTCTGCCCTTCTCCAATGAGCAGAGGCCTGTCTTCATAGGCAAGTGTCTTCATTTCATCGGGAACAAATTCTTCTCGGGCAACTTTTTCCATTGCGCGCAAAACATTCTTGTCACGAAAATCTCGTGCTTTGATTTGTTCTGAAACCATTTTTGCGCGCAATTTCGAATAGAGCTGTCTATTCGAGGCATTACGGCTGGTGGATAATACTCCCACGTTCATGCCTAACTATATAGGGGATCATATCCATAGAAGATTGTTCCCATGCATGAAACCGATACTATCGGACAACCCGTAGCACTCCTTGGAATTTGAAGTTCCTAAAAAAGTGCTTGCTGAGAAATGATACGAACTTCAGATCGATCTTACCAGGGTTCTTTTGAAAAAAGCATTAGGTTAGAATAACCCTTCAATTTGTCCGTTATCGCCAATGTGGATCTCATTGGCGGCCGGGGTGCGTGGCAAACCCGGCATAGTCATGATATCTCCTGTAATGGCGACAACGAATTCCGCCCCGGCAGATAGCCTCAATTCACGTATTGCAACATGGTGATTTTTAGGGGCCCCTAAGAGTTTGGGGTCTGTTGAAAATGAGTACTGTGTTTTGGCTACGCAAATCGGGAAATGGCCGTATCCTTCTTGCTGCAGTTGATTAAATTGGCTACGCACCTTCTTATCTGCCGTGATGTCTTCTGCACCATATATTGAGCGTGCGATTGTACGCACTTTGTCCCAGAGCGGCAGATCATCATCATAAAGCGGGCGGAATTGAGCCTGACCGGAATCGCAAATTGCAACAACTTTATTAGCCAGTTTCTCCGTTCCCCTGCTGCCGTCTGCCCAATGAGAGCATCGCACTGCCTCAACACCCATATCGCTACAGAACTCTTGTACAGCTAATATCTCTTCATCCGTATCCGACACAAAGCCATTAATGGCCACCACAGTAGGGACACCGAACTGCCCGACATTGCGAATATGGCGTCCGAGATTTTTTAATCCCTTTTCTACCGCTGAAACATTAGGTTGGGTTAGGTCGCTCTTAGCGACACCACCATGCATTTTAAGTGCCCGGATTGTTGCGACGATTACGACGCATTCCGGCTTCAATTCAGCTTTGCGGCATTTAATGTCGAAAAACTTCTCCGCGCCGAGGTCCGCGCCGAAACCGGCCTCGGTGACCACATAGTCGGCCAATTTGAGGGCTGTTTTTGTTGCAAGAACAGAGTTGCAGCCATGAGCGATATTGGCGAAAGGCCCTCCATGGATAAAGGCTGGATTATTTTCCAATGTTTGTACGAGATTTGGCATTAGCGCATCTTTTAGAAGAACCGTCATAGCACCGTCAGCGCTTAAATCTTTGGCAGTAACCGGTCGTTTTTTCGATTTCGTATAGCCGATAACGATATTGCCGAGCCTACGCTGTAAGTCATCTAAATTGGTCGCAAGGCAAAGGATAGCCATAATTTCCGAGGCTACCGTAATGTCGAAACCCGCTTCGCGGGGAAAACCATTTGTGACACCGCCCAGAGAGCAAACAATTTCACGAAGGGCTCGGTCATTCATGTCGAGAACCCGGCGCCAAGAAATCTTGCGTATATCAAGATCTAACTTGTTCCCCCAGTAAACCGAATTATCGATCATCGCAGTTAGGAGATTATGGGCAGAAGTGATTGCATGAAAATCGCCGGTGAAATGAAGATTGATATCTTCCATGGGGACGACCTGGGCATAACCGCCTCCCGCAGCCCCCCCCTTCATGCCAAAGCAAGGGCCAAGCGAAGGTTCGCGGATGCAGATGGTTGCTTTTTTACCTATGCGGTTCAGCCCGTCGCCAAGCCCGACAGTTGTGGTGGTTTTGCCTTCGCCTGCCGGTGTGGGCGTCATTGCCGTTACAAGTATGAGCTTGCCGTCTGGATTGTTTTTGACAGCTTCTATTTGTTCAAACGACATTTTAGCTTTGTACTGTCCGTATTGCACAAGCTGATGCGCGGGTACATCAAGCTTTGCTCCCGTCTCGGTAATGGGTTTCATATTTGCCTCGCGGGCAATCTCGATATCGCTCTTATGGTCTGACATGTTTCATCTCTCGTGCAAGTTCGATAGTTTTGGGAACTATTCCCATCATAATTTATGACCCTTCTTTTGAGAGAAAGGCCGAAAAAGCGTTTTCGACAATGGTTTCATTCAAATCGCGGGTTATGAATAGGACCCGCGTTCTTTGGTCTTCATCGGGCCATTCCGGCAGATAGCTTGGCGTATGTTGAATATGTTGCACGCTGTGCACGACAATAGGCTTTTCGCTGCCGCTTGCATTTATGATGCCTTTGACCCGGAGCAGATTAGTGCCATGCTCTTTGATCACATTGTTAAGTTGGCGGGAAAACAGCTTCCAATTTACAGGGTCTTTAATGCTAATAACAAAAGAGGAAATGCTTTGATCATGATGGCTGTAATTATGGTTCTCATGGTTGTTGTGGTGATGAGAGTTTGTTTTGTTATAGGCGACCTCGTTAATCCAGCGACTAACATTATCTGTTTTTGTTTCAGGGTCATAAATGCCTGTTTTGAGTATCTTTCCTGGATCAATAACCCCCTGTATTACGTCAAAAGTTTGAGCGCCGGGATTGAGTTGTCTCAGACGGTTTTTTATCGTGCCAAGTTGTTCGGTTGAGGTCAGGTCGCATTTGGTTAGAAGAATAACGTCTGCAACCGCAACCTGTTTTATGGCTTCTTCATGTCTATCGAGTTGTCCATCGGCGAGGACACCATCGACAGTCGTTACAATGCCTTCAAGTCGGTACCAGGTGCTAAACATAGGGTCGCGGGCAAGCGCTGCAATAATCGGGACAGGATCAGCAAGACCGGTCGTTTCAATGACAAGCCTGTCAAATGTTGGAACATCGCCTTGTATGCGCCCCAGATAAAGCTCGCGCAGACTATCGACAAGCTCTCCTTGAACAGTGCAGCAAATGCATCCGGAGGAAAGAAGCATGACCCCTTCTTGGACTTCCCGGACAAGCAGGTGATCGAGGCCGATTTCACCAAATTCATTGATTAATACCGCCGTATCAGCCATGGCCGGTTGTGCAAGGATATGATTAAGAAGCGTTGTTTTTCCTGAGCCAAGAAATCCCGTTAAAACCGTGATGGGTGTTTCCTTGTTCATGAGGTTTTATGGTCCTCATTCCCTTCGTCTGGATGATCATTCATAGGTACAACGTGGAGCGTCGCTAGGAGGCGTTGAATTCCGCCACCGATAACACCACCAACAAGGGGACCTAAAATATAGACTACTAACCAACCATCCCGAGGTCCAGGAATAGCAATTTCTCCCCAGCCTAAAAAATAACTAACAAGGCGCGGTCCAAAATCCCGTGCCGGGTTAAGGGCTGCCTGAGTGAGTGGGGCAACAACAGAAATAATTGCCGCAACACCGATACCAATTGCCACGGCTGCAAAACCGGCGGGTGGTCGTGCAAAATTCTTTTCGCTGGTGACGGCACCAACAATGAAAGCAAGCATGGCCGTGCCGACAACTTCCGCAATGAACGCCCCGCGCAGGCTCACAATGCGCCATGCATCCTCCGCTGTTCCATAAATGGCAGGATTGGGGAAATATTCCCCAAACACCATAGCGGATATTTCGCTACCCGGACCGCCGCGCAAAATGCCCTTCTGCCGCTCAAGCTCGATAATGGCTTCAGCAAACATGGCGTAGAGAACCAGAGAGGCAAAGGCAGCACCTGCAATCTGCGCGGTCCAATATGGGATGATCATACGCAAAGGAAAGCGGTCATAAACTGCTGCAACAAATGTGATGGCCGGATTGATATGAGCACCAGAAAGAGAAGCAACGGAATATATCGCCAAGCTCACACCGATGGCCCAGACGACCGCCACTTGCCAAAGGCCGGTTTGCGCACCTGTAACGACAGCTGCATTGACCGCCCCCACGCCAAAAAAGACCAAGATAAAAGTACCGATAAATTCCCCAGCACAAGCCGGTATTAATTTTGGCACATCCTCAGCCTTATCTTTGTCTTCAGCCATTTGCCCAGCCGTATCTGTTGGAAGAGATTTTATATTTGTATCGTCTGTCACACTCATTTTGATCTTCCGAGTGAGTTAGGTATGCCGGTTGCGGCACCGAGAAGGATGCCATCGGTTTTGGCCCCCGTAAAATTTGCGCCTTTGAGTTTTGATTGAGTTAAGTCAGCTTCAATCAATTTTGTATTGGAAAGGTCAACATTAGAAAAATCGGCGCCGCTTGCTTGCGCAAGGGAGAGATCGGCGCCTTTAAATTTACTGCCTGTAAATTGTGCTGCATATGCCCGCGTCCAACTTAATGATGCTCCTGAGAAATCCGCATTTTCTGCTTGTGTCCAGGAGAGGACTGCGTGATCGAGACGGGCTTTTATGAATTTTGTGCCGGTGAGATTTGCTTCTTTTAAGTTGACGCTAACCAAATTTGCTTCAGTAAGATCGGCATAAGACAACTTTGCACCTCTGAGCTGCGCGGGCTTCGGTCCATTGTGACCCGAACTGCGTGCGCCGAAGTCAGCTTTTTGCAGGCGTGCTTGTTCAAGGTTCGCTTGACGCATATCAGTGCCGGATAGATTAGCTCCGGTCAGATCAGCGGCAATGAGTTCTGTCCGTCTCATTTTTGCCCCGGAAAAAAGAACGCGTGTCCCTTTCACTTCATTGAGGCGCGCAAAGGTGAGATTGGCGCGCAAGAAGGATGCGTTCTCAAGGCGTGATCCTGTTAGATTAGCCCCTGTCAAGTCGGAATTTCCAAGATTGGCATCTGAAAAATCAGTTTTAACCGCGGTTATATTTCTTAAGTATGCCTCTCTTAAGTCCGCCCCTTTAAGGCTTGCGCCAGAAAGATTGGCGCCAATGAGATTAGCGCCGGTCAAAATAATGCCATCTAAATTTTTGCCGGAAAGATTGCGACCTCTCAAATCTGCCCCGGCTAAATTTGCACCAGCGCGGATGTCAGAGGTTTTTATGTCATCTGCGAGGGCCTTATGATACGAGGCTAATGTTATAGTCAGGGCCAAGATAATAAGGAATTGGCTAACACTTTTAGTAGGGCGCAATTTGTAACTACACCCTGAACCGTTCATGCTGGGGGGTGCCGAAGATAAACAATGTATTTTGGATAAAAATACATAAACACTGCGGACGGGGTTACAAACCCCATCCGGTAAGGAAGAAGGCATTTGCCTCATCGTCATTCCCGCGAAGGCGCACTGCTGTCCGGGAAAATTTGGAAATGCATCTCCACTTGTTGTATGCGGAGCCTTAACGGCATACTCCAATAACCTCCCCCCTCGAAGGGGGAAGGAAACAAGTAGCTCCGCCAAATCCCTGTCTCGATACCTCGAAATAGCCGTATCTCCTTCCAACAAAATCGTTTTTCACCTCTCACTCTAATTTAAACCGGACAGCAGTGCGCCTTCGCGGGAATGACGATGAGGTTGCGGCAAAGCACCTTTGCGCAACCTGGTTTGTAATAGCGTCCTGGATCGTTTATACGATTGTTTACACAGAAAGGACCAAGCTCCCGAGTGCTCGGCGAGGTTTATCGCCCTGTTCATCAGGCGGGAAGTAATCAAACTGAAACTGGTCTGTTTTTTCATCATTCAGCAATGTTCTGCGGCAAGAGTGAAACCGTTTTAGTAAGCTCGGGTTGGGGGCCAATGCGACGAATATCGGCCCAAGCCCCTTTATAATAAGGGATCGTCGTATCTGGATCGACGTGATCGGATACCAAGTTTCCCGCGGCCCCACGAGGTTGACCAAAAATAAGAAATGTCTGATTGCGGTTCACTGCATCAGTCAGATAAGCCATAGCCTGCACTTTGCCCACGTCATTAGCGATTTCAACCAGATCACCTGCCTTGATCCCCAATTCATCAGCATCATCTGGGTGCATTTCAATATAGGGCACCGGCACCCGTTCTTGATAAAAAGGTATGAATCTGTGGTGGTAAATCGTCTGCCAAAGATGATTGGTCCTGCCATTATTGATCCAGAAGCGATAGCGCTTTTTTTGAGCTTCGACTTTTGCGGCGTAGCCAGGCCAAGGAGGTGGCGCAGGGATAAATTTGGCCTTTCCGGATTTTGTGGCAAAACGGCCGTCTTCATTAAGTCTCACTGTGCCGACAGCAACACCTTTGACAAGCTGGGTTGGCGTTTGAATACCGTTAGTGCCAAGCTTACGTAGCAGATCATACGTTACCCCGGCATAACCTTCCATGGGGTCCTTACCGTTTCCCTTGAATTGATAACGCGCATGGATGAAAACATCCTCATCCGTCTTCCAGTCATAATCCAAAAAACGACTGGCCATCTGCGGATTATTATCTTCGGTGTAGAGAGCGTGGAGATGCTTGGCGAACATGGCCATAATTGACCAATCAGGCTTTGCACTGCCGGGCGGGTCCATAAATTTTTCATAGAGCCTCAACCGCCGTTCCCCATTAATTGATGTCAGGTTCATTTCCCCCCAGCCCGCAGCGGGCAGAACGAGATGGGCATATTGGGTCGAAGCCGTCATATAGATGTCCTGGGCCATGAGAAACATGCCGCCCGATTTCATCGCTTCGATAATTGCAGTTATTCGTGTTTGGACAGACTTATTTTCTGTAGCTTTGATCGCTTCAGTGACAAGTGCGCCTCTTTTATTGAAGGCCTCTTCGATAGCTTCGGCGCGAAGTGTTGTGAGAACTGGGTTGCAACCGCCAATCCAATAGGCTTTGACTTCGCCGCGCCGCACAGCTTCGTCGACATTAAGTGATGGTCGTCCACCCGGATAGGCGGGACGGACATAAGCTTCTTGATGCCCCCCTAACCGGCTAATGCCGGTCCCTGGCTTCCCGATATTTCCTGTTAACAGAGCGAGATCGATAATCGCGGCGATGTTTTCGTAATTCTTGAGTCCCCAGATAAGCCCTTTTTCGTAATGTAGGAGTGTGCGTCTACGGTTACCGTCTTTTTTGGGTTTGGCGATCCATTCTGCGGCTTTAAAAATTTGCTCCGGGTGTAGGCCTGTACGCTTAGTTGCTTCTGCAAGAACGTCTTGGCGCTGACGCCCCGTCATCAGAGAAGAGCGCTGATAGGCTTGAAAGGTCTGTGTCTCAGTATTTTCCTGAATAAATGCGCTGTCATGCCAATGCCGGTCAAGAATGATCCGTGCAATGGCATTGAGCAGCCAAATGTCAGAACCAGGCTCAATCTGTAAATGCAGGACATTATCTCTGCCTGCTGCTGCTTCAGACGCGGCAACTGTCATCGTCCGGCGGGGGTCAACAATGATTATTTTTCCGGATGCCGTTTGTTCATATTTAAATGCTGATTTTTTTAGCGAAGATGAATCACCGTTTATATTCTTGACCATGTGGTTCAAGAAATAATTGGTTTGAGTTTCATAAGGATTGGCACCAACGATGAGGATCGTATCGGCTAATTGCGCGTCTAGATAAGCATTGGTGAGGGGGGCTATGCCTGCATCACCTGCGGCATGAACCTCACTGTTATAGGCGGGCCTGTTATGGATTGAAGCGGTTCGGGTTCTAAGGCTTGAAAAGAAAAAACGTCCAATCGCCCAATTGTTTTCAAAACCGCCACCGCCACCGCCATGATCAAAAAACTTCATGCCCACAGCATCAGGCCCCCAGCGGTCAATAATAGCTTTGATAACCCGAGCTCCAAGATCAACGGCCTCTTGCCAGTTAATGGCATTGTGGGTTTCACTGTTCTTAATTAGCGGAGTGGCCAGACGGATTTTTGTTGGCTTATCAGGCGCATAAAGTGTGGCAGCAAGACCACCACCTCTAACGGAAGCCTCACCGCTGTTCACGCGACACTGCTTATCCGGTATCAAGGCAATGTTATAGCGTTTCCCATCTTTCTCGGTGACAATCGAATGCATGGACGGCGCTATCCAAACGCCAAAGGCGGGTTGTTGGGTCCGAAAATCAATTCCTAAGGCATTGTCTTCGGGGGCTGGCCCTCCGTCTTCGCCCTCAGGCCATTTAAAGACCTGGTAGCCGCAACCGACAATGCAGAACTGGCAAACTGTCGAGAATTTTTGAGCATTACGAGGAGGGAGCGGCACGCTATCTGAGGCGCTCTGCTTCATTGTGACGCCTTTCCTCAAAGAATGTTGGTGTGGCGGCCATAGATGAGGCCTGAAACGCCGACCGCCTGCACCATACCATCTGTAATGCGTAATGTGATTTGTGGAAGAGGTTCGCTAGCTTGCCCAATGATAATTCGCCCGGCTTTAGCCGGGTCAAAACTTGACCAATGACACGGGCAAATAAACATACTGCGTTCTTTCTTGAAGCCAACCGGACAGCCTTTATGTGTACACAGGCTTGAAAACGCGACGATGCTTTCATTGGGGCCGATACCACCCTGTGCAGAGCCATTAAGCCTCACAAGCACAGCGGGAGAATCTGCATCTGGATATTCAAACTGAATATCGGTCCCTGGCTTAATCTCAGCCAGCGGGGCAATATCGACAACGGGAAAATTTGTTTTGATTGCTTCCGACTTTGGGGCAGGATTAATCTTCTGCGCAAGAAGCTGTTGTGGCGCTGCCATGGTAGCCGCGACCCCGGCAAGACTACCTATCCGCAAAAAATCGCGTCTTTTTATCTTATTCTGTGATGGAGATGGGGCTTTGCTGCGCTTGCTCATCGTTTCTCCGCGAACCTCTATGTGTAACGATTGCTAACAGTACTTCATTGTTATCAAAAAAGAAGACTCAGCAAAATCTGGCACTTATTATGAACGCGAAGATGGATATTATCACGTGCGAACCGTAAAACCGTCTGAGTCTACATTTAGTTTGAAATCCCCTCTCATAATTGCCTGTGTCCAAGCCGCTGTTTTCTTTAAACCACCTAACGGAAAGAAATGCAATCCAGTGAAATTACTATCCGGACAAGCTTCAATATGGGTAGCAATATCCAATAAAAGCTTGTCCGGAGTCTGAGGTTTTAGGAGTTTAGAAACGTTTTGCGATTGACGTTTGATAAAATTGATGGAATTTCCCACACCACATGCAACAGCAAAATTAATTAGCGTTTTAATCGAAGCAAGACCGGGTATGCCAGCGTGGATTGGCAAGTTAATACCTTCATCTTTAAGTCTCGCTTCCCATGAGATAAAGGGGGCAGCTTCGAAACAAAATTGCGTCACAATATGAAATTCAGCATCTGAGCGTTCGGCAAAAGATGCCTTCCACTTCAGCGCGGATATAACGGCATCTTCAGTACAATCGGGGCAGTTCTCGGGATGTCCGGCGACACCCACTCGAGTAATCCCATATTTGTCGAAAAGACCAGTTTCAAGGAGTTGCATCGAATTTGAATATTCGCCACAGGGCCGATTAAGGGCACCCGCAATTGCGAGAACTTGCTGAACTCCGGCCTCGCTTGTTGAGCGATCCAAATAGTCTTCTAATTGTTTGCGATCAGTAATACTGCGTGCTGCGATATGAGGAACCGGTTCAAAGCCTTCATTCCTTAATCTTTCAGCAAGGCTAACTGTGTCCTTGTAATCAGCACCGGGTAAAAATGTGATGTAAACTTTTGTTCCAGTTGGCAGGTGCTCTTGAAAGTCTTGGATCTTGTTCGCTGAAACGGGCGTCACTTCAGTTGAGGATGCGGCGACAAGATCAATAATCCGTTGTTTGATATCAACATCTGTGGGCGGAACGGAGGATGCGTTGTGAGCAAGCGTTCCAACTGTTGAGCCGTAAGGCATGAGCTTTTCCTAACTGCGTTGCTACTCCAAAACGATAGCATGCAACAGGCAGTTTTGGACTCAGAGAGCAATGCAATAGCCGCATGACCCGTGCAGAAATGTGCATATGATTTTTCTTTAGTAGCTTGAAATTATTGAAATTTTTTATGTGTGTTCAGAGGGGACTGCAACATAGATGCCGTCATCACGAACTTCGACATTATAGGTTGCCACAGATTCAGCGTATCCATCACACGTTCCGGTTGCAGGATCAAAAGCCCGTCCATGCCAGGGGCAAATCAGGTAGCCATTTTCAATATGTCCTTGACCGAGCGGCCCTCCCATATGTGGGCAGGCATTGTCCAAGGCGGTATATCCATGCTCGGTTTTGACTAAGGCAATGAGCTGAGTGCCTGCCTTTGCGATTTGCACACTGCCGACTTCAGAGGTTTCAGTATCTGCAATGCGGTGCCATATGACATTATCCATGGGTAACATTCTTGTTAAAGATTGTTATTACGCTGACCATCTGAAAGATAGATAACAATCGTGAAAATCATCGAGTTCATCATCGGATGAGCTAAGAATTCGAAAACCATTATCTCCGTCCCATGGATTCCAGTCACCCTGAATGATCGATCGATTAGATATCCAGTGATCCGAATATTTGTGGCCCGTAAGGATGTAGACAGGGCCTCCCTCCCAAGTTGCCCCATCTTCTGGTCCGAGCCGTGTATTCATCGGACGTGGGGTTTTCCAGTCATGAATAATTTCGCTTGTTTCTGGATCTATGGCATTAAGAACCAAAGCACGCTGGATTGGCCAGGCATAAGACCGACCGAGTATCTGAACTGGTTTATTGGGTAGCAGGCATAAAATAGCGTGACGGTGTTCGCCTTTAAAAGCATATTTGTCAAAAAGAGCGTCATCTGGCATGACCGCATAACCCCCGTAAACCATCTCATCAGCACTCTGACATTTGGTAATGAGGTTTGATGCCTCAGCCTGTGAAATAATTGCAGGCGGCGTGTAGCTCATATCTTTGAATTCATCGTGGTTAAATTCCGGTACGGGGAATCTTTTCCATGCAACCATCGGCACCTCGCCATTAATAGTGGGTTATGCTTCGCTATATCTACTTCATTATAACCATATGAGGTGGCAGGTGTGAGTCAACAGAAGGTCGTTTCCAGAGGGCCGTCAATTCGTTGTAATTTATGCATGTGGGGTATGCACCTATTGCATGCGTCATACTTAATTTCATTCAAAGCTGTAGGCGAAAGACTTTACCTTCGATTTGTTGGGAGGGTTCTAATTCTTTTCGAACGGAGACTTTATAGGTCTGAAGAAGTTCTACCTTTGTGTGGGGAAAATACGTCCGATTTGGGTCTCCTAAAAACACCTCAATACCTGATCTGGCAAAGTTTCGTAAAAGAGGTGTGATGCGCTGCGCATCAAATCGTTCATACCAAAGATCCCCAGCCAGAATAACATCAGTTTGATAGGCAGCAATTCGGGCAATATCTTCCGTTATGCATTCTATTGAAACGCCGTTGAGAATGGCATTTATCCTAGCAATTTCCGTCGCATTTGGGTCCCGGTCGATAGCTTTTACTGTGCAAGCACCGGCTTTTGCCGCAGCAATGGCGGCGATCCCGCAACCGGTTCCAAAATCAAGGACGTGCTTACCGGCAATGAGTTGGATGTGATCAATGAGAAAACGAGCAATTGCTTGCCCTCCAGGCCAAGCAATTGCCCAATAGGGTGGGACCATTCCCAAAAGCTTTTCATTGTTTGATCGAAACTCTTCTAACGTTGCTCCGCTTGGAGCCAAATGCAGCGATATCTCAGGACAAAGGGATGGGGTTGTCACCTCAGTGATCGCCCGCAATTTGTATTCCCTTGATAAAGCAAGTTCCGATTTGTCTCTTTGATGATTCATTAATCCGAACTATATCTGCTATATAGCAAAGTTAACCACAATGCTCTTTTGTTTAGGAGCCACCACCTATGGCCAAGTGCACAGTGTTATGTTGGCAGGAGATACCTTCAGTTGTTGAAGCGAAGGATGACAATGGAGCCCATAAGATCCAGCTGAGCGAACGGTTTCAGGAGTTGATCGATCTGGTTGCAATGCGCCGGCAACTTGCGGGCACGGATGCTTATCTAATGGAATGGCGCAAGGAGCCTCCAGAAGAACGCGAAGGATCAGCCCAGGAGGTTGCAGAAATTGTCGCGGCAGAAATTGAAGAGCGATATGAGCAGATTAAGCAAGAGGCTCTTAAAAAAACTTAACTTGCATGGTTATTAGCTCAAATGATTGTAAGTTCATAAGATGAGCGTGCAATTTGACAGGTCTCAGGCCGAATATCCTGTGGTGTCGTGGAAAGAAGCGTGCCCTCAAATTGATGCTCGGAAAATTCTCCGCGTCCACCGTTATAAAGATCCCGAAAAAGTAAGGCCGGTCATAAGAGAGGCGGCAGAACGCAGTGTGCAAGACATAACTGAGCTGATTGAGCTGGAAGGTTATTATCGGCGTGTTCCTATTAAGACCGTTGCGAACGGTGAATTGCAGCTTGAAAACGGCACTCATTTTTATTGCGAAGCCTTTGATCGGTTATTGGGCGATAGCACCGAAATTGTTGCATTCGTGCTTACCCTAGGCCCAAGATTAGATGATGCTGTGGGCGAATTAATCGATGAATTTGAAGTGCTTGATGCCCTTTTTTTGGAAACTGCAGGATGGCTTTCAATTGAATCGGCGACCCGTCGATTTGGGCGTTTTTTGCGGCAGAGTTTTGCCCGTGAGGGATATAGAGTTACCCATAGGATGGGTCCCGGATATAGTTACCGTATAGAACATGGTGAGGAGGAAGACCGTGTTCTCTGGCCGCTTGAACAGCAGGCGCAGCTTTTCGATCTTTTTGCTGAAGTTCAACTCCCTGTATCATTAACCCAAAGCTGTCTTATGAAGCCGAAAATGTCTCGTTCAGGGATATTTGGTGTTGTCGCCTCCCATTAAAGAAAACGACATAACGTGAACTCATCACGTTGCTCATAAATAAAAATCCATATGCATGCGCTCCTCCTGTTGGTTTTTAATCTTGGGTTTGATTCATGCTTTTGATCATGTTATATATTAAAAATATATTTTGTGTTGTGGTGCTAGACTGCGATAAAGGCCGCCTGCCAGTTTTACGGTTCATGGTTTTGTTATTTGGAACATTTTAGGTGGCCTATTGCTTCGCCATTTGGACTTGCAAGCAAAGGAATTTGGCTGGCAAGGACATCGTAAGCGTTATTTCGCAAACGTTAATGCGGTGAGGTTATTGCGGTTTTCCATTAGCCATGAAAAAGGCGCTTTCGATGAAAGAACTTCTACCCCGCGAGAGATTTATCCGTGCACTTCGCCGCGAGCCGGTTGACCGCGTTCCCTTGCTCTATCGTATGAAGCATGAGGCAAAAGAAAAGCTTGCCAGAATTTATGGCATTGAAGATGCCTCTACTGGACGAGCTCATAATCCTGCCCTAGAGCTACGGCTAGGGAACGATGCCATTATCTATCAAATTGGCATTAATGCTGATTTTTCGCATAGGCCGATCGCGATTGGTGAGACCTGGTATAATCACTTCGGCGTCGGTTACGGTAAATCAGGACTACAAGGGCGAACGGCTGAGGAAGAAGAAGAGTTTGCAAAAACTCAGGAGTTTTGGGGACCGGCCAAGGTCGTCCCTGAAAATTTTCCATCTCACCACCCGATCACTTCTGAAGAAGATCTCAAAAATTATAAATGGCCGGATCCGGCTGATCCTGAACTTCTCAATCCCATAGATGAGATCTGTGCAGAGTATCAAAAGGATTATTTTATTATGGTGGATTTATCGTCCACCCTGATTGAAGCGGCCTATGCGCATATTGTCGGCACGCAAAATTTCTTTTTGATGCTGTTTGATAAACCAGACCTGATTAAGCAAGTGCTAGACGGATTGACCGAGTATTATACACAAGCCGGTTTGAATGTAATCCGTAAGGGGGTTGATATGGTGCGGGTCGGCGACGATGTCGGCGCGCAACAGGCGATGATGATTTCTCCGGATCAGTGGCGAGAATTAGCCAAGCCCCGTTTCGATTATATGTTCAAGACCTGGCGCAAGGAAAATCCAGATATTTTCATCAAATTTCATTCCTGTGGCGATTACTCACCGATCATCGGTGATGAAGTTGAGCTGGGCGTGGATCTTTCAGGTCTGATGCAACCCACCGGCGGCAATAAGGATCAGGTCGGCATTAAGAAAAAATATGGTGATGATATTGCTTTCATTGGTGGTTTTGATGTTCAGCGCTTGCTGCCAAGAGGTCAGGTTGAGGAAGTGCGCCAGGGTGTTTTGGATACGATGAAGAATTTGGCGGTTGGCGGTGGATATATTTTCTCCCCGTCACATTACATTCTCGCTGATGTGCCTGTGCAGAATATCTATGCCATGCTTGAAGCTCAGCGAGATTTTGGAACTTATGGCAAATACCCTCTGAACTAATGCTGGAATAGGAAAGAGCGCAAACGCATGTCAGAAGAAGAACCGGTACTCATAATACCTGAAGGTTGGGAAGCCCGTGCTCCGGAAGGTTGGGAGTGGGCAACGCTTTGGACCGCCGTTGAAGAAGGTGACCATGAATACACACATAACCGTGTGGAAGAAGCGATCGCTGCTGAAATAGATCCGCGCGTGATTTTGGACGATGGGCTTTTCCCAGGATTTAATCTTCAGGGTGACCGTTTCTCCGCGCAAATTATTTTCATTCCCGAAATGCTGATTACGGCACGAGCCATGAAAGCAGGCTTAGCGCTGATCCGCCCGCTCCTTGCCGCGGCAGCAGAAAAGCCGATTGGCACGTTTGTCATGGGAACGGTTCTTGGTGATATGCATGATATTGGTCAGTCAATTGTGACAATTATGCTTGAAAATGCCGGCTTTAACGTCATAAATCTCGGCACAGATGTGCATCCCGACAAATTTATTGAAACGGCCCTTGCAGAAAAAGCTGACCTTGTCGGATTTTCGGCGCTCCTCTCGACAACCGTTTATTACCAGAAAGTTACAATTGAGGAGTTTGAAAAAGCCGGCCATCGAGATAAGGTCAAAATTCTTATTGGCGGTGCGCCGACTTCCCAAGAGTGGGCGGAAGAATGTGGCGCCGATGGATGGGGGAAGGACGCTATTGAAGCCGTAAAGCTTGCACGTGAGTTAATGGACCATCCGCGAGAGGCGTGGGCGTAGAGCAAGCAGGGCAAAAGACTTGAGACTGATATGAGCGACACTGTCAAAGTTCTCTTTCAAAGTGCTGAGGAGGACAATCGTGAACGTCAGTCGACGTGTCAGCGGGGCGCCTCCATACTTGATGCGGCTCATTCTACCGGCATTGAAATTGTCGCCACTTGCGGTGCGCGTGGGCGTTGCCGGAGTTGTCGGGTGAAGATCATTGAGGGTGTTGTTCAGCCTCCCACTATTCAAGATACGGTTCAACTTGGTCATGAGGCTGTCCGCGAGGGCTTTCGGTTAGCGTGTCAAACAAAGCTCATCGATGACAGTGTGGTTATGCCACTGCCGCCACGCTCTGAAGCAGGTCATCAAATCCTTAGTTCTGAAACCCGTGTGGTAGATGATGATCGCATAACGTTGGACTCTGGTGTCACGAAGCATGTTGTCGAGGCCAAGGCACCGACAAGCGAACATCACCAATCTTCCGATCATGAAGAAATACTCTTAGCGCTTGATAAGACGGTTTCCCGCCACTTGCCTATGGATGTGCTGCGCAAATTGCCATCGGTTCTGAGAGAAGAAAATGGTCAACTCACCATTACAACATTCAATGACCGGATTATTGATGTCGAGGCCGGAGATGTATCAGAGCATGCCTATGGTATGGCATTTGATATTGGGACAACCAGTATCGTTGGTTCTTTGCTTGACTTAAACACGGGCGAGGAGCTTGCGAATGTTGGCGGTATGAATCCGCAAGCGCCTTATGGTGGTGACCTGATGTCCCGTATTGCGTTTGCGCAATTTGATGAAAAAAAATTGCAGACCTTGAGGGCTAGGGCGCTTAATGCCCTAAATGATTTTATTAAAGAAGCTTGCAAGGAAGCGGATATCTCACCTAACCACATCTATAAGATTGTGGTGGTGGGCAATACCTGTATGCATCATATTTTACTCGGCATTGATGTTTCGCATGTGGGGCTTGCTCCTTATGCACCGGTTATTCGTGATGCGCTCGTTATTCCGGCAGGTGACTTACCCCTGAAAGCTGCACCAAACGCACAAGTGTGTACGCTGCCGATCGTTGCAGGCTTTGTTGGCGCTGACACCATGGCTTGCGTTCTCTCAACCAGGATTTATGAAAGTGAAGAAATTCGCGCCCTCGTTGACATTGGCACAAATGGTGAAGTGGTTATGGGCAGCCGTGAGAAGCTCGTTGCGTGCTCAGCACCCGCCGGTCCGGCTTTTGAAGGTGCGCAGATCCGTCATGGTATGCGCGGCGCCGTCGGTGCGATCGAAAGGGTGGATATTGGTTCTGACGTAAGATGCACGGTTATTGGCGGAACGGCGGCAAGTGGTATTTGTGGCTCAGGCCTGTTGGACGCTTGTGCCAAAATGATTGATGCGGGCGTGATGGATAAGAGCGGCCGCTTTCGCAAAAAGAAAATGGATGAACTGCCGGAACATCTTGCGCGGCGGTTTCTAAAAGATAAAAACGGCGTCGAGTTTGTTCTTGTCTGGGCTGATAATGCAGCGAAAGACGAAAATATAACACTTACACAAGGTGATATTCGCCAGCTCCAACTAGCAAAGAGTGCAATTTATTCCGGTGTCGCCATGCTTCAAGGTGTCATGGAGGTGCCGGATGAAGATCTGGTTGAGTTGATGTTGTGTGGGGGGTTTGGCAATTATATTGATATTGAAAGCGCAGTAAGTTGTAGGCTCCTGCCGGAGCTCCCACTGGACCGAATTACTTATGTTGGAAATGCGGCTGCGCTGGGAGCGCAAATGGCTCTCCTTTCAGAAGCAGAACGAAATCGGACAAGTGAGCTGGCCAAGCAAATCGATCATGTGGCGCTTGCAACGCGGTCTGAGTTTCAGGATGTCTTTATGGAAGGCATGAAATTCATCGGGAGCTGTAAATCCAAGCCTGGTTCTGATGTAACCAAAGTTGCGTAAGTGGAGGGTGACGTGCGCATTGATCTTATATTCGGTTTTCTTGGTTCTGGGAAAACCACTCTCGCACGACGTATCTTAGAAGAGTGGGGCGCACGCGAACGTTTGGCGCTCATCGTAAACGAGTTTGGCGATGTCGGTGTGGATGGCGCGATTTTGGAAGGAAATAATATAGATATTGTCGAACTAAGCTCAGGGTGTCTTTGTTGTACACTTAAAGGATCGCTTTTGAACGCCATTGAGGAGATGCGAAGTAAGTCACCGCTCGATCACATTGTCATTGAGGCGACAGGCGTGGCGGAACCGGGAGAAATGTTGCATACCTTTGCAGACCCCTCTTTTAAAGAACGCTTTGAACTCGGGCCGATTACTACTGTTGTCAATGCCTCTAAATTTGCCAAAATCCGCTCAGTTCTCGGGGAGTTTTTCGAAGCACAGATCGGAAAGGCAGACTTTTTGATTTTGAATAAAACCGACCTAGGCGATGCGGCGACTTTGGAAGAGACACGGCGTGAGATCAGAGCCATCAATCCGGATGCGATTATTCGTTTTGCCGAACATTGTGATGTCGATATTGCCGAAATCATGCAAGGCGGGGTTAGTCAGGCCGCGCGCCGGTTTTCCGAATTATCACACGCTCGCAAAGAGCATGTTCATGATGAACATCATTTGCATAATGATGACCATCGCCATGCCCCGGCGGATTCTTTTGTATTGGATGCCTCTACGCCAATCTCTAAGGTGTCGCTTGAAAATTTTTTACATCATGCACCCGAGACCCTTTGGCGAGCTAAAGGGTTCCTCATTATTGATGGTCTTCCATCACTGGTGCAGTTTTCGCTTGGTGATCTTGAGGTGACGCCTGTTGAACCGCGGGAAAAATATTATTTTGTGCTCATTGGAGACCGGATTGAACGAGATGAGCTTGAACGCCAATTCATCTCTTATCTAGGTGAGGGACAGGTGGCATGAGGGCCGTATCTCAAGATCCTGGTGTGATATCTGAACCACGTTCTTTGGCAGAGCTTGCTTACCAAAAACTTGTTCAGATGATTACGCGGCTCGACATTACTCCAGGCAGTTTGCTTGTTGAAAAGGATCTGATGGAGGATCTTGGGATTGGTCGCACACCGATCCGGGAGGCGCTGCAACGGCTTTCCATAGAAGGGCTTGTTATTCACCAGCGCAACCGGGGCATGTTTGTAGCAGAGATTACCACAACTGCGGTCCAAAACATTTATGAGTTTCGTAGTCTGATTGATGGGCATTTGGTTCGACTTGCCGCGCAGCGGGCAACGAATGATCAACATGAAGAACTTCAGTCATTGCCAGGTGAGTTGCAACAGGCGATTAGCCAAGATGATATCGATGCTTACATTGAGCTGGATAGGCAATTTTATTATGGGCTTACGGAGGCTGCGCAGAATATCTATTTGGCGGAGGTCACACAGCGGATTTTCAATCTACATCTCAGATTATGGTTTTATATTTCATCAAGACGTGGTGGTTGGCGGGATGTTGCAGGTCACCATTTGCAAATGGTCACTGATGTAACTAAAGCAATTGTCAGGCGTGATCCTGAGGAAGCTGAGCTCGCTATTAAAGTTTATATTTCACAACGCCATCAGGATATGCGTGATTTGTTATAATGAGATAATACCAATGGTCTTTGAGACAAGCTCAAAGACCATTGGCAAGCACGACTGCGCGCCGCGCCAAGTGGCGCGTAAGCCTACGTGGCGTTTGAACGTCTATCGGTCATTAGAAAAATGACCGATGGTATAAGACAAACCGGAGAACTAATATGAGCAGAGACCTTGCGCAGGAAGAAAAGGCAACATTTACTAAGACCTATAAAACAGGTGAGACGTGCGAGGCCTGCGGCAATAAAGATGTCACAATTCGGATTTGGGAGAAATACGGCACAACCTCAAAAGATATTGGCGGCGATATCGGACCTGAAGGGATTGTTGCTGCGGTTATTATTTGCGAAAGCTGCGGCCATGGCCAAACCGTAAGCCGTGCCGATATTCTCAAGGCAAAAGAAGCGGCTTAGGGGTGCACCTTGATATTCTAATCGTCATTGCGAGGAGGCCTGAAAGGCCGACGTGGTAATCCAGAGCCCTCTCTATTGCAGTTTGGGATGCCGTAAAATTGCGAAAGCAGGATTATAGAGGGTTACGCTATTTCTTCTTAGCTTTGCTGCGGACATATTTCAGATATTTCAATCCATATTCATCGTCGGCTGTCATGACGTCAGCGGCATATTTAAACTCAATGAACTCCAGGGGGGGATTCATAATCGGATCAATCATGAGCGCGTCACAACCGTTCATAATTGAAAGGGTAATGAAGGCTTTGTTGAGCAATTTACGGCGCGGCATACCAAACGAAACATTGGAAAGCCCGCCAAAAATATGGGCTTCTGGGAAACGTTCACGCAGCACTTTTACAGCGTCGAGAAAATGCTTGCCATATTCAGGCCCGGCGCCAATAGGGAAGACCAACGGGTCTAGAAAGCGGTCATCCTGTGGGATGCCAACTTTATCCATCAATTCCATGCAGCCAGATATATTTTCGATGCGTTCTTCGGCATTTTGCGGCATGCCTGCCGTGCCGGAACCGTTTGCAAAGATAATACAATTATCTTCCTTTGCCATATCAATGAGAATATCGCGGCCCGGTTCCAAGCTTACAGAGTTGATGGCGGGACGGGTGTGTGAGCGATCATATACCTCCAAACCAGCCTTAATCGTTTCCGGGTCGGATGAATCAATAGCATAAGCTACCTCAGGTGCTATTTGCTGTGCGGTTTTTACCGTCCAACGCATGAAGTCATGACGTTCCTCCGGATAAACGGATAACTCATCAACACAAAGATCGATAATATGAGCACCAACGTTGACCTGGGACATGATCGCCCATTTGAAAAAATCCAAGTCCTTTTTTCGAATGCCCTGACCAATATGTCCGATCCTCTCGCTTTTAAGATTTGGTGCATCGACAGGAAAGATATCGGTAATATCCAGTATGCGCTCCGTACCATCAAGGTCTTGATAGGCATAGCCATACTTATCGCCGTCTTGAACAATCTTTTTGCTGGTAGCCAAGATGCGTCGTGTGGTGTTGATATTCTCGCCGATAACGATGAGGGTTTTACTTGCCTTGGCCGCCATGGAGGTTCTCCCTTGGGTCTCTTTAATGTTCCTATTATATATCGAGAATATATTTTTTGTCCAATAGCATGAGAGTTTGTGACCTAGTGGGCAAAATGGGGTTGGCCGGTCAGGACTTTGTCCATAACGCATGGGTTAACGCTACTGCACGCGCAACTACGTGCTTTGGCGTGGACTTGGTCCATAACGCGTGGGTTAAGGTTATTGTGGCTCTCATTATGCGCTGTGCGGGCATCCCCCATGCACTCTGCTCTTACTCCCCGGCTTGTGAAATGATCGGAACTATCGCTATTATCTTTTTAGTAGGTGCATATGCACTGAGCGCATAGATCAAGATTTTACCGTTTATTCTGTTTGATCTGGCGGCTTATGTATCTATGGCGAACAAATTGTTAAGTAATAGAAGCTGCTCGCAAATGAGTTGGCTACTGGGATGGTAAGCGCAGCTAGGTTTGGGGATGTGCAAAGGAATGGCGGTTTACACGCCGTTTTGCATGCGATCTACTGAGGAAGGGCGAAGGCGATGTCCTATCAGGAACAAAATTTGGCCGATAGGCTGGCGAAGATAAAAGACGCCAAAGTCATTAAGAGCTTCTGTTACACGTGCCCATGGCAATGTCCCACCGAGGTTTATGTTCGGGACGGGAAAGTTGTCTACCATAAGGGTAATCCGGACTCCCCTAACAATATCGGTTCGCGCTGCGCGAAAGGCATGGCGAGCTGGTATGTCAGCCAAGACCCCGACCGTCTGAAATATCCGATGCTCAGGACCAATCCAAAAGGTGAGCCCGGTCAATTTGAGCGCATTTCATGGGATGAAGCCTATAATTTCGTGGCTGAGAGGCTCAAGCGCATTTCAGAGAAATGGGGGCCAGAAGCGGTTGCTCTGACCTGTCATCATGATCCGAATACGATCTTCTATCATCATCTTTTGAAGGATCTTTATGGCTCTCCGAATATGTATGCTCATACATCAGGCTGTGAGCAGGATCGCCGCGCCGCATGTCTAACGCTTTTCGGTCATGTTTTCCCAATGCATGATTTTGTAAATTCCCGTTATGTCATTCTTTGGGGCATGAACATGCTTGGCGCGAACCAAGGTTTATGGGAAAGCCGCGCCTTGCTTGAAGCCAAGAAAAAGGGATGTAAACTCGTTGTCGTCGATCCGAATTTCACGGAAACGGCACAAAAGGCCGATGAATGGATCCCGGTAAAGCCAGGAACTGACGCGGCTCTGGCTCTAGCCATGTGTTACGCAATTTTCGATGAAAACCTTCACGACAAAGAATTTTGTGAAAAGTATTGTGAAGGCGCATCTGGTTTCCGTGATCATTTGTGGGAAAAAGGCTATACGCCGGATTGGGCAGCTAAGATCACCGGCATTGATGCCGAGACGATAACCCGTATTGCTAGAGAATTTGCAACAACCAAGCCTGCAATGTCAGCGATTTTTAAAGGCTCCGGCTATTACACGAACGGTCATGACGCAGGGCGTGCCTGTTATATTTTGGATGCCATAACCGGACAGGTTGACGGTCCCGGCAATCTCTATCTCAAAGACTGGGCCCCATTAGGAGCCCCTGTCGCCATCTCGGAAAGCGCACTCGCCAAGCCGTCAAAAGATCCTTTGCATGTGGCGATGGGCTATCCTCTCGCCCCGGATTTACCCAATTCCCGCTTGCCTGATGCTGTTATTGACGGTGACCCTTATCCCGTTAAGGGCCTGTTTGTGCAAGCCACAAATCCGGTTATGAGCGATCCCAATCGGGACCGTGTGAAGGAGATGTTTAAGCATCTCGAACTTGCCGTTTCTTGTGAACTCTATATGAGCGAGACGTCTCTAGAGTGCGATATCGTTTTGCCGGAAACATCCTTTTATGAGCAGGCCGAAATTCGTCAAGGCATGTGGCTTGGGCCGGAAGTTGTTCTCTGTCAGCCGGCTGTATCTCCTGTGGGCGAAGCCAAACCACCTTATGAGATTGTCAAAGGTATCGCCGAAAAAATGGGGTGGGGCGAGCATTTTCCTTATGAAAAGTGGGAGGATTGGGGCGAGCTTATGATGAAGGATGTGCCCATGTCCCTTGACGAGCTTAAGACCAAAGGGTTCTGGGCCGGGGGGGTGACTTACAACCGTGTTCCAAATGGGCTGCCGACCCCATCGGGTAAAATCGAAGTTTACTCAAAAGACTATGAAAAGCATGGGCATAATCCCTATCCTGAATATAGCGAGCGCAGTGTTCTGCCGGATGATGACTACCCTCTTCAAGTGACCCATTCCAAGCTCTCGATGCATTGTAATATTGTCACCCAAAACAATCCATATTTGATGGAAATCTGCGGTGAAAATTGGGTTGAGGTGAATTCGAGCGATGCTCTGAAATACGGTATTCGGGATGGTCAAGATGTAATTATTGAGAGCCCCAAAGATAAGATACGGATCAAGGCAAAAGTCACGGAAGGTCTTGTCCCTGGGTGCATTTCCATCCGTCATGGACATGGATTTGGTCATTGGGCGATGGGTTCCGTCGCTAAGGGCAAGGGCGCTCATTCCAACAATCTTATGGAGACCCATACCAACCCGATCACTGGTGCCAATTGCTATAACGAATGCAAGGTGCGGATCAAACCGGCATAAATCCTAAAGTGGAGCGAAACGCGATATGCAACACGGTTTCTATTTCGATCATGAGTTATGTGTGAAGTGTCACGCATGCGAGATCGCTTGTAAGACATGGAATGAGGTCGATGTCGGACCGCGTTGGCGCGAGGTCGTTAAGATTGAATCGGGCACTTATCCCAACGTCAAAGCGATGAACGTGTCCATGGCCTGCATGCATTGCGGTGATGCGCCTTGCCGCAACGCCTGTCCTGTAAACGCGATATCGAAAAGCTCTGAAACCGGTATTGTTGTTGTTGATCAAGACAAATGCATTGGCTGTGGTTTTTGCACCTGGGCCTGCCCGTTCAACGCCCCGCAAATCACCACCATGGCCGGGAAAATGGAGAAATGTAATTTCTGCCAGAGCCCCGGCAAGGAACGTCCGCTTGATATGCCGAGGGCATGCGAAGAGGTTTGCCCGACAGGCGCCATCAAATCAGGTTCGATGGCCGAACTTGCCAAGGTCAATCGCGAAAAAGCCGCACAAAAGCTCGGGTCCATGGGCATGCAAGGATTCCCAAGTCTTATGGTTGATGCACATCAACGTTACGGGCCTGATGGTGGTGAGTAAACCGTTACTTTGAAATACACACCCGCGTTACCCCGCGACGGATAATACCAAGACGTGCTGCGGCTGCACGGCTCACATCAATAATCCGTCCCCGTATAAAAGGCCCACGATCATTGATGCGTACGGTGACACTGCGACCGTTCCGTAAATTCTTCACTCTGACACGCGTGCCGAAACGTAAAGACCGATGCGCCGCCGTATAGGCTCTAGGATTCATGCGTTCACCACTCGCGGTCTTGGTGCCGCTATACCATGAGGCTTTGCCGCATTGACGAAAAGCGGCTGCATTAGGTGTTGTGAGGATGGATAGGGTTAGGCAAAGCAATAGACATGCAAAAATACACTGTACTTTATACATTTTAATATCCCTTGATGAGTATAATTTTCTACAAAATTCAGCAGTATTCAGTAATTTTAAATCTAGAGTGTTTTCAGGAAAAGTAGACACCGATTTTCCGTCCGAAAACACGGCAAATCAAAAGCTTAGAGCCCGGTTTTGATTCAATCAAAACTGAAAAGGTCCTAATATTAAATAATATGAAAAACGGACCCAATTTGGGAGAAACGAAGTAATCCACAGCTAATTTGGGTTACTAACCTGACCCAACGCCTTAGGAACAACACCTACCTTTGCTGAGCGGGGTTTGAACCTATAAGCGCTAATTTAATATTTCACAGAATGTAATTTTTACTCAGCGTCATTCCCGCGGAGGCGCATTGGTGTCCGGGGAATTTTTAGGTGAAGGTGAAAAGTGGTTGATATAAAAAGACATAACGCTATCTCGGAGTATCGGGACTTGGTTCTGACGGTGCCACTTGCGCTCCTTCCCCCTCGAGGGGGGAAGGCCAAACGCCACTGGCTTAGCCCACCAGAGCTAAGGCGCATGGTGTTTGGGATGGGGGTGACGGAGGCAGATTCAAGTGTATAGGTTTTCTCATGAATCCCCCCCACCCGGCACTCCGTGCCGACCTCCCCCTCCAGGGCAGGGGAATCGCATATGGGTTGTATTTAATTGCGAACAGAGTTCTGTCATGGAGCAAACTTTTGAAAGGAGCGCTTACATGGCTGAACCAGCCCGCTTTTTCTCCAATGTTCCGGATCCACGTGCGTCCAACACGCGGCATCGACTGGGGGATATCGTCTTCATCTGTATCGCAGCGGCAATGTGCGGGGCGTCCTCGGCCGTGGAATTCGCCCAATTCGCGCGCTCGAAACGAGCCCTGCTCAAGACAGTGCTCGGCCCCTTCGATCCACCAAGTCATGACACGATCTCGCGGCTCCTGCGATTGCTGGACCCCGACGCGTTCATCGAAGCATTTCAAAGGTTTAATGACGCCTTCGGCCATGTCATTGAGGGTGTCGTCGCAATCGACGGCAAGGCCCTGCGGCGGGCCTACGACACGGGCCTGGCTCATAATCCTCCGCTGATGGTCACCGCCTTTGCAAGCGATCATGATCTGTCGCTCGCGGCGCTGCGGGCGGGAGCTGGCGGATCCCATTGCAATGAAATCGAGGCCGCCATTGCGATCGTTCAACTGCTCGATTTGGATGGTTGCACCGTGACGGGTGATGCGTTGCATGCCAACCGGCGCATGGCCGAGGCCATTCTGGCACAAGGGGGCGATTATGCGCTTGCGCTTAAAGGAAACCGGGCCCGTGTCCGGGCGGTTGTGGCGGAGGCTTTTGAAGGGGCGGGGGAGACGGCCCGGGTGGCGGAGACGAAAGAGCGCACCCATGGACGCTTCGAGCATCGCCGACTGGAACTTCTGAGCCTGGATCAGCTGGAGGAAAAACCGGAGTTCCCGGGCCTTGAAGCTGTGGCACGCGTTACGGCACAGCGTAATGAAGCGGAGCCATCGACACGGTATTTTCTTCTCTCGCGCGATATGCCGGCAGACGCGGCCCTGTCTCTTGTCCGCAGTCACTGGGCAGTGGAAACCACGTTGCACTGGAGCCTTGACGTCATCCTGCGTGAGGATGACGGACGGGCACGTAAGGACCACGCTCCCGCCAATATCGCCCTCATCAACCGCATGGCCCTGAATGCACTCAGTCAGATCGACGATCCAAAAACCTCCAAACGGGCCCGCACCAAACGCTGTGCCTGGGAAGATGACTACCTCCTCAAAGCCATCGGCCATATGCGATAGCCCTGCCCTCCAGGGGGGAGGTTATTGGAGTATGCTGTCAAACCTCACGACACGACAAGTGGAGATGCATTTCCAAATTTTCCCGGACAGCAGTGCGCGGAGGCGGGAATCTAAGTCTGACTCACATTTGGATCCCCATCTACATGGGGATGACGGAGTTTGCTACAAAGTGTTAAGCACATAAATAGCTATTAAATATTAGGTTAGCGCTTATAGGTTCAAACCCCGCCCACACTGTTCATTTTGCTTTTCATGTAGAAATCTGGTGGTATGAACGATATGGATCGGGTTACAAGCCCGATCCAGCAAGGGCCAGCAAGGGCCAGCAAGGGGATGTGGCATGGCCTCAAAACACGCTTAGGCGTCGTGCCCGGACTTGATCCGGGCATCCAATAGGGCGTTACCGTAAACACCAATCTTTAAGGTTAGCAGCAAAATTTGTAACCCATCCAGCACCTTGGGAACAAACAACTACGCCGCCACACTTTTTGCGCGTTTTGGATTGTAGTTCAAAATTGGTGAAAGCCATTTCTCAGCTTCCTCAAGGGACCAGCCTTTTCGCACAGCATAATCTTCAACCTGATCACGCTCGATCTTGCCGACACCGAAATAATGGCTTTGGGGGTGAGAAAAATACAAACCGGAAACGGCAGCTCCAGGCCACATGGCATAACTTTCCGTCAGCTTAAGTCCTGCTTTTTCCTCTGCACCAAGCAAATCAAATAAGGTGCGCTTTTCCGTATGGTCCGGTTGCGCCGGATAGCCTGGCGCAGGGCGGATACCTTGATATTTTTCGCCGATCAAATCTTCATTCGAATATGCTTCGTCCGGCGCATAAGCCCAAAATTCTTTGCGCACACGTTCATGCATGCGTTCAGCAAAAGCTTCCGCCAAGCGGTCGGCGAGGGCTTTGACCAAGATCTTGTTATAGTCGTCATTAGCGCGCTCAAAACGCGCAGCTAAAGCCTCTTCGCCAATGCCTGTGGTGACCGCAAAGCCCCCGATATAATCAGAAAGCCCAGTATTTTTGGGGGCAATAAAATCAGCTAGTGCCGCATTAGCCCGCGTGCTGCTCCGGGCCATTTGCTGGCGGAGGCTGTGAAAGATCGCTAAATGGTCAGTACCAGTGTCATTTTCATAAAGCGCGATGTCATCTTCACCGACGCTATTGGCGCGCCAAAAACCGATAACCGCATTGGCGCAAAGCCATTTCTCGCTAATAATTTTATCAAGCATGGCTTGCGCATCTTCGTAGAGTGCGCGGGCAGCTTCTCCCATCTTATCGTCTTCTAAAATGCGAGGATATTGGCCTTTGAGTTCCCAGGTTGCAAAAAAGGGTGTCCAATCAATATAACGGGCAAGCTCTTCTAAATCATAATCTGTGAACACCCTGGTACCAAGAAAAGTGGGCATGGGCGGTTGATAATTTGCCCAATCAATCTGAACTTTGTTTTTACGTGCTTTGTCGAGGGGGAGACGGCCTTTATCTCTGCGTGCGCGGGCATGAGCTTCCGCCATATCAAGATAGCCCTGACGAATATCCATCATGTAGGCTTGACGTTGGTCCGGTGCCATGAGCGAGGTGGCGACACCGACGGCGCGGCTTGCATCGGTCACATAGATAGCCTGACCACTTTCATAATTCGGATTGATCTTCACAGCCGTATGCACTTGGCTTGTTGTTGCCCCGCCGATTAAAAGTGGCAGGTCAAAGCCTTCCCGCTCCATTTCAGAGGCCACAAAGCACATTTCATCAAGGCTCGGCGTTATCAGACCGGAAAGCCCGATAATGTCGACATTCTCTTTCTTTGCTGTTTCCAAAATGGTCTGACAGGGCGCCATCACGCCTAAATCGATAATTTCGAAATTGTTGCACTGAAGGACGACGCCAACAATATTCTTACCGATATCATGGACATCACCTTTAACGGTCGCGAGCAGGATTTTTCCTGCGTTCGGCGCATCTTCAAGGCCAAGCTCCTTTTTCTCCTGCTCCATATAGGGCATGAGATAAGCCACGGCCTTTTTCATGACACGCGCCGATTTTACCACTTGCGGCAGGAACATCTTACCTGCCCCAAACAAATCTCCCACCACATTCATACCGTCCATAAGCGGACCTTCAATTACATGGAGCGGGCGCTCAAAGCTTTGGCGGGCTTCTTCCGTATCCTCTTCAATATAATCCGCTATGCCATTGACCAGAGCGTGGGTGATGCGTTCGCCTATTGGCTTTTCACGCCAGGTCAGATCCTTTTCTTTCTTCTTGCTGCTTTGCCCTCTATAACGCTCTGCCATTTCAAGAAGCTGGTCGGTGCCGTCTTCCCGGCGATTAAGAATGACGTCCTCGACAAGTATGCGCAGATCTTCGGGAATATCATCATAAATCGTCAGTTGGCCCGCATTGACAATACCCATATCCATACCTGCTTGAATGGCATGATAAAGAAAGACTGAATGCATGGCTTCGCGAACAATATTATTACCCCGGAAGGAAAAAGAAAGATTGGACACACCGCCTGAGACATGAGAGTGAGGCAGATTTTTTTTTATCCGACGTGTGGCCTCAATAAAATCTTGTGCGTAATTGTCGTGTTCTTCAATGCCGGTTGCCACCGCAAAAATGTTGGGGTCAAAAATAATATCTTCCGGTGGAAAACCAACCTGTTCAGTCAGCAACCGGTAGGCACGCTCACAGATTTCAAATTTACGGTCCGCTGTCTCAGCCTGACCGGTTTCGTCAAACGCCATCACCACAACAGCGGCACCATAGCGGCGAACCTTTCTTGCCTGCTCAAGAAATGGTTCTTCGCCTTCTTTTAACGAGATAGAATTGACGATCGCTTTGCCCTGTACACATTTGAGCCCCGCTTCGATAACCGACCATTTCGAGGAGTCAATCATAATCGGTACGCGGGCAATATCCGGCTCAGCGGCAATGAGATTGAGGAAGGTGACCATGGCCGCTTCGCTATCGAGCATACCCTCGTCCATATTGACGTCGATAATTTGTGCACCATTTTCAACCTGGCTGCGTGCGATGCTTAAGGCCGCGTCGTAGTCATCCGCTTGGATGAGTTTGCGAAATTTGGCCGAGCCGGTGACGTTGGTCCGTTCGCCAATATTGATGAAATTTTGAGCAGCGTTTGTCACTTTGATAAAATCCTATAGCGGACAATGCGGTTGTTTCCTGAGTCGGCAATCCAGAGATCGTTCCCGCGCGTTTCAACCCCTTCCGGTGTTCTGAAGAGATTAGGGCCCTTCCCGGCATTTTCCTGTCCCAGAACTTTTTTAAGCGTGCCATCAGGTGCAATAACTTTGACCTTGTGGGTATATTTGTCGGCAACAATAAGCGTGCCGTCTGGTAAGACATCCTGATAACGCGGACCTTTGAAATTATAAGGCGTGCCTTTTAAAACTTTCTTGATATCCAGATCCGGGGACATAAGGAGCATGCGGTTATTGGAGGCATCTGCAACCCAGATTGTCCCGTCAGCCATCAGTTCAATATCATGGGGGGCTGATAGTCCACCCGCTTCATTGATTATTTTGCCGTTCTCAAAAGCAACGATATTTCCGGACCAGGCACCGGTGACATAGGTCCGGCCATTGGGGTGAACGAGAACGCCTTCAGGTGCTTGGAACCCGCCTTTTAGTTCTTTCTGGAAAGTATCTTTAGTTCCATCAATTTTATAAATAGCGATGCGGTGATTCTTTGTATCAGCAACATAGAGCAGACCACCCGGATCAAAATCCACGTCGTGAGGTTCAGCAAGCTCGCCCTCAGCGATATGTCTGACGAGTTTCAGGCTTTGCGCCTCAAGCACCGTCACCCGGTTATTGCCCAAATCCGAGACAAAGAGCTGTTTGCCATCCGGCGATAGCTTTATATCGTGGGGATTGGAAAGATTGGTCGTGCTTGCGGTGACAAACTTTGCTTCAAAGGCCTTGGTAGGCTCCAAGCCCATGAATATCAAAATAAGAAGCGAAAGACTCAACACGCGGAACATGGATCTCATCCTTCTATCGGTAAGTTCGAAGCGTTTTTGTTTAACAGATTATTGAAAAACTGAACCTGACTTCATCTAATTTCTTTAGCAGGAGTAACTGCTAACTCCCTATTGGATGCCTGGATCAAGTCCTCTGCCGGACGGGGTTTGTAACCCCGCCCAGCGGAAGTAGGTGTCATTCCCGCGAAGGTGGGAATCCAAATCTGACTCACATTTGGATCCCCATCTTCATGCACTGCTGTCCGGGAAAATTTGGAAATGCATCTCCACTTGTTGTATGCGGAGCCTTAACGGCATACTCCAATAACCTCCCCCCTGGAGGGGGAGGTCGGCACGGAGTGCCGGGTGGGGGGGATTCATGAAAAAACCTATACACTTGAATCTGCCTCCGTCACCCCCATCCCAAACACCATGCGACTTAGCCCTGGTGGGCTAAGCCAGTGGCGTTTGGCCTTCCTCCCTCGAGGGGGAAGGAGCGCAAGTGGCACCGTCAGAACCAAGTCCCGATACTCCGAGATAGCGTTATGTCTTTTTATATCAACCACTTTTCACCTTCACCTAAAAATTCCCCGGACACCAATGCATCTTCATGGGGATGACAACCGAGAACGATATTAAACTGTGATACAATCTCTGGGTCATTACTGGGGCTTGGCTGGCTTGACCCAGTGATCCAGTAGGGAGGCTCCTTCTGTATATTGGTAAACCTTGATCACGCATGAACAAAGGGCTCTAAACCCGATAGTCTCATCTTAACCTCAACATCGGGAATCTGTCGTGGTGGACAACTTTGCACGGCATCAGCAATGGCATGGATATGATCAGGCGTTGTCCCGCAGCATCCGCCAACGATGTTGACCAACCCATCCTTGGCCCAGCCGCGCAGATGTTCCGCGGTCATATCCGGCGTTTCATCATATTCACCCATTTCATTAGGCAACCCAGCATTGGGGTAAACGCTAACAAAACATTCTGCGACTGCCGCAATCTCCGCAACGGCAGGGCGTAATTGTTCCGCGCCAAACGAGCAATTGAGCCCAATAGAAAAGGGAGCGAGATGGCGCATGGAATACCAAAAAGCTTCGGGCGTTTGTCCCGAGAGATTGCGGCCTGATAAGTCCGTTATCGTGCCCGACACCATGATAGGCAGCTCGGTTCCCATATTCTCAAAGACATCTTGTACAGCAAAACCTGCGGCTTTGGCATTTAGAGTATCGAAAACCGTTTCAACCATGATGATGTCGACACCGCCGTCGATAAGACCGCGTGTTTGTTCTGCATAAGCCTGAACCAGTTCATCAAATGTGATATTCCGGAAACCTGGATTATTTACGTCTGGTGAGATTGAAGCCGTGCGGTTCGTAGGCCCTATGGCGCCTGCCACAAAGCGAGGCTTGTCCGGTGTTCGCTTTGTCCAATTATCCGTTGCTTTCCGCGCAATTTTAGCCGCTTGGAGATTGATTTCATAGGCCAGGCTTTCAAGTTTATAGTCAGCCTGTGAAATGCTGGTCGCGTTGAATGTGTTTGTCTCAATGATATCGGAACCCGCGTCCAAATAAGCCTCATGAATTTCAAGAATAATGTTGGGTTGGCTGAGAACAAGAAGGTCGTTATTGCCTTTCAGGTCGCTTTTGTGATCTTGAAACCGCTCACCACGATAGCCTGCTTCATCTAATCCATAGCGCTGGATCATTGTTCCCATTGCACCGTCTAAAATGAGGATGCGCTCTCTCGCAATTTTTGCAAGCACAGCGGATTGGGTTTGAGGAGAAGAAACTAGATCGTGGCTCATAGCTTTTTTTCGCAGCTTGTGTTGAAGACAGTATTGCTTAGGCAACTTTCGCTTCAATGGCAGGCCTTAGCCTTATGAGGTGGCAAAGGGCATAAACCAGATTCGCACGATTGAGCGTGTAAAAATGAAATGACGTCACGCCTTGCTCAATCAATTGCGTTACTTGCTCCGCGGCAACTGCGGCTGCGACAAAGCCTTGCGTTTCAGAATCACCGTCAAGGCCATCAAAACGCTGAGCCAGCCAATCAGGAATACTTGTTCCGCATTGCTTAGCAAAGCCGGCGACTTGCTTGAAATTATGGATGGGAATAATTCCAGCGGTAATCGGGATATCAATCCCCCGAGCCCGGACACGATCGAGATAACGGAAATAGTGATCATTATCGAAAAAGAACTGAGTGATAGCATGGTTTGCTCCCGCATCGACCTTGGCCTTGAGCATATCAATATCAACGTCGACCGACGGACTTTCGGGATGTGTTTCAGGGTAGGCCGCAACGGAAATCTGAAAATCACCGATCTCACGAATGCCGGCAACAAGATCAGCGGCATTTACATACCCTCCAGGAAATGGCTTATAGCGCTTGCCAATACCATCAGGTGGATCCCCCCGCAGTGCAACGATATGTCTAACACCTTCCTTCCAATAACTCTCTATTACCCTGTTGATCTCTTCCTTAGATGCGGCAACACATGTTAAATGGGCAGCAGGCAGGAGAGGGGTTTCGTTCAGAATACGGGAAACCGTTGCATGAGTGCGTTCGCGTGTCGAACCGCCTGCTCCATATGTAACAGAAACAAACTCTGGTTCTAACGGTTCAAGCCTTTTTACAGCTTCCCAAAGCTTAACTTCCATTTTTGTGTTCTTCGGTGGAAAGAATTCGAAGGACACAGATATGTCCGATCGGCCAGAAAGGTGGCTCTTACGTTCAGCACTTTGCAACATCATAGCGTGACCTCCAGCTTGGTCTTGATCGCCGTTGAAGATCGCTGTGTTGATCTTTTGCGTCTTTTAGCTTGCCAAAGGGATACAGTTAATTTGTTTACACCAGCTTTACGGCCAGGTTTTAAATCGTGATGGGCTTTGAGGACCAACCCAGCCCGGCTAATCCATTGCGATATTTGTTTTTTCTCGAAACCAAGGCGTTGATGAGCGAAATCCTCGCGTAAAAAATCTAGCTCATGGGGTGCAAAATCGACAATAAGCATTATCCCGCCAGGTTTTAATACACGGCCCGCCTCATAAATGGCTTCAGCGGGATTATCCAGAAAATGCAGCACCTGATGTATGACCACAGCATCGGCAACATCATCATCAAAAGGCAGGTGAAATAGGTCCCCCTGTCTGATTTGACAGTGGCTCAGCCCGGCTTTTTCCATTTTAGTGCGCGCATAGGCAAGCATGTCATGATTAATATCAATGCCAATCCCACGTCTAAAACGATTTGCAAAAAGCTCCAAAATCCGGCCAGTTCCGGTCCCAATATCTATCAATAAGTCAAAGGGGCCGGCGCCAAGGGTTTTGGACATTGCCTCTTCGACCTGAGCCTCAGCCACGTGAAGTGCCCGAATTTTGTCCCAGTCTGCCGCATGTTCCTTGAAAAAGTTTTGTGCGAGGTCAGCGCGCTCCTGTTTCACAGACAAGGCTCGAGCACGGTCCCTCACGAGCTCTGGATCCTCTTGATCCAATTTGCTGAGTGCAGATCGCATGATTTTCGTTATATTTGTCGCTTCCGCTAAGCGGAAGAACACCCAACTTCCCTCACGGTACCGTTCAATAAGCCCGGCCTCGGTGAGAAGTTTGAGATGACGGCTAATGCGAGGTTGGCTTTGCCCCAAAATGCGAGTTAGGTCCTTCACATTTAATTCACCCTCTGCCAGGAGAACAAGAAGCCTGAGACGCGTGGATTCGCCCGCAGCTTTTAATCCAGCCAAAAGTTCTTCTGTGGAGATTGAGTTGGACATAAATATCTGCATCACCCATACTTTAAGATATAAAGATATCTTTATACCTTTTTATTAGGTGGCGCAAGTGAGAAATAAAATATGGTCAATGAAAGCTAATTTATTTTCGATTAGCTTTCATCCTGTTCTTGCGGTTCTGGCGGGCTGTCTTATTAGGTTACCAAAACTTGGCGAACCGTTTGCCCATCTGACAGGCGGTCAAATGCTGAGTTAAGCTCATCAAATGTTATTTTTTCGCTCATAAGCCGATCAACGGGAAGCTTACCTTGCTGATAAAGCGCAATATAGCGCGGCACATCACGCAATGGGACACAACTTCCAATATAGCTCCCCTTAATCGTGCGCTCTTCCGCAACCAGGCTGACGGCCTGTAACTCAAGCTTATGGTCCGGATGTGGCAGGCCTGCTGTAACTGTTGTGCCGCCACGGCGGGTAATGAGGTATGCAAGTTCAAGAGCTTTCACTGAGCCCGCCATTTCCAAGGTGTAGTCCACTCCGCCCCCAGTTGCTTCGCGCACCTGTTCGGCGCAATCAGGAGCCGCAGCATTAAATGTTGCGTCTGCGCCTAGTTGTTCTGCAAGTTTGAGTTTATCGTCATGAACATCGATAGCGATCACTTGGCGTGCGCCACACATTTGTGCAGCAAGCATTGCATTAAGCCCGACACCTCCCAAACCGATCACAGCGGTTGTTGTGCCGGGTGCAAGCTGGGCGGTATTAACCGCGGCACCAACGCCAGTAAGCACCGCACATCCAAATAGAGCAGCTTCCTCAAATGATAGGGTTTTATCGATTTTGATGAGTGAATATTGAGAACACACAGCATATTCTGCGAAGGCGGATACACCCATATGGTGGTTGACTTTTTCCGATCCCTTTCTCAACCGGTGTTCACCTGACAAAAGAGTGCCAGCCACATTTGCAGAGGCTCCCGGTTCGCAGAGCGCTGGGCGTCCTTCCATGCAAGGCAGACAATGACCGCAACTCGGCACAAAAACCATAACTACATGATCCCCGGTGGCCAAATTTGTCACGCCGGGCCCTATTTCAACCACTTCACCTGAGGCTTCGTGGCCGATCGCCATTGGCGTTGGGCGAGGGCGGCTACCGTTAATGACTGAGAGATCAGAGTGACAGAGCCCCGCCGCCCCTATCTTAACGAGAACCTCTCCCTCTCCGGGCGGCGCTAAATCCAGCTCTTCTATGACGAGTGGGTTGCTCTCCGCATAAGGGCGCGATAGTCCCATTTCATACAATACCGCTGCTTTGGTTTTCATGTTTTTCCTGATTATTTCCTGATTGATTTTTGTATTGTTGGCATAACTTTAGAACATTATCATTTCATTTTGAACCGTTTGAAGAAGCATGTGCTTGTGGCAAGAAACATGTAAGCAAGCTATAAAATGTACAGATTAATGCCTTATTGTTGGAGCATGTTGGTACAAAATGGTTGGTTTGTGGGAAGGGTGGCCTCTATTCAAAGGTGTTGTAACCTTTGAATCTAATGAGAAATTTTAATAATCTGGGCCATCAGGACTAATACCAAGCTGCAATAATAATCAGCGGTCATATTTATGGTCTATCGCTTCGCCGCTTAAGACCTAAAGGTAAAAAGGGTTTAGCTGGCTAGGACTTAACATTATACTGATGCGTTGAGATTATTGCAGTTTCCTATTAACAGCTATCTGCGTTAGGTGTTTTGAGCGGATTTATGACATGAGAAAACTAAGCTTTTGGAGGGGGGCAGCCTCACCTGTTGAGCTGTCTAACGAGCAGTCTGTTATAGATTTTGTGTGGATACGGAATTCTACGCGGATTTTAGTTGTGGGGTTGCTTGCAACGCTTTTCATATATATGCCGTCCGAAGTTCATGCCGGACAGGATGCTGCGGTGAAATTTATGAATCGAGTAGCCAAGGATCTCATGACGGCAGTTCGTTCAAAATCAACGGCAAAAATGGCGAATGCCATTAGTCGTTATGCCGACATCCCATTAATCGCACATTATTCTCTCGGCAGTTATGCGTCTAAATTGCCCTCCACCAGGCGGTCATTGTACCACAAAGGCGTTGCACAATTCATGGCGCGCTATTTCATGATTCAAGCGCGTGAGTATAAAGTTGTGAGTGCCAAAATTCTTCCTCCAAGCTTTCGTGAAGGGAAGGATGTAATGGTTGAGTCTGCCATTATTCTCGATAGCGGTGAAGATTACCGTGTGCGCTGGCGGCTTTCACGTCGCAATGGCAGGTATAAGGTTGCTGATGTGCGTGTGCTTGGCTTTTGGCTTATGCCCTTCCAGCGTACGATGTTTAACGAATATATTGAGAAACATAATGGAAATGTGAACGCACTTGTTGCAGCACTCACTTATTGATTTGACGTAATTGACAATTAAAACTCAACTTCCAGGTTCCATTTGACAGCGATGTCGGATGTCGTGTCGTTGAGGCCAAAGAGGATGCCAAGCGCGGCAGCGACTTCTGCGCCTTCCTCTTTATCTCCACTATCATCCCGCTCAGCGTCATCACCTTCACCATCACCAAAATGTATGTAAATAACAGGGCCTATCCGATGCTTATCCGGATTGTCACCATCAATATCGCTGCCTATGTCAGCAAATTCTCCATATCCTTCAGCACCCAGTCCAAATTTGTCATTCAGCTGATATTTGACCTGCCAAGCATACTCGAAATTCCAGTGATTTGGGGTGCGTTCAATCTCAACTTCCCCATCCTCAATATTTTCTTCCGAGACATCAAAATTATGGGAAAAAAACAAATTGGCTGTCGCCGATAAGGGGCCACGTGCAGTTTTTAGGATTGGGCCAATACCGATTTTTTTCCCCTCTTCCCCATCGCCAATGGTTTTCTCGAATTCGAAGAAAAGGGATGAACCGAAGCCGTCACCATTGATAGGTAGAAGAACCAGTCGGCTTTCAAAACCGATTTCTGAAACATCGAAATCCGAGAAACGACCATCCTCGCCACGTTCCTCTTCGAACTCTACTTGAAGACCAAGAGATAGATAGTTTGTTAGCCCTATGCCGACCTCTAAGCCGGTACCATGACGTATAACTTCGTTCTCTAAACCTTCTTCATCTGAAGCTTCTGGTAATCCTGAGTGATAAGCCCCTTGGTATTCGACTTCGACCTCGCCTTTTTCGACTTCGGGTTCTTCAATCTCGAATTGTGCCAAAGCAGAATTGATGAGCCCAAATGCAATCACCACGGCTCCTAACCCTGTAACGCACGCTGCGTAACTTTTTTGCCTCATTACTTCCTCTGAACTTCCTCTGATACTCATACCTATATAAGGCATTGGCTTTGCTATTCGTGTTTATCGCCAATGTAAAATTTTGATGCCAATTGTATTAATCCATAGAATCCAGACTTATCAACGGTTTATTGTTTCTGTGTTTTTCGTATCAAACGCTGACATAATCTTGACCTAAAAAACGTGCACAGCAGTTTCCTCAAGATATGTAAGTGTATTTGCAAGTTGCCATCAAAAGCGTAAACGAAACCGGGTTAATTCATGCCTATATTAAGCTCACATGCTGCAAATTTTTTGAAGAATTTTTTGCTCTATGCGTTGATTTTTTTAGGAAGCAGTGGCTCCTCTCAAGCCGAAAACACACTTGATGTTGCAACACTTGCCGGAAGGTGGGTCGGAGAAGGACAGTTAATATCCAAAACCGATGAGGTTGAGAAATTGCGGTGTCGGGTCACGTTTCTTGTGCGCGGTAAAGGAAAAATTGAACAAAATATTAGATGCAAGAGTTCAAGCTATCAAATTGAAGTCAGAAATAATCTCCTGCAATCTGGGAGTAAGGTTTCGGGTACCTGGGTGGATAGGCTCAATGAAATGAGCGGCACTATTAGCGGCAAAATCAATGGACAATCTATTGAAGCCCTGGTGAAAAGCGAGGTGTTTGATTCAAAACTCGCTGTGGACGTCGATAAGGACAAGCAGAAGATTGAACTCAAACCGATTAACGGTCCAGTTAAACGTGTCGCTTTTCAGCTTTCGCGTGGTTGACGTGCGATTGATTGCCTTTAGTCTGTAATAGCCTCATTTAGATCAAGTACCTTGCTTTATTTGTAAGACTCAGTATTCACAATGACCTTGCGAATGGCTCAATCTTCAGAGGGAGGCAGCGATGCGGATTTGCTGTGGCGCGATTTTGAGCGTGGTAATAGTTGCTTTTTCATACAATGTATACGCTCAAAGTCGGAAAGTTTCGCGATCATTAGTGAGTTGTTCTGAACCGCGCAGTTTGCACGCCGCCCTTCTCGAACACGATAAAGTCCGGATTGAATTTCGCTATAAAATGCAAACCGGTTATAGGCGCCGTGCCAAGCGCGGTGATATTACTGCCGCGGGGTCGCGTAATAGATTTTTATACGCAGGCCCTGGTCCCACACTAAAAGCGATCAGCAAGCATTTAACGGCACTTGATCGCGGGGGAAAAACTGCAGCGCTAATATTCCAGCCGGGCAATGGTCGCTGTGTTTGGCTTGTCGGACCTCGGGGAATTGAGGCGTCGGGCCAACTGAAATCTTCTGATCGTTTGGCACACCTCTTCCGGAATAAACTTGGCGTTACAGTCCGATCAGCTAGCCGTGTTCCAAGAAAACGAGGGAAAAAGCGCGGACTAAGTACTGTTGCATCAACGCTTCCTGACGCCGAGGCGGGAGCTATTAAGGGGCTCACAAGGCATATATTACCAGAAAATATTGGTGCAAAGATAAAAGCTTCATTTGACACGTTACTAATATTGCCTAGTCGAGATCTAAGCGCTGTTCCCTTCGCCGCATTGAGTGTTGGCCAAAAGGGCGAACCGCTTATAGCTTCCGCGGTCCCCATCGTACTTCCATCTGTTGATGGCTTATTCTTTTGGGTGAAGGCCCCTAAAAACTTTACAGCCGGTACAAAACTCATCGTTGGTGATCCAGACCTATCTGAAGATCCTGTCTGGGATTTTATCCCTCTTCCTGGTGCACGAGAAGAAGCTCTTTTTGTCGCAAATGCATTTCGTGCACGCGCCTTGATAGGTCAAGAGGCAACATTTGACTCCGTACAGTCTGCATTAAGAAAATTTCACATATCGATGATCTATTTCGCGACACACGGCATCTCAGACGCCAGAAACCCAATGGATGGAAGCTTTTTAGCTCTCAAAGGGACAAACCTCACCGGAAGCAAGATCAAGAAGATTGCGAGCTATCCAAGCAACCATCCTATAGTTGTTATGAGTGCATGCCAGTCCGGATTGGGGAAGACGTTTGAAAGTGGTATTTTTGGTCTCGCTAGAGCCTGGATATATGCAGGGGCTTCTCAGGTTGTAGCTAGTCTTTGGAATGTGGACGACAAGGCGACGGCTTTTTTAATGAAGCAATTTGTCTCAAGCCTGCGAAAGACAAAAAACGCACAATCTGCGCTGCGTCGTGCTATCTTGAAATCAAAGGAAAAATATGCCGATCCTGCGCTTTGGGGCGGTTTCACATTGTTTGGATATCCTCAACCCAAAGAGCAATGATCATGCGCTCTAATATCCATTTACAGACAACATTACCTAATCGTCGTTTATGAACCCACTGGCTTTATAGTGAAGGTAACCCTGCTCTGTCAGTTGGGCAAGCTCTTGGAAAAGTATTTCATCTACGGCTTTGAAGTTGAAGCAGGACTTCCCGTGCATACGTTTTTTGAGTTCGGGAGAGATGTCATTAAGTAATTCTGGGCTCACATAGACAGGCATCAGGTGATAACTCACATAGTTCTTTTTTATTTGAACGGCACCGAAGAACAATGGTTTCTTGTTCCTCATCACATGGTATGTATCGAGGTAAAAATTACCGGGTTCATCATGTTTGATGTCCAGAGATTCCCCGTAGGGGGCCATGACAGCTCTAAGTGCGCAGAAGATATCACTCATGCGGATTTCTCCATCGTTCGCTCTTTAGAGGTTAGTGAGCACAAGAGAGGTGGGCATCTCTAAATACTACCTTCGGGCCATCCACCATCCCCTGCCACCCGCCATATTCTGCGATAATTAGGCGGATGGCAGGGGATGGTGGATGGTTTTTAGAGGTATCCAGGTTAGTGCGCACAAGTGATATCAACAAGACTTACTATCCCTTTTTGAGTCGATGATAATTAATTACTCACATGCCCAAACCCGGATAGTGCATCGCTTGCCGCCGTATTTCCGACAGTTGCGCAGAGCGAGCTTTTTTACACGTTTGCGGCTCTTCGACAAAGCCCAGCCGTGAATTGAGCTGCCTGGCGTTTGATCCGCAGCGTAGGCCCCGCACCGATGATTAGTTATTCTCAGAATGATCCGACAACCTCGGCCGCATTTCTTCAATGCCGCATCTTGCGCGCTGAAGCGGCGTTTGTGGCGCACCGCCCATCCATATCGTGTGCCATGGTTGCTATCGATCGCGAGAGCGCCGAAGGCATTTGCCGGGGTCGATGTGGACATATTCATGCATGCCATTGTTATAGTGACGATGGCAATTGCCATACTTAATCTTATCGTGTGAGGTTTCATTCATATCTCCTCCCTACCACGTTGTTGTCTCCGAAGTTGAGCGTAGTTTGGATAGCTCACAGATTAGGTCACGGACTCATAAATGTGCTGAAAATGGCGCTAGAAACGGCAAAAGGATGCGAGGAGAAGCGAGCAGACAAGGGTTGTTTCCCTTTTCAAGCGCTTCGACAACAATGTCTCAAGCAGCGAAGCGGTAGACAAAAAAACGCAGATTGAAGCCGTTTCAGCGTCCGGAGGATATGGTGAGAATTTCTGTCCAATCTGTCCAACTACAGCGTCGCAAAGGTTTGAAAATGCACCACATTGCCTGCACCTTTGCTTCTCGTATTCGAACAGATTGGCTCATACCATTTTTAACCACATTTATGAGTTCGTGACCTAGTCTCTTCGGGCAACACAAAGGTTCAGATAGATCCTTATCAGCAAGGCTCCCAGGCCCAACACCAATAACGTTGTCACGTACCGGACCTGCAACAGGCTTCTTGCATGGCCATGATTCGAGAAGCGCATTCCCGAAGACATCGCGCATAAGTCTGCAGCCGCTTAAAATGGAGAAAGGGATATTAGCACAAAAATCAGAATTCCGCGATGAGACATAGTGGAGCTTCAGATTCAGGATGACCATTTTAGAAAACGGTATCTCATCGCCTCTTGAGCCGCTCCGCCATCACGGCAATTGTCCGCGCGTACACGTCTGCCCGGTTCCAGGCTTTGATGACTTGATAGTTAGCCGTTCCCGGGGTCCAAGGCCCCCCACGTTTCCAACCATAGGCGCGCAAATAATTGGCGGTTGAAGCAAGTAAATCGGGAACACTACGGACGAGATCGCGGCGGCCGTTACTATCATAGTCGACAGCATATTTGTCATAGGAGCCGGGCAGGAATTGCACTTGACCGATTTCTCCGGCCCAACCGCCGCGCATTTGTCCAGGACTCATATCACCTTTCTGGACAATCCGGAGTGCGGCTAGGAGATGACCTGTGAAAAATTCCGACCGGCGGCAGTCGTAAGCAAGCGTTGCGATCGAGCGGATAATCGCATATTTGCCTGATCCATCGCGGCCGAAGTTGGTCTCAAGGCCCCAAATCGAGACAAGAATCTGGCGCGGAACACCATACCTCTTCTCAATCCGAGCGAATAGACCAGCGTGGCGCTTCAACCGCGATCGCGCGCGTTTCAAGAGAGACGATCCGACGCGGCGCTTGTAAAATGTGTTGAAACTCAATTTGAACGAACGCTGTGAGCGGTCACGCCGGATCACGCGGCGGTCGTAGGTGACGCCATTAAGGGCACGTTCGATCGTGCGGTTGGAAATGCCTTTCTTTTTGGCTCGGGATTTGAAATCCTGCAGCCATGCCGAAAAACCCCGCCCGTCGCGGCCGCACTTGGCGGAGAACGCCGGTGAGGCAATGAACTGCCCTACTGTTATGATGGCAAAACAAACGACGATCATCCTTTGGGTTGTTTTTAAAAAACGCATGCTTCCCATTCCTCCTCGCAGATTTTTGTGATCTTGCTCTAAGCTCGGTTATTTGTCTCACGTCGGTTCGTTACAGGGTCACATTGTTTCACAAACCAAATCAAAGATCATAAGTTGAAAGCCTTATAAATCTAGTGGGGATTGGTGCTCAGGTAATATGAGTTCATCAATGAGAGAACCGTTCAGTTTTGCGCCACAAGATCAAAAGCAATTGTCACCGCATGCTTAACCGCAGCTTCAGAAGCTTGTGCACCCTGGCCTACACCGTAATCCGTGCGGTTAATTATGACCTCACCTTGAACATGAGCACGCTTGCCTTCGACCTTTAGTGTGAAAGGTAAAGTAATCGGTTTCGTTTTATCGCGAATGGTCAGGGTGCCTGTAAGTTGGTAGCGCTCACCATCAAGGACCTTACCACTCTTCGCCTCAAAACGGGCTTTCGGAAAAGTGGCAACATCAAACCAATCAGGGGACTTCAGGGCTGCATCAATTTGGGATTGACCGGTCGTGATACCCGCTACGTCAATAGTCACCTTGATATCAGCCGCCTCCGGAGCCTCCGGATCAAAAAGGATTTTTGCCTCAAATGCTTGAAAGCGCCCTTTAACAGGCTGTCCATTAGCCGTGGCAGTGAAAGTAAGGCGGCTTTTCTCCATATCGACGCGCCAGCTTACCGGCTCAGCTTCTACCGGCGTGCTTGCAAGGCAAATGGCTGTCATTGCAATCGCACCTACTATGCAGGCTCGAGGCCCGTCTTTTAGGTCAATTGATTTGCGTTTCCGCCGTGGCCACATGCGCCAAAACACCTCATCCCCCAAAAAGAAATGATGACGCAGTGCTCCCGCCACATGCAAAAGAAAGAGAGCTGCAATAGTGTAGGTCAAGACATAATGGGATGTTTTAAACCACCCTTCCCATATGATTTTTTGATCTGCTGTGAGCGTTTCGAGCATGGGCAAATGGGGCACTGGATAGCGCCAATAGAGCTTTGTTTCAATCGGAAGAGGTGATGCCGAAACCATAAGCCAACCACTCAAAGGTAAGACAAGCAGAAGGACATAAAAACCGATATGGGTTAGGCGCGCGGCTCCCCTCTCCAGCTTATTCATATTGGCAGGAAGCTCCGGTGCTGGATGACTAAAGCGCCAAAGAATGCGAAGAAGTGTCAAAGCAAAGACGGTGAGCCCCAACGACTTATGAAGCTGATAAAGGTCAAATTTCATTTGTAGGTTCAAGTCCATGCCGGTCATGGCTTTGCCAAGGGTGAAAAGGGCAAGAATGAGAAGTGCTGTCATCCAATGCAGGAGTTTTGCGATATGGCCATATTCAAGGGGGCGGCGGGACATAGATTTTAGCTTGTTGATTTCGATATTACCAAAAATCTGAAATATTGTAGGAACAGAGCGCATATGTATTCATTTAAGAATTCACAGATCATGCATTTACTTAGCGTCATTCCCGCGAAGGCGCACTGCTGTCCGGGAAAATTTGGAAATGCATCTCCACTTGTTGTATGCGGAGCCTTAACGGCATACTCCAATAACCTCCCCCCTGGAGGGGGAGGTCGGCACGGAGTGCCGGGTGGGGGGGATTCATGAGAAAACCTATACACTTGAACCTGCCTCCGTCACCCCCATCCCAAACGCCATGCGCCTTAGCCCTGGTGGGCTAAGCCAGTGGCGTTTGGCCTTCCCCCCTCGAGGGGGAAGGAGCGCAAGTGGCACCGTCAGAACCAAGTCCCGATACTCCGAGATAGCGTTATGTCTTTTTATATCAACCACTTTTCACCTTCACCTAAAAATTCCCCGGACACCAATGCGCGGAGGCGGGAATCCAAGTCTGACTCACATTTGGATCCCCATCTACATGGGGATGACGGAGTTTGTAGGAATACATTATGCGTATAAATTTTGCTTTTATTCTTAAGTAACGCATATGGGTAGTAAGCCGTAATCTTTACCAATGTCCTGTGTTTTCCATCGACGTCCACGGTTCTTTCTCAGGCAAGGCTGCCCCTTTTTGTAAAAGCTCGATTGAAATATTATCGGGTGAGCGTATGAAAGCCATCCGGCCGTCACGTGGCGGCCGATTAATGGTGACGCCCATCGTCATGAGCCTCTCACAAATTTTGTAAATATCGTCAACCTCATAAGCAAGATGACCAAAATTGCGACCTTCGTCATAGGTCTCCGGATCCCAATTATAAGTAAGTTCAATTTGGGCGCTTTCATCTCCGGGGGCGGCAAGAAAAATGAGTGTAAATCGACCTGCGGGAACCTCTTTGCGGCGCACTTCTATGAGGCCTAGCTTATTGCAATAAAAGTCGAGAGATTGGTCAATGTCGGTGACGCGGACCATGGTGTGAAGATATTTCATTGGCTTAACTTCCAGTCTTAAAAAAACATCTCACTTCTTGATTATTGTGGTGAAAGAAAACCACGGATCTATGTCGCATTAGTTGTAAAGAAATTTATGAATTATAGCACCTTACAAGGCAGCCGGATGCCCCCAAACGTAAAAGTGATTCGTTTTATGAGCCCTAAATTGATTGCAAAATGACTTCAAAAAAAGTGCTTTTGTCATGGCCTACACACTTTTGATAGAGAATCAAAAAATTGAATTATCTAGTTTTCAACAGAATTTTATAGTTAATTATCAGTTACTTACAAAGATTTGATGTAATCGTGAAAGATCTGGGAAAGATGTGGAGAAGATCCGATTGTCACAATTTTTTCTAGCTTCGCCATTCTTCGATGATATTTTGAAGTCATTCTTATGTTTCAAATGCCTTTGAGGGCAAAGAAGGCAGTTGCGACATTGTAGTTTGGAACATTGTAATAGTGTTATCACAAGTTAAGCGGGGGACGCGGCATGGGGGCGAAACTATCGCCACAAGTACCTGATATCATCCATCTCGAAGACGACGTAGCTCTTAGCGATGAGGCTGCGGTAGATGTTTTTGAGGTAGCAGGGGCGATCAAATGGTTTGATGCATCCAAAGGATATGGCTTCATCGTACCGGATACAGGCTTGCCTGATATTTTACTTCATGTAACTTGTTTGCGCCGGGATGGCTTTCAGACAGCCTATGAAGGCGCAAGGGTTGTTTGTGAAGTTCTGAGACGTCCAAAAGGGCTTCAGGCTTTCCGTATTGTATCAATGGATGAAAGCACTGCTATTCATCCGTCACAGCTACCACAACGCACGCATGTGCAGGTTGTGCCGGAGAGTGACTATGAGCGAGCATCTGTTAAATGGTTTAACCGGATTCGCGGATTTGGATTTTTGACACGTGGTGAAGGCTCGCCTGACATATTTGTCCATATGGAAACGCTGCGGCGTTTTGGCTTTACAGAGCTGCGTCCAGGTCAGACCGTATTGGTTCGCTATGGACGGGGGCCGAAAGGTCTTATGGCAGCGGAGCTTAGGCCTGATGGAGTGCCGTCGGCTCATTAGCGAAATAGCGACATTTATCTTGAATTTACAACACGTAATGGGCAGAGCTGCAATTTTTGTGGCTCTGTTCTCTTTTATGTATGCTTCGATGTTTACCGGACAGACGATTGCTCAGACTGGAAAATTAAAAAAAGAGCTGCTTATTCTTCATACAGAGAATGGAAAGCATAAAATCGAGGTTGAAATCGCGGATACACCAGAGAGCAAAACGCGAGGGCTTATGTTCCGCAGTTCTCTTGGTACGCACCAAGGGATGCTTTTCATCTACCAAAAAGATGAAGAAATTTTGATGTGGATGAAGAACACCTATATTCCTTTAGATATGGTTTTTATCAAACGGGATGGTCAGGTGCATCGCATTGAGCATAACACGGAACCATTGTCGGAAGAGATTATTTCATCAGGCGGAGCGGTTTCAGCGGTTCTTGAGCTAAAGGCGGGAGGTGCAAAGAAATTTGGATTAAAGGCAGGTGATAAAATTCTTCATCCTCTTTTTAATACTTCTTCCAAATAATAATGAATGAATTGAAATCTCTCTCCAGCTGGGCATCTCTAAATACTCCCTTCGGGCCATCCACCACCCCCAACCATCCGCCTAATTATCGCAGAATATGGCGGATGGTTGGGGGTGGTGGATGGTTTTTAGAGGTATCCAGCTTCTTTTTGCCCGGCATATTTTTCCTCTACCGGACAGGCTACAAGCCCCATTCAACAAGGAATATTAAAAGACACCCAATAACGCATTTTGTTTTTCTGTTAATGGATAAGGTTTTTCTTTCGGCAACAAATCAAGGGCTTGTTGTATGTCCTTTTCATCAAGATACTTTTGTATTTTTGAAATCAAGGGTGTCACAAGCCTGATAGCAACAATCCACTCATTAACATATTTATACACCGCCTCCCCAGACAATCCGATCTGAATAGATCGATGGGGCAAAGGATTTAAGTGAATGTCTTTTTCCGGATCCCATTGGATACGCACTGGACTGTGATGAAGTATTTCTTTCCATGCCTCATGACTGGAATATATGTTCGCATCGAAATGACTAAGGCACGAATTCTCAAGCGCCCATTCAAATCCATTCCGAGTAATGTCAATCGATAACACAAACTCTTGACCAGGCTTGCCCCCCCAACCTGAACGATACATCATCCACAAAAATGATGGCTTGATCCACGTCATGCGATCCATCTTAAATGGCGGCACAAATTTTTGTGCCTCGAGAGCCGGTCGCGCAATCGCCTCGCGATAGGCTTGGTATACCGTGAGCGTATCACTGTTATATTGAGCACGGATCTGACGTTCTGGAATGTCAACAGCAGCCTTAATCATGGGGTAGTCTTATTATATTTTTCTGAATAGTATAAAACACCTGAAAAATGCGTTGGAAGCAAGAAATCCTCTACATAGCATATTTTCAGCTTGACGAAAGACACAACCAAGTGCAGAAAATCTAAAGTTTTCCAATGTCGGGGCATAGCGCAGTCTGGTAGCGCACCTGGTTTGGGACCAGGGGGTCGCAAGTTCGAATCTTGCTGCCCCGACCATAAGTTCTGAAAACATATTACGTTCATTTACATTCACTTAATATGCTCTAGCATATTGTTATAAATTAATTTTATATCTGCAAGCGGAACTGTTTGGGCACGGTGATTTAGGCCTTTGATCAGCTCCGATATATGTTTGGCGAAACGAGGCACTTGCACCAATGGTAGCGCGGATTTACAGACCAGCAAAAACGGCTATGCAGTCCGGCGTTGCCAGGACGAAAAATTGGGTTCTTGAGTATGAGCCTGAAACACCGCGAGAAATCGACCCTCTGATGGGATGGACAAGCTCCGGAGATATGAAATCACAAATCCGCCTGACTTTTTCATCAAAAGATGAGGCAATCGCATATGCGAAGCGCAATGGAATTCCTTACTTTGTGCAAGAACCTCATACGCGCAAGCAATCCAAAAAGTCCTATTCGGATAATTTTAAGTTTGGTCGCATCGACTCCTGGACACATTAAACGATTAAGTAAAGTTCATAAATTCCTCGGTGCTTTTCAAATCATTTTTCGCTAAAACTTATCTTCAGCGGTCCCGTAGCTCAGCTGGATAGAGCAGCGGACTTCTAATCTGATTTCTGCAATTTTTGAAATCACGACTGAAGTACGTTAAGTGCTTTCCGGTATTTTTTCAGCCGCTCAAAATCCTTGTCTGTAGGCTCTGCTATTCTTGTTATGTCTAAATTATCGATGATATCCGCAATCTTCACGTTTCTGCCAATAGGATTGGCGTATGCCCGCACCACAAACTCTGCGTAACTTTCCCCCTCAATCTTGGTAACTGATTTTAGAGCGTCCAAAACAGTGTCAGGGAATCCTTCTTTTGCCAAATCTTCAAATTTCCACTCACTATCCTCGACGACGTCATGAAGCACACCAACCATTTTTTCATCGTCTGATTTAAGAGAGAACATAATTCTCAAAGGATGGAGAATGTAGGGGCTACCAGCTTTATCCACCTGGCCTTTATGGGCACTCACTGCGATCTCTATTGCTCGTTCTAAATTCATTTGTCTCATCTTTTGGAGAGGTGCACTAAAAGGTTTAGAATGGACTTTTCCACAACTTAACTTCTTGTTTATACACTACCTTTACAATCAGGAAAAATTATTTTAACGTCCGTCTGGACGTTAAGTGGTGCCATCCACCTTGCAAATTTGAAATGATTCCTATATATTTTAATTATTCCACCCCTATGGTAAAGCCATAGGCCCCCCGTGGCTCCGGCCGCGGGGTTTTTATTTGCTATATTGTTGTGATGACTAAACGAGCGATGTTTTTCATCGACGGCTTGAACATTTATCACGCTATCGATGAGCTTGACCTTCCTCACTTAAAGTGGCTGTGCCTGCAAAAATTGGCACGCTCGATTATTCCCCAACAGAGTGAGCAAGTAGAGGCCGTAATCTATTTTTCAGCTTACCCCACTCACTTAGCCAGTCGATATCCTGATAAATTGGCTAGACATCGTCTATATGTATCAGCCTTGACTACCGGTGGCGCGCAATTTGTTAAAGGGAAATTCAAGCGGAAGTATCTAACATGTCGAGCAAACGGGGGGTGTAAAAAAGACTTTTACACTCACGAGGAAAAAGAGACTGACGTGGCTATTGGCGTGTTTTTGTTAGAGCAGGCCTTCCTAGATAGATTTGATGTTGCTTACATCCTTTCTGGCGATACAGATTTCGCTCCAGCTATCAGACGTACCAAAGTCAACTTCCCAAATAAGGAACTTGTAGCCGTATTACCGCCGGGTCGCAAACGTCATAAGGAGCTTGTGCAGCTCACTGATCGCAAGATTCGCCTGACTGTTGATGTGCTAGCTCGGTGTCTTTTGCCTCCTGAGATTAAAACTCCTGAAGGCACGATACTCGCGCGGCCATCTTCATATGATCCTCCCCAATCAGTTTAGAACTTTAACTTCTTCCCACCCCACCCCTAACTCATAGCTTTATGTTACTTGGGTAAGGGGTGCTAACGGGGGTGAGAGCTGTTGGTTACATGTCTCCTTAGCGGACTTCATATGCAATACTGATTTTTATATGATCCAACATAAGAAGTGGCGAAAGAGATCGCGTCAATGTTGGCGGATGAAGGAGGGTTTGAGATGCCGGTTGCATGCCTCTGCGATCTCCTGCTCTTCTTTTAAATACTCCCAGAGTTTTTCATTGAACCTTTCTTCTTCTTCTCCCGACTACCAAGCATTGGATTAATGAACCACTCAACAGATGCATACTGTGTCTGATGAGTTTTGAATAAAGGGAGAGTCAGATGAAATGGAACATCTTTACCGTATTTTTGGCCACATTGGTCGTATTCAGCACATCTGGCAATGAAGCACAGGCAAAAACCTGCAAGGATTGGGCGTTCATAGGTCAGGCCATTGGGAATACAAAAGCCGGGACCAAATCCAAAGCGCGAACTGACTGGAAAACCAAGGTATCGAATCACTGGGGCTTTCAGTGGAGTAGCTGGAGTCTCGCCAAAATGAAATGGCAGTTCTGTGAACGCAAGGGAAAACGATATAGTTGCTTGGCTCAAGGCACACCCTGCTCCCTCGACGAGGGGGTCAAGATTAAACCAAAATCAGGCAAGTTAATCCTACGCCAATTCCTCTGGCAGAAAAAGGACCGCAAAATGAAAATTCGGGGTCGCCGCAAATCTACTCAACGCCAAGACCTTCGGGCAAAAAAGGGCCGCAAAAAAAATAGGAGATAAAATACGGGTTGAAAATACTGGTGATAGTAGATGGGATTGCTGACCGCACAAGCTCGGCAACAACCGTGCAAGGACGGTCCTTGGTCCCTTCTTCCTGTCCAGCCTTGTTATTCGCTATGCCTATTTGTGGCATAACGAAGCCATGGCAGGTTTCAGATTCAGACAGGGATAAGGTTTGTTCTTATTCTTCCAGTTCGTGATTGTATTTTGCCGTCCTTATCCAATCTGGTAGTTCTGCCCAATTATTGGAGGCATGATGAATTAAAGTTCCACAAAGCTCCGCCTCAATAACAACTGGATTCTTTCTAATTCTATTGATCAAAAAGGCCAGCGCCACGAGGGCGCGAGCCCAGTTCCCCGCATCTCTAAAACTGATATCCGATGAAAATTGATACTAGGTCACGAACTCATAAATGTGGTTAAAAATGGTATGAGCCGATCTGTTCGAATACGAGAAGCAAAGGTGCAGGAAATGTGGTGCATTTTCTAACCTTTGCGACGCTGTAGTCGGACAGATCGGCCATATCCTCCGGACGCTGAAACGGCTTCAATCTGCGTTTTTTTGTCTACCGCTTCGCTGCTTGAGACATTGTTGTCGAAGCGCTTGAAAAGGGAAACAACCCTTGTCTGCACGCTTCTCCTAGATCAACCCACGTTCAAGTGAATTTACTTGAACGTGGTAAAGTTGATCGATATCAAAAAATGAGAGCATTCAAGCGATTCCATCTAAGCGCAGGATGCTCTAACATCTTTTTGCCGTTTCCAGCGCCATTTTCAGCATATTTATGAGTTCGTGACCTAGACACTTCATTGAAATTGCCTCTTTACTGTTGGAGAGATTACGCACACAAAAGTGTCGGCCACGCGGGGTGCGTGCCGGGTCAAAAAGTGTTGGTGCATTTTGTTGGGACTCTCTGCACCAGTTCTTTGTATGTTCCGTTCCGCTGAGTTCCACTTGGGTTGCAGCGAAACAGTGGTTAAGTTATTGATTTTCTTGAGACGGTCCCGTAGCTCAGCTGGATAGAGCAGCGGACTTCTAATCCGCAGGTCGCAGGTTCGAATCCTGCCGGGATCGCCAATTATTTCAAGGAGTTAGCTGTTCTCTCTCATTCTGGACCAAGCGCGTTTGTCACTTCATTTGTCACTTTTGTTTGTGATGTGTTCTGTTTTTGGTGATACTAACGAGGTGAGGTATAGATAGAAACTTTCCCTATGGTTTGAGTGAAAACAACAAAAGCATTTTGCTTGTCAACAGTTCCCTTTACAAAGCGAAAATTGATAGTTGCGGAACCAGGTTCAACATTAGCTGGTATTACCTCGTTAGCCGATCAATGATTTACTGCAAATACGTGTCGGTAAGTGCTACTTGCTGCAATAGCAACTAGTTCGCACGATGAGGGCTTGAATGTCGGCAGTGCAGAGTTCAAGGATAACCCAATACACCTCACTTCCCAACCTCGCTCACCCAACTCCCTTCAAATTTGAGAATAGCCGCTTGTGCCAAGCTTTTCGTTCTCGACGCATAGGTATCAAGAATAGCGTCCACATGTCTCAGTGAGTGACCTGTGATCGCTGCAATCTCCATGCGTGTACATCCTTGCTCGGCCAATATGGTTACGGCTGTACCGCGCAAATCATGAAATGTTAGGCCCTTAACGCCACTCTTCTTTGTCGCTTTATACCAAGAGGTGCGAAATCCATCACTTGTCCATGGCAGATTACGGCTATTGGTAAGAATAACAGTGCTGTTCCTCTCCATGTTATCTAACATGTGTTTGAGCACCATCGTACATGGGATATAGATATTTCGACCGCCCTTAGATTGACGCAGGGTCAAGCTCGTACCGTCATAGGCTGTCCATGTCAGACGAATGAGATCGCCTTGGCGTTGACCCGTGTGGAGAGCTATAATCATTGCAGCCTTAAGTTTCTCACTGGCGCACCGCATAAATTTTGTCACATCATCCGGTAGCCAGATTTTATCCGTTCTATCTGGTTTGTAGAGTCTGCGTGGTCGGGAGAGATGATTATGCGCCAACACGCCCATATCCACACCGAACTGTATTAAAAGGCGAAACACGGACAAGGTGTAGTCGGCTTGCTTGAGAGAGCGTTTGGCAAGTTCATCACGCCATCTCAGCAAGTCTTTGCGAATACGCCGATCCTCAAGGACCTCTAATGGAGTTGCACCCCATTTATCGCGAATTTTATGTAAGTGTTTGTCATAGTCTTGGCGTGTACGTGGTTTGAGATTTGAGAATATGCTCGAAGCTTTATAGTCAAGAATGAGACCAGCAAGAGTGTCTTTAAGAACGGTACTGTCAGACTTACTAGCTCGCGCATAATTATCGATAAACTCTTGAGTACCTGGCTTGCCCTCAATGCGTTTGCCTGTACGCCGGTGATAATAATAAGTAACAGATGCCCCATCAGCGAGAACATGCTTGGTTGTTTTAATATGTTTCAGCCTGGTGAGCACTTTCCTGTCTCGCCCTCCATTCGTCATATGGCGAGACATTCTGATTGATCCCTGAAAGAGAGTCGAGCGCTTTGTCCAAAGCCTGTTTGTCATAACGTTTTGTTCCAGGCCACGGACCAGGCACAAGGCCATCACGGACCCACATGCGAAAGCAAACAACTGTTACACCGCAATAATCTGCGGCATCATTTATGGTCAGGCCACGTTTCATTGCGCTCCTGAAAACAAGGTTGACATATAAGCCGTTGCAAATATGAATTTAGAATGCGCTATTTCTCGCGAGAAATTCAATCCGGAAAGCTCGTGAAAAGCGGGAAGAAGGATGAAGCTGGGGGAAGGTCTACGTAAACAGCAATTTTGATCTGGCACTTGAGTGCATGTTGGCGGTATTAAACTAACGAGATCTTTATTCACTCCTCTGGTGGAAAGAAGTGCTTGGATGGCAATTGTGAGCCATGCAAAATCCGGCCGATGAAAATCCCATAGTTGGTTTTGGTGTAATAGATGACATGAGCGCCGGAGGGGAATTTGAAATAACCCTCGTTAGCAATATCTGCTGGCAAGCCCATACTTGGAAAACTGGACAAAAGAGAAAAACGTCCATCAAGATCGCGCGTATAGCTTTCAGCCTGATCCCGGCCAAAATTTATCTCGGATTCTTTGTAGATGTTTTTCAGATCGAAAGCAGCATGTGCGGAAAGCCTGAACGAGGCCATTTTAATCGCGTTCAGCTTTTAATTCTGCTTGAGCTTCTGTAATAATGTCGTCAATCGTTTTGTCACTCACGCCGCTATTAAAGCCCTCTTCAATTGCTTGCAGAAAACGCTTCTCTTTTTCTTCTTCTGGCAGCGCCTTCCACCTGCGGATTTCCTCTTCCGTCGGTGCAGCCGAAGGCATGATGTCATCTATGGTTTCGTCTTTGCTCATGAGGCTCATTATAACAGAGATGATTTAACAATTTCCAGTGCTTGAATTTGTTGTTCTATTGAGTTGCTTTCTGATGAGCTCACGGGCATACAAAATCACTTGTATGGGGAGGCGTTTGTCAAGTGCCCATTTTATCAGAATCGAACAGTAACATTATGACTAATTCCGACTGGTCGGCAATTTCCGGTCGACCACAGCAAGCAGCCACGCTCCATCGCCAACCATCACTGCTGTCTTGTGCCAGAGACGGAAATACAGCCATCTTGACCCATTGCTCATCGGTTAAAACTGTGCGAATCATCATATACTCCTTTTTAGGAGCTTGAATCACAAATCAAACCGAAAGGGAATCATGATTCCCCACAGTCCATAGTTCCGACAATTCAGCGCGGTTTGTTATTCACTTGTTTATGCATTATGCAATAGATAACCTACTATTACATGCTGGACAATTTTCTAACTGGCGAGCCTCGATCGATCGACTATGAAAATCAGAAAATACTGTATGTATTGTGGCACTGCTGCACTGAAACCTCTTGAAATGGATAGTGGTTTACAGTGTCAGTCGTGTGGTGAGTGCGTCTACATAAACTCTAAGCCATCTGTGCTCGGCGCAATATCAGCAGATAGTAAGGTACTATTGGTTAGTGACCACACCGATGGAAGATCATGGGGTTTACCAGGTGGATTTCTCAATCATGGCGAGGATCCTGCCAAAGGTCTTCGTCGAGAAATCAAGGAAGAACTTGATATCGAAGTTGAGATCGGAAAATTGATAGACGCTAAAATTTCTCCGTATGGAGATAAAGGTGAATTTTCCCTAATATTGTTCTACTTGATTGAAAAATACGATGCCAACTTTAAGGCGTCAAATGAAATTTCGCATGTTAAATGGTTTGCTTTTGACGACCTCCCCAACTTCAATTCTAGTGAAGTTAAAGAGCTTACAATTACTTTGCCAGATCTGATGGAAAACTCATGATCGCAATTCTGTAAGCACCACACTTCAGAATTAACACACCTAAACTTTCAGCTTAAGATATACCAGCATTTATTAGGAGAAAAAAAACAGCGCCTCCAATTACCTGGAAGGTCGCGATGCCCAACTGTGTCTGTCCCTGTTTTAGATATGCCTGTAGCCACGTTTCACTGTCCAACTTTTTCTTCGACGTTTCTACAGCCCCGATACCTAAATGGTATGTAGATATTAAGATAACTAAGACAGTTAGGATAGCCAGTCCAGGTATCGGGAGGTTGTTCAGCTGCGGGACATAGCGTGAGAATGTAGCGATTAAAACGAGAGGAAGTCCTAGTAATGCGGAGTGAGTAGCCACTACAGACTTCTTTCCAAACTCCTTCAAAAAATTCAGTCCTTTCTGATTATACCGTTCCCATGCAAATCTCAGTGCAAACATTATTCTAAACAAAACAATTGCCAAAACCGGTATTCCTACTAACAGGAAATCTGAATATGAAGATTGAGTGGACACTGTTCCTGTGAGCGTGGCGGCAATGAGTGCTATAACTCCGCCACCTAACATACGTATCGCAGCCGTTGTCTTCGCTCCCTCCCAGTCCCCTTTAAGAGCATTTCTAGCAGTTCCACCGAAGTATAACCAGAGAAGTACGAAAACATCCTTCCAATGTACATATATTTCAACCTTAAATCCGTACAAGCTGAAGAGCCAATTCACTGCATGATTCAGATATGGCCGAATCCATCCGAATAATATGCTTGTTACGTTGTTATAGTACGCAAGAATGACTTCAAGCGGCGCAGCAAAGTCATTATTCAAGAACCCAATTTTTATTAGGTTCACGAGGGAAAGTGTCCCGAAAATCAGCGTCAGTATTCTAAGAACATCAAACATTATGCCCTCTCAGTAATCGTATGGCATAAACTCCAATTGATTAGTCGTTAGGTGTGGAGAAGTTATCCTCGCGTGACACGATCAAAGTGGCGGATAACATCCAGCGTTCCCTCAACGTATTTTCTATTCGAGATATACTGAACGTGTTTTTTAACAATCTTGCTAGCATTAGCAGGAGCCCCCGATTGTCCGACCATCTTAAGAAAAGGTAGATCACCCTCAGAATCGCCGATTCCTATCATATCTTTATGATCTACGCCGACAATTTCTGAAAGCCATTGAAGTCCGGTTCCCTTATTCACACCTAGCGGTGTTATATCAACGGCGTTGGCAGAGTGCGTCACCTCAAATATACTTTTGTCAACATTTTTGATTACGCTCTCAAATAATTCGCCAATCTTAGGTGCAATATTGTCAAATGAACGTGATGGATTAAGGCTGATGCATATTTCTTTTCCGGGCACAAACTTCGCAGGCAGCCCTTCATCGATCTGATTTTGCAGTTGGGCGCGCAAACTTTTGACGGAGAACATTATGTCGGTGCTAATTCCATCAATGGTTTCTATTCTGTTTTTTTTGGGGAAATATGCGATTGCTCCATTTTCACAAATACATGGCAGCTCAACCGAAAGGTGTTTGACATATTTTTTCAAGAAATAATGTGGGCGGCCTGAGATCAGAGTAAAACCGCCTGTTTTCTTTCGACTGCTGTTTTTTAAATAGTCATCTATTCGTGACAGGCCACCAGAATCAAATTCGTGCTGTGGGCCTAAGTTCAGACAGCCATCAACATCGCAAACATAAAGAGTAGTCAAAGCGTCGGTTCTGTTGAAATTGTGCATATCCTGCCCTGTTACCAATATCTCAGAGATTTGTGAAAAACTTCATTACGCAATCCAGCACCTTCCGCACTGATACGATAGATAATCAAGATACTGGGTGCTTAAGTAGTCTCTTTAGGGTCACCTGCCACCAAACGTGTGATGCTCTATGCTCGACAGTACTCCTCCTGATACCAGACGGCCAACGGATCCCAAGAATACTGGCGCACTATCTCCTCGCTTTTCTTGTCATCTACACCAACAAGGCATCAATCTTAGACTTCTCAGCTGTGATCATGTGCCTGTGGAAAGGTTTAAGCCTTCATATGATGGCCCTGTCGGAAAAGCGATCAATTTCCTTGTCATGAGGCAGCGTTTTTGATTCCTTGACGGTGATGACAGGTTGAGATGCCGGAGGTTGCTGAAGATGTCCCGGAACCAAACGAGCCTGTTTGCCGCGGTTGATGACTTGCTGCACGTTGATCATCCTTACCGGAAGCTGGATGTTCTCATCAATTTTACCGAGTGGGCAAAGCCGTTACAAAATCTCTATTCCGATCGCGGCCGGCCGGAGCTTGGAGCGGACCGCGCCTTTCGCATGTTGGTGTTGCAGTTTATGGAAGATCTCTCAGATCGCGAGATGGAGCGTTATTTAAGGGAAAATATTGCCGCCAAGTGGTTCTGCCACTTCTCTTTGGCTGAGAAGACGCCGGACCACAGCTTTTTCGGAGACTTCCGCAAGCGGCTTGGAGCTGAGCGGTTGATGGCGCTGTTTGCTCGTTTGCGCGAGAGCCTGAAGGAACAAGGTCTGATCCGCGAAGTGTTTACCTTTGTCGATGCCTCACAACTCATTTCCAAGCTGTCGACTTGGTCCGACCGCGATAAGGCGATCGCCAAAGGTCTTGAGATCTTCAACAACAAAACAGCCCCAAAAGTCGCGGCTGATAAACAGGCGCGCTTCGGAGCTAAGGGAAAGACTGAGTATTGGTACGGCTACAAGGAGCATGTCTCACTCGACATGCAATCGGGCCTGATCAACAAAGTGGCGGCAACACCTGCCGATGTTCCGGATGCAAACGGCCTCAGATATGTCTGCCCATCGCAGGGTGCGGTTTATGGCGATAAGGGCTATTGCATCAACAAGGCGCAAACCATCCTTAAGCACAAGGGCTGTCATGATGCGACCATCAAGAAACGCAACATGAAGGCCAAGAATAAAGACAAGGATCGCTGGCACACCAAGTTGCGTGCGCCTTATGAGCGGGTGTTTTCCAAGCGCAATAAACGGGTGCGTTATCGCGACCAGGCCAAGGTTCAATTCCAGGTTGGGGCCAATGCACTTGCGTACAACGTCAAACGTCTGATCACGCTTGGCATTGACCACATTGTCCTCGTTCCCATCTGACATCACACCGGGACTCTGTCTTGAGCCGGGTTAATCCCATCAGCCAGGCTCAAAGCCAACCAAAAACGCAGGCAAAACCACTGAAATCTGGAGCCTTTGCCGACATCACGTCAGGTGTTCCAAAATCCAACCAAATCTCAATTTTGCCGACAGGGCCATGATGATCTCTTATGCTAAAGCCTACCCAATCCCCAGCCCTCTCTGTCTTGTTATGTTCCACGAGATGCCCCTGGCGCGCATGATACCGGAAACTGTTCTGCCGCGACTGCGCTCGAGCACGGAGCGCCAAGGGACAAGTGTGAAGTCTTGCGCTCGTTCAATGAGGGCATATTTGCCACTGGCGAGTTGAATGGAGCGGCGATAAATGCCATGGATTTCTTCACCGAGTTTTACTTCGGTGAAGTTGAGCTTGAGTTCTTGTGAAAGCGCTTTGCCAGCGCCTAGAAGTTCGCGTCGTTGGAGCGTCTCAACCAAGTCTTTTTGCGGTTGGAATTGGCCTTGTCTCTCGGTGGCTAATCCTTCTGTAAGCAACCATCGTTTTCTCTCGGCAATGGCCTTTGTAACCTCCGCACCGAAGTGTGCTTGTCGTATGGGCTCCGGTGTCTCGGACGTGATCTCCTGATCGAGCCAAGTGGACCCATCATAGTGTGGGAGTTTTTCAAGTGGCAGGTGCGATAAAGTTCTGACATTCACGGGCTGGCGTTCTTTGCGTATCTCTTCATAGTGCCTTGCCATCTCCAGATAGTTTTCCCCTATCTCCCAGGTGTCATTTGTGAAGCGTTCGACGAGGCCTTCTCTGCGCAGAGCTTCCAACCGGCGCACATGGGTTTCTATGAAGTCGGAAGAGGCTGTTTCATCAAAAAACGCATGGGCATCACGGTTGTAAAGTCCGGAATTTCTTGCCGCAATATCTGAGATGGTTTTGTCAACCTGTTTCGGCTTTGTGTCACGGGTCAAGAGATGAACAATCATGCCGTCTCTAGGCATGTCAGTTTCTGACAGACTGCCTATGTTGGCGTAGTGCACATAGCCGTCAATGCTATCGATAATGACATAGCGATTGTCATGAAAGTCATCGGCAAATCCATGGGCGAGAACGCAACCCTTAATGTCAACTTCACTCTCATGAGATTTGTGGATTTGAAAATCACTTGGCGAGCGGGTTTGCCCCGCCTCTAAAACATCTCTTTCCATGAGTTTTACAATGTCAGTACGCTTGCCCAAATCCCTTAATGTCTGTTCGAGATTGGGCGACAACTCCCAAACACCTGGAGAGGCTTCCTTAGCTAAGTTCATTTGCTCTAACGTCTTGAGTCTGCGCAGATGCAAGCTACGGTGTACTGGATCCAGTTTGGACATCGAAGCAAGTGAGTAAACATCATCCTTTGCGTGGTCGAGGATAGCCCAATCAAGCTGTGTGAACCGTCCTAATGAGATCTCTTGTTGAAGCTTGGCTTTGAGCTCGTATTGGGTTTCCGGACCGAGCTCCAAGGTAAGGAGTTCCTGTGCGCGGTGACGAATGCCATGAGTGATATAATCACGGGACAGAATGAGATTTTTGCCTCTGTCATCTTTGCCGCGCACAACAATATGAGTGTGCGGGTAGCCTGTATTAAAATGATTGACGGCAAACCATTCCAACTTGGTATCCAAGTCATATTCCATACCGGACATCAGATCGCGAATGAAAGGCTTGAGGTCTCGCAATTTGTGCCCGTCTTCCGGTGAGACAACCAAGCGAAATTGATGGCGATCGCCTTTGCATTTGTCTAAAAAAGCTTTGCCGTCAATGTCATCGGAGGCGGCGTCATAAAGCTGCCCCCGTTCACCCTCTCGGGTGACGCCTTGGCGCTGAATATATTTGAGGTGAGATCGGGCACTTGCGAGCTGTCCTCCTGCAAACTTTGCAATACGAACCCGAACTACAACACGCCGTCCATCTGGGCGGAAGCTTCGGCTTACCGCAAGGGTGCCAGCGGCTCTGCCCCGACCAATACGCGAGCCTGTAAACTTATATCTCCTTGGCCTTGTCTTACCTGTCCCCAAGTGCCGTGATCTGGTCACCGCTTTCATGACTTTTTGCGTGAAAGGCGTGTGCCTTGACTTGGCTTGAGATCTCTGTTTGGGAAGCCTTGGTTCAAATTCATCTTGGGACATAAGAAACTCCTTTGGAACTTAGTGATTGCGAGCTACTTCGGTGGAGCGCTTATCAGAAACAGAGTTTGACAAATTGCATGGTGCTAGCCATATGGCGCTATGCGCCAAAAATAAGATGTGCAGACAATGACTTATCCGTCCCCAGGGGCGGATAACTTAATCTTGGCACCAACCCCATCCAGCCTCACCCACCTATCCGTCTTCTAAACTTTGTGCTGTTTTGCCACCGCGCTCTTGCAAGCAAAATCGATCGTGCAACACTTCGAACTTTGATAATGTCAGGCGCTGGAAAACTTCGCGCGCAACAAATTTTACGGTCAGTGAGCATAAAAATTTTGTGAGATTGAAGCGCTGGTGAGCTGCCATAGACGTGTTTTGGACCAACTGTCTTGAACGCCTCCGTGACATAGGTTTCGGCCAGAACAGTCACGAAACTCTGAGCTGATTCCAATCTATCTGAGAGGTCCAAGGCACAAACACGAGGATGTAACTCACTTGTCGCCTTTACGATCACCAGAGAGGGATTAGCATGGCTTGATTGAGATTTTTGATTGTCATTTTCCGTCATTTTTCTCTTCCCTTTTTTAATGTTGGGCCTTGTGAGGTATGAGGAGTGTGGGAGAAAAATGATGCGTTGAGGAGTGTCGAAATGAAGGGGTGCCAAAAACGACACCCCCCATGCCAGGCGACTTGAGCCGGGTCAAACCTCATGTCGCTAGGGGGTTAATTCCTGCTGTCGCTGAGGCTGCTTCAGGTTATTTGAGAAGAGAGAGATAAGCGCCGTTCATGAGCTCTTGGCCACGCTGAATGAAGCGGCGTACGCGATCTTTGATCGAGCGGTTTGCCACGCGTTCCGCGAAAATATTTCAATCAAATAACCCCTGCACCGGGGTGGCACAGGGGTCACAAGTTTGTGAAGACAACCGCCTTAGTCGACGGGGTTCCAGATGATCGCCATGAAATCCGGATCAACGGAACCGGCAGCTTGGCCGAGATTTGCATAGATCTTTCTGCGACCAAATTCCGGAGCAGCGAAGCTTAAGGAAACATACTCCTTACCGGAAGTGCCACCGGTCTTAAGCCAACCGGCTCCGATCTCAACACTTCCGACCAACACTCGAAAATCGGGCTGATTGGAATTCGTTTTTTGATCATTCGGCACGATCTGCATATCGGCCTGAATGCCGACGGTTTTAAGCTGGCCCTTATAGCTGCCATCATCTTGTTTTTTGACAAAGCCTAATGTTGTCATCGATCACTCCTACAAATAAATCAGAGGGCCTATTCCCTCGTGACGCCGGAGCCAAAAGGCGCCGCGAGCCGCCCAAGAACCGTCAGGCCGAAGCAAAGCGGAGGACCTTTGAAGAGAAATTTTTTGGAATAATAATGATTGCGAGGAAGTGGTCTTTTACGAAACTGCAATAACGTCCGACCGTTAAACGGCACAAAGGACTTTCTGGGTAATGGCTCAACACACCTCATGAGTTGAGGTTATTGCAGTCTCTTATTTAAGAGACCACGGGGAAAAAATTTCTTGGCAAAGGTTTCTTGGGTCAAGGCGAGCGCGCCTATGCTCTCAAGGCCAAAACAAGGGAATAGGCCAGGGCTTATGGAGGTTGGATCTATGCAGCAAAGTTGGCGTAAAAAAACTTTGATGGCATACGGGAAGGGCACATTTGAAATGGCTTGTTAGACGAAATGTATGCGCTGAAATGATCTCCGTGAACCAATCAATCGGTCTGATTATTTTGAAATGGAAGGGATTATAGAGATCAGTAGGATTGGCTTTTGTGTGGCAACTCTGGTCAGGGCGATACAGACTTGGTCCGTTGGAATTGGTTTATAGATCGGTGTTATGCTGAGGCACGTTGCATGATATGATACGGTTTTGCCATCTCTAGACTCGGTGATAAGCGGTTCGTCAAATGCTATTACCCCTGTCAACATCACTGTGACAAAGAAGGTGTTACTTTCCGCGTTTTACCACCTATGTTTCAGGGTTTTTCTTATTGATTGCAATAGTAGTCAAACGGCTGTTTCACATATTTAAGCAGTCCGTCGAATGACGTTGGGAACTGCCGATTGTGATGCAAAGTTACCATTGGAGCTTCATGGTTCGAGTTACAGAAGTTGCTCGTCTTATACATGGGCAGACATTGATCGATCCGTCATTGCAGCTGCCTGGCCGTCGAAAATCTACCGAAAACCGTGCCGAACGACAAGCCCGCTTGCGGTAAATGCCGTGCCTACACACCCGCGCCCATCCACAATCCCCATAGCGTGCGCATCACCACCTGAGCCTACAATTCCACGATTTCGTGCCTTGGCGCTTCTCCAACGCCAGCACGCGTTGGAGGCTGACAGGCGCGCAGTGCACAATGTCGGAGAAACCTGCACAACGAGAGACATCTACACTTCGAAGTTCACGTTTGTTTGCCAATGAAACATGGTTTTGGCGTGGATAGGACGTCCCAATTCAACTATGCTTCGAAGCCAATAACTTCCACCTGAAGTAGGAGTTTGAGATGCTTCGCTTGAACCGCTCGAAGCGGTTAGAGTGATTATGACCTGTCAAACAGGGTGTCTAAACGCTTGTCCTGTTTTTCCTGGTTTTGAATATAGGTCCGTATGACCTTTTCATCTGCACCTACGGTTGAGACATAAAAACCTCTGGCCCAGAATTTGTGGCCAAGAAAATTACGTTTCTGGTTCTTTATGTTTTGGGCAATCCATATTGAACTCTTACCTTTGACAATCAAACACCTTCGCACAGATGGCAAGCTGAGCTAATGGAGTATCTGGCTCATCTGGTTGGTTATTCTAGGCGGCGGATTTGCGGCGATGCAACCGCGTGGTTTCAATCGTCTGTCGTTTGATCCTTTCTCTTTGCAATAGGATGGTTTAACCGCGTTCGAAGTAGACGTTGGCAGGTGTGAGATTGCCCAGGCTCTCGTGATTGTAATAATCGACGAATGCCGCGATCTGAGCCTTGAAGTCTCCGGGCAAAAAGTAGTTCTCCAGCAGGATGCGGTCCTTCAGGGTCTTGTCCTTGAAGCTGACGGCAGCCTTGATGACGATGAAGGCCGGGCTGGTGATTAGGTCACGTTCCTTAAGCAGGCGGTACACAGTACTTTCAGAAACAAAATACTTTTGCGTATCCGTGAACAGCACCGCCAATTCACGCGGTGACAGTTCAGGCTTGTCCAAAGCCAACCCGACAATCCTGCCCCTGATCTCATCGGGGATATGGTTCCAGATGCGTGATGGTCGGGATGTCTTGTCTTCCAGAGCTTCAGGGCCGCCGGACTGATAGCGTTCGTACCAGCCGTAGAACGTGGTGCGTGGAACGCCCAGCATCTCCAGGGTGCGTTTGACCGGCAGATGTGACTGCTCAACCAGCTTGATGATCTCAAGTTTCTCGGATGCGGGATATCTCATTCGTCGTTTCCTCCATCCGCGATCATGCTTTTTTGAGAAGGCGCAACTTAAGTGCCTGCTCGGCGACAACCTCCTTCAGCTCCCTGGCCTCACGGCGCAGCTCCTTCTCCTCGCTGGTAGAGGCGGTCCGTGCTGTATCACCGGCAAGACGCTTCTTGCCGGCTTCAAGGAACCTCTTTCGACCAGTTGTAATAAAGGCTCTGGGCAATGCCCTCGCAGCGACACAGCTCGGCGACGCTCTCTTCACCGCGCAATCCGTCCAGGACTATACGGATCTTCTCTTCGACCGAATAGTGCTTACGCGTCGCATGGCGGATATTTTTGACAAGTTTTTCAGAGGCTGTGCCTCGTGGACCGGATTTGTGTCTCATCTTCACTCTCAAGGGTTACGATGAGCCAAAATCCTCCGCTATCACTCCTAACAATCTGTTCATTAGCCGCTGACCGCAGACATTTCTTTTACATTACCCAGGAGCTGCGACTGACCGCCTTGGTAATACAGTGGATACTTCCCGAGCCGTGAGCCAGGTCTTCAAGACCGTCTGTACAATGCACCTTGTAGCCAACTCTTTTCCATACCTCTTTAGCAGCCTGCTCCAAATCCCGCCTAATTACAGGATCCGTTCTGTATTCAACATAGTCCTGGCTATAGGTCGTCATCAAAACGTTTCTCTCGCTGCCAAAATTCTCTATGACGACGTTGTTGAAGGTGAGCCAATAATATCTTTTATCTTCATCACTGAGGTTTAGATTTCCGTAGGTAGGCAGAAGAGGCAGATGCTGGACCTCGAACCGATCGGAAAGTTGCTCTTCGGTTTCGTCGAAATACCGGTCAAGATTAGGATTGTTATAAATTTCTTCTTCCGAGTATCTCCCGATAGCGTCATATGCTTTCGAAGGGCGGCCGAGCAAGATTATTTCCTTGCCCGAAGTTCCGGTTACGCCAGTAGGCGTCACATACATGTCGATGTGAAATAAAGGTTGGAAACCCAAACCAGAAAATACACCATTATCCAGTAGATCATAGGCGGCAGAGTTGCATCCCCCTAAAGGGACAATATCGGTGCCGAATAGAGCTTGAAACGCATCGATTACTTTGTCGCGCGTCTCTGTTCCGTAGCGTGTCTCATTCTTGAATATATAATCTTCGCCGATGAGCGTGTAATCGGGACCGCCAAGGATGTTTCCTCCTTGAAAATATAGAGTGGATGGCCATACCTTGATGTCCGACTGCAAGGCAACATCGTCGGCGATGGTCATGTCATCATACCGGGGAAATAGCACACCTTCTGTCAGAACGGAATCGCATGCGCCTGAGCGAAGTGCGATATACGCATCCTGCGCCCAAATTGAATAAGCAAACCTAGGTGATAAGCAGTATATTTTCGAAAGGTTCTGCAAATTCGGAAACCAGTCGTCAATTGCCTTCTTATGCAGCGGATGACAGAGGACCGTGTATTTTCTATTGTCGCCGAGCAACCTATACAAACTCTCAAAGTGCCGCCTATCCTTGTCTAAATAGGAAATCTGGCCGCCGCTTCTATACCAGGGAATGGTAACAAGGAGGTTCTCAATGCGGCCATGGCACGATGGCACGATTTTCGGCTGGGTGTTCAGAAGAATCTTTTCACTCAACCTTCTTGCACTAAGCGTTGCAGGAAGCGTTTTCTCTTGTTTTAGGACCTCTTGCAAAGACTCCGAATCGTTCAATCTTGTTAAAGTTGAAGGAGTAATTTCAGATTTGTGATTTTCCATTACCGAGGCGATTTCATCATTTTTGCTTCTTGCGGCAATGAAGGATTGTTCGTCAGAATATTCTTTCTGGAAATCGGGAGCGCGGTTGGGAACCTTCATATTGTAACCCTCCTGAAATAACAACGTTCCATTCAATGGCATGTCTCAATACAGGCGGAATCGTTCTTAGCTTAGCGATCTGGCTGAAATCCGGCCAATTCTGAAGAACCTATGGATTATCCAGTCACGTCCGGTACATCCATCGCATTCAGCGCGCCAAGAGCATCGAGCCGTTTAAATTTCTCCCCAGTATTTGTGACATTATCGTGCTTGCCGGGAATATCCGTGACCTCCGCTGCACCGTCACGCAGCCATTTCTTTATCTGGTTGATGGATGGTAGTTGGTCTACACCAAAAGTATTGCGGAACTTTTCCTGCATTAAAGCAATGACGCCTGTCACCATTGGTGCAGCAAGGCTGGTCCCAGCCAATTTTGGCTCAGTTTGGTTTTTGGATTTGTGCCAAAGACCCTCAATCGGCGCACCGGGCGCAACCATAGTCATGCGGTGTTCGTTGTCTGCAGTATGCGGTAAGCGCTGCGAAAAGGGCGTTACTAAATCCAATTTCGGGTGGATCGCTTCCGCATCGGCATATTGATTGTATTTTATTCTATCCTTTTGAGCCCCAGTAAAAATGGCCCCAACGCTAATACACTTAGGAAAAATTGCCGGCAAACACATACCGACTTCTGGGTCAAATTTCGCGTAAAGATTACCTGTTGCAACAACAACAGGGATACTCTCTCTATGTAAATTAGAGACAAGATTTCCAATCTCCCGCTGAATATCGTGCAGACCGGGGCCGATATCATCCGTTTTAGAATAGTTGAGGTCATCACCCACCGAAACGTGAATGACTGAAATATCATGCTTTTTTCTATTTTGCTTATCGTCGAGCCACCGAAGCGCTTCTTCGAGCAGTGCAAAATCCGTCGATGGTTCGTCATCCATAATCTTGACGGGAAATACTTTGGCGCCATGGGCGATGCCAACATGATAGTCGGAAAATATTATGCCGCCTGGAATTTTGGACCCAGCAATGATTCCCGATACCGCTGTGCCATGTCCTAACTTGTCACTGGTGTCGTGATCGGGCGAACCATTCTCCTTAAAATGAATGCCACGTAAAATTCGAGTTTCTTTATTTTTATCCTCGAAAGGAGTGTGATCTGTTCTGCAACCAGAATCTATGACAGCAACAGTCGTTCCAGTACCGTCTACTTTGTGTTTTTTCCTTGCAGCTGCAGCACGAATGAGTGCAAGTGACTCATTCGGCCGAGGTAATTTCCCCTTAGTGAGAACATCAACACCTTGCCCAAATATCTCCCATGATCGTGACCAACCGTCTCTTAGGATTGCTTCCTTAAATCCGCCTAAAGGAATTGGTGCTGTTCTCCGACCATATAATTTCGTCATTCCTCATCCTTTTTGTCTCTGTAGTCGAAGGCCGTCCAAGGTTGGATACCGAAGCTGCGAAGCCATTCAATAACGTCTGGGTGTCCTACAGCAGTGTATATGCCGCCCCCTCCGCATGTTGTTCCTGGATCGTGTCTAACCCCGGATAAGGCGCGAGATGTTATGCCAACAAGCATCACCTCTCTTCTTGTAGGCTGTTTTCTGTCGCGGGTTGTCCACTCTGGTGGAGGTTGCCAAACAATTGGTGCACCGCTGTCGCCACCGCATGAATCTGAGCGTTGCCGCCCACTGGGAACAAGAGTGTCTGCCAGAACAAATTCTCGAAAGCCATAGCAGAGAGACCCGGCAAACCGATTGGCGCCACAAAAAAAACTGCCGATTGGAATGGCCGCCTGCTTCAACTCCTTTGGAACGCCCGTTTCAGTTAAACCATAACCTGCACCAATAAGAGACTTGGTCGCGGCACGGTCAGTGTAAACTTCATGCATGGTAGCGATATTGATCTTTCGCGGCAGGGAATCTGCTAATAGGGCGAGAAGGACATTTGTTGGGTTATCAAAATTGGCGGAACTAGGTCCCCTAGCTTGTATACTGGTAATCAATTCTATGGGTAGTAGAGCTAGATCCCTTCCGGGTTGACGCGCTGCGGGTAGTGCACATAGGTAATTGGCGTATCGAAAAGGTTCCCATGCCAATACATAATAATGTTTGCCATCCTTATTCTTTTCTTCATCTCGACGACGAAAAATTTTATAGGAAGAAATTTTTCCGCAACTACAATGAGCTGCCGTCAGCACGAGTTTTGGTGTAACAAGAACTCCTGTGCAGAAATCTTTCTTACCAAACTCATTTTCGAAACTGATTTTTACAACGTCAAGAAATGTTTCTTTTTGAACGTCCGAGCTACGAAGAAATTTAGGAGTCAAAGGTCCTTGAGGCTTTAGACCTATGCGTGGCCCACATTCTTGTTGTAAGTCGCTGATCGGTCTTAATTGCGCCTGGACATCCCGAAGGCAAAACTTATGGGTTTTGTCGAGTTTATGATCACTTGGTGAGACTTCCGATCGCACCATTTGATCCAATATTTGTGCGTTTGGCGCATTGATCAGAAGCAGCCCGAAGCAAAGAAAGGCAAACCCAGTTCCCAAAGTACGCTCTACCAAACTCATATTTCTAGGCCTCAACGATTCGTCTCTAGGGCTTTCCTGCAATATGTACCGTGATCGACGCCCGCGCTCTTGGCCGCATTTGCTGCAGACCGGCTGGACAGGCAAGAGCCCATCGCGTCACGAATTGCGAGATTTTGTTCCCTAAATGACCTGCCAACTCCTATGTTTGATCCGACCGGAGTTTCATCGACGAGCGGAAGATTAGCCTTTTTTCTCGCCTCGTTTTCGGCCTTAAGCTGTTTGATCAAGTCTTGGTTGATTTGCATCAATGCGATCTGATTATCGACCTTGTTATTGAAGATTTTGAGTGCCTGTTTCGGAATATTCTGCACAATTTGAACCACTTGAACCGTGAATTTCGATAGGATAAGCAATTCGCTCGGCTTATGAATTTGAATGCTTTGAACCATTCCCTTGTAGAGCTTGACTTCAGTTTTTGCTTCCACAAACAAGGCGCGTTTAATTTTCAGGAGAAATGGTGGTGAGGCGTTCGGCAGTTGCAACTCTATGGAGCCAGCCGGAAACCAAGGCGCAGTATCAATCCCAGGATTATCTTGCTTCATGATCACCATAGTGTGCGTCAGAAGGGGACGATAAAGGATGCCGCGCTGCTGCACAGATCGCGACACTGGTTTATCGTCTATGATATCGAGCCCGCTGGTTTTCGAAGGTGGCTCATAAGATGTGGGACGATAGGAGATAAACTTCGAACCGCCATTTCCGTAAACGTCGTCACATATGCCAGATGACCAGTCCGGGGCAAACGGGTCACTATATTTTTTCAGATAAAGGCAATATCCAAACGGCCTGAGACCGTCATTGACCGCTCGAGCGTCAGCTTCGCTCATTGGGTCAAACTCGAAGATCCGCAATGCGTTAGTTGGATCTTTTGTCTCAAATGCTAATTTACGGGCTAAACTGTTGGACTGCGAGAAAGCCGCAAGGTCGGCCCCCGCTTGAACCAGCTTTTTTGCCACATCATGGGTCTTGTCCGATGTTCTCGTAAAAACATGCGTCAAGAGCGTACCATCTCGCGCAATTCCGATTCTTTCCTCAGCGAATCCCGATGAAAGAAAGTCGAGGCAGAAGGTTTGCCGCTTATCGGCGACGAATTTCCCTTCGGTGACCTTAATGTCAAATTTTTCACTTCGTGTATTCGTCCCTGCAGTGACCACGACCCTGACAAGCCTGCGTGGGAGCTGATAAGCGCCAAGATCGCCCTGACACGTACTGCCTACTTTCGATAAACGCGTATCGAGCCGAAGGCTATCTGTCATACTTGTGCAACCTAGGAGTAGTGCACAAAGAGCCAGAGGGACGACGGAGAGGTTGAATTTGCCCATTAGAATGGCTCCCCCGTAGCGTTAGCAGTATTGAAAACATTTCCTGCTGCCTCAAGCTTCTCGCAAATGTCTTTTAGGGCATTGGATCCGTTCCTATTAGTTAAAATAGTGCCCGCGGAGGGGATCTTGTCTCGAAAATTGTCGACGCCGCTAGGCGTGAGGCCTAGTTTGACCGCGCCAGGCGCTTTTTCGGGCACAGTCCCTTGGACGCCAGATCCACCATTCTTGAGGAAATCAATATAATTTTGTTGCGCCTGGATCAGTTCAACGCGTTTTTCCGACAGCTGTTTAGCGGTTTTCGCGTCTTCGAAAGTGGCTTCAATCGTTTCACTTGGCAGTGCGATAATACCATAAACAATATCGAGAGGTATCTCGATGGCACCCTCGACACTGCTGCCTTTCGAGATACAAACATTTTTGAGAAGACCATCATCAAAAATAAGCCCGACGCGGCGCTCCGCGAATACGGCCCGGTCGATGCCCACAGAAACAATCGGCATGATGTTTTCCATCTCGAACGTTTGCATCAGACCCAACCGCCATTCCCCGCGATCCTCCGGCCTGTGCTTGACATAGACAGAAAGTTGATAGGGAGCTGTTGGTCGGTAGAAAATTCCACTGGTTGGTTTTGGCATATGCCAGCGCATTTTCTTGATAGCCTGTTGTGCTGGAGGAATGTGCCTTTGCGCCTGTTCGAACGGCACGTCGCAATAATTTGAGGCTGATACTTCATGGACGTTATAAGTGTAGCGCTCTAATATCATGCAGAAGCCGAACCGGCGTATCGCATGATTGACCCTTGCCATTTCACGGTAGTCGAACGGATCGACTTGAAAATCTGCGACAATTTCACGAACCGTGTCTTTTCTTCCTAGAAAAGCTCTAGCGTCGAAATTCGGATTATTAGAAATCCCCATGAAGAAGGCTTGGATGAAATTGCGGATAATGCCGGCTGTGTGATCGACTGATTTAGAAGCCACCAACTGCAAGAAAGGCGTTATATCTTCCTTTGTTTGTGATTTTGTTTCATCACCCTCAGAAACAACATAATTTGTGCCAGACGTTGCTCCCTTCTTCGTAATCTTGTTCTTAAAAACTCGGATTGCATCCTCAGCAAACGGATTGCCGGTATGTTCAAAGCAATAGACATGCGCGTTGTCTGGTACGGTCTTGAGGTCCAGCGTCTGCATAACGAAATCGCCGCTGGCGGAAGCCTTTACAATTTTTACTTTGAGAACCTTGCGCGGCAGCGCATAAGACCCAAGCTTTGAGGAGCAGCCGACAAATTGATTTTTCAGATTTCGGACTGAGGCCGACCCAGTTACCGAGCAGGCACTCAAGACTAGGAGCGACAACAGCAAAGACGAAATAGCCAGAAAATTTCTACTTAAAAAGCAGACTCTATGAACACGCATAACTCAGCTCGACTTATTGTACTTTTACTGGATAGGAACACCGGATTTTCATTGACCCGCTGCGGAGCACAGCACTCTTCATGTTGTGATTAGCGCGGCTATACTTCTTGCCTGAAACAGGATCTATTGTCGGCCTCCGGGCAAGCTTCTCCCAATGGTCGGTGCTGCCACGTTCGCAACTATATTGAACGACAAGCCCCCGCGCTGCGCCACGCGCAAACTCCGCCGGGTCATAACCGCATAGGGGTATCGGATCGATTACTGCATTTGCCGCAGTTTCGGGAGAGCTACATTCCAGTTTTTCCTGGCATTCAGCGCGCATTGCGTTTGTTGCGCCACACTGATTTCCTTGCCGCCAGGTAGATCTCAACTGGCCATACCAAGCCCGAACGATGTGGATTTTCAGCGGCTCTTTAACCGACGACTCCAGCCCTCTGGCAGCCGTCTCCAATTCATTCAGATATTTGCTGGTATTCGGCTTTTCCCTAAGACGCGCCAGCCTCGCCTCATCATCCCGCAGATCCAGCACAAGCTTTGTGAGAATGAGGTGGGCAGAGGCGAGTTTGTTGGAATCGGAAGGCGGGTCATTCCGCAACTTGGCGATCGCGGCAACGATTTCCAGCAAAGCTTTCTGAACTTCGGGGTCGGCTTTCAGTTTTTTGAGCCGCAGCTCATAAACCGGTTTAAACTCATTATTGTTGGTCGTAACGCCAACTATCACCGCATTTAGGTGGCTCAGGGCCAACTTAATGAGGGCCTCATGACGGTCCTCATGAATCTTCAGGAAGATCGTTCTTTGCGTCTGGTCGAGTTTTTCAAAAAGGTCTTTGTCTTCAAGAGTTTTCGGAGTGACATCTTTCAACAAATCACTCAGTTGATCCGTTGCCGCTTCTAACTCCGGCTTATTCGAAAGGTCGCCCAGATTTTTGGCCGCAAGCGCATTGTGCAGCTCGTTTGCCTTTGCCAAGACCGTCGGTCTGTCCAGCTTGCCGCCGATGGCATTAAGTTTGTTGATGAATTCTGCTGCCGCCTCGTTAAAAGCCTTATTGGCAGCATCGTTCGCATGCCCTGCTTGGTTGCTTAGAAAAAATATAAACAAAAAAACGTGTAATAATACACATTTACCCATATAACACCCCCACATACTCGCTTACTCATCAACGGTTGTGAGTATGAGTATGTACTCTCATAAATATTAACCATATTTTTTTAATATCAGCAATAGGTATTACAGAATACATCAATGTTTTCTGTACAATATTGGTGTCATAAGGGAGCAAACCTCTGATTTAATGACAATATTTCTGCTTCCTTTGAATTTTAGAAATCAAGAGTTAATCTATTAACGAACAATCATATGTATTATTTTGGCCACATATTTTCAGTCATCTTCAAATATCCGGACCTATCTGACATTTATACAGCGAAACGCTGATTTTAGTTTGATTTCGTACATTCTCAGAACTTAGCCAATGCTTAGACGTAATAGAACAATGATTGTTAAACCTCATACAACATTAACTTTTAATCGAACACATATTGAACATTGTTCAATATGTTTGAAAATTTTTTCTTGAAAGGGATTTCGGATCCATGACGCGTAGATCAGACCATAGCCGCGAAGAACTATATGAAATGGCCCTATGCAAGCTCGTAAGATCGTGCATCGGGATGGCTTGCAGGCGTTAACGGTTCGAAATATAGCCACTGCCATGGGATATGCACCGGGAACGCTTTATAATATTTTTGATGATTTTGATGACTTAATCATTCACCTCAATGGCCGAACATTGGATGAACTCTACTAATATTTGTCATTAGAAACCAAGGGAGATGAATCACCTCAAGACATAATGCATCTTTTGAAAAGAGATCTCGAGTTTTTGGAGGAACACCGAAATCTTTGGAGCACACTTTTCGAATACCGATCACTCGTCGAACGTTCTCTGCCAGACTGGTATTTGGTTAAAGTTGCGAAACTCCTCGGTCTCATTGAGGACGCTTTATCGCCACTCCTGCCACATGCTAAAAGAGATTTTCTTGTAAAGTCTGCCAGAGTGCTTTGGGCAAGCTTACATAGCATATGTTCGCTGTCTGACTCAGGCAAATTAGAAGTCGTTTCTGACAACACTCTACTGGTTGTAAGTTTCGTTGCAGGCCTCCAGAAAGGCTAAGATCCTTAATCAACTCAGCTCTGCTCCTTACTGTTGTTAGTGAGACATTGCGGGCAAGCGGGTTGCCAATCATCGATAAAGAAGTTCCACTCGATGCAGCTATATTGGCGCATGGTGTGAAAAGCTCCTCGCAGAAATAATTTGCGTTTTGCAATCGAATACAAAGCTTGTCAAAACATTACCTAAGTTATTGATATGTAGTGCTTAGATTTTTGCTTACTTGCCACCTAATCAATTGATTTTATTATAGTTACATGTGGACTTCTAATCCGCAGGTCGCAGGTTCGAATCCTGCCGGGATCGCCAATCATTCCAGGGTCCATTCTTGTGACATGGTTTACATTTGATACCGGAGAGATGGTTTACACTTTCTCCGAAGCGAATGGGTTTACGGTTGGTTCTAGAGCGTTATGAGGCTAAATTGAATCATTCTGGCGACGGCGACACAGCTGTCAACGACGCGACATTCGTGAGATGGGGCCATAGATTTGGATTGGGACAATGCCTGTCACAAAGGGCCAACCAGCTTGAGCGCAGGTTAATGATTACTTTGCAGATTCTAACAGGATATGTTCAGACCGGATGTTCTCATGCAAATGCCTTTGCTGGCGGATTGAACATCAACCGGATGCGGCGGTTGGTGTGACGCCGATGGTGAGCTACGAGCCAGACAGGACCAGCCTATGTCAGCCCCCACAAAAGCTACAATATAGGTGAGAACTTAGAGGGTTTTATTAGCCGGCAAGTCGCACAAGGCCGATATGAAAACTGCAGGCCTCTCATCTTACTGTTATCCGAAGGCCAGACCAGTGATTACAAAGGCGCGCGCCACATCGTAGAGACCTTACCTCAAGCACGCTGAATGCTAGCCGAGCGCGGCTATGATGCCGATTGGATACCTCTAAAAACCATCCACCATCCGCTGCCACCCGCCATATTCTGCGATAATTAGGCGGGTGGCAGCGGATGGTGGATGGTCCGAAGGGAGTATTTAGAGATACCCGATTGGCTCAGACACGCCTTAAAAGATAAAGGCATTGAACCGTGTATTCCACCAAAGAAGAACCGCAAAATTGAAATTCCTTATGATAAAACACTCTATAAACAGCGTTACAAGGTTGAAAACATGTTCGGAAGACTTAAAGATTGGAGACAAATAGCAACCTGTTACGACATATGTGCTCATACTTTCTGCTCTGCCATCTGCATCGCTGCTACCGTATTCTTTTATCTCAATTAATGAGTCGAGAGCCTAAACAAAAGCAGTTCATTAGTATATTTTATTAGGAAAAATCTATTTCAAAACCTTTCTATCTTGTTGAATGTTTGGGAATTTTACAGGAAGGATAGTTAAATTAGAGGAAAAGTTAACTTATTACTTTTATGAGCAAGCAAATAAAATGTCTTTCCTATTTTAGTTTAGTACACAAAATCACACGATATTCTGACATAAGCTGTAGGGGTTAGCTAGCGAACCCTAAAGTAATGGGAACTTACTATGGAGCTGACAAATGTATGGGCTAATTAATAAGGCATTGAAACAATTTACGGAAGAGAAATACGGCGAAGAAACGTGGAACCAAGTGATGCAGTCTTTGGAAATTTTTGATGATACTTTCCCTAAGTTTGAATATTTTTCAGATGATATAACTTACCAAATTGTTGGGAAACTTAGCGAAGAAACGGGTACGTCTGCAGAGCAATTACTTCAAGATATCGGCAAATTCTGGCTGAAATTTATTGCAATAAAAGAGTATGAGAATATTTTACGACTTGGGGGGAATAATTTTAGACAATTTATCGCCAGGCTAAATAGAGTACACGCGGGCGTGCAGGAAAAGTTTCCAGAATTACAGCCCCCCCAATTTTTTCTAACAGATGTCGAGGAAAATTCTTTTGTGTTGCACTACCACTCACAGAGAGATGGGTTGTTACCACTGGTTATCGGTATTTTGAAAGGGCTGGCTGAGAAATTCAACGTAGATGTCAAAATGAGAACATTAAGAACAAAAGAGCAAGGTCATGATCATGATGAAATTGCAATTATTTATGCGTCTATTGTTAGCCACCAGCACTAATTTCGATCACAATATTTAGCTGCTAGTTTCACAAACGAAGTGCACCACTATATCACTGTGGTGCGATGGGAAGAGAATATAGTCAGCTCGACTTAGACGAGCCCATACGACAACAGAACTATGTTGTTGATCAGGCACTGAAAATATTGAAATGATGTCTGTTTACTTCACAGCATACTTTCTTCTCTGCCATCTGCATCGCTGCTACCGTAATCTTTTATCTCAATTAATGAGTCCTGAGCCTAGGTCATAAACTCATAAACGGGATTCCCAAATCCGTGCAAATGTGATTCATCAAGCTCCTTAAAGGAGCTTGACCATGGGACGACATGATCTGAACGAATTCGAGTGGACTGTAATCCAGCCTTTGCTTCCAAACAAGCCACGCGGAGTACCGCGCGTTGATGATCGCAAGGTTCTGAACGGCATTTTCTGGCGGTTACGCACGGGAGCGCCCTGGGCGGATATACCAAGGCGCTATGGTCCTTATACGACCTGCTACAACCGCTTTGTGCGCTGGCGCAAGGCTGGCATCTGGGACAAGATTATGGATGCTATATCAGAAGCTTACGATGGTGACATCCAGATGATCGACAGTTCTTCCATACGGGTTCACCAACATGCAGCGAACGTAAAAAAAGGGGTCAAGATTGTTGCACGGGTCGCTCGCGCGGGGGATTGACGACCAAAATCCATGCGCTGGTCGATGCCGAAGGCCTACCGATCCAGTTAGCGCTGACAGAGGGACAAACCTATGATGGTCATGCGGCCGAGCCGCTTTTAGAGAATTTGCAGGAGGGTGATATTCTGCTTGCCGACAAGGCATATGATAGCGATGCCATCAGAAATACTGTTGCCAACAAAAACGCTTGGGCGAATATCCCGGCCATGCCGCAAAGAAAGGAAACTTTCGCCTTCAGTTCGTTTCTCTATCGCGAGCGCAATCTGGTTGAGAGATTTTTCAACAAGATCAAGCACTTCCGGGCAGTGGCCACAAGATATGAAAAACACGCTGAAAACTATCTGGCGCTCGTAAAACTGGCCTCAATCCGAATTTGGATTAGATTTTATGAGTCTGTGACCTAGTGAGGTTTACGAATTTGAAGTTCCTAAATGTGCCTGACTGAAAATGATACGAACTTTAGATTCGGGACACTAGCTGCAACAGGAATTTCCCTCTTGTATGGGCGGGCAGGGGTTCGTGCCATAAGAGCAGTAGACGCAGCAATCCCCAGGTTTCGGCTTCAGCATCACCCCACAACCTTTACATTCATAAAGCCATTGGCAGGCGTTTGTAGGCATAGTTTCGGTTTCTGTGTGTCCGCACTCGGGACAGGTGATGGTCGTTTTCAATTTGATAGTTTTGTCTTGTGTTTCCATTGGGCATACCCTTTACAAATTGAATTGCCGCTATCACTCCACCTTCCCCTTCACTTTCAGCGCAAAAGCATAAGAGAGTGCCACCTCTTTCAGGCGGTCGAAACGGCCGGAGGCACCACCATGTCCGGCTTCCATATTGGTTTTGAGAAGGAGAAGGTTATCGTCTGTTTTCAGCTCACGAAGTTTGGCAACCCATTTTGCCGGTTCCCAATAGGTGACCCGTGGGTCTGTGAGCCCACCTAGGGCGAGAATGTTGGGATAGGCTTGGGCTTGGACATTGTCATAAGGGGAATAGGCAGCGATCCATTCATAGGCCTCTTTGCTTTCGATGGGGTTGCCCCATTCCGGCCATTCGGGCGGCGTGAGCGGTAAGGTATCATCGAGAATGGTGTTTAGCACATCGACAAAGGGGACTTCAGCGACAATGCCACGAAAGAGGTCTGGCGCCATATTGGCAACGGCCCCCATGAGCATGCCACCAGCAGAGCCTCCATGAGCAATAATATTGCCTTTTGTTGTCAGTCCCTGTTCGATGAGAAATGTTCCGGCAGAAATAAAATCTTTAAAGGTGTTTTGCTTTTTCTCGCGCCGTCCCTCCTTGTACCAACGATAGCCTTTATCCATGCCGCCACGAATGTGAGCAATGGCATAGATAAAGCCACGGTCCACGAGGCTTAACCTGTTGGTTGAAAAGGAAGCAGGCATGGACATGCCATAGGACCCATAACCATAGAGCAGAACCGGCGCCGAGCCATCAAGGGGGGTCTCTTTCTTATAAAGAAGCGAGATGGGAACAGACTCATTGTCATGCACAGGCGCCATCATCCGGCGGGTCACGTAGTCGTCTACGTCATGGCCGCTTGGCACTTCTTGCGTTTTGCGCAAAACCCGTTCGCGGCTCTCCATATCATAATCATAAATCTGGCTTGGTGTGGTCATGGATGAATAAATGAAACGCAAATTGGTGGTGTCAAACTCATAGCCGGATGACATGCCGAGAGAATAAGCTTCTTCGTCAAATGTGATGGCGTGTTCCGAGCCATCAGCCCATTTGCGAATGACAATGCGGGGAAGCCCATCTTCGCGCTCAAGGCGGACGAGATGGTCTTTAAAAGTAACCACATCGAGAATAAGACGCCCCTCTCTATGAGGTTCAATTTCGCGCCAGTTTTCCCGACTTAGCTTGTCCAACGGCGTTTCAACGATTTTGAAATCTTCCGCCTTATCTTGGTTCGTAAGAATGATAAGCCGGTCCCCGACATGATCCACGGAATATTCATGGTCGACTTCTCGCGGGGCAACAATGAGTGGAGAGCTATCCGGATTGCCGGCGTCAATCAGATAAACTTCCGAGGTCTGGTGATCATGAGCCGAGATCACAATAAAACGGTCGCTCTGGGTTCTGCCAATGCCAACAAAAAAGCCGGGATCTTTTTCTTCATAAACGAGGATATCCTCTTCGGGTGAAGTGCCGAGTTTATGACGATAAATCCAGCGCGGCCGGTGGTTCTCATCGAGTTTTGAATAGAAAAAGGTTTGACTATCTGCCGCCCAAACACCTCCGCCATTGGTGTCAATTATTTCGTCCTCCAGGTCGGTTCCGCTTTCAATATCTCTGACCCGAAGGGTGTAATATTCAGACCCCTTATCATCGAAAGCATAGGTGAGGCGCTTGTGGTCGGGGCTATGGGAAACACCGCCCAGGCGAAAATATGCATGCCCCTCCGCCATGGCATCGCCGTCAATCATGATCTGCTCTTTGCCGCCATCTCTCAAGCATCGGCAAAATTGCGGATGCTGTCCCCCTGTTACGTAGCTGACGTAATATGCATACACGCCGTCCTTGGTGGGAACGGTAGAATCATCTTCCTTTATGCGCCCCTTCATCTCCTCAAAGAGCGTTTTTTGTAAAGCTTCGGTATCCGCCAATTGGGTTACGGTATAAGCGTTCTCGGCCTCGAGATAGGTACGGATATCCGGCGCGAGTTTATCAGGTTCACGCATGACCTCCTGCCAATTGTCTGCACGTATCCAGGCGTAATCATCTTTGAGGGTTATGCCGTGATAGTTTTTTACGGTTGGCTTTTTTTGTGCAATCGGGGGTGTGTTCGCTGTTTTACGCGTTTTGGCGTCCATGTTTTATGCTATCCTTGTTAATCAAGTAAAAGTAACAACTAGCCGGATTCTTTATTGTTATTTGCCGCGTCATTATCCGAATTAAAGGCGAGCGCCGTTCCGTTAATACAGTAGCGCAAACCGGTTGGTTGCGGGCCATCCGGGAACACATGGCCAAGATGGGCTTCACAGCGGGCACAGCGTACCTCAACCCGGCGCATAAAGAGGGAGTTGTCTTCGTGTTCACTCAGGGCTGTATCCGTGCTGGGTTGATAAAAGCTTGGCCAACCTGTTCCCGAGTCAAATTTCGCGTCTGAGGTAAAGAGAGGCGCTTTACAGCAGATGCAATGATACATTCCAGAGCGCTTGTTGTTATTAAGGACATGTGAAAAAGCGTGCTCGGTCCCATGTTGCCGGGTTATGTAATATTGCTCCGGCGTAAGTTGATCCTGCCATTCAGCATCGGATTTTTTGACTTTATCCGGAGTTTTCTCGTCTGACATGTTTTGAGGCCTCTTGGATGAGTATGCATATAATATATAGGGTTATGCATCAATTTACACAGTATTGCCCCTTGATTGATTGGCGAAAATCATGAAACTCACCTAAATACGAATCACACCGCTAGGTTGTCATATGGAGATCTAGGGTTGAGTCTGTTGTGATCTTGATATCGGCCAGTTTTTCTAAGAGACCGCTTAAGGGAGAAAGAAGCGGTGCAGTCTATAGAGAGATGACCGAAGCAAGACAATAAGAGGGCGAAGCATGCGATATCTCAGCCTAGGCGGCATTCTTCTTTGCTTCTGGCTTCTTTTGTCGGGTCATTACACTATCTTCTTGATTTCACTTGGCATCTTATCTGCCGCTCTTTGCGTCGTGATAGCCAGGGCTAAGGAGCTCGCTGATATCGAGGGACATCCTGTTCACTTACTGCCGGGAGCGCTGACTTATTTTCCATGGCTGATCTTTGAAATTATAAAAGCTACTCTGGATGTCACAAAAGTCATTCTCAATCCGAAACTACCGATTACGCCGAATTTGCTAACGGTCAAAGCAAGCCAAAAAACGCCTCTCGGTGTCAATATTTACGGCAATTCGATTACGCTGACCCCTGGCACCATTACTGTAGAAGCAACTGGTAATACGTTAAAAGTTCATGCGTTAACAGAGGCTTCTGGAGCGGAATTGGCCTCCGGCGCCATGGACGTCCGCGTCACAGCATTTGAGGGAGAACAGTGATGTTTATGGTTGTTGCCGTAGCCGTTCTCGTGGCGCTCGCTCTTGCTGTTGTCCGGGCACTCGCTGGGCCAACGGTGTTTGACCGGGTACTTGCAGGCAATATAGTAGGCACATTGGCTATCCTTCTGCTTGCGGTTGTCGGATTTCAAACCGGACGGCCAGAATTCCTTGATATAGGAATTACTTACGGACTCTTAAATCTTATCGGCACACTCGCGGTTCTGAAATTCTTTCGTCATGGCGATCTCAGTCATAGCGGTGAAGAAGAGGAGAAGACCTCTTCATGACTATAGAAATTCTTACGGATATTGCAAGTTGGGTGTTGTTAAGCGCTGGGGCCTTTTTTGTGATTGTTGGCGCCATAGGCATTATGCGAATGCCGGATGTTTTTACGCGGATGCATGCAGCGGGCATTCTTGACACCATGGGAGCTGGGCTCATTCTCGTGGGGCTTATGGTTCAGGCCGGTTTGAGTTTGGTCACGCTAAAACTGCTCGTGTTGTTGGCGCTCTTCTTTTTCACAAGTCCGGTTGCTACTCATGCGGTTGCGCGAGCAGCTTTGCACGATGGTGTTGAGCCTATACTGAAAAACGGCGGTACAAAGGACGGCAAATCCAAACAAGGTCAGGATAAAGCGTCCTAAAATTTTAAAGAGGGAGGCGGGTATAGGAACGCATCTCGACGAATTGCTCATCAATATGGTGCTGTTGACTCTTTTGGTCACGGTAACGATTGGTGTGGTCCGCGTCAGAAATCTATTTGCTGTCGTCATATTGGGGGGCATCTACAGCTTTCTCATGGCAAGTGTCATGATTGTGCTCGACGCAGTTGATGTTGCAATGACAGAAGCGTCTGTTGGTGCGGGCATTTCAACGGTATTGATGTTGGGTACACTTTACTTGACAAAGACCGATGAAGCTTTGCCGGCTCATTCGCCGATTTTACCTCTTTTCGTAGCAGTAATAACTGCAGCCGTTCTCGTCTACGGAACATGGGATTTGCCGCCTTTCGGGACCTTTGATCAGCCGGTTCATCAACACGTAGCACCGCGCTATCTCGCCGATTCTATTAAGGAAACAAGTGTCCCCAATGTGGTGACATCGGTTCTCGCCAGCTACCGCGGATACGATACGCTCGGGGAGGTGACGGTGATTTTTACAGCCGGAATCGGCGTATTACTTTTGCTTAAAGGGCGACGCAGAAAGGAAGAAGATGACACAGAGGGAGGTGCGGCATGAGGTTTGATCTCATTTTACGGATTACGACCAAGCTCTTTTTGCCTTTTATTCTCCTTTTCGGGCTTTATGTGCAATTCCACGGAGATTATGGGCCTGGAGGCGGTTTCCAGGCTGGCGTGATCGCTGCAGCAACGATTATTCTTTATTCGATCATCTTTGGCTTAGCTGCGGCGAAGCGCGTTATTCCGGAATGGTTGGTTGAGTTTATGGTGCCGCTTGGGGTGCTCCTCTTTGCAGGTGTGGGTGTTGTCAGCATGTTTCTTGGGGGCAATTACCTCAATTACTCAGTTCTTGCGCATGATCCAGTGCATGGCCAACACATTGGAATCCTTCTTGTTGAACTCGGCGTATTTATCACGGTCGCGGGGACAATGATAGCGATCTTCTATACCTTTGTCGGGCGGGGCCGTTCATGACAATCATTGAAAATATCGTCGCGCATTATAATCATTGGGCCACTATCTTTTTGATGGTGTCCGGCCTTTATATTGTGATCGCGCGCGGCAATATGGTGAAGAAACTGGTTGGGCTCTCACTGTTTCAGACTTCAGTATATCTGCTCTTCATTTCACCAGGTAAAGTGCTGGGCGGTACCCCGCCAATTTTGGATGATAAATTTACTGTCTATTCCAATCCTCTACCACATGTTCTGATCCTGACTGCAATCGTTGTTGGTGTGGCAACGCTTGCGCTCGGCCTCACGCTTGTTGTGCGTATTAACGAAGCCTACGGCACAATCGAAGAGGACGAATTGTTCGGGAAGGACGAGAGGCCATGATCGCACAAAACCTTCCTGGACTCCAAGTTGTTCTGCCTTTGCTTGGTGCCATTTTCTGCGCGTTCGTTCGCCGTGGGGCGATCGCTTGGCTTATCGCTGTCGTTGTGAGTTGGATCCTACCCTTCATTTCTGGCGCCATGCTTTTGCAGGTTTTTTTCTCAGGCGAGCCTATTTCTTATGCGCTGGGTGGGTGGAAGCCACCTTGGGGGATTGAGTACCGCGTCGACCTTCTGAGCGGTTTTCTTTTATTGCTGGTTTCTCTTATTGGCGCGGTGATCATGCCTTATGCACGCCAGAGTGTGGCATCGGAGATTGCTGCCAGCAAACAGGCCTGGTTTTATACCATGTATCTCCTGTGCCTAGCGGGATTGCTTGGAATTACCATCACGGGAGACGCCTTTAACGCCTTTGTTTTTCTGGAGATTTCGTCGCTTTCCACTTATGTCCTGATAGCTCTCGGCAAAGACCGGCGGGCACTCGTAGCTGCTTATCAATATCTTATTATCGGTACGATCGGGGCGACCCTATATGTCCTCGGTGTCGGGTTGCTTTACACGGTTACGGGCACGCTTAATCTTGTAGATATAGCCTCAAAATTGCAGGTGATCGGTTTTTCCCGCCCTGTGCTTGCAGCACTTGCGTTTTTAACTGTCGGCATAAGTTTGAAGCTAGCCCTTTTTCCATTGCACGTTTGGTTGCCAAATGCCTACGCCTATGCGCCCTCGATGGCGACGGCGTTTCTTGCTGCAACGGCGACAAAAGTGGCGGTATATCTTCTGTTGCGCTTCTTATTCTCGGTGTTTGGTGTCGGTATTGTTTTCAACACGCTTCCGGTTACTGAAATTTTCCTTGTGCTTTCCATTGCCGCCATGTTTGGGGCCTCGATCGTCGCCATCTTCCAAGAAGATGTGAAGCGGATGCTGGCTTACTCATCGGTCGCGCAAATCGGTTACATCACGCTTGGTATCGGTTTAGCCAATCAAGCAGGACTGACCGGCAGCATCGTTCATCTCTTTAATCATGCGGTTATGAAAGCAGCACTCTTCTTGGCTCTTGGTGCACTTTTTTTCCGAATTGGCACTATGAAAATCGACAATTTGGCGGGGCTTGGTCAAAAGATGCCGATTACAATGGCGGCGTTTGTTCTTGCAGGGTTGAGCATAATCGGGGTGCCGGGTACAGCAGGTTTTATTAGCAAGTGGTATCTGGCGGTTGGTGCGCTTGAACATGGTTGGTGGTGGCTTGTTTTCCTCCTTGTGGCAAGCTCGTTACTCTCGGTTGTTTATATTGGCCGCGTTGTTGAAGTGGCTTGGTTCAGATCGGCTGTCGATGCCAGTGAAAAGGCTAAAGAGCCGCCCCCAATAATGCTTGTTCCCATTATCATTCTTGCCCTTGCCACGGTTTATTTTGGCATAGATACGACGCTCACAGCGGGCATCGCGAGTGAGGCGGCGCAAGGTCTTTTAGAGGGGATCAAAAAATGACCGGAGAATATCTTGTCATTCTTGCGCTTGTTATCCCTTTCACAGCTGCTGCTCTGATACCTCTTTTCAGCCGTTGGCCGAATGTCCGGGAGGCTGTGACATTGATCGCAGCGGTGTTGTTGTTGACCGATGTACTTGCCTTGCTCTCCCATGTTCTTGAAGGAGGTATGCCTGAAACAGCATCCTTTCAGGTTGTACCGGGATTAGCGCTTGCCTTTAAGGTCGAGCCTTTGGGCATGATCTTTGCCTTGGTGGCGTCATCGCTTTGGATCGTCAATTCGCTTTACTCGATTGGTTATATGCGAGGAAATAACGAACCAAGGCAAACGCCGTTTTATGTGTGTTTTGCAATAGCGCTTGCGAGCACGATGGGCATTGCCTTAGCTGATAACCTTTTTACGCTTTTCATTTTTTATGAGGCCTTGACGCTTTCCACCTATCCTTTGGTCACCCATAAGGCTGATGAAAAAGCAATACATGGCGGGCGTGTTTATTTGCTCTTGTTAATGGGCACGTCGATGGTGCTATTGTTGCCCGCTATTATTTGGACTTGGGTGCTAACAGGTACTTTAGATTTTTCTGTCGGCGGAATCTTGGCAGGAAAGGCGGATGGGATAACCACCGCGGTCCTACTCGTTCTCTATGTCTTTGGTATCGGTAAAGCTGCCGTGATGCCGTTTCATTTTTGGCTGCCAGCCGCCATGGTTGCTCCAACGCCGGTAAGCGCGCTCTTGCATGCGGTTGCGGTTGTCAAGGCAGGTGTCTTTAGCGTTGTTAAGGTCATTGTCTATGTTTTTGGTGTCGACGCCTTGCGCACAAGCGGGCAAGCGGGTTGGCTTCTCTATGCCGCGGGCGCAACCGTTCTGATCGCATCTATTATCGCGCTCCGCCAAGACAATCTTAAAAAGCGCCTCGCCTATTCGACGGTTAGTCAACTCTCCTATGTGGTGCTTGCGGCAGCAATCCTGACACCGATTTCGGTTGTCGGTGCGGCAATGCATATTGCGGCCCATGCGGTTAGTAAGATTACATTGTTCTTTGCGGCAGGCTCGATCTATACGGCCGCTCATTTAACCGAAGTGAGTCAGCTCAACGGTATTGGCAAGCGGATGCCGTGGACCATGGGCGCTTTTGCTATTGGTGCATTGAGCATGATAGGGGTGCCGCCAACAGCAGGCTTTCTCGGCAAATGGTTTATGTTGTCGGGCGCTTTGGAGACAGGTCAGTGGGTGGCAGTTGGGGTTATTGTTGTAAGTACGGTGCTCAATGCGGCCTATTTCCTCCCCATTGTGCTTGCGGCCTTTTTCAAAGCGCCAGATACCGGCCGCCCGGATCATGGCGAAGCTCCTTGGCCTATAGTAGTGGCTTTGACGGCAACAGCAATCGGTACGGTTCTTCTTTTCTGTTTTCATAATGTGCCACTCACGCTCTCAAAAATGTTGATCGGGCAATAAAACTGATCGGGTAAGCTAACATGAAAGATCATTGGCTTGTTAGACCGGAAAACATCAAGCTGCTGTGGATTGCCTTTATAGGCATTCTCGCGGTTACAGTGCTTTGTGATTTGTTCATCCATCACCACCCTCATTTTGGTATTGATGGAACATTTGGTTTTGGCGCCTGGTTTGGCTTTTTAAGCTGCGTTGCTTTGGTGGTGTTTGCCAAGGTGCTTGGCGCGATCCTTAAACGGCCGGATACATACTATGATGACTAGCACACCCATCCCTCCTGGGCTTATTTTGATAGTTGCTGGATTTCTTCTGCCTTTCTTGCGTGGTCAACTGCGTGTTGCGGCTCTTCTGATTTTTCCGCTTATCGTATTGTTTATGATTTGGCAGGTGCCGGACGGCAATGTGCTAACGGTCAAATTTCTGGGATATGACTTGGAGCTGTTGCGCGGTGATGCCTTGAGCCGCTTGTTTGCGACCGTCTTTGCCATTATGGCCTTTGCCGGCGGGCTTTTTGCATTAAACCAAGAGCGGGTTCTTGAGCTTGCATCGGCATTTATTTACGCCGGCAGTGCTATAAGCGTTACCTTCTGCGGGGATCTTATCAGCCTCTTCATTTTTTGGGAGATTATGGCCCTTGCTTCCACGCTTGTCATTTGGAGCGCTGGTCCAAATGCGTATGGCGCTGGAATGCGTTATGCGTCAATCCATCTTTTAGGTGGCGTCATATTAATGGCCGGTATTGCAGGCGAGATCGCATCGATACCTGATGTCGCGGGCGAAGCTGCAAACACGTCTAAGATTGCTTTCACTAATATGACTGCTGATACGTTGACCGTACCGCGTGCGCTTATTCTTGCAGGTTTTTTGATCAATGCAGGTGCGCTGCCACTCTCAGCCTGGTTGCCAGATGCTTATCCAGAGGCCTCCTGGAGTGGCATGGTATTTCTTTCCGCCTTTACCACCAAGACAGCGGTCTATGTGTTGTTGCGCGGATTTCCGGGGACGGAGTTATTGATTTATTTTGGGTTGTTCATGATTTTTTACGGCATTATTTACGCCATTCTCGAAAATGATATGCGTCGCATCTTAGCCTATAGCATCGTCAACCAGGTTGGCTTTATGGTCACCGGTATCGGTCTTGGAACACAGATGGCGTTAAATGGTGCCGCTGCGCACGCCTTCACACATATTGTTTACAAGGCACTGCTGCTAATGTCGGCGGGCTCTGTTCTCTATATGACAGGTAAGCGGAAATGTACTGATCTCGGCGGTCTTTTTCGGACGATGCCACTGACAACTATTTGCGGGACAATCGGCGCCTTGTCGATTTCATCATTCCCATTGACGTCAGGATTTATCTCCAAGTCTATGATTTCTCAAAGCGCTGCGGATCAACATCTTATGTTTGTATGGATGGCCTTGGCTGCGGCTTCAGCGGGTGTTTTCCTTCATGCAGGAATTAAATTTCCATGGTTTGTCTTTTTCCAAAAAGACTCTGGACTAAGACCCGATGAGCCCCCATGGAATATGAAGCTCGCTATGATTTTGTTCTCGGCTATTTGTATTGGTCTCGGGGTTTTTCCCGGCGTGCTTTACGCCCTCCTGCCATACCCGGTCAATTATGTGCCATATACCGGCAGCCATGTCGTTTTCCAATTGCAGCTCTTATTGTTTTCCGGCTTGGCTTTCTTTCTGATGCTTGGCTGGTTAAAACGTACACTAACAATTACGCTGGATATTGATTGGTTTTATCGAGGTATTGGGCGTGTTCTTGCGCAAGAGTTTAAACATCGTAGCGGTCATGTCTGGGATGATTTTGTAAACCGAACAATTAGAACGACGATGCGGTTCATAAAAGGCATTTATCGCCATCATGGTCCGCAAGGAATTCTGGCAAGGTCGTGGCCAACAGGTAGCATGGCATTTTGGACAACCTTTCTGCTAGGCGCTTATCTTATCCTCTACTACGTCTAAAGGATAAAAGGACTTTGTAGGTCGATAAGTCGCATTTAATATTTTACAGAACGGCTTTAAGCATATCATTTAACAAATGATAATAAGTGAAAGCTGGCTGAATCTCTCCCTAATATTGAAAAAGAGTACGTATATTTATACGCAATTTATACGTAGGATTTCCAAAATCCGGAGCTATCTTGGCTGAATTCTAGAATCAACTGATTCGTTTTTTACGCCGCCTCCTACTTTTTTTATAATACCAAGGAATTGAAAAGCCTGGAAAAATTATTTTATCAGCTGTTGGTAATTTTGAGAAACTACGTTGCGTATGTAAGCTTAAATGATTGTTATTTACTGTATGAAAAGAATATATTGTTCTTTTCGCAAGCCTTGGTTCAAAATTACAAGCATAGATTGTAGAAACATTGTCTAGGTCAAAAAATCTAATCATTATTTTATAGTTGAAAGTTGATCACAACGTTAATCATGAGGCTTGATTTAAATTGTTTATGTATTATTTATTAGATGATACTGAGTTAGTTTTTTTTGAGTTGTGCAGGAAGAACTCAGATCACAATAACAAAACTTAAGGTGCTAAGGATTATTGTACGATAGTCGAATATATGTGCACATAAAAACGTTCTGAAGAGAGGTTTCTCATGGAAGACAAAATGGAAAGTAATGAGCTTGTTGAATTAACCGCTGAGATCGTCTCAGCTTATGTAAGCAATAATACTGTTGTTGCGACTGACTTACCCACGGTGATTGGTGATGTGCATGATGCATTGAATAGAGCTTCAGCCAAAGGAGCCCAACCTTCCCGTGAGGAATTAAAGCCTGCTGTTCCTGTTAAGAAGTCTGTTACGGCGGATTACATTGTCTGTCTCGAAGATGGCAAGAAGTTTAAGTCGCTGAAAAGACATTTGCGCACCCACTATAATATGTCTCCTGAAGAATATCGGGACAAATGGGGGCTGCCGCATGACTATCCAATGGTCGCGCCAAATTATGCTGCAGCTCGCTCTGCGCTCGCAAAGAAAATGGGGCTTGGACAGAGAAGAAAATAATCTCAATCGTTGGTTCTCAGCAATCTAATCTTCTGCTGGAGTTTGCGACTTACACGAAGCGTCCATACTTATTAGGTTTGGGCGCTTTTCTTTTACCAGTTGGGTATCTCTAAGTACTCCCTTCGGGCCATCCACCACCCCCTGCCACCCGCCATATTCTGCGATAATTAGGTGGGTGGCAGGGGGTGGTGGATGTTTTTAGAGGTATTCAGTCTTGCGGGCTGCAAGCCAAACACCGCTGAGAATAAGTACAAAGCCGATTACATGGAAAAGCCTCAAGTTTTCGCCCAAGAAGATAATGGCTAAGGCAGTAACGAAAAAAGGCACTAGATGCATAAAAACCCCGCCCCTGTTAGCACCGATCAGCTCAACTCCACGATTAAAGAAAATATAAGCAAGTACACTTGGAAAAATTGCAACATAGAGAATTGCAAGTAAGGTTTCCACGTCCCATTTTAGTTGCTGACTTGAGACATGCTCGACAATAAAGAACGGGGTAACTATTACGGCCCCAACGAGAAACGTAGTTGCGGCAAAGCTTAGCCAGTGTATTTTCGGTCTCAATCTTAAAAACACGGTATAGATCGCCCAAACAATCATCGCTGCAAAGAGCCAGGCATCGCCCCGGTTAAGGGCAAAACTTCTGAGAACATCAATATCACCTTGTGCAATGACCGTCAGAACCCCTGTAAGGGACAGGGTGATACCGAAGGCTTGCAGCCAAGAGAGTTTTTCTCGAAAAACCAGAAAGCCGATCACTGCAATCAGGACAGGACAGCTTGACTGAAGAATGGCACCATTGATAGCCGTCGTGTAATTAAGGCCCGTGTAAGCTAGCATATTGAAACTACCAACCCCTAGGGTGCCCAGCAAAATAAGAATAGGCAGATTGGTGCGGATGACCGGCCAGTCTTTTTGTATTTGTTTGGTAGCAAAGGGAAATAGGATTAAGAAAGCAAATGTCCACCGACACCAAGAAAGAGCTATCGGTGGTACATGACCTGCGACCCCACGGCCTAATACAAAATTTCCTGCCCAAAGCAATGCCGTAAGGGTTAAAAGTAAATAGGCATTCGAAAAGGCGGCCGGAGCCAAGCGTTGCAGCATAATAATCTCATGAGTCTCAATTTGAGGGGGAGGATAAGAGTCATAGGGGATGAAATGGTTCGGGTAAAGGGTATCCTGCAGCCAATGAACCCAATATGATGGATAAGATTTTAAAAAGAGTCTGGTTTCGATTGAAGAAAAACCGGAAAGACCAGAAATGTTGTTTCTGTTTTGCTCGCAAGCTCGGTATCGTGTCGTGTGGATTTCAACTAAACACGGGCTGCTCTAGGTCACGAACTCATAAATGTGGTTAAAAATGGTATGAGTCAATCTGTTCGAATACGAGAAGCAAAGGTGCAGGAAATGTGGTGCATTTTCAAACCTTTGCGACGCTGTAGTCGGACAGATCGGCCATATCCTCCGGACGCTGAAACGGCTTCAATCTGCAGCGTCGAAGCGCTTGAAAAGGGAAACAACCCTTGTCTGCACGCTTCTCCTCGCATCTTTTTGCCGTTTCTAGCGCCATTTTCAGCACATTTATGAGTCCGTGACCTAGTATTGACTTAGGAATGAGGAATTTATGGCCAATGTTGTAGTCGTCGGTTCGCAATGGGGCGATGAGGGAAAAGGAAAAATTGTCGATTGGCTGAGTGAGCGTGCTGACATCGTTGTCCGCTTTCAAGGTGGTCATAATGCGGGGCATACATTGGTCATTGACGGCGAAACTTATAAGCTCTCCTTGCTTCCATCCGGTGTTGTAAGAGCAAATAAGTTGGCTGTGATCGGCAATGGTGTCGTTATCGATCCTTGGGCTTTGGCGGAGGAAATTGAGCGGCTTCAGGCCCAGCATGTGGCTATCAGTCGTGACAATCTGCGTGTGGCGGAGAATGCAACACTTATTCTCCCGTTACATCGTGAACTTGACGCATTTCGGGAAGCCGCCGCTGGTGCTGGAAAAATTGGTACGACGAAACGGGGTATTGGTCCGGCATATGAGGATAAGGTGGGACGCCGGGCCATTCGGGTCATGGATTTACAAAATTTGCAAAGTCTCAAAGCCAAGATTGATCGTATTTTAACTCACCATAATGCTCTGCGTCGCGGACTTGGAGAGGTTGAAGTATCTGCCGAAGAGCTGCATAGTGAGCTTTCTGAAATTGCGCCGAAGATTCTTCCCTTTATGGATACGGTCTGGTCTCTTCTTGATGCACGCCGCCGTGCGGGAGCCCGCATTCTTTTCGAAGGAGCCCAAGGGGCTCTTCTCGATATTGATCATGGGACTTATCCCTTTGTGACTTCGTCCAATACGATTGCTGCGCAAGCCGCAACCGGCAGCGGAATTGGCCCTGATGCTATTAATTATGTATTGGGTATTACCAAGGCCTACACAACGCGTGTTGGGCAGGGGCCCTTTCCGACGGAACAGGAAAACGAAATCGGTCAGCGGCTCGGAGAGCGTGGTCGCGAATTTGGTACGGTCACTGGGCGTGCACGACGTTGTGGCTGGTTTGATGCCTGTCTTGTCCGTCAGACGGCTAAAGTCGCGGGCATCAATGGCATTGCCCTGACCAAGCTTGATGTTCTTGACGGGTTTGATGAGTTGAAGGTTTGTATTGGATATCGGCTTGATGGTGAAGATATAGATCACCTTCCGGCCGCCGAGGGGACGCAAGCGCAGATTGAACCGGTTTATGAGACCCTCGAAGGTTGGTCCGCGTCGACTTATGGCGCACGTAGTTGGGCTGACTTGCCCGCGCAGGCAATAAAATATGTTCGCCATATCGAAGAGCTTATCGAGGTGCCGGTTGCACTTCTTTCCACAAGCCCCGAGCGTGAAGATACAATCCTCATGAAAGATCCGTTTGAGGATTAATGCCAATACGTGGCAGCTTATCCAAGTTATTGCATCTCCTATAATCATACATTGTATAGACTGTGGAAAATCGATTTTGCCGGAAGGCACGAGTCGCATATCGTTGTTACCATTGGGGTCGCGTCAGCGCGCATTGGTGTCCGGGGAATTTTTAGGTGAAGGTGAAAAGTGTTTTGTTTTAAAAGACCTATGGCCATCTCGAAGTATAGAGACATGGTTTTGGCAGCGCCACCTTTCGCTGGACGGGGCTTGCAGCCCCGTCCACACTGTTCATGAAGCCGTTGACAAAAACCAACGGTGAAAGAGGACATAAAATAGGATGAAACAGGGAGTTTTATGCTCCGATGCCAATAGTTGGAAGTGTTGTTTGATGAACATTGCGGACGGGGTTACAAACCCCGTCCGGCAGAGACTGAAACTTTCTGATTTAAACCGGACACTAATGCGTCAGCGCGGGGAAAAGGGGGACGGTATGAATCTTATATTTAATATTATATATGCAGCCCATTGTAGCGGGACACATCATAAGCTTGCTTTAGATGCTTTGAGACATCTGAAGTGCGATGCCCACGAGGATTGGCAAAGTCTTTTTCTACGTCACGCAAGCTCCTATGTTGTTGGGTCGAAAGCTCCCGATAAGGAGTTCAAGGATTTTAAGAACCATGTTTTGCATGTTGCTGATAATTATTGGGGCGGGGCAGAAGGTAAGGTTGAGGAGTGGTATGGCCGATTGGTCAGTGCCTTGCGGGAGAAGCAGTGGCAGGAAGCGGTTTATTGTGCCGGTGTTCTAAGTCATTACTATACTGATCCGATACAGCCTTTTCATACCGCACAGTCTGAAGCTGAAAGTAACATTCACCGTGCCGCCGAATGGAGCATTTCCAAGTCCTATGATGCATTGTGGAAGCTGGCTGAAGCAGAATTTTCAGATACCGAGATCAAAGCGGGAAGTGGTGCGAATTGGTTGAAAGATTTGGTTCGTGAAGGTGCGCGGTATTCCAATCGCTATTATGAGACATTGATTGCGCATTATGACTTTGACCAAGGTGTGCAGGATCCACCTCTTGGTCTTGATAATAAGAGCCGTTATATCCTTGCATCACTTATTATGTATGCCTCGGTTGGTTTTGCACGAATTCTAGATAAAGCCATAGAAGAGGCCGGTGTAGAGCCGCCGAAAATCCATCTGAGTGCCCACGCAATTATTGCCGCCTTGCAAATTCCAGTGCGTTGGGTCACGCAGAAAATGGCGGATATGTCTGAGCGTAAGCTTGTTCAGCGCATATATATTGAACTCCAACAGACAGGTACAGTTGAGAAAAACCTGCCTGAAGATGACCGTATGGTGCGGGACCTTTATGCAAAAGAGGTTTTAAGCCAAAAAGAACGGGCGCGAGATCAGCGTGGAAAACGGATCTATTTGCATCAAGCGGATGATGTGGAAGCGGCCCCCTCTATTGGTCAAAAAACAGCTGATCGCTTGGCAAATATTGGTATCAAAACCGTTGGAGACCTTCTTGCAGCCCCGGCTGAGAAAATCGCAACGAGTCTTAATCTACGCTATGTCACAGAGCGAACCGTTCGTGATTGGCAGGCACAAGCGCTTTTGGTCTGCACAGTGCCGGGATTACGAGGGCATGATGCCCAATTACTGGTTGGTTGTGGGTACAGAGATGCCGATCATGTATCTCAAGCTGATCCCAACAAGCTCCTTTCCGAGGTGACTGAATTCTGCGGGACAACCGAAGGCCAACGCGTTATCCGTTCAGGGAAAATGCCGGATCTCGCAGAAGTCAAGGATTGGATTAGTCAGGCGCAAAGTGTGCGAGCTGCGAAAGCGGCGTAAAGCCACGTATTACCTTATCCATTATTGATCCTTTATTGGTCTTGCGGTTGCAGCGTTATCGTTCCACACTTATCGGCATGACACATTGGAGTTTAACGCGTCGGCATTTTCTTTCGGGCTCTATGGCAGCAGCGCTGAGCATTGGCTCCGGCGGACACAGCAAAGCGCTGGCTGGCGGCCCTCATCATATATTGCATGCGACTTCAGGGCGAGCGCAATTGGATGATCCGGGAAAGCCGCAAACATCAGTTTGGGGATATAACGCTCAGGTACCCGGACCTCTCTTAAAAGTGCCGCAAGGCAAGGACGTTTGGATCCGTCTGCAAAATGATCTAACGCAACCAACGACAATCCATTGGCATGGCATTCGGATAGCCAATGCCATGGACGGCGTCGCAGGGCTTACGCAAGATCCGGTGCCGACAGGCGAGACGTTTGATTACAAGTTTATCCCACCCGATGCAGGGACCTATTGGTATCATCCTCACCATAGAGGATATGAGCAGATCGGTCGGGGCCTTTACGGCATTCTGATTGTCGAGGAAGAAACACCACCTGTTGTTGATCAGGACTTGCTCTTTGTCATGGACGATTGGCGCTTAGCAGAAGATAGCCAGATTCATTCTGCGAGTTTTGGTGCTGTTCGCGACAGGGCTCATGGTGGCCGTCTCGGCAATGTGTTGACTATCAACGGTAAGCCATTTCATGATATCCCTGTGCAAGCCGGTGAGCGTTTACGTTTGCGTGTCGTTAATGTGGCCAATGCTCGGGTCATGCGGCTTATTTTTTCCGATCATGATGCAAAGGTCATAGCTGTTGATGGTCAGCCGGTACCTCCGTTCAAGGCCGGTGAGAATGACCTGATATTTGCTCCCGGCCAGAGGGCTGACCTAATTCTGGATATGATGCAGGAGCCTGGCAAGAAATCACCCATTAAAGTATCTGTAGGCCGGGAGGAGCTTGTTGTCGGGCATTTTATCTATCACGCTTCGAGCCGAAAAAGAGCCGAACCTTTAGATTCAAAGATTACACTTCACCCCAATCCTTTGCCCAATACGGTCAATCTCCAGGACGCCCATCATGCAGACCTCATCATGACGGGTGGTGCTATGAGGTTTTTCCAGAGCGCAGTTTACAAGGGTAAAGAAGTCTCTGCCCGTGAACTCGTCCGCAAGCATGGTCTCGTTTGGGCTTTAAATGGAATTGCCGGGAAGCCATTCGAACCGCTCTTCCGTGTTAAGCGCGGACGTGCCGTTACTGTACGTATGGTCAATGAGACACGCTGGCCGCATGCTATGCATTTCCACGGAATGCACTTTAAGGAGATTAAGCGAAAGAAGGGACAGCCATCACCTCATTGGCGTGACACAGTACTTATGAATCCTGATGATGATATCACGGTTGCCTTGCCCGCAGACAATCCCGGCAAGTGGTTAGTGCACTGCCATATGCTGGAACATCATCTGGGGGGAATGGTGACCTGGTTCGAGGTGACATGAGAACTTTTATTGGAGAATGCCATTGTGGTGCTGTGGGCGTTGAATATAGCTCAAGCGTAGAGCCGAGTGAAACAATTGTGCGGGCTTGCCAATGCTCGTTTTGCAGAAAGCATGGAGCTTGCACCATTGGTGATCAGGATGGACAGGTGCGCTTTATTGAAAAAAACGCTGGAGCATTGCTTCGTTATCGGTTTGGTCTCATGACGGCTGATTACATGATTTGTGGCAGGTGCGGTGTTTATCTTGGTGCCGTCCTAAATGAGGATGGTGCGGGATATGCCATTGTGAACGTACTGACTTTGCTTGAACGGAGTGAATTTAATCAAGTTCCGCAAGCAATGACCTATGACGGTGAAAATATAGAGCAGCGCAAAGACCGCCGACGCAAAAATTGGACGCCAGTGACAGGTTTTTGATGTTTTTTGCCGAAAAAAAACCTATAATCAATTTTGTTCGAGGGGTGCAGTGTGATCGCTGCTGAGATGCTAACCGATTGACTTAGCAAACCCTTAGAACCTGATCCGGGTAATGCCGGCGAAGGGACGGACGGTGCGGTTCCAGCCCCTTCCATCACTCAACTTCCGGATCATGATGTTGTTTAATCAGATTCATCGCGGCTTTGCGAATGTCATTGTGCGGGAGTTTGAAGATGGAAAGTTCAATCCTTCTTGCAAAAATTTTTGGTACTCTTTTTTGCGTCGCTGCGATTGGCATGCTGATCAATCAGGAATTTTATCGTAAGCTTCTAACGCGTTTTGCAGAAGATCCGGCCCTAACCTATTTTCCGGGAACGCTTGCTTTGGCCATTGGCGTCCTCATCACTCATTTTCATAATCTGTGGGTTGCGGACTGGCGCATTATTATTACGCTCCTTGGCTGGATGGCTCTTCTGAAGGGGGTGTTGTTGATCTTGTTTCCAGAACTTGGAGCTAAAGTCACCAAGTTTTACACGCAAAGCGCAACTCCGCTTATCATAAACGCGGTTATTTCTCTCATTCTTGGTCTAGTGCTCTTCGCCAAAGGATTTCTTATCTAACGATGACCAAAGTTCTCAATTCAGGAAATGTGAAAGTTCGGTTCTATGAATGTTATTGATAAAACGCTCAGTAAGTTTTCCGTAACAACCGGGCCATTGGCGGCGTCTCGCAAAGTTTATACAAGCCCGCAAGGCCATGATGATATTGAGGTGCCGTTTCGTGAGATTGAGTTGACCTCAGATGCAGGTGAGCCCAATTTCCGCGTTTATGACACGTCTGGTCCCTATACCGATCCAGAAGCTGAGATTGATGTCGACAAGGGGTTGGCTCGGATCAGGTCGCCGTGGGTTGAAGAACGTGGTGGTGTTGAGGTTTATGATGGTCGTGAGATCAAACCTGAGGACAATGGTAATGCATCGGGGAAGTTTTTAGCGCGAGCTTTTCCAACCCGCCATCAGCCAAAACGCGGGCTCGAAGGTAAGCTCGTCACCCAACTCGAATTTGCCCGTGCAGGCATGATTACCGAAGAGATGGCTTATATCGCTCATCGGGAAAATATTGGTCGCGCAAAAGCGGTAGAGCAAGCTCAGGAAGCGGTAGAAGATGGCGAGAGTTTTGGTGCAGATATCCCTCAATTCATGACACCTGAATTTGTGCGCCAAGAGGTGGCTGCAGGCCGGGCAATTATACCCGCGAATATCAACCACCCGGAACTTGAGCCAATGATCATTGGCCGTAATTTCCTGGTCAAGGTCAATGCTAATATAGGTAACTCCGCGGTAACCTCCTCTGTTGAAGAAGAGGTTGAGAAAATGGTGTGGGCCATCCGCTGGGGCGCTGACACGGTTATGGATTTGTCAACGGGCCGTAATATTCACAACACCCGGGAATGGATCATCCGTAATTCACCTGTGCCAATCGGCACAGTACCGATCTATCAAGCTCTTGAGAAATGTGATGGTGATCCGGTCAAACTCACTTGGGAGCTTTATCGCGATACGCTTATTGAACAGTGTGAGCAGGGCGTTGACTATTTCACGATCCATGCGGGTGTGCGACTAGGCTATATCCACCTCACGGCAGATCGAGTAACGGGTATTGTCTCGCGTGGCGGGTCGATCATGGCGAAATGGTGCTTGGCGCATCACAAGGAAAGCTTTCTCTACGAGCATTTCGGTGAGATTTGCGACATTATGCGCCAATATGATGTGTCTTTCTCGCTGGGAGATGGGCTCCGGCCTGGCTCGATAGCAGATGCTAATGACCGCGCGCAATTTGCCGAGCTTGAAACCCTTGGTGAATTGACCAAGGTTGCTTGGGACAAGGGCTGCCAGGTGATGATTGAAGGGCCAGGCCATGTCCCCATGCACAAAATTAAAATCAACGTAGACAAGCAGCTTAAGGAGTGCGGTGAGGCGCCGTTCTACACACTTGGTCCCCTGACAACTGATATTGCACCAGGTTATGACCATATCACCTCAGGCATCGGCGCAGCCATGATCGGATGGTTCGGCACGGCCATGCTTTGCTATGTGACACCGAAAGAGCATCTTGGCTTACCCAATCGTGATGACGTTAAAGAAGGGGTCATTACTTATAAGATTGCCGCTCATGCTGCCGACCTTGCTAAGGGGCATCCGGCAGCTCAACTTCGTGATGACGCACTCTCAAGAGCCCGCTTCGAATTTCGTTGGCAGGACCAATTTAATTTAGGGTTAGATCCGGATACCGCGCGGGCCTATCACGATGAAACCCTGCCCAAAGAAGCCCATAAGGTGGCGCATTTCTGCTCTATGTGCGGTCCAAAATTTTGCTCTATGAAGATCACACAAGATGTGCGGGATTATGCAGCTGAGCTGGAAGCCAAGGCGCAGGGCATGAAAGAGATGAGCGAAAAGTTTTTGCAGCTCGGTGCGGATGTTTATGTAGATTCCGAGACCGTGAAGAAAAGCAACGAGGTTTTGTGATCCTCGCTCCGGCGTAGCTTGGGTCGCGGGAATGACACCGACTAAGAAACATTCTCCGACGCCCGGTGGAGGGAAAAGACTCTATATTACAATCCCTCGCATGTGCGTTGGTCTAAAATAAAAGCTTCCGCCGGGCAGGGTTTGAACCCATAAGCGCTAACTTAATATTTAATAGCTATTTATGTGCTTAACACTTTGCAGCAAACTCCGTCATCCCCATCTTCATGCACTGCTGTCCGGGAAAATTTGGAAATGCATCTCCACTTGTTGTATGCGGAGCCTTAACGGCATACTCCAATAACCTCCCCCCTGGAGGGGGAGGTCGGCACGGAGTGCCGGGTGGGGGGGATTCATGAGAAAACCTATACACTTGAATCTGCCTCCGTCACCCCCATCCCAAACACCATGCGACTTAGCCCTGGTGGGCTAAGCCAGTGGCGTTTGGCCTTCCCCCCTCGAGGGGGAAGGAAACAAGTGGCACCGTCAGAACCAAGCCCCGATACTCCGAGATAGCGTTATGTCTTTTTATATCAACCACTTTTCACCTTCACCTAAAAATTCCCCGGACACTAGGTCACGAACTCATAAATGTGGTTAAAAATGGTATGAGCCAATCTGTTCGAATACGAGAGGCAAAGGTGCAGGAAATGTGGTGCATTTTCAAACCTTTGCGACGCTGTAGTCGGACAGATTGGCCATATCCTCCGGACGCTGAAACGGCTTCAATCTGCAGCGTCGAAGCGCTTGAAAAGGGAAACAACCCTTGTCTGCACGCTTCTCCTTGCATCTTTTTGCCGTTTCTAGCGCCATTTTCAGCACATTTATGAGTCCGTGACCTAATGCGCAAAGGCGGGAATGACGCTGAGTAAAAATTACATTCTCTGAAATCTTAAGTTAACGCTTATGGGCTGCAAGCCCCGCCCACATTGTTCATAATAATTCTCTCATGAATAAACAGCAGCATGAACGTTATGGATCGGGTTGAAAACCCGATCCAACAGCTAGGTATGATGGGTGTGGCTTCTTGGGGTACAGCTTTGATATCGAGAAGAAAGAGGAAAGGACGATGAGTTCGGACGTAAACCAAAATGCCCTCTAACCCGAATGAGAGATATCGGGAAAGACCATCGTTTGTCTCAAGTGCAGTCAACCTTATGGGCCGATGCATCGTAGCTTCCAGTGCCGTCAACAGTGGAACGAAAGTTGTATTTGTAATTCTTAAACTTTTCTATCCAACGCTCTATGCCACCTGCCCTCGCCTCCTCTAACGTCATACTCTTCATGGCCTCCAGAAGCGTTTGACGGAAGATCACTGCAGGCTGCTTGTAAGGCGCTCTATCCGTTCTAGAATCACCCAACTTGTTATCGCGGCGCCATTCATATGCACGAATTGGATCTACTATATTAAATAAAACACGAGCTCTCACAGAACACGATTCATCGTTGGCCAAGATCACAGTAGTTTCCACGTTCTGAACAAATTGGAGGCTCACGTCTATAAACCAAGCGCTCTGGACATATGGAATTTTAAGTTTGATCCCTGGTTGGTGCTTGCCAACTACCTTTCCGAATTGTGTAATGATCGCTGTTTCGCTAGGCTCGACCAAGACGACCGAATTCCACAGGGTTATCCAAAATGCTGCGCCGAATATCAGCGATCCAACGACATACTTCATAACTGTATCAACGCCTTCAACTTGCCCGAGGAAAGGTCTGCTTGACGGTAAGCTTGGTTCAATCATAGCAGAAACTACGAAATCCTCCTGCTTTTTTGCATCCGCAGAGCATCTGCTTCTAGCCCTGAGCTGAAGTGATGGCTTTTTGCGATCTGCATTCGCTATTGAAGAAGAGCTGCCGCTGAAGATAGCTTACCTGATGTGAGCAGTTGATCCTAAACAGACGTATTTCTAATTTATAACAGACTGGAACCATTTTTTATGTGCTTCGGTATCTTGACCAAAACCAAAATTTATTAAAAGGTCATGCCGATCAGTGCGAGCAAGATTTTTTGCTTCTTCCATGGCTGGAGGATTATTTTGACCTAACTTTAAAATTGCAAACCAAATTCTTTCCATCTGTAACGGCATCCAACCTTCACATCCGAGTGCTTCTACACCGCATTCATCTTTAAGCAACCGCCTTACCTTTATAAGCTCATCACCTCTATAAAAAGTTTTGAGAAGTAACTCTGTGTTCGGGCTCAATTTGTTCATGTTTTATTTTCTACCATTGCAGGGCCGGGTTTGTAACCCAAACCGGCAGCTTGACGTGAAGGGCAATTTGATGAGCTCATAAGCCCTCGCGTGCACGCTGGTCCAAAATGAAGGCTGTATCGTAAGAGAGTTTTTTCATGGTAGGTGTGTCTTCATCCAAAACGCGCCACACTGGAGTTACAGCCGATAGTTTTGCACCTTGCTCATAGGCTTCATAAGCGGCTTCAGCCACAATTCTCAAAAGAATGCCTGTGGTTATGGGGCAGGTCACTTCCGCCTTATGCTTCTTAGCGAGTTTTTTACGTAGGGTTTTGACGTCCATAGAGGTCCCTTTGGGGATCGATTTGATAAAGTTATTTATGATCTGAGGGGAGGGGATCAGCATCATTTCTCCCTTCTTCATCCCCATCATATCCCGTGGTACAGGTTTGACCTCATGGGGTTTGGAGGAATTGAGCTTTTCGCTCCAAGATTTTTTCTTTTTCATCACGGCTCTCCAAACATCAAAGCACGCTACGTGTGGCATTATAGTCTCAAATAGCCATATTGCGCCAAGGGAAATGGGTTATACAAGATTGCAGGTCATCGTAGTCGTCTGGTATAACCGCAATATGATAAGAAGGTTTGGCGTTAGGGGGAAATATGTCCTTAGGTGCACGTATTTTTGTCGCCGTTGTTTTTATTATATTGGGAATTTCATTTATTACGACAACCGCAGTTTTCTATAATGAATTCCATGATACCAACTGGCTCTCCTTTGCAGCTTTTTATAGCCATCTGTTTATCTTCTTCCCGACATTTGGGCTTGTTGCGTTAGCCGCCTTTTACATCCCTGCAGTTATTTTTACAGACATGTACTGGAACCATGTGCGTTTCGGGAAAATAAGATTTTTAATCGGTATGGTTGTTGTGGTGGGGGGGTCTTATTTAATTGCGCTACAGCTTTTGAAAGGTGATATTCCTGCCGTTTGGGATATCGCACCACGGATTCTAAAAGCCGATCGCGGAGAACCTGCAGGCTGCAAAAGTGATCAACAATCCTGTTTAAGGGTACCTGTTTTAGAATCCGTTGTTGCCGTCAGGAAAGAAAGCCAGCGCCGTTTCGGGCTTTCGAAATTTGCGCGTGAATGCCATCCTGACCCACTTTTAGAGCTGCCCGAAGAATTGCTTGAAAAGCGTTATTGCTTTGTAACAAAAACCCTTTTGCAGGCAGATGCATGTTGTCAGGCTCAAAAGCGTTTCAACAAAGTTCTAATGAAAATGCATAAGCCAAAAAGCAATCGGTCCCGGACAGGGATTGTTCACGCCACTCTCTTGCCCCTTAAGGTTTTCTTCCTTCTCGTGTTATTGACCCTCGGCATTATGCTTGCGATTTGGCGGAGAAAAATCGACCACTTTTACGGGCCTTATGTTCCTCTGATGGAGCGAGGTCTGATCATTGGTGCCGCTGTCATGTTGCTTTGGCCATTTTCAAACCATGCATTTTTACAGTCGGCAAGTGTGCTCTATGGTGCCTATGGCAAAAGCTTGTATGCAGTCCTGGCACCCTTATTTAGTATCTTGTTTGGCGCTTGGGCGCTTATGTTGTTGTTTTTCTTCTTTCGTCGTTTCGACAAGGATATGGAGGCGGCCGGTAAGATCATTGGTGTCATTGGCAGTGCTGTCGCGATCTTTAAATATGATGCGATCATAGATTACTCCGTCCGTATTGCAGGTTCCGGAGCCGACCAAATTACATTTGTGATTTTAGCCGTTGCAGGTTTTTTTGCCTTTGTGCCACTTTTCTATCGTCGTAGACAAAACGAAGATGGTGAGACTGAGGACGATTCCGATAAGGCGGAAAAATCCACGTAACTGTATAATCTAAAAGGTTAAGCGGATTTCTGCGCTGTTTTCTCTCTCACCTTATTTTTGATGGCCCGTTTTTCTTCCCTAAGTATCTCTGCGGCGGCTGCCGCGTCATCACCAAGATGCGCTATGCCTCGTGCCTTTGCCAATTCCATTTGACGTTGGCGTGATATGGCGCGGGCGCGTTCCTCTTCGCTTTTACGGTCTTTGCAACGAGGACATTGTATGCCCTCAACATAATCTTCGTGGGTGAGGTCATTTTCGGAAAGCGGCCAGCGACATGCGTGACAAAGCCGATGCGGGCTTTCCTTAAGACTATGCGACACCGCGACCCGATCATCAAAAACGAAACAATCTCCTTGCCAGAGGCTTGTTCGTTCCGGAACCGTTTCTAAATATTTTAAAATGCCGCCTTTTAGGTGGTAAACTTCATTAAATCCCTGCGCCAGCATATAGGATGAAGCCTTCTCACAGCGTATACCGCCCGTGCAAAACATGGCGACCTTCTTATGGTGTTTAGGGCTCAGATTTTCGGCGACAAATTCTTTGAACTGGGTGAAATTTTCTGTTTTTGGGTCTATCGCACCGGGAAATGTTCCGATCGCTACTTCATAATCGTTGCGCGTATCGATCACGATGATATCCGGGTCTGAGATCAGCTCATTCCAGTCTTCAGGGGCCACATAGGTACCGACCTGAACGGTTGGGTCAGCTTCCTCCGCGCGTAATGTTACGATCTCGCTTTTGAGGCGGACTTTCATGCGCAAAAAGGGCTGACCTGAGGCATAAGAATACTTTACATCAAGATCTGAAAGCCGTTCATGAAAGAGTTCTGGCCCTGTTAAATAGACGATGAGTTTATCTATGTCCGTCTCAGAGCCAGCAACGGTACCGTTGATGCCCTCTTCAGCGAGCAGAATCGTGCCGCGAACATTATGAGTTTTGCAAAAATAAAGAAGAGGTTTCTGCAAAGTTTCATAGTCCGGCAGAGCGACAAATTTGTAAAGCGCTGCGACTTTGAAGAGCTTAGGCCTGGAAGCACCTATGTTGATATCTTTGGTCACGTTTATTCAACCTGTTTTTCAGACGGCAATTACAACACAACGGCCGTTCTTATCACAACAGGTGAGGTCACGAACAGAGGCGTTTAACTTTTTCTCAAGCCCTTACGCTCAAGACTTTACCAATGCCTAACCACGCGGATATTCTCGCGGCGGATGCGCATGGGAACCGAGGCGACATCCAATGTCAGTTCTGCACGGCCACGCCCTTTACGAGTTTTGCGCCCGCCATTTACATAGAACTTATAATCGAAACTGACATCGTAAGCTCCTTTGATGCCTGGCACTGGATGAATACGCACCGTATCTGCAATGAGCTTAAAACGGCGCACCGGCCATTTCTTATAATGCCTCAGCTTATCGCGGATTACATGATCAACGCTCACATGTTTTTTTCCGTGATAATGTACATGTGGGTGGTAAAGCTCTTTGATTCTCCGCTTCGGCAGGCGCTTTTCATGCAAATAAGTATCGTTGATGAAAGTGATAATTTCATCGTCTGAAGGGGGCCCTAACGCATCTGAATCCTTTAGGCTAGGAGGTCCCCAAAAGGGGCGCCGTTCTTCTGGCTCATAATCCCTTTCAGGAGGATAGTTTTCATCAGAACGGTATCTTTTCTCAGGGTAATATCTTTCCTCCGGAGCAGACCATCTCCCAGTATATTTTTTTTCTTCTGGGTCATAATTGTCTTCGTAAAGAGATCTTCTGCCAGAGTGGAACGGTTTATCAGGATGATATCTTTTTTCAGGGCGATAATTTTCTTCGTAATAGGGGTCTTGCTCCCGATAACGTTTTTTCTTTCTTTTCTTTGGATGTTTTTTATCCTCAAAATAAGGCCAGCGTTTTAGGTAAGACCATTTGCCGTCACGGCCATCCCGCCTTCTTCGGGTATCACTGCGCATAGGGTGATTTCGTACTGAAACGATTTCTGCTTTGTGCAAAACAGCGTCACCCGTATGCCAAATGTTTGACGGGCGGCGCATTGAACCCTTTGCCGTGACGGTAGAGCCAAGCAGATCATCCAGATGACGTCTTTCCTGATCCTCCAGAATGATTTGAACTCGCCTGACACTGTAGATAATACCGCGATGTCCATTCCGCTCCGTGGTTTTGATGCAGTTCGGATCACCAAGGTAAAGGTGAAAGCTGATGATTGGGCGTCCGGAAAGGTGTCGTGTTTCGACCTTTTGCAACTGACCGGAAATAGGTGCGCCACGCTTAATGCAGCCTGCATTAGCGGATGTCGAAAAAATAAGCCCTCCAAATAAGAGGGTAAGCGCGTATACAGTATATTTCATTGTGACCCCCTGTACTTCGCATATGTAGCTTTATGATAAGAGGGTAATCACTTGTTATAAAGAGAAAATTTGATTTTATTACAGATAGCGTTAACCTTTATTCATATAGTTATCTTGTTGTTCTATTTCAGAAATAACGGGAGATAATTTTTTGATCGGGGATATCAAGACGTCTTTCTTCAGATAACCGCGCGCGAAGAATATAGAAAAAGCTGTCAAGTTTTGGATGGAGTGACTTTATTGCTCGCACAACTGCTTTTATGGAAGCTATAAGTCTTTGTGCGAGCGTAGCGTTTTGGGTATGAGTCTGACTGTCTTGGATATCGTAATCTTTTATAAAGCGCATAAGCTCTTCACGAGACACATGAGGTGCATCCATAATTTCTTTCACAGCTTTATGAAATTGTGCCGAGACCGCCGGCCAATCTGGCCACTTTCGCGCCGTCTCCCTAGCACCTTCTTGTAGTTGGGAAAGAAGTTCCGGCTCTTCTTTAAGTCGATTTATGGCCTGAATTACACCGGCCTCGTCACCTATATCGATAACCAACGCATTGAAATCTTTTTTCACAAATTCCTGTGGGCCCGGAATATCAAAAAGCACAGCCGTTCCACCACTATGAAACATTTCCAATATTGGTAACGCAAAGCTTTCATCAGCACTGAGTTTTATAAGGACATCACAGGACCGGTAAACCTTCGGGCATTCCGCAGGAGGTATTCTGGAGATCACTCTATCAACACCTGGATAACTTGAAATGGGCGCCGTAGTCAGAAGCCAAATTTCGTCCGCAAGCGTTTGGCGAAGAAGATGAACAGCGCGGGCAACATTTTTTCCGCTGTAATCACCAAGCGGTCCTTCGACAAGTACGCGCAACTTACCCTTTTGCCGTGGCGCATAGGCCGGGCCATTTTCATTATGGATATTTTTTGCCATGCCATTGGTCACCAGGTGGAGATCAAGCCCATAATGCTCTTTAAGACGTTTTCGCAGCCAGGAGGACACTGTTATACCTTTAAAGGGCAAGCGGTAAGTGGCCCGTGCACGATCCCGTAAAGTCGTATTTTTATATACATAGAAAAGATCTTCCATGCCCTGAACAAAATAAGTGTATTGCTTTGCCCTAATGCGTGGAAGGGCATAAACGGTCTCCCACCATGTGGCAATCGCAAGATCAAAGTCTTGCGCCTCGGCTTCTTCGAGCGTCAAAAATTTAAGCGTATCAAATGCCGGGTGCCATTTATGGGTTTTATCGACCGGGTGGGTGGTGACGATGGTGACGTCAATACCCTGATTTTGCAAATAACAGGCATGCTGAAAGATGACATAAATGCCGCCACTTAAATTAACCGCTGAAACGAGGATACATATTTTCATTTAGACAATCCTGATTTTCTACGCCGGGTGATTAGTCTTTCGCCCGTCTCTTCCAATTTGTTGGATAGGTGCAAAAGTTTTTCCCGCACCCGATCAACAGGAATGACGTGAATGATTTCACGGACTGTCCCGGGCATGATGAATGAGAGCATGAGGCCGTAAAGGCAGGCACCAAACAGAACCTGAATAGTTAGTTGAAGAATTTCATTGAGATCGACGAGCAACACGCTCAATGCAAAAACCATAACGGCCATAAAGATGGCGATTGCAATGGGGATGCCGATAGTGCTTGTAAACTGCTCAAAACAGGGGCCGAGCAGTTTCCGCACAATGAAAAAATAGTAAGGGACAATTGCCAGCGTCAAAACGGTTGCGATCCCGACAGCGGCACCAAATGCGCCGGCATATGTTGCCCCGAGATAAACAGCGGGTACTATGAAAATTAATAGACCAAGGCGCCATAAAAACCCATAGCCTGCGCGTCCCTTGGCTATAATCAAACTTCCTGCAAGATTATAGAGAGAATAAAAAAGCCCCACGACACATAGCGCTTGCAGGGTGGGAACACTTGCTGCCCATTTTTCACCGAGCAATAGCGGAATAGCAATGGGTGCCACTGCAAGAAGGCCAAAGAGAGCGGGCGCGGCAATGGACATCAATATAGCGTTGGAAAGAAGATAACCCCGACGCAGCTTTTCATTATCATCTTGTGCTTTGGAAAAAATGGGTAGGGCTGTCTGATGAATAATGGGATTAATATGCGTCATCGGCATATTGGCAATATTGGAGGCTACGGTATAAAGCCCAAGCTGCGAGGCACCGATTAGTTTTCCTAATAGAAGGCGGTCAACCTGTTCCGCCAGGCGATAAACAATACGCTCACCAACATGGGCAATGCCAAACCCCATGAAGCTTTTTAGGTCCCTGAAAGAAAAATGAAACCGTAAGTTAAATTGGCCGAATGTGTACCAGGCACAGAGCACCATACGAATAAGGGCAAGAACCACAAATCCCGCCCAGAGCGACCAAACCCCTGCGCCGAGAGCGGCTAAGATAAGAGTTGCAAGTGAGCCGGCTAAGGTGGACACGGTTCCGATGATGGAAACTAGTTTGAACATCAACGCACGTTCCATAAGGGTCAGCAATGTCAAACCAAAACCATCAAGAATGAAAAGAATAGAGAGGCCTTGTAAGAGCGGAACAATCCGGGGTTCTTCAAAAAATATGCCGAAATAGGGGGCAGTAAGAAACAAAATCCCCGCGAAGATGATACCAAGACCAGCATTCAGCCAAAAGACACTCGAAACTTCATCATCGGTTGCTTTTTGGCGATACATCAACGCACTGTGTGTTCCAATGTCTACAAAGCAGCCCAGAATAAAAGCAACGGAAAAGGCCAATGCCATCAGGCCAAAATCTTCTGACTCGAGGAAAAAACGCGCCAGAATGATAACGCGGAACATCTGCACTAATGCCGTGGTTACCACGACAAGGCTTGTCCAGCGCGCTCCGGTGCGAGCACTTTCCTTGAGGTCAGGCATATTGGATGAGTCCTAAGATGAGAGGCCAACTATCACTTAAAACTGGCGAATTTCAAAAGCTCATGAATAGTCACCGCCAAAACTAAACCTGTGACAATAGAAATCATCCGTCCGCCTAAATAGACCTTAGCGGCATAACCGATGACAAAGGCACCCAGAAAATACGGATTAAACAAAACTAATAGGGCGTAGTCCCGCAGCGCGGTAAGAACTGACACACTCTTCATTTGGCGCTCCTTCAACGTAAACTGGTTTGAATAATTGATGTTGTCCGTCATAAAAATGAGGGGACTGGCAGACTTTGATGAGATCTTTGTATGCGGTCGAGCAAATGCTGCTGCCGCTTAGTCTGAAATCACATTCTTGAATAGCAAGCACACCCTCATATGATCGCAACTGGATATTGAACGGTCCGACAAAGTTACGAAGTGAAAAACTGCTCAATATCTCAGCGGTGCGGTCAACAATTTTGGGATCAAAGTCAAATGAGACTTGGGCGTCACGACCTTCTGAGCGGACCAGGGACTTGCGAACGGAATAATAAATGCTGTCCGGGGTTTTCACACAATCAACAAGGTACTCATCATCGTCCGGGCAATATTTTTGATAGACGAAGGATGGGTCGAGTGTTGAATTTGCGTCTAATTCTACTACCGAAATATTTTTTCCACCTGATGATATTCGAGGTTTGCGAACATAAAGCCCTTCCTCAATCGGCCTATCAGGGGAGTGAGAGGCTGAAATGTAAGGAATAATGGAGTATGCGAAAAAAAGTTCATCCAGATATTTTTTATCCGCATATCTCAGAAGGATATTTTTTGTTTTCCCTAAAAAGGACGGTAAAGCACGGGCATCATAAGAGGGAACAATTTTGCCCCGTATCTCTCCGTCATCAACTTGAAACTCTTTGATATTTGGCGAGAGATAAGCCTTTCTATAAGCATCAATCGGCAGATAGTCATCGAACAGTATGAATCTAGATCCCAGATAAAGCTGCGAAAGAAAATTGCATTGCAAAGCTGTCCCATAGCCGCCTGAGCAAAACCCATAAAATGCCGGCCGCTTCGCCATAATGTCCGTATGGCGTTCAATGTCCGTATCGCGTTCAACGATCCCAGCCGGAAATTCTGGGACGAGTATGTCGTTAGACTGTCTCACTGACTTCAACCTTTGTTTTGTGGTTAGCTGTGTCCGAATAGGGGGTCTGCTTCGTTGGATTTAGAGCTTTGGTGCGGAGGGCGAGAGGGGTGTCAAAGGACACACGGTCGCCAACTTCTGCGCAAAGCCGCCAATTCTCTTTTGGCAGAAACAGGTCGCATTGACTGCCGCGATGGACAAAATACATACAGTGGCGGCCATTGATTTCTTCATCAATGACACGGTAGCGGTTGACATATTTGTCCATGATGATCGCCATGTAGCATTGGCGGTTTGGGTATTCGACCAGGACCCTCTGATTGTAGGCTATGAACTCTTCGAGTTTTCGAGCAAACCAGTTTTTGTAGAGCAAAGATTTGAGAGGAAAGATCATGTCCCGCACGGACAACATGTCATAAAGCTTGCCGGTGATCTCAATGGTTCTTATCTGTTCCCCTTTGGGAAACATCGATAAAATATGATGGTTAGAGAGCGGGCTTAAATAGATGCCGATGTGGTAATAAGAACCCGGCATAATTCCATCAATCGTGATGGTACGACCGCGTTTTTCAGCCGTGGCGTAACCTGCAGGCACTCCATTTGGAATTTCAATATCATGGACATAGACAAGGCGGCCATCTACCGGAGAGGTGATGGTATCTTCCTCTAGCTGATCCTTTATGTGAGGCGTTCTATAAAAGTAGATGTGCCTCACATAGAACAAATAGCCATGAAGAAGAGCCAGGAGCCCGATTAGGATCAATATACTCATAGTGCCATCTTGGAAATTTCAAAAATTTCGGCATAGCTATGTCTGCGGGAATAGACCCATGAATCCGCTTCGGCGATGCTCTTAATCCGCTCGATCCAATCTTCCTCGCCATATTTGATCAGTTGAGATTTATGGCATCTCAAAGCCTCGATTTTTCTTTGAATATCTTCTTTGGAAACTTCGATTGAGAGGTCATGAGTAAATTGAATGCCTGTATTGCAGGAAGGAGCTGTCGGGCGAAAATAAATCAGGTTATCGATCATCCGAGAACAAGCGGCACCCACCTGAGAGACGACTTGGTGATCTTGGTGAGCATCACCGGGGTGGTGCGTAAAAATCGTATCGATTTTTAGCTCACGAATAATGTCGTCAACATCCTGAACAAGGTTTTTTGTTGATTGATAGAGATAGGTGTCTTTGTAGTCTTCAAACTGAAACCTGTCTTGTACGCCTAGATGTTTTAATGCTGTCTCTGACTCTTCAAGCCGTTCATCAAGTTCCGGTCGAGCACAGACGCATGTTATGACCCGCTTTTCGTTCTCCCGCACAAATCTCGATATTGTGCCGCCCACATTGATTTCGACGTCATCTTGATGAGCGACAAGAAACAATACGCTTTTCATTTCATTCATACCCGGTGGTTAGACCTGGATAAGGGCTTCGCCCTTCTCCGGTTTCACTATGATGTCGTGCTTTGCAGATTGAGTGAGAGTTGGTGAACAGATGCGCCGCCTTGCATTCAATCTCATAGCCAACGTTTCGCTTGCTTGGTCCACACGCAAATCGGATGCCAGTCTCTGAAGATCGATATATTTGTGATTAATTTTGAGGTTTTCTGCCCGTTAACATGCTTCGAACGAGCTTTGAGCGCAGTTTCTCAAGTGGCTGATCAATCCAAATATGCAACATATATGTTGCGAGAATTGAGATAATGATTGCTCCAAGTTTCAGAATGAGTTCATCAGTACGGGTATTGGCCTGAATATGGTGGGTTATTAAAAAGACGATTGGGAAGTGAATGAGATAAAGAGGATAGGACATGTCCCCAAGCTTTTTATCATAGCTAGAAGAAGGTTTTTGAACATTATTTGCCACAAACGGTATAAGAAGCAAAACAGTCATAAAGGAAAAGGCAAGTTGTTCACCAGCACGTCCAATGGCACTATTGTCTGATATTACAAGATTATAAGTTGTTGGCATTAATGAGAAAAGAATTAATGTAATAATAAATGCTGTCGCCGATATAATTGCTACAGTTCTGCTTGGATTATATTTGTAGCGATATATCATCATGCCAATCCAGAACATGCTGAGATAGCTTATCACATTTGGAAAATACTCCATGTAAAAGCCGTTCAGCATTGAAAACAACGAGAAAGAAGTTAAAACGAGTAATACAATTGATGATTTATAAAACGGCATAGTTACAATTACGGTTGCCAGTAATGGAGCAATAATATAAAATTGTAGTTCTATATCAAGAGACCAGGAAACACCTAATATTATATGATCACTTGATGAAACTGTAAATAATAGGATATTTCTTAGTGTTGATATGATGTGTGTATATATGAAATCTATTTCTTCATTTGCGGAAAATGATATGTACAACAAGGTCGCAATTAAACAACACGCGATGTATAATGGATATATACGCAATATACGACTTGTAATAAATATTTTATAATTGTTTTCATATTTTGAATATTTCTCGCAATACATGCGGGCTATCCAATACCCACTTAGTAAGAAAAAGACAAAAACAGCGATGAGGCCTATACGCAAACGTGAAAGATGGCTGACCAGGACGGCCAAAGCTAGGATATAGCGTAAATGCCCAGGGCCAAGGCTATCCCAAACAGCGAGGAATAAATTTTTGCACCATCGAAAGATGGTGTGAGAGGCCTTGTCCCTTGTCAACTTTGATGTATGTGCCAAGGGATTAGCTCCCAATTATAAGAATGAGCGATGAATTCACGAAAGAATGCAAGATAGCTGGCCTGTTTCACTTGGATTATCTACTTTTTGCATGAAATTAGGGAATTTTAGTAAATTTACCTTTATGAGTTCGGTTAACCCTTTGATTCTGTCCCTGCGTATTGTGCCCTTATAATTATAGGGCTGTTGCAAAATTACCATGATGTAGTGAAAAGCTGGGGAATAGGAGTGCAATGATTGTTGTGGTTTCAACGACTCAGTTACACTCACAATGGGCATGCAGCATGGAAATAGCCATCAAATAACCTTTCCGAATTCAAAATTGAATTTTAGTAAGATGGGTTAGAAAAGTGTAAGGGAATAGGGCGATGGCAATGGTTTGGGGCGCCGCTCGGCGCCGGGTTATTTGCAACAAGCCTACGTAAATTTCAGTACAGATTATAGAGTTCCGTTTTCTCCTTTGTAAGCCAGGTTAATCGTTAAGTATGTTTGTTCGTGCTTGTGATTAATGTTGTTGCTGTTTGATAGCTTCAAAGGAGGGAAGGTTTTCTGCACGATTTTGGGACTTTCCAGTTTGCATCAGCGGCCTAAAGGGGTGAGCTACCTAAGATGAGAGTTACGTTCAATATGAATTCAATTGAACGTAAACAACTTTAGATTTTTGTCTCGGGGAAAACATGACGGTGTCAAAAATAAACTGGCGAATTGCCTTTGCCATGTTGCTAAGCATGGTATTGCTTTCAGGTTGTCACTACGAAGAAATGGGCCCCTGGAGCGTAAGTGGAACATCTGTCTATAAATTAGGTCCTGGTGATAAGCTCCGCGTTATTGTCTTTGACCAAGCTGAGTTGAATAACGAATACTCTGTTGATAGTGCCGGCAGGGTATCTATTCCTTTGGTGGGTAATATCAGGGTTTCAGGGAGAACAACTCATCAGGTCGAGCACATTATAATCGCTCGCTTAAGAGATAAAGAGATTGTTAAAGATCCTAAAGTGGCCGTCGAGGTTACCAAATACCGCTCCTTCTATGTTTTGGGGGAAGTAAATAGGTCCGGGCACTACGAATTTTCGAACGGTATGACAGTCGAGAAGGCTGTAGCCGTTTCCGGTGGGTTTACTATCCATGCAGACAAACATCATTTCCGTGTTTCTAGATTAGAGAACGGTGAAATCGTTACCCATAACGCTGCACCTTATGATTTGGTCCGTCCGGGAGATACGATTTTCGTTCGCGAAAGATGGTTTTAAGATAGAGCCAAAGCTAGGTAGGTTGCCCATATTTCGTGCGTGCAGAAACAGCTTCAAGCTGGACACCTCAAATCACCGGTAAATCGAGGTGTCCAACTACGAATAGCTATTTAGAAATTTTCATAACACCGCGTTACCTTTCTTCCTCACGGCCAAAATCATCTTCATAGCGCACGATGTCATCTTCTTTTAGATAGGGGCCGGATTGCACCTCAATTAGGAGGGCGGGAACCTTACCAGGATTTACCAGACGATGTTTTGCGCCTATTGGGATGTAGGTGGATTCATTTTCAGTGAGCAAAAAAGTCTTGTTACCAACCGTGACTTCCACTGTGCCTGAGACAACCACCCAATGTTCCGCTCTATGGAAATGGCTTTGTAACGAGAGTTGTGCGCCTGGTTTTACCATAAGACATTTCACCTGAAATCTATCACCGGCGCTGAGGCCCTCAAACCATCCCCAAGGACGGTACGACCGTTTGTGATTGGTAGCTTCCTCACGACCTCTTGCCTTTAATCGATCCACCACATGTTTTACATCTTGGGCGCGATCTTTCGGAGCAACGACCACCGCGTCTCGGGTCGCCACAGCAAAAATATTGCGAAGCCCAATAACAGAAAGGCAAGCGCCATCGGTGCTGTGGGCATAGCAATTGGTTGTGTCGTGAAAGATGACATCGCCTCTTTTCACATTGCCATGGGCATCTTTGTTCATGATTTCCCAAACCGCAGGCCAAACACCTAGGTCACTCCATTCGGTAGCGAGAGGCATGCATTTGACATTCGAAGCTTTTTCCATGACTGCGTAATCTAGTGAGATTGAATCACATGCAGCGTAAGCCTTTTCGTCCAGGCGCAAAAAATCCAAATCGAGGCGCGCGCTGTCCAAGGCTTTACGGCAGGGATCGAGCATTTCAGGCGCATGGGTTTCAAAAGCTTTAATCAAAGTTGTGGCAGAGGAAAGAAATATTCCTGCATTCCAATAGAAGTCGCCGGTATCAAGATAGGCCTGAGCTTTTTCTAGGGTGGGTTTTTCGACAAAACGGACAACGTCGAGGGCATCAAACCCATTTTTTTGGGTCTGAATATAGCCATAGCCAGTTTCCGGTTTGTCAGGTCGAACACCGAATGTAACGAGATGGCCGTTCTTTGCTGCATCTAAGCCGAGACGGACGGAATGGGTAAACGCTCTATAATCGGTTACAAGATGATCGGAGGGAAGCAAAAGCAAAAATTGTGAAGCGTCTTCGTGACTAAGCATAAGCGCTGCGATCAGCGCCGCCGGGGCCGTGTTGCGTGAGACAGGCTCTAAAACAATCGCTTTAGGTATTACATCCAATTCCCGCATTTGTTCGGCGACAAGAAAGCGGTGTTTTTGATTTGTGAGAACGGATGGTACAGAAAATAAAGAGCTACTTAGCCGTTTGCATGTCTCCTGGAGTAAGCTGTGTTCGCCTAAAATCTCTTTTAGAAATTGTTTGGGGAACGCCTGGCGAGAAAGGGGCCATAAACGCGTTCCGGCGCCACCAGACAAAATAAATGGATGTACGTCAGAACGACTGCAGTTCATCACCAACCAGTGGTCTCTATAAGAGACTATAAAGCTTTGAGCATATCTTGCAAAAGAGGGTACCAGTTTTGCGAAAAAAGTTATGCGGTAATAAAACGATAAAGTATCCAAGCAGTTCCATTTACACGTTGGATGCTTTATGACTCTTAATCTTATTTAACATGACCTGGCAATACTTATTCTTACTATATTAAAGAGCAGGGCTGGATCATTTTTAGCAGGTTTCAATAAATTTAAAAGAGTAAAATTTTTAAATCAAAATAAATCTAGAGTTATTTTCCCAATATAACTTGAAAAAATGATATAGGCCTAAATGGATACCTCTAAAAATCCATCCACCATTTCCTGCCATCAGCCATATTCTGCGATAATTAGGCGGATGGCAGGGGATGATGGATGGCCTGAAGGGAGTATTTAGAGATGCCCAGATGTGTGTTTTTGAAAATATTAATTTCTATATAATGTTATATTACTCTCTTGATATATAAGTTTATTCTACCAGTTTGGCATAATTGTCAAAATGAAGGGGCTGTCTATCGGCCCAAGGACGTGCGATCTCCAATGTTGCCGGTGCTGCAAAAATATCCGTTTTTTTAAGGGGCCAGCGACAATTTGCAGACAAACCGGATACGCTCGTTAATCATCCTTTAACAACACAAGATTTGGGAGGTTTTGTTCCAGAAACTTAGCGATGCTTAACGGATTCGTTCCAGTTAATCGTTATCCTCAGGCGCTGGGTAATGCCAAATTGAATATTTGGAGTGCTGGGGGATAGCTGTGGTGAGCGCAAAACCAAAACCAAAACCGAAATTGAAGGCGCGAACTAAAAAGCCAGTTCAGAACATTGCAACGCCGTCTGCTGCGGGAGCTAAAAACACCTTACCAGCTTTACGGATTCTCGTGGCTGAGGATAGTCCGGTAACCCAAGACCTCTTGAAGTTGGTCTTGGAGCAACGGGGACATAACGTTGATTTGGTTCCAGATGGTGAGGCAGCGCTTACAGCTCTCAAAGGTTGCTCTTATGACGTTGCGCTGATGGATTTTCATCTGCCAAAAATGGATGGGCTTGAGGTTGCAGCAAAATTTCGTGAGAACGCGACGAAAAAAAGCATCCCTCGATTTATCGCCATCACATCAGATATCAAGGGTCTCTTAAGTCATTCGGCAAATTGCGAGAATTTCGACAAAGTTGTTTCCAAGCCGATCAATCTGGAAGAAATATTAAAAGTCATTGAGGAAGATGGTGACAATACTCAGCTATTAAGTAAGTCAGAATTGCATTCATCTGACACAGATGTTGCTGAATTCCAGGAAACGCCTGCCGCTCCAAAAGAGAGAGCCAAACCGTCCGGGTTTCGGAAAAATGATTATGAGTTTTTGCGGTGGCCGGAGGACTTTAATTCTGAAAGACTATCGGCACGGGGAATACACGCTAGCCTTGCAGACGGTAAATTTGACTGCATTTTGCTCAATGCACCGGCGACAATACGTGACCTGTCCTTAGTTTGGACGACCAAGACGCTTCACTTACTTCCTGTGATTGACATGACAGGGACCCTTTTGAGCAATACCGACCTCGACGGTTCGAAACTGAGTTTCGAGGAAACGGATAAGCTTGACCATCTGATTCAGTCTTTTCATGAACGCCGGGCCCAACTGCACAGCGATTTAGTATATACCGACGATATAGGTGAAAAGCTTATCGGCCGTATGTTTGTTAGCGGCGGGCTATTGAAGCCCAGCTACGATCCTACAAGCAAAGAATTCATCGGGTACAATACGATCCTCGACTTTCGCAGTATTAAAAAAGAGATCAAGGACCTCTTGATCAGTGGATATGTTGACCAAGAATTTTTTGACCGCTTCCATGTCTGCGACCGGTGTGGCTCTTCTTGTTTTAATATCCGGGAAGAATGCCCCCAATGCACATCAGCAGATCTTCAGGAAGAGGCTTATTTGCATCATTTTGTCTGCGCTTATCAGGGACCAGAAACAGATTTTCGTCAGGGTGACGATCTGATTTGTCCGAAATGCCGGAAGGAATTGTCCCATTTCAGTGTTGACTATGACAAGCCTGGGTCGATGATGCTGTGTCAAAGCTGCGGGCATGGCACGTCCGAGCCGGATGTCGGTTTCATATGCATGGAATGTAAGACGCATTGCGACGGAGACACGGTGCGCACACGGGATGTTCACTCATATCGCCTATTGGATCGAGGACTCGATTTCGTACGAACCGGACGGGCGCTGCATGAAAGCAAGCATGGTGTTTTACGCTTTGCAGAATTGCCGCTGGAACTCATTGTCTCAATAAATGACGAACTAAAAAAATACGAGAGTAAGCGGAAACCATTTGCCCTCCTCAATATTTCCTACCGCAATGCTAAAGAGATCCAGCACAAGGAGGGACATAGGTTATTTGCCCAGTCCCGCAACTTATTTCTTGAAAATATTCGCAACACAGTCCGAAAAGATGATCTCCTCGTCAAAGGTCAGAATTACGATTTCATACTTCTAAAAGGTTCCTCACCCGAGGAGGCTCGGAATGGCGTGGACGATCTTTGCACCGAAACAACGGCGTCTCTTCGGGTGGATCTCGGTGTCGATATTAGTGTCTTTGGGCCTGAGGATTTTATCTGATGTGGGAGATCCTTGCAGATGGTTTTGCATATCTAGCTTCGCAAAGCTGGACCGGATTCTTTGCCTTGTTCTGGTTCACCATCCTGTTCGATATCCCGCGTTACACATTTGCTTTTATGGCCGCGGCATTTTTCGGGGCTAAACGTAATTCACCCGCCGGTGTAAGTGCTGATATTGGCAAGGTGAGTGTAGTTCTGGCGGGTCACAACGAAGCTGATGCCATTGAACGCTGTGTCAGCTCTTTTCGTGAGCAAAGCCGGCCCCCGGATGAAATTATTGTTGTCAGTGATGGTTCAACCGATGGCATGCCGGATAAATTGAAAGAACTTCAACATGCCGGTATTGTTGACCAGGTTCACTGCACAAGCTTAAGGGCTGGCAAATCTGCTGCTGTGAACCTGGGAGAGCGGTATGCAACCGGTGATGCTATTATCATAGCGGATTGTGATTCAACCTATCATCGCCATGCACTCAAACATATCGTAGAGCCTCTCGCCGACCCCTCTGTGGCTGCTGTTTCTGGTAATATTCTAGTCCGCAATGCCGCCTATGGTCTGATCACCAAATTCCAAGCAATCGAATATCTGATTAGCATATCGCTTGGTAAACAGGCGGCTGCTTTGACCGATCAGATCACGTGTGTTTCCGGAGCTTTCGGCGCGTTCCGCCGCACGGCCATTGAGAGTGTAAACGGTGTAGATGTTGGTGGTGGAGAAGATTTTGATTTGACCCTGAAGATACGCAAGGCTGGTTGGAAGGTGAAGTTTGCAGCAGATGCGATCTGCTACACTGATGTGCCGGCCACCTTTAGGACGCTTGTTAGGCAGCGTTTTCGTTGGGAGCGGGATGCCATAAGGCTGAGGTACAGGAAGCATGCGGACTTGTTGAACCCATTCTCGAATAATTTCCAGTTGAATGAATTTTTCCATGAGGTGGAATTCTTTGTGTTTCATATCGTCAGTGCCGTGGTTCTGCCGGTTTACATCATATGGCTTTTCCTGACCTATGGTGATTTGGCGTTTACGATTCTGATATCCGTACAAGCGGGTCTGTTTGTTTTAGACCTTTCGTCGTTCTTGCTTGCGGCCTATGCGACGCCTCAATCTCGGTCACTTCCCTTGTTGCTTTATACACCTGGCTACAGCTTTTTTAGCGGGATAGTGATGCGTAACGTTAGGCTCGCTGCCTATCTGCAGGAATGGATTTTCAATGCCTCGGCCGATGATGAATATCTCCCGGCCAAAGTCAGAATTACGCGGAGATGGTGATGTTGAAATCTCTTCGAAAAAGGCCCCGGCCAGACACACTTAAGACAGAACAACGTCGCGCAACCAATAGATCCGGACGCATCGTCTATTTTGGTCTTTTGCTGGTTATGCTGGTTGCCGGCATCAATTTCTTATTTGGAGACATGATATTCCTGCGTGCCGACGGGCTGGTTCTGCGTGATAAGTCCACGGTCTCAACGACTTATCTGGCGCGGGTTGAAGCTGTAGACGTTAAGCAAGGCGATGCGGTGAAAAAGGGCTCGCTGATACTTCGCCTGCAATCTATGGAAGTGCTCGAACGGCTTGCTGATCTCTCTTCGCGCAAGGCGAGCCTTGCCGCTAAGGCGGCAGAGTTTAATGTGCGCTCTGAAACGATCGAAAAATTATTGCCACTTGCTGAAAAGCGTGAACGCGAGACGGCAAAAACTCTCAAAAAGTTTGATGATCTCTCCAATTTAAGATTGGTCACGACGGCCGGATATAATAATGCCTTGAATGCCCGCTTCGAAGCACAGCGTTCACTCATCCGCTTTAAGGCGGAAGGGCGCGCTCTAAAAGAGGAGCTTTCTACCTTAAAGGCTGCACGGGCTGATGCAGAGGCTGCGCTTGACGATTTGCGTGCGCACTATGGAGAGGGTGTTGTTCAGGCTCCGGTTAGTGGCGCAATTGGCATATCGGTTCCGTCAGTGGGTGATGTATACAAACCGGGAGAGATTATTCTTTCAATCTATTCGGGCAAACCCTATATTCTCGCCTATCTTCCCCGCCGCTATCTTTTTCCTATACGCATCGGTGCCCGAGTTAGGGTAAAAAGTGGACGGCTGAGCGCGACAGGGGTTATTGCTGAAATTCTCCCGGTAACGGAAGCACTTCCCAAAGAGTTCCAGAACAGTTTCAAACCGCGCGATCGTAGTCAGCTTGCTCGAATTCACTTCGATAAGCCCTCCCCATTTCCATTGCATGAGAAAGTCAAGATCACCAATGCGGGCCGTCTATTCTGACCGAAGCGGTTTAACCTAAAACAGAAGGGCAACATCAAATTATTGATGGCACCATCTGGTGATGATTTCCTTATAAATTGCGACAGCTTGTTCAATGCGGTCTATATAGCAATACTCATCTGTCTGATGGGCCATTGAGGGCTCTCCGGGGCCGAGAATTACTGTCGGCGGATGGCCCATTGCCGGTGTGAGCACCGAAGCATCAGTAAAATATGTAGCCGTTTTCACCCCCGGCTTCTCTTCAGAAATATTCGCCGTGATTTCGTATACCTCTCGCATCCAGGATTGCTCCGGATCCGTCCATACACCCTCAACGTCAACAACCCTATCGAGGGTAATATTTTCTCCCAAGTAACTTGAGAGTTCCTCATGGATTCTTGCATGGCTTTGACTTGGAATTGTCCGAATATCGATCCCAAATTCAGCCTGATCAGGAACTGAGTTGATATTTATACCGCCCTGCATTGTACCAACATTCAGTGTTGGGCCGCCCAAGACATCGTGCCTTGCCACATTGAAATTAAAGTCTTCAAGTTTTGTGATGGCGCGTGCGGCTTTGTAGATCGCGTTCTCTCCTTTCTCCGGCATGGACCCATGAGCCGTTACGCCGTCTGTCTGACCTTTAAGCCAGAGCGCTCCTTTATGTCCGGCAAAGGGATAATTAGCGGTTGGCTCCGCGACTACAATCGCCTCGGCCTGATCAAGTGCTCCATCACGACGCGCAAGATCGTAAGCGCCCTCACATCCTGTTTCTTCTCCTGCGGTAATGACCAGAACAAGACCGGGCGAAGAACTCAGCCTATCGGACCTCTCAAGTGCTGCCGTCACGAATGCCGCAACACCGCTCTTCATATCTGAAGCTCCGCGGCCATAGATTTTGCCATTACTGATTTCAGCTTGGAACGGATCAACCGTCCAGGGCTGCCCACCCAGCGGCACGGTATCAACATGTCCGGTAAAACAAAGAGGCTTGCGGTCAGAGTTTCCACCTATGTGAGCCACAAGATTAGCCCGCCCCTTACCAAAAGCGTGGTAGGTAAGTCCAAAACCTCCACCTTCCAACAATCCACCTAAATGTTCAATGCAGTCTTGTTCATTGCCAGGTGGATTGATCGTCCGATATCGGATAAGTTCGCGGGTCAAATCAATTGCGGAGACGGTCATCTCAAACTGCTTTCCAGTTCGTAATTTGCCTAGCCGAAATAGGCCTCATGCACCTCTTTTGTCTTGCTCAATTCCTCAGATTCACCTTCTGCCACAACGCGTCCTTTTGAGAGGACATAACCATAGTCTGAGATGGCCAATGTCTGATGGACATTCTGTTCAACGAGAAAGACTGTAATCCCTTGATCTTTGATCCGACGAATAATGTTAAAATTTTCCTTGACCAACAAAGGGGCTAGCCCAAGTGACGGTTCATCAATGAGAAGAAGCTTAGGCGCACGCATCAGACCGCGCCCAATCGAGACCATGGCTTGCTCCCCACCAGACATTGTACCTGCAAGTTGCCCATGACGCTCAGCGAGAACGGGGAATGTCTTGTAAACCTCACTTAGCCGTTCTTTAACAATATTGTCGGAGCTTTCTTGATAGGCCCCCATTCTGAGGTTTTCTTCTACTGTGAATTTTGCAAAGACCTGCCGCCCTTCGGGGATACATGCAATGCCAGCAGCGATAATGCGGTGCGTCGGCAGACCGGATATCTGATTTCCATCGAAGGAAATATGACCTGAATTAGGAGGTGTCAGTCCGAGGATCGAGCGGATAAGCGTCGTCTTACCCGAACCGTTTGAACCGAGTAGACACGTGATTTTCCCAGGCGCTACTTTGAGTGAAACACCTTCCAAGACATTTGCTTTGTCATAGGCCGTATTGATCTTGTTAATGATCAGGCCTTTCTCAATGTCTGTGGTCATTCGATCCCCAGATAAGCCTCCTGAACATTGCTGTCTTCCGCCACCTCCGCGAAGCTACCTTCGCAAATCTTTTTTCCGAAATTGAGTACAACACAGCGATCAGTAATGCGTTCAATAACTCCCATTTCGTGTTCGACAATGATGATCGTCAACCCTTCAATGCGTGTGCGGATATCAAGAATATCTTCCATGAGCTGGGTTGTCTCATCATGGGTCATGCCCGCCGAGGGTTCATCGAGTAATAAGAGTTTAGGCTTGCTGATGAGAGCACGACAAATCTCGATGCGCCGTCTATCGATCATTGGCAGGCCGGCGACCGGCTCAAACATACGATCGGAGAGAGGGGGGTCGAACACTTTTATTAGTGCCCGCGCAGCTTCGTAATTTTCCTCATACTCCCGGCGAAATGCTTTCCGATTGACGAGATTAAACCATAAGCCTTGCGTTAGCCTCTTGTGGTTGCCAATCATAATATTGTCGAAGATCGAAAGGGGAAGTGAAAGACGGGAACGCTGAAATGTGCGAGAGATACCAGCCCGGTAAACCGATTGTGGGGAAGCATTGGTGATATCGCTGTTTCCGAACCGCACAGCTCCCTCATCTGCCGGATAAATCCCTGTCGTAACATTGAAAAAAGTTGTTTTACCCGATCCGTTCGGGCCGATGAGACCCAGGATTTCATCTGACCTGACTTCCAGATCAAGTTCCGACAACGCAACAACACCACCAAATCGTTTAGTAAGTTTTTCCGAAGTGAGGACAGTTGATGGTTTGTTATTGGGGGTGTTTGATTGATTGATCATTTCTTACACCACCCAGAAAAATACAGCCGGACAGGCCTCGGCAAAAGACCCTCTGGGCGGAAAAGGAGCATGAGCATGACGATCGCTGCATAGAGCAGAAAGCGGTATTCCTGGAGTGCTTGTAGCTTCTCCGGAATAACCACGACGATGACAGTTGCCAATACCAAACCCCAGACATTGCCGATCCCACCGAGCAAGACAATCGAAACGAAAATTAAGGAATCGCCAAATGTAAAATTTGTAGGCGCGATGAAGCCGACCATCATGGCGTAAAGGGCGCCAGCAATCCCAATGAGAAAGTTGCCAATTAGGAATGCGGTGATTTTCCACCGTACGACATTTAGGCCGAAACAAACTGATGCCGTCTCATCAAGGCGTAAGGCATCAAGATTTAGGCCGATCCAAGAGCGCTCTAGGCGCCGTACAAACATGAAGGCAACAGCTAAGATCGCAAGCCCCAACAGAACGTAATTTACGTAAAAAGATAATTCAATATTCTCAGTGATTTCAATATTGTCATTGAAACTCCACCCCAGAATTTTTATACCGGCCACGCGAAGGCCCTGCGGACCGCCGAGAACGTCGTTCACCTCGAGGAACGTCTTGAATAAGAGGGCGAAGGCAATGGTCACCACGGCAGCATAATGCCCTCTCGTGCGGAGTACCGGCAGAAGCAGCAGAGAACCAATGACCGCAGCCATGATGCCGCCAATCAATAATATCATGAGATGCGGTATACCGGTGTGCATAGAGAGAACCGCCGCGGTATAACCGCCGACACCGAAAAATGAAGCCCCTGCAAAATTTAGAACACCTGCAAATCCAAATTGCAAGTTAAGCCCAAGTGTTGCGAGGACATAAAGGATCACTGTCGCTACAAGGAGCAGTATAAAATGATCTTCATAAAAAAAGGCTGTAATTACGAGAGCACCTAGTATCACTGCGATGCTCAGCACGTTATCTCTCTCACTCAAAGATTGTGAAACATGGCTAAGAGCACCTATCCAACTGGCGATGAGAACAGCACCAATGCCAGCTGCCAAAAGGAAAATGATTGCCGTCTGTGATTCCACGATAAGAAGAACGATTGTGTAAAGAGTAACAATTATGGCTGCTGTTAGCCCCGGAAAGACCGATGTTCCTTGACGCAAGGATCTTGAGGCTGGCGCTTCAGACACGCTCACTGGTTTTCTCCCGAATCAACCCCGTGGGACGCCAAGCCATAATTGCGATGACAACCGCAAATGCGAACACGTCCTTATAAGCGCTTGCAAATGGCAGTGCGACGGCTCCAATGGTCTGTAGCCCGGCAAATAAAAAACCCCCAATAATAGCACCATAGATATTACCTAAACCGCCGACAATTGCTGAGCTGAAGCCGATGACGCCTAAAAGAAGCCCCATGCCAAAATTGATCTCATTGTAATAGAGCCCGTTCATAATTCCTGCAAAAGCAGCTAAACCCGAGCCTAAGGCAAACGTAATGAGGACAATCATTTGAAAGTTGACCCCCATTGTTTTCGCTGTTTCTTCGTCTTGCGCAACGGCCCGGATCGCCAGGCCAAGCTTGGTTCTGTTTAGCAGTAGTTGCACACCCACGATCACAGCAACCCCGGCAAAAAACATAATCAAATTGTCGAAGCGCAAATTGAAATTACCAAAGGTTAAAGCCTCTTTTGGAAGAAGTGCGGGAAACGGTTTTGGGTTAGCGCCCTGAGGGTAGAACAAACGCACTGCTTCACGAAGCACGGTCCCCAGCATCAACGTAATGAGAAGTGTATTAAGCGGCGGTGCTGAGCGTAGCGGTATTACGAATGAATAGGCAATTAGGGAGCCAAGCAATCCCATAGCTAGGGTTGCGACCAGAATAACGATAATCACTTGTATCCATGCAGCTTCTATGCCTGCCAATTGAAGTCCAATATAGGTTGTGAGCCCAGCAAAAGCGCCGACAGTAAGGACATCACCATGTGAAAATTTTATGACGTCAAGAACACCAAAAAATAACGTGAAACCAACGGCTACAAGAGCATACATGATGCCAAGCATCAGGCCGTTCATGACATACTGGGCTAACAGCCCTAAATCCATTGCCGCCCCCAATTTTCTATGTTGCTTAGAGAAGGGGAAGGACACCGAAGCATTTGATACCTCCCCCTTTTGAGACGACTACTTCTTCATTTTCAACTTGCGTTTGCCTGAAGCATATTCGCTGTCTTCCCAAACAGTCCACTTACCATCTTGGATCACATATTTTGTGATAAGGGCAACGGTGTTCTGCCCATTGCCGTCAAAACTTATTTTTCCAACAATGGAATTTTGATCAGAAGTTTTATTTAGCTCTGCGCGAACCTTTTTCCGGTCGGGGCCGACCTTCTCTATCGCATCAAGAATCAGGTTCATTGCTGCGAATGCAAAAGCTCCATAAGCTTCAGGCGGATTTTCATAATTGCCTGTTTTGTATTTTTCCAGGAACACCTTACCGCCGGGCAGCTTTTCAGTTGGCGCGCCTTCGCGAAATGCGAGGACACCTTCGGCGAGATCTCCGGTTCCTTTGATGAACGCGTCAGACACAATACCTGAGGTTCCTTCAAACTGTGCAGTTATGCCAAGCTTTTCCATTTGTGCACGAATGCGGACACCAAGCGGGGTCAAGCCACCAAAATAAATCACATCCGGGTTAAGCGCTTTGGCTTTTGTCAATTCCGCTGTGAAATCCTGCTGATCTGCGGTGACTCCAAAGGTCGCAAGAATCTCGCCACCTTCCTTTTTTAATGACTCACTAAAATACTTGTTGTGTCCCTTGCCATAATCGGTCGTGTCATGAACGATTACCCATTTCTTGTACCCTTGGCTGCGCATGAATTTAGCTGCTGTTTGGTTTTGGTTGATCATGGTGCCGTTTACGCGATGTACTTCTTTGTAATCATTGCCATAGGTAATATCAGGCAGCACTGCGCCCCAGACTATTATTGGAAGCCCAAATTTGTGGTAGACATCGACGGTTGCAATGGCGACGGCTGAACAATAATGAGTTGCTGCGGCAATGATTCCTTTATCAGCCGCGAGTTTCGTTGCAGCTTGCACGCCGATATTTGGCTTGCATTCGTCATCAAGCGCCGTGAACTCATATTCGTATTTGGCTTTAGGATCGGCATTTCTCAATTTGACAGCAAGATCCGCGGAGTTGCGGCCGCCAATTCCATTTGCTGAAACACCTCCGGTTAATGGTCCGATGAATCCGACCTTAACCTTATCCTTAGCTTGAACGGGATCGGATGTTGTTGCAGCCAATAAACTAACTGCTGCGAACCATCCAACCAGGGCAAACTTTAAAACTCTCATTTACGTTCCTCCCAGTATGTCTGTTTTTGTTGGCTCTCATTGACATTCGAGCCAAACTCATTTGCTTTCTGTCTTAATCGACACAAAGCGAAATTGATTTTTATTATTTCTTTGAGAGTATATCGTATTTTTTTGCAATTCAAACGTCGCGGAATTTGTTCTGAAGGCGTTTAGAGGTCCTGTCCGCTCATAGTTAACGAAATCTCACCAGGATCCTACATCCCATAATAAATTAAGGCTCCCTGCCGGACTGTTATAATGTCCGCCCCATATCTGTAGTATTGTGACAAAAATGCCTATAAGCTGAAAGAAATCGCGACGTCAGAGACTTGCATTTAGTGTTCCAACTGCTAAGATTCTCTGCATAAGAATCAGAGGTTAAGTAGGATACCATCCATCAAAATAACACGATGGTAACGCCTCTTTGGTACATCGAATGAAAAGGCACAAAAAATGCTGAGCGATGTGCCATTTAAAGCCCCTAAAACATCTTCCCTGACAGTAACGATAATGTACGGAAGATGGTTTTGTTCCGAGTATGCGTAAAACTTGAGTGCTTTGGGAAAACGGTCTCCATTTTCCCGAAGAGAAGCTTGTGAAAACAAAGGGTTAGGGTCTGGTTTTGATGAAATCACGATCGAGGGGACCCTAATCGTTAACGCTACGCGGAAGTCAAAAGTTGTCACGCCCCTTCAACTTTGTCGGTCTTTTGGGAGCCATTGGCATTTTGGCGTCACTATTATCGCCGCCAGCTGCAGCCCTGGAGCTTTTTGGTATTACTATTCCAGGTACAGCATCTGCAGAAAAAGGTGATACGCTCGCTTACACAGTATCCCTTGAGGTTGAAAATGATGATTCAAAGCTTGCTTCTTCGCTTTCGACGGCGTCTCTGCTCATAACACAATCGAAAAAAGGTGCGGCCGATATCCTTGCCCTAGTTGCGCGAGCACGTGCCGATGTCAAGCGGCTGGTTGCAGCACTTTACGCTGAGGCACGTTATGGCGGTAGCATTCACATCAGTATTGCGGGCCAGCCCATAGAACAAATCCGCCCCGAAGAAATCGATGCAACTAAGGAGACACCGGTTCAAGTCGTTATTCGCATCAAGCCAGGTCCCATTTTCCATTTCGGCGCCGTTTCAATCAAACAAAGTACACCAACTACAGTTCAACCACCGATCGAGCCTCAACACTACGCTCTTGTCTCAGGAGAGCCCGCCAAGTCTGAAATTATTATTGCAGCAATTGATAAGCTCGTTAAGGAATGGCGCGCTGCCGGTTATCCATTTGCCCGGATTATTGATAAAAGAGTTGCAGCAGATCACGCACGCTCTGTGGTTGATGTTCGTCTTACCGTAGCGTCGGGCCCCCCAGCCGTTTATGGTTCCATCAATGTGACTGGCGCGAGAGCCTTAAACAGCAAATCCATTGCAGATCAAAGTGGCTTGAAGCCTGGCCAAAGTTTCAACCCCGCCGACTTCAAGACAACCCGTGAGCGCTTACGCAAGTTCGAAAGCATAGAGAGTGTCAGGATAAAAGAGGGCGACAGGGTAGATGCCAATGGTGGGATCCCGATTACATTGGAGGTAACCGAACGTAAGCCTCGATTTTTCGGGGCAACTGCCTCAGTATCGACCATAGATGGTGCGGAAGTTCAAGCCTATTGGGGGCATCGCAACGTATTCGGTGAAGGCGAACGGCTCAAAGTTGACGCATCTGTTTCGAGGCTCGGAGCAGAGGCGATTGATCAACTTGAGTTCAATGTCGGCGCTATCTATTCCAAGCCAGGTATTTTCGACATTGATACAGATCTCTTCAGTGAAATCCGCTTCCAGCGTGAACATCCCGACACCTATGAGAGCCGCAGTGCCAAAGCCCTTATTGGCGTGTTACATAAATTCAGTGACAGCCTTTCTGGCTCACTCGCTCTAGAAGGTCAGTTGCTGCGTGTCGAAGATGCCTTTGGTGTAACGGACAGCACACTGATTGCGCTCCCTGGGGAACTTGTATACGACACACGGGACAATCGGCTTGATCCCAGTAGCGGTATAGCTGCCATGCTCCGCATCAATCCAACAACCGACCTCGCCAATGATGCCGTTTTCGTTGTGAGTGAGGCACAGATTGCCAGCTATCTTGCGCTTGATGAAGCTCAGCGGGCAATTTTTGCAAGCCGCATTTTGGCAGGCAGCATTATTGGGGCATCTCTTGCGGACGTTCCTGCAACATCCCGATTTTTTGCCGGCGGTGGCGGCTCCGTACGTGGTTACGAATATCGCAGTCTTGGTCCAACAATCGGCGGCAGTGTCGTAGGGGGGCTTGGCATTGTTGGTGCATCAGCGGAACTCAGGCTTCGCGTTACCGATCAAGTAGGGATCGTGCCATTCATTGATGCAGCGATCGTTTCCGATGATAGTGTTCCAAGTTTTTCTGAGGCCATCTTCGTCGGTGCAGGTATCGGAATACGGTATTACACCTCGCTGGGTCCGCTCAGGGCCGATGCTGCGGTGCCACTTACCAACCGCGACGGTCAGCCCAAATTCGGTCTCTATGTTGGATTGGGACAGGCTTTTTAGAGCATATCCCGCAAAACCAATATCTACTTTTGCGAGATATGTTTTAGCTCAACTTAAACAGAAAGACTCTAATGCGTCGGCTCGTCAAATGGATCATCAGATTTGCTGCGATTGCCATCGCCGCAAGTTTTGTCTTGATGGTGGTCTTGTTAACCGGGCCGGGCCAACGAATGGCTCTCAGCCTTATCGCATCTGTAACTTCTGATACTGAAAGCGGGCTAGAATTTGGGCGGCTTAGGGGCTCTCTTCTTTCAGCTGGCAATATCGATCGTATTACCTTGCGAGATCGTGAAGGGGCATGGCTCGTAGCCCGCGATATTCGTTTCTCATGGCGTCCCCTTAGCCTCACTTTCGGCCGACTGGAGGTAGATGAACTGGCTGTCGGTAGAGTTGAGGTAATGCGCAAGCCTATCGGTTCTAAACAAAGTGGCGCCGAGCCTGTGAGCTCGGAACCTATGAGCCTGCCGGGATTGGCGTTCGTTGCGCGTCGTTTTGAGGTAAGCGAGTTGGTTCTGGCTGCGCCGGTGATCGGTGTTCCGGCTCGTTTGGACATCAAAGCAAATGCCAATCTTGTTGACCGGACCCGTGGTTTATCGGCTGAGTTGCTCCTCAGCCGGCTGGATTCACCAGGAGGAAAAGTGCAGGCTAGCCTTGTCTACCGTCCTCATGGAAGCCAGCTCGAAATTAATGCCATAGCTTCGGAGCCTGCAGGCGGTTTGGTAACGCGATTACTTGAACTGCCTGGGCAACCGCCTCTGGCGATGAAATTTGCTGGTACCGGATCGATCAACCAATGGCGGGCGCAATGGTCCCTTTCAGCGGCCGACCGTCCATTTGTTGCGGGGACTGCGGCGATCGACAAGATAGAGGATCGCCACAGACTTGATATGCGCTTTGAGGGTCACTTGGACTCCATCGTGCCAGCAACTCTCTCCGGGATTTTGGCAGGCAGGACAACCGGGGAAATTACCGGGTCCTGGATGGGGCTTGAGACGTTTAATGCCGAACGCATTTCGCTTTCCAGTGATGCACTCAATTTACAAGCGTCAGGCGGTATTGACGTCGAGCAATCTTACTTCTTCGGTTCGGTTTCGGCACGCCTTGCAAGGGGTGATAAAAAGGGTGTCCATATTGCTCTGTCTCCAGAACATGCTGTCTCTATCAATTCCTTAGACATCCGCTTTTCTCTCCCAAACAGTCCGTCGGGCCGACATATTACCGCCGATCTCAAAGCAAATGGCATTGCAGGAGAGTTTGGATCTTTGGCCGGTTTTGAAGTGAACGCCAGTGCAGATCAAATGAAGCCATCGGGCAAAATGGCGCTTGACGCCCACAACATCAAGATGGCGGCAAAGGCAACCGGCGTACAGCCAAAAGATGCGGGGCTGGCCCAAGCAATAGGGTCGGATACGACCGTAACGCTTACTGGTAAGGCTTTAGCGAAAGTGCTCACTATTTCAGCCCTTCGGATCGCAACAGCGGGTAGCAGTGTCACCGGCAGCGGAAAAATGGAGGATCGTATTTTTTCGGGAACGGTCAACCTCAAATCCCCGGATCTGAGCCGCTTTTCAGGGCTCGTCGGCCGGCGCGTTGCAGGCAAGCTTGGCGTCCGCCTCAAAGGACAGATGGAGACAAACGGTGGCCCGCTACGCGTTTCATTGGCTGGTACCAGTTCCGGACTCAAAGCTGGCAATCCAATAATTGATAATTTGCTCGCAGGCATGACCAGTGCTAAGGGCACTATCACAAGGGCTGAGAATGGCGAGGTTGTTCTCAAAAATTTGTCGATCTCAAACGATGAAATTCAAGTGTTGGTCAAGGGGCGCGCGGGTGGCAAGCCCCTTAGCCTTGATGCTCGTGCTGACGTGCGGGATCTTTCCAAGGTTAGCCCCACACTAAAGGGCTCAGCGACCCTTAAGACAAAAATCGACGGCACGCGAGACAGCTTTACCTCCCATGCAGTGATTGAAGGGCAGGATGTTGTTCTAAACGGCCGCAATTTTACCGCCCCCAAACTATCCTTTGCAGGCGAAGGTTCTCTCAAGTCACATTCCGGTGTGATGAAGATTGCGGGTCGCTTGGACAACCAGCCTATTTCCGGTTCAAGTCAGATTGCCTTTTCCACCGATGGGGCAATGTCCTTTGATGATTTTAAACTCGTGGTGGCTACAGCCAGGGCCGCAGGCAGGGTTAAGAAACCAGCACAAGGAAATGCCATCGGCAAGTTTACCATTGACCTGCCCCAACTTGCCGACTTGTCTCCGTTCGTCGGTCAACCCATGAACGGCGCTGGGAAAGCAACTATAGAATTTGGGGAAGTGGAGGCTGGTAGTGAACCTGTCATCACGCTTTATGCCGCTGCACCTTCGGTCCATTTTGGTGAGTATGTGCTGCATGGCATCGATGCTTCGGCTGAGATCCGAGACTATGTGAGGGCAATGCGGATTGCAGCAAAAGCTCGGCTTGCGCGCCTTGAGTCATCCAGCCTTCAAATTCAGGATTTGCGTTTAGACGCTGATGATACCGGTGGAAAGACGAATTTCAAAACCGCAGCCATTGTGAATGATCATCATTTCAACTTAAAAGGAAACATGGCGGCAAAGGACACGGCATATGAGATAGAACTATCGGCTGCCGCAATACGCAAGGGTAAGTTTTTGGCGCAGCTTGATGCGCCCGCACGGCTTTCGCTTGAAAATGGCGGGGTCAATGTGCGCCGGTTTATCATAAAGACAGATGGTGGCCGGACGGAGATCACTGGGAGCGCCGGGTCCGAAAAAATCAATCTATCCGTTGCTCTGAAAAGCTTGCCCGCACGCATTGCCAATATGTTCGATAAAACGCTGGGACTTGAGGGGCATATTGATGGCCGTATTGCTGTTCAGGGCGCACCAGCTTCTCCCCATGCTGACGCGAAGATCAAATGGCGTGCTGCTGCTGCCCGGCTTTCCCGCGCTCAGCATCTCCCGCCACTGAATATTGATATGCAGGGGCAGTTTGCGGATAAAACCGTTAAGGGTAAAATTGGCGCAAGTGGTATCGACGGATTGATACTGACAGCCGCAGGTACTCTCGGAGTTGAAAGCGATAGCCGGATGAAGGTGCGGATTGAAGGTAAGATACCTCTCTCGCTGGCTAATGGTGCGCTGGCCGCACGTGCAGCGCAGGTCACAGGAGCAGCAAAGCTTACGGCCGATGCCTCGGGGACACTTACCGCACCAAAAATTGCAGGCAAAGTCAGTATTGGTGACGTAACAGTAAATGATCCGGCAAGTGGCCTAAAGCTTATCGATGTGGCGGGTTCCGCCCGCTTTACCCGTACGAGCCTTACGATCGACAAAATCACTGGTAGAAGCGCCAAGGGCGGGACACTCTCTGGCCGGGGTGCGCTCTCGCAGATGGCGAATGGTACAATGAACGCCGATGTTTCACTTGATCTTGTGGGATTAAAATTTGACGACCGCCAGCTCATGTCGGGCGAAGTCGATGGCAAGCTGAAGGTCAAGGGAGCGCTTCAGTCCCTTCATGCCGGAGGAACGATAGGTATCAAACGCCTAGATGTCACCATTCCTAATAGTCTGCCACGTTCCATTACCAATCTCGATTTGAAGCATGTCAACGCGCCGAAAAATATCCAGAAAAACCATGATAAGCCGCAATCCAATAAAGGGGATGCCTCTACAAAGATTAATTTGGATCTCAAGATCAATGCCGCTAATCGCATTTTTGTTAGGGGTAGGGGAGTAGATGCTCAACTGGGTGGTGATCTACGCATTCATGGCACGGCGGATAATCCTGTTGCTGATGGTGGCTTTGATATGGAGCGGGGTCGATTATCGATTCTCGGACGGCAATTAGATTTTAAGCGTGGCAAAATCATCTTTGACGGAAGTGTTGAGCCGGTACTTGATATGGAGGCATCGGCAGCCGTGGACGATGTCACGGTTTTGGTTTTGGTCACGGGGGCTGCATCATCGCCGGTCTTCAAGTTCTCGTCAGTTCCGGAATTGCCTGAGGATGAAGTGGTGGCTCGCCTGCTCTTCAACAAGTCACTCGCTGGATTGTCACCTGTCCAACTGGCACAGCTAGCTGGAGAGATTGATAAGATCGGCGGGCTTTCCAGTGGTCCAAGTATGTTCGACCGGATTAAAAGTTCCCTTGGTGTTGATGTTTTGGACGTTACAACTGACAAGAAAGGGGGTACCGCGGTTTCAGCCGGCAGTTATCTCAATGAGAAAACATATGTTGGTGTTCGCCAAGGCACCTCAAGTACTTCAAGCCGTGTGGTCATCGATCACGACCTGACCAAGAGCCTCAAGGCACGCGGTGAGCTGGGCGCCGACGGCAATAGCAAGATCGGCATCGGCGTTGAGTGGGATTATTAGAGCGTTATGAGGCTAAATTGACCCCTGGATACCTCTAAAAACCATCCACTTAATTAACCTGAGTTATGGATAAGAGATGTGATCTGTTCTTTTTAATTTACAACCAATTCAAGAAAATATGGTGAGAGATTAATGCACACACAAGCGGCAAACGCCGTCATTCCCGCGGAGGCACATTGGTGTCCGGTTTAAATCAGAAAGTTTCAGTCTCTGCCGGACGGGGTTTGCAGCCCCGTCCGCAATGTTCATGCGGTCGTAGACAGGATACCACGCCTTTAGGCGTGGATGAATGAGCCCGGAGGCGGTATTTTGTTGATGGAAGTTATCACAACTGGGCACAGCGCATACCGTTTGCAATATTATGTTGTTTGGGTGTGTAAATACCGCCGGAGGATCCTGAAACCTGGCGTTAGTGCATACTTACATATCGAGCGTCAAGGACGCCAGGATTCAGGTCAGCTCCGTGAGGAGCTGTAATGCCGCGAAGCGGCGGCGAAGCCATAGAACCCCGGCTTTAGCCGGGGGTATCTATCAAACAACACTTCCAACTATTGGCATCGGAGCATAAAACTCCCTGTTTCATTCTATTTTATGTCCTCTTTTACCATTGGTTTTTGTCAACGGCTTCATGAACAGTGTGGACGGGGCTGCAAGCCCCGTCCAGCGAAAGGTGACGCTGCCAAAACCATGTCTCTATATTTCGAGATGGCCATAGGTCTTTTAAAACAAAACACTTTTCACCTTTCGCTCAGAAATAAACCGGACAGCAGTGTGCCTTCGCGGGAATGACTCCGAGTGTGTAGGGCCTCAAGAGGATGTAGCTTATCCATAACTCAGGTTAATTATCGCAGAATATGGCGGATGGCAGGGGGTGGTGGATGGCCCAAAGGGAGTATTTAGAGATGCCCCCCTGTTTACCGGAGGGATATTACGAAAATAAAAAGGGGCCTAACGAGGCCCCTTTTATTTGGAAGTTAAGTGCTCGACGTCACTTCCTTCCCAGGATTTTCTGTTGTTTATGCCGCTTCCGATTCATCCTCAGGATTACGCAGCACATAACCTCGACCCCAGACGGTCTCGATATAGTGCTTGCCACCGGTTGCGGCTGCAAGTTTCTTCCGAAGCTTGCATATGAAAACATCAATGATCTTGAGTTCAGGTTCGTCCATACCGCCATATAGGTGATTGAGGAACATTTCTTTGGTAAGTGTTGTCCCTTTACGCAATGAGAGGAGCTCAAGCATTTGATATTCTTTACCGGTGAGATGAACACGCTGATTGTTCACTTCAACGGTTTTGGTATCTAGATTAACCTTGAGTTCTCCCGTCGTGATTACTGATTGCGCGTGCCCTTTTGAGCGCCGTACGACGGCATGAATACGGGCAACCAATTCGTCCTTATGGAAAGGTTTGGTTAAATAGTCATCGGCGCCAAAACCGAGACCACGAACCTTATCTTCTATTCCCGCTAGACCTGATAGAATAAGAATAGGTGTTTGCACCTTGCTAACACGAAGTGTTTTTAACACTTCATAACCACTCATGTCCGGTAAATTCAGATCTAAGAGAATAATGTCATAATCGTAAAGTTTACCGAGATCCACGCCCTCTTCGCCCAAATCCGTTGTGTAGACGTTAAAGCCTTCTGATTGGAGCATTAGCTCAATGCTTTGCGCCGTTGCGCGGTCATCCTCGATCAGTAGAACCCTCATCCTAACCCTCTCTCCTTTGGCCCGACCCTGGGCCTTTGCCCCAGATTCCGCTGAATACGCACAGATCGCCTTGGTTAACTGTCAATCAAGAAATTAGCTCGCATAGGTTAACAAAATCTAATTTCTTAACGTACAGCTACGTTTTTTTGGTTTCACCCCTTTGTTTGTCATAAATACAAACGTTTGGGGTATTAAGGAAAATCCGGAGGATCCGGACTTTCTTTACGGAGAGAATACCGCCTGGGGCGTCTTCCTCCATCACATGAACGCTTGTGAATGAGATGCTGAACTTTTGGTCGCACTACAGCCCCAAGCTTCATTTGCGCAAGGGTTTTACAACGGCGCTTAAAGCCTACTGAACCAGTGCCGAGAGGGACAAAAACTCCAAGCTGATTCCAATTTTTATATCGTGATGCCAGAACAACTCGCCGATGAGCGCAACATTGAATCAGTCGAACGACCCTGACATCAGACTGTATTAAACTATTAGATTTGTAAGAATGAGGAGTAGACCTTACGTGCCGATTGCACATACCGGATAGCGGCCGTCCCAGCCAACTATCTGAAAAGTCACCTTTTTGTATTGGCCCCCTCATGCCCCCTCTCATAATCCACTTAGAGTCTTCCCGATTTTGATAGACACAAAATCAGGCTTTAGTTCTTCGCTTTGTAGCGCTTTTTGCCCGCCTTGGCGAAACAATACCTCTCGCCTCGCTAATGCTTTGGCGTGGTAGGTCACTTCAGCAGAGCCAAATCGGAAAACCAATCCTTCCCACCGAATCAATGGCTTGGGCATGCTTTTCCGAAAGCACTTCAGACCGATGATAATTCCTCAATGCAGGTTTTTTAGTTCCTGCATTTGAAGGCCTTAGCCGCATCTCAAGGCCTAAACGAATCAATAATATATTACAGTTAGCAGAATTATCTGTCCCACCCTATGGCAGTGATGCCACTCTTTAGTGGATTTTTAATGTATTGGCGTTTTTTGGTGATTTACGGCATTTGGTTAACGACTGATTAAGAGCTGATGGTCAAGATGGTAGGTGGTCCGGTGCTGAGCTGGGCACAGATTGAATTTGTAACAAAGTCCAGGAGGGCTGGGTGCAAGCGCTCTTAAGCGAAATATCTGCCATTCCTGAAGTCCAGATTTATGGGCGCGTACAGGCTGTACAGGGCTTGCTTGTTGAGATCATTGGGCCTGTGCATGCGATGAGTGTAGGGTCACGCGTGCGCATTCTTGACGGCGTTCGGGGTGAGGTGGTTAGCGAAGTTATAGGTTTTCGTGGAGATACCGCTCTTGTTTTGCCTTTTGGTTCACTGGAAGGTATTCGCAGGGGGGCAAGGGTGGTGGTCGAGATGAGCGAGGCCGTCATTCACCCATCTCAAGCCTGGCTTGGACGTGTTGTTAATGCTTTGGGCGAGCCGGTGGATGGTAAGGGCCCACTCTCACCTGGATCTCAAGCCTATCCCTTACGTAATACACCACCACCTGCGCATGGCCGTGCACGTGTCGGGGGACCTATAGATCTAGGTGTGAGAGCACTGAATACCTTTGTCACATGCTGTAAGGGGCAACGCATGGGCATTTTCTCAGGTTCCGGTGTCGGCAAGTCTGTTCTGCTATCGATGCTTGCACGCAACACGGCCTGCGATATTGCCATTATTGGTTTGATTGGAGAACGTGGGCGGGAGGTGCAGGAATTCATAGAAGATAATTTGGCTGAGGAAGGGCTTGCCAGATCAATCGTGGTTGTTGCGACATCGGATGAAGCAGCACTTATGCGCCGGCAGGCAGCTTATTTGACCCTCACACTTTCCGAATTCTTCCGTGATCAAGGCCACGATGTCCTGTGTATGATTGATAGTGTAACCCGTTTTGCGATGGCACAACGGGAAATTGGGCTTTCTGGGGGCGAACCTCCAACCACTAAGGGGTATACACCCACAGTTTTCGCAGAATTACCCCGGCTTTTGGAGCGCGCGGGACCCGGGGTTAACAATGGCTCAATAACAGGTCTTTTTACGGTTCTCGTCGAAGGGGATGACCATAATGAACCAATTGCTGATGCGGTCAGAGGTATTTTGGACGGTCATATTGTCATGGAGCGGGCCATTGCTGAACGCGGCCGCTATCCGGCGATTAATGTTCTTAAATCAGTTTCGCGTACAATGCCCGGATGTATAGAGGAAAATTATCTGCCCCTAGTTGCCCAGGCTCGGGAACTTATGGGGACCTACGCCGATATGGAGGAGCTTATTCGCCTTGGGGCCTATCGTTCTGGAAGTAATCCGGCCGTTGACGAGGCTATTCATTATCATCCTATGCTTGAGGCGTTTCTTGCTCAGGAGAAAGGTGAGGTTCTGTCCTTAAGCACAGGTTACGCACAGTTGGCACATTTATTGAATGATGGATCGGTGGATACTGAAACGTTAAATGACGAAAGCACCGGGTTCGAAAAAATTGAGGGTATCGAACAATGAAAACACGTGACACCTTGATCAAACTTCGCCGTTTTGAAGTTGATGAGAAAAGGCAGAAAGTCGCCGATCTTGAAACAATGCTTGCCGATTTTCGTAGAATGGCTACCGATCTTGACCGGCAAATCGAGGTTGAGCAGGAACGGGCTGGGGTGGCCGATGTTAACCACTATTCCTATCCCACTTTTGCCAAGGCTGCGATCGAAAGACGGGACAATCTCTTGGCTTCTGCCCAAGATTTGGAAGAAAAACTCTCTTTTGCGAAGGATGAGTTGGCCGCAGCCTATGAAGAGCTGAAAAAAGTCGAAATGCTTGAAGAGCGTGTCATATCGCGAGAGCGTGAAGAAGAGGAAAAAGCAGAACAAGCGCAACTCGACGAATTTGCCAGCTCAATGTCGACCCGCACTTTTTAAATCCGCCCTTTTTAGATATGGCTTAAATACAGCCATATAGAGAATTTTAGTACTCTCCTAAGCTCTCCAACCGGGGATTTGTCCCCGGTTTTTCTTTGTCTAAATCAAATCTCCTTGCAATACCCTATTTTGTCGTGACAAATTCGCAATGATTTGGCGCCTGGTCTCAGTATGGGGTGTCGCATATTTCATATGTGGGGAAATCATAAACGGGAAGTGCCATGGCATCTTTCGATATTGTTTCAAAAACAGACATGTCTGAAGTCGATAACGCCATACAGAATATGGTTCGTGAAATGGGACAACGTTATGATTTTAAAGGGGCGCAATGTGAAATCACGCGTAATGAGCATGAGATTACGCTGAATGCGCCTGATGATATGAAACTGAGGCAAATGCACGAACTTTTACAGGGGCATTTGGCGAGGCGGAAGATTGATGCTGGTGTCCTTGACTATAAAACACCTGAAAAAGCGGCAGGCCAAGCTTTGCGCCAAATAGCCGTTATCCGTGAAGGAATAGACAAAGAACTCGCCAAACGAATTGTCAAAGATGTCAAAGGGACTAAAATTAAAGTGCAGGTCGCGATACAGGGGGATGAACTGCGAGTTTCCGGCAAAAAACGTGATGACCTTCAAGCAGTCATAGCCCATGTGAAGGAGATGAATATTGAGCTTCCTTTACAATTCGTTAATTTCAGGGATTGAATAGCCCCTACAGATTGAACGGTATATTATGGTAAGCGGGGTTTGCCATGTTGTATTTTAGAGTATTCGTTTCGGTTGCATTGATTATGTGTTTTACCGGGATTGTTGCAGGATGTTCCTCCGGGGCAATGAAAATACCGCTTGCATCATTGCCGGACCTTCCGGAAATTCCCAAAGCCGGTCCCGTAACGCCAGGTTCTCCTGTTAGCGTTTATACGCGAATTGCCCGCCATATCAGGGCATGTTGGTTTTCACCTCGGCACCGTAAGTTAAAAGGCTATATCTTTTTTGCCCAAACCTCTTTCAATCAAAAACCGGGTTATGCAAACATAAGAATCAGCAAAAAAACCCGGAAAGGGCGTCGCGGCCTTAAAGCATTTGAGGTCACATTTCAGGCTGTCGATAAAGGTACGTTTGTCTCCGCAAAAAATTTCAACCTGCCTCCACTGCTTGGGTCACAAATGGAAGCTGACGTAAGAAATTGGGCGAATGGCAGACGCAGTTGCCTCATTAACAAGTCCGGACAAACAGCCGCGCTTTATATCAACTTGGAGCATCTTAGGTCACGAACTCATAAATGTGGTTAAAAATGGTATGAGCCAATCTGTTCGAATACGAGAAGCAAAGGTGCAGGCAATGTGGTGCATTTTCAAACCTTTGCGACGCTGTAGTTGGACAGATTGGCCATATCCTCCGGACGCTGAAACGGCTTCAATCTGCGTTTTTTTGTCTACCGCTTCGCTGCTTGAGACATTGTTGTCGAAGCGCTTGAAAAGGGAAACAACCCTTGTCTGCACGCTTCTCTTAGATCAACCCACGTTCAAGTGAATTTACTTGAACGTGGTAAAGTTGATCGATATCAAAAAATGAGAGCATTCAAGCGATTCCATCTAAACGCAGGATGCTCTAGCATCCTTTTGCCGTTTCTAGCGCCATTTTCAGCACATTCATGAGTCCGTGACCTAGAGCGGGATGAGGAAAAGTGTGTGCGGTTTTCCGCCCGCATCCCGCTAACTTAATTAAGAGCGATCAAAGAAGTAGAGCATGTTAAGCGAACTCACTTGAGCTTAACATGCTCTAGTAATTCCATTTAATGCTTCATGCTGGCGATATGGCATCGATATCTAAAAAACAAGCTATGGCTTTTTTACATCTTCGCGTTCGACATCTTTGCGAAGACGGAGGAGGAGTTGTTGAGTGGGCGTTGCCAGTGGAACGAGCTTGTTTTTTCGCTCATATGATTCGATGGCTGCACGCGTTCCTCGCCCCAAAACACCATCGATCGGTCCTTTATAAAAGCCCAATTTTTTCAGCAGGGCCTGAACTTCTTTGAAGCTTTCTAGATCGCTTAGAAGCGTTTCATTTCCATACCGTTCCAGGCCAGATAAAAAAGCTTGAGCCAGTACAGCGAAATTCGTTTCTCTTCGATATAGAAGTTTACGTTTGCCAATAATTTTGCCCGTTATGCGGTTCTTTTTGACCCTATATCTTTCAGATCGAAAAGTACCCAAATTAATACCAACTACCCGAGGCCCTTCATTTGTTGATATGAATATTGGTGATCCTGACGACCCTTTAACGCCATCACATGTATGGGGCAACAAGGTCCCGGAACGTTGAAGAAAACGACGATGGCTTGTGCGAAAATATTTACGATTGCCGTATGTCCGGACACCGCAGTTAGAGGAAAGAATCCGCACTTTCATTTGGCTGTCACCATGAAATCCGATCATAAAAACACGTTTTTGTCGCACCGCTTTTTTCAAATTTGCAAAGCTTGTTTGTGTAAATTGAAGTGTCCTGTTCTGACAGCTTGATTGTTTTAGTTTTGCGAAGGTCCAGTCCTTACTCTGTTTCTGGAAGTACCTAGATCCTGAATAATTTCCCGTAAAAAATGAGACTAGCGGTTTCTGGGGATCAACTATTAGTAGCTGAGATAGCCTGGCTTCATAATGGGTGTGGACGTTAGGCGTCACAATCTGGAAGCTCTTTTCCTTCCATTGCCCTATTGGGCGCCCGCTGAATTTTTTCTCCGTCTCCTCTATATTTGGAGTGGAGTTGAAAAAACTACGATAACTAGGATTATCATCGACCTCAGTGTTCAGAGTTCCGTTTTCTGTAAGATTTAGAACCTCGGAAATGGCGGGCAGATAGAAATTAACTTGGCTTAAATCTACATTCTTCCGTAATAAGCAATGGGCATTGGTCGCAACGATATTGGGCGCTACACAAAATGCTGTGCACCCCCAACTTCGGATTCCGGATTGGAAGAGGATACCAATACCGCTGGCAATATCGTAATAAGTTTTGGGAACAGGTTTGCGGTCATCACGTCCTATTATCGCGATGCGGTGCAGATAGTTGGATGCAGGTAGGTTAGATTTAGGAGCAGCAGAATAAGACAAGGCATGAGCCTTTGAAAAAGTTAAACAAAAAACTATAACGCCACTCCAAAAAACTTCTTTGAAAGACAACATACTATTCCTAAATTATATCAAATAGGTCGTATATCGTGACCTAATGGTTTGTCAATATAGAGTAATTCTACTTTAATGCCTGCATTCACTTAAAGCAATCTCGACCATTATCCTCATGACATCGATTGCGGCGATAATGACTGGACCGCCAAAGCCATCCACTTCCATTGACGCTAAGGGAGCCTCACCGAAATACAATCCGTCGGTTGTCAAAAAACTCAGTCTAACGTTTCCATAAGTTGGAGGTCGTGAACGCGGCTGTTTCAATGGGGTCATATGGGGGATTGCAGTGTTTGAGACTTTAAGCAAATGCTGAATTTTTGTCGTTAGAGCCGTAGGTGCGGTTTCAAATAAAATAAGCTTGCCCGTCTTATTAATGTATCTGGCACGCCCGTCAGTATAGACAGCAACGACATCCAAGCCCCTTTTTAGACCAATCTCAACAATAACGCCAAGAAGTTGTCCTTTTCTGACCGGATAACCTTTTGATCGAATGAGATTGTAGCTTAAGAGGCGTAGCCGACTATCAAGGCCGGTATTACAAGCAATTTGACCCAATGTGTCCACGTCCGCACGATTTGAAAAAACGGTATTCCACGGTTCTGCCTTAGGTGCGTTCGCCTTTTTGCGAAAGAGTTTCAAATCATCACAAAATAGGAGGTTGTATGCAGAATTGCTTTCACCCCTACGGTATGGTGAATGAAAAGGCGTCGATGAACCTAAACCTAAAATTCTTTTTATCATTTACTTGTTACGCAAGACTGGGACGAGAGCATATTGCGTTCAAGTTGATTTACTTAAACGCAGGGTGATCTTGATCGTCGTTAGGATCTTATAAAGTGCCAGAACTGTGGCGCATAATCGAGCCTATACTAACCTTTATAGATAATCACCTTTTTTACGAGAGCCGTATCGCGTGAGGCTGCAATAACCTAAACTTATGAGCGAATGGTAAGCCTTTACCTGCCAAACCCTTTTTGTTGTTGGTTTTCAAGCGGAAAAGCGATAGAGCGAGATGAGGTTAGATTAGATTGAATCATTTGACCGTCAGACGTTATTGCAGTTTGGTATCAGATTTGCGCGACGGTTTTCAGCTTGGCCTGAGGGTGAATCTCATTTTGTGAAAGCACGGTGGTTTGAGAGCGAAAACGTTCTACAATTGTACGGACAAAAGGTCTGATGCCAGGACTTGTTAACAGGACGGGTACTTCGCCAAGCTTACCAGCTTCCTCAAATGCTGTGCGAACCGCTTTGATGAATTCCTGTATCCGGCTTGGTGCCATTGCAAGTTGTTGTTCTTCGCCTTCCCCGATAATGGCTTCGATAAACTCGTGCTCCCATTGCGGGGTCATTGTAACAAGCGGTAGATAGCCATTTGCTACTATATGATTTGCACAAATTTGCCGGGACAGCCGACTGCGCACGTGCTCAGTAATCGTTTGTATGCTTTGGGTATAGCCTGTTGCTTCAGCAATGCCTTCCAGGATTGTTGGCAAGTCGCGGATGGAGACGCGCTCAGACAACAACATGTGCAGCACACGTTGAATACCAGTAATGTTAATCTGGTTGGGAACAAGGTCATCGAGCAGTTTCTTTTGTTTTTCAGGCAGTTCATCCAGAAGCTTTTGTACTTCAGCATAGGACAGAAGCTCGGCCATGTTGTTTTTGAGAATTTCAGTGAGATGGGTTGATATAACGGTTACCGGGTCGACAACTGTATAGCCTTTCACGGAGGCTTCATCACGGAGTGTTGCGTCGATCCAAGTGGCAGGTAAGCCAAAGGTTGGCTCAGTTGTATGCGTTCCTGGCATATCAATTTGACGTCCTGATGGGTCCATAACCATGAACTGCTCTGGGAACACTGTCCCGTTTCCTGCGTCCACCTCTTTGACTTTAATGACATACTCATTGGCACCGAGCCGCATATTGTCGAGTATCCGGACCGATGGCATAACAAATCCCATATTCGTCGCGAGTTGACGGCGTAAAGCTTTAATTTGTTCAGTAAGTTTGTCGGAGTCGCCTGTCGGGTCATTAATTAGCGGCAAGATACCATAGCCAAGCTCGAGACGCAGCTCATCCATGTGCAAAGCCTCGGTGATTGGCGGTTCTTTTGGTTGGGCTTCTTCATTTTGAGTGATTTCTTCAGCTATTTTTTCCGCCGCTTTCTGTTTTTTCTGTTTATCAGCAAACCAGGCCAGCCCACCTGCCGTACCGGCCAATGCCATGAAAGGCAGGATGGGAATGCCAGGCAAAATAGCCATAAGCACCATAACAAAGGAAGACATGCCAAGCGCTTTGGGGTAACCAGAAAGTTGGTTGAATAGCGCCTGATCAGCAGCCCCATCGACACCGGCTTTGGATACGAGTAGGCCGGCAGCTGTTGAAACAATGAGAGCGGGGATCTGACTGACCAACCCATCGCCGACAGTAAGGAGCGTATAAGTCTGGCCGGCATCAGTCATCGACATGTCATTTTGCCCAACGCCAATAATCATACCGCCGATGACGTTGATGAGAGTTATCAAGAGACCGGCGATGGCATCACCGCGAACAAATTTTGAGGCACCATCCATGGCGCCGTAAAAGGTCGATTCATCCTCAAGTTTACTGCGTCTTCTCCTGGCTTCATTTTCATCGATCAGCCCTGCCGATAAATCGGCATCTATCGCCATTTGCTTGCCTGGCATGGCATCAAGTGTGAAGCGGGCGGCGACCTCCGCGATACGACCGGAGCCTTTGGTAATGACTACGAAATTGACAATGATGAGAATTGCAAAAACGATGATGCCGATGACAAAATTGCCTTGCATGACAAAATGACCAAAAGCTTCAATAACATGGCCAGCCGCATCTGTGCCCTCATGACCATGGGTCAGGATAAGCCGGGTAGATGCTAGATTGAGGGCGAGCCGCATCATCGTTGCGATCAAAAGGACGGTTGGAAACGCCGAAAATTCGAGAGGTGTATGGATGAACAACGATGTCATTAAGATCAAAACTGAAAACGTTATTGAAATAGCAAGTAACATGTCCAGCATAGTTGCTGGCATAGGTAGGATAAGTACGACAAGGATAGCTATAATACCAAGCGCAAGTCCGATATCGCCGCGCCAAGCAAATCTGAATAGTTTGCCAAAGCTTCCTGCCGTCCCGCCGCTATGCGCTTCTGGCGCTGGTGTTTGTACTGCCGCTGCATCGCTCATGATTTGGCCTCCCCAAGCCGTCTAAACCGGTCCGTCATCCTGTGAGCGAACGGGTTTCACGCGGCAGAGGAACGTCAACCCCATCATCAGTATATTGCTTTAGTTTGTTACGCAGTGTGCGGATCGATATACCAAGAATATTCGCTGCGTGTGTGCGATTTCCTAAGCAGTGATCAAGGGTTTCGAGGATCAGATCACGTTCGACTTCAGCAACTGTTTTGCCGACCAAATTGCGGGAAACCGCTTCAGCTGTCAGGGCGGCATAGTCAGCGGTAGTGGTCTGATTTTGTGTAGATGCACCATCGGGTGCTCGGATCGCATCGGGTGTAATTTCATCGCCCATCGTAAGCAACACCGCGCGATGCATTGTGTTTTCAAGTTCACGTACATTTCCGACCCAAGGGTTGTCGAGAAGCTGTCCGCGTGTGTCGGCCGAAATGGGGCGTGCCGGTATGCCATTCGCTTGGGAATATTTTCGGGCAAAATGATTGGCAAGCTCAATAATATCTTCGGGGCGTTCCCTTAAGGGAGGGATGCGCAGATTAACAACGTTCAGCCTATAAAGTAGATCTTCGCGAAACGTTCCTTCACGGACCGCTGCTTGAAGGTCGCGGTTTGAGGTGGCGATAATGCGAATATCGACAGGTACCGGCTTTGTGCTCCCACCCGATCAATGACCCGTTCCTGGATAGCTCTGAGGAGTTTCGCCTGAAGCCGAAAGTCCATTTCTGAGATTTCATCAAGCAGTAGGGTGCCCCCATTTGCTTCTTCGAATTTACCGATGCGCCGGGCGATGGCACCCGTAAAGGCCCCTTTCTCATGACCAAAAAGTTCAGATTCCAATAGGTTTTCTGGAATGGCTGCGCAGTTCAGGGAGATAAACGCCTTGCTAGAACGAGCCGACTTCCCATGCACGTAGCGGGCCATGACCTCTTTACCCGTACCGGATTCGCCAGTGATGAGAATACTGGCGTCAGAGGCGGCAACTTGGTCGGCGAAGCGGATCACATCTACCATTTTTTTGTCGCGATAGATAAGAGCATGATTGTCTGCTGCTACAGCTTCGATGATTGCTGCAATCAGATCTGCATTTGGCGGTAAGGGTATGTATTCTTTTGCCCCCGCCTGAATTGCGGCAACAGCGGCCTGTGTGTCGTTCTCTATGCCGCAAGCAACAACAGGTATATGAATATGCTCTGCTTCTACATGATCGATCAATGCGGCAATGTCGTAGCTCACATCAACCATCAATAAGTCAGCCCCCTGGCCCGATCGCAAATCCCTGAGAGCTGTCTCGATTGTAGTGGCATGGCTGACTTTTGCACCACGGTCCATAGCCATCTTGCTCGCTGTCGACAGGTCTCCGTTCAGGTTCCCAATGATCATAAGTCTCATTGTGTTCTCCTCACTTCAGCTAGGGAAACGTTTGCAGCATGTTTCCTTCGCCTTATGATTGTCATTCGCCTTTGATGATTTCAGTCATTGTCACGCCAAGCCGTTCATCAACGATGACGACCTCGCCGCGAGCCACAAGGCGGTTATTAACATAAATGTCAATTGCTTCACCGACCTTACGATCAAGCTCAATAACATCTCCTGTATCCAGCTCTAGAATCTGTCTGACTTCCATATTCGTTCGGCCGAGGACCGCTTGAATATTGACAGGAATTTCAAAGACAGCTTCCAAATCAGAAGCAGAGCGCTGACTCTCATCAAAATTTAGAGGGTCATCATCTGCTGAGCCGTTTTCGGTCGGTATTTCAGAAGCATCGTCCTCGCCGAAATCCTTGAGGTCCATACCTTCTTCTGAGTTTTCGTCGCTCATGATAGTCCTCTCAACATGGTCATTCAGACTTCACTTTCTGTTGGCTTTGATGTCTGGCTGTTGGCTTTGATGCTTGGCCATCAACCTGGTTGCCAGCCCTTTTAGCTAGATAGCGCTCAACGACCTCTGAGACTTGTTTAGAAATTGCTGCGTTGTCCAAGGTCAGAGCGCCGTCAGGCCACTCAATGTGAAAATCCCCACATGTCATTTTGGGTTCACCGCTAACTGAAATTTTTCCTGCAAATCCTCGATCAGCTGCAGTAGCTTGCAGTCTTTGCTCCATGTTTTCCGACTGATCTTCCGGCACAGAAACAGTTATGTGGGGCTGTGTGCGAATATGGTCGATGGTCTCAGCGAACAAGGCTTCTAGTGCCGCCGTGGGATGGTCCTGTATGAGATCTCTAGAGAGTTTTTTGGCTGCGATTAGTGCGATCTCAACGGCTTCAACGCGAATGCTCGACACCTTCTTTTCAAGATCCTCAAACAGTGTATCCGCCTTCTCAATAAGGATTTCCAAAGTTTTGGCGATTTGCGCCTCTATTTCTTTGAGAGCTTCTGTTTTGCCTTCGTCGTATCCTTCCTTGTGCGAGGATTGCTGAGCATTTCTTAGTTTTTCTTCGAATTCCGCTCGAAGTATTTTTTCAACAGCCTCTTCCGGCGTCTCCTGCGGAGCCACGGTATTGGTGAGATCGAACTGCGTGTCGAATAAGAACTTCTCAGGCTCTGCCATGGTGCCTGAAACCTTTTTGGTTAGTAGATAATTTCATCCCCACCTCCACCTTTAGTAATAATTACCTCTCCTTTGGAGGCTAACTCTTTAGCTTTGTTGATCATGGCTGATTGTGCGTCATCCACTTCACGTAATCGAACTGGCCCCATGGAGTTGAGATCATCCTTGAGCATTTTTCCTGCACGTTCAGACATGTTGGAAAGGAAGAAGTCGCGAACCGTGTCAGATGTGCCTTTCAAGGCAAGCGTCAACACATCCTTCTCAATATGCCTTAGTAGTGTCTGACAACTCGCTCCATCAAGACGGGTCAAATCTTCAAAGGTGAACATCAATGTTTTGATACGTTCACAGGCCTCCCGGTCAATTTCTTCAAGTGCTCCCAAGAAACGGCTTTCTGCTTGTCGGTCGAAGGAGTTAAAGATATCTGCCATGAGTTCATGGGCATCGCGCTGACGTGTCTGGGAGAGATTGGAAATGAATTCATTTCTCAGCGTGTCTTCTATTTTCTCCAGAATGTCACGTTGCACGGAATCCATTGCCAGCATGCGTTGCACGACTTCCAGTGAAAAATCTTCCGGTAGAATTGTTAAGACGCGTGCCGCATGATCAGGTGCAATTTTTGAGAGAACGACAGCAACCGTTTGCGGGTATTCATTCTTTAAATAATTAGCCAGCACATTTGCCTGAACATTTGAAAGTTTTTCCCACATATTGCGTCCGGCCGGGCCGCGAATCTCCTCCATAATATTGCTGACACGCTCTTGAGGGATAAATTGCAGGAGGAGACGTTCAGTTGATTCATAATTGCCTGTCAATGCGCCGGATAGAGACATTTGCGAGACAAAGTCAGCGAGTAGTGTTTCAATAATTTCCGTTGTAATGGTGCCGAGCCTGGACATAGCCTGGGAAACGAGAGCAAGCTCCTGATCATCGAGAGCTTTCCAAAGCGGGGTTCCGTAACCGTCTCCAAGAGCAAGAAGAAGAACCGCGGCACGTTCTGGCCCGTCCATTTTCTCTGTGACGGATTTATTTTGTGGCACTTCGAGAATGGACTTTTCTGGAGCGTTTTGTTCTTCCGATTTTGCTGCTTTCGCCATGATTAAGCTGCCTTTGAGTCTGAATGGATCCACTCACGCAAGATTGAAGTGGCCTCTTCGGTATTGCTTTGAACAATTTCACCGACCTCACGAATAAATGAGGCGTGCACTTCCCCTGTCACTTTTGTGGATTCAAGAAATTTGACCGCTTGGTTGGGGTTTGCGTCGACTTCTTGTGAAGCATTTTCTATAGGTGTTACCTGCTGGCCATCAGGGCCTGTCAGTTGTGGAACGGCTTGTTCGCCGTCAATTGCTTCAGGAGCCTCAAGAGCAAGCTGTTCGTTCTCAACTTCCTCAGGCGTTACAATGCGGCGTATCAGCGGTCTTACGACAAAGAGAAGTACGAGCAATGAAACGATCAATGTGACTATGAGTTCAGCTATGTGAAAATAATCATCTTTTGTAAATTCAAAGAATGAGGCTTCTTCCGTTTCGCCCAAGCCGGGAGCTTCTATTTTAGCGAAACGCAAGTTCGACACGTGAACCTGGTCACCGCGCTCTTTGTCGAAACCAATTGCTGACCGGACAAGTTGGGTGATCTGGTCCAGCTCCGCTTGTGAGCGGGCCTTATATTCAGGCTTTCCGTCTGCACCTTTTGAATAAGTGCCATCGACGAGTACGGCTATAGAGATGCGCTTAATTCGGCCCGCCTCGATAACCTGTGTTTTTGTCGTACGTGAGATCTCGTAATTGACGATCTCCTCATTTTTGTTGGCATTATCTTTTTGACTGTTACTTTTTCCGTCTATGGTTTGTGTTGCGGGAAGCTCGTTACCGACAGTGACGCTGTTATCGCCAGTTGGTTGCGTTGAGGAAGAAGATTCATTACGTGTTTGTGTCGAGCGGACAACCTGGCCATCCGGATCATAGATATCCGAAGTTTCCGTGATTTTATTATAATCCAGTTCAGCCATGACGCGGGCGCGGACCCGACCCGGTCCGACAACACGCGATACGATCTCTTCGATTTCCTGCTGCATCTGATTTTCAAATGCCCGATTACGTTCATCGGAGCCAGATGCGCTGAGACCGTGACCACGGTCTCCCCGTCCTGAGGCAAGCAATTTTCCCGTTTCGTCGACAATTGAAACCTTGCCGGGTTTCAGACCTTGCACGGCTGAGGCGACTAGGTGTTGGATAGATCTAATTTGTCCAGCGTTCAAATTTCCGCGGACTTTGACAACGATCGAGGCAGATGGCTCATCAGTTTTGCGGGAAAAAAGCTGGCGCTGCGGCAAGACCAGATGAACACGTGCCATTTGCACACGGTCAAGAGCGCGTATTGTACGGGCAAGTTCGCCCTCGATTGCACGAAGATGATTGATATTTTGAACAAAACTTGTGGCGCCTAGGCTATCGCTTTTGTCAAAGATTTCATAACCGACAACGCCCCCAGCCGGCAGCCTATCTTCAGCAAGCTGCATTCTCAGCTTCAGAACCTGTTCTTTTGGCGCCAGAATAATGGCTCCGTCCTGGCGGATTTGATAGGGAACATTCATACCTTCGAGTTTTTTGACCACCGCAATGGAGTCTTCAAAGGCTAAATCCGTGAATAGGACAGCCATTTGCGGTTGTGATAACCGCATCATAAGAAAGATAAAGAAGCCAATAAGCCCTGCTGCAACCGCACCCATTGCGGCCAGACGAGCAGGCCCTAGCGCTTTCACGAATTCCGTGACTGCGTTCACTCTTCTTATTCCCTAAATTGTGTCCAACAGGCCGGGGAGTGGCATTCAGCCTTAAAACCCGAATCCTGTTCGGCATGATCCATTACAGCTAGGCAAAAATTACCGAGTACCCGCTAACAGATGTTTAATGGACGTCACTTTTTAGGATTAAAGAGCATTTTTCTGCTCAGGGGGCGGAAAGCAAAAAAGAGGCGCCGGTAAAATTTACCGGCTGGCCTCATAAATGTGTACAAAGTTAGAATAATATGCAGGCGGGTTCCTGCGAATTTCAGATTCCCGCCTTTAACTCCTGTAATCTTGAACGCGTGTTGCGCGCAAGCCAGGAAGCCCATGACGGTCGATAGACCGTTGCCAACTGAGAAATTCTTCTACTGTCAGCGTATAACGTTCACAGGCTTCTTCTAAGCTAAGTAAGCCGCCACGAACCGCAGCGACAACTTCTGCCTTGCGCCGGATCACCCAACGTTTTGTGCTCTTCGGAGGAAGATCAGCAATCGTTAGTGGGCTTCCATCCGGCCCAATCACGTATCTTACACGTGGTCTGTACTGTTCAGACATGTTACTCTCAACACACACCCACCTGTTCCTACCCAAAGCCGAGATTACAGCACTGCCTTTAAGATTTGGCTAAGGGTCAAGGTAAATGAATCGCAAAATCTTGTATGATTTAGGGGCGATTGAGCTGCTTTTTAGCTGTTTTTGGCTAAATAGCGTCATTTTTGCTGTTGAGAGACTGTCGAATTGCAACAATTTCGGTAAGTTTAAGTTCCCGACCATTAATTATAAGTACAGGTTCTGATCCACTCATATCGACGCCCTCAACAATTCCGGAAATCTGTGTTGAGACCGCGATAGAGCCATTATTGCCATCTGTTGCACGGATTGAGAGCGTATATGCGCCGTCCGGCGCCAAGCCGCCAGTTGATGTGCGGCCGTCCCAGGTATAAGTTTCCGAGCCTTTTGAAAGGGGGCGGTTTTCCGAGAAAACTTCATTGCCGTTTGCATCACGAATCGTAATCGTTGCTGATGGGCTATCGCTTGCGATGGAGTATTTCCAGCTGGCGGAACCATTTGTTAACTGAGCTGCCGAACCTTCTGCCGTGACCTCCTTGCCAATATAGCCGACGGCTCCAGTGATAGCGCTGGCGGCTGAAAGTTTCGCTAAAGTCTCTAGATTTTCATTGGTTTTGACGGCTTGTTCCACGCTTGTGAACTGGACCAACTGTTGGGTGAATTGGTTGGTGTCGAGCGGATCAAGTGGGTTTTGGTTCTGCAATTGTGTTGTCAAGAGCGAGAGGAAAGTGTTGAAATTCTGGGCAATTGTTTTGTTATCGGTGCTTGCGCCGCCAACCGAGGATAATGCGGTAAATGGGTTGATCTGCATTTTAACTCTCTCCTTTTACAAGCTCCTGCCAATCAAGTCTTTGTTACCCGATTGAACGTAAATCGTTATTTTGATTCGGTATCAGACGCGAATATCGAGCCTGGCCTCAGCTATGTATGGGGCAGGGTATGTTGGCTTGAGATTAGTGTTTTCAACGTCGTAAGCCCTGCTTTTTTCAATATTATGGTTGTCTTCTTGTTCATCCTCACCATCGGATTGCGCATCAGAGAACCCATGATCTTTTAAGGAAAATGTCAGATCCTCTTCACTTGTTTTTAGTCCGGCTTCATTGAGCGCACGCTCTAACGCGCGTGCATCACGCTGAAGGAGATCAAGGGTTTCAGCGCGTTCTACAACAAGATGTGTGGTAACGCTGCCATCACGCGTCATATCAAGCCGTACTTCGACGCGGCCGAGCTCAGGTGGATCAAGACGAATATCAAAACGGCGATTGCCATTTTGGGCTTGGCTGGCAATATGGAGCGCTATCGCGTTCATAGGGAGCTGCGGCGAGGTTTGTTGTGGTGTAGGTGCGATTGCGCCTGGGCGGAGCTGAACAGTTGTCGTAGCGCCATTGTCGATTTGCCCAAAGGCCCCTTCATTTTTATCTTGAGTTAAAATGAAAGTCTGACCCGTGGCGGTGGAGATAACCGTTTTGATGGGAATAGCCTGTTGAGCAGAATTCCCAGCAGGATTATTGGCATTTTCTAACTTGGTTTTAAGGGCATATTCCAATCCCCGTGCCGTATCAGAAGGTTTGTTAATATTTTTTGGCGCATCCTGCGGTGCTTCCTCGCTATGTGTTAACTTGGGCGTCTCACTCTCTTCATTTATTAGGGAGCCACGCAAGAGATCCGCCTGAGTGGTATTGGTTTGTTGTGTTTGTTGGGGTTGCTGTGTTTGTTGGGGTTGCTGTTCCGTTGTAGGCGCGCCGGTGAATTTACTGACTATTTGCTCAATAGCAGTCGCAGATGCTCTCTCCCGACTAACGGTATTTCCCAAAATAGGCACATTAGGAGTTTCAATTAATCCCTTTATGGACTCACCGTGCTGGCTGTTAGGGGGCTCTATCGACGGCGTGGAAGCTGTAGCTAATCCAGCTGCAATTGGCCTGATCGTTTGCGCTGCAATAACCGGCTTGCCATCTTGCGTGGTAAGAGGGTCCAAGGGGGAAGCCTGCGTTTGGTTTTGCAGTGAGGGATCAGATAGGACGGCTTGCAAGCCGGCAAGAGTACTTACGGGAATTTGAGTTGTAATATCCTGGTGTGTTGTGTCTTGATGCGGCGCGGCCAATAGGCCGGTTGGGTCCAGAATTTGCCCTTCTTGTCCTTCTCCATGACCATTAAGAGTTGCAAGAATTGCACCAAATTCCGCAGATTCACCTCCAGGGGCGTCAAGACCAATGGATTGAGTGACGGGTAACGATGTACCTGTTATACCGGCAAAAATGTTTGCAAGGAACGTCATTTCTATAAGGCCGACATTTCGTTTACGCTGATGAATTTCAATTTCCGCTCATATGTTGCAATTCAGGGGCCACGCTAAGAAAATCTACATTTGGCTTATAAAACAAATAGTTATTGAGATTTTTGGCTTGCAGAAGCCGTTATGTGGGCAAAATTTTCCGGTATATTTTGCCGAGTAGTGGCCAAAATTTTCCGATATTGCTAGAACTGTGATACCGAATGGCCGCTTGCAGTTGCCGGGAAGCATTATATATTTTCCGTGCGAATTCCATGTCGGCAGGCTGAATTTGCAGGATACCTTTGTAAACTATTTCGAGATTGACAGTGTTTGATACAGACGCAAATTTAAACAGTTTATCTCTTTCCGGACGGCCGGAAGACACACGGGTCGTTGTTGCCATGTCGGGAGGTGTTGATTCTTCTGTTGTTGCTGCATTGCTGAAGGAACAGGGATATGACGTCGTCGGTATTACATTACAACTTTATGATCATGGTGAAGCTGTGGAGCGCAAAGGGGCATGCTGTGCGGGCCAAGACATCCATGATGCTCGGCGTGTTGCTGAAACTTTAGGCATTCCGCATTATGTTCTGGACTATGAAAAACGCTTTGCTGATGCGGTTATAGAAGAATTTGCTGACAGTTACCTTTCTGGTGAAACGCCAGTTCCCTGTGTGAACTGCAATCAGAAAATCAAATTTAAGGATCTTCTTGAGGCTGCCCGTGAACTTGGTGCACAGGCCTTAGCAACGGGTCATTATATTAAGAGTGAACGGAATGAGAATGGGTGGGCCCTTTATCGAGCGGTAGATGAAGAGCGCGACCAGAGCTATTTTTTGTTCGCGACTACGCGTGAGCAGTTGGATTTCCTCCGTTTTCCATTGGGTAATATGCACAAAGCCGAGACGCGAATACTTGCAGAGAAGTTTGGTCTGAAGGTGGCGCATAAGTCCGATAGTCAGGATATATGCTTTGTTCCAACTGGACGCTATACCCAGGTCATTGAGCGATTGCGCCCTGGCGCATCGGAAGCTGGCAATATTGTCCATGTTGATGGGCGTATTCTTGGTGAGCATAAGGGAATTATCAACTATACGATTGGTCAGCGCCGTGGCATTGGTGTTGCGGCGGAGGAGCCGCTTTATGTGGTAAGGCTTAATTCGGAGCGGCGTGAAGTTATTGTGGGGCCGCGAGAGCAACTTCGTGCACATTGGGTGACGTTGCGTGATCTAAATTGGTTGGGAGATATAGATTTTGAAATGCTTCTTACGACAGGCTTAGATCTTTTTGCCAAGATTCGTTCGACTCAAAAACCCCAGCCTGCCGTGCTTTATAACCGAGGCGGGGTGGCAAATATCTATTTGCGTGATGGGGAAGATGGTATTTCCCCCGGTCAGGCTTGTGTCCTTTACAGTGGGGGAGAGGGATGTTGCCGTGTTTTGGGTGGCGGATGGATCACTGCAGTGGAAAATGTACCAGACGCTAATAAGGATCAGTTTCTTGATGCAGATCAAGGAGAAAAAAAAGGCGGGGAAACGGTTGTAACTATGAGCTGACAGCTAGGCTTTGGCATATAAAACATATATACATGGCCTTCTGCACGGTCTCTGCCAATTAGGAAAGTAAATCCAGGAAAAAACAATGGTTGTGTCCATGGGCTCTTCAATTGACGCGTCCGCTGTGCGCCGTGCTTATCGGCGTTGGGCGCCAGTTTATGATTTTACATTTGGGAAGGTTGCTGAAGCTGGTCGTCGACATGCGGTCAAGCTTATCAACCGCCGTAAAGGCTCCGTTCTTGAAGTTGGTGTTGGTACTGGACTTTCACTGCCATGCTACGCCCGGCATCTGAATATTACAGGAATAGACCTTTCTATTGATATGCTAGATAAGGCCCGCGAGCGAACCAAGGAAAAACAGCTTGATAACGTTGATGGGCTCTATGAAATGGATGCAGGCTCTTTGGAGTTTCCTGATGAAACGTTTGATACAGTGGTTGCTATGTATGTGATGACCGTTGTCCCTGAACCTGAGAAGGTTATGGCAGAACTTCATCGTGTTTGTGCGCCTGGTGGTGAAATCCTTCTTGTCAATCATTTTAGTCAGGAGGATGGTGCACGCGGGTGGTTTGAGCGTAAATTGGCTCCTTTGGGTGCATTACTAGGGTGGCGGCCTGTTTTTCCGATAGACCGTGTTATGAGATGTAAAGAATTACGTTTAGCGGAACGCCGGGCACTTCGGCCTTTTGGTCTGTTCACAATGCTGCGTTTTGTCAAGCAAGCTGAGATAGCCGCCGATAGTAAACTTGAAAAAGACGCTGTTTCTGTTACGAGAGCATCGCTGGAGCCTGCGGAAGCCTAGCAAGTCTGTAACGAAAATTTGGTATTGAAGCCCTCTTCGCTTGACAGTCATGTGAGGCGTTCCGTATATGGCTTCCATCTCACATAAGGCGGAGTAGCTCAGCTGGTTAGAGCAGCGGAATCATAATCCGCGTGTCGGGGGTTCAAGTCCCTCCTCCGCTACCAATGATTTCAAAGGGTTAGCTCCTTTCTCTTCCTTCAAAAATTGAGCCTTGCGGGAATTTTGCGGGACATTTTGAAATTTGCTCCGCAATACAATAATTTCAGGGCTATTGCCATTCTTCTCACAGACACGATTGGCCGCTGCAATAAGCTGAGATAGCTCCGCAGCCGAATAGTGCGTTGTAACCCGCCCAGATTTATGCCCCAAAAGGTCCTGACGATCTTCAAAACTAACATCTGCTGCACGAAGCCTACGACCAAAAGTATGCTTGAGATCATGAACTCGAACATTCGATAGTCCGGCTCTTTTGCGAGCTGTTAGCCATGCCGAGTTTAGCATCCGCGTTATGGGTTTCCCTTTATAGGTAAACACATGACTGGGATTGCAGCCACGCCTTAAATCAATAATGGATTTGGCCGTGTCATTAAGAACAACTAATCTCTCATATCCATTTTTGACATTTGTGCCTGGTATGATGAAGACCGATGTTTGAAGCGATTTTACTTGGACTTCCCAGTCCCAACGTAGAGAGCAGATCTCACTATCGCGACACCCTGTATTCACCGCAAAACAGGCCATGTGTTCGAGATGAGCAGGCAACTCCTTGAGTAATCTTGCCTGCTCACTCCAACTTAATGGATATGGTGCTTTCTTGGTAAAATTAGGCAACAGTTTAATCTTGGGTGCCACAGCAAGCCATGTCAGACCATCATCATCAATCCACTCGCTCGCAGCAAGGTTAACAATGCGGCGAATGAGCTGTAGGCCATGGTTGATCGTACCATTGGCACGACCCTGACTCTGACGCTGAGAAATCCAAAATTGCAAGATACCCATATGGATTTTATCGAGAGGAACATCTCCTATCCAAGGCAGAAGCCCTTTCAGTCGTCCAATATCATCCCTAAGAGACCTTTTATGTTGGTTCTCAAGAATGAACTTCGCCGCAGCCTGTTCGAATGTGCGTATTGGACGAACTCCATAAATTTGAGCTTGCCGAATTTCTTCCATTAGTCTTGCGAGATATCGCTCCGCTTCTTTAAGACAAGTTGTTCCAGTGCTTTGGCAAACGCGCCGTCCTTGGATGATTTTGTCAATGTGCCAGATGCCAGCTCGTTTAAAGAGCCCTGGTGTTTTTTTGCGTCCCATATGTTTACTCCTTTCCGTGCGGGACGCCCGTTGCAGGCGACATAGTGATCAATCCAAACGTCCAATTCAAGGCGGTCAAAACCAATTCCCTGCTTACCAATAGGAATTTCTGTAAGAAACGGACGAACTTCCTCGTTAAAACGATTTCGATCCATGCCAACGTAAAAAGGTGCGTCACGAAATCGAATGAGACGCGGCAAAAGTTTGTAAGTGGAGAACTTTGACATTCTCGCATTTTGTCCTTGGGCTTTTTCAATTGTTTGAAGTCATGAAATAAGCATGTGTGAAGCAGGGCTTCAGATCAATTCGGAAAGCCCGTGAAAAGCGGGAGGAGGCGTGAAGTGACGTGATCTGCAGTTTTGCCGATAGACAGGACCATAGGGGGTCAGTTGCAGGAGGGTGTTGAAACTGTCAGAATGTGTCTGGATGCTTTTCGACTCATGATACCCACACTTGTAGCTAACATGGATATCCGAAAGGATTTTCTCACCCACGAGGATTAATTGCCCTTGCTACTCTGTCCGGCGCACCGTTTTGACGCGGCCCGTTTTTACATTCTGCTTGATGCGTTTTATCACTTCCCCTGTAAAACCCGCAGGCAAAAAACCGTAAGCAATGCCTTGCTCCGGTTTTGCCAGATCGACCGGACGTACATCCGGTCCGGGCCACGTGAAAATATTCATCTCATGGGTAATCACCCATGAACGTTCATCGTCCAGCCCAAGGCGGTCTTTAATTTCGGACGGTATCTCAAGGGCTGTCGGATCGTCTGTGGGCTCGGTATGCGTAATGGGAACAACCAATACTTCCGTCTCGCCAGATTCCCTTATGCGCCTTGTGACAACAATGGCGCTGGGGCGGTCCTTGCGGCCTTCTTCCTGCCCGGAATCGGCTTCGTCCCGCCAAAGATAAGCATAACGAATAACAAGGCCGGTTTCGGGATCGGGAAGGGACAAAAGTGGTTCTTATTCTTCGAGTTCGTGGTTGTATTTTGCTGTCCATGCGGGCGGCTTTGCCTGTTCCAAAGCCTCTTGCCATTCTTCGGGCAGCTCGTGAGCGTAGTAGGCTTTGCGCGTATCAAAAGATTTCAGTCTTTGATATTCGTCCGCTGACACCAGCACAAGGCTATCCCGGCCATGATTGGTAATCGTTACCGGTTCACGCTGCGCCTTCTCACGAAACAGCCCGTAATTCTTGAGAAACTCCGATGCGCTGACACGGGACATGCCTTTTATTCCTGATTGATCCATAACCTAATAATACTCGAAAAATTCGAATTTTTCAAGTTTTTTGCCAGAACTCTATGACTCCCCGGCCTTCTTTCGCTTTCTAACCCCCGGCTCATCACCGTTGTAAAACTCGATGCCTTCCTTTTCAAAGGCATTGAAAATATCGCGTATGGTGCGGTCCATTACCTCATCGCCCTTTTCCACATTCTGAACGCTGCCCTTGGATACCCCGGATTTTTCCGCCAAATCTTCTTGTTTCCATCTCAACAGGGCACGGGCAGCAGTGATGTGGATGGGGGTCAGGTCCTTGTAATCAAAGCTCATGATCTTATTGTTGTCACGATTTACGCTTAAAACCGAAAAATATGCTAAAAACTGAAATTTCGGTATTTTGCATGTTTTTTGTTAAAAATCAGATCGTTAGTCCTTCATATCCACTTCGGGAGGGGGCCGCAAGCGTCATGCCTGCTAAAAGCCGCATACGCCGTGTGATTACCGTTGCCAAACACTGTGAAGAACAGCTTCACCTGCTCGCCGAGGATGCGGTTAGCCGCGTCTATATCACCACAGCTTCGCAAGCCTATCAGGAAGTGATGCACCACCTCATCCGGCGGGGCGTGCAGTTTATCGACCATGAGCTTGATATTGATGATCTGCCAGATCAAATGGCGCACTGGTATCTGGAAGGTGAGGAAAAGATTTCTGATCGTCTGGCATGACGACGGTCAGTGATGCGGGGCGGAAAAGGCGGGGGTTTCCCCACCACCCGCCTTTTCTCGTTTTAGGCATATTGCAGGCAATATAACCAAGGTTTGGGGAGATCGGTTATACCGCCTTCTTTCTGTTCGTTCCTGAGAAACATGAAAGTATTACCTGAATATAGTTTAAGAATGTTCTGGGTGTAATCTTAAGAAAATGTTGTTCCTATTTAACATGCTATGGTGTTGTTTGTATATATTTTGTTTATTGTTTTTTTATTTTTGATTTTTCTTTTTTTGAAAAAAGAGTTCGGGCGCGTCCCTGTAGGCCAGCCACAGGGACCGGGCTCTATTCGGCTCAAGGGTCCGGCCTGCCGGACCCTAACCTCACCGAACCCCTTTTCCGGGTTTCGGCCAAAGGTCACGATCCCTCGCGCAGGGCGGCTGCCATGCAGCCGTATAGGGTGGCGCTTTTCAAGCGCCGCTTTTTTTCTGATTGAAGGACTCACATGGGGTAATCGCGGGCGGTGGAGTGATAGACTAACCGCCTCCCAATTGACCCCAGGAGGAAACAATGGATCAGTTCGTCGGTTTGGACGTTTCCCTGAAAGAAACACACATCTGCGTCATCAACGATCACCCAAACTCAAAAAGTTTTATATTAGCAAAAAAATCTAGATTATCTCAGTATCACTTCTCGCGACAATCGATCGGCATTTGCTTTCCATCGATTTTGCGAAATTGCTCCGTTATCTAAGTCTGTACGATTGTCCTCAAGAGTGCGACGATTTTGCTGCATGGCCTTAGTTGTCTCACGCCCAATAGCATAACATGGATGATTCATAATATCGTCGATCCGTTGTCTCAATAAGTCTTGATCAATAAGACCATCCCTTAACAACATCCTATACCATGAAATTTTTATATTGACGCAGCGTCGTACTTCAATTGCAACAAGCCTTATATCCTCTGGACTAATACAACGCTTTTCTTCATCAGATAAATTCTCGAACTTGCTCGACCATCTGGGACAGCTAACGGAAAAGGATTGGGACGCTTCAAACCTACGTTCTTCAAGGCGGGACGACGACACGGTCAGATATGTCCACGCTTCATGTCGCGGTTCTTCTGGCCAATCCGGAAACGGATCCCCCATGCGTGGCCATCCTGGAGGCCAGTCAGGAACAGATGGTCCAGGAACTGGGTCAGGAGGGTATGGAATTGACTCCAGAAGACCGGCCCAGACCTTGGGAACTCGCAATCTCTGAATATCCGGCACTAATGAGCCGCGAAACTTCAACTTCGTTTTTAATTCCGTCCGAGTTAATCTGGCATGGAATTGCCCCCTACCCCACAATTTTTCATAAATCACAGATTTATAGGCAAGGACGTCCCGATTGGCTCGCGGCCCAAAGTCAAAGGTGATCCATCCATTATCGACAAAGAAACGGTAATAGTTGCTCCATCTAGCGTGTGTGATCTCATAAATATTTTTTTTTATATAAAAGTCTCGGATTGGATCAAGCAGGAGCCCCACCTTCGCATCAAGAAAACCACCTCTCTCAGATGATAGAAAATTCATCTTAAAAGCAAAAGAAAAACCCAAGATATAATTTGGGTTACTCGTGTCATGTGTGAACGCCCGAGCCCCCAATTTGTTTAGCAAGATCGAAAAATGCTGAGTAGGGAACACGGTACTATCCTCACCAGATGCTGGTCTTGTAGTGTTTTGATGCCTTTCGAAATAAGATCCGTTTATGATCAACCTCACATTTGAGTCCGAGGTATCAGGTAAGATAATTCGTGCTGAAGAATGGCGTGATCGCAACGCATTAACTACATCATTTAGCTCTCGTTGGCTTAGACGAGGGCGAACAGAAAATTTTGCAATTGCACCCGCGCCCCTCCAGTCGGCCGAGGACAATCCCCAATGTTTTATGCGAAACCTGGGTCCGCCAGTTGGGCTACTTAGGAATTCAATTGTTTTTGGAATAGCATAGAATACACTTGGCTGTTTGTGGTCACGAAAAACGCTCAACAAGCCAGAGTGAGGGAGACCATGAATCTCCGGTTGAACTGGGTGAGCCAAAACCGTTGAACAATACAGTAAGGCAGAGATGAAGAATATGTACACCACGGTCGTCGAGATGAGTCTGAGGCGAGCTTCTATTTGCATCCCAACTTACCAGTATCAAGATCGACAATCTGGGAGCCGAGTTCGCGACATAGTGTAGAGAGGTCTAAGAAAGCATGAAGTGAGCGAGGAGGAAGAGGGTAGAGTTCTCTCGGAATTTCGAAAATAGTTGGATTAGCCTCGATAGCTTGCGCCAACTTTGTTAGTTTCCAACCGTAGATCATTTTCGATGATTCGATGCTTTGCAACCACTGAGGCACCCCGATATGCAAGTTGATTTGACTTGCTAGATAAGCTATTTCCTGCGGTGCGACTCCAGAGGGATGTGTATCCGAAATTAGTGCCGTCGCTAAGCCATCAATACCATCGCTTACGCTCCAAGTTTTTAACCGTTCCAATTTATTTAAAAGTGTATTTGCTAGAACTTTGTGGTGGTGGAATGCGGCTAAATTTAGTTTTGGGCTAATGTTAACAATTATAGATAAATTCGCTTTTTGTTTTAAAATATTTTTAAATCTTGCCGCTCCTAGGGCACTAATATCGGCGCTGACTACAATAGGTGCATACCTAAAATTCTTGATATTAGGAAATAGAGAAATCAGGGAAATTGCCTTATCGTCTCGGTAAACGAGCTGTCCAGAGGCGTGAAGCATGTGGAGCGGTCTTAAGATAACCTTTTGCGGTTGACGATTGACGAGCACCTGATCGGGCCAAATATTTTCTGGAATTGTTATTGCACCAACTTCATTATTGAGTGCTACTCTATCTTGATAGAAAGTAAGCGTTGCCGTCAAAGATCCAAAGAACCCGTGTTCATCGCTCGCTCCGGTTAAGTTAGCGTACTGAATGCCAAACCTCGGCGTCCCCTTCTTGTGCCCCTCAAGCATAAGTGTTTTAGAGTGGAAGAAGACGGTTCCTGGCCTGGAACGCTTTACGAATAGATTGAAATGACGCAGTTGCGTGGTGTAATTTTTTGGATTTAATGGGATCGCTTCGTCTTCCGCCATGCCCCTGTAGCTAGTACATATAAATAGCAGTACAATTATTAAAGTATGCGCCAACCCCCAGCGAAAAAAACTGTAAAGCCAACTTAAACATCTGGTGAATTCAATAGTTACCATTCGTTGACCAATCTATCGAAACAGCCTTCTGGCCAGCTTGCCAGCCCACTAGGCAACTTGACCTACGGATCATGGGCCGAAACGTTTGCGCTTGACTAAGTTTGATGCAGCGTCAGGTGCTATACGTCTATCAAAATACGGCATTTTGCTTAGTTGAGTTACTAGATGCCTCCATCGGCGGGTTGTAAGCTGCCCCTCCTCCTTTTGCCTCAGCAGATCGCGTAATTCACCTTCGACAATTGAAAAGTTCGCTGGCGCAAGGTCTTCTCCATCGTAACATGGGTCATCGATCGCCTTCTCTACTTTCCTCAGATACACGGATTCAGGAATTAATCCGTCGTCTTTGAGCCGCTTTAACCATCTGAGCTTTCGTTCCAAACATCTCCTTACTGCCTTTGCTGTCTCCTTAATGTCAGAGGGATTTATGCAGCGTTTGTTGGGCGTGGTTAGATCTACAAAATGACTGGGGTGTCTGGCACAAACGGCAGAAAATGATAATGCTACCCTAAACTCGCGTTCCTCAAGTTTTGCAGTGTTGATTTCAAACACAAACTTCTTGTTTTCATCAAGTCCTTCCCAAGCTACACTGCTTGAAAAGCCCCATCCTGATTTCATAGATTCTGGATTAGCTTTCAAACCGGCCGGACGTAGTTCAGGTTTGAACATACCTTCGCCCTTCACTTTCATGTTGGCCAGCGTTTCAAATAACTTTACCAAATACTCACTCTTGTCCGTAGTCCCACCCTTCAAAATTTCTATTGTGATTGCACCATCTTCTTCGAGCTTCTTATAGTCGGCTTGCCAGTCAGTCTTCACTAAGCCCCACCAAGCATTTGCTTTCGCCCTCGCAGCGAAATGACGATACGTACGTTTCTGCCAAACTGTTATTTTTGCGTGAAGACGTTTTGCAATTCCGGTGAAGCGATATTTGTACTCAGCGCCTACAACGTCAGAATCTTTCGAAATATCTTGACCGAACGCTCGGGCGCCTATCTTAGTTAGAGAAATAGCAAAAGCTGCGGTGCCATCAATGGGGCCGCCCACCACATCATCTGGTGAACTCTTATCTTGTTTGGAATCGTGATAAGCTCCGAGCAGTAATATCCTCATGGTGCTGCTGAGAAGAGTCGGAAAAGCGAAACGCGCGTTGGGGTTGCGCAAAAGTATGTCATCTTTAACTTTTTTTATGGCCTCCTGGTCAAAGGCAGGCCTAACAGAGAAATTGAGTCCTGCACCCGCACCCTCTGGATCAGGTCCAGTGATACCCCAATGCTGCACGCCAAATCTTAGCACGCCACCTTGTTTAGCAATTGCAACACTGGTGGGTAGAAAATAAAATAAGTTGCTATTTTCTGAATCAGGATACACAGTAACAAGTTCAGGGTGAGGCAATCCACGCACTGCATCGATCACTGGATAACCGATCCTTTCTTGTGCAATCGCAATTAAAGGAGGAAATAGAGCATAAATTACTATAAACACAGCAAACATAAATCTACGCATTGCATTGCCTCCCAAGAAAATGTATTTGAATAAAGTATATCCAAAAAATTCGAATAGTAAAATTTACTTTCACATGTCGTTCGTCTACAGTCAAGTGAAATGCAACGATCATTACGCTCGAAGCTGGGATCTCCAGTTGGAAGTCGCGTTCGTAGGCAGATTTGCGGATTGATTTGGCTGCATGCAGTTGACCTAAGTCATTGCATATTATCCTTAGCGTATGGCGGCAAGGCGCAACTTTCGGATGATCGATCGAGGTCAGTGGGAGCAGTGATAACGATCGCGTATTAAGAGCTGGAGCTCTTTTTAAGACGTGCACTATTCGCCACTGCTTTCTGCTCTGTCGGAAACAAACCATAATTGCCACTTCAAAGTCGGCTTCCGTAGGAGCACATGATGCGGCTCTTAAGAGTAACGTTTCCTCGGACACTTCTCTTAAATGCCAGGAAATTAATCGAAGCTGTCATCGTTGCGGACGCTTCGTCCTCAGTCAGAGAATCCGACCAGGGGCAAAAAACCGAATTTGAGGCCCTCTTGCTACGGAGCATGCTCGAACGCACGTACGATCGCTTTGGCCTTAATCCTGAAATGCTCGTTGCCGATACCGCATATGGCTCGGCAGGATACTGGGCGGGCAGGTCGAGAAAAAGGGGATTACGCCACATATTCCGGTCTTCAACAAGTCCGCGCGCCGCGATGACACTTTCGAGCGCCCCGATTTTATCTATGATTTCGGGACAGACCACTATCGCTGTCCCGCAGGGAAGATGCTGGTACATTATCGCCAGGCGTGCGGGAAAGCTTGAGCGCCCTGTCACGGGCCCGCCTCGTTGATGTCGCGGTGGATTTTGCGAGCCGGTTCCTTGGGGCAACATTGCTGCTTCAGCGGACAGTCACCACACAGCAGATTTCTTCCACGGTAGATCAAGTTGCCGTCCTTTGTTGGTCTTCCCGTCGTTTCCAGGATCGTGTCGGCCGGGCAGAAATAGACATCGCCCTTCTTGTCGAAGCGAAAGTCCGATCGGCCGAACGTGCCATCGTCCCGCTCCCCCCCTCTCCCAAACCGGGATATGCGGTGCGATGTGCTGTTTGACCAGCCAGCCGAGGAACTTGCCGGTCCCATAGGCCGTATCGGCCAAACGCTTCGGCTTCAATCCAAGCCGGCGTTTCGTTCGCAGGAGCATCGTGTGGGTCGCCGCCACTTCATCATAGGTCCGCGCAGGTGTTGCCTCCACATCAACGATGACAGCGTACTCGTTGTCGATCAGATAGTTGAAGCCCATATCCAAAATTGCACGCGCTTGTTGGCTTTGGCTGTCCAGGCAGAAGCGGGATCGGATGGCGAGACGACTTTCGGTATCTTGCGGCCTGGTTCTAGGCCTCCTGCTTCATCAAGAGCGTCAAGATACTCCCGCACCGCCCGAGACGGCCTCTCAACCTTGTTCCAGTCAATCTCGTTGGGAGCAAGACCGTGATAGCGACTGGCATCAGCTTCCATGATGCTTGCATCAACAGCAAAGCCTTCGCCCTTGATCAGGCCCGATGTCAGGCAGACACCGACAACACGCTCAAATACGAACCGCAGTAGACCACTGTCCCGAAAGCGGCCATGCCTGTTCTTGGAAAACGTTGAGTGATCGGGGATATTATTTTCCAGATCAAGCTTGCAGAACCACCGATAAGCCAGATTAAGCAAGACTTCTTCGCAAAGACGACACTCCGAACGGATGCCGTAGCAGTAACCGACAATCAGCATCCGCATCATCAGTTCCGGATCGATCGAAGGCCGGCCCGTATGACTATAGTACCCCGCCAGCTCTTCATGAATGTCCGCCAATGCCTGTTAGACAAACACATTGATCCGACTCAGCAAATGGCCGACCGGAATGCGCTCATCAAGGTTGAAAGAGTAGAAAAGCTGAGCTTGATCGTTCGTCTGGCGCCCCATCACCTGAAAAACGGAATCACACTAACACCACTAGCTCAACCAACTTTTTCAACACCATCGACCTAGTAAGTTAAAAAATGAGCAGCAAGTATGACTTTATAGTAAGATTGCAGTTTGCAATGGTAAACAGCGCTCAACGTATTTAGCAGTTCGTCGGATACTACCAAAGGGTGTAGTAAGCCCAAACACCCGGTAAAAAGATGTTCATCTGTCACTCCAGCGTCAATATGTTCCTACATTGCTCATGTGGCTGTCAATTTGATGCTCATGCAGCCCATCATTTGCATTAGCTAGAACAGAGGGGGCGGAAGGCACCCTTTGGGTGCATTCTAGCTTGTGGTTCAAATCTAATGCAATTACCGTATAGACCAGAGCAGCAGCCAAGTAGCAGTAAGTAATGATGAACTTTACACTTGTACGGCTACCAACTGCGACTGCAACGTAAATAATAGCAAGACCGAGATACTCGGGCATTATTGCAATTCCCAAAGCGCACATTTTCTAAAGTTCCTTTTTATTAAGAGTGGCGTTAGGAGTAACCAGCAATACCGGAAATGATCTGCTATTCGTCGGAAATCGACTACAGAGGCCATTGTGTTACAAGACGAGGAGCCGGAGGCTATGTATATGGTCGATACTCGGTCAGGAAAGAGGAGGAAACCGTAACGACAATGACCAGCTCTCAATCCTCAGGTATCGGTGCCGCCGTAAGCCACCAAATGAGTTTTGGTGAGCTACTAAAATGGCATCTTTTGGAGGGTACCCGTCCGCCTGACTCAACGGAGAAGGGTAAGGCGTGGTCGTATAAGACATTTGCCAGCAAATGCGGTGTGTCTGATCGCCAAGTCCGAAACTGGATAGCCAACCGAAACAAGCCAGAAGAAGTTGAGACTATAGAACGTATTTTATTTGGTAGTGACCAGGATAGCTACTTCGTCGAGCGACGCGAAATTCGGTGGGCGCATGCCTCCTTCGGTTCAAAGGTTGCAGTTTCCAGGCCTGTCATCCATTGCAACACAATTATAAACATTCCGCATAAACTGCCAATTCACTTTATCGGCCGCGACTCTTTGATGGACATTGTCGATCAAATTTTCTCAGCAGCGCCATCCGAAACATGTGCTGTCGCACTGCATGGAATGCAAGGTATCGGTAAAAGTTCTCTAGCTTTGGAAATTGCGCTTTCAACACTTAATTCATACCAAATTGTATGGTGGTTAAATGCGGAAACAATTACCAGCATTGAAGATGGATTACTGTCACTAGGTCGACGCTTGAAATGGACAACGCGTAACCAAGCGCGATTGCAACAAGTCGATCACGTCATTTCTAAACTTGAAGATTTCACGGGTGCCATTCTTCTCATCTATGACAATGCTATGTGCACCATGCCGCTGACAAAGCGGATTCCCAAGCGGGGACGAGCCAATATTATCATAACATCAATACAACATGCTTGGAGGTTCATAGCTACACCACTCGAAGTTACACATTGGCCGAAGACAACTGGCGGCGAGTTTCTATTGTTACGGTCAGGCCAGGCCAAAGGCCGCAAGTCCGCCGAATCTCTCTCAGAAGAGCTTGCAGGGCTACCACTGGCACATGAGCAGGCAGCTGCCTATTGCGAACGACTACAGGTTCCAATTGAAACGTATTTGAAACGATTTCTGCAGAATAGGAAGCCACTTATGGATGACAAGCGGCATGCGCCTTTAAGCTACTACGAAGGCCGCACAGTTTGGGCAACCTTTAGCATGTCCATTGATGCCGCAACTAAAGAGGACCCAACCGCTAACTTTGTACTGTTTTGCATCTCGAAATTGAGCGCGGAGCCGGTGCCAGTCGAGCTATTGCTGAAGATTGTTGAACACAACAATGTCTTTCGCGATATTGATTTTACGCCCGAAAGACTTGATGAGTGTTTGGCCGTTTTTAGCGGCTTTGCTCTCGTGCAACGTAGTTCCGTGAAAGATTTCTATACCACAGGGGACATTATCACGTGCCATCGGTTGGTGAGAGAGATCGCCTTATTGCGAGGGGATGGTGCAGAAGGCGGTTTCGGGGATTTGAACTTCATTCAACCAATTCTTGAGGCGTATCCGGACAATCCATTTCATTCATCCGATACATGGTTGCAATGCCAACTCCTTAAGCCGCATGTGTCAGAGGTTATTAGCAACGGGCACAACGAATCCTTTGAAGAACACCTTGGAATCGCGGAAATTTTAAACAAAGTAGCATCATTTGAGCATTCCGCATTGGGCGACCTTGAAGCTGCAGAAGAGCTTTTTAGGAAGGCGTTGCAAATTAGAAAAGACGAACTGAGCACGACCGACGAAAGAATAGCTGACATCATGAATAATCTAGGTCTTCTACTACAGGAGCGGGGAAAACATAAAGAAGCAATTAGCTTTATAAGAAAATCGCTATCATATCACACGAGTGTCTCCGGAGAGATTCACCGCGAAACAGCTATATGCCTAAACAACTTGGCGTTGGTCCTGCAGGACAAAGGGCGATTTAAACTAGCGCACTCATATTTTGAAAGAGCATACAATACTAGGGTGACTTTGTTTGGTGAAGAACATGCCGCCTGTGCGCAAAGCATGAACAACCTTGCGACTAATTTTATGAACTTAGAGTGTCCTGATGAAGCGGAAAGATGGCACAAACGATCAATTAAGGTTCGACAGAATCTGTTTGGGAAAGACCACCCAGATTTGGCCCAAAGCTTTCACAATTTGGGCACATTGAAGATGCGATATGGATCAGGAGAAGAGGCCCTTGAGTTATTCGAAACAGCTTTGAGGATTTGGGAAACGCATTTAGCAGATGAGCATCCTTTGACAAATCGGTGTCGTAGGAATTTAGCGGAGGCGCTGCTACGCTTCACGAGTGCAAAAGATTCACTGGTTAGGGCTCTTAATCTTGCACAAAAGGCATTATCAAATAATAGAACAATGCTCGGAGAACAACATCATTGGACAATTGATACTTTGGCTACGCTTGACAGAATTACGGAGAAAATGTCCAACGAGTGTGGACAGTGAAAGCCGCGAAAGAAGGGACCTGATTTCTGTATTTGTTACTACGTTGGCCACGGGGTTGCCGGAGCGATAGCGCCGTCATCATAATCGGAGTTTCATTGTGCCATGAGCATCTCAATGGAGACAACAAAAAGTTTGAACGAGCCCTCTGCAAGCTTTGATCTCATTCGTGGAAAAGGCAAAAGCCTGGTTTCATTGTGGGCTGAGCTAAAATCTGCACCGACTCGGCGTCGCCTTTGTACGGCGGGGGCAACTTCATCCAAAATTGGTCCGCTGTTAAAGATCACTCCGTTCTCAATTTTTGTCGGAAGCACCTCAGATAAATTCAGATGCAGTATTTTCAATGGGTTGGCAGGCACTGATAATATCTTTATTTGTTACAGTTCTCTTGCGAATTGTAACATCGTACAGTCATTGACCAAAAAAATCGGTCCCGACGCATCTTTTCCTTCACTAAATCACAGATTCTTAGAACCGGTCTCGAAAACGGGGCAGCTAGAGCATGTCGCGTTTAGATGGAATCGCTTGGATGCTCTATCTTTTTTCGCAAAACCGGTATCCACTTTTGCGAGATATGCTCTAGAACGAAGCGACCTAACGTTGCTGTTAAATCCCGATCCTCCACCTCATTAAGCGTGACGGACCCTGTCGTCAAAACTTGCCCGTCTATTGATCCAACACTGGAAAAACAACCCACCACCGGATGAAGTTTTAGATTGTATTCGCGCGGATGTAGCGGAGATATTTTTGCTGTGATTGAGTTAGGGCTTTTTCTCGATAGCGCCTTTGTTTTTTTCGGCCATTTTACACGCGTCTGATCTTTAGCCGTCCTATTTGACCCCGTGAACTCAGAGTTAATCGGATCCAAGCCTTTGCGAATATCATCAATTATGTTTTTAGGAGAAAATCTACTTTTTGCTTTATGTATAAGCAGCAAAAGCTCTTCCCGTGACTCATTAGGTAGTGCCGGTGCAATTTTTTGCATAAAAGAAATCATTTCCTCTAAAATTTGCTGATCGGTTTTTTGTGCGTATTGCGTTACAGCTGGCCCGGGTTGGCGTATTGATACCTTGCTTGTTAAAGAGGTGTACAATATCCATGAACCAAACAATGCGAAAAAAACACCGGGACCAATTCGTTTTAATCCCATGGTTGTTATATTTTTAAAGTTAAACAACCCATCTGATTCATTTTGATTGGAAAGATAAAAGAGTCGATATCCCAAATAAATACAAACTATACCACCAATATAAATGACCAATCTTTCCAGAATCCGTAAAGCAATTGCGCTTTCCATTTGCCTGTTCTCTAAATACGATCTAAATTACATTTTACAATTAGCCATGATTCTTTATCATTGTTATAGAGAATTGTAATTATTAACCAATGATTTTTTCTTACACCTTTAATTCAGTATATGAAGAAACATAATGCAAGTGATGGCAAAGCTTAAATAAAGAGCTTGTTTATAAAATAGAAGGGGAGATTTCGAATGTTTGCAAACTCCATGTGTGTCTCCTGTGCTCTTTTATTATTTGTATTGATAAATTCTGGGGGGTGTTATGACAATCTGGGTAACCAAAAGGCTGCTTTTTAAGGATATTTTTGTTCCACTTGTTTCAGCCATGATAGGGGCGGCAGCCACGTTGGTTGTTGCAATGACAGGGTACCTGAACAAGGATAAAGAGCTTGACATCAAAATGCTTCAAATCGCACTTGGTATTCTTCGCGAAGATCCAGCCAAATCAAAAATTTCTGCTGCGAGGAGCTGGGCTGTGGATATTATCAATGCTTCTGCACCTGTTAAAATTCCTAAAGAGGCACGCATTGAACTCATCAAAAGTCCATTCAAGATCCCTTCTCAGTGGTCCCTTGATGAACTTGAGAGTGTGAATCGTTCTTACTATAAACTTATTGAAAACCGGACAAAAAATTTGGAATGCGCAATAAAGAACAACATAAAGGAAAACGAAAATTTAAAGAAAAAGATACAAAAGGATCCTAAATAATTTTCTGCGTAAAAGTATGTGCTATTTTTCTAACAATTTTTCATGCTGCTTGTCTGCGACATTCTCTATGGAATCTTCATAGCGTCTGGGCGGAAATTACACAGCGAGTTGCAGATCGCAGAATTGTAGTTCAGAGGCAAAAGCAAGAAGCTCTAGTAGAAAGAATTAATGCGGATCCTGACGTATCCAAAGAAATTAAGATGAAAGCTCAGAACATATTGGAAACGCTGAAACTTCTTGAAGTCCTACTGGCAAAGAAGAGGGTTGAGGCCATCGTCGCCAGCACAAATACTAAGGAACCTTAATTGCAGCAAACATCTTCAAAAGCACACACCGATTGTCGCTTTGACAAGCGGTTCTGACCATCGCGACTCCGACTCGTTCCGGCAGGTTGCCCCTAGCTCCGGGCGATCCGTTTCGCAACTCACGACATTCGAAACGAACTTGACTTTTCGTCCACCCACGTGTCAGCGCTTTTGTACTTGCCCATAGTGAACTTCGGGAACATTTCAATTCATCAAACTCAAACATTGTTCATAAGGAGAGCTCAACATGGGAACTATCAAGGACGTAGTCGATGTTGGTACAGACACGCTACAGTTTTGGGTGCGTTTCAAGGGCCGTCGTGTTCGGGTATGGCCATCCGATTTGACCATTCGCATATGTAGTGCATCTGGTCTTAAGTGGGTGACTTCTGCAGATCACGGCGAACCGCCGTGGTGGAAGGAGTCGCGCCAAATGTACAGAAAGTCAAAACAGGAAACAGCTTCTCCAGATGCCCTAGTAGGTTATGCAGCGCGTCATTTGGCGAATGCAGAACTACCAAACATAGAGACCGTCGAAGATGCTAAGCTGCTTGAAGCGACAATCTCTGATGTAGTCAGGAATCCGCCCGGTATCTACCTCACTGATATTCAGTATTGGGTAGTTGTAGGGGACGCGAGCGACATGGAAATCACGAAGGTAGATTCTACGGATGAAGGCATGCTGTTGCCAATGTCGAGGCTTGCGCGAATAGACTTTATTCCATCGCAACCGTTTGCCGATAGAGGAAAGTCGTCATGGCATAACGACTGATTTGGGAATGGATTTTGTGGGTCCTTATCTACACTGCCCATTGTTCCGGTACTCACGATATATGAAACGCCTATCTAGGGTCAACTTGCTCTTTTCCCACCAATGTGGGGCAGTTTTCTTTGTCGAAATTAATTTCGTCTCGATAAAGGAGATTATGTCGATAAAAGTTAGGGAGGCGTATGGTTAGAAAATTCACAATTAGATTTGGCCATCTTATTCAGTTATATGGTCCGCCAAGCCATAGAAAGCTTTGCCGTAACCCTTCCAAAACCCATACACATCCTGAAGCACTTTAAAGACCAAAGAGGCAGAACAGACTTAGAGCTCCTCTAAGCTGTTCCGCCCCTTTACGTGCCCGCCCGAGAAACCTATTACCCCGCCACGGCGTGCGTTCGCATGTCTAACTCTGAATTGTGACTGTTCTGTGTTTCTGTATTTCTGTGTTTACTTCTTCGTCGGTGGGAATTCCCGCATCAGGTATTGCCGAATAAGGTCATTCATGGAAATTCCCCGCTCTGCACAGCCGCTTTTCACGCGTATATGCAGATCTTCCGGCAAATCGACTGTCAGTCGTTTTATAGCGGGCGTTGGCTTTTTATTATCATTATCATCCTTTGTCATAGGCCCCTTTGGCAACGAAGCTTCTTCCCTGCCAGAATTCGCTGTTTAAGGCAAATATTAAGCAGTCTCACTCTCCGTTAATCAACGATTTCAACAATAATAGTTGATAATTATTATCAATAATATGATATGATGATTGGAAAGGAGAAGCTTATGTCAGCCCCCACAAAAAGCTACAATATTGGTGAGAACTTAGAAGGTTTTGTCAGCCAACAAGTCGCTCAAGGTCGCTATGAAAACGCCAGCGAAGTGGTACGCGCCGGTCTGCGTCTGCTTCAGGAACATGAACTTAAAGTCAGCCGGTTAAAGAAGCTGATCGATGAAGGTTATACAGCTCTGGATGCTGGCGATGTCCACGCTTATGAGAGTGCCGAAGCGATGGCCAAAGACATCATAGAAGGAAATTAGAACAATTAAATCGCGCCGTCTCGTTCTCACCGCGCCAGCCCGCCGTGACCTCAAGTCTATCCACAGCTACATCGCGGAGGACAATCCTGTTGCCGCTGACCGTTTCATCCATGACCTCACGCGCCATATTGCTCATTTAGCGGAAATTGGTAGTTCCGGGGTTGCCCGCGATTGGCTGCATCCTGGCTTGCGTGCTGCACCTTACCGTGACCGCTGTTTTTACTTCACTGTCACCGATACGGAACTGACTGTTATCCGTGTGTTGCATGGTGCTCAAGATGTTGAAAGTCAGGATTTTGAAGACCGGTCCTAATGATTCTTCTATAATCTCGTGTCGCACTCATGCTCCAATTGCCAAGGCCGCAAATCATCAATTGGAAATCTTGTCATTAGGTTCGAGTGCGTAGAGCTTGACAACGAGCTCATCAATTTGCCGCTCCAAAGTTGCAACGCGTCTCGCGTTACCGCCTGCACGATTGAGGTCTAATATTTTGGCTGCTTTGGCACCGATACGTTCGTAGATTGGACGGCTTTTCTTCGTCATGGCAACGACGGGGATACTTTCTAAAAAAGACGAAGAAAATTCAATGCCAGCCCAAAGCTCAGGCCTTGTTGTTCGTGCATAGGCCATCACTGGTTTGCTATTGAGAAGCCCCAAGAGCATTTCCAACGTGAAATTATCATTGGTGGATATGACGCCCGTGCTCGCTCCACCACCCTGGAAAAACCAATCTCCACCTTTATCTAACGTGAATTGTGTCTGGCCAGCTTTCCAGCCTGTAACGAGCTTGGGCTTAAACATTAAAGAGTAATTCCGAGGGATAGCAAGTGTATACCAGAGATCATTCTTGGAATTGCGCCTCTTTATCCTCAAGAGCTCACGTTTATGTGCTGAGAAATAGGAAAAAGACAGCGGAAACTGAATTCGTAGCAGGTTTTCAGCATAAGGCGCTCCTGTAGTGGCATGTGCAGACATTATCCGCTGGTTGGTTTTGAAGGGTTGATAACGCCGGATATTTCGACCACGTAAAAAAGGTTTCAGAAGTGCTGTTTCGACCCAGTATGTTTCCTTGCTATTTTTGGGACGAATTTGGGTTCGCTTACCACGTGTTTGTAGCGCTTCAACTAGAAACACATTATTTGCCCCTGTTGTAACGCCCTTAAAAGTTTCAGCAATGTCACCTAAGCGAGCGGGATGACGCTTCATCGCTTCAAAAATGTGTCTATCTTCTGCTTTTGGTAATGCCCACTTCCTTTCATTGAGCCGATTGAGTGAAAACGTTTGAAACTTCAACGATGGTAATTCAGTTAGCAATTTATGATGCTTAAAATCGGTAAGGAACAGTCTCGCATGACGAAATTTTCTATGCGGACTCTTATCAAGAATTACAATCGCTGTTGCAGGGGAAGCATCCTCAAAAATACGGGCAATACCGAAATCGACCAACTCGCGCATAGCCCGGCTCTTGGCGATGATCTTGCGCATCGGACCACCGGCTTTGTTCCAAATGAAACTGTTTGATGTAATGTAACCAAGCCTGCCGTCTGGTTTGAGAAGGCTCAATCCCTTCTCAATAAAGGCATAAGACATGTCAGACTGCCCGCGGCTCATGGCCCCATAGGTCTTGCGCATATAGTGATATTGTCTGGGAATAAATTTCCGCGCATCCAGTGTTGAGAGATAAGGCGGGTTACCCGCCACCACATCAAAGCCGCCAGCCTGCATGGTTTGTGCAATCGGGCTCTCACCCGCATGCCAGTCGAAGGCCCGCACCTGTTTTTGTTCCTCTATGTCATTTGAAAAGTCTGTTCCGACCAACGAGTTGCCATTGACGATATTGCCTGCAAGGTCCGGCAGTTTAAAATCTCTGATACGTGGCGGCCAGATGCGATTTGGGATCTTATAGCGGCGTTCCTGGGTGACAATGGGTGAGCTTTCTCCTTCCAAAATTACGATGTATAACCACATACGGGTGATCTCGACCGCTTGCGGATCGACATCAACACAGAAGATGGTTTGCTCAATCAGCTCGGCTTTTTTCGTGACCGAAAGCTTCAGAGTGCCATCATAAAGGGTGTAAGCGTCTGGAAACTCTGTACCAATACCACCGATCTGATCTTTATTCTTTGCGTAATAACGAAGTGCTGCGTTTAAAATACGTGACGCCATTTGCACCGAAAACGCGCCCGCGCCACAGGCCGGATCGAGGACCCGCAGTTTCGATATATCGGCAACGGATTTGCCTTTGAGCTTGGGACTCAAGGTTTGGTCGAGAATGTAATCGACAATCCAATCGGGCGTATAAAAGACGCCGCCAGCGCGGCGCACCTCAGGCTTTGGAGCAAGCTTAATGGTCCCGTCTTCGATCTCCAGACGCTTGCCCAAATAAGATTCATAGGCTCGCCCCAACACATCGATCGGAATGATTGAAAACGCATAAGGTGATGTGGGCGGATAAAGCGCGTCAACGATTTCTGCGAGCACATTGTTTGGAATAGTTAGCTTATCAGAAAAGTGTGCGGCAAAGATTACACCGTTGTAACGCCGTTCCAAACGGCCAAACTCCGCGCGTAAAAATGACCACAATGGATCATCACCGCCCCGCGCCCGCCACACATCAACGGCTTCGCGCAACCGGCCGGTGGGCTCAATATCACGGTCCTCAAGAACCCGGCCAAACACGATCTGATTGAGGATATGATGGGTTGCTTCGTTAAGCCGGTCTGCATCAAGTGTTGGATTGTTATCATGGAGTGCTTGGCCGAGCTTAAGCCGGAATCTGTCCAGATCTTTGAGAAACGCTTGGTTAACGGAGTCACGCACGAGCTTGGGATCAAGCCCAGCCAATAACCGATCAAGAGAGCCGCCCGCGACAGCCTCTTTCGATAGCGCATTCCAAAGCGTCGGCCACTGTTCGACATACGCATCATAGTTAAGACGCAACTCCATAACCTCATTATCACGCAGTTGAGAGGCGTGGGGATTACTTCGTGCATCGAAGACACGGAGCTCCTCGAAATCCGTGAGAACAGCCAGGTTGGCGTGAGTGCTCGACCAGGCATAGCCAACCGCTTGAGCAATGAAATCCGGGCGATCGACATCCCGTGATGCGGCTTCCGCTTCGACGTAGAACACGGCTCGCCCATTGATGCGAAAGCCGTAATCTGCGTAATGAACCGCTGCGCTCTTCCAGAGGCGTGTTTCAGGAACGGTGTCTTGGCGGAAAAGCTGAAAGCCTGAGCTATTGTCAACATCCCAGCCAAGGGCTTCAAAAAAACCATTGATGAAGTGCTTGCGGACATCCGCTTCACTGAATGCGCGGGAGGTGTAATGGGCTTTATTGCGTTCAAACTCCGCGACAAGAGCTGCAACTTTGGCGCGACCGAGTTGGCAGGCGAGTGAGCAGCGATTATCGTTTGCTGGCGGAAATGCGCTCCCGAGCAAAACGGCAATAAACACCACTTTGAGAACAGATCTGAGCCCCACACCCATAATGAAAAAATCTAGCGGATATTATGTGCCGTGGCGATGCACAACACGCAATAATTCACTGGAAATATTGCGTTTGCGGTGGCGGAACTCTCTCCGAATTACTTATACTTTGTGTGATTTAATGAAAATTTCGCCCCTTGGGCAGGACGGTTTCTGTTTCACTTTATTTGCCAACTCGGTCGCAGCCAGTAGCTCGCACACTGGTGCAACCATCAACGCGGGTGCACAGCTGCGGCACCCCAGGCAGCGGAAATAGGCGTTCGATACGATGTGCTATGAGCGGTCGCCCAGGGCATATTCAGCATGAGCCCGACGACTGTTGTTCCACCTTAGCGGACGTGACATGCCCACTGGATTCTTCAGGCGCGTAAGCAGATATAAGCGAGATGGCTAAATTACGGTTTTGACCCAATGCAGAACTGGCGTATCCGTCAAGCAAATGTCAACCGGGGTTGAGAGTTTCACCGATTTTGTTACGCACGACGTAGCCTTCCTGTTCCCTTGTTATTGAGACGCTTTGACCTGGGCCAATTTTCCAATGCATGGGCATTCCGGTCCATCGAATTGATCCGTCGCAAAAATCGCTGCTCACATCTTGGCTCTCGATGTCTATTTTCGTTCCGTTTACGTCCTTTATCAAAATTTCCTCGACGTAATCCAGCTTCAGGCAACCGTCGACGATGCTGGGTTTAAGCGCTAGGCAATCGGCTCGTGATGGATACTGCACCGACGGGTACTTAAGGGACACTTCTCGTTTGAATGCCGGATTGCTTGACATATCCGCATCCTGATGGAAGCTTTTTTCAGTGAGCACGTCGGCAATTGCAGATGTAATTTTGTATTGCCGAGAGTAAACCTCGTGAATTGGTTGCGAAAAGACAGTTTCAAAATACGTCGATACAAGACTACTTCGGGAGTCATGAGACTCACTAGGTCCATCAGGTGAGATCGAAAGCAAAATTGCATCTTCCGTAAAAGTCCATTTTGACATGTAAACAACGTCTCCTGTTTTCACATTCAGTTCATAAAATATGGGTGCACGACCTGCCGCGCAATAGAACATCGGCTGATGCGGCGGATTGCATCTCTGATAATCTGTTACAGATGGTATTGGTGGGTGTTTAATATCTTTGATTTTCTCAAGCTTTTTGGAAGAAACCCGCCCCCTGTAAATCTGCAATCCTGAACTTCTGGTCGTGACACTAAGAGGCACATGCACAATTAACTGATTGATGAGACGCTTTATGTGTTGATAGTCTGCCCGATCTAAGTTCAAATGATTCAGCTTACGGATGATTTCGCGCATTCTGAGGATACTAATCGGTTTTTTTGGTTTGCACATAGTGTTGAAGTTTAGAGGATCACGTAGGTGAATCGGATGGAAATGTCGAAATTTCCACAAGGGGTGCGATCAGCCACATTAAGAATGTAGGCTCCAGGCACACTTGCGAAGTGATTGGGGCTATTTCCTATATCCGCAGTTCCACCTTAGCGGACCTGGCGTGAACACGTTACCGTTTTGCCACTTGACATACGTGGGATGCTAAACCACTGTTTTTGTCTCTTTGCCGAAGTCCCCATTTTGGGTGTCGAAGGCTACAATATAGCCGTGGTGCCCTGTAACGACGGTTGCGCTCTCCTGCAACAATTCTCGGCGGGAGGTAGATCAGAAACGAAATTGTGTTGTGTAGTTCGGCTTCTGTTGTACTGTAACCGGGTAATGAAGCCTGCCTGGCTTTCGGTTGTCCTACGCTTCATCATTATGAATGTGGAGTTTGTCGTATTTCATTGTATTCATTTGGTGAAATGCGCGGTTATGATTACGTCGCTCTTAGCAATTGTCCAAATGCTGTCAATAATTTTTTGTGGCGCATAATCAATTGTTGAAACCCTTCCAGCAATTCAGACTTTTCTACTGATGTTCTGATCAGCGGTCCTGCGGGAACTCAAGATCCTTGTATCCACACTCTTTCATTTGACCGGCCCAAGCTGAGTACTCTTTTTCTATGAGTTTGCTTTGATATTCGAGTGCAGAAATTGTTACGCCGATGATTGCAACAACCACTCCCCACACCGCGACATTTGAGGATGCCTTTTTTGGTTCAGGTTTTTCAATAACTGTCGTTATGACTTCAAATCGCTTGTCCATTAGAAATCCTCCGTATTTTTGAATTTCCAACGTTTCTTTCCCGTAATTTCTTTATCGATGACTTCCTTATGACGGTGTTTTGGAGGACATTCCAGATCTTGTAATGGATTGTTATAAAAGAAAAAACATTTGATTATTTGAAAAGCCTGCTATGACTGAAAATCAAAAAAAGTATTGATTGATGGATATTTCGACTTTTTAAAATTCTATTTTTTTGAATTTTCTGATAATTTCAAAATAGCTGAAATGATTTTTATATCCATTTCTAATATTATGACACATAGCAATATTTACCGAAAATTGTACATGCTGTGGGACCATCTCGGCTTATCTGAAGATGGTCCTAAATTTGAGATAACTGCCAAGGAGCGCAACAAAACTCGTCGCTTTATTGAAGAGAGCCTTCATGAAAAAAGGGCCATGTATGAGCCTACAGCAATTAAGTGGGCCTATGCGCTTTATGATCACTGCAAACGCGACGAGTCGGGACCTGCATCGTTATGGTTTCAGAATTTATTAGAGCAACATAAAAACTCACAACTGCTGGTTCGTCTATCGCGCAAACACCATTCCTGTCAGGATATTATTGCTATGCTAACGGACTTCAGCATCCATGAAGACACTAGGCGATCGCATGCAAAGTCTAGTGAGCAGCTAACTTGGTCGGAACATGCGTGGTTTGAAGTCCTCAGTGACGCTCTTTCGGAGCAACATTTCGACTATCTATTTGGGTTTAGTGATGGCGTGCCTCAGAGCATTTACGGTGATGCAGTCATTGATGGATTTAAAGATGCGATTGGGGCTGACTCAGAGACTGTCTCTATTGATTTGGAGCTTATTCGCGAGGCTTGGCGTCCTGAATTTGCATCCAGCTTACGGACTATACAACATGTGCAGGGCCACTATTTTTTGTATTGTGCCAATACGATCCTTCCTGTGGAGCCAGGTGAAATTTCTGATGAATTTGGTTGGCTTGGGACCCAAAAAGTCCTGGTGGTGCCTTGTTGGATTACTGAAGAAAATCGCATTCTAAAATATGAGGATTTTTGTCCTCATCCGGAAGATCAAGTTCACGTATCTGTCGGAGTCGTGAGAGAACTGCCTGACGCGTCCTTTGAGATGTATGGCGTCGACAAAGAACGCGCCTTTCAAGCGAAGTTTTATGGGCGTTTCAAGCCTTTTCGTCCTGATGGTACGAGTCGTGGCGCCATATTTGCGCGCAACCGCCAAAAAGGTGGACTAGAGGCCTACAGATTTTGGCTAAAAAGGGTCGATGAGACGAAATATCTTGAAACGCTGAAACGTGCGAAGAAACTGTATGAGTTTTTTAGTAAGAGGGAACACACTTTGGAAGAGAAGTATCACGCATTTTATGACGATGGCACAATATTGACGGACGTATCAACACTGCTGAACCGCCATGAATTTGAGCTGGTGCACTATCTGTTCCTTACTTCAGGACTTAGCCCAGATGATTTGCGTATAAAAGAAAAGGTGAGGAGTATTGACCGTTCTATGGTGATAGAGCCAATGAGAACAGATTAAGCGACTTACTGCGTAGTCACTTTTTTATGGAATCGAGAGTTTTGGTCAGAATTTTGTATAAGTGAACGATATGTTTTCTGAAGATATAGATTATGAACCTCTACTCAAAAGTGATGATGCCTCTCAACCGTATTCTTTCAATTCTCAAACGACCTCTCCAACATATTTGGACATTTTAAATGACGATCATTTAGAAATAGCACGCCGAAATTTTCCGCTTGAATTGCCACAAAAAAAATTAGACCTATTAAAAACTTCATGCAGCCAATCACAAAAAATTCTTTCCAAACAAGCCCTTATCAAAGTCAAACATATAATTAAGCATGCCTATTCGTATACCCGGTGTTATCGGGAATTGTGTGATGAGAATAACATTAACCCTGGGCAACTTAAAACGCTAGATGATATTCAAAAATTTCCTATTTTTGAAAAACGTTACTTTTTTGATTCAAAACCGGATGAGTATTTGTCTCAAAAGCCTAGTTCAGTTCCGACCTTTGTGACCTCTAGTTGTGGCACAACGTCTGGTAGGAAGACTAATATTCATTTTGATCTCTATGCCGTTTACGAGGATACCCTTCAGGGGGTGCAGCAACTTTATTTACAAACTTGTGGTGGTGTTGAGCCGGAGGATCTTACTGTCCATTTTTACGCAAAAAATTGGTGGCTCAATGATATCAATGGCAAATGGCGCACCCAGTATATTCAATGTAACAAATACAATGCCACAGAAGCCGCGGAAAAAATTCGCAATATGGATACAGCCCCCAGCATATTAGCGGGATATCCATCGCTCTTACAGCAGTTGAAGACAGAATTTCAGCCAAAAGAACACCCGTTAAAGCTCGTTATAACGAACTCGGAATACTCAACTCGCGCAGAAAGAGACGAACTCGCAAACCATTTCGGATGTCCAGTTCTTGATGAGTATTCCAGTGAAGAACTCACCCGTATCGCCTTAGAGGTAGATGACGGTTATTACTATATCAATGAAAACAGCGTTTTCCTGGAAGTACTACATCCTGAAACGCGCAAACCAGTCCCCGATGGCGAGTGGGGCGAGGCCGTCGTAACAGGACTCTTGAATAAGGCAATGCCCTGCATTCGATACCCTACCGGTGATTGGGTGAAGAGGGCGAAGGTGCAAACCGATGATTGGGCGGATATCCAATGGCAACGATTAGAAGCAATCGGTGGTCGCATTATTGATAGCTTGATTAGGTGCGATGGAATGGCGATACCCTCATCTGATTTACTGACAAAAATTGATGAGGCACGCCTTACAAAATATCCTGAAATAAAAGACTACCGAATTACACAATCCTGTCAGCACATTTTTAACCTTGCCATAAATCACTCTGAAAATCTGTTTCCTGAAAAACTTGCGGCGTTCGCCGATTTTGTTAAACATTTGGTTCGCGTTGAATACGGGGCAGAAATTAAATTTAACTGGCATGATGCTCAGGCATATGTGCCTATAGGTGAATTGCACCATGGTTATAAAAGGCGCCGTTTCCGTTGCAGCAATTATGAGCGTTTGAACCCGTATTGCAAAGAGGCCAACCGCCTCAAAGCAGCGTAACTGTCAATAAGCATTTAAAACTGACCCGGTATTGGCATTGCAATGTCGCAAAGGTCAGGAATTTATCGAACGATCTGGACTTGTATTGAGAATATTTTCAACAAGCAGTCAGACCAAGCGGCGGCCTCGTTCCGTATGTCGGGAAATTGAAGTAAGAGACGACGCCGAACTGAAAGGCAAATAGCTGAACACATGTGACGATCTAAATTGACCTCGCATACCCAAACATCGGCTATATCATCATTTCAGATAAGAGCCTTTGATGTCTCCTTTGATGCAATTACGGATATTCTTGAACGGTCATCGGTTTCTCCTCGAAATCATGGCTCCGGGTCACATCCCGAAGGTTTCTATGCCGCAATTGTTACCGGAATACCCCAAGTGCCGTACATGATATGTTGTTCGGACTGTCCCTTCAATGACGGATCGGTCAATGTCTGCCCATGTATAAGACGGGCGACTTCTGTAACTCGAACCATGAAGCTCTGATGGCAACTTTGCATTACAATCGACAGTTCCCAACGTCATTCGACAGACTTCTTGAGTATGTGAAACAGTCGTTCTGCTACTGTTGCCACCAGCAAGAAAAAATTCTGAAACGTAGGTGGTAAAACGCGAAAAGTAATACCTTCTTTGTACCAGAATGTTGACTAGGGTAATAGCATTTGACGAACCGCTTATCACCGAGTCTAGAGATGGAAAAACCGTATCATATCGTGCAACTTACCTCAGCATAACACCGATCTATAAACCAAATTCCAACGGGCGAATTCTGTATAGACCTGACCAGAGTCGCCACATAAAAGCCAGTGCAATCGATCTTTGAAACTCTCCTTCCTTTTCAAAACAATCGGACCGATTGATTGATGCATGGAGATCATTCAGCCCATTCCTTTCGTCTGACATGCCGTCTCAAATGTGTCCTTCCCGTGTACCATCAAAGTTTTTCTACGCCAACTTTGCCGCATAGATCCAACCTCCATTAGCCCCGGGCCTATCCCTCGTTTTGGCCTTGAGAGCATAGGCGCGCTCGCCGTGACCCAAGAAACTTTTGCCGAAAAATTTTTTCCCCGTGGTCTTTAATAGTGGAGACTGCAATAACCTCAACTCATGAGTTGTGTTGAGTCATTGCATGCCAAGTCCTTTGTGCCTGTTTGACTGGTGGACGTTATTGCAGTCTCGTAAAAAACCACTTCCTCGCGATCATTTTATTCCAAAAAATTTCCCGGCAAAGGTCCTCCGCTTTGCTTCGGCCTGACGGTTCTTGGACGGCTCGCGGCGCCTTTTGGCTCCGGCGTCACGAGGGAATAGGCCCTCTGACTTAAGTTATGGAGGACGTATGTCCGCAATTGGCTATGTAAAAAAACAAGATGATGGCAGCTATAAGGGCCAGCTTAAAACCGTCGGCATTCAGGCCGATATTCAGATCGTGCCGAATGATCAAAAAACGAATTCCAATCAGCCAGATTTTCTGGTTGTAACGGGAGGCGTTGAGATCGGAGCTGGTTGGCTTAAGACCGGTGGCACTTCCGGTAAGGAGTATGTTTCCTTAAGCTTCGCTGCTCCGGAATTTGGCCGCAAGAAGATCTATGCGAATCTTGGCCAAGCTGCCGGTTCCGTTGATCCGGATTTCATGGCAATCATCTGGAACCCCGTCGACTAAGGCGGTTGTCTTCACAAACTTTTTACCCCTGTACCACCCTGGTGCAGGGGTTATTTGATTGAAAAACAGCATGTTTCAGATATAACTTAAGACTAAAGTTTAACAAGAAATATTTAAATCATATTTCTCAGACTTAAGAGTCCAAAACTATACGAAACCTATTTTTGACTGACTATTTTCTCCAAATTATTGGAACACTTGCGGCAAAACGGGGCAGTCAAAAAATTATTTTTTTGATTTTCTCGTGCCGCAATCTAACTCACATATTTATACTCGGTCCACCCAATATTTAAGTCAGTATGACTACACGAAAACTCTCGATAAACGTGGTTGGGCTTGGGAGTTTCTACGGCGTAATCCAGCTTATTATGAGCATTGGCTGACCGGCCGCGCCATGCGACCCGCACCCTGTTTCCATCAGTCTGGCGCCAAGATTTATCGGATCAGAGGTCCGTGCCTCAGTGCAAAGCGTTGGGGGCTTTTCTTTCTGATCAATCCCGAGCTTGATGGCAAAGAAGCTGATATTTTTTGGCGGCCCGAAGCGGATTTCGGTTATATCAAATCAAGAATAAAAGACAGCTCTCCCGGATCATTTGATCTCTCAAATTTTCTCTGTCGACGTAGCGTCCTCATCACCCATGAGCAACGTGAATTTCTGATGTTCAGACGCCGTGATGTCTCCGTTGGCTTAATGTCATCCGGTGTCTCCATGCTCCATGGTCCCGTGCGGACAACATTTGAGGTTGAGGGGATACAGGATATTTCGAGAGCCACAAAAGTGCTCGGCCATCTCCGCCGCTTGGCCCGTCCGGCACGGTATACCCACACGACACAACACTGGTCTGCAACGACCTTGCGGCTTCGCAATTTCCTTGTTGCTCTTGATGGTACAAAAGCCGGTCTCTCTCATCGTGAAGTTGCAGTTTCACTCTATGGCACACAACAGACAGAAGAGGCATGGAAGAGCCCGAACCGCTCGATCAAAGATCGCGTACGCCGCTTCATTCAGCGTGGCCAAGAGCTCATGAACGGCGCCTATCTCTCTCTTCTCAAATAAGCCAAAGCAAGTCTCAAGCGACAGCGTAAATTGACCCTCTAACATTGCCTGGCATGGGGGGTGTCGTTTTTGGCACCCCTTCATTTCGACACTCCTCAACGCATCATTTTTCTCTCACACTCCTCATCTCTCACAAGGCTCAATATTAAAAAAAGAGATGAGAAATGACGGAAAACGACAACAAAAATGGCGAACAGAGCCAAAGCAGTCCATTTCTGACGGTTGTAGAAGCGGCCAACTATTTACGCCTTGGCGCTCGTACCTTGGACAATCTCAGATGGATCGGAACCGGCCCGAAATTCCGCAAACATGGCGGGCGCATTGTCTATCACAAGGATGATTTGGACGCTTGGTCCAAAACACGCCTGCGCATCTCGACATCGGGAGCGCGTGATGAAGATTAGCTTCTTTATGGCCACGGGTTGCAGCGTATTGGCACTGTTGACCCCAACATTCTGGACCATGCCATCCGTCATTGTCTGGAACATGTCACCAAGTAGTCCCGTTGGTCTCTATCTCTTGCAGGACCGCACACCGAAGCGAGGTGATTTCGTTGCGATTAAGCTCACCAGATGGGCGGCAGACTTAGCTGAGACACGAAACTATTTGCCGAAGTCAGCACTGCTCATTAAGCGCGTCGTTGCGGTCCAGAACGACAAAATTTGCCGAGTTGGCGATGAGATTTTCATCAACACTAAACGCGTCGCCAAGGCTCTGAGACAGGATAAACAAGGCCGCAACATGCCATTCTGGACCGGTTGTCTGACGCTTACCGCAGAGCAATTTTTTGTTCTCTCCAAACGAAAATGTGCGTTCGACGGCCGCTATTTCGGGCCTGTCAATCGCTCTCAGATTTTAGGAATCGCGAAGCCGATTTGGCTCACGAAGGCCCCGCTGAAGTCAGCTCGGAAAGAGTGAATTCGGAGCAAAAAATCACAACGAATTTTGAGAGGAAAATCAAGGTTATAGGTGCGAAAAATTAGGGCAAGATACAAGAAACAGCACCCCTGTGCTGTTTGGGCATTGTCTGCACATCTTATTTTTGGTGCCAGGGCACTTCTGCCTAGTGCTAATTTTCAGGTAACGCATTGGAATTTCTCATATTTTTTGGTGCTATCGGACGTTTTCCGCCGTTTTGCACCCCTCCGGCCCTATATGACAAGTTAGGAGTATTAGACCCATGACAAACGATGATTTTGAACCCAAACTTGGGCGCATTAAGGACCAAAAGAAAGGACGTCGTTCGCGGACAGCAAGAAGGCTTACAAGAGCGGCCTTTAAGGTCGATGATCCACCTGGTAAAAGGCGTAAAGCCCGGCGGAGTCGCTTCACCGGATCACGCATCGGGCGAGGCCGCGCACAAGGCAGTCTGGCTGCAGCAAAAAAGCCGCGTCCCGGACAGCGCCGTGTCATGGTCAAGGTCCGTGTTCCCAAGCTCTCAAAGTCGCTTTCCGCAAGCCGAGTGCATCTGAGTTACATCCAAAGGGAAGGTGTGACACGTGAAGGCGAGAAGGGCAAATGTTATGGCGCCTTTTCTGATGACGCAGATCGCAAAACCTTCCATGAGCGCTCCAAAGGTGACCGTCATCAGTTTCGTATCATTGTCTCACCTGAAGATGGACAAAAACTCCAAGACCTCAAACCCTTCATCCGCGATCTGATGTCGGGCATGGAAATGGACCTGGAGACCAAACTTGACTGGATCGCTGTTGATCATTTCAACACCGGCCATCCCCACACCCATATCATTTTGCGCGGCAAGGATGACAGGGGAAAAGACCTCATCATGGCCCGTGATTACATCAGTTATGGCATTCGCGACCGGGCGCAGGATTTGGTCACTCTTGAACTTGGACCGGAAAGCGAGTTTGAGCGCAACAAAAGACATGCTCAAGAGATTGATGCAGGAAGGTTCACCCGCCTTGATCATGAGCTGCAAAGTCTCAGTCAAGATGGGATATTTTCATTGCGGCAACCCCAAACCCAAAACTGGGAACAACAAAGCCTGAGGCTAAAGCGTCTTAAGGCTCTTGAAGGTTTTGGACTAGCAGAGGAAGAACGGCCAGGCACATGGCGTTTGTCGCCCAATATGGAGCACACCTTGCGTGCCATGGGCAAGCGCAACCAGATCATCCAAGCCATGAACCGGGAGCTGAAAGAGGTGGGCTTCGAGCGGCGGCCAAATGATCTCACTATCTTCCATGCAACACCCACAGAACCGAAGCTGGTTGGCCGGGTCATCGTCCATGGTTTTTCCGATGAGCTGCAAGACAAACGCTATCTCTTGATTGACGGACTTGATGGCCGTGTGCACTATGCAGACATTGGTGTCATGCCCATGCAAGAGGTGCCCAAAAACAGGACAATCGTTGAACTGACAGGTCGGCGTTCGAAAGCCAAAGCCATCGACAAAACCATTTCAGACATCGCATACAGAAATAACGGACTTTACGGCCGCGACGCCCATGCACTTTTTGACAAAAAAGCCTCTCCGGAATTCATCGAAACCCATGTGCGCCGGTTGGAAGCTTTACGGAGGGAAGGCGTGGCCGAACGCTTCACAAATGACACATGGGAGATTGGCGAAAACTATCTGGAGATGGCAAGGCAATATGAAGAAAGACGAAGCCTCTTACAGCCACTCGATGTGAAAACCTTATCGCACCTCCCGCTCGAAAAACTCACCGATTATGATGGAGCCACTTGGCTCGATCATGAAATCACTTCGGAAACACCAACACCTATACGACAAGCCCATTTTGGCGCAGATGTTACAGAAGCCATTGCCCAAAGAAAACAATGGTTGCTCTCACAGGGCTTGGCCACCGAAAGCCAAGGCCAATTCCAACCGCAAAAGGGCTTAGTCGAAACGCTCCAACGCCGCGAACTCCTTCGCACCGGAAAGGCACTCTCACAAGAACTCAAGCTGAACTTTACGGAAGCAAAACTCGGCGAAGAAATCCACGGCACCTATCGATGCTCCCTCCAACTCGCCAGCGGCAAATATGCCCTCATCGAACGCGCCCAAGACTTCACCCTTGTCCCTTGGCGGTCCGTGCTGGAACGCAGCCGAGGCAAGACGGTTTCCGGTATCATGCGCGCCAGGGGAATTTCGTGGAAGATGACACGGCAGAGAGGCCTGGGAATTGGATAATTCTGTTTTACTTTTCTGACTACCTCGTGAGACTGAAAGCTAGCAGGCTTTCACTGGTACACTTGCAGGTCGCCGATTTCTCCCTGCCGGTACTCAGGCAAATAGCGATCAAGTGTCTTAAACACTCCAACCTCTCTCCACAGCTGTCGATTGCCGATCACATACAGGGATGACTTTGCTCGCGTGACGGCTACGTTAACGAGGTTAGGCCGACCACCTGCCCAAGCGCGAGCACCGTTTTGCGAGGTGCCTTGTGCACCAAGGACGAGGAACACCGTAGCTGCTTCCCGGCCCTGGACGGTGTGCACAGTGCCAACGTGTTCATATGTCCATCGGTACGGGGCGCCTACCCAGCCGTCAAGCACGCCGCTTCGCTTTAATTCCTCACGCAGATTGTCTTGAACAATCACAAAAGGCGTGACCACATACACGTCTGCCGAGGTTCCGCTATTTCTTAATGTTTGAAGCAACTCGATTAGCTTGTCCCCTTCCTCGGCACACCACTTATCGGGTCCCGGTGTGCCAACGACGTCAATCCAACAAGAGGCTCCAAGAGGAAGTGCGTCTCTATTTGGCGCTTTGGCCTGTACCATCAAGTTCGAATAGGCAATCTCGTTCGAGATTTCGAACATGGGACTATCGCAACGGCGGTGGACAAGAAGTGGAGATCCAACATCACGGTGACCGCTACCTATTGGAAATCTCGCGCAATACGGACTTGCTGCGTCGGCAAGCGTTTGAACCGATGCCTCAGGGGCGTTGTAAGTACGTGCCTTCACCCCAAAATAGGCGCAGATCTCTTCGGTCAAAGTATTTGGTAAGGTCACTATCGGTTCGATCTGAAGCGGATCACCCACGACAACAGCCCTTTTTGAGCGCATGATTGCGCCAACGGCTGCCTGAGGCAGGGCTTGACCTGCCTCATCAACAAGAAGCCATCCCAATGTTTCCGGCTTTAGTCTCGAAAACATTCGATGCACGGATGCAAATGTCGTTGACACGACCGGCACGACTAAAAAGAAGCTGGTCCACAGGTCTGGTATCAATTGATCCTTTTGATGTGTGCCGAGCGATCTAGTCCCAAACGACTCCATAAAGATGGCCAGGTTCTGTCTGATCTTTTCTGCTGAACAGTCAACGAATGCTCGGTGAACCGCGATTGCGGTCTCGAAAACTTGATCACGTTCCAGACATGCCGCCTTATCAAACCACAAATGAGCAACTTGCTTCGCTTCATGACCCTCGTCAAAAAACGAAGTATCAGGGACCGGTGCGTTGATAGACGAGCAGACATCAGAAATCTGTTCTTGGAGTCTCTGCTGCTCGGCCTTTAACCGCTTCACACGCTCCTGCAACTGCGCATACTCATTTTGCTGACGCGCCAGTTCCGCTGCTAATCTTTCCAGCACTTCTTGCGCGGCTTTCTTGCGTCCCGCTGAATCGCGATGCTGACCCAAAAGTCTTTGCTCATGCGCTTTCCAGACTCTGGCAACCTTTGTCCTGAACAACCTCGCGATAAAGCCCGGTTTGATTGCCATGTGAGCACGCAGCTCATCTTGCAGCGCCTGGAGCTTAGCCTCTTCAACGTCTAGGTTTGACACCAACGCAGCTTGCGCTTGATTCAATTCATCGATTGAAGACTCGGCTGAAATGATGTGCTGCTGTATATCGCCTATTTCCGTAGCAAGCTGCCCAACTTTCACTATGGCTTCATGCACGCGCTGGAGCCTGTCACACGTTTTCTGTGCCTGGCTTAATGCATCTTGAAACGACTTCCGTGCGCTTTCCCAATTGGCCTTGGCCTCGGTCCGGTTGCTAGGCGGCGCTTCATGAACAATCACTTCACGCAGGCGCGTGATCGAAGGTCCATCCTCTTGTGGCTCCGATGCATACTGAGGCACACCGGCGATATGATTGAGGTAGGTTGATAGTCCGCGCTCCTCATCGCGCCAAAACTTCTGAGCAAACTGATAACGGTTGGACGCATTGCCAAGTACAGCCGCAGTTGCACCCCATGTCTTTCGGTCCAGAACATTGTCCGATATCGACCGAAAATACCTCAGCTCGGTTGCGTCGGACGCAATTGCTTCAAACGCTGGAAGTTCGGCACTGACATTTTCGACCGCTTTGTTGTTCGAGGAAGCCACTACCATCTCGAAGCCCTTCAGCCGGTCGTCAATCTTGTGAAGTGTAACTCTGGCTCCCTGTCGCTGCACAGATTGATTTGTCGCATGAAAAGCTCGCGACGGATCATCGTACTCGCACATGACGGCAGCGCGCCCCACAACCCGCGCAGCCACGATATCCCTCAATAACGTTGTCTTGCCCGTGCCAGGTGGCCCGTTAACTGCGACGATGTTGGTGGCTTCCATTCCGTTGTTGGTGGCATTCACGGCGGCTTGTTGTAGAGGAGCCAGCGGAAAACGACCCGGCCCTGGCCACCGCCCCAACGGTGTTGATGCAGGCTGAAGCACAGCACGAAGCCCTTCGTCATCTTCAATGAGATCTGTGCGATCGCTGAGTGCGCTTTCTCCAAGATAGAATTTGAGCGCCTTTGGCAGTTCCGATGCCTTGGCTAAACTGCGCGCTTGCTCCAGATCTTCCAGATAGAAAGAATTGAGTAGGCTCGGTTCAGGGGGAATCTTGCTTGCAAAGAATTCGTATCGACGGACGGCAAAATACGGTGGCGTCGTATCGTGGCCTTGGAGTTCTAGTCTCTGGACCAGAAATGAGTAGAGGCTGTTGATGGAGGCCTTCGTCAGGGGTATGACATCGCCGTTGTCGTCCCGGCGAATGAGCCGTTCCCTCATGGCCTTCAGTAGACCGCGTTCCTGCGCTGGCCATTGCGCGAGAAATTTCAGATTCCCTTTCAGTGCAATTGGCACACCCCAGGCGAAGCTCGATATGGCGAAGCTGGTATCCTCTTCAAGAGGTCGTCCTTCCTTGTCCAGCAATACGCTGGCAAGTGGCACCTTGTTACTCGTACGCGGTTCATCAGGCCGGTTGTCCGAATAAAGCTTCAGGAGTTTTTTGACAGCGGGGCCAAGCTCCATTGTTCCTAAGATCAGCTCATAGAATAGACGTTTGCGTGGAGGAGGAATTTCGCCTCTTTCCCAAGGCAGTGCATCGTTATCGAGGCGAGCAATTCTATTCCGGTCACCCGACGTAAGATCAGTCTCTCGACGAAAGCCCTGAGGTGAGAGTACTTCAAGTGCCGTCCAGGCGCGGAGGATGTTTTCGGTCTCGTTTGTGATCGGTGGCTTGGGACCAAGCTTCAACCCTGGAGTGACTACCTCTGGTCCCATCGGAAGCTCCGGCAGTGTATTGACGACTGGCTCAATTGCTTCGTTCCGCTCTACCGTTGGTTCTGATTGATCACCGCAAATTGTTTGCTCAATGAGACCGGCAAGTCTTTGAGACCTGGCTGTGCTGCGAAAGCTCAGCTCATGCAGCAGGTCCTGGCACAGCTTTTTATTGTCCCCGCTTCCTTCAAAAAGGTCTTCAAGTTCTGCGATGGAATTATTGAAGTAAATCCGATTTGGCATAGCCCGACGCCCCCCGTCCGTCTAATCTTATCGTGTCAATCTTCCTTATTCCAGTCTCTAGTCCTCGGCTTGTGGGCGGCTTTCTCCCACTGGTTGGGTCACACCCTACCACTTATCTATATTGGTCTGTATGCCAGAGCTTTCGCGCTGATGTCTTCGCCCAATCGGGCCACGATCGTTTCTGTAATTGGATCGTTTGTGTTAAGCACAAATGGTTCTGGCAAACGTGGAGTTGATTTGTGTCTGCTTTGGAAACCCGACCCGACCTTTAAATCTCATTGTGACCACTACGGTTCGGTAACACTATGCCGTCATTCGAGGAGAAACAATGGCCGTTCAAGAATGTCCATAATTGCATCAAAGCAGACATCATAGGCTCTTATCTGAAATGGATGATATATCGGATGTTTGGGCGTGCGCGGTCAATTTAGAGTATCGCAAGTGTGCCAATTTCAGAAGTTGCACCGCTTGTCGATTTGGAGCGATTGCCTTTGCTACAATTCTACTACTATTGCGCACTGAAACAGAAAGGTGCCTACAACGTGTGAATCTGCCTCGTAGAATCTGATTGCTCAGAATCTGGAATCTTATGGCAGCCTACCGACGGTACTGATTTCGTTCATCTAAATGTCAATATTGCAAATAGGAAATAGTCAAAGGTGGTATCGAATGTTATCCGTGCGTACGAGCGCCCAATAGTTGATCTGTTTGTGACGAGTTCCCTTTCCCCATTTCACCGTCCAGAGACCCTATGCTTGGACCAGAATGGTTGTTTGTGTTTTTTCTTGCTCAATTTCGGACCTGAAGGGTCTCACCCTCAGCATTGAGCCGTTCGCCAATCCATTTGACAAATTGTGAACTACTGACGAATGTGTAAATGCTGCCAAGTTTGCTGCATTGTGCCCAAAATTTGCCTCCTACTTTCGGTCCCCGGGATATGACGCCTGCAACATGAAACTTCATTTCGCCATTGTGTTTCTTTTCTAAGATGAGCGCCGGGCCGCCGCTATCGCCAGGACACGCGTCGGTGTTGCGGCTCACAGCGGGCGAGTCGGCCCTCAGCAACAATTCAGAGCTTGGCCGGCATGGCAAACCAAGAGCGCTACACGTACTCTCTACTCTGAATTGTCCGCATCTCTTCATGCCAAGACCGCGATCTAACTGAGTGCTCGGATCATATCCAAATCCTATCACGAACAATCGTCCTTGTTTGTTTTCGATCTCGTCTTTGTAGAATTGATCATCCGCAAGAGTCGTGATTTTATTCCATTTCGTCCAAAATTGAGGCGGTTCATTTGGCTTCGATGGATTTACAAAACGATCAACAAAGACAATTGCAGCATCGCGTCCTGTCAGGGGTTTCGTAAACCCATTTTTTTTAAGCTTAGAGCAAAAGCCGCTGCATGATCCAAAACTACTTCCCGGAAAACATCGCGTTTTGCTTGGCAGCACTTTTGCCTCGGCAAGATGCTCAGTGATCCCTCGCGGATTTACCCGAACGCTAAGGCCAACCCGAACCGTTCGCGCGTTCTGCCCGACATTCGATTGATTATCGAGACCTAAAGCGCAAACGCAATGCGCCGCAGTTAAAACTGAGGACTTCCCTATGCGGATGCCGGTGCAAATCGGCAGATTTGATAAGTCCTCCTCGCCTTGAATAGGTTGATCATATTCAGGTGCCACAATCGCAACAGTTGATCTGAACACCAAAAAATCATCTCTCTCTCCCTCGCGCATGAACAGTCGTGCGCCCTTGTTCGCAAGTGAGGCCGAGAGTAGAGAAGTCGCTAAATCCCGTTGCTTGGAAATGTCTATTTTGTTTCGATCGTCAACCTTTTTTTTATCGCCATAGCCGCTATCAGACGGTTTCTTTTCAGATTCCCAACGGTTCTTTACGGTGGAGAAAATGCTATCCGGTGTCGGAACCTCTACGCCATCCCGGCCGGACCAACTCTGACCTTTATCGCCCGGCGCTAAAGCGGATCCCCTCCGTTCAGCGAGCACATTCATTTCATCAATACCCAATTGTATTATTTGAAGTTGCTTACGCTCCTCACCTTTGCTCTGAGTATCAGCATATTCACGTATAAGCTTATAAGCATCTTTTTCAACGGCGCTCATCGCAAATATTCTGTTGTTCGCAAGGTCATTGTAGACCAGTGGGCAATTCTTCAAATTGGACGCTGAGGCCGCGTTTATATTCACCGATAAAAAGCAAAGCAAGATTGCGGCATGGTATTTCATTTTCAGTTCCTTCGCACTAGAGCCTGTAGCGTTCACTTGTCAGACTCTATGTTTTTGATATCGATCAACTTTGTCCTCGGCTCAAGTCAACTCCACTTGAACCGAGGTCGATCCAGAATGGTTTTGTAAAGCAGCATGTTTAATTTTCCGGATTGTGAAGCAGGCACACAAGAAGCTCGCTTTCGGAGATATCCTCACCGTGTTTATTAATGCAGCCAAGCATGCGAGCCTTGCATCGTTCTGGAATTCTTCCTCCCATTTCCCGGCATCGCGCTTGAGCTGTGTTGGCTTTACTAATGATTGCCTTTCGTCGGATGTTAGCTTTGATGTTCGGTTCTGTCGATGGGTCTTCTCCGGCCGTCGTCTTCTGTTTCGCTTCAATCAGCGCCGTCTCAGCTTTAATGAGATTCTCCCTCGCCGTGATGAGCTTTTGGCGCTGGTTTGTCTGGTCTATCCGCACTTGAATAATCTGAGCCGGAAGGGCCACCACGCTCTGGGCGATATAAAGCGGTATTTGGACGAAACCGGCCAGTTCGCTATCCTTCTTAATGGTTATATCCGTCAGCGCACCATCGTCAAATAATGCTGTGGTTTTTCGAGTTGCGAAGAACGTCCGATCAATACCGACGAACATAACAGGAGATGTGTTCTCAATCGCTATGGCCTGGCTTGCGCGAAGTTTCCAGCCTCCTTTACTTAGCAGATCCTGTTTAATGTAAAGGTAAATTGTGCGGGTACGGCGAGGACGATAAAAGATGCCATGGCGATCATCATGGACCGAGGGCAGCGGACCACCGGTTTTGGCAGTCCTTTTCAGCGCATCCTCGACGCTGGTATGGCGTAGCGGCGCATCGCAATAGTCGTTAATGCCTTTGTAGGCTGAGTTAAAGACCTGTTCTTCTATCACAAGGCAAAAGCCGTAATCTTTGATAGAATTGTTGAGAAGGGCTGTGTCAGCCTCGTGGTAAGGATCGTAGACCTGATCGACGACTTGAGTTGCAGAGACGCGCGATCGTATGCTCGATTTGCCAATTGCGTCAGCCGAGGGGAACGCTGCATTGCCTGACAAGCCAACGAAGAAGGTTTGGATAAGCGTCTTTGCAATATCGACGGATTTATCGTCTGAGTTCGAGGTGATGGCTTTTAAGAGACCCTGATCGGTCTTCTTGACAATAAAAGCCTCTTCAGCGGTTAGCGAGCTGCGGTAATCGAGGCAGAAACCATGTTTGCGATCCACACGACGCTGGGTTTGAACCCCGGCGAGATAATAATTGTCAGTACCGGCCGTGTTATTAACGATGACTCGCAAAAAGGTTTGCCCGAGATAATATACGCCTGCATTTGTCTCGCAACCGAGCTGTCCGCTATTGGCATTTATAAGCGCGGAGTATGACATTGCGCATGCGGAAAGCGCCAGTGTGAGGAGTGATGCCACGACGGCGCCGATAACTCGTATACTATACCTTCTGCACCTTCCGCTGGTTTTGGCGGCAGTCTTCATTGGGTGCTCCCAATCATGTCTATTGCATTGCGTCATGTTAGTTCCCGGTGATCGGCGCTGGATTAGGACACGTTGAATCAAATCCTGATGTTTTGAAGAATGATTCAGTGGTTGCCGCATCGACATCGGTCTCAGGCGTTTCATCAAAGCCAAGGATATCTTTGCCCGGTTTTTTTACTCCCTTGCGAATATCCTCAAGTTCCTGCAATACATTCTCTTGTTTCCTGAGCACCGCTTCGTGCGCCTTCACAAGCTGTGCATCATTGTTTGTGTTGATGATCCGGAGCTGAATGATCGTGGTGGGCAGAGAGATAACGCCTTTGACAATCTCGAGGGGAACCTCGGCGAATTTCTGCAACTCACTCGTCTTGAAGATGCAGACGTTGGTCAGCATACCCTGATCAAACACGAGTGCTGTCTTACGTTGTGCGAAAAACGTGCGGTCAATGCCGACCGAGACTATCGGGGCTATATTCTCCATCGCAATTGTCTCGGATTTTCTGAGCTTCCACTTCCCGTCTGATTTCAAGAACAGGAATACTTTGTAGGGTATACGCGGACGATAAAGAATACCGCGAACACTCTTTACGTCATTGTGGAACCGAGCCGTCTTGAGTTTTTTGTCAAACTCATGATGGCGCCGGATAAATTGCTTCGGTTTATCGCAGTACTCTTGCACAGTTGTGACAGCGGGGTCGAATGTGCCTGTCTCAACCACAATACAAAATCCGAATTCCTTCAACGCGTCATTGACCATTGCCGTTCGCACAGAATCGAATGGATCGTAGTCAAGCTCAATGACCCGCTGAATCTTACTTCTTTCATCTAGCGCAGCTAGTGCGGAAGACTTGGTTGTCGCGCCAGCCCCGGCAATCCCAAGGAACAAGGCTTTTGTGAGGGCCTTCAGAATATAGGATGATTGGTCAAGGGCATCACTGGCGACATAACGTAAGAGATTGGGGTCGAGTTCTGACTTAATAGCTGCCAGCGTCGTTGCACGATCGCGAAGTGCCTGCGGAAGGTGCGCAAGTAATTTCTCTTTTGTCTTGGGCAAATCGACAACTTCATTATTCCGAACAGCTAATCGATCCGTGTACTTGACGACATTGATCTCATCGTCGGAAGTGATGTTCCCAAGGTAGTCAAGGCAGTAAGGTTTCGTTCCGTCAGAACGGCGTATAGCGGTAAGATGGGAAAGCTTGTAGTAGGTTTGGTCATCTTCCCCTGATTCAATTATGTGCTTAATGATGCCGACACGAAACATGGTCTTCGGCAAAAAATATGCTCCAGCATTGGTGTGGCACGCAACTTGACCGGTCTGAGCGTCGAGGTCGGTCAAAGAGGAACTCATCATCGCACAACCGGCAATTATCGAAACTGCGTTGCCAAGCGCAATTAATACGGCGATTTTTATGCCGAACCTGGCTCGCAAAGAACTAAAGCTGCTCGGCCGGAATAGGCCAAGATTGGCTTTGTACTTCAAAACTCGATTACACTCGAACACTACTCCATCCCCACACTTTAGTTATACTACTTTAACCGCCAGTGATCTCCTCCCCGTCTGACACAAGTTCCGTTGATTGCACTGTGAGAGCCTTTTCGGTCTTAGTTCGCTGCGAGAGCTGGGTCGCACACATTCGTTTCGCTTTCGGCGTAATTGTCGGTTCCGTCGCAGATTATTATGGCTTCCTCGCCTGCATTCCATGTTTTGCAATAGAGTTCTTTCGAGCTGGAGTCACAGGTCCAAGTCACTCGGAGTTGTTGTTTACCGGGCTGCCCCGGCCCATCACCTGCACCACACATCGCCTTGGTCTCACCTTTACTTAAACTGCACGCAGGCTTATCCCCCTTAACCGGGAGTATCCTATGTTCCCACTCTCCTTCTTCAACTTTCCTCAGCTCATCCTTCGGAATTGGTATCCCGGTATCGCGATACACTTTGGGTTGACTGAATTGGCACGTCACCTTCACCTTCGGCAACGCATCGCAGATGTGTTTTTTAGCCAGTTCGCCAAACCAGGCGCTTTGGATGTTGACTGATGCTCCTGTCGGCAGTCTTCTCTGACCCGTCGGAGGTTTTACGCCGTCTACGTCAAGCCCAGCCTCTTTAGCAGCATCCTTTACCCTCGTCAGGCACGTCTTCGCCTTCTCCACATTGCGTTGGAGTTGCAGCAGTTCTCGCGACCTTGCCGCTTCGACAAGGCTGCCTATTCCGCTCAGTAATTCTGCAGCTTTGCCGCGAGCCTCGCTGACGGCTGTCTGTAAAGCGCCGACTGCTTCATTGTAGGATTTCAGGAATTTTTCCGCTGGCAGCTCGACCGATGGGGCTTCGGTCAGGACGTTTTCAGCATTCGCGTCTCCGAGTTTATTGATCGGATAACCGGCGAGATCGACTTTATTCTCCGCCTCTTGCAAATCGTCGAAAATCTCTTTGATTTTTTTCAATGCGTTCTGCGTGGCCGGCTTTTCGTACTCGTCCTTCAATATTTGCGCTTGTTTGTCCTGAAGTTGCTTTTCGGCTTTTTCGTTGTCGCCAAACGCTTTTTTGTAGTCCGCCAAGGCCTGCTTGCATACAGGAACACTCAGGCATACGGCGCGCGGAAGCGGTCTTGGATGAGGGCGCTCCGGTTCCGGCAATCGCGTATATCTACAATCATTTATTGGAATGTTCTGAGCGGCTGCCGCGTCGATGCTTACACTCATTAAGACCTGACCCAAGAGAAGAAGCATACAAACGAACGTAACACATGCAGTATTACATCGATGTTGCGCTGACCACCGCATCACATATTTTCCCACCCATGAATAACTCTAATGATAATTATTAGAATTTCACAATATTGGAAAGAAAATTATCTTAAAACATTATTAGGAGTAGAACAATTATATTTATATGTTGTATTAATATCACATTGTGACACGATTATAAAACACAGTTTTGGTAGTCATCTTAAAGAAACTCTTGTTATCCTTTCTATTTGTTTGCACCTTTCTTACAGAATGGCACAATATGTCTATATCTACCGCTGAGCAGATAAAATTTGCTATTGTGATAAAGGGCTTACCCTCCAGTTGCAAATGGCTAGACTGGGTGAGTCCAGAGAAAATAAGAGCTCGCTACCGTCATATCCCCTAATTTCACCGAAAAGACGCGAATAAACCCTCGAAGAGCAAAGATGCTCCAACCCCCACTAAGACAGAGAAAATGATCAGCAAAGCTGCCCATGCCTTCCTACTTTGTCTGTCCGATATCAACTAATGCATGATTTGACGTGAACCTTCGCAAGACTCGTACTCAAAAAAAATCAACTCCTTGCCAGAGGCTCGGCCTGAGAAAAAACGTGAGCGCGAATAAAGTTGCTGGAAAGCCAATTGCCGCAATAATAGACACTTTCAGCTTGACAGAAATTTTCATCCTCACCTCATGCTTGACGCCGCGACGATCGTATGTTGGCGTTCAATCTTACCAAGGAATTTTGATTGAGAAATGAGTTCGAAAGGGGTCATAAAACCGAAGTATAGCCATCCTGAGTATGTCTACTGACGCGCCTAATGGGTACAGCGACTCAAGTCCGCTAAGGTGGGATACCGTTGAAAAAGTCGGTTTCGCAACGGGAGCGTTTCTGCTGGAGATTGACAGAAGGGGGTGATACGACACGGCTCAGGCGGGTCGGAGGTCTGGCATCGGGATGAGTGTTGCGAGCTTTCGCAGGTTCTGGGCGGTAGCTGCGAGGTGGAATTCATCGCGGGCTCCGTTCGGTCCTCGTATGCGCAGGCGGTCGAGCCTCAGAATGCGCTTGAGGTGGGCAAACAGCATCTCAACCTTCTTTCGTGCGCGGCTTGAAGTGACATAGGCGTCTGTTTTGGTGATATCGCGAGCCATATCCCGAGCGCCCTCATGAACATGGCGTGTGACCTTGCGCATTGGCACCTTTGGGCAACATTTTGGCTTGAGCGCACAAGCATCGCAGTCGGCCTTTTTCGCGCGATAGCGTAACAAGCCGTCCGCACATGGCTTTCCCTTGGCCGCCCCCCCCGCCTGGCGATAACGTACCAGCGTCTTCCCGGCGGGACAGCGATAGTGGTCTGTCCCGAGATCATAGATAAAGTCGGCCCGCTCGAAAAGTGCCATCGCGGCGCGCGGACTTGTCGAAGACCGGAATATGCGGCGCAATCCCCTTTTCCTCGACCAGCCAGCCCAGCATCTCAACCTTCTTTCGCGCGCGGCTTGAAGCGACATAGGCGTCTGTTTTGGTGATATCGCGAGCCATCTCCCGAGCGCCCTCATGAACATGGCGTGTGACCTTGCGCATTGGCACCCTTGGGCAGCATTTTGGCTTGAGCGCACAAGCGTCGCAGTCGGCCTTTTTCGCACGATAGCGTAACAAGCCGTCCGCACATGGTTTTCCTTTGGCCGCCCACCCCGCCTGGCGATAACGTACCAGCCAGGCTAGCAGGCCGCAGTCCTACATGGCGTAAGTAAGCAGGCGCTATAGTCGGTTGCATAAACTGACTTAAACACAGTTGTCCGCTGGATAGGTACACTGTATATTCGGCGCACTGTTGAAACACATCCCCAATACCTGCTTCTTTTTGCTAGTTTGGCACACAAAGCATTTGTGGAGCAGCCAGCAAGCCATCCTTGAGAGCATGCATGAAAACTTCTATCAATAATTTCATTAATACGTTGAAACAGATGGAAAACCATCTTTATTCGATTGGTAGGTATGAGCGAGAAATTAGCCTTTTTGGGCTTAGATCGATCGCTAGGATGTCCAACTTCAAGGATTTAATTGACTGTCTTGATAGGTTTCATATTGAACTTGATGAATGCCTCGAAATCATACGGATAGTGGATCGACCTAGATTTGATGCAATCAGGCAATTATTAAAGGAAACTAAGCTTGAAGGTGTAATTTCTCAATTCGCGGTAAGGTTACGACTTGCTTTTTCAAAGGAACCCCCAGATTCTTCCAGATTAATTCGAGATTTGACATATATGCTTGCACGACTAGTCACGATTAGGAAATCAAATTTTTTATTCCCAGATTCAGAATTATCCTTTCCAGAAATACTTGCTTCTGTGAACCGCATAAAGAATTCCTTTTCCACATTCGCGAAGATTCATAATCGCATTGGGTTTTCTGATGATGAAATCTTTAAGCCAAGTAATATAAAGATAGATTTTGTGGCAATCCAAATTGATACGGCGATCAGTTCGTTAGAGGATATGCCTGAGTTGAAGACAAGTGAGTCACAGAAAATTATAGAGTACCTCCAAGAGGCAAAGGAAGAGCTGACCGTTGAAACTCCAAGTTGGAAAAAAATCGTTGGTGCACTGGTTATTGCCGCCACACTTATCGGTGGAATTGCTGCTGCTTCAGATGCATACGAGAACATTAATAAGGCGATTACACATGTTCTAGGAACAGCTGTTGAGTTAAACGAAAAATCGAAAAACCCCCTGACGTTGCCGAAAAGTGAAAAAGAGCATGGAAATGGAAGTGGGGAAAAAATTGTCGAAGTGTGATAGGCTCATGATTTCATGATCAGCGAGAGAGTGTAATAGATCTGTTCAAATCAAACCTTTGTAACCAGAAATTTATTGCTATCATATTATGCGCTGAAGTGCTCGCTGCCAACAAATGAGTTTATGTCAGTTTAGCGTCCGAAAATGGCAATGAAATTGATTTGAATGGGATACCCAAAAGGTCCGCTCGTGATTGGAGAAGAATAGGTGGAGATGCGGACAGTCGGCGAGTGTCTTGTTCCGAGTAGGGTCTCTAACCAACCCGCATAAGCCTGCTAACGCGCCCAAAGGGTGCAGCGACTAAGCTAGGTCCGCTAAGGTGGGATACTGTTGAAAAAGTCGATGTTGCAGGCGTCTTGAAGTCCTGGTTTACTCTTCCTGAGACAGGGAGGATTCGGTGATGATGGGCGAGCGCGCGGGGGCGCTGTTCTACGAGTTCGATCTCGATCGGTATGTGCCGGCCGATCATTTGCTTCGGACGATTGACAGGTTTGTCAACCTGTCCAGCATTCGCTTCCATCTTCATCCGTTCTACAGCGCCATCGGGCGTCCCTCGATCGATCCTGAGCTGATGATCCGGATGCTCTTGGTCGGCTACATCATGGGGATCCGCTCCGAGCGCCGTCTCTGCGAGGAGGTGCATCTTAATCTCGCCTATCGCTGGTTCTGCGGGCTCAGCTTTGAGGGTGACGTCCCTGATCACTCGACCTTCTCAAAGGATACTATCTATGGGATTGACCACACAGATAGCGGTCGATTTGAGCGAAATATCTAATCCAACAAATGTGCGCATGCTGCTCTCCCCTGCTTGATGAAACGAATCTCATCGCAAGGGGTTGGCAAGGGTACTTCGGACAAATTCGGATTACCCTAGCTGTTGCGGGAACCCTACGGAAATACATTCATGTCTTGGATCACCAAGAAGACAGGATACAGGGCAGATTCCAACTCTCCAAGGGGATGGCTCGCTCCCTTCTGCATCGCCATTAACCCGTTGGACGAGAGTAAGCGTGCAACAGCGACTCAGAGGTGATATGTAGAAATCGACCAAACCGCCTTGGATAAATTCTGGTTGTAGCTAAGAAAGCGGACAACTAGTGTATGTTTTTTGCATTCTGGGATCTAATCTTGTAGAAATCAAGCGATGGATCCAAAATTTCATTCTCGATTATCTTCCCACAACTTCACGCCTCTTCCCGCTTTTCACGGGTTTTCCGGATTGATTTGAAAGGCGGTTTTCGCCCACGCTTAAGCCCTTAGTTTCGAAGGGTTGAGTGATGACGCCGACACGGATTTTGATAGGGCAAGCCATTATTGTCGTTGCCATTGTGATAGGCAGCATGTGGGGCGCGACGCAGTGGGCGGCTGCAATGTTGGGCAACCAAGCGGCCCTGGGGCCAACTTGGTTCAAGATTGCAGAGACCCCGATCTATTATCCTTGGCAGTTGTTTGAATGGTGGTTTGCTTATGGGACTTATGCACCGGAAGTTTTTAACAAAGCCGGGGCCTTAGCAGCTGGAGGCGGACTCGCAGGTGCCTTTGTTTCCTTTGCCGGATCACTTTGGCGGGCACGGCAAAACAAAGTGGTCACCACATATGGTTCTGCCCGTTGGGCGACGGACAAAGATGTTCATACAAGCGGGCTCCTGACTTCAAGCGGCGTATTTCTCGGGAAGCACAATGGCTATTATCTTCGTCATGGCGGTCCGGAGCATGTCATGGCCTTTGCGCCGACCCGCTCAGGTAAAGGTGTTGGGCTTGTTGTGCCGACCTTGCTCAGTTGGACGGGCTCAGCCGTCATTCACGACATTAAGGGTGAGAACTGGTTGTTAACGTCAGGATGGCGTTCTCAGTTTTCTCACTGCTTATTGTTTAATCCGGCGGATGCAAGAAGTGCCAAATACAATCCGCTTCTGGAAGTGCGCAAAGGCGACATGGAAGTCCGTGACGCACAGAACATCGCAGACATCCTGGTTGATCCTGAGGGCGTTTTAGAGCACCGTAACCATTGGGAGAAATCCGCGCATGCCCTGTTAGTGGGTGTCATTTTGCATGTGCTTTATGCGGAAGAAGAAAAAACGCTGGCCCGCGTCGCAGTGCTTCTCTCAGATCCCTCAGAGACACTGCATTCCGTATTGCGCAGAATGATGAGTACCAATCATTTAGGCGATGAGAAGGTCCATAAAGTACATCCCGTGGTGGCATCCGTTGCCAGGGAGCTTCTTAATAAATCCGACAATGAACGCTCCGGTGTTCTCTCAACGGCCATGAGTTTCGTGAGCCTCTACCGCGATCCCACCATCGCAAACATCACACACAGCTGCGATTGGCGCATCGCAGATCTCATGACGGCAAAAAAGCCCGTCTCGCTTTATTTGATTATCCCGCCGTCCGATATCAGCCGCACCAAGCCGCTCATACGTCTCATCCTGAATCAATTGAGCCGCCGTCTAACCGAAACACTCGAGAACCAGGAAAAGGCGCCACAGACACATAAGCTCTTGATGATGCTGGATGAGTTTCCGGCCCTCGGTCGGCTTGAGTTTTTCGAAAGCGCGCTTGCCTTTATGGCGGGTTACGGCATCCGCGTCTATATCATTGCACAAAGCCTCAACCAGATCGCCAAGGCCTATGGCGACAACAATTCCATTCTCGATAATTGTCATGTGCGTATCGCCTTTGCCGCCAATGATGAGCGCACCGCGAAACGTATCAGTGACAGTTTGGGCACGGCAACAGAGCTTCGCGCACAGCGCAATTATTCCGGTCACCGACTGGCGCTGTGGCTTTCTCATATGATGGTGTCACGCCAGGAAACGCCACGACCGCTTTTGACACCTGGCGAAGTGATACAATTGTCGGAAGATGACGCCTTGATATTGGTCTCGAGCTTACCGCCCATTAAAGCAGGAAAGCTTCGCTATTTTGAAGATGAGAATTTTTTAAGCCGCCGTCTTGAACCGCCATGTCTTTCTGAGTGTGGATTTTCTGACAAGCCGGAGACTCGACCCAATGAATGGGCAGGATTGATCAAGCGGACAGATCACCAGATCACTGTTGCGGGCTCAACACCACTCAATACGGAAGACAACAGAGATACGGATCTCAAGCGCACACGCCGGAATAGGAAAACCAAGAAATTTCGCCTCAAAGAACAGGTGCAATTGGAGTTGAGCTTTCTCGAAGAGATCGAAACCGCCCCTCTTAAAACAACGGCAAACCTCAAACGGGCCTATGTCCTGTCCCGTGACGAGGATGATTTGCATCGATCAATTTAAGGACCCCCGCTCATGAAACCACGCATTTCTGCTTATTTGTCGGATGATATTGTCAAGCTCTTGAAAGTTTTGAGTGACAAACCCGGAGCCAATCAATCGGCGATTATTGAAGCGGCGCTTAAACATTATTTGAGCCCAGAGGGCGACAAAAGCTTAGATGCCGCGCTTGTGCGCCGCTTGGATCATGTATCCGGTCAGCTCGATAAGCTCGACCGGGATGTCACCATTGTGGTCGAAGTTTTAGCCCTCTTTGTGCGCTATTACCTGACCATCACTCCACCGCTTGCGCAATCCGACCATGAAGCCGCGAACGCTCTTGGGCGCCAGCGGTTTGAATTTTTTATCGCCCAGGTCGGCAAAAGACTAGGCGGTGCGCAAAATCTCGTTGGTGAAGTACTGGAGCGTATTGTCATCAATGATCCGGATCTTTTTGCGCGCGCGAGCCAAGAACCAGGGATTTCGGTTGGGTCGCATCGCTCGTCTGATGGAGGGGGATCTCATGCCTGATATGACCTCACATCCAGTTCAGACCCGATGCCTCGCCATGTTGCACACCGCTTTTGGCGAGGCGATTTCTCAAGCTTTGGCGGACCCTCGTGTGATCGAGGTGATGGTCAATCCGGATGGCAGGCTCTGGGTGGAGCGTCAGGATGAGGGCCGGTTCAACACGCAGATTTTTGTGACCAAAGCGGATGCTGAGCGCATTATTCGCCTGGTGGCCAGCACCATGCGCGGTGAGGTTCATAATCAGGCACCAATCATCAGTGCTGAGTTGCCAGAAACGGGTGAACGTTTTGAGGGACTCCTGCCACCTTTGGCGCTTGCCCCCTGCTTCGCCATCCGTAAACCCGCTGAAACGGTTTATCAGCTTAAAGATTATGTCACCGCAAACATCATGACATCAGTGCAAGCCGAGATCTTGGCCAATGCCATTACGAACCGCTCCAATATCGTGGTCATTGGCGGCACCAGCTCCGGTAAAACCACGCTTGTCAATGCACTGCTTTCAGAAGTGGCGCAAACCGGCGACCGCGTTGTCATTTTAGAAGATACACGCGAGTTGCAATGTCACGCACAAGATTGCGTGCAACTCAGAACCAAACCGGGCGTGGCCACCCTCTCAGATCTTGTACGCTCAACCTTAAGGTTCCGCCCGGATCGTATCATTGTCGGTGAGGTGAGAGGGCCGGAAGCTTTGGACATGCTGAAAGCCTGGAACACCGGCCACCCCGGCGGCATCACGACCCTTCATGCCAATTCCGCAAAAGCAGGGCTTTACCGCCTGGAGCAACTCATTCAAGAAGCCGTGGTCTCTGTTCCAAGATACCTCATCGCCGATGCCATTGATCTGTTGGTGTTCATTCGCGGACGTAGTGCCGAGCGGCGTGTCGAAACCGTCTCCAATGTCGCAGGATTAGATGCACAAGGCGACTATCAACTGGACGATTTGCCCAAAATTTCTCAAAACAAAAGGGAGGCCGCTTAATGTTAGTGACGCGTCACAAAGAGCAAAGCCATCAGCTGCTCAAACTCTTTGTCACCGGTGGTGCCACCTTAGCGAGCTTGATGATCATGGTCTCTCAAGCCCAGGCCGCAGGGTCGGGCATGCCTTGGGAGCAACCTCTGACCCAAATCGTCGAGTCCATTGAAGGACCGGTGGCCCGCATTGTTGCGGTGATCATTATCACCATCACCGGCTTGTCTTTGGCGTTCGGTGATACGGCTGGCGGGTTTCGGCGTTTGGTGCAAATTGTCTTTGGGCTTTCCATTGCCTTTACGGCCACCTCTTTCTTCTTGGCCTTTTTCTCCTTTGGCGGCGGTGCGGTGATCGGGTGAGGGAGGCTGATATGACATCATTTCCGAACAATCTCTTGCCTGGATTTCAAGTGCCAGTGCGCCGCTCTTTGACCGAACCCATATTGCTCGGCGGTGCCCCGCGCGCCGTGGCCATCGCCAATGGCACCATTGCTGCTGCCGTTGGTTTGGGGCTTCGTTTCTGGATAGCCGGTCTCGTCATTTGGTTTGTCGGTCACGCCGTTGCAGTGATGGCGGCACGGAGAGATCCCCATTTTATGGATGTGCTCTCCCGCCATGTGCGTCACAAGGACGTGCTCAAGTAGCGACCGCGATAAATAGGAGATCTTTCATGCTGAACTTAGCGGAATATCGCGGCAAACCGGCAGGTCTCGCAGACTATTTGCCCTGGGCCTTTCTTGTGGCCCCCGGTGTCGTTCTCAACAAAGACGGCAGTTTCCAGAGAACCGCACGCTATCGGGGACCGGATCTCGATAGCGCCACAGCGGCGGAACTCATTTCCGTGACCGCACGGGTCAACAATATCTTACGCCGCTTTGGATCAGGCTGGGCTCTTTTCTTTGAAGCCGATCGCCAGCCCTCGATTGGGTACCCGGAAAGCCGGTTTCCCGATATGGCGTCTTGGCTTGTCGACGAAGAATGCAAAGCGGCCTTTGTCAATGATCACCATCACTATGAAAGCCAATATTACCTGACTTTTCTTTACCTGCCGCCATCGGAAACCACACGCAGAGCCGAACAGTTTCTCTTTGAAAAAGAGAGCAATGACAAAGAAGGCTCTGTTAACTACAGAAAATATCTTGAGAACTTTCTCACCGACACGGGCCGTGCCTTGGATCTTCTGGCGTCCATCTTACCGGAAGTGCAGCCCCTAAATGATACGGAAACTCTCACCTATTTGCACAATACCATCTCCACCAGACGCCATTTGGTGCGTGTGCCGGACATTCCGGCCTCGCTGGATGCTTTTCTGACCGACACACCGCTTTCAGGCGGCTTATCGCCAAAATTGGGAAACAAACATTTGCGCACGCTGACAGTGTTAGGGTTTCCCAATACAACAACGCCGGGCCTGCTTGATGATTTGAACGACCTTGGTTTTCCCTATCGTTGGATGACCCGTTGGATCTCGCTGGATAAAGCGCAAGCGGAGAGAACCCTCAAACGCATCAGGCGGCAATGGTTTGCCAAACGCAAATCTGTTGCCGCCATATTAAGAGAAGTCATGTTCCGCCAGGAAACCATGCTGCTTGACACAGACGCAAGCAATAAAGCCGTTGATGCAGATGCCGCTTTGCAGGAACTTGGCAGCGATGATGTCTCCTTTGGCTATGTGACCACCACGGTAACAGTTGCACACAAAGATCCCCTTACTGCAGAAGACAGAATTCGCGCCATTGAACGCATTCTCCATGGTCGCGGCTTTGTCACCATCCAAGAGAGCCTTAACGCTGTGGAAGCCTGGCTCAGCAGTTTGCCCGGTCATGCTTATGCCAATATCCGCCAGCCGGTGATCAATACTTTGAACCTTGCCCATATGATGCCGGTCTCTGCGGTTTGGGCCGGACCAAGGCATAACCCACATTTACAAGGCCCACCGTTGTTAATGGCCAAAACGCGGGGCTCCACGCCGTTTCGTCTCTCGCTTCATGTGGGTGATGTGGGCCATAGCCTGATTGTTGGTCCGACCGGCGCCGGTAAGTCGGTTCTCTTGTCTTATCTCGGCCTTCAGTTCCGGCGCTATCCGAGATCGCAACTCTTTCTGTTTGACAAAGGCCGCTCGGCACGAGCGGCCATTCTCGCCATGGGTGGCAGCTCCTTTGACCCGGCCCTCGATGGCGACTTGTCCTTCCAACCTTTGGCCCATATCGACAAGCCGGAAATCCAAGCCTTTGCTCTTGATTGGGTTGTTGGATTGCTCGCCAATGAAGCCGTTGAGATTACCCCTGATGTTAAACAAGCGGTTTGGGCGGCCCTTGGAAACTTGGCGTCCGCCCCTGCCAAAGAGCGGACATTGACCGGTCTCTCCCTGCTTTTGCAGTCCAATCCACTGAGGCAGGCTTTAGAGCCTTACACATTGGAAGGTGCTTATGGCAGCCTGCTCGATGCCGATAACGATCGCCTCACCCTTTCAGACATTCAGCATTTTGAGATGGAAGAGCTTCTCCATCATAAGGGTCTTGTTCTTCCAGTTCTTACTTATCTCTTCCATAAGCTTGAAGCGCGTTTTGACGGGCGACCAAGCTTGCTCATCCTTGATGAAGCCTGGGTGTTTCTCGATCATCCCCTTTTTGCGGAACGCATACGAGACTGGCTCAAAACCCTGCGCAAGAAAAACGTCTCCGTTGTCTTTGCCACGCAGTCTCTGAGCGATATTGCAGGCAGCACCATTGCGCCCGCCATTATCGAGAGCTGCCCAACACGCATCTTCCTCCCCAATGACCGGGCCTTAGAGCCACAAATGCATGACGCTTATCAGCGTTTTGGTCTAAATGACCGGCAGGTGGAGCTCATCAGTCAGGCCATCCCCAAGCGCGATTATTACATCCAGACCGCGCGCGGAAATCGTTTGTTTGAATTGGGCCTCGGCCCCTTGGCGCTTACCTTATGCGGGTCATCCAGCCCACAAGACCATAAGCTCATGGATGAGATCTTGAAGAAAAACGAGAACAGTTTTCTCTTTCACTTTTTCAAAACCAAAGGCCTCGATTGGGCCGCTGACCTTGTCCAAGAGATCTCTCAACACCACCCAATAACTGAACACCAGTCCCCCGCATAAAGAGGAACCCCATGTCTCAGAAATATACAAAACATATCCTCTTGAGCTTCTCAGTCGTGGTCATCGTCATATTTTCCGCAGTGGCGCCAGCAAAAGCTTTGGACGTGGTCTACGACCCATGGAATTACAAGCAAAACCTGCTGACAGCTACACGCGAGCTTGAAGAAATCCATAATCAAGTACGGCAGCTGACCAATCAAGCGACCATGCTGACCAATATGGACAAAAACCTTTTGCCCCTTGGCAGTTCCGTCGCGGGTGAGCTGAATTCGCAGCTCACGGAAATCCGTAATCTTTTAAAGAAAGCCGGTGGTCTTGCGCTTCGTGTCCAGGAAACCGAAGAAAGCTACAAGCGCTTGTTTCCAACAGACTATGCTGATGCCCTTACTAACGATAAAGCCATGCGGCATGCTCAGGAACGTTGGCGTTTGACCCTTGCGTCTTTCCAACGATCACTTGGACTACAAGCACAGATCACTGAGAATATCGAGAGAGACACGTCAGAACTGCAAAGCTTGATGAACAAGTCGCAAACCGCTCAAGGCAGCCTGCAAGCCCATCAAGCCGGAAATGAGTTGATGGGTCTCAACATCAAGCAATCCTTACAACTACAGAGCCTCATGGCCGCACAATATCGCAGCCACACTCTTGATCGGGCGAGAACCCTATCGGAACAGGAAGAGGCCCGTCTGCGTTTTCAAAATTTCATGGGAGATAGCCAAGCCTATACATCGAAATAGCCGAAACTCATTAGCTTAAGAATTTCGTCAAACCATCATTCGAAATCAAAACCGCACCTCATATTGAGGTTTGCGATCGGGAGAGCTTTGCCTTATGGATGACCTTGCCGTCATAGATCAGTTTACCCAAACCTTTTCGACCTATATCGATTCAGGCTTTGGGTTGCTCGGCCCGGACGTGGCATTTCTGACCACGGCCCTGGTTTCGATCGATGTGGTCATGGCAGGGCTTTTCCATGCCTTCATGAATGAGCACAACATCCCACCGCAAATCATTCGCAGAGTTCTCTATATTGGCTTCTTTGCCCTTCTCCTTAACAATTTCCGGGATCTCGCCAATATTATCTTTGAGTCTTTTGCCGGTCTTGGGCTAAAGGCAAGTGCCGCTTCCTTTGGGGCGGACCAGCTGTTGCGGCCCGGATTTGTCGCTTCAACCGGATTTGACGCGGCCCGTCCTCTGTTGCGCGAAGCGGGTGAACTGGTCGGATTTACGTCCTTTTTCTCGAACTTTGTCACAATCGTTATTTTGCTTGTCGCCTGGCTCATTGTGCTCCTCGCGTTCTTTATTCTGGCCGTTCAGCTCTTCGTTGCCATCATCGAATTTAAACTCACCACGCTGGTTGGTTTTGTTCTCGTACCATTTGCGCTTTTTGGCAAAACGGCTTTTCTGGCTGAGCGTGTTCTTGGCGGTGTCATCACATCCGGCATCAAGCTTATGGTGCTTGCCGTCATTGTTGGCATAGGCAGCTCCATCTTCGGCACGCTGACTATTACCAGCGATGATATTTCTCTCAAGCAAGCAGCCTCCATCATTCTTGCTGCCATTTCCATCTTCGGGCTCTCGATCTTTGTACCTGGTATCGCAGCCGGGCTTGTCTCCGGCGCCCCGCAACTTGGTGCAGGTGCGCCCGTTGGTGCAACGGCCGGTCTGGCTGCGGCCGGTGTTGCCGGAGGAATGGTTGCTGCGGGCGGAGCACGTGCTACCGGTTCCGTTGCAGGCGGTGCGGTTCAGGCAGCCGCCTCCATGACTGGAACCGTATCAGGTGCTTACCAAGAAGGCGGCATTAGCGGTGTTGCCAAAGCAACCGTAACCGGACCCGCCAGCACTCTTGCACGTAAAGCCACCGAACCCATTCGTGAAGCTTACGGCCAAGGCCACACTCAAGGAGGGTTGGCCGCAAGCGGTGGTCCGAGCATCCCGTCTTCACAGAGTTCAACATCTAATTCTCCAGATTGGGCCCGTAGTCTTCGCCGGGAACAGCGTTTGCGGGAGGCCACACTTGTCGCCGCTCACACCGTGCGCAGCGGCGACCAGCCAAGCTCCGCGGAGGGGCCAAAGCTCAGAGACGATACTTAAGAAGGAAAAAATATTCATGACCTTTAAACGTCAAACATTGCGCTATGGTGAAACCGATGAGCCGGTAACGCCTTATCAAAAAGCGGCTCAAGTTTGGGATGAGCGCATCGGCTCAGCTCGCGTGCAAGCCAAAAACTGGCGGCTTATGGCCTTTGGCATCCTACTCTTATCCTTTGCCCTGTGGGGAACTATCGCCTGGCAGCTCGGGCAAAGCCGGATCACACCTTACGTGGTGGAGGTCAATAGCAAAGGCAGTGTGCGGGCTGTCGGACCTGCCATCAAACACTACACCCCGAGTGATGTGCAAATTGCTTATCATTTAGCACGCTTTGTCGAGAATTTTCGCTCTCTCTCAACAGACCCGATCGTTGTGCGCAACAATTGGCTCAGCGTTTATGACTACGCCACAGATCGAGCGGCCAACACATTAAACGAGTATGCCCGCGCCAATGATCCGTTCTCCAAAGTCGGCAAAAACACGGTCTCTGTCGATGTGGCCAGTGTGGTGCGGGCGTCCGACACCTCCTTCCAGATCCGTTGGACGGAACGAACATACGAAAATGGTTCTCTCGCAACATCCGAGCGCTACACCGGCGTTTTTTCCATCGTAATCAAACCACCGAGTGATGAACAGACGCTGCGCAAAAACCCCCTCGGCATCTACGTCCACAGCCTCAACTGGTCCAAAGACCTCTCACCCGGAGGAGCCAAAAAATGAATACACTTTGTGTCATTACGTTTGTTCTATTACTGACAGGTTGTGCGACAACAACCAAAGTTGCGGAAATCAAATATGACAATTTCCGCAAAGCTGTGAAAGTCAAGGAACCGGAACGGCCTCGGAAAATTGTCAAGGTTGCGGAACCTCTACCCTTGCCGGGACAGCTCAAAAAACTCCCCAAAAAACTCAAAGCCAAAGCAAAGGCCAAAAAGCTTTCCCTCAAAGAGCGTCTATTGTCTGCAAACAAAGCAGCCAAGTTCGAGCCGAGCAAAGATGGCTTTATCAATGCCATTCAAGTCTATCCCTTTACCAAGGGCGCTCTTTATAAGCTTTATAGCGCCGTCAACCAGGTGAGTGATATTGCCCTCCAACCAGGCGAGAAACTTATCTCGGTTTCAGCCGGTGATACGGTCCGTTGGATTGTTGGCGATACCAAAAGCGGCAAAGGGGCTGAGACGCAGGTTCATATTCTCGTTAAACCTATTGCTTCTGAGATTGAAACCAATCTTGTCATCACGACGGACAGGCGCACTTATCACTTAGAGCTTCAATCCCAAGACAAAGCTTACATGTCTTCCGTTTCCTGGACCTACCCGCAGGACGACCTGGTTGCCTTAAGTAAGAAAAATACTGCCGTCTCCATGGTGACCCAAAACACCATTGATCGCAGCATCACGCTTGAGAAGTTGAATTTCCGCTATCGCATAAAAGGGGAAGCCCCTTGGAAACCTATCCGCGCCTTTGACGATGGCAGGAAGGTTTACATTCAGTTTCCTTCCGGTCTCTCACAAGGTGAAGCGCCGCCACTCTTTGTCATGGGCTCTACCGGAAAACCGGCCCTCGTCAATTACCGTGTCAAAGGCACCTATTACATTGTTGACCGTCTTTTTGCAGCTGCCGAGCTCCGCCTCGGCGCGAAACCGCAAAAGATTGTCCGGATTGTGCGCACCGATGCCGTCTGGAAGGAGGTTCGCCAATGAATGCCGAACCCCAAGAGCAAACCGCCTCTACGGAGCAAAAACAACCGCCCGAGGATTTTGAACTCAGAGCAAAACCGCGGCCTGTCAAACGCATCAACAAGCTCACTCTCTTTATTATCGTCGAGCTTTTGGTGGGTATCCTGATCATTATCGTTGTTCTCTCCCTTTGGCGCGGAGACAAGAGCAAAACCTCAACACGAACCGAGCTTTACAACACGGATTCCAAGACAAAGCCTGATGGCTTGGCGAAGCTGCCAACATCTTATGATAAAATCCCGAAGCTTGAGCCTGATCAGGTCAAGGTGGGAGATGCACTCAAGAAGGCTGGAAAAGACTCATCCCTTCCACCCAAGCTCTCCTTCAAGTCTCAGGGGCAAACAGATCTCGAACATGCAGAACGCGTTCGTCTTGCCCGCCTGGCCCAAAAGAGTCGTGAATCGGGATTGTTTTTCCGGGTGAGGTTGAAAACACCGTCAAATGGGCAAGGAAAAGTAAAAAGGAGTTCCAGTCCAAGTTCTCTGTCCCTTCCGAGTCAATTAACGGCCCTTTCGAGATTGACAAGCAACTTCGACACAAATGTTAATGCCAATGGATTGCCAACAGATCCGGACAAAGATCCAGGCAGACAGCGCAGCAAGCTTGCATTTCTAAAAACGAAACTTGATGACAAGATCTACAACAAACATGGGCTGCAACAGGCGGTTTCCCCCTATCAGCTCATGGCCGGGACAATCATATCGGCAAGCCTGTTGACCGGCCTAAATTCCGATTTACCTGGTCAGGTGATGGCGCAGGTGACCAAGCATGTTTATGACTCGGTGACCGGCCGACATATCCTTATTCCGCAAGGCTCCCGTCTCATCGGCAAATATGACAGCGTCGTTGCTTTCGGTCAGGACCGCGCCCTTGTCATTTGGCAGAGGATCATTCTTCCCGATGGCTCATCCGTCATTATTGATAATCTGCCTACGACCGATCCATCAGGTTATGCCGGACTTCAAGATGAGGTTGATTTTCATGACTGGAAGCTCGTGAAAGGCATCGCTCTTTCAACACTTCTCGGTGTCGGAACAGAACTTACCTTTGACAGCGCAGAAAGTGATCTTCTCAAAGCCATTCGTGAGTCGACCCAAAGCAGTGCCAATCAAGCCGGTCAGAAAATCGTTCAGCGCAATCTGGATATTCAGCCAACCATAAAAATCCGGCCCGGCTGGCCGCTCAACATCATTGTTAACAAAGACATCATCCTCAAACCCTACAAAATAGAGGAGGCGGCTCAATGATCAAATTGAAAGAACTGCCGAGCGACACCACAACGCGACTCAATATTCAAATACGCACAAGCCTCAAAGAAAAGCTAGACGATTACGCCACCATCTATGCGCAAACTTATGGAAAGGCGCAAGAGGTCAAAGATCTCATTCCCTATATGCTGGAGATTTTTTTGGATGGCGACATCGCCTTCAAAAAAGCCCGTAGAGATCTACACGATCAGCCGCTCAAGAAGGAAGAACCATCCGAGATACAAGAGCCACCAAGAACCGCCTCTCTCTTAAGTTCCCACGTCTCATTCCCCAAAGATAAAACCTAAAGGAGAACCGCCCCATGCCCGTCATTGGACGATTTAAAGCCGTCAAAAATGGTTACGAGGGCTACATCAAAACCCTGACCATCGACGCTGACGTTCACTTTGTCGAAAACACTAACAAATCGGAAGGCAATGCGGCTGATTACAAACTCTTCCGTGGCGACCTTCAAATTGGCATTGCCTGGCGCAAAACTGCGCAAAGGCGCGAGGTCGGCGAATATCTCGGTGTCCGCATTTATGATCCTCTTCTATCTGAACCTCTCAAGGCTGCTCTCTTCAGAAATGGAGATGTACATAATCTTGTTTGGCGGAGGGGAGTGTGATGATGGACAGAAAAGAAGAAGCTTCCAAACCAACTGAGCCAGAATACTACCTGACAACTCTCGAGGCCGCCGAAGTCCTACGCGTCAGCGCCAGAATGCTTGAACGTACACGAAAGTAAATACATACACCCTTCCATTCTACAGCAGGGTAGAACCCTTCCTCCCACGGCCTCCAACACCTAGAAAATCAAAATCGTCACATCATACCGTCTATAGAACGTATGAGTCTGCCAGTAGACTGACACTATGGGAGAAGAGCCGCTGTGTCCTCATCAAACGTCCCGATCTCATACTTGTCAACCCAGATTATGAGCACGCTCTCCTCATTTCACGGTAGATTGGTGACCGGAGGGGAGAGGGTAATGGTCTTGGTAATCTGGGCGTTGTCTAGGTTGGCCTGGGCGAGGTCGAAAAGGCCGCTGTCCTACTTCAGAAGGCCAAAGCCAATGGCGAACAGATTAGCTACCCCCGAATTGTCAACGCTACCACTCGCGCCGTTAAGCAGCTCTCAAAGCCGACATAGGCCGACGGTAACGCGAGACACTAAGTATCCTTTTACGCGATGCGCAAGACGCGACATAGATATTTTTTTAGCACAATGTAAAGCTTTCATTTCTGGCTATCTGCAATATCAAATGGGAAAGCGAAACTTTCATCCAAGCCAATGGCACAACCCGTACGATATTATCGCTTTATATTTATCAGATACAGAACCACCAAAGTTTTTGGTCGATAATCTTGTTGAAAATAAACTCATATTTTTCGTGCACCAGATTTGTATCGGTATACTTCGTTAGTTAAATACAGCTAACACAATTAGTATTTTTGCTACAAGTTGTGAGGAAGAATATTGTCCATATATGATCTCGAACGTGACCAAAATTTGCCAGGGGAAGAGCTGCGCTGCACGGCTGCAAACCTTCTGTCAATGAAGTATGGAGAGGCTAAATTAGAAAAGCGTGCATGTGGAAAGAAAACAGATATTTTTTTCGAATATGACGACTTCGGAAGAACGGTAAAGCTTTACGTTGAAGCCAAGGACCACACCGACAGATTGGGGCGTAATGACGTCACTCTCATCTTTAGCGATTATTCAGGCATTTTAAACAGAAATGCTCCCGCAAGTCTTTTAATAGTTTCGCGCAACGGTATCACATCTGATGCGGAATGCTTTGTAAATGAAGAACAATCAAATCTTCGGCATCAGAGTATTAGGGAACTTGAGAACAATATCTTTGAGATCACACCATACATAAGGCAGCTATCTTGTATTTTTGAGGAAGATGGTCTGAATGAGTATTATATTGAAGCCAGGGCTAAACGCGAAAAAGACTCAATCGAATGTGCTCCTTTCATAGAAACCGTCGATAGATGGCTTGAGACCGAAAATGCAAAGCCGTTAGCAATTCTGGCTGGCTATGGCTCTGGCAAAACAAGCTTCGCGTATAGACTAGTTTCACAACAAGCAAAAAAAGCGCTTCAAGACCCCCATGAAAGACGACCAATTTTAATGAGACTGGGAGACATTACGAGGGCGACAAATCTCGAAGGATTATTAGGAGCACAATTCACCGCATATAACGCAGTGCGAGGTTACAATTACAAGAGCTTTATGGAACTTAACCAAAGAGGGAGGTTTCTTATTGTCCTCGATGGTTTTGACGAGATGAAGCATGCTATGAGTTGGGCAGATTTTCGCACGACAGTTTCCGATCTAAACAAACTTGCAGAGGGCCAAGCAAAAGTCATTCTAATAGGACGTCCCAGTGCATTTATAAGCGATTCAGAACATTTTTTGGTTCTTAGAGGCCGTAAGTTTGAAAACGGTGATTGGCGACGAGTTTTTGAGTGGCTCGAATATGAAGAATATCAGCTAGAACATTTTAATGAGGATGAGCTGCTGCAATTCATACCCAAATATTTGATGGTTATGGAGCGTAATTCAGCAAAACGAGAGGGAAGAGAAGCTAATGTCTCGTGGATTGATGAGCGTTCTAGTGAATTGTCCTCGATTGTGAAGAGTGCGCCAGAGGTGCTATCGCGCCCCGTTCACGCCCGCATACTTGTAGAAATTGCAGCAGACCCGGATTATGACTTGAGTGTGTTTGTTAGCGATGGTGTTTCTAGATGGAATTTGTATGAGGCGTTTTTCACTCGCCTGGCTGATAGGGAAACACAAAAAGCAGCACGTAAGCCAATATCATCTAAAGATAGACTGAGTTTTCTCGCGGAAGTAGCTTATTATTTATGGGTCAGCAAAAATAAAACAACCAATTTCACCATAGATGATATATCTGATGATATCTTTGAAGCATTACCTTCGGGAGATGCAATCGATCTTGATTCCAAAAAAAGAGAATATCTATCGGGATCATTTTTGGAGCGTAAGCCTGGTGACATTTACTTTTTTCCGCATAGATCGTTTGCAGAATTTCAAGTCGCAAAACGCATGATAACGCATGTACCAGATGGGGCAGAGCATCAGAAATATTCAGACAATTTTTCTGATGGTGTTGAACAATTTTTGAAAGAGAACAATGAAAAAGAAAAATTAGCACATTGGATCAAGACATTGGCTGAAGCCCGCTGTCATGTCAGGGCCAGCTATATCAAGTTTCTTGCTACGGCGTGGAAACCTGAAAGTGAAGATCCACTCCAAAATTCCGTTTGGCGTCCCGCCTTTATAGGCCTGCGTGAGAATAAAGATCAGCTTATAAGCGCATCCCACCAACTTATTGAGGAATTGAAAACGTCACAAGATTTAGGCATCCCCATGGCCGTATATGTATGGATCACCAAGTACCTTTATCCACTTCTTAATAGCAGTACAAATCGTGCCAAAGCACAAATGCTTGAAATTGTTTGTCATCTTCTGGAACGTCTTTTTTCCTGCAACACCGATCCATTGAACAGTAAGCGGATTGTTGTTCAAGGACGTGAGGCTGAACTAATCAAAGATTTGCTCCTTACGTCCTTCCAAAAAACAAGAAATAGAAATGATGAGAAGGTGTTCATGATAGATATATTCAGTCTTAGAGACGATTGTTATAACCAATTAGGTGATGGTGGGATCGAGTTGATTATGCCAAATGATGAGATTGACGGACGTAACAACGTTACTCACATAGACCTCCCGTTAGAGAGCGTGCTCAAAAATATTGGTTCACCAGTAGATCTACACGTTAGAAGTCATTTTGCAAATGCCGAAACCCTGCATTCAGTAACAGTCCGTCAAACAAGAACAAAAAAGTTCTCTATACAACAGAGACGGCGTAAAAGCTCTCAACTTTGATTGTAATGAATAATGAAAAGATTAGCTTCCTTTTTAATTACAGATAGTCGCAAAATTGATCAGAGCTGTGGCGAGCTGATGGGGTGCAAACGAAAAAAAGAATCGTTTGAGGTTGCAATAACGTCCAACCGTTAAACGTGTCTTCTATATTGTAGGAGAGACTGGCTTTTTTACAATTCAACGTAGGTGAATCCGATATGAACTTTTGATTTTCGATAATGATTTGACTTGGATTTTTCTACGGATTGATGTCTGCATAATTACTCAATAATACAGAGTTCGTAAGGCCTTTATGCCTATAGATTATAACCCCAGGTGCGGGGATTTTGCGGGGATCAGTTATCTACAGTGCAGCACTATTGGGCAAAAATTGCAACGGACGCCCTTGTAAGTTGTTGATTCTACTGAACTTTACAATTTGATAGCGTTATCATAATCCGCGTGTCGGGGGTTCAAGTCCCTCCTCCGCTACCAACAAAATCAATAACTTAGCAAGTATCTCAAATTTCGAAAATCGTGATGGGTAACAAATGGGTAACACCATCGCAGGTGTTTTAGTGGGCAATTATGGGGTGGTATGTGTGTTTGATGGGCTTGGTTCTTCATGTGAACGCGTAGCTAAAATCCCAGAAAAAGAATATCAAGCGCCGCGATTATCTCATCCTGTTTTGCTTCAACATTGCACACCACCTTGCCGATGGAACTACGATGCACACCTGTTAACTACTCTGGCGACAATGGAATTTGGTCTTCCAATTGCGATTCAAGTTTCTTCAGGAGGGTATTAACGTTTGGGTTTGACGTCAAAACTCCTGGATCAAATACTGCACGGCTATTGTCTGCAATCAGCCCAGTTTTGATTGCTATAGATCTTAGAATATCGCCAATACTTTCTAATTTTTTCTCTGGAAAAAAGGGTTTGGCCCGCGTAATCCAATTTTCGATTCCGAGAGCGGTCAATCCAACCATAGGCATTTGGCTACCGTAACGCGATTTGTTAAGTGCGCCCAATACTCTGCGTTCAATTTCGACTCTTTGACAGAATCTCTCGCTTCTATTCATTTTCAATTTTGTGGACATTTTTTATTTCCATTATCAATTCTTCGATCCAAGGTAATAACTGCTTTCGAAATTCCAATACATCTTTTTTGGACACGCCTGTAGGGGGTGCCAACCCTCTTTGTCCGGCCATTCGACATCTCATGGCTTGGTTATAAGTGCCTGGTTCAACTGGACAATTGAGTCGCCCAAGCTTGTAAGGCGAATGCCGAGTAAAGTCGGGAGTTTTTAATAAATGCCAACTAGCCGACATGGCAATATTACGTGCACAGACATACAAGATGCCTAGCTCAAAAGCGGCATTTTCTGGAACAGCATAGATTGCAGTTTTCACTCCTTCGACCAAGAACTGCAACCCAGCAATATCTGCTAATGCAGACTGATAATTATTTGGTCTCCCAAAAAGCGACGAAACCGCAGGAAACTCTTCAATCGGCTTCGACTCTAAATAAAGGTGCCATGCAAAAAGATGACCTTCATTGAACATGGTTTTCAATTTGTTAATACCATACCATGACAGTGAAGGGGGCTTCCCAAACACTTTTTGACCGTAGGTTAGTATTTCAGCATCCGGTGTCTTTCCAGTTCCGTCTCGAACTAAGATTAGAAAATCTAAATCGCTCAACTCATCGGAATCATTTCGAACGTGTGAGCCAAATATTGAGATATTTGCGATGCTACTCGGAAATTTAGTAATTGTTTTCATCGATGAGAAAACCAACGAAATAGTCCGGCAACGAGCACACCAAATGCAACATAGCGGCATAGGGAAATGATCCACTCTAGCCAAACAATCTTCACAGTGTTCACATTAGTTGAGACGTCCAAAAAGAGACTTGTATAGTAAATAAAGAAGTTTGCGAACGAGTCCCACAAAGACAACAATGTGGGGTCAGCACTGTTCGAAATACTAAAGAAGGTGGCAAGAGTGGCTGAAAATGCCAATAAGACCAAAATAGAAAAAGGCATTTTCCATAACCGTTCCCCGTGGCCCCAAAGAAAAGAGTCCAGACCAAGAAGTGCCCGTTGTGTTCCTATTTTTAGCTTCTTTATGAATCCTGAATATTTTTTTCCGTAGTAGGAGTCTTCTCCTTGCCAAGCACGCCTAAGGTGCTCTTTCTTAGCGTCAATTTCGGAAAGAACGAATGTACGGGTTGAACTGACATCGCCAATCGAAATTGAATTTTTTCTTAATGTCTGCAAAAGCTCGCGCCGAATATTGGGCTCATCCGGCAAATTTTTCAGGATTTCATGGGTTGGAATACGTGTGCCATTGATCTCACAATATTTAAATTTGCACTCTGAAAATTGACTACTGCGAAAATTGCAATCCGTAAATCTAGTGCCAATGAATTTACACTTATGAAATTTGGCATTGTGGAAATAGCCTCGTTCAATAACTGCATATGAAAAATCTACACCTTCAAAAACAGCATTTTTTCCGCTTACATCTCTCAATCTTGAATGCACCAAATTGCGAGCATTTTTCTGATCCAGTTTAATGAATTCAGCCACGACCGGTTTTGGCACGTTTCTAATCAAAACCGGAATTTCTTCTTCTTCAACGACAGCTTTTTTTAGGGTCATATCAGAACTCTCAGATTCAAGGACAAGAATAAATTCAATTACGTATTTTAAACCTTGAATATCAACAACCTTCTATCAAACTGATCCTAAGGCCCACAATTAATTGTTTGTGCGCCCACTCATGGCACTTTCCGAAAGGTTCAAACTGAGAGCATATAGCGTCTCAGCTTTTATATACTTCGACCAACACCGTATACCCCAGCTCGGCCTTTGGTGATTTCAACTTCACTGATCGTTGTTGACATTATCGAAGGATAAGTTTGGTCACGTGTTAAATACCTCAGCATAAATACATAAGCTCACACTTCTCCACACAACTGACAAAATATGATACACGCCCCCACCATACGATCCTTTGCTCCACAGAGCGCACCCATAACTAATCATTTCAGTTACCTTGTGGAAATCTATACATTGTTGTGCAAATGAAAGCAAAACTCCCGATTTTGCCCGACATACAGCAGTATTCTTGAAAATACTCCCCCATGTTCACCTATGCTCATCTTGCGCTCCACATAGGAATTGCATAGATTCCATGTGCCCATATGGGTTTCGGTATGGCTAGCCGGGACTGGGCATCCGGATGTTCCCTATACAAGGGGTATTCGAGATGACTCAAACCAAAAAGCTTGTATCGAAGAAGGAGTTAAAGTCGGTGTATGGCATTCCATACTCGTTTCAGCACATCGCGCGGCTGGAGAAGGCGGGCAAATTCCCTAAGCGGATAAAGCTTGGCCAATGCCGTGTCGCGTGGTTGTCGTCTCAAATCGAGGAATGGATTGATGACCGCATCGACCAAACTGACTTCGTTGCGCGGCAGATGCAAGCTGCGCGAAAGGCCCTTTCGTAGGGTGGGGGGTCGGGTTATGCCCGGCCCCTTTTTCTTTTGTCAGTGGTGCGGATACAGAGGGCGATACCGTATCCCCAAGCACATAGCTGCACCGCAGTCTGAATTATCTATACAGAACAATTGTTTGAGTGATTAACAGTGTTTTCTAAACACTCGGACTATTGCGTCTTGTATAGACAAAACGCAATATCAAAACACAATGCAGTATATGTTGACACCCATGGGCGGGGATTTAATAAGGGAATGATGTAATCCCCCAGTGGCATAGCGAGCTAGAGTTCTGAAACACATGACATTTCAGGTCGTTTTGACAGGTGCACATCCCAAACGTGTGCTGCACATGAGTTTTCGTTACCATCCAGTCATCCGCGACTGCACAAACAACAAGCATTTTGGGGCCGTTTTCATTATCGATCCTCGCAGCGCACGATGATAATTCCGTCACCGTGCTCAACCGGACGATGACTGGCACCAAGATGCCTTGGGCATGATCGAAGAAAATTGTAGTGGTAATTTTACCAAAGGCGGCGTGATGGCTTCACATATTGCTTGTGCGTAAAACGTTTTCTTGCCTCTTCAGGCGTTTCAGCAATCCATTTTTTACGTGAACGACGTGCCACCACCGGCCGCTCATGGAAGACGTGCATCCGCACCCACAATGCTTGCCCATGTTTGGCACCGAGGAGTTTTGATTTTGCTTCTACCTTCAGACATTTTTTGTATTGCCGCTTGCGTGCTTTTGGCCGCACCAGTCGATTAAATTTCTTCCACTCCCGAATGGCGGCCATCTCTGCTTTCCGTGCCGCTTTGGCGTATTTCTCGTATGTCTTTTCCTGCCCGTGTTGGATCATCTCCCCGAGCATTTCAACTGCCTGATCGTGCCCGCGTTTGCGTCCATGCCACCAATCGACAAAAAACGCGAACCAACTCTTTGTCGATGCAAGTGCAGCAAAACTCGTCTCAAAATTTACCCACATACAGAGTGACGAGTAGCAATCTGGGTCTTGATTTCTAATTGCATCAATCCACCGCTCCGCGAGTGCTTTCCGATACTCTCGCTTGAATAAAGTCCGTTGGCCATAGCCAGCGTAGACGTAGTATCCATTCTCTTTTTCCTCCCGCGAAATCGCTCGTCCTTGCTGCACATGAATTGGTTTGAGATTTGTAGTGGTAAGTCCGCGTTCCACCATCTTTTCATAGGCATATTGTTCATCTTTTATGAGAGCGCGTTCACTCACGTCACTTCGATTGCGAATGTACTGGTGAATTTGCGGCGTTGAGCTCCTTGGTGGTGGAAGATCACACTTGTCCTTGATCACGATGTTTTGGGCTTCCGATTCATCAAAGCTTGTGAGATTTACAACCGCGCCCGCACGCCTCCCACCGCCAACCGGGCCGACGTATTTGTTCTCAGTACGCATCTTACCGCCATAGCGATAGGTTCGTTGCTGGTAGATATATTTGTTGCCGTTGATTGTTTTGACGACATTGTACCAGGTCATTAGTGCTCGAGGAGTTGTAGTGGTAAATTTCTGCGTGATATTTCCTTGAAGCGCATTGTCTTCCATCAAAAACCCACCTGAACGATCGTTCAGGTGGGTTTTTGTGGTCGTAATTGCTTTTGATTCCAATTTTGATGGGGGCTCAATAATCAATCTGTACGACCATCAATCAGGCTTGTTGAACCAAATAGCCCTGATACCCGAATTTTCTTCCAAAGCTCTTTTTCCGCTTCAGCTATCCCATGCACCGCTGCAAGTTTGTCATATTGTCTCAAACCGGCATAGCATTCTTCGGCCATTTCCTTATCGTTCAGCAACGCATAGCTATATAGCAATGCATATGCCTCACGAAGAGGTTTGCGGGTAGTGCCCGCGATCTCGACCGGGTCGGGTTCCACCCGGTCTTGACCACTTATCAAGATCTTTTTATTCAACGTCGTTTTCTCCTCTGTTAGTCTCCTTCCTTCATTTTCCTCACACCATTGATAAAGCGACACTTTTAAAGTGCCTTCTTTCAGTCACTTTTTTATATACTCCGCAACCGCCTGATGATGGTCGGCTGTGGCCTCAAGTGCAGCGTGACCTGCTGCCCGAACCCGATAGATTTTCAGTGGAGGGCCCTTTTTTTGGGCACGTGTTTCCTCTAACTCAATAAATTTCTTGTCTATCAGTTTCCTGATAGTCGAATAAATTTGTGCATGGTCTATCCATACACCTGTTTCGAGGGATAGCTCCTCCAGCACATTGTACCCGAAGGCCTCGCTGCCGAGCGTATCCAACTTCTTTAAGACCAGCGCTTGCAAATGCCCCAATGGCGGGTCATCCAACAATGGGACATTCGTTTCCGCGCGGCGTTTTAGTCCTACAACGTTTGGTGTGTCATTTGCTTTCAACTCCATTAGGTAAACCTCCTTCCCTTTTCGAAAGAAAAGGATGGTGTTCAAATTTAGATATCGATGGTTGACCCTATCACATATCCAATATGTATTACAAGTGTGAGGTTTGCGCGCTTGTAAATATTCTTGTTTTGTTCTATGCTGCTTAGGGCAGGATGTCGATATTTTTTTAGGATGGTGATGCCCAATACTCCCGGTCTTTGCTTTGGCCGGGAGTTTTTTGCTTGCAACATAAATTGATATATGCACTTGTTATATAGTATGTATTAATTATCACATACATATATCACAAGGATTGTAACAGTGACTAGTAATGTTATTCTCGCTTTTGAAGTTGTGGAAATAGCCCAACGCAACGCCGTCCAGTTTGATGATACCGCTGAGCTTCCCGCTGCCGTTGAGGTGTTCGAAATGATGCGCGCTCTGGCCGTATCCATCCGCGGCGACATCCGCAGTCTTGAACGGATTATTGAAGAGCTGTCCGAACAGGACAGCGCTGACGATGAATTGGAACCGATTGACGACACTGCCAGCCAAACAACAGAGGAGGACTACACGCTTAACTAACCACTGCCATCATCAACATTATATAGGAGAAACCGTAATGACAAACGACACAGAAAAGCAAATCGGAGTAAAATTTATAGGCTCACAACGCCCCACAGAGACGCTGACTATTTTGCCGGGCACGACCACCAGGGACATATTGAATTCCTTGGATCTTAATAGCGGCTTCCAGCTCTCCCCTTCAAATCAGCCGGAAACAGTTTTTAACCCGAACGATGCGATCTTCGCGCGTGTCGAAGACGGCGACATGCTGGCTTGTAGCGCGATGGTTGATGCGGGTCGGAGGATCGCAGCATGAGCCTCTTTGATTGGCTCTTTGGAAGCGCGTCACTCAAAGTGGTGCGCCACACCCCACAGCGACGAGCTTCTACCAAGCTCGTCGCCCGCGACAACACCCCGTTGACAGCAAAACGTGGTTGGCGCCGCTCTGGCAAACGCTGGAGTGGCCCATACGCCTGCCGCCACGGCACCTGGCACGGGAAGATTGAGAAACGTGGCGATCGCTTCAACGTTTTGATCAAGAAGCCACCGGAGGTCGTGCGCAACCATCCTAAGTTTGTTTGCTTTCACAACGATAAATCCGGCTGGATGCGTATTCACCTGCATCATAATCCAGCCGATCAGGACGTTAACGCGGTCATCGCATACGTTGAGCGTCTCCTGGCGGAAAGTTTCCGTCTTGCAGGCGCGCGATAGCAGAGGAGATACATATGTTATTCCGTCGTACTCCCAAGCCTATGGGTTCCGCCGCTGCAAAGGCACTTGTTCTTGAGGTAGAACGCTGTCTTGAAAACGCTGCACAAAAACGTCTCGAGGCAATGGCGACCACCATGGCCTCGATACCCGACAATTGGCAGGCATCACTTATTGATGGTGCTGCTTATCTTCAGGAAATAACCGCCGTGCGTGAAGCCATGCGACGCGTCCGGTTAGCCGGGGACATACAGCCTGTCTCCTCGGAACTGCATTATGTTGTCTCAAGTCTCTTCTTGCGCGAATGTTGGCAGTTTCTCACTGGCGATGATAAAGGCAGAGAGCGCATGGCCTTGATCACCGGCCCGGTGACGCCCGACGGTACTCACATTTTAAGTAGCCTGCAACATGTCACCATGGCATCGCAAAGCCCATCGTATGTCCAGGCCAATCCTGCACCTACCCACACCCAGATCGTTAAGCTGGTTGAGGAAGACCAACACAAACTCATGGGAATGTGGCACAGCCACATCATGCGCGGTGCGGCATCAACAAAACCATCTGTCACCGATCTCTCGAACCAACAGCGCATGGTCGACATCGGCTGGACGAATACCATCGCTGGCATCTTCAATCTCGACGGCTATGTCCGCTTGTTTTCGACTGCAAGGGATTTCGAGCTCACCATATATGGCAATCGCTTTGAGATGCTTGAAGAGACGCCACGCGAAAAACTTATCAAGCTAGAGATTAGCGAGGTCTAAGATGTTTTTCCGTCGCGCCAAAACATATTACACGCGCCCATTGCCCCCTAGGCAACGGGCAAAACTCAACGCCGCCCAAGACAAAGTCGAAGGCTTTGAATTGGTTCCCATGCAGGCCGCGCACGTCCTCATGGTTGGCAGTGGAGGAATTGGCTCACCGGTTGCTGCTGCCTTGGTTCGTAAAGGTCTCGGTCGCTTGACACTTCTTGATGACGATCGCGTTGAACTTCCAAATCTCACACGACAGCTTTTCACAGACAGCGACGTCGGCAAATACAAGGCTATCCAACTTGCTAAGCATCTCGCCCGCGATGGTCTTTTCCCCACCCAAATTTGCGCCCAGCCATTCCGCTTCCAGGAGCTCACCGAACGCGACAGTGATTTCGATCTCCCCGATATTATTATTGCCGGTGTTGACAACAATACCACTCGTCGTGCCGTCACAACGTATGCAATCCAACATGGCATCCCAGTCATTCATGCGGCCGTTGGACGTGATGCCAACGCGCTTTATGTTTTCGTACAAGAACCCGACTGTGCCTGTTGGGGCTGTGCCTTCCCGCACATGCTCGATGACGCCAGCTATCCGTGTAACTTGCCTGGCATTATTGATGTCTTGAGCGTTACTAGTGGTCTCATCGTCTATGCCGTCGACACGATTATTTGTTTTCGCCCGCGGCACTGGCATCTACGAGAGATATTTCTCGATGGCAGCTTGCCTGACCGTTCTAGAACGATCGATCCCAATCCAGACTGTCCTTTGTGTCATCCACGAGCAGGTACCACACCCCCATCTCGGTCATCACGCCCGAGGTTTTCAAGAAGGCCGCGATCATGATGATCTTCACCGACTGGCAGTACAAAACAGAGAGTGTCATCTACGAAATAGACCGAATCGTCATTAACCGCGGTCGTACCTGCATTGCCCCATATCATTGTTCCACCACACGTCTCGTGCGGATCACACTTCAACATTGTGATCAAACAACCGAAACCCAATGAGGCATTGTATGTTGATACGCTTTATCCACCGTCTCATTCGCCTCGTCACAGCCCTCATCGCTCCCCTTATCAAACTGTACATATGGGGCGTTTGGCGGATGGGTGACCTCCTTTTCCGACCTTTCGGTCTCTGGTGGCCGAAGCGACATTAAAGAGGAGCCTCTCCTATGCGCCTCCTTCTTCATCGCTCGCAGCACCGCACTGTCTTCCGCCAGTTGCGGTACACACTCGACGTCACACTTGTCACCAGTCAGGAAGAGCGTCGTGTTATTAAAGCACACCGCCTCTATGAGCAATCCGCATACATCGTGCCCGAAGCCCTCGAGTTTGATCGGCGCGCTACAGCAGCCTGCGAACGTGAACGCTCCCTCTCCCCATTACGCACGAAAGACAGTGGCGCCATAATCAAGGCCGATATTGCCGCCCTGTACTTTTGGCTGCGTGCCCGCACCGCCTTTCATGTCACCGTCGCAGATATGTGCAATAGCATCGTCATAACGTGCACCAACATGCCGCAACTTATCGCCTGCGAGAACGAAATCACCGCAACCTTCGATGAACTCAAGGTGACCGTCGATAATGCACTCACGTTTGAAACAGGTCGCGAGCAAATCCTCGCTCCCGACGCTGAAGCCGATCCCGACATAACACCACCGGCAGCCTGGAGGCCCAATTACCGGAGATGAATTATGCACTTTGTCTTTAACGATGGCGCCCGCGCCGCTGCTGGCTACCGAGGTCACACCGGTGATTGCGTCTGCCGTTCGATCGCTATTGCCACCAACCTGTCCTATCAAGATATCTATGATGCACTTACAGAACGGGCACGCAGTTATGCCCAAACTCATCGCAATCGTGTCGCCCGAGATATCAAGAAATCCGGCCCCACACCGCGTGATGGCATGGCTCGCGAAATTTACCACCCGTATCTGATCGATCTCGGTTGGCACTGGACGCCAACGATGCAAATCGGCCAGGGCTGTCGTGTTCATTTATGCGCTGACGAGTTGCCCGCTGGCCGCTTGGTTGTGAGTGTCTCACGCCATATCACCGCTGTGATCGATGGTGTCATCGATGACATCCACGATTGTTCGCGTAACGGTACGCGCTGCGTCTACGGCTACTACAGGAGAACAGAATAATGGCCAAGCTGATTCCTATTCTGCCAAGTCCACAGGGTGAAGGCCTGATCACCCGCCTATCACGCGGCAGCGTCGCCGAACGCACAGAAGCTGATACGCGCGACTTAACCAAAACACTGAAACGTGTCCTTGCGCGCTCACCAAACGCCAAACCGGGTCAGCCTACACGCATTGCCAACAAACTCCTATTTGATGCGCTCGGTGCACGGCCTCTACCAATCAATTTGCGACAAGCATTTGCGCGTTGTGCCTCTGATCTCGTTACTCGCGAGATGGATTTGTTTGCAATGCCACCGTTACCCGGTACCAATGATGCCATCGCTGCTGCGCAAACGCGCGCCGTGTTGCGCCAACGTCTCGATTTTTTCGCTCGTGAGAATGAACTTGTATCCGAGTGGATCACTCGCCTCTCTACAATTCTCACAGCACTCGGCACCGCCATCCCAATACTGCCAACAGCCAGCAGTGGCATGGTCATTCCAGTACCTATCCTTGCTCTTATCGACGATCCGGCAGCGTTTATCTCACGTCTGATTACAGACGTGCTCCCACTTGCTCCATCTCCGGGTAGTATCGACGTTCGGCCTGGCCAATATCTTGCGCGTACCATCGTCAATAATCTGCTCGCGGTTAGCAAACTCAGTCTTGAAGATGCACAAAAACGTCCTGATCGCTTGCGCTGGCCTGAAGCTGGCAAGCAGACGTCCGAAGAACTCGTCAAAACATATCTCGCTGGCACACCCTTTGCCGAACTCTTTGCGGTCACCATGCCGCTCCCCGTACCCGATGCAGTCCGGTTTGAGCATCACTGGATTGTTGCGGGAAGTGGTCACGGCAAAACACAAACACTCCAATATCTCATTGCGCAAGATATCGAGAAGGTACGTGCAGGAAACGCCTCGGTCATTGTCATTGATAGCCAGGGCGATCTCATCAAAAACATTTCAGGACTCAAGGACTTTGCACCAGGACAACCCTTGAGCGATAAGCTCTGTTTGATTGACCCCACGGATATTGAATATCCGGTGGCGCTCAACCTCTTTGATGTGGGCATGGAGCGTATCAACAGCTACGCACCCCTTGAGCGTGAGCGTCTCATCAATGGCATCCTCGAACTCTATGACTTTGTGCTGGGGTCGCTCCTTTCAGCGGAACTCACGCAAAAGCAGGCGGTGATCTTCCGATACATCATGCGCCTCATGCTCTATATTCCTGACGCGAACATCCAAACGCTGCGGGAACTCATGGAACCGGATGGCTATGAGAAATACCGTCCGCATATCGACAAACTCAAAGGCACGGCACGTGCCTTTTTCGATACCGAATTCAACAGCCGAGAATTTACGGCAACCAAACAGCAGATACTCCGCCGTCTCTGGGGCATTCTCGAAAACCAGACGTTTGAGAGGATGTTCTCGCATCCTAAAAATAAACTCGACCTCTTCCATGAGATGAACTCGGGCAAGGTCATTTTGATTAACACCGCCAAAGATCTCCTCAAACAAAATGGCACGGAAATCTTCGGACGGTTTTTCATTGCCATGATTGCGCAAGCGGCCCAAGAGCGGGCCACCCTTCCTAAAGAGAAACGACTGCCCTGTTATGTCTATGTGGATGAGTGCCAGGACTATGTGGATCAGAATGTGGCGCTGATATTAGAACAGGCACGGAAGTACAATGTGGGGATGATATTGGCACATCAGTATGTTGGCCAGTTACCTGCAAAGCTCGTGGAGAGTTTTGCCGCCAATACCTCAATCAAATTTGCCGGTGGTGTCTCTGACAAGGATGCTCGCACCCTTTGCCATATGCTGCGCACCACACCGGAGTTTATTGAACGTCAACCTAAAGGGAGCTTTGCTGCCTCAGTGAGAAACGTCACACAATCAGCCGTGACGATGACGTGTCCCTTTGGGCATATGGAACAACTGCCGCGTATGAGTATGGAGGAGCGAGACGCACTTCGCGACATCATACGTGAGCGTTATGCGGTGCACCACAGTGAGGTGGAGCAGAGTATTTCAGAGCAGCTGGGGGATCAGCCGGAGTATACCGATCCCGATGGTGGGGAGAGTGATGAGGTGGAGGAGTGGTGAGCTGGAACTATATCCCTCGACGAACCTTTACCAGTAACTTATCTTTGAGTTCTTGGAAAATATCTTGCTGCCAATATTTGACGTGCCCGTCAGGGCTCATGGGCATATTTTCTGGAAAGCTATTCGTCACCCCATGAATGTATGTACCTATATAATCGTCGATCCGATAGACATTGTACCACTTGACGTTTGGTTGCTCGGAAAGCGATTTTAGTCGAGGTTCGCCTTGCCCCTCATATAGCTTCGGATAATGTTGCGGAAAATAGTGCTGGTAAATATGAGTAAGCGGTGAACCGAAAGTCAGAATAGTTAGACTTGCAACTTTGCCCTTAAGTTTTTTCTCCCACAACCCTTCGCAAAGAGCGTCATAGGCAATAATAGTTCCTTGACTGTGGGCGACTATTACAAGATGAGGGTTTTCATCTTCTTTCAAAAGCGTATCGATCGTGTGTTCAAACCGGTTAGCAATCCGCTTTCGGACTGGGTAATCATCCACTGTTATTTCGCGTTTTCGGAACGGGAAATCTGTGGGTGACGTAAAGTGATTCACTACATCTATCGTGATTTCAAGGCCGCGCCTGAGGAAACTCATGATGATGATAAACGCCAATAGAATGATGTATAAATATAGGTATAAAACCGAGGCATTTGCGGGAATGTCTACAGGTATTTTAAAACTGAACTGCGGCGAGTAGAAAAACGACTCAGGGGAAGTGGGGAACAAAACAGTTCCTGCGATATAAATCAGGACACCCATCATGATTAACAAGATAAAGCCTATAAGTGCCTTTGATACAATGAGCCGTGGAAAGGCTTTCTTGGCTGGAGGCAAGTCGAGGGAGCGAGGCATCCAGTCTTCCGGCGAAAGCATTGGAAAATTCTTGTGCCTACAAGATGACGCATAGCGACCACGTCTGACGTAAATTGAGCCAAGAATAACAAACAATCCCGCTAGTAAAAACAACGGAACAACTTCGAACCAGTATATGGTCTGTATCCCGCTATGACCTTTCGGAAGAAGGCTAAGTTCGAGTGCTGATCCTGCGACGATATCGGCTGGCACGATCGTATAGAGTACAGAGCCAAATAATAACCAAAGTGCAAAGACCGAAGCGACCGAAAGAAAAAGCCCGGATGCATAGTTGGGTTTTTCACGCCTCCTGATCCACAAAAGCCCCAATAAAATTAGAGAAACTAAAGCAAGTATTAGCGTGAGGAGTGCAATTAATGCCTGGGCCATCAAAAGTACTGCGATATAAATACCAGAACGATATATGCATAAAGCTTTGCCATTCTTACTTATTCGTTCTTGCGTCACACCACCTTTTTGTCCGCATTTTCTGTCATCAGAAACAATTCTCGCTTTCCTGATATCTTTCCACACCTGTCGCGTGAGAAGCTTGGTCGATTTTTCGAAAAAGAGATGTACACCCTTATCTCCTGATTCTCTTATATCTTCTGAAAAGCTTGCAATGCCTGAAATAAGGGCGATGAATGAGAGAATGCCAAAGCCGTATATAGCATTGTCGATTAACCTTCTTTCTTTGACGATCTTTCGAGTGCCTCGCCAAACAATGATAGAGAACAGTCCGCAAAGAAAACCGGCCATGAGAAGCGCCCATGCAGAAGAGGAAGCGGGATCTGCAGAAGTATAGAGTTTTTGCAGATCTTCCCCTGTAAGGAAAAACCCTGGAAGGTGCAGCATGAGAAAGCCAAAAACCAGGGCAAACAAATTCAGTGGAAGTGTGATGGTGACAATAATGCTAACAATCAAATTAAGGACGGCGCGCATCAATTGCGCTAGGACTGAATTTCTGTCCAGCGCAGCATCGGCAAAGTAGCGAAGACCAAATAGGTTAAGAACTAAGCCCCAAACAAAATTCCAAAATCCCGAACGTATAAGGGAAATATCGCCCCAATAACCTTCTGCAACGCAAAGCAAACTTCCTGTCTCTTTAACTTTATAATCGCGGAGGTAGACATTGCTCTCTCTCCCTTGCTCATCTTCCCGCTTATAAATTTCGGTGCGACTTGTATCCGGTTTTGTAGACCCGGGATTATCACGATCGGGCACCTCAGGCGAAAGCGAACAAACAGTGTGGATGGCGGCTGTCACATCCTCCATCATTTCGCAGGGCTTATTCGCGCCGAGACCATGGACCATTGCAACTGCAATTTTAGACAAATCCCCCTCCAAAATATTCGTTTATACAAAAGCCCTCAGAGACTATCCAAATAACACGAACTATAACTTGTTACAGTTCTTATTCAATAATTAGTCGATTGATCTCAAATTAATATTTTACAAAAACTATAATACGTTACAATAACGCAACATATTTCATAATATATTGATTTATATAAGGTAATTATATTTTTGAGTCTGTAATAAAAAGAAAAAATACTTAGATGCAATTAGTGTCTATAATTGCGCTTGCAAGGAACGTCGTAATTTTCGGATATTTACTACAGACTCTTTTTTTGTGTCATGAAACTTTCACGATTAATGCTCGTAACAACGAACGGACGTTGCCTGCAAAGTCCAAATCCGACAGCTAGGATCAACCTTGTCTTTTTCTGCGTAGTAATATATGCGGCGGCTCTCGCGGCCATTCCCGAATAACTCATCCACCATCACTTCACCCAAAAGTGATTTTTGCCCATAGGTTCCTAAGCACGCTCGTATCCATCCATACCCCACCATACCGCACGTTTCATCCTCCGCACACTTCCCATATCCCTGATCGTACCAGCAACAGATCAGGGATCATTGAGTGCAAAACCAAAAACGCCGTTCCCGCATGTCACGCAAAAAGACCGGCAAACGCATTACCATCTCCTCGCGTGACATTGAGATTTTCCAACTTCTCGAACGCTACCGCTATCTACGATCAACATTTCTCCATGCGTTGGTTGGCGGGAAGTCCGAAACGCGCTTTAAAGAACGCTTAGGTGATCTCTATCACGAAGGTGGATACATCAATCGACCCAAAGCGCAATGGCAATACGCGAATGCACGATATATGCCCATCATCTATGAACTGGCGGCACCGGGGAGAGCGGTATTGCGTGATACCGGAAACCAGAGTGAGACAACGCAACTGTGCTCCCGTCGCAGCATGGGAGCGCACCACCAGTTTGCCCATGCGTTGATGATTTGTGACATCCTGGCTTCGATTGAACTTGGCGTGCGAGAAACAAACAGTCTACGTTTTATCCCGTGGCAGGAAATTCTCGTCAAAGCACCGGAGCAGACACGTGCTGCCCACAATCCACTGGCACTTCCGGTTTCAATCTCGCATCTCTCATCACGCACTCGAAAACGCCATGATGCAAAAACCACGCTCATTCCCGATGCGCTGTTTGGTTTGGAATATAAAGGAATTGATGACACTAAATGCTACCGCTTCTTTGCCCTTGAAGCTGATCGTAATACGATGCCCATTAAGCGCACCAATCTTAATCAATCGTCCTATCTCAAAAAGCTCCTCGCCTATCGGGAAATTGCGGCCAGGAAGATCTATACCTCTCATCTTGGTATCCCCAACCTCATGGTGCTCACCGTGACCACCAACACGCGTCACATGCAGAACATCATGGAACTCTTGATGGAATTGACCGAACGTGGCAGCAAATTATTTCTGTTTAAAACCATGAGTTCGTTAGGTGATTTTCAACAAGCACCACTACCCACACCGCATATACTCACTGAGTCATGGCAGCGTGTGGGGTATGAGGCGTTTTGTATTAACCAAGCTTAAAAAGAATGCATCAGTTGAAACACACGCTATCTATTGCAATGGTCTAGGGTATATTCACCATGATTGCAGTCGCTCTATCTCTTGTTCTTTTGCACTGTAACTCGAGTCGAGTGCCTGCCTATCTACAATTGACTGCAATGCGGATTTTTTCGTTTTTGCCTTGGTTGGATAACCGACATACATATCCGCTATTTTGAGCATCTCTTGCATTCGTACCTTTCGGTCAGTTTTGAGTTGTCCAACAACCTGATCAAATTGTGGGTTAATTTCACTCACAGATTTGAGCCTGTCGACATAAGACTCAACCAGTTCAGTTTTTATTGGAGAAGTTGGCCGTTGCTTCGGCGCGGGCGCGGCGCGTACTGCTTTCTGAACCAATTCCACGAAGTTCTCAACCGAGGTATTCCCAGCGAGATCTAAGAGCGAGACAATTCGACCAACATCTTCTGCAGCGGGTTTTTTCTTGAGTTCGAGCAATAACGTCCTCAATCTCTCAAAGTAGGTTTTAAGGAGTTTCAAATGAGGGTTGTTACCCTCATCTGAGGTAGCATCAATATTTGCTCGAGCAAGTGACACGAATTTAGCGACGGTCTTGTTTTCTTGACCCGTGAAACTCTCATTAAATTTACGAATATCACGGATGAGGTCTGTCTCATTTCTAAAAGCTAATAGCTCTTCAAACTGGCTCAGTAGCGTGATGAAAGCTTTGACTTGCATGGTAAGTGGCTCTGTGTGAATTCGGGGTTGTTCTTGCGTACAGCTCGGTGCCAAGTGGAAGAAAAGCGTTTCTGACAGCTGAAGATTCTCTATAGGCCATTCCCATTCCAGCGTGCACAGCTAGCTGTTCAGTCCTAGGAATGAGAGTATTTTCTAGAAATTTATCCTCAGATCCTAATTCCTCTCGCACCAAATTTTTTAGCTCTCTGATCGCATTCTCTTCGGACTGTCTTAGGGTATCGGTGTTAGTAGCCTTCATTGTGCCGACCACACCCACCGTCTTTAGCTCAGGGAAGAGTTGACCTTTCATTCTTTTGATATCCTGCAAAAAGGTTCCAACCGCGTCCACTGACAACTGATCTAATATGGTCGGGATCAGGACATGCGTACTGGCGCATAGGCCATTGATAAATCCGGTAGTGACTCTTGGAGGGGCATCAATAATGATGCGGTCAAACGCATCCTGGATGTTGTCGGAAAACAGAATATTTGCCAGGTGGTACCTAACGTCTGACGGTATGTCCTCTATCAACCATGACAAGGCCATTTTTGTTTCGAAATTTGCAAATGAAAATTGACATTGGATCAAGCGAGAATCGGTGTTCGTGCCTGCGACTTGATCGCTATCGCTTAACAAAGTGTCAGCGTTAATATCGCCTCCAATCAAGTTTTTTGCAGGCGCTCCGTGTCGGTTACGCGGGTCATCGAGCAGCATTGACGACAATGATCCTTGATAGTCTAGATCAATAGCCAAAACTCTCTCATGGTGTTCATCTTCAAAGTATCCCACCAAATTTGCTGCGGTTGTTGTTTTCCCAACACCACCTTTCAGATTTGCAACAAGGATGATCGGAATACTGTTGTGAACATTGGCATGGTAATTTTCTGGTTTATCAAATGGCTCTCGTAACCAAAGGTCTTTTTCGTCACTTGAAAAGCCGTCCCTAGCCCGCGAAAGCTTACCGCTTGCTACTTTCAATTCAGAATTTGTTTTTCTGAGTTTTCTTTTCGCGTCTGCTAATTGCTCTCTCAGTCGCTTTATTTCTCGTTCGGCACTATCACGGTCTGAAAGTAATCTGTTGATTATCCAGAGAACAGCCCTTTTACCAAATATCGCCGCCAAAAGTGCACCCATCACCGTTACACTCACGGTAATCAAGGTGTCATATTGATTGACGATGAGGTTAAGCTGATCTAGCCAGTGAAGGTTACCCTCTAACGACGAAGACTCCATGCGCTGGACTCCACACTAATCTGGTGTAACTGAGTTAAACACGTAGCAGAGCGTATCTCTTGCCCCCCAAGTAGATAATGAGATTATCAATAGAATTAACTAAATTCTACCTTAAATTTACTTTGACCACAGTTAATATAGATTGAGATTTTTTCTTTACGCTCGATGTCAAAAAAAGAGCCCATATCGTGGTGTCTCACGTTGGGGACACATCCAACATTGACCCAACCATACCGACTGTTACCTCCTCATAGCGCACGGTAACAGGCGTTCATTTCATGCCCTTGTGTTCTCGTCATCAACAAAGAGGAGCAATGGTATGACGAAAACACGCAAACCCTATCTGTGCAAAAAGGAAGCAAAAGCATGGGCCAAAGCAAGTTCTTAAGTTCTTTGAGAACTTGCTGGTCAAAAACCAACCAAACGTCGGAGACGATGCTGTCGATAAGACAGATCTAATTACCTAACTCCGCTTCGGCGGGGTTTTTGTATCTTTGACCAGTTTCCGCAATAATGAGTTCTTGCCATGCAATCCTCCCAAAAAATGATATACTGTCAGTATCATTCAATTGCATATGGCAACCACCACCATAGATCTCTATAACGCGCTCGTTGAAGCGGGTGTCGATAAAGAAAAAGCTCGTGTAGCGGCAGAGTCGGTTGTGTCTCGTGATGAAGCGCAGCACTTTGCGACCAAGGCTGATATTGCTGAACTCAAAGCTGATCTTCAACGGTTTTTATTTGTTGCACTTGTCACACAAGCAGTCTTCCTCATCGGCATGACCATCACACTCATCCAAATTCTCACCTAACCACCAATCAATACATCTCCCGAGCACGATAACAAGCAGTAGCACTCTTTGCCGCCGCTCCTCCCCAGCACCACCCTTCCTGTGTGACCTTCCATGCCCGATACCGCCAACCTTTTTCTGTCATCTGAAACAGCACTTCACCCTGTATGACATACAATGTTCCCTTGGGAAGCGGGGACGCGTCTACCAATGCCGCCGTAATAGGGTGCGTCACGTTCCCGCGCCGCATTCCTTTCACTTTACCTCGAAATTTGGGGCTCACAGCAGGAACATTTTTGCCCCGAAGCAAATAGAAACCAGACGGTAGCTTGACTGCACCACGGACATACACCGCATAGCTTTTGATGCCATACACCACGCGTTCCTGTCCGTTTGTTTTCGTGAGGTCAACAACCTCGCCATATTGCACAAGGTTGCGTTTTGCAGCTTTGATAGAATCGAACTCTGACGGTATCCCTTGAGATGCCGCCGGTACTGCTAGACAACATGAGATGAACAACGCAAACACCAGTGATGCAAACCTGCACATAGTATCCTCCCTGAACACAAAAACGAATGTACTATTTCCCAAACCGAATCTTCGGCGTGCACCCTTTGCGATGATAGACACGGTGGCTTTCCTGATAGAGAAGTTCAGGCTTCACTTTCCCATAGGTGCCGTTGGTTTGCCCCGCAATACCGGCCCCAGAGAGCACCGGTGCAAGCAGTCCCACGCCGGGAATAACACTGAGTGCCATGCCTGCAACCAGTGCCGTGTCTCCCGCAGCCTGCATGTCTTTTGATTGTTGATGTGCCTTTTTCGCCTCGACCATCACTGTGCGTAACTTGGCACAGTTTGCATTATTCGTTTTCTTGGCAATCTCTGATTGGATGTTGAAGGTATCGGGTGTATTCGAGGCGCATCCCGATACACCGTAGAGCGTCATCACAATGAAAAGAAACCGATGAGAGAATATGTGCATCGGACATGCCCCCCACATAATGAGTTGTTGGTATTGGTGGTGCTCGGTGATGCCGAAGCATCACCGAGCGCCTCGCTTAGTACCGTCTGCGATAGCGACGGGGCCTGTTCCGACGATATGGCCGTGGTCTATACCGTGGTGCTGGTCTGTACCGCCGCCGCCGTTGCTGATACCGCTGGCGTACGCCCCACCCAAACTGCTGGAGCTTCCTGCCATATCTGATTGACCGTTCCTGCACGCCGTCATAGATAGCGCCGCCAGCTCTCCCCGCAGCATACCCGCATGCCCGTCCACACACTCTTTTGCCCGAGTGCTTGTATATGGTGACGACCGCTCCTCGTGCTGCTCGATCAGCACTTCCCGCATGTGCTGCGGTTGAGGAATACATGAGCCCAATCGCAAGTGCGATAGCCCCTATAATGCTCTGCGTTGTATGTATGTCTCGTACAATTCCGTCTGTCATCCTGAAACCCCCGTGCTGTATATACAAGACTATATAAAGTTATTTCATTGTATTGTTTGGGAAATACACCCGCTGTTATTTTGTGAACAGAATTGGTAATATTGTTCACGACACAGAAAATACTGTTCAATACATAATTATGCTTGCAGTTAATATGAAAGGAATGTATGAAGGAGATGGGACTGGCATGGATACACACCGCTCCACCTAGCGTTTTCATAGGGTATGAACAGAATTACCAATTGTGTTCACACCTATGAGACGCAGGAACGTACCGATGCCCAAACCATACCGCTCCCGCATGACGCTCTATGACGGCAATGGTGCCCGGAAATATATCAATCAAGCGGAACGCAGACGGTTTCTAAACGCAGCAAACAACGCTCCTCCACCAATACGCACCTTTTGCCTCACTCTAGCCCATACTGGCTGCCGTATCTCTGAAGCTTTAGAACTCACGCCTACCTCTATTCAGCCTGAGATCAACATAATCTCCATACGGTGTTTGAAGAAACATCATGATCAAGATGAAGTCCGCGAAGTTCCTGTATCGCCAGAACTCATCGAAGCTCTCAACGACATACACGACATCTCAGCAAAGCAAAACCATCTGCTTTATCCAGAACCACTTTGGCCTTGGGGACGTACGCATGCCTGGAAGTGTGTGAAGGCAGTGATGGTAGAAGCGAGTATCTTCGGCCCGCATGCTTCACCCAAAGGCCTCCGACATGGCTTTTGTGCGCATGCCGTGCTCTCAGGCGTTCCTATTACGTTTGTGCAGAAATGGGTGGGGCATACTAATCTGGAGACTACTGAGATATACACGCAGCTTATTGGGCCGGAGGAAATGGAAATTGCGGGGAGGATGTGGTGAATTCTGTACCACATGAGTTGTGAGCTATGTGAGTAATATACTCATTGGATATCATACCAAAGCTTTTTTTATGTATGCCCACTTAAATTAGTTGCTGCAGGGGATTTTATGGGCTCGCAGTCTGAAAATAGGTTGGCATTATCTATATATAAAATGTTCGGGCAGATACCCGCAATCGTATTTTCAAGCTCTCTACGCGTCTTGATTGAGAATACGGCTACAGCAATATTCTTCTGTTGATATTGCTTTACAAGCGATCGTGTTGCACAAACCTTTGGAATACACACCATGCCATTGGTTCGCTCAAGCATTGCAATCATTGCATCCCCTACGATGTTCGATACAACGTGACCATGGTTGTAGCCTACTCGATCTTCTGGACATAAGCCCGTAATACAAGCCCCAACATCGTAATAAATTCGTAGCGATTCTAGCATTCGTCCCATATCTAACCAGAACGGTCGAAAAATTTTTCCAAAAAAATTCACGATACTCTGCCTCAAAAAAATACGAGCAATTGGGAATGCCATTTGGAATCGAGTAAATGTAATGTGACTGTAGCATAATCGGCAATGAGGCTCGATTCTGTTGACTTCTATTAGAACTGACGGTAACCACGAAACGATCACAGACCGGTTCAATAAATCGTGCTTACGGACTAAATCAACCAAATATTGCTCAGCACCAAAATCTTTAACGTCAATATGAATTGTCGTACTTCCTTGCTCATTTTTGCTAAAATATTCAAGCATGTCGTCCAGGAATGTAATTTCTCCAAAAGCTTTTCGAGCTGCTATTTCCTTTCCAGTTAGATCGCGAATATAGCTGAATGTACCATTACAGTCTTTGAAGTAGGGATCGTGATGAACAAGATATCGGCGATCTTTTGTCAAACGCACATCAAACTCTATATGTCGAACTTTTCTTGCAAGCGCTTTTTTCAACGCGTCAAAAGTGGCCTCACGAGTGTCAAACCCTCGAATGCGATGTGACAAAAGCGATTCACGGTTAATTGAGATTCTTCTTTTTTTATCAGTCATTCTGATCCAAGCTTATCATCTTTGCGAACTCGTCCAAATGTGTTCCGAAAGGCACTATCACCCAAATTATCAATTGGTTGAGTGTATTGAACGAGAATAATGACCGCCTGAGACACTAACGGCAATATTGGGCCCGAAAGAAAGCCGAAATCCATTGCTGTTACGTGCCACCGCTTTAATGCATCTAAACCTTCTGCAATGCGTAATATATTTTCAGTTGGGATGCTGTTATGAATTGAATTTCCAAACACCAGAAAAATCGCATCACGAGCCTGCTCTATACGATACTCCACAAGTAACAATGGCATTAAAGCAAGAACCATTAGCACCACATACGCTGTTACAAGAATTCGGTCAGTTTCTTTGTATTCATCCAGCCTTCTATGAAGATACAAGCTTGCCATCACGAAAATCCCAAAAAGGAATACGAGCCACAGAATATTTGAGAAAACCGCGCTAATAGTAAAGAGTCCACCAACACTGTCGGGGTGAAAATATTTAACTTTTAGAAGATTTCTGGCTGCTAAGTCCAAAGCCACTAACGAAATTGCAAATACTTTGAGAAGAATTGCAATGCCGACAAAAGTGTCAAAACCTACCATCAACAAACGAACAACCCACTCGGGCTTGCTTATGCGCCAGTCCCACCAGTAAAAATTTACGTCTGTTAGTTTACGACAGCGCTGAATTCGAATCTGATTGGCCATAAAAAGCAGACTAACGATGGCAGCGAAGGTTATCGTCAAGGTATCATTTATCAAGAAAGCGATAACGATTTCGTAGAAGCTACGGTTGCCTACTAAAATTTGATCTGATGTTCCACTTAACGTTGCTAGATAGGAACTGGCAGTCAATCCATCATGCCCGTCTGAATTCCAAGCCTCTCTAATTGTTCCGTTTAGTGGGTCAACTTTGGCAAGGATCGCGATACATATGAGCAGATAGGGAACCCAAAAAAACTGAAATATGTGATAGAACCAATCACGTCTAAAGGGCATCAATTCACCAAAAATAATTTTGCTATCTGTTATAAAGTGCAGCGGTGAAACAAATGAAAATGAACGAGTGCGTCTACTCTCTAAAAGACCGAAAAACCACGTTCCAATTAGTAAAAATGGCCATAACAATATAAGTTTGTAAAATAACTGATTTTCAGCATAAATAATGCCCGAAGAGTTTGAAAAAAAGGGTATCTCCACGAAGGTATATAGCATAATCGAGAGACTTACCATTCCTAGCAGAAGTATCAATTGAAGCGTACCTCTACTAAAAATGGAACCACAAATTCTGCTATTCATTCGGTGAATGGATCCAAGTGACCTAGCAACGATACTTCTAAATGGTAGGATTAGGTCAGCATATTTCGCAGATGTGTGGTTAAATTGCTCACATATAGTTCGCAATTGATTTGAAATTCGCTTCGATTCGTTATTCGAATTTCCTGCTAAGGCAATAATGCCATCCCTAATCCACGCTTTTGTATCTCTTTTTGTAACTTTGTCGTTAGAGAGATTTTCAGAAAGTTGCTTATAGCAATAAAGAAAAAAATCAGCAGTTGAACAAATTTGCGGATCGCAATTGTTTATGATTTTTAGATAGGAGTTAATTTGTTCCAAACGAGCTTCTACTTGTATATGTGAGCACTCACAGCGTACAATTATGTGCAAGAACAATTGCGCAGATGTGTTCCACTCTTTCCAGTGTTTGGCGTACTCCGCGAAGATTAAGATCTCAATTGGATCTCGGCGCAATAAGGCATCATCAATTGCACCCTTTGCAATTGCTCTAAAATGTCTGACATCCTCTGCGTCTGATAGTCGACCTATAAGCTCAATACTATTAAAAGATGCAGCTCGATTCATCGAAATTCTACGACCCCGGACGAATGTAAATCTCGAATTTTTTGATGTGCAATAACAATATCACTCCCACGAATTACTTCTTGGGACTGAAGTCCAACAATAAACCGATTGCTGGCAACTATTAAAATCTGAGGCCCCACCTCAAACGCACAAATCGAATATAAGATAAGAATATTAGCATAATAATACACACTAAAATATGCTTTGTTATCTTTATAAACAAGTTTCAGCATGTATTCACACTCCCTTAAAAAACCTCAAGTCTTGCTCCATCCCCAAATACTCCCGCACCCCCTCCCGCCGTCAAGGGTACACCACTCTGTGGCGCACGCGCCCTTGACGGCGTTTCGGCTGGTGCGGGGTGGGCTCTCCATGGATCAAAGGCAAAAACCGATCTCGTCACTCTGCCATATCCTCCTCCCCATCAAAATAGTAATACGTGAAGATGAGTGAGACCGCATCAAACACGGCCATCTGATGCTTCTCCGATTCCCACAACCGCCGCATGGACGGCACATAGGGCGCAAAGTCCGGCAGCACCTCGCCAATGACACGCGCAATCTCGTGTTTGGTTGTCGCATTGTGTTGCATACCAAAACATTCACGGATGTTGACGCGGGTATAGAGCCGCACGGCGATGTTCTCGCACAGTGCCGCTTCGGTAATGCTTTCGATTATTGCCGCCACCGTCTTTGAGCAGCGCAAAAGCGAACAGTCACAGTTTTGCATGAGAATGATCTGGGGGTGAAACCAGTCAAGAAGTTGGTGGACATGTGCCAGTGAGGTGACATGCCTGGTTTCTTGTTTTGCGGTTTTTATGCCCCAATCCACGGCAGTGTATATGCCTTCAAACACGGCATAGGCAATGCCACGGGTGTGGGGATAGATGGCGAGTATGGTCATGGGCGTGGGTGACGCGCCTCAATCCGTTCAATAACGTCCAATAAAAACTCTCGCTTGTGCAAGAGGCGCGGTGTCTGCGGTTGTGTGTCGAATAAGGTAATGAGGGTTTTGGCACGTATGGCGATACGCTTTTCGACCTTTTTGCATATGCCAGGCAGGAGGTCATGGGGTGACGTATCAAACAAGATAACCGCTGCAAGCAGCACGGGTGAACTTGGCGTGCGCGAAAGCCGCTCATAGCGCGAGACCATCTGTCCACTCTTGAGATCCAAGAGAAACGCCACCTCTTGCTGGGAGAGGCCGGAGCGTTTGCGAAAGGTACGGAAATAGCTTTTGAGCTGTCTCATAGGCTTTTGGTATGCGCCGGGCACACAATTAGCAGCATAGCGGATGGGGGTAACGGGCGGTAGACGGGCGTTTGTGCCTCAATGGTTCAGTATAGCATTTTTGAAAAATGCAATAGATATGGTGGGGACAACGGGGACTTTGGGGACTTCTCTGCGGTACACCATCCGGCAACCGTGGCTCTCTATATAGCGCCGAATGTTGGCAGTTTGGTTCCGCTATAACGTCCCCAAAGTCCCCCAAGTCTACCCAAAAGATTTTTCTTCCATAAGCGCTGTGGCATCCTCTTTGCTCACCCCATAACGCTCGTAGAGAAAGGTGAGCTTGTCTGCTTCGGTATGCGGAATGACATAGATGCCGTGGCTTTTTTTGGTGTGCAGATTAAGCGAGGTGCGTAGCACATGTCCCATCCATTTATGCGTCACTGGCCGGTCTGTGTCCGAGATTCGGTTAAAGGTCGTGACGATATCTTTGAGGGAAATGTGCGTTCGCGATGACTTCAAAAAGAGTGCACGAATGACCACAAGCACCTCTGCTTCAATTTGGGTACTGCGCTCAGCAATAAGTCCTTGGTGAGAGCGCCGCGCAATATCTTTAAGTGTCGCTCGTATGGTGTCACTTTGCACCACACTGAGAAGCGGCGCAAAGATTTGATTGAGCCGTGGTTCAATAGCGCGATCTATCAACTTTTCTGTCGGGCTATGCGTCCCTCGGTTACGAAAGCGATACAGAAGCAGCTTGTTGCGCAACGCAAGCGCTTCCTCTTTGTATCCGGACGGCAGATTGATAGGAATATCTGCACGCAGTGTGCGCTTGCCGGTTTCTTCACTGATGAAGCGGCTTTCAAGCGCACGATCGTCAAACGTTTTCCGCATACCGACCAGCTTGGGCCCGAATACCTGGAAGGCGCGGGGGTTGAGTTCCTTGTTACGGTTTATTTCCGTGCGCAAGACCGGTATGCCCCGCATATTGCCATTGTTGAGGATTTTCACCATGTCCGCCTTTTCATCTGAAAAACGAAAGTCAGCTTCGTCAATAATGAGTGTTCCCCCAAACCGATCCAAGATGTGAAAGATTGGTGAAACGGTGGAGGCACCACTGGCGAAGATGGGGCGATAACAGAGTGACCCCACAATCAATAGAAAGCGAGTCTTGCCGGAGCCATAGTCACCGCGCAGGCGAAGATATGGTAGTTCGTTGAAGGTGTCGTGCACCCAGGTAAAGAGGATGTAGTATGCGGCGATGTGTTCAAAGTCTTCGCTCAAATCCACATAGCGATGGATGAAGGTACGTATCTCAGTGATCAGTGCGGTTTCATCACCATACTCTTCGGGTTGCGAGGGAAAGAGCACCACATGATTGCGGATCAGGTTATTGCTTGGTGCATAGGGCACCAACGTATGCGCACCATCCGCAATCTGCTCCACTAACCGCCATGTACCGTCCTCCCAAACGGCAAAGGCCGTTTGTTTTTCCTCTGAATCATAAACCAACTCAACCAAGGCACCGGACGGCAGCACCGCTGAAATAGTGGGACGTGTGTTGTCCTTCTGTTTCTTTGGTGATGTCTTCGGCTTCCGCTCAGCCATGCCCTCATCCTATGCGGGGGCATGGCTGAGCGGAAGACGCGAAAATGAAACATGGGGGTGCGATGTGGGGGCTATGCGTATCGTGTTGTTTCGCTATCATCAAACATATGACAGAGGGTTTGCAATTATCAGAAGAAGCCATCACTGAGTTCATTCAGATTTGGGAGAGAACCTATGGTGTGAAGTTATCCCGCAAAGAAGGGGCAAGGCGTGCCTATCAGCTTCTCCATTTCATTCGCGTCGTGTTTGACATTCATACATAACCCACGCTCGGACTCCACAAATTGCAGATCAATGCTAAGCTGTCTTTGCCGGAGTTCTTCCGGCCCAATGCCTATGACACCAAACACAGACCGCTATTTCGCCTATTTGCGCAAATCAAGTGAACACAAAGAAAAACAAGCACTATCCATTCCGGCACAGAAAGAAAAAATCCGTCAGCAGTTTCCAGGATTAGACATCCAATTTGTTGAGGAAGAAAAAAGTGCCTTCATTCCCTCCAACCGCCCTGCATTCACAGCAACACTTGATAGAATTGCAAAAGGAGAACGCGCAGGCTTGATCGCCTGGCATCCTGACCGCCTTTCACGCAATGAAATTGATGCCAGCCGCATTACCTATATGGTGCGCAACCATCTCATTCAGGATCTCAAATTCTGCACCTATACATTCGAGAATACCCCTGAAGGCATTTGGATGCTCCAGATGGCGCTTTCACAATCACAGTATGAAAGCGCGAAGAAGGGGCGTGACGTCAAGCGAGGATTAGAACAACGTGCACGGCTTGGTCATTACCCTGCACCTGCGCCGTTAGGGTATCTCAATGAAAAATATGCAGAATGCGGCAAAAAGAGAATATTACCTGATCCGGAACGCTTCCCCTTGGTGCGCAAGATGTTTGATCTCATGCTCACCGGCAGCTACACACCACCGCAAATCCTCGCCATCGCCAATGAAGAATGGAACTTCAAGACACCCAAGGGAAAGCCGCTCGGTCGAAGCAATATCTATAACATCTTTATACGCCCCTTTTATTACGGACGCTTTGAATACCCCGTGGGCAGCGGCAATTGGTACACCGGCAAACACAAGCCGATGATATCGGCAGAAGAGTTTTACCGTATTCAGGAATTACTAGGACGGACTGGCAAGCCAACTACGCAGAACAAGGACAAAAAGTTCTTTCCCTATCGCGGCCCTATCGTCTGCGGAGAATGCGGAGCGATGGTCACTGCTGAAATAAAAATCAAACACCAGCAGAACGGTAATGTCCACACCTATACCTATTATCACTGCACCAAGCGCAAAGACCCCACCTGTACACAAGGCTCTATTGAAGCGAAGCCGTTAGAGCAACAAATTGCTTCCCTCTTATCAGACATTGTACTCCCCCCTGGGTTGCGGGACTGGGCTATGAAATATCTCATCGAACAACACCAACCGCAGACCGCAAGCCGACAAACTGTCCTTTCAAAGCAACAAGAAGCATACGATACTTGTGTGCGCACACTCGATACGCTCATTGACATGCGGATGAATGGCGAATTGACCGAAGAGGAATTTCTCTCGCGCAAGGTAAAACTCGCACGCAAAAAAGAACGCTTTGCGTCTTTGATGAAGGCCGCCAAAAAACAGACAGATAGCTGGCTGAGGATTGTTGAGCGTTATCTCAATTTTGCCGAAACCGCCGTCCATGAATTTACTGCTGGCTCGCCAAAACGCAAAAAAGAGATTTTCGTAAGCTTAGGTTCGAACCTCCACTTAACCGATAAAAAGCTTGGAATTGAGCCACAAAACTGGCTTATCCCTATGCGCACCACAGCGAAGGAGGGATGGGCCGTTTATGACCGGTTCGAACCCCGCAAAAAGGGCTATACCACGCAACAAATTGAGGAGGCGTATGCCAAGAATCCTTGCTTGCTGCGGGCAGTGGACGATGTTCGAACCACCATCCAAAATGATAACGACGATATTCTATAGGTTCTCTTTAATTTTTTGAACAATGATGCTCATTTCAATATCTGAAAGTTTTTGGCGATGTTCACTATCAATTACTTTTTCCTGTGATTCTAGCAATAGGGGATACCAATCACCGGGATGTGCAAGATCCTTCAAACTTCTCGGTATAAGATGTATGTGCAAGTGAGGCACTGTTTGTCCTGCATCCCAGCCCTCTTGCAGGGTCCAATTGAATCCAGTTGCAAAAAAAGTTTTCATTAGAACTTGGACTGCCTGTTTAGAAAAAACCATCATTTCGCACAGTTCTTTATCATCAAGCTCCAAGAGACTATCTACATGCCAATTGGGTATAACCATAGAATGGCCTGGTAGGATGGGGGCTCTATTATAAATTGCTGAAAAATTTTTTGACTCTAAGAAAACGGCAGCCGAAATATTTTCTTGACAAAACGGACAATTCTTCTTTTTGACTTTTCGTATCATATTACCGCGGTTAATTAGCTTATTTATTCAGCTCCAGTCAGAAGAATCTTTCCATAATTCGTCAAACTCGTTAACAAACACATTATACCACCGATCTCCTCTGTGAATGTGGAAAATCGGTCGGTCTCTTCCAACAGCACCGTGCAAGAAATAAAATTGTACACGTAAATAGGTATCACTAATATCTCTTTTTTCGATCCACATTATACTAACTGTGGGCGCGTGAGATATCGTTCTAACTTCAAAATTTTCGCTAGATAAATCTTGTAGTTCTTTTATGTGTTTCCGCACTAACTCTACATTATTTTGGTATAAATCAAATCTATTTTTATACAAATATTTAGCAGCATCAGAAGCAGGGTCAACAATCAGAAGTTGAACCTCACAACCATTGTTTATCATACGTTTGAACTCATTTGAATACTGTCCGACCAAATTTACAACAGTTCTAGCTAATATTCTAACTCGAACAGCTCCAGAAACTATTTGAGTAAAATTATCTATGTTCGCATCATCCAATGTAAAAAAGAATTTCTCCGCAGTAATATTTGAATTTTCTGTCTCTTGTCCAGGAAGATCTTTAGTTTTAATTTCACCCTTTCGATATATTACTATAGAACCAATAACAAGAACCAGACCAAACAAACCCGATCCAATCCTAAGGTAAGGATTTGCGATCATTACACCGAATTCAGAAATACTTAGTTGTCCTGCCAAGGCTAATACAATTAAAAACAAACCCCCAAGAGCCAAGACAATTTCTAATCCAGCCTCTTTTAAGAAGTCAAACAATATACCCCCCAACTAAAATTTTGCATTTTATATTATTGCTCTTTAAGCATATGGCTTTACCTTATACGTTAAATTTATTCAGAGAGATAAATATATTTCATTGTTATGCAAATTATCAACCTATATGCATTGGAAATGCACAGGTTTAAGCAAAACTAAAATATCTATAATGTATTTTTCTTGATCCTGACCTGGAAAACTCTATTTGGATTTTGCATAATTGTATTTATTATTATCAAATGGTTCCATGTTGGCGAACGAGCATCATGTTTTTATCGTTCCAAAGATTTCAAAAACAAAAAAATGAGCCCCGCACACACAGGGCCCAAGCACTCAACTCCTCTCACCTAATTTCTCTGGCTTCTTCTCACTAAACCGCCGCAGCACCAACCGCCCATCAAGCGGCAACGCCCGCAGTACAATGTTCATGCCTTTGTGATCTCCGTGAGCAAAAGCGACACCAATCTGTGTCCAGAAGTCTTCTTCTTCATCTCCATTGCGGTTCTCAACAACAAAGACGCGGTAGAACGGTTTGTTGGTAGAGGTCATTGCAATACTCCTTCTTGAAAGAAACGAACGCATCAAAAGAACAGATGCTGTGGCCATTTTCTCTTTGAGGGAGTGCTTTGCGTAGACGGGTGCATGTACCCCAAGGGTACAGTCTGCGGACTATGGTGACGGACAGTATGGGAGCACACTGCTTCCATGAACGACATTAGTTTCTTTGCTCATAGCAATGTGCGTCGTCCATTCAGAACCTTCGGCATCAAACAACCCGACCGCCTCTCTCACATGTACGTCATTGGAAAGACGGGCGTTGGAAAAACAACATTGCTTGAAACACTCATTATGCAGGACATTGCATGTGGTAGAGGGTGTGCACTCATCGACCCACACGGTGATTTTGTTGCGCGTGTCGCAGAAAATGTTCCAATACATCGGCAGTCCGATCTCATCTATTTTGACCTCACCAACCCCGCACAACCGTATGGATACAATCCCATTGCTCGCGTTAGTGCAGGGAGACGTGCTCTTGTCGCATCGGGACTGCTCGACGTGTTCAAGAAGATGTGGGACGACGCGTGGGGTGCGCGTATGGAGCATATACTCCGCAATGCTATCCTTGCGCTTCTCGATCAACCGAGTGCAACACTTCCCGATATTCTCCTCATGTTGACGGACAAGGCCTTTCGGTATCAGGCGCTCCGCAACGTTGAAAATGAACAGGTGTTGCAGTTCTGGAAAAAGGAATTTCCGAAATATTCATTCCGCTATCAGGCAGATGGTATTGCTCCTATTCAGAACAAGGTAGGAGCATTCCTCGCCGACCCCAATCTGCGACACATCCTCACGAGAGAAGATGGTCGTCTGCGCCTCCGTTCCATCATGGATGACGGGAAGATACTGCTCGTCAATCTTGCTAAAGGAACGATTGGTGAAGATAGCTCGTCACTGTTTGGTGGACTGTTGGTCACGTCACTGGGACTTGCTGCGTTTAGTCGTGCTGATACCAATGAACAGGAACGACAGCCCTTCTATATCTTCATAGACGAGTTCCAGAACTTCACGACCCTGGCATTAGCGAATATGCTTTCAGAATTGAGAAAATTTGGCATTTCGATTGTGCTCGCGCATCAATACCTGCACCAATTAGATCCAGATATCCGTGCGGCAGTACTGGGGAATGCTGGTACCATCATTTCCTTTCGTTTGGGTGCAAAGGATGCAGGCTTTATTGCGCGTGAGTTTGAACCGGTGTTCTCTCGTGTTGATCTCCTCACTCTTCCAAACCATGAGATCTACCTCAAGCTGATGATTGATGGCATGCCGTCGAAGCCGTTTAGTGCAACGACATTGCAGCCAAACTTTGAAACAAAATGTGATATGTGCGTATAGCATCGCACACACGCATCCACTTGCTCATGGATGCGCATAGCGCTCGTTTCTTTGAGCATTTCAGTGCTTTATATGGATGTCCTCTTTAAACAATGAGGACACCTATATGAAGATACATCTCTACCACGGCGATTGCCTGAATGGACTGCAAAACATTCCCGACAACTCCATTGACGCCTGCGTTACCGACCCTCCCTATGGTCTGCACTATGGAGGACTGCATTGGGATTATGATGTGCCGACAACCACCCTATGGAAAGAAGTGCTCCGTGTGCTTAAGCCCGGCGCGCATTTGCTTTCATTTGCAGGCAGCCGTACCTATCATCGCATGGTCGTTGCTATTGAAGACGCAGGATTTGAGATTCGTGATCAAATCCTCTGGCTCTATGGCAGTGGCTTTCCCAAGTCCACAAATCTCAACGGTGCCTGGCGTGGTTGGGGTACCGCGCTCAAACCTGCCCATGAACTGATAGCGTTAGCTCGAAAACCGTTTTTTGGCTCGGTGGTCAACAATGTGGCGCAGTATGGCGTTGGAGCGATACATATAAAAAAATGCAAAGTTCCCGCGAATGATAATGTTCCCCCAGAGGGCAAACGATCAAACGCAAAGCAGCACCGTACTCCCGCAGCCGGCAGGTGGCCTGCAAATGTGCTCCATGACGGTTTAGAAGAAGACTGGGCACGCTATTTCTATTGCGCCAAGGTGAGCAAAGCGGAGCGTGATGCGGGGCTTGAAGATTTTACCGACAAGCGGAAGAAAAGTTATATCAATACCTACGCACCTGTGAAAAATCATCACCCGACCGTTAAACCACTTGCCCTGATGCGCTATCTCATACGCCTCATCACACCACCTGAAGGTGTGGTGCTCGACCCCTTTACCGGCTCAGGCACCACCGGCATGGCAGCCATACTTGAAGGTGTGCATTTTATCGGCATGGAACGTGAGAAAGACTATGTCGATATTGCAAGAGCACGGATGAAGGCAATAGAGAAACGTCGCACCAACTGAGTCTACTCATGCACTATGCTCAACCGGGGCCGTCACAAAACGGCTCTGGTTTCTTAATTTCTGCAATGATTAACGAAACAGCTCACTACATGTGTTTTTAAAAAAGATTTGCGAGTGTAACACATATGTGTTACACTCCCTCCATATGTGGAGTGATCAAATCATGGCGAAAAATGCATATATCAACGCGCGTGTTGATAAGCGGGTGAAGGACAAAGCACAGAAGGTGCTCAGCAAAGTGGGTATGACCACCACTGATGCGGTCAATCTGTTCTTGCATCAGATTATCTTGCACAATGGGCTTCCTTTTGAGGTACGCGTTCCCAATAAAGACACCCGTGCGGCACTTGCAGAACTTGAGGCGGGCAAGGGTGACGTGCACACCGGTGCAACACAGGACATCTTTGAGGATCTTACCGAATCTGGTTCATAATGGAGGATATGAAAGACCTCCGCATTGCATCGGCATTCAAGAGAGATCTCAAACGCATCACCAAACGTGGCTATGACCTTGATCGTTTAGAGGCCGTTGTTGATCTCTTGCGTGCTGCGGAACCGTTGCCGGAAGCACGCAGAGATCATGCGCTGAAGGGTGCGTGGAATGAGTACCGAGAATGTCACATCGGTTCCGACTGGCTTTTGATATACACCACCACCGATGATGAAGTACTCCTTGCCCGCACCGGTACACATGCTGATTTGTTTGAATAGACGATATCGTCAGTGATTAACTTGGACGTGATATGATCTGCGCTTTGATTTTTGCGTCCCATTTCGTTAATGCCTCACGCATTTCATCCACATAGCCAAAACGATTATAGACACCCGCAACACCGGAAAACGTACCCGTCGCATGATTGAGCACCTTCTCAACAATATGCGGCGCAATGCCCATTTGGGCCATGCCGGTTGCAGCTGTACGCCGTAGATCATGCAATGTCCAATCGCTCACACCCGAGGCCATATCTAACCGCCGTTTGCATTTTCCAAACCCTGAAAACGTGGTGGTGTCTGATCCCGCGGCCGGAAATAAAAACGTCTCATGTATTTTGGGTATGCCTTCAATGATGGTGCAGCAGGTTTCCGAAAGCGGAACGATATGTGCCCGATGCGATTTGGTCATCTCCTTGGGTAACTCCCAGACACGAGCTTCAAGATCAACATGTGCCCAATGCATGTTCGCCACTTCACCACGCCGTTGTCCGGTGAGCATAAGTAGCCGGACAATGGGGCAAAAGGGATACCCCTGTTCTGCGACCGTATGCCAGATACGAGTGAGTTCATCATAGGACAACACACGGTCACGTGTCTTGATTTTTGCCGGGCGCTTTATGTCAGCACAGGGGTTCTGGTCAACAAGATCGCGTTCATTGCACCAGGCAAAAAACTTTCGGATGGCAGCGTAGGCATGATTTGCCGTTCCGGGTACGCCGCGCGCTACCAACGCATCAAGAATCGTGAGGACATCCTTTTTCTCAATCTCCTGAATATGGCTATCTTTCCAATGTGGCAAAAACTCTCGTGCGAGAAGTTGTTTTGTTGAACGTACCGTGCTCGGTTTATTCTCCCGCTCACAATGCATTATGAGAAAATCCTGCATGACCTGCGCAAAGCTGCCGGGCTTTGTTTCATTCGTCTTTAGGGGAGCAGGGTCTTCACCCATGCCGGATTTATAGAGTATGGCTTGTGCTTCTTTTCTCGCTTCCGCAAGACTCATAATGGGATAGCGGCCAAGTGTTTGGCGACGCTGTTTGCCCTTGAACCGATACATCAATACAAAAGACTTTGTGCCCAACGGTGAAATGCGTACACCAAATCCAGGCAATTTGGCGTCCCAAATCTCAGTTCTTTTCGTGCTATCCGCTTTCAGTTTCCGCAATTTGATATCCGTGAGAACGGCGTTCTTCATGGCAGAGATCCTGTGATTCCGCTGGCATTATGTCGTGTCGCTTGGGTAACAAATGGGTAACAAAATGTCACGTTTTTTTATGATTTTCGATGATTTGCTATGTGTATCAATTTTGCGAAAAATAAATGAGAAACAATACGTTAGATTGCGTCATGTGAATCTATGAAAATGCCGACATTTACTATCATAATCCGCGTGTCGGGGGTTCAAGTCCCTCCTCCGCTACCAATAAAATCAATAGAAACAAATTCTTATGTCTTTATCGCTTTGGCGGGCGGTCGATGCGACATCTGTAGCGAGCATCAGGTTGGGCAGAGTCGCGGATTACAGTCACTTGCCGGGTGATCAGGAATTGCGCGCCGGATTGAGTAGCGAACTCGTGTGGCGAGTGCTGCTTTCTAACGGTCCAGTGTTATGCCGGGCGTGTATCCCCCACCGCGCCTTCGTTCAAAGTCCCATTCGTACACCGTCACAGGACCAAGCGTCTGTAGGTGCTGGCCGAGGAAAAAGTTGAACGTGTTTGGTGCCGCAATGAAAAGGTGAAGGTGCTCGTACGCGCCGTCCGAATCGACAATGCGGCGGAGTACACGCGAAACACCCTCCGCAAGCAGGTTTGCATGTCTGCCGCTGTGAACCGACTGCTGCGCAGGGCCGGTCGACAGATTGCAATGAACAACACGTCCTACTTCCGGCAGGTGCGCCGCGATAAAGGCACGAGCGCCGACTGCGACATCGTGGGTCAGACTGATCGACACAGCAACCTCCTCGCCGTGCTCTGCGATCTCCTCTTGTTCAGCCGATAGGCTTGGCAAAGATGCATCCGGAGGGCTGTCATCGACAGACCAGAAGCGGCGACCAGGGGAACGCTGCTCGACGTCGATTTCTTTCCCCGACTTGAGACCAAGGATGGCACCCGCCGCGAAAGCTATCGATGTATGAGCATCGAGGATTAGGCGCAGTTCGTCAGCCGTGCGAGCGGCTTCTAGGAGGAATTGGCGAAGCCTCGGGAGCACTTCGGCCCGCCAGAGTGTGGATTCGCGGATGTAACGACCATCAAAAAACTCCACTAAATCAACGTTGTTCAGGCAGCGCTCTTCAAGATTGTCGATGGGGTGCATAAAGGACCGAACGCCAATGGTCAGCACCTCCTTGCGAGGGGCGCTTGGGTCGATGAGATTTTCCTTTTGACACATGGCCCTAAATGTCTCCCGGTCAAAGCAGTTGCGCCCCTGTGCAAGTAGTTTGAAAACGAGATCATCGTAGGGGTTGGCTGAACTACTGCTCGGGATACGCCGGAGACCGACAGAAGCAAAACGCTCATCCAGCCTTTCCTGTAAGTTGTGAAGAGAGTCAGTCATTTCTGAGATTGCCAAGGTGCGAACAAGCAAGCGCAGATTGTCTTCATCGAGACCAAGATGATTGCTCCAACACTTCCTGATTTTGCCTGCACGACTTCGGTCGCCCGAGCCATCGAAAAGCCGATCAAGATCGATGCGGTTGTGATCCTTGCGGATGAAATGGATAAGCGGATCATTCGACGCAATGCGCCAGTTCGTAATCAGCTCGAAGCGGCAGCCAGTACCGTCAGGCGCGTCACTGCGCTGCGCATCGAGAGCGCGCTGAAGGAAGGACTGGGCGGTCGCATTAATGAAAGCCGGCCGCGTAAGGTCCTCCATTCCAAAGTTGCCGGTGAGGGTATGCCATTTGCACTGCTGGTGGCTCCGCATGATCGGGAGCCCCTCGTGATCAGGGCGGGCGCGATCCGGATCGTATTCAACCCATATGTCATCGAAACCCTTAGGACCGAGCTCGTAACCGACCTTGGTGACGGGACTGTTGTCGTCGAGTAGGGAGGCTGCTTTGAGCCAGAACAGTCTGGCCTGAAAGTCATCGCCCTGACGGCGTGCTACGTTCGCGAGGGCCATATCGTTCAACTCGTCGGAAAGTACTTCCCCATGATCTCGCGCCACAGCGCAAGCGCTTCTCCGGTCTTGCCTTGCTGTTCAAGTCGTACGGCGCGGGCAGCCTTAACCTCGACGGTCCGCAGCGTAGCAACCGCTTCTGCGCGTTTGGCGGGTGTCATTTGATCTGACACGGGCGGTCCGTAGCCAGCCGGGTCAGGCCAATTGTGCTGAATGCCGTCGAGTGCCGCGGCGAAAAAGCGGCGCACTTCGCTCGGATATCCCCGGAACGGCGGATCAACCAATTGCTGGGCCATCACCTCGATGAGGAAAGACGGTGAGATAGGCTTGCCTGCCGACCGGTTCCACCGCTTGAGCATCTTCACGAGTGGAACCCATTTGCCTCCAAGCTCCCGGTTCTTGGCCGTCGACTGCTCCTTATGAATGTCGGGATCGGTCTTAATCCACTCGCCCAAGTCGCGATCAGGAATTTCGTAGCAGTCGTCCAGCTCAAACGCCGGAACTGCGTCATTGCTGAGCACTTTGCCTTCGTCGTCGGCGGTGGGATTGCGTTTGTCGAACTCAACGGTGACGCAGCGCCTCCCGGGGTCGACCGAGTCCGTACCGAATTCATCGGACAAGCACGATTCGAACGCATTCAGAATCTTGTGAGGCGGCTTCGAGCGCCAGTGCGCCTCATCGGAGCCGAGACAGAAAAAGATGTCGACGTCCTTGAGCGGCTTCGTCTTGGTATGGCGCGCATACGAGCCGGTGAGAAAGTCGCGGTCGACCTGGAAATTTGCGCCAATGCACGCGCGGACCTGCTTATGCCGACGCTCGGCGTCTTTTTGCTCGGTGTCACTGAGTTCGAGCCGCTTGCGGAAGGTTTCGAAGGCTTCGGATACGGTAATCATGCGCGGTAATACCTTGCTGAGGCCATTACGTCAGGTGTAGCGATCACGGTGCCGGCTTCGCGCGCTACCATGCCGTTGATGGAACGAAGTGTCGTAGGACCGACGCCGGGGACGTCTGGACGTCCCTCTTGCGTCGTCAATACGATGCGATACGAGCAGTTCCGGGGTGGTGCCTTGGCCTTGTCGAAGGTGTCTTCGAAGAATGCACGGTCTACCCACATATCGTCTTCGCCATTGCCATCATATCTGATCGGGAGTTCCCACCTGGCGAGGGCTGTATCGGAACCGGGCCGGTAGAATTCAATGACGATCGCTTCAAGATGTCCGGTTTCAAGCCACTTGCGCACGGCACGATCGACCCAATCGGACCAGGCCTCCACCACGGCTTCTGGATCGAGGCCGTAGTAGTTGACCAGCAACTTCAGGAAGTTGCGCATCTTATCGGAGACATAGATCGCAGTGTTGGTACGCGAATATGCGTGGGTGTGGACAGCGGTCATGACTTGCTGAGCGCCCCCCAATCTACAGCCAATGTTTCCTCGGCCTTGGCCTCCGATGCATCATCGGCCGGCGCGTCGGTGACATCGTGGACCGAGATCCGGGGCGCCTTCTTCGACAGGGACCTGTTCATCCAGGTGACGTCGCCTTCCTCGCTCGGCGCGGTCATGCGCCAATCGCCTTCGGTTGGATTGGAAGCAAGGCTGTCGACGGAAAGTCCGGCCTCCATGGCGTCCTCGCCATACAGGCAGTAAATCAACACGCGCGGGCCGGCGCCTTTAAGGACAATCGGCACCGATGCAGGATGCTCTTCCGCGATTATGGATTCCATGATGCTGCGCGCTGCGCTCAACTGGTCCGGCTCAATCGAATCCGGCCCGGTAACGAGTTCGATGATCGCCTCCCAGGTTTCGGCGGCAGACCGGGCCGGAATAGAGGCAATGTCGCGGCGTACCCTCATGCTGCCTCCTTTGACGCCGACTTGCTCGCCACAAGGCGCAGCGTGTCAAGAACGTGCTCGGTCTTGAGTTTGTTTAGATCCATCGCGGTTTCGACCGAGACGGCGCCCGCAGACACAATGGTTTTGCGTAGGCGGCGACCATCCAGGCCGTCCGAGGCGGCGACTAACTCGGCGACATCGTGCTTAAGATCGGCTACGCGTGGCCAAGCTGACGCAAGGCCGTCCAGCACATCGAGAATGATTTCGCGCCGGGCCTCTGGACCCGGAAGGCCGATGTCTTCGATCCAGTCGGCGCGGGACATGAGCGCGCGATCGACGGCTTGTGGATAGTTGGTCGTAGCGATCAGCAGAGTATTGCGGTGCCGTCGCGTAAGAAGGTCGAGGCCCGCCAATGCCGCGTCGGTTGCACGGTGAACGTCGACCGGGTTGGCTTCGAGGCTCATCCGCTGACGATCAGGAGCTAGTGTTTCGACTTCGTCAAGCAGGACGACGCATGGCCGTCCATTCGCGTATTCGGGAATGACCTGCTGGAAAAGCTTGGTGACGTCCTTTTGGCTGCGTCCAAGAGCTGAACTCGTCAGGGCGTGTGGATCGATCTGAATGAAGCGTGGCTTGGAGCTCTTCAGAGCTTCTCCTACCTGACCCGCCAAACCTCGGGCCAGTGTAGTCTTGCCTGTTCCCGGCGGTCCTTCAAGCACGATCAGGCCGTGCACCGGCATGGTCTCGAATGGAAACTGCTGGCGCAGTTGAATTGCCAAAAGAGATTGTGCCTGAAGCCGTACGCGGACTTGATCGGGAAGCTTTATTGCATCCCACGCGGCGGCAAAACGCGAATCCGGCAGTTCGGATTGTTCGACTACGGCTTCCATCTTGCCTCTCTATTCAAGCGATCAGACACAGGAGACCCACGGCATTCATTCACTGCGCACTCGGCGCAGACTGGGAACAGGGTGAGTTGAGACGCATGGAACAAAAATCGAGACCGAACGTGGTCACCGACGGCCAAGCTCGTCGTCTTGTTCTACAAAAAACTAGAACAGTCAAGCCTGTTCTTGCGGATACTCACAAGACCGAATACTCTGGGCCCATGAATCGCCGAGCACTCCATCCGGTCCAGGAAAAATTGCTGAAGCTCCTCGCAGAAAATGTTGAGGAGCCACTCACTGTCAGGGAGTTGCAGGATCTAGTGGGTGCGTCATCGACAAGCGTCGTGGCGCACCATGTCAGTCAATTGGAGAAGAAAGGGTACCTCAAGCGTAACCCATATAACCCGCGCGACTACCAGGTGATTGAGACAGGACCAGAGCGAGAAGTCGCGCTTATTAATTTGTACGGTCTAGCGCGTTGCGGACCAAGTGGATCGTTGCTGGACGGCGATCCGATTGATCGGGTGCCAATTGCATCTCGCCTACTGAGCTTTCCCGCGGCGGAGGCCTTCATGGTGAGGGCGAAAGGACACTCCATGATCCCCAGGATAAGCGAGGGCGATCTAGTAATTGCCCGCATGGGCGGAGAAATTGTTAGCGGAAGAACCTACGTGTGCGTGAATAATGGGGAGTGCTTGATAAAGGTAATTCGGGATATTGATGACAAATGGTTTCTGGAGTCATTCAACAGAGAAAAATTTCCTATATTTGCGGCCGCAAATGATCTTCGCGTTGAAGGGGAAGTGAAACAGATATTATCTGGAAAACTTTAGTGGGAATATTTGACATGGTTCATAATTCACTAGTCATGGACCAGTGTCAAAATCCCTGATTTCAGGGGCTTGCGGTTGGTCAATATTTACGGTCCAGATCTTGTGCCAAATCTGCCACCCCGGTGGCCTTGCGTCGTTGTTCGCCGAGGCAGAACGCCGTCGAAATAAGCAAGAACACAAACTTTCAAGATTTCTTTCCTGTAAGCGGCCGCTCTTTGAGGGCCGGAGCAAAGCGCGCGGGGCCCTACGACACAATTTCGAATAGGTCGGCCTGCCGAAGTTTCATAAATGAAGCCGCATGACGACCAGCTTGCAGTTGGGTCTCGTTGCTGGACCACCAACCATCGAAATCATCGAAGTCAAATTCGTAGTACAAATCGTGGATGCGCTCGGCTGCGGCCGCTGGTAGCGGGTCTTGTGCGGAAATTTGGAACGCCTCTTCGAACTTTGGATTAAATCGATCGGACAAGGGCTGCCAGCCAAAGTCGCGGACCGAGGACGCAAAGTGATCCATGCCGTAAGCGAGGTTGTAGAAGAAGCTGCGCAACCCGCCGTGTTTGACCTGGCCGTCGAAGGTAATGAGATTGTTGAGCGTCTGCTGGCTTTTGGTAAGATGGTGGTAGCCGGGATCATCAAAAAAGAACCAGTGGATGTCGCAATAGGCGGGGTTCTGGCCGCAAGCAGCTTCGTAGGCGCTGTAGAGCGTATCGATCTGCGAATAAGTGCTGTAGAGATCGGCCCGCGTGATTTTGCGCAATTGTCTGTTCGTGCTCATGCCTGGCCTTATGACTAGCTGATTCTTCAAGCTGGATCGCAGCATCCGCCGTTCAAGAAAAACGTTAGGCTCGGATTTGTTAAAGCTCGGGTGCGATCCTCAGCCGAAACGGTGCAAACCTGCGCGCTCCTCAATGCCAATGCCGATCATACGGCTCTATTTGGGGCCAAGTGCGGCCGTTGCCATCATTCCCGGAGCCAGTCCGTCGGTGTCGGAGGGGTTTTTCCGCCCCTTGCCCCGTCTTGCGGGCGGAAAACCCCGCAGATCGTAAGGACAAGCCGGGCCAAGTGCCGGCCGTCGGCCCGACCGCCATCATTCCTGGTGAAGTCTCGAGGTTGAGGAGTCCCAGACACGCCTCCCCTGTATCTGCCTTACACCCCTTCCCTCAAGCACCGCTTCGGGTGGGGTCGAAGCAGCACGTAAGTGCTGAAAACAAAACATCCGGCCAAGAACTAGCCGGATGCTTCGAGAGTGTGTGGCACCGCGGTCCAGTGACCGCGCTGTTTGGTGATTAACTCTGACCGAGGCCCAAGGCGCGGACTTTACGGTCCATGACCTGCTGCGGTTGGCCGCTTGAGAGGACGATGCCGGCAGTTGTCTCGATGGTTGACTTGAACTCTTGGCCCAGCTTGTAGCCCTTGTCTGCCAACGATCTTGCCTGGTTCTCGCTGAACGGCTTGGCGACCATAATATTAGCAGCTGGCACGAAACGGTCCTGCCCGATGTCGACAAGCGCGATGCCTTGGGCTTTCAGTTGATCGACGGTTTCTCTGGCCAGTTGTGTCGACTTGTTGCCAAGCGTAATGCGGGCGTGGAACTGGGAGCCGTCCACTTCAAGGCGTTCGCTCAGTCCAGCTTGATCTGCCTCGGTTAAAGGCTGGATCATTTTAATATCGGAAACGACGATGACGAGCGCCTCGCGGAGATCCGGTTCCGACGCCTGTGCCGGAATGACGACAAGGTCGGAACGGGCCATGGCTTTAAGCAGTGTTGCTTCGCGTGTTCCGGCAAGATCGATCAGGACATGATCAAATTTCTTGTTGGCCTGAATTTCCCGAAATACCGGGGTAAAACCATCCGGCGGTACCGTCTCGACGACGAGGTTGTTGATTTGGGCTTTACGGCCCCATCGGGCGACGGTTTGGTTGTAGTCAAGATCCAGCACCAGGACGCGGTCGCCATCCTGTGCCAGACGGGCGGCGATCGCAGCACAGCAAGTTGATTTTCCGACGCCACCCTTCGATGAAGCAAATGTGTCAATACCGTTCGAAGAATGCACCAAGTTACGGCCCAATAGTGCACCAGTTGGGGTTTTCGGAAGCTTGTCCATAGCCGTTCCATTGCGTGCCCATTGTGAGGCTGACGCGGTGGAACGGCTATGGGCAAGCGGGTCTCTATTTGGATTTGTTTTGCTTGACGTTTTTTCGGCGACGACGGCTATTCTAAATTCAAAGACAAAGCCGTTGAGGACCAGCTCACTAGGATACACCGCAACATGCAATATGTTTATCAAGCCTTTGTTATCCATGCTGAGCTCGCACCAGGCGAATATGCTTTCTAAGGGCAAGGGCGAGCCAGCGTGGCAATTTGGTTTTCGTAAAACCCCGAAATAGATTGATGCTTCTAAAATACAAGTTAAATACAGGGTCACATCAAAATCATTTTTAGGATAGCAAAAACGACTAAATATGCGTATATGATTGCATAACGATGGTTGCTCCATGTTTTTCTGAAGTAACCATATGTTTTGGGGTTGGGCGGGTGCTTAAATAATGTCTATTTTTCTATCCTATGCATCGGAAAACAGAGAAATTGCTGAGCTCATTACGTTTGCAATGCGAGCAAGAGGGCATGAAGTCTTCTTTGATAAAGATGATTTATCAGCAGGCGCGAGCTATCAAGAAAAAATCGAAAAAGCGATAAAAGATTCAAGGCTTTTTATTTTTTTAATTTCAAGTCAATCTATTGAACAGGGCCGTTACACTTTAACAGAAGTGGCGCTTGCACGACGTCAGTGGAAAAACCCACAAGATCGCGTTCTGCCTGTAATGGTGGAGAATGTTAATATCGATAAGGTACCTGTTTTTCTGCGCAGTGTTAGTATTCTGCAACCCAAAGGTGATATTGCCGCGGAAGTGTGTGCTGAAGCTTCGCAAATATTGCAATCAGAAAACTATAAAGATTTATCTCCAGCAAACTTTTTGAGCCGCTGTCTCAGCTCCGCTGTAGATATGGTTTTCATTATGTTGTTTATTTTTGGTTTGTTTTTGAACATTGGTTCGGACATCAGCGCTATTCACATCTTTGTACCAACAATCAATTTTTTCGCAATTTTAGGAATTTACATAATTTCCTTGTCATCGCTTTCCGGCACACCAGGTGACCGGGTCTTAAAGCTTAGAGTGGTTGATGAGACGACAGGAGAGACACCTAAACTCCTCCAATCTGTCATATGGACTGCTACATACGTTTGTTTGGGTTATATCGGTTGGATTTGGTATTTCATAGATTCACGTAAGCGCATGTTACACAACATAATGTCCGGTACGATCGTTGTTTCCGAGGCCGAGTGGGCAGGGCTCGATAAGGTCGAAAGCAATGCCTACCAAGTCTTCCACGAAAAAATTAAACAACGTGATTTTCGGGCGGATCTTCGAAGTTTTCAGAAGTTGCTTGATGAGATTAAGCCTGATCGTGTTACGCAATATCGTCCCAGTCAACAATGCCATTCTCATCAAAATTCATCCGGTTGGAATTTAAGAGGTGCCGCAGACAATGGGTCGGAGTTGCGATTTAAACTCAAACCAAATGAAGCTTCGGGACATCCACGCGATACGAAATGGGTTATTGGCCGTCAGAAAAATGAATGTAATTTTGTGGTCGATCAGAACAATGTCTCTCGGAAGCACGCCGAGGTCTTTTATCGGGTGAGTGAGGGGGTTTCAGTGCGGGATTTGGGCTCAACAAATGGAACTTATATCAATGGCAAGCAGATTTCCTCAAAGTGGCAAGCGCTGAAAGATGGCGACATTCTCTCATTAGGCTCGACACATTTGAGGGTTTCTAAAACATAGGTGTTGGGTGGGTGACCTGCCAGGCAAAGTTTAGGTAAATAATAAGAGGCGGCAGCATGTCAGCGATTACTAAGGCGGCTATTGAGGCGGTAGGCTCGGAAAAACCTGAAGACTGGCAGCTAAAACCCGAAACTCATGCAGAAAAACTGCAAGCCAAAGCCGGACCACTTAAGCGTGTTCTTGAGCAAAATGCGCAAAGTAAGATTATTGATCGTTATTATCGCGCCGACCGTCAGGCGATAGCCGCTCAGAAACGGTATAAAAATCTTGCGTTGAATGCTGCAATAGCAAGCTTTCTGGCGGTTTTTATTGCTGGATTTTTGCTTTTGCCTCTGAGCACCGAGCTGTCACCTCGTCTTCTTTCTTGGCTTTCAGGCATTCAATTTGTGCTTATTATTATCTCATTCATTTTTTCGTTGCTTATCAGCTATTTCAAGCCATTTGAAATTTGGATGAGAAAACGTGCCGAGGCGGAGAATGCCCGTCATGCTTTGTTTAATCAAATCATGTCGGCGAAAGAAGAAACTCAAGGTGATGATGAGTTGGAACTTTTACCACTTCAGCTTGAATATTTCCGGCGCTTTCAGCTCGACGTACAGCGTTTATATTACAGTCGTCGTGGAGCACAACATGCCAGAGCCGTCCGCTATATGACGGTTTGGCGTGTTGTAGCCCTCATACTCATTATTCTTGCCGTTATTCCGCTGGTATCATCCCTTCAGGGCTATAACTGGATGCCGGATCTGTTGAGGCCTCTTTTTGATCCAGTTTTAACAGGTACTGATGTTTTGCAGCGTAACTTCCTATTTTTTGGCCTTTTAGGAGCTGCTCTTCAGGGATTACTTGCCTCCGTTTCACTGATATCGCAGCACGAACGTAATGCGGCGCGGTATTTGGATACGTTTCAAAATTTGGAGGACCTTGCGTCACGTCCTTTAGAAGAAGCACGCGTTGCGGCGGCAAATGGTGACCGTGAACGTGTGCTTGCATTTGTGGCGCTCGTCCAGGACCAAATTTCGTCGGAGCATCGAGAATGGATTGCACTACGATCAATAGCGCCAGATCTTGCGCTAGACCGCTTGCGAGATTCAAGTTTGCCTAAATTGCTATAAAGAAAATTGCAACAAGTTATAATATCTTTTTATATTTTATTGTTGGATTCGTATAAAAGTGTTACAGTTTATTCGTATTGCTAGACTGTTTCGGGGAGAGTTCGTCTGTGGGGACGTTCTGTTTTTCTAGCAAATTACTGCTTTGAGGGGGCATTCACGCGTATTCCCAGACAATTGCAAACTTTCTTGAGTTAGACCGATCGAGAATGATCTTGTATGCGACCCTAGCAACAATTGGGTTCATATCAAGGTGGGGAGCTAAATACTATGATCTCTAAAATACAAGATAGATATAAAGACATTCATCTTGTCAGAAGATTAAGTCATCTCATATTGTTTTCCGTAATAGCGGTTTCGATGACTGTGTTCTCAATGAAACCCGTTCAGGCTGGAGGCAAGGACGTCCTACAAGGTATTGCAATAGGAGCGGGTGCTGCAATTCTTATGCAGGGTTTGTCGGAGCCGAAAGGCCGGGAAAAGTCGAGACGTCAATATAACAACAGGCGTCAGGATAATAGGCGCGGTACTGATGGCCGCCCCATCAGAAGGAAATATTTAGGCGATAGTAATGTTCGTAAAACTCAGAAAGCCTTGACTGATCTTGGGTATTATGCCGGACCTATCAATGGACGCAAGGGCCAGAAGACGACGCAAGCAATTATTGACTATCAGAGCAGTAAGGGAATCAATCCAACGGGTGTTTTGACCTCTGAACAGCGCAGTTTGGTCCTCCAAGACGCTTCAAATAAAAAATTAGCGAGGCTACTTGGAACTCCGGGGCAAGGCTTTCCTTCGCTCCGCGACCAGAACAAAGGCATACAAGCGGCTTTAAAAATTCTTGGGGTTTATAATGGCTCGATTGATGGGCAAATCGGCCCGCAATCACAACGTTCTATTATGGCGTATCAAAGGAATACGGGACAAGCTCCCACAGGTGTTTTGACACCTGAGGGAGCTGCTGAGTTGATTGAAAGTGCCCGCCAACGGCTTGATGTACGTCTTGCTGCTTTGGATACCCAATTTAAAACAACGGGCGCTCCACAACGGGGTGCTGTTCAGCAGCAAACTGTTGCCGGGCAGCCTAATACGTATAGGCTCGCTTCCGGCGCTCAGGTATCCTCTAATATTGCTCGCCCCAATGCGGTATCTGGCGGAGTTAAGATGACTGGAGCCATATCGGCTTCACGTTTCCAACCGGTCGAAAAAATAAATCCCAAAGCACAGGTTCGGCGTAAAAATGACATTGCCGTAATTATTGGTAACCGTAATTATAAGGAGGGCGTGCCACCTGTTGCATTTGGTCACCGCGATGCAGATGCCGTAAAAGCGATGCTTGTTAATGACCTTGGGTTTGGCGCAGAAAACATCATTGATCTTCGTGATGCCGGACAGGGCGAAATTCGTAATGTTTTTGGATCAGAAGCTAATCACAAAGGTAAGATTTGGCGGTTTGCGGATCCTGATGGCAAGTCCAACATCCTCGTCTATTATTCAGGTCATGGTGCTCCTGATATTAAGTCTAAAACACCTTATCTTGTGCCGGTTGATGCAAACCCAAATACGCTGGAAATTAGTGGTTATCCATTGACTTTGATGTACAAAAACCTTCGCAAAATTCCGGCTAAAAGCGTAACGGTTTTGTTGGATGCTTGTTTCTCAGGCGATAGTCCAAACGGTATGCTGATCAAAAGCGCATCTCCACTTGTTGTTACCACGGCACCTAAAAATTTAGCTTCCAATTTTGCGGTGTTGACGGCCTCGACAGGGAACCAGCTTGCAAGTTGGGATGACTTAAAGGGCCATGGTATTTTTACACATTACATGATCGAAGGCCTAAAAGGTGCCGCCGATGCAAATGGCGATAAAAAGGTCACCAGCGGGGAACTTCATGCTTACGTGTCTCAGCGGGTTCGTAAATCCGCTCGCCGTGCGCATGGCCGCGATCAAAATCCCGTGCTTATCGGCAGTGCAGACCAATTGCTCAGCGTTGTGCATTAGTCGTTCGTGAAAAAGTCCCTCGGCTTTGCCTTGGGTCGTACTTTTCTTCACGGTCAACGCATTAGGGTCTGTTGAGTATCAGTAGCGGCGGGCGGGAGACCGAGCTGCCCGTCGCTTATTTGAGGGATGTCGGGAATTTAAGATTCTGACCGCACGATATAATTAAGCACTTGAATCGACAAACCTTGCTTACATGATGTCCCAATACGTTGCAGGAAAGTCGAACTTTTGATCGCGGTGTCTTGGCTTCCATCAGATATTTCCCAAATACTTGGCGCGATGCGTGTGTAGTCGGCTTGCGCATAGCATCCGGCAATAAAAATTGCCTCATCGCTTGAGGACCTGCCTGGTGCGGGCTCACTCATAATCTCTTGCTCACCTTCGGCAGGGAGTTCGATTTTTTGTCCCGAGGTGACAAGAAAATATTGTCCGGTTTGGCGCGGATAAATGCGAAGCACAGTCCCATCTGCCTGCCAGGCAAATATACCAATATACATGTCGCGCGCAGGTTGGATCTTCAATCGAATTGGTGTGCGAGCTTTGACAATATTTTTTACAAGGGATGCATATAAATACTGTTTCTTTTCTGTCGGCTCAAAGTGCGCGTTCAGGTCCACAAAAACCTGCTTGTCTTTCTCCCAACGGATCTTCCAATTCTCGTCAAACGGCACCCCAGCATTAAACGCAGGCAGGAGCTTTACAACATTGGCAAGACGAACAACCTGTGATGGTAGTGCAGAGCTTTCCGGCCTGTTTTGGGCTTTTTCGGCAAGCCGAATACGGGCTAGAGTTTGAGCTGCCAATAACGCCTCTTCGCGGCTCATGCCGGCGCTTAATTGTGCTGAAGCCGATGAGCGCAATAAAGGTCCTTTCGGTTTGTTTACGGCGATAAATGGTATTTTTGTTTTTGGCGATTTGGGTTTGTTTCGTACGATTTTTGATCCACGATCAACTCTGATGGTCAGTCCATAATCAAAGACAGTTTTTTGGTTTGCGTTCAAAATTATGTAATAGGTCCCCGCCTCAACAGATGACTTCAGAATTTGAGCTTGGTCAGATGTTAGTTTTTCGCTCTCAATTGCAATGCCTGTTTTATCGGCAAGAGTTATGCGACCGATCCCATCTTCAACATTAGCTGTAAGGGATATTGTTGAGGGTTGAGAGGCACGCAATCGGAAATAATGCTCTTTTTGTCCGGGGAAGAGTTTGCCGCGATATCGAACGGGGATACTTGCTGGTTGTCCGAGTTTTGCGACATCAAGGGCATCCGATAATTTATTACCTGGTTTTAAATGCAAATCCGTGGGAGAGGCTTTGAGAGAAAGCGCATACTTCCCGGAAAACGTGGCATTGGAGGTTAATCTGAGAGTGTAAGATCCCCGCCGCAGTTGGGCGACATAAGTTTCTTCATCACGGTAGAGGCCCTGAGCATTTTGCGTGGGGTCCGTTAAGTGAAGTCCAAGATCGCGTGGCGCGTTTTTGATCTCGATCCGAACTTCACTATCTGATGCAATATCAAACATAATGATGTCGGTTTGGTCCGCCCCTCCAATATTGTCACTCACCTGTTTGCTGGAGTTTGACAATGTGCCAAGTGGGAAGGCCGTTTCCGGCGTATTACCAATCAGATCCGATTTGTTTTGAGAAAGCCACCAATATGCACCGAAGCCGCCAGTGACAAGCAGCAATGTGGCTGCGGTTCCAATCCAGAAAGAGGCTGGCAAATTTATGCCCCACCCCCGCTTTTTTGGAGTGTGGGCAGATGGCGCAAAATATTCCGTTTCAGGCGCTGGGTGATTGCCTGATCTTATCGCTTGGGTTGGATCAGCGTGTTGTAGTGCGATCTGCTCGGTTATCCCCAAACGAGAGGTAGCCTCTGTTTTAATCTGTGTGGCTTCTCGGGCAAAATCACCGAATGCAGAAACCCACTCATTAATGTTTTGAGGCCGGTCTTTGGCGCGCAACTCCAGCGCCCAATCGATCGCAGTCAAAAAATCCTTGTCATATCCTTGAATATTCTGTGTCACGAGTTTTACAAATGGATCCGGCGCTTCGGACATGCTGGCGTCGGTGCGGCTTGGAGCGTCGGGAGGTGTCGTTCCGGTTATTAGGCGACACAGAACCGCACCAAGGGCATATATATCCGTCCAAGGTCCTTGCTCGGACACTTTTCCATATTGTTCATGCGGGCTATAGCCTGAGGCAACGATCGCCGCGAAAGTATGACTGCGACCACTTTCAATGTTTCTTGCCGCTCCAAAATCAAGCAGAACAGGGGTGTCATCATGACGGATATATATGTTGTCGGGCTTAATGTCGCGGTGTGCAAGACCAGCGCTATGGACATCACGAAGCGCGCTCAACAAAGGTCCGAGTAGTTTAAAAATCTCATGCTGAGGAGGACGGTTTCCAGGAAATTGGTGACTCCAATTTTTTAAAACCTGTCCCTCCTCATATTCCATGATCATATAACCGGTATCGTTAAGGGTCATGAAATTCAAAACGCGTACAATATTGGGATGAGAGAGCTTGGCAAGGATGCGCGCTTCTTCAAGAAAACGTTTAAGCCCCCACTGAAAAGCCTCAGAATCATCGGATCTATGCAACTTTACGACACTTGTCTGCATATCGCGCGTAGCAAGATTACTTGGCAGAAATTCCTTGATAGCGACCTGTTTATTCAGGGCTTCATCATTCGCCAGATAGGTGATGCCGAAACCTCCTTGCCCTAGAACTTTGATAACGCGGTAGTTCTGTAACCTTGTGTCGGGGGGAAGCGCTATACTATGTTTTGAATTCATTCCTAAGCTCCCAAAACAGCAAGCACTCATGGTTTGAGCGCTTTTTTAAAAGCCTCATTTACGGTCAACACGAAGTGAAACCGAACCAAGCTTTATGATCATGTTTTCTTCGATCGTGATTGATTCCGTTTTGTCGTCGGGATCTAATTTGTAATCGTTTACAACAGTTCCATTGGTCGATCTCATATCGGAAAGTGTGATGCCAGTGCCCGTATCCGTTATTTTGGCATGTCCACGTGACGAAACGCTTGGATGAGAGAGTGTGATGTCGCAGAACTTGTCATCGCGACCGATAATGAGTTCGTTGTTATTGGTCTTTTGCAGGGCTTTGCCGACATCGATTGAAATTGCTTGTCCGGATTGCGGATCTATTCCCGTCAGGATCCACTCTTGGAGGGCAGACTTTGATGTCTGAGAATTTATGTTGGGATGTTGGGCGACAAACTCATATGAAATTTTTCCAAGGCTAAGCTGGTCGCCGGGATTCAAAAGTACCGGGCCCTGTGCAGCATCGATAATTTGCCTGTTCAGTTTTGTCCCATTTTTAGAGCCCAGATCTTCAGCATAAAATCGATACGGCTTTGAGTTTGTGCATGTGACGCGAAGGTGTTCGCGTGAAACGCTGGAGTGCACAATTTCGATGCCACCAGAAGGAGGCTGACGGCCAATAATAATTCCGCTTGACTGGGCTAATGAAGGATGGAGTGCGTGAGACTTTATGCTTTGTGTCTCCTCGGTTGGAACCAGATGATACTCTGTTTCATTATTTTTATAGGCAGGGACATGTGTCTGAGTTATCTGATCGTCGAACGTGCGTCCTGGAGCGGGTGTGAGATCAGCGGACCTTAGCGCCAAGGATCGCGATCGCAGTCGAGAGAAAAATAAAAACAAGGCTCCGACAACTAAGCCTAAAATAACAATGAGAATCGGAATGATAATATAGGCCGTCGCCCAAGACGTGCCTCCACAGCGGCTATATGTGATGTCAGCTGGTATTCCCTGAATTTTAAGTATTTGCGCAAGCTCGCTGGCATGAGATGAGAAAAATGTTCCCTGTCCTAAGCGTGACCTAGATGTATTAACACCGACGACCTGGCGACATGAGTTGATGAGTGGCCCCCCGGAGTTTCCTTTGTTGATCGTAGCGGTATGTTGAACAACATGGACGCGTCTTCCGGAGTTTTTCCAATCCGCGTGGAATACCCTGCTAATGACACCCTTTGTCCGTGTCGAAATTGTTTTTGCATCCCATTTTCGGTCCACCGCATCCGCCGTACCTGGGAACCCGATTGCGGTGACATTAACTTCTTTTTCTAGTTCACCAGCATTAATTGGCAAGGCTGGTGCACGTAAATGGGGCGCGCGAAGTAAAGCAAGATCAAGGGCGGGTGAACTCCAGACAACCTCGGCTTTAAATCGCAGCGTGTCCTTGCCCTCTGTATATATCGCAAGATGCCATCTACGAGAGGCAAGAGTTTTACTAATCACGTGATGGTTGGTCACAATGTAGCCGCCTTCAGCAACCACGAACCCAGTTCCTGAAAAAATCGTGTTATTTGTTGGATTTATAAGCGCTATGAGGACAATGCTTTTATCAGGGTCAGTTCTGGCGCACCCGGTGATGGTAATCCAAGGAAGCAACAAAAAGATCATCACAATCTTACGTAAAGACCATGCGGGAATACTTTGCGTAAAACCCGTCTTTAACCCCCAATTTTTTTGCTTAAAGTCGCGGATCATGCCCATAAGTGCTCGCATACGCCCAACTGCGAAATGTTGCTAATGATTGCTCGTCTTGCCCTGAAATTTTTCCACCCAAAAACCACGCAAGCAGCATCACAATTGCGGCGACTAGCGCAAGAGCCAGGCCTGCTCGTTTGCCCCTTGTATGCCACTGTGTTTTGGTGACTGCCTGAGGAATTGTGCTTTCTTTGCGATAAGGACATATTGCCATTACCGTTGCATTGTCCTGTCGTGGGCGATCCGCCGTCTCGACGGCTTGCAACAGCCCCGTCACAATGGCCTCAGCTCCCAGCTCTTGTTCACGCTCAATGATGGCGGCAATTTCTTTTTTCGACAGAGTGAGCAAGCCATCGCTTGCAATAATGATGCAATCTCCTGGGCGCACAGATTTCGGTATTTGAGGTAAGTCAATCTTCTCAATGGCCTCTCCCATTAAGGCCGAAAGAAGAGCATTTCTTTGTGGATGTGTCTTGGCATCTTGTGCGCTTATTTCTTTCCTTTCAACCATTTTAGCGAGAACTGATGCGTATGAATGATCAGCGTTGACTTGCTCCAATTTATTGTCTCGGTAAATGTAGATCAGAGAGTCGCCGACGCTAATCCAGTGAAAGCGATCGCTACTGAAATAGGCGCCTATTAACGTGCAGCCCATTCCTTCCAGTGACCGATCCTCAACAATGCATTTTGCAATTGCGTCATTGCTTGCATCTAAAGCTGTCTGAAGATTTTCTCGTACCGAATTCGTATCGGATGCGTAATAGCTTTTTGCGAAACTGGCACAGGCGATACGGCTGGCATGGGCCCCTCCGACATGACCGCCCATACCATCGGCGAGGACGGCTAATACCTTATCGGCCACAACTCTGGCCTGACCATTTTCACCCTTAGGGGTTTGGCTTTGCTCAGGGCCCAATTCAAAATGGCAAGCATCTTCCTGATAGTCTCGCGCACCACGAATAGACCGCTTGGCGTATTCAAAACTATAGCTCATCACTCGCTAAGATCACCCCATTCAAAATGTTCATCGCACAAGGGTACGAAAAGCAAAGTCGTTTCACCCATCCGAATTTTATCAAAACGCTTGAGAAGGCCTGGGTTTGCAAGATTGTCTTCATTGACCTCAACAATATTGGGCTTTGCAAGATTGGGGACAAAGAGGAATTCACGCTTCTTGTGGTTATATTGGAGATAGGCCTGCTCTTCGGCCGATATGGCTGTGTCACCGAAATCAAGAGCTATGCGCTGATCAGAATTACGGCCAATAGAATTATTTCCATAAAAAATTGGGCAGAAGCCCCCTTTCCCTGGTCCATCAATAACCACCAGCCACCCCACAACGGGGTCATATATGTCTTTGGATTTTTGCATGGCGGATTCCAGCTTCTCTTTATTTTGTGGAGCTTCAGCAGGCGCTCCAGGATAAAGAATACGTGTCTTATCTGACGTGTCTTGCGCCTCTGGCACTTCCTGTGGCAATGGGCTAATAGGCTTCGGTTCGCTAATACCCAAGTCACCCAGAACATCTTGCCCTTGTGGAACTGTTTTCTCAGTGCCTGTTAGTGCATTTGTTTGTTTGAGGGTGTCTTGTTGATCATGAAGGATCGTCTTTTGATCACCGGTAGGTGTTTGTCTGATGAGGACCGTCTTGTCATCGTGGCCGCTTGTTTCATCTGCCATCTTTCTTCCTCGTGAAATTGCTTTAGAAGATGAAAATTTTTCGAATGAGGGAGACGTGCATTTCCGTTTTTTTACAGCAAACGCTCTAAGATTTTGCTCGGTTAAGCTTTAAGGAAACGAATACGGACATCACCCATCTCTATAAGATCGCCATTGTTTAAAGCTGTTTTTTCCACCCGGTCGCCATTAACGATTATGCCGTTGCCGTCTGTGCCGCTTAAATTTGTAATCGTAAATTCCTGGTTGGCCGTCATATGGAGCGCCGCGTGCCGACGATGGACGGTCGACTCAGAGAATTGAATGTTATTGTCCTGATGCCGTCCGATGGAAATGGCCGTGCTATCAATCGCTATGCGTTGAGATGATTGATCCAGTCTTTCTAACCAGCCATATATTTGTGCGCTAGCTGTTCCACTTCGTTGCTGGTTGGATAAGTATTGTGTCGGCTCGTCATGTGTTTGCGACGAAACTTCTGGTTCAAACTCCTGCGCGTCAGTGCGCACTTCGCTGACTTGATCGGCATTTTCAGGCAAGTCTGCAATGATAGGTGTTTCAATGTCTTGCTCAACACTTATAGGTTGCTCTTTTTTCCGCAACAGCAACAAAACTATGCCTAGCAATGCAAGGGCAACAAAGCACCCAATCGCGGCAAGGACCAGCGTTTCATATTTCTTCGGTATCCCAAAGGGGCCTTTAGGCCGCTCCAAAAATGCCGGAGATAGATCCACGGTCGTTGCCAGTTGACGGCCATTTTCCAATGTGGCGACAAGCTTTACGGTGACGTCTTTTTCTGGACTGCGGTTTGTAAATGTTGCGATGCCGCCATTTTGCATAAAATCAAAAAAATACTGCTTAAGACGAGGAGATAAGGGCCTCTCGTTCGGCTGCTGCAGTTTTGCAAGTTGTGATGGCCCTTGAGTGCTATCCGCCATTTGCTTGAGGTCATTTAGATAAATATCGTCGGTTGGTTTTTCTGAGTAACCAATGCCATAAATCACCACACCGAGCTCTTTAGCGCGGTCAATGACGTCCTGGAATGTTAGGTCTGGGCTATCCTCAGATTTGCCGTCGGTGACGATGACCAGCGCCCGGCGATCGGCCTCATAGGCGCCAATAATTTCTAAAGCATCGAGAGCAGAATTATATAGGAGTGTTTGATCGCCCACCGGTTGAAGGGTTTGCAAAACCTCAACGAGGTCCTCCCGTGGTGCACCTATCGGGGCGATAAGCTGAAAGCGTTCAGCAAAGTTACTGATGCCTATTCTTTCCTTACTTCTAAGCGTTGCAATTATCTCCCCGAAGTCCTCCCTAATAGCTTTAATCGTATTGTCTTTTAAGGATTTGCTTTGATCAAACAAAAGCAGCCAAGCCGTTGTTTGCTCATTTGGGTTATAGGCTACGAAGTTAGCAACATCACGCATCCCATCAGGCCAAACAATTTCAAGTTTTTCAGGAGCCCCGGGGGCCAGCCAAGGTTCAGCAAAGCGAATATCGCAACTGACTTCACCAGGCTTACTTCCTGCGTAGCAAGTGTGCAGAATTTTAGCTTGCTGACAAATACCTGGATTTGCTTGCAAAATAAAAATAGTGATTGTGAATAGAAATAACAGCAGCCGCATATCTCAAGTCCCCCACTCTATATTCAATATATTAGACAGATTTCGTCCGATCAAATTATTTCTATTGTAGGAAATAAAGAAAAAACATCCTGGGGAAAGATTACTTTAAATAACACCATGTATCACAAAGGATTTATATCACGAATAATGGCTTTGCACAGGCATTTAGGATTAGGATTTTTCTCGCTCTATATAGCGTAGGTCCGCCTTTTCCTCATGGTCTTTGCAGGTCGGCTGAATGTCTAACTTCCGGAACAGATACTCATAACGATTTATCTACCCTTGAGGCATCACCTAAGGCATTTCGTGATCTACTTAGATATCTCAGTGTTTTTTGCGGATTTAGTGCAGCTAACCACGGATTCTCCATCCGTCCTCGGATCATTATTCTGAATCTATCTCCTAATGATATTTTGAGAGGATTCTGGGCACATGCCGAACGTCAATGGGGTGGAAATAATTCAAGTGATAAAGACCAAACAAATAATGTCGACGGAGATTTTGCGGATACCTTAGAGAATACGGCCCAGTCTTCTCCCAATCAAACAACGGGGCCTCAAACAAACACAGGATCGAACACATTAGGCAGTGTGCTCACAGGTGACTTAAGCGCCCTCATCCCAGCTGCTCATGCAACCGGGCCCGGACCTTATGCCTAATATCATCCAGAAAATTTTCAACGATCACAGAGATCGAATTATCGAGTCTGTAGAGACGACGAATACACTCTCAAAGCTGAAGGCGAGAAAAAATCAGCTTGAAAATGCGCTCAAATCGGTGGCGGGTGCTTCAGCGAAGCCTTACCAAGAAGAACTTGATGCGATCAACAAAACAATTGAGCACATTCAATCTGGCGGCGATGTTGATGGCACGAATGCGGGTTTAGGCTTTACGGATGAGGGTGTTGGTGAGGGGGCTGGGACGCAAGCGACTGGGACGGGCGCCACCAATGACACCGACGACACAACCACCGACGAGACAGAAACCGAGACCCCGATGACGCTCAATACTATGAGCCTCACCGATATCCTGGCAGATGAAGATTTGCAAAAACTCCTCTGAGAATTTCTGTTGAATATTGCACCAGTTAAATGGTGGGGATAGTCCCGCTATTGGGGTGCAAAAGTGCGCCACTTTACGCCTTTGATTCCATTATTTGGAGTAAGGCGAGGAGATGTATGCGGTGGATCTTTATCGGAAGGTTCGCTTGGCGTGTCATGTTGATGGGATGAGTGAGCGGCAGGCGGCATTGCATTTTAGTATTAATCGGCGAACTGTATCGAAGATTTTGAGGCACTCTTTACCGCCGGGTTATCGCCAGCGCAAATCGCGTGAGCGGCCAAAGTTGGGTCCCTTTATTGGCATTATTGATCAGATATTAGAAGAGGACAGGGATCGTCCGAAGAAGCAACGTCATACGGCGAAGCGGATATTTGAGCGGTTACGTTCTGAGCATGGTTTTTTTGGCAGTTATACGATTGTTGCGGATTATATCCGTCAGCATAAACGACAGAGCCGGGAAGTGTTTATACCGCTAGAGCATCCACCCGGACATGCCCAGGTTGATTTTGGTGAAGCTTTGGCGGTGCTAGGCGGTGTTGAGCGCAAGATCCACTTTTTTGCTCTAAGCCTGCCGCACTCGGACGCGTGTTTCGTGAAGGCTTATCCAGCGGAGACGACGGAAGCCTTTTGCGATGGCCATGTCTCAGCCTTTGCTTTTTTCGGCAGTGTGCCGTTATCGATCCTTTATGATAATACCAAAATTGCGGTGGCCAAGATTTTAGGGGATGGGACGCGGGAGCGGACCCGGATCTTTAGTGAGCTGCAATCGCATTATTTGTTTAAGGATAAATTTGGCCGTCCTGGTAAGGGGAACGATAAGGGCAAGGTGGAAGGGCTTGTGGGTTATGCCCGGCGGAACTTTTTGGTTCCCATTCCACGCTTTGAAAGTTTTGCTGCCCTAAACGCTTATCTTGAGGAGCAATGCCTTAAACGCCAAGGCGACCGGCTACGTAGGGCCAAGGGGACGATTGAGGAGCGGTTGGCTCGGGATTTGGATAAGCTCTTGTCTCTTCCTCCTGTTCCTTATGAGGCTTGCGATAAGTGGTTCACCCAGGCGAGCTCTCTTTCCTTGGTGCGTTATAAGAGAAATGATTATTCGGTGCCCACGGCCTATGCGCATATGCAAGTCTTAGTGCGGGGCTATGTGCATGAGGTGGTGATCTCTTGTGGCACGGAGATTATTGCTCGGCACCGGCGGTCTTATGAGGGTGAAGATATAGTCTTTGATCCTTTGCATTATCTGGCGCTTCTGGAACAAAAGATTGGTGCGCTTGACCAAGCAGCGCCGCTCAGTGGCTGGGAATTGCCAGACGCCTTTGCAACCTTACGCCGTCTTTTGGAGACCCGCATGGGCAAAGCAGGCAAGCGGGAATATGTCCAGGTCCTGCGTCTGATGGAGAGCTTTGAGGCAGAGGAGGTTCACAGCGCCGTCAAACAAGCTCTCGCCATGGGAGCTATCGGCTATGATGCTATCAAACATTTGGTTCTCTGCCGGATTGAGCACCGCCCACCAAGATTGGACCTTGATGTTTATCCTTATCTCCCCAAAGCCGAGGTCGAGACCACCAAGGCCGGCAGCTATATGAGTTTGCTTGGAGCTATGTAATGAGCGAGGCTCCGGAGCTATTGCTTGATTATCAGCTGAAAAAGCTGAGATTACCGACCTTCCTGGCGGAATATGACAAACTGGCGCGCCAATGTGCCGCTGAAAATGTTGATCACATCCATTATCTCAAGAGGTTGACGGAACTTGAACTGATTGAGCGGGAACGGCGGATGATTGAACGCCGGATCAAAGCAGCAAAGTTCCCGACAACGAAGAGCCTGGATAGCTTTGACTTTAAGGCCATCCCCTCTCTGAACAAAACTCTGGTGATGGAATTGGCGCGCTCAGACTTTATTGAACGGCGCGAGAATATCATCGCTCTTGGGCCATCGGGCACCGGCAAAACCCATATTGCTTTGGGTCTTGGGTTGGCGGCGTGTCAAAAGGGGATGAAAGTTCGTTTTACTACTGCTGCGGCTCTGGTCCATGAACTGATGGAAGCTGTTGATGAGAAACGGCTTCTACGTCTGCAAAAACAGCTTGCCAGTCAGCATCTGTTGATTATTGATGAACTTGGTTTTGTGCCTCTGTCAAAAACAGGGGCCGAGCTTTTATTTGAAGTCTTCAGTCAACGTTATGAGCGCGGGTCTACATTGGTGACGTCAAACCTGCCGTTTGATGAATGGACTGAGGTTTTGGGCACAGAGCGTCTGACAGGCGCACTCCTCGACCGGCTCACCCATCACGTCCATATTCTGGAAATGAATGGCGAGAGTTACCGGCTTGCTGAAAGCCGCCAACGCCGGAAAAACGCCAAGCAAAACAAACCCAAATAGAGATCCGCTTGTCCATAGCCGTTCCACCGCGTCAGCCTCATAATGGGCACGCAATGGAACGGCTATGGACAAGCTTCCGAAAACCCCAACTGGTGCACTATTGGGCCGTAACTTGGTGCATTCTTCGAACGGTATTGACACGCGATTTGTATGGGAACAATTGATGGCGCTGTCTGGATTGGTCATATGCTCGCAAAGAACAGTGAGCATCCTTTTAAACTGCCGGCTACCAAAGTGCTCGATCAATATTTGAAAGATGTCGAGGAATTCTCTGTTGATAGCGAAGATGGATTTTCGGAAATCACTTACCATGAAGAAGGCGACGTCGGGTACTTGGCATTTGATTTTTACAACGGGGCGATGAGTGTTGATCAGAGTAAGCGATTGCTCGTAGCCTATTGTAAAGCGTGCAGTCGGCCCACAAAGGTAATCGTGCTTTTAGGAGGAGACGATTTCTGGTCCAACGGGATGCATCTCAATCTTATAGAGGCGGCAGACTCGGCATCGGACGAGTCATGGCGAAATATTAATGCAATTGATGATCTGGCCGAGGCGATCATTAGGACCGACAGTCACATAACAGTTGCGGCTTTGCAAGGAAATGCCGGAGCAGGAGGTGTCTTCCTTGCCCGCGCTGCAGATCTTGTTTGGTTGCGTGAAGGCATCATTCTTAATCCTCATTATAAGGACATGGGAAATCTGTTTGGCTCAGAATTCTGGACTTACCTTCTTCCGCGTTATGCCGGTGCCGTAGACGCTGAAAAAATTACTAATGCCCGGCTGCCTATGGGGACTAGAGAGGCTGTAGAACTTGCGCTGGGTGACGAAAGATTTGGAAATAACCGGAAAGCTTTTCTTGAGGAAGTCAAGAAACGTTCACGTGAACTTGCAGCTTCTCTTGATTTCAAAACGAAACTTGAGGAGAAAAATGCGCTCAGGGCCCGGGATGAAATTCGCCAACCGCTCAGCCAATACAGGGAAAATGAACTCGCAAAAATGAGATCAAATTTTTACGGGTTTGATCCCAGCTATCACGTCGCGCGCTACAATTTTGTCTACAAGATTCCAAAATCACGAACGCCGTTCACTATTGCAAGACATCGCGACCGGCGTATCGTTAGAGAACAACGGGTGTCAGCATGAGTACACTGCCGACTGTTCTTATCATCGATGATGAGGTGCGTTCTCTTGAGGCGTTGGAACGCAATCTTTCTGATGACTTTGACATCAGGATCGCTGAGGATATCGAACAGGCCGAGTCTATTTTAGAAAACGAATGGGTACACATTGTTTTATGTGATCAGCGGATGCCCGATATGACAGGCGTCGAGTTTTTGAAAACGGTCAGGGAAAGATGGCCCGACGTTGTTCGCATAATTATTTCGGGATACACAGATGCAGAGGATATTATTTCCGGTATAAATGAAGCTGGAATTTATCAATATATTACGAAACCTTGGGAACCTGAACGCCTACTTTTAACGTTGCGGAACGCAGCACGTTTATTTGACCTTCAACGGCAGAATGAATTGCTTGCGATAGAGCTCAAGATGTCATCTCCGCAGGCTGAAAATGTTGTTAACAAGAGAAAAGAGCTGCTACGTGACCGTTATCAATATGATGATGGTATCATTAGAAGTGAAGCCAGCCCAATGAATGGCGTATGCGAGATTTTAGACCAAATCGCTGCATACGATGTTTCTGTATTGATATCCGGAGAATCGGGAACGGGTAAAGAACTTGCTGCTCGCGCACTTCACTATAATTCTTTGCGCTGGAACAAGCCGTTTGTCGTTGAAAATTGTGGTGCACTTCCGGATGAACTTCTCGAGAGTGAGCTCTTTGGTCATAAGCGTGGCGCCTTTACGGGGGCGGTTGAAGACCATCAAGGTTTGTTCGAACGCGCAGACGGCGGCACAGTTTTTCTCGACGAAATTGGAGAGGTTTCTCCAGCGTTTCAAGTGAAGCTGTTGCGTGTGCTCCAAGAAGGGGAAATCAGACCTGTTGGGTCAAGCAAAACGCGTAAGGTTGATGTCCGTGTTATCGCGGCTACCAATAAGGACTTGGAATTAGAGGTTCGCGAGGGCCGATTTAGAAAGGATCTTTTTTTCCGTTTGGCTGGGGTCAGCGTTGAAATACCTCCCCTACGTGACCGCAGCATGGACATTCCAATCTTAGCAGAGTTCTTGTTAGGAAGCACTGTAACGGAGTTGGGCAAACGTGTTAATGGATTTTCTGCTGAAGCGATTGAGTGCATGACGCGCTACCGGTGGCCAGGAAATGTGCGCGAATTGCACAACGAAATTCAGCGCGTCGTTGTCATGGGGCCAAAGGATGGAGAGGTCGGAGCGGATTTGTTATCTCCGAGGGTCTTGCTTGCCGCGACACCTGATGACGATGACGAACTTTTGGTTCATATTGATATCCAAGGCACATTGAAAGAACGTATTGAGTCACTCGAGGCAAAAATATTGCGTGAAGCTTTAATACGTCATCGTTGGAACAAGAGTCGTGCAGCAAAGGAACTGGGTTTGTCCCGTGTTGGATTAAGAGGCAAGTTAGAACGTTATGGGCTGGAGAAAATTGAGCGATTGAACACGGAATTAAACAAGAAGGTCACAGGATAAGTTAGCAGTATATGTCAGCTTCACGCGACAAAAATTCATCTACTTCGGCTGGGTTGCTCGACCATGTTGATCTTGCCGAACAATTGAATCTGAAATCACCAAGCGATGAAGTCTGGATAGAAGTCATCCAGAAAATGGATGAGGTATATGCTAATCTGGTTCAATCGCAGGTTGACCTGGAAAACAAGAATGCGGAGTTGGAGGACGCTCAGGAATTTATTCGAAGCGTCCTTGCTTCAATCACCGATGTTTTAATTGTTTGTGACACTGACGGTAAGATCCAGAAGACTAATGCCGCATTGGAGAAACTCATTGGCCGAGAGGAAAGTGAACTTCGTGGGTGTTCCCTTTTTACTGTCTTTACTGCTGCTGCTGCTGACATCATAGATGAATTTCTTGAAAAAATCAGATCTGATGCCTCGGTTATGGATTGCGAGGTGTCGCTTATAAACTATGACGGCGAAGCAGTTCCGCTAGCTGTAAACTGCTCTTCGAGATATGACCACAAAGGCAGACTGGATGGTATCGTACTGATTGGAAGGCCGATAGGTGAACTGCGCCGTGCTTATGATGAGCTTGATCGCGCTCACAATATTTTGAGGCAAACTCAGCAGCAGCTGATTTTGTCTGAAAAAATGGCGGCTCTGGGCCGATTGGTCGCAGGTGTCGCACATGAGCTTAACAATCCCATTAGCTTTGTATTTGGAAATATGCACGCCCTCAAACTTTATGGGGACAATATCACAAAATACCTGCTGGCCTTAGATGCGGGACTGGATGAAACTTTATTGGTGAAACTGAGAAAAGACCTGAAAATCGATAAGATTGTGAAGGACATTTCCCCTCTTGTGGAAGGCACGCTTGAAGGTGCAGAACGCGTTAGTGATATTGTTCAGGATCTTCGCCGGTTCTCGAGCAGCCAAAAAGAAGTGCCGGAGACCTTTGACCTCCCGTCGGTCTTGCGGACTGCGGCGAGCTGGGTCGCAAAGACCGCTCGCGGCAAACCAGATGTCGAGTTTGAACTTCCAGATGCACTTCAGGTTACCACTCGAAAAGGGCATGTGCATCAGATCATGATCAATCTTATCCAAAATGCTTTCGATGTTATGTCCGAACTTGAGGTGCCGAAGCTGACAATTTCATGCGGTGAAGACAATTCAGGGATTTGGATTCGCGTCAGAGATACGGGTCCAGGCATTTCCGAAAAGGATTTGCCGCATATTTTTGAACCGTTTTATACAACAAAACCCATAGGCAAGGGCACTGGGATGGGACTTTATGTTAGTTATGGAATGGCGGAAGAGCAGGGAGGTGCATTGGTGGCAGAAAACCATCCTGATGCAGGTGCTGTGTTTACGCTGAGACTACCGTCGGAGAGTTCTGATGACAGTCAAACGTGATTTACGAAAACGCAGAAATTTATTGTGGCTTCAATCCGGAGGCTGCGGGGGATGCACACTTTCTCTCATCTGTGCCGAGGCACCGGACTTTCTCACAGCATTGGAGGCTGCCGGAATCAATATCTTATGGCACCCAACCCTAAGTGAACAGACAGGAAGCGGTTTTATTGAACTTCTGGATGCGATTTTGTCAGGCGATTTGAAGGTAGATATTTTCTGTCTGGAAGGTGCGGTTATTCAGGGTCCTGATGGTACGGGCCGCTTTCATATGATGTCTGGTCACGGGCAGTCCATGATGCAGGTAATTTACTCCGTTGCTCGACTCAGTGATTATGTTGTTGCCATAGGCAGTTGTGCTGCTTATGGAGGAATTACGGCCGGCGGCGGCAATCACGTAGAAGCCACGGGATTGTCTTTTGAGGAGAGAAAACCTGGCGGTTTGCTTGGAGTGGATTTTGCGGCTCGGACGGGATTGCAAGTGGTTAATATTTCGGGATGCCCGGTTCATCCTGGTTGGGTCACAGAGACATTGCTCCAGATTGCTTCTGACGAACTTCAACCTTCTGATCTCGACACGTGGGGAAGGCCCAAAGCAATCGCAAATAGCCTTGTCCATCATGGTTGCTCGCGAAATGAGTATTACGAATTCAAAGCCAGCGCAGAGAACCTCTGCGAACTTGGTTGTATGATGGAACATTTGGGTTGTAAGGGGACACAAGCCTGCGCGGATTGCAATACTCGACCATGGAACGGAAGTGGTTCTTGTATAAGTGGTGGGTATCCCTGCATTGCATGCACAGAGCCAGGTTTTGAAGAACCGGCTCATCCGTTTGTTGAAACCCCTAAAATTGCCGGCATTCCTGTTGGTTTGCCAATGGATATGCCTAAGGCTTGGTTTGTGGCATTGGCTTCACTTTCTAAGGCCGCAACTCCGAAGCGTTTAAAGGAAAATGCAGTAGCCGATCACATTCGTTTATCCCCGGCACAAGGTAAGAGGGCCCAAAAAAATGAGCCGCCGGATAGTCGGACCATTTAATCGTGTTGAAGGCGATCTTGAAGTGCAATTGGATATTTCCGATGGGCAGGTGCAAGACGCGTTTGTTGTTTCACCATTGTACCGTGGTTTTGAACACATGCTTCACGGCAAAGATCCTCGAGATGCGCTTGTTTATGCGCCTCGTATTTGCGGCATTTGTTCAGTGAGCCAATCTGCGGCAGCTTCTGCAGCACTTCGTCAAGCTCAAGGTTTGAAGGTCCCGTCCAATGGCCAGATCGCATCTAACATCATTCTAGCCGCCGAGAATGTTGCTGACCATCTTACGCATTTTTATCTTTTTTTTATGCCCGACTTTGCAAGATCAATATACCAGGATGAAGATTGGTTTGAATGGGTGGAGAAACGGTTCAAGGCTGTCGAAGGTGACGCGGTACGGGAGGTTCTTCCGGCACGCGCTGAGTTTATGCATATTTTGGGTTTGCTCGCAGGAAAGTGGCCTCACACTTTGACAATTCAACCAGGGGGTACGACTAAGTCAGTTGAGCGGCAGGAGAAGGCTCGTCTTTTGGCGCTGCTTTCGGGCTTCCGGCGATTTCTTGAAAGAGTTCTTGTCGGGGATACACTCGAGAATTTCTCGAACTTAAGCACTGCAGACGAGTTGGCTAACTGGGCAAAGGAAATGCCTCCTGATACTAGTGATGTTAGAGGTTTTCTTTATCTGGCAGAGAAACTAGAACTCAGCAGTCTTGGCAGGGCGGTAGATCGTTTCCTCTCGTACGGTGCTTACCAATTCGATGATGGACCTGTATTTTCGCGCGGCGTATTTGCTGAGGACCAGGTTTCCGAATTTGACCCTGATCTTATCCGTGAAGATTTGTCACATTCTTGGATGGCGCATCGAAAAGATGCGCGGCATCCGTTTGAAGGCATTACCGTGCCAGATGCCGATGCGGATAACGGCTATACATGGTGCAAAGCTCCTCGACTTGACGGCAGGGTCATTGAGGTCGGTGCACTTGCGCGCCAGCTTGTTGATGGACATCCGTTGATTCGTGATCTTGCCGCTTCTAAGGGTGGGAATGTACGGACACGCGTTGTTGCCCGATTGCTGGAAATCACGAGAATTATATCCATGATGGAAAAGTGGGTTGATGAACTTCGGCCGGACGAACCATTTTGTATTCATGGAGAAATACCTGAAGAAGCGCAAGGGATCGGGCTTGTCGAGGCCGCTCGAGGTTCTCTGGGGCATTGGTTAAGGATCAGAAATGGGCGAATTTTAAATTATCAAATTGTGGCGCCCACGACCTGGAATTTTTCTCCAAGAGATTCTGACGGAGTTCCGGGTGCACTTGAACAGGCGCTCATTGGTGCACCTGTTCGCGCAGGCGAGAAAGATCCTGTGTCGGTTCAGCACATTGTTCGGTCATTTGATCCCTGCATGGTATGTACTGTCCATTGATGAAACAGCATGTCAGCACACGTCGAACAAAACACGGATGTTGAAGGACAAGAAATCCGGGTCCGTGGACTCGTTCAGGGCGTTGGTTTTCGTCCAACTACCTGGCGGATTGCGCGTGAATGTGACCTTGCGGGGAACGTATTGAATGATAGCCAGGGTGTTTTGATTCACGTCTGGGGAAAACGGAGAAATCTGCAAAATTTTGTTCGGAGACTGTGGGAGGAAGCACCGCCTCTGTCGAGAATAGACTCCATCGAATGTGCGCCTTTGGAAGGCTTGACACCACGGGCAGAGTTCCAGATCTTGGAAAGCTCTGGAGGCCGGGTTGGAACGGGAATCGTTCCAGACGCCGCAACATGTCCAGATTGTCTGGCTGAGATCTTCGAGGCGGATAATCGGCGTAACCGATACGCATTTACCAACTGCACACATTGCGGTCCCCGATTGTCGATCGTAAGCGCCATCCCCTATGACCGCGCGAACACGTCTATGGATGAGTTTCAGATGTGCGGATCCTGTTTATCGGAATATCAAGATCCTTCTGATCGCAGATTTCACGCTCAGCCCAATGCCTGCGGTGTTTGTGGTCCACGACTGTGGTTAGAGGACAAGAATGGAGAAATCGATGTTATTGGCGGGCGTCAGGACGTCATCGCAGAATCTGCGCGGCTTATCAAACAAGGTTCAATAGTTGCAGTTAAAGGAATTGGTGGTTTTCATCTTGCTTGTGACGCGACCAATGAAAGTGTTGTTGCTGAACTTCGTAAACGCAAAAGGCGCTATGATAAGCCATTCGCTCTTATGGCTCAGGACGTTAACATGGTGTCCCGTTATGCTGAGGTCAATGTTGCAGAACTGAACGCATTATCGGCTAAAGAGGCACCTATTGTTGTTCTTAACAAATCTGAAAATAGTGGATTAATTGCAAACTCTGTTGCACCCAGGCAAATCAGCTTGGGTTTTATGCTGCCTTACACACCACTTCATCATCTTCTCATGGCAGATCTTAGTGAACCAATTGTGCTGACTTCCGGAAACATTTCTCATGAGTCGCAAGTGATTTCGAATGTGGATGCTCGGACTAAACTTTATGAGATAGCGGATTATTGGCTGATGCATGACAGATCCATTGTTAACAGGTTAGATGATTCTGTGGCACGAGTGACCAAAGGTGAGTTAAGCCTGCTGCGCCGCGCGCGAGGATATTCACCTGCTCCGATAGAGCTGCCCGCAGGTTTTGAATCGTCAGACCGGATTCTTGCTATGGGAGCGGAGCTTAAGAATACCTTTTGCCTTGTTCAAAACGGCCAGGCCATTGTGTCCCAGCACATAGGTGATCTTGAGGATGATACATCCCATCGAGACTATCGGAATAACATGGTTTTATACCATCAATTGTTTGAGTTCACGCCTGATACAATCGCAGTGGATATGCATCCGGATTATCTGTCAACTCAATGGGGCATGGGTCTTGCACAATCTGAAGATGTAAGTCTGGAGCAAGTTCAGCACCATCACGCCCATATTGCTTCTTGCCTTGCGGAGAACCACGTTCCGCTTCAGACGACTCGAGTTCTCGGAATCGTGTTGGATGGGCTCGGATACGGAGATGATGGCAAATTGTGGGGCAGTGAATTTCTTTTGGCCGATTACGAGTCCTATGATCGAATTGCTCATTTTGCCCCCCAACCGCTTATCGGTGGAGAGAAAGCCATGCAGCAGCCTTGGCGAAATGCATACGCATACATTGCCCGCGAGATCGGGTGGGGCAATGCCGTAGAGGCCTTTTCTGAGCTTGAATTGATTAAGTATCTCAGTGCGAAACCGCTCCCAAAACTAGAGGTCATGATAGACGCTGGATTGAATTCCCCGCTGTCAACGTCGGCTGGCAGACTGTTCGATGGCGTTGCTGCCGCGCTCGATGTATCCCGCGATCAGATAAGCTATGAAGGGCAGGCTGCGATAGAGCTGGAGGCTCTGGCAACCAGAGCGATTGACCAGACCCACTGTTACGGCTTCGAATTTATCGGAAACAAACCGGTCGTAATCAGTTGGGGAGAGATGTGGCGGAATATTCTGGATGATCTCACGAACGGCGTTGAGCGGTCTAAAATTGCAGCTCGGTTTCACAAAACATTCATTCAAGCCGTTGTTCGTATAACAGAGTTGTTGGCTGAAGAGCACCAGTTCAGTTCCGTTGTTCTTAGTGGTGGCGTTTTTCAGAACAGATTGTTGCTGGAAGGTGTCATCGAGGGCATAAATCGGTTGGGGCTCGAAGTTCTAACCCAGAAACTCGTACCGGCGAATGATGGCGGTATCGCTTTGGGGCAAGCTGTGATCGCTGCAGCTCGACGAGAATAGCCCTTCCTGGTGCAACAACCTTCTATGAGAATTCTGGCCACCAGTGGCAGGAGTCAGCATTTTTTTCGCCATACTGGTAATTTTCTGATCATACTTCTCCACTTAAGGTCAAGAGTTGATGTCTAAGGCAAAGTACCAATATGTCTGCGTTATTTCAGCAAGCAGATCATTTTTGATCAGAAGAATGTCAGTGGAATTCCATTCTGACTCCTGAGTTATGTCTATGATAGGTTTATGCATGAACAAAGCGCGAAAAGTCAGAATAGGCATTGATTTTATTACTATTTGTCCAGACTACGAATCTGATGTTTTAGCGGCTTGGTTCAGGATTATCGCAACACGCCATTGCGAGGCGTTGGCTGTGTGGAATTTGCGTAAATGGGCCATGCACTGTGCAGCATAGTTTTAAATTTAGAGCAACGAGCGTTCCGCTAAGTGATTGATACTACTGGACTAACAAGTCCCCTGTGAAGAATCCTAATTTCAGACAGGATATAATTTTTTGAGTTTACGAAGGCCATCAGGATTTCGAGCAAAAGCTTCTTCAACCAAGCTGCGATGCGCTTGAAGTTATAGCCAGCGGCAGCGAGGACAGCGTTGATCTTATCGCCTTCCCGGCCTTTGAGGTAATTCCGTTCCATTCGGTGTTCGGCTTTGATGTGGCCGATAACGGGCTCAATGGCGCTGCGCCGTTTAAGTTCGCGTTTGATTTGCCCATGAACACCGCTTTTTTGGCCGGAGCGGAAGACGCGTAACGGCTTCGGCGCATTGTGTTTGATATAGCCCTTGTCCACATAAGCGCGTTCCGGTTCAACACCGATCCATTGGCTCAGTTCTTCGATCACCGTTTTGAGAGTGTGGCCGTCATAGGGAGCGCTATGGAGTGCCTTGGCATGAAGCACAAACATGCCGCCTGGCGCTCTTGCATTGGTCGTTGCGATCGAGACTTTACAACCAAATTCATAAGGCTTATGCGCTTTCCCCTTACCAATGCATTCCGTCTCCGGCGCATGCAGCGAATAGATTTTGGGAGCGTCTTGGCGTCTTTTCTGGTGGCGCAACCGTGAAGCCATGGCGAGTTCTGCAGCAAATACGTCTTCCAAATCTTCACGACCTTGCGTTTTACGGGCAATGTCGCGGATCACGCGTCCCAGCCGAATATTCAGGAATTTAACCTCACGCTTATGGCGTTTAAACTGTTTGGCGTGCGCATAACGTTGTGCTTTGATCAGCGCTCTCTTGCCCACACGCACATAAGATTGACGCAGCTTAACGCCATGGCGCAGACAAAGACGCCGCAAACGAACAAGGGCTTTATAGAGAAGCTTGGCATCGGTTGGAAAGGTGATGTTCTTCGGCTGAACCGTCGTATCTACGCTCACACGTTTAACATCTTCTATGCGCAAGGCCCCTGTGCGTTGAGCCACGGAAAGGCTTTCCTTGATCAACTCAATGAGCTTGTCCTCGCCAAGCCGTTGCCGCCAACGCGTCATCGAAGACCGGTCAAAGGGCGCTTCGTGGCAAAAATAAATCTCACCGCAGAAATGCTGATAATACGGGTTCTCAACCCAGCGGTCGCAAACCTCAGGGTCGGAAAGCCCATACATATATTTGAGAATGTTCAAACCAACCATCAGCCGTGTCGGCAGCGCCGGTTGGCCAATGTCGGAAAACAAAGGCGCAAACGCCTCGTCAAAACGCTTCCAGTCAATCGCTGCCGCCAATTGCACAAGCTCATGACGCGGATTGATGATGTTGTCCAAACGATTGCGGAACAGGTCTTGCGCCCCATCGTCTGCACATTCCTTAGGCCAACACTGCACGTCTCAGCAGAGAACGGGACCAATCGGCTAGACGGTTGGACCCCGACCAGTCCGACAACCCTCCCGCCATGCGCGCATTTTGCCAATGTGGAGCGAAGGTTTTGCAGAACGCCGCCCAACTTCTTATGGCGTCTTCTGCCTCTTCAAAGACCCGAAGGGTATTGGCCAAGGTCTCCGGCACATTCTCGCCTCCTGAACCTTGCTCCAATTTCAACCATGCGTCGGGGAAAATTCCAACTGTCACGGCAGCGACCGGCCCAGGGCTCCAACTTGTGACGGGTTTGTTTTGCGGAGGTATGACCGAAAGGCGGGACATAGGCTGAACCCATCGCGCGTCATCAAGGCTTCCGTTATCGGGTAACAGCCGTAATTCGCCTTCGATGATACAGGTAACCGACATTAGGGGGGAAGCCGGAAAATGGTTGAGCCGGTCCGCATTGTTCAACGAAACCCCACGCGTATCCCTGACAATCGCCGCGAAAATGCAACTGGATAGATGTCGCGGTGGCAAGAGCAGCAAGGATATCGGGCGCATATTGAAACCTCCTGAAATGTCGCAATCATTCTATATTGGAGAACCTGCTAGCTGCAAATCTATCTAAGTTTGAATATGGCGAGGTGTTTTACGTGACAAAACTTAAGTTCGGCGGTCCCATTGCACTGCGTGTATCCAGTTTTCTGACCCTGAACAGGATTGCAATGACGACCTATGCGCGGCACGCGTTCGGATGGCGAATGGAGCCAAGCTGGGATGCGAATTTCGAGATTGGTATCCGATTCTGGCGGCATCAGTTTACAAAGGCTATGACCCACCCTGATATTGCAACGGGCCGGAAAATCTTGGACAGCCTGCAGACCGAGACGGACGACATTTATACTGTGACAGTCGAAGAGTGTGCGAGCCCCAGGGGGCGCTGGTATCGTCCGGCTACGCAGACAAGCAATGCCACGTTGCTCTATTTTCATGGAGGTGGCTATACCTTCCACAGCGCGGTCAGTGCACGGTTTGCTGCCATGCTTGCCCACCGCTGCAACGCACACCTTTTTGCACCCGATTATCGGCTTACGCCGGAGCATCCCCACCCTGCCCAGGCAGAGGATGCCTTGGCGGCATGGCACCATGTGACTGCGACCACCTCCGCCGAACAGGTTGTCGTCATCGGTGACAGTGCGGGTGGACATATGGCGTTGACGTTGCTTCAAACACTCAAATCCGAGGGCGAACTGCAACCGGCGCTTTGCATCGGCCTATGCCCCTGGACAGATATCGGCGCGCGCGGAGAAAGTCTGCATGGTAATGATCGCTACGACCTTGTCCAAGGTTGGATGGCTCTGCGCTTTGGCGAATGGCTCGACCCGAATGGTAAGTTTGGGCGAGAGGCCATATCCCCGATCTCCCATGATTATGCGGGGCTTGCTCCGCTCTATTTGCAAGCAGGCGGGCGCGAGATATTGCGTGACATGATCCATGACTTCGCGCATGTCCAGGCGGAGAATGGCGCGGATGTAATGCTCGATATCTGGGAGGATATGTCGCATGATTTTCAAGCGTATGATAGCCTCAGACGATCTTCAAGCGAGGCGCTTATCCGCATCTGTCTGGCGATTGAGACTCATATGTGCAGCGACGCTACCTTAGCGCCGGTTCCAACAACAACGGTAGTTCAAGGAGGTAAGTTCGGTTGCGTATCATAACGCCATATTTGCAGTGGTTTTTTCGTTTCCAACGGCAGCCTCGTCCACCTTCTCATCGTTGCATTCGGATGACCGAACAGCGGGAAAAGGCTCATTGCGTCAATCTGAGTTAACCTAGCACCCCCAATCAAAGGCTATGTCATCTATTTCAGACAGCAGCCTGTGATGGATGTCTACTTTGATGCAATTACGGATATTCTTGAACGGTCATCGGTTTCTCCTCGAAATCATGGCTCCGGGTCACATTACGAAGGTTTCTATGCTGCAATTGTTACTGGAATGTCCCAAGTACCGGACATGATATGTAAGTCGTAAAACGCGGAAAGTAACACCTTCTTTGTACCAGAATGTTGACTGGGGTAGTAGCAATTGACGAAGCGCTTATCACGAAGTCCCGAGATGGCAATACCCTATCTGTCGTGCAACGTGCCTCAGCATAACACCGATCTATAAATCAAATTCCAACGGACGAAGTCTGTCTCGTTCTGACCAGAGTTGCCACACAAAAGCCAGTGCAATCGACCTTTGAGACCCTCCTCCCTTTTTAAAACAATCAGACTGATTTTTGAGAAGGACAGTGGTAATCAGAGACCAACTAAGTGGACTTTCGTGTGGAAATTCTGGTCAATTTACGCTGTCGCTTGAGAGGCTGAAACATGAAGCATATTTTCAATTTATTTCTTGAACAAAAGTAATGATATTATGTATGTTTATCAATAATTTGACGATTTATTCCGACCTCAGAAAAGTGCCTGTTTCATGGTATTAAAAGAGGCCCTTATAGATTGACAACAATAATAGTTGTAAACTGTGTGCAGATGCCAATCCCATCACGGCATAAAATGCAGATCGCTAAACGGTTTGGACAAAGCGCCGCAGTTTATGAGCAGCACGCGGAACTGCAACGGCACATTGCCCAAACCTTAGGGCGAATTCTACCCACTTTTACTCATGCAGATATTTTGGAGATAGGTTGCGGCACAGGACTTTTGACACGCCATCTCATCAAGCTTTATCCGAACAGCGAATTATACGTCACCGATATCGTCCCTGAGATGGTTGCCTTATGCCAAGCGCAATATGGTCATCTTGATAATGTCACCTTTGCGGTTATGGACGGCGAAGTGCCGGCCTGTACTCATTCCTTTGATCTTATCGCCAGTAGCATGACTATTCATTGGTTTGATGATTGTGTCAGCGGCCTTGCGCAATTGAGGCGTTGTTTGGCAAAAGACGGCGTGGTTGCTTATGCCACAATCGGTCAAAACTGTTTTCCGGAATGGCGAGATGTTTTAAGAGGTTTAGGTCTTGCCAATGGTTTGCGGAAGATCCCGAATTTACCGGGGCTATGCCACACGGAAACGCTTACAATCGACTATGGAAGCGGGTTGGATTTTTTGCGCTCACTTAAAATTATCGGTGCGGACCGGCCACATGCCGGATATGTCCCACTCTCACAAAAGGTTATGCGCCAAGCGCTGAAACGCTTCGATAAAGAATATGGAGGGCGCATCACCTGGCACATCGCTTACGGAATGATTGAAGCTAATTGATTAGATAACCCCTTGAAAACGATTTTGTTGGAAGGAGATACGGTTATTTCGAAGTATAGAGACATGGTTTTGGCGGAGCCACTTGTTTCCTTCCCCCTTCGAGGGGGGAAGGCCAAACGCCACTGGCTTAGCCCCCCAGGGCTAAGTCGCATGGCGTTTGGGATGGGGGTGATGGAGGCAAGTGCAAGAGCATGAATTGTCTTATGAATCCCCCCCCCACCCGGCGCTTCGCGCCGACCTCCCTCTCCAGGGCAGGGGAATCGCATATGGGTTGTATTTAATTGCGAACAGAGTTCTGTCATGGAGCAAACTTTTGAAAGGAGCGCTTACATGGCTGAACCAGCCCGCTTTTTCTCCAATGTTCCGGATCCACGTGCGTCCAACACGCGGCATCGACTGGGGGATATCGTCTTCATCTGTATCGCAGCGGCAATGTGCGGGGCGTCCTCGGCCGTGGAATTCGCCCAATTCGCGCGCTCGAAACGAGCCCTGCTCAAGACAGTGCTCGGCCCCTTCGATCCACCAAGTCATGACACGATCTCGCGGCTCCTGCGATTGCTGGACCCCGACGCGTTCATCGAAGCATTTCAAAGGTTTAATGACGCCTTCGGCCATGTCATTGAGGGTGTCGTCGCAATCGACGGCAAGGCCCTGCGGCGGGCCTACGACACGGGCCTGGCTCATAATCCTCCGCTGATGGTCACCGCCTTTGCAAGCGATCATGATCTGTCGCTCGCGGCGCTGCGGGCGGGAGCTGGCGGATCCCATTGCAATGAAATCGAGGCCGCCATTGCGATCGTTCAACTGCTCGATTTGGATGGTTGCACCGTGACGGGTGATGCGTTGCATGCCAACCGGCGCATGGCCGAGGCCATTCTGGCACAAGGGGGCGATTATGCGCTTGCGCTTAAAGGAAACCGGGCCCGTGTCCGGGCGGTTGTGGCGGAGGCTTTTGAAGGGGCGGGGGAGACGGCCCGGGTGGCGGAGACGAAAGAGCGCACCCATGGACGCTTCGAGCATCGCCGACTGGAACTTCTGAGCCTGGATCAGCTGGAGGAAAAACCGGAGTTCCCGGGCCTTGAAGCTGTGGCACGCGTTACGGCACAGCGTAATGAAGCGGAGCCATCGACACGGTATTTTCTTCTCTCGCGCGATATGCCGGCAGACGCGGCCCTGTCTCTTGTCCGCAGTCACTGGGCAGTGGAAACCACGTTGCACTGGAGCCTTGACGTCATCCTGCGTGAGGATGACGGACGGGCACGTAAGGACCACGCTCCCGCCAATATCGCCCTCATCAACCGCATGGCCCTGAATGCACTCAGTCAGATCGACGATCCAAAAACCTCCAAACGGGCCCGCACCAAACGCTGTGCCTGGGAAGATGACTACCTCCTCAAAGCCATCGGCCATATGCGATAGCCCTGCTCTCCAGGGGGGAGGTTACTGGCGTATGCTGTCAAACCTCACGACACGACAAGTGGCGATGCCGTTTCAAGCGCTTCAAGAATTAAACCGGACAGCAGTGGACTTGATCCGGGCATCCAATAGGGCCTTGATTACAAGCTAAAATTTGCGCCTTTTACCTTAACCATTCCTATCCATAACTGGGGTTAAGGTATAAAAAGGTTGACTGACACCTCACGCAAAGGCTTGTTCATGCGCCGTTTGGCTTTTCTCAGTGATCCATGCGTACCACTGGTCTAGCCCTTCGCTGCTTTGGGCAGAAAGTTGCAGCACTTGCGCCTTAGGATTCACGATGCCGATATTTTTGATGCAGAGATCAATATCAAATTGCAAATGCGGTAGAAGGTCGACCTTATTGATTATAACGAGATCAGATGCTTGAAACATATGCGGATATTTGACAGGTTTGTCCTCACCTTCCGTAACCGACACAATGGCGACTTTGACTCGCTCGCCCAGATCGAAAAGGGCAGGACAGACAAGATTGCCGACATTCTCGATCAAAACAACGGAACCAAATGTGGGAGCCAGTTCTTTCAGGCCTCGTGCAATCATATCAGCTTCAAGATGGCATCCCGTTCCGGTATTAACTTGAACCACCGGGGCACCTGCAGCCTGAATGCGTTTGCCGTCATTAGCCGTGGCCTGATCGCCTTCCACAACAAAAAACTCATGCTGGTCCGCTAAGTCCTTAACGGTGCGTTCAAGGAGTGTGGTCTTCCCGGCTCCAGGTGAACTCACAAGATTAAGTGCTAATATTTCACGTCCTGCAAACCATGCGCGATTACGTTCAGCGAGCTCATTATTCTTGCGCAAGACCGCCTCTTCCAGCGTGATCGTATGATCATGGGTATGGGAATGGTTATGATGAGTGTGTTCATGTTCAAGGGTATGATCATGATTGTGGGAGTGAGAATGCTCATGACGATGTTCGTGCTCATGGAGTATTTCCTTTTTCTCTCCCGTCTCCAGATTAATGACCGTTGCTTTTGCACCTTCTGAACAACCGCATGTTCCACACATGGTATTCTCTCCTCTCACACCCTAAACCTGATTTTCGGCAATCCCTGTAGGCGCATCTTTTAAGCTTTCTTCAACTGTTTCCAGCTCAAATTCCTTGATGTTCAGCTCTTCACCACTGATCCGCTTGACATCACGCGCACCACACGGACAAGGGCTGAACAGTGTGTCTTGTACAAATTCATCTTCGCAAAAACGGCATAATGCACGCGCCTGAATAGCCCTGATTTCCAAACTTGCACCTTCCAGAACAGTCCCCTTTGTCACAACATCAAAACAAAAAGTGATTGCGCCGGTCATAACACCGGCAAGTGATCCAACCTCCAAGACCACACGCTTCACCCGTTTCCCCTTGGCGTGTTCGCTAACAATAGAAACGATGTTTTGAGTAATACCAAGCTCATGCATCAGGCGGCTCCCCAGATAATGGGCATGGTCTCCAGTACCACATACACACCAATCGTAATTGCAATAGAAGCTATTACGATATGTAGTCCGCGATAAAACCAGGAAACACTGCGTTCAGCGAGCCCAAGGGGCCATGCCGCCGCAAAACTCAAGACTGCCATTCCTAAAACTGAGCCGATGCCAAAGACAATGACGTAAAGCACCGCTGCCAATGGATTTTTTGCAGCAGCCAATGCAAGCGCTAAAAGTGCGGCTGAGCCAGCAGCACCATGAACCAAACCGACCAAAAACGCTTTCACGGGAAAACCGGAAGGATGTTCATGATCGTGGGGGTCTGCGTGATGGGGCACATTTGCATGGCGATGACTATGAGCATGAAAATGACGGTGACCATCACCATGATCATGAACATGGAAATGAACTTTAGCCCGGCGCATCTTCCAAAATACGTTAGCCCCAAGTGTAACAAGCATAACACCAACGCTAAATTCCAATGTGGCCGCAAGCCGGTCTGTTAACACGAATCCAAGCAGAATAACTGCAGAGCAAAGCGTAAATAGTGTAATTGTATGGCCAAGTCCCCATGCTGCCCCCATAAACGCCAAACGCTTGCGAGAGTTATGACCGGTAGCCATTGTGGCGACAGCGGCCAGATGATCCGCTTCGAGAGCATGTCCCATACCCACCAAAAAACCGAATATAAGAACACCTTCCATTCACTCTGTCCTTATTAGATCTGAGCGTTAACAGATCCGGGGCAATTGCTCACCAACAAGCATGTCCACAATACGCCGACCACCAAAAGTCGTTTGCATAACCACGCGGCCGCGCCGCTCATCATTAACGCGGCCAATCATTGAGGCACCCTGACCGAGCGGATGGGCTCGCATGACGGCCAATGCTGGCTCCACCTCTTCTTTCGGAAGGACGCAGACAATCTTGCCTTCATTCGCCAGATAAAGCGGGTCCAACCCTAAAATCTCACAAAAGCCTTTAACCTCCTCCCTGATCGGTGTGCTCGTCTCGTCAATTTCAATGCCGACTTGTGAGGCTTGTGCAATTTCGTTCAAGACGGTGGCAAGTCCCCCGCGTGTGGCATCACGAATGAAACGCAAGGAAGGCGCCACTGCAATCAAATCATCAATCAACCCATGAAGCGCGGCGCAATCGCTTTCAACTGGCGATGACAAAGCCATGTCTCCGCGGGCATTGAGAATAGCCGCGCCATGATCTCCAAGAAGACCATTGATGAGGACGCAATCTCCAGGTTGTGCTTTATCTGCGCCCAATTGCAATCTCTCACGGATCACGCCTACGCCGGCGGTGTTGATAAAGAGTTTGTCACAAGCGCCGCGATGCACGACTTTGGTATCGCCGGTGACAATCTTTACGTCAGCCAGTGCTGCAGCTTCAGCCATAGATTTGGAGATCTGCCGGAGGGTCTCCACCTCAAGCCCCTCCTCGATGATTGCGCTGCATGTCAGATAAAGCGGCTTCGCACCGCCTACAGCAAGATCGTTGACCGTACCGTAAATCGCCAGTTTGCCGATATCACCGCCTGGGAAAAATAATGGATCAACCACATAAGAATCGGTTGTAAGCGCTAACCTGTCACCTAACGCCGCTAACTCTGATAATTCAAATCGTGCCTGATCTTCTAATGGCGCTAGGGCAGGGTTATCGAAAGCACTGACGAACACATCGTCAATGAGGTCACGCATGGCCTTACCACCACCACCATGAGCAAGTGTCACGGTCGGGACATTGACCTTTCCTTGCCGCCTACCGTGCCCGCTGGTCCCTTCAATTCTGGTTGCGAGGCTCATGCTGCATCTGTCCTTTCATGAACCTTGTCGATGTCACCATATTGGTAGTAGGCGGCACAGGCCCCTTCCGAGGACACCATGAGCGCGCCCAAAGGTGTTTCCGGTGTGCAAGCGCGGCCAAACACTTTACAGTCCCAGGGTCTGATTACGCCTTTGAGCACCTCACCGCATTGGCAAGATTTAGGATCGGCAATTTTGAGGGCGGGAACGGAGAATTTTCGCTCCGCATCGAAACGGGCATAAGCTTCACGTACTTTGACGCCGGAATGATCGATGGAGCCGAGGCCACGCCATTCAAAAAATTCTCTGAGTTCAAAAACGCGTGCAATGGCATCGAGTGCGACATTATTGCCTTCATCGGGCACAATTCGGTTGTATTGATTTTCTATCTCCGTGCGGCCCTCAGCAATTTGTTTAAGCACCATCCAGATGGAATGCAGCACATCAAGCGGTTCAAAACCGGCGATCACAAGGGGGCGCTTATAATGCTCTGCAATGAAACGATAGGGTGCGTTACCGATGACCATGCTGACATGGCCGGGGCCCAAAAAACCGTCGAGCTGCAAATCAGGGCTATCGAGAATGGCCTTAATGGTGGGAATGATGGTGATGTGGTTGCAGAAGAGGGAGAAATTTTCGATGCCATCTTCTTCCGCTTGCAAGATCGTAAGCGCCCCAGAAGGCATGGTGGTCTCAAAGCCGAGACCGAAAAAAACAACCTCTTTGTCCGGATTTTCACGAGCGAGTTTGAGTGCATCCAGAGGCGAATAAACCATGCGCACATCCGCGCCGTCTGCTTTAGCTTGCATCAAGCTCTTTTTTGACCCCGGCACCCGCATGGCATCCCCAAAGGTGGTGAAAATGACACCCGGCATTTCAGCTAGGGCCACGCAATCGTCAACCCGGCCCATGGGTAAGACACAGACCGGGCACCCCGGCCCGTGCACCAGCTCGATGGCATCCGGCAACATCGTTTCAATACCGTATTTAAAAATCGAATGGGTATGCCCACCACACACTTCCATGATTGCTAATGGCCGGGTCTTGCAGATCTCTATTTGCTCAACAAGAGATTCGATTTCTTTAAGTAGCGTACGGGCCTTTTGTGGATCACGGAACTCGTCAACATATTTCATGGGGTCATTCTCCTGGCTTTCCAAGCGCCTCGGCGTGAAGGTTGCCGCGATCATCGGCAAGTAAGGTGTGCACCAAATCCCAAAGGATGTGATAGATGGTAACGTGACACTCTTGGATGCGGTGGATGCTATCGGTTTCAACAACCAGACAATGATCAATGTCTATACGTGCCATCTCCCCGCCGCTCATGCCCGCGAGCCCGATAGTATGCAGCCCCATCTCTTTCGCCTTAACGAAAGCGCGGATTAGGTTATCTGAATTGCCACTTGTTGATAACCCGATCAGGCCATCACCGGTTCGCCCTTGAGCGATAATCTGACGGACAAAGACATGATCAAAACCCACATCATTGGCAACAGCGGTCATCATGGTGCGGTCACAAGTGAGGTCAATAGCCGTCAATGCCGGCCGTCCTGCGGTAACCGGGTGAAGGAACTCAACGGCGATATGAGCGGCATCACAACTCGAGCCACCATTCCCCATGGCAAATAACCGCTTGTTCTCCCGATAGACATCAGCAATAGCCTTTGCCGCATCCACCACAGCCTGCCCGTTCTTGGCAAAAAAAGCCTCCAGAACCTCTTGGTTATGAGCAGCTTTCTGACGCACAGACTCAACCAAGGCCGTGTTCATTGCCCCCGCGTCTTGCTTCTTACCATGCAGGAAAGGATATAAGTCCTTTAGATGTTCGTCTGTCATCGCCAGATCTCAATCTTATGCTTGTCCTGACGCACGCATGGCTGCCAGTTCTTCTTGCACTTCGCCAAGCTGTTCCAGAATCTTAAGCGTTTCGGAAGCCTCTTTCTCATCGATGCGGCTCATGGCAAAGCCAACATGAACCAGCACCCAGTCGCCAACACAGTCCTCAAGGAGATGATCATCACTGATGATGCAGGCGAGATTGACCTCGCGCTTAACGCCGGAGACATCGACCAAACCGAGCTTGCGGGTCTCGTCCGTGATTTCAACCACTTGACCGGGTATGCCAAGACACATGGGTTATTCTCCTTCATAGGTAAGAGCTTGCGCGGCAGCAATGACCGCCTGGCCGAGAGCAAGGCCTCCGTCATTGGCCGGAACGCAGGACTGGGTAAGAACCTCAAAGTCCTGTTCGCGCAATAAATTTTGGGTAAGTTCCAGCAAGATCTTATTTTGGAAGCAACCGCCTGAGAGCACAACTTGATTGGTGATGCGCTCTTTGCCATCACTGGCATATGTTACTTTGCTGACCATTTGAGCAATCGCTTGGGCCAACCCCTTATGGAACCGCGCAGCCATAATGGGAACCGGCGTCTTGAGAATGAGATCACCTAACAGGGCCTGCCACATGGCGAGCGGTTCGACGTAGGGTAGACCGTTACTTGACAAATTGGGAATGGAGAAGGGATAAGCAGATTCTTCGTCCTCCTCACTTAAGGTGTCCTGACAGACATAGGCTTCAAGCAACATTGCGCCTTGGCCTTCGTAAAAAGCTTGATCTCGCGTAAGTCCTACTGCAGCTGCCACAGCATCAAATAGGCGGCCGCAGGAACTAGCAAGCGGTGTATTAATTCCCTCTTCAAGCATGCGATTAAGCGTGTTGAGAGGCTTTGTCGCCAGGTAATCAAAGAGCTCGATCTCTTCATAATTCATGGCAAAATGCGCCCATCCCATCTCCGCCATGAGGTGAGCATAGACATTACGCCAAGGCTGACGAACGGCTTGCGCACCTCCGATCATAGCGACGGGTTTGAATGTCCCAAGTCGGTGATACCCCCGATAATCGGCAAGCAAAAACTCTCCGCCCCAAATCGTTCCATCATCCCCGTAACCAACGCCGTCGAGGGCCACACCGAGAACCGGGTCTGAATCAATGGATAGGCCATTCTCAGCCATGCAACTTGCGATATGGGCATGGTGATGTTGGACCTGAATCAATGGTAACCTTTGGTCTCCAGCAATTTCGTGGGCCAGTTTTGTTGAGAGATATTCAGGATGTTTGTCAGCAACAACAAGAGCCGGTGTATGGTCGAATAAATCAGCAAAAAGTCGCAAATTTTTTTGATAATCGTCAAAGGTTGCAGCATCTTCCAAATCACCTTGATGCTGTGACAGTACTGCAGCACCGTCTTTTATCACTGAGAAGGTTGTCTTGAGTTCGCCGCCCATGGCCAGAAGATTTGGCGCTTTGTCAAAACCATCTGGTAAGGCAATCGCGCCCGGCGCATAGCCCCGCGCACGGCGCAACAGGCGGAGAGAGCCAGCCATCATCCGCACCACAGAATCATCGATCCGATTGGCAATAGCTCGATCATGAAACAGCGCATAATCAGCAATAGCACCGAGGCGCTCCCGGGCAATATCATTGTCGATGATTTGCGGTTCGTCCGAGAAATTGGCACTGGTCATCACAACGGGGCGATCTAAGCGCCGCAAGATGAGGAGATGAAGCGGCGTATAGGGAAGCATAAATCCAAGTGTCGTCAGGCCTGGGGCAACGGCATCCGGTAATAGGTCTTTCCTGCCAACCTCCAAAAGGACAATTGGAGCTTCTGGTGATTGTAAAAGTTTGATTTCCTGCTTCGATAAGGTGCAGTAGCGTCCAATGACATCGATATCCCGCGCCATAAGCGCAAAAGGCTTCGCATCGCGTTTCTTGCGGGCCCTTAACCTGATAACCGCCTCTTCGTTAGTTGCATCACAAGCCAGATGAAAACCGCCGAGCCCTTTAATGGCGACGATCTCGCCCTTTTGCAGGAGGCCCGTCACTGCATCCACGTCATCCAGCATTGAATGTTGATCAAAAGTCACAGCCCGGCCGTCAAGCCGCTCTAGCCAGGCTTTGGGACCGCATTTGTGGCAGGCGACAGGTTGGGCATGAAATCGTCGGTTCGCTGGATCCTGATATTCTCCTGAACAGTCCGGACACAGCTCAAAGGGGGCCATCGTCGTTTGCGCCCGGTCGTAAGGCATGGCTTCAATGATGGAGAAACGCGGCCCGCAATGGGTGCAATTGGTAAAGGGATAGCGAAACCTGCGCTCAAACGGACTTAAGGTCTCCTGAGCACAAGCCTCACAAACCGCCGCATCCGGTACCACCAGCGTCCGGGTTTCCCCAGCCTTGCTTTCGATGATTACGAAATCCGTAGTTTCTGACTCGTGACTGCAAGGACTTATTTCCAATGTGTCAATACGCGAGAGCGGCGGGGCTTCACATTTCAGTCGTTCACAGAACTCTTGGAGTTGCAATGAGGAGCCTGCGACCTCGATCAAGACACCGGATCCATCATTGAGAACTTGACCTGTCAGTTCACACGCTTGGGCAAGTTGCCAAACCATTGGGCGAAACCCCACGCCTTGAACAATGCCGCGCACACGGATTTCAACCGTCTGAATATTGTCAACTCTGGGTGTCAGGGCCACAGTCATAATGCCACCTCCCAGAGCAACACCCGGTTATTGCCTGAGTCGGCAATTGCAGCCAATTGTCCTTGCATGCTGAGCCCATAGGGCCAGCATAGGCTATCGCGCATAGGAGCCTGCCAGCGATTGTCTCCTTTCGCGGCAAAGTCTGGTTGTCCGGTAAGATGTGTGGCAGGTGCATCTTGTGAAAGGTCCCCAGCACGCCATCCGATCAACCTCGAATTTGCCGTGTCGGCGGCGATTAGCAAGTCATTGGCCGTTGCAATCGCATAAGGCATATTCACCGCATTTGCGTTTGGCCAGTATTGTCCGCGGTTGTGTTCGAGCGAGATCATGTCTTTTTGGCCAAGCACATAATCACATGGGATGCCGGGAGAATTTGGCAAATCATACCAGACCATAATCCGGTTATTGCCAGCATCGGAAACCAGAACCGAAGTGTCGATGCGTGCTATTCCGTGCGGCCAGCGCATTCCCAAAGCGCCAGGTTCTTGGCCGGCATTTTCATCTCTGCAGTCAAAGCCTTCCTGCCCGAGAACGCGATCGGCAGGTTGGCCATTCTCTTCTGGAAGCTCATCCCAAACAAGCACTCGCCGGTTCCCGGTATCCGCCACAAAAAGCTTGTCATCAATAAGCGCAACACCATAACACCAGTTCAAAGTATCGGCCTTGGGCGCACCACCACGATTGGCGTCTGTACTTTCAAAATCGGCTTGACCAAGCACGATGTCGGCAGGGTGATTGTTGTGGGTCGGTAACGATGTCCAAATGAGAACACGGTGGTTCCAGGAATCAGCAATGGCTAGCACATTCTTTTCGATGGCAATGCCTGTTGGAACATTCAGCGTTGCAGGTCCAACGGGCCCTTTGGCATTACGCCCTTCACTTGAAAAATCCGGTTGTCCAATGACGATATTTGCTGGTTCATGATCACTTTGCGGGATGTTGCGCCAAACCAACAAACGGTGGTGCCCGGTATCTGCAACAACGAGTGGTCCCTCCGCCGATGCGAGCGCCATACCGCGCGGTGCAAACAAGGTGTCATGCGCAGGTATAATCGGTTGTGCAAGACTATCAGGCTCTACACGTCCACCGATAATAATGCTTGGCCCAGCGGGATTTAATAAGGGAGGTGCAACTGTTTTAGCTTGCGACGCCCGCTGAGTCGGTTCCGGCGATATGGTGAGGGAGACACGCATGTTATTTTGCTAACCGCACCTCCACCTTATTGCCGATCACACGGACCGCGTGGCACTGAAGTTGTACTTCCGGAGCCGTCAAACACTCCCCGGATCTGAGGTCATATTCAAAAGCGTGATGTGGACAGGTGATAATGCCATCAACGACGTCGCCCTCATGGATGGGCATGCCAAGATGAGCACAGGCATTTTGAAAACAGCTCACCACACGTCCATTGCGACTGAGCAGAACATCTTCACCATGGAGGTTGAGCTGTAATATGCCGCCTTCGGGGATAGCGTCCAGATCGGTTGCAAACTGCCAGTCCTTGCCCTGATTGAGAGCAAATGGGCTCACAAATTGTACAGTATGTTCGCCTATGTTTTTGCCGTTCAATAGACCTTTGGCCTGAACGATATTGGTGATCTCGGAACAGTGATCTTCAATGGCCTTTTTAACCCCAGCCACGAAGGTCAGCATCGAAGCCGGACAGCCATCACAAGCGCCTAAGAACCTTATTTCAACCGTATCAGGTGGTGTGACTGCGACCAGTTCAACACCACCGCCATGAGAGGCAAGCATTGGGCGCACAGATTCCAATGCTTGTTCAATGCGTTCTTGCTGGCTTGGCTTAACAACCTCCAGATGGCGCAAGACAGCATAAACGATTTCATCGCTGAGAGCTCTTTTCATCGCTTCAAGAGCTGCCGGCTTTTCGCTCAAAGCCTTGATCATCCGGCGAATAGCTTCCTTATGCAAGGCTTCAACAGATGTGCGATAGGCTTGAACCGCAGCTTGTTGGCTATCATCCCAATTGGCAAAGACCTCTTCTAGACGCTCAATGTCACGCACAAATTCATCCAGACCATTGGTATTGTCTTTATGGTGTTCAGCTACGGGCATTTTTTCCAATCAAGTTTTCCAATCAAGCGTATTTCAGATCCTTAAAAAGATAGGGCTGGAGCATGCCACCGAGAAAACCGGCAATGCCTGATGCAAGCCAGACATTTACGTGTCCTAAATCGATGTCTGTAATGGTTAATCCGATCATGATGAGGATCAGCGCCAGTGCTGTAAAAAGTGCGCCAGCACATATCTGGCGGAGTACTTGCCTGATGTCCTGAAATAACCGTCCCTGAAGAAAAAGAATGATCGAATTTTTTGCCATGTCCCACATATGATCAGCTCCCTATCATCTGGCCTGACAGGAGGCCCAATACGCCAAGCATGATAATTGCCAGACCGACAATCACTCCCGGCACGCCTGCAACAGGACCATAAAATCCGCCCATTAATGCCGCCAGCTCATTGCCGATATGCTTGCCGCCTACAAGGATTCCCCCAACGATACCTCCGATAATCGAGGCGACCGTCCCAATCAGGAACGCAATAATAAGTGTTCCCAAAGTCATTTTTTCCTCCTGGTACTCAATTAGGACCCTGCTATGGTTCCTGAACCGTTTGTCGCTGCAACCGATCCCGCTTTTTCCATTTCCGAGGCAATCTTGGTGAGAACGTCATCGATGATGCTCACTTTCTCTACCTCGCCATGTTCAGCAAAAATTTCCTTTGCTTCGTCGTAATAGATCTTTGCTTGTGCTAGATTTTCGGCGTTACCGGCCTCTGGCTTTTCAAGATCATCCGGCAAATTCCATAGGCAATTGGCCTTGTTGGAAATCGTGTTGGCATATTCCAGTGGTGTTGTAGCTCGCGTGCGCACTTTGAGGGCTTCATCATAGGCGTTAAGTGCCCGTAAGTTATTTTCTACTGCATGGCTTGAAGATGCATATTGCAGCGCATTGCCAAGATTGTTCTGCAGCATTGCATACTCGATCGGATGGTCGATCAGATTGACGACTTTGAGACCTTCCTCAAATGACTGCACGGCCAACGCTTCGCGCATCTTGGCCCGCTCATCAGTAAAAGGAACGGAGAGGAAAGCCGTGGCAAGGTTGTTCTGTAGGATTGCATATTCTTTGGGATGCCCCTTGCCATCGAAGGTTCTTAGCGCACGTTGATAAGCCGCAATGGCATCTGTGATCGGAGCTTTGCCATGTCCTGCCAATGACTGCAGAACAAGGCCGAGATTCATTTCTAGTTCAGCCACCTCTTCAGCCGTCCCGTGATCTGCAAGGATTTTGCGGACACCTTCATAGGCGTTTCGGGTCCGCTCTAAATATTCGCTAGTCTGGCTCGGAATAGCTTGTAAGGCTGTGCCCATACGTGCTGTCAGCCGGGCACGTTCCAGATAAAATTCAGGCTCAAGAAGATCGAGCGCCTTTTCGTAAAGGGTAACAGCTGCGTGCAGGTCATCTGGAGATTTGGGTTTGATTTGCAGGCCCATGGCAACTTCCATGAGCATCTCAACTTTTTCATGGCGTGTCGCAGCTTCGCTCTCTACGGCGCTAAGGGCTGCACTGACCAATTCGTTGGCGCGACTGGCCGACACGAACACTCCTCCCATACGTTTCCATATGTGCAAGCATCACCAATTTGAGATGCAAATTTTATTGTTTTTCTGGAAATTACGCTATCAATATCAAGAAGAAATGTCTATCTTTTTTTCAATATGTAAACTTAGTTTGCAGTTTTAAAGGTATTGACAGCGATAAGACCTGCGAGCTCCTTACTCCATAAAACGTCAAGATCGGCTTCCGAAGTTTCATGGATCCCGTTAGTGAGAAAGAAATCCGTGGCGTTAATAACGCGGTCACCAGCTGTGTTTTTCTGTTTCAACAGATAGCCACCGGCAGCGGTATGGCGTACGGGCATAATCACCAGATCGTCCTCACGTCGCATGAGGATCACACTTTCAAGACCATCGAAATAACATTTGTAAAGTGCAGCGCTCAGGTAGAGGCTTCCACGTCGCAAGCTTATTCGTCTTGATATTATGTCCTGTCGGTCATGCATGTAATTTTTTATGCTCGGCAATACGTTCCATAATTTTTTCAACGACTTGCTCGGCTGCTGCTGCAACAGGTGCTGAAAGCTCTAGACCAAACTCTAGATTTGCAGCCTCGATAAGAAAAACAGTGATATCTTCTGGGAACTCATTCTTGAAGATTTGACGCCCGGCAAAAAGTGCATGATCCCAACGGAAATCATGAAGATTAAAACTATCTGGTGGCTTGCCTTCCAACTCATTCCCAGGCACTTCAAAAATTGCTCCGGGATCTGCTCCGCTTTTACAGGCGTCAATCAGAATGAGTGATGATGACCCGCGTGCCTGGAACATAACGCCCATCCCATCGGTTCCGGCATCAAAGATACGCATGTCAGCCTGAGGTTCGGTCTGTAATCTTTCCTGCAAACGATGCACAACAGCAATACCAACACCATCGTCGGATCGGTTGGGATTTCCGCAACCTATAATCGTCAGCACATCTCTGTCTTTTCTATCGTTCGGTCAGATCCGCCACAACCGGCAGGACCATTCAGGTTCGACGGGAATTTCAAGCTCAGGCAATTCACAAAATTTCCGATGCACCAAATAATACATGCATGTTTCGCAAGGTTGCTCAATCCCGCCATGTTCGATGGTTTTAAGCGTTACCCCGCTGACAACAAGTTTTGATTTAAGACTTCGGTCAGATCCTCGCAAACGTTGAATGACTTGTTGAACTTCATCATGGGTATCAGCGCGCGGGAAAGCTTCTGTCTCAAGGCCGCCCTCCAACATTTGTTTGATTTCAGTTCTCACACTGTCATCACTCATAGCTGATTAAGCTCCCAGAACATCCTGCCTTTAGATGAAATCACTCATATGCTCTATCTTTTTGTTGCCGCATATCTTTTTTCGCAAAACCGGTATCCACTTTTGCGAGATATGCTCTAAAGCACTAAATCCGCCACAGACGGCACCACCAGTCTGGCTCACAGGGCAAGGAGACTTCGGGAATGTCACACCATTTGCGATGCACGAGATAATAGATGCATTCCTGGCATCTTTGTTGCTCAGGGCCATAGGGCTGGTTCAGAAAGCCTGCAATCACCAAACGCCCCACAATGTCGTCGGGTGCTAAAGCGCGCAACTCATCTAGAATTTCAGCAAATTCCTTTTCAGTTTCAGGAAACGGTTCGGTTTTTGTTTTGAGACCACTCTTCAGCTGTTGGTCAATCTCTTTCAGAAGTGCTTCCCAATCCTTGCCGTGTTGTCCGCCCATATTATGCCCATCTTTCATGTGTTGGCAGTCTTTTCATTGCTTAAAACTGGCAATTGCGCTCGGCGTAGGCGTGAGGCAGGCACGTCCGGGAGAATACGCATCTGCCTCAAAGCGCCAGTGGAACGCCACAATGTTAGGCAAGGACATTACGCAGTACGGAACCGCGCCAGCTCCTTACCGGTTTTGGCATCATGTGCATGCACTGTACAGACCAAGCATGAGTCATAAGATCTGCACACGTGACCGACCTCCACGGGATCGTTCGGGTCTGCGATTGGCGTACCAATCAGTGCTTCTTCAATGGGACCGCGTTCACCATCATTGGCACGCGGACCGACATTCCAGGTCGTCGGTGCGATGATTTGATAGTTTTTGATCTTTCCGCTCTCCACCTCGATCCAGTGGCAAAGCGCGCCACGAATGGCTTCGGTTGCGCCCCAACCGCGGCCATCGCGCTCGGTTGGCTTGATATACCACTCATCATTCAAGCGGAATTCTCGCAAGATACGTTCCATCTCGCGATAGATCTTTACGCCTTCATGCATGCGTGCGAAGTGGCGCAACGCAACACTTGCACCGCCAAGATTCTTATACATATCGAGAACGAGCGGATCCTGATGTTGCCAAGCTTCGCCATGACCGCCACCGGCAACCAATTGGCGGGCAAGTGGGCCGGCTTCCAGCCGTCCGTTCTCGTCATGGCGCACGGCGACGGCCCATGAATATTTGCCATTCGGATCAAGATCATTTTTTTGCACCGGGTTTGTTGTGCGGTCGAACGGGTGCAGCCCACCGGGCTCATCATACCAGGCGTGTTTAACGTCTTCACGTGTGAAGGATTGATCCATCAGCTTGTGCGTATCGCTGGCGCCGTCATATACACCGCTCTTCATAATAACGGCAGAGTTCCGGCCATCGATTGTTGGCTTATTGTATTTGTCCTCATGCGGCAGGTAGCCCCAAGTGACAAACTTACCGTGCCCGCGACCATATTTATCGAGCCCGACATCTTGGCTCATACGCCAATAAAGGCCAAGATCCGAATTGGCGTGCTCGGGCTTTTCATTAAGCCATGCCATAAAGTCGTTATAGGTCTTGATCTCCTCATAACGCTCAAGCGAGCAACCGAGCCAAACCGGCTCAAACCAATTTCTACGGAAATGTTCTAATATAGACCAAGCCCGTGTAACATCAGTTAAGGTTGGTGCGCACATAACGCCACCAGGAACCATGTAGCTCGAATGAGGCCACTGTCCGCCAAGCAGAGCATAAATCTCCACAGGCCGGCCGGAGATGGTGACACCCAATTCATAATTGGTGCCCGTGAAGGGTGCCCAACGTTTAACCGCTTCCTCATAGAAAGGGCTGTTGCGATAATTTTTGTTGGTCATATCAATCATGAACAGACCATAATGGTGGCGGGGCAAGCTCTGTAGGCTTTCTGCAAGCTGTCCCATATTGCGCGCTAAGATTGCATTGCGTGGAACCTCGGTTTGCCATGCTGTATCAAGCGCCCAAGCCGCACAGGTGAGATGCGAGGCACCGCAAATACCACAAGCACGTGGTGTTACAACCAGGCCAGCCTGTGGGTCCTTGTCTTTCAAGATGACTTCAAAACCACGAAACAATTCGGCTTGCGTCCAGGCATTGACGACGACACCGTTTTCAATATTGACTCGTACATCCAAATCGCCCTCAACACGCCCGACAGGCGAGATATCCAGCGTTTGTACAGCAGCTTCAGCCATAGCTCATTTCCTCCTAACGGATTTCTTTCCTGTGGGACTTGTAGGGAACTGCAATGACCTTAACTTGTAGGTTTGTGTGTAAGTTCATGCCAGCCAAATCCTTTTTGCGTGTTTCATCTGAGTGCGTCATTGCAGTTTTGTATTAGACGACAAAGATGTCTTGTTCAGCCCAGGCGGGTGAAGCAGCTTTCGCCGCGCCTGTGAGCTTGACATAGCCAGTCTTGTCAATCCCATCCGGTAGATCTTTGGGCACGCCCATGACGGTTTGTGTCTTAAAGACTGTGCCCGGCTCCAAATCAAAGAATGGGAATTCTGGTTCCGTGCAGCCGAGACAGGGCATGCCTGCACGTGTCTTGGAGGATTGCCGGTTCCACAGGATACGATTGCATGGACTATGGGTCATTGGCCCACGGCAACCCAGGTCATAGAACAAGCAGCCTTTGCGTTGGCCGAATTCAGTGGCAGAGACCTTGTAGGCGAAATGCATGTTCCGGGTGCAGCCGGTTTGTGTAAAACTGGTGAAGAAGGTTTTTGGACGTTGTAAGTCATCCAATGCCAGGTCTCCACCGCGGCCAGACGCAACAGCGACAAGGATTTGTGTCACCCAATCAGGATGTGCCGGACAGCCCGGAATATTGATAACCGGCAGTCCTGCCTTTGATGTGAATTGCGGGCCAAGATAACCGCCATGACTGCGTTTGAGAAACTGCATGCCAGTGGATTCGGAAGGGTTCGGAGCGGTTGCCGGAATACCCCCCCAAGTGGCGCAATCGCCTATAGCAACAACAAATTGCGCGGCATTAGACAGGTCACTGACCCAATCTTTCATAGGCCGCCCGGCAAAGCGATTCCATTCGCCTGTCCCATTCGGCGCCCGGACAACTGTGCCTTCAAAAACGAAAATATCTAAAGCCATTTCTCCAGAAACAAGCTTGTTCAGCATGGCCTTAAGATTGTCTCCAAGCTCCATTCCTAATGAGGGGTGCCACAACACGTTAATGCCGAAATCAGTGACAAGATCACAGGCACTCGGCTCTTCAGCATTGAGAAATGACATCGTATTGCCTGAGCATGCCCCGCCTTGAAGCCACAGAAGATTGGCCATCCTTTCCTCCCATAGGTCATTTATGCGCCATTCACCGGCGCCTCATATCAACGTAAAGCAAGCGGTGTGCCAAAATGACGCAAGTGGAAAAGAGCCTTTAATATTATGGGGTTAGGCTTCGAGAGATCGTAATGGGCCGGGGCAGCCAGTGGAAACTGTAAACCTTGTTTTGTGTGCAATTGTCAATTTAGTTTGCAGTTGCAGATGCTCAATACAGGTACCAATTTAGCCATCGCGATTGCCACAGACGGGGCATTCAACTTCGAGGAGATAGCCAAACCAAATACCCTTACAATGCGAGCACCAGTGGCCGGTGGTTTGTTCTTTCAAGGATCCAAGCTGGGCGAACATTTTACTCATACCAAGGTCCTTAAAAGGCTCCGGACCACCTGGTGGCCGTGCACGTGATTGAGGAAAGCCTATGATCTTAATATTGTCACTCATGGCGCTTCTTACATGTTAAACGTCGATGATCCCTAGGTCACGAACTCATAAATGTGGTTAAAAATGGTATGAGCCAATCTGTTCGAATACGAGAAGCAAAGGTGCAGGAAATGTGGTGCATTTTCAAACCTTTGCGACGCTGTAGTCGAACAGATTGGCCATATCCTCCGGACGCTGAAACGGCTTCAATCTGCAGCGTCGAAGCGCTTGAAAAGGGAAACAACCCTTGTCTGCACGCTTCTCCTTGCATCTTTTTGCCGTTTCTAGCGCCATTTTCAGCACATTTATGAGTCCGTGACCTAAACTACGGGTTCAATTTGATAACGCTTAATCTTATTGGCCAAGCCCACGCGGGAAAGCCCTAGCTCACGAGCTGCTTCGCTCTGGTTCCAACGATGACGCATTAGAGTTTCACTGACAAGTTGTTTCTCAAGCGACTCGACTTTTTCCTTCAGCGTTTCACCGGCAATGTCTAAGTTGGTTTTTCCGTTGATAGAGGGGGGTGGCTCTGAGGCTGCAATTTCAGGCGAGAGGTGTTTGAGTGTCAGATATCCCCCATCCTCAGCCATAGCGACCATGCGTCTGATCTCGTTTTCTAATTCGCGTACATTACCAGGAAATGGGTAATGAGAGAGACGTTCCAAAACATCAGTGGCGATGCCAAGGATGCGTCGTCCCATCGTTTGTCCATAATTCTTAGCAAAAAACTCAGCCAGGACAGGCGTGTCAGCAGGTCGCTCGCGCAAGGGAGGGACACTCAACTCGAAACCCTTCAAACGAAAATAAAGGTCTTGGCGGAATTTCCCCTCAGTGACCATTTTGCCCAAAGGTTTGTTGGTCGCTGCAATGATGCGGACATCGCAGGTCGATACCTTATCTGAGCCAAGCGGCTTGACTTCTCCTTCCTGGAGAAACCGTAGTAAGCTAATCTGGAAAGAAGGGGAAACATCAGAAATCTCATCAAGAAAGACCGTGCCGCCATCGGCTGCACGAAACAGACCGAGCCGGTCGCCAGTTGCACCTGTAAATGCGCCGCGTGTGTGGCCAAACAATTCCGATTGCAGCAATTCATCAGGCACGCCTCCACAGTTTTGAACCATGAGCGGACTATGAGCACGTGTCGAATTAAAATGTATGGCGCGAGCGAAAAGCTCCTTACCGGTCCCTGTTTCCCCTTCGATGAGTATTGGTAGGTCTGTCGGAGCAGCCTGTTTTGCAATCTCACAAAGCGCTGCCATAGGCTCACTAACATAAACAAGCTTTTCAAAATTTTGAGATTGGACATTCGTACGAACGGCGGCTTGTTCCATTAACAGCGGTGAGTCTTCTTGGAACTTAAGTTCGCGGCTAAGCAAGCGATGGCGACGTGCCAATTCCCGTGCCTCTAAAGCCCTTTTTACAACGAGTCCAATTTGTTCGCTATCAAGCGGTTTGCGAATATATTGATAAATAGCAGCCTGTTCGACAATGTCATGCACATTGCCAGATGCAATATTGTCCTTAACAAGAATGCGAATAACATAGGGATGAAAAATGCGGAACTGGCGAAGAAGATCTACGCCTTCCTCGTCATTAAGGCTTTCTTCGCATAACACCAGATCAATATGAGCTTCGCGCCCCATGGCAATAGCTTCATTCACATGCTCAGCCTTCAGGACACGATATTCATACTTACCGACCAGCTCATCTATGGCCGTTGTCCAATCATTGAATTGGGTGGTTGCGATCAAAACTGTACAGGTTTCAGTCATTTTATGTAAGAAACTTTGCAAGATGCATAGTTACTTAGCATTTTTTACGCTCATTCGCAATCATGACCATTTAAAATCCATACATGGTCTTGCTTTTGAACAGAAAGAATAAGGTCTGTAGCGTAGGGCTCGAATGATTGCGGGAAATTTTGTGGGGATTGGTTATCTATTGTAAGGCACGATTGGGCAAAAAAATTGCATCGATGTCGCTGTCCGCAACTGAGGGGTAAGCAGGATAATAAGGTGTAAACTCATTCACGCGGAATTTTGCCCCGCTTCAGTCCTACTACTATGATAGTTGGATCATTCAGCCGAGGCGTTTTTGCGCCATTATCAGCGCTGTTCGTCTTGACCGTAGCAGCAAGTACGCCCTGCGACGCTTTCCTAGCGGGAATGGCACTCCGGTGCACAAACAGTATTGATTTAATTTAACCTCATAACGTTCTATTATTCTTGAATGATATTTTTTGACAGCACCGATTAGCATACGGTTTGCTGTCTTCCGGTTACGTTTAGCACTCTAACCAAGAAGGGTAGCATGCCTCATCCAGTTGTCGGGATCATTGCTAACCCGATCTCTGCCCGTGATATCCGCAGAGTGATCTCTTATGCCGGCGGTCTGCAGATAACCGATCGAGCGAACATGGTGTTACGGATCCTTGCGGGGATGGCCGCCGCCGGCGTGGAGAAAACAGTCATCATGCCGGAAAACGCTGGCCTGCGCAGTTACCTCATGCGTGCGCTCACTCGCTCCAGGAATGCCAGGGAGGGCCAGTTTCCTGAGATCGAGACGCTCGATATGCCGGTCGTCAGCGATGCGGGTGACACGGCCCGAGCGGCACGGATCATGCGCGAGATGGATGTGGCTGCCATCGTCGTGCTGGGCGGCGACGGCACCCACCGGATCGTTGTGGCCAACTGCGGCAGCATCCCGATTGCAGGGGTATCGTCAGGCACCAATAATACCTTTCCGGAGACACGTGAACCAACGGTGACCGGACTCGGTGTCGGTTTAGCCGTGACCGGACAAGTGCCGCCAAATATCGCATTCATCAACAACAAGCGCCTCGATGTAACGGTCAATGGTGAGCTGGAGGTGGCGCTTGTGGATGTGGCCTTTGTGCGCGAGCGCTTCGTTGGCTCTCGGGCGATTTGGAAAGCCGATAGTTTCCGAGAGCTATTCGTTACTTTTGGAACACCCGGCGGGATAGGCTTGTCGTCCATCGCCGGACTAGTGGCGCCGGTACTTAGGTCCGACGGTTTTGGTAGCCGAATAGTCATTACCAGGCCTGAGGTTGCGCCCTTCTCCGTTCGGGCGCCGATTGCACCAGGCATGATAGCGCCGGTCGGCATCGGCCGCGTTGAGAGGTTGGACTTCGACAGGCCCATCAAGCCGGAAACGCGGGTTGGATCCATTGCCCTTGACGGTGAGAGGGAAGTGACCTTCGGCGAGGACGACGAGATTCGCGTCACTCTGCGCAGTTGCGCCTTTCGAACCATTGATGTCGAAGCTTGCATGGCCCATGCGGCAAGCCAGGGTTGCTTCGTCATGCAGCCAAACCACCAAACCAATGTGAAGCTAGTCAAAGGAGGTTAGACATGTCAGCCATATCTGCAGCGGTCAACGCTAACGGAAGCGATAATCCTTTCCCGCTGGGGAAAGACGGCCTACTTAACGCCTACCGAACGATGAAGATGATCCGTGAATTTGAGGATCGCCTGCATGTTGATTTCGAAAGCGGTGAGATACCAGGCTTCGTGCATCTCTACGCCGGCGAAGAGGCAGCCGCTACCGGCATCATGATGCATCTCACTGATGAGGACCGCATCGCCTCGACCCATCGCGGTCATGGACACTGCATTGCCAAAGGCGTCAGCATCCATGAAATGATGGGCGAAATCTATGGTAAGGTCAGCGGATCGTGCCGTGGCAAGGGCGGCTCAATGCATATCGCCGATCTGTCGAAAGGCATGATGGGCGCCAACGGCATCCTTGGTGCCGGTGCACCGTTGGCTTGCGGCGCTGCGTTGGCCGCCAAGAAACTCGGCCATAATGGCGTCGGCATCTCATTTGTCGGCGACGGGGCATCGAACCAAGGAATGTTCCTTGAAAGCCTCAACCTCGCTGCGGTCTGGGAACTGCCGGTCGTCTTCGTGGTGGAGAATAATGGATATGCGGAATCGACCTCTGTTGATTGGGCCGTTGCGTCCGATTCCTACGTGGATCGCGCCAACGGTTTCGGTCTGCCTGGTGTGACCGTCGACGGTACGGATTTCTTCGCCGTGTACGAAGCCGCCGGAGAAATGATCAAACGCGCGCGCGACGGTGGCGGTCCCTCGCTACTGGAATGTAAAATGGTGCGCTTCCACGGCCATTTTGAAGGTGACGCTCAGACCTATCGCGCCGACGGTGAGGTTGAGGATATTCGTGCCAATCGCGATTGCATCAAGATCTTCGGCGATCGTGTCAGTGAAGCGGGTGTCATCAGCCGCAGTGAAATGGACACTATCGACGCCGAGGTCGCCAAACTCATCGACGACGCTGTCCAGCAGGCGGTAGCAGCGCCGCTGCCTGATAAAGCTGAGCTACTCACCGACGTCTACGTCAAGTACTGATTCTCAAAGATTTGGAGACAAGATAATGGCACGCAAAATCAGCATGAAGGATGCGGTCAACGAAACGTTGGATCAGGAAATGCAGCGTGATCCGACAGTCATTGTAATGGGTGAAGATATCGTCGGTGGCACCGGTTCGCCGGGGGAAAAGGATGCCTGGGGTGGTGTGCTTGGTGTCACCAAGGGCCTTTATGCAAAGCATGGCGATCGCCTTATGGACACGCCGCTTTCTGAAAGCGCCTACATCGGCGCAGCCATAGGTGCTGCAACCTGCGGGTTGAGGCCCGTCGCAGAGCTGATGTTCATCGACTTCATGGGCGTTTGCCTTGACGAGATCTTCAACCAGGGCGCAAAGTTCCGCTACATGTTTGGCGGCAAGGCTGAAACACCGGTCGTCATTCGAGCGATGTGTGGCGCAGGCTTCCGTGCGGCGGCACAGCATAGCCAGATGCTAACACCGGTATTCACGCATTTTCCTGGACTGAAGGTCGTCTGTCCATCCAACGCCTATGACACCAAGGGCCTGCTGACACAATCGATCCGCGACAACGATCCGGTGATCTTCCTTGAGCACAAGAACCTATACGCAGATGAATGCGATGTGCCAGAGGAAAGCTACACCATACCGCTCGGCGAGGCCGCCATTGTCCGCGATGGACAAAGCGCAACGGTCGTGACCTATGGCCAGACTGTAGGCCGCTCAATGGAAGCAGCTGACGCGCTCGCCAATGACGGGATCGATGTGGAGTTGATTGACCTACGCACATTGTCGCCGATCGACAACGACACGGTGATTGAGAGCGTTGAGAAAACCGGGCGGCTGATCTGTGTGGACGAAGCCAATCCGCGTTGCTCCATTGCATCGGATGTTTCAGCAACCGTTGCGCAGAACGCATTCGGCGCCATCAAAGCACCGATCCAAATGGTAACGGCACCACATACGCCGGTGCCATTTTCACCGGTACTTGAAGATCTTTACATCCCAACGGCTGAAAGAATCGCTGATGCGGTGAGAAAGACAATGGCCGCATGAGGACAGGATGAGTAATCAAATCATACCCATCATTATGCCGAAGTGGGGGCTTTCCATGCAGGAGGGCCGCCTCTCGGCTTGGCACGTCAAGGAAGGCGATGTGATCGAACCGGGTCAGGAGATCATGGATGTTGAGACAGACAAGATCGCCAATGTCGTCGAGGCCGCCCAAGGCGGCCTCTTGCGGCGGCGTGTTGGCGAGGAAGGCACTGTCTATCCAATTAAGACATTGCTTGGCGTCCTCGCCCCAACCGACGTCTCCGATGCCGAGATTGACGCTTATGTTGCCGGATTCAAGATGCCGCAATCAGAACAGGAAGAGGAGGAGCAGGCGGCGGCCTACGTTTTCGCCGAAACGCCGGCCGGTCGGCTCAGATATGCCGAACGCGGCGAAGAGGGTGACCCCATTATACTGGTACACGGTTTCGGCGGCGACCTCGAAAACTGGCTGTTTAACATCGATGCGTTGACAGCTTGCGGCCATGTCTATGCTGTTGATCTGCCTGGACACGGCCAGTCCGTTAAGACAGTAAGCGGTGGCGTTGATGAACTCGTTAATGCATTAGAACATTTTATGGACGCAGTCGGTGTCGCTTCAGCACATTTTGTTGGTCACTCCCTAGGCGGTGCAATCAGTGCGATGCTTGCGCTGAACGATCCTGCCAAAGCGAAGTCCCTTACACTCATCGATTCCGCTGGGCTCGGTCAACAGATCAATGCTGCCTATATTGACGGTTTCATTGCAGCGACGTCCCGGCGCGAACTCAAACCTGTAGTGGAAAATTTATTCGCCGACAAAACTTTGGTCAGCCGTCAAATGACCGATGATCTGCTCAAATACAAGCGGCTCGATGGCGTCGGAGAAGCGCTGCATGTTATTTCCGATTCTGCGTTTGGCGGCGGAATGCAAAGTAAAGTTCTGGCGGATCAGATTGCCGGTTCCGGGATGCCGGTCCTTGTGATCTGGGGGAAGGACGATGCCATTATCCCTGTTTTGCATGCTACAGCAATAGTCAACGCAAAAGTTGAGATCATTGATGGTGTTGGCCATATGCCTCAGATGGAAGCGGCGGGTCAGGTCAATGATCTGATCCGGGACTTTCTTGGCGCCGTGTGAACCGCACAGTTATGCAGTGCATTTGGAGCGAGATGCAAATATCGCGTGCTCTAGTACGCCGATCCAACTCGCCTAAGTGACCAATACCGGCCCCGGCTCATTGTGATCTAATCATTTGGGTATCTCTAAATACCCCCTTCGGGCCATCCACCACCCCCTACCACCCGCCATATTCTGCGATAATTAGGCGGGTGGTAGGGGGTGGTGGATGGTTTTTAGAGGTATCCATTTGTGTAATGCGGTCGTGATGGGCGCATCTTTAAGTTGTACTCCAGGAAAAAGAGGCAAAAACAGCGCAGTTTCTCCCATCATCTTGCTCAATTTTGCTATATGGGGCACTGTTGCAGGATATTATGTTCTGCCTTAATAGAGGTGCTTTTTTGGCAGTCTGTTGCATCCATGATAGGGCGGCATAATCTGAATGGAAGATATGTTTCCGTTCTGGCGTTGAACGGATCATCGGGCTTTAGTTGTGTAGAAGCTGGCATGAATCGGTTGAAATTCAGAAAAACGTCGGGATACACATTTTACCTGACATGTCTTGTCGCCATGACTATCGCTCTTCTATTCGTGGGGTATAGATTTGCTGAAAATTTTTACGTTACCAGTGATATCGAGGCATCGGCCCGTCGCGCTGCACCTTATCTAACATCCTTAATCTCTGTGATGGAGCGTTATCAGAACCTTCCAACGATTTTGTCGGAAGACAAAGAGATAATAGAAGCGGCAAAAGGCTCGCCGTCTCCCGATCTTAATAAGCGATTAGCGCGCTTTGCCCACACGACGCGGGCTGAAGCCGTCTATCTCATGGATGTTAATGGGTGGACGATCGCTACATCGAACTGGGATAGTCCAAAATCCTTTCTTGGAAAAAATTATGGCTTTCGTCCCTATTTTAGAGATTCATTATCAGGACGATCAGGTGAGTTTTTTGCAATTGGGGCAACAACTGGCAGGCCTGGTTACTTTATATCTCACCCGGTCAAAAACAGTGAGGAGAAAGTTATTGGCGTCATTGCCGTTAAAGTCAATCTCCGTGGGCTCGAGGCGAACTGGCAAAACCCGGAGGAGCGGATATTTATTGTCAATGCCGATAGAGTGATTGTTTTGTCTGGTCAACATTCTTGGCGTTATAACACTATTGGGGAACTTGATTCTTCCACACGTGCCAACATCGCTGCTCGGAGACAGTTTGGAAACGAACCGCTTGAACCGCTTGAACTTAAACGTGATGGCCATGTTATAACAATCGACAAGGTACGGTTTGTTGAACATACAGTGGATGTCGGGCGGCTAGGTTGGAAGCTGAAATTTCTTTCTCCATATAAGCGTGTTCAGGAACGCAGCCGTCTGATCATGGCCATTACCGCTGTTGCACTTTCTCTATTGCTGGCATTTTTTCTCTTTTTGCGTTCAGAGCGTATTCGCGGGCTTTTGATCTCCTCACAGAAGGAGCGGGATATTCTCAATCGACTTAACCAAGACCTGGCCCGGGAGGTAGAGGAACGCATCCAGGCTGAAGAGCGTTTGAAAATGGCGCAAAAAGAATTACGCCAAACCTCGAAACTTGCAGTCTTAGGGCAATTAGCCGCTTCGGTCAGCCATGAGCTTGGGCAACCGCTGTCGGCCATGAAGACCTATATTGCCGGAGCACGGTTGTCGGGGGCGGGCCCAAACGCGAATGTATCCATTGATGAAAGTGAGACAGACCAATTGCTTGGGCAGCTTGACCGGCTTACAGACCGAATGAGTGAAACAACCCGCCAGCTTCGTTTTTTTGCCCGCAGAGGTGGAGAAGGTTTTGACGATGTAAACCTTGCGGACGTCATTGCTGGTGCTCTCGAAACAATGCGGCCTGCTATCAAGTCAGAGGGAGCCCGTCTCCAATGTCAAAATGTGACTAAGCACGTTCTTGTTCGTGGTGGACGAATGCGCCTTGAACAAGTGCTAGTGAACTTAATTCGCAACGCACTTGATGCTATGCGCTCCACCTCTAAAAAAGAAATTTCACTTGAGATGAAAACAGATCTCGTTTGTACGAAAATTATTGTCCGCGATACCGGTGAAGGTTTAACAAGCGGAGAAGAGGCCCGCATCTTTGAGCCTCTTGTTACAACTAAGGCATCCGGTGAAGGCTTAGGCCTTGGTCTTGCAATTTCGGCGAGCATTGTAAAAGAGCACGGTGGCATGCTTTCCGCAAGAAATCGAGAAGCTGGAGGCGCGGAATTTATCCTTGAATTGCCTATCCCAATTGGAGCAGGAGATGCCGACAGCTAGCACTGATTTGCATGTCTTTATTGTTGATGATGATCGGGAAATGCGCGACTCACTCACGCAATATCTGGAAAAATCTGGTTGCGTGGCTGAGGCATTCTCATCAGCTTTGGATGCTCTGAACTGTGTGCAAACGCGCCGACCCAACGTCTTGGTCACGGATGTCCGCATGCCAGGCATGTCTGGACTCGATTTGCTCAATAAACTGGGGAGCGTTGATAACCTCCTTCCGGTGTTATTAATCACCGCTCATGGCGATGTACCTATGGCTGTCGAAGCTATGCGCTCAGGCGCATTTGATTTCATCGAGAAACCGTTTCAGCCAGCGCGGCTTCTTGACAGCATCGAGCGTGCGGCGGAATTTGGGCGCCTGCGTGGCGAGAATTTTAACCTTCGGGAGCGGCTGAGACGTCTATCTGGCCTGAACGCGGTGCTTATAGGCGAAAGTCCAGAAATGCTTCGTTTGCGAGAAGATGTTGAAGACGCAGCCAATACGGATGCTTCTGTTTTGATACTAGGGGAAACGGGCACGGGCAAAGAGCTTGTGGCGAGAGCGCTACATGACCTCAGTGTTCGTTGTGGTAAACCTTTTGTACCCGTAAATTGTTCGGCAATTCCCGACGAACTTTTTGAATCAGAGATGTTTGGTCACCTTGCGGGCGCCTTTACCGGAGCAACCAAATCGTCACAAGGCTATTTTGTTGCTGCATCCGAGGGGACCTTGTTTCTTGATGAGCTGGGCGTTTGTCCACCTCAACAACAACCAAAACTTTTGCGAGTATTGGAGGGTAAAGAAGTTACGCCTGTTGGGAGTTCAACACCAAAGCCGATAAATGTGCGTGTTGTGAGCGCTAGCAATGATGAATTAAAAGAGCGCGTGAAGGATGGCTCTTTTCGTGAAGACCTCTTCTTTCGCTTAAACACATTGGTGCTTAGAATTCCCTCACTTAGATCCCGTGGTGATGACGTTGTTTTGTTGTTTAATTACTATCTCAACCAGTATGCGCGTACTTATGAGGTTGATATCCCATCTGTGACCGGAGATGACATTGCGGCATTGATGGCTCATCACTGGTCGGGCAATGTGCGTGAATTACAACATGTCGCCGAGCGGCGCATTCTGACAGCGCGGCGCGGACGCGGGACTGTGGCCGAGGCTCTACAATCTATTCCGGTAGAGAATGAATTTCGTCTGTCTTTAAAGAAAAACGTTGAGCACTATGAACGGTTACTCATTGAACGAGCATTAATGACCTACACCGGACAGATGGACAAAGTGGCTGAGGACCTTGGCATCGCGCGACGAACACTCAATGAAAAAATGGCGCGCTATGGTCTCACGAGCAAAAATTATCTTTAAAGCGCTATGAGGTTAAATTAAATCAATTCTGTTTGTGCTCCGGGGCGCCTAGCCGAGTGAACCGATTTTCCTCCATCAAATGGTTTAAGCTAACCTCATAGCGCTCTAGTTCTGACTACATGCCTTGCGGAATTTCGCGAGAACGCCGAGCTTGCCTCGCAAAAATCCGCGCGTGCGGCGCATCATAGCGATCAATCAAGCGAGACAAGGAAAAAATAATTAGCTTGAAAAGCAGTCGCTTAGAGATGGTGCTGTCAATTTTGCACTGCAATAATGCTTTGCTTGGCATCTCCCATGCAACTTCCGTGGCGAATTAACCGTGAGCAATCTGCCCACAACATCACTGCATCTGGGAGGAAATAATGTACCCAAAAAAATGGAGAACGATAACGCTTGCTACGGTGGCGATCGTCTTTACCACAGTTGAAGTGAACGCTGCATCTGTTGAATGGAATGTCTCTCTATGGGGGAAACGTCGCGCTTTTACCGAACATGTTGAAAAGCTCTCTGAACTTGTCGCTAAGAAAACAAATGGCGAATTCAAGCTAAAGCTTTCTTATGGTGGGCTCTCCAAAAACAAAGAAAATCTCGATGGAATTTCTATTGGTGCTTTCGAGATGGCACAGTTCTGTGCTGGTTATCACCGTGACAAAAACCCTTCAATCACCGTGCTGGAATTACCATTCTTAGGTGTATCCACATTGGAAGAGGAAGCGCGGGTTTCAAAAGCGGTTTATGCCCACCCGGCTGTGAAGAAGGATTTGGCGCGATGGAAGGCGACTTTGCTCATGCCTTCACCGCTTCCTCAATACAATGTGGCTGGTGTCGGCAAACCGCCCAAAAGCTTATCTGATTTTAAAGGCATAAGAATCCGTGCGACCGGTGGTATCGGTAAGGCCATGAAAGCGGTGGGTGCGGTCCCAACCTCAATGACAGCTTCGGAAGTTTACAATGCGCTGGAATCCGGTGTCGTCTCCGCTGTCGCCTTTGCCCCACATGCGCATATGGCTTTCCGTACGGTTGATATTGCTAAATGGTGGACAACTAATCTCAATCCCGGCACCGTGAATTGCCCTGTCGTTGTAAACACAGACGCGTTGAACAAACTTTCCAAGGCGCATCGGGAAGCTTTGCTTAGTTCGGTTGACGAAGCGCTAAAACACTATATCTCACACTACAACGGTAAGACTATGGCTGCTTGGGGACCGAAGCTCAAGGAAAAGAGCATTGCTAAAATAACCTTCGCCAAAGATCAACTTGCCGCATTCAAAAAGCAGGTTGCTGGACCGGCACGCGACGCCTGGATTAAGGATATGAGCGCTAAGGGGCTTCCGGCCCAGGAGCTCTATGATCTTGTCATAAAGACGCTGGGTAAATAAGAAGAAGCTAACTAAGTAGCTTCCTTCCAAAAAGGGGCTGTGCAGCTAAATCAGGCTGCGCAGCCCTCTTATCACATCTGGGATTTAATATGTCTGACGCGAGCGTTCTCAAGGATGACTCTAGATTGAGCCGTATGGATCAAACCTTGTTCCGAGTAGAAAGTTTTTTAACGCTTACCGGTGGCCTCGTCATTCTAGCACTGATGTTTTTAGCTGTTACGCAAATTGTAGGGCGTAAATTATTCAATGCTCCGATTCCGGGTTTCATTGATTGGGTCGAGCAAGCCATGGCAGTGTTTGCCTTTCTTGGCATTTCTTACTGCCAGCGCGTAGGTGGACATATTCGCATGGATATCGTTTTGGGGATGCTGCGAGGTCGCATCTTATGGATTAACGAGCTGATCTCAGTTCTTGTGATGTTGTTGCTCACGGTCGTATTAACAGTCGGTTCTTGGAGGCATTTTTTACGCGCTTACCAGAACGGTGACAGCTCTATCGATATTGCCCTTCCCACATGGCCGGCAAAGCTCATGGTGCCAGTTGCACTTAGCATTCTGACGCTGCGACTTGTCTTGCAACTCTGGGCGTATGGTCGAGCACTTAAAACCGGGACAGAGCAACCGGTTGCCGTTCCGCTTATCGAAACCGCGGCGGAACAGGCGGCTCGCGAAGCAGAAACCGTTTCCTCGACCAATGATTAAGCCTGTGGTGGGTGGAAAAGCGAATGATAGATCCCTTTAACATTGGTCTTATTCTTTCCGGCGTTCTTGTTTTTCTTGTCATCATTGGTGTGCGTGTTGCATTTGCTGCGGCGATGATCGGGTTTGCGGGACTGTTTTGGATATTTGTGCAGAAATTTGGTTTCATAAAAGGGTTTGATATCGCCATTTCAATGGCTGGAACGGTCCCCCACTCAAAAGCGACAACATACGCCTTATCGCTGATCCCGACATTCATACTTATCGGATATTTTGCTTATTATGCCGGGCTTACCCGTCATTTATTCGAGGCGGCAAAGCGGTGGGTTGGTTGGTTGCCGGGGGGACTTGGCGTGGCAACAGTGTTTGCGACGGCAGGATTTGCCGCTGTCTCAGGCGCATCTGTTGCCACATCAGCCGTGTTTGCCCGTATTGCAATTCCTGAAATGCTGAATATCGGCTATGACAAGCGTTTTGCGGCTGGAGTTGTAGCGGCGGGTGGAACTCTTGCTTCACTTATCCCGCCTTCCGCCATTCTCGTAATTTACGCCATCATTGTTGAACAATCTGTCGGACAACTTTTGCTCGCCGGGTTCCTTCCGGGTGCTGTATCTGCGCTGATCTATGGGAGCCTCGTTGTTTTTCTCGCGAAATGGCGCAAAGATTTTGGGCCACCTGTCACTGGTTTTACATGGAAACAACGCCTTGAAAGCTTGCCCGGCGCGATGCCGATTTTCGCGGTCGTCGCTATCATTATTTATTGCATCTATTTTGGTTGGGGGACGCCCACCGAAGCAGGAGCGTTAGGAGCTTTTGTTGTCTTGCTCATGGCTATTTGGAATAAAATGAAGTGGGCAGATTTAAAAAGCGCACTTATGGAGAGCGCCAAGCTCACAGTCATGATCTTCACAATCATATGGGGCGTTTTACTCTATGTGCGTTTTTTGGGATTTGCCGATCTACCTGGCGCCTTTGCTCAATTCATAAGCGGGCTTGAGCAACCACCGATCGTCACTCTACTCATGATTTTGGGGTGTTATGCAGTCCTAGGCATGTTTATGGATGCGATTGGCATGCTGCTTTTGACTTTGCCCGTTGTCTATCCGGCTGTCATTGCTTTAGGCTACGACCCCATCTGGTTTGGCATTATTGTTGTCAAAATGGCCGAGCTGTGCCTGATCACCCCGCCTATTGGTCTTAATTGCTTTGTGGTTGCCGGTGTCAGGCCGGATATTTCGGTTCAGGATGTTTTCCGTGGGGCGTCACCGTTCTTTATTGCGGACGTTATAACTGTTGGCGTTTTAATTGCTTTCCCAGAGATTGTACTATGGTTGCCGCGGTTAATTTTGGGAAGTTGAAGCCGCTCGAATGAGTCTAAAATATTCACAGGCGGTGTACCTTTCGTCTGCTTTTGGAATCTCGCTAGGGATGTGTTGTGGATTTGCGGTGAATACCAAATATCTGCCGAAAAAAAATGTTACAGACGAAATGTGTCGCTGCGGTCCAAAACAACCATATTGATCGCAGAACTTTCAAAAAATTCTTTACTTAATTTTTATGTGGTCGTAGGCAGAACTGCAGCATCACATTGCCCAAAACTTAGGGGAAATTCTCCCTGATTTCGATTGTGGAAATATCTTAGAAATCGGATGCGGAACTGGGTTTTTGACGGGGCACCTTATCGAGATCGAGCGTTACAAGACCTGTTTCAGTTATTTTCGTGACCTAATCCGAGGAGAAAATCCATAGCGCTAACCTCTTAGCCAAACAAAAGGATATAAACATGACGTCAGATATAGTGGCGAAGATCGAGGCGTTGAAGAATGACTGGCCCGACAATATCGCAGTGCAGTGCTTCGACCCGGCCTATTTTGCAACGTTGTCCGAGGGCCACAAGACCCGTTTGTTGAAATGCATGAACTCTGGCATCGAGAACCCGGATAGTGAGATGGGGTGCTATGCCTGCCAGCCGTCAGACTATGACGATTTTAAGCCGTTTTTTTCCAAAGTGCTCGCGCGCTACCACAAGGTCCCGGAAGATGCGCGGCACGTGAATAACTGGAACCTCAAGGGCGTGGAGGGCCTGCCAGAGGATGGTGTGCTTGATCTCGCTAGGCTGGGTTTGCCCGCTTTATCGATGCGTGTCCGTACAGGGCGCAATCTTAAAGACTTCCCACTGCCAGGCAGTATGACCAAAGAAAATCGCATTCGCCTGGAAGAAAAGATGATGGAGGCGTTTGAGAAGCTGGTAGCAATGCAGGATTATGGCGGGCGTTACTATTCTTTGACGCCTGGCAACCCTTGTTTCATAGACGACGAAACATATCAGGACCTAGTGAACATGCACATCATGTTCAAGAATATGGATAATGATCGCTATCTAGCTGCGGCCGGGATCGCCGCCGACTGGCCTTATGGCCGCGGTTGCTATGTCTCCGCTGACAACGGGTTCATTATTTGGGTGGGCGAGGAGGATCATCTACGGATCATGTGCATGCAGCGCGGAACAGTGTTGAACGATGTTTTCGACCGGTTGAAATCAGCACTCGATGTGGTGGAGAGCATTGAGGGGCTTGAATTCGCTTATTCGGCGGATTATGGCGTAGTCACATCTTGTCCGACAAACCTCGGCACTGGGATGCGGGCGTCGCTCCATATCGCATTGCCGAACCTGACAGCAGATGGAACCGATACCAAAGCAAAGGCAATTGCTAAACCGTTGGGGCTCTCGGTTCGGGGCATCGGTGGTGAACACACGCCGATCGGAACGGATGGCACAGTGGATATATCCCCCTCAGCCAGATTCTGCATCACTGAGGCGGAAATTGTCACAGCTCTCTACAAAGGCATTGCACTTCTGAAGGCCGAGGAGGATAGAGCGCTATGAGGTCGAAAATCACGTTGCCACATTCGCTTTGCCGGCTAGCATTTTGTCCCTAACCACCCATAGCTTATCATTACCACCTGGATGTGATTTTTCAATAGGTTGTTCATTCGTGCACATTCGATCCCGGTTATGGAGCTTGGAGTTACCAGACTTCAAATATCCACGGAGGGATCGAATGGCTGTGAGTGTGTTAAAAAACTAAATCAGTACGACTTTTTGTTACTGTTTTGTGAATTCACCACATATCTATCTGATTGAAAACAATCAATATTCTAAGGACAAGAGATTATTGTTGTTTCTGAATTATCTAACAAACAATATATCTTTCCAGCTAAAACCATCTGCATTTGATATCGTTCGCGCGATCATGAGGAGTATACAACCATGAGGATGACAACCGAGGAAGCTTTTATCAAGGTCCTGCAGATGCACGGTATTGAACATGCATTCGGTATTATTGGATCAGCGATGATGCCGGTTTCTGACCTGTTTCCAAAGGCGGGGATCACATTTTGGGATTGCGCACACGAGAGCAACGCTGGACTGATGTGCGACGGGTATACTCGCACGACCGGCAAAATAGGTATGGCGATTGCCCAGAATGGTCCGGGCGTAACCGGTTTTGTGACAGCAATCAAGACCGCTTACTGGAACCACACTCCAATGCTTCTGGTCACCCCACAAGCCGCCAATAAGACTATTGGTCAAGGAGGGTTCCAGGAAGTTGAGCAAATGGCCATGTTTCGCGATATGGTCTGCTATCAAGAAGAAGTGCGCGATCCCTCCCGTATGGGCGAAGTTCTCAATAGGGTTATCGAAAAAGCAATCCGAAGTTCTGCCCCCGCACAGATCAATGTGCCACGCGATTTCTGGACCCAAATTATCGACATCGAGTTACCCCAGATCGTGAAGATTGAACGCTCACCAGGTGGTACCCAATCTATTGCCGAGGGAGCAAAGCTTCTATCGGGAGCGAAGTTCCCGGTAATACTTTCCGGGGCAGGTGTGGTCATTGGGGATGCAATTCCGGAATGCGTTGCCCTGGCTGAACGTTTGGACGCCCCGGTTTGCAATGGTTACCAGCATAATGATAGCTTCCCGGGTTCTCACCCTCTCTGTGCTGGGCCGCTTGGTTATAACGGTTCTAAGGCAGGCATGGAGTTAATCGCAAAAGCGGATGTAGTGCTTGCGCTGGGCACGCGCCTCAACCCATTCTCGACGCTGCCGGGTTACGGTATTGATTACTGGCCTAAAGATGCAAAGATCATACAGGTTGATATAAACCCTGATCGGATTGGCTTGACCAAGAAAGTGACCGTTGGAATTTGTGGTGACGCCAAAAAAGTTGCCCAACAAATATTGACGCAGTTATCTCCCATAGCGGGTGACGCTGGGCGCGAGGAACGCAAAGCTATAATCCACAAAACCAAGTCGGCATGGCTGCAAGCCTTGAGCAGCATGGACCATGAGGATGATGATCCTGGCACTACTTGGAATGAACGCGTTCGGGCGCGGGAGGCAGACTTAATGTCACCCCGCCAGGCCTGGCGTGCTATACAAGCTGCCCTTCCAGAGGATGCAATCATTTCCACTGATATTGGAAACAACTGCGCAATTGGCAATGCTTACCCGACCTTTGAGAAAGGTCGGAAATATCTTTCACCGGGTCTATTTGGCCCTTGCGGTTATGGCTTTCCGTCTATTCTTGGGGCCAAGATAGGTTGTCCTGATGTACCGGTTATTGGTTTTGCGGGCGATGGTGCGTTCGGGATTAGCATGAATGAAATGACCGCGTGCGGCCGCGATGATTGGCCTCCGATTACAATGGTTATCTTCCGCAATTATCAATGGGGAGCGGAAAAGCGAAACACGACACTTTGGTACGATGACAATTTTGTTGGTACCGAATTAGATAGAGGTGTTAACTATGCCAAGATTGCCGAAGGCTGTGGGGCCAGGGGCGTGCAAGTTGCAACGACAAAGGATCTCACTGCAGCGCTGAGCCAAGCTGTGGTAGATCAAGGAAAAGGCGTGACCACTTTTATCGAGGTCTTGCTAAATCAGGAACTCGGTGAGCCTTTCCGTCGCGATGCCATGAAAAAACCTGTAGTTGTTGCAGGAATAAATCGGGAAGACATGTGCCCGCAAAAGGGAGCTGCTTAAATTTCCGATAGGTTGTGGGACAGCTCCCCAAGAGTCTCTGCATTGAAAGGTTGGTAACTTAACCTCATAGCGCTCTATACTCAACCGTTCTCAGCTTACGCCAGGACGTTTCAAATACGTCTTCCTTACCTCGTGTTTCAGGGCAAGCTTCATTGCTCTTTTCGCGACGTCCTGTGCTTTGAGGAGCGTCACACCAATGGCGCAACAGAATTGCCTCAGAATTCATCAAAAAGATGGGCATCTCTAAATACGCCCTTCGGGTCATCCACCACCCCCTGCCATCCGCTTAATTATCGCAGAATATGGTGGATGGCAGGGGGTGGTGGATGGTTTTTAGAGGTATCCAGATTCATAAAAAGCAGCATTCTTACTATCTAAAGTTGCATTTATATTTTGTGCAATCTGAACCTTCTGGTCCCTAAGCAATAAATGTACTACTTAAGATTCATGACACCCCAGTCCCAAATTAAACTAGAGCGTTATGAGGCTAAATTGAATCATTCTGCCGAGGCGTTTTTGCGCCATTTTCAGCACATTTATGAGTCCGTGACCTAGGCTGGGTTTATTTAGTATGCATTCTCTTTGTGAAGTGAGTATCGGTTTATATGATATTAGAGACTTCAAAAATAAGTTTGCATGATCATAGAATGACCAGTGTCTTCATACAGCAACTTGAGGCTGCTAGAAAAAATCTTGATGTAAATAATGCCTTTCATACCAATATGGGCACAATAACTCGAGCTCTACGTCGTATCCAAAAAAAACTAGAACGCCCCTTACGTATCGCAATTATTGGAGAGCTTAATGCTGGCAAGACCTCTCTCGCAAATGTGTTGATTGGCGATATGACATTACCGACGCGGGCCATTCCTAATACGCGTTTTCCAACTTTGATCCACTACTCTGCACGACCGCAGGTGTCGGTTATATTTTCAAATGGTCTCGCCAAAACAGTTTGTCTTAGTGATATTGGCGGTTTAGAAAATATCGCCCGCCTTGATGTCGGTATACCAAATGAACACTTACAACATCTGGAAATTCTTGATTGTTGGGGGTTGTCTGATCCGCACATAACCCCAAGTGATTTTAACATATCAAGCTATCACGTAGATGCCGCTCTATGGTGCACTTCCAGCATAGGACCGTGGCGAAAAAGCGAACAAGATTCTTGGCGATCCTTACCGCAACGCATTAAGGACCGCAGCATACTCGTTGTGACACGTAAAGACCTGCTTGATAAGGAGGGTGAAAGAAAGATCCTTTCTCGTTTGCATGTCGAAGTGGATGAGATTTTTCGTGACATATTATTGCTTTCCTCAACACAAGCACTTGACGCATATACTAGTCCCAACCCATACGAAATGTGGAAGCTTAGCGGAGCTGAAGAACTAGCCGTCAAGCTCGCTAAGCTTATTTCACACATACGTATGCATCGGCTTGAAACGGCTAAGGCTCTTACCATCCGGATTAGTCAGCGTATTCTGGCGAAATTTTAGGGAATAATATTCTCAATTAAGCCATGCAGAATAGGTCGATTTTCTAAAAGTGCTCCGGACAGTGGTGACAATCTAACGCTTGCCACAGCCCGCCCTCTACATTTCAGGAGGCCATAGCTGATTTGCCCGATTAAGGCGGAGAATTTCTCGACCGTATATCCTTATACGCTCTCAAAATTCTCCTTGTTTCTCAACCAAATCAGACTCATGGCGCTTCTCATGTGCCATTTGGGCGTCTCTAAATACTCCCTTCGGGCCATCCACCACCCTCTACCATCCGCCTAATTATCGCAGAATATGGCGGATGGTAGAGGGTGGTGGATGGTTTTTAGAGATATCCATTTGTCAACAGACCCTAGGTCACGAACTCATAAATGTGGTTAAAAATGGTATGAGCCAATCTGTTCGAATACGAGAAGCAAAGGTGCAGGAAATGTGGTGCATTTTCAAACCTTTGCGACGCTGTAGTCGGACAGATCGACCATATCCTCCGGACGCTGAAACGGCTTCAATCTGCAGCGTCGAAGCGCTTGAAAAGGGAAACAACCCTTGTCTGCACGCTTCTCCTCGCATCTTTTTGCCGTTTCTAGCGCCATTTTCAGCACATTTATGAGTCCGTGACCTAAGGATATGCTAAAGCCAGTTTTAACTTTAAAGAGACCTTCAGCTTAAAGGGTGAAGTATACCTGCTTAAGTTCAAGAGCGCCCTAAGCAGCCCACCGAAGTACTCGAAAGAACCATAGAAGTAATCAACAATGGCTCAAATCAGGGAAAATAGACGCTGGAGTCTCAATACAAATTCAAGAAAATAGTTCTTTAAAAGGGGAGGTGGCATTTCTGCGAACTGCATCCGTCGTAGATTTGCCAACATCGTTTAACACAGTTCATCCAGATAAAGACTCTGGGGAACATTCTATTGCCGATCTGGCCTCAGCCATGCAAGGCCATCACCAGATCAGCCTTCCATCGTGGACAATCTCATGGTTATATAAAAGTGGCTGCGCTATCTTGGACTTCTAATTCGCAATTTTTCTTATGATGTTAAAAGTAGTAATTAAATCATGATGGACGACAGTGAAGTAGCTTTTCGATTCCGAAAAACTGACACAGGTGATCCTAAATCTCTTCCTCCTTTACCAGAAAATCTAATAATCGGCGAGGATATGCGTGCCTTAATGTCAGAGTTAAAAATTAACGGCAGAAATATCCTAAAGCTTTTGAGCGAAACTTCTAAAAAGTCAGACGTTTATAACCTTTTTCAAAAATACGTGAGGGGTTTTTCCGGTCAGTCGTGCCGAATTGCAGTTGTAGGGCAAATGAAGGCCGGCAAAAGTGCATTTATCAATGCGCTTGTAGGGCGAGCAGATTTGTTACCTTCGGAAGTTAACCCTTGCACGTCTGTGGTGACACGATTGCACTTCGAGGGAATATATGCCCCTGAAGAAGCTGCTAAGTTTAGTTTTTTCGATGAGCAGCATTGGTCACATATCGCTCAAGGAGGCGGAAAGCTCAGAGAGCTCGTGGAACATTTTCTTCCAGGATTTGAAATAACGCGTCTAACCAAACAGCTGGAAGAAATGCGGATCACTGCGGAGCGACGCTTGGGCAAGCAGTTTCACGACTTGCTAGGCAGTAGTCACAGCTATGATCATATTACCCCTGAAATCATGAAAAAATATGTTTGTGCTGCTGAGACATGGAATGTAGAGGAGAGTGAAGCTGATATTGGTCGATATTCAGATATCACAGAAACCGCTGATATTTATCTCGAGTCTTTTCCATTCGCTTACCCTTCTATCATAATCGACACGCCCGGAACGAATGATCCATTTTTTGTTCGAGATGAAATTACGTTTCGGAACTTGGATGATGCGGACATTTTTATTGTTGTTTTGCCCGCACAGCAGGCATTCTCTATGACGGATTTGGCCCTTTTACGTATTTTACAGGGACTCAATAAAGACCGCATTATCATATTTATAAATAGAATTGATCAACTCGACGATTTGGATAGAGACACTAAAGAGATCGAATCTCATGTACGACACGTACTTGAAAGAGAATTTCCGTCGATTAATTTCCCGGTGATCATAGGCAGCGCACGTTGGGGGCAGTTCGCTCTAAAAAAGGAAGTCGAAAGTAACGATATCGCAATCCATAAGCTTAGGGCGTATATCAATAAACAAATATCTGAGGACGGCAATGATTTTGCCGTCGACGCTCTAAACGGCGATCAGACTCGTTCCATGTTGTTTACCTCTTCGGGCATTCCAGAAGTCGCACAGACTATTTCCAAGCTCATGCTAAAAGGTACAACACATTCGGTTGGTAAAATTACTTTTAATTTACATCTCGCTATTGAAGCGATACTAGCTGTTCTTAAAAATCGCGTCCAAAAAATAGAGTCAGCGATTCAGGAGTTTCAGGTATCGGAAGGGTTGGGCGCACATACCGACGAAGAAATGCTTACCTTAAATAATGATTTAGCCACTGTACGTGATCTCGCATCAAAAAATTCTTATTATCAAATCCAATATGAAAAGAAATTAGAAAATCTTAAGCAGTCCATTCTTGATTTCTTTCGTTCTCAACTGAATGAAGTTGTTGTTCAGTTTGCAAATAATGAGGTGCAAAATCTATTAAGTGCAGTAGAGTCCGGACAGAAGGAAAAGGTATGGCGTTGTGAAACTTTGCCGGTAAGACGCGATCTGGAAAAAGAGTTCCACTCAATATGTAAAAGCGCGACAGAGCAAATCAGTGCTGTGCAAGAAACCGCAATACAGGAGCTGCGAAATTTACTAAATCAAGCGGCACCCAATGTAAATGATAGTTTTTTGAAGTTGCAAGATACTTTTGAAAGAGAGCCTTATCTTTCAACACTCGCTCTAAACCATACCGTTGCTCTTGATCTTCAGCAATCATGGTGGGAAGAGTGGTGGTCACGGAAACGGAAGGCGGAAGATTGGGCGAAAGATTTAGATAATCTCATTAAGACTGAATTTTTCCCAATGGTTGAGCGGCTCGTGCAGTCAGCAAAATTAGAGTTGAACGAGAGAGTTGCAGACTCGGTGAGAAATTTTTCTGCATTGAACCTAACAATCGCTAATATGTTGCAGCTACGTCTGGAGGAATTACAGTCGCACCACACGCGATTGGTGCAAAATAACGAACTTGATATTGAGTATAATAATGATCAAAAAGAAATGCTTAAAAATTACAAGCTTCAGTTAAATTGGTGTGAAGAACGTATCGTATTTTCGGAAGATATATCGCAAAAGCTAAAACGTATTCTGGATTACTATAAGAAGATCAGCGTATGAAATAATATTACTACGCCTGCCGTGTTGTCTTCGATCGATGACCATCAGATGAACATCTCTAAATACTCCTTTCGGGCCATCCACCTAATTATAGCAGAATATGTCGGATGGCAGGGGGTGGTGGATGGTTTTTAGAGGTATCCAGATTCTTGCCATCGGAGGCTTTTGTTGTCTGGGATTGTGTCTGGCCGTGTACCTTCTAAATTGCACTAAAAAGAGATAGGTTATCATACGTTATCAGTGTGGTGGCATATCTTGGACAACATTATCAGCATCCATGAAGGCGCTAATAGACTTGTCAAACAGTCAAAGCCAAGCTATTGAAACCTCTAGAGCATTTTTCGCGAGATTTTATATAAAAAGTATGCTCAATCCTTTTGATTGAGTAATTGGATCATTCCGATTTTTAGCGATATGCTTTAGACTTTGTGTAAAAGTGTAAATATGTCAAATGCTTGCTGAGGTCAGAAGTCATGGTGCAAGATGATGATAAAGAAATTGAGGAGGTAAAAGCCGTACTCCAAAAACTTCAATCAATCGGTAAAAATAATTCATCAGATTCATCAGCAGAAAATTCTACTTTTCATAACGAAGCTTTTTCAACTCAGTCAAATACAGAGACAAAAAAATATAACTCTAAAGGAGTCACATCTCGAATCATATTGATAGGTTCAGTAATTGCTGTCCTCTGCGCATCTGCCGTGATTGTTCGAATAATGCTATTGGGCCCGCAGGAGTCAAATCTAACAGCTGACTCAAAATTTGGATATTCTGAAAGCAAAAATTCCCTCACAAAAGCACTCGAATTGTTAGAAGGCGGTAAAATCGAAGTGGCCCGGGAGATGCTGCTCAAGAAAGCCGAGGCGGGCGATCATGATGCAGCTTTTGCTCTCGCAAGGTCTTATGATCCGAATGTGTTAAAAAAAATACCTTCAGCCAATGCTTATGCTGATATTCCCCAGGCTAAATATTGGTATCGTCAATGGCATGATATCGCGAGCAAGAAGGGGCTTGTGGTTACTGATAGCAATAGGTTGGAGCGCTTAATCCGATCAATGCGATAAAATCGGCAAGCAAGCAGAAAAAAGCAGAAATACAAAGAGCGATCTCAGTCGTTGTTCCTGAGAAAAAATCCTTCAAGTCATATAGTGGTACTTTTTTCGGGAACGGCGGTTCTGATGCGTATCTGGGCATCTCTAAATACCCCCCTTCGGCCATCCACCACTCCCTGCCATCCGCCATATTCTGCGATAATTAGGCGGATGGCAGGGAGTGGTGGATGGTTTTTAGAGGTATTCATCTTGTAAAGGTGGACACAAACGACGCTTTAAGTGTGCAATCTCAGGAAGTGATGAATTGGATTTGTCATCGTTTCCATCGCTTCCTGAGTCAAGGTAACTTGATTTGAGTTATAGATGCTCCAGTAAAAGATAAGCTTATTTTTTCTTTTTGGATTTTTCTTTCTTTTTGGCTACATCCGGCTTAGCCTTTTTGGGTGCACTGGTGGGTACAGAGATTTCGCTGTTACTTCTCGCCGCCCAAAAATGCAATAAATGGTTATCAACGATCTTAGTGAACTCCCCATTATTTTTGAGCTGTTTCATTGCCTGATTGACGTAATACATAATCGTACGGGCATTTGGATGGGTTTTTGAGACGATGACATGAAGTGTGCTGAGTGCAAGGGGGCGTTCAGAAACCCGGATTTTGTCCGTCATTCCAAGTGAGGCAAGAGCTGTGCGTCCCGTAAGGTCGCCAGCAATAACGGCATCAACTGTACCGCCATCAAGAAGTCGAAAACACTCTTCGATCGTCTGTGGTTGCATCAGGACAATTTTATTTTCTTTAACCCAGTTCCTACCACTTTTGTCCAAAACATATGAGGGGGATCCAGCAGTTTGGCAGAGTGTTTTGCCAAGCAGCTCATCATCATTCTCAAAGGTGATTTGTGATTTCTTTTTCGTAAATACAGCGATAACGACTTCATAAAGCGGCGATGAATAGAAAAAATTCTGGCAGCGGTATCTGGAATCCTTATCCAGCTCTGCGATATTTATGCAATCTGGTTTGGTCCAGGGATAACCAACATCAAAGGCCCGCGATGTGAGAAGGGGATTTAAATGCGCTGATCTATCATTTACCCAGGAAATGCCGTAATCAAATCCGCCCTTCGCCTGGGCCTTGATGAGATCCATAGAAGCAGTGAGAAGGTGGGTCAACATTCCACCGTTTTGTTGAGATCTGCCTGCGAAAGGTTGATAGCCGTCAGCCGTTAGAAAATCGATACGCCTGACCAGTCGGGATAATTCAAATGTCGGGCGCTTTTTGCTAGATGGTGCAGCTTTAATTTTTGAAATATCCGGCACCTTGTTTCGTTTTGACGGTCCAATGCAGGGTATTTTAATTCTCAAACCTGGGACTAGCAAAGATGCATTTTCGCCTATGCGATCTCTGTTTGTATAATATATCAGAGTCCATTGAGATGCTTTGCCGTAAACCCTATTAGCAATGTCTCCAAGAGATTCACCTTCCTTGATTACATATTCAGCCCCGCATGTTTGTGCATGGGCATCATTAAAATTGCTGAAAGTTGCAACTAGGCACAATATAGAAAAAAAAGTGCCGCGCAGCGTAACAACCAATTGCTTCCTCAGCCCAGACATTTCATTTCCTTTCCCGTTAACGAGTTGTGACTATGGGAGAATTCGGAATTACGTTCGGCCTTGGAACAGCTCTAAACGATCCACGAGCTATCGGGATACCAAATATAAAACCGATCAGAAATCGAATGATCCCTCCGAACACAGATGAGCAGCGGATTTAATTTTCCTAATTAGTCATATAGCAGAAACATCAATGATCCAATGATGCAGTGCAAAAATTACGGGCGACAAACATCCAACGATCTCAATGGCATAATAGAGTTAGTTTAAATATTAGGTCAATAGATTATGAAAGTCCTTTGCTTCAAAGGCAGTTCCGGTCTGCTGATCTCGTTTAAAGCTTACTTTAGTGATGGACCGCAAAGGTTTTCTAGACTTGCCAGGCCATAAAGCCCGCCTCAGCAGATAAAAAACATTTATTGCCGCAGCTAAGATTACCTAATTATTGTCGGTGTTGCAGATTTATCGCTTGGTGGGGATATCCTTGCGGCAGCTGTAGCGTTGGATCGAAGACAGTTTATCTCTAACCAGACAGCCCAAGGAACAACGGTTAATGTGACAGTTTAACTCGGCAGCGTAAGTTAACATAACAATGGACCAAAAACCGTCAATGCACTAACTTTAAACAGAGATTACTCGTTGGAGCATGATCAGTAACAAGGACGAAACGCGTAGGGAGTATGTTAAGTCAAGTAGGAGTGTGTTAAGGCAGAAATAATTTCCCAAAACCTATATTGCGTAAGCTTAGCCCACCTCACAACATCTCAATTAACTCAAAAAAATATTCGATTTTTCCGACGAGGAAGCGCGTTTGACAATTGCACATCGTCTGCATGGCATAAAATGGATTGGACGAAATCCAGTAAATATATGCGAATCTAGAAAGGGAGGGACTTGTAATGAAGATAATGAATTTCTTAGCTGTACTCATCCTTGCTTGGGCATTGATATTTGGGGTGCATTCAGCGCATACAGTCGGTCCAGTGAAGGCTTCTGAGCAGCACAGAGAAAATCTTGCTGGCCGCGAGCGGATGCTCACACAACTTATCGCGAAGTGTGCCTGTTTCGCAGCATTAGGTGTAGATACCAAAGGTCATATAAACCAAATGTTGACTGCCCATACGACATTTGAGGACGTTCTTAAGATCCTGAAGGATGGCTCCGAGGCAGAAGACATACTCCCAGAAACGCACGCCAATGTCTTAGAAGGACTTGAGAAAGTAGCCACTCTTTGGGCTAAATATAGTCCTGCAATCAAATCGTTTGCTAAAAACTATCAAGGCACAAATGTCGGCTCACAGCTGGATAAAATTTATACGCTTAGCTTGCCAGTTCTGCAGGAGATGGACCATACGGTTAACGTATTAATTGCGGATTTCAAACAGGAAAACACGTTCCGCCCTGGCCTAGCGAGCGCACTCAATGTATCCGGGCGTCAACGCATGCTTTTGCAGAAAATGAGTAAGGAATTTTGCATGGTAGCCTCAGGCTATAAATCCGATGAAATCCGCAAGCACTTGATCGGAACCGTCGCATTGTTTGAATCTTCTGATACAAGCCTTATGGCAAAACTGCCTGAACTTAAACTGTCAAAAGAGAAGTCCGAAGCATTCAGTGCCCAACTAAAAAAAATTCAGGTCATGTGGAGCCCACTCCATGACATTTTCTTCAAGGTTGCAGGTGGCGGAAAGCCGACTGCCGAGGAGATCAAAGTGGTTGCTACTTCCAGTCAGACTTTGCTTGTAGAACTAGACAAGGCAGTGAAGCTATACGAAACCGTGCGTTAGGCTCGAATTCAGAAATCAAGAGATTAGGTTAAGCAACCGGTTACGGTATATGGTGAAGCTCGCCAGTAAGGTTGTTTCTGGAAGCCTACCGTGAGGCGAACCCTTCAAACATGTTTACCAAGGCATCTGAGTGAGCCATTTTGTCCAACTCTTCTGGTGAAATGAAGTTGTCAGCAAACCACGGAAATTTTTTGGGGTTGAAAGCGTCCTTCAACCACTCAATGGTCAGCGCAACACGCTTAATCCTTTTTGAGTCTGGATGATAGGTCATCCAAATGTCGTGTTGAACATGAAGGCCAAGTTCAACTGGCTGAATGCGTGCACCTATGGACCAGGAATAGGTTGGTAGCATTCCCAGGCCGGCACCACGGGCGACCGCCCAATAGTGAGCGCTACTCGTATTGGTTACCATGGATACGAAACCTTCACGCGGAACATGTGGGAACAGTCTGTCAACAGCTCCGATATCCAGCTGAGGTGAAATCTGTTCAACGATCTTATGGTCTTCAAGATCCTCTAAAGATGTTGGTGTTCCATAAAGACGCAAATAATCCGGAGAAGCGAACGGCATTATGTGGAGCCGCCCGAGTTTGGTAAGTTTGAGGTCAGATTTGATTGGCCGTTCCAGTTGGATTGATATGTCGGCTTCAGTTTTGGAAAGATCTGCTGATTGCATGGAAGTGTTAAGTTCAATGATAAGTAGCGGGTGCGTACGATGCAATTCCGCCAAGCGGGGAACGAGCCAAAAAACTCCAAGACCCTCAGTAACTGAAATCCGCACCCGTCCCTTAATTTGCAACACATTCTTGCGGGCTAGGCGACGCACCTCATAGGAGGCTTTTTCCATTCCCGTTGACGCTTCGAAGAATTGTTCTCCTTCTGGCGTTAACTCAACCCCTTTCACTTGGCGAATAAAGAGAGGGTAACCCAGAGAGGTTTCAAGAAATTCCAGCTGACGGCGTACGGTATTAAGCGCCATGCCAAGTTCTTTTGCAGCTCCCCGTAAGCTTCCGTGTTTCACTATCGCACGAAAAATGCGGACGAGTTCCCAATTAAGATCTCGCAAAGTTTCAGCTGATGGATGTTCCCCATATGGAACACGCTGAGCATTTTTCTGATACTTCCCGACCATGACAAACTGCGTAAATTAGACTGGTTAGAAATTTGAGTCCATTGGTTATAAATTAAAGTACGTAAATAATGAATACCTATCAGAATGTAGCAGAACTTGAGCATAACGCGGAAAAATATAAGCGCAATCACGATCTTGGCTCGCTGACGGCGAATACTCTTTGCAACCGTTTGACCGTATCGAATCCCTCCCGGCACGAACTAAATTTGGCATTAGATAAACTGGGTAATGATATTCCCGGTTTAACGACCGCCAGTATTGTTGAGCGTGTCGCGACAAAAAATCCTGACAATATTTGGATTATCAACCGCTTAAGCGATAATCTTTCGGATGGATCTGAGCCCAACGGCATTGTCGCATTTCTCATGCTCAACGAGAAGGGATTGGAGGCGCTTGTCAAAGGCAAGTTGGACACGTCAGATCCAGCTGATGATTACCTGACAGGCCAACATGAAAAGCCTGCGGCTATTTATGTTTGGGCATTGCATGCGAAGAAGACTTTGACGCCAGCACTGGCACTTATCATGGAAAAGCTAAAATCCCCTGTTTACGGCCGGGTTGATCTCTTTGCAAAGGCCGTTACAGAAGAAGGGGCACGCTTCTTAAGATCGCTCGGATTTGTTAAAGGTATTTGGTGGCATGACAGTTTTCTATCATACATCCATCATTATAGAAGACGGAAAAGAGAAGACAGATCTGTCTATCATCTCCAGAAAAATCCGCTGCTTTTCGACAGCTACTATGATTGCGGGGATGAAAGGACCGACAATAACCGAAAAATGGGCATAACCGTTGTTCACAACGTTGAAGAATGGATGAAGGTTATGTCTATTCGAGCGTCTGTCTATATGGGTGAGCAGTTGTGTCCATATGAAGAGGAATATGATGGGAACGATTTTGCGGCTACACACTTGCTGGGGTATATCGGCGACGAGCCGGCAGGATGTCTTCGCATTCGATGCTTTGCAGATTTTGCAAAATTAGAACGCCTTGCGGTACGCTCACAATTCCGGCGTACACGCCTTGCCTTCCAATTAGTAAGAGCTGGTATAGAGCTCTGCCGTACCAAGGGTTACCGAAAACTCTATGGCCATTCGCAGGAACGGCTCGTCGGTTTTTGGTCTCGTTTTGGCTTTAGACCCGTCAAGGATGCTCCGACATTTGTCTTCTCTGATTTCAAATATGTAGAGATGATGTTGGAAATAAATGAGCATCCCAACGCGGTTTCAATTGGGGTCGATCCTTTTGTGATCATTCGTCCAGAGGGCAGGTGGGATCGTCCAGGCATTCTAGAAAATTCTTCATCACGACCAGTTACAAACCCCTCAGTAGCTTCTTGAAGCTGGTAGGGAGGCACAGCCACGTTATGAACGTCGTTGATCTGGGTGTTTATAAAGACAGTGCACTTACGCCACTTCTTATTCTGATTGATGTTCAAAAAGAATATGTTACTGAAGGAAGGACATTGATGCTCACGAATCACGAAAATGTTGTGAGGAATTGTGGGCTCCTGCTTGAATGTGCTCGTCAAAGAAAATTTCCGACCGCATTTGTCTGCTGGCGGCAGAACGAGAAATTATTCAATCCCGCACAGCCATTTTCTGGATGGATTGACAGCCTTTGTCCCAAAGGAACGGACATGATTTTCGAGCGGAGCATGCCTTCGTGTTACAGCAATGCTGACTTCGATAAAATGATGGATGGTGGTGGGGGCAGAAATGCGGTTATTGCGGGCTTTACCGGAACTATTGCTTGTCTTTCCACGGTGATTGATGCCTATCACCGAAATCATAAAATTACTTTCATCCATGATGCTTCCGCGAGCCATAGCGTCGGATCAATGTCGGAGGCGACGGCTCACAATGCAGCAACGAATATCGTTTCTCTTTATGCGCAAACACTGACGACGGACCGATGGATCAGTGCATGCCATCAACAAGACAAGACGGGCGCGCACGCAAATGCAGACTGAACAAGATGAGCTCTATGCAATCTATCGTATGCTTGTGTATTTGCAGTCGGAAGCAAAAAGGCTGAAATTTCGTGAAATATGTGAAAGTCTAGATCAGCCCTTAAGTGTCGTCCAAAAAAAGTTGCAAGCAAAAAACGTCAACTAACTTGCTATGACACAATCCGATCAAAAACATCTAAACGGTGGTTTGAAAGGAACTCTCTGGGTAAATCTGCAAGCGAATGAAGACTCACTTAGACCGGAAATTCACGGTCCAAAATGCGATTGAATTCGTCGGGGCGTTCAAAAAATGGAAAATGCCCGGCATCTTTTATCACGTCATTTTTTTTGGCCGCAGTCCAGATATCCTTTATAAATTCCTGACTGGTTATATCATCTTCACCTTGTACGACAGTTAAATTATTAAAATTGCCAAGCTGAGTTCGAAAATCGAATTCACCGAGCTGCTCGTTAACAAGCAAGTAGATGATCTTTGATAAAGGAAAAATATCGACCGGCAAGCGGTCCATGTGGGATGTGTAGTAAGGAGCTAGAAGGCTCATGATTTGCGAACCATCTTCGTCCCCCAGCATAATGGTAGTAATTTGAGCAATGAGATCAGGAGGCAGCCTGGCAGTTGTTTCATTTAGTGCTTGCATATAATTACTACTATCGACTGGTGTCGGGTTAACCAGAAGTCCTTCGGTGATGCTTAGCTGTTCAGATGCGGGTTTGCCGAAAGCAAGCCCACCTGCGATGACCAATGCACCCCATGAATGCGCAATCACCCCAATCATTCCGTCTTGAGAGAAGGTTTGCGCCACCTCTAAGAACTGCCTGTAGGTTTGGTCGAGCGCTGACCCAGGATCCTTAATGGGTGTTTGACCGCATCCCGGCTGGTCGTAAAAAATAAGCCTTCTTTTTTCTGCTAACGAGGTAAGTGGTTTAACGAGATAGTCATGATCGAAACCTGGACCGCCGTGAACGATCAATATGGGTTTGCCTGCGCCAACGACATGCACAAATGATTTCCCTTGTTCGGTCTCAATGATTCCGCTTCCTTGGATGTCGGTCATAGTTGATTTGCCTATTATCGATAAAGTTTTAAGCCCCTGAAGTGCGCCAGACTATGGAACGCCCTGTACACTTTTTTGGATAACCAACGGGGCCACCTGTCTGGTTATGATTGCCCCAAGATGAGGGAAGAATCGAGAAATGTCTAATGCGGTTCTTTTCTCACAAAACCACATACTTGATAAAGTTTATTGAAGGCAAGATTGCTATAAGTAAAGCGTCAGGAAGAGACCCGTGTCACTTAACCAAGTTCCCCCCGCTGAGTTTCTCGACACCACGACATACCGTAAGGCTGAGATATGGAATGAGATCCTTAGTCTGCAGACTGAGCTGTTCTTCCCGCTTGAGTATAATTACCTAAAGCAGCACAACCCATGGGAGCAGGCATGCTCGGTCCTTGATGTGGGATGCGGCAATGGACAATATTTATCAAAGCTCATCGAAGCTTTTCCGGATAAGACTTATGCGGGAATTGACCTGTCGCATGAACTGGTAGCAATTGGCCTTCAAAATGGGCTTGGACCACAAATCGATCTTGAGGTGGCTGACTATCATGATTATCAGCCTGATCGTAAGTTTGACATGCTTCTGATGAGATTTGTGGTCCAGCACATGGATCGGTTCAGCCGTATTCTCTCCAAGGCGGAAACTCTATTATCGCCCCATGGTCGGCTTCTTATAATCGAGCCGTTGACGGCCGAAAGTGAGAACTTTCCTGAGACGCCTTTATTTGCGTCGCTGTTGCAACAATATGAGGTCTATTGCGAAAAGGCTGAAAAGAACCGGACTCAGATCTTAAACATTAGCGAGTTGATTAGCAAAGAACCGCATTGGCAATGTAGTGCGAGAGATACGGTTCTTGTTCGAACCATTGATACGAATCGAGATGCTAAGCTGATGAAACTGTATCGTCTTTGGGTGAAGATTATCGAGGTCTCCAATTTAGTAAATTTCGATTTCGAGAGTGTCTATTGGGAGCTTGATGAATGGTCGGAGTTGCCGACATCATATTCTGAAATAGCCATCCAATTTGCGGAAGGTAAATTCACGAGTTAACTCGGAGACATCGGTTTTATTTTAACGCCGCCGTGGCGGTTGTATCTTCCGCAAAAAAATAAATCTCACCACAACAACCTAGGCCCAATAATTAGAACTTGTGGGCTAAGGACTTGCCGTATCGTCGAGAGACTTAACAAATAAGACAATTTTTTCGCGCGTCACGGAGGATTTGATCCGGACGAAAGAATCAACGAGCTTTGTGACTTCCGACATTCGTTCTGGTTCGAGTTCCGTCAGGTCGTCTGGTACAGAAATGCTCATGTCTAGTTGTTCATCAAGGCCTCGAAAAAAATAGCTGACCGGTACTTCCAGAATTTGTGCAACCTGAAAAAGGCGGCTGGCACCGATTCGATTTGCCCCATTTTCGTATTTCTGAAGCTGTTGACATGAGACGCCAAGTCTGTCAGCGAGTTTCGTTTGACTAAAGCCTTTCTCAATGCGCCGTATTCTCAGACGTGCGCCTACATGTATATCGATCTCATGACGCAAGGTGATCAACCCCATATAATTTTGTACAAAAAGCCACTTCGCACGGTAATCAATCTGTGCACAATCATTGCAAAGATAGAGGTATTATAATGTCGAAGAAATAAAAGAATGTGTACCTCATTGTGCATTTTAGAATGTTCCGCTCATTCGGCCTGAAAACATTGAAGCTGATTGATGACTAACCAATCAGCGATGTGGACATGCTGAATAAACGCACATCAGAATACCAGAACAATACCTCAGATTCGAGCCCCATTGGTTGAGGAGCAAGTAGTGAAGATTGTGTAGCACCCAACTTTCCAGCTGAGCCGATGACAACTTAGCATTACGAATATGTTTTAGACAATGCACAAACTTCCTACAATTTCCTAGCGCACTAAGAATATGAGACAACAAAAAGAGTAGTCAAGTGATTGATTTCGTTGGCAAGCACTCTAAGCTTCGCCCCCGGACTCGCCCTTACGTATGGTCGACGTGATGTCATATCCTCTTGTCATTAATCTAAATGATTCAATTTAGCCTCATAACGCTCTATTGCTCACCAGTAGCTTTAATAGGACAGGTCATTGAGAACGTCCGAACGACATTTAACCGTCAAGCGGTTTATGTACCCAAGATAATGCCCTTAGGTTTTATCAGGCAAATTATATCGAATATATTGAAGCACTTTTTACCGCCAGGATATGGTCGGAGCAAATCATGCGAGTGGCCGGAGTTAGGCGCCTCTAACAATATCATTGATCAGATTTTAGACGGGGACAGGCCTGTCTATAGCAATACCATGCCACAAAGCACACTTTTGGACGGCATTGACTGAAAGAAGACACGCAACCAATTTCACCGTTCACGCGCGGCTTCATCGGTACGTTAGTAATACGTCCTTCCCGCCTCACAAATTTCACCGTTCACGCGCGGCTTCATCTTTCATGCGCAAAAGCGGGCTTAAGAGAAATTCGATTACGCGGCGATCGCCTGTTTTAACCTCGGCGGATACGGACATGCCCGGGCTCAATCTGACATGTTCGCCGTTTACAAAAAGTGTTTCACGCTCCAATGCGATGCGTACAGGGAACACGAGTGGGCCGGAAGACGATGCGCCTCCTACGGACTGGGCGAGCTGTGATTGTGGTTGAGCAGGGCTGATAGCATCGTTAGAAACTGCAATAACCTTGCCTGGAATGATCCCATATTTGGTGAAGTTAAACGTCTCGACTTTAATGCGCGCTATTTGTTTTTCTTTGACAAACCCCTTATCTTTATTGAGGAGTAATGCCTCCACTTCCAGCTTTGTACCGATGGGCACAATCACCATAGCTTGTTGTCCGGTAGTTAGCACATCCCCGACTGTATGAACCGCTAGTTGTTGTACTGCGCCGCTGACAGGCGCATAAAGTCGGCTTTGTTTTTCTTGAGTGGTAGCCTTGACTACCTCCTGGCGCAGCCCGGCGATACGTTTTTCATTATCGGCCAGCTCAGACGTTAGTTTTCGCAGCAACTCTTCTCGGCGCTGTTTCGCTTGAAGTTTTAATGTCTCTATGGCTGATTCAAGCTCGGCCAAGCGTCCTTGTTCCGTAGCCAAATCCGCGCGCTGTTCATAAAGCACCTGCGCTCTCTCAAGATAAGCGGCTCGCGTTCCCGAACCACTTTTCACGAGTTTATCGAGCATCGTCACCCGCTCGGTCATTACTTCCACAAGATTATGCCGCTCCGCTACGGTATTCTTGGTGCGCTTTAGCTCCATAGATTTTTGTTTAATCTCACCTACGATGCTGGCTTGTTCAGCTTCATAGGCCATCAGTGTGCGGGTTAAGAGATTTTGTTGAAGTTTGATAACGGAGGGAGGCGCTTTTGGCATGGAGGGCAATTGCGCCATTTTAGCAGGAGTATTTTCCATGATTAGCTTGGTTGCTGTTTTGAGCCGTGTGGAAATAGCCTGGGAGATCATCAAATCTTCCTCAATGCGAACACGGTCAGCTTGGTGCTGGGTTGGATCAAGCTCCAGTAACAATTCTCCCGCATCAACACGCTGTCCTTGGCGCACATAAATTGCCTTAACTTTCCCAGTGATGAGCGGTTCGATAACTTTGATCTTGCCAACCGGTATAATTTTACCCTGCAAAGTGGCGTAGATATCGAGACGACCAATGATCGACCATATTAGGGCAACCACAAATAGGCTGATAATCAAGAGGCCGATGGTCCGACCAAGCGGAGAGGGCGGTGTCTCCATGATCTCGATCGCAGCAGCTTGAAATTCGCGCTCATTACGTCTGAGCTTTGGTTTCTTGCCTTGGGTCTCTTCTTCCTCAAGAGCCGCTTTAGCAACCGCCCGATAACGAACAATAGTACGGACGAACTCAAACACTATCTGCCCCTTGCCTTTTTAATCTGCCAAGCTGGATTGAAGTTTAAAGAGGCCTGCATAGCGGCCACTATTTTGCATTAATTCCTGATGCGTGCCTTGTTCGGTGATGCAACCATTTTCTATCGTGATAATACGCGTTGCATTGCGGATTGCCGCTAATCTATGAGCAATAATAAATACAGTACGGCCCTCAGTAATATCACGCATATTCTGCTGAATCATATATTCGGACTCATAATCAAGCGCACTAGTCGCCTCATCAAAAATCAATATCTTAGGATCGGTCACAAGTGCGCGGGCTATGGCCAGACGTTGGCGTTGACCACCGGATAAATTAGTTCCTCGCTCTTCCAATAGCGTGTCATAAGCATGTGGCAGCTTGACAATAAAATCATGGGCACCAGCTAACTTGGCTGCTTCAACAACGCGGTCAAAAACCATCGCCGGATCAGCCAAAGCAATATTTTCTCGCACCGACCGGTTAAACAACACATTTTCCTGCAACACGACACCAATCTGGCGGCGCAACCATCTGGGATTGGTCATCGCGATATCGATCCCATCTATAAGTATGCGACCGGCTTCGGGTACATGTAACCGTTGAATAAGTTTAGCCAACGTGCTTTTGCCGGACCCGGATGGACCGACCACGCCGATAACTTCGCCTGGTTCGACGGTCAAATTGATGTCTGAGAGAACGGCTTGCTCGTTCGGGCGATAACGAAACGTCACATGCTCGAAGGTGACCCGGCCTTCAATAGAAGTGATGGTACTGCGGCTTGGACCTCCATCTGGCTCGATCGGCATGTTGAGAATATCACCCAAACGATCTACTGATACACGCACTTGTTGAAAGTCTTGCCATATTTGCGCAAGCCGCAAGATGGGGCCACTAACACGGCTTGCCAACATATTGAAGGCGACGAGCTGGCCAACCGTAATATCTCCGGCGATCACAAGTTGCGCACCATACCAAAGGGTGCCGACAATCACCGCTTTATTGATAAACTGAGCAAAGTGACTAGCTATATTTGCAAGATTGGTTGCCCGGAAATTGGCCGCTACATAGCCGGCCAACTGATCTTCCCATCGCCGTTGCATTTGCGGTTCAACAGCCATGGCTTTCAGTGTTTCAACACCAAATACGGATTCAACCAAAAAGGTTTGGTTTTCAGCACCTCGTGCGAATTTTTCTTCAATGCGTCTGCGTAAAACCGGTGTCACAAAAATGGAAAGAATCACATAAAACGGAACCGATGCGAGTACGATCAGCATAAGTTTGGGGCTGTAAAACCACATGACAATAAAGAATGTGATGGTGAAAAATATATCGAGTATCAAAGTGAGTGCCGAGCCCGTTAAAAATGTTCTTACATTCTCAAGCTCCTTGACACGCGCAACGGACTGGCCGGCTTGGCGCGCCTCGAAATAGCTAATCGGCAGAGCTAATAAATGATTGAAGAGCCGTGCACCAAGTGCGACATCAACCTTGCTCGCAGTATGTGCCGTGACATAGGTTCTGATAGCACTCAGGGTTACTTCGAATATGGACACACAGCCAAGACCAATAATAAGCACATGCAGTGTGGTCAGGCCGTGATGAACAAGAACCTTGTCAATGACGAGTTGAAAGAAGATCGGGGTAAGTAACGCTAAAAGCTGAATGAAAAAGGAGGCTAGTAAGACCTCTTTGAAAAGCCGTCTGTAACGAATAAGCTCTGGAATAAACCAGCTGAAATCAAAGCGCCGCATCACGCCGGCAACATGGGCCCGGGTTGTGAGAAGAATACCTTGCCCGGTCCATTGTTCCTTCAGCTCCTTAACAGAAAGCTCTATCGCCTGACTATGTCTGGGATCTTTTATGAGAACTTTATCTTGATCGACCGCTGCGAGAATAAAAAACGTACCGTCTTTTCTTTCGGCGATGACCGGAAGTGGCGCTCTGTCAAGACGTGAGAGTTTTAATTTTGTTCGGCGAGCCCGAAATTCAAGACGCTTAGCAGCGCGCAAAATCTCATCGGATGTAAGCCGTCCTTCAACACGGCCCAGATCATGTTTGATCTGTTCTGGGTCCGCCGCTACGCGAAAAAATTGGGACATAAGGACAAGGCAATATAACCCTGTGTCGATGGTGTGTCCGCTTTCACCATCCTGAGGTTCGGTGACCTGAAGCACAATAAATACTCATCATTATTATTAGCATTATTTTGTAAGCATCTTTCTTATAAGGAAAAATATCCTGTTAAAGTCAAGAAAAATGGCGCAATGTAATCTGAAACTAGTGTCCTCAAAATTTCTACTCGACACTTAGAGGCCTCTTGTCTATGTTCACCAAAAGTATGAGAGATTTCATGTAAGTTATTCAAGCAAAAACTGAAATCATTTGATTATTCAAATTATCGATTTTGTCGGCATTTATAATTGTTGTGTGTATTTGAGAGCCGTAGATGTCCTCTGACAATATACTCGATGGTCTTAAACCTGGTGGTGGTGGGACCGTTGCCATTGCTGTTAAGGAGACCGAGGAGGCTCTTAAGAAAGTAAAGGACCTTGAGTTTGCGCATATCTCTCGTGCTAGCGTGAGAGCAGGCGACTCGCTAGGAGAAACAATCATGACTGAGAATAAAAACCCCGAAACCCAGTCTTCAGAAAATAGTAATGGTGGAAGCGCGGCGGCAGAGGAGAGCGGTACGATCTTTTCTCACGAAACGCCAGGGCCTGAAAAACGTACCGTAGCTAATATGTTAGGAGAGGTTACGTGGCTATTGACGCAATCTCAGAGGCATAAAAACTTTTTTCTCTCGGACCTTGAATGGCTTGTGATGACGCCGATCCTGTTGCAACAGTTCCGCGTGTTTTATGCAAAGGACCGGCCGATTGGCGTGGTGCTCTGGGCCAAAGTTGATGAAGAGGTGGAAGGCAGGCTTAGTACCGGCAATGCCAAGCTGCGTCCGCAGGATTGGAAGTCTGGCGACAAACTCTGGGTCGTGGATGTCATCGCCCCATTTGGCGGTATCGACGAAATGCTGAAAGATCTCAAAGAGAAAGTCTTTCCAACAGAAGAGTTTAAGTTCCTCGCTGCTGAAGACGGCAAGCCAGTTGTGAAAGAGATGTGATCATCCGCTATTGCGGATTAAGGTCTGAAGGATCAGTTGGGCATCTCTAAATACTCCCTTCGGGCCATCCACCACCCCCTACCATCCGCCTAATTATCGCAGAATATGGCGGATGGTAGGGGGTGGTGGATGGTTTTTAGAGGTATCCAGTTTTAGAAGGATCAGTTTTAAGAGGTTCCAAGGACCAATTCGTCCACGCCACTGAAGGCAAGATCAAATAGAACGTGCGCAGACCTTCTCTTGCAACCGGGAAGAGTATTTATAATAGAACACCACCTATATTTGGAATGTTAAAGTTATGTGCTGACCAGAATCAGAATATATCTCTAAATTACGTAGGGAATACATAATATAGTGATTGGTCCAGAATCATTTTACTCGACAGTGTGAGTTGTTTTATATATGTTAACCAAAAGTTTAAAGAAATGCGGTGAGGCCTTGCGGCCAACCCATTCAAAAACATAATGAATTTAGCGTTCGCTAAATTGCCAATCATAGTCATTGTATGAAACCAGCTTCAGAGAAGCGGTTATTGTGTTGAGGATAATATGTATGCGGCGGATGTGCGAAGCAGTTTTGAGGTGTTAAGCCACTATTTGGGGCAACTCTCAAAAATATTGCTAGATTCTTGGTATGCCATTTCACTAATAAGTATATTTCTATTTTTTATTTTGATCATAAGCAAATCATTTAAAAATAGAACCGATGGCCAAACTATTATTTCTTTGGGCATGTTTCCATTGATATTTGCATTATTCTTAAGTTTTTTTATCCATTTAATTTTGATTCTAAGGGAGGATTCTATACGACTATTCAAACAACTTTATTAATTTATATTGATGTATCATTAATTATGATCGCATCAATACTTTTTATTCCATTATTGTTGTTTAAAATATCGAGAATTATTCAAATGTGTTTGGCAGGATTATTTGTATTCATCCATGGGTTTGGAATGATGTGGCGAATTGAGTGGCAGGATTGGTAAAGTGACGCTCTGATTAGCAGTAGAACTTTTATGAGGTAAGTAATTATGCCTTCCGGATCATTAAGCCATTATTTAGGAGAAATTTCTGACACATTATTAGGCTCGTGGTATGCCATTTCACTAATAAGTATATTTCTATTTTTTATTTTGATTATGATCAAATCATTTAAAAATAGAATTGATGGACAAGCTATTGTTTCACTTGGAGTGTTTCCAACGATTTTTGTAATTATTTTGAATTTATTTCGCCCCTTCTTTGATCCAACAAAAGAATTTATGTTTGCTATGTACATTAAACTTCAAGTTGCATTTATACACATATATACTGATATATCGTTAATTGTCATAATATCCATACTGTTTTCTCCACTGTTTTTTTTTAAAATACCAAAAATTGTTCAGATCGGTTTGGCGGGATTATATGTATTAATTCATGTTGCAGGGATGGTGGGACGATATTCTTTAATGGTTTGAATTGCAGTGCGTATAAGTTGAGGTAAATAATAATGTCAGAACTTCCAGAATATTATTCAGGTAGCCGTTTAAATTATGTTGCTAAATATAAGCCTGTTATTGAAGATACCATATTCAAATTAAGTCAAACGGTTTCATTGCCATCAGACATAAATTGGGTTGCAGCGAGCGCTGGTTTTATTTCGGAAGAATATCATGATGCTCGAGATACAACGGGAGTTCCATTGGAGCGAACAGTAATAGATTTGAATGCTAAAGGGTATAATCACAAAACCTTACTAGAATCTTATAATATACTAGAGAACAATCCAGAACTTTGGGATCCGCTTGATGATGGATTGAGAATCGACAAGAAATTTCAATTCAAACGGACCTACCCCTCCTCCTGGGATTTGGGGGATGCCTCTATTCAAATTCATACCGCCATTGATCTTCTTAATGACTATATGGAACAGCATCCGGATGATCCGTTGAAGATCAGCCATTATGACGTCTTGGTTGATGATTTGACGAGTTCTGGCCATCCGATTTCGGGGATCATGTCCACCTTAATGGTGGTCAAGGGCGCACAATGGTATGAAGACCACATTGACAATTGGAACGATTTAACATCTAGCGAAAAGGAAGGGTTACTTTCTTATTTTGCCAATACCGGAGAAAGAAAGAGGGATAAAGCCTATCAGGCCGCTGTTGATCAATATGTTGAAGAACAAGGCCTTGAACCTCTGGACCCCGGCATTGTCCCACCTGATTTTACTTATGAAATAAACCCATATGCAACAGATATCGCGCTTGAATATCTGCTCAATCAGGACCAACTTCTTAGAGCTCTGAATGAGCCTCTTCCGCCAGGTGTTGAGGTGTTTTTGGATCAACGTGACCCGGCAGGTATTTTCTTTGATTTATCATCTGTAGATCTTAGTCAATTTAATAGCGCAAATGCCGAAGATGTTTTTTTGGATTTTGATATCAATTCAAGCCTGACGGCCGAAAATAATTATGTGAGTGTCACAGAGAGTTTTGACCCGAATTTTGATTACAATTTTGAATTTTCCGGTATTGGATCAGATGGCGCTCCGATTGATCCTTCCGCCAGCGTTAATCTCTCCTTCTCAGCTCCATTAGAGGTTATTGGCTCTGGTGAAATTTCAAGCGCATTTGTTGATTTTGAAAATAATACACTGGCATTGTTTGGCGTGACCGCCGGTCAGGATTTTACCTCTATTAATTTTAGTGATTTCGATAATGATGCGCAAATTGATGTCTATGAACAAAAAATTGTAATCGATAGCGGAGCGATCGTTACAGCATCTCATGCTATAGGTAATGACAATATCCACACAGAACACCATATTGTCCCTTATTCTGCGTCAAATTCTGACGGTTTCCCAGCTATAGCCAGTGTTCCCCAAGGCGGCACGGTGAGCCGATCAAGCGCGGATGCGGCGCTTGGCGATTGGCACACCACGGTGCAGCGGGCGCATCAGATTGATACGGATTTGGCGCTTGTGGGTGAAGTCCGCAAAATTAAGCCCTGTGTACACAGATTTACGACTTCAACCATAAATAGTAATTACAATAAATTTCCATTTTCACTTGCTATTTTGAAGTCATGTGACAGGAATTATAAATCTATCCCTAGCCATTACGTAGGGAATACATAATATAGTGATTGGTCCAGAATCATTTTACTCGACAGTGTGATTTGTTTTATATATGTTGACCAAAAGTTTAAAGAAATGCGGTGAGGATTTCCAGGTAATCCATTCAAAAACATAGAAAATTTAGCGGTTGGCGTAGCGCAATCTGTCATGGTGGTACAACTCCAAGCAGCGAGCAGTCTTCGGTCAAACTCAGCGAATGATATGTTTTGAAGCGGAGACTACCCCTGAGATGCGGGCATTGCAGTAGAGTTATAAAGTTAAAAGTACTGTGTTGAGGGATGATATGTGTGTGGCAGATGTGCGGGCAAGCGTGAGAGCGGGACACAAATTCCGTAATATTGGTGGTCCTATTACTCACACACCCATTAAAAAGGGGATGTGAGGGGTATGTCATTCTTTCCCGGATTATCTCCAATTGCTGATGCCATAACAGTTTATGTCCTGCTTGCTTTGTTTCTTCTTGGTTTTCACTCAAAGAAAAAAATTGGAAGTGTGAAGGTCCGTCATGTGACGGGCGTCATATTTTCTGTCTTTGTTGTTTTTGTAGGAGTTTTGTTTTGTTAATAGCCCTTAAAAATTTTCTAGAAAATAGTTTTTTTGTGAAAGAGCTAACAATTACTCTTGTGATATGTAGTATATTATTTTTTTGGGTTGTAGGATTGGGGAGTATTGGGCGCACTTTGCAATTTCATCCCGTGGGGATTGCATATTCGGGCTTTTTTTCAGTTTCTGCTCAATTTGCTACCGCTTATGAATATGTACATCGTCCAAAATCTAACAACAAGGGAAATGAGCCTATTCTTAAAAAGACATTATGTAAGAAAAGAAATTATGAGAATTGGTATGCAAAAGTTGATTTAAATAGATGTTATTTTTCTGTACAATCACATCACGCTTATAGATTTTGCAATGCTCTTCTTTTTGGAAATACCTGCATAGGAATTGTTCTTCCTGAACGTTACTATAAAATTCATAGTTTTTGGGAGAGGTATTTATTTGGATTAAAGAATCCATGTGCTGCCTTAGAAAGTGATAGGTTCAACTATGAAGTGGCAGCCAATGACAAGTCTTCCCTTTCAAGCACTCTTTCAAGAGCATATAGATCTTTAGGTTGTGTGTATAAAAGGCCAATTAGATATAATATGTTTATTTTGGTCTCAGAAATCAATGATAAAGTATTTGATATTCCTCATACGCTTATAACAGCGAAAATATCAAATGATTTCAAACCTAAAAAACTTCTCTATTACAGTCGACATCTGAATTTTATTTTTGATGTAAGTTTTTTACTTTGGTTTATATAGGTATTAATCAATAATAAGTTATATAATTGAGGTGGTGATTATGGGAAAGCAACTTATATTTAATTTTTTTACGGAACATCCTGATGGTACTCCAAGTGGATCAGGGCATGTAAATATTACTCTTTTGGATACTTCTGTTGATACTCTTAGGGAACCAGTTACTTTTGGATCAAATCTTGAGCCTGGTAATTTAATAAGTTTTGTAGCTGGTGGAGGTGTCATAATAAATGAAAATGGCTTTGTTGATCATAACAACGAAGATTTTTATAGGCGGCCAGATAGAATAGTGATTGACGTTCCAGATGGGTTTGCAGCTAAATTTGATGAGCTTTATGATAAGTTTGATGGGGTAGACCATGGTCATATTTATGGATTTAGCGATTGGGACATAGATCCCTCACTTAATAATGGGGCTGGTGGAACAAACTGTACACATTTTGCTCATGCTATAGCTCAAGATTTAGGAATAAATTTAATAGACCATGTTCCTTTTAATATCTTGAATCAAAGAATAGCAGGACAACAGTTAATTGGATATGAGTTAACCCGCACACTGCAGCGAACTGGAACAGTTTTTGACATAAGCTCTTCGTATAGTGTTGCATATGCAGGTTTGGAGAGACTATTTTCAGATGGTGTTGTGGATACCAATATTAGTCTGGGGATTGTTTTAAATGATCTAGAGTTTTTTTTAAATAAGACATTCAAGCCAGGCGATGAATTTTCTTTTTTAGATGACCGTGACAACCTGCATAACTTAATCAATTTATTTGCTGAAATAAGTAATGTAGCTTATTCATTTAACTCTCCATTACCATCCTCAACTTTTGACGATAATAGTCCCAGCTCAATATTTTTATCATTAGATGGTGTTGACTTAATTGGTCTAGAAAATTTAGGCGGCACAGACCAATTTCTAAGATTTGATGTGTTTTCTGGTTCTGACAGTAGAATCAATACAAGCTTTAGTGACTTGCCCGATTATGATTTTGAGGGCATTGATTTCTCTGGAATCCCTTCAAATATTGATTTTTTTGATATGCCAGATGGCGTTAGCATGTCGTTTGCAATTCCAACTGATGTGTTTACCCGTGGACAAGTATATGGTGCTTTAATAGATATTAGAACATCTGGTTCGGTAAATGGTGCAAGCTTAGCCTTGACACTTCTGGGGGAAACTTCCAACGGCGATCCGTTTAGTTCTACATTTCTTGATTCTACAGGAGAAGGAGTTTTTGAACAGTCGTATGAAATGATGAGTACTGAAAATTCAGTCATAGTTTCAGTTCCTCCCTCCGAAAGCTCTAACCCTAACCAAATAAAAATCATCTCACCTGATGAATATTATGAGATAAGAAATGATCCTCAAGCTGTTCCTTATTCTCATAGAAGCAGGTTAGATGAAGGCGGCACGGTGAGCCGATCAAGCGTGGATGCGGCGCTTGGCGATTGGCACACCACGGTGCAGCGTGCGCCTCAGATTGATACGGATCTGGCGCTTGTGGGTGAGGAGATTGGTGCCATTTTTGGCTCGACGCTGGGTCAGGTGATCGGTGGCGATAATGTCTTTGCTCAGATCGGCGCGGGCTCTGCGCTTTCTGCCCTGCTTGGCAATGTGGGCGAGGCGGTTGGCCTTTATTTCGGCAATGACGGGTTGCCGAATTCTTCCGGCGTTCCCACACAAGATCTGAGCTTTGAGGACGCAACCGAGAAGGCCTTTGGTAATTTTGGCGAGGACCTTTTCCTTGCCCTCAAGTCTCAGGCTGTGGGCGCGCTCTCTGGTTTTCTCGCCACCGAGCTTGGCGAAGCGATCGGCGTGGGTGATGGTTTTGGTGGACAGCTTTTCTCTTCCGTTGCCGGTCAGACCATCGGCCATACGCTGAACACCGTTCTCGGCAATATCGGTCAGCCGGATCTTTTTGCTGGTCTTGGCGAGGGCTTGTTCTTTAACGCAGCTAACGGGCCCGGTACTCTGACGGCGGGCATCGGCGCCTTTATCGGCAGCTATTTGGCCAGTGAGCTTGTGGCGCCGGAAACCACGGCGGGTGCCATTGGTTCTTCCGTCGGCAGCTCACTCGGCACTCTGGTGGCGCTTGCCGGCTTGCCTGGCGGACTATTAACCGGGGCGCTCTCCGGCACGTTTATTGGCAGCATCGCCACCGGATTGGGCACGGCGCTCACTGGGGCGTTCGGTGCCTTTGCCAATATCATTCTGCCCGGCATTGGCGCATTCATCGGCGCAATTCTCGGCACATTTCTGGGCGATTTTCTATCTGATATCTTTGGTGGGGGAGATGGTCCCAGTAGTTATTGGGGCTATCAGGATGTGGACTATAATTCAGAGACCGGTGAATTTGAGTTCGGTGAATACAAGGCCGATAAAGACATTCGGCGACAGGATATCAAAGTCATTCAGGCCATGGCGGAAGGGGCGGTCGGCATCCTCAACCCCTATCTGGGTCTGATCGGTGGTGACGTGATCTCTGTCGATCCCATTCGCTTTTATATTGCCTGGACAGCAAAGACACAGCATTTCCGGATCCAGAGCGCCGGCGGTGGCGAAGGCTTTCAGAACAAGAACGGCGAAGGGCTCACCGAGAAAGCGGTTCTAGCGACGCTGAAAAAGGGTATCAAAGTTGCCGGCGGCAATCTTTACATCAAACGCGCCCTGGCCCTAAGCAAAGCGCAAACTCTTGAAGAGTTAAACGGCGATCTGACCATTGCCAGTGATTATGCCCGCTACTTAGCCAATAAGGAATTAATTGATGCGGTTATTGCAATGGATCCGGATTCTGCTTTTGCCGCCGGATGGGTTATCACATTACTGCGTGCCGAAGAATTAGGGATTACGGAATGGAACCAGACGGATTTCTACGGTGGGCTCAAATATTTCTTTGACGCTTTTGGCTTTGAGCGTTTCGATGCCACGGTGGCGGATATTTCGGTTTCCATGGAAAACGATACGCTTGTTCTGGAGCTCACGCCAGACGGTACGGACGCCCGGCGCATTGAGATCGCAGATTTTGTTGCCCTCACGGGGCTCAAGCATCTCGCGCCTACAGGTAGTAAGACTGTTACGGCCGATAACGCTGATACATTGTGGTTTGCGCAGGCGGGTGTCGATAGCATTTTTGAAGATCAATCCACCCACTCCCTTTATAAGAGCAGTGACGTGCTTATCGGCAATAGCGGTAACGACACGATCCAGGCCGGGCTCGGTGCGGACTTTGTCGATGGCGGTGCAGGTAATGACATAATCTTTGGCGGGCTTGGCGATGACACGCTGAAGGGTGGTGCGGGCGATGACCATATTACCGGGGATTGGGGCCGCGATATACTTGCCGGCGGTGAGGGTAATGACACGCTCGAAGGCGGTTTAGGTGATGATTTTTACATCTTTAATCGGGGAGACGGTTCCGACATCATTATTGATGATGGCACGGGTAATGGAACAGAAAGCCAAACATTTTCCTTTGAAGAGGCTTACATAGATACCCGTTGGGTCACGGTTGAAGAAACCATAACGGTGGTTGGACGCTCGGGCGAATATGGCGGAACGTACCCTGTTACTGGAGAGTTTGGAGATTACACGCCCTGGAATGACAGTTACGGGTACAATGGCGAGGGGGCAACGGGTCTTATCCCTGTGGATGTGACAATCGAAAAACGAGTTGAAGAAGAATTTACCGCACATCGAACGGTCTCTTATGACATCAAAGAAAAACAAGACGGCGGTTTTGATACGCTGCACTTTGGCAATGGGATTTCCGTTTCTGATTTGGTAACGGAGTTTGATGGTAAAGACTTGTTGGTAGGGGTGCTTGAAGCGGGTAAACCTGACACACCGATTGATAGACTGAGTGATAAAGTACGCTTGACCAATTGGCTGGATCCTTTAGACCGGATAGAGAAGTTCAGGTTTGCTGATGGTTCTGAACTCGATGTTGGTGGAATTGCAGGGGCCACCCTTGATGTCAGTGCCGAAGCGGATGGCGTCACCTGGAGCAAGACCTCCCTGGTGCTTAATCTGGGGGCGGGTGACGACCGAGCGGTTACAGGTAATTTTGATGATGTGCTTATTGGCGGAGATGGTGCGGATCATTTGACCACCAATGGCGGTGACGATGCGCTTGTTGGTGGCGCGGGAGTGGACACGCTTGAGGGTGGTGCTGGCAGTGATACGCTTGATGGAGGTGTAGGCGGTGATTTGCTTGATGGCGGTGAGGGAGATGACACTTACATTATTGATAGTGTAGATGATCGCATTATTGATTCAGGGGGAAATGATACAATTTTATCTTCCATCGACTATGCCCTGCCGAAAAACATTGAAAACCTTACTCTCGCTAAAGGGGCAGGTGATTTTTCCGGCACAGGAAATGCACAAGATAACACGCTCACCGGCAATGAGGGCGATAATGTGCTGAGTGGCGGTCCAGGCAACGATACCTACCAATTCAATCGTGGATCGGGGCAGGATGTGGTTATCAATAAGGATGATGATGCAGCAACAACGGATAAACTTGTCCTCGGCAATACAATCACCCATGAGGATTTGTGGTTTGTTAAGCTGAATGATGATTTGGTTGTATCTGTACTTGGTAGCACGGATAGTATTACCTTTGATGACTGGTTTGTGAATGAGGCAAACAGGATTGATGAATTCATTGGCAGAGATGGGGCTGTTCTAAGTGGGAGTGATGCCAATCAATTAGTAAGCGCCATGGCAGGGTTCTCACCGAGCACAAGCTCTGACAGCTCAGGCGTTCAACCGGATGATCTCCCTGAACCTGTCCAACTCGCTATCGATAGTGCATGGCAGACGGGAGCGTAGGCAGTTGGATGGCCTGAAGGGAGTATTTAGAGATACCCAGTTTTCAAAGGGTTGGGGGATCGAGTTTGAGTTCAAGTTCAAGCGATGATGAACTAACGTTGATAATGCTATCTGGTGGCATTGATAGCACGGCTGTTCTTGTGAAATTGCTGGAAGAGACCGAAGATCACATTCATGCCCATCACATCTATTTAAAAAATCGTATGGGTCGTGAGCGTGTTGAACTTGCGGCAGTGTATAAGATCGTTGAGTACTGCCATAATCATTATCGGGCATTTGACTTTACCGTCTCCAGTATTGACCTTTCCTTCTTACGTTCCACCCCACCTGACATCTTTCATACGAATTATATTGCAGGCTTGATGGTTGGATTAGATCCGAGAATTAAGAGACTTGCACGTTGCGTGATTGCCGATGATGAAGAGGATGAAACATATAGTATTCGACGTGATGTCGCACGTATGTTGTTTCGTACATTGGTGCCACAGAAACGCAGTCCTGAATATATTTATCCTGTCAAAGATATGTCCAAAGCCGAAGTGATCGCCTATTTGCCTCAGGATCTTCTTCATCTGACTTGGTCATGCCGGACACCGCAACGGACACAATCAGCGTTCAAACGTTGCGGCCAATGCCACACTTGCCAGCAAATTCAGGAGGCGCTTTTTACGTCTGGGCAGCGAAGTCACGAATGGCTTGAGAAGGAGGTTTCAGGTCAGATAAATACCAGTTAGTTCTTGGCGATGTTCGGTGGCTCTTTTAAGCTAACCTCATAACGCTCTAGCTAATATAACAATAATTAATATTTTGAGAAACCAAACTTGCACGTCTCGGTCAGGTCTGCTAAGTGAGCCTTCTCTTTAATGCCGAATTGTTCTGAGCAGCATTCTTTGATATAGGGACAGGCTCAGCCGGGTCTATCCTCATATTCTCTATTATGTGTGCTGAGATTTGCGGTCGTGGCGGAACTGGTAGACGCGCAGCGTTGAGGGCGCTGTGAGCTTAGCTCGTGGAGGTTCGATTCCTCTCGACCGCACCACACACTTCGTGTGCTTTATTTCGGTAGACGTCGGGTGCTTGGGGATAGCTTGGGTTGCGTTCGAGGTTTTTCCGTCGAGGCGCGCCACCTCACACTTTCCCAGACGAACATCACCTAAGACTTTGAAAGGTATAGAGGTGGATGGCCCGAAGGGAGTACTTAGAGATGCCCAAGTTCGTGTGATTTTGACACCTTGAGGAACGCAAAGTGTGCTCGTTGATTTGCGATCGTATAAGTGTGTTATGGATGGGAGTAGTACTGGTGGGAAATTGTAAGAGCAATTAGGTGATGTGATCTCGGTCAGAGACATATTTTAAGGCTCTATGATAAACCTCATTTTCCTTTTTCGCCGCTTCAAGTTCTTTTTCCAACCGCTCAAAAATCGGGTAATACGTCTCACCATAGAGAACAACAATTTTGGCACATGTTTTGAGTGCTTTTTCAATACGCCCGATTTTAGAAGCTGGATACCTCTAAAAACCATCCACCATCCCCTGCCACCCGCCATATTCTGCAATAATTAGGCGGGTGGCAGGGGATGGTGGATGGCCCGAAGGGAGTATTTAGAGATACCCAGCCGTGTTTTCACTCATGCAAAGCCTATGCGCTGACGGTCTTCAAGCATGCACGAAAACAGGTTCCGCTAACAATTCGGAAAGCTCGTGAAAAGCAGGAAGAAGAATGGACTAGAGCATGTCGCGCAAAAGTGGACACCGGTTTTCCGACAAGAAGATAGAGCATCCGAGCGAATCTATGAAAATGTGGGATGCTAGGTCGGCTTGTGCACTGTTGTCGCAGCGAATAAACCCCTTTCTTTCCGAAGACAGTCTCCCTCAACTGCGGAAAATTCCTGGCAGGACAGAGTTACCCTTCGGGTAGACAATTCGGTGAGAGTTTCTAATCGTCTGCTTTGCACAATAAGGTGGGAAGGATCAAAAGATTCGAGGTCTGCAAGACCGGGTTCAATGTGATAGCGCAATTCAGTTGGACTGAGTGAGGTTGGCAGCGAGTTCGTCGGCTGCTGCGCGTAGTGTACCTACATGTCTAAGAGCATCTGAAAGAGAAAGTCTTACGACCGGAGCATGAATTGCAAGTCCTGCCACGTACCTGCCAACCGAGTCCTTGATGGGAACCGCCACTGCAATCATCCCTTCAATGAATTCCTCATTGTCTGTGCTTACACCCGCTTCAGCGATTTTGGCAACGGCCGTTTCAAGTTTCTCGGGGTCCACAATGGTGTTGTTGGTTAGTTTCGTAAGTTCGATTTTCTCAATTAGCTGTTTCCTTTGTCTGGATGGCAGAGCACTCAAATAAAGCTTGCCATTGGCCGTGCAATGCAGCGGAACTTGTGTGCCGATCAGCAATTGATGACGCAACGGCCATTTGGTCTCAACCCGATCCCAGTAGACCATCGTCGTCCCATCGGGAATAGCGATGTTGCATGTCTCCCCGACTTTGTGTGCTACAGTCTCCAGAATGGCATGGCGAAACGCTTTTTGCGTCTGGTTTGCTTGAATTAAATTCGCGAAGTCTATGACTTTAGGTCCTGGAATGTAACCGCTGGATCCCGGCTGCTGGAGCAAATACCCCCGCTCGCATAAGAGCGTGCAGATTCGATGAACCGTTGCACGCGGCAACTGGCATTCATCCATGATATCTGTGGCCCGCAATGGCCGGTCCGCACGAGCCACTGCCTCAAGGACGGTCATGGCTCGTATAGATCTAGAGTGGTGTATCATGACCGCATCCAATTCATATGCCCGACCTATCGCAATTGGAACACACCCGCCCCTCCGTGCACTAGCAATACCGTCGAGAGCTGTGGCACGAGTGCAATTATCAGCCACGTCACTAACAGCGCGATCAGGTACGGCATTGTATATTTCAGCAATCGAAAATATGGAATGCCTGTTATGCCGCTTGCGACATAGAGGTTGAGGCCATAGGGCGGCGTGATGAAGCCGATAGCATCGCCGACCAGGAAAATGACGGCAAAGTGGATCGGGTCAACTCCAATGCTGACCGCAATCGGTGCCAAAATTGGCGCAAGAATGATCGTATTTGGCAAACTCTCCAGGATTGTTCCAGCAGCCAGCACAAGCCCCATACAGGCGAACAGGATCGCGTAATAACCACCAAGTGCACCCAGCATGTCGGTGACAAATGCCTTTGCACCGAGCAGCGTCAGGATTTGCTGCATAACGACAGATATAGCGATGAGAGGGGCGAGCAATCCTGTAATCTGCCCGGACCGCAGAATGAGTTCCGGAAGCTCCTTCAATGAAAATCCCGGCACGAGAATTTGTTGAAATATCGGCCCCGGCTCGGCGTCGGCGGGGCGTTCCTGCTCAGCGTGCGGGTCAACGCCGGGATTCAACATCTTGTAGAGTAGATAACTGATAACCCCTGCAATCAGGCAGAAGCCAGCCGTAACCCCGGCCGCTTCCGTTGGCGAAAAAATACCGGCGTAAATACCCCATATTACCAGCGCGATGGCAGCAAAACCGAGCCATGCTCCGACACCGGTCTTGAGGACGCGCTCCATATTGAGACCGATGAGCTTCCCCCACCCATTGCGATAGCTGACGATCATGCACGCTGCCTGCATGGCAGCGACCATCAGGATCCCCGGCAGCAGACCGCCAATGAAGAGGTCAGAAATGGACAGGTTCATCAGGAACCCGTAAACTATGAAAATAATGCTTGGCGGAATGATGATGCCGACCGTTCCGCCTGCCGCAGCTGTAGCAGCAGCGAAATTCTTGTCGTAACCGTTTTTGACCATTTCTGGATGCATGATCGAGCCGATCGCCGCCGTCGTTGCTGAATTCGAGCCCGATATGGCTGCGAACATGCCACATGCACCGAGCGATGCCATGGCCAGGCCGCCTCTCAGCCAGCCCAGGAGAGAGTAGGCAAAGTCGGAAAGCCGTTTGGCGATGCCTGCGCCCTTAATGAGGTCGCCCGTCAGGATGAACAACGGAAGAGCCAACAGGCCGAAGAAGTTGAATCCTTCGTAGAGCGTTACACCAATGTTCGCGAGCGTGAAGTCGATGACCAGCGATACGCCGATGACCCAAAAACCGATAACGAGAAAAATCGGAACTCCCAGCACGAATAACACTGTTACTGCCAAGGATATAAGGATGATTAAGAGCGCTTCCATAATGCCCTCCTAATCGCCGAACATGCTGGTTTGAATCTGGAAGGGCTGGCGTGCCCTGTACTTGTTCCAGTCCTCGTAACAGTTCTGCAATACCCGGAAGATCAGTACCGCAAATGCAAATGGCGTGGCGATATAGAACCACCACTGCATGACATTGTCGGTGCCTTGCACGATGGCAAAGTTGTCCCGAGACAGCAGCACTTGCTCGGTCGAGTAATATATGACGATTGCAGAGAATATGATCCATAGTGCCGCGTCGAGTAACAGGCACGCATACTGAGCTGTGTAAGGCAGCCGTACCCGGACTTCATCAAACCTCAGGTGCGCGCGAATCTTCACGTTATAAGCGCATCCCACCCAGACGATCCACAGAAATAGATAAATCGGAATAGTGCTCGACCATGCGGCCTGCTGATTGAACGCAAAGCGCCTGATCACCTCGACGAAAATAATCCCGGCCATTGCGATGTAGTTCGCCAGAATAATGACCTTCTCTATATTGCGGTCTATCCATTGCAAGATTGCCATTTTCCTCTCCAGCGGCGAATACCTCACCATCATCCAATGCAAGCAGCCTCTGGGGCACGGTAGGCACCCCGACAGCCTTCACATATCCTAGCGGGCAGGTCAAGGCGAGAAGGGCCCGGGGAGAAACTCCGGACCCAACTCGGTTGCGTACAACTGGTTAGGCGGATTTCCACCAGCGGCGGGATTCAACATTTTCCGCCTTGGTGTTTTTTGGAATCTCGCGAGCGATATCGTAGATGAACTTATAAGTGTCCATCCCGTCAGCCCAACCGTTAATGCGCTCGCGCCATTGCTCCCAAGGCTTGGGCTGGAACTCTGGTGAGCACATCTGCTCGGCTTCCTTCTTGGCGTCGTTCGACATCCACGCGACCCGTGTACCGTTTTTCGTGAAAATCGTGTCGGGAAGCTGCGGACTAGAGAAACCACAGGTGTTGACCAGCGAAGCCTCGTGCGCCGCCTGCACATGGACCTGCGTTAGGTAGGCTGACTCCATAACCGCATCCTGCAACGCACCACCGAGGGTGTCGAATTTTTTCGCGCTCATTGCAGTGTGCTCCGTGCCGCAGAAAAATTCCAGGTTCACGCATTGGGCGACAACGGGCGACATGTTGGCGTAAGCCACTGCCGATGGCCAGGTTTCCGCGCCGTCAATAAGGCCCTGCTTTAGACCGTCAAGCGTCTCTTCCCACGCGATGGGTGTCGGATTGAGCTTCATGAGGTTCATGGCGATGCGGCCGAGCTGCGTGCCAGTAACGCGGTTCTTGGTTCCGGCCAGCTCGGTCACACTCTTGATCAGCGGTTTATCTTTCCATTTCAAGCCCAGCATAATGCCGCGCAGTTCCGCATGGCTGAATAGGAACTGGATTCCATGGCGCTTGCGCATAGGATCGCGAAGGACCTTTTGGCTGCCGGGATGATAAAGGAAGTGGTACTGAGCTGCCCTGCTCGGGAACATATAGGCGTAGTCGAGAACGTTTAGGTACGGTGCGCCCCCTGCTGAGTTTTGTGTTGAGGCTGCGTAAATGTCAATTATGCCTTGTTGGGTCTTCTTCACACAATTGAGTTGGCCACAGATCTGATTATTGCCGATGAACTCGATACGGATCGCCCCATCTGTTCGTTCCTCAACATCATTGACGAATTGCAAGCAACCTGCCCGCTCGATCAGCAAATTCCGTTCGTTAAAACCGGCCGCACCGAATTTCAGCGTATGCTTCGCAGATGTCTTGAAGCGCTTCTTGTAGGTCGAATTTGCAGCTTCGGCGAGACGTGAAAACGTAACCGCCCCAGTAAGACCGCCTGCCGCCATAAGTGTCGATGTGATGCCGAAATGCTTCGTCAACCGCAGCATATCGCGACGCGAAATACCTCGGAGCTTGTCCGATATCTTGAACATAATTTCCTCCCTTAGCGAGTTCCAACTCGTGGTTATGTCTCATAAATGGAACTAACTATTTCATTATTGCGCATTAAGGGAGGCGGTGGCAAGATAGGAATTGTGGCAATAAGAACAATTGTGCCGTTGCGGGCGCACGAAAACTACGTGCGGTGCCGCATGGGATGGAGACACGTGACTGAGCTGACAAGAGAATTCGATTTTGTAATTGTTGGCGCCGGTTCTGCCGGTTGTGTGCTTGCCAACCGTTTGACGGCGAGCGGTCGGCATTCGGTGCTACTGCTGGAGGCGGGACCGCGCGACTGGAACCCCTGGATTCATATCCCTGTCGGTTACTTCAAGACGATGCACAATCCGGCAACCGACTGGTGCTACGCGACCGAGCCGTGCCCGGGTCTCAACGGGCGTTCCATCCAGTGGCCGCGGGGAAAGGTACTTGGAGGGTCCAGTTCCATTAATGGGCAAATCTACACCCGGGGACAGCCAGAAGATTTCAACCATTGGCGTCAGCTCGGCAATGTCGGATGGTCTTGGGACGACCTGTTTCCCTATTTCAAGAAGTCGGAAGGGTTTGAGGAAGGCGAGACCGAATATCACGGCGGAAACGGACCGCTTGGCGTCTCGTTAGCCCGCACCAAGCTGGAATTGTGCGACAAGTTCATTGCAGCGGCGGAGGCCGCTGGCATTCCGAAAACTGACGACTTCAACGGTCCCAGTCAGTTTGGCGTGGGTTATGTTCACCAGACTACCCGAAATGGGCTGCGTTGCAGCACCGCCGTCGGCTATCTACGTCCATCGAAGAAACGCGCCAACCTGACTGTCGTTACGAATGCACATGCTGAGAAGATCGTTTTCGAGGGCAAGCGCGCGACAGGTGTTCGCTATAATGTCAAGGGTCGACCTTTCGAGGTGAAGGCCCAAAGAGAAGTCATCATGTCTGCCGGTGCGATCGGTTCTCCGCAGATCCTGATGGTATCGGGTGTCGGACCCGCCGGGCATTTAAGAGAACATGGTATCAAGGTCATTCACGAACTGAAAGACGTCGGCCAAAACCTCCAGGACCATCTCCAGGTCCGTATGGTGTTTGAGATAACCGAACCGATTTCCCTCAATGACAGCGTCAACAATCCGTTCAAGAAGGCAATGATGGGCGTGCAATATGCGCTAACCAGAACGGGACCGCTTACGTTCGGCGCGAGTCTCTTATGTGCCTTTGCCAAGTCTGGACCAGAGGTGGCCACGCCAGATATCCAATGGCATATGCAACCCCTAAGCGCCGATAAACCGGGCGATGGCCTGCACCGCTTTTCGGCGTTCACATCCTCAACTTGCCAGCTTCGGCCCGAGAGCCGGGGCCACATCGCACTCAAGTCCTCAGACCCAAGTATATACCCGGCAATACACCCAAATTATCTTTCGACCGAAACCGACTGCCGCATCACTGTTGCGGGAATGAAAATGACACGCGATATCGTGTTAAAGCAGCCATTAGCCTCTATCATCAAAGAGGAACGGGTGCCTGGTAGCAAATACGCGAGCGACGATGAATTGCTTGAGGCTGCCCGCAACACCAGCCAGACGATCTATCATCCGGTTGGAACATGCAAGATGGGCTCGGACCAGGCAGCCGTGGTTGACGATCGGCTAAAAGTTAACGGATTAAGTGGCCTTCGAATCGTCGACGCATCGATCATGCCGACGCTCACATCAGGCAACACCAACGCACCGACAATAGTGATAGCTGAAAAGGCCAGCGACATGATACTTGAAGATACCAAGTAACGTCTCGTTTAACGGGTCATGCCGTAGAGACCGGCAATCAGCAAAATACTCAGCGCAACATTGCGGTACATCTGCTCGCTCGATTGGCGAAACATACAGCTGCCAATCCATGTTGCCACCAAGAAAGCCGGGATCAGGGTGACGGCCCTATGCGCCACCTCCCACGTGAGCAAGCCATTGACGACCATCATGACAATGAGGGTGGCCAAGGTGATTGCAAAATATCCGGTGAAGTTTGCGCGATTCGTCGCAGCAGGATCCCTGCTCGATAGCAAATATATCATGACTGGCGGGTTCCCTAGGCTCGTCAATGCCATCAGAAGACCAGAAACAGCTCCCACACCCAACGTCGCCAGCGGTGGTTTCGGCCCGTCGTACCGCCACCCGGTCATCAGAATGAGTGCAGATAGCGTGACCAGCAACGAAACACCAAACTGAAGCATTGTTGTTTGGAGCGAGACCAGGAGCCAGCTGCCCAACGGCATCGCCATGGCCGCCGCAAGACCCATGACACTAATCTTATGCCACTGGATTTCCCTATATACAGCCGGCATCAATTGCACCGTGGCCACCATCTCGATGAGAATGATGATGCCGACTGTCTCCACCGGCCCGAACATATGAACGAAGAATGGAGCCATTAGCATGCCGGATCCGACACCAGCGAATCCCCGCATCAGACCCGCAAATGCCACGATTAACAGCGCAATTGTGTATTCCGAGGCCATAACACTTCTAGTGTCCCGAATCTAAAGTTCGTATCATTTTCAGCCAGGCACTTTTCGAACTTTAGATTCGAAAGGACACTAGCCAATTTTTGAATCTAGTGAGGTTTACGAATTTGAAGTTCCTAAAAGGGTATGCTGCAAATATGATAGGAACTTCAAATTCACCTCACTAGTGTCCCGAATCTAAAGTTCGTATCATTTTCAGCCAGGCACTTTTCGAACTTTAGATTCGAAAGGACACTAGCCAATTTTTGAATCTAGTGAGGTTTACGAATTTGAAGTTCCTAAAAGGGTATGCTGCAAATATGATAGGAACTTCAAATTCACCTCACTAGTGTCCCGAATCTAAAGTTCGTATCATTTTCAGTCAGGCACTTTTCGAACTTTAGATTCGAAAGGACATCAGCAAATGTTAGCTTTTGTATAGTGGCGGACGATGCCCACTACTCACAACTGCGAAGCTCCAATAGCAAGGTTGGGTCAAAAGTTCGTGTAAGTGATTTTACATAACAGCTTCTCTTACGCCCGGTTACGGACAAGCTAAGCGCAAAAGTGGTTGATGGGAGGGTTTGAAGGTGGCGTATCATGGGTGTGATTCAAAACATCCATATATCCAAAGCGAAAGATTGATACGCCATGACCGAGAATAGAGTTACCAAGCTGCTTCAGCCAGGGGAGTTTAGTGATTCCCTCACAGATATTTTACGTGAAGGCGCGCGCAAGTTGTTGGCCCAAGCCATTGAAGTGGAAGTTGCCAGCTTTTTATCAGCTGACCAAGGAGAGCGGCTTGAAGATGGTCGGGCGTGTGTTGTGCGTAAAAACCGGAGTAAAATTGGTCCACAGGAACGGTTGGATGATCTCACTGTCGCGGAGTAAGAATCCGCTATTTTGACGTCTGAAGTTCAACAAGAACGGAATGAGAGAGCGTCATTGCGGGTGAGTTGATAAATAGGTTTATTGCCAATGACGGACATGAGATTTCTGAAGGCTTTGACTCTCGGATTTTTCCATTTCCGGATTTGGTCAGGGGCTTTTTTCGACAAAACATCAGCGTTCAATTCAAAGAAATGCTCAAGCACCGTTTCAAGATCGAATGTGGGTTGCTCAACACTGCCCATAACCGCATTCACGGCCGGTTCGGTCTCAACGAAATTGCGGGCTTCCAAAACTTCAAGCCGGTGAAGAATGTCGTTTAAGGGACCGGACGCTATCTCATCCAAAGCTTTGTAGGGAAACCCAAGAACACGTGCACGCTTGACGGCATGATCATATTTCATAGGCGCTGAGGCTTTGTGACCGAGCTCTAAGTCTTGCCACAGAGCCTCCGTTTCTTCGTTTATCTTCCTGACGATTTCCACCGCTGCGGAAAAGGATTTTGTCTTGGTTGAGCGCTTCACATAACGCCGTTTGTCCAGGTGAGAAACATGCTTCGGCACACGTCTGTAGTAATGCCAGAACGCACCTATTCTCCGCATATATTTTTTCTGGTCCAACATGAAAGAGCATACACTTTACTGTGAAAATGTAGCCCGTTTTGTAACCCAAAATGTAGCCCAAAATATGAAAAGGGCAGGCAGAGTCTAATCTAGATACACAGATTCTCTTTTATTTCAATGACTTAATATGTGTTGGGATTGAGGTGATGGCGGAAGGGGTGGGATTCGAACCCACGAGACGGTCGCCCGCCTGCCGGTTTTCAAGACCGGTGCCTTCAACCACTCGGCCACCCTTCCGTATTTAAGTATCAATATGAAAAACAGGAACAGATTCTTAGTATTATAAGCCGCACTTGCCAAGACAAAAAAAGGGCGGACTCGAAGGCCCACCCTAAATCTTGTGTATGACCTAAGCTGATTAGAAGAGCCGGAGCACGTTCTGATCAGCTTGCGATGCCAGTGACAGAGCTGTTGAGGAGAGCTGCTGGCGGGTCTGCAAGGCCAGCAAGTTCGCGCCTTCCTCGTTGGTGTCGGCCAAGGTCAGGTTCGCAGCACCGGTTTCGAGAACGTTGATCAGCTTCTTGGTGAAGTCCTGACGTGTCTCAACAACCGAGAGGTTAGAACCGAACTTCGAGGCTTGTGCCCGCAATGATGCTTTTGCGTCATCAAGTTCGCCAAGAGCTGTGTTGATGTCAATGTCAGAGCCGAAAGCACCGATTGAGTCATTGATACCAAGTCCGCCGGAGTCGAAATCAACACCGGTGATTGAGAGTGTTGAGCTGCCATCCTCGTTGAAGGTCACCGTCAGGCTGTCAGACTGCAGCAGGTTCACACCATTATAACCTGCATCCCGTGTCAGATCATCGACCTGGTCAAGGAGGTCGTTATATTGTGTAGCAAACTGTGCCCGTGTCGAATTGGTGACGTTCTGCTCAGTGGCTGCGGTTGCCGTCGTGGTCAAGCCGAAGGTTGTTGGTGCCGCATCGGAGTTGCTGCCGCTGATGGTGATTGTCTCACCTGTGTCGCCAGTGACCACCAACCTGTTTTGACCATCAATTGTCAATGTTGCATTGGTGTTGGACAAGGCACTTGCAATTGCCGTCTCAAGTTCAGCACGGGTGTCGATCTCACCAGAACCAGTTCCGAAGGTCAGTGTGTCTGTGTTGGTGCCATCACTGATAACCAAGGTACGGCTGCCCGATGCGATCAAGCTATCGATCGTGGAGTTCACGCCAACCCGCTGACCATCGGTGAAGCCTAACTCAGCAGCGATACCTGTGGAACCTGTGTCGGTAATGCCGACCGTGATAGCGCCATCAGTGATATCGCTAGCGGTTGCGACAAGCTGGTTACCAGAGATTTCGAAGGTTGCGCCTGTGTTGCTTGAGGCGCTGAGAGAGGCAAGCGCTGTTTGCAACTCAGCACGCGTATTCACCTCACCGGTGCCGGTACCAAATGTGATGGTATCCTGGCTACCATTGATGGTGAAAGAAAGCGAGCCAACTAAATCACCGAGATCGGTGTTTTTGTAAGCTGTTGTCTGACCATTCGTTGAGCCTGAGTCAGCATTTGTCAAACCAAGGCCGTCAGACAAGGTTTGGTTTGCGGCACCGCCACCACCACTCGTATCCGTAACCTGAAGAGAGAAGTCCTCAACATTGGACGTGAAGGAGAATGTCGGACCACCTACACCAAAGGTTGCCGTGACGTCCGCCCCCGCAACAGCATTGATTTTCGTGTAAACATCCTCAAGCGTGTCACCCACATTGACCTGGTTGTTGCCGCTGGCACCACTTGCAACCACTGAAATGGTTGAAGTTGTACCATTAACCGTGATGCCGATTGTATCACCAGCCGCAAAACCATTGTTTGACAGTTTTGCTTTTGTTGTTGAAGTGAGACCGTTTGTTGAACCGACATCAGCATTCGTCAGACCAATGGCATCTGCCAAGGTTTGGTTGGCAGCGCCACCACCACCGCCCGTATCAGTGACCTGAATAGAGAAATCATCGACATTTGCCGTGAAGGAAATTGTCGCTTGGTCATTGGTACCGGTTGCAGGGATGTCAGCCGTAACATCCGCACCGGCAACGGCATTGATTTTTTGGTAAAGCACATCAATGCTGTCTGTTGCATTGACTTGGGTGTTGCCGGAGGCACCATTTGCAACCACAGTAATGGTTGATGTTGTGCCATTAACCGTTACCGCAATGGTATCTGTGGCAGCGAAACCAACAGAGTTGATTGCGGCTGTTCCGTCGATGCCTGTTGCATCACCATTTAAGGTTGCTAAGGTGCCTGCAGTTGAACCGGTAATGCTACCAACACCGCCAGTCACGTTTGCAGCATTGGCCAGGTCCGCAGAAATGGTTTGCGTACCTGTGCCGACAGCGACAACGTCCTGAGCGATCGCATTGCTGCCTGTGATGACGGCGGCATTTTTTGAGATTGTTGCTGTTGTTTGCAACGCTTGGCGTGCGACAGCTTCAGCGGACTCAACCAAGTTAGTGATCGCCGTGATGCCTTCGTCTGCGGCTTTCAGTGTTTGCACTGCATTGCCGACAAAGTCTTGAAGACGGTTGAGATCACTTGCACGTGAATTCAAGGCCGATGCTGTGAAGAACGCTGTCGGATCATCCAGAGCACTGTTGACCTTGAGGCCGGTTGCCAGTCTTTCTTGGGTCTTACCGAGGAGAGAAGCTGTTTTTTGGAGAGAGAGGAGGTTCGAGCGAACTGCGCTCGAAAGAATAATTTCAGAAGCCATTACTCAGTACCTTTCCTGGGATACTACAAGTTACAATTACACACTGCTCATTCTGAGCTGGCCTGAATGTGTAAGAGACCCCCTAAATTTTGGTAAAGCTAATCGAGATAATTTTATTTTGTTTTTATGATTGGAGACTTTTCAGCCAAAAATTTTTGGAAATTAATTTTATGTAAAGGGGGGGGAGCCAGAGGAAACTTTAACAAATAAGAAAGAAAATGCTCTTTGCCTGACTTGCCAAGACAAAAAAAGGGCGGACTCGAAGGCCCACCCTAAATCTTGTGTATGACCTAAGCTGATTAGAAGAGCCGGAGCACGTTCTGATCAGCTTGCGATGCCAGTGACAGAGCTGTTGAGGAGAGCTGCTGGCGGGTCTGCAAGGCCAGCAAGTTCGCGCCTTCCTCGTTGGTGTCGGCCAAGGTCAGGTTCGCAGCACCGGTTTCGAGAACGTTGATCAGCTTCTTGGTGAAGTCCTGACGTGTCTCAACAACCGAGAGGTTAGAACCGAACTTTGAGGCTTGTGCTCTTAAGGATGCTTTTGCGTCATCAAGTTCGCCAAGGGCTGTGTTGATATCAACGTCAGAGCCGAAAGCACCGATCGAGTCATTGACACCAAGTCCGCCGGAGTCGAAATCAACACCGGTGATTGAGAGCGTTGAGCTACCGTCCTCGTTGAAGGTCACCGTCAGGCTGTCAGACTGCAGCAGGTTCACACCATTATAACCGGCATCCCGTGTCAGATCATCAATCTGGTCAAGGAGGTCGTTATATTGTGTGGCGAACTGCGCCCGTGTCGGGTTAGTGACATTCTGCTCAGTAGCTGCCGTTGCCGTCGTTGTCAGACCGAACGTTGTGGCTGCCGCATCGGAGTTGCTACCGCTGATGGTGATTGTCTCACCCGTGTCGCCTGTAACCACCAACCTATTTTGACCATCAATGGTCAAGGTTGCATTGGTGTTGGACAATGCACTGGCGATAGCCGTCTCAAGTTCGGCACGTGTGTCGATTTCACCGGAACCGGTTCCGAAGGTCAATGTGTCGGTATTAGTGCCGTCACTAACGACCAAAGTCCGGCTGCCTGACGCGATCAAACTATCAATCGTGGAGTTCACGCCAACACGTTGATTATCAGTGAAGCCTAACTCAGCAGCAATGCCTGTGGAACCTGTGTCGGTAATGCCGACCGTGATGGCGCCGTCAGCGATGTCACTTGCCGTTACCACGAGTTGGTTGCCGGAGATCTCGAATGTCGCACCAGTGTTGCTGGATGCACTGAGAGAGGCAAGTGCTGTTTGCAACTCGGCACGTGTGTTCACCTCACCGGTGCCGGTACCAAATGTGATGGTATCCTGACTACCATTGATGGTGAAAGACACTGTACCAACCAAATCACCGAGGTCGGTGTTTTTATAAGCTGTTGTGAGACCACCGGTAGAACCTGTGTCTGCATTTGTTAGGCCAATTGCGTCCGACAAGGTTTGGTTTGCTGCAGCGCCACCGCCATCAGCGTCCGTCACTTGAAGAGCAAAATCTTCGACATTGGACGTGAAGGAGATTGTGGCTTGGTCATTGGTGCCGGTTGCCGGGATATCAGCCGTAACATCGGCACCGGCAACAGCATTGATTTTTTGGTAAAGCACATCAATGCTATCGGTCACATTAACCTGGTTGTTGCCGCTGGCACCATTTGCAACCACTGAAATAGTTGAAGTTGTACCATTCACCGTAACAGAGAGAGAATCACCAGCCGCGAAACCAGCGGTCGAGATAGCTGCTGTACCGTCAATACCGGTTGCATCGCCACTCAATGTTGCAGCATTAGCCAGATCCGCAGAAATGGTTTGCGTACCTGTGCCGACAGCGACAACGTCCTGAGCGATCGCATTGCTGCCTGTGATGACGGCGGCATTTTTTGAGATTGTCGCCGTAGTCTGCAACGCTTGGCGTGCGACAGCTTCAGCGGACTCAACCAAGTTAGTGATCGCCGTGATGCCTTCGTCTGCGGCTTTCAGTGTTTGCACTGCATTGCCGACAAAGTCTTGAAGACGGTTCAGGTCACTTGCACGTGAATTCAAGGACGACGCTGTGAAGAATGCCGTGGGATCATCCAGAGCACTGTTGACCTTGAGGCCTGTAGCGAGTCTTTCCTGAGTTTTGCCGAGAAGAGAAGCCGTTTTTTGGAGAGAGAGAAGATTTGAGCGAACTGCGCTCGAAAGAATAATTTCAGAAGCCATTACCCTGTACCTTTCCTGGGATACTACAAGTTACAATTACATTGCTCATTCTGAGCTGGCCTGAGTATGCAGGAGATCTTCTAAATTGCTGTAAAATGAATTGGTACAATTTTATCTATTTTGCTTTTCATGCTCGGAAAGCAAGGTTTTCTGCGAAAAAAGTGAGAGATTTAGGCATCATATCGAAGAAGGAGACAAAAGGAATTTAAGAAACAAAAAAGGAGTGAGCCACATTGGAACAGGGAGGCTTTTACGGCAGCCATAAGCACCTCACCAACAACAAAGCCAAGCGCTCAAAAATATGGACATAGATTTTGTGTAATAAGCTGAAATCATCGTAGCTCAGGGGCTACCTTCTAAAAACTAATAGGCGCCGTTACAGCCTTCAGCCAGGCTTTTTCTCCCGCTTCAAGAGAGGGGCCGATCATTTTCCGAACATGGGTATGATAGGTATTGAGCCAGGCAAGTTCCTCATCAGTCAAAAGTGCAGGTTCGATCAGACGTCTATCAATGGGTGCGAGTGTTAATGTCTCGAACCCCATCATATTGCGTTCGCCACCTTTTACTGGTGTTGCTTCAGTTACGAGAACTAAGTTTTCAATGCGAATGCCATAGCGGCCCTCTTTGTAATAGCCCGGCTCATTCGATAAGATCATTCCGGGCTTTAGAGGTGCCATATTACGTTTTGAGATGCCTTGCGGGCCTTCATGCACAGATAGATAACTGCCGACGCCGTGGCCAGTACCGTGGTCATAATCGAGCCCGCATTTCCAAAGTGCCATACGCGCTAAGGAGTCAAGATCAACGCCGCGTGTACCTTCAGGAAAGCGTGCACAGGCAATGGCGATGTGGCCCTTCAAAACAAGTGTGAATCGGGTACACATTTCTTTTGTTGGATTGCCTAGAGCAATTGTACGGGTCACATCTGTCGTACCGTCCAAATATTGTGCACCGGAATCGACCAAGTAAAGCGTGTTGGGTTTGAGCTTACGGTTTGTCTTCTCTGTTACACGGTAATGTATGATTGCTCCATTGGGTCCCGCGCCGGAAATTGTATCAAAACTGATTTCTTTAAGAGCGCCGGTTTCTGCCCGGAATGTCTCAAGTGTCTTAGCGGCAGTGATTTCATCTAACTTACCGGTCGGGGCCTCTTCATCAAGCCAGGCGAAAAAGCGGCAAAGAGCTTCTCCATCCCGCTGATGAGCTGTCCGCATGCCGGCAATCTCAACTTTATTTTTTATAGCTTTGGGCTGTAGGCAGGGATCGGGTGCGTGAACAATTTCAGCACCGGCGTCTTTGAGTTTTAATGCGAACCACTCTGCCGCAGTTGATGGATCTAGGCGGACATTGGCCTTGGCATTGCCAAGTGCTGTCAACTTCATTGTGAGTAATTCTGGCTCATGGATATTTGCAACCTTGGAGATTTGGCCCCGTACATTTGCGCCGACTTTTCGCCCGTCAATAAAAAAATCGGCTCGCTTTTTTGCATGAAGAATAGCGAAACTAAGAGGTAGTGGTGTATGGGGAATATCATCGCCGCGGATATTAAATGTCCAGGCAATAGAATCTGACAAGGTCAGGATCGCGGCGTCCTGCCCTTCAGTTTTGAGAATTTTTTGTAGGGATTTGATTTTTTCCGCAGTGCTTTGTCCTGCATATTTTTGCGAATGAGGGACGATAGAGCCTAAAGGTGGTTCAGGCTGATCCTTCCATATGGTATCAATAGGATTATGGTCTTCGGGAATCAGATCAACATCAATAGCGGCAAGCGTCTTCCTTAACCGTTCGATCATACCTATGGTGTGCAGCTTAGGATCGAACCCAAGCCGGGCCCCTTTACGTAAATTATCCTTCAGCCATTTTCCTGGTTGTGTCTTAGGGATTTGCAGGATTTCAAAAATATTGAGATCAACCTGGTCTCGCACCTGCAAAATATAGCGACCATCAACAAAAAGGGCGGCTTTGTTTTTAAGAATAATGGCCAACCCTGCTGAACCCGAAAAACCTGTCTGCCAGAGAAGCCGTTCGGCATAAGGGGCCACATATTCATTCATATACTCGTCTGTGCGCGGTACGAGAAAGCCATCGAGCTTGCGCCGCTTAAGCTCCCCGCGAAGACGTGCAACCCTATCAGTACCGCAAGTTACGTCATTGATATCGTGAAAGGATTGGAACATGGGAGTGGTTGCAATATCAGAGCGCGATAACGTCTAATAGTTAGATAAGCAAGTAAGATGTTAAGTCTTGTGACTTCTCAGGTCTTTTCCTTCACAAATGCCCCAGGGGCGTCTTCGATAGGTTTAAGTTTGCCTTGAGATGGGTCGCGTGGTTCGATTTTTTCGCCGGATTTTGCTGCGAGCCATTTTGCCCAATCCGGCCACCACGATCCTGTATGAGATGTAGCTGTAGCAAACCAATCATCGAACGTCTCTTCTTTCTTCCGATTAGTCCAATATTGATATTTCTGTTTTTCGGGAGGATTGACCACACCTGCAATATGTCCAGACCCTGCTACAACAAACTTCACAAGCCCACCAAAAAGCTTTGAGCCGATAAAGACGGATTGTACCGGGGCGATATGGTCTTCCTTTGTGGCTAGTTCGTAGACTGGGATTTTGACCTTTGAGAGATCAAGTTTTTCGCCATCGATGACCATGTCGCCTTCCGCAAGCTTATTCTGGTGATAAAATTCTCTTAGGTAGAAAGAGTGATTTGCTGCGGGCATGCGGGTTGAATCCTGGTTCCAGAAGAGAAGGTCAAAGGGAAACGGCTTTTTGCCCAAAAAATAATTATTCACGACATAAGGCCAAATGAGATCTTTCGGCCTGAGAAAATTAAAAACGGCCGCCATGCGAGACCCATCCAGATAGCCGCGTTCCGCCATCATTTCTTCAAGAGATTTCAATTGCGCATCATCAATGAAGACCAATAGATCCCCAGCTTTTTGAAAGTCCACCTGCGTCGTGAGGAATGTAGCGGATTGGATGCGCTTGTCTCCTTTAGCCGCCATATAGGCTAATGCCGTAGCGAGAAGAGTGCCGCCCACACAATAGCCAAGCGTGTTGACCTTTTTGGCACCTGTTGTCTTGGTAACCGCATCGGTTGCGGCAATAACACCTTCTTTGATGTAGTCTTCAAAAGTTTTATCAGCGAGTTTTCTATCCGGATTGACCCATGAGACCATAAACACTGTAAACCCTTGCGCAACAGCCCATTTGATGAAGGATTTTTGCGGGACAAGATCAAGAATGTAGAATTTGTTGATCCAAGGCGGAACCATCAAAAGAGGGATTTCATGCACTTTCTCGGTGCTTGGCGCATATTGGATCAGTTGAATGATATCATTTTGAAAAACAACTTTACCAGGAGTTGTTGCGAGGTTTTTACCAACTTCAAAGGCTTCTACATCCGTTTGCGAGATTTTCAAAAGGTCTTTGGATTTGTCCAAATCCTTTTGAAGATTGGTCATGCCTTGCACAAGATTTTCGGCATTCGTTGCAAGTGTCTCGCGCACAATTTCCGGATTTGTGAGCGGAAAATTAGAGGGAGACAATGCGCTTGAAATTTGCTGAAGGTAGAATTCAGCTTTGCGTTTGGTATCTTGGTCAATGCCGTCGGAGTTTTCGACGATATCTTCAGCCCATTGTGCGGTGAGCAGATAGGCCTGTTTCCAAAAGTCAAAAAATGGATTCTCTGACCAATCCGGATCTTTAAATCTGTTATCTCCAGGCTGTGGCTCGGCGACCGGTTCTACATCTTGGCCCATCATGCGCTGAAATGAACGACTCCATAGTTCAGCATAGTTGTTCATCAGTTTGCTTTGTGCATCAATTACACGCAGTGGATCAGTAGCCCAGTTTTGAGCAACATCGGTCAAGGTTTTCGCTGCATGGCTAGCCTCATTTGCAGCACTATAAGGTCCTGTTTGGTTGCCCGACTTTTCCATTAAGGTGGTGAAAGCCTTCCGCCCTTCCTCTAAAAAGCGCAGGATATTGCGGCTCAGTTCTTCAGGATTCTGAACTTGATACGATGGTATGGTATCGGCATTTTCAGTTGACGTTTTTCCGCTCATCGCCATTTCCATGAATATGTTTGCATGATCGCCATTGAGGTAATCAGAAAGTGACCCATTCTTTGTGAATGTTTAACCATTGTCATTGCATTCTAAAGTACATTTGTGATGTATGTACACATCTTGGAAGAACATTTTCTGACAGGAACATAGCGTGTCATGAATACGTTATCTGACTTCGTTAGATTACATAAAGTAGAGTACGCTTCGATTAGAGTATGTCCGGACCGGTACCGTGCTTGTCCCTGAGAAGCCCACCACTGCTTACGATACAGTTGTGTATACCCATCATATATATGCTCTAGCTAGAGAGAATCTATGATATCAACATCAGATTGAGGGGCGTTAGGCTGGAAAATCTGACCAAAAGCATTTGTGGGGATTTCTGTGACATTGTGTGCATTGAATAGAATCGCCTTTACAGGCGGAATGATCTTAGTGTTTTTGGCTTTATCGGGTTGCTCGAATACTGTGGATTATATGTCTTATCCGAATGTATCAAATATCCAAGGCGTTACGAGTACTTTAACGCCTCAGGAGCGGGATGAGGCAATTCGTGCCTTAGAAGCAGAGCAGAAAAACCATCGTACTGCGGCAATCAAGGAAATCGAGAAAAAATAATCTTTTGCTTAAAGCCTGCCCAATTTCTACGCATATAATTTATTGCCTATGCCTATTTTCACTTTTAGGCTAAGAGTCTGCCCATAATTTTTGAACAGCCTCTCATGGGACCACAGTGTTTGAGGAATTTCACAGGATAAAGCGTCTGCCGCCTTATGTCTTTGAGGAAGTCAACCGTCTCAAGGCTCAAGCCAGGAATCGCGGCGCTGATATTATCGATTTCGGTATGGGCAATCCGGATATGCCCACCCCCGGTCATATTGTTGAAAAACTGATCGAGACGGTCCAGAAACCGCGAACCAACCGCTACTCCGCTTCCCGGGGTATCCCTGGTCTGCGTAAAGCCCAAGCAAGTTATTACAAGCGTCGCTTTGATGTGGAACTTGACCCGGAAACCCAAGTTGTCGCGACACTTGGATCAAAGGAAGGTTTTGCCAATATGGCGCAAGCCATAACAGCACCAGGTGATGTGGTGCTTGTTCCTGATCCGACATATCCTATCCATCAATTCGGTTTTATTATTTCAGGTGGTGTTATCCGGCATCTTCCGGTCGATGTTTCCGGAGATTTTATGGTGCGCTTAGATCGTGCAATGCACCACAGCATTCCGAAGCCGATTGCCCTTGTCCTGAATTTTCCGGCTAATCCTACTGCACTCGTTGCAGATCTAGATTTTTATAAAGAAGTTGTTGCTTATGCGCGTGGGCATGATTTGATCATTTTGTCAGACTTGGCTTATGCGGAGATCTATTTTGATGGTGATCCACCACCCTCAATTTTGCAAGTACCAGGAGCAATGGATATTGCGGTTGAATTTACATCACTCAGCAAAACCTATGCCATGCCGGGGTGGCGCATGGGTTTTGCAGTTGGCAATGAAAGACTGATTGCCGCTTTGGCGCGGGTCAAATCTTATTTGGATTATGGCGCGTTTACACCCATTCAAGTTGCGGCTGCCGCTGCATTAAATGGCCCACAGGACTGTGTTGAGGAGATTCGTCAGATATATAAGTCACGCCGTGACTGTCTTGTGGAATCTATGGAAAGGGCCGGTTGGTCCATACCCGCACCGCCTGCGACAATGTTTGCCTGGGCGCCAATCCCGGAGACGTTTAAGAGTTTGGGATCATTGGAATTTTCGAAGTTACTTCTCGAAAAAGCTGATGTTGCCGTGTCACCTGGCATAGGTTTTGGCGAGTATGGTGAGGGGTTTGTACGTATTGGCCTTGTTGAAAATGAACAACGTATCCGCCAGGCAGCCCGCAATATTAGGAAATTTCTCGCGCAAGGCACGGAAACATTGCATAACGTCGTACCGATAACGCAGCACCAAAACCGTAAGCCATAAAGCAACTTTAATTGTGTGAGGAGAAAAGTGCACGAGCCGGATACCTCTAAAAACCATCCACCACCCCCTGCCATCCGCCATATTCTGCGATAATTAGGCGGATGGCAGGGGGTGGTGGATGGCCCGAAGGGAGTATTTAGAGATGCCCAGCCGGTTGAAATCCGGGAGAAGGGTTTTTCTTCAAGGCTAACAGATCTTCAAGGCTAACAGAGCGGGGATCATGAACCAACCTTTGAGACTTGGCGTGGCCGGCTTGGGAACGGTCGGTTCAGGCCTACTACAGCTTTTATCAGAACATGGAGAGCAGATTGCCCAAAAATCTGGCCGGGCAATTTCGCCTAGGGCTGTGTCAGCCCGCGACCGCAATAAGGACCGCGGCTGCGATCACTCGCATTTTAAGTGGTTTGATGACCCGGTGGCGCTTGCACAAAGCGATGATATCGACGTTTTTGTTGAGCTGATAGGAGGTGAGGAAGGGGCCGCCAAAGAAGCGGTTGAGGCCGCCTTTAGGGCCGGCAAACATGTGGTCACTGCCAATAAGGCCCTTTTGGCTCATCACGGTACAGCTCTTGCGCATTTGGCTGAAGAAAATGGTGTTGCACTGAATTTTGAAGCGGCGGTTGCTGGCGCTATTCCTGCTGTCAAAACCATGCGAGAAACCCTATTTGGGAATGATATTAAGCGCGTTTATGGTATTCTTAACGGGACCTGCAATTATATTTTGACCAATATGGAACGCGAGGGACGGTCTTACGAGGACGTTCTTAAGGAAGCGCAGTCAGCAGGGTATGCGGAAGCGGATCCAACATTCGATGTTGGCGGTTTTGACACAGCTCATAAGCTTGCTCTGTTAACAAGCCTTGCTTTCGGGACGCAGACTTCATTCGATTCTATTTACGTTGAAGGGATTGAGGCCATTACACCCGAAGATATTGAAGCGGCAGATGATTTAGGTTATCGCATTAAGCTATTAGGTGTGGCCCTTAAAACCGATAGTGGTATTGAACAGCGTGTGCACCCAACAATGGTGCCTAAGCATTCTGCCATTGCGGAGGTTGATAGCGTGACCAATTGTGTTGCGATTGATGGCGATTTTTCAGGTGATATCATGCTCATCGGTGCAGGAGCGGGAGCCAAGGCAACCGCTTCATCGGTAATGAGTGATATTATTGATATTGCCCGGGGGCTTATTTTAAAGCCGTTCGCCACAAACTCGGCGGATCTGTTACCTTATGAGAGAGCCCGGATGGGGACGCATGAAGGCGGGTACTATATTCGCCTGTCAGTTCATGATCGATTTGGTGCATTTGCGGCTATTGCCGGACGTATGGCGGAACAAGAGATTTCCCTTGAAAGCATTGTTCAACGTCGTCCACGCTCAGCATTGCCTGGGATTGATGCAAAAGGAGAGCCTGGGGCTCCGCTTCCGGTTGTCATGATTACGCACAAAACAACCGAGGCGGCAATGAGAAAAGCCTTGGAGATTATCGAACTTGATGGAAATGTCGCTGCACGACCGCAAATGATTCGAATTGAAAAATTATGATTTGGCGTTAAGACGAGACTAACATCGGATGTCAGGGAGGCATTCATGGCAAAAGATAATGGGAAACCACCACTAAGCCGCGTTTTAACGCTGGAAATAGCGCGCGTTACGGAAGCAGCTGCGGTTGCAGCCGCGAAGCTAAGAGGGCGAGGAGATGAGATGGCGGCCGATCAGGTTGCCGTCGATGCGATGCGTCGCGAACTTAACCGCCTTTCCATTCAAGGCCGTATCGTTATCGGAGAGGGGGAGCGCGATGAAGCTCCCATGCTCTATATTGGTGAGGAGGTCGGAGCGGGGGAAGGCCCGCATGTAGATATCGCGGTTGATCCTCTGGAAGGGACGACCATCTGCGCTAAGGCGTTGCCAAATTCCTTGGCGGTTCTTGCTGTTGCGGAACATGGCAGCTTGTTGAATTCGCCGGACATTTATATGGATAAGATCGCCATAGGCCCAGGCTATGAGGCAGGGCTTGTTGATCTAGATGCATCGCCGGAAGAAAATGTCAACGCATTAGCGCGAGCGAAAGGTGTTCCCGTAGAAGAGATTACGGCTTGCATCCTCGACAGACCCCGACATGCAAAACTAATTGAGGGCGTGCGTGAAGCTGGTGCAGCGATTCATCTAATTGGCGATGGTGACATAGCTGGCGTTATTCATACCACCGAACCGGATGAGACCGGGATAGATATTTATATGGGGATTGGCGGTGCTCCTGAGGGCGTGCTTGCAGCTGCGGCCCTTAGGTGCATAGGGGGGCAAATGCAGGGCCGGCTGCATCCCTTGAAGGACCAGGACCGCGAACGGGCGGCGACCATGGGGATCGAAGATATCAACCGCAAATATACTATGGAGGAGCTTGCAAAAGGCGATGTATTGTTTTCTGCAACAGGGGTGACGGATGGGTCTATGCTTGACGGTGTAAAGTTCAAGAAAGACGGTATTATTGAGACAGAGACGGTTGTCATGCGGGCGGCCACACGAACGGTTCGTTGGATCAGAACCGAGCATCGAACCACGGGGAAATTTGCATAGGTTGCGTTTCGCACAGGGTTATCTGTTGGGTCTCACCATTGCCTTCGAATCAGCTTAAAAAGTTATTTTGCAATCTTTTATTCGTTGTAAGTGAGTTGTAGGTGACAGGAGGCATGCATTAGAGTGTTATGCGGCTAAATTAAATCAATTCTGTTTGTGCACCGGTGTGCCATTCCCGCTAGGAAAGCGTCGAAGGGCGATGCTGGCGTATCGGTCGAGACGGACAGCGCTGATAATGGCGCAGAAACGCCTCGGCAGAATGATTCAATTTAGCCTCATAACGCTCTAGCTCAAGGCCTCATGGAGAACTCATTTTACTCAGCGCCATTTATGAGTTCGTGACCTAGTCTGCTTCTCATTTGGTTACCCACCTCTTTAGGGTGTGATGATGAGTTTGCAGCAAGACATTATAGCTATAAATTTAGCCTTTACTTTTAAGTGAGCGCTTTCGGGATAGTGGGGGTATGACGGCACTTAGTCTTCCGGCAAATGCAGATTTGGATGAGGCTCAGCACTTTTTGGGCGTGTGTGCTTCTGCACGTGGTTTTTTTTGGCAGGATCGTTTAGAGGGTCAAGCGATCAATACCGCAACCGCGATCAGTCAACGTTATGATCTGCCTGATCTTTTAGGCCGTGTTCTGGCCGGACGCGGTGTTTTGTTAGATGACGTGCCCTTGGCACTCAATCCGACTCTTAAAGATTTAATGCCTGATCCGAGCGTGCTTCAGGATATGACCAAGGGCGCGGAACGAATTGCCGATGCCATTGAGAGCAATCAGAAAGTGGCTGTTTTCGGCGATTATGACGTAGATGGCGCCACGTCTTCTGCTCTCTTAGCCCGGCTCTTTACGGCACACGGGCTTGCTACGCGAATTTATATTCCGGATCGAATTTTTGAAGGCTATGGGCCGAATGAGACCGCCATTGAAAGTTTGGTAGATGAAGGGGCAGATCTTATCATCACCGTTGATTGTGGTACTACGAGCCATAAGGCGCTTTCGGTTGCTGTAAAGCGAAATGTCGATGTGGTTATTGTGGATCATCACCAGGCAGATGAGATGCTGCCGGAGGCGTGTGCGATTATCAATCCTAACCGGCAAGATGATCTAAGCGGGCAGGGGCATCTTGCCGCTGCTGGGGTCGTCTTTTTGCTTATGGTTGAAGTGGTGCGTGTTCTGCGTAAGCGAAGTTGGTATAACCAGGAGCGTGCAGAGCCGGACCTCTTGGAGTGGCTTGATCTCGTGGCATTGGCGACAGTTTGTGATGTCGTACCGCTTGAGGGATTAAACCGGGCCTATGTGTCTAAAGGTTTGCAAGTTATGCGTCTCAGGAACAATCTGGGATTACGAGCACTTGCCGATGCGGCGGGGCTTAATACCGCACCAACGCCATATCATTTGGGGTTTGTTTTGGGTCCGCGCATAAATGCCGGTGGGCGTATCGGTGATGCCGGTCTTGGAGCAAAGCTTTTAACGTTGTCGGACGACTTTGAAGCGGAGCGCATCGCTAAGCTTCTGGATCAGCTTAACAAAGAACGCAAGGAGATGGAGAAGCAAATCCTTGAGGAAGCGTTGAGCCAAGCAGAAAAAGATCTCGACGAAGAGCCTGATATGCCGCTTCTGATTACAGGTTCTCAAGACTGGCACAAGGGGCTTGTTGGTCTTGTCGCAAGCCGGTTGACAGAAAAATTCCGCCGCCCCTCTCTAGTTATCTCCTGGGATGGTAAGGATCACGGCACTGGCTCTGCACGCTCCATTAGTGGCGTTGATCTTGGTGCGGTTATTCGGGCAGCCATGGCGGAAGGGCTTTTGATCAAAGGCGGTGGACACGCCATGGCGGCCGGACTTACGGTTGAGCGTAAGAAATTTGAAGAGTTGCGGAGCTTCTTATCTGATGGGCTAGCAAAAAGTGTGAGCTATGCACGAGCCTCATCCGGTTTGAAGCTTGACGGTGCGCTGACGCCTCGCAGTGTTACACCGGAGCTTATGGAGCTGCTTGATAAGGCTGGGCCATATGGGGCGGGCAATCCAACACCGCGTTTTGCTTTTCCTGCCCATACCATAAGCTTTGCTAAGATCGTCGGCGAGGCCCATATACGCTGCTCACTCGTGGCAAGTGATAATAGCCGGATAGATGCTATAGCCTTCCGCGCGGTTGGCTCTGAACTCGGAGAATTATTATTGCGCTCCTCCGGTAAGCCCCTCCATGTTGCTGGTCAATTACGGCGCAACGATTGGGGGGGACGCGAAAAGATCGAGCTGACAATTGATGATGTAGCTGATCCACAAAAACAGGGTGTTTAGCGTAATATTTTCGGAAGGATGTGTTTGAGAGGCCCAAACGGAGATTAAAATTTATAGTTTTGTATTACGAGGGTTGCCAGACGTACAAAACCTTTTTATATGGAGATTCTATTGTTGTGCCCCCTTCGTCTAGTGGTTAGGACGCCAGGTTTTCAACCTGGAAACAGGAGTTCAATTCTCCTAGGGGGTGCCACCATTTCCGGCCGATATTGTTGCCATTCTTCCCAGGCTATATTGACAAGCGCTAAAGCTTACACAGAGCAAGTGTTCACCCTGTGTTCATTCGACCTATCTAAATTGTAGAATTGCAGCTATTTATGTGTTTGATTGTTCGTCGTAATCGCTGTCTGCGATTAAAGGCTAGCTAAGCTTAAGCTAGAGTATATCTCGCAAAAGTGGATACCGGTTTTGCGAGATATGCGGCAACAAAAAGATAGAGCATCCAAGTGATTCCATCTAAACGCGGGATGCTCTAGGTGGGACCCAATTGCTAAGGTAAGTGAGGAAGGGATTATGCTTTTATTAAAGCCGCATGGAATTCTCAGCATTCTTGTATTTTCCACGATGTTATTTGCCTCCCAAGCAATTTCCGCCCCGAGACAAGCTGAATTTCAAGTTGCTCAAATCAATCTTGAGTTGGGGATAGACGATGGGAGTATCATTCGGCTTTTGCGAAGGCATGGATATAGCGAAATTCGTATTACGAAAAGAGGGTTCTCAAAGGTTAGAGCGGAGGCTTGTTTTGAAGGAGGCCGATATTTTGTTTCCGTCAAGAGGTTGGGGGTAAGAATCAGGCGAGGTGCAAAAATCGGCGAGTGCCGTCCCGAGCTTAGCCTTAAAGAGATTATTAAAAAACTTAAGTCGGACGGATTTTCACGTATATCAATCGTGGAAGGAGATACGGATGAAATTCAAGTGGTTGCTTGCGACCGGAATCGTCGGGTCCGTCTTTTGATGAATAAGTATGGCGACACTGTTAAGCAAAAGGAAGTCGGGCGGTGCCGGCGGGATATCGAGTTCGCTGATATTCGGCAACTCTTACGAGAAGACGGCTACAACCGTATGAAATTAGTCGCCGAGAGAGAGGGGCGATTCATTGTTGAGGCGTGCCAAAGGGATCGGCGGGTACGGCTTCGCGTTAATCGGCGCGGACGCATTCGTCGTCAAAGAACGATAGGAGACTGCAAGCCCCCGATCAATCCAGGAGATATCGCTAAAATTATTGCGAAGCGCGGTTACGATCGGATCAATGTATTGGACAAGAAATTGCCAGTTTATTTAGCGGAAGCTTGTCGTGGCACAACACTGTTGCGAATCCGCATGAATCGGTTTGGCGATATCGTGAAGGAACGTGAAACAGGTGAGTGTGATCCCCCACTTAACCGTAGACAAATCGCTGAGCTTCTACGTGACCTCGGTGCTCATCGTTTCAAAATTGAGGAGCGAGGAAATAAGGGGTTCTTCGCGACCAGTTGCGTGAAACTGCGCAGGACCGAGTTTACGATTGATCCTTATGGTGACATTCTTGATCGCCGGGTTACCGGTCGTTGTGATCCGCCCCCTCGTTTGCGTAGAGTCATTCGGGATTTCAAAGAGCGCGGCCTATCCGATTTACGGGTTTATGTTGAAGGGTGCCGTCGCAACAGACGCGTTCGTTTCCAAATAGATGGTTTCGGAGAAGTCGTAGATCGCGAGCGGATTGGCAGGTGTAGATAGCAGCTGAAAGAAGCGTACCCTCGGACCGGAAAGTCCGAGGGTATGAATTACTACATATGAATACCTTTTATTTCCTGCTTAGATTAATCTCATTTTCTTTAGGCCATGTAATGCGATAAGCCAGCGTTACGTTTTGTTCTTGTTTGGGTGCTAATTCCAAATCCCAAGCTAGAACTCCGCGCTGATCTTTCACGTTGCTACGCGTCGGCTTTGTCGTTTTAGGCAATTGCTTGACTTCAATTTTTTCATTTTCCGAAAAGGGAAGCTGATCCATGATGGTTACAGGCATCTTCCAGTCATGAAGATTTTTGACTGTAATCTTGAAGTGACGCTCATCTGTTTTTGAAGAAGAAATGATTCCAGATCGTACTTCTCTTTTTTCGCGGTCAATTTCAGAGCGCTTAACTTGGATTGCGCGATCAACACCAAATCCCAACTCATGATTTGCGCCCGTGTTGAGATCCGGCAAATATCCTTTACCGATGAAAACCCCGTCACGATGAAGAGAAACGCTCCCCCTTAGCAATGGGGCACCTTTAGGCAGCTCAAACTTAGCCGAGAGGAAGGCTGTTAGCCTAAGTTTGGGAACCGCAATGGCCTTCAGGCTGGGGACGATTGGAATCTCTTCAATCGTCACCTTTTTTATACTGCCAGAACTTTTGATTGTTACTTTTCCGGGCACATCAAAGACAGCATGAAATGTAGATTGCCGCACTTGTGCATTTGCTTTTATCAGTGCTTGTTTTGCAGGCGCTGGCGATGCAATTGGTTTTCTCGCAAAGCTTCGCTTTTTTCGTCCTTCGTAGCTTTCTGATTCTAAAGCATCTGCTTCTTTTCCGGCTTGTCGTACAGATTCATCACGCAAATAACCGCCAACGGGCTTGTGTTTCCTTATTGGGGCAATGGATACACGTAGTGGCCTCAATACGGGAGGAGAAGTCCCCTCATTGGGGCGCGTAGTCGATAAAGAAATCGCGATATCAGTCCAATCTTCTCCGGTACGTTGTGATATTGATGCCCGCCGCGTAAGCATCAATTTAGCTTTATCCGATCCTCCTTTAGTTTGCAGGCGCGCTTCATAAAATGGCTGCCAAGAAGCTTGTCGCACTTGATAGTGAACTTTGAGAGCGGCTTTGAGATCTTTATCTGCTTTGACGTTTATTTTAACTTGTGTTCGCCGATCTCGCTTGGGGGGCTGAGCTTTAAGTTTTTTTTCTAAATCAGCAATTTTGTGGTCAATTTCACGTTGCTTAATTTTTGTCTTTAAAACTTCCTCATTAAGGCTCGCCATTTTTTCTCCAATTACATCGAACAAAGCAGACCAATCTGTCTGTGTGTTTTGATCGTCATCATTTCGACGAGGGGGACGGCTCGGCAACCGCGTCAGTTCACGAATATATTCTTGCTGCGTTTTTGCCGTGTTTATTTTGCCATCAAGCGCTGCTCGATCATCACGTAGCTTTTGAATCTCATCTTCCAGCTTTTTTCGCTCCGATTTCTCTCCCTGTTTTTCATCTTTTCTCGGAACATAAATCTTTTTGACATCGACCGAACCTATTGTGAGCTGACCGTCGGCGGAGCCTTTCACTTGAATAGAGTCACTCAGCGTACCCGCAGGTAAATCCCGCAATATTATCGTGTGTTCACCAGACCCAACATCAACTTGAGTTTGCCGAACAATTTGAGCGCCATGTGGAAATACCGTTATTGAGGAAATTTTTGATTCCGCGGTTACCTCTCCTGCATAAACAGTAAAGGGGCTTAACGCCACCGCAGCAAGCAATACACCTATCAGTTTGCCATGCATAGATTTTCTCCTTTTGGGCCAGCTATCTAAACGGCACAAAAAACGGGTAAAAAAGACGATAAAGGCTTGGCATATTAATGCGATGATAAAAACCTACTATCGAGTTGCGGGCATTTAAATCGTCCATCAGGCCTTTTTCTTAAGACGTTGTGACAGGAGGAATCCTTGGGAAAATAAGCGTTTTTATAAACTGCGCACAAATTTTGGGGTAGATAACCTCATAACGCTCTATTTGTGCTGTGCAGAAAGCTCTTGCTTCCTGTCTGTATTGATTGACTTCCAAGAAGCATAAAGCGTGGAGTGCAGGAGTTGCTGTTTGTCGCCAAAACGAACCACAACAAACCGCTTATCCGCCATGATATAAACCACTTGTCCGCCACGTCCCATGAAATAGGCAAAACGGCCCTGTAAAGGCTCGCCGCTCCGGTCCAAAATATTGTGGCGTATATGAAGACCATAGTGACCTTTTCGAAGGGTTGGGAGATTAAGGTCGTGACCAAGAAAAGCACGCCACAGCGGTTTAGGTAGAAGAGGGGTGCCAGGTGTTCCATTATTGGCGATATAAAGCGCGATCTTTCCCCAATCGCGCGGACGGGCATAAAGACAGCAATAAGCTGAGACGGGCTTATTTTTTCCGTACTGCCGCCACTTGGCTGAAGTGGCACCCGCAGGTTTCCAAATTTTTTCTGTAAGAAGCAAGGGAAGCGGTTGGCCGTATACCTTTTCGAGAACGGCTCCGAGAAGAGCTGTGTTGATATTTTGATAGGAATAGCTCTTTCTGGCCTTTTGTGAGACATGCAGGCGTGGTTTGACTGTCTCTAGGCCAAGCATATGCAGGCGGGCCATCGGACCGAAAGGATTGCCAATAGCATTTTCAATATCTTTTTCCTGAATACCGGATGCTGACTTTATGTCATCTGTTTCAAAAACAACACCGCTTCGCATTTCAAGAAAATCTCGCAAAGTCACCTGTTTCAACGTGGCATCAGGAATTTCTGGAAGAAACTTACCAATAGGCGAGGTGAGACTTGCGATTTTTTTCTCTGCAACGGCTTTCAAAATCAATATACCGATAAGACTTTTTACCATGGAATAGGAATTAAATCTGAGTTCGGGACCAAAGCCTTTCGCGTAATGCTCTAGCTGCAGTTTGTCGTCATGATAAACAAGTAAAGCCTTGCCATCACTCTCTTGGAAAAGTTTTAGGAGGCGAGGCGTGGGCTTAAAAACAGCACCTCCTGCTCCTGGGGTTTTGTGGGTTCCTACCTGTCCTGAGACCTGAGCAAAATAGCCCGGTGCAGGCCAGGTGGCTTTGGGAAAGCCTTCTAAAAGAAATCTAGGAATTTGTGGTGCGGAAAGATAAATGGATAAGGCGCAGATGATTAGAACAGAAGCGATAAGAAAACATATTTGATGCCCGCTAAACTTTTTCACCCTGAAAAACATTTTTCCTATCTTAGGTCCTGTCCAGGCGCTTTGAGCCCGAGTGTTTTAGCGGCATCACATATGCTGGAGACAATATAATCCTGAGTATCCTGTTTAAGATAGGGGTGCATTGGCAAACTCACAACCTCTCTGGATAAGCGTTCTGAGACGGGAAGCCCATTACCACTGATAGGATAGCTTCGGTAAGCGGTTTGTTGATGGAGGGGTTTGGGATAATAAACTGCTGTCGGCACTTTACGGTCTTTAAGTGCGGCGATCATTTCATCCCGTTTTTCAGTGATAAGGGTGTATTGCGCCCAAACTGACCCAGCCCCTTCAATAAGCTCTGGTATTTTTGCGACACCTTGTAAACCGGCATTATAACGCTCGGCAACAGTGTTACGTTTTTCGATTTCCTCAGAGAAAATCGAAAGTTTTTCAATGAGAATAGCGGCTTGCAATGTGTCAAGACGCCCGTTCATGCCGATACGGACATTGTCATATTTATCACTGCCCTGCCCATGCACTCGTAGTGAACGCATTGTCTCTGCCAAATTACCATCGTTTGTAAGCACAGCTCCGCCGTCGCCGTAGCATCCAAAGGGTTTTGCAGGAAAAAAACTTGTGCTCATTACATCCGCCCAGATGCATGGCTGACAGCCCTTTAATGTCGCCCCGAAAGCCTGTGCTGAATCGGCTATGAGTTTTAGATCATGTGTCGTGGCAATATTCTTAATACGGGAATAATCAGCCATTTGGCCAAACAAATCGACAGCTATGACGACCTTGGGCGTTAATGTGCCGTCTGTCTTAATTTGTTCTATAGCTCGGTTGAGATCATCAGGGTCTATATTGAAACTCTTCTCTTGAACATCAACAAAGACCGGCGTTGCTCCAAGCCAAGGAACGACCTCAGCGGTGGCACAAAAGGAAAAGCTCGGCACAAATACTGCGTCCCCAGGGCCAATACCCCACGCCATTAACGGCAGCGCCAAGGCGTCAGTACCACTCGAACAGGTCACGCAATGTTCTGTATTGGTAAAGACACTGAGTTTTGCCTCAAGTTCCATAACTTCCGGTCCCATGATGAAGCGACCGTGGTCCAAAACTCGAGTGATGGCTTGATCTATTTTTTCTCCGAGATATCGTCGCTGAGCTTCTAAATCAATGAATGCGATCTTTTCATCGGGTGTCGACATAATCATTAACTCTGCTCTTAACTCTGCTCTTACACTCTGGGGCAAAAAATGGAAAACGCCGCCTAGATAATCTGGCGGCGTTGTTAGAAATGCAATCACCCGTAAGCCGTTATGGTCCAAGCAGGCAACACATTAGAGCATGTTACGTTCATTTGCATTCACTTAACATGCTCCTACCTTTTGTATTCGATCAACCATCCAATGCTCAAATAGATGTATTTGAGCATTGGTTGGCCCTGAATGCTTCCGGAAAAACATCCCCTTGAATTTCATCCGGGGTAGAAACTGTTTTCCAGCTTATCTCCGCCGAAGCAAAATTTATGCTTTGCCAACGCAAATAAGAAGCACATCAAAACAAAAAGCTAGGGTATTTGAGATTCAAAAAACAAAAACCCCTAGGCAAGCTGAATATTTGTCGCTTGCTTACCACGACCACGCGGATCGTCTTCGACTTCAAAACTCACCTTATCGCCTTCGTCCAGCTGTGGTACACCAGAACGCTCAAGCGCTGAAGCATGAACAAATACGTCCTTGCTACCATCTTCCGGTGAGATGAAACCGTACCCCTTGGCATGATTGAAAAATTTAACCGTACCGTTGGTTCGCATATTTAGAATTCCTAATTTCCTCAGTTTAACTTGGATAATGTCGGGCCCAAGCGCGATAGTAAGCGCTTGTTACTCTCTCAGATTGTCGGAAAAGGTCATGCTGTTCATTTTGGGGCATGGGAACTTAGCCGGAAGTCCGAGGGGTGCGCCTCATCCAAAGTCATAGCGCACCAACGCACACCGTATAAGACTCTTTTGATACAACCGCAAGTATAATTCCAACATCAAGCCCAGATAAATATTGATATTTGATTTTTAAGCGCCAGCAATGGCAGCTATTGTGGCAGGTAGCAATAACGACCTTTAGCCAAACAGGCAAAGAAAGCTTCCTTTAGCTGGCACAGCCTAGTCAAAGATTTCGTGTATCATAGATTTTACCGCCTCCTCATATTTTACGTCTGTGGTTCAAGATTGTTGTAATTCTCCTCTGATAACATAGCGTAATATGGCAATAATTTGATCAGTTGTTTCTGCTACAGCAAGAGCCGCGGCATCGACTTCCTTAAGTGCGTGCTGGTGTTCTGATTGATGCATAATAATCAATGGCTTACCGAGTGCTGCTGCGAATCCTGCATCAAAAGCCGCGTTCCATTGTTTATATTTTTCACCAAAGCGAACGACAACAATATCAGCATTTTCAATCAAGCTGCGTGTACGGATAGCATTGATTTGCGCACCTTTATGGTCATGCCAGAACTTTTTTTCTTCCGGACCTAAAATTTCCACACCACAATCATCGCTGTAGCCGTGATTGGTCACGGGAGCAGTGAACATCACCGGCAAATCGGCCATTGCCGCTTTCTTCTCGATTTGTTCTCGCCAGTCCGTGTGGATTTCGCCAGAGAGATATACGCACCAGTCTTCCATAGTGTCACCATTCTTCCATTATTGTATCGCTTAAGAATCAGGCTTTTCGATCAAATTATTTGATTTTGAATATTAATGCCATTGCTTGTCGGCATTCAACACGTGTTAAACGAACCATTACCGTTTTATTTTTTGCAGCCTGTATTGGCTCAACGATTTTTGGGTAGTGATAAGAAGAGCTGTGCCTTTTTGTTGGGCGTTTATGGTCATGGCACTATCATAGTAACCATAACTACAGCTGCTGCACTTCTGACACTGTCGTGTTCATCCAACATAGCGGCCCTTAAAAGAGAGAGCATGGCTTTGAGGCTTCTTGTTCGGCCTAAAGCCCAAACTGCAGCAACTCGAACGTCTTTATGTTCATCCTCAAGAGCGGTCACGAGGGCAGGTATGGTTTTAAGGCTTTTTGTTTGGCCTAAGGCCCAAGCTGCAATAGCTCGAACGTCTTTATGTTTATCCTCAAGAGCGGTCACGAGAGCAGGTACGGCTTTAAGATTTTTTGTTTCACCTAAAGCCCAAACTGCAACGACTCGAACTTCTTGATGTTTATTTTTTACTATTTCAATCAGAAAAGGTATTGTTTTGGAGGCTTTCATACTGCCCAAAGCCTTAACGGCAAAAACCTTAATCGCCCCACGCCCGTGCTTTAATATCGCAATCAGAGAGGGCACATCCTTAAGGTTTTCTATTTTGTTCAAAACCTGACCCCGCCTCCTCCGCACGCACAAATGCATATCCCTTTGCACAGGAAACAGAATATCGAAAGGGAGGTTTATTATTTTTTCCAAAGCCTTAATTGCATTTTTTTGAATATTTTCATCCTTATCCCCTAATTCAGTAATGAGCTTCCTTATCTTTGCCGCGTTAGCATCATCACATTTTGAAAAGTTAGGATCTTTGGCGAGACCATAGGTTGAAAAATTTGCAACATTTAAAATGAGAATGATAAGCAATGTAAATATTGATAAGGGAACGTATTTTATTTTTTGCACGACGCGTATTACACTTTTCTCCATCATAAACCTCTATGATCTTTTCAAGATTTCAGTTTATTGTGAGATGGGCATCACTAAATACTCCCTTCGGGCCATCCACCTAATTATCACAGAATATGGCGGATGGCAGATGGTTTTTAGAGGTATCCAGATATGCTTTTTTATAAGAGGTAAGAACGAAGTTTCTTTTCTATCCTAACGCTCTGCTTTTACACCTGATACACAACAATTATTCCGAGTGGGCCGTGGTATAGCGGTCTTGAGCCAACACCGTGCTAGGGCCCCTTGAATGCCAGGTTTCACGAAAGTGTACGCCTTACAGCGGCGATCTCTTTGACAGGCATCCTGACATAGTTTTGCAATGGGTTGGCGCAAATCAAATGAGCGATAATCTGCCCCCGCCCGGTTGATATTATTCTCCACAGTCAAACGCGTCACATTCGGGATAATGGGCTTTATGGACTTAATTTTCCCAGGCCCATCATTTTTCTTTGGCCGTTTGATGAAGCCCGGACGTATTGAGTTTAGTTTTTTGCCGGGCTTTATTGGTCGTACTTGGATTTGCGGTTTTTTCTTTCCTGGACCCGGAATGGGTTGATTCACGATTGGTTTGTTTTTGTCAATTGTCACAGTACCGGGAAGTTTGAGATTCAGCGGTCCAGAATAGCAGGGCTTATCGGCACCCTCTCGCCTGGGGTCGGATGCACAGCGGCCAAGTTGAGTGCCCGGCAAATGCACCTTAAGCAACTTTAGAACACCTGAACTTTTACAATGGATTTTAAGCGGGTCCCAAATCTGCTTGCAAGCCGTGCCTTTGGCTGGGATGAATATTTGTTTTCCCTTACGTTTTTTATTCGCCGGTGCAACCGGCTTGCCGCCATTCAGCACATGAAGAATTTTGCCAGCCTCCTGTTTGCCAGTAACATATGATGCATCAGGCTTGTGGAGACAACGCATTTTCGTACCGGCCGCAATACCGCCAGTTTTAGCAAAACCAGATCTGATGTGCTGACATAAGCTGTGTTTCCAAGGCCGTGTACAAACCACATCATGGCCTGCAGGCTTGCAGCGCTTACTTCTAATTAGGCCGGAAACAGAGGCCGCGAGCCATTTGTCAGCATTTGTCCGATCAAGTTTACAAAGTTTTTTTTCATTACCCGGTTTGAAAACCGTCAAGCATCGGTCATAACCCTGATAGGTTTTGCAGCTATAACTAAGCCCTGTTTTACCTGCTGTGTTTGCAACACAGCCAGCCTTTACAAGGCTTGGAAGTTTTCTAGATAACGCGATTTTTTCGCTGTCAAAATTGCGTCTGAATTTCTGTACCGCCGTTTCACAGACCCAGTTCCATGTTGTTGGGGCTGGAACTTGTTTGCGCTGATCGTTTCGGCATCGGTTGTAAAACTGATTGGAAATTTTACGAATCTGATCGCCAAAATTCTTTGCAAAGACTGTTTTCGCCATAGCATTTAAATGTGATCGTATGGCATTGCAGCGTTCAGGGTTGGGTTTAGGGAAATTAAATTTGGCCCGCAAGCTGACCAAACAGCCATTGCGAACAAATTTTTGTCGCTGTGTATTAGGTAGTTTGCCATAGTCTAACACGGCCCATGTGCGGGCCCACGGGGTCATACCGGCAACATAAGCATCTCTTGCCGCCAGCATGGCGTCTGCATAAGCCTTGACTTCCGTTTCAAACTTGGACCGCATGGGCTTACACTTCTTTTTTGAATCATAATATTTTCGACATCTCTCATAAAGTGCCTTGGTGTGGCCGGCTAATTGGTTTTTTTTCCACAAGGCCAATGATGTGCCATAGTGGTACCAAGGTTGCCAATTGAGGGAATAATATTTGCTCGTTTTCATCCGCTTCTTCTTTTTGCCGATGCCAACAGCGCTAAGGAAGGTACGGCCAAAGTTTTTAAGAGCCTTCCAGCCGTCTTTGACAAGATTTTCCGCGAAGGTGACGGCCTCTGTCAGCGCTTTTCCTATGACCCCGCATAAGACGTCTTTAACTGGGCCGCTAGGGATAAGCTCGTCGCAAGCAAATTTTGTAGCCAGCTTTGGGCTGGCAACCTTGGGAAGTATTTTGATGAGCTGCCACCAATCTCCATGTTTTATGGCGAGAAGTATGTCTCTTACAATGGGCTCGGCCATATCTGTGACTTTGCCCAACACGTCTGAACAGAGGAAACTTTTCGCCGGTCCCGCAGCAGCTAAACCCGCTTCGCAGGTGATTTGCGTCAAGACCTTGACGCCTGTGACTTCCAAAACCGTAACCCAGTCATTTTTCTGGGCAGCTTTGACAACTTTTACGACAAGTCGGATTTTGGGATCATCGGGCATGAGGCTTTTTGCTTTGCCTTTTGCCTCTTTCTTTAGCTTATCTATTTCTTTGTCGACAACCCGCTTGCCACATTCCAGAAACGAATTGCCATTGATAAGGCAACGGATCGTGTCTTTTGCTTTGACAACATCTTGATCAATAATTCTGGCTGTTGCCAGAACGTTTATGACTTTGTCGAGTGCATCTGCTTTGGCCAGCGCTGAGACCGGAACGAAACAAACTATCGCAACGGATAGAGTCGCGAAAAATGTTCTAAACCTTTGTAAAAAAGACATGGCAACCCCACCACAACTTCCACAGTATAGTACAACTTATTCTCGCTGACGACCCAATCTTAAGGCTTTGTAATATCTTTTGCGTGTTTTAAAAGTTGTTGGGCGCGCAATAAATGTGGCCGGTCGAGCATTTCTCCATCAAAACCGACAACGCCTACATCATCTGCCTCTTGGAATGCTGCAACAATAGCCTTCGCGCGGGCTATATCTGCGTCAGATGGCGTGAAAACCTCATTTATGATCGGAACTTGCGCTGGGTGAATAGCAAGCTTGCCTGTAAAACCATCGCGTGCAGCGTTTAACGACTCAACGCGTAACCCTTCAATATCCTTGAATTTTGTATAAACGGTATCTATCGCTGGGACATTGGCGGCAGCGGCCGTATAAAGGCATAAAGAGCGTGCGAGACGATAAGGATCTGTGTAAGCACCAGCGTCGTCTTTGTTGGTAGTAGCTCCAAGCGCGGCGCTCAAATCCTCTGCGCCCCAGGTTAGGCCTTCGAGTCTCGGAGTTACGTTAATGTAGCTTGCCATATTGAGAAGTGAGATCGGGGTTTCGGTTGCAAGTACCAGTAGGCCTGTGCCCTCTGTTTTTTGTATTGAATTTTCATATGTGCTTAGGCGGTTTGCGAGTGTATTGACGTCTTGGCCTGATCGGGTTTTTGGCAGCAAAAGGGCACTGGGGCCGGACGGCATCACGGCCTCAAGGTCCTCATCACAAAGGCTTGAATCAAGAGGATTGATGCGTACCAACAAACGCGGGTTGCTGCTGTGTTGCTCACTTTCCAAAAATGCGGCCGTCAACTCCCTGGCTTTGACTTTGCGGTCGAGAGCGACAGAGTCTTCAAGGTCAAGGATAAGGGCATCAGCGCCGGAGGAGAGGGCTTTTTTGAGCTTGCTTTCGCTATCCCCTGGTACAAAAAGAAAAGAGCGCACCGTATTATGCCTCCGGTTTTTTATGCATGAAGGCTTGGCGTTTGCATTCAGCGACGAGATCGCCGTTTTGATTAAACGCCTTATGCTCAAACTCAACAATTCCGGCATTATTGCGAGATTGGCTTTCACGCTTTGACAGGACAGTGGTTTTGATATTCACCGTGTCACCCTGGTAGAGGGGATGGGAAAACCGCACATCGGTCATGCCGAGATTAGCAATTGTGGTACCAAGTGTGGTGTCATTGATAGAAATGCCAATCATGAGCCCAAGGGTGAAGAGACTGTTCATAAGAGGTTGGCCAAATTCGGTTTGCGTCTCACAAAAATGCCGATCAATATGAAGCGGTTGCGGATTATGCGTGAGGGCAGAGAAAAGCGTGTTATCCATTTCTGTAACAGTGCGCCGGATTGGATGGTCAAAAACCTGCCCCACCTGGAATTCTTCAAAATAAAGTCCCTTCATGGTCTATCCCTGGTTCAAATTGGATGTCATGTTAACGAACGATTCACCATAGCTTTCTAGAGTGGCATATACCAACATCTAAGTCGTGTGACTTATGTTATCGACCTGATCGGTCCAATTGAAGTTAGAAGCAATATGTCCATTCTTTCAGTTCTTGAAGCTCCGGCGCGTATTTCTGACGCAATTAAAAAGGCTAGCAAGGCCACAGGCACAGATTTTGAGTTTTTACTCAAAACTGCAGCCCGGGAAAGCAACTTTAAGATCAATGCCAGATCGCCACGCTCAAGTGCCACTGGGCTTTTTCAATTCATAGAGAATACTTGGCTAAAAACCATCAAAGAAGATGGGCATCGCTTTGGGCTTGGTCACTATGCGAGGAATATCCAAGCATCCGCAAAAGGAAATTATTATGTGCCCGATGCCACGACACGTCGGGAAATTCTGAACCTTCGCAATGATCCAACCGTATCAGCGGTAATTGCCGGTGCTTACGCTCAAAAGAACTCAGAGTATATGAGTGCCAAGCTTGGACGGAACCCATCTGCGGGTGAACTCTACGCTGCGCATTTCCTGGGTCCTGGCGATGCTGTACGGATTACCCATTTAGCGAAAGCTCATCCAAATTGGAAAGCTTCTTCTTATTTTCCGAGTGCGGCCAAGTCTAATCCTGAAATTTTTTATTCGCGTGGCAGGCCGCGTTCGCTGGCTCAAGTTTATAAAATTCTGACCAAAAGTGACGTCAACGTCAAAGTCACTAGTGCGTCCCCTGATATGACGGAAGGGGATTGGCAGCTACGGATAAACCAAGCTCGAACAAAATTTCGTCCTTTATCCGCGAAAGCAAATTTCAAAGCTCGGGATATTGCCGGAAATGCTACCGGTGGTATTGGTGCCTGGGAAACCATTGTGACCCCAAGCCAATCCAACAATACTTCGCGTCCAGATAACAAGACCTCTAAAATAAGCAAAAAGCAGCCGTTACAAAATACTGAGGCAACTGTGCTCAAGGCATCTAAGCAGCAGAATACGCGCAACGATTGGACCGTACGTACGACCCGTTCAAATGTGAAATTCGCTTCAGTGGATTTTGCTCCGCTGGGAGAGGATTTCTTCGCACGGATTAGCCGCGATTCTTGATCCTGCTCTAAGCGTTCTTTGCAAGCCTAATTTCTTGGGTGACAAACTCTGCCGTGACCTTGCGTAGCTCCTGCAAAACTTTATTGGATTTCTCGTCCTCAGTATCGGTCACTTTTTCCCGCACTACTGCCCGTACGGCATCTACATATTGATCAATGAGTGTGATTGGTAGCCGGTTTATGTCGGGTATGGTCTCGATTAACAAACATAGGGCAGCACAAAATTCCGTCGCCATCGGATAGCCAAAAGTACTGGCCTGCCCTTTGAGATCATGGGCGACATTATGGAGCTGCTCCACTGTTTCTGTCGAAAAATTATTTTTTTTGATCAATTGACGCGCTTCATCGAGTTTATCGAGTTCGATGTTCATCCAATCAGTGAAATTTTCTGAGAGACCGTCGAGGGCTTTTTCTGCACGCTTTATTGCTGCAATATCAAAGCCAAAGTCTGAGCCAGCGCCTGATGATGAGATGGCTTTACCCTTAAGGTCTTCTGGCGGCTTAATTACCTCGTACTTATACCCGTCCTTGGTCGTTTTTGTTTCACTTTTCATTTTTTGTCTCGATTTATTGGCCCTAACAGACAAAATCTAAGAGTCCACCACGTAAGACTCACTACTTGTTTTTCGCCGTTCCGTTCCAGTGTAATTGGGGTTCACAAAACGCCTACGGTCTGGACCGAAAAAGTCGGTTGTACGGATAAATGGCCTAGGGTTTTCGATAACGTTTTGAATGCGCCTAAAGAGTGCACTTGCAGATACAGGTTTGCAAAGAAATTCTGTAGCACCCGCCTCACGGGCCTGCAAAACATGTTTTTTTTCCGAATAAGCTGTTAGGACAATGATAGGTATGAAGGGTTGTTTTGAGCCGTCCGGATTGCGGATCATTTGTATGAGTTCGATCCCGTCAAAAATCGGCATTTTGATATCTGTAATCAAAATATCAGGTGAGTAGGCCTCAACCGCCTCAAGACCTGATGCGCCATCTTCAGCCTCATAAATTTCACGGGAGCCAAAGGCGCGAAGGAGCGTGCGTACTATGCGTCGCATATGTGTGTTGTCGTCCACAACAACAAAACGTAGCTTATCAAATGCGATCTTCGCCATATTGCTTTGAGCTATTTTTACAGCCCAGCCCCAAAAAAAGATTTTGGTCTTATCGTTACCTAACCTGCTATTATCTATAGTGAGGGCATTAAAAAACGTTGAATCAGCTATGCAACTTTTTTTGGGGGGGCATGCATATTGCACGTATGCACAGTTAATAGCTTGTCACGGAGTGTTCCGGAAAAATACGATTTAGAGCATGTTGCATTTATTATTTTTACTTAACATGCTCTATCTTTTTGTTATCAATCAATTTTTTCACGATTAGATACAATCATTTAATCGGAGATTGATCTAGCGTTTAATAAAGAAATTGTTCCGATAGGATTCGTTCGTCCAGCGCGTGGCCAGGGTCGAACATCATACGTAAGTCTATTGAGCTATCTTCTTCAATATTGACGTCGATCACTGATCGGAACTCAGTATGATCGGCAACGGCACTCACGGGCCTCTTATCTGCTTCCAATACGCTGATCTTCACTTGTGCTTCATTGCGAAGCAGTGCACCGCGCCAACGTCGAGGGCGGAATGGACTTATCGGAGTTAAAGCCAGTAACGGTGCGTTGATAGGCAGAATCGGGCCATGGACTGAAAGATTGTATGCGGTACTTCCGGCTGGAGTTGAGACGAGAACACCATCACATATAAGCTCTTGCATTCTAACTTTGCCGTCTACAGAAATAGACAATTTTGCTGCCTGATAGGTTTGACGGAAGAGAGAGACTTCGTTAATTGCCAGAGCTTTGAAGTCCTTACCGTCTTGATTACGTACCACCATACGTAGTGGATGAATGATATTAACTTCTGCCTGTTCTAATCTTTCTAAAAGCTGATTTTCGTTATATTCGTTCATGAGAAAACCAACCGAACCGCAATTCATGCCATAGATTGGAGTGCCGGTTGTCATTGAATTGCGCAATGTTTGCAACATAAAACCATCGCCACCAAGTGCGACAAGAGCATCAGCATCTTCTACATTACATTGTCCGTAGCGTTCAGATAGGCGCGCCATCGCATTTTGTGCTTTGTGAGTTGCGCTGGCAACGAAAGCTATGTTTTTGAATATCTGTTTTGTTTCCAACATTGCACTTGGCCCGCTTTCTCTTTGCAGGCAATATAGCCCTAATATAGATAGAATTAAATTTGGTGGACAAGGGCGTGGTTAATATCAAGTATATTCCAATAGCGGAAGGCTTAAGTGATGGATGATGTTAACAAACTCATTCTGATTTACACCACATTTGCGACAGAGGCGGAGGCCGAAAAGGTCGGAAGCGTACTTGTTGATGCCAGGCTCGCAGCTTGTGTGAACATTTTTCCCGGCATGACCTCAATTTATGAATGGGAAGGGAGGTGCGAGCAGACCAAAGAAACTGCAATGCTGATTAAGACAAGGCGTGGGCTTCAAGAGGCTGTTTTAGAACAGGCTAAATCACTTCATTCTTATGATAATCCCGCATTACTGGTATTCGAGGCTACGGGTGGGTCCGAAGCTTTTTTGAATTGGATCGTCGAGCAGACAAAATTAAATTAGTGCTTATCCTAATTTGCATCGAAGCTAATCACTAGGTTTGCTGGAGAGATAATATGCCAGACAAAGATAAGGTTGCCGTTATTGGTACCGGAATTATGGGATTCCACATGGCACACAGGCTGGCAGAAGGTGGGTTCTCGGTTTCTGCTTGGAACCGGACACCGGAAAAAGCGGAGCCCCTAAAAGCTTATGGGGTTGACGTGGTAACAACTGCAGAAGATGCAGCCAAGGATGTCGATACAGCCGTTCTGATGGTAAGTGATGGTCCGGCCACGGATGAAGTGATTTTTGGTGTTGAAGGAGGCGGCCTACTTAATGTGATGAAGCCGGGGGCGACAATATTAGTTATGAGTTCAATCCCTGTTGAAACAGCCTTGCGGCAAGGTGAAGCCACTAAGGAGAAGGGATTATCTTATCTGGATGCGCCAGTTTCCGGTGGTGAACCGGGTGCACGTGATGGAACGCTGGCCATAATGGCTGGGGGGGATAGGGAGGCATTTGACCGATTACATGCTGTCTTTTCTATTTTTGGACGGGCAACTTATGTTGGAGGAGCCGGTGCAGGATCCCTCGCAAAGCTCGCTAATCAAATGATTGTCGGCAATACGATTGCAACGGTGGCGGAAGCCCTTATTCTTGCGGAACAAGGAGGTGCTGATCCGCAAGGTGTTATTGATGCGCTTACAGGGGGCTTTGCTGACTCGGTTATTTTGCAAAACCATGGGCGGCGCATGATCAAGGGTGATTTCAATCCCGGGGGTCCGGTGCGTTTGCAACTCAAGGATTTAAGAACGGCGATGGCATTTGGCGAGTCACGCGATCTGACATTACCTATGACGTCTCAGGCACGGGACATTTTTGAAACACTTGCTCAAGCAGGTCATGAAAATCTTGATCACGCCGCAGCTTACCTTGAGCTGAAACACAGAAATAAATTGGAGTAAGTGAATAGCTTCAATACATCAAAATGGCCGCAATGATGGCGACATAGGTCAAATAGTGCGCAAGCTGATCTATGCCGATCGCATACCAGAAGGCATGAGTTTGAGGTGTCCAATTTCCCCATTTGACAATGTTTTCTTTCAGCCAATCAATATGATAGTGGGCAAGAAACTCACCGAAGAGAATAAGCGCGGCGAGCGCCAGGCTTGCAGGTGGCAAGATAAGAAAAACAGGCGTTGTAAAGACCGCTTGAACGCCTGCATGAAGTAGGCCTCCCGGATGCCCATAACGTCCCTTATTGCGATATTGGTAAGGTGTTTGCAGGAAAAAGTCTGCAATTGTGTGCTTCACCGTAAGCAATGTAATGGCTGTCAAAATATCAATGGCAGTTTGAGACATTGTATGTTCAACCCTACTTTTCTGCGCGTCATATCATTTTGTTTCTGCGACGGCACGGCCATCCCAATCTTCCGGTGGAGGGTGCGCGCGAAAATCATTAATGCGTTTGGCGTAAAGATCATAGATCTGAATAAGTTCTTTTTCACCTAGTGCCTGGCAGGCTTCAAGCTGCTTGTCCGCATCATCCCACTGGCGCGCTCGATAAGCCGCTAGCATGGCATTGTGTTTTTTATTCAATTCAATGAAAGCGGTTGTTCGGGCGGTTGCCTCATCACCCATAAGTGCGAAGATCCTTACCGGCTCTTTCTTACCCTTGACTTGAAGGCGATCAATCTCAAGGGAGGCAAAATTGGAAATATGCGCTGCCGTTGTTTCACCAATGATGATTTTCACACCATAGGCTTTCGTTTGACCTTCAAGGCGAGATGCAATGTTTACGCTATCGCCGATGACGGAATAATCAAACCGCTGTTCAGAACCGAGATTTCCAACACAACAGAGCCCTGAATTAATACCAATGCCAAGCTGGACCGGATGATACGCATGTCCTTGCAATTTCGCTTCCTGCTTCCAAACTTTGTTCAACTCTTCAATCCTACCCATAATTGCCAGTGCCGCTCTACAGGCATTTGTGGGATGCGCTGGATCATCCAGAGGGGCGTTCCAGAACGCCATAATTGCATCCCCCATATATTTATCGATAGTACCTCTGGCTTCAAGAATGATGTCGGTCAATGGAGTGAAGAGGTTATTTATGAAGCGGGTCAAAGATTCAGCATCAAGGTTTTCTGAAATGGCGGTGAAGCCTCTGACATCACAAAAAAGCAGAGTAAGCTCGCGCATCTCTCCACCAAGTTTTAGTTTGTCGGGGCTGGAGGCCAATTCTTCCACAAGGGCCGGTGCCATGTAGTGGCTGAAAGCATTACGCACACGATTACGCTCGGCTTCAGTGCGCAAGTAGACATAGAGCGTACCTGAAATATAAACAGCAAGGATAGCAAAGCTTGGATAGATGGGATCGACCAGCCATCCGAATTTGGTATAAGAAAACCATGAGGCTGCTGCTACGCCCGCAATGGCTGAAATTACAATAAAGGCACTCCAGAACGCTCCTGCCAGATAAATAATGGCGCCAACTGCAATACCAAGCGCCAGCATATAAAAAATTTCAGCTGCAGCAGCAAAATCAGGCCGTTGCAGAAACTCACCAGAGACCATCTGCTCAATTGCCTGAGCGTGAATTTCGACGCCGGGTACCGAGGTCTCCAAAGGTGTTGTCCTCAGATCAAATAAACCCGCTGCACTCGTGCCGATCAAGACAATTCGACCTTCGATTTCATTCTGAGGGATCTCGTTTTTTAGAATTTTCCATGCAGAAATATAGCGCCGTGCATCCGTTTTCGTAAATTTGAGCCACATCTGGCCTTTGGCATCCGTGGGAACAATTATGTTTCCCACGCGTAAATGATTGATACCGGTTTTGGCACCAAAAGAATGTTCGTTACTGGCGCCTGATGATTTGATGAGCAATGTTGAAGCCCCTTGCGCCAGACGCAGGCTTTCAAGGGAAAGCGATGGGTAAAGTGTTTCGCCTATGCGCACAATCATTGGTAAACGGCGAATAATCTGATCATGCTCGGGGATCCAGTTAAGTGCGGCGATGCCTGACGCTTTTTCTTGTAAGGAAAACAGACTCACGGTTGCTCCTAGATAAGATGGAGCAAAAAGCTTGGGATCGTCACCAGCGAAAGCAAAGCCGCTTTTAGTGAGAGGTAATTTCTCGGATTGATGGTCATGAGCGATAAAACCCATGATTACCGCCCCATCCGCCAGCGACTTTGCAAATACTTCGTCATGAGCTGGCAGTTTCCCAAGCTCGCTCCGCAAGTTTTCAAGAGCGGATGATTTTGGCCATTGTTGTACCAGTTGCTCTGGTGAAAGCCGGTCCCGCTCCGAGAACACAATATCAAAGGCGATGACCGCCGCGCCAAGTTGATTAAGGTTTTGTACCAAATCAGCAAGAACTGTTCTCGGCCATGGCCACTGACCAATGCGTTCGATAGAAGCTTCATCGATATCAATAATGCGCACAGGTGACTTAGGGTCATATATGCGTGGAGAAATTTGTTGATAGCTGTCAAAAATGAGAAGACGTGAATGTGCAAGCGCATTTGGGTCCCATATGCGCAGAATTAATGCCGTTGTAAGTACCAGGGCCAGCGCTAAAATGTAGGTCAATCGCGTCGCCATGTCTTAACACCATTAATGCAGGTTCATCAAAACGTTTAAACAAACCATATCTTTAAAAGAAAAATGTTTTCATTAATTAATTCAGAAGCTTGTAAGGTTATGATCTTTTGTGTGGTTATGTGTTAAAAGCTGAGATTAAATACAAAAGCAAATAGCACTACCACACGAATGGATATTTCAATAAAACGCGGATGATAAAAATAAAAGATCATCTTTGAAAACGTTCATCATAAACGAGGGCAATCATGAATATTTGCATGGTTGGAGCGGGCTATGTCGGGCTCGTCTCGGCAGCTTGTTTTTCAGAATTTGGCTGGAATGTGCACTGTATCGATAAGAATGGTGACCGGATTGAACAGCTAAATAGTGGTAAGGTTCCAATCTTCGAGCCCGGTTTAGATGACCTTCTTGAACGCAATCTCGCAGCGGAACGTCTTAAATTTTCAACCAATCTCGGGGATGCGGTTGCATCTGCTGATTTAATTTTCCTTGCAGTTGGAACGCCAATGCGCCGTGGTGATGGTCACGCCGATCTTTCTTACGTATTTGCAGCCGTTGAAGAGCTCGCACCGCATCTTAATGATTTTACGGTGATCACAACTAAATCAACCGTTCCCGTCGGGACCAGCCGGGAGATTGAGCGTCGCCTTAGCGAGTTGCGGCCCGACGCTGACTTTGCTGTTTGCTCAAATCCTGAATTTCTTCGGGAAGGTTCAGCAATTCTGGATTTCACCCATCCCGACCGTGTTCTTGTAGGATGTGATAATCCAAGAGCGCAGGATATTATGGAGCGGCTTTATAAGCCACTGACAATAAGAAATGCTCCCGTCATTTTCACGGGGAGGGAATCAGCTGAGCTTGCCAAATATGCAGCGAATGCCTTTCTTGCAATGAAGATCAGTTTTATCAACGAGACAGCGGATCTCTGTGAGGAAGTTGGTGCTAATGTACAGGAAGTTGCAACGGCAATTGGTGCCGATAAGCGTATTGGCGACAAATTTTTGCACCCAGGGCCAGGATATGGTGGGTCGTGCTTTCCAAAAGACGTATCCGCACTCATTCGCACAGCACGTGAAAACAAAGCCCAGATGTCATTGATTGAACAGGTGCAGCGGGTCAATGACGAGCGCAAAATTGCCATGGGGGGACGTATAAAAAGCGCTGCAGGTGGCAATGTGCGAGACAAGGTAATTGCGGTACTTGGCGTAACATTCAAGCCCAATACTGACGATATGCGGGAAGCTGCGAGCCTCGTTATTATCCCTATGCTTCAGGAAAGTGGTGCAACCGTAAGAGTATATGATCCCGAGGGGCGCAAACAAGGCGAGGCTTTACTGCCGGGTGTCCAGTGGAGCGAAAATGCTCTTGACGCCGCAAGGGATGCTGATATTACGGTCGTATTGACGGAATGGAATGAGTTTCGCGCCCTCGATCTCAAACAGCTCAAATCGCATATGAGGGGCAATATTCTTGTTGATCTGCGTAACATTTATGAGCCGACCAATACACGTTCTTTAGGATTTGAATATTCGAGTATCGGGCGTGATTAAACTGTTTGGCAGGATTACCAACGTGTTGCCGCGTAATTTTGGGCCCAACCTCTATGATAGCGCCGGTATCCGCCATTATATTTGCGGTGACCATACCGCTTGACATAGCGTGACCGGCGGCCTCTGTTGCGAGATCGACTGTTGCGAGACCGACGAGAGGATTTTCTCCGACCCGAAACGCGTCGTTTGTACGAGGTTTGTTTCCGCCGGCTCTTCCTATAAGCTCTCTTCCTTGATGATGTTTTTCGCCGAGCCTTGGTGCGTTGTAGACGTCTCTTCGGGGAGATAAAAGTTTTTAACGATGCTGTATGAGCCACACATTGACCTTGTGCATTTTTCACAGAACCCGCATCGCACCCTGCCCTACAAATATCTCCGGAAAAATCTTTCAAGAAGTTCAGTAATTCACCATTAGGCCTCCAGGTAGGAGGCTCGACACGAGTGTTCCGGCTAAAGAGCACAAGAGCTCGTCGTGACCACTTGCCCCAAATCCCGTCTATTTTCGCTTTGTAACAGCCCATATGTTGCAGTTTTTCTTGAAGCTGAGTTTTTATTGCGTGTTTTGAAAGTTTAAGGGCGGCATTATTTGGGGGAGCCACGAGCTGCAAATTCATATTAGGTTGCGCAATCCTTTTTTGTTTTACTTTGGAGCGCTTCTTATAGATTGAAGCCTTCTTATGTCCCGGTGGCGGTGTATTGTTGGAGAGGGATGCAGTTTGCAAGGCCCTGTGGTCATAGGATGCATTTATCACCAAACGCAGTGCTGCAAGGTCATGATTGGCCCTATCCAGCCTTTCTGACAAAGTTTGTATAGCTGCTGCCGCTTGACGTTCGGCTTTCTGCAACATTTCGTTCTCTACACCATCGGTATTGAAGACAAATGTCCGATGTAGTGAAGTGCTATACCAAGGGATCTGTTGATTGGCCGTCGCGTCCATAACGTTTCGACGGACCTTACTTAAAATGTCTTCAATAGATGAAGCGGCATAGATCTCGGTCAAAAGAGCTTTCGTAAACGGGCTATTGTGAACATTCATTTGGGAAGCAAGTCGTCCAGGCTTGTTCCCATAGGCAATCAACATGCCTTCTCGATTTTCAATGGGAGAAATGCCACGGCAAAGCCCCGGGACCTGAACGATGCGTAGTGCGTTGTTAGATGTAGGCTTCTGCTTCAAAGGGTTGCTGCAGGCATCAAGAAAAACCAGATTAATGCGTGACAGACGTTCCATCTCTCGCAGGAGTGGGTCGAGGGGCACTGTCTGAAATTCAACATTGGATGCTGTCCAAGAATTCGTTTCGATCGGGGAGATATAATGACGTCCATTTACTTGGATCATGTTGCCGGAATAATAGAGCAGACCAACATCGGCATTTCGTAAAATTTTGGCAAATCTACGGACGCGTGCATGTGTTGCCGGGACACTTAGATTGATGCCGTTAATTACCTCAAAACCAAGTTTGCGAAGGGATTCTGTAATGTCACTCGCGTTTGCCTCTGCGGTTTTATGTCTGGGACTATGCTGATAAGCCGCGTTACCGATAACCAATGCTACTCGTCGTTCTGAAGTTCTAGGGAAGATAAGGAAGGCAGTACATAGAGCAATCACGGTGATAAGAGCAGCTAATCTGAACATTTATCGAACCTTTCGAAGGCACATGTCTTATATTATCTGTGTACGGATCACCACCTTATTCGGAGAGTTGGATAAAAGTAGGGATCGGAGTAGCAGGGCTATAATTTATCTTGCCTCAATGTGTTCGGAAAATCGAGCGATTTGCATAAATGAACGCATTTTTTTTTCATACATTAGACCTTTGGAGGATGATTTGGTGCAAGACGTGGCCTGATAGCAGAGCTGCGCCAGTATGAACAGCTTTGGAGAGAGAAAATTCTAGGGCAATTTCGTGAAATATACGCCGACCGAATCAAGTAGCCGCTCTGCTCGTCCCCAAATGCCAACGATGTGATGGTCATCGGGTGCCGCATAGATAAATTCATTGCCGCCGCTCTGGCCTCCGAAACGCCGGGTCTGGCCACGATTGGTGCGGATACTTAATGAGACAATGTAGCTGCTGTAACGGCCTGAGATTTCGGTCACGTATTCTGTATCACCGAGCTTAAGGATGCCGAGATCCCCGTCGTCCCCTCCTCGTTTTGGTTGTTCGATAGCCTCGCCGTCTATATCAACTACAAGCTGGATTGCATCAACGTAATTGCCCGCCCAGACCCGCACCTCACGAATTCTGATATTCTCCGAGAACGGTTCGTCATCAAATGGATGGCCACCCATGCCACCGCTTGGTCCTGATAGTGTATGAGACATAATTTGAGCCTTATTCGACAAACAAGTAATAGGCACTCATACTCTCGATTTACGGATGAGAGAAGAGTAAGAGGAAATATCCTTTTTTATCAAATGGTTAGATGTGAAAGCGTGCAATCGTTATGGCATTGAATACAGATAGGTTTGACTCGTTTTGGCGGAGTTTTTCCGGTGGGAAAATTTATTGACCATACCTCTAAAGCGATATGGCCACCAATGCGACTAGCCTGCCATAATGCAACAGCACATGCTTGAAAAATCCGGGAAAAATCTTAGTAGACAAAACTATGATTTAATTGAAAATAATAATTGGGAGCCAAGCTTCTCACTGGATCATCCCCGAGCGATGTGACGGAGCATTGGTACGAGGATACTATGCATGAGGTTTCTGTAGAGAGGAAAGGGAGGAAGTCAGTGACTTCACCACGATATATTACAAAGAGTGCTATTACGGTAGCAGCCTTAATTCTGTTTGGCACGCCCGCGCTGGCGGGATCATGTGCGACAGATAGTTTGCCTGGAAAATTAGACAAACCAGGTAAGTTTCCGGAAAGAGCCTTAACAATGGTTGTACCTTATGGTCCGGCTGGCGGTTCAGGGCAGGTGGCCCGGGCAATGGCCCAGGCGGTGACCGAGCTTACCGGCGTTGCCATAAATCGTGATCATAAACCAGGCGGCAGTGGCACTGTCGGTATGACGGCCTATATGGCTACTCCCGCAGATGGATACTCTGTACTTGAACATATTGATGATGCATCCAGCGCCCATGCTCTCGATCCAAGCAAACCCAATCCGTCAGAAGATCTTATTCCGCTTGTGACCTCGCAAATCACGTTTTCACAGATCTACATTCGCGCTGATGAGAAACGTTTTACGGACTGGAAATCATTCGTCGACTATGTGAAAAAGGCAGATGGCAAGGCGACCATCGCCAATGTTTCAAAAGAAGGTTCCATGGAGCGGGTGAATTTGAAATTCATTACCGATCACTACGGGATCAAAATCCAGCAGATCAGTTTTGATAAGGGCGCACCGCGTTACGGCGCGTTAGCAGGTGGTCAGGTGGATGCGCTTTTTGAGCAACCAGGTGATGTGAGAAATTTCCTTGACGCCAAAAAGTTTAAACCCATCCTTACACTTTTGAACGAGCGTCCTGCCGCTTTTGCGGACGTTCCTAGCTTAAAAGACGTAGGTTTGAAATTTGATCCGCTTATGCGCTTCCGCGGTTTTTATGTGAAGAAAGGCGTACCGGAAGATCGTCTGAAATGGCTGCAATGGGCTTTCCAAAAAGCTTTCTGCCAAGAGAGCTATCAGAAATATAATGAGAAGAAATATATGAACCTCATCCAAAGCTTCCGCGATACGAAAGGTTCAAAAGAACTCATTACAAAAACCATTGCAGCGTATCGTGACGTCTACAAGAAAATGGGTTTAAAGGCCAAAAAATAGATGCCATCAGATCTGCTTTCGTCAGACACATAGAATAATAGCGAGCCCCGGTTCGAAATAGGATCGGGGCTTGCTGATAGGTGTTAGGGTTATGGGGAAGTTACAGTCCAACCATATTATCGAAACAATTTTTTGGGCGCTTTTTGCGATAATAGCTTTCTATTTTACCTTTGATTTTGATCAACCTATCGAAATTTACAAATTTGGCGCTGCAGCTTGGCCTCGGGGGGTCATCTTATTCATTTTAGTTGCTGCTATCGGGAATTTGTACTGGCATTGGCGCCATGGTGCCCTCCAGGAAGATGAGCCTATTAAACAATCTGAGATACAAGAGGATAGCGAGACGCCTCATATTGTGGAGAGGAGTGAGCGTTCTTTAAAGACCACCGCACGGGTGGCGGCAATGCTCGCGCTTCCCTTTGTCTTCGCTTATCTGATGGAGGATCTTGGGTTTTATGCGCTGACCCCGTTTTTTATTGTCGGAATTATCCTTTTGATGGGGGAGCGGCGTTGGAAATGGATTCTCGGTGTTACCGCTCTGGTCTATTTTGTCATTCTCCTTGTTTTCGCCAAATTGCTTTATGTGGGCCTGCCAACAGGCAACGTTCATCCTTTTTACGATTTCAGCAATTGGCTGTTGGTTCTTATTCGTTAGGGCATATCGCATCGGAACATTAAATGGAAACATTCCAAAACTTTTTAGGAGGAACTGTAGCGCTTTTCAGTGATCCTATAGGTATCGCCATTTTCCTATTCGGAGTTGTCGGCGGCATGCTCTTTGGCGCAATACCCGGTGTGAGTATGCTAACACTTGCGGCGATCCTTTTGCCATTTACAGCTCATTTAAAACCCGAGCATGGCATCATGCTTTTCTCCGTGATCTATTGCACTGGCGTTTATGGCGGAGCGATTACGGCTATTTTGTTTAATATTCCGGGTGCGCCGGAAAATGCACCAACCGCTATAGATGGCTATCCGATGACCCAAAAAGGGCAAGCGGGTAAGGCCGTTGGTGCGGCGGTTTTGTGCTCTGCTCTTGGCGGGACCATATCGGCCGTTATTATGATGATTGCAACGGCACCGATTGCAGAATGGGCCATATCGAATTTCGGTCCGCCTGAGATTTTTGCTTTGGTTTTTTTTGGTCTTGCCGTTGCAGCGTCGGTAGGGGCGGCCACGCTTTGGAAGGGGTTATTATCCATTGGGCTTGGGTTGATGATCGCGGTTGTTGGGCTTGATCCGGTTGGCGGCATCCAGCGTTATGATTTCAATTTTCCTTATCTTCTTGCAGGTATCCATTTTATCCCAACAATTCTTGGTTTTTTTGCTGTATCTGAGGTTTTTGTTCAAGCGGAGAAGAAGGCCACAGGCGTTTATAAGGCACCAAAGCTTAGTGTCGATTTTCCGTCGTTCATGGAGCTATGGGCGCACAAGCTTGCTGTTTTGCGGTCCATAATTATTGGATTTTTTTGCGGAATTTTGCCAGGGATTGGCGCAACGCTTGCGGCATTCATGGGCTACAACGAGGCCGTTCGCTGGTCAAAAGATCGTATAGAATTTGGTAAGGGCAAGCTTGAAGGCGTTATTTCATCGGAGACCGCAAATAATGCGGCAACCGGGGCTGCTATGATACCTCTCTTGGCGCTTGGACTTCCTGGCGGCGCGTTGACTGCGATGATGGTCGGTGTGTTCCAAATGCATGATATGGAGCCTGGCCCCTTGGTGTTTATCAATAGCGGTGATTTGGTCTGGGTTGTTTTTGCGGCAATGTTTTTTGCTAACTTATCGATCCTCCTCGTTGGATTTTTAGAAACCAAAACAATTCTGCATTTGCTGCGTATACCGTTCCAATTTTTAGCCCCGCTTATTCTGTTGCTTGCGACGGTAGGAGCTTACGCGGTGCGTGGTCTGGTCGTTGATGTGATGGTGATGTTTTTGGCTGGGATTGTTGGTTTTCTTATGCGCCGTTCCGGTTATTCCATTCCTGGCATCGTTCTGGGTCTGATCTTAGGACAGATTGGTGAAAAGAACTTCGCTCAAGCCATGCAATTGCTGCATTACGACATCACAGGCTACTTGTCTCGTCCGATCGGGTTATGTCTCCTTATTGCAGGTGCGCTAACATTTGCTGCGAGTGTTTATAGCGCATTAGTCGGCAATCCTCTGAAGCAAGAGAGTAAGAAGTCTACCGAAAGTGCCGCTGCGGAATAATACCAAACAGCAATAACGCCCAATGATGAAACTTACAGACCACGAGCAAGCTATGCTGGCGGGGGAGGAGGGACCGGCCCGCAAATTCGCAATGGAGCAAATCCTTGCTGTTGGCAATTTTTTTGATGCAGAGGGCTGTGTTGAAATTTCCCAGGTTCATCTCATGGCTGACCCAGAGGCGCTTGGGTCCGATGGTGTCAGCTTTTTAGAATCTCTAAGTGTGTTACCCGAGAACGAGCGTCACGTTCGCGTACCGACAGTCACCGATCCGCGCGGAGTTGATTTTGATGCCTATCAACGTCTTCGCCAGACATCTGATCAGGTCTCATTGGAACGTCGGGCCATAGCAGCTTTTCAAAAGCTTGGCGTCATGATGACCGACACATGCATCAACTATCAGACCATTATGCCACCGGTCTTAGGCGAGCATCTTGCTTTTGGGGATACAGGTTCATCCATTTATGCCAATAGCGTTCAAGGGGCACGGACCAATTTTGAAGGTGGCCCATCCGCCTTGGCAGCGGCGTTGACGGGGCGCACGGCACGTTATGGATTTCATCTTGACCAATTTCGTAAAGGCAACAAACTTTTTACGACACATTTTCAACCAAGTGATTTAAGTGAGTGGGGTGCGCTTGGAGCGCTTGTTGGTCGGCATATGGGATCTTATTGGGATGTTCCGGTTATCACGGGGCTTCAAGATATTCCAACATCGGATGAGCTAAAGCAATTTGGAGCCGCTCTTGCAAGTTTTGGCTCAACGCCTTTGTTTCACATGCCCGGTGTCACTCCAGAAGCACCCAATATGAAAGCTTGTTTTGATGGACAAGTGCCTTTGCCCATCACTCTCGGTGAGTCGGATGTGCAAGAGTTGATCTGTTCTTATTGGCCCTCGGATGATCGTCTGGATGTGGTTGTTTTTGCCGGGCCGCAATTATCGTTGATGGAGATGAGGTCACTCGCTGATCTGCTTGCGGGGCGGCAAATCCATGAAGACGTAAGTTTGATTGCGGCAACCTCGCCAGAGATCAAAGGTGCGTGCGATCGTATGGGGTTCACCCAAACAATAGAGGGAGCTGGCGGTATCGTACTGCAAGGCGTGTGCTTTTATCAAATGTATGCGCGTGAGATCGGTGAAGCAAATGGCTGGAAGCGTCTCATGAGCAATTCAGCGAAGCTTGTGAACATTCTCGGTGGTTATGGTTATGAACCGGTGCTGGCAAGCATGGAAATCTGTGTTGAAAGCGCGGTTTCAGGCCGCATGGTGAAGGGGCTATCATGAGCAAAGGCACACGGATCTATACAGGACATTTTGGCATAGGAGAAAATGTTACAGGTGATGCGCTGGTCGCTCATGACAATTTCAGTGCACGCTATGATTTGGATCGGGTTAAAGGCATCTTTTCCCGCCCTCAGCATGTGCTTTTTGGTCAGAGTTATGTGGGGAGCATTTTGATCCTGAATATCGCTAAGGGGGGCGTGGCGACAGCATGGATGCTGCGGGACATGGTTTCTCGTAACATGGCGCCAAAAGCACTTATTTTGAATTTTGCAAACCCCATTATGGCACAGGGGGCTGCGTTTGCGAATTTGCCCCTCATTGATCGCTTTGCGAGCGACATTACGGCTGAGATAAAGACAAGTGAGAGAGTAGAGGTCGATCCGCCAACAGGTGAAGTTCGGGTTTTATAAAAGTAGGTGATCCTACTCTAAATCAACTTCAGCCCTTTAAAGCTGGCGTGACCATTTTTGCCGATGATAATGTGATCATGCACGACAATACCGAGATTCTTGGTGGCGGTAATAATTTGTTTTGTCATATCGATGTCGGCACGTGACGGTGTCGGATCGCCAGAGGGGTGATTATGAACGAGTATGATCGCCGTGGCTGAGAGTTCAAGCGTCCTTTTCACTATCTCGCGCACATAGACGGGTGTGTGATCAACTGTGCCTTCCTGTTGCACCTCGTCGGCAATAATGCGGTTTGCTTTATCAAGAAAAATAATGCGGAATTGTTCGCGTGCTTCAAATCCCATTGCGGCATGGCAATATTTAAGTAAAGCTGACCAGGAACCCAAAATTGGGCGATCCATGATATCACCTTGCATAAGGCGCAGTGCTGCAGCACGAATGAGTTTGAACTCTGTAATAGCTGACTGACCGATGCCGGAAACTTCGAGAAGGCGCTGTTCTGGTGCATGGATGACTTCAGCAAAAGAGCCGAATTCCTTAATCAAAGTTTTAGCGATCGGTTTGGTATCACGGCGAGGAATCGCCCGAAAAAGTACGAGCTCCAGGAGTTCATAATCAGGTAAAGCGTCGGCACCCCCTTCTCGAAACCTTTGGCGCAAACGTTCCCGATGTCCAAGCCGGTCCGACTTGGCGATATCGGCTTCTTCAAATCCTGTATTCTCGCTATCTTCACGCACGGTCATTCGCCGAATAGGGCGGGTGGTGAAGGCCCGCGGGAGACGTTGTAAAGACTTGACACCCCTCTGCTGTTACGCCGACGGTATGTTCGAACTGAGCCGAAAGTGAGCGGTCACGTGTGACTGCAGTCCAACCGTCATTTAGAATTTTAACATGGGGCTTGCCCAGGTTAATCATCGGCTCAATGGTGAAAAGCATGCCTGCCTCCAGGGTGAGCCCTGTGTTTGGTTCGCCATAATGTAAAATATTTGGTTGGTCATGAAAAACACGCCCAAGTCCGTGGCCGCAGAAATCCCGTACCACACTGCAACGTTCGGCCTCTGCATATTTTTGAATGGCATGTCCGATATCGCCGATCCGTGCACCGGGCTTAACTGCGGCTACACCGCGCATAAGTGATTCATATGTCACTTCGATGAGGCGTTCCGCACGGCGGGAAATTTCGCCTACAGGATACATTCGACTGGTATCGCCATGCCACCCGTCCAAGATCAGCGTTACATCAATATTGAGAATATCGCCTTCTTTTAGGTGGCGAGGCCCCGGTATGCCATGACATACAACATGATTAAGGGACGTACAGATGGATTTGGGAAATCCGCGATAATTCAGTGGGGCAGGGATGGCATTATGGTCCATCGCAAATTCAAAGATAATTTCGTCTAACTTTTCAGTTGTGATTCCGGGCTTGACATCAGATGCCACAAGATCAAGAGCCTTAGATGCCAACTGGCCTGCGGCAAGCATTCCCTCGAATGCTTCAGGGCCATGAATTTTGATCTTATTATCTTGTGCCCGTGCGCGGGCTAATTCAAACTGGGTCATCTTGAGATACTTGTTGTGGCCATAAGGTCAGAAGATCACATGAGACAATAAAACTCTCAACGATTGAATCTACCATAAACTGTTACTGATGAAATCCTTATTACCCGCGTGATTTGAGTCTGAGTGACACATAGCGGGATGGCCACCTCACATTAGCTATTCCTTTACTGGAATAGAATGGCTTACTTCAATCTTTTTTGGTGTGATCCTGCATGAATAGCAGAGTATTTCGACACCTGCCTCGGTTGCTTGATCAAAGGCTTTTCCATAATCAGGGTCAATATCACGGGCGAGACTAAATTCCCTTGCATCACCTCGCTGGACTAAGAAAACCATGACGGCACGGAACTTTTGATGGGCCATATGTGTTAATTCATTAAGGTGTTTAGTGCCGCGGGCAGTAACGGAGTCGGGAAATTCTGCCCGGCCTGGGTCACGCATGAGATGAACATTCTTCACTTCGACATAGCAATCTGCTTTTCCTTCGCTTTGAAGAAGGATATCAATCCGGCTATTTTTTCCGTAGCGGACTTCTCGGCGCAAAAGATCATAACCTCGGAGTTCTAAAATAATTCCCTCATCAATTGCCTCTTTGATCAGGGTATTGGGGTGTGAGGTGTTAATGCCAACGAGATTTGCACCTTCACCCAGATCAGTTTCCACCAGTTCCCAGGAAAATTTCAGCTTTCTTTTTGGGTTATCACTTTTTGACAACCACACTGTGGCTCCTGTTTCGTTGAGACCGTGCATAGAGCCGGGATTAGCGCAATGAGCGGTAACGACCTCACCATTGGCTAACTCAACATCGGCAAGGAAGCGTTTGTAACGCTTTAGTAATTTTCCTTCGATAAGAGGTGATGGAAATCTCATAATTCAGATAGATACCGAGCTTAGTTCGGCACTGCAAGATAGGTATTTATGCAATGCAACATTTTTTAACAGTCTGTTATTTTATTCAAAACATCACTTTTTTTCGTGTAAGTACAATTCAGATATTTATTTAGATTACATATTTAGTATTATATCCAACTTATACCTAAGTGGGGTTATTACGGCCTATCTTTAATGAGGTGGGAGAGGATCAACATGAACATCGATGCTATGCGCGTACCAAAAGATTTACCTGCGAATGAGCAACTCGCCCCATCACGTGAGATAAAGGAAGAAAATACTAAGGTTGTTGCAAGGTCTATGGTTGAACAACTCCGTATTCTACGAGAGCAAGCGCGCGAAAAAGACTTGAAGATGCTTGCTTATCTGCTTGATATGGCCTTTCTTGAGGCTGTCGATGTTATAGAAGATAAGAATTAATTGGTGAACGCAATTAAATAAGAAGAAAAATTCCCAACGATTGGGTATACCCTTGCGGTTTCCAAGGTCTGTTAACACTCACGTTAAGGCATTGACGGGAGCGCATGCTGTCGCCGACAGTGTTCTTAGCCAATTAAAGAGACAAATTGATAATGTAATTCGGAAGCGTTGTCTGGAACAGGCTCTGAAAAAGACATGAGTGAGCAAGGTTATGATCTGGCGGGAAGCGAAGAAGATATTGTTTGTGCCGGTCTTATCGTAATTGGTGATGAAATCCTTTCTGGGCGAACCAAAGATCAAAATATTGGGTACATCGCAGATCATTTAACAACGATCGGAATTCAACTTTGTGAAGTTCGCATAGTGCCTGACAATAAGCCGCAAATTATTGAGGCTGTAAACGCGCAACGTAAGCGCTACACCTATGTTTTTACTACGGGCGGTATAGGCCCAACGCATGATGATATTACAGCAGACTCTATAGCTGAAGCATTCGCCGTTGGGATTGATATTAATCCCCGTGCCTTGGAGATCATGCGGGAGCGCTATAAGGATCGCGACCTCACAAAAGCTCGACTTCGCATGGCGCGGATTCCTGATGGTGCTGATCTTATTGAAAATCAGATCTCTGGAGCGCCAGGCTTCATGTTGGAAAACGTGATTGTAATGGCAGGCGTTCCAAAGATCATGCAGGTCATGCTTGATGCTGTTACGCCAATGCTTCGCAAAGGCAAGAAAATGCTGTCTGCGACTATACAAGTTGATAAACCAGAGGGGGATGTCGCTCCAGTACTCGCGCAGGCGGCCAATCAATTTTCAGATGTTTCTATGGGGAGCTATCCATTTTTTAAGGCGGGTAAGCTGGGCACCCATTTAGTGTTGCGCTCAATTGACGAAATTCGTCTCGAAGAAGCCACTGCTTCATTGCGGGCCAAGTTGAAGCAAGAGGGGTTGTTGTAGAACTCTAAGTCCTAGAGCCTCATAACGCCCTAACCCAAGAGTGGCAAAAACTAACAAGAAACTTGCTGTTTACATCCGTTCTTGCGGACATCAGCAATCATTTTGACCATACGGTCATATAAATCTTCCGGCGCACCAGGAATGATTTTATCGCCAACAAGATAAAGTGGGGTGCCTTGTAAGCCAATATCATTGGCGAGTTTTTGGGATTCTGCCAACGCCTCATCAACGAATTTAGATTTCATATCTTTTTTCAGCTGGTCTATATCAAGTTTGAGTTCTTTTGCGATTTTCATAGCCGCCGCTTCGGTAGCACGGCCAGGGGCCCGAAGAAGAGCACTATGAAACTCAAAATATTTGTTTTGCTTGGTAGATGCGATTGCAACCCTTGCGGCCGCTATTGAGGCTTCACCAAAAATGGGCAGTTCTTTGAAAACGACACGCACATTTTTGTCTGTTTCAATGAGCTTGACGAGATCCTTAAAGGCACGCTTACAAAATGTGCAATTATAATCAAAAAACTCGACAACCGTGACATCCCCTTTGGGATTTCCTCCTACAAAAGAGGTTTTTGACCGGAAAAGCAAATCGGCATTGGAGGCAATAGCTTTATGTTGCTGCTTTTCCTGCTCAGCAACTTGGCGTTTTTCTAGTTCAATTAAAGCGTCTCGGACAACCTCAGGGTGTTTGACCAGATAGTCCTTAACAACCTTCTCAATGGCTTTCGTCTGGGCATCAGAGAACGTCTTCTCTTGCGCAACAGCCGATAATCCCGCAATTGAAACAACCGATAATCCTGCCAGTAGGGTGGTGCGAAAGAGTCCGGAAGTCATGCAGCTTACTCCTATTCAATACCCCAATAGCAATGGGGCTAACCGCATAAAATCGCTACTGAATACGCGGTGGTTGAAAATTGACAATATCGTCAGCTTTGATCCAATTAGGGGTTCCCCTTTGGAATTGCCCTTTGGCTCGTTTAGCTTGTTGTTTTGCTAAGCCAAATTTACCCTCATAAAGATAGCGGTGAGCGGAAGCCAGTTGAGCCTGCGCTGTCAGTCCTTTACTGCCATAAGCATTTGCGAGCAAGCGATAACCATCAGGTGATGTATTTTCTTTTACGATGGCTTTCCGAAGATGTGTAATGGCTTCATCGACAAGTTTTGGCTGCCGTGTGGAAAGAAGTGCTTGAGATAAAAGTATGCGAATCAAGCTCGCTTTTGGCGCAAGTTTTATGGCCTTGCGAAGTGGGGGAATTGCCTGTTTCGCTTTGCCGGCATCTAAAAGGAACTGTCCCTTAAGCTCATAAAAATAAGGATTGTTTGGCATTGCCTTAATGAGAGTATTAACTCCCTTAAGAAACCCTTTAAGGTCCTTAAAATGCTGATAACGCGTAATTGTCCGGGCATAGTGTGCGGGCAGGCTTTGATCACTTTTGGGATAACGGTTTAAGACAGCTTGTGGCCGATCCAGAAAACCTGCAATTTTTGCCCTCATGAGATCATGGCGTAACTGCAATTCCGGGGCATCCTTTTTGCCGAAATGAGGACTTGTTCTCGCTAGTTCACGAAGTTGGACAATACGCTGTTGCGGCATGGGATGGCTTTGCACATAAGGGTCGACATAGCGCAGTGATGCCAGCCCCTGGTCGGCAAAATATTCAAAAGTTTTCAGCATTCCCTCAGCTGATTGCCGCGTTGCATTAAGATATGTAACAGCGGCTTGGTCTGCGGATGATTCTTCTGCACGCTGATAAGCCAGAATGGAGCGTTGTGCGGCAGTTTGCCCGCCATAAAGAACAGCGGCACCTGCATTACCAATATCCTTACTACCGCCAGCAATTGCTCCCGCAGCCATGGCGGCAATACCCAGAATTTGCAACATGAGAGAAGCTGAACGTGCACGTGCAACATGGCTGCGTAGCCGCGCGAGATGCCCACCGGCAATATGTCCTGTTTCATGAGCAATGACGCCAATAAGCTGGTTCGGCGTTTTGGCACGCATAAGAGCGCCTACATGGATGAACATATTTTGTCCGTCCACAACAAAAGCGTTAAAGCTTCTATTGTTTACGAGATGTATTTTAATTCCCTGTGAGCCAAGACCTGCAACCTGGAAAATTGGACTTGCATAAACGCGGATAAGGCTCTCGGTCTCGGCGTCCCGGATAAGTCCTCCTGCTGCATGTGCCGTGCTGGAGGTGAATGTTGCGACGGCGATCGTTACCGCCACCCCAACCGATATGGACTTTTTAAACGATGGCGCGAAACGCCTTTTTCTTTTTGAAGTCGCCGTTTGTGCATTTGCAATATTATGTTTCATGCAACTTTTTTAGGGTTTTTCGAATTTGATAGCCTCAAACTCGGACCCTAACCCTTGTTTTGTCGCGTAACGTACTCGGAAAATTGCTGCCCGCCTTCAAATGGAAATCCAAAGACATGTTTTTCCTGACATACTCTAGGCATTTTGGTTACGCTAAGCTCTCATTTTTAATCTGCCTATCACTTAGCAGCTTTCTGAAGCCGTTTATAGAATTGAGTTATATTAAATTAAATAGGCTGACTATACCGGTCAATGGGATGAAGTTTCAGTAATCTGTGATATAGGCTCACTTCTCAAAAAGGCAATGCTACGCATAGAAGTGCATAAGACTATCCTGTAGACCCAATGCTGCCTGAAAAATGACTCCTCAGCATAATCATATAGAGAAGGATTAATGCAATTTGATGTTGATATGAAGTCAGAATATAAAGAACTTTTTTAGCGTCACGATGAGAGTCTTTTCCTTGGAAGCTATGGATGAAGAGTGTACTAAACATTATATCGCCCAAGCTATTAAAATAAATGCCGCATAAAATACCTCTGTCTCCAATTTTCACGGTTAACTTAAATAATTTCAGTGAGATACTATTTTTGGCGTAATTTGCCTTCTTGACCTTCCAGTAACTGGAAAGATTACCTATCTTATAAGAATGGCATTATGGTTGTTTTCAAAAGATAGGTTGTTCCAATGAATATCCAAAATGTAGCGAAAGAGAGCGGTCTGACGGCGAAGACCATCCGTTATTATGAAGAGGTTGGGCTTCTGCCTGCACCTCCTCGACAGGAAAATGGTTACCGCGCCTATTCAGAAGATGACATAGAATTGCTGCGTTTTGTACGTCGTGCTCGGGAGCTGGGTTTTTGTCTTGCCGAGTGCCACAAGCTGATAGCTCTTTATCGCAATCCGAACCGTGCAAGCCGTGATGTTTCAGCTATTGCACTTGAAAAAATTGCGGAAATTGATCGGAAAATTAAGGAGTTCGAGGTCATGAGGCAGGACTTAAACCGGTTAGTGAATGCCTGTCGAAGAGATGATGAGCCTGATTGCGCTATTCTTGATGAGCTGAGCCAAAAAACACCAATGGTCTTAGTTGAAGACATTGCCTGACAATATTGTTTTCATATGCTGTCGACCAAATGATCAAAAATGTTCCGATACAGGGGGCGAGTGCTGAAATGTCAGGGAACGGAGTTTGTTTTGAGGCCTATATCGGGATGTGTCAATTTCCCGTCTCAAGGGGCAGGTTTTCGTTAGCCCCCCATTCCGACCACGAGCCATCATAAACGGCTGTATGGCGGTGGCCAATAATTGCAAGAGCCAATGCGAGTACAGATGCGGTTACGCCTGATCCGCAGCTCGTAACTATCGGATGTGAGACGTTAACGCCGGCATTTTTAAAAGCGGTTTTGATATCGTCTGCCGTCTTAAATGTTCCATCCTCATTAACAAGAGCATTAAAAGGCAGGTTAAGCGAACCTGGAATATGTCCACCACGCAAGCCAGGCCGGGGTTCCGGAGCATCCCCGGAAAAACGCGCTGCTGGTCTCGCATCCACAATCTGAGCTGAATTTGACGCGACAATAGATTTCATATCACTAAGATCTCGGATTAATTCTCGGTTGAGACGTGCAGTAAAATGACGTTCGGTACGTGGCATTGGTGGCAGGTCTTCTAAAGGGCGACCTTCGGCTTTCCATTTGCGCAGACCACCGTTTAATACGACCACATCTTCAACCCCCATGACGCGGAATGTCCACCAAACCCTGGCTGCACTAAAGAGATCGCTTGTGTCATAGACAACAATCCGCATACCATCGCCTAGTCCCATACGCCGCATACGGGAGGAAAATTTGGTGGCACTTGGCAACATGTGCGGCAGATCCCTATCGGTATCGGCAATTTCATCGATGTCGAAGAAGAATGCCCCCGGAATATGTTCTGATAAATATTCTTCATGAGCGTTACGATTAGCTGTTGGCAAATGCCACGACGCATCAAGGATAAAGAGATCGGGCGCGTTGAGATGCTGTGCCAACCATTCTGTTTCCACCAGCCATTTGCCGGATTTGTCCGCCATTGCATATTCTCCCAGGACTGTTTTTTCTGATTGTTAGATAAGCGTAATACGAACCCGCCTATTCTGTGCACCTTTTTTCTCTATTTTTGTAACTTCTGCCTGACCAATTTCAACCGTACTTTTGACATGGGTGCCACCACAGGGTTGGATATCGCAATTTTCAATTTCAATAAGTCGGACACGGCCTGTCCCCATTGGCGGTTTTACTGCCATTGTTCGAACAAGATCTGGCTCCGCCAGAAGTTCATCATCGGAAATCCATTTGGCCAAAACCGGTCTATCGTCGTTAATCAATTGGTTAAGTTTATTAGTGAGATCTGTTTTGTCGAGAATCGAATCAGGGATATCAAAATCAAGACGTCCTTTGCCATTGTCGATCTGGCCCCCTGTTACAGGATAGGGGATGAGGGAGCAGAGCAGATGAAGACAGGTGTGAACGCGCATATGAGCGTAACGGCGCTCCCAATCGAGCTCGCATGTCACAGACTCTCCACATATTGGAGGTGTTGAATCCTCGGTGGGAACATGGACAATTGTACTCCGATCTGCATCATAGACAGTCGTTGTAATTGTGATGATCTTTCCATCGTCATATGTCAATACGCCGCTGTCTCCAGGCTGACCTCCACCTGTTGCGTAGAACACTGTCCTGTCTAAAACGATGCCCCCCCGATCATTGACGCCAATGCAATTCGCCTCACAATGCTTGAGGTATGCGTCTTCGCGAAATAGTTCTTCGTCCATTAATTGGCCTCATCAAGGGTTTCCAGGAAAAGCGTACCTGCGTCCCGCTTTATCAATGGGTTCCGGTTTTTTCCAGGAAACACATAAAAGGTAACTCTCCAGCTTTTCCTTATTCGTATAGATTTTACACGAAAACTTGTGGCACGCCTTCTGCTGATTTTTCGAGCCAGCTTGGTACGGGTAATCCTTTCTCTTTGAGAAACACGGGATTGAAAAGCTTACTCTGATACCGGTTTCCATAGTCACAAAGCACTGTAACTATGATATGGCCTGGGCCCATTTTCCTGGCAAGCCGGATTGCACCTGCAACATTTATCCCCGTTGAACCGCCCAAACACAACCCTTCCTCCCGGAGCAACTGAAAGACAATAGGTAATGCTTCCTCATCAGGGATTTGAAAAGATTCGTCAACCACAACGCCTTCCAGATTAGCCGTAACCCGTCCCTGACCGATACCTTCGGTAATCGAACTATCTTCGGCTTTTAGTTCGCCGTGACAATAATAATTATAAAGCGCAGACCCTTTAGGATCCGCTAAAGCAATCTTGATATCTTTATTGCGCGCTTTAAGCCCCAAGGAAACCCCGCCAAGTGTTCCGCCTGTGCCGACGGCTGAGACAAACCCATCTACTTTGCCCTCCGTCTGCTCCCATATTTCAACGGCAGTAGATTCAATATGTCCTTGTCTGTTCGCGAGATTATCAAATTGGTTTGCCCAAACAGCGCCGTTGGGCTCGGTTTCTGCGAGTGTTTCTGCAAGGCGAGCGGAATATTTCACATAATTGTTCGGATTCTTATATGGGACAGCCGGAACTTCAATAAGCTGGGCGCCTGAAAGGCGAAGCATGTCCTTTTTTTCCTCCGATTGGGTGTCTGGAATGACAATAACCGTCCTATAGCCCATAGCGTTGGCAAGGAGGGCGAGACCAATCCCGGTATTCCCGGCCGTGCCTTCGACAATCGTACCCCCAGGTTTAAGAAGACCTTTAGAGACTGCATCACGAATGATGTAAAGCGCGGCGCGATCTTTAACGGACTGCCCGGGATTTAAGAATTCTGCCTTGCCTAAAATGGTGCACCCGGTCTCTTCGGAAACACGTTTCAAGCGAATGAGTGGCGTATTACCAATGGTGTTCACAATACCGTCTTTATAATGCAATGCAGCATACCTTTCTTTTGGGTCACGGACGCGCAGCCTAACTAGTATGCGGGAGATTTAGCAAAGTTATAGAATAAGGAGGCATCCAGGAACAGGTGTTTTGAAGTAAGACTTTATTCAGAGATGAAAGGCCCCAAAATGCGTTTTTGTTCTGAATTGGCACAGAAAGTTCTCCGTTTTTAATGTGAAATTAACCGGTATCGTTCGGAATAGGGGTGATTGGATTATGGGAGTTGCAGGCCTCTCACTAAGGGGGTCTGTCACATGAGGGTAGTGGATTATGACAGTATTGTTCAGAACGAGCCTTGTCTCGGCAATTCTTGTTATCTTGTTAGGGGTAGGAGTAGAGGTTAAAGCCGCAGATGTTATCCAACGTGCATATGGGACCTGGAAAGACTCATATGTACCACCCCCACCAAATACCTCCCGAACTTGTTATTTTCGCATAGATAGCGGCTATTCATTTAATGAAGATCCGGACGCGAATTACAATGGTGGGGTTTCTGGTGAAAGTTTAGACGATGCGTATTTAGTGGAAGGTGGCATTGGTTGCGGAGTGCTTTATGAGGGCTTACGTACGGACCTGACGTTTGGTTATCACGGAGAGCGGGATTTTTCCGGCTGGATGCCAAATGCCCCCGCACCCGGCACACCACTTCTTACAAGTCTGACCAGCTACACCCTAATGCTGAATTTCTATTATGATTTGGGTAATTACAGTGGATTCGTACCCTATATCGGCATGGGGCTCGGTTTCGCTTATCATGACATGGATGACGTGACCTGTACGGTTGCTATTGCTGGCTTTTGTACGCCGGGGGTTAGACAAGCTGGCGATGAAGATCTCACTTTTGCTTGGTCTGCGACGGCCGGCTTTGGTTATCAAGTCTCGGAGCGGCTGATTTTTGACTTGGCTTATCGTTATATCGACATGGGTAAAGCTGACTCTGGGCGGTCTGACAGCGCCTTTGCGGTCAACCCATCTTTGGTTATGGATGACCTTACAGCCCATGAGATAAAAGCAGGGTTCCGCTATAAGCTGGCCTCAGGTCACTGAGCGATCTCACCATGTGGTGCAGGATGTTAGGAATAGCCGGACTTCATAAAAGTCCGGCTTTTTTGTTGCTTAATCATGCTCTTTGCGACATGTGCCATATCATGGTCTAAGATTATAACGAACATAACAATGTAAGTCATGGGAGGCCAATGAAGATGGGCGGTCAATGGAAGAGGCGGGATATATTAATGGCTGGCGGAATTGTCTTATCCGCAGTAGCCGGAAATATGATCTGGCCTTCTCCACCTTCGTTGGGGAAGCAGAAAAAACAAAACCACCAAGCACCAGGTTTTTTTCGGTTCAATCTAGGCACATTTGAAATCACCATTGTAAGTGACGGGAATCTTGTTTTGCCAAGCAAGCTTTTGGCAAAAAATGCGCCTGAGGCTGAGCTTAAAGCCTTACTCAAGTCAAACTTTCTTTCCGTGAATGAGCTGGTTACCCACACCAATCTTACCCTTATCAATACCGGAGATAATCTTGTTCTGATTGACACAGGGGCAGGTGCGAATTTTCAAAAATCTGCCGGTAAGGTTGTCGGTAATCTTAAAGCAGCGGGTTATAGTCCTGAGGATATTGATACGGTGATTATTACCCACGGGCATCCTGATCATGTCTGGGGCATTATTGACGATTCGCAAAAAAAGCCGCGCTTTCCCAAAGCTGAATATTACATCAACGTCTCTGAGTGGGATTTTTGGACGAATGACGATGTTGTCACAAAGGTTCCTGAAGCTCAGAAAAAGATGGCTCTAACGACAAAGAGCAATTTGACTCCAGTGTCAGCAAGAACCAAACGTGTCAAACCAGGTCAAGAAATCCTACCGGGGATTACAACACTTGGTACATCAGGCCATACGCCAGGGCACATGTCTGTTATGCTCACATCTAAGGATAACCAGTTATTAATTACAGGCGATGCGGTAAGTCACGCCTATGTTTCTTTTGAGCATCCGGAGTGGCATTTTGCCTTTGACATGGATCCGGAACAAGCAGTGAAAACGCGTAAAAAAATGCTCGATATGGCGGCAACCGATGAATTGTTGACGATCGGCTATCATCTACCCTTCCCGGGCGTTGGACATGTGGCGCGCAGAGGAAAGGTTTATCGCTGGGTGCCGGTCACTTGGACGTGGGAATTATAGATATCGTTAGAATATATAGATGACAGCGTTTAAATTAATCTTCTTCCCAGGAGAACTTATAATCGAATTTATAGTCGTTGGTTACCCTAGTGGCATTAGATGCCTTTTTCGTTTTGTCTAAAGATTGAGGCGGGTTATTTCTAAGTACGTTATACGCATTCTGCCTTCTCTGGCCCTCCTCATACTGTCTCTGACTTTCGTTCATACTCTTGATCAAATCTCTATGTATCTGTTCTGAATTTTGTCTCTGACGTTTTATCATCTGCCGGAAATAGGCATCATTTCGTTGTTGCTGTTTTTTAAAGTAATCGTAATGATTGTTAGAATTATAGGAACTACGACTGCCATATGAAGAGCCAGAGTTATAATTACGATAATAATTATTATAGGTGTTGCTATAAGAAGAGGCTGACCTCGGCTGGTAATAAGAACCAGATCTGTAAGGATTGCTGTAAGAACGATAATCAACCGAGAGGGCTCCACTCCTGGCAGTTTCATGAATTCCAGCAATATCTGGAATGTTCATGCGGTCGTAGACAGGATACCACGCCTTTAGGCGTGGATGAATGAGCCCGGAGGCGGTATTTTGTTGATTTATGGAAGTTATCACAACTGGGCACAGCGCATACCGTTTACAATATCATGTTGTTTGGGTGTGTAAATACCGCCGGAGGATCCTGAAACCTGGCGTTAGTGCATACTTACATAAAGTTCTTTTCAAGCTGTGTCGAAGTATGCCCGGCGTGATGATAGAGACGATTGGCTTTGATAAGGATCACGTACATATGGTTATGGTGATCCCGCCCAAATATGCGATAGCAGATGTTATGGGGCGGCTTAAAAGCCAATCGTCGTCGATTATGCGCAAGAAGTTTGAGTGGCTTTCGAAAGTGTATTGGAAGGAAAATATTATGTGGTCGCCGGGCTACTTCGTAAGCAGCGTGGGTATTGATGAGCACACCATTAAACGTTATGTCGAGCGTCAAGGACGCCAGGATTCAGGTCAGCTCCGTGAGGAGCTGTAATGCCGCGAAGCGGCGGCGAAGCCATAGAACCCCGGCTTTAGCCGGGGGTATCTATACCTGCTACGGAAGGCAGCGCTAGCGTTACATTGGAAATGCCAATGACGAATACAAAAATAAGAGATTTTTTGGTCATCATAACCACCTAAATTGTTTTTTCTCTCTTGGGAATATGAAGCGAAAAACCGAGGAGAGATTAGGAAGTGCGTTGTTTGTTGAAGACCTCGCTCATCCAATATTTTCTAGGGTTGACGGTTTTGATTATCCTTTGGGGCATTAAAAGAGAAGGACTGGGTGCTCCAATCTTCCGCAGTGGAGAGTTTAGCCGGTTTAACACTTTTTGATGGTCGCGAGGCACGCTTTTTCTTTGGAACACTAAAGGAGAAGGATTGGGTGCTCCAATCTTCCGCAGCGGAGAATCTAAAATCTTCCGCAACAGAGGATCTCGCTTGTTTAACTTTTTTTGAAGGTCGTGAGGTTTTTTGATTAATCTTTGGGATTTCAAAAGAAAAGGATTGCGTGCTCCAGTCGCTTTCCCCAGAAACACCGTTCCAATCTGATATACGACCCAAACTAAAAATATTACCGCCATTGTTTCCAGCGGAACCGCTCCAATCCCACATCATTTGGTCCCGCCGAAGTTGTGCGCTATACTCCATCAATTGCCGATTTTGTTGTTGAAACCACTCCTGCTGCCGTCGTTGGCTGTCCCACCATTGTTGCTGTTGCTGCCGTTGGCGCATGTCCCACGATTGTTGGTGATGCTGTCTCAGCATGTCGGAAGAACTATTTCGATAGGAGCTTGACCCGTAGGAGTTATAAGAGCGGGTCCCATAAGATCCAGAGTTGTAGGAGCTGAGTCCAGAGGAGCCAGAGTTGTAGGAGCCAAGCCCATAAGATCTAGAATTATAGGAGCGCGTCCCATAAGATCCTGAATTATAGGAACGTGTCCCATAAGATCTTAAGCCATAAGAGCGAAGTCCAGAAGAGCCAATAAGAAGCACGCTGTGATCTACTTTTTGAACTCCTGCAATGTTTGGAATGCTCATGCTGGCCACGGCTGGCAGACCCACCGCTATGCTCGAAAAACCAATAACAAATCCAAAAAATTTGAGGGATTTAATATTCACGGATCTGCCTCCTATTGGTGCTCCCACCTACCGACAGCCAAGTGATGGGTTCATCGCCAACTTCGCTAATGTGGATTGATTATGATTTTTTTATGTCAATAAAAAGGCACAAATATCTCTAATTGCTAAGTTTATTCAGATGGGATGGGTTGAGAGTTTTCTCATTTTGAGCCACTTTCCATACCAGATGGCAAGCGTTTTGCAGCATCTAGGCTGTGCTCGAAATTTATGGGGTATTGAGTATCGATATGGTGCAAGGAAACCCAAAATGATACGTTTGTTAGTCCTCTTATGTCTTTTCTGGTTCTGTGCAACTTTGTGGGTCAATGGCGAAGGGGCTGAAGGATTGGTTTGGGTTGGTGCCCTGGGTTTTAGCTATTTAGGTAGCTTGTTTCTTCTAAGAAATTGAAAGCTTACTCAGATTGTCCGCTTATTTATTGGCATTTCATAATAAAATATAGAATTTCTGCAGTTTCGAAGTTTCAATTATTCACGATATATTTTTATTATTTTCCCACATATGGTGGGCATCTCTAAATACTCCCTTCGGGCCATCCACCACTCCCTACCCTCCGCCATATTCTGCGATAATTAGGCGGATGGTAGGGAGTGGTGGATGGTTTTAGAGGTATCCTGGTTGCTAAGAGCATAAAATAATGATTGTCTGTTCCTGCAACGTTCTTTCAAATCAGGATATAAAGTACGCGGGACTAAACACCAGTCTCATATTTAAGAGGCTTGGTTATGCACCGAAATTTAGGATTTGCCTGCCTCTTATCGTTGAATTGATTTTAACTGTCGACACTTGAAATTTTCTTGTTTAGAATTATTCTAAAGTAATGGTTTTCCTGTTAGGGTGTTTTCAGGAAAAGTGGACACCGGTTTTCCGTCCGAAAACACGGCAAATCCAAGGCTTAGAGCCCGGTTTTGATTCAATCAAAACCGAAAAGACACTAGGTCACGAACTCATAAATGTGGTTAAAAATGGTATGAGCCAATCTGTTCGAATACGAGAAGCAAAGGTGCAGGAAATGTGGTGCATTTTCAAACCTTTGCGACGCTGTAGTCGGACAGATCGGCCATATCCTCCGGACGCTGAAACGGCTTCAATCTGCAGCGTCGAAGCGCTTGAAAAGGGAACAACCCTTGTCTGCACGCTTCTCCTCGCATCTTTTTGCCGTTTCTAGCGCCATTTTCAGCACATTTATGAGTCCGTGACCTAGAGCATGTTAAACTCAAGTGAGTTCGCTTAACATGCTCTACTTCTTTGATATCGATCAATTTTCTGCATTCAAGTGAATCTACTTGAACGCAGATTGATCTAGTAAACACTGCAGATATGACATATCATTTTGAGCAAAGGGGTTTCTCGCATGAAAGGCGAAGAAAAGGTCATTGAATACCTCAACAAAGCGTTGAAGCATGAGCTAACGGCCGTAAACCAATATTGGTTGCACTATCGTCTATTGGATGACTGGGGGTTCACGAAGCTTGCGCAGAAACAGCGTGAAGAATCTATCGAGGAGATGCAGCATGCGGACAACTTGGTAGAACGCATTCTGGTTTTGGAAGGTTTTCCCAATATGCAGCAACTTGATGGGCTCATGATTGGCAAGAACATCCAAGAGGTATTGGAGTGCGATTTGAAAGCGGAGTATAGTGCCCGCAAACTTTATCAGGAAGCCCGAGACGTTTGTAGAGAGCATCGCGATTATGTCTCAATGAACTTATTTGAGAAACTGTTGCAGGATGAAGAGGGGCATATTGATTGGCTGGAAACACAGCTCGATCTTCTAAAATCTATAGGTATTGAAAATTACGGATTGCTGCAAAGCTCTGGAGCAAATGAGAGCGAATAGAGTGGGATCAGTGCAGGAATACAGAGTCCCCTGTGCGGAATTGGTAATGTATTGAAGTTTTGAAGATTTTTGAGTTTCTGTAATATTCCTGCTTGCAAGTTTTTGATAGTTTTAGGTGCAAAAGCTTGCAAAGTGTGATTCCCTTTGCGCCATGCTTTTGAGGTCAAGGGGAATCATCCATGAAGCCTAAGGAACGTGCAGACGATGGGGCGCAAGACCTGTTCCGCAATCGTTTGGACAACATCATCAATCCGCGTCATGAGCTTGTGCAATTGGCGGCAGCGATTGACTGGAAGCGTTTTGACGAGGCGTTTGCGCCTTTGTTTTCCGACATTGGCCAACCGGCACTGCCGACACGGCTGATGGTTGGTTTGAACATTCTCAAATATATGTATGGGCTTTCGGACCCTGAGGTTTGCGACCGCTGGGTTGAGAACCCGTATTATCAACATTTCTGCGGTGAGATTTATTTTTGCCACGAGGCGCCGTTTGACCGCTCTTCGATGACGCGTTGGCGGCAACGGCTTGGCGAGGACAAGCTCATTGAGTTGATCAAGGAGAGCCTTTCCGTTGCAGAACGCACAGGGGCCTTGCGCATAGAAGATGTTAAGCGTGTGAGCGTAGATACGACGGTTCAGCCGAAGAACATCACCTTTCCAACCGATGCCAAGCTTCTCTATAAAGCCCTTGTTCGTTTGCGGCGTCTTTGTCTGCGCCATGGCGTTAAGTTACGTCAATCTTATGTGCGCGTGGGCAAGAGAGCGCTGATCAAAGCACAACGTTATGCGCACGCCAAACAGTTCAAACGCCATAAGCGCCAGGTTAAATTCCTGAATATTCGGCTGGGACGCGTGATCCGCGACATTGCCCGTAAAATCGAAGGCCGTGAAGATTTGGAAGACGTATTTGCCGCAGAACTCGCTATGGCTTCACGGTTGCGCCACCAGAAAAGACGCCAAGATGCCCCCAAAATCTATTCGCTGCATGCGCCGGAGACGGAATGCATTGGTAAGGGGTGAGCGCACTTGCGCCATTGGTTCGAGCAAGTGCAAAGCGAACGCGCATAAGCCTTATGAATTTGGTTGTAAAGTCTCGATCGCAACGACCAATGCAAGAGCACCAGGCGGCATGTTTGTGCTTCATGCCAAGGCACTCCATAGCGCTCCCTATGACGGCCACACTCTCAAAACGGTGATCGAAGAACTGAGCCAATGGATCGGTGTTGAACCGGAACGCGCTTATGTGGACAAGGGCTATATCAAACACAATGCGCCGAAGCCGTTACGCGTCTTCCGCTCCGGCCAAAAGCTCGGTGTTCATGGGCAAATCAAACGCGAACTTAAACGGCGCAGCGCCATTGAGCCCGTTATCGGCCACATCAAAGCCGAACACCGAATGGAACGGAATTACCTCAAAGGTCGGGAAGGCGATAAGATCAACGCTGTCCTCGCTGCCGCTGGCTATAACTTCAGGCGCATCGCAGCTTGGTTGAGGAAATTGGTGCTCGAAATTCTGATGGCCTTCGTAAACTCAAAAAATTTATATCCCGCCTAAATCAGAATTCTTCACAGGGGACTACAGAGCCTTTGGTGATGTGGAAACTATTCACCAAAGGCTCTTTCATTTCGATTTGATATTATGAGCTTGGTCCCTCGTCAAAACCAACCTCATCAACAAGTTCGCTGGCACGCCTGCGTAATTTGGCAATGTCATCAAGCGAGATGGCATCCGGCTTAAACGTGCCCCAGGATTTAACCAGGTTAGACCAGGCAACACTCTTTTTGACCGGATACTCATGATTGATTGAGGCGTAAATCTTCTGAGCCTCACTATCAGATAGAAACTCCATTAGTTTAAGTGCGTTGGCATTATTTGGTGCATGTTTGGCGAGCACCATACCTGAGATATTGATGTGTGCCCCTCGGTTTGCGGTATTCGGAAATAGTATTTTCACAGAAGCCGCCCATTTTTTCTGCTCAGGCTTTTTTTCATTCAACTGCATTTTTGCCATGTAATATGTGTTGCCGATTGCAACATCGCATTCGCCTGAGTAGACACCTTTAATCTGTGCCCGGTCATTGCCAGAGGGCTTACGGGCTAAGTTGTCTTTTAGGCCTTTAAGCCAGGCTTTTGTTTTTTGTTCGCCGTGATGGGCAATCATTGAAGCAATCAAGGCGATATTATAAACGTGTTGACCTGAGCGTATACAGATTTTGCCTTTCCATTTGGGATCTGCAAGATCTTCATAGGTGATTTCGGAGAGTTTTATGCGGTCTTTCGAAACATAGACCACACGGGCGCGCTGCGTTAAGCCGAACCATTCGCCCTTCGGACTACGATAGCTTTCTGGAATATTCTTATTAAGAACTTCAGAGGAGACAGGCTGAGAGACGCCCTTGCTTACCGCTTTTGTCAGTCGGCCAATATCAACGGTGAGGAGCACATCTGCAGGGCTATTCTTTCCCTCAGCCGCTATACGTTCAATAAGCCCCTTTTTCGCAAAAATAACATTGACCTTTATTCCGGTTTTTTTTGTGAAGGCTTTGAAGAGAGGATCTACCAAATAGGGTTGACGATAAGAATAAACATTGACCTCGCTGCCCGCATAAGTGGGGGGACTTGCAAGAAGTATAATGATGAGTGAGAAGACTACGCAGCATAAAAGCTGCATAAAAGAGATGCGTTTCATTTTTTCCTCCAATAGGCAGGGTTCAAAGCCCCGTTATCGGATCATTACCACCGATGCTGGTGATAAGCCGTGTCCGCCAACTCATGTTGGCATAAGCTAAAAAAGCCATGAGTGACTATTTTTGTCAATCACTGTAATAGTTTTTTGAGTTTGATGAAGCGATAAATTTATTTATATTTATCAACAGTTTAGAAAGATTCTAAGATGGCTATTACACAATCTTTCTAATAATTGTACCGAAAATTCAAAGAGCTATGATGCTCGTAAGGAAATGGTCAACGGTCAGGAAAGAGTTTGTTAGACTGAAAAATAATTGAGTTGCGGCATTCCGCCACATAAAAGGGTTGAGTAATGTGGGGACTTAAACCGTGTCTTGCAAAAGTAGATACCTGTCTATTGCATTCATGTCATGATTTATTTGCATGTGATGATTTATTTACTGATGGCATCCCAAGGGGCACCAGGGATTTAAAGCCCGCACACCGGCGTGGGAGCCATCGGCATTCCTGCTCACCAAGTCCCTATAGCGATTGACACGGATAGGGCCGTTCAACTTAGCTTCAACTGCACCAATTTTAACGTTTGGAGAATTGGAAGCTACGCCGTGCTTTGGCCTTACCATATTTCTTACGCTCAACCACACGGGCATCGCGGGTAAGGAAGCCGCCTTTCTTTAAGACACCACGCAATTCCGGCTCAAAATGCGTGAGAGCTTTGGAGAGACCGTGCCGTACCGCCCCGGCTTGACCTGAGAGCCCGCCACCCTTGACCGTACACATAATGTCATACTGGTCTTTGCGGTTTGCAGCTACCAAAGGCTGATTCAAAATCATCTGCAAAACGGGCCGCGCAAAATATTCGGTATGGTCTTTACCATTGACCATGATCTTGCCTGGTCCGGGTTTGATCCAAACCCGTGCAACAGCATCTTTACGCTTGCCGGTTGCATAAGCCCGTCCCTGCTCATCAAGCTTTTGTTCATAGACCGGTGCTTGTGGCGTGCTCTCTTCCTCTTTGAGCTCACCAAGATCTTCCAGTGTTTTTGTCTCTTGTTCCGCCATGTTTAGGCGCTCCGTGAATTTTTAGAATTGAGTTGTGCGATGTCCAGCTTCTCAGGCTTTTGCGCTTCATGCGGGTGTTCTGCACCGGTATAAACTCTTAAGTTTCTCAATTGTTGCCGCGACAGCGGACCGCCTGGCATCATGCGCTGCACGGCTTTTTGAAGCACACGTTCAGGATATTTGCCATCAAGGATCTGGTGGGCTTTACGGTCTTTAATGCCACCGGGATAGCCTGTGTGCCAGTAATAGGTTTTATCATTTCTCTTATTGCCGGAGAGTACTACCTTCTCGGCATTCACAACGACTACATGATCTCCGCAATCCATATGCGGTGTGTATATAGCCTTATGCTTGCCACGCAGCCGCGTCGCGATTAATGCCGCCAGCCGCCCAACAACAAGTCCCTTTGCATCGATCAGGATCCATTTCTTATCGATGTCATCAGGCTTTGCAGAAAATGTTTTCATCAACCGCGCCCTATTCAACATTCTTCGGTTTATACGAGGTAGCAAAATGACCGACAATCAAATGAATAATATGGTCTTGCAGTCTCGTGAATATCTCATATTGGAAATTAAACGCGCATATTCCCATAAAGGCCGCGCATAGTGTTACGCTCTTCTAGTGCCTTGGAGACGACCTGTCAATGATACTCTTAATAAAAGTTTCCAAATAAAACAATGTGTTATGATAGCGGTATTATTCTACCTCATCCTTGATTGGCGGGATTGAATAGGTTGCGGAGGCCTGGGCCACCATATCGGTTTCGCCTTCGGAATAAAGTGCGCTTTCAGCGACAGCCAGACGCTTGCCGAGCTTAATCAAACGGGTTTCAGCTATCATATCCTTGGGTGACGGTCTGCGCAGGAAGTTAATATTGAGACTGGTGGTGACAGCATCTTTTACCGGGCCAATTGCTCCAAGAATTGCAATATAGGCCGAAACGTCAGCCAACATGAACATCGCGGGGCCGGAAATCGTGCCGCCAGGCCGCAATAGGCGACTGCTATAAAGCATGCGGATATGTGCGCCAAAAGGCAGTATTTTCTCGACCAAAAACACCTCGCCGTCTTGATACATTTGCGGGAAGACCTTTTTGAGAAAGGCCGTTACCTCCTCAGCCGTCATTTTTATTTGCCGATCTGACTGATCAATTTCCGTCATAAACGTCTCCACCAAATTGGGCATATATCAAAGTATGTAGATAACAGCTTCTACGTCTGTTCAGTCTCAGATCTATGGATTTTGTGCAGCCATAGGGTATGCTAGAACTAGGACATATGCGAGGACAGGTTTATGTTGGATAGATCAGATTCACCTACTGATGCAAGAGCAACCGATACAGCGAATGAGAGCATTTTGCTGCGCGAAGACAAGGATACTGTTGCTGTTCTAACCCTTAATAGGCCGAAAGCGCGCAACAGCTTATCGGAAGAGTTGCTCACGGCTTTGCAGAAGCAAATTGATAACATTGCAGAAACCGAAAATATTCGTGTCGTGATTATTGCAGCAAACGGTCCGGCTTTTTGTGCCGGCCATGATCTTCGCCAATTAACAGAGCACCGTTCTGAAGCCGATGGCGGACGTGACTATTACAAAAAAATTATGCGGCAATGCTCGAAACTCATGCAATCTATCGTGCATTTGCCAAAGCCTGTCATTGCCGCTGTGCATGCGACCGCTACAGCAGCTGGTTGCCAATTGGTGGCGAGTTGTGACCTTGCCGTTGCAAGCGAGGAGGCTAAGTTTGCAACCCCCGGGGTCAATATCGGCCTGTTTTGTTCAACGCCTATGGTTGCTCTGAGCCGTAATGTAAGCCGCAAGCAAGCTCTGGAAATGCTGCTTCTCGGTGAGATGATACCTGCCAATGAGGCTCGGGAGTTTGGGTTGATAAACCGTGTCGTTCCAGTTGAAGAAGTTATGGATGAAGCCATGCATATGGCTGAAAAAATTTCCGCGAAATCATCGCTGACTGTGGCAATCGGTAAGGAAGCTTTCTATCGTCAAATCGAGGAATCTCTTGAAGACGCATATGACTACGCTTCCGATGTTATGACTCAGAACATGATGGCGCGTGATGCGGAGGAGGGGATCGGTGCCTTCCTTGAAAAGCGAAAACCCGAATGGGAAAATCGTTGAGTTAACAACGTAGCCAAATTCAAAGACCGCCTCTCCATTCAAAAATTAACCCCTCTTAGGGGATGATCTTTTAAGCAGCAGAGAAAAGAAATGAGCGAAAAACCAAAGATTGAAGAACGAGAAGATGGTCCACTCGTCGTTAAGAATATAACCCGTTTGATTGGACCTGACGGTGTGGAGATTAAGGTGAGGCCGGTGATGGCGCTTTGCCGCTGCGGAGCTTCTAAGAACAAGCCTTTTTGTGACGGTAGTCATGAACATATTGGATTTAAGAGCGAGCGCGAAGATGTTGCACGACGCGATAAAGTTTTTACCTATGACGGCAAGGACATAACGGTCCATTACAACCGCCTTCTCTGCTCTCATGCAGCAGAGTGCAGTGCTCGACTACAGTCGGTCTTTGACCCCTCCCGTAAACCGTGGGTTGTCCCGGATAATGGTACGTCAGATGCTGTAAAGGCCGTTGTAGCGGCTTGTCCTTCCGGGGCGTTGCGCTACTCTGAACCCGCTAAATCTCCTGAGCATATTGCGACAGATGAAGTCTGTATAAAGATCGAAAAAAATGGTCCCTATAAGATAGAAAATGTGGATGTTGATGACGTTCGGTGGGCTGATGGGGCTTGTAAGGATAAATATGTACTCTGCCGCTGCGGAAAATCGGGAAATAAACCATTTTGCGATGGTGCCCATTATGATGTGGGCTGGCGGGACGAAGAATGAACGGGGTCATATTTTAATAACCATTATGGGGTGACCCGATCCTTTATATCTGGTTCATTTGTGTCCCAAGAGTGCCAATAAGAGACCCAAGTAGTTTATTTCTAACTATGTGACCAAATACCAACCTCGGATAGCCGGGAGATAAATCGAATTTTAGTCAAATTCGATAACAGTGAGGGCATAAACTTTGCTGTTTTTCGGCTTTATTCGAGGGTATCCCATGCGTCCTTTCTATTTATATGTATGCCAACTTCTTGGCCGTTTGATCGGTGATCGGCGCGGCAATGTCATAATGTTATTTGGCATCATGATCATTCCGACACTTGGGATTGTGGCCGGTGCGATAGACTTTGCGAATGCCTCACGGGCTAAAAGCAAACTCCAAGCAGCCCTTGATGCAGCGACGCTAGCTGCGGCGCGTGCGATCCAAAATGGTGAAGACATAACTGCTGCGCAAGAAACCGCAAACAATTATATTAAAGCCAATCTTGCAAACAAGCTTGGCAGTACGATACCGACGATCACATTGACAAATGATTCAGGCATTGTCACAGCCAGTGTAAACTACAGCGTTGATACATACTTACTCGGTGTGATGGGCATAGACAAACTGGACGTCTCAGCCGAAACCAGTGTGGCCATTGCCAATACCGGTGTGGAGGTTGTGCTCGTCCTTGATACGACCGGTTCGATGGGTGGCTCCAAACTGGATGCTTTAAAAAGCTCCGCAACAACGCTGGTCGATATACTGATGCCGCAAGAAACCAACGAGCATATCAAGATCGCGCTTGTACCTTTTAGTGATTATGTCAACATCGGTATGGCTCATCGGAATGAAGAAGGGATCCATGTCCCTGATGATTACGAAGTTTGCAAAACAACCTATCCAAATTCAACTTATAGCTGTGAATACAGAACATATGAGACAACCTGCTATTCGGATGGTGTCCCTTATACTTGTACAAGGACAGAAGCTTATAATTGTACCGGAGACAGAGGAGATCCCGTCAAAATCTGTCCGCCTGAAGGAGGTACGAAATATTTTTGGTCCGGATGCGTGGCCTCGCGGGAGCCACCGCTCAACAAAACTGACGATACCTATTCAACCAGAGTTCCCGGACTAATGGCAACATGGGACAGCTGTTATGCCTCTGAAATGGTTCGTCTAACAGGCCAAAAAGGTGTAATTCAGTCAGGCATTAACGGTATGGTTGCAAAAGGCAATACCTACATACCTGCCGGCTTGATCTGGGGATGGCGGCTTATATCTGACAGCATACCCTTTGCTGATGGTGCCCCCTCAACAGAAAAAACCAGGAAAGCAATCGTGCTCATGACGGATGGTGCCAATTCCAAATCCGTGAACTACACCACAGGCACGCATGCAAAGAATAATGAAGGCGGCTTCATATGGGATCATAAAGGTGGAAATGAAGATGACGCCAACACTCTAACCAGTGAAACATGTGAAAACATCAAAAATGCGGGTGTTCGGCTCTTCACAATCGCTTTTGAAGTGAGTGACACTACGATCAAAGACATCTTGAGCAATTGTGCTGGCAATGGTGGCGGATACTTTGATGCCCAAAACAGCACGGAGCTTGCCGAGGCTTTCGAGGAGATCGCGTCGGCTTTGAGCACCTTGCGCCTAACCAATTAGGGCTACACCAAATATGCCGGCGCTTCCATCGCGGTCCGGAAGTGAGAACTGACTTTCTAATGAGAGGCGTAAAAAATAGGGTCCGGTTTTGATTGAATTAAAACTGGTCCCTCATAGTGCCAATAAAAGACATCAGTAATTTATTTCTAACGATGTCTAACGAATCCTCTCCCGACAATAGCGGCATAAATCGAATTTTAGTCAAATTCGATAACAATGAAGGCTCTAACATAACCTGTATTTGTATCTATTGTTTGAGGGTATTCCATGGGTTCTTTCTATTCATTTATTTACCGGCTTATCGGTCGTATGCTCGGCGATCAGCGCGGCAATGTCGTAATGATGTTTGGTATCATGATCATTCCAACTATGGGTTTGGTCGGTGGTGCAATAGACTTCGCGAATGCTTCTCGCACTAAGAGTAAGCTTCAGGCGGCCCTTGATGCGGCGACACTCGCCGCGGCGCGTGCGATCCAAAATGGTGAAGACATAACGGCCGCTCAAGAGACTGCGGATAGCTATATTAAAGCCAATCTCAATTCTCGGTTTACTGGCCCGATACCCTCCATCAGCTTGTCGCAGAATTCAGGTGTTGTGACTGCCAAAGTAAACTCCATGGTTGATACATATCTACTTGGCGTCATGGGTATAGACAAACTGAAAGTCACCGCAGAAACCAGTGTGGCTATCGCCAATACCGGTGTTGAGGTTGCGCTCGTGCTTGATACCACTGGGTCTATGGCAGGTGACAAATTATTGGCCATGCAACATGCCGGAAGGCGACTGGTCAAAATATTGATGCCGAATAAGGCGCCAGAACATATCAAAATCGCGCTCGTGCCTTTTAGCGACTATGTCAATATCGGCATGGAGCATCGGAATGAAGAAGGCATCCATGTCCCTGATGATTACGAAGTTTGCAAGAACACATATCCTAACTCAACTTATAGCTGCGAAAAAAAGCGGATAAATACAACCTGTTATTCAGATGGGAAGTCCTATCCTTGTACAAAGACAATATACGAAAATTGTACCGGCGACAAAGGAGACCCTGTCAAAGTTTGCCCTCCGATAGACGGCAAAAGATATTATTGGTCCGGATGTGTGGCATCTCGGGAGGCCCCGCTCAATAAAACTGACGATACTTACTCGACCAGAGTCCCCGGCTTAATGGCCTCATGGAAGAGCTGCCGCGTCTCCGAAATCACGCGGCTGACAAACCACAAAGGCAGCCTCATATCAGGTATTAGCAATATGAAAGCGCGGGGTGAAACTTATATACCCGCCGGATTGATTTGGGGTTGGCGGCTATTGTCAAACACCACCCCCTTTGCTGATGGTGCGCCTTACTCAAAGAATACCAGAAAAGCGATTGTGCTTATGACGGATGGGGCCAATTCCAAATCTGTCCGCTACAGCACAAGTACACACGCGAAGAATAATGAAGGCGGTTTCATATGGGATCATAAAGGCGGGAATGAAGAAGCCGCTAATACCTTGACCAGTGAGACTTGTGAAAACATCAAGGATGCAGGAATCCGCCTTTTCACGATCGCTTTCGAAGTAAGTGATACAACGATCAAAGATATTTTGAGCAATTGTGCTGGTAACGGTGGTGGATATTATGATGCCAAAAACAGCGCAGATCTTTTGGAGGCGTTTGAAGAGATTGCGTCAGCATTAAGTAGTTTGCGTCTGACCAATTAGAACCTACTTCATGTCGCGGCCCATGGTGTAAAATTCATCATTGGGCCGCATTGAAGTAAAGTTGGCCATGCGGTTACTAAGCCCGAAGAGGGCTGTGATACCGGCAATATCCCAAATGTCTTCATCGCTGAAACCGTGGCCACGCAGGGCTCCGAAATCCTCATCACAGATCGCCCCAGAATCATCAGACACTTTCATGGCAAAATCTAACATGGCCATTTGTCTCGGCGTAATATCCGCCTTGCGATAGTTGATGGCCACCTGATCGGCGATTAACGGATTCTTGGCACGGATGCGTAAAATGGCACCATGAGCAATCACACAATATTGGCAGTTGTTGGCATTAGAAGTGGCGACAATGATCATCTCCATTTCATCTTTGGTGAGGCCGCTTTCTTTTTCTAACAATGCATCGTGATAGGCAAAGAAGGCGCGAAACTCATCCGGGCGATGAGCAAGGGTGAGAAAAACATTGGGCACGAAGCCGGCTTTCTCCTGAACAGCTAAAACCTTTTCCTTGATGTCCTCGGGAAGGTCATTAATGTCCGGCACAGGATACCGGCTGATTTGCGTGGGGTTCACTTTTAGACTCCTCTTCATCGATTCCATCGTTATTTTGGATAAAATTTGCTCTAAGATACAGACTTTACGGCTCCCCCCATGCGACATGTCAAATGGGAATGAGGAAGCAAAAGTCTCACAGCAACTTGCGTGCAACCACAATGAACCACGATACCTACAGTAACGCCTATATTACGGATATTTTGGAAACTTATAAGACGTTCGCGATGGTTGGTGCCAGTGCCAATAAGGTTCGGCCCAGCTATTTCGTACTCAAATATCTCCTTGAAAAAGGTTACAAGGTTATTCCTGTAAACCCTGGATTGGCTGGTAAACAGCTTCTTGAACAATCCGTCTATGCAGATCTGCATGACATTCCTGAACCCGTCGATGTTGTTGATATTTTCCGTAATTCCGAAGCGGCTCTCGCCATTACTAAGGATGCCATTGCCATTGACGCTAAAGTCGTATGGATGCAGCTTGGTGTGCGTAATGACGAAGCCGCCAAGCTTGCCGAAGAGGCTGGCCTAAAAGTTGTTATGAACCGCTGCCCTAAAATTGAATATGGTCGTCTTTCCGGTGAGATCGGCTGGACCGGTGTTAATTCGCGTATGATTTCGAGTGTGCGCCCGAGATTGGCGGCTAAGGGCTTTCAGCATCGTCTTTTGCCAAAGAAGATATAACATGCTTTGGTTTGTTAAACTGAATCTGAAATTTTATCACGATACAAGCAAGGCGTAACCCGTTAAGCGCGGGGTCCTTTGATCGCTTTTTTAATGATGCCGCTGCATCTATTAATGTACACCGTCCACCAGCTTCCGTTTTTTTGGGCCTTGTAAACTTGTGTCAGCCCATTTTGTAGGAGCTTGATATGAAAATATCCTTTGGATGCGAGTATGCTGGAGATCGCGATATGAGGTGTTACGCATCGCGAAGGGCGCCGCGACCTGTAAGTTGGATTTCCTCGCTGAAACGTTCGCCTTGAATCGACTGTAACAACGTCTTGTAAGCCTTCGATGAATTCTCTTGCCATATTACCGTTCTTGGCAGCCAAACTCATTGCCGACGCACTGGAAATAATTGTTAAGGGTATCAAACTCGCTACAACTGCGAGGGTTGCGGTTTTGGTCGACAGTTTTTTCGTCATCTGTGTCGTTCGGTTCATGTGTCCCTCCCTCGGACATCAATGATGTGAGCCTTTTCAAGGCCCTTGCCTAATTAGTCGCGAAAGATGGTAAAATGGTTCAGCTTAGCTGAATTGATACATTTTACGTCTGCGTTGTGCTGGTCAGTCTCCTCACCTTGTTCTTTGTCATGGGGAGGGATTATAACTCACAAGTGTCGTTTCAAAGAGGTTTCAAACGATGACTTTTAACGTCTCCAAAATTATTGCTGTATGTGCGGGGTTTGTTTTGGCCTTGCTCCCAAGTCAAAGTTTTTCTGAGTTTGGTAAGCCGACCAAGCTGGTGATGACACTTAATGTTGCCAAAAGCCCCCAGCTACGCATAGCTCAGCGCATAAAAATCCGACCCAAATTGCGACGTCCAACAGTGAGGGCAAAGCCTCGCCGGTATATAAGAAGGCAAAAAAAGAGGGAAGATAAGAGTGGAGGAACATCAGGTCGTATTGATGAATGCTCGCGTGACATAAGTGGCAGGGTTAAGTGCTCTTCACAGCTTGAAAGAACTTGGAATATGATCAAGAGCTGGTTTTAAAACGTATTTCATTCATTTTTATTCCCTTAATATGTTCTATCCTTTTGTTATTGACCAACTTTTCTCAGTTCAAATGAATTTATTCGAACACAGGTTGGGGAGATATAACAGTGGGCTTGAATATTAATCCAATCGGAATAATTCGAGGTGGTCGTAACACTCCCGAAGACGATAATTGGGGCGAAAGCATTTGTCTGCTGGAATTGGATAACACCAGCTTTGGCCCTGATGCTCTCGCAGGTCTATCTGATTTCTCCCGCGCGAAGAAATTCGCGGACCTGAGTCACTGCTGTCCAGTTTAAATTAGAGTGAGAGGTGAAAAACGATTTTGTTGGAAGGAGATACGGCTATTTCAAGGTATCGAGACAGGGATTTGGCGGAGCCACTTGTTTCTTTCCCCCTCCAGGGGGGAGGTTATTGGCGTATGCTGTCAAACCTCACGGCACGACAAGTGGAGGTGGATACCTCTAAAAACCATCCGCCATCCCCTGCCACCCGCCATATTTTGCGATAATTAGGCGGGTGGCAGGGGATGGCGGATGGCCCGAAGGGGGTATTTAGAGATGCCCAGGTGCCGTTTCAAGCGCTTCAAGAATTAAACCGGACAGCAGTGGACCTGAGTGGGCCAGTGAGATTATGAAAGAGTACTGGTAGGCGCGGCGAACTTGGCAATTTTTCGTTTGCAGACATTGCCTATTTGGCAGCAAATTGAGGTGTGACCAAACCCCATCCGCATACCTCAAGACGTCGGAGCCAGCTTGCGCGTGATACTCTCAAATTCCTTGCGCAGCTCTTTGTTTTTGAAGATCTGGTCAAAACCAGGCGCTTCAAGGCGTTGGATGGCCTCAAATGATGCTTTAGCATCTTCGATGAGCGCACGAAGTTGGAAACTCGCTTCCACGGTTTCATAAGTGTTATCCGCAATTCTGAGATCACGGAGAGTTCGCCTGCGGGCGCGCATGATTTGCTCCCGCTGAGTTCTGAGATAATCACGGTAAAAGGTTGCTACCCGTTCAGAGAAATCCTGGGCTTCACTATTGGCAAGCAGGGTACGGCGCTGATCCGCACGATTCTTTTGACGCAACAGCTTTCGTGTTTCAGCCCGGGTATTCTGTATGTCTCGAATAATCTCTCTGATGCGCTTAAGATAGATGGTATCGATCTTGTTCAATAATTCATCCTGGGCATGCAGCAGCATCGCAAAAAGGGCGGCATGCATGGCGAAATAACGCCGGGCAGATTCCAAGTTCTCACTATTCTCTCCCATCAGCCGGCCAAGGCGGTCATCAATAACCCTAGCTGCATCAAATGCTGCGACAAGCTTGACAATATCACCACTTAAAACGCTTCCCATCAGCAGGTCGAGCTGTTCTTCCGACATCTCGATACCTTTGGTTTTGAGGGCATTGTGAATTTTTGTTTTGGTTGCCGTGATATCCTTTTTGTTTTCTTCGATACGTTTTTGCATGTCCTTGATGGATGAATCGATCGAATTCACTGTGTCCGTCAATATGCTTGGAAGCATGCTTTCTTTTGGGGCATCAAGGCGTTTTTCTTTGAGCCGCGCAATTTGATCTTCAATTTCGCGGATATTTTTTCGCCGTTGAGATATATTACTTTGGAATTCGACGATGGGAGCATCGGTAATAACCTCAAGGACTGAATCAAGCAGATTACGAATTTTGTTCTGCCGGTCCTCTTTGGTCTCGGTCCAGGGCGGAACAGCAACAAAATAGTCGTTTTTGCTCGGAAGTTTACGGGTTTGACTACGTTGTTTGGCCGTTTCCTCAAGGAGGGAATCAATGGACTGCAAAAGCCGGCTGGCTCGCTCACGCGTTTGATCTGCGTTTTTGCTTTGAGTGTCCGTTTTTTTTTCAGCAAAAGCTGGCGGATACCCCCACATGATCAGCCCAAATGACAAAAGGCCCAACAAAATTAATCTAATTCCCAAAAAATGCATGCAATGAGCCTCCCGGCCACGATCCCCAAGTATTATTTTATATTTAGTTATATGTAGGGAGAGAATAGTGAAACTCAACTGATCATAGCGCATGATATAATATCGACCGGCAAATGGAAGCAGATTAGGAGGAGAAGGGTATGATCCCCAATGATTTTCCAAGCCTGAATTTTGGGTTAGGCGAAACAGCGGATATGTTGCGCGATACAGTACGCTCCTTCACATCTGATGAAATTGCGCCCCGTGCTGAAGATATCGATCGGACGAATGTGTTTCCTCGTGAGCTTTGGCCTAAAATTGGTGCGCTTGGTTTGCATGGCATTACAGTGGAGGAGGAGTATGGTGGTGCAGGCATGGGCTATCTTGAACACTGTGTGGCGATGGAAGAGATCAGCCGAGGATCTGCGTCAATCGGTCTGTCCTACGGGGCACACTCTAATCTTTGCGTGAATCAAATCCGCAGAAATGGCAATGAAGAGCAAAAGCGGCGTTATTTGCCGAAACTCATTTCCGGTGATCATGTGGGGGCACTGGCCATGTCGGAACCTGGTTCAGGCTCCGATGTTGTCTCTATGAAGTTGAAGGCTGAAAAGCGTGGGGATCGCTATATCCTTAATGGCAATAAGATGTGGATCACCAATGGGCCAGAAGCCGATACATTGGTTGTCTACGCCAAGACCGATCCAGATGCAGGCCCGAAGGGAATCACGGCTTTTTTGATAGAGAAGGATTTTAAAGGGTTCTCCACCGCTCAAAAATTGGACAAACTGGGTATGCGGGGGTCAGACACATGCGAATTGGTATTTGAGGATTGTGAAGTCCCGGAAGAAAATGTGCTCGGTGAAGAAGGCAAAGGCGTTAACATATTGATGTCTGGCCTTGACTATGAACGTGTCGTTTTAGCAGCCGGTCCAATCGGCATTATGCAGGCTTGTATGGATATTGTCGTGCCTTATGTCCACGAACGCATGCAGTTTGGCAAACCCATCGGCACTTTCCAACTCATGCAAGGTAAGCTTGCCGACATGTACACGATGATGAACGCCGCCAAAGCTTATGTTTACGTGGTGGCCCAGGCGTGTGACCGTGGCGAGACCACACGCAAAGATGCCGCTGGTGCTATTCTCTACGCCGCAGAATCGGCAACCAAAATGGCTCTTGAAGCTATCCAGACTTTAGGCGGGAATGGCTATATCAACGAATATCCAACCGGGCGATTACTCCGTGATGCTAAGCTTTATGAGATTGGCGCGGGCACATCGGAAATCCGGCGGATGCTCATCGGCCGTGAGTTATTTGAGGAAACGGCTTAAAAAAATGCCTGGATAAATATGATCCCAACCTCTCGGAGCTGTGAATTGAGTTCTGTCACGTCATCGATCAAAATACACCTCAAAATTGGGGATTTAAATAAATGGTGATGAAAAAGCTATGTCTTTTTTTCTGTGCGATACTTGCAGTATTTGCGCTGACAATGAGCCCTCTAGGAGTTGGCGTACAAGCCAAAGTGGACGACATTATTAGAGATTGCGTTGAACAAGAGCTAAAAGGTAAGCGTGATGGGCTCGCTTGTATGAGACGGCTCACCGAGCCTTGCCGCAAAAGGCCCGACATGCAAGCTCCCTCAGAACAATTAGAGTGTATCGAACGCGAATTCGTGCTCTGGGACAGAATTCTAAATCAAGAATACCGCCTTGTCATAAAGGCTTTAGAAACACATAAAAAGCGAAAGATAAAATTCGTTGAAGCGCAACGCCTATGGAGTAAGTTTCACCACAGCGATTGCCGTCTACCCTATCATGTGTATGAAACTGAAATGAAAGCGTCCACCGCCGGGTTATATTGCTCGCTCAAAAAAACAGCACGCCGAGCGATAGAAATGCGTCTATGGCGGAATAAGCTCGTGGCAAAATAATTTGTTTGAAGATTAACTTCGGCTTATTGAGGTCATTTTTTCCGGCAACGCAGAACACAAGCTTGATATTTTTGACGGCACGAGGCTTTCGCTCCTACGCGGTAGCAAATATTACGCTTGATTTCACAGGCCTTGACACAAATACGCAGTTTTTTGAGATCTTGTGCTTCAGAAAATTGCGTCTGAGCAATCGTGAAACTCATAACCGATATTACCAGAGCAAAGGCAATACCCACCCCCCCTCTCAAAGCCTTTGCAATGAGAGTGCTCCCGATACCTTCAAATATTCTTATCCCGTCCATGCATTCACTTTGTCGCAATTTCTGGTTGATAACCGGCATTGATTTTTCCCGAAATTGCTTCATCCCCACGCGTGACATTACTACCGGTAACAAGCTTTATGATCATTTAAATGGTTAACTTAATTAAAGTACCACATCTTTTATACATTTTGCTGGTTCGCATCTGAATGTATCCTGAACGGAATAAACAAAAATAATGAGCTCATACGTTAAGTAAAACATTCCGAACCGCCCACTCAGTCAAAATTTTGTTATTGCCATATTTTATTTGCCAGCTTGAACGACCAAGATTCCCCAATTTGTGTGTCGATAACCCGTCTCTTTCCATAAATGCGTCCATGGGACCTTCAGAATTTGAGGGGGACTCTGGATTTGCACACCACGCCTTTTCAGTTCTTGCTGAGCATTGGCTGGTATGGAATTTCCGTCTAATTTTACATCCCAAACCACGGCGATTTGTTGTTCGTCTTTCGCTACTAAGTCAGGTGGCTGAAAACTTGGGGCCCGAAAATTGACAATCCGCGCATCCGGCATGAATTGTCTCAAATTTCCTCCAATATTACCACGACCGGAAATGATCGTACCCTGCTTAAAACCTCTCGCTTTGAGGGCTTTCGCTAGGGGTTCGTACGGTATCATCTGGCGGCATTCGCGACAAAAAGGTTTTCCAATAACGAGGTAACCGAGGCGCAATGGGATAATCACCAGAGCTATTGCCAGGGAGATCGTAAGAAAAGTTTGAATTTGTTTTTCGTTTGTACAGCCCCGCTGAGCTTGAGCCATGAGCCATATGGTTGTGATTAGAAATAAGGGGTGCATATAGCGTTCTTTGTAACCTGCAACCCCGGCAAACAGTGCGCCACCCAAAAGCAGTAAAAAAGCAACAATTGTCATATGAAAAATAAGGCGCTCATAGTCCGGTTCCGTTTTTTTCCGACTCTCTCCCAAAATACTGCTTTTCAATTGAGAAATTGTCTTGGGGAAAACGAGCGGGATAATGATCAGCAAGGATAAAAGGAATGTGACAGGCAAATATAACGCTTTAGCAACACCGGTTAAGGCGCTTACAAAATAACCTCCTTCATTTGCTTTCAGAACTTTTGCAAAAAGTGCGGCCCCACTAAAGCTTTGTGTTGCCAACCAAATGGCAAAGGGCATTACTATTAGTCCTGCCAAAAAGAGACTTAGAACCATTTTTGGTGACAATATCCGGCCTCTCAGCTTTTCTTGCAAGAGCGCGCCAACAAAAAGCATAAGGAGAAAAGCTCCAAAACCATATTTGGTGAGAAAACCTAATCCCGTGCACAGTCCAAAGATGAGATAATTGCCCCAACTGTCTTTTTCTGAAAGTTCAAGAAACGCCCAAAATGTAGCAGCGACTAAACAAGTGAGAGCTATGGTATGGGTGAACATGCCATGTGTATTCCAACCGATCTGAAAAATGAGAACAATTGAAAATGCTGTCAGAGCCGCCCACTTATTATCTTGCAGAACATGTTTGGCAGCCAAATAAATAAAGCAAGCTGTTGCTATAAGCAGAGCATATTTGAGAATAAGAAAGCTAATCAGCGTTGGGCCTGTCACTTCCTGAATAAGCCACAAAAGCCAATTGTAGAGAGGGGGCTGGCGTGTGCTATAGCCTAACAACAGTATCTGACTGTAAACATTTTCTTTTGCATCAACTTGAGACAGATTGGATGAGGCTGCGATGCGAATCAAAGAATGCGATAACACATAAATAAAACTGACATAGACAACCCCTTTTAGGCTCCAAATCCAACTCCAATTTTGAACTTTAGCAACTTTATTTTCTTGTAAGGTGAATGTCACAAAAACCTACCTAAATTAACCTACGTCGCACTTACTGAAACATCTCCATAACCTCCACCACAATTCACAAAACACTAAAATCAAATAAGCAACAAGTGACACAACAGCACATACTTTACAAAAATCTCAAAGCCCGACTTTTTCAAGGCTTTTCCCTTTCAGCTCTGGTGAAAAGTGGAGCTACCTTCCTATTGAGTTAGCCTTTTTACTACCTCATGAAATTTTTCTCAGACAGCCGTGAATGTTAGTATGATTACCGATAGGCAATAGGAGGATCTCAGATGTATCTGGGCGAATTGCTACGACGGAATGCCCGCTATCGTCCGCGACATTTGGGCGTTGTATTTCAAAACCAACGTCTCACCTATATTACGTTCAATGACAAGGTGAACCGGCTCGCTAATGCTCTGCTCGAACTAGGTTTAAAGAAAGGCGATAAAGTCGCTACGGTTCTTACGAACTGTATGGAGCTGATGACGCTTTATTGGGCTGCAGCGAAAATAGGTGTTGTCGTCGTGCCTATGAGTCCGCTGCTTCAGGAAAATGGACTTAAGCATCTTATTCAGGATTCAGATGCGACGGCTATCTTCACGGACGCGTCTCATGCCGAGTTGGTAGAAACTGTTGTTAAAAGCCTAAATCAAATTCCAAAAGAAAGACGGATCTTGGTTGATGGGGCGCTTGAAGGCTATGTGACATATGCCCAAGTAGTTCAAAATCAACCTGTTCAGGAACCGCCTGATGCGGAGATCTCTGGTGATGACCTTTACAATATCATCTATTCAAGCGGTACGACGGGAGATCCCAAGGGCATCATGCATAGTCATTTCGTGCGCTCAATGTATTGCACACTCTTTGCGAGTACGTGGCGTATGACACCAGAAAGTGTTGCTCTACATTCAGGAGCGATGATTTTCAATGGCGCTTTTGTGACAATGTTGCCGGCAATGTATTGTGGTGCGACATTTATCTTTCACGAGGCGTTTGATCCAGAGGCGGTTATTCGTACCATAGCGGAGGAAAGGGTCACCCACATCATGCTGGTGCCCTCACAAATTGCGGCACTTTTTAGTTCACCGAATTTCTCCTCCGAAGCCCTAAGCTCTCTTGAAATGCTATTGTCTCTTGGTGCGCCGCTACATTTGGAATATAAACACCGGATCGAGCGGGAGCTGCCCGGCTGTTTTTATGAACTTTATGGCGTGACCGAAGGTTTTATTACGGTACTTGATAAGACTGACTTTAGACGTAAGCCGGATTCCGTCGGCGTTCCGATACAGTTTAATGACATACGTATTGTAGATTCTGACGGTGAGCCTCTACCCTTCGGAGAAATCGGAGAAATTGTGGGACGTGGCCCGATGATGATGCCGGGTTATTATAAGCGGTCAGATTTGACAGCGGAAACCGTCCGTAATGGTTGGATACACTCGGGTGATCTCGGATTTGTCGATAAGGAGGGATTTCTCTACCTCGTCGATCGTAAAAAAGACATGATCATTTCTGGGGGTATCAATGTATACCCACGCGATATTGAAGAAGTGATTGTGCGCCATCCGGCTGTTCATGAAGTGGCCGTTTTTGGTGTGGCTCATGAGAAATGGGGGGAAACCCCCGTCGCGGCAATCGTTCTTAAGGAGGGGGAGGCGATTGGTCGTGAAGAGATGAAAACTTGGATCAATGAGAATGTCGAAGCGAAATTTCAAAAAGTGCATGAAGTCCTTATGTTTGATGATTTTCCTAAGAACGCAGCTGGAAAAGTCTTGAAGCGTGAGTTGCGGAAGGCTTATGAACAAAGTTGCTAGAATAGATACTCCCCACATTGGAATTTGAGCCTTATGACACCAAACAAATCTGTCCATGTTGGACCTATAAACATTTGCAATACGGCACCTATATGCGTTTTTGCGGGCCCCTGTCAGATGGAGAGCCGCGAGCATGCCCTTGAAATGGCTGGAGCACTGAAAGAGATTGCAGAGAGGCTTGGGCTTGGGCTCATTTATAAAAGCTCTTTTGACAAAGCAAACCGTACAAGCGTGACCAGCGCCCGCGGTATTGGGCTCAATGATGCATTGCCAATATTTGCTGAAATTCGTGAGACGATTGGTATCTCTGTCTTAACGGATGTCCATGAGCCTGAACAATGCGCCCGTGTGGCGGACGTGGTAGATGTTTTGCAGATCCCTGCGTTTCTTTGTCGTCAAACGGACCTTCTTCTTGCCGCCGCCAAAACTGGTAAGGTGGTCAAGATTAAGAAGGGACAATTTCTTGCTCCATGGGATATGAAAAATGTTGCGGGGAAGGTGATCTCTGCCGGCAATCCCAACGTGCTTTTGACGGAGCGGGGCGCAAGCTTCGGCTATAACACGCTGGTGTCAGATATGCGGGCCTTGCCGATCATGGCAGAGACAGGGTGCCCGGTGATTTTTGATGCAACTCACTCCGTTCAACAGCCGGGCGGGCAAGGAACTTCTAGTGGTGGACAGCGAGAATTTGTTCCTGTTCTTGCGCGTGCTGCAGTAGCTGTCGGCGTGGCGGGCCTTTTTATTGAAACGCACCAAGACCCCGACGCTGCGCCTTCAGACGGACCCAATATGGTTCCTCTCAAAGAGTTTGAGAGTCTCATGTCTGAATTAATGGCGATTGATCAAGTAGTGAAGGGGTAGTCAAATGACTATAGGCCTACTCCGCCGCTTCAGCCCGCGTCTTAACCACCCGTCTTGTCAACAGTTCCTTCAAAAACTGACCTGTGTAACTCTTTTTCGTTTTTGCAACTTTTTCAGGAGGGCCGGCAGCGACAATCTCTCCGCCACCATCGCCACCTTCGGGACCGAGGTCGATCAGCCAATCGGCCGTTTTGATTACCTCCAGATTGTGTTCAATGACCACAACTGTGTTGCCTTGCTCAACCAGTTCATGCAGCACTTCAAGGAGCTTGGCCACGTCGTGGAAATGAAGCCCGGTTGTCGGTTCATCTAAAATGTAGAGCGTACGGCCGGTGGCCCGGCGCGATAATTCCTTGGCGAGTTTAACTCGCTGTGCTTCGCCACCCGATAAGGTGGTGGCTTGTTGCCCCACCTTGATATAGCCAAGCCCGACGCGCTTCAATGTCTCTAACTTGTCGCGCACCGCAGGTACGGCTTTGAAAAAATCGCACGCCTCTTCAACCGTCATATCGAGTACGTCGGCAATAGATTTTGTCTTGAATTTTATCTCTAGGGTTTCACGATTATAGCGTTTTCCCTTACATTGATCGCAAGTCACATAAACATCGGGGAGAAAATGCATTTCAATTTTGATGACGCCGTCACCCTGGCAAGCTTCGCAGCGCCCCCCTTTGACGTTGAAAGAAAACCGACCCGGCTTATAGCCACGCGCCCGAGATTCCGGCAGTTCTGTGAACCATTCGCGAATGGGCGTGAACGCGCCTGTATAGGTGGCGGGGTTTGAGCGCGGGGTGCGCCCGATAGGTGATTGGTCAATATCAATAATTTTGTCCAGATGCTCCAACCCATGAATGCTGTCATGAGCGCCTGGGTTTTCTCTTTTGCCGGATAAGCGGCGGGCAACGGCTTTGTAAATTGTCTCAATCAATAGCGTAGATTTGCCGCCACCGGATACGCCTGTAACACACGTAAAAAGTCCGAGCGGAATTTCAGCTGTCAAATCTTTGAGATTATTTTCCCGTGCCCCCACCACTTTGAGCGTACGCTCCTTGAATATCTTACGCCTTTTTTTGGGCACTGGTATTTGCATGAGAGCAGAGAGGTATTGACCGGTTAGGCTGGCGGGATGGGCCATAATGTCGGCCGGTGGCCCATGGACGACGATTTCACCACCGTGAACGCCCGCACCTGGACCGATATCCACCACATGATCCGCTGTGTGGATTGCTTCTTCATCATGCTCAACAACGATCACCGTGTTACCCAGGTCGCGCAAATGTTTAAGCGTTTCCAAAAGACGTTCATTATCGCGCTGGTGTAAGCCAATAGAGGGTTCATCCAGCACATAAAGAACACCGGTTAGGCCTGAGCCGATTTGTGAGGCGAGACGGATGCGCTGAGATTCACCTCCCGAGAGAGAGCCTGAGCGACGCGAGAGATCCAAATAATCAAGCCCCACATCGTTCAGGAATTTCAACCTTTCACGGATCTCCTTGAGAATGCGCGTCGCAATCTCCTTTTGCTTAGATGTTAGGGTTTTGGGCAGGTTTTCAAACCAGGCTGCGGCATCGCGGATTGATTTTTGTGCCACTTCGCCGATATGCACATTATCGAGTTTTACAGCGAGGGCTTGCGGTTTTAAACGATAGCCTTCGCATGCTCCGCAAGGGTGGTCTGACTGGTATCTGGCAAGCTCTTCACGCACCCAGGCTGAATCCGTTTCGCGCCACCGCCGTTCAATATTGGTGATCACACCTTCGAATGGTTTCTTCGTTTTGTAGCTTCTGACACCATCGTCATAGACGAAAGTGATTTCTGTTTTGCCGGAGCCGAAGAGAATAATATCTCGCACTTTTTTAGAAAGTTTACTCCAGGGTGTGGTCATGGCAACTTTATAGTGTTTGCTCACGGCTTCCAAAGTTTGGATGTAATAGGGAGAAGTGTTGCCGGTTTTCGCCCAAGGGGCGATGGCGCCGTCACGTAAGCTAAGTGATGGATCAGGGACCACTAATTCACGCTCAAACTTTAACTCCGTGCCAAGCCCGTCGCATTTAGCGCAAGCCCCAAACGGATTGTTAAAGGAAAAAAGCCGCGGCTCGATTTCATCAATGGTGAATCCGGAAACTGGGCAAGCAAAACGGGCGGAGAAAATAATCCGTTCCGCATTGTCGTTTTTACTTTTATTCGCGCTTGAAGTCTTTTTTGTTTTTTTGCGCTCAAGTAGCGAGCGCTTGTCGCGAGCGGTAGCGCTACTATTATTGCGCTCAAGTAGTGAGCGCTTGTCGCGAGCGGTAGCGCCACTATTAGAGTCAGCAAACTCGGCGATAGCAATACCATCCGCTAGCTCAAGAGCTGTTTCCAGGGAGTCGGCTAACCGATTGCCAAGATCAGAGCGAACCACAAGACGGTCAACCACCACATCGATATCGTGCTTGAATTTTTTATCAAGGGCTGGGACCTCACTGATTTCATAGAATTTACCGTCGACTTTGACTCGCTGAAAACCTTTTTTCATGAGTTCGGCAAAGTCTTTACGGTATTCGCCTTTGCGGCCACGGACAATCGGCGCAAGCAGATAGAGCCGTGTGCCTTCTTTAAGCTCTAAAATGCGGTCGACCATTTGCGTGACCGTCTGGCTTTCGATTGGAAGGCCTGTTTCCGGTGAATAAGGTATGCCAACGCGTGCAAAAAGCAGGCGCATATAATCGTAAATCTCGGTGACAGTACCAACTGTAGACCGTGGATTGCGGGACGTTGTCTTTTGTTCGATAGAAATGGCGGGTGACAGGCCTTCAATGGCGTCAACATCGGGCTTCTGCATCATCTCTAAAAATTGCCGGGCATAGGCTGATAAGCTTTCAACATAGCGCCGTTGGCCTTCGGCATAGATGGTATCAAACGCCAGTGATGACTTGCCGGAACCTGAAAGCCCAGTGAAAACAACAAGCTTTTCACGCGGTATTTCGAGGGAGATATTTTTGAGATTATGCTCCCGTGCACCGCGGATAGAGATGTTTTTTTGTTCTGTCACGTTTATGCCTTATGCATCTTCACGTCTCATGGAGTATAGCTCTTGAGAGCGAAGCTCAAGATATTTGGGCGTTCATCTGTGGACCGAAGGAAACAGTTGCTAATAATTCATCCCCCATTCATGCCGATTTTGCTTCCTTCTCTCTCATAGCATAATAAATTGGGTCTATGATCCATATGCATAAGGTCAAATTGCAAATAACAACTGACAGTTAAATGGGCAAAAAGGATTTGGCAGGAAAAAACTTAATATAAACATATGGGGTGAGGTTATAGCAGTTTAAGTAGTGGGAGGAGTCATGGACGGTGATCAGATACCAGCTGGTGTATTAAGAGGCGACGAATTGGCCAATCCACGCAGCCTCATCCATGCGGTAAATGTTGCAAGCGTTGCAGCCCGTACGGCTTGGCTGTTTTTTCTGGCCATCATGGCATATTTTTTTGTAGCGATTGCCGGAGTAAGCCATGAAGAATTGTTACTGAATAAAGGTGTCAAGTTGCCAATTCTTGGAATTGGGCTTGACCTTAGGAGCTTTTTCTTATTTGGCCCGCTGGTTTTGCTCTTGGTGCATTTTGGCCTAATGGTTCAACATGTCATGTTGTCGCAAAAGGTCATTGCATTTGATAATGCGTTAAGGGCAAAGGAAGACGGACCAAGGCGGACCCATGAGCTGAGGCTTGAGCTTCATTCTTATTTTTTCACACAAGCTCTTGCTGGTGGCGTGCGTAGTCCTGTTCTTGGCTTTTTCCTTCATGCCATGAACTGGCTCAGCTTTGTTGCTTTGCCTGTTTTGTTATTTCTTTTTTTCCAAATCACTTTTCTGCCTTATCATGATGTTGTCACCACCTGGGCACACCGCATCTATCTCATTGCGGACCTGATTATCTTAACGGGTGTCGGTATTTTTCTACGTAAACCAGAGAGTAGTTTCTGGCTAGCGCTTTGGCGGACGGGGCGCCATCACCCAGTTAATTTTCTCAATGCCTTGATCTTAATGGCGGGTGCATTTTTTCTCTCAATGTTTGTCATAACGATCCCAGATGAATGGCTTGACAAGAAGCTCAGCGCAATTCCAGGGTTTCGCGCGGAAATAGATCAACAAGTCGGTAGTAATAAAACTGAGAAAAAATACGCGTTTGTTGTCACTGCTTTGATGTTTGAGGGGGTAACAAGTGAGAGCGACGGGGTCATTCACAGCATCCTGCGTTTTAAACGCAATCTAGATGTCGCTGACAGGGACCTGGTACCCAATAGAGAAGATAAATTTGGTGAAATCAGCCGGGATTTACGGAAGCGGGATTTGCGTTTTGCCCGTCTTGATAGAAGTGACTTGCACCGCGCGGATTTAACGGATGCAGACCTATCTGGAGCCAGTTTGGTGGGGACCAATCTTAAGGATGCACGGCTTTCGTGTGTTGGTGTCGATGATGAATTAGATCCGCTTGAAGAACAGTCGAGAGAAAATTGTACAATCTTGAGCGGCGCTAATCTCAGAAAGGCAGACCTACGCGGAGTGGACCTCCGGCTTGCCGATTTGACGGGTGCACGTTTTGAGGATGCTAAGCTTCAAGGTGCAAAGTTGCAACAGGCTACGCTTGAAGGTGCGACATTCTCCCGGACCAATTTTCAAGGGGCAAATCTATCTTTAGCCAATCTGAAAGGAGCAGACCTCTCCTGGGCTGACCTTCAAGGTGTGGACCTTTCTGTAGCAAGTTTACACAATGCAAAATTCGAACACACAAACCTCACTGGAGCAAACTTAGCGTTTGCACGGCTTGATGATGCGAATTTATCTTACGCCAAATTGCAAGGTGCAAGTTTGTTTGGTGCGAATCTGCGTAGAGCCAATATGGAAAATGCAAATGTCGAGGGTGCAGATTTGCGCCATGCCACCATATGGAAAACAGTTCTACCTAAGAAGGAAGGGCTTGCATTAGCAGATTTCAGAGGCGTTTCTTTTACACCTGAAAAAACTCAGAAGGTACGTCAATTTACAAGCAATTCAGCCAGTGAGCAGACTGAAAAATGGGAAGGAACACCTACACATAAAGCCTGGACAGGGTTGAAAGAAAATTCTGAATCGAGAGATCCGGGAAGTTATGCCAGTGATTTAACTCACTATCTTGGCGAGCTTGCTTGCAGTAGAGCGCTTGAAAACCCGGTTGTTGGTTTGAGCATCGTGCAAAGAGCCACAGGGACCTCTTTTAATGGTAATCCAGACAGTCTAAGCCAACATATCAACAGCCGGGAGTGCCGTGGTGGCGGAATGATAGAGCCTCGTGCGATCGACCATCTCAAGCAAAGGGCAAAAAATTACAAGAAAATACATAAAGAGCAGGACAGCGAGCAAAACAAACAACAATAAGGGGGGCTTCCTTGGTACCACGACACAAATTTGGTCAAATTGGTGATTATCTGTTTATGTTGGTATAAGATGCCGCAGGTAATAACGCCGCGTGGAATATATTAATCAGTGGTCAATCGCATTTTGAGCCGATTGTAAAGGGGCCCGGCAATGTCTGAGTCAAGTCAGTCTCATGTAGAATCCAATCTCGTAACATCTGAAGATCTTTTGGAAGCCGCCAATGATGCGAGCGCTCAGGCGCGCAATATGTGGCTCTTTTTCTTAGGGCTAATGGCCTATCTAATTGTGACCATAGCCGGTACGACGCATAAAAATTTGCTTCTCAATAACCCCGTTAAACTTCCTTTTTTGAATGTTGATATCCCTCTATTCAGCTTCTTTATTTATGCTCCCGGTATTGTTCTTGCCATGCATTTGGGCTTGCTGATTCAACATGCCATGCTTGCCTTTAAACTATTTCGCTTTACGGAAACTTTGAATGATGATGGTTGGCACCGGCAGGGATCGGATCCCCGCAGGGGAAAACTGCACCCTTATATTGTCTCTCAACTTATTGCCGGTCCTGAGCGCGGGGCGTTAATAGGCTTTCTCATCCGCCTAATGACTTGGATTAGTCTTGTGGCGTTGCCAGTTGCGGTTCTGATTTATTTCCAAATTGCGTTTCTGCCCTATCATGATGAGGGCGCAACTTATTGGCATCGCATTGCAGTGCTGCTTGATTGCCTTATCCTTTTTGCACTGTGGCCTTATATGCGCCCTGCGACAAAACGTGAAGCTAAGGCAAAACTTAAACGGACAGAGCTTACAGACAGAGGTTGGCCGTGGCGTGTGACTGCGGTTGGATTTGGCGTTGGCGGAGTTGGTATGATTGTACTTTTACTCTTTAGCTGGTTTGTCGCGACTATCCCTGATGCCTGTCTCTATAAGGGGCGCTTTAATGTACTATGCCTTGACAAGATGATGGCAAGTTTCACGCCATGGACCGTAAAAATCAAATCCGGCAATACAGAGCGAAAAGTGTTTTGGTTGACGGCTGCGCTTTTTGAAGGAGCGCCTGATCCGGTTACTGGACGGCCAAAGAGTGTGTGGTCACGCAATATCGTATTGACCGACGCGGATTTAGTTCCGGAGAAGAAGTTCAATGAAGGTGAGGTCTCCTTGAGCTTAAGGGGGCGCGATCTTCGTTATGCGGTTTTGGATCGATCGGACCTTCACCGTGTTGATTTTACTGGTGTAGATTTGCGAGGCGCTTCACTAAAAGAGACGCGTCTTGAAGAAGCCAAGTTTTGTCTGCCCTTGAAAGTGTTTCCACGCACTTGTAGTGAGTTTACGGGTGCCGATCTAAAAGAAGCCAATCTACAAGGAATTGACTTCTGGGGCGCAAATCTCAAAGGTGCGCAATTGGCCTTTGTTCGGCTTGAAGGCGCTGATTTCCGTAATGCCCAGCTTGAGGGCGCTGATCTTTCTTTTGCAGAGCTTAAGGAGGCAAATCTCTCGTTGGCTAATTTGCAAGGGGCAAAACTCTCCTATGCCAAATTGCAGAACGCCAATCTTGGCGAGGCGGAGCTGCAAGAAGCAGATCTCCTCAATGCCAATTTGCAAGGGGCTAATTTTGGCAATGCGCAGATGGAAGGGGCTAACCTGAAAACCGCTAACTTGCAGGCCGCTGAAATGACCTCGGCACGTTTACGTGGCGCTGATCTTACCCAAGCAAAGTTGGAAGGTGCGTCGCTGCGTCGAGCTGATCTCAGAGGGAGCAAGCTCGATGCTGCATCGCTTAAGGGAACGGATCTCAGATCTGTACGGCTTTGGGGAGCAAGCCATCCTGGCAAAGGTAATAAGCTTGACCTTGCTGATCTCAAAGACGTCTCGTTCAAAGAGATGACAATCGCGGAACAGGAAGAGCTGAAAGCCATCATCGAAGGTTTAGGTGAGGAAAAACATCGCAAACGCCTTATCCAAAAAATGGAGAAGGCGGGGCTTTTGAAAAAGGGATCCGAAGCGGTCTGGGCGGGACGTCAAGATTGGCAGAGCAGCTTTGAGCGCTTTAAGGAAAGAGACCCCAATGCGGACCATGAACAATTCAACACTTTTTGGTCCAAGCTTGCGTGCCAGAACGTCGAGATTAGCGCAAGCGTTGCAGCGCGAATCAATAAAAAGGGGTATTTTATTAATCCAGAATCGATTGCACGCTCTCTGACAAGCCGAAGCTGCGAAGCCGCTCCTAAACTTAATGAGGTTGCTCGGGCGGAGCTTTGCCGAGTGGCTAGCTGGCCGGTAGATGCCCGCAAGGAGACTGTGTGTCGGTAAGGTTTGCGTAGCTAATTCATGACATCATATCATCATTGTTGAGGTTTGATTCGCTTCTATCCAGATCACCTCATGGCATGAGAAAAAATGGGGGTAAGAGGGTGAAGGGAGACATTGTTATTTTCGGTGCTGGCGGTCATGGCCGTGTTTGCGCCGATGTCGCCACGGCAGCAGGTTTTAGTGTTGTTGGCTTTTGCGATAACGACAAGAATCGTGGTGATGTCATAAACGGCATAAAAGTCCAAGCGACGTCTTTGAACGAACTTGCTGAAATATCTCCAGCAGATGAAACGCAACTTTTTATAGCTGTAGGCGATAATGAAACGCGGAAAACGCTCTATGAAGAGGCGCAGGAGAGGGGATTTAGTCTTCCAAACCTAATTCATCCTGCAAGCGTAATATCTCCTTTCTCGTCTATTGGTTCTGGGACAGTAGTCATGCCAGCGGCGGTAGTGAATACCAATGCTGAAATTGGGCACTATTGTATTGTCAATACATCTTGTTCAATCGATCATGACAGTGTGCTTGAAGATGGTGTTCAACTTTCCCCAGGCGTGCGTTCGGCAGGCACGGTGCATTTTGGAGCCATGGCTTTCGTGGGCACCGGGGCGACTATTATTCCTGGTGTCAAGATTGGTAAAAGCGCTGCCGTTGCTGCAGGTGCAGTGGTCGTTCGCGATGTGGCAGACGGCGTTAGGGTTGCAGGTGTTCCTGCCAAAGAGATGTCGCCATGACCATGGTCATGGCGCCCCAATTTCCCGGGCAATAATCTCAACAGCCAGAGATAAACCATCCTCACTATTAATGACTTGTGAAATCTGTTGGGCGCGCCTGGCATAGCCTGGAGTTTCCGTCAGGCGACAAAAGGTGTGCGCCAGGCGTTCAACTGTCCAGCGATGTGGTGGTAGCGGGCGGGGCCCCACTCCAAGCGCTTCAATCCTCTTTGCCCAAAAGGGTTGATCGCTTAGAAATGGGCAAATGAGAGTTGGCTGTCCGGCACGAAGGCCCGCAGCTGTTGTACCCGCCCCGCCATGATGAACCACCCCATGCACAAGGGGAAAAAGGTGTTCATGTGGTACGCTATCAAGGACATAAACGGATTCTGGCAATTCTCCCGATTTTGTAGGATCAAAATTACCCCAACCCTTTGCGACGACAGCGCGTTTACCCGCCTTTTCAATTGCCTGGGTTATCATTTGCGCTTTGGCTTTAGCATCTGGTGTCGGCATACTGCCAAAGCCGACATAGATTGGCGGGTCACCTTTTTCAAGGAAGGATGCAAGGCTCTGGGGCGGCGTCCAATCTTTCTCGCTATCTAAAAACCAATAGCCGGTGATTTGTGCTTCATCAGGCCAATCTTTAGGGCGGGCTATTACGCTTGAGCTAAAACCATATATGACGGGTGCTGGTTGACCGGCGACAGTAAATGCACGTGTAAAGCGTGGCCGTGGCGGTAGGTTAAGTTGCTCGGTGCGAATCGTGCTGAGCATTTTACTATGGATTGCTCTATTAAGATGTAAGAGGCTGTAACTTAGACGATTGAAAAACCGGCCAAGGCTCGGGATTGCAGATGGAAGTGGAAAATCTCCTGTAGGCGTCAAGGGTTGCAGTGCGGCTAAAAGTGCAGGAATCTTTTTTGCTTCAGCGATGTCTGTACAACTTTCGACGAGAAGATTAAATATAAGTGCATCGGCATCTTGAGTGACATTGACGGTGTCCTGAGCTGTTTCCATATGAAGCTCACGACCAATTTTCTGGCTCTCCTTAAGTTGGGTAAAGATATTTGAATTAAGGATTTTAATGATTTTGGGATCTGTCAGAAAAGCCTGGAAATCACCACCGCATTTGGCAAATTCAATACCAAAGGACTCAACCCACTCTTTAAAATTTTCTGGAGCTGCGAGACGGACCGAATAACCAAATTTTTTTAAGGCAAGCGCCAGCGCCAGAAAAGGTTGAATGTCGCCGCGTGTGCCAACAGTCAATATAACAACGCGCTTTGCCATTAGGGTGATCCTTCGCCAAGGCTGGGTGTGGGAGAGAAAACGTACTATAGAAATAATTGCTGGTTTTACACCACGCTTAATTTCAGATAAATGCGGTTCATGAATGGCTTTAATATCAGACTGCAATAACGTCCAACCGTTAAGTTGGCAAAAAGGATTTGATTGGCAAGGACTTAATATCGGTTCATGAGTTGAGGTTATTGCAGTCTCCAATAATTAAAGAAACGGCTATGACGACAAAAGACAAAATTCGGATCGCAGTGATTGGCGCTTCAGGCTATACGGGCGCAGATTTCGTAAGATTGGCCGTTTGCCATCCTCAAATCGAGATTGTGGCCTTAGCGGCGCGAACTCATGCCGGCAAAACAGTGGCAGAGGTTTTTCCGCATCTCGGCAGGATTTCACTCCCTGATCTGCATGAGGTTGACAAAGTTGATTGGCCGGCTTGTGATGCAGTTATTTGCGGGCTTCCTCATGGCACGGCTTATGAAGTTATTTCAGGCTTGCCGAGCCATCTCAAAATTATCGATATGTCAGCCGATTTTCGTCTTCGCGATCCCGCAACCTATGAGAAGTGGTATGGACAGTCCCATGGCGCTAAGGATCTTCTGCAAAGTGCTGTATATGGTTTGACTGAGCATTATGCAGATGAGATTGCCCGCGCAAAACTTGTTGCTTGTCCGGGATGTTATCCAACAGCAACTTTGCTGGCCTTGCTGCCATTGGTCTCAAGCAGTGTGATTGACGCGAGAGACGTTGTTATTGATGCCAAGTCAGGAGTTTCAGGTGCCGGGCGTGGCTTAAAACAAAATACCCTGTTTGCGGAAGCAGGTGAGGGGGTATCGCCTTATGGGGTTGCGGGACATCGCCACGCACCGGAGATCGAACAAGAACTTTCAAAAGCGGCCGGAGAAGATGTCGTTGTTAATTTCACGCCCCACCTTATTCCAATGAGCCGGGGGGAGTTGGTGACCTGCTATGTGCGCATGGCGGATGGAGCCAATGTTGTTGCACTACGTGAGGTGCTGACCAAGGCTTATGCAGATAAGTCCTTTGTGAATGTTGTTTCAGATGGCCTTGTCCCAGCCACGCAACATGTCCGGGGATCCAATTATTGTCTTATAGGTATCTTCGAAGACCGGATCCCTGGCCGCGCGATTGTTATTGCCACATTGGATAATCTGGTCAAAGGATCAGCAGGCCAAGCTGTGCAGAATTTCAACTTGATGTTCGGATTTGATGAGACCACAGGTTTGCAGCAACAGCCATTATTTCCATAACTCCGAAGTCAATCCATTACTTAAAGATAGGCCAGTCCCATAGGGGGCCTAACAATTGCCCCAATGCAGCAGCGCCACCGACGATCAGGGATATATAGGCGACCACGCTTGTACGCCCCTGTTTTTGACCGACCTTGTAAATAATATCGTTTTGTTCACTCAGCTTTGCTGCGATCTTGTCGGCAATGAGCTCTGCTGCTTCCGCATTTGAATTTATTGCTTCTTGTGTGAGGCGTCTTTCATGTTGTTGACGCATGAACTCTCGGTGGGTGTCGCTGGTACTCATCTTCTCTTATTTCCTTTTTCCTGAGATATTTATGATTATTAGATTCGAGAATGTAACCTTAGGGAACTTTCACGACAGCCGCGTTCTTGCGGGTTGGCACTCGTGCGATATGGGTCAGGTTAGGCGTGCCCGAGCTTGAGTAATAAAAACCAATTGGTGATGTGAAACTGTATCTCACTTCGGCTACGATGAAATTTCTATTTGTTCCTGAGTCCAAATCTTCCTGCGTAAAGGTTATCCCTAGTGGGAAGTCTGTTCCTGCGCCAGGGGGGGTAACTTGAGCTTCACCAATGGAGGAACTCCAATCAACTGTTGCATTGCCTACATCGTCAACCGTAACACTTGTAATCAAGATCTCTGGCGTTGATGCACTGGCTCTATCAATATAAGGCTTCAAATACTCGGTTACGACAATATTGAGCTGGTCAAGTTCATTTTCTGAAATGGTTTCACTGCGGGCAACAATATCAGCAATCGAAAATGCTGCGGCCTTGACGCGGCGTTTAACGGTAAAGGCTTCGCTGAACTCAACCATGCTGAGGAAAAAGCCAGCCAGGATCATAAATACGAGCGTGAATTCAAGAATAGGTGCTCCGCTCTCATCCCGCCAGAAATTTCGCCAAATAAACAAAATTCGTTGCGTATGTGAAGAGCCATTATCTCTCTTATCAATCGTATTAATACGTCCACTCATAAACACACCAACGAACTCTATATTTATCCGATGCTATCCCTAAAAAGGTTCCGTCTGCGTTACCACGGTTGTTCGTAACAGCCGATTATTGTTTGCCATGTTTGAAAAACTTCCAAAAGGAACAGCATTGAGCAAGCGCCATTCATAAAATGTTGAAATCTGCACAACCTGATTGCCGACGACTATATCGTAGTCAAAGTCAGATAAGTTTTTTAAATTATTATCTATGTCCAACGGTTGAGATTGCTGTATCGCTTCAAAATTAGCAAAGGCGCGCAATTCAACCCTAAGGTCTGTTTCACAACGGTTTAAAACTGCGGTTTTAGAACAAATCGCAATCCTCATCTCTTCCCGGGTAGGTGGTGCATTACCAGTCAGGACCAGACGTGCAGCATCATTAGTTGCATTCTCAAGCTCCAGATCCGCCCAATAAAGCAACCCCACTTCAAAAATTGCGAAAATAAGAATAAGAAAGGGGAAGGCAATAATAGAATACTCGATTAACGCAGAACCGGAGCTATCTCGTCTAAATCGAAGAAATATCCCAGCCTTTTCATTCCCTGCGATGTCACGCTGACTTTGTACGCCAAATGTCATCGACCACTTACCGTTTTGATCGTTTTACACAAGGGTATCCCCCAAGAAAATAAATATACTCTAAGAGAAGAAAATCTGCCATATAATTACAAGGCTTACTGTCAATTTTACACTTTGTATTTTGGATGTATTTCAGCTTTCTATTATTGTTGGTTGTATCGATATCTGATAGATTTTCAGGTGCAAGCTGCCAAAAACCCATAATAAAAATAAAGATGAATACGGAGAAATACGCCATCGTTGGGGCTGGATTGAGTTGGGGGTATGTTCATGTGGAGTTGGTTCAAGCGTACGTTGAAACATTTGTACGAAGACCAACGTGGCAACGTTCTAATCTATACAACAGCAACCCTGATTCCTATGGCTACGCTTGTTGGGATTGGAATTGATTTCAGCCGTATTCAGGCCGCAAAACGGACGTTGCAAAATGCAATTGATACATCTGCAGTTGCAATTGCTAAGCAAGCCAATTTTTTTGACCTGACAGAAATCGAAGCAAAAACTATCGCAACCCCTTATATGGACAAATATTTCCAAGAGGCTTCGGTTGGGGAAGTTGTTGACTTTACTGTCACTCTCAATAAAGCACTTGGGACGGTGAGAATTGATGCGGATGTAAATGTCGACACGACGATTTTGCAAGCTATTGGCCAGTCTACGATTAGTTATCGCGGTGTCACAAAGGTATCGGCTGGTGTGAGGTGGCTGGAACTTGTCATGGTTTTGGATAACTCTGGCTCAATGGGAGGATCGAGACTAACTGCGTTAAAAGATGCGGCAAACGGTCTGGTGAATATTTTATTTGATGAAGGGGAGACCGAATCCAGCAACGTCAAAATCGGCCTTATTCCCTTTAGTGCAAGTGTCAATGTGGGCGTACCGCAAACAACAAGCTGGATTGATGCAAGCGGTGCATCTGCGATTCATAATGAAAACCTCGATTTAAGCGGCACCACACTTTTTGATTTATTCGGACAATTAGGTCGGACATGGGGAGGGTGTGTCCGTGCGCGCGATACGGCCAACGGTTTTGATCTTGATGATACAGTTCCTGACATTACCATCCCAGGAACATTATGGGCCCCATATTTTGCACCGGATGAACCTGATACTGGGGAATACAGCAATAATTATTTGGATGATAAGGTCGGAGACCCTCCGCCACCGGTGGAACAAATTCAAAGAGATATTGCCAAATATACAGATCCAATTTTTCAAGGAGGGGGAAGTCCAAACTATAACTGTGTGCCAGCAGAAATTCAGCCTCTTACAAATCAGAAAGCCATAATTACCTCTGCAATTAACAGCATGGTAGCTAGGGGCTCCACGGTTATACCGGCCGGTCTTGTTTGGGGATGGAGGGTCCTATCGCCCGACGAGCCTTTTACAGAAGGGGAACCTTATAACAATCAAAAGGTTGTTAAAGCGATTGTTTTGTTGACCGATGGGGGGAACTTTGTCGGCAGCGGTGTCAATGGACACAATGGGTCACATTACTCAGCCTATGGTCACGCAGGTACCGGTAATCATCTTGGCCCCCCGGATGGCTCGCAAACGGCTGCAGTGCTTAATCAAAAAACAGAGCAGATTTGTAATAATATAAAAGATAATAAAGATTCCGATCCAAATGATGAAGATATTAAGCTATATACGATTACCTTCAATCTTCCGCCGGATTCACCTGTCGCTGACCGTATGAAAGATTGCGCAAGTGATCCCAATAAATATTTTGACTCTCCGTCAAATGATGATCTGCAAAACGTTTTTTATCAGATTGCGGGTAGTTTGAAGCAAGACCTGATAATTGCTAAATAGTGCAATACCTTCTAAATCGTGGAGTGGAAAAGATTGCAGGGAGGATTTTGAGACAATATGCATCCAATACTTCTAGCTTTGGTGCAGCTGTTTTTTTTATTCTGCGTGATCTTTGCGATCATTTCCGACTATCGAAGCCTTACAATTCCCAATTGGATTTCCATAGCGCTTATCGCCGGTTTCGCTGTCTATGCAGCTCTCACTTGGGACAAAATTCAAATTCTTGACCATGTCGCCATAGCGGGTGGTGTATTTGTTACAGGCTTTATATTTTTTCTTTTGAATTGGTTTGGAGGAGGTGATGTCAAACTCCTCACGGCGGTCAGTCTTTGGGCAGGGCCACAGCAGGGGATGAATTTCGTAATTCTTATGTGTCTTTTAGGGGGTGTTTTATCGATTGGCCTCCTTTGGATTAGGAGAACTCTACGATATCGCCCCAATTTTGGGGCGAATCTCCCATTCATACAAAAGGTTGCAGAGTTAGCTGAACAGGGCATCTGTCCCTATGGTATTGCCATAGGTATTGCCGCAATTTTGACTATACCCACTAATCTTTAGTGGGCAGCTTACCCTCTATTCGCCCCAGGATTATTTTTCCTAAATCGTTCTTCTCGCTCTTCCAAAAGGTCCAGATTATTTTTGATGAATTGATTGTCTGGATCTTTCATATGAGCCGCCTTTAATGTTTTGCGAGCTTTATCATATTCTCCACGCAATATGTAATGGTAGCCGAGATTGTTCAAAACAGTCGGTGTAAATCCCACATATTTTATGACGATGTCGTAGGCACGGCTGGCATTATCAAAACGCCGCAAGCGATCGTAAGTGGCCGCCAGGCCAAGCCATGCATTTGCTTCTTTAGGATTTTTTTCAACGGCTTTGCGGTAATACTTTTCAGCATTCCCATAATCGCCGCGTGAATAATATGCATGCGCTTTATCAAGTGGTTTTTGTTTTTCCTCTGATCTCTTCCATGGAGGCAAGCTATCTGAGAACCCTGTTTCTTTTCCTGCCAGCTGTTTACTCGTACAAGCTGTTACAAGTGGTAGAGCAGCCATGAGGGTTATAACGCAAGCGAAAACTCTAACCATCAAAACCCCCTTATCATTTTTTACTTTTTTATACGCCATGGTTTTTTTACTTCTCTTAGAAAAGTGCGTTTTTAACTCTTATAAAGATGGGCAGCATAATGACCACCAGCATCACTGGGAAAATGTAAATCCCGAGAGGCAAAACAAGTTTTACAGGTAAAGCATAAGCTTTTTCCTCTGCTCGGGACATGCGTTTATCCCGCATCTCGTTACTGTAAATGCGCAACGTATCCGTCAGGCTGGTTCCCAAATCTTCTGTTTGCTGCAGTAAGGAACCAAGGCTAAGGATCTCTTCAATGCCCACGCGCCGAGCGAAATTCTCAACCGCTTCAAAGAGTGGACAGCCTGCCTGCAATTCAAGGTTGATATAATACAGATTGGCACCGAGATAAGGATACGTATATGCAATTTCTCGACTGATACGCTCAATCGAGTTTCGAGGTGTCAAACCGGCTTCCGCAGAAACAACCATAAGATCCATGAAATCTGGAAAGCCATTCCAGCATTCGTCCTGCAAGATCTGTTGCCTTTTAGTAATGAAAATCTTTGGCAGAAGCACAGCAAGCAGGGAAGCACAAATGCATAAAATGAATTTGAAGAAGGGCGGAAATACTATTTGGAGATAAGTTATCCCAGAGAGGAGCAATGTCGGTATTGCGATGGCTCCAGTAACAACAATTGCAAAGTACCAATAGAGAGCGTTGGGGCTATAGAAACCGGCTTTGATGAGTTCGTTTCGGAGTTTGGCGGAATCGGTATATGCTGGCTTGAAAAGCCCGCGCTCAACGGACGTAAGCAGATCAGTATTACTATCATTTTTGTCGGATTGCGAACTTTGAAATGAAGCCGCCGGGCCAAACCCATCATTAAATGAGACAGCAGCGCTTAAAGCATGAGCCCTACGCCTCACATTATTACGTAAAGTAAAGATTTGCGTTACAGCAAGGGTTAGAAGCAACACAAATATGAAAATTAACAACATGATCGAAAAAATCATGTTTGCTTCCAAGAATGCCGAGAAGCCAGGAATATATTTCTCTATCATATCCATTATATTCTGAATCTCACCATTCTATACATGATCATATTGCCGAGTAGCAGCCAAACAGTTGCAGCAATCAGAGTTGGTTTGACAATAGGTTCACTCCAAACGGAACCATAGAAATCCGGTGCAATGATTAAGAGTACGACAAAAAGCACAGGGGGAAGAAAAGAAAGTACGATCGCTGAAACCCTACCTTCGGCGGATAGCGCTCTTACTTTCCTGCGCATTTTGAATCTATCACGCACGATGTCGGCAAGTTTAGAAAGAACCTCAGCCAAGTTTCCGCCTGTTCTGGCTTGAAGTCTGATTGCGATCACTAGGAGAGCAAGATCCATCTGGCCGACACGGGAGCGTAAATTGGCCATCGCTGTTTCAAGATCAAGCCCATAAACCAGCTCATCGGAAACAATTTTAAATTCACTTTTAATGGGTTCCTTCATCTCCTTAGCAACTGTTGTCATTGCAACGGGGAATGGATGACCTGCTTTTAAGCCGCGGACCAGCACATCAATGGCATCCGGTAATTGGCTTTCAAAAATCTCCATCCTGCGTAACCGTAAAAATTGTAGAGCAGTGATTGGTAGTAGAACACTGATCAAAAGGGCTGCGAGGATGGCTGCAAAGTAGCTGCCACTGATGAGAAAGGCGACTAAGGATGAGCTGATGAAAAGGCCTCCAATACCCAGTAAGATCCATGTCAGGCCCCAAGTTACACCAGATTGCAGCACAAGTTCGTTGAACCTGGCCAGGGGTAAGATATAGTTGTCGTTTGATAAAGTGCCGCGCCTACGACGCATGTTCATCAGGCTTACCAGGCTTAAATATTCATCATCTGAATTGTCTGACTGTTCTAAACGTTTACTGACCCGATTTCTGTAAGAAGCGTTTTGAAATACGTACATAAATAGGACGGCAAATAGAGAAAATGCTGCTAGGAAAACGAGCACTTGAATAATGGTTACAGCAATTTCGTTTTCGTTAAACATGGTTATAGCGAACGTCCTGGTGCAAATGCTTCATTAGGTATTTTGATGCCGGCAGGTATGAGCTGATCAGCAAATTTGGGTCGGATTCCAGTTGCTTTAAATTCGCCGCGGATGGCCCCATCCTGAGCCGTGTAGGTTTGTACAAACTTATAGATTTCCTGCATTTGTATTACGCCAGCTTCTTTGCCGGTAATTTCGCAGACACTTACGACCCGCCTTTGACCATCGCTAAACCGCTGGAGTTGTATGACAAGATTTATGGCGGAGGCGATGTGCGAACGAATGCTGTCTTCCGTCATGGGAAAACCAGCCATGCCAATCATTTGCTCTAGTCGACTGGTGGCGTCGCGGGCGCTATTGGCGTGTATAGTTGCCATCGATCCTTCATGACCCGTCATCATGGCCTGAAGCATGTCAAAAGCTTCCTCACCTCTAACCTCGCCAATAATTATGCGGTCCGGGCGCATGCGCAGAGCATTTTTTACCAATTCTCTTTGCCTTATTTCCCCTTTGCCTTCGATTGTAGGTGGACGCGTTTCTAAACGCCCGACATGAGGTTGTTGTAATTGGAGCTCGGCAGCGTCTTCAATTGTGATTAGACGTTCCTTATGGGAGATGAAATTGGAAAGTGCATTGAGCAGCGTTGTTTTACCCGACCCCGTCCCACCGGAAATCAGCATAGAGATGCGTCCCTTAACAGCAGCTCCGAGAACCTCAGCAATGATCGGACGTAACGTATTGTTCTCAAGCAATCTGTTAATGTTGTATGGTCTTTTTGGGAATTTTCTAATGGAGACAAGAGGCCCATCAACAGAGATCGGTCGTATCGCAATATTGATACGTGAGCCATCAAGAAGACGGGCGTCGACCATTGGTTGTGACTCATCAACCCGGCGGCCAACATCCCCGACAATCTTATTTACAATACGTAAGACATGGGCCTCATCTTTAAAACGTACAGGAACGAGTTCAAGCTGACCGCCACGCTCAACATAAACGCGCCTGTGTGTATTTATAAGAATGTCTGTAACTGTTGGATCCTTTAACAGCGGCTCTATCGGACCGAGCCCCGTTAATTCATCCAAAATTTCATCGACAAAGTCATCCAGCTCTTGGGCGTTAAGAAGAATTTTTTCAGACAGAACATGATTTGAAACGAGGTCAAAAACTTCACTACGAAGATGGGCTTTCGATATTTTTTCAAGGGCCGAAAGGTTAAGCTCGTCAATGAGCCTGCGATGCAGCATGACCTTTGCATCAATCAGCTTTGGTTTTAGCAGTTGGCTTTCATCTAAAATCTGCTGGTCTTCTGCCGCCTCTTGCTGGCGCGTGATATCAGCAACGATTGGGGTTTCGATGCTCTTCCGCTCTTCGAAGCCGCCTGCATTTTGTGAACTATGTGATGCATTACGCGTAAAACGGTTCAACATGGTACTTTCGCAAACTCTACAGGGTCCCAACTACGAGGTTTCAAATACCCCAAAACACATCTGCCAAACTTTACTGATCTGACACAACATGCTCGCCTTCAGCAAGAATTCGTGACAGGTCCTTTTCAATCCTATTTAGTCGTTGAATTTCTGATAGAGGCTCCCCTCTATTGATTGCTTCTCTCACCAAACGTTCATCTTCAGCAACGAAACGTGTGAATTCAGTGCCAAGGAGATTAAATGCATCCTTCTTAATGAGACCGGAACCTAACAAACGTTGCCTGTATTTGTTGACAATAATGGAGCAGTTAAGGTGATTTATATCCTTATTATTGATTTCGTCGAATAAGGCTTTTGCATAACGTAGTGCTGGAACTGTAAACTCCGTAACGATAAATAGATTGTTGGAACCGTAAAGGACATTTTCGGTCCATGGAAACCACGTCAGTGGTAAATCGATAATGACCGTATCAAACATCTCGGAGGTCAGTCCGAGAACGGCTGCTACAAATTCCTCACTCAAATATTTGGGCGTTGTTGCCGCTCTTGGGGCTGCAAGTACAGCCAATCCCGAGCGATGCCGTGACAGCATAACCTCCAAGAGCTGCATATCCAGCCGCTCAGGGGTTGCAATAATTTCATCGACTTCAAAACCGGGATTAAGATCAAGATAGTCGGCCACCGTACCGCTTTGGAAGTTCAAATCAACCAAGCAGGTTGACGTGAATTTCTTATTCCTACGTGCAAGAATAAAAGCTGACTGTATAGCCAGTGTCGAATTTCCAACACCACCCGCTGCAGGAAGAAATGCATAGCACATCGCATCCGTTTTGTTATGGGGTTCGGGGCGATTCTGGATAGCAAGTTGGCAGGATTGTAAGAGGTCTCTTGTGTGCACATCCTTTGGCAACCAATCGGCAACACCAAGATGAAGGAGGCGACGTACCGTTGACTCATCAAGGCCGTCTGAAATCGCGATAATAGGTATTCCCAATAGGTCAGCTCGATTCAAGCGGTCGAGAGATTGCAAATCTTCTATGCGTTTGGGATCCAGTTCAACGATAAGCAGAGATGGACGAGAACCATTTACGAGATGGTGCTCGTGTTGATGTATCGGCCCAATAACTGTTTTGAGCTTGATATGCTTGATTTCGGCAAAAGCGGATTTTAGACGGGCCTCAAGTGCTACGTCGTCAAGAACAACTGTAACATCCACTCCTTTATTGATGTCTATGTCGCGCTTTGGAAATATCATGCCAATCGTCTTTTGTTGCGAATTCTGCTCTAAACCCAGATAGTCTGAGGGCGTATTGCAGCCTGCCTTCCATAAACATGCGGTATAGCATCCTTGCTAATAAAGCTTACTTACACCACCAAGACTCTTTCACAACACGATTGTACAGCCCAATAACCAACTGTTATTTCGGCTCTGCGTTGTCCGATGAACCAACGAGATTTTTGGGCTCTTTTGTTTTATTACCCCTGTATTCCTCTATGGCTTTTGATGCACGTTGTCCGTCAGTTTTAATTTTATCGTTCTTTGCATGCCGTGGCCACGGGTTCACCGTGTGAGTGACCTTGTTGGTATTAACAGCATCACCGGCACCAACTGTAATGGTGTCGCGTCTTGCGAAATATCTTTCCTTATCTCCATAACACCCGGACAAAATCGCCGAGCCAATAAGAATACCAAAGAGAAGACAGGCGCGGAAAATAGTCAGATATTTATTATTGTTTGTAATCATCATACGCCCCCTTTGAACCGGAACCAATTCGTGGCTCTGTCTTGAGTTCTAGAATATGGCCACTCTCGGGCTGAGGACCTGCTATCGGTATTTCTTGTTTTCCATGCAAAAAGAAGTCGATATCATTACCAGCTATCCGCTTATCCAAAGGGGTGATAAGTTTGCCGCCGGGAATTTTGGGTTTAACCAAACGCGGTGTGACAATGATTACCAGATCAGTTTCTTTCTTTTGATAAGATGCGCTGCGAAAGAGTGCGCCCAAAACGGGAACTTCACCAATCCACGGCAATTGACTTTGTGTTTTGGTATGGCTGGCTTGCAAAAGGCCTGCGATTGCAAAGCTCTGTCCATCGCGAAGCTCTACGGTGGTTTGTGCCCGGCGTACGGCGAGGCTAGGGATTTTTACGCCATTTACTTCAAGCCCTCCAGTTGGGTTTAGCTCACTAACTTCAGGCTCGATTTTGAGATTGATTAAGCCATGGCTTAACACTGTTGGCGTGAATGCTAGACCAACACCGAACTTCTTAAATTCAATAGAAATTTTATCGTCGTCTGCCTGGACCGGAAATGGGAACTCGCCACCTGCAAGAAAGCTTGCTGTATCACCAGAAAGGGCTACGAGGTTTGGTTCTGCCAAACGTCTCGCGAGGCCTCTTTGTTCCAAAGCCCGAATAATAGAATCAATCTTAACGTCGCCAGTGACGAAGCTTGCGATGGCTGCCCCGAATGGAGAATTACCGGATAATAAGGCCCCGGCAGCACCTTCTGCCGTTCTGCCAGCAATATCCGTTATGGCATTAAAGTTTTTCCCAAGGACATTCCAGCCAACACCCAGATCTCGTGTTGAGTCTCTGTTGACTTCCACAAAGCGCACTTCCAGCATCACCTGCTGAGGGGATGATACCGTTAGTGAATTGATCACCGATTCTGGAGCAAACTCTTCTGCGAGAGCAAGAGCTTTGTTTAATGAAATGGCATCGGGCACACTACCCGATAACATGATTTTCCCGTTCACGGTTCTAATGTCGATACTTGCTGCTGGGAGAAGCCGTGCGAGTTTGCGTCTAAGTTCGCTCAAATCATAAGATACCTCGACATCAACAATACCCATGACCCTCTTATTATCGTCCAAAACAGTCAGCCTGGTTATACCAATCTTCCTGCCAAGAACGTATATTGAGCGGTCTGTCAGAGGCATTACATCAGCAACTTCCGAACTACCTACAAGAACTTCTTTAAAGGGACGGTCAACCCGTACGGTTTCTGATTTATTGATAGTGACGCGCAGATTAATTACGTTTCCATTTGTTTGCAGGTGATGAACTTCGGGTTTTGCCAATGCGGCATTACCATTAGCAATTACCAGACTTGCTAACATCACGAACAAACCCATAAAGCTCTTCATGAGAATGGTGGGTGAAAAGCTGTGTAATACATTTGACAGAAGTTTCTCAACTATCTGTTCCGGTTGAAGCCCACTCCTCTGCACAGCACCTTGAGCGGTCCCTGATACGAACTCTCTCACACTAACTACCTCTGTCAACTTTCTTTCTGTTTTATATTATTTAGATACTGACTTACCTTGATTTTTTTTTGACGTCTCCAGATGCGATCGCAAGCGGGAAATGAGATCTGAAGGTACAGAGTATTCTTTCCGCTTTAGCGCTCGTGTTACACCAACGACAGGACCACTAATGCCAGTAGAGCTAGTGCTCACGGGAGTTATCTTGCTACCTCCCACAATATCTTGGATATTAACTCGTCTCGTTGTTTCCCTAGCGGAGAAGCCTGCAGGGCGAAGCGCCAACGAAAGTTGTCCAACACGCGAGCCAAGTATGAGTTTTTGCGCTTGTATCGTGTTTACTTCAAGAGTTACTACTTTAGCTGGTCTGATTTTGTTTCTGCGATCAGCAAGCTGATCTATCGCTAGGACACGAATATTCTGCAGAAGAACATCAGCAAAGGCGCTCTCCTCACTTTTTTTCGGGTCGTCAGAGGATTTCGCCCGTGTAATCATGACATCGACTCTATCATCTGGCTGAACAAAACCAGCCACACCGTGAACATCATTGACCCTGATCGTGACAGCTTTACTGTCCGTATCAATTAAAGTTGAAAGAGAAGCACGTTGGCCGGGAGCTGTAATTTTTTGTTTTATGATCGGCTCATTGGCCGCAATCGCAGAAAGGACCGTTCTACTTCCACCTTTCATGAGGCTTTTTATGTTACGGAAAGAGCCTTTAGGTAAAGCTTTCACCGGCCATGATATTTCTCGTAGATTTTTGGTGGTAAGCTTGGATCCAAAGCCTAAGGGCTGCGCGGCGACAACCACGGTGCCCATATCTGCTGGTAGCGTTTTGTGTATGATTTCCTGTTGAGCGACTTTTTTACTTTCTAAGTTTTGGCTTTCTAGCCAGAATTTTGCGAGCACCGCCGCCAGACCTGCACATACGACAGAAGCAATAAGCATAATTACAGTACTTACTCTCATCGGCTGAACCTCACCGCAAGTCTTACGCAATAAATAGATTCTGCTAAGCGGAGCTTTCCATTTCGCCAAGCGAAACTTTGGAAAAGCCTCCGCTTAACTCATGTGCGTGTTACATCGGATACAATGTAACTCTGTATCGAAAAGTTATTGAGTAGGCGGCGCACCCTCGCCCGTAAGACTATTATTCAATGCAATCCATTGACCGCCAACCCAATCACCAACAAATCCGATTGTACCAACCACAAGGGCGGTGATGATGCCTATGAGAATAGAATATTCAAGTAGCGACGCCCCACGTTCGTCCGCTACAAAGCGTTTCACTAAAGCTTTTGCTTTAATTACCATTTTCGGTCTCCCGTTACTTCAAACTAAAATCAAGGCGATTATCTGCAAAAGAACTAACTTTCAGAATCTCCCTCAGATTTTACTGCCATGCTCAGCTTCAACGATGGCGTGACAAGAACCTGCCAACGCTAGCTCGCTAACAATTTAACCTTGTCGTAAGGAATCTGTACAGATATTTACGTTAAAGAGATTCCCTGTGTATAGCGGGGATAACAGAGATCCAAATAGCGGGCACATTGGTAACTATTTGTTATACAAAGCTATTTATGGCTTTTGGGGAAGAAAAATCTCTGTGATAATTATGCAACTTGGAAAAACTTATTGGGATAAAATGTGTCGCTAATGTTTAAGGTAAAGACACACCCCGATGTTGATGCACGCTAAACAAGTGGCGGACTTTCATATACAGCCCATGATTGCATTATTTTTTTTTACATCGTAGATGTATTTAGAGAATATTCTCTATGTCATATGCAAATTATAAGAGGTGAATTAAAAATAACTCTCTTGAAAATAGCATATAGATTCATTTTATAGGCATGTAATTTTCTATCTACTATGAAAATTTGGAATATTTAAATTTAAGGTTGAGGGTATTATTTTATATTTTAACTGAGTTATATTATTTTTATTCGTTTTAATATGAAAGATGACATCTTTTATATAATGTATATGATATTTCAAACATGAGAATAAAGTATACAACGTAGATATTATTAAGATTATATCTTTAGGGGTTGATGAATTTAATTTGAATATCTGTATCATATCTATATAGTATTGTTGTTTTAGGATGCAAATTATTAAGTTCGAAATATTGGGGGTTGAGGCTAGTATAAAAAGTATAATATGACACAATATAGACCTAATAATTATATAGTTTCTCATCTTGGGTATTGCTACTAACAATATTAATGAAACTATTAAAACAATAATCTCAAAAAATCCATACCCAAGATGATTGCCTAAGAAATCTAGTATAGGTACAAAATCGTTGCCAATTTTGAATGATAGATACCAAAATAGGATTTCTGAGGGGTGTAAGAATATCAAGTAGCTTATTATTTCTCTAAATAAGCATATGGAAAGCACAATAATTGCAATACTATTCTGGATAATATTATAATCTATTCTAGAGCGCATTTAACAAATCGGCCCCCGTTTTCCGATTAAGTCGCACGCATAAAAAAGCTTGGAGTATTTTCGCAAATCACGGAAATGCAAAAATATTCCTGAAACTAGATTCACTAAAAATATCTTGGAAACGTAAAATAAGAGTTGTTTTTTCTCTGATGCTATTAAGATCTCCGGCACCATAAAGATTATGTCAGAAATATTTTTCCTAAGTTTGCTGTTGAATACCGCCCGATGGCATTACGACTTGACGTAATCCAGCTATCAGCTTCGTTACGGCCGGCGTCAAAAAGATGCATGAAGAGTGCCCAGTCCGGCTTCATTTTCGAGTCTTCGCTGAGCTTGCTTGTATAAGATCCTGCTCTAATAAGGTGGAAATGATGATGTAGGACGCGGTTCCAATGACCGAAAAAATGAGATTGCTTACCTATTCTTCGACATGCATCAATCATTTGGATATCGCGCAGGAAAGGTTGATTGAAGGTGATTTGATTTATCCGTCGGGCAATTGTCTTTGCTGTTGTTGGAAGCTCGTCGATCACCAAGGGATTGAGAAGAATGATCAAAGTATCAGTGGCCTTGGTCTGTAAAATAAGGGAGATAAGCTCGGGATTGGCTGAAAAGCCTCCATCCCAATAATGCTTTTCATTGATTTCGACGGCTTTATGCAGATTAGGCAAGCATGCGGATGCAAGGATGACTTCAACTGAAATATCATTATGCAAGAATATGTGAGCTTTGCCTGTGGAGACCTCAGTAGCGGCAATCCGCAGCTTGACCGTTGCGTTACGGCGCAGTCTTTCAAAATCAATATGATTATTGAGGATGGTCTCAAGGGGGTTGATATCTAAGGGATTAAACTCGTAAGGCGAAAAAACATTTGTCAATGTGGTCAAAGATGAAGCGCTTGCCGCAGCGGCAGCTCGGTACATACCGGAAAGCAGTGGATTAAAACGGAGGAAGCCTGGCACACCACTTTCATAGATTTTTTTCCAGATGTCTGCGAGCTTGCTGCGAGCTCCCTCTTTTCCGTTTTCTGACAAGCCATCAACGAGGGCAACAGCATTGATCGCACCAGCACTTGTTCCGCTGATACTATCAAAATGTAACCACTCTTCCTGCAGCAATCGGTCCAAAACCCCCCAGGTAAAGGCACCATGGGCACCCCCACCTTGAAGTGCAAGGTTTATATGAACACGCCGTTTTGTAAAAGGCCACATACATTGCCTCCAAGGCCATCTTTCAGACAGGTGATTAGCTTAATTGGCGAGCAAAACTGGCTCTGAGCAATATGATTTCCCGCCAATGCATTGTAATCTTACCTATGTATTTCCATCTCTATTTGCATCGACGAAATAGGGAGAGTAGGGTCAAGACCCTACGACATATAACCGCTTCTAACGTCATGGTTTAGTGAGGGACTATAAGTTCCTGCACATGTGTTGCAATATTGTAAGCGGTCAGAGCAAGGCGATAGCCAGAGCCAATTGTCTTTGCTATTGGGGGGGCAGGTCGACAATCTCCCGCCTGCATGCGGCGCTTTTTGGAACGGGAAGATGCCAGAAGTCAAAAGTTTACCTGGGAAGGGTCCTTCTCTTTGGACAAGTTTGTGGGACAAGCTCCGAGCTGATTTTTTAACAAATTGGCGGCTTGTCCTTCTGGGTATTACAGGTGTTGTTCTGTCCGTTGCTTCAGGCTGGACAACTTATGACGGTATTACGAATTTTACTCGTACGCCTGTCCTAAGCCTAATGATTACCTTTGGTATTCAGGGTGTAATGCTCGTAACAGCATGGCTGATTGGCGAGAGTTTTGCCACAGGTGCTACGGGTGAGGACCGCATGCGAATGGGGGCGGACCAGGTCATAACCGACATAATAAAAAAGGCCGTCTACTTGTTTTTATCGATTTTGTTTTTGGCATTATTGTCAGTTATTTTGGCGGAATTTGTCCTCAAATTCGACACTTCAGAAATTCGAACAGTGCTCACCCAAAATTTGGTGACGATTTTTACGGTACTGGGAAGTGTTCTTGCATTAGCACTTTTTCTGGTCCTTTTCTCCAGAGTTGAAATCATAGGACCTTATGCACGTGGCATGCGCGTTATTCTAGCTAATCTGCCACTATGGATTATGTTTTTATCATGCATGGCGACATCTGTTTTCTTCTCTTTTGATTCTTTGTTCAGTACGATTTTTCCTGCAGAAGAACGCAAGCGTGCAGGTGAGCTGCGTGCTCAAGGTCAAATAACGGGCATTATCGCGGATATTGATGCGCAAATAGATAAAAGGCGGAAAGAAGCTGCCGACAGGCTTTTCGCAAGCAAAGTGTGGCAGGGCTACGAAGACCGCTTGAATCGATTGATGGATGTAGTGCGTGTGGCTCCCGAGGCGATAGAAGAGCAATTCATAAAAAAACTTCAAGAGCGTCAGTCCTCTCTTGCCAAACAGCAGGAGAGTTTGACGAGTGCCCGCTCCTTACAAAACAATCTTGTGATTGAGCGTGACCAGCTCAAGGCATCACTTGAGCGCCTTGAGCAACAGCGGCCGGACCGGGAAGCTGAAGTGGACCGTTTCCAGACGGAGCTGCGTGCAAAACGTCAGGAAATTGCTACACGCCGGGCTGAAGCTGAGGCGGAAGCAAAGGGTGTTGGCGGTACAGGACGTGTCGGGCGCGGACCGATATTTCGGGAATTAAATAAAGTCGTCACGAAACTAAAGATTGAAATTTCTGCGCTCAACGAACAATTGAAGACAGCAGAGCGAGCATTGGAAGAGCTTGACAGGCGCCGAGTGAGAGAGCGAGCCCGGCTTGTCGAAATTGAACAGGAGATTGGCAAGTTCAAGGCGCAGGAGCAGGCTGCTCAAGAAGGCATAAAGGTTCAGGAGTCACTTAGGCCTGCTGATTCAGGCTTAAAAATTGATGCGACAGGCGGGCTCAAAACATTCGAGCAAGAACTTGCAAAGTTCCGGCAAAAGCCAGCCCGGCAAACATTGACAAATATCCAGCAATTGTGCGGACAGCTGATCTCAATTGTTAGCCAAGTACCCAAACTTACCGAGCAGGTCAAAGACATTGATTGCGATCCCGGGGCTGCAAATGAAGTGGCTGCACGCATTTTTGTATTTAATGACAGCAGATCCCGCTACCAGGAGTTATGCGGCAAGGATGCAAAACTACCGGGAGGGAGCACGGATGCGCTCTTAGACTTCGGTCAGAAATGTGTCTTGACCTCCAGTTTGCCAAGCACTGACACGCAAAGCTACCGCAATTCGCTTAATCGCATTGCGCTTAATCGCGATGACAAAGCGCATCGTTTTGTGGTGACGTGGAACGCTTTTATGGATGGTAACCGGCTGGCCTATTTGGCTCTTGCAATAGCGGTTGCCATTGATGCTCTTGTTTTTATGTCCGGACTTTTCGGAGCGAATGCGGTTGTTTCCCCCCTTGCCGATAGCCCGGAAGCTAGGAACCGGCCTATCGCTCAATTACATGAGATTGTCGATAACGCGCTTCTTCCCGATAAGGCTTACTCAGCCGAGCTGGTGCTTAATGTTATGCACCCGATGTTGGATAAGGAGAATACCGGCTACATGGCGAGTGTAAATCTCAATGGTTTGCAACTCGATCAACTGTTGGTTATTCGCAAGGTGCTGACGGCGGGGGCAAGCCTCGGTCTTATCAAGCATGATGAAGCTGATACTCATATTTATTTTGTCCGGTCCGAGCTTTTTGAATATCTCTCTTCGGTCAGGGCACGTGAGGCAAGACTAGGTAATGTTGGTCAGACACCTGCTATCCCGCAATATGGCGAACAACATCAGCAGCTTCCGCCTGGACAAAGCAACATAGCTATCGAAGACAAGGAGCCCACAAAACTTGAGGTAGTGAAGGCATCTTCCGAAACTGATTCAAATAGTTCGCAAAAACTTCTTCCGCATAACCCATCACCTGATATTGAATTTCAGGACCAAAAAGTCGATCGCCGAGATATTTTTAATGAGTTTCTGAAAGCGTTGGATGTCACGCAAACCTTGGTAATACGCTTGGAAGACATGAAACTCAGTGACGACCCGAAAGAGTGGAGCGATCGCCTGAATAATATGAAACGGGAAAACGCCGACCTCGCCCGTGAAATTTCTCATATTGCACAGTCAAGCGAACGGAAGTTGAAGGACGTTCACGCATCTCTTCGAGAGAAATACGCCGACAATAAGGACCTTATATATCTCGTCGATGATTTTGCTCAAACTTTTGAGGAATGGTTGCCGGGAGTGAATATTTGGAAGGCCTATGAGCAATCGAAAAGACGCGCAGAGGATATGAAGACCCGCTTCTCTCAAATGGAAAACCGTCTGCAATCTTCCGATGAAGATCAGCAACGCAGGGCAAATGATCTCATGAGCGCGATGGATGAAGCGTTGGAAAACAAGATAGATGGGTGGTTGGAGCTTGAAGAGGCAACCGGTCAGCTTGCTGAGTTTATGCGCGAATTGCGGGGGTAGCAGGGACTTTATTTTGATATGAATCAAGGACATTTTCGGCCCTTGCAAGCAAGTTCTTTATTGCATCTAATGAATTTAGAAGAGCAATAAATTACGATAGGAGCTGTTTGTGAAGGTCTCCAGTACGCCCCTCATTTCTCTTGACGCATTGGTTCTTGATACGGAGACAACAGGATTAGATCCAAAACACGCGCGCGTAATACAAATTGGTGCCGTGCCGGTCCGTGCAGGTGAGGTCATCTTAACCGAACCGTTGGACGTTCTTATTAATCCAGAACAGCCTATTCCCCCTAAAACCATTAAGATCCATGGCATCACCGATGATGATGTTAAAGACGCAGAGATATTTTCAGCGGCTGAATCGGCACTTGAGCGCATTGAGAAAGCTAACGTAATTGTTGGTCATAATGTTGGTTTTGACCTTGCCATTTTAAAAAGCGAATATGAGCGCGCTGGGCGTGCATGGCCTGAGCCACGTTCGCTCGATACACTGCTTCTGGCACGCATTGCCTCAGGTATTTTGCCTGATTATTCGCTTGATACAGTTGCTAATTGGCTTGGGATTGAGATTGAAAACCGGCACACAGGGCTAGGAGATGCCATTGCAACGGCGCAGATCTTTGTCGCAATGCTTCCACATCTCGCTCCTCAGGGTATACGAACGTTAGCAGAAGCGGAGGAGGCAAGCCGAGCCTTTTCAGATGTTTTGGAAGCTCATGAGAGCCAGGGGTGGCAACCACCGGTGCGTGTCTCTCCGGATGTGGAGCAAACCGCCTTTGCGCGCATTGACAGCTATCCATACCGCCACCGTGTGCAGGAAATTATGTCAACCCCGCCGCTTGTCATTCCCTCTGATACCACAATTGAAACCGCTGCCCGGATATTGTGTGACAAAGGTGTAAGTTCTGTCTTTGTAAAATCCGGCGATAAGGCGGAAAAGGAGTGTGGCATTGTAACCGAGCGTGACCTTATGCGCGCTCTAACGGCGCGAGAGCGTGGCGCAGGCCAAACCGTCGGACAGATCATGAGCCAGCCACTCAAAACCATCGGTGAAGGAGCTTTTCTCTATCAGGCTATTGCCCGTATGCAACGTGCAGGTATTCGCCATTTGGGTGTCGACGACAGTGCGGGCAAGCTTGTTGGTGCGCTTACGACCGGTGATCTTTTGCGGCAGCGGGCGAGTGATGCAATTCTGTTGGGCGATGAGATTAGATTTGCCAAAGACACGCCGGCGCTTGCTGCAGCATGGGCTAGACTTCCAGAAATTGCGTTGAGCCTTTTAAAGGAGGATGTGCATCCCTTAGATATTACGTCGGTTATTGCGGAAGAGCTTTGCGGGTTGACGAAGCGGGCTGCTGAGTTGGCCGAAAAGCGTATGCGCAAGGAGGGCAGGGGCGAGCCGCCTCAGCCCTACACGGTATTGGTTCTAGGCTCTGCGGGGCGGGGAGAAACAATGCTCGCACCGGACCAAGACAACGCGATTGTTTATGAAGCCGGAGACCCCGGTGGTGCGGAAGATCAGTGGTTTGAGACCCTTGGACATTACATGGCCGATACGTTGAATAGCGCAGGCCTGCCCTTTTGTAATGGTGGAGTCATGGCCAAAAATCAAGGATGGCGTCATAGTCTCGAACATTGGAAAAAGGCGATTGATCACTGGCTTGGGCGAGCAGATACCAAAGATATTTTTCATGTCGATATATTCTATGATTTTCGTGCAGTTCATGGTTCAGACCAATTGGCAAATGACTTGCGGTCTTATGCCTATGCTCATGCCCATCGTGCGCCAGGCTTCCTGAGACAGCTTGCGGCCATTGCAACTGACTTTCGGTCTCCAATTGGAATATTCGGGTCTATCAAAACGACACATGGTCGGGTTGACCTTAAAAAAACAGGAACTATGCCGGTGGTAAGTGGTGCGCGCATGCTAGCCTTAAGACATGGTGTTGAACAACGAGCAACGCGGCAAAGGCTTGCTGGTGTTCGCGACCTTGGAGGCGGTAATGAAGATGACTTGAATAACTTAATCGAAGCCCATGAAATTTTTTTAAAAGCAATATTACGCCAACAACTCATGGATATTGATATCGGAATTCCGCCATCCAATAAGGTCGAAGTCAAAAGGCTCGAAAAACGAGAATATGAGCGCATTAGATGGGCTTTACGCCAAACTGAGGCCATGGTTTCTCTAATTGGAGACCCGATGGCATTTGGCTAAATTGTGGTAAAAAAACAAAAAATGCGCTAATCCAGGGCAACAAAAAACACCTATAAAATAAGCGAGTCACAGTATACTCCGCGGCTGTTAATCGTATGTGAGGCATAAAAATAATGACAAATTGGCATGTTGCATGGGTTACCGGTGCAAGCACCGGGATCGGGAGAGAGCTTGCGATACAGCTGGCAAAAAAGAATGTCCGCGTAGCAGCATCAGCCCGGACAAAGGAAAAGCTGGAAGAACTTACGGAAACTTCGGAATATATTTCGTCCTTTCCGCTTGATGTTACGGAGCCGGGCGCGGTGGCTGGAAGCGTCATGCATATTGAGGAAACGGTAGGCCCTATTGATCTGGCGATTTTGAATGCAGGTATTTGGCAACCGGTGTCGGCCAAAGATTTCGATAGTGCTGTCTTTAAGTCTGTGATGGACGTCAATTATCTTGGTGCGGTTCATGCGCTAGATGCATTGCTTCCGCGCATGATGCGCCGTAAGGGCGGGCATATTGTTCTTGTAGCGTCAGTTTCGGGTTATTTCGGCATGCCGTTAGCTGGAGCCTATGGGCCTAGCAAGGCTGCGATGATCAATTTGGCAGAAGGGCTAAAATTGGACCTTGAACGTTACGGCATTACAATTAGTGTTGTTAATCCAGGCTTTGTGGATACGCCAATGACTAAAGTAAATAAGTTTCCCATGCCCTTTCTTGTCTCTGTGGAAGCTGCTGCGAAACAGATTGTTTCCGGCCTTGAGCGGCGTAAATTTGAGATTACTTTTCCCTGGCAACTTGTCACACTCATGAAAATTGGTAGGTTGCTTCCCTATCCTTTGTTTTTCTGGTTTTTGAAAAAATTCATGAGTCGATAAATCTACGTCTTTTTTATGAGTTGGTGACCTAAAAGCATATACGTATTCTTGTCGTGTTGTATTGTATTATTGAGTATTAGAGCGCGTTTGAGGAAAAGGGGTACCCATTTTTCCGATTAAGTTGCGCGACAACATAAAGACTCTTATGAGGCCAAGAGAGTGAATGTCTCCTTTTTCCAGGAACTCCTAACTAAGATCTCGCAACGTGGGCGATCTCTAATTGACCTGCCGATTCTCGGTGCTGCGACCAGCGAGACTTTGGAAGAGCTGAGCCGAGCGCTTCTAACGGGGAGGGGCGAAGCGTCGGGTGTTGCTCTGGCAAGCCAGATATTAGAGCGTTATGAAAGTCTGGATGAGGACGAAAGGCAGGAATTTTTCTGCTTTTTGGCAGATGAATTTGTGCCAGATGAAGAGGCGGTTAAAGAGGCTGCACAAACATATCTTGCCGCTCCCTCTAATGACACGATGTGGACCCTTTCCCAAGTGATCGACTCGCCGAGGAAGGAATTTTTCAGGCGTCTTAATTTAGCGCCTGACGCAACGGCAAAGATTGTTGCCATGCGTGAGAACCTATTCGGTCTTATGAGGGAAGAGACAAAACTCGCTCAACTTGATGGCGACCTCAGTAGTCTTCTTTCGTCGTGGTTTAACCGCGGATTTTTAGTCATGCAGAGAATTGATTGGTCAACTCCGGCTTCAATACTCGATAAGATCATAGCGTATGAAGCCGTTCATGAAATTCAAGGGTGGGATGACTTGCGCCGTCGCCTCGATCCGATTGATCGACGGTGTTTCGGTTTTTTTCATCCCTCTCTGGTTGATGATCCTCTGATATTCGTACAGGTTGCGCTAACACACAAAATTCCCGAATCCATTCAGAGGTTGCTCTTGCAAGAACCCAAAGTGGATGACGAGTTTGTAGCGCCAACGACCGCAGTTTTTTATTCCATTTCCAATTGCCAGGCAGGCTTAAGAGGAATTTCGTTCGGTAATTTCCTTATTAAGCAGGTCGTTGAGGAACTTGCAAAAGAGATACCGTCGTTAAAAACTTTTGTTACCCTCTCACCGGTACCTGGATTTACGCAATGGTTGTCACGTGTTTCAGGACAAAGCTCGGAACATATTTTAAGTGGTGTGGAACTTTCAGCACTTGAGATGTTGGAGGAGGAGGACTGGTTTCAACAGGAGGACATTGAATCGGCTGCCAAAGAATTTTTACTCCCCCTTGCCGCTCACTATTTTTTAGTCGCGAAAAATCGTGCTGGTGAGCCGGTTGATCCTGTAGCACGTTTTCATCTTGGCAATGGTGCACAGCTTGAGAGAATTAATTGGCTTGGAGACATTTCAAAGAAGGGAATGAGTCAATCATATGGTCTCATGGTGAATTATCTTTATGAGCTAAAAAATATTGAGCGGCATCACGAGGCATATGAAAATAATGGGTTTGTGACTTGCTCCAAGTCTGTACGTAATTTAATGCGTCCGGTGGACAAAAAAAGAATGCTGGTAGCAGCCAATGAGTGACAATCTTTTTTCCGTGCTTTCGGATCATTTCCCAGAGGATCGTAAGGCGATCTTTATGGAAATGGCAGACGGGCGGAGAATATCTTATCAAGACCTGCTTGATCAGACGGCTCAATATGCGAATTTTCTGACGAAATTGGGGGTGGCCCCAGGAGACCGGGTAATTGTCAAGGTCGAGAAAACCGCAGAAGCACTTATGCTTTACCTGGCAACGGTGCGGGCAGGTGCAATCTATCTACCCCTTAATCCTGCTTATACCACATCCGAGTTTCGCTATTTTTTGACAGACGCGGGGCCTAAACTTGTCGTTTGCGATCCTGACCAATTGGATGAGGTTCAAACCATTGCTTTAGAATTGGATATTCCTTCTGTAAAAAGCCTGGGGGCAGACGGAGCGGGAAGTTTGGTTGCGGAGCTTAATTCTATGCCGCAACGGTTTGACACGGTATCACGTGCGCCTGATGACATATGTGCATTGTTGTATACATCCGGCACCACGGGGCAGTCCAAAGGAGCAATGCTAACGCATCAGAATTTATCATCCAATGCGCAAGCGCTTAAAGAGACGTGGCATTATTCGGCCGCAGACAGGCTACTTCATGCACTTCCCATCTTTCACACTCATGGCTTATTCACTGCAACAAATACAATCCTTATGGCTGGTGCTTCTATGCTCTTTCTGCCCAAGTTTGACGTGGATGAAGTTGTTCGTTTATTGCCCAGAGCAACTTCAATGATGGGAGTGCCGACCTTTTATAGCCGTTTGTTGCAAAGTGAGGAATTTACAGCCGAACTCGTAAAACACATTCGTGTTTTTGTTTCAGGCTCTGCTCCGCTATCGGCTGAGGTTCATGCTGAATTCCAGAAAAGAACAGGGCACGCTATTCTTGAGCGCTATGGTATGACCGAAACGGGTATGAATACGTCCAATCCCTATATTGGGGAACGTAAAGCGGGAACCGTTGGGTTGCCGCTACCAGATGTAGAGATACAAATTACCGACTCTGCATCCGGTGAGGTCTTTCCGCAAGGGGAAGTTGGAATGATCGAAGTGCGTGGCCCCAATGTTTTTAGGGGGTATTGGCGAAAGCCCGAAAAAACGGCGGAGGATATTCGTGAAGACGGCTTTTTTGTTACCGGTGACATGGGCAAAATTGATGAAGATGGTTATGTTCATATTCTTGGACGTGAAAAGGATCTGATTATTACCGGTGGCTTCAATGTTTATCCGGCTGAGATTGAGGCTGTTATTGATGCAATCCCAGGTGTTGCTGAGTCAGCTGTCATTGGTCTGCCTCATCGGGATTTTGGCGAAGGGGTAACGGCCGTCGTCGTGCGTAAACCAAAAACAGAAATAGATGAAAGTGATATTTTAGATCAGATGGCGGCCCAGCTTGCACGCTACAAACTTCCTAAGCATATTTTCTTCCTAGACGCATTACCTCGAAACAGCATGGGAAAAATCCAAAAGAAAGATCTTCGGGAGATGTACCAAGATACGTACTCCTAACTATCCCATCTGATAAGCCTCCAGCTCTGCTGGAGGACCCCAAATGTTCAACATAAGAGGAAGATTTCCTAGAAAGCTTCAACCGCTCGAAGCCTGTAGAAGGAAATCTTCCAATGTCAGAAACGACGAACCATTTAAACCACAGCGCTTGGGAATGTAAATATCACGTAGTTTTCACTCCGAAATACAGGAAGAAATTGCTTTATGGCCTCATCCGCCGTGAATTGAAGGACGTGTTTCACGGTTTATCAAGGCAAAAGGACTGCTTCATTGAGGAAGGATTTTTGATGCCTGATCATGTGCATATGCTTATCAGTATTCCACCAAAACATTCAGTGGCCAAGGTGATCGGTTTTCTCAAAGGTAAGAGTTCGATATGGATTGCCCAAAACATAAAGAACCAGAAACGTAATTTTCTTGGCCACAAATTCTGGGCCAGAGGTTATTATGTCTCAACCATAGGTGCAGATGAAAAGGTCATACGGACCTATATCAAAAACCAAGAGAAACAGGACAAGCGTTTAGACACCCTGTTTGACAGGTCATAATCACTCTAACCGCTTCGAGCGGTTCAAGCGAAGCGTCTCAAACTCCCACTTTAAGTGGGAGTTATTGGCTTTAGACGTCGGTTTCTGGTTATATGCATGGCGATAGTTAGCAATCAAAATTACCCAAGCAAAAGTGAGGTAGCTGGACTTTCAAGCATTGCGCTACCAACTTTTTTCTGTCTTTTTCTGTTGGTTGTCTTCAATGCTACATTTTTTTTCCTCGAAATTATCGATCTCTCCAATGGTCAGGTATTTGGTTACGATTCTTATATCAGGCTTGAGAGGGTGCGGGAGTTAGCAAATACAGGTCAATGGTTTGACTCCCGTTTGCAACGCATAAGTCCGCCCGACGGTCTACAACTTCATTGGACAAGGCCCCTTGATGTAATTTTGCTGTTTGGTGCAAAAGCATTCACCCCATTTTTCGGATTCGAAAAATCACTTCAAATTTGGGGCTCAATTACTAGTGTCATTTTTCATGGTCTCGGTATTCTTGCTGCTCTTTGGGGAGCGTCATTGGCATTGCATGGGCGTGCTCTTTTAATTGTTGGTATTACTTATGTCGTTGAGCTGCATATTCTCGGCTACAGTATAATAGGACGAACTGACCATCATGCTTTGATTATTTTTCTCTCGACGTTAATCGTTTCCTTATCGCTTCACATTGCAGGTAAACCCGGTTCACGACCATTGCAACTCATATGGGCGGGAGCAGCGGCATTAGGCATATGGGTTAGTGTTGAGATTCTTGCGGTGATATTTGGGTGCTTGGTTGGCTGGGCCGTGCTTTGGCTTCTTAATGATGACAAACGCTCTATAGCGGTAAGCGTAAGTTTCACTTTGGGGGTCGCGACACTTTTTACATGTCTTGCAGCTTTTATTGAGCGGGGTCCATCTCTGTTCGGGCAAGATATGTGGGAATTCGACCGTATTTCAGTGCTGCATATCGTTATAGCCGCACTGGCGGGCGGTGCCTTTGGCTTCATAAGTTTACATACTTATTTCAAGCGTCGTAACACCTTTAAGGACAGGTTCTTCTGGTCTGTAGTTGGATTGCTTGTTCTGGCTGTATTTTGTTATTCAACACCTCAGTTCCTCGAAAGGTTCTTCGCGCCCATGAGCGGAGCATTCCCGGATGAATGGCTAAAAGCCACGAATGAGTTACGCCTTACTTTTTCTTTTGACCGGTGGCGAGTTGTTACGGAGTATCTATGGGCAGGCAAGGAAATGCTATGGACAGTCATGGCATTCCTTTTTCTTATATGGAAGATGTATCGTGGTGCTTGGCGTGATCCATTTTGGCTTACGCTTTTTTCATCTGGAGGGATTTTAGTTATCATTTTGGGACTTCAGGGGGGCTTTCAAACGCGTGATTTTCACCTGTGGCTCCCCTATGTCGTGATTGCTTTCTCAGCATTCGTCGCTGCACTTTCGGAAAGTGCAGCGAAAGCTCTTTCCGAGCTGGGAGCAATCTTGGTGCGGGTCTTAATGACTATTTTTCTCATTTTTATACCGCATGGTCTCCTGTTTGCATATTATGGGATGGATGAGCGCTCTCAGGAAGATAAGAAAACATGTAAGGTGGCCGATATCGTCCCAGCTCTGCAGACGCTAGAAAAAGAAGGGGCTGGGGCTTTGATTTTAGCAGAATTTGAGCATGCAGGACTGATACTGCATTTTTCAAAACATTCTGTGTTAGCCGCCCATAACCATCGGTTTCATTCGGGGATTCAGGATACCATTGATATTATGACGGCGCCGACTATGCTTGGTGCGCGTATTTTGCTTAAGCGTCGGGGTGTTAATTATATCTTGCTTTGTCGTCAAAAAAATTTCACTCAAATGTATAAGACCATTGGCCGAGACCCTACTTTTCGATTAGCGTTATTGTCTGGTCAGACGAAGCCATGGCTTAAACCGGTCTCGTCCGGGCAAATTGAGCAAGCAGGTTTTTTGCTCTACCGAATTGAGCATGGTAAAGAATAATTGGTTGGGTTGATAAGCCTTATGGGCGCAGAAGAAAGCGAAATTGAGCTTACTATTCTTATGCCGTGCCTGGATGAAGCGGAGACGATTGGTATCTGCATAGAAAAAGCCCAGGGGTATATAGAGCGCTCTCAAATTCAAGGCGAAATATTGGTTGCCGATAATGGCAGCACTGACGGCAGCATAGGGATTGCCACCAAGCTCGGTGCTACCGTCATCAACGTTGCGCAACGCGGGTATGGCGCCGCGCTTCGTGCTGGCATGGACAAAGCGCGCGGGCGCTTTATCATCTTCGGCGATAGTGATGACAGCTACGATTTTTCCAACCTTGATGCCTTTATTAATGCTTTGCGGGCCGGGTATGATTTCGTAATCGGTAATCGCTTTCAAGGTGGTATAAAGCCGGGCGCCATGCCCGCTCTGCACAAATATTTGGGAAATCCCATATTGTCGGCTCTTGGCCGGCTTTTTTTTGGTACGCAAATTGGTGACTTCCATTGTGGTTTGCGCGGGGTTCGGAAAAAGGCATTTCAGCAAATTAATCTGCGGACTACCGGAATGGAATTTGCGTCAGAAATGGTGGTCAAGGCAACGCTTGCAGGCTTAAGCACAAAAGAAGTCCCAACGACGTTGTCGCCAGACGGCAGGTCCCGACCGCCGCATCTTAGACCTTGGCGTGACGGTTGGCGTCATCTGTGCTTTTTGCTTTTTTATAGTCCCAGTTGGCTTTTTCTTTTGCCGGGTATTTTATTCAGCGCATTAGGGCTTTTGACATTTCTATTCGTTTTACCAGGCCCGTTTGCATTCGCAGGCATTACATTTGATGTTCACACCCTTCTTCTCGGATTGGTTGCCGTAACGCTTGGCGTTCAGTTCTTGGCGTTTTTCTTACTTGCAGAACAATTGGCATTGAGAGCATCTCTTTATAGGGTGCAAAAGAGCGAACAGGAAATTGCGCCGATCAATCTTGAATACGCCGTCGCTTTAGGAGGATTACTTTTTGCGTTAGGTTGTGGGGGGATTATATGGTGCATTTTTGATTGGCAGGCGGTTGACTTTGGTGCCGTCAATTACCGTTCGATGATGCGCTTGTTGATTCCATCGATTACTCTTTTTATTAATGGTGCGCAAATCATAGCCATCGGATTTGTCAGTAGCATCATCGATATAAAACATCATACTGAAAATTTTGCTAAGTCACATGACCCATAATTAATGATAAAAATTACCCACCACATTGGTCATTCAGGTGTTGGGATTGGGATGACCCCTGTACAAATGATACATAAGCGCCTGGTTTATCCGCGCAGGGCCTGTGTTTTATCGAAACAGATTGCCCCCTTGGTGCCAGCCAATGCTCGTCTTCTCGATATTGGCTGTGGAGATGGGTTGATTGCTTCGCTTATTAAAAAACGTTGCGAAAACCTTGACGTAGTGGGGATGGACCTTTTTATGCGGCCGGAAACTCATATACCAGTATCACTTTTTGATGGGAGCAAATTTCCATTCTCCGATAAGTCTTTCGATGTCGTATCATTTATTGATGTTTTGCATCACACGCTTGATCCGGAAGTGCTTTTGCGTGAGGCGCGGCGTGTTTCATCCCGTTACATCATAGTCAAAGACCATCTATGGGAAGGGGTTTTTGCCGGTCCAACATTACGTTTAATGGACTGGGCCGGGAATGCCCATCTCGGAGTTTCCTTGCCGTTTAATTATTGGAAGGAACGGCAATGGCACGATACTTTCACCCAAATGGGTTTGAAGATCGAATATTGGTCGGAGCAATTGCAGCTCTACCCATGGCCGCTATCGGCTCTTTTTGATCGGCGCTTGCATTTTATTGCCTGTCTGCGCGTATCTGAGGTTGAGCAAAGTAATTGTTAAAACGTAACAAAGCTATCACTTGCCACCCCACAACATAATTTTTCTAAGAAACGACCATTATGGACAATGTACTGGGCGGATTGATTTCTAACCATTGCGTAAAGTGGTGCTAAAGCATGGCAACAAGAGACGGAAATAGACCCGTTCCCCTCTAATTATGAGAATGCTATTTTAATATTAAGCTGTTTTAAAAGAAATAATACTTCTTTTATTAAAGAAAAGCTGAACCTTCAAAAAATTATTCTAAATGCCTACCATTTATATATCAGGATTATCAGACACAAATGCAGCCGCAATCATGAGTGAAGCCATATATTATGATATTGAGAAAAACGCACAAATAGCGGGAGCGTTTTCCGGTTCAGAAAGCTTGGGTGCGCTTAATGATCGTTATGGTCATTTGGACGCGACAGATTTGTTGCGCCCCCTTTTAACAGAAGTCTTTAGGGGGCGTATTGCGGTCTCGTCTTCGTTTGGGGCTGAATCTGCTGTTATCTTACACATGGTCTCTGAAATTGCGAACCACACACCTATTCTTTTCATCGATACCGGTAAGCTGTTTTCTGAAACGCTCGCTTATAGGGATCAATTGACGTCGCATCTCGGGTTGACCAATGTCCAGATTATTACTCCGGAATATGTGACTGAGAAAAAACTTGATCCTGATGGGGAGCTTTGGCGGCAAAAGCCCGATCTTTGTTGTGCTTTTCGCAAGACAGCGCCTCTCGAACGTGCGCTTGAAAGATTTGATGCCTGGATTACCGGACGTAAGCGATACCAAGCAGACACGCGGGGCGAATTACCGGTTTTTGAAAGCAAAGATGGCCGAATCAAAATCAATCCATTGGCCCGATGGACTCCTAGTCGTCTAAGCGCCTATATGGATGAGCATAGCTTGCCAAAACATTCCCTTGTCGAGCAGGGGTATCTGTCGATTGGTTGCGCCCCATGCACAACACCCGTTGCACCTGGCGAGAACCCTCGGGCAGGCCGTTGGCGCGGTACGGAGAAGACGGAATGTGGAATCCACATGGTCAACGGCCGTCTTATTCCAGCCAATGCAAATACGATCAAGCTTGGGTCATAGCCGGCATTTGAGTGCTGTTCGGTATTTTTCCTGACATTTCAGAAATCTCATTTGTTATTGATTTTGTGCTTGTTTCCGCTCTCGAAGCATGCAGAATTAGCTTACTATGAGGCTGCCATAATTGCATTCCATGCGTTATCGCGACCTTGTATAATCTATATATTGCCATGTTTAAATGGTTAGCCGATACCGTTTCATGTAAGCCGTGAGGATCGAGATATGCGCTGGCGTGGCCGCAAAGGAAGTGAAAATGTTGAGGATAGGCGAGGCCAAGGCGGATTTCGGTTTCCGTTTCCATTTCCTGGGAGTGGCCGAGGTGGCCGAGGTGGACGTATGGGAATTCCACTTCCGAGGGGCCGAGGCGCTAGACGCGGAGGTGGCATCGGCATTGTCGGTCTCCTTGTCATCCTAGGACTTATGTTTTTCCTTGGTATAGATCCACGGGTCTTATTACAGGGAGGGCTTCCCCGAGGCGGTCAGCAGGGTCCCGGCGGATTTCCAAAAATAGAAATGCCAAAGATGCCCCGTTTTGACGGTCCCCTTGAACGCCGGTCTGGCGTGCCGGGAACCCGCATACCGCAAGGCACGTCATCAAGCGATGATGATCTGAAGAAATTTGTTTCAGTCGTGCTTAAGGATACGGAAGATGTATGGAATGCCATGTTCCAGAAGATGGGACGTCCATACAGGGAACCAAAGCTCGTTCTGTTTTCAAATTACGTTCAATCGGCATGTGGGACGGGCATGTCTGCCATGGGGCCTTTTTATTGTCCGCTCGACAAAAAGGTATATGTCGATCTCACTTTTTATAGGGAACTTAAAAACCGTTTTAGGGCTCCGGGGGATTTTGCTCAGGCTTATGTGATTGCTCATGAAGTAGGGCATCATGTACAAACTCTTTTAGGAATTGCAGAAAAGGTTCAGCAGGCTAAGGCGCGTATGAGCAAACGCGATGCAAACCGGATCCAAGTGATGATGGAGTTGCAGGCGGATTGTTTGGCAGGAGTTTGGACGCACCACGCACAACGCAACAAGCAAATCCTAGAACCGGGTGATATTGACGAAGCGCTTAATGCTGCAAGTGCGATCGGTGATGATCGTATTCAAAAACAAACCCAAGGTTACGTGGTTCCGGATTCCTTTACCCACGGCTCTTCTAAGCAGCGGGTGCGCTGGTTTAGGCGTGGTTACGATTCAGGCAGCATGAATGTTTGCGATACATTCAATTCTTCTGAACTATAAGTAACCTTAGGTCACGAACTCATAAATGTGGTTAAAAATGGTATGAGTCAATCTGTTCGAATACGAGAAGCAAAGGTGCAGGAAATGTGGTGCATTTTCAAACCTTTGCGACGCTGTAGTCGGACAGATCGGCCATATCCTCCGGACGCTGAAACGACTTCAATCTGCGTTTTTTTGTCTACCGCTTCGCTGCTTGAGACATTGTTGTCGAAGCGCTTGAAAAGGGAAACAACCCTTGTCTGCACGCTTCTCCTAGATCAACCCACGTTCAAGTGAATTTACTTGAACGTGGTAAAGTTGATCGATATCAAAGAAGTAGAGCATTCAAGCGATTCCATCTAAGCGCAGGATGCTCTTGCATCTTTTTGCCGTTTCTAGCGCCATTTTCAGCACATTTATGAGTTCGTGACCTAGGGTCGAGTTTTTTATCCAAAATCAATCGGCTTAGTAAACGCATTAATAGGCATAAACCAGCCAGATAATTGCTGACCTCAGACGCAAACTGGCGGTTTTCTGTCTATGGGCCCATTGGTTAACCTTCTAATTCCAAGAAAATACTTAATATCAGTGTCTTAAAAATTCTTATCACCCCTTGGAAAATTGTCTCGGGTTTGCATAAGATAGGCACACTACGTCCAAATGATACTAACGCGTGTTGTTTTGGCGTGACAGAATAGGTGGAACGAAGCCCCTTTGGGCGATAATCACATTTAGGGAGAGAGCCTATGTCTTTTTCAGGCAGGTTTATAATGTCGACTGCGGCTGCGTTGGCGTTCTTAGCAGCACCATCGGCAGTTTTTGCCGCCTGCGAAACGCTGACACTCGGGTCTGCTATTTCGTTAACCGGCAAATATTCCACAAATGGTCATCATGCAAAGAACGGTTATGAGTTTGCGGTAAAGAAAATTAATGATGCTGGTGGCGTGAAGGTTGGAGACAAATGTTACAATCTTTCGGTTAAGTATTATGACGATGAGTCTACACCAGCTCGCGGTGCGCAGTTGGCCGAACGGCTTATCAGTCAGGACAAGGTCCAATTGATGCTTGGCCCTTACAGTTCGGGCCTGACAAAGGCAATTGCACCTGTAACCGAGAAATACAAAATTCCTATGGTTGAAGCTGAGGGTGCATCCCGTTCGCTTTTCAACAAGGGATATAAGTATCTCTTCGCCGTTCTCTCAACGTCTGAGCAATATTTGGCATCCGCTATTGATTTGGCTGCCGAGATGGCAAAGAAAAATGGCAAGAAACCTTCGGACGTTAAAGTGGCCATGGCATTTGAGAATGATCCATTTTCGCTGGATGTCCGGGCTGGTGTTGTGGATGATGCCAAGAAGCATGGCATGAAGATTGTCGTAGATGATAAGCTTCCGCGTGATCTTTCCGACATGAGCGCAACTTTGACAAAAGTTAAAGCGGTCAAGCCGGACCTTCTTGTGGTTTCCGGTCACTCAAAGGGTGCCGCAACAGCAACACGCCAAATCGGTGAGATGAAAATTCAGGTGCCGATGATTGCTATCACTCACTGTGAGGCAGCAAACGTCACGGGCAAGTTTGGCGATACAGCCAATGGTTTCCTATGTTCAACCCAATGGGCGGAAACATTGTCTTACAAAGACAAATTGTTTGGGTCCGCTGGGGATTATAACAAGGAATTTAAAGCTGCGTTCCCAGACTATGCCAAAAAGAAGGTTCCTTATCAGACAGCTCAGGCTTCGGCCGCTGTTTATGTCTTTAAGGACGCCATTGAGCGCGCCGGTTCGATTGATAAAGAAAAGGTTCGCGATGCTTTGACGAAAACCGATCTGATGACCTTTTATGGCGGGATCAAATTTTCTGAAGCTGGCAATAACATCGCTAAACCGATGGTTCTACGTCAGATTCAAAACGGCAAATATAATGTCGTAGCGCCACCAAAGTTTGCTTCACACAAACTCGAATGGCCCAGGAAGTAAGCAGGGAAATAAGGTTGTATTTACAATCTTAACGTCCTCAACAATGCAGGTTGGCACGGATAGTTATTCGTGCCAACCTGTGAGGCTCTTTCATCCGTTTTAAGGTGTGAAAGCAAATATGCTGAATAATTTAAATATCCTTTTCCAAGCACCGGTTTTTAATCTCGCACTATTATTAGAAGGTCTGATGATAGGTGCTGTGTTTGCACTTGCAGCTTATGGGCTGGCTCTTGTTTGGGGTGTGATGAACGTCAAAAATCTTGCCCAAGGCGATTTTGTTATGATGGGCGGTTACATCGCTTGGTTTATGTCGACCAAAGGCATTCATCCTCTGCTCGGCGTTCCTGTTGCTTTCATCGCTTTATGGGGGTTTGGCTGGGTCATTTATAAATTGATTATTCGCCGTGTTATTGATCGCGATCTCTTTACGTCTCTTTTGGCAACGTTCGGACTTGCGATTGTGATCGAACAAGTTCTGAACATCCTTTTTACATCTGACACACAAAGCGCCGATGCTGGTTTCGAGTCTTGGTTTCTCTTTGGCGGCCTGGTGACTATACCTCAAGTTAAACTGCTAGGCTTCATTTTGGCGGCAATTTTAGCGACCGCTGTTATTCTTTTCATGAAAAAGAGCCGTATGGGACAAGCCATACGCGCAACCGCACAAGACCCGCGTGCCGCACGGGTTATGGGTATTGATACTGATAAGGTTTATTCTTTTACATTTTCGCTCAATGCAGCAATTTGTGGTGCTGCAGGCGCCCTCATCTCCATGATCTGGGTAATCCAGCCTTTCTTTGGCATTACCTATTCGATCCGGTCCTTCGTGATTGTTACCGCGGCGGGTTTTGGAAATCTGCCGGGTGTTATCACAGCGGGGTTAGGTATGGGCGTTCTTGAACAGTTTGGTGGGTTTATACTTGGCGCCACATTCCAGCAAGCTCTTGTTGTTGGCCTGCTGCTTCTTGTCTTAATTTACCGACAAATTCAGCAGGCACGTGTTAGGCAGGTGGTGCAATGATTGGGACAGCGGCATCAAAGACCTTGTTTTACGGATTAATTCTTTTAGCCGGCATAACCGCGCCTCTTATTCTTCCAGCCTATACGACGCAAATTGCTGTTCTCTGGGTGATGATCATTCTGGCTCTAACCTGGGATTTGCAAGGCGGGCAGATGGGCTACAATTCCCTTGGCAATATCTTCTTTTTTGGTTTTGGCATGTATGTGTCTGCCGTCGTCCAAATAGGTCTTGTTTATGATGTTGGCGAATATACAAGGGCGAGTGGTGGCGGTATCTTCAATTTTACAAATGCTGAATATTTCACGGGCATTGTTCTTGGTATTCTTGCTGCCGGAGTCTTATCTGCTATTTCTGCAATCTTTCTTGGGTGGATTGTTTTTGGGTTGCGAGGTCCTTATTTCGCAATCGGTACACTTGGCGTGGCCATTGCCGCCGGTGAATTGACCGGAGCCTGGGAGTGGGTTGGCGGTGGCCAAGGCATTTCCATGCCGACATTTCCTGGTGATCCGGATACGGCAAAATATTTCTTTTATCTGTTAAACTTTACATTAGTGGTTATCCTTTTCACAGCTTTGAGGTGGCTTTATTTAACCCGTTTTGGGCATGCCATTAATGCCATCCGTGATGATGAGGAAAAAGCCGAAGCCATGGGCATTCATACCGCTCGTTATAAGCGGGTGTGTTGGGCGATTTCGGCATTCTTTCTTGGCATGGTCGGGGCAATCTTCGGAAATATGATCGGATTTATTGAGCCTTTAGAAGTGGCGTTCCAGACCATCAATTTCGGGATCTTCATGGTGGTCATGGTCCTTCTCGGGGGTAAGGGAACCCTTTGGGGACCGATTGTTGGGGCAGTGGTTTTTCATTTCGTGAAAGAAATCACCTGGACATATTTGCTCGGTTGGCAATGGGTTGCGCTGGGTGCTCTTATTGTCATCATTGTTGTTTACTTCCAGCAGGGGATTATGGGGTGGATTATGGACCGTAAACCTGAATGGTTTGGCATTCGTGTTGAGGAGAAGGGCCTTTCCACTCAAACGGGGCCAGCACAATGAGCGAGGCGATTATTCAGGTCCGGGACGTGACCAAAACATTTGGCGGTGTTGTTGCCAACAAAGATATTTCCATTGATGTCAAAGAAGGGTCGATCACCGGTCTCATAGGGCCCAATGGCTCCGGCAAGACAACCCTATTTAATTCAATTGTTGGCTATCATCCGATCGATTCCGGCTCTATCAAATTCTCCAATAAGGAAATCTCCAAAATTCGCGTGCCGCAAATTGCGAGGCTTGGTTTGCTCAGGACATTCCAGCAGACCCGGATCTATGGCGAGATGAACTGCGTCGACAATATGTTGATTTCCATTCCGCACAGGAAAATGGGATTTGTCGATATGTTTGGACGTAACAGCGCAGAAGAAAAAGAGAGGTCTGAACAGCTTCTTAATTTTGTTGGACTCTATGAAAAAAGATGGTTACGCGCGGGATCACTTTCTTTTGGTCAACAAAAGCTTTTGGAATTTGCCATGGCGCTTATGAATGAACCAACGGTTCTTCTCTTGGATGAGCCAACTGCAGGTATTAACCCGACCCTAATTAACGGCCTTATCGATCGCTTGCAGCGAGCAAATACTGACTTTGGGATTACGCTTTTTATTATTGAACACAATATGCGGGTGATCATGAATATGGCCCATAATATCTACTGTCTGGCGCACGGACAGCTACTTGCATCAGGCACTCCGAACGAAATCCAAAATGATCAGCGGGTCATAGACGCTTATCTTGGAGCACATTGATGACGGATACGACCGACAATGCTGGAGGAACAAAAGACTCGGCTGGGGGTGATACGAATACGGACGAACAAATAAAACCGGTTTCCGGATATCATACCGGTGATGTAGATACGGTTATATCAGTTGAAGAGGTGGCTCGTGCTGCCGCTGAAATCGCTGAAGACCTGCCCATTGAGAAGCTTGATAGTTTATGCATGGGGGAGCCCTATCTTTCGATCGAGGCGCTCAATGCCGGATATGGGCGTATGGAGATACTGCATAATTTCAATCTTCGAGTGGGACGTAAGCAATCATTATGTTTGATTGGTCCAAATGGCGCCGGTAAGTCAACAATCCTCCATGCTATCTTCGGCTTTAATGATATTTTTTCTGGCAATATTTATGTGGGCTCTGGGGCAGAACGAAAAGACATCACGACGCTTTCTCCCAATGAGAAGCTTCAAACGGCTGGCATTGCTTATATTTTGCAGGATAAATCTGTATTTCCCGGCATGACGGTTGAGGAAAACCTCTGGATGGGAGGTTTTTTGAAAGACAAACCATCAGAAGCTAAAGAAGCGGCTGAAAAGGTTTTCGAAAAATATCCGCGCCTTGCTGCACGACGTAAGCACCCAGCTAAGGTTCTGTCAGGAGGAGAGCGCCGTCTTCTAGAGATCTCGCGCGCATTGGTTATGAATCCTGAGGTTCTTCTCGTTGACGAACCATCAATTGGGCTGGAACCTAGATTCATCGATATGGTATTTGAAATTCTGGAGGATCTTCGTCACACGGAAGGTAAAACCATTATCATGGTCGAGCAAAACGCCAAAAAGGGACTAGAATTTGCCGATATTGGTTATGTACTTGTTTCTGGGCAACTTGCAAAGGCTGGAACGGGCGAGGAGCTTCTAGCAGATCCCGATGTAGGACGTTTGTTTCTCGGGGGGTAATCAACCAAAGAAAATATCCTTAAAACTCCAAGGATATCAGCATGTGCCTCCGTTTCGAGATAAAGCTTCCTTCAAGCAAGTCCATCTATCATCCACTTGATCATGAACGAAAACGGTCGTGCCAGCGACAAGTACGACGATGACGCCAAGCAACAACGAATACTCGATAAGCGATGAGCCACGTTCATCGGCCCAAAAACGCTTAATATGCAGTCTAAAATTTAGCCCCATCCGTGCTCCCAACGGAGGCTCGTACGTACCATTCCTGGCAAAGTCCCCCTCATTTGTATTATCTAGTTTTATAATTTGAGGTTGTACAGGTTCTTCCTTGCATATTAATCCCTTACGCACAAGGCTGATATGCAATTGCAACAGATTGCTCTAACCGCTGATAGGCTATAGAAAATAGGAAATGACTATTCCTAGTGTTTTTAATAAGAAAATATAAGTACAGGTGAGAAATTTTGCTTTTTTAATAAAAGTAACTTATTGATATATAATCGTATTAATTATTTTTCACTTCATTTATGACGAATTAAATTTCCATTTATTTTGGTTTATTGCCTTGGTTGACGGGTCCCTTTCCCTGAAAGCATATTTTAACTGCATTCTAAATATGAACTTAACATCGTTGTCTATCAGGATCTATTTATTATAGTGTTATTGAGCGAAAAGTTATGGGACTGACAAAGCGTGGAGAGATAGGTTAAAGATGGAGAACGACAATAATGAAATTACTTTGTTCTCCAAATGCATCAAAAAGCGTTCTAAATGTGTTATGGACCTTAAAATCGCCGAAAAATTAGTATCAATGTCAGATTGGTGCTTAATCTATAAGGCAACAACACTCACTATCTATAAACAGTTCCCACAATTTGATTTGAAAGATGATATGCTTTTCCTTCGCGCTAAGGTTAGGTGATAAGTTGAGTTTACAATTGGTCAAAAAAATGGTGCGCTGTCAAAATTGGCGAGGTACGTAAGTGGAAGGCGAGTGCAATGTCATAATAAACAAGCTGCACCCATCTCGATAGAGTTTGGGTTCTGATGATGCAGAGTGGCATTATCAGGTAAATCGGCTGGTCCTAAAATAAGAAGAATATTGACGACCTTATCCGAGTTAAAAGTTTAAGAGTAATTACGAGTTAACGGTCGGTGCCATGGAAAGTATAAATGGTCGTTTAGTGTATCTTTCGTTCTTGTGCTTAACCCTAGTCGTTATAGGTATTTGGGACCCTATGTCGGCCAGCGCACAATCACGAAGTGATCGGGGTCAACGGGCTGGAAATTACGGCGATCTAACCCCTAGGCAGAGGCAACGTCTTTCTTATATAAATCAGGTTAATAATGGCAGGGTAGGGGTCATATCGGGTGGTATATCTGGGACCTATATACGTATAGCGACAGATTTAGCTACAGTTCTTGACGATGATGCAACCCATACACTGAGAGTTCTACCAATTGCTGGAAAGGGTGGTGTCAGCAATATTACGGACTTATTATATTTGCGGGGAATTGATATTGGAATTGTGCAATCGGATATTCTTAATTATATTGAGGCCAATGGAATTCACCGAAACGTACGTAACAAGATCCACTATATAACCAAACTTTATAATGCTGAATTTCACATCGTTACACGAAAAGATATTAGGAATATTCAGGAATTACAGGGCAAAACAGTTAACTTCTGGCATAAGGGCAGTGCCACCGATATTACTGGTTCAACCGTATTTGATGCATTGAACATCAAAGTCAATCGCGTCTATTTGGACCAGGAACTTGGCATAGAAAAAGTTAAGAAAGGGGAGATTGCGGCAAATATGCTTCTTGTAGGTAAGCCTGGAGGATTATTTGGCAAAATTCTACCTGAAGCCGGATTACATTTGCTCCCAGTTCCCTTTACAGGAAAAATAGCGAAAATCTATTTGCCCGCACGTTTTGAAAATAAAGATTATCCCGGATTAGTGCCTGAAGGCGGGGCAGTGTCCACTATAGCGAGTGGTGCCGTGCTTGCGGTTTATAATTGGCCTAAAAAAACACACAGATATGAGAGAGTATCCCGTTTTGTTGAGGTGCTTTTCGCCAATTTTGATAAATTTTTGGTGCCACCTCGGCATGCTAAATGGAAAGAAGTTAATTTGGCGACAAATCTGCCAGGCTGGAATCGTTTCGGCCCGGCCGCTGCTTGGTTAGAACGAAACCAGTTGAGTGTTGCTGCCACTACGCCTGAGGGGCAAAAAAGGTTGCAAAGAGTGTTTAACCAATTTCTTGATCGCAACAGGGTCAATTCGGGCAGTGGTGATGTTGGTTCGAGTGAGAGAGAAGAATTGTTTAAACAATTTATGAAGTGGAGACGGGGTAACAGCCAGTAATATCTGATCTCCTAAGAAAGGGATTGATGTTACAACAAAAATTAAGTAAAGCCTAACGCGCAGCTCCCCGGATGCGTAGAGAGTTAAGCTGGATTTGGGAGTGCCATAATGGCGGATTCAAAGGAACGCTTTTTTAAGCGTATAAAACCTGTTGTAAAAAGTGATCCATTGCCAGATGCAGAGCTGTCTGAAGGGACTCCCGATGTAGGTTTATTTGAGGCGTCGGAAAGTTTAGAGGATCAACAAGCTGACCCTCCGGATGCCAACGAGCCTTCAGTCTCTGAAGACTTGTCTGATCAACTTGCTCAAATGTTGTCTGATCAAGACAATAGCAGTACAGACAACCCTCCTGCAAACCATCATCCCGAAGGTGAGGCTGATGGTTCGCTTAGCGATATTTCATCACAGAATATACAGTCTCATATAGAGGAGATGTTGAAGGAGGAGCTTGGCATCGATTTGTCCGATGATGTGGACTTATCGAGCGAAACAAAGTCGTCCGAGAATGCGGATGAGGCGGCGGCGCCGCAATCTGCAGATTATGATATTGCTGCTGAGCTTGACAAGTTAGCCGCACGGTTTGAGCAACAAGTGGCAATTGATACATCTCAAGACATTGGGACTAATGAGCAAATAAACGAGGCAGGAGCCGACGATAGTGATGATGGGCCGTTACTATCGGAGTTGAATTTATTTAAACGTGATCCGGAGACCGATCTAGCTCCTGAAGCAGACCTGGCGGCCCAGTCAGGTGATTTACTTGATGAGCAGCAAGAGCCGCAGCCGTTACCGGATGTGTTGGAATTACCTGATTCGGCAAATTTATCAGACACCCCAAATCTTGCAGTCAGTCCGGAACTAACAGACGGTCCGGAACTAACAGATGGTCCGGAACTAATAGATGGTCCGGAACTAATAGACCTGCCGGAATCGGAAGATATGCCGGGAACAGAACCAGTACCCGAACTAGCGGATATGCTGGAACCCGATACGGTACAAAATGTTGCTCAAAAGATGGTTGAAAATGCCGGTTTGAGCTCAAGTGTGGAGATAAATAAGCCTGTACCGCCAATGGATCCTTCTGATCCAATGCCGGCACTTGATATGAGTGAGAATGCTGGTTTGGGGGTACAATTAAGTGAGGAGGCAGATCAATTTGTGCAACCTTCTGATCCTCAAGATCCGACTTCGGAGATTGAATTGGATCAGGACTTAAGCTTGGCGACACAAGTAAATGTGGCTGGGGATCAATCTGTACCACCTTTTGATTCGTTGGACCCTGGTAAGAGTGGTGTGCTCGGGGATCATGCTACTTCTGCTGAAATGTCCGACCATGCTGAAGAAAGCAAGCCAATGGGTAAGAAAACTTCTGATAAACAGACTGAGCACGACCAACCTTCGGCCTTGGAGCGTGCACTCGCAGCAGCTGACGCAGATGAGGGATTTACCGAAGAACAGCTCTTAGCAGGTGAAGCTGATATGCAGGGTTTTTCGCAACCCGCAAATGATATTTTTAATTCCCCCAATATGCCTGAATTTGGTGAAGATGCACATGATGATGCATTTGCAGCGAAGGCATATGGTCCTCAAGAGGCTAACGCCTATCTTGGTAATGATCTCTATCAGGATGAAAACTTGGGAACGAGTCCGTATTCCATGAACGAGGATCAGGCCCACGGCTATCAGGAGGAAATTGCCGGATCTTATGGTGCTGGAGCGATCAACCCTGTCTATTCCGATTCTGGTCGTGGACTTTTTTCTGATCCTAATTCCGATGCTTCGGTAAATTCGATTTCTGAGGCATTGTCCATGTCGTACTACGACTCGCAGGCAAAAAAGCCATCCGAAGAAGCCGGTATGGCTCATGCCGGAAATCCGGCATATGGCAGTACGCAAGTTCATCACGACTATGGTTTTGAAGGGGGGCAGCAACATCTTCCGCAATTGCCCCAGTTTAGAGCGTCGCGGTTACCTGACCGGCAGAACAAGCGTTCACTTTTTATATTTGTGGGCCTCGTCATGGGGTTATTGGGTGGTTTTTTAGCCGCTATTTCTTTTTATCCTGGAACGCAAGATGAAGGCTCTCTTATTGCTTCCAATCAATCAGAAGGCTTACCGTCACTTGGCGTCGCAAATGATCCTGATAAAGAGGCAAATAATCTGAACAGACAGGCGAATGTAGCAGAGCCTGAAGTCGCGCAGGAAGAGCAAGGCAGTTCAGAACCAAAAATTGGAGATAGACTAGGAGAAAATGCGGAACCAAACATATCAGCAACTTCTGAATCAACCAACAATGCCATTGAGAGTTTTCTTGAGCAACAAAAGGCTCCCCCTCAAGTCACTACATCCAAGGTGCAAAAGCAAGCTGCACTGCCCGCTGAACCACAACGCCCGGAAGCTTCTCAATCAATAGATTTGGCGTCCGTCAGTTTTTCATTGAGTAACATGGCGGGTGAAGCTGGTAGCCCTATTCCAATTAACATAACTCTTTCAGAGGATAAGTTGCCGCCAGAAGCTGTTCTGATGTTTCGTGGATTGCCCAAAGACGTTAGTTTATCGTCAGGTGAACGGCTGCCTAACGGAGCTTGGGTTGTTCCCATCTCATATTTGGGAGGGCTGGCAATACAAACACCACCTAATTTCAAAGGCGAGCTTCAACTAGAGGCTTCCCTCGTCGTGAATCAAAGTTTACCACCAATTGTACGAAGGGCACCTGTTAAGGTCGTCAACCTCTCATCTGAATCAGAGAGCGACACAGTAAGTAGTGGTGCAAGTTCCAGAATTACCGAGAAAATCAATCCACAAGAGGAGAGCATACTTTTATCTCGAGGGCTTCGTCTTATGGAGGAGGAAGATATCGCTGGTGCACGGTTGATTTTTGAACATTTGGCCTTAATGGGAAGTGGCCGTGCTGCGTTGGAACTTGGACAGACTTATGATCAGTCCTACCTTGAGAAGCATGCGGTAAGAGGTATACAGGCTGATCAACAGAAAGCTATTTACTGGTATCGCCTAGCAGCAGAAAGAGGGAATCCCAATGCTAACAAGCGCCTCAAAAAACTCTTAGCTCAACAAAGGTAAGGCATTCAAAAACTAGGAGTTTGAACAAACCCGCTAAGCTGTATTCACAGTTGCGTGCCTATGAAATGAACTTGCTCGCAGGAGACATTATCAGAATGTAGGCGCGCACAAAGCAATACTGCATCTGCAATATTTGCCAGTGGCCCTACAATAAGTTCAAAATAATTCCCATTATGACCAGCTACTTCAACGTATCGTCCTTCGAGTTGGGATAGCAGAGTCTTATGATGTTGGCGTATTTGTCTCCAACTTGAACGTATCTCATCCAAAGTTTTTGCCACGCCAAGACGGACTCCAAATATTGTTTTACTCGCTGATTTCTGGCCGGTGTTTCTCGGCAAGGGTTCAATATGTGCCGTATCCCCAAAACCTTTTTCGGGAAGAGGTAAAACCTTAACTTGGACCGAAGGCATTTTTTTGCGCTGCATATTTTTTTTGGATAGAGCAGCTAGTAATGTGTTTGTTTTCCAGTCAGATGTTGCGGTGGGTTTTGTCGTTTTTGTTTTTTTAGACGGATCCTGAGGCGCCTTGGAAATGGATGAAGTAATGGGACCGGATGAATTTTTAGTTTGCTCCAAACGGTTCATGTTATTTGTATTATTTTCCTCGATATTTCCAAGGCGTGATGAGAGCTTTCGTACTTCATATTTCAACTCAGGAATTTTCCCGGTTGGAAACTCGGTTTCCCTAACTAGTGTTGATGGAGGAGAGAGAGAAAGGGTAACTTGGCTCCCTGCTTTCTGTTCGATAGGATGTTTCCTTTTACTTTCCACTTGCTCTTGCCGAGCGGGCTCACCAGTCATCAATGTGACAAGATATAGAGTTGAAAGCATCGCCAGACTCATCCACGCAAGAGAGTAGATCTTTTGAGATAAAGTTTTTTTTGTGCTGGTCATAGCGGATATCCATCATGAAAATAGCTATGCATGAGGCTGCGCAAACCTGGGTATCTCTAAATACTCCCTTCGGGCCATCCACCATCCCCTGCCACCCGCCATATTCTGCGATAATTAGGCGGGTGGCAGGGGATGGTGGATGGTTTTTAGAGGTATCCACCTTAACAACTTTCAGTTTATGCAGCCTGACATCACGCCCTTCCAGAAATAGGTAACAGGACCAAAAGGACGCCAACGCAATTTGTGTAAATGGATTCTACCAACATGCCTGTCAGCATAATGCCCATAAAGCTCATTGGAAGCTTGGCTGAGTCTTTCGCAGCCGTCAAACTCAATTGTGGACACGCTATCAAAGACTGCTATTAATTTCTCTACAAGAAATGCCCCAGGTTGTGGTAGCAATTTAACCACATTTATGAGTCCGTGACCTAGTGAGGTGAATTTGAAGTTCCTATCATATTTGCAGCATACCCTTTTAGGAACTTCAAATTCGTAAACCTCACTAGATTCAAAAATTGGCTAGTGTCCTTTCGAATCTAAAGTTCGAAAAGTGCCTGACTGGAAATGATACGAACTTTAGATTCGGGACACTAGAGTTAGAAAAATAGGGTAATCGCGATTTGGCATAAATCCTGCTCTAAAGAGATGCACTAACCACTTAACGACATCATAATCATATGACTGACGAAACATTACTCACCATATGCCTTGCTGCTGGGCAGGGTACACGTATGAAATCTGATTTACCGAAAGTGTTACACCCTCTTGTAGGGCGTTCCATGCTTGGTCATGTCATTGACCTCACTAAGACAATCCGCGCGACAAGTAATGCTGTTGTCATTGCGCCGGGCATGGGAACTGTTCGTCAAATGGTGCAGGAAACGAGTCCACATTCGCAAATTTTTGTTCAAGATGAACAACTCGGCACAGCACATGCCGTTCTCTCTGCACGCCAAGCTATTGAGACAGCCTCCGGATATGTTCTGATTCTTTATGGCGATACGCCGCTTCTGACGGAAACAACTTTATCTCAGGTTATTGTTAGCTTGAGAGACGGTGCTGATATTGCGGTTCTTGGCTTTGAAGCGCAAGACCCTAAGGGCTATGGACGTCTCATTACAGGTGATGGTCATGAGCTTCTTGCTATCCGAGAGGAGAAAGATGCGACCGAACAAGAGCGGGCCATTACATTCTGCAATTCAGGCGTATTTGGTTTTCGCGGCGAGCAAATGTTGCAGACCCTTGAGTCGATCGGAAACGACAATGCCTGTGGTGAGTATTATCTGACAGACGTGGTTGAGATTGGTCGTGCAAAGGGTCTGAAGATTGTTGCCTTGGCCTGTGCTGAAGAAGAGGTGCTTGGCGTGAATACGCGTGAACAGCTTGCTGGGGCAGAACGTGTGTTGCAGAATCGGTTGAGAGCAATGGCTATGGCTGACGGGGCAACACTAATTGATCCGGAAAGTGTTTATTTTAGCCATGATACAAAAATAGGCCGGGATGTTTTAATCGAACCGAATGTCTTTTTTGGTCCTGGCGTTACGGTCGAGGACAATGTTCTTATCAAGGGATTTTCTCATATTGAGCAAACTCATATTGGCCGAGGGGCTGTGGTCGGTCCTTATGCTCGATTAAGGCCCGGCGCCAATGTCGGACCTGAGGCCAAGATTGGTAATTTCGTTGAGGTAAAAGCTGCGCAAATTGAAGAAGGCGCTAAAGTGAATCACTTAACCTATATAGGCGATGCACGAGTTGGAGCGGGAGCTAATGTGGGGGCGGGTACAATTACATGTAATTATGATGGTGTGGCAAAGCACCATACGGATATTGGTTCGGGCGCCTTTATTGGGTCCAATAGCGCGCTCGTTGCTCCTGTTAAGATAGGAGATGGGGCCTATGTTGGCTCTGGCAGCGTTATTACAAAGAATGTGTCATCGGATGCTTTAGCGGTTACCCGCTCTCCTCAGGAAGAGAGGGAAGGTTGGGCTCAGAAATTCAGGGCACGACGATTGCGTGAAAAGTAATTGTAATACCCTCTAATAGCTCGTGATTTGCAGATTTGCACGTTATTTGCTTGGTATGGGTATCTTGGGATTTATTGCCCTTTATGATTTAAGGATTTTGCTTTATGTGCGGGATTATTGGCATTCTCGGTCGCGAACCAGTTGCAATACACCTTATTGATGCTCTCAAACGTCTCGAATATCGAGGCTATGACTCCGCAGGAATTGCAACGCTTGAAGCAAACCGGTTAACGCGTCTCAGAGCCGAAGGGAAACTGCGTAATCTTGAGAGCAGGCTCAATGAGGCACCTCTCAGCGGTTTGATAGGAATTGGGCACACGCGCTGGGCTACACACGGGGCACCTACGGAAAACAATGCTCACCCGCATATGACGGAAAAGGTTTCAGTTGTCCATAATGGGATTATTGAGAATTATCGGGAACTTCGTCAGGCTTTGACGGAGAAGGGCTGTGCCTTTAGCACCGAAACGGATACAGAGGTCATTGCCCATTTGATTACCCAGGAGCTTGAGGCCGGGCACAGTCCGGAACAAGCTGTTTCCAACAGTTTGAAAAAGCTTGAAGGGGCATTTGCGCTTGCCATTATTTTTGATGGGCACGAGAATTTGATGATAGCGGCGCGTCAAGGCAGTCCGCTGGCGATCGGGCATGGTGAAGGTGAGATGTATTTGGGGTCCGATGCCATTGCGCTTGCGCCTTTCACCGATAGCATTACCTATCTCGATGAGGGTGACTGGGCTGTTGTCACCAGAGAGGGTGTTAAGATTTTTGATTGTAACGGTGTTGAAACAGAACGGCCTTTGCAGAAATCAGTTGGTACGGTTTTCTTGGTTGATAAAGGCAACCACCGCCACTTTATGTCGAAGGAAATCCATGAGCAGCCAGAAGTGGTTGGGCACACTTTGGCAAATTATGTGGACTTAGTGGCTGGCGTGGTGGACATTCCGGATCTGCCTTTTGATTTCAAAACGTTGCCTCGCATTACGATCTCGGCTTGTGGGACAGCTTATTATGCTGGCTTGGTCGCAAAATATTGGTTTGAGCGCTGGGCACGGTTGCCTGTCGAGATCGATATTGCATCGGAACTTAGATATCGTGAAGCGCCGCTAGAATCTGGTGGACTTGCCCTTTTCATTTCGCAATCCGGAGAAACCGCCGACACACTTGCAACACTTCGCTATTGTCGGGAAATGGATCAACATGTTGTTTCTGTCGTCAATGTGAAAGAGTCAACAATTGCACGAGAGTCTGATGCAATTTTACCAACACTCGCCGGACCGGAAATAGGCGTTGCCTCAACTAAGGCGTTCACCTGTCAGCTTACAGTTTTGGCTTGTCTGGCCATAGCGGCAGGTCGTGCGCGAGGTAATATCGATGAAGCGCAAGAACGCCAGCTCGTTGCCGCTCTCACAGAAGTGCCGCGTCACATGTCAACATTGTTGCGTCAGGAGCGGCAATACGAAGTCCTTTCGCACTATCTCTCAAAGGCTCGCGATGTGCTCTATCTTGGTCGGGGGGTTAGCTACCCAATTGCGCTTGAAGGGGCTTTAAAGCTGAAGGAAATTTCATATATTCATGCAGAGGGTTATGCGGCTGGAGAGCTTAAACATGGTCCTATTGCACTGATTGACGAGAATGTGCCGGTTATTATTGTTGCGCCGCAAGATGACCTCTTTGATAAGACGGTATCGAATATGCAAGAAGTTGCGGCCCGGGGAGGCCAGATTATCCTTTTGACAGACGGTGAAACCAGCTCTTTAGAGGGGGAAACATTGGATACGATTCGCCTGCCTCAGTCGCATCCGTTCACAAATCCACTGATTTATGCAGTTCCGGTCCAGCTTTTGGCATACCATACGGCTGTTTTTATGGGCACGGATGTGGATCAGCCGCGAAATCTTGCCAAATCCGTGACGGTTGAATAGAACGAATGTGGGAAATTCAAGGCTAGGATTTGCCTAATTCATCTGTTTGACTAATAATCTGGCTGTCTTGTGTTCTAATGATGGTCTAGATGAAGACAAGGAATACCGGCGGATATGTGGAGAGATTGGCATTCAAAAGCTTTATTGCTGGCGGCAATACTTGTTGCTGCGAGCATGATGCCTTTGACGTCCAAAGCTGCAGGAACTGGCGCAGAATATCTCCAGGCAGGAACAAAGGCAGTTAAGGACGGCAAATACCAAGAAGCCGTTAGATTACTGACTCGTGCTATCAAATCTAAATCTATTAGCAATGAGCAAATTGCACAGGCTTTATATCAGCGGGGTATTGCCTATCAAAAGGATAAGAAACCTGCATTTGCAATAGCGGATTTAACAAGCGCACTTTACATCAAGTCTCTACCAGCGGCAGATCGTGCAAATGCTTATAAGAGCCGCGCCAAAGCTTATGGGGCATTGGGCCAGAAGGCACGTGCCGTAGTCGACAATAAAAAAGCTGGAAGCCCTGCGGCGGCCACGCAGGCGGCAAGTAATGATAATGATCGCTCAAGCGGCTTTACCGCGAAAGTTTCTCGTACATCTAAAACGAAAGCGTCTGCACCATCCAAGCCTGTTAAAACGTCTAATCGGCCGGCACAAACCACTCAAGTAAATCAAGGCCGTTGGCAAACGACGGCGACGGCATCATCGTCTGGGAATGAACAGTCCACAGAGAAATCATCGGGTGAAGGCGGCGGTACTTTCTTAAGTCGTCTATTTTCCAGTCAACAAGAAGAAACCAAGCCTCAGCCGAAAGTTAGGCCTAAACGAACACAAACATCTGCTCCGGTCCAAAACTGGGGAAAAACAACCCAAGTTAAAGTTGCATCCCGCCGAGCGAATGGACAGCCTGCTCAGGCGGCAACCGGCTATCGCTTGCAATTGGCTTCTGTTCGTGGTCAGGATCAAGCTAAGCAGGCTTGGCGACAGCTTAAATCTCGGCATGGTGATTTGTTAGCAGGGCGGGATCCGGAATTTCAAAAATTGGATCTCGGCGAAAAGGGGACTTACTATCGCATACAAATAGGCCCGTTCGCTGATAAAAGTGAAACGCTTGAACTTTGTAATAGCTTCAAAAAAAAGGGTCTTGATTGTTTTCTTGTGGCGCGATGAATTTATTTACGCTTTTATCTGACGTCATCAGACAAAAGACGGGATCTTCATATGTCATTGATTATCTTATAATATTCACCGCAAGAACTTATATAATGGGTTCAAAATAAGCGGTAAAGGATCAAGATAAGGAATTTTCTCCGTTTAGTCTCTATTAAGTAATCAGTTAGCTGCCGTTTAGGGTTTTTCGGATATGCTTAAGATCTGGGACGGGGCAAATTAGGTGAGCCCGAGGGCGAGTTAGTTAGTATGCAAAAGGGCAAAGGGAAGCAAACAGGCAGCGATAACGCTGGCGCACCAGAGGAAGAGCAATCTCCGGGGTTGGTGAAGCTCACTGAGCCGGATGAGCGTGATAGCTCTCTACATGTTGGTACCAAGCTTCGTAATTACTTCTTAACTGGATTGATTGTCGTCGGTCCTGTTGGCATTACCTTATATATAGCGTTTTGGTTTATCAATTTGGTGGATGCCTGGGTTAAGCCCTATGTTCCAACGGTTTACAATCCGGATACATATCTGCCATTTACAATCCCAGGCATTGGTCTTGTCATAGCTATTTTTATTTTAATGGTAGTTGGTGCGCTGACGGCCAATCTTTTTGGCCGGACCCTATTAAGTTATGGCGAGATGATGTTGGGGCGCATGCCGGTTGTACGCAATGTTTACCGGGCACTGAAGCAAATCTTTGAAACCGTTCTTTCACAAAGCAATAATAGCTTTCAACAGGTTGGGCTCATCGAGTATCCCCGCAAGGGGCTTTATGCTGTGGTGTTTATTTCCAAGGATACAGGCGGTGAAATCAAGACAAGATGCGTTGAGGACGATAAATTGTTGAGTGTGTTTTTGCCGACAACACCCAATCCAACCTCTGGTTATTTGCTCTTTGTACCTGAGAAAGAGATTACACTTCTTGATATGACAGTTGAAGATGCGGCAAAGATGGTGATTTCTGCTGGATTGGTTGAGCCGGAACATCAAACACAGCTCGGCAAGCTTGCGAAGAATGCTAAATCACGTGAGCACCCGGGGCCAAATGCAGGCGGACAACCCAAACCCCAAGTTCAATCTCATAAGCCTGAACCTAAACCCGTTACCGAAGACGTGTAGGAGTAATCCCACTCGTTTATAAAAATTACCTTTGATCGGGCATGATATAGTCGCGTTCGCCGGGACCAGTATAGAGTTGACGTGGGCGGCCGATTTTTTGCTCAGGATCAGCGATCATTTCCTTCCATTGGGCAATCCAGCCAACTGTGCGGGCCAAAGCAAATAGGACAGTGAACATATCCGGTGGAAAACCTAACGCCCGAAGTGTGATGCCCGAATAGAAGTCGATATTAGGATAAAGTTTTTTCTCGACAAAATACTCATCTTCTAAAGCAATTTTCTCAAGCTCTAGAGCAACTTGTAACAATGGTTCATCATGAATGCCGAGTGCATCCAGAACTTCGTGACAGGTTGTTTGCATTACGCGGGCACGCGGATCGTAGTTCTTATAAACACGGTGGCCAAAACCCATAAGACGAAATGGGTCACTTTTATCTTTCGCCCGATTTACAAATTCAGGTATCCGGTCCACGGTGCCTATTTCTTTGAGCATTTCAAGCGCAGCTTCGTTAGCCCCGCCGTGAGCGGGTCCCCAAAGGCATGCTATGCCCGCAGCAATACAGGCAAACGGATTGGCACCCGACGAGCCGGCAAGGCGAACGGTTGATGTAGAGGCGTTTTGTTCATGGTCCGCATGCAGAATGAAAATCCGGTCCATGGCGCGGGCAAGAATAGGATCAACTTTATATTCCTCACAAGGAACTGCAAAGCACATGTGAAGGAAGTTTGCGGCGTAGTCCAAATTATTACGTGGGTAAATAAAGGGCTGTCCGCTTGAATACTTATAGGCCATCGCTGCAATGGTAGGCATTTTTGCGATCATACGCAGAGCCGCAATGTCCCGCTGGTGAGGATCGTGAATATCAGTCGAGTCGTGGTAAAAGGCGGAAAGAGCGCCAACAACACCAACCATAATAGCCATTGGATGCGCATCCCGCCGGAAACCAGTATAAAACCGGTTCATTTGTTCATGCAGCATTGTGTGATAGGTGACGCGGTTGGTGAAATCTTCGATTTCTCCTGCGTTGGGCAGATTGCCATAGAGCAGAAGATGGCATGTCTCTAAAAAGTTACCATGTTCTGCAAGCTGGTCAATCGGGTATCCCCGGTAGAGCAGAATTCCTTTTTCCCCATCAATATATGTAATTTTAGATCGGCAACTTGCCGTCGAAGTATAACCGGGATCATATGTAAAGCGGTCTGATTGGCGATAAAATTTTTGAATATCAATAACATCTGGCCCCAATGTTCCAGTATGAACAGGAAGCTCATAATTTTCGCCGTCAATTGACAGGGATGCAGACTTACTTTCCTCTTTATCAACGATAGGGGACGTTGTTACGTCAGTCATGCTCATGAGCATCCTCCTCCAAAATGTTGCGCCGAGTCATTATAAGCTCCACCACATAAAAATAAGGATCATTCCGCAATTTTTTTAAGTATACAGTGTTTTGGGTAATATATTTTTTGCAGTGCCGCAAGAAATTTTTTGCGATGCAATAACTTGAATGGGTTATGAAAATGAAAAAGAAAATCAAGTATTTATATCCCTTTTCTTTAATTTAAGCAATTTTTGCTTGATCACGAATGCGTTCAATTGCCTCCTCCCGGCCGAGTACATAAAGGACGTCAAAAATTCCTGGAGATATTGTACGGCCCGTGAGTGCCGCCCTGAGTGGCTGTGCTATCTTGCCAAGTTTGATACCGGTTTTCTCAGCAAAATTACGAACCGTATTTTCCAGGCCTTCAACCTCCCAATCTTCGAGAGCTTCGAGAGGTCCTAACAACTCCGCAAGATGGGATCTGCCTGTTTGATCAAGCTGCTTAAGGGCTTTTTCGTCCGGATTGAGTGGACGCTTGGCAAAAAGAAACGTGGCAGTGTCAACAAGTTCAACCAGTGTTTTTGCCCGTTCTTTAAGACCCGGCAATGCCAGTTGTAATTTGCTCCAATCATCATTCGATAAGGTATTGGATAGTTCTTTATATTCCTCCATTTCGGGCATAGCGTCCCGGATATGGCTCATTAGATCTGCATCGTTTGCGCTTCTAATATAGTGCCCGTTCAAATTTTCAAGCTTAGCAAAATCAAACCTCGCCGGAGCACGCCCGATGCCATCAAGGTCAAACCATTTAATCATTTGTTCTGTCGAGAAAATCTCATCATCGCCATGGCTCCAGCCGAGGCGAGCCAAATAATTTCTCAATGCGGCAGGTAGATATCCCATCGCGCGATAGGCGTCTACGCCAAGCGCTCCGTGGCGTTTGGAAAGTTTGGCGCCATCCGCCCCATGAATAAGTGGGACATGAGCAAAGACAGGGGTGTTCCATCCAAGCGCTGTATAAATTTGCGACTGCCGTGCCGCATTCGTCAAATGGTCGTCACCGCGAATAACATGTGTGATGTCCATATCATGATCGTCGACAACAACAGAGAGCATATAAGTCGGGGAACCATCACTTCTTAAAAGTATAAAATCGTCGAGATCCTTATTTTGGAAAGTAACACACCCCTGAACCTGATCTTCGATAATGGTTTCGCCGTCTTGAGGTGCTTTAAACCGTATGGCAGGGGGCGCATCCTTTGGCGCTTTGGACGGATCACGGTCACGCCAAGTGCCGTCATAGCCTGGTGTACGGCCTTCTTCACGGGCTTGCTCGCGCATAGTTTGTAGTTCTTCCGGCGTGCAATAGCATTTGTAAGCTTTGCCTTCCGCCAAGAGCTGTTCTACGACCTCCCGATGGCGGCTCGCTTGTTTATGCTGAAAAACAGGTTCGTTATCCCAATCGAGCTCAAGCCATCGAAGCCCATCCAAAATTGCATCTATTGCTGCTTCGGTTGATCGGGCACGATCAGTATCCTCTATCCTGAGCAGCATTTTTCCGCCCTTTGCTTTTGCATAAAGCCAATTAAATAGTGCTGTTCTGGCGCCACCTATATGTAAAAAACCTGTTGGTGAGGGGGCAAAGCGCGTGACAACCTTCGCGGTCATAAATTAGCGTTCCATATTTTATGAGTTCTGAAAATCTGCTGCAAAAATCAAAGCTAGCTATGATCTCTGATGTAGCATAGGAAAGACGTTCTGGTAAGGGGCTAGAGCATGTCGCGCAAAAGTGGATACCGGTTTTGCGCAAAAAGACATGCGGCAACAAGAAGATAGAGCATCCAAGCGAATTTATGAAAACGTGGGATGCTCTAAGGTGTTAAATGTAATGGCAGAAGAACGGGACATGGAAGCAGCCGCATACCGTTCACCTGCCGATTTTGATCGTTTTTCGCAACCGCCTCATTCTCCCAGATGGTCTCCAATTAAGCCGCTGCAGCAAGTGTTGGAACAGGAGCGGTCGCGCTGGTTTCTCTGGTTGCCGGCATGTTTTGGGTTAGGTATAGGCGTTTATTTTGCCCTTGGATTTGAACCTGGGTGGCTCGCGACATCAGCAATCGTTCTTGCGGGGCTTTCGGTTTATCTCTTCTTTCGGTACTGGATTGTTGGTTATGTTTTTGCAACAACTATTTTTGTCGCGGCCCTCGGGTTTGCAGATGCCAAATTGCGAACCGAACTGGTACGTGCGCCTGTTCTGGAAAAACAAACGGGGCCTGTTGAGGTTGTAGGGTGGGTCGAGCGTATCGAGCCGAGGCCGAAGGGTAAGCGGATTACACTTCGCGTGATCCGGATTGGGCGGGGCCTACAAAAGAGGTCGCCGCATCGTGTCCGTGTTGTTGTTAAATCACCAACTAAACATCTCCAAACAGGCCAAGCATTAAGTATGCGTGCGGTGTTGTTGCCACCGCCAGAACCCACTCGCCCAGGGGGCTTTGATTTTGCGCGCCAGGCTTGGTTCTTAAGTTTGGGAGCCGTTGGCTATGCCGTTTCGAAGCCTGTTCAAACGCAGCCCAAAACCGGCCCTCCTGTTTTACTTCGTGTGCGAGTGATCATTCATAACCTACGTAACGCGGTTAGCAAGCGTATCGCCGAAAAGTTGCCACAAGTGCAGGCAGCACTAACCGAAGCATTGATCACTGGGGAGCGTGGCGGGATTGATGAAGAAACGCTCTTAGCACTTCGTCACTCTGGCTTAGCCCACATTCTTGCGATTTCTGGTTTGCACATGGCAATGATGGCAGGCGCAATTTATTGGCTTGTAAGAAGTCTTTTGGCTGCGTGGCCTTGGGTTACATTGCGTCTGCCTATCAAAAAACTGGCTGCGCTGCTCGCCCTTTTAGGTGGTGCATTTTATCTCCTGCTTTCGGGTTCTGCGATTGCAACTCAGCGGGCCTTTGTCATGATCTCCATAATTTTTCTGGCAATAATCCTAAACCGGCAAGGACTAACATTGCGTAACGTAGCATTAGCAGCCCTTGCTATTCTCATCCCCCGGCCCGAAAGCCTTTTCGATGTTGGTTTTCAGATGTCTTTTGCAGCAGCGACTTCTCTCGTTGCGGTATATGAATGGGTGCAGCAAAATAAAGCTTCTTATAACGTTAAAACGTTTTGGCCGCGTTTTCTCCATATCGGTTGGCGTTACATTGCGGGCATTGCTGTAACAACTCTGATCGCGGGTCTTGTTGTCAGCCCCTATGCCGCATTTCATTTTCATAAATTCACGCAATATGGCTTAGCTGCTAATATTGCCGCCATGCCAGTCTTTGGGCTTTTGGTAATGCCGATGGCACTGCTTACCCTTATGGCCATGCCCTTCGGCCTTGAAAGTATCCCCCTTCAGGTTATGGCTTTCGGAATTAATCTGGTTATCCAGATCGCTGAGACTGTTTCCAGTTGGCCGGGCTCTGTCTATCATACACAGGCGTTTCCCGGTATCTCGTTGGCGCTCATAACCATCGGTGGTTTATGGATTGGCCTTTGGCAGGTGCGATGGCGTTTTCTTGGGCTGATTATCATTGCGTCTGGGCTCATTTCGATCGCGATGCAAAGCAGCCCCGATGTTTACATTGAGCGGGAAGCCAAAACATTCGCGGTTCGTGCGCCGTCTGGTCTCCTATCGGCGCCGTCTTTGAGAGCTGGGAAATATAGTTTGAAAAAATGGCTTGAGGCTGATGGTGATGCACGGCCTGTTGAAGAGGTGACTAAGGGGGAAGGATTTCGCTGTGATGAGGCTGGTTGCGTAACGGCGGTTAAAGGGCGGACGGTTACTTTTATCCGTCATCCCTCAGCTTTTGCCGAAGATTGCCAAAGAGCGGATCTTGTTATTTCGCAAATTCCTTATTCTGATGTTTGTACCAAGGCAAAACTTGTCATCGACCGACATGTTCTCAGGATGCAAGGTGCTCACGCGGTTTATTTGGAGAACGGAAAACTTCGCGTTGAGACCGTAACCGAGCATCGCGGCAAGAGACCTTGGGTCCGCAGCTCAGGAGAGCGTTAAGGTTCGATAAACCAAAGTTTTTATCGCAAAACTTTGCCCCCCCGCGCCATATCCAGCTTTTAGAAAAACCGCTCAGAAGAGGGATTTTTCTAAAAACTTAACCGAATATAAAGGCCGCCCTGTCATGATATATTAAGCGGTATGTCTGTTAATTTTGGTGCTACGGTTACGGTGATGATAAGCGGCCCTTCAAGTAGTGACATTTCGACGTCATTTTTTGGCTCGTCGTCGTCAGTCGACAATATTTTTGCTGCTCGGCTCAGCTCGCCATCATCACCTGCGCAACAGGCGGCCAAGCTTTCCATCGGTGCTGCCGAGCGTGAAATCAACCGTATCCGCGGCTATAAGATCCAGCTCACACCAGCAGATAACAAGCGTCTGGCCGATATTCAGGAAAGAATTCAGGCTATCGAAACTAAGGCGGCTGAAGGCACCGCCCGGCAGGACGAAATCGAAGAGCGTAGCGAGCTGTTCCGAGAAGCGGATGAAATTATAGGTAAGCCATCTGCCGATGTGGAAACTGATGACGTATTGGCGGAGTTGAGGGGACAAATTGATGATTTACTTGCACCGAAATTAGATAGGGTGCGGGCAAATCGTCTTGAAACCTTAGAAAATCTGAAAACAAGCCTTGAAGAGCAGATTGATGAGGGGGGAAATCAATTTCTCCTTGATCAGTTCCAAAATGTGGTCCGGCAAATTGATAATTTAGCACCCCCGCGGCAGATACATGAGCTCTCACAATCAGAGCGCATTGCCTATGATGATCTTGTTGATCAGGTAAACAATCATGCAAACGCCAAGCTGGTCCTGAATAGCCGAGAGTCAATCCGCGTTTTTAATTTGGAACAGACAATCCAGGATTTAACGGCGTCCCTTCCGCCAGACACAAGCGGCCAGCCTACAGCGGCGGATGTGTCCCGCGCCTATTCGCGTTTGGGGTAGAGGCCAGACGCAAATAGGGCCCGGCAAGATGTTGTCGGGCCCGGATTTGTTGTTGTGCGTTAAAGCAGAACGCACCCAATGTGGATCATTCTTCCGAAGTGTTTTTTATGATCGCCAGACCCAACAGTTTTTATGTGTTGGGTCTGACGGTCCTATTCAGATGTATCGTCAAGTATATCGTCAAGTATACCGTCAAAAAGGAACCCACCGGCCCAATAATTTAGAAAGCTTAGAGTATCAATGTTAATAGTTTCTCCATTGACGGCTCCATCAACGAGTTCTCTGAATTCATCCGAGTTTGGTTCATAATTATATACTGGATGACCACCACTGGCCGGTGTTCCTAATGTCCCTTCTGGTAGGAAATTTTCGGCAATCAATTGAAGATTGATCTCTTTACCATTTTTGAAGAACCCTACAAGCTCGCCATCTTCAAATTTTGCCTCCACATTCCAGCCGACACCAACCCACGGTGCAGCAAAATTGTTAATTACTCTGGCGAAATCATCTGCGCCCGCGAGTAAAGTCGTTGCTGCGCTTTTTGCCAAAGCAGCGACAACGCCGCCTCCTGGTATTCTACCAGCAAATTTGGCTGCGCCCGCAGCTCCAGCTGCAACCAAAACGGAAGGATTCACGATTATTCCCATACTGACAACTTCAGTGGTGTTAGGGTTTGCAGCTAGTGCTTCCGCAAGCTGTCCTTCATAAAGGAGAAACCCCATAACCATAGGATTGTTACTTCTTCCCAACAAGGTTTCTGTGATCCCAATGCCTCCCGAAGTTTCACCAGTATTCATGTTATGCACTATATTTTGTGCGACACTATCCCTGAACCCTTCCACAAGAGGAATGTTACTTCCTGTCCGCAGTCTTGTCTTAATTACATTTGCTCCAAATAGGATATCCTCCCCCTCATTATTGTGCAATAAGAACCCTGCGGGTCTTGCCACAGGGTTTGCCACACCGCCAGTAAGGCGAGGGTTAATGGCTCCTCCCAGAACACCTATGGTTGGCGTTGCGAGATCCTCCCAGGTTGCAAAGTCATCACTAGGAATAATATCCGTCTCGTCTGTTGAATCGATCGCCTCTTGCCAAACGGCGGTATACTCATCTGAAGAGACAAGATGTCTATTTATAGAATCTCCAAAGGCAAGAATTCCGTCAGTAAAGAATTCTACCGGGTTGTCGGCAAGAACGCTGACAAGTTCTGGATCAATTTTCTTATCGTTGACATAGTAGCCATCGAAACTATTGTCAGGGTTATATCGGACTTCGATTTCCCAGCTAACGCCTTCCCAAATGTGGTTAGTAGCACTGGGGGCTCCTTGGAATGCCGTATCGAAGTCTATGGCATCCGCTGCCCACGGCATCACTTCCGCTATGGCCGCGTCAACAGCTGCTCTTTTTTGCGCGGTATCGACAGAGCTATCAGAGAACGCAAGCCCAAATCGCAAAACGAAGTCATTGTCTCCTGTTTCTTCTCCGGAGACCATACCCAGAATTTCTGGATTATCACCATCTTCCGCTAAAACAACTGTGACACCATCGTTGAGAAACGCATTGTCAAAAGAATTACGAAGAGCGATGGGGCCTTCCGTGACGGCATCGGCTAAAAACTCTCCAATGCCTTCTTTTACTCTAACAGGAGTGCCGAGAACCGGAAATTGCTTATTTTGCCAGTCATCACGCGTGAATTCTACAGTGCCTTGAATGGGATCTGCATCAGGAACACCTCCAAGACCAATTAACCCAAAAGTTCCTCCACCGCTTGTTCTGTTGGTTGCACCACGCAGCGTATGGTCAGGCGTCAACAATAAATCCTCAATGGTTGCGTTGTTAATCTCATCTGGTGGAACCGTGGTGATTTCCAGATCTTCTACAACCATATTCGTTGTGATATTGCCACGCCCATCGTCGACAGCGACGATAACATCACCTGTTTGTGGTGTAAGGGTTGCGCCTTCCTTCACAACGAGCCGGTTGCCGACAATTTCAACAAGGTCGAACAAGTCACCGCCTTGCAGTGTATAGGTGTAGCTTCCGTCTTGCGGGTCGTCATTGGCTGCCAGAATAGCAACGGTCTGGCCAACTATAGCATTGGCCGGTATTGTCCCACCAATTACTTGAATTTCAGTAGGCTCTTCAACCTCGTTTAAGATTCTAACCTTTATCTCCTTAGACGAGATAAGAGTCCCCTCAAATCGAGCTTCAATTGTTAGCTCATGAAGAGCTTTTTGCTCAAAATTCAGATTTCCATTCACACGGATTTCGCTGTTGAGATCATCAACTTTATTGATGCTAAAGTTATCAGCATCTGCTCCTGTCAGCGTATATATGACATCCCCAACGCCACCTACGGCAAGCAAATCGGCAACAACAGTGCCTATCTGAGAATTTTCCGCGATGGCGGCTAGCCCTGAAAATGTATTACGGTTTATAATATTGAAGCCAGTCGGAGGGTCGATAGCATCATCAACCGTTATCGCAACCCCTTCTATGAGGAAATGATCTGCGTTGACTGTGTCTATGGCCTTCACCTGCAGATTATCAATGCCCTGTGTCAGAGTGGCCCCTTCTTTGACACGGATAACATTTTCACCATCTCTGATCTCATAATCTGTGCTTCCCGTGACCAACTCATAGCGAACCGTATCGCCTGCATCATCCTTCACCGACATGGTGGCAACGATAGTGCCTGCGGGTGCATTTTTATCGATACTCTCCAGGTCAAATATAATATCTTCCGGAGCTTCCTTGACATCTATGACATTGATCGTGATCGTCTTGGTACGTTTCAAGCCGCCGCTATCTTCCACCTCAACAGTTACGGTGTGGGTCTCATTGTCCTCAAAGTTGAGATCAGCATTTGCAGCAACGCGGATGTGGTTGTCACCGGGATTGATCTTAAAGCGGCCACCGGCATCGTCGATTAAGGTATATTCAAAGCTGTCACTATCATCTGGGTCGATTGTGTTTAAAAGGCCGACAATCGTATTTTCCGGTGAATTTTCAGGCACAGAACCTGTGTCGGTGAGGATGATATCCGTCGGTTGCTCATTCACGTCTGTAACGGTTATTGTGATGTCCTCAGCATGGGTGCCTCCCTGACCATCATCAACGACAACCTTTACCACATGCTGATCGGCTTCTTCGTGGTTGAGCTCGGCACCGTCTTTCACACGGATGATATTTTGACCGTCAAGAATTTCAAAGAAACCTGAGGGATCATCAACCAAGGTGTAAGTGAAAACATCACCTGCATCAAAGGGAGCTGCTGACAGAATGGCGGCAACCGTTCCTTCCGGAGAATTCTCATCAACAGCACCGTCATCTGTTACGATAATCTCCGTTGGAGGATTGTTTTCAATAACGTCATCAACATTAATCGTGATTGTCTCAATATGGGTGAGGCCACCGCTATCGGTTACCTGGACTTCGATATCGTGGGATTCGTTGGTCTCAAAATCCAAACCAGCGGCCACGTGGATCTCATCCATATTAGCGCCGCCAAGCACAAAGCGGCCACCCGCATTATCAATGAGGAGGTAATCGGCTGTATCGTCCGTATCCGGATCAGCGGTTGTTAGCGTGCCGACAACAGCACCAATATTGGCGTTTTCAGGGATGGTGTCGTCATCGATGGTAATGGCTGTTGGGGCCTCGTTGACATCCGTGACGGTTAAAGTAACTGTCTTGGTAAAAATATGATCCGCACTATCCTTGACTTGTACGGTGATGTCATGGGTGTTCGCTGTCTCGAAATCCAGTGTTGCTCCTGCGGCTACCAGGATCTTGCCTGTGTCTTTGTCGATCTCAAAAAAGCCGGAAGGGTCGTTGAGCATTTCATACTCAAGTACTTCACCTTCATCAGGATCAATCGCTACGAGTGTTCCTACCTCATCGCCAGCAGTGGCGTTCTCTGCAATAGAACCACCTTCAAGAGTTATGTCCGTTGGAGGTTGGTTAAATCTATTATGATTTTCAAAGCTGACATCGAAGAGATTGGCAACTTTATATTGAGTAATCTCCCCTTCAATAACACCTTCACCTTGCGCACCTTTACCTCTACTGTTTATTCCATCGACAGCAACATCATCTTCATCGACTGTCTGTCCCCAAAGGCCATGGGGCAGTACACCATCGGCATTAGCATTGGGACTTGAGAAACGGAAACTTGTTGTCAATCCACCATCAAAAGTAATCGTATACTCGCCCGCTGTAACAGTAATACTGTTTCCCATGGTAATAGTGGTATCACCGATCGTGAGGCTTTCTCCTTGGCTTAGTTCCGTACCGTTAACGGTTACGGTAGAGTAATGGCTCCACATTTTTTCTTGAGAGATATCACCAACTAGATGAATCTGAGCATCACTAGTTGTGATGCCAACTTCTGATACGAGAGTATAACCTTCACCAAATACTATTGATTGTTCGAATAACGCGTTGACCTGAACCCCACTGTCAGAAAGGATATTATAGACATCTCCTTCACTCCCTTGGATGTCATATTGTCCTCCATCCTGACCAAGGAAATGTGGGTCGCCATAAACGCGACCTTGCGTAACCTCAACAACTGCCGCATCTAAGGCGGTGTCAAAGTTTTGCTCATTTTGTCCTTGGTTTGGTGTTTGCGCAGGATTATTAATATTATCGATTGCCATCTACTCAACTCCCATTAGCCCCACCTTTCGATAGGCAGGATATTTTTCGTTTTTGCCTGATACGGTTTGCAGTCCCGCGTGGCGTATTTTTTGAAACACTTAGGTGATAAGCGTGTGCCCATTATCACGTACGCATGAACGCTTACGTAACGTAAACGCAATTAGTATGCCACTTACGTAATAAGCTATATGTTATTGTTTTATAAAGAATTATTGGGTTTGGAAAATTTTCAAGAAATAGCTCTATGAGCGGATACCGCACATTTGAGCGCTCATGTGAGCGCTTACCGCTCAAATAGATGAGGAATATAAAGACTGTTTCACGTAAGTAATATTGTGGCGGTGCCAGAAATATGGCCTACAAATTAGTAGGCTTGTCTCTCTTATTGCAGACTGTCACAACCTCAACTCAGGGCTTATAATATCGCTATGCGGCAAATTGATTTCTGGTATGAATTTGCAAGCACCTATTCCTATCTTGCTGCCACGCGCATAGAGGATGCGGCGCATGAGAAGGGGGTGGGGGTTTGCTGGCAGCCTTTCTTATTAGGTCCAATATTCAAAAAGCTTGGATGGTTAACGTCACCCTTTAATCTGCAAGAGGCTAAGGGCCGCTATATGTGGCGTGACATGGAACGCTCATGTGCGCGCTTTGGGTTGCCCTTTAAGAAACCAGATCCGTTTCCGCAAAATGGTCTGTTAGCAGCACGGGTTGCGCTAACACTTATCGATGATGGAAAGCGGTCGAAATTTTCGCGATGCGTTTTTCAAAAAGAGTTTGGTGAGGGAGCGGATATTAGCGACAAGGCCGCGATCGCCAATATTCTGTCATCGATGGATTTGGATGTTGAACAAATATTTGCGCAAGCAAACTCGGAATCAGTAAAGGAAGCTCTGAAAAAGCAAGTGTCAAAAGCACAGGCGCTTGGAATATTTGGTGCGCCATTTTTCGTGACAGTTGATGGTGAAATGTTTTGGGGAAATGATCGTTTGGAGGAGGCCTTGGAATGGGCGATAATTGTTTCATAACAGTTTCATCTATTCAAAGTCTGGCCACCCTTTCCAACCCGATGAAATATCGAGTTCGTAGTTTTTAGTGTGGGTTTCAACGTCCCATCGAATGTAGAGATCCCCAAGGAAAAAATAAATTTTACGTCTTTCGGCTTCATCCGGTCGTTGGCGCCAATATACATTTACTGCACAATTGGGAGAAACGGTTAGGCCTTTTGTCCATCCATCTCCAATCTTACGGGGGTATCCTTCATCTTCGGTAGTGGGATAACGACTACCTTCAACTGTCCAGCGAGTGTAGGTGTCTCCCCTGAAGGCATAGACCTTCTGCACATGACCATTGTCGACATAGAGCGGCGCAAAAAAAGTGCCTTCAGTTAAATGGCTCGGCATGATTTCCGAAATTGGTTTAGGGTCAGGATCGCATGTGTGGCTGGCAACATCCCAAAGGACGGCATGACTTTGATTGCGGAAGAAAAAATAGATTTTGTTCCGCCAAGCTGGTACGTGAATTGCTCCGGTTAGCGGTTCTCCCGGGAAGGCATCCAATAAGCCCGGCCAACCATCTTCTATCTTTTGCGGGTATTCCGCAAACAGGGTTTCATGATCTACGTCCCAGCGAATATAGTCTTTCTGTTTGAAGAAATAGACCGTATTCACCGGATCTGATTTAACCGATCCACTCCAATCCACATATAGGGCCGCGCTCGGGCCATCTTGAGTCATATCTGTATCTCCCAAACACAATCATAATCTTAGCAAAAAAAATTGAGGATGGGAGGGGCTGGATATTGATATTATTTCTGAGCCAAAACAGACTTCATGACCACATATTGCTTTCGAAATTCAAATCCTCGATTTGGCCATGTCGCACCATACTCAATAAGTGAATTTTTACCACTCTCAAAATCGATACCGTTTACCCTGCAATCGGCCTCTATCGTATCGTCTTCATTTCTCACAGCAAAGAATCTAATGCCATATACATTGTCATCATTGATCAATGGTTCAAATGCTTTGAAATTATTTGTAAAAAAACAGCAGGGACAAAACGGGTGCTCTTCTTCTGTGTCACTTTCGTCAGTCATGTAATATGATATTGGCCCTAAGACAATAACCCGATCATTTTCTCTGTCCGGAAAATTCATAACCATTGAGCTGCATTGTGACATCTCATCAGATATTGAATCGATTATTGTTATCAGGTCAGTTTTGGCCCAGTTTTGAAATCCATCTATAATTGAAGCCTCAGTATCTTGACCTGTAGAATGCTGATATTCAAAAAGACTGAACTGTGCGTTACCTTCATTTGCGACTTCAATTGTCGTCATCGTATTTACACCACCATCATCCAGAGGGGTTAGCGAAACAATTTGTGGCTGTAAGACTAACCCATTTGATAGCGTTATCCAGGACTGATATGATTTATGATTCAACTTATTTTCATCGAGCACTTTTGAGAGGGCTTGAACAAGATTGACTTTTTCACTCCAAGTTTTCTCGCCATCTGCAAAGGCAACTTCTAACGTATGTCCCGTGCCAGGGTTATCACTGGATATTTGGGGAGGGACGTTTTTTGATTTAAAAATATCGAACATAACTCACACTTTGGTTCTGTAATTCTCTATCAATAATATGCGTGGAATATACTATTTTGATGCTCCCTTAGCCAGCTCATATGCCTCAGATGCAGCAAGCCAGGCTTGTTCGGCTGCTTCGAGCTCTCTGGCGAGTTGAACGCGATCCCGGGCTAGGCTTTGAGCCTTTTCAGGGAATTGCTTATAGAGCGAGGCATCCGCAAGCTCGCTATCAAGGTCCGAGATTTTTTGACTGAGCCGTTCGATTTGTTTTTCCGCTTCCCGGATTTTCTTTCTCAAAGGTGAAAGTTCTACGCGCTTGGCGGCCGCTTGTCGGCGTTGGTCTTGTCGGCTTAGTGTGTTGTTTTCGTTTGTTCTTGGTTGGGTTGACTTTGATTTGTCCCGCCGGGATGCCCCGCGCTCAGATAAACATTCAGCGCGGTAGCTTTCCATATCGCCATCATAAGGTTTAACCGAACCATCTCGTACGATCCAAAGGCGGTCTACAGTTGTCTCGATCAAATGACGATCATGGCTGATGAGAATGACAGCGCCCTCATAATCATTGAGAGCATGAATTAATGCCTCGCGGCTATCCACGTCGAGATGGTTTGTCGGCTCATCAAGAATAAGGAGATGAGGGCCATGAAAGGTGGCTAGCGCAAAAAGAAGCCGTGCCTTCTCACCACCTGAAAGCTGACCGACCGGTGTATCGGCTTTGTCGACGCCAAATCCGAGTTGGCCGAGTCTTGCACGTTTTTGGGCTTCTGTTGCATCTTCCATAAGTTCAGAAATATAATCATAAGGGGTTTGTTTTGAGTTTAGCTCATCCATTTGATGTTGGGTGAAGAAGCCGCTCTCGATTTTTTTTGAGTGACGCCTATAACCCGCAATGGGGTCAAGCCGTCCGGCCATTAATTTTGCAAGGGTGCTTTTGCCATTACCGTTAGCGCCAAGAAGGCCAATACGGTCATCAACATCAATTCTGAGATTGAGAAATTTAAGAACAGGTTTCTCAGGTTCATAGCCGACGGCTGCATTCTCAAAACGCATTAATGGATTGCCCAAAGGTTTTTCCGGATTTGGGAAGTGAAATGGGGTGACGCGTTCATCAATTTGCGCTGCGATGGGTTGCATGCGGGCGAGGGTTTTTAGACGGCTTTGTGCTTGGCGTGCTTTTGTGGCTTTGGCACGGAACCGGTCTACAAAGGCCTGGATGCGCCGGCGCTCATCATCCTGCTTCTTTTTGAGTTTGAGTTCGAGACGTTGTTGCTCGCGGCGCGTTTCCTCAAAGCTGTCATAACCGCCTGAATAAAGTGTGAGCTTGCCCTTTCGAAGATGAAGAATTCCGTTTACCGTCTTGTTTAAGAGGTCTCGATCATGGCTGACGATTAATACGGTTTGCGGGTAGTTTTTCAAAAAGCTTTCCAACCACAGCGTGCCTTCCAGATCAAGGTAGTTGCTGGGCTCATCAAGGAGAAGCAGGTCTGGTGTCGCGAAGAGCGCAGCGGCAAGCGCAACCCGCATCCGCCATCCGCCTGAAAACTCTGAACATGGTTGTTGTTGTGCCTGCTCATCGAAGCCAAGACCTGACAAAATACTCGCTGCTCGGGCGGGAGCAGAATGAGCGTCAATATCAGTGAGCCGAAGCTGGATCTCGGCAATGCGGTTCGGGTTGGTCTCTGTTTCTGCCTCAATAAGAAGTTGAGTACGTTCTAAGTCTGCAGCAAGGACAGTATCAAGCAAGCTCTCAGGTCCGTCTGGCGCTTCTTGTAAGACATGTCCCATACGGGCGGTTTTTGGCAGCCTAATTTCTCCATCATCGGGCGATATCTCACCGGTAATCAGACGCAACAATGTGGTTTTTCCGGTACCGTTGCGGCCAACAATTCCAACCTTATGGCCTGCGGGAATAGCGGTGCTTGCCTGGTCGATAAGCAGGCGTCCCTCTATATGGTATGTCAGCGTATTGATATGGAGCATTGTGCTTGAGGAATAATATTTTGCGATTGTCAGTGAGGGTTATCGCTTACCTAATTTAGAAATAAAAGGGTGCGTTCTTGAGATGCGGCAATGGCACCCCCTTGCGGTCTGATGAACTGAAGGCTATAAGCGGCGCGATTTCGTTTAAGTCTTAATGCTGAGGGGTCTCTGTTGAACATGTCTACTGAAAGAACGCTTTCCATCATTAAACCTGACGCAACAGCGCGAAATATAACTGGGAAAATCATTGACCGTCTCGAACAAACAGGTCTGCGTATTATCGCTCAAAAGCGTGTGCATTGGTCAAAAGAACAGGCGGAAAAATTCTACGAGGTGCACAAAGAGCGTCCCTTTTACAATGACCTCGTCGCTTTTATGACCTCCGGTCCTATTGTCGTCCAGGTTCTTGAAGGTGAAAATGCCATTGCTAAGAACCGGGAAGTTATGGGGGCAACAAACCCTGAAGAAGCAGCAGCCGGTACAATCCGCGCTGACTTTGCTGAAAATATTGAGCGAAATTCAGTCCATGGCTCCGACAGTCCGGAAAATGCCTCTCTTGAAATTTCGCTAAATTTTTCTGAAGCGGAAATCGTCGGTTAGCTTTGACGATGTTACGGCAACTTATTCACAAGCAAATATGCGGGTAAGGCTGGTGAATTGCATCCTGAACACGACTCGCATATACAAAACAAAGGGTCGGTGTTGTTTTCCAATTAGCTTTGTTTTCTAGCTACCTTAGTTTTCTAGCTACCTTAGTTTTCCAAAGAGTATTTGTGAGCATATCCGTTAAGTCTTACTCTCCAATTAGCGCTGAGAGTGGGTAAGCTTGTTGATGCTTGTTTTTATTTTGCTTTCGCTGACGGGGTTTTGCAGGCGTATGGAGGCTTGCAGGCGTATATTGTCGAGAAGATTCGCAGGGACTATTTTATTCCAGGGTCATCGGATTTCTTGGTGCAGTCGTGCGTATAATCCTCCCAAGACTTAGCCCGTCCCCGGTTAATGGTGGGCGGGCTCTTTTCTCCACTAGAGCATGTCGCGCAAAAGTGGGTACCGGTTTTGCGCAAAAAGACATGCGACAACAAAAAGATAGAGCATCCAAGCGAATCCATCAAAATGCGGGATGCTCTAGATGGATCAGCTTGTTAGTTTAAGCGTATCGAGTCTATAACTTTTTGTATTTCTTGGCGGGACCCTGTCTTTTCATCTTGTCTGGTTCCTGCGCCCACCATAACGAGCAGCTCTTTCTTCAAAATGAACCACATTTGTGATTTTACTGGGAATTGCAGACCATCTTGCGTTTTTAGGGTGTAGTCTACCGACGTGTAGGTGGCGGGAAATCCTGACATTGAAAGAAGTTTTGGGTTTTCCATAGCTTGTACCTTGCCAACCCGGCCCATCATTGATGTGACGACTTGCTTCGTTACCGTAAGAAGGTTCTGTTTGTTTATGCCTCCTGCGGGCCGAATAGTTATTTTAATAGACGGATTCAGATCGTTATATGGTTCCCGGTATTTCGTAATTGCAAATATCGGAGCACGTGCATGTTTCTGAACATAGGCCTGAAATTCTGCATCGCTCATCTGTGTCCGAGCTAGATTCTCTCGGTTTTGTGCATCCGTCAGAACATGCCAACTTTTGGGCTTCTCAACCTTAAGCCCCAGAGTTTTATATTCAAAAAGCTCTTGAGCTGTTGCATTTGTTGCCGAAGCCAACAAAAGCGTTAAAAACATCAAAGCTAGAAAACGGCGCATTCTATAATCTCACTGGGGTCAGAATCTTATTTTAGTTTTTCTTTCTAAGTGCACCGTCAAATAAGGTGGAATTAAGTTGAAGGCTAGTGAGGTGAATTTGAAGTTCCTATCATATTTGCAGCATACCCTTTTAGGAACTTCAAATTCGTAAACCTCACTAGATTCAAAAATTGGCTAGTGTCCTTTCGAATCTAAAGTTCGAAAAGTGCCTGACTGAAAATGATACGAACTTTAGATTCGGGACACTAGGTCACGGAGTCATAAATGTGGATACCTCTAAAAACCATCCACCACCCCCTGCCATCCCCGCTTATCTACCGGAATTGAGCAAAGTCAACCGTAAACGCATCGCGGCTCTGGCCGGTTTCGCGCCCTTCGCGCAGCAAAGCGGAAACTCAACCGGCAGAGCTTACACCTATGGCGGCAGACAACCGCTCAAAAAAGTCCTCTATATGGCCGCCCTTGTCGGCATTCGCCATAACAAAGTCTTACGTAAATTTTATCAATCACTGCTCGATAAAGGAAAACCCAAAATGGTTGCCATCATCGCATGTGCCAGAAAACTCATAACATACCTAAACAAATTAGAACGAAACGCCTGGGGAACATAAAACAAGACGGTAGATGACGAAAAACATAGTTTTTACCTCTTTCGTGTCTTTTGTCGTGTCGTGTGGAATCAATCAAAATTGGAAAGACCTTAGAGGGCCCTGTGTTTAAATAGAATCACTTGGTTTCTCTATCTTTGATCTTTTATATCTTTTGCTGTCGCATATCCCACAAAATCGGTACCTACTTTTGCGGGATATGCTCAAAAGGTTGGTATAAACTCATATAATGATTCCCGTGACCACATTTTCGGGCCGCCCAGTTGCGGTATTTGGTTTGGGCCTATCAGGCCTTGCTTCTGCGCGTGCGCTTGTTCTTGGTGAGGCCGATATAGCCGTATGGGATGACAGTGAGGCAGGTCGGCGAAAGGCATTGGAGGCAGGACTTCCTGTTGTTGATCTGAGAGAGGCGGATTTTTCTGAATTTGCAGCACTTGTGTTAGCACCGGGAGTCCCTTTAACGCATCCCGAGCCTCACTGGGTTGTAAAAAAGGCGCAAGCCTCTGGGGTTGAAATTATAGGTGATACAGAGCTTTTTTTTCGCGAGCGAGCGGCGACCGGTAGTGCTGCTAAAGTGATTGCCATTACGGGCACCAATGGCAAATCAACTACAACGGCGATGATAACCCATTTGCTTAAGAGCGCCGGTGTGAAAGCTGAGATGGGAGGTAATATCGGCAAGGCTGTTCTTGAGCTAGCACCGCTCTCGGATAATCAGACCTACGTAATTGAGTTTTCATCTTACCAAATCGATTTAACGCCAACACTTACACCCGATGCGGCTGCCCTCCTAAATATCACTCCAGATCACCTTGATCGTCACGGCACTCTCGAAAATTATGCACGTATCAAGGCAAAAGTTTTTGATCAATTGGGAGCAGGGGGGTGTGCTGTAATTAGTGTTGACGATGACTATTGCCGGGCTGTTGCGGATCGGCTTGAAGGACCATTTGAGATTGTGCAAATCTCCTGTGACAGGCATGTTCAGAATGGCGTTTATGCACAGGATGGAGTGCTTCATCCGGTCCAAGATGGCAAATCGCAATCAACCGTTTCTCTTTCCGGCATAACGTCTCTTCGCGGGGCGCATAATTGGCAAAACGCCGCCGCAGCTTACGCGCTTGTCAAATGTTGCGGCGTAAATCCTGATGTGATTGCAGAAGGGCTTAAGAGTTTTCCAGGATTGGCCCATCGTATGGAGGTGGTTGGTCATCTTGGTCCAATACTTTTTGTCAACGATTCAAAAGCGACCAATGCGGATGCTGGGGCAAAAGCACTTAGCGCATTTGAGGAGATCTATTGGATTGCCGGCGGCCGCGCCAAGGAAGGTGGAATATCAGGTCTTAGAGCTTACTACCCACGGATTGCAAAGGCTTATTTAATTGGCGAGGCAGCCGATGATATTGCCTCAGCTCTTGAGGGTGAAGTTGTCTATGAAATTTCAGGTACACTTGATGCAGCAGTTGCCTCAGCTGCAGCTGATGCATCGAGGTCATCAGGTTTTGAGCCGGTTGTTTTGTTGTCGCCTGCATGTGCCTCATTTGATCAGTTTCCTAATTTTGCGATCAGAGGTGATGCGTTCCGGAACTCTGTCGCAGCGCTTAGCGGCGTAACAATGCATGGAAGAGAGGCCGCATGAGATTAAGCCGGGAAGATCGCAGTATTGTCAGCGAATGGTGGTTTACGGTTGATCGGCTTATGCTATCAGCGCTTTTTTTGCTTATGGTTGGCGGGCTTTTGGTTTCTCTCGCTGCAAGTCCACCCATTGCCATTAAGCACGGCTTAGAACCTTTTTATTTTGTCAAACGCCATGCCCTTTTTTTTGTACCTGCAATCTTATTGCTTTTGGCTTTTTCACTTTTGACGCCTACCCAGATGCGCCGGTTGAGCTTGATCGTTTTTCTGGTGGCAATCGGGCTTATGATCCTTGTGTTGCTCGTAGGAGTTGAGGTGAAAGGCGCTAAGCGATGGCTGACAATTGCGAGTTATTCTCTTCAGCCTTCCGAATTTGCCAAGCCGGCTTTTGTGGTTTTGATCGCCTGGTTTTTTTCAGAAAGCCACGCACGCACCGATATGCCTGGCAATCAATTTGCCATTGCGTTTTACGCTGTATTTGTAGGCCTCTTATTAGTGCAACCGGATTTTGGTCAGGCTCTATTGATAACGTGTGTATGGGGGGGGCTTTTTTTTCTTGCCGGATTATCATTGCGCTGGGTTATTGGTCTTGGTTTGGTGGGGGTTGGCGGTCTAGTGTTGGCCTATAAGACATTCCCGCATGTTGCTGATCGCATAAACCGATTTCTGGATCCCTCTACAGGTGACACATATCAAACGGACCGAGCGCTCCAGTCATTTATCGAAGGCGGATGGTTCGGGGTTGGGCCAGGTGAAGGTAAGCTTAAAAATGTGCTGCCGGATGCGCATGCCGATTTTATTTTTGCGGTTGTTGCCGAGGAGTTTGGAATTATTGCCTGCACATTATTGCTAGGACTTTTTGCGTTAATCGTCTTGAGAGGCCTTACTCATGCGATGAGGGAACCTGACGATTTTATTCGTTATGCGGCAAGTGGGCTTGTCATGCTCTTTGGGTTGCAGGCTGCTATAAACATGGCTGTAAATGTGGGGCTGTTACCGGCAAAAGGAATGACACTGCCTTTCATCTCCTATGGAGGCTCATCACTCATTGCAACATCGATGACTATGGGGATGGCATTGGGGTTAACGCGCAAGCGTGCGACACCTGCGAGGTTAGGGCCGCAGATCATTGCATCTCCTTCAGCTGAGGGGCCAGTTGCATCTAGAAGCATGCGAATTTAAGTGAGATAGTATTTTGACTGAGAAGGCAATAATGCTCGCAGCGGGCGGTACGGGAGGACATTTGTTTCCAGCCTATGCTTTGTCTGAAGAGCTGAAGGGGCGCGGTTATACTATTGATCTAATCACCGATATGCGCGGCGATCGTTATGGAACGGGCTTTCCTGCCCGGAAAGTTTATCAAGTGCCATCAGCAACCTTAGCGGGACGGTCTCCACTCGCAGTTATCAAGACTGTTTGGACCCTGTTGCAAGGTACGCTCAAGGCATATGGCGTGTTAGGCCAAATTCGCCCGAAAGTTGTGGTCGGTTTTGGTGGCTACCCAACATTTCCACCATTGGTTGGAGCAAAACTGAGAGGCATTCCAACCTTGCTTCATGAGCAAAATGCTGTCATGGGACGGGCGAACCGTATGTTGGCGCCTTATGTCAAAACGATTGCCACCTCGTTTAACACGACAAAATTCATTGACGATAAACACTTAGGCAAAGTTCGGCTTACTGGAAATCCAGTGCGGGGTGCGGTTATTCATGCGAGTAGGCAAGGCTATCAGCCATTGCGTAACGATATGCCGGTTCATCTGCTTGTGTTTGGCGGGAGTCAAGGGGCTCGTTTTTTTGCTGATACCGTTCCGCCGGCGTTAACGCAGTTGCCCGAATCAATGCGCCAACGTCTCATTGTTGTTCAGCAATGTAGAGAAGAAGATTTGGAAAGAGTGGGTAAAACCTATCAAAAAGCTGAAATTAGCGCAGAATTGGCAGTTTTCTTCAAAAATTTGCCCGAAAGAATTGCACAATCACACCTAGTTATTGCACGCGCTGGGGCTTCAACTGTTGCAGAACTTGCTATACTCGGCCGTCCAGCTATTCTCGTTCCGTTGCCACATGCCCTTGACAATGATCAACTTCAAAATGCTACACGCTTACAAGAGGCAGGTGGAGCATGGTGCATTGAGCAGAAAGCGCTTTCGCCTGAAAGCCTGGCTGGGATTTTAACCGAGCTTTTGCAAGAGCCTGTAAAGCTTTCTCAGGCAGCAGAGGCTGTCCGAGCAAATGGGAACCCAAACGCCGTCGCATTTTTGGCTGATCTTGTAGAAGAACTCGCGGTAGGTGAGTAAAGGCAGTAAAGAATAATACAAAAGGTTATTAGGCTGAGACGGCGACCTAGCCTTATGATAACTGGCAACGATAACAACTGGCAACGATAACAAATGTGGGGTGGGAAGGGGAAAAGGCATGCAATTGCCCAATAATGATGGCCCATTTCATATTATTGGTATCGGTGGCATTGGCATGAGCGCCATTGCGGAAGTCATGCTTGCCCGTGGATTTGATGTTCAGGGTAGCGACCTTTCCAATAATGCAAACGTTTCTCGTTTACGAGATAAGGGTGCTCAGGTTTATATTGGCCATCAAGCCGAAAATCTTGGCAATGCGCGGTATGTTGTGATTTCAACGGCCGTTAAGCCGGGCAATCCTGAATTTGATGCAGCCCAAGCATTAGGGCTGCCAATCATTCGCAGGGCTGATATGTTGGCAGCCCTCATGGAAGCACGGCCGACCATTTCCATCACAGGAACACACGGCAAAACCACAACAACGTCCTTAGTTGCTTCTCTTCTTGAAACAGCAAAACTTGATCCCACCGTTATTAATGGCGGCATTATTAATGCTTGGCGATCAAATGCGCGAATTGGCCGAGGGGATTGGATGGTGGTGGAGGCAGATGAATCTGACGGTACATTCATCAAATTGCCAACCCGTATCGGGATCGTTACCAATATTGATGCGGAACATATGGATTATTTTGGCTCCGTTGAAAAACTTCACGAGGCTTTCAGAACCTTCTTTACCAATATTCCTTCAGAAGGCGCTGCCATAGCCGGAATAGACCATCCAACTGTCAGACAGATCGTTGCAAGTCTAACGAATGGTCAAAGCCGTCGAGTTTGGACCTATGGCGAAGCAGAGGATGCGCACTTACGATTAGAGAATTACAGAACGAATGGCGCAGGTGTAACCTTTGATGTTGCAGTTAATGCCGACTTATCAGGCATACCACGTCGCATGGATGCCGTTAAACTCAATGTTCCAGGCCGGTATAACGCCCTCAATGCCCTTGCGGCAATAGCAATTGCCTGTGAACTTGATATCTCAGAGGACGTTATTCGCACCACGCTTGCAGGTTTCGGTGGTGTTAAACGGCGTTTCACCAAAACGGGAACATGGAATGGCGTTTCAATTTATGATGATTATGCTCATCATCCGGTTGAGATTAAGGAGGTCCTAAAAGCGGCCCGCCAGTCGGCGAAAGGCCGTGTCATTGCCATTGTACAACCGCATCGTTACACACGGCTTTCAGTTCTTTTTGAAGAATTTACCGCATGTTTTGGCGATGCCGACATGGTCATTGTAACGCCAGTTTATGCCGCTGGTGAGTCCCCCATTGATGGAGTTGACCGTGATTCTTTGGTCTCAGGCTTAAAAAAGAACGGCCATGACCGTGTGATCGCGGTAAGTGATGACAGGGCGCTCGCCCCACTTATTGCGGAGCTCGCCAAGCCGGCGGACCTTGTGATTGGTCTTGGGGCTGGCACAATTTCGGAGTGGACGCAGGCTTTACCACGGCAACTCGCAGAATTAAGTGCGCCTTTGGAGCATCGGCTGTGAGCTTTGCAGAACTGTCGGATCAGTTCGCGGCTCTCATGCCTGATTTACGCGGGCGGCTTAAGTCTAATGCCCCGTTATCAGATATCACGTGGTTTCGTGTGGGTGGGCCGGCGCAGCTCCTTTTTACACCCGCAGATGAAGCGGATCTTGCCTATTTTCTGCAGCATGCCCCCGTTGACTGCCCACGGACAGTAATTGGGCTTGGGTCTAATCTTCTTGTTCGCGATGGCGGTATTCCTGGCATTGTTATTCGTCTTGGGCGCGGTTTTGGCGAAGTCAAAATTGAAGAAAACAGCCGGGTGCGGGCAGGGGCCGCTGCTCCTGATGCCAGAGTTGCACGGGCGGCAGCGGAGGCGGGTATTGCAGGTCTTGCTTTTTACCGCGGCATTCCGGGGTCTATTGGTGGGGCTTTACGTATGAATGGTGGGGCCCATGGTACCGAGACTAAGGATATTTTGATTGAAGCGCGTGCTGTTGATCCCCAAGGCCAGATACATACGCTTTCCCTTGATGACATGGGTTTTAGCTACCGCCATTGTCGTGTTCCGGACGATTATATATTCACCGAGGCACTCTACCAAGGGACACCGGGTGATCCAGATGAGATTCTTGCCGAAATGGAAGAGATTGCTGAGTACCGCGAAGCGAACCAACCCATAAAAAATAGGACCGGTGGATCGACGTTTAAAAACCCACCTGGACATAGTGCATGGAAACTGATTGATGCTGCTGGGTGCCGAGGCCTTCAAATCGGCGCGGCCAAAGTCTCCGAGATGCATTGTAATTTTCTGATCAATGTCGGTGAGGCGACGGGTGCGGATTTGGAGAGGCTTGGCGAAACGGTGCGGAAACGAGTGAAAGATACGAGTGGTATAGAACTTGAGTGGGAAATCCGCCGTCTAGGTGTTCCAAGTGACGTTGATGTTAACGTGCGTATGGAGGCGGAATGACGAGCAAATTTGAGCATGTAGCTGTTCTCATGGGTGGGTTTTCCTCTGAGCGGGAGGTGAGCCTCAATAGCGGCAAGGCCTGTGCGGATGCACTTGAAAGCGAAGGGTTTCGAGTTAGTCGGATTGATGTCGGCCGGGATCTTGCCACCCAGCTTGAGCACCTCAAACCAGATGTTTGTTTTAATGCATTGCATGGCAAATGGGGCGAAGATGGTTGTGTACAGGGGATTTTGGAAACTCTGGGCTTTCCTTATACTCATTCGGGCGTTTTAGCATCGGCTCTCGCTATGCATAAGGAGCAGGCCAAAATCGTATTAAAAGCTGCGGGTATCCCCGTGGCGGAAGACAAGGTTGTGACACGGCAGGAAGCAGGACGTGAGCACGTTATGGCGCCCCCCTATGTGGTAAAGCCAGTGGCGGAAGGCTCCAGTGTTGGTGTTTTCATCATAAAAAGCGAAGAGACGAACAAATTAGCGGAAATTTCAGCGGTCGGAGACCCGTCGGATCATTTAATGGTTGAGCGGTATATTCCTGGCCGCGAGCTGACTTGCGCGGTTATGGGGGATAAAGCCCTTGGCGTTATCGATATTTTGCCTGCGGAAGGGTTGCAATTTTACGACTATGAGGCGAAATACGCTCCAGGAGGATCAAATCACGTCCTCCCGGCGAATCTTTCATCAAATATTTACCAGTTAGTACGGAATCTAGCATTAGAGGCACACAAGACTCTTGGCTGTCGAGGTGTGAGTCGGGCAGATTTTCGTTTTGACGATCGACCAGAGGGGTCTGGCGAGTTGATTTGTCTTGAGATCAACACCCAGCCCGGCATGACAACAACGTCATTGGTGCCTGAGCTTGCAGCCCATGATGGCTGGTCATTTGGTGAATTGGTTCGCTGGATTGTGGAGGACGCTTCTTGCAATCGTTAGGCAAGGTCACAAGTACGAAATTTTCAGACCGCAGGGGTAAACCTAAGCGGCGGGCTGCCCGTGCTTATGTAAGGAAGCAAACCCGCAAGCGCGTCCGCGTGCACTCGAAATCATATTCTGAACCGCACCAGCAAGAAATGTCGAGTCGTGTATGGCGATTTCTTCTTTTGATTATTTTAGCTCTCATGCTCGGTTACGGTTTGGTCTCAGGCAGCGATATAGCTAAGCCTTATAGCGAAATATTTACACGGGCAGATGCTTTGATACGAAAAACGGGCTTCGGTATTCAAAAAGTTTCTATTACGGGGCAGCATCGCGTATCTGATGCCGCTATCGCTGAGGCTCTAAACCTTGGAGCCGGTGTTTCAATATTGAGTTTTGATACAGCTCAGGCTCAAAAAAGATTGGAAAATCTGTCATGGATCCGTCGAGCAAAAGTGATGCGGCTTTTGCCATCGACACTCAAGGTCGAGATAGAAGAGCGTCGGCCTTTTGCGATCTGGCAACATGATGGGATTCATGATGTGGTGGATAAAGACGGTGTCCGTTTAACCACGGAGGTCAAGTCATTGATGGGATCTCTGCCACTCGTGGTTGGCAAGGGGGCAGGGATTGCGGCCAAGGATATTGTCAATAGTCTGCAAGGTTATGCACAATTGAGGGTGCGCATCAAAGCAGCTGTGCGCGTGGCAGACCGGCGTTGGACGCTCAAGCTGAAAAACGGCACAGACATTTGGCTGCCTGAACGGAATTTTGATGCCGCTCTCATGGACCTTGCAAATCTGGAACGTGAGCATGCTGTCTTGTCACGTGACATCGTCACAATCGATATGAGACTAGAGGACCGGATCACAATTCGTCTCAAAAAATCAGAGACAGCCGGTCACAGAAATACTTCTAAGCGCAAGAGTGCGGAAAAAGTTAAGACTAGGTCACGGCCTCACAAATCTGATGAAAGCGGCGCTGGAAACGGCAATGAGAAGCTAGGAAAACCGCGAAGGCTAGGGGCAGCTCCCTTGTCAAGCGCGACTTATGCAAGAGGCCTGAATTATACGGCGGGAGGAGCGACAAGTGCGCTTCGGACAATATAAAGGGCAGGTCAACCGCCGGATCTTCACCGTGCTCGACATCGGTACGAGCAAGGTGTGTTGTCTAATTGCACGTGTTGATCCTGTCTATGATGATTTGGACGATGAACCGGTTGCTGACAAAATTCATGTCGTTGGCTTCGGTTATCAACGTTCAAGCGGTATGAAAGCCGGTGTGGTGGTTGACATGGAGGCTGCAGAACAGTCTGTTCGCAGCGCCGTAAGTCAGGCAGAACGCATGGCAAGCTTAGAAGTCGAGGAAGTTATTCTTTCTGTGGCTTGTGGGCGGTTACAAAGCGAGAATTTCTGTGCAAGTGAGATGATTTCCGGTCATGCCGTAACGGAACATGATGTGGATTGTGTTATGACAGCTGGTCGAGAATATGCAATTCGAGAAGGGCGCAGCTTATTGCATATGATCCCGATCAGTTACATTTTGGACGAAAATGGCGGGATAGAAGATCCACGCGGGATGATTGGCAAGGAGCTTACCGTTGATTTGCATGCTGTCACGGTTGACCCGCGCCCACTTAGAAATTTATCGCTTGTTGTGGAACGGTGTCATCTCTCAATTGCCGGGACTGTAGTCGTCCCTTATGCAAGTGGTTTGGCGACGATCGTCCAGGATGAAGCAAAGCTTGGGGTAACATGCATTGATATCGGTGGCGGTACGACGACGTTTTCCGTCTTTGCTGAGGGCCATTTCATATATTCCGATGCAATTGCAATTGGTGGGCATCAAGTCACACTCCATCTCGCCAGAACGCTTTCAACACCTCCAAGCGAAGCGGAGCGAATTAAGACACTCTATGGAAGCGCTATGATTGCGGCTTCAGATGAGCAGGAGCTGATCTCCTTTCCAACAGTGGGAGATGAGCTGATAAGTAATAACCAAATTTCGCGGGCCCAGCTCGGTATGATTATACGTCCCCGTATGGAAGAATTATTACGTATGATCCAAGACCGGTTAGCGGCAAGTGGTGTGGCATCTTATGCAGGGCAACGTGTTGTGCTGACAGGCGGTGCAAGCCAACTTCCCGGACTTGTCGAGCTTGCCGCACAAATTATGGGGAAATCAGTCCGCATAGGGCGACCCCGTTTGATTGCTGGTCTGCCGGAACATGCGTCGGGGCCAGAGTTCGCAGCGTCAATTGGACTGCTGCTTTATCCATTTCAACCCCATTCTGTTCTTGGAATGGGGGGGGAACCGAGTGTGCTAAGGACTGGAACCGGATATTTAGCTCGCGTTTGCCAGTGGTTTAAAGAGAGCTTTTAGTGAGGGCCGGTTTTTTTGCTGGGACGCTGTAACGAGCGAGAAACTGCAGCAAATAAAACCGGAGTGAATGAGACCTGAAACGGATTGAGGATGCGAGGCTGCCATGAGCATCAATCTTAACGTCCCGGACTTGACCAATCTCAAGCCCAGAATAACCGTTATCGGCGTAGGCGGCGCCGGAGGTAATGCTATCAATAATATGATCGAGGCCAAGCTTCACGGCGTCGAGTTCGTTGCCGCGAACACGGATGCACAGGCGCTTGCCATGTCAAGTGCTGAACATTGCATGCAGATGGGTATCAAACTGACCGAGGGTCTCGGCGCAGGGTCTCGTCCGGAAATCGGACAAGCGGCGGCTGAGGAGGTTGAGGAGGAAATCCGTGCACAACTGTCCGGCTCCCATATGGTGTTTATTGCGGCTGGAATGGGGGGAGGTACCGGTACCGGCGCGGCTCCTGTGATTGCCCGCATTTCCCGTGAAGAGGGCATATTGACCGTTGGCGTTGTTACGAAGCCTTTTCAGTTTGAAGGGCAGCGGCGGTTACGTGCAGCCGAGGTAGGCATTGAAGAGTTGCAAAAGCATGTGGACACGCTAATTGTCATCCCTAATCAGAATCTCTTTCGTATTGCGAATGAGACAACCACATTTTCCGATGCCTTTAAGCTCGCGGACAGGGTCCTTCATTCAGGTGTGTCGTGCATTACAGATCTGATTATTAAAGAAGGGCTTATTAATCTCGACTTTGCCGATGTTAAAGCCGTCATGAACGGTATGGGCACGGCTATGATGGGAACGGGGCAAGCCACAGGTGAAAGGCGAGCCCTTCAAGCTGCCGAGGCAGCTATTGCTAATCCGCTGCTAGATGATATGTCCTTGCGCGGTGCCAAAGGTCTTCTAATCAGTATTATTGGCGGCCTAGACCTCACACTTTATGAAGTGGATGAGGCTGCCACCCGAATTCGAGAGGAGGTCGATCCAGAGGCTAATATTATTGTTGGTGCAACTTTTGACGAAACGCTTGAGGGCGATGTGCGTGTTTCAATTGTTGCCTCCGGTGTTGGCAATGATCTTGTGGTTGATCGGGGACCTCAGGGACCAAAAACCATAGCGCGAGATTCTGATAGTCTGACGGGTCGGCTCACCGGTATTGTACAGCCAAAGCCTTTAAGGTCCGATGAACCTGCTACTGAAGACGAGCCTAACAAATTAGATCAAAACACACCTAGAGAGATTGAGCTCGAGGCTGTGCCAGTTACAGAGGAAGGGGATTGGCAAAAGGCAAACAACGTCAAAATCGAACCAGGTCCTCCACGCCTTTCCGGAACGACAAGACAACCTGGAGAAATGCCTGCAGTACCACCGGTTGCACAAGTACATGATTTTGTGCCGGCGCCGCCGACAAAGATACAGCCTATGCAGCGGCGGATACCAACGATCGAAGACTTTCCTGTTATTGGGCAAAGAGAGTTGCGTGCTACAAGAAAACGTCCCCCAGAATCAGGTGTGAGAGCACAGAAAAGAAAGGTTGGATTTTTTGAAAAACTGGCCGCTGTCGGACGTCCAAAACCTGCAGCTGATTCGACTGAAATGTCTAATTCCACCCCTGCCACAAAGTTGCCGCAAGAGACAGATTTTGAGGTCGAGTCACTTCGCGAAAGACGCATGTCACCGCCTGTGAATAAATTTGACAGAGAGGTGGAGACAGTTGTCCACAGCCCCAATGATGACGATGCCTCTTTTGATGGTGCGATGCAAGATGATAAGAAGAGCGAAGAAGAAATTGATATACCAGATTTTTTCCGCCGCACGGCTCAGTAGATTTTTGGATGGACTTTGAAGAGGGGCCAACCTTACAAAGCTTGAGCGTAACCTGTGGATAATCGTCGTCGAAAAAGAAAATTCGCTGGGGAAAAGTGATGGGAGATCAGTAACACAATGTAAAAAAGCGTGATTTGTCCCCACCATATCTGGCGCTGTATGGTTCAAATAGCGTTAGGCCTGAGCACACAAGCTTAAAGAGACGTGATGGCCTAAGTCTTCTGGTGGTTCGGTGAGTATAGGTTGAACTCGGGAAAACCAACAGGGGGGCACAGAGCTCCGGCTCTGACAAATAACAAATGAGGAACTCAAAGGACGGCACCAATATGGGTAAGGGGTTTATTGGGGCACGGCAGACAACCCTAAACACGGAAATTGTGCTTATGGGGACGGGGGTGCACTCGGGTGCGCCAGTTTCAATTGTTCTCCATCCTGCAGATGCTGACACCGGTATTCATTTTTTGCTGACTAATGGTGATGAAATCATCACAGAAATTCCTGCCGATTACCGAGCTGTATCTAATGTTACGCTCTGTACGGTCCTCGGCAATGGCAATGGCTCGATCGTTGCGACGGTAGAGCACTTACTTGCCGCGATTCGTGGCTTGTCTATTGACAACATTCTTATTGAGATTGATGGCGCTGAAGTTCCGATCATGGACGGTAGCGCAGCTCCCTTCGTTGATGCAATTGACGAGGTCGGCATTCGTGAATTGGATGCACCCCGTCGGTTTTTGAGGGTCCTGAAATCTGTTCATGTTGAAGATGGGCAGAGTTGGGGGGAGCTAAGTCCTCATAATGGTTTCCATGTTGATGTCGAAATTGATTTCGATTCACCGCTTATCGGTCGGCAGAAATACCAACTTGATATGAATCCGGGGACTTTCCGTCGTGAATTGGCCCGGGCACGTACATTTGGTTTTATGCATGAGGTCGAGCAGCTTTGGGCGTCAGGCCGGGCACTTGGCGCATCTTTGGAAAATACGATCGCTCTTGGTGACGATAGAGTTATTAATCCTGAAGGCTTGCGCTTTGAGGATGAATTCGTTCGCCATAAGACACTTGACGCAGTGGGTGATTTAGCCCTTGCAGGTGCGCCTATTCTCGGCGCTTTCCGTTCTAGCCGCGGCGGCCATAGGCTTAATTCAATGGTATTGAAAGCCTTGTTTGCCGATAAAGACGCTTGGACATTTGTCGAAGCTCCGCGTCTACGGGATTCTACTCATATGGGTTATGGGCTTGGTGCAGTGGCGGCAAATTATGCTGCAGACCGTTCCTAGAACGCAATCAGAAAACCGGTTTCCGGTTTTCTGATCAGTTGCGTGATTAATCAAAAGAACAGAGCTAGATCACCCCACATTCCGGATCAAACCATATTTCGCAAAAGTGGGTACCGGTTTTGCGAAACAAGATATGCGACAAAAAAAGATTATGCATCCAAGCGATTCCATCTAAACGCGGGATGCTCTAAGTTGTCTTATTGTGACAATTTAGCGATTATTTGGATCACGACTTAGCAAAACCCCGAATATTGGGCATAAAATCTCCACAATGAATGTGTTCCTAGTTCAAGAACCTTTCGTGCAGATGCAATAGATGAGATATTTGTCTGCGAAAGAGAGATTCGGCACTATGCCATCTTGGAGAAGACAAAAGGGTGGGTGAAAGGCACGATTGTCATGCCATCCCTGCTGTTTACGAAATTATTAGTCGAGGCTTGGTTCTAGATAAGAACTTGGTTCCAGATAAGAAAATGTTTAAAATCAAATGGCCCGGGCGCTTTAAAGCTGCCCCTACTACAGGAATCGGAAATATTTTGATGAAGCCAATTCTTGCCTTCATATTTTCTGCTCTTCTTGTCGTGCCTTTCGCGGCATGTTCTTCTGTGTCCAGCCTGTCACTTTTTTCCAGTGGAAGCAAAGAAGATGAGAATGCAGCGGCGGAGCCACCGGAGAAGCTCTATAACAAGGCTGATACACTTCTCACAAAAGGGAAATATGACGACGCGGCGACAAAATTTGAGAATGTTGATCACCAACATCCCTATTCGCCCTATGCGCGCCGTGCTGTCGTGATGGCGGCTTATTCATATTACAAAGCAGGCAAATATCCTGAGGCAATCAAAAACGCGACCCGTTATACGACGCTGCATCCCGGAACAAAGGAAGCGGCTCTCGCGCATCATATTATCGCGATGTCGAATTATGATCAGATAACGGATCCAGCTCGGGACCAAACGCGCACCAAAGCAGCACTCAAGGCATTAAAGGTGCTGAGGCAGCGCTATCCGAAGTCAAGATATGCGGCAGAGGCTGAAAACCGTATTCGAATAGCAACTGATTTGCTTGCCGCTTCGGAGATGAATGTTGGGCGATATTATTTAGAGAAGCATAATTATCTGGCGGCCATCAACCGCTTCAAAGTGGTGGTAAAGGAATATCAGACAACGGCTCATGTCGAAGAAGCTTTGATGCGCTTGACCGAGAGTTATATGGCTATGGGCATTACTAATGAAGCCCAGACAGCGACGGCTGTGCTGGGGCACAACTTTCCCAAAAGCCGATGGTATAAGGATTCTTATGCTCTGCTAAAGTCTGGCGGGCTTGAGCCCCGTGAGGATACTGGGTCTTGGATTAGCCGCACCTGGCGCACTACTATAAAAAGTGTGCAAAGCGTGAACCCGCTTTAAATTTTATATTTGTTGTAGGTTGAGTTCCTTCTCCTCCAGTCGTTTCCACTATTTTTCTGTCTTGCATATTGCAAGACAGCATGTGTGATGTTTGCTCTCCATAAAAATGCAATCCACACGATCGCGAGTTGACACGCCTGACTTGCGTCCCTATCTGCACTTTATAATTGTGATAAAGTCGTCATGAACGAATAGGTTGCAATTCCTAAGATAGGTGTGGGGGCATGCCAGAGGACGGCGGACTAAAGGAAGAGGACAGACCAGCCGAGCCAAGTGAGGTTGGTGAAGAGCCGGCCTTGCAAAAACGGCTTATGGCTTTGAAAGCCGAAAAGGCCGCCGGTAGTCGCCCACCCGGCAAATCTCATGGGCGATGGCTTGGTGATTTCTTGGATCATGAGAGCGAGACCGGCCTCTTACCGACCGAAGAAAAGCTGTTGGCCGCCTCAGTGCGGGGTGAATGGTGTTGGCTATCCTCTGATACAGAGAACATCCGAGCGTCATTCCTTCGCTTTCTCGCTCTGGGCGGCGATGAGGATGCACCGGTTCATGAGCTGGGCCTACTGCTTGAGGGGGCCGTTATCACAGGTGAATTCAACCTTATGGCCGCGAGAAACGTTCTTCCCCTTTTGTTGTACGACTGCCAGTTCACCGATCAGCCTAATTTTTTTAGCGCTCATTTGGCAAGTTTATCACTCCAGGGCTCGCAAGTGCCAGGCTTACTGGCTAATGAAGCCGAGATTACAGGTAGTGTGTTTCTCAGCAATGGCTTCACAGCCGAAGGCGAGGTGCGCTTTTTGGGAGCGAGGATAGGGGGTGTGCTTAGCTGCGAAGACGGCACATTCCACAACCGCACGAAGGATAGTCAGGGGACAGCGCTCCATTGTGGTAGAGCCAAGATCACAGGCGACGTGTTTCTAACAAAAGACTTCACAGCCGAGGGCGAGGTGCGCTTTTTAGGAGCGAGGATAGGGGGTGTGCTTAGCTGTGAAGACGGCACATTCCACAACCGCACGAAGGATGGTCAGGGAATAGCGCTCAATTGCGGTAGAGCCAAGATCACAGGCGACGTGTTTCTAACAAAAGACTTCACAGCCGAGGGCGAGGTGCGCTTTTTAGGAGCGAGGATAGGGGGTGTGCTTAGCTGTGAAGACGGCACATTCCACAACCGCACGAAGGATGGTCAGGGGATAGCGCTTAATTGTGATACAGCCAAGATTGCGGGCAGTGTGTTTCTCAGCAATGGCTTCACAGCGGCGGGTGAGGTGCGCTTTCTGGGGGCGACGATCGGTGGTGATCTTGCCCTTAGCAAGGGGACATTTAACAATGCTTGCGAGGCGCCGCCCGACATACAGAAGCGCGATCGCCGTCCACTGGCGGCCAAGGCGTTGAACCTGGGGAAGGTACAAATTTATGGCACCTTATGGATGGGCCCAGCAACGGCACCATATGACCAGTGTCCTGAAATTCAAGGCAGTGTAGCTCTCGCTGGCGCTTATGCTCGCCAGTTGGTTGACCATCCTGATGCTTGGCCTGGTGCGAACGGCTCTGCTTGTGTTACAGCGGAAAATGGGCAATGCCTTTTATGTACAATTGGCCTAAATGGATTCACCTATGATCGGCTTATGGGAAAAGGACAATATGATGTTAAGACACGTAAAGATTGGCTAAAGCGTCAGCCGCGTGAACACCTTTGGGAGGATTTTCGTCCGCAACCCTATGAACAGCTCACAAAGGTTTTGCGCGCGATGGGGCATGACAGACGCGCGCGGGAAATTGCCAAGTCGCGCCAATGGCAGCAACGTTTGGCGAGATGGCGCCGAGCTTGGCCGGGATGGCGGACCTTGATGAGACATCCTTGGCGCGTGCTCCGATTTCCAAGGGCTTCGATTGTACATATCTTGGAAATGATTTTGTTCGGGTTAATTGCCGGCTATGGCTATGGCAATAAGCGGTTTATGATCATGCTGACCGCGCTTTGGTTGGCGGGCGCTTTTTTCTATACACAAGCTTCTGAGCAGGGGTTGATGGCGCCGACAAATCCGGTGGTTTACGCCAACACGACGATCGCTCAGGCTTGCGCCCGTAATTGGACAACCTGCACCGCTTTGCCCAAAGAGCACACCGCCTTTGATCCTTTCCTCTATTCGGCAGATGTTATGCTGCCGATTATCGCCTTTGGCGTTGAAAGAGATTGGGATCCCATTTATGCCAAGACCGCCGCACCGGGATTGCCCAATGGCAGCGTCATGAAATTACAAATTTGGGGGTGGGTTTTGAAAATCCCCCATTGGGGATTGCGCTGTTTTTATTGGGTGCAAATTGTCATTGGCTGGAGCTTGAGCGTGCTATTCGTTGCCGTTCTCACCGGCGTCATGAAAAATGATTGAGAGTGATTTCTCACGAGCTTGACTTATGCAGAAATGAGTTCCGAGGACGGCACGAGTGTCGTGTCAGCGAGGGGGCGTGAAACGTATAAGTCAGCGTAGAACCAGTCTTCAGTTTCAAAACCGCTTGGATCAACGCCCATATCGATGAGGCGCTCTAGAACCTGCTCCTGTTCTTGTTTTGAAGCAAACTTGCGTTGTCGAACAGCATTTGTTCCTTTGGCGGTGACATAGCCTTTTTCGGCAAGGGCTTCCTTAATCGGCTCAAAGGAAAACATGCGCAGTACGAAGTGAGCCATCCATGGGAGCTGAGAATTGCTAGCTTCGATAACCTTCTCGATCGTTTTTTCCGAGATATAACCAATACAACCGGTGGATATAACCAAGTCCGCATCATCCAATGAATCTTGATGCCTCAGGCTCAGATTTTCCTGTTCAAGATCTGCAACGATTTTATCGTCGATAATCTCTGCTTCCGTGGCGTAAGAGGCGGCCTGTTGAGCGACATCTACGCCTATGACCTCGATTGGATCATCTGTATCATCTTGGGTGAAAATTTTTCGGTCGCGTTGGATCAGTTCCTGGCGATCCAAGTTTTCTGCCTGTGGTGTCCCATAGAGCTCATATAGCTCCTGCATATCCATATCGTATTTCAGGAGGGCGGCATTGACCCCATAAGAACAGCCCAGGTCAATTAATTTCGTGCTCGTTACACCCTTTGATTCTTTATAAGCATCCAGCACATTCAAGAATGCTGGTTTTGCATGTTGGGGGATTAAATATTCAAGTTTCCTGAGCTCAGAAAAATAAGGTCTTGGGTCAGGACAATTATAGATTTGGTCAAGTACACACTTGCCCGTATCATCCAAATTTTGGGATAAAGCTAAACTCATGACTCCGCTGCATAATAAGACTTAGCTTTGCAGGCCCGATGCCTACAGCCTCAGCTTGTCTATTTGCTTATGTTGATGCAGACTTCATTCATACAGGTTTTTTGGCAGAATAGCAAATTGAGTGAGGTTTGATGGATCGTACACAGTTGGAGAAAGTGGTTAGCTATCCTTCAAAAGACGTGCCACTGCGGGTGCAAAATAGGTGAGAATGCCGTCAGCGCCAGCACGTTTAAAGGCGATGAGGCCTTCCATCATGATGCGTTCTTGATCAAGCCAACCGTTTTGAGCGGCGGCCATCAGCATCGCATATTCACCTGAAACTTGATAAGCAAATGTCGGGACCGCAAAGGTCTCTTTTAAGCGATACAAAATATCGAGATAGGGCATGCCCGGCTTGACCATGATCATGTCCGCACCTTCAGAGATATCAAATTCAGCTTCCCGCAAGGCTTCATCTGTATTTGCCGGGTCCATTTGATAGGAGCGTTTGTTGCCGTTCAATGTAGAGGATGACCCGACAGCATCACGAAAAGGTCCGTAAAAAGCGGAGGCATATTTGGCCGTGTAAGCCATAATCAACGTATTCTTATACCCCCGATCCTCAAGCATATCGCGTATGGCACCAATGCGCCCATCCATCATGTCGGAAGGGGCCAAAATATCGAAGCCTGCTTCCGCTTGATTGAGAGCCTGACGTATAAGGGCATCCAATGTTTCGTCATTAGCAATTTCACCCTCTATAAGAAGTCCGTCATGGCCATGGCTCGTATAAGGATCTAGGGCGACATCCGCAATAAGGCCAATATCAGGCACAGCCTGTTTGATCGCGCGAACAGCACGGCAGACTAAATTGTCGGGATTGAAAGCCTCTGAGGCTTCATCATTACGCAACCCGGGGTCCGTATAGGGAAAAAGCGCGAGAGCCGGTATGCCAAGCTCGGCCGCCTCTTCGGCGGCTCTCACAGCCTCATCAGTAGAAAGCCGCTCAACGCCTGGCATGGAAGGGATGGGTGTCCGTTGGTTTTCACCGTCAACGATAAAGATCGGCCATATGAGGTCACTTATTGTGAGCTTATGTTCCTGAACCAAACGCCGCGTCCAATCTGCCTGACGCGTACGTCGCAAGCGGGTCGCAGGAAAGCCTGGCGCAGGCATGACAGGTGTTCCAGTGGTTTTCAATCCGTGAAACTTGGCTTTGTGATTTGGCGTGTCGTCCATTGTTTCCTTGCCCTAGAACGAAATCTTTGTGATCAACGTGCACGCATCAAATAACTCTCTTTTTGGAGCTTACTCCCTAATCACTGCGTTAAAGCATCCAACTTTAGATGGAAACGTTTGGATGCTCTCTCTATTTGTCGTGCTTCTTATCGGAAAACCGGCATTCACTTTTCCGGAAGCACTTTATCTTTTTGTTGTCGCTATCTTTTTCGCAAAACCGGTAGCCACTTTTGCGAAATATGCTCTAGCATTTCTATTCGTGGCGCGCAAAGCAAAGAATTGTATAAATTAGGGCATTATAAAGGCCAAATTCTTATACTTTATTCACAAAATGGATTGCGTTGGCGGGGGGCAAGGTCGAGATGAAAATGATTCTCATGAGCCGCATTCGCTTCTGGTCCGAGAACGGTGGTGAAAATGCCGCACGCCTTCTTATGAATTAAATGCAAAAAAATCATTCGAACATCTGGTGAGGCTATTGATTTGGTCGGAGTTGTTTGTTCCTTGTTAGAGTTTTTAGCATTAGAGCTTTTATCGAGATTAGAAGCTTTGACAAGTATATTTTGATCTTTCACATTTTGAGCTTTATCCCCGTTTTTCTCTTTATTTTCCTTCTTTGCAGCTTTTTCTGCAGCCTCTTGTGCGGCGATTGCCCGTGCTGTTGGTCCCCAATGGTCCAAAACACTCACTTTTTCTCCTTTGGCTGTTTCGAAAGAGGCAATATCGAGCGCATTCGCAAAAGCGTGTTCACTCATACGTTTTTTGGGGTCATTGTAACGATTGCGGCAGGAATAGGATGAAACATTATGTATACGGACAATTGTCGCTTGTAGCAGTTTTTTCGCCAAAGGTTGCACAACCGTCTTGAGCCATTTATGGAGTGCTGCCGCCATTTTGCAATTAAGGGTTGCCGCGGGCCAGATCTTAACACGCGGAGCGGTTGCAAACCCCATTAAGCTGATAGGCGCGGGTGTGCCACAACGTCCTTTACGAATGGGTTTCTGAGGCTTGTGGTCCAGTTGAATTTTGTTAAGTATTTTGGCGCATTGAGCCAGGGCTTTAGAAATTTCCTGTTCACTCCACACCTCAAGGACTTCAGATGGCTCTACTTGTTTAGTTGCCTTGCGTTCCGGCAGCGGCATGGCCCGCGGTTGGCTTGTCTGGGCGAGAGCTGGCCTCAAAAAAAGAAGAAACATAAAAGCAGCAATCACGATCTGTCTTTTTCGGATTTTATGCATTCGCTGGTGTTTTTTTGAATATGCCTCTTGTCGGTCGTTGCGTGAGATGTATAGCTCTGTTGATCTATATGCAATGGTCAGTAATAAGCGGGTGGATGATTACGGATATTGCTTCCTTAAGAGGGTAAAGTAAAAATGGCAGATAATGAAGAAGAGATATTTTGTGAAAAAAAGGGCCGTTGTGGTCATGTCACGCTCAATCGAATAAATCAATACAACGCTGTAAACTTGAATATCATCCGTCAGTTGGAGACCCATTACCGGGAATGGGTGCTGGACTCTGATATATATGGCATTGTTTTGGAATCCGCAGGTGGTAAAGCATTTTCGGCAGGCGGTGATCTCAAGGCGATATACGATTGGAAGCAAGCACATGCTTCGGAGTTGATTGAAGTCTTTCGGGAAGAATATCAGCACAATTGGAGCTTAGAGCTTTTTAACAAGCCTCATATTGCGCTCATCGACGGGATCATCATGGGGAGCGGGATTGGGATTTCAATTTTTGGCACTCATAGGGTTGCTAGTGAGGCCATAAAATTTGCCATGCCTGAGGTCGGCATAGGTTTTTTTCCCGATATTGGCGGCGGTTATTTTTTGTCTCGCTTTCCTGGAGAGACCGGGATGTATTTAGGCTTAACGGGGGAGGTTATCGGCATTGCCGATGCATATTATCTTGGCGCCGTCACGCATTTCATTCCAAGCTCCGAATTTGATCTAATCCGTAATGCAATGTTCGAAGCCGATCCGATTGATCCGGTCCTTGAGAGGTTGCATCGTGATCCGGGGCCAAGTGAGCTGGGTGACCTACAACCTATCATTGATCGCATTTTCTCAGCCGGTTCGGTTGAAGATATCCTTGATCAACTCGATCTCGAATTAGGCGATTGGGCTGATTGGGCTAAGCAGACCGCGGCCAAAATCCGCACAAAAGCCCCTCTTAGTCTCAAAATTGCGCACCGGCAAATCCGTGAGGGGGCGAAATGCCCTAACCTTGCTGAAGTGTTAAAAATGGAATTCCGCTTGGCCTGCCGTTTTTTAAACGGCAATGATTTTTTTGAAGGCATCAGGACAACTTTGATGGATAAAGAGGAAGCCCCCCGCTGGCAGCCATCGCGCCTGGAAGATGTTTCTGAGGAAATGGTCGAAGCCTACTTTGCCCCACTTGCCATTGATGAGTTAGAACTTGTTAAGGCGTGGTGAGAGGGTTCGGCTGGTTAAACTAACCAAAAGGATTTAACCTGCTAAGCTTACTATTGTGACATGTATCAGCGTTGTCACGTTATTGTAATTTCCTGATAAGAATGAATTTTACCGCTAAAATTTCCGCAAAAATCTGAACATGTTTAATGAATTTTAAGCTTTCCTTTTAAGCAGATTTTAGCTTGTCTAGGTTATTCTCAATGGCAAGTCTGGGACAATTGCATAAAGACTACAGACAACAACGAGTAGAGGCAGGGAATGAGTATTGCCCTTGATTTGAGTCAGGGGAATGCGCTGGACGAGGCTGAAAAGCCGAAAGCGTGTTATCTCAAGGCGTTAAGAATGGTAGAGCGACTTCATAGGTTGTTGCTCGATGTCATCAAAGACGAGTTTGAACGTGTTGGGCGCTCGGACGTTAATAGTGTGCAGGCGTTATTGCTGTTTAACATCGGCGACTCGGAATTGACAGCAGGTGAATTGAGATCTCGGGGTTATTACCTCGGCTCGAATGTTTCATATAATCTCAAAAAGCTTGTTGATATGGGCTACATACACCATAAACGGTCTGAGACTGATCGTAGGTCAGTCAGGGTTAGTCTAACTGATAAGGGTTTAGAAGTTTGCCGTATTATTGACGATCTCTACGAAAGACAACTTATATCGATAGAGAAAGTCGGTGGCGTAACTACTGAAGACCTCAGTGGGTTAAACAAATCTCTATACCGTCTTGAACGGTTCTGGGCCGACCAAATTCGCTTTAGGCTTTAAAACTCTCTTTCGCATTTCCATCATAAGCCCCGGAGTCAGACTCCGGGGCTTTTATTATGTGTTATGGTCTTTCATCAAACTTGGCATTGTCGGAGCAGTAATAAGCAGGGTATCTCTAAATACTTCCTTCGGACCATCCACCATCCCCTGCCACCCGCCTAATTATCGCAGAATATGGCGGGTGGCAGGGGATGGTGGATGGTTTTTAGAGGTATCCAGCTTCTAATCTGGGTTCTTGATTTTATGCGTGTTTTTACCCAAATTTTGCGTTAAGGTTTTAATGATGAGAAAGTAATGCAAAGGTTTGCTGTTTGCTGGGTGGGAGTGTGTCTTTTATGCCAGCTTCATGACAAATTCCTATATCTACGAAGTTGTTATTAGAATGTTCAGTCTCCCTTTGTTAACTCTGAATTGGTATCGTTTGATGATTAATGAGTTATGACTCAAGAGGGAAACACGATTTGACAGGAGTGCAGACGTGAAGTTACTGCGTGAAGCGAAAAGCAAATCTGTCAATGCCATGGCTGTCACGGTAATACTTGCAAGTACCGTGGGTGGGTTTGGCATTCATACAGCCGTGGCAGATGTAGGTGATGAAAACTGGATGAACAGCTTTGGTGATTCAGAATCTCAAAGCTGGGACCAACCATTCGATCGTTCATTTGTAAAGCAATGGGAAACAAATCCTCCCCGTGGCTATCCAACCCTTTCGCAAAGAAATATTGCGCCGATGAAGGTTGCAATAAAGCGCTATGCGAAAATTGTCTCACGAGGGGGATGGAAGCCATTACCTATGGTTGAGCTGCGTGTTGGGTCGAGACATAAGGCGGTTGCGTTCTTGCGGCGGCGTTTAGAGCTCTCCGGCGATTTGCGGCAGCGTTCTGGTTTTGCTGATACCTTTGATTATTACGTGGAAAAGGCCGTAAAGCGTTTTCAAAAACGCCATGGTTTGACACCAACGGGCTTTGTGGACAAGGCAACAATTCTTGCATTTAACGTACCTGCAAGTGCGCGCTTGCGTCAGTTGAGAACCAATATGACGCGCGTTCACTCGTTGTCTGCGTCAGCGAATAAGAAAAGATATGTGATGGTTAATATTCCAGCGGCGCAGATCGAAGCTGTTGAGGGCGAGCGTGTTGTTTCCCGCCACTCTGCTGTCGTTGGTAAGATTGACCGGCAAACTCCAATTTTGAGGAGTAAAATACACGCAATTAACTTCAATCCTTTCTGGAGGGTCCCAAAGAGTATTGTCCGTAAGGACCTTGTTCCTAAGGCGCGTGAATATGCTCGCCGCGGCAAAGACATTTTGAGCATTTACAGAATGACAGTTTACGACGGCCGAGGACGGAAGTTGGAACCTAACACGATCAATTGGTTCTCCGATTCCGTCTATGGTTACAGCTATAAACAGGATCCGTGGAAAGAAAACTCCATGGGATTTGTGAAGATCAATTTTCACAATAAACACTCAGTTTATATGCATGACACGCCTTCCAAGAGCCTATTTGGCCGAAATTTCCGAGCCCATAGCTCTGGCTGTATCCGGGTGCAAAATGTCAAGCAGCTCGTGACCTGGCTTCTTAACGATACGTCAGGTTGGGATCGTGAACGCGTTGTTCATATGGAGCGGTCGGGCGAGCGAATGGATGTGAATATCAAAAAGCAAGTGCCCGTTTACTTTGTTTATGTCACAGCATGGGCAAATGAAGATGGGACGGTCCACTTCCGTCGGGATCTCTATCGTCGTGACGGCGTGGGTTTGGCTGCATCAACCTATTAACACCGAGGGCGAATGTATCCATTGAATTTGCGAGAGCATTTATCTCAATATGCATAAATCATCAAAGCCGCTGCAAAATGTCTTGTGGCGGCTTATTCTTTTTGGTCTTAATATCAATATTCACATGTAATCATATATTCGCGCGAATTTGACTTTGGTCAAATTTTATACAGCAATATAGTTTTTTATAGGCCTATCCAAGTCCTTGGATATTGAGGGAGCGGGAAGTTGCCCTGTAATGCTTCGGTTTTCCAACAAGAAGCGTTACGAAACAAAGGCTTAGGGGCCGATTTTTCTTCGATGAAAATCGGAAAGCCCCCAAGATCAGTTCTAAACCTGGCTCGGTTACGGAATTGACTCCATGCTTCGACGAAGGAACTCAAATGGACTACGAAGAAATATTCACTAAAGCGCTTAGTCAGTTAAGAGATGAAGGACGCTATAGGGAATTTGCTGATATTCGAAGGAAATGTGGAAATTTTCCTGTTGCTAATCACTATACTCCGGACGGCGTTCAAGAGATTAAAGTTTGGTGTAGTAATGATTATCTGGCTCAGGGACAGCATCCTGCAGTTATTGCGGCGATGCATGAGGCCATCGATACTGCAGGCGCCGGCTCCGGCGGAACACGCAATATTTCTGGCACCACACATTATCATGTGGAGCTTGAGGCGGAGCTTGCAGACTTGCATCAAAAGGATGCCGCTCTTTTATTTACATCCGGCTATATTGCTAATGAGGCATCACTGAGTACGCTTGTAAAATTGTTACCGGGTGCCGTTATTTTCTCAGATGAAAAAAACCATGCTTCGATGATTGAAGGAATTCGTCATGGTGGTGGGCCCAAACATATATGGAAGCATAATGATCTGGAAAATTTGGAAAGCCTGCTCCAGCAATATGATCTAACAACCCCAAAAATTGTCGCTTTTGAATCGGTGTATTCCATGGACGGCGATATGGCGCCAATTAAGGAAATTTGCGAATTAGCCCAGAAATATCAGGCGTTGACCTATCTCGACGAAGTGCACGCTGTAGGACTTTATGGCTCGCGTGGCGGCGGGGTAGCCGAGCGAGATGGAGTGATGGATCAGGTTGATATTATAGAAGGAACGCTTGCAAAGGGTTTTGGCTTAATGGGAGGATATATTGCCGCGAAATCCCATATTGTCGATGCCATCCGATCTTTTGCGACGGGTTTTATTTTCACGACATCAATTGCTCCAGCGATTGTTGCTGGAGCATTGGCAAGCGTACGTCACCTTAAAACAAGTCAAGTTGAACGTGAGCGCCATCAAGAACGGGCCAACACGTTAAAAAGCCGCTTAAAGGCTGCGGGGCTTCCCGTTCTTGATAATCCGAGCCATATTGTACCGGTGATGGTTTATGATCCGGTTAGGTGTAAAAAACTCACTGATGCTCTATTGGATCGTTTTAATATCTATGTTCAACCCATCAATTATCCTACAGTGCCGCGTAGTACTGAGCGTATTCGCTTGACGCCTGGACCGATGCACACGGATGAAGATATGGATCATCTAATTGACGCCTTGAACATACTTTGGGGCGAAATGGATCTGAAGCGGGCCGCCTAATCCATGCGTTCAAAGCGTGACGGTCAAAAGGAACCTCAGCATGGTGAGGTTTATTTTGAGTTTATTCAACTTGGACGAGCAATAAAAGTTGTCGCTGTTGATGCTACAACCGGCACTGAGGTAACAATAGCTGGGCCGGCGTCGACACCGCAATCCGAGCTACAGCGTTTGGCGCTTTTGAAGTTGCAAAAGCGTTTGTCATCCTGACCAGTGTTTTACACACAAAAAAGCTATATTCTCACAAAGAGTGTTAAATGGTTATAGATACAAAATTGTGTAGAACTTGTATCACCTTGTTGTTTAAGCGCTATATGTGGTAAGGAAAACCGCGCTCATCTCGCTCTAGTGCCTTTCATAAACTTAAGGATGATTGATGTCTGTTACCGATGTCGAACACGCTGAGGCGCAGCGTCCCGCATTTTTTTGCGATAAGCTGCGCGAAAAAGATCCCGAAATTGCGGATGCCGTTGCACATGAGCTCAAGCGGCAACAAGAAGAGATCGAACTTATTGCGTCGGAAAATATCGTTTCTCGTGCTGTTTTGGAAGCAGCAGGAAGTGTACTGACCAATAAATATGCTGAGGGGTATCCGGGCAGACGTTATTATGGCGGCTGTCAATATGTTGATGAGGCGGAACGGTTAGCGATTGAACGTGCTAGCCGCCTATTTGATTGCGAATTCGCCAATGTTCAGACCCATTCAGGCTCTCAGGCAAATCAGGGTGCATTTATGGGGCTTATTCAGCCAGGCGATACAATTTTGGGTATGAGTTTGGCTGCAGGCGGGCATCTTACGCATGGCGCCACGCCTAATCAGTCGGGCAAATGGTTCAATGCGGTCCAATATGGCGTGCGGCGTGAAGATCAACTGATTGATTTCGATGAAATCGAGCAGCTTGCTCATCAACATAAGCCAAAGCTGATAATTGCAGGTGGTTCGGCTTATCCGAGAATTATTGACTTTGCGCGTTTTCGGGCGATAGCGGATCAAGTCGGCGCTTATCTCATGGTCGATATGGCGCATTTTGCGGGGCTTGTTGCTGGCGGCGTGCATCCGAGTCCTTTTCCCTATGCTCATGTGGCGACATCGACCACCCATAAAACATTAAGGGGCCCAAGAGGCGGCTTGATCCTGACCAATGATGAAGCCATTGCGAAGAAGCTTGATTCGGCTGTGTTTCCTGGACTGCAGGGTGGTCCGTTAATGCATATCATTGCGGCCAAAGCTGTTGCGTTTAAGGAAGCCTTGCAACCTAGTTTCAAGCTATATGCGCAGGCTGTGGTTGAAAACGCCAAGGCGCTGGGAGAGGCGCTTTGTGATGGCGGATTAGAGTTGGTATCTAATGGTACAGATACGCACCTTATACTAATCGATTTGCGTGCCATCGGGGTGACCGGAAAAGTGGCAGAGGAAGCTCTTGGCCGGGCTCATATCACCTGTAACAAAAACGGGATCCCCTTTGATCCCGAAAAGCCGACCATTACTTCAGGGATTAGGTTGGGAACACCAGCCGGTACGACGCGTGGATTTGGTATTGCTGAGTTCCGCCAAATCGGCCGAATGATTATCAAAGTATTGGATGGTATTGTCTCCAATGGTGAGGATGGCAACGGGCAAGTTGAAGAAGCCGTGAAACAACAAGCTATGGAACTTTGTGCCCGCTATCCCATTTATGATGCTTAAAAAATAATATTTCATAGATTTCTATTGGGCTTTGCTAAGCATGCCAAGGAGCAAAAAATGCGTTGCCCATATTGTGATAGCACGAACACGCAGGTGAAAGATTCGCGCCCTTCTGAGGATCACGCCACAATCCGGCGGCGGCGTGTGTGTTCTGATTGCGCAGGCCGCTTCACAACCTTTGAGCGTGTTCAGCTTCGTGAGCTAACAGTTGTTAAGCGCAGTGGTCGTCGTGTTCCCTTTGACAGAGATAAACTCGTTCGCTCTGTGCAAATTGCACTGAGAAAACGCCCTGTCGATCCTGACCGTATCGAGCGCATGGTCACCGGCATCGTTCGCCAATTGGAGAATATGGGTGACGGTGATATTCCCTCTGAGGCCGTTGGTAAACTCGTTATGGAAGGGCTGAAGGGGCTTGATGATGTGGCCTATGTGCGCTTTGCCTCCGTTTACAAGAATTTCCGGGAAGCGAAAGATTTTGAGGAGCTTTTAGGCGAGCTTAGCCATGAGGAAGACCTTGAGCGTGTCAGTTTAGGAAATGGCGAGAGCGAGAGTAAAGTGGAGCATTAGGTCACGGACTCATAAATGTGGTTACGATACCATGGGAATTTGGATCGCATTACTTCGAGGTATCAATGTCGGTGGTAAGAACAAGCTTCCAATGGCAGAGCTAGTGTCTGCCATGGAGACGTTAGGTTTCCACAACGTCAAGACATATATTCAAAGCGGCAATGTTGTCTTTCAAAGTTCATCCAAGTCACCCACCACTCTTGCTACAAAAATCAAACAGGCAATTACTTCTCAGTACGATTTTTCCCCGTACACCATTGTGATTTCCAAGGATGAATTGTTAGAAACCGCCGCCGAAAATCCGTTTCCAAAGGCCGCAGACGAAGCAAATGGAAAAACACTTCACCTTTTCTTCTTTAATGAAAAGCCGAAAGACATCGACTCTGCGGCCCTAGATGCCATTAGAGATGAGTCCGAAAGCTGGAAGATCAAGGATAGGACTTTCTATTTGCACACACCTGACGGGTTCCATAAATCAAAACTCGCTGCAAAAGTTGAGCGCGTCTTGGGTGTTGATGCAACGGCGCGCAATTGGCGAACGGTTTCCAAAATAATTGAGCTTGCGAATAGTGTGGAATGACATTCAGAAAGCTACGGCCTTAGTTTTAAGAGTCCTGCCATGAAATCAATATGGAAACTATTGCTCGTTCCTTCCGTTATGCAAATCGCAAGCTCAGCACTGGCACGCGAACTCCAGCCGGGTCTTTATGAAATTGAGGTCCAAGTCCGATTGCCCAACATCAATGATGTTTTAACGACAAAAAAAGTGACCCGATGCATAACGGCAAAAGATATTGAAGAGCGCAAAGCCTTCAGCATATTAAGTAATAACCCCCTGGCGAAGTGCCCGCTTTCTCCCTTTCGTTCCGGACATGATCAGGCGGGCTTTTATGTGGATTGCCCGGGCCGCAATACGGCCAAAGCGTTTGCGAAATTTGAGATATTTGGGACAAGTTTCAAAGGAACGATCACCATGAATATGGGTGGTAAAAATATGACGGCCATTGAACGTCAAAAAGGGGATCGCATTGGGGTTTGTGCTAACTAAAATACAGATTATGAAAGATTGTAATAACAACCGCTTATGACATTCTCTGACGATCAGTTCATGGACTTAGCACTCAGGCTCGCCCGGCGCGGGCTGGGGCAGACCTGGCCGAACCCTGCCGTGGGGGCGGTTATTGTCGATCCCGAAAGCCAAACGGTTCTTGGGCGGGGTTGGACACAACCGGGCGGTCGACCCCATGCAGAAGCGGTTGCTCTTGAAGATGCCGGACAGCGCGTTAAGGGTGCCACGCTTTACGTGACCCTGGAGCCTTGCGCTCACCACGGAAAAACACCTCCCTGCACGAAGGCGATTATTGAAAGCGATCTCAAACATGTGGTTGTCGCGCTTGATGATCCCGATCCTCGTGTGGCAGGGCAAGGGCTTGCCGAGTTACGCAAAGCTGGAATTGAAGTTTCTCATGCCTCTCAACGCTTGCGGGCAAAAGCCCATTGGCTGAATTATGGACATCTTCTACGGATCAAGCAGGGACGGCCATTTGTGCAACTCAAGTTGGCCGTAGGAGCGGATGGTCTGATTGCACCAGGCACGGGTTCTCCGGTTTGGGTGACAGGCGAAGCGGCGCGAGCACGGGTGCATCTGTTGCGTGCTCAAGTCGATGGGATACTGGTTGGGCGGGGAACGGTTGAAGCGGATGATCCCTCTCTGACCTGCCGGTTGCCGGGAATGACGGATCGATCGCCTGTGCGGATTGTACTCGATAGCCATCTTTCAATGTCCCCAAAGGCAAAACTCGTGACAACGGCTGAAGCCTCAGTTCCCACTTGGATTATCTGTGGCTTGGCTGTACCTGAAGAGCGGTTTGCACCATTTTTGCAGGCAGGTGCTGAGATCATAAGAGTGCAAGAAGATCCACAGACTGGACTAATTTCTCTCAAAGCGGCCCTCACATCTCTTGCAGAACGTGGTATGACACGGATTATGGTCGAAGGGGGACCGCATGTTGCTCAAAGCTTTTTAGATGCGGATTTGGTGGACGAAGTGGTTATTTTTCATGGATCTAAAAAGGTGGGTGCGGATGGCTTGAAGCCTTTCGGCAATGAAGGGCTTGAACGGCTCTCGCACGCAGGCCCTCTCAAATTTGTCAATGAAGAGCCCATTGGCTCTGATCTTATGCAGATCTATCGAAGAGTTTTGAGCTAACTCTATGTTCACAGGGATTATTACCGATATAGGCACTTTGCTGGAAGTCGATGCTGGACGGATGCAGATCCGCTGCGGCTTTCCGCCTGATAGTATTGAAATTGGAGCGTCTATTGCGTGTGACGGCTGTTGTCTGACCGTCACCAAAGCGGCGAGAGATGGCGATGATCAAGCTTATTTCCTCGTAGATGTGTCAAATGAAACGCTTGACTGCACAACGCTTGGGAGCTGGAAGGCCGGTCAAAAGATTAACTTAGAGCGATCGCTTGCCTTAGGAGCTGAGCTTGGCGGGCATATTGTAACAGGCCATGTAGACGGGGTTGCTCAAATTAGGGAAACCCAAGCCGATGGCTCATCCATGCGGTTTACGATCGAATGTCCCAAGGCGTTGTCAAAATTTATTGCCCCGAAGGGAGCTGTTACGTTGAATGGGACGTCTCTGACCATAAACGATGTATCGGATAATTTGTTTAGTGTGAATATCATTCCGCATACATTGGCTGTGACCAAATGGAGCGAGACGCAAATCGACGATCAGGTTAATCTGGAAGTGGATCTGCTTGCGCGTTATGTGGCTAGACTCTTAATTTATGAGAGACAGCAATAACCTCGACCTTTAGAATAATGGTAAGTCATTGCCAGCCAACTCCTTTTTGCCTGTTTAATCGGTGGACGTTATTGCAGTCTCATATTAGAGAAAATCAGTTGAGGTGAATTTTGAGCATCCCAGCAACGCAAATGGATAATGAGTTTCTCTCATCGATTGAGGAGGTTCTCAATGATGCCCGTAACGGCAAGATGTTTATTCTTGTCGATGCGGAGGAGCGTGAGAACGAGGGTGATCTCATTATTCCCGCGCAGATGGTGACGCCTGACACGATTAATTTCATGGCTAAACATGGTAGAGGCTTGATCTGTCTGGCTTTAACATCTGAAAGGGCCAATCAGCTTCAGTTGGAGTTGATGGCACGGCAAAACCAATCCCGCAATCAAACGGCTTTCACAGTTTCTATCGAAGCACGCGAGGGCATTAGCACAGGCATTTCCGCCCATGATCGGGCGCACACGATTTCTGTTGCCATTGATCCCACCCGGAGCGAACGTGATATTGTTTCTCCCGGTCACGTCTTTCCGCTTGTTGCCAGGGAAGGTGGCGTGTTGGTGCGGGCGGGCCACACTGAGGCGGCTGTTGATATTGCACGTCTTGCGGGGTTTTATCCAGCGGGTGTGATCTGTGAGATCATGAATGATGATGGAACAATGGCCCGTATGCCGGATCTTGTTCCTTTTGCCCAGCTCCATAACCTGAAAATCGGTACTATCTCGGATCTGATTGCCTACCGACGCAAATATGACAGTTTGGTCCGTGTGGTTGAAGAAACAAAAATCAATAGCGTCTTCGGCGGTGCGTTTGATCTTAAGGTTTATACGAACACGGCTGAACCGGCTGAGCATATCGCGCTCGTTAAAGGGGATATTACGAGTGGAGGGCCGGTACTTGTGCGTATGCATGCCTATAATGCATTGACAGACTTACTCGGTGCCGGAACCGGAGGGCATAAGCGGTCCCTTATCGAGAAGGCGATGGAAATTATTGGCAATGAAGGGCGGGGCGTTCTTGTTCTTATTCGTGATGTTCTGCCTGATAGCGTATCGAGTAAACTTAGAGAACTCAAGGATGGTGAGAGCATGAATGTTGGTGACCGGCGTCTTCTCGAATATGGAATAGGTGCACAGATTCTTCTTGATCTGGGGGTGCGTGACATGATTTTGCTGTCAAATTCCCCCATGCCTAAAGTTGTGGGGCTAGAGGGTTATGGCCTCAGCATTGTAGGGCAGAAGCGTTTAGAGTAATTCGATTGATTATGGGCGGGCTCAAATCCTTAGACTTTCTCGTCATCCCCATGAAGATGGGGATCCAAATGTGAGTCAGACTTGGATTCCCGCCTCCGCGCATTAGTGTCCGGGGAATTTTTAGGTGAAGGTGAAAAGTGGTTGATATAAAAAGACATAACGCTATCTGGGAGTATCGGGACTTGGTTCTGACGGTGCCACTTGCGCTCCTTCCCCCTCGAGGGGGGAAGGCCAAACGCCACCGCCTTAGCTCATCAGAGCTAAGGCGGTGGTGTTTGGGATGGGGGTGACGGAGGCAGATTCAAGTGTATAGGTTTTCTCATGAATCCCCCCCACCCGGCACTCCGCGCCGACCTCCCCCTCCAGGGCAGGGGAATCGCATATGGGTTGTATTTAATTGCGAACAGAGTTCTGTCATGGAGCAAACTTTTGAAAGGAGCGCTTACATGGCTGAACCAGCCCGCTTTTTCTCCAATGTTCCGGATCCACGTGCGTCCAACACGCGGCATCGACTGGGGGATATCGTCTTCATCTGTATCGCAGCGGCAATGTGCGGGGCGTCCTCGGCCGTGGAATTCGCCCAATTCGCGCGCTCGAAACGAGCCCTGCTCAAGACAGTGCTCGGCCCCTTCGATCCACCAAGTCATGACACGATCTCGCGGCTCCTGCGATTGCTGGACCCCGACGCGTTCATCGAAGCATTTCAAAGGTTTAATGACGCCTTCGGCCATGTCATTGAGGGTGTCGTCGCAATCGACGGCAAGGCCCTGCGGCGGGCCTACGACACGGGCCTGGCTCATAATCCTCCGCTGATGGTCACCGCCTTTGCAAGCGATCATGATCTGTCGCTCGCGGCGCTGCGGGCGGGAGCTGGCGGATCCCATTGCAATGAAATCGAGGCCGCCATTGCGATCGTTCAACTGCTCGATTTGGATGGTTGCACCGTGACGGGTGATGCGTTGCATGCCAACCGGCGCATGGCCGAGGCCATTCTGGCACAAGGGGGCGATTATGCGCTTGCGCTTAAAGGAAACCGGGCCCGTGTCCGGGCGGTTGTGGCGGAGGCTTTTGAAGGGGCGGGGGAGACGGCCCGGGTGGCGGAGACGAAAGAGCGCACCCATGGACGCTTCGAGCATCGCCGACTGGAACTTCTGAGCCTGGATCAGCTGGAGGAAAAACCGGAGTTCCCGGGCCTTGAAGCTGTGGCACGCGTTACGGCACAGCGTAATGAAGCGGAGCCATCGACACGGTATTTTCTTCTCTCGCGCGATATGCCGGCAGACGCGGCCCTGTCTCTTGTCCGCAGTCACTGGGCAGTGGAAACCACGTTGCACTGGAGCCTTGACGTCATCCTGCGTGAGGATGACGGACGGGCACGTAAGGACCACGCTCCCGCCAATATCGCCCTCATCAACCGCATGGCCCTGAATGCACTCAGTCAGATCGACGATCCAAAAACCTCCAAACGGGCCCGCACCAAACGCTGTGCCTGGGAAGATGACTACCTCCTCAAAGCCATCGGCCATATGCGATAGCCCTGCCCTCCAGGGGGGAGGTTGTTGGCGTATGCCGTTAAGCCTCGCAAGAGGTCGTGATGTTGTTTTGGGCAAAATTAAAGTAGGCCGAAATTTCCCCGGACAGCAGTGCGCCTCTGCGGGAATGACACAGTATTTGCTGCATAGAATTAAGAAAAATTCGCCCATTTTTAACGACATTTATGAGTCCGTGACCTAAAGTACATTCATATGTCCGACGAAACAAAGCCTCATATCCTCATTATTCATTCACCCTATTATGGGGAGATCGCGGATCACCTTTTGGCTGGAGCGAAGGCTTGTCTGGAGGAGGCCGGTGCAACTCATGAGGTGGTTGACGTCCCCGGGGCCCTGGAAATTCCGATAGCGCTTGCGCTGGCGGTGGAAGCGGGGCTTTTGCCCTATGGTGCACGCTATTGGCGTTATCACGGTGCGGTGGCTTTGGGCTGTGTAATTCGTGGTGAGACATCTCATTATGATATTGTCGCAGGGGAGTCCGCTCGATCGTTTTTAGATATCGCCGCAAAGTTCCATATTCCTATCGGTAACGGCATATTGACGGTCGAAAATCGGGAGCAAGCTCTCACACGCGCCCGCCAGGATGGCGGAAACAAAGGCGCACATGCCGTTAAAGCTTGCCTTAGTTTGATCGATTTAAGGGATAAATTTCGTGACTTATAGCCGACGGCAATAATGTCAATTTATGGACCTATATTAGATCCTTCCCAGCCAAATCCTTTTTGCCCATTTAATTAATTGGACGTTATTGCCGTCGGCTATTATAGAATACCGCAACCTCGTCTCATGAGGTTACATTGATACCAACCTGCACAGAGTATGACCTGTTTCACTGTTGGATGTTATTTCAGTCTGGTATTATCTTGATAGAGAAGAGGTCTGAACGTGGTGGATCAGCGTCAAACTGGAGATAAGCCAACGGCACCACGAAGTGCTGCGCGGCTCGCTGCTGTGCAGGCGCTCTATCAAATGGATGTTGTAAGTGTGGATCTCAACGATGTTATTAACGAATTTTCCGCTCACAGATTGGGGCAGGAAATGGATGGGGCGCAATATAACGAAGCAGATGACGCCTTTTTCCGCGATATCTTAAACGGTGTCGTAAGTGATCAGCTTGAGATTGATCCACGCCTGAACAAACAGCTTTCCGAAGGATGGCGATTATCCAGGATCGACAGTATTTTGCGAGCCATACTGCGCTCTGCAGCTTTTGAACTCATGAAGCGCACTGATATCCCTGCAAAAGTCATCATCAACGAATATATCGATATTGCGCACGCCTTTTTTGAGGGAGATGAGCCGAAAGTTGTGAACGGCGTCCTTGATCATATTGCCAAGGAATTACGCCCCGACGAACTTGATCAAGCCACAAATGGCTGATGCTCGTATTCCCTTGAGTTTTTTTCTGCGAAAATGGTTTATTGTCATTCAGAGGAGGCCTTAGCCGACGACGCAATCCGGTAAACGGTTTGATATACGTCGCATCTGGATTGCCACGCTCACTCGCTATGACGTGTTTCGCAGAGGAATTTCTTGAAGGAACATCAGATTATTAAGCGCATATTTGCGCCATTAACGAAAGGTGCGCCAAATGCCTTTGGGTTAGAGGACGATGCAGCCCTTGTTACGCCGGATAAAGGCTATGACCTGGTTGTCACCAAAGATGCCCTTGTGGCGGGGGTTCATTTTTTTGCAGATGATGCACCTTTCGATATTGGTTATAAAGCGCTTGCTGTTAATTTGTCGGATCTTGCCGCCAAAGGTGCCGAACCTGTTGCTTATGTCCTTGCCGTTGCATTACCCCAGGGGACGGATCTTGGGTGGCTTGAGCATTTTGCCGCAGGTTTGGCAGCACTACAGGAGATCTCTGGGGTTCATCTTATTGGTGGTGATACCGTCATCACGCCTGGTCAGCTGACCATCTCAATCACGGCCTTTGGGCAGGTGGAGCATGGCAAATTTGTCCGCCGTAGCGGTGCAAAGCCGGGAGACCATGTTTATGTCACAGGTACGATTGGAGATTCGGTCCTCGGCTTGAAATTGCGAAAACAGAGAGAATCAATACGAAAATGGGGGCTGACGAAAGGGGAGGCGGAATTTCTCAACACCCGTTACCTCCGGCCCGCGCCCCGTATGAAGCTCGCTTCAGTGCTTTGCACATGGGCAAATGCAGCTCTGGATATCTCAGACGGGCTTGCCGGAGATTTTCGCACGCTTTGTAAAGTCTCGCATGTGGGAGGGTGTATTGAGGCGGGCCGTATCCCATTTTCTTCTGCAGCGAAGAAGGTGCTTATAAAAGATCCCGATAGTCTTGAAACCATGCTAAGTGGCGGAGATGATTACGAAATTCTTGCCGCTGTATCAGAGGAAAAAAGTGAAGGCTTTGAAAAAGCGGCCCAGGCTAGGTCGGTTCCTGTAAGTTGCATAGGACATGTGACGTCAACGTCAGAAGGGGTCGTTCTTTTAGGAGATGACGGAATACCGCTGGTCTTTGAAAATGAGGGTTATGATCATTTCTTGTGATACTAAAGGCAAAAATGTCACATGGGAGTATGGATTGGGGTCTTTTCTCTCTGTTGCTTCCGACTAGCAATTTTGGCATGTTCCGCACACACATAAGTATTCCTATCGGTATGGGCGGCTGGGGCTGATACATACCGTTTCTCTCCTAGGGATAGAAAAAATACACGTCAAAGGGAATTCCAATTATGGACATGGTTATTTTGGCCATTATCGCCTGCGGGGCGTTATCACTCGTTTACGGCTTTTGGGCTATTCAATCGGTGATGGCATCGGATGCCGGTAATCAACGTATGCAGGAGATTGCCGGCGCTATTCAAGAGGGGGCGACAGCCTATCTCACAAGGCAGTATACAACCATCGGCATAGCGGGATTTATCATCTTCATTCTCGTTGCCTTTTTACTTTCACTTCCTGTTGCGGTTGGTTTTTTAATTGGTGCGGCTCTTTCCGGGGCAGCAGGCTTTATCGGAATGCTCGTTTCTGTGCGTGCCAATGTGCGCACCACCCAGGCTGCAAGCATGAGCCTCGCGTCAGGTCTGGCCATTGCCTTCCGGTCAGGCGCCGTAACAGGCATGCTTGTTGCGGGGTTAGCCCTTCTTGCTGTTGCGATTTACTACGGCTTTTTGACAGAGCTTATGGGCTATGATCCGATCAAGGACCGGGTTGTTGTGGAGGCTCTTGTCGCATTGGGCTTTGGAGCCTCACTTATATCAATTTTTGCACGTCTCGGTGGCGGCATATTCACAAAAGGCGCTGATGTTGGCGGCGATTTGGTGGGTAAAGTTGAAGCCGGTATCCCAGAGGACGATCCGCGCAATCCCGCAACGATTGCTGACAATGTAGGCGATAATGTTGGTGACTGCGCTGGGATGGCTGCTGACTTGTTCGAAACCTACGCAGTGACTGTTGTGGCCACTATGGTATTGGCTTCGATTTATTTTGCTAATCAGGCAATCAGCGAGTCTATGATGGTTTATCCGCTAGCCATTGGGGCGGCGTGTGTTGTGACCTCCATTATCGGGACCTTTTTTGTCAAGCTTGGCGCTAATCAGTCCATTATGGGGGCCCTTTACAAAGGTTTCATTGCGACAGGGGTGTTATCTCTGATTGTCCTCTGGCCGGTTACGGATCTCTTGATTGGGTTGGATACGGAACTGAAGGCTGGCGACATAACTTTCACAGGTATGGATTTGTTTTTCTGCGGTGTTGTAGGACTAGTCGTCACTACGCTGATCATCGTTATTACGGAGTACTACACAGGTGTAAACTACCGGCCTGTGAAAAGTGTTGCTGCCGCATCGGTCACCGGGCATGGCACCAATGTTATTCAAGGCCTCGCGGTTTCCCTTGAGGCGACAGCGCTACCCGCCATTGTCATTATTGCCGGTATTATTGTGACTTTTAAGCTTGCCGGGCTTTTTGGCATTGCCATTGCAGTGACGACGATGTTGGCGCTTGCGGGCGTTGTTGTAGCGCTCGACGCTTTTGGGCCGGTAACCGATAATGCAGGTGGTATTGCGGAGATGTCAGAATTGCCTGAAGAAGTCCGCAAAACGACAGATGCCCTCGACGCAGTTGGAAATACGACTAAAGCTGTAACCAAGGGATATGCCATCGGTTCAGCAGGTCTTGGCGCGTTAGTGCTTTTTGCCGCTTACAATGAGGATCTTCGGCATTTTATTAGCATTGCGGAGCCAGGGTCTTTATTTCACAATCTGCAAGTCGACTTTTCCTTATCCAATCCTTATGTGGTTGTCGGGTTGTTGTTTGGCGGTTTGTTGCCTTATCTTTTCGGAGCTATGGGCATGACGGCGGTTGGGCGTGCGGGCGGTAAAATCGTCGAGGAAGTAAGACGGCAATTCAAAGAAAAACCCGGCATTATGCAGGGAACCGAGAAGCCCGATTATGGACGTGCGGTTGATCTTTTAACGCGCGAGGCCATCAAGGAAATGATTGTGCCCTCCATGCTACCCGTTCTATCGCCAATTGTTTGCTTCTTTGTTGTTCGTTGGATTGCAGGCACTGCGGCAGCCTTTTCGGCTTTGGGTGCCATGCTGCTTGGTGTGATCGTCACGGGGCTTTTTGTGGCAATATCCATGACTGCTGGCGGCGGTGCCTGGGACAATGCCAAAAAATACATTGAGGATGGCAATTATGGCGGTAAGGGTTCAGAAGCCCATAAGGCGGCCGTGACAGGTGATACTGTGGGTGACCCTTATAAGGACACAGCTGGTCCGGCAGTTAACCCGATGATTAAGATCACCAATATCGTAGCTTTGCTGCTTTTGGCGGTGCTTGCGCATTAAGTTGAAACAGCAAGTTCACTCACGAAATGAGTTTTTAGCAGGGCGCAGTTACAAACTGCGCCCTGAACTGTTCACGCCAACGCTCTAATAGCCACTACTACCGCCACCACCTAATATTTGCCGGTTGCCAAGATTGCGGAAAAGTTGCTGCACGATCGAGGCGTCATTTCCGTGAGAGGGTGTTTTGCGTTTGATGAAGTCAAAGACTTTTCCATCCTTGAGGCCGTAATTAGCGACCTGTTTTACGGTATCGTTTTCATCAAAATAGACAGCCAGAATCTTCCGTTCCACAACGGTAGGTTTGGCGAAGGAAACAGGTCTCTTTTCGGTTGTTGAAATATAGTAATATGCTCCGCCACCACCGATAGCTGATGTTGTGTCTGGGGTGCCATAGGCAAGTTGCACTTGTTGTTTCGACATGCCTTGCTGAATTTGCTCGATATCTGTGTCGCTGAAAACATGGCCCCGGCGGTCAATCTGGCCTGTACAGGCTGGCAAGGCCGATGTCATAAGAAAAATGACAACCAGACGGACAAAACCATCTAAAAATGCTTTCATAGATTTCACGTCGTTATGAGAACAGGTTCGAATATCTAAGGACATTTTCAATCAACCGGGCTGTGTAGCGAGTTTCAGCTGGTTCTCAGGTAAACCGAGCTGATCAATATTGCAATGGTTAGCTCGTCATGATCCAAAGGGTTTATACAACCGGAACGCCAAACAAAGCTAAAAGGGTGAATATGTTCAATTGGTTTCATAAGCGTCGGGTATTTAAGGAAAGAGCGCAACAGCTTTATGGCTCTATTGTGGCACAGGCCCGTTCTAACGTATTTTTCGCTGAAATGGGGGTGGCTGATTCGGTAAATGGCCGTTTTGATATGATCGTCATTCATATGTTTCTTTTCCTGCAAAGACTTAAGACGGAGGGTGAACAAGGGCAGGAACTTGGCCGTCATGTCATAGAAGAATTTTTTTCAGACATGGACAGCTCTCACCGTGAAATGGGGGTGGGGGATCTCTCGGTGCCAAAACGGATGCGGCGAATAGGAGAGGTTTTTTACGGATTGCTGACAGTCTATGCCGAGGCTTGTGAGGCCAAGGACCGGGTAAAACTAGCTGCGATTATAAAGCGCAACGCTTATTCCGATTCTTCAGGTGGCGGTAAACTTAATGAACAAAAAGGCGCAGATGCACTAGCAGGATATATGTTAGGTGCTCTTGAGCATCTTGCTCAAATCCCTTTGAGTGAGCTTCAAAATGGGCGGATAAGCTTTCCAAGCGCTGGGGAAGGACAGGTTCAGTTAGAAAGGCAGAGTGGATGAAACAAGTCCCTTTGGAAGCCCCATTTGGTGGTTTGTATTGGTCGATCGATGTAGATGCTATCCAGGATAAAGGGCTTGCACTTTCACGTGATATAGATGTTCAAACGCGTGAGCAAATTGCTAAAGCACTCGACCTTTTAACGCTCGATATGCTGAGGGTCGATGTTGAACTTTGTCCGCTAAGCCGAAAGAGGGTTTCAGCTAAGGGTGTTTTAGAAGCCCGCCTCCAGCAAGCCTGCGTGATTACGTTAGAACCCATAACAACTCAATTAAAGGAGGAGATTGACACACAATTTTGGTGTGATCGAGAGGCGTTGGAGGATTATACAGAAAGCAAAGGAGACGCTAGCGAGCTAATCCTAAATCCCTTAGGTAATGATGGTCCTGAGGCGGTAGAGGATGGTAAAATTGATTTGGGCCGTTTTATTTTTGAAATAGTGTCCTCCGCAATTGACCCTTATCCCCGAAAACCTGACGCTGAATTTAAGTGGCAGGAAGAGGGGGCGACAAAAAACCTCACAGAAGAAACAGCAAAAACTAATCCTTTTGCAGTACTCAATGCATTGAAGAAAGAACGGCCAGATTAGGATGGGGTGAGAATTTGACGTTACTTTAAAATAATAAAGTCTTTCTGTTAAATTGGACTATTCCCGTTTCCCTGCTAACCACTCGCAAATATATAATCAGGGATTATTGGCAGGGAAACGGGAATAGTGAAATTACTTTCGCTTCAAAGTGGGACTTGCGGACACCAACACAAAAATGCAAATTCCTGTTGTCTCATGGCCACAAATCTGTATGTTCGGACCTCCTAATTTTGTAAATGAGTTTTTCTGAGCAACCTTCATATTCCCGCTTAAGTTTATGAGAAATGGCGGTACCTTTGACCATAGCCTTAGATGCAATGGGTGGGGACTTAGGACCTGAGGTCGTAATCCCCGGGGCGAACTTATCGCTCGTGCGTCATCCAGAGCTTCGCTATCTCCTTGTTGGAGATGAGCGGCGCATTAAGGCTGTGCTGGCTCACTATCCCAATGTTGAAAAACATTCTGATATTATCCATACAGATGTTGCAATAGCTATGGATGCTAAGCCGAGCCAGGCATTAAGAAAGGGGCGGCGTGTCAGCAGCATGTGGTTGGCGATCGAGGCAGTAAAACACGGCAAAGCCGATGTTATGGTCTCGGCAGGTAATACCGGTGCCCTTATGGCCATGGCCAAATTTTGCCTAAAGACCATGCCAGAGGTTGATCGTCCGGCAATTGCGGCGATATGGCCTACCGTACAAAGCGAATGTATTGTTCTCGACGTAGGAGCCAATGTGGGGGCGGATGCAGGGCAATTGTTTGATTTTGCACTTATGGGAGCGGCCATGGCGCGGGCTTCGTTTGGTGTTATGCGTCCGTCTGTCGGCTTGCTTAACGTTGGTGTGGAAGAGATAAAGGGGCTTGATGAAATCAAGCGGGCTGGTGCACTTTTGCGAGAAACTCATATGGCAATTGAATATCAGGGGTTCATTGAAGGTACCGATGTCGGTCAGGGAGTTGTCGACGTAGTCGTTACAGAGGGATTTAGCGGGAATATTGCACTTAAAACCGCAGAAGGTACCGCCAAACAGATAGGTGAATATCTTCGTGCAGCAATGAGTAGATCCTTCTTGGCTCGTATAGGTGCATTTTTGGCCCAAAATGCGTTTCAAGCTCTTAAGGATAAAATGGATCCACGCCGGCTCAATGGTGGTGTTTTTTTAGGTCTTAACGGCATTGTTATTAAGAGCCACGGCGGAACGGACGCAACAGGATTTGCCAGTGCCATTGATCTCGGTTACGACATGGCCAAAAGTGGACTGGTCAAGAGTATCGCAAAAGACGTAAAGACATTCCATGGTGAACATGCAGGCGAAAGCCTGTCAACAGTGTAACGGAGTAATTTAGACGTGAGCTTAATTCGTTCAGTCATACGCGGTTGCGGTAGCTATTTACCGGAACGTATCATGACAAACGATGAACTTGCTGAGATGGTCGACACCAGTGATGAGTGGATCACGGAACGAACGGGCATTCAAAAACGCCACATAGCCGCTGAAGGGCAGTTAACGTCCGATCTTGGATTAACTGCAGCCCGTCAGGCTTTAGAACGCTCTGAGATGGATGCTTCAGATATTGATCTGATTATTCTTGCTACATCGACTCCAGACCAAACATTTCCCGCTTCAGCTACCGCCATTCAAGCAGATCTTCAGATCAAACATGGCGCCGCCTTTGATATGCAGGCTGTCTGTTCGGGCTTTGTATTTGCTCTGGCAACGGCAGATAATTTTTTGAAATCGGAACAATACAAACGTGCATTGGTCATCGGTTCGGAAACTTTTTCGCGTATTCTCGATTGGGAGGACCGCTCAACTTGTGTTCTTTTCGGTGATGGTGCCGGGGCTGTTGTTCTAGAAGCCCAGAAGCTCAATGGCAGTGGGGCGGATCGGGGGATTTTGGCGTCACTGTTGCGCTCTGACGGGCGTTACAAGGAAAAACTCTATGTTGATGGTGGGCCATCTTCAACACAAACCGTCGGTTATCTCAGAATGAATGGCCGGGAGGTTTTCCGTCACGCTGTGACAAATATTTCGAATATCGTTGAAGAAACTCTTGAGCAGGCTGGTCTTGGCGCTGAAGATATTGATTGGTTTGTTCCCCATCAAGCTAATAAGAGAATTCTTGATGGAACGGCAAAAAAAGTTGGCATTTTACCGGATAAAATTGTCGTTACTGTCGATCAGCATGCCAATACGTCAGCAGCGTCAATTCCCTTGGCTCTGAATACGGCCTATGAGGATGGTCGGTTACAGGAAGGAAATCTTGTGCTTATGGAGGCAATGGGGGGGGGATTTACCTGGGGAGCCGTGCTGGCGCGTTGGTAGTCATAGTCTATACAGGTGCGATAACTTGTTTATCAACCAATGGCTTCAAGTCTAATGAAAGTCGCATTTACGCTGCGTTTTCTAATTTCTTATTCGCTAGTGTGAGCACAAAAACAACTTCATTTGGTTGCCCTGGCTTGATGTTAGTGTCCAATATCTGTCCCCCCGCTTTATAGACTAGGTTTTGCAAAGCGCTGCAGGGGACCTCCCAATTCGTGCGTTCTTGACCGTTAGGGAGAAGAATGTCGTTTCTGCGTATCGAAATATCCACGACTTCAAACTTAACAAGGTTGGTTTTGTGCCCATGGGCGGAGATTTCAATACTAGGCTCTTTGTAAGGGCTTCTTTGATAAATAAATGTGAGAGCTTGGCGGAAGACTGCTTTTAGTATTTGTTCATTGCCATAAACATCGGGCAGCCCTTTCTGCCATCCGACCTCAGCTGAAATGTGATTCTTGTTGGCATCATCAATCCAGTCATTTATTGCTAATTCAGCGCTGACATTTTTATTTTCTGATGATGCAGAGCTTTTGTCTTTTTTCTTGTTGATTAGGAACGAGCAACTTTCGGAGATGAAGTTCATTTCTCCCCATTCCCGTTTCATCGACAGCATTTCATTTTCCAGAGTTCTCAGTCGAACGTTAAGCTCGTCAATTTCGACAGAATAAGTTTTAGTATTTGCAATGTTTAGAATATAGCGCGATACGGATTTGTCAGGCTTAGTAAGGGCTGTTCCCGAGGCCATACAGGGAACATCACCCTTGGACGTAATAATGGAGCCGCGCTCGACATAACTACCTTCAGTTAGGCTTTCTACGATATCGACCGGTTTTCCATTGAAGCGGTTGGGAAACCGTAAGAAGTTTTGATCGAGGGTTTGCAATTCCTGAAAAGATTTTGCCCCAAGTATGTTTGCTGCTGACTTATTTGCCGAAATTAAGCTGCCATTTGGATCATAGTGAAGAACTGCAAATCCTGTCCTGTACATCGATTGACGCGCAGTCTTAAGCTCATTGTCGTAGATATTGGAGATGTTCGCGAAAAGATAATCCATTGAATTGGCAAGTTCCCCTAGCTCGTCCGGGCGTGACCAGTTGAGCTTTAGGTTTTTTGCTTCTTTAGGGTTTTTTTGAACTTTTGTGGCTACATCCCGCAATTTGACGATTGGGTGCACAACCCAAAAATAAAGCAGACAAACAATCCCAAAACAAGTAACGATCGCGATGATCAGTACATCCCAAGCGAGGCGAACGAGATCATCCCATACTTTTTTGCCGATGTTAGAAGCGTCAAGCCGCAGAACAAGATGGTCCCTGAGCCCGGTTTCCTTGGGTGATAGATGAAGATCCAAACAGCACCAGCCCGGATCTTTGTACCGTCTAAGTCCCTCTCTATCGATGCCAATCCATGAAAGAACTGGAGGTTGCCCAAAATCTCCAATTCGATCACCTAATTTACTGTAAATGGTACCGCCAAGAATATCGCCAATGGAAATAAGCCGTTTACCTATTTTTTCAGTGCGGGCAACATCCTCAAAGCGGGATTCTTCGATAGCTGCTATGACTTCAACAAGCGCACGTTTTTCAAGGTTCTGGAACAATTGCCGTTCGCGGCTTAGCATAGAGGGAACAAGCCAGGTGATTTCTGCGATCATTATGCTGATGAGAGCGGCTACAAAAATAAGGAAATTGAGCTTGGCACGTGAAACGCCTTTTGGCACAAACCCTTTAAAGCCTTCTTTATCTGCATTTTGCATGATTAATACGCATTTACATATTTCTAAGTGCAAAATTATCCGATAATAATCTTAATTCCTGCTAAACTAGTGCTATTAAGACTGGAAAAACCATAAGTTCTTTTGCTATGTTATTCACAGCCCATAAAAATATTGTCATATAAAGAGAAAATACGGTTGGAAATCAGGAATTTGCCACTTATATCGTTGACCATGAAGTCTACTCTCGATTAGCATCACGTACTTGTCTCGAGAGGAGGGAGACTGAGTGCCATGGTGGGAAAAACATTAACTAGGGCAGATTTGGCCGAGGCCGTTATTGAAAGAGTTGGCCTGCCACGCAACGAGTCTTCTGAACTTGTTGAGTTGGTCCTTAAAGAAATAACGGAAAGCCTCGAAAGAGGTGAAATTGTCAAATTGTCCTCATTCGGTTCATTCGGTATTCGCGAGAAAGCTGAGCGCATGGGGCGCAATCCCAAAACAGGGGAGGAAGTACCCATCACGCCACGGCGTGTTCTCGTGTTCCGTGCTAGCAATATCATGAAGGAGCGCATCAACAACGCCTTGAGTAATCGAAAGGCGGCTGAGTAATGTTGATGCTATTACGCTGACCTGGGGGGGAAGGTGGTCATGCCAAAAGCAGCAGAAGCATTTCGTACGATTAGTGAAGTAGCAAATGAGCTCGATGTCCCAAAACATGTTTTGAGGTTTTGGGAAGGGAAATTTGCTCAAATCAAACCCATGAAACGTGGTGGAGGTCGGCGTTATTATCGCCCCGAAGATGTTGATTTGCTTCGGGGGATTCGCCACTTGCTCTACGGAGATGGTTATACGATCCGTGGTGTGCAAAAGATTCTCCGTGTAAACGGGATTGATTTTGTTAAAAAGTGTTGGCGCGAGGGTGAATTTGTTGCTTCAAACTCTGATGCGCCGCAAATTCCTGACCTTGCGCAGGAAACAGCAAGCATTGTATCAACCGATGCATTCATGTCCCGCAAAAAAGCGGGTTCTGATGCTATCTCCAGTTCGCAGGAAGGTGCATTAGCAGGTAATGAAGCGCGTAATAACGCCTTGCAGTCTGTTTTAGAGGAACTGGAAACTTGCAAGAAACGCTTGGCGGTGCGCTCTAAATAGAGCGCCCACTTTTCGCCGATAATGGGGATGGCTATTTTTTTGCTCGTGGGCGCTATACCTACGAACAGGGTAGTTTTTATTGACTATGGTCATTCGAAGAGGCAAAAGTAACCTCATTATACGGGCTGGCGAAAGCTCACCTGAAAAAGTTCTTGCGGTTCAGCTCAGTGTATAAGCAGATTAAGCCCGAAGGTATAGCTCTCTCCCGTATAATAGAGATATCGGAGCGTGGCGCAGTCCGGTTAGCGCACTGGTCTGGGGGACCAGGGGTCGGTGGTTCAAATCCACTCGCTCCGACCATTTCATTGTGGGTCCAGGTCCATTCTTGTCACATGGTTTACATTTGATACCGGAGAGATGGTTTACACTTTCTCCGCAGCGAATGGGTTTGTGGTTGGTTCTCGCCTGTTCTCCTTATTGTCGAAGTATCCTAGATCATAATCGAGGAATGAGACCAGCCAGATCTGGTCGTCGAACTCTCGCATATATCCCAGTATGTGCTGAATAAAGCGATATGAGGCCAAGGCTATATCTGTAGGTCAACCCAAGAGCACATCTCAAAGAACGAACCGTGTAAGCTAAAAAGCCATGTAACAGATCAAAAATGATAGGCATCCAATTGATACTGTCCAAACGCTGGATGGCCCTGGAGTAAGATTAGATTGAACTATTTTGATGGAGGAAAACCGCCCATTGCCCTCGTTCTGTCGCTATAGCATTTTGCGTTCAACTCAGTTCACATATCCTGCAGCTTTAAAATAATTCTGGCATTCTTTTACAGAAAACAGATCGCAGATATTTCCAATAGCTTTCCAAAGCTCCTCAATTGTTCTCACAGCTTGCTTTCGCAAGTGTGCTTTGAGTTTTGAGAAGGCCATTTCAATGGGGTTCAGATCCGGCGAATATGGGGGCAAGAACAAAATCCATGCGCCCTTATCTTTAATATATTTTTCTGCGGCAGGGCTTTTATGAGGTTTAAAATTATCCATGATCACGATATCGCCTTTGGATAAGGTGGGTGCTAATTGTGTTTGCACATAAACCTCAAAAATTCTGCGGTTCATTGGTCTATCGATCACCCAAGGTGCTGTCACAGAATGACATCTCAGCCCGGCAATGAAGGTTTGTGTTTTCCAGTGCCCAAAGGGCGCATCAGCATGGCAGCGCTCTCCTTTACGTGACCAGCCATAACGGCGTGTCATTTTGGTGTTTGTCGAGGTCTCATCGATAAAGACAAGCTGATGCAGAACGCGTGTCATAAAAGGTTGACGCCTATTCATCCAAAAATGCCGTTCTTGCTGGACATCAAGTCTGTGCTGTTCGCTCGCGTGCAGTGTTTTTTTTATGGCTTAAACCGAGGCGTTTGAGAAAACGCCAAATCGAAGACGGTGCAACCTCTATTCCCTGCTCGGCCAATTCATCACGCAGTTCAAAAAGTGTAATATCTTTTTGCTCCGTAACGCGTTTGACCAAAAAGTCTTTGGCCGCATCCAGCTTACCATGACGCTTGCCGCCACATCGCAAAGCCTCAATATGTCCAAGTTCCCGCTTACGCTTCATCAAGGTGTTCACAAAACTGATCGCAACATCAAACCGCTCAGCTGCCGAACGGTGGGTGTTGCCAGCATCAACAAACGCAACAATACGCAGACGCAAATCCATCGAATAGGCTTTTGCCATGGCCGAATCCTCCTCATGACGAAGAGAATCATAAATTCAATAAAATGGGAATCCCGAATCTGCTTGAGCGCAAAAGGCTATAGTTCAATACACCCATCGCATTTTAGGAATGGGGTTTCTGTAGGTGCTTTGACGGACCAAAGATCTTTTCCACAAGAGATTTTTCGTCAGTGCCCTCCAAAGCCGACTTTGAATTCATCTCCCCGGCTTGGTGATAATGACTATAATCATAATCACTCTTACGTTGTTGAGGTTGTTGAGTTTTTTGCAGTTGCTGAGCTTCTTGTATTAGAGGGTGGTGCTCTTTATCAATGGCAGCCTTTTTGACCTTTTCAGGCTGAGTTTTTTCTTTTTGTTTTGCCGTTTTTCTTTTTTCAGGTGATACTTTTTTTTCAGGTGATACTTTTTTGACCTTCTCAGGCTTGCCCTTTTTCTTTCGTGGTTTTGGTGAATCGCTCAAAGTGGGATTTAAGAGCCACCACCTGTCTTCGTCGGAAGTATGCGCAAAAATATTTGTATGTGAATGTGAATGCTCCACTTTCTGCTTTGCAGACGCAGTTTTTGTTGAGGATGCTTTTTTCGGAGGCTTGGTTCTCTTCGCAATTGCAGAAGGCTGCTTCATTTTATAACGCGGTACAATGTGAACGACCTTGAATCCATGTTGCTTTAATTGATTAAGAAAAGCAGGCATGGCTCGGGCTGTTACCTGTTTCAGGTCATGAAACAGAATAATACCTCCGCCCTTCTTTTTAAGCCGGCGCATCGTACGGTCGACAAGGGTTTTGGCCCCAATTCCTTCTGTGTCTCCAGAAATAACGTCAACTGAGAAGATGGCAATGTTCCGCGTCCCGAGATAGGCATTGAGCGGTTTTGAATGACGGAGACCTGGGAAGCGGAAGAAAGGAGCTATCGGCTTGCCCGTCGCGGCAAGTACAGAAGCTATTCCGCGTTCAATGTTGAATTTCGCCTTGGCAACAGGCAGGAACGGTAATTTAGGGTGATCATAGGTATGTGAGCCGATGGTGTGCCCGGCTCTATGAACCATTTTTAAAACATGTGGAAATGCATCTGCCATCTCACCGACGGCAAAAAAGGTTGCTTTAGTGCAATGCTGGGCAAGGGCGTCCAGAATTCGTTTGGTGTATTTAGGGTGGGGACCGTCATCAAATGTCAAAACGACTTCGCCGGGCTTTAAGCTCAAAGTCTTCGGGTATTGCAGTTTTCCGAAAAGCGGGCCACCTGTTGGATTTACCGTTATTGTTCGAGAAAGGCCCAAGACTTGTGATGTATCTGTGCAATCTGCTGCAAAAACAGCAGTACTATTGCACAAAACCATTGCGCCGCAGACAAGTCCCAAATAAGCACTACGCATTACACCTCCCCCTATGTTGCGTCTACTCTATTAACCAATTACTGCGAATTGAGGCCTAGAGAATTGCAACAAAGAAGAGTCTATTCTCAACAATGCCCATAACCCACCCGCGAGTGAAAACTAGCGTGAGAAGTGGGATACACGAAGACTAAAATACTATGATGGAGTGAATTTTTTATAAGTGAAACAAAAAAATCACGGTTTGGAGCAATATGCAGGAAATACTTGATCAAACTCAACCTCGTGATGAGGAGGGAATGCTCAGTTCAGAATTTATCCATGCGATCGAGTTAGCGCTCGAGCAGGGAAACAAAAAGCAGATTTTGGAATATGTGTGCAATTTGCATGAAGCAGATACCGCAGATTTGCTGGAGTTTCTGCGTCCTGAGCAACGTTCCGCTTTCATTGAAGCACTGGGAGAAGATTTTGACTTCAATGTAATCAGGGAAGTGGAACAACCCGTTCGTGATCAACTCATAGAGGCTATGCCTAATGAACAGATTGCGGAAGGCGTAAGGGAACTTGATTCGGACGATGCCGTTTATGTCTTGGAGGACCTCGAGGAGAGCGAAAAGTCCGATATTTTGGCGAAGCTTCCTCAAGCTGAGCGGGTTGCGTTGGAGCGCAGCCTTGACTATCCAGATGATTCTGCGGGCCGTCTCATGCAGTGCGACGTTATTGCCGTTCCACCTTTTTGGTCGGTAGGGCAAACGATTGACTATATGCGGGAGACGGAAGATCTTCCTGAAACGTTCTCAGAACTTTATGTCGTTGATCCGACGTTTCATCCGATCGGCTCCGTGCCACTTAGCCGTTTGCTCAGGACTAAGCGGCCCGAACTCGTTGCCGAGATTACGGACGCGGATCTGCATGTGATTGGGGTGCTTGAAGATCAGGAAGAGGTCGCACGGCAGTTTGAGCGTTATAATCTAATTTCTGCACCGGTTGTAGATGAGGACAGGCGCCTAATTGGGGTTATAACCGCAGATGATGTGGTTGAGGTTATTCAGGAAGAAGCACAGGAAGATATCCATCTTTTAGGCGGTGTTGGCCAAGAGTCTTTGACAGACACCGTATTAAATACCACTAAGGGACGTTTTACATGGCTTTTTATCAACCTTTTAACCGCGATTTTGGCTTCCATTGTTATTGGCTTTTTTGACGCAACAATAGAGCAGATGGTGGCGCTGGCGATATTGATGCCGATTGTCGCCTCGATGGGAGGTAATGCAGCAACGCAGACCATGACCGTAGCTGTGCGGGCCTTAGCCACAAAAGAGCTTGGTGCAATAAATGCGCGCCGGGTTGTGACGCGTGAAATGCTGGTCGGTATTCTCAATGGTATTTTTTTCGCAATTATTATGGGAGTCATTGCTTATTTTTGGTTTGGTAACGGCGAGCTGGGATTAGTGATCGCTGCCGCGATGATTTTCAATATGATTATTGCCGGTCTCTCAGGCATTCTTATTCCACTTACTCTCGACTGGCTAAAAATCGACCCTGCCGTGGCCTCCAGCGTTTTTGTCACAACAGTTACTGATGTTGTTGGTTTCCTATCATTTCTTGGGCTTGCTGCCCTCTGGTTAGTAAGATGAAAGGGCGAGTAGGAAATTTTTGTAATGAAGTTATTTCTGGGTATTGCCGGCATATTAGTAGGTTTAGGTGTTGTCGTACTCGGTGGTGCTTACTGGTATTTTATGAGCTTTGAACCTGATCGAACGGTTTATCCAATATTGGGCATTGATATTTCTCATCACCAAGGCAACATCGATTGGGATCAATTGAGTAAAGATGATGTTCGCTTCGTTTATATGAAAGCGACGGAGGGCGGTGATTGGAAAGACCGGCGTTTTGCAATTAATTGGAGGGAAGCAGCTCGTGTGGGCCTTTTGCGAGGCGCATATCACTTCTTCACTTTTTGCCGGTCTGGCAGTGAACAGGCGCAAAATTTTATCGATACGGTTGCTCTAGCTCCGAATAGCTTGCCACCTGCGGTGGATCTCGAATTTGGTGGGAACTGCAGGAAACAGCCAACTCTGAAGGAAATATTACACGAGCTGGGTGTCTTCCTCAAACGCCTTGAGAAAAAGTACAGAAAAAAGCCGGTCCTATATGTAACCCGAGAGTTCTACGAAGCCTATATGGTGGGACAATTTAGGGATTATCCTCTTTGGGTGAGGAGTATCATTTTCGAACCACACTATGTTCAACGGAAATGGCATTTGTGGCAATTTCACAATCGTGCCCGTAAGGTCGGTATTGATGGGCCTGTTGATCTTAATGTGTTCAATGGCGACCAACAGGATTTTGCTAAATTTGTGCGAAGAGGGAAATGACGGCCTAAAGATTGGGATAAGCCGTCTCGTGAAGATGAAGCCATGTTGGTCTGCTTCCGTTTGATGAAATGGTCATCAGTACCGTCGATATACGGGTATTATCGGGTGGCGTTGTGTTTACCGCGCCGCGTTGGTGTTCCAGATATGTTGCTAAAGCGGTTCTGCTATCGGCTGTAAAGTGATGAATTTCCACATCTGAAATAGTAATCTCAAAGCGTGGATTAGTACCATAACCTAGCTCAATAGCGGCAATGAGGTCTTTGCGTCGTAATATTCGCCCTGCAGGTTGAATGTTGATGAATTCAGGTGCAAAACGATTGGCAAATTCATTCTCAAACCTTATTGCAGAGTTGTCCAATTGACCACGGAACCAAGCCGCAATAAAGTCATGCACGTCTTCAATCTCTTTACGCACTAGGTCGGTAACAGTGTTTAAGATGGTCATCTCGCCTTGGCCATAGCTCGTGGAAATGGAGCACTTTTTGAAGCCGTTTTCCGCATAACCTCATCGATAGCCTCGGTAAAGGCCTTCCGTGACGCGGACTCACGCCTGAGTTCATGTTCATCCAACATTCGCCCTGCAGCGCGGATGACTTCGCCAGCTTCCGCGTAAAGTTCTTTTGACGTATTTTCATTAAGCAGAAGTGCATTCGCCTCATTGCAAAGGATGGGGGCTGCACGCCAATTCTCAAGATCAAATTCCTTTGGAAAAAGCTTCTTTCTCAAAACGTGCAAAAACTGAAAGCGGTAATTATCAAAAATAGCGTCGATGACGTGTTCGCGTCTCAGCCTGTGAAAGCAATACATGGCAAGCGATGCGGTGTAATAAGGATCGAGAGCATGATCCGGGTTAAAAATACGGGCTGGGATCTCATCACGGATTGCCTTAAGCCGGTCGATAGCATCGTGCGGATGCTCGAGAAACATGGATGCAAAATTCTGAATCTGATCACGAATTTGGATGATGCGGATTTCATCGATCTGCGTTGCTTCAGAAAACTCTCCTTGTCGTAGATCAAAATAAAGCCTTTCCCCAACATTGTTGAGTACTACCGCCCGGTAATATTCAGAAAGTCGTCGGTTGAAGGGCAACAGACTCAACATCTGTTCCTCTGTTACCTTCGTCTGGCTGTTGCTGGCTCGGATAATACTCTCTACGACCTTTTCATCCCGTGTGACCACAATCTTCGCCGGGACGAGAATATCGCGTCCTCGAAGTTTTCTCCGGTTCTCGAAAATGACCGTGGATGTCTGGCAGCCATTGACGATTTGGTAGCCAAAAATACGTAATTTGGGACCCGCAAGTTCATGGTCCCTGCATACGATCGTAATACCGTTATTTAAGAGTGGGAAGATTGTAGGATCGTCCCGCTTGAGAGTGTCATTAATACCAAAATTCACGATATTGTCGCCGCCCTGAAAGCCGCGAACATTTTCGAGAAAAACATTCCTGTTGATCCTATCAACGACGGGATGACGAACAATGCCAATGAGATCGTCAACTAGAATCGCGCCTAAAAATGCAAGACTAACGCCTCGCATTTGTGGCAGTTCACGCAATCTGTATGAATGCAACTCTCCCGTATTGCGCTGTTGCTGATTGCGCCGCAAATCAAGGAAGCCACGAAAGTCCAGCGGCGTAAAACTTACATTCTTGAAAAGGTTTGTACCCTCAAGCAGAGCTTCCGCGCCTACGACTGTGCCTTCAAGCACCGTATCCCCTTTCCACCGGCCGGCAGAAAGATAGTACATATGTAGCTCAGGACGTCCCGAATGCATCCAATGAGATTTTTCGAAAAGCGCGTCCTTCAACTTGGTAGCGTGAGCGATATGGTCGTTCCGTGGACCGAGATCGTCGGGGTGAAAAAATTTCCAAACACCGTGAGCAAATGCTGTCATCTTCTGCTCACGGAATTCGCGATCCATTGTCGCCTGTACAAATACGAAACGCGTGGAAAGAACCCGGTCTTCAGATATGATCCGCTCTATATCGTCTAAACTGGTGACGAGCTGATCATTGACAATAATTGCAAGCCCATCAATGCCGGTGTCATTTTGACCATCGGCAAAAATGTCTTTAGCCTTGTAGCTATTCTTAACATAACGCGAAACGATATTATCGACTGTGCAAATCGCAAATAATCTTGGCTTATGATCCTCATCAATCTTACGCTTTCGACTATAGTCATTGAGAAATTGATCAATCGTCAGGTCAAATGAGTGGGTTCCGCCCATAATTTACTTACCTTGAATATCGGAGCGGGATCAGCCCAAATTAACACACTCGGCCCGAAGGACTCGCTGGACCGCGAATAAAATTGCTTCACTTTAGATTGATCCTGCTGTAGGCATTTTTATTCTTCGATTGTTATCATTTTGCCCCTCTATTGTCACATTTAGCATTGCGTATCGCAAGAGATGTGAAAGTTTTATCCAAACACACATAAATATATCCAATGTAGGCGATTCTTAGTGATTAATTGCGTAAGTATTTGTTGATACATTAACTTATCTGGATATAGCTGAATAATGCCAGACCGTACTACCTTAAAGTGTGCCTTTAACGTATAAGCTATGATAAGTCTCTATAGCTATGATAAGTCTCTATAAAACAAATGTTATTTCACTTTCTGGTCTTAAGCATCAGGGCGTTAGGCTAAAAAAGCGTCTCAAGCAGCGAAGCGATAGACTAAAAAATGATCTCTCAAGCAGCGAAGCGATAGACCATAAATTTGACCATTGGTCATAATTGCAATCTGGTATAATTTTCGAAAGCCATCAAATTCGGTTTGGAAAGCACATGATTCTCCGTACGTCACCGCCATCGCCTTTCGGGCGCAAAGTCAAAATTATGGCACTACATTGTGGTTTGGCCAAACAGGTCAGCATAGAACATGCTGATACCAATGATCCTAAAGATTCGCTCAGGCAGCAAAACCCTCTCGGGAAAATTCCTATTCTAATTCTAGATGATGGCATGAGCATCTATGATAGTAATGTGATTTGTGAATACCTCGATACATTACATAGGGGACCAAAAGTCTTTCCTGAAGGCCCAAGACGCTGGCAGGCATTAACGCTTGCAGCGCTGGCAAATGGAATTCTTGATGCATCTATCTTGCAAGTTTATGAGAAACGTTTTCGCCCCGAGGAGAAACAACACGCCCACTGGCTCAACTACCAATCTGAAAAAGTCTCTCGAGCGCTGACCTTTTTGCAAGATAATGTACCTTCCGCAGAAGGCCCGCCAAATATCGGTGATGTTACACTTGCTTGTGCTTTGGGCTATTTAGATTTTCGGTTCAACGGTGATTGGCGAAGGGATCATCCGGCACTGGTTGCGTGGCTTGAAGCGTTTCAAACACGAGTTCCATCTTTCACGAGCACTATGCCATCGGATTAACGATATGTCTGGGGGGTAAATAATGTGGAATTTTAAAAGCGCACATAGACATGTTGATCATTTAGCAGTGGGAGTGTTTATCCTTTTTTTCATTATGCTGAGCACAGCAGTACTTGCAAGGCAGGGTGATCGGCCGGGCCGTTTTTCTTACTATGCACTAGTGCTTTCTTGGTCGCCTTCGTACTGTGCAAATAGGAAGTCGGGGCGTTTCGAGCAGCAATGCGATAGTACCCGGCCATACGCTTTTGTTCTCCACGGCGTTTGGCCGCAATATGATCGTGGTTGGCCGGAAAACTGTCGCGTAAAGAGGCGTTGGATCCCGCGCAATATTGTTAACTCTATGTTGGATATCATGCCTAGCCGTAAACTTGTTATCCATGAATGGAAAAAGCACGGCACATGTTCTGGCCTAGGGCCAAGCGAATATTATGCGCTTTCCAGACAGCTTTTCGAAAAAATTAAAATTCCTGCACGCTATTTAAGTCCGAATAAACCGATCGTAACAAGTCCACAAGGAATTGAGCGTGACTTTCTTAAAACCAACCCAAAACTTTCAGCTGATATGATCTCCATAGCGTGCGGACGCAGAAATAGATTGCGGGATGTCCGTATTTGTTTCAATCGTCGTCTTGAGCCTATCGCTTGTGGTGTAAATGAGAACCAGCGTAAGCTATGCCGCAGAGAAACTATTGTTATGCCACCAGTGCGCAACACCTCGTTACCGGGTAAAGAGAACCGAACTGGCACATCTGCTGAGCGGCGGCTTTAAGAGGTTTTTAAGTCTTGGATGAACTTTATAATATGCCTTGCACACCAATCTGGTTGGGTGAGGGGAAGGGCATGGCCCCCCCTCTCGCACCAATGCAGGTCATGATTTGACCAAATGGTTTCGGTCATCGTTTCTGTAACGATTTTATCGTCCCGGGCAGCCAGTGCCCGGCATGGACAGGTCAAGGCATGACGCTCTGTTCTCGCATCCCAAGTCTTCAACCAATTGAGCCCCTCTTTAAGTTCCGGTACGATCAGCGCATCATCCCTGCAAATGGGATCAATTCCGGCGGTATGCCAGAAAGCTTGCATTTGCCGGATGGGATTACGGTTAAGTCCGTGTTCCATAGCTAAAAGTGTGCGGGGATTTGAGTGAGCAAAAAAGCAGTCAAAACCGGTAATGCTTATTAAACCTTGCATTGAAGAAACCCTCTGTTTTAAAAGCCAGAGGACACCCGTCGAATGAGCAATGCATAAAGAATTGTCGGGTACCGAAGTGTCTCCAGGAGGGCCGCCTTTGAGAAAGCCTAGGTCCACATAATGATGCTCATGGTCCTCAAGGTGCTCTGTTATCGGTTTCCAAATACCTGCGTGAAAGCCCCAACCATGGATAAAACAAAGCTTCATGTGGCCGCCTTATTCCCATCCTTAGAATGCAAAAGGTTTTCGCGTGATGGCCATGAGGCGAGGGCGTCGACGAGGCTGTCTATGTCATCCATCTGATGGGCAGATGAAAAAGCAAAACGGAGCCTGGCCGTGCCAACAGGCACTGTAGGCGGCCGGATGGCCGCAGCCCAGAAACCGTGATCCTTTAGCCAAATACTTAGCTCCCGTGCTTGCTCTGACGTCCCTACGATAAGGGGTACGATCTGAGTGGCGGATCTTCCGGTGTCAAAACCAAGCTTTTGTGTCTCCTCACGGAAATGACTGGCCAGGTTTGCTACGCGTTGGCGTTCTTTATCCAGTATTGGCAGAAGATCCAGGGCGGCATCAATAGCCCCCAGAACCGCAGGAGGTAGCGCGGTCGAATAAATAAGGCCTGAGCACCTATTGATGAGATAGCTTTGGAGAGTTTCAGAACAAGCCACATAAGCACCAAAACTACCGAGTGCTTTAGAGAACGTTCCTATAACCAAATCTGCGCCTTGAGAGAGACCCCGCCCGCCGGTTCCTAGCACACCGGTTCCATGAGCATCATCACATATGACGAAGCATCCGTATTTTTTTGCTAACTCCGCAATTTCTTCCATGGGTGTAATGTCACCATCCATGCTGAACACGCTTTCCGTCAAAATAAAACGTGGCCCTTTGGTTTCGCCGTTGCGGCAGAGCAGCATTTCGAGATGGTCAAGATCTAGGTGGCGATAGCGGATTTGACGAACTCCCGCAGCCGCACAACCGAAATGCATGCTGGCGTGGTTAAGCTTATCAGCGAAAATCAGAGGTTCGCCGTCAAGAACTCTTTGGTCCAAAAGTGCTTGGATGATACTTGCATTGGCCTGAAATCCGGACGCAAAAATAAGTGCGGCTGGCTGCTCTTTTAAGGCTGCGATTTTGCCTTCAAGTCTTGAAAAAACATCCAGATTGCCGGTCACCAGCCGGGAGGCCCCTGAGCCTGCACCGTAGTGTGCTGTCCAGGCCTGTGCTCGTTCGATCAGTTCAGGATGGTACCTTAATCCTAGGTAATCATTACTGCATAAGTTGATATAGGTGCGATTTTGAACGACAATTTCACGGACGGCTGCTTGATCGAGCGTGATCAGCTCCCGGAAGAGACCATTTTGTTGGCGTTGTTGAATATAGGCCGAATAGGCACTTTCTATAGACGTCATGATCCTGTATTACATGAGCGCTTTTTTGAAATCAAAAAATGCTGAAAAATCATGCATATCCTTGAACCAAATGAAAAGACAAGATCTGAACTCAAATATGGCGATATCCGCTATGATTGGGTGGTCGACGATATTCTTGAAATTTATCAATTGCCGTTAATGGAGCTTCTCTACAAAGCTCACGGAATGCACCGTAAATATCACGAAGACAATACTGTACAATTTGCAAGCCTTTTAAGCATTAAAACAGGCGGTTGTCCCGAAGACTGTAAATATTGTCCGCAATCTGCCCATTACAGCAAGCAAACCGGGCTTGGCAAAGAGCCTATCTTAGATGTCGATACGGTTCTGGAAAAGGCGAAGCTTGCAAAGGAGGCCGGAGCAACACGATTTTGCATGGGGGCTGCGTGGCGAGAGGTGCGTGACGGAGAAGATTTTGACCAGGTTCTTGATATGGTACGGGGTGTCCGGAACTTGGAAATGGAAGCCTGTGTCACGCTTGGCATGTTGAATCAGGATCAAGCCGATCGTCTCGCAGAAGCCGGGCTTACATCCTATAATCATAATCTCGATACCTCACCTGAGTTTTATGATCAGATTATTACAACGCGCGATTATCAATCTCGTCTTGATACGTTGCAACACGTACGCAATGCAGGTGTGACACTCTGCAGTGGTGGTATTATCGGTATGGGTGAAAGTGAGCTGGACCGAGCACGCATGTTACAGATGCTCGCCGGTCTCAACCCCCATCCCGAAAGTGTTCCGATAAATGCACTTGTTGCTGTCAAGGGTACGCCACTTGAAGATAGGCCACCTATTGAGCCCATAGAGTTGGTTCGTATGGTGGCTACGGCGCGTATCCTCATGCCAAAGGCACGAGTCCGCCTTTCTGCCGGAAGGTGTAATTTATCGAAGGAAGCCCAAATTTTGTGCTTTTTTGCTGGGGCAAATTCGGTTTTCTATGGCGAAAAACTGCTCACCACAGACAACAATGATACCGGTGAGGATGTAGAGCTAATCGCTGAGGCGGGACTGAAAGTTTTACAAACTTAATAGTAATAGGCGGCGGCACCGCTGGGGTACCGCCGCCTATTTTACGCAATCACAAGAGAGAAGAGTTATTTCTTCTCTTTTTTCATTGCATCTTTCTTCATCCCGTCCTTCTTCATTGCATCTTTTTTCATTGCATCTTCTGCTTTTACGCATTCACCCTTATCATTAAGAGCATGACCGGCTTTAGGGGGATCACAAGGCTTCATTTTGGCATGAGAACCTGCTAAAGCCACACCAGCTGAGCCCATTGCAAAAGTTGCCACTGTCAGTGCAATGATTGTCTTTTTCATTACCATCTCCATTATATGCCCACCTCCCAGGGGAAGGATCACTTGACATAACAATTGCGGCTTGTGTGTGACCTCAGCATATCTTGATTGAGGCAATTATGTGTCCTATTTGTGCTTTTATTATACTAATTGTTTCAATTGGTTATCTCCTACCGCGGCATTCCTGTATAGATACGCAAAAACGAAATGAATGTTTGATTATCAGACACTCAATGAATGTCAGACTAGAAAGAAAAACGAGAGCAAATAGTGATTCTTAGGCAGATAATCTTTATGCGGATACAGCCTGATCAAGCTGACTTGCTATAGCTGAAGGTATGCCGGAAGGTGTCGGAACAACAACGATACCAGCGCTTTCCAAAGCTGCTTTTTTAGCCTGATAAGATCCGCGATTGCCCATGATAATGGCGCCGGCATGGCCCATTTTTTTTCCAGGCGGTGATGCAGCGCCAGCTATGAAACTGACGATGGGTTTGGCCATGCTCGCTGCATATTCGGCGGCCTCTTCTTCCATTGATCCACCGATTTCTCCGACGAGCACGATGGCTTCTGTTTTTTTATCTGCATCAAGAGCTATAAGGGCGTCTTTAGTTGTAGTTCCAATGATAGGGTCGCCACCAATTCCGATAAAAGCAGATATTCCAAGGCCAGCGCGGACTAAATCCAGGCAGACTAAAGTCCCTAAGCTACCTGAACGTGAAATGACACCGATTACACCAGGTTGAAACACTTTGGGATTGAAGGCCGGCATGAAGCCGACCAAGCACTCGCCTGGCGTAACAAGTCCGGCAGTGTTGGGACCGATGACCTTTGCATCAAACTCGCGCGCCGCTGAAAGTATGTACATGACATCTTGGACGGGGATGTGTTCCGTTAGGATGACAAGTTTCTTAATGCCGGAAGCTATGGCATCTATAGCCGCTGCCTTCACACCGAGAGGCGGAATGAATAAAACGGAAACAGCTACCCTTGTATCTCTCACAGCATCTTTGGCAGATGCCCATACAGGCAATTCCAGATGTTTGCTTCCCCCTTTTTTGGGGTTTATGCCGCCAATTACCTTCGTTCCATACTCTCTCATCTCCTGCGCCCAAAAAGTGCCCTGGCGCCCAGTGATGCCGTGAACTAGAACGCTTTCATGCCCTCTTATGATCATCGTGCCGCCTCAACCGCCGCTCTTACAGCGTCATCCATAACATCATAGGGAGTAACATCTAAACGTGCACGGACTATAGCGTTTGCCGCTTCCTCGCCAGTTCCGTGTATCGTGAAAAAGATTGGGATATCTGGTTTAAGTTCATCCCACGCCTCTACAATTCCTTTCACCATGACATCGGTGCGCGCAAATGCTCCACAAAAATTGACAAGTAAGGATTTAATGCCTGGTGTCGCAAGAACGATTTCCAGTGCTTCTTTGCCTTGCCGGTACGCTTCGCCTCCTATCTCAAGAAAATTTGCCGGTGACCCACCATAATGGCGAATAGCGTCCATACTGGTCATTGTGAGGCCAGCGCCATTGGCGAGGACGCCAATATTTCCATCAAGGCCGATATATTTAAGCCCTATTGCCGCGGCCCGGGCTTCGATCAAGCTCTGTTTCTCTCGTGTCCCTTGTTTGGCGAGAGCTTCTTGACGCTTAATAGCGGAGTCATCAAGTACATATTTACAATCCAGAGCAACAATATAGCCGTCCTCCGTCAAAACAAGAGGGTTGATTTCAATGAGCTCCGCATCGTTCGTAACATAAACGCTATAAAGTTTTTCTAAGACATCTATCAAGGCATAACGATTGACATCAGGAAGATCCGGTAAGGCTGTATGCACAGCAAAACGATCAAAACCATGCCGTACATCGAATGCATGCTTTACAAGTTTATCAGGATGTTTGGCTGCGATTTCTTCGATATCCATACCTCCTTCCGGAGAGAACAAAAGAAGAGGACTTTTGCTCGCAGCATCATTAAGAATGGCTGCATAAAATTCCTCTCGTATAGGAACCCGCTGCTCAACCAGAAGTTTCTTAACTTTATAACCGCCAATTTCCATGCCCAATATTTTTGTGGCGGCCGCCGCGGCCTCTTCCGGAGTAGAAACGAATACGATACCGCCGGCCTTACCACGTTTTCCGATTGGCACTTGTGCTTTAAGTACCGCGTTTCCAAACTCGACGGTGGCTGTGGCAGCCTGATCGGGGCCATCTGCGATATATCCCCTTGGTGTTGCAATATTGGCGGCCCAAAGGAGAGGTTTAGCTGCATGCTCCGCAAAATTCATAAGCTATTTTCCATATTTGTCCCAATAATCACCGAACAAAGATTCCTCAGAAGGTTTATCCTCTGGAATTGTGGTGACCAAATGGGTGACATTTATGAAACATGTATAGTTTAGATTATCTGAAATTGAATTGCCTTGCCATGTACCGCAGCCCATTGAAAGTGTAAATGGTAAGCCATTGTCAAAACCGCCTCCATTGCCAAATGTATGGGCCTGGTTAACGAGAACACGGACCACGTCAATTCCTTCCGCCAATTCACGTGCGTGTTTCATGTTTTGCGTATGAATGCCAACGGAATGGCCTATGCCTTGAAATTCAAGAAGACGTGTCGCCAATGCTTTTGCATCTTCAAAGTTTTTTGCGCGGTAAAGGGTTAAAACAAGTGAGAGCTTTTCGCCTGATAGAGGAAAACGCGGTCCAATACCCGTTTCTTCCGTCATAATGAATTTTGCCCCGCTGGCCTCATTAGATAGTTCGAAGGCCTCGGTCAGAATTGCGGTATCACGGGCAATTAGATGCCTGTTCAGCTTGCCGTCAATCCAGAGCCTCTCAATGATGCGCACACGTTCATCCGCAGTTGCCATATAGCCTCCGGCTTTTTCCAAAGCCGCGATGGCATCTTTGTATATTTCATCCAAGATGATGATGGCGTTTTCCGATGAGCAGGAGGTCGCATTGTCGAATATTTTGGAGGCCGTAATTTTCTCCGCCGTATCATCCAGCTCAGCACTTACATCTATTATAACCGGTACATTGCCTGCCCCGACGCCAATTGCCGGCGTGCCGCTACTATAGGATGCCTGGACGTTGTTCTGACTTCCCGTGCAAACCACGAGATCTGCCATTTCCATGAGGTGCTTGGTGGCTTCACGGGTTACAGGATTTGGCAGGATTTGTACAAGATCAGGCGGTGCACCTATTTTCTCCAATTCGGCACGCATTTTCTCCACGGTCGCATTGGTGGCCGTCCAAGCGAGAGGAGAGGGGGCAATAATGATAGCATTGCCCCCTTTCAAAGCCATCATGGCCTTATTAACAGGGGTAGCCGATGGATTGGTGGAGGGTGTGATCGCAGCAACCACACCGACAGGTTTTGCATATTTGACGATGCCGCGGTCCGGAAGTTCTTCAATGATCCCAGTTGATTTTACGCGCATGAGATCACGCAGGGTGCCAAAGGTCTTGCGCTGGTTTTTGGTCACTTTGCTTTCGACCGTGCCAAGCTCTGTCGTTTCGACAGCAAGTTCTGCAAGTACATGGGCATTTTCGGGTTTATAGAGAGACCAGGCAACAGCTGTAACGGCTTCATCGAGACGCTTTTGATCATTGTTCTCAAAAGCCTCCATCGCGGTTCGTGCATTTTTAATGAGAGTTGCAGTTACCATAGATGGACCTTCTTTGACGCTTTCCTCTATTTTCCGGGAACAGCCCCTTAGGTCTGTTCGGCGGATAAGGTGTTCTCTGCCCATGTGTTAGACATGGATCACTCAAGTTTCTTCGCATCAATCGTTTTGTCAAGCAACTCAAGTGCTATGTCTTTGATTTTGAAAATCTTGCTTTAAGACCATGTTCAACATGCTAAAAATCTTATTACGAAGAAACATATGTTTTATATAATAAGACAGTTTGTCTCATTACTTTTCGATTGACCTTGACATTTTGCGGCAGGTAGGCTCGTAATTTGTCTAGAAATTAGTGAAGTCCTAGCTCTCAACCGGGCAAATAATTCGCAATGTGCCGGCACCAAGCACTGCCTATGAAGGCAATCTTCCTAGGCTTCGATGGGAAACTCTCTCTTTTTACAGCTCCATCAAAGGTTCAATCTCCGTCTTAGCGTTGCTTGGTTTGCTGATACTGGCCAATCCAAAATTGTTTGAGGAGATGACGAATGTTTGAAAATAGCAAATTTGCGAACCGCGTTGTCTGCTGTTTCCACCGAACTTCGCCAAGGACTCGATATTCCTATAGATCTAAGCGACCGACCCGTAAGTTAGTTCACAGTCTCGGGCTTGCCGCTATCATCTTTTCTTGTTGGATAGGTTATGCAGCCGCCGTGGATGACAGCATCGCCTCCTCCACTCCCATCAAGATAGCAGTGTTCACATTCGAGCTTGAGGATTTCAGTGCCGCCGGCCAAGAAGGGGCAGCACCTGCCGAAACGTCTTACTTAGCCCAATCGACAGAAGAAGCAAAACAACAGCTCCACCGATCGGGCCGCTACACACTTATCGACACAGCCGACGCCGACATCGAAGAGGCTAAGGGGCAGGGTTTTAGAAATTGTGGAGGCTGTGAAGCTACCATCGCAAAGAAGCTCGGGGCAGACCAAGCCCTTATCGGCGTCGTGACTAGAATAAGCATGACGGAATATACCGTGCGTCTTCAAGTCCGTGATGCCCGGAACGGTAAAGTTATTTCCAGTTTTGCGACCGATTTGCGTATGGGCGCAAACTATTCATGGTCTCGAGGCGTCCGTTGGCTGATGCGGAACCGCATGTTGGCATCAAAATAAAGGTATTTGACGAGGCTGAACGCACGACACAATCTCGTAATGTGCCTGTTCCACCGCCAGATCAACTTAACGGTACCTGAGTTATGGATAAGAGATGGGATCTGTTCTTTTTAATTTACAACCAATTCAAGAAAATATGGTGAGAGAGATTAATGCACTCACAAGCGGCAAACGCCGTCATTCCCGCCTTCGCGCATTAGTGTCCGGTTTAAATCAGAAAGTTTCAGTCTCTGCCGGACGGGGTTTGTAACCCCGTCCGCAATGTTCATCAAACAACACTTCCAACTATTGGCATCCGAGCATAAAACTCCCTGTTTCATTCTATTTTATGTCCTCTTTCACCATTGGTTTTTGTCAACGGCTTCATGAACAGTGTGGACGGGGCTGCAAGCCCCGTCCAGCGAAGTTGATATAAAAAGACATAACGCTATCTCGGAGTATCGGGACTTGGTTCTGACGGTACCACTTGCGCTCCTTCCCCCTCGAGGGGGGAAGGCCAAACGCCACCGCCTTAGCTCACCAGAGCTAAGGCGCATGGTGTTTGGGATGGGGGTGACGGAGGCAGATTCAAGTGTATAGGTTTTCTCATGAATCCCCCCCACCCGGCACTCCGTGCCGACCTCCCCCTCCAGGGGGGAGGTTATTGGAGTATGCCGTTAAGGCTCCGCATACAACAAGTGGAGATGCATTTCCAAATTTTCCCGGACAGCAGTGCACAAAGGCGGGGATCCAAATGTGAGCTTCCTTCTGATAAAAACGTCTCTTTTCCAAAAAGATAAGTTCAACCTGCTCTCTCAGAACCGTCGAGCCCAAATCAAACGCCGCTACACTGTCGGTGAGGCTCATTTGGATTCCCGCCTTCGCGGGAATGACTCCGAGTGTGTAGGGCCTCAAGAGGATGTAGCTTATCCATAACTCAGGTTAACGGTGTTTTTCTTCATTCTCCTGATTGCGTGCTTCCATCGATGTGCTTCGAGGGTTGTAAAGATTTCACCCTGGTGTTGCATGCAGAGCATGAGAGACCACTTTGCGCATGATGCTGGGCAAGGCTTCTTCTTTAACACGTGTCCGTGGCACCCAACGGCAGCGTTTTGGTTTTGCCCATAAGTTGAGGGATACATCAGGCGGTACGACCGCCCGGTAAATCTCAAGTTCCAGCCGAAAATGTGTGAAGGTGTGAGTAACAAGGCCGGGCACTTTCCACCAATCAGCCCGCACTGGAGCTAATTGCGGGAGTGCTTTTTCTGAAGGCATTGTGTCTGTCCAATCTGATGACGGCACTTCGATCATACCGCCGAGCAGTCCCTCTTGCGGACGCTCGCGAAGGAGTACTTTTCCGTCTTCGCGAAGTGCTAAGAAGGCAACGCCCATGCGCAGAGGGCGTTCACCCTTTGGAGCGCGCAACGGCAGGGTTGATTCCAGGCCATTTGCATGGGCCGAACAATGCATCTGCAGGGGACAAAGAAGACAGGAAGGTCGTTTGGGTGAACAGATTGTTGCTCCCAAATCCATCATAGCCTGGGCGTAGTCACCTGGGCGAAAAGTTGGCGTCAATGACTTAGCAATGCTTTTGATCTCTGCTTTGGCATCTGGCAAGGGAGTTTCCACTGCAAATAAACGGGCAATAACCCTCTCGACATTTCCATCCACGACGGTCGCTGGTTTGCCGAAAGCGATAGCTGCAATGGCTGCCGCCGTGTAAGGACCAATGCCTGGAAGTGTAAGAAGCTCGTCCTCGTCCTCTGGGAAGTGTCCATTATAGTCATCGACAACAATTTGAGCGCAGTGGTGGAGATTGCGTGCCCGTGTGTAATAGCCAAGGCCAGCCCAAGCTTTGAGCACATCTTCACGTTCGGCATTTGCGAGGGTTTTAAGTGTTGGCCATTTGCTCAAAAAATTCTCGTAATAGGGCTTAACCGTTTTGACCGTCGTTTGCTGCAGCATGATCTCGGAAAGCCAAATTTTATATGGATCAGCGGTCTGACCAGAAGCTGTACGCCAGGGCAAATCCCGCCGCGAACGGTCATACCAAGCCGTAAGCAGGGTAGCTATATTCTCACTCTGGCTTGCTTTAGCAAGGGATGAAGAATGGTTTCGCAATTGACGATTTCCCTAAACGTCTTGATGAAGAGATCTTTATTCCTTGAGAATTGCATTTTTAATGTAGCAATTGTCGGAGGAAAACGGTCTCCACCTTTCTAAAATTGCCCTCACCACCCGAATCACTTTTTAATGGTAACCATCGGTAAGCAAGAAAAGCCAACCTATTTGAAAGCAAGGTGCAAATGAGCTGGGGAAGCTGGGCGAAAACAACAACAACAAGCGGTAGTTTCGTCGGGGAAAGAGGCGCCGCCCGCCCAGCATTTGGTCTGAAAACAGTGGGGGCATTTATCCCCCGACTCACCCGTAAGGCGTTTGAAAAACACGGATTCCCTGCCGCGACCCTTATCACCAATTGGAAAGCTATTATAGGGCCGGACCTTTCACGTTTTACTAGGCCTGAACGTCTGAAATGGCCGAGGCGTCATTCTGTGCTTGATGAAGATAGGGAGGATGCGGTCCAAGCAGATTCCAGGACGGCTGGAGCAACGCTTGTCTTACGTGTCGAGGGGCCGAGAGCGATTGAGGTTCAGTTCAAGTCCGCTCAAATTATTGAGCGGATTAATACGTATTTTGGTTACCGTGCGGTGACAGAAATCCGTATCCTCCAAGCTCCTCTTCCGCAAAAGCAAGAAAAGGCGCAGCTATTTAAAGAGGATAGATCTCCTCAAGAGCACCCTCAAATTGAGGGGATTCAGAATATTGAGCTTCGTAAAGCTCTTGAACGACTTGCCGAAGGTGTCAAAGCGCGCAAACACAAATCCGGTTAGATCTTGTATTACCTCTTTAATGTTTACCTATTTTCTGGCGCATTTCTCTCCATAATGGGAGACTGTAATAACCTCTTTATGTAAGCTGGATACCTCTAAAAACCATCCACCATCCCCTGCCACCCGCCATATTCTGCGATAATTAGGTGGGTGGCAGGGGGTGGTGGATGGCCCGAAGGGAGTATTTCGAGATGCTCAGCTAATATTTGCCTCTTGCTGATGGGCTTTATTGCGGTCTGGAATAATTTCAGAAAAGCTGTGTCGATTAAGCCTATTCACAATTCTCGGCCAGACTCTTATATCTACAGATATAGAGCGCTTTAGGAAAACAGGAAAATCTTTAGATACATAACTTTGATTGGAATTTATGGGGGGCCATCTCAAACCTCTCGATTATCATGGTCGTACCGATAAAGCTTTTTATACTAATTTCTTGAGATATAATCGCGTGAGCTTGAGGATAGTGGAAATATCCATGCCTTCGTTGAGAAGAGATACCGAATAGGACAGGAGCACGAAGTGACACAAGTTAAGACTGCAAGTAATAAGCTTGTTACCCGCCGAAATGCCATGATCGGTGGACTCGCTTTCTGCGCTATAGGCGTTGGGCTCGGCACGTATTTTATTGCTTCGCCCAACGGTGGCATCAAACAGGCGGTTGCTGATACGAACGTCGATGAGCTTATGAAAACGGGTCCACTTCCTGACAATGTTTTAGGCAGCGATAAGGCACCCGTTACCATCATTGAATATTCTTCGATGACATGTCCTCACTGTGCACAATTTCATAAAGACACTCTGCCAGACCTGAAGAAGAAATATATCGATACGGGTAAAGTTCGGTACATTATCCGTGAATTTCCGCTCGACAATCTTGCTGCTGCTGCTTTTATGCTTGCCCGCTGTGTTGGGCCGGAAAGATATTTTCCCTTTGTTGATGTCCTCTATGCCCAGCAGAAAAGCTGGGCCTTTGCAGAAGGAGATCCGCTCCCACAGCTTTTACGCATTTCCAAGCAGGCAGGGTTCACCAAAGAAAGCTTTGATAAATGTCTCAAGGATCAAAAGCTTCTTGATGGTTTAAACTGGGTGCGTAAACGTGGCCATGAGAAGTTCAAAGTTAGCTCTACTCCGACTTTTTTCATCAATGGTAAGCTCTTAAAAGGAGCGCAAAACCTCAAGGCTTTTGAAAAGGCGATGGAGCCTTTTTTCAATAAGAGTTGAACTATTAGCAGATGGGATCGGGCAGTGATTAGCCGGCGTATTATTGTTAGGAGCCTGGCGAGTGCCACGGCACTGGGTCTTGCAGGTTGCGCGCCCGGTGGGGGGACCAGATTTTCACCTTCTCAAGCCGGCGGGAGCAATGGAGAACAGGCTGAAGAGGATATTGTTCTCAAACCTGATGGGAATCCTAAGGTTACGGACCTTATGAAGCCCGGTCCTCTTGGCGACAAGGGGCTAGGACGTGTTGGGGCGCCTGTCACTATTATCAAATATGCCTCTCTGACATGTCCTTATTGCAGAGCTTTTCAGCAAAAGACATATGGTGAGCTGAAACGGCGTTATATAGATACAGGCGAGGTCCGCTATATATTACGAGAGTTTCCGATCGGCCATGCATCGGGTGCGGCAACCATAGCCATGCGCTGCCTTGGTCAGGATGATGATAAGCTTTATTTTCAGCTCTATGACAAATTTATCAACAAGCAACATCTCTGGGTTTCCCAGGAAATCCGCAAAAATGCGATTTTTAAGGTCGCAGCTGAAACGGGGATAACCCGTAAGAAATTTGACTCATGCTTCGAGAATCAAAACATTGTTGAAGGTCTGAAATGGGTCAAACAACGGGGGCGTAAACTCGGGGTTACAGGTACACCAACTTTTTTCATTAATGGGAAGAAGGTTCGTGCCGTTCTTACGATCGATCAGATGCGGAATATGATTGAACCATATCTAACGTAGTTGAGATATGGGCTTTTAGCTGGGACGCAGATAGATCAACCTCATCGCCTTAAATTTTGACCCAAATTATAAGTAAGTGGTCTTCTTCTGAAGCTTCCACGGGCGCATCGTCATTCCCGCCTTTGCACATTGGTGTCCGGGGAATTTTTAGGTGAAGGTGAAAAGTGGTTGATATAAAAAGACATAACGCTATCTCGGAGTATCGGGACTTGGTTCTGACGGTGCCACTTGCGCTCCTTCCCCCTCGAGGGGGGAAGGCCAAACGCCACTGGCTTAGCCCATCAGGGCTAAGTCGCATGGCGTTTGGGATGGGGGTGATGGAGGCAAGTGCAAGAGCATGAATTGTCTTATGAATCCCCCCCCACCCGGCGCTTCGCGCCGACCTCCCCCTCCAGGGGGGAGGTTATTGGCGTATGCCGTTGAGGCTCCACATACAACAAGTGGAGATGCATTTCCAAATTTTCCCGGACAGCAGTGCGCGAAGGCGGGAATCCAAATATGAAGTTGCTTTAGGGAAAAGCGCAGAATTTTAATAAGAGAACTGAAATTACATGCTTAAAGGTGGAGTTTTTAAACGAAGGAATGGAAAACATAGAAAGGCTGATTTGGATTCCCGCCTTCGTGTATAGTTTCGCGGGAATGACAGTGTATGGGGCAAACAGATCATCATATCTCACACCAAATTTTCTATCCGGAACTAAGTTGAAGCTTTACTAAGCTGCTAACGTCTCTTAATCCAAAGCCGAGGTTAAAGGAAATAACATCGTGCATATTACGCGCCTCAGATTGTTGGGCTTTAAGTCCTTTGTTGAACCGACCGAGCTCCTCGTTGAGCCAGGATTAACAGGTGTTGTTGGTCCAAATGGGTGTGGGAAATCCAATCTGCTCGAGGCGCTAAGGTGGGTTATGGGCGAGACGTCCTATAAAACCATGCGCGCCTCAGCCATGGACGATGTCATTTTTGCTGGAACGCAAAGCAGACCGGCACGTAATACCGCTGAGGTCACTATTTTTCTTGATAATTCCGCCCGAACGGCACCCGCTGCGTTTAATGACAGCGACTCTCTTGAAATCACACGGAAAATTGAGAGAGAGGCAGGATCTGCCTACAGAATCAATGGCAAGGACGTGCGTGCCCGTGATGTGCAACTTCTTTTTGCTGATGCTTCAACTGGTGCCCGTTCACCGGCTCTCGTGCAGCAAGGTCAAATCGGTGAAATCGTCAACGCCAAACCGCAAGCAAGGCGTAGAATTCTCGAAGAAGCCGCAGGCATTACCGGTCTCCACAGCCGCCGTCACGAAGCGGAGCTTCGCCTAAGGGCTGCTGAAAGTAATCTAGAGCGCTTGCAAGATATTATGGGGCAGATCGGCTCCCGGCTGAACAGCCTCAAGAGACAGGCCCGCCAGGCGAAGCGCTATAAGGAACTCTCCACCCTTATTCAGCAGGCAGAAGCCATTCAACATCACTTAAACTGGGTGACCGCCGGGCAGGCTGTACAAAGTGAGGAAGAAGCACTTCAAGAGGCGCTCAAGGAGGTTGGGCTGCATACACAAGGCGAAGCCGAAGCCCTACGTGCTCAGGCCGGTGCCAGCGAGGCTTTACAACCTTTGCGGGATGAAGAAGCGACCCGTGCAGCCGTGTTGCACCGTCTTAATATAGAACGCGATACGCTTGAAAAGGAAGAAGCACGGGCCAACGCACGCCAACAGGAGTTAAAAGATCAGTTAGGGCAGCTTGAGCGGGATTTCACACGCGAGCAGGATTTGATTGGTGAAGCAAAAGACATTCTTGCGCGGCTGGAGCAGGAAAACGCAGAACTCACAAATGCAACGGTAGGACGCGTGGAAGCCGAAGCTACAGCCCGTGCTACGCTTGAAGCCGCGGCTGCAGAACTTTCCGTTGCGGAGAGCAAGCTTACCGAGGTAGCAGCTCAAGCGGCAGATCATAAGGCAAGCCGCAGGCAGCTTGAGGAAACCATAAGCGAGCAGCAGCGCCAGATTGAGCGCGGCCAGGCCCAACAGCTTGAGATTGACCAGCAATATGAGTCGCTTAATGAGCAACTTTCAGCTGGGGGCGGAACAGAACCGCTAGCACAACAGGTCGAAAGGTTGGCTGAGGAATTAGCTAAGGTTGAGCAGGACGTGCTTGCGGCGGAAGATGCTCATACAAGAGCACGTGAACAAGGCCAAGAAAAACGTGAACAAGCGGCAGCGGCGAAACTCTCAGCGCAAAAGCTAACAACAGAAGTCCTGACACTCACCAAGCTGCTGATGCCTGAAACAGGGAACCAATGGAGGCCAATCCTTGATAATGTCCGTGTGACCCCGGGCTATGAGTTGGCACTTGGAGCAGCACTCGGTGATGATCTCGATGCAGCGGCGGACACGACAGCTCCGGCGCACTGGACCGCTATTACAGGGCAGGGAGATCAAGGTCTTCCCGAAGATGTCGCAACACTTGCACAATTTGTCCAGGCCCCGCAGGAGCTTGCCCGGCGGCTTGCACAAATTGGCATAGTTACACGTGACCAGGGTCAACAATTGCAAAGCCGTTTACTTCCTGGTCAGCGCCTTGTCTCAAGAGAAGGGGACCTTTGGCGCTGGGATGGTTTTACAACCGCTGCTGATGCACCGACAGCTTCAGCCAAACGGCTTTCAGAACGCAATCGGCTGGAAGAGTTAAACCGCGAAATGGCGGCAGCAGAAGCTTTATCCGTATCCTCCGAACATGAAAAACAAGAGGCGCTTGCAGCGGCTCAAGCCGCCCAAGCAGAAGAAAAGCGTTTGCGGGCTGTTTGGCGGCAAACACAAAATGAATTGGATGAGGCACGCAATACCCTCACGAAGTCTGAGCGTTTGAACCAGGAAACCAATAAAAAGCTTGCAGCGCTTGCAGAAGCGAAGTCGCGTATCAGGCAAGGCTTGAAAGAGGCTGAAACCCGTAAGGCGGAGGCCGAAGCTGCTCTTGTTAATCTTGCGCCAACGGATGAGCTTGACCGTGAGTTGGCATCGCATCAGGCTCAAGTCTCGGAACGGCGCACGGTTTTTACAGAAGCCCGCGCTTCCGTTGCAGGCTTGGAGCGGGAAATGCGTCTTCGCCAAGAGCGGCTTGAGGCCATTGCAGAAGAAAAAGAGCGTTGGCTTAACCGATCCAAAAGCGCGGATGCTCAAGTTGAGAATTTGCAAGTCCGTATTGAGAAAACCCGTATCGAAGTTGAAGACCTTAAAGACCTGCCGGAACAAATTGCTGAAAGACGTCAGAAACTGCTGTCTGAAATGTCGAAAGCTGAAGAAACGCGCAAGCAAGCAGCGGACGCGCTAGCAACAGCTGAGAATGCGCTCCGCGAGGTCGATCAGGGGCTCCGCGATGTGCAAGGCAAGCTTGCGACAGCAAGAGAGGATCGTGCTCGCATTGAGGCCCGTCTTGAGGCTGCTCGTGAGCGGCGCACCGAGCAAGCTCGGCACATTCGTGATGGTTTAGGATGTGCCCCGGAAGACTGTTTGAAACTTGCCGGATTAGAAGACGGTGAAGACGTGCCGAACTTGCAGGAGATTGAGCGGCGCTTGCAAAAACATAAAGCAGATCGCGAGCGTCTTGGTGGTGTTAATTTGCGGGCAGAAGAAGAAACCGAAGAACTTACTCAGCAATTTGAGGAGATGGAACGCGAACGTGATGATTTAGAGCAAGCCATTGCACGCCTCAGGCAGGGCATTTCCAACCTCAATAAGGAGGGCCGGAAACGTCTTCTCGAAGCTTTTGATATTGTGAATGGCCATTTCCAAAAGCTTTTTAAAGTTTTGTTTGGGGGCGGTGAAGCGGAGTTGCAGCTCATAGAATCTGACGATCCGCTCGAAGCGGGCCTCGAAATTGTTGCTCGCCCGCCGGGCAAAAAACCACAGGTTTTGACCCTTCTTTCAGGCGGTGAGAAGGCGTTGACCGCCATGTCGCTTATTTTTGCGGTTTTCTTGACTAATCCGTCGCCGATCTGTGTTTTGGATGAAGTGGATGCGCCTTTGGATGATTCCAATGTGGAGCGATTCTGCAATATGATGGAGGAGATGGTCGCGAGTACCGAGACGCGCTTCTTGGTAATTACACACCATCCTATGACCATGGCGCGCGTTGATAGGCTTTTTGGCGTTACAATGGCTGAAAAAGGTGTGAGCCAACTCGTTTCAGTTGATCTTGCAACGGCAGAATCATACCGTGAGGCCAGTTGATTTATATTTTGCGCATCACGGATAGGCAGGGGGAGACCATAGAGCGTTATCAGGCTAAATTGAATCATTCTGCCGAGGCGTTTTTGCAGGATCAAGCTGTTCGTCGCAGGGCGCACTTGCTGCTACGGTCAAGACGAACAGCGCTGATAATGGCGCAAAAACGCCTCGGCCCTCAAGGGTTTGGCTCCGGTGGCCACACGCGTCGTCAAGCGTCTCGACCGATACGCCGGCATCGCCCTTCGACGCTTTTCTAGCGGGAATGGCACACCGGTGCACAAACAGAATTCATTTAATTTAGCCTCATAACGCTAGGGCCTTTTGCCGCATTAGGAAGGAACGGATTTTACCTAACAGAATCAGCCCCTTGGCCTGGGGTTTCACACTTTAGAATCCTTGACAGTTGCACCGAGCCACACTATGGTTCGCCGCGTTTATAAGGCCCGGTGGTTATTCGACCGATTCAGTTCCGGGCAGGCACATCCATGGCACATTCAGCCGACAGGAATGGCGACAACCGCGATCCACTTGAGCCTAAAGAGAAGAAGGCTATCGAGAAGCGGTTATCACGGCTTGGGAAGCGCCTTGGAAGTGCTAAAGCCCGCCGGGGGGCTGAAGTTGATCCCTCACAGAGGGGTGCGGCTATAGGTCTTGCCTTCCGGTTGGCAACGGAGCTGGTTGTTGGTGTCATTGTCGGTGTTTTCATCGGCTGGTGGCTCGACAAATGGTTAGGCACATCGCCGGTGTTGCTGTTGATTTTTACGTTCTTAGGGCTGGCCGCAGGCACCCTTAACGTGATACGCACAGCAAAGCAAATGCAGGGCCTTGACACGGACGCACTTAATAGAGAAGTGCAGGATAGACAGGATAGAGAAGTGCAGGGGCAAGAACCACCGGCTCAGCCTGCGGTTAAAAAAGGTGAAGACTGAGGGGATTATTGTGGCAGCCACAAAAGGAGCGGAGCACGGAGCCCATGGCGGCGGGGGAATGCCCGATCCGATGCATCAGTTCGAGATTAAACGTTATATTCCCCTTGAGTTTTTTGGTCTCGATGCCTCTTTCACAAATTCTTCCTTATTCATGGTTATCGCGATTGTTGTGATTGGACTATTTCTCCTTTTGAGCATACAGGGGCGCGCGCTGGTTCCCGGACGCATGCAATCAATTGCCGAGATGGCTTATGAGTTCGTCGCCAATATGGTGCGGGAAAATGTCGGTACGGCAGGGATGAAATATTTTCCTTTCGTGTTCACGCTTTTTACTTTCATCCTGACATGCAATTTACTCGGCATGCTGCCCTTCACCTTCACCGTGACCAGCCACATCATCGTGACTTTTGCTCTTGCCGCGACCGTTTTTATTGGAGTGACAATCATTGGCTTTATCAAGCACGGAATAGGCTTTTTGAAATTCTTTGTGCCTGCAGGCGTACCTATTGTGCTGCTGCCATTGTTGGTTGTTATTGAGGTTATTTCCTATTTGACCCGTCCGATTAGTCTTTCGGTTCGCTTGTTTGCCAATATGATGGCCGGTCATACCATGCTGAAAGTGTTTGGTGCGTTCGTGGTGAGCCTTGGTGTGGTTGGCGGTTGGGCACCGCTTCTCTTCATGATCCCATTTACGGGGCTCGAAATTTTGGTAGCGTTTTTACAGGCTTATGTGTTTGCCATTCTGACATGTATCTATCTCAATGATGCGTTGCATATGCATCATTAAAAAGCTTCCGGAAAAGTGAAAACCGGTTTTCCGACAGGAAGCTCAATAAAACAGAGAGTTAAGAATTTTTCGTAACGTTTCACGTTTTCAAGGAGAACTATAATGGATCCAGCAGCAGCGAAATTGATCGGTGCCGGGCTTGCGTCAATTGCACTTGTTGGTGCCGGTATTGGTATCGGCAATATTTTTGGCAATTACCTCTCTGGTGCTTTGCGTAATCCTTCGGCAGCTCCCGGCCAATTTGCCAATTTGCTCTTGGGCTTTGCGCTTGCCGAGGCGACAGGTCTTTTCGGACTTGTTGTCGCTTTTATCATCTTATTCGCGTTTTAGGCCGGAAATCACCTGCGAAGACCTACGCCATATTTTTTGACATGGTGAAAGGTTTAGGTTCCAGCGGGAGGTTCTTATGCCCCAGCTTGAAATCACAGATTTCGCGCCACAACTCATATGGCTCGCGATTTGTTTTATTGCGCTTTACATTTTCCTCGCGCGTGTCGCATTGCCACGGATTGCGACTGTGATTGAGGAGAGAAGCGACCGGATCAGTCGCGACCTTGATGAGGCGGAGCGGATCAAAGCGCAAACGGAAAAGGCTATCGCATCTTATGAGCAGGCTTTGGCTGAGGCGCGGGCGAAGGCGCATGCCATTGCACAAGAGACACGCGATAAGCTCAATGCTGAGATTGAGCGTGAACGGGCTGAAGTGGATAAAAAAATCTCCGAAAAAACTGCAGAGGCGGAGGCGCGTATTATGGCCTCGAAGACCGAAGCCCTCTCACAAGTCAGTGATGTCGCCGAAGACACGGTACAAACGCTTCTTGAGGAGTTGATAGGTGCCACGCCCTCGAAGACAGAAATCGCAGATGCCGTTGGCAGCACATTGAAATCCGGATAGGAGATGGATATGGGCCTATTTTCAGATCCGACATTTTGGGTTGCGGTTTCCTTTTTCGGCTTTTTAGCACTAATTCTCTATTACAAGGTGCCACATAAAGCTGGTGAGGCGCTCGACAAACGCGCTGAGCAAATTCAGAACGAGCTTGAAGAGGCGCGCAAGCTTCGAGAGGAAGCACAAGCCATTCTTGCTGATTATGAGCGTAAGCAGCTTGAAGCGGAACAGAGTGCTGAAGAAATTGTAACTCATGCGCGCAAAGAAGCTGAAACCCTTGCGGAGGAAACCCGCCAATCACTAAAGGAATCACTTGAGCGGCGCACTCGCCTTGCTGAAGAAAAGATTGCTCGTGCGGAAGCGCAGGCGATGAGCGAGGTGCGGGCTGCGGCAGTGGATGTTGCCGTCAGTGCCGCGGGTAAGTTGATCAGCACAAAGCTTGACGCAAAGATAGCGGATGGCCTTATTGATCAAACGATACAGGATATAAAAAGCAAGCTCAATTAATGAGCTTTTTAAGGCCCAAAGTCTTAGGAGGAACAAACTAGAAGCCGGGTCTCAGGACCCGGCCTCTTTTTTTTAAGACGACAGCAATTGTGACCTAACAATTACTGAGGGACGTGAAGGGGGCTAAAACGCTTAGGAAATTTTTTGATCACAAACCAGGCGACAATAGCCACAATAAGTGTCGCGGTAACAAGTTGGACAAGGCTAAATACCAGACCAAAAACGAGATTGCTGCAGCGAATATTCCGGTAAAGCGCGAAACAGGCGCTGAGAATTGCAGCGGCGAAATAAATCACACAATTAACGAGATCTTGGTGAGAAATTCCGCTCTGTTCAGTGTTTGACATATAAAGCGTGTAACCACCAAGAAAGGCGAATATCGCGCCCGAAAGCACGGCACCAAAGGAAACCGATGTAAAAAGTCTCAGCCCGTATTTTTCTCGTGCAATCCGCCCAATATTTAAGCTGAAATAAAATAATCCAACCACGGCCAGTACAGCCAACACAATCTTGGCAGCATCCATATCTCTTGTCCCCACTCACATCCACACAAGTGTCAATAGCTCGTAGCGAAAAAGAAAGGCAGAAATATGCGAGCATTTGCTGCACTGCACACGTAAAGGTAGAAAAAAGAATGCTGTCGTAATATTTGCTATATGTATATTTTGGACAATGACGTCAGGAAAATTCTGTCGTCGCAATATATACCAGACTGCAATAACGGCCTTTGGTCAAACAGGTGGCATGAATTGCTTTGGCGGGGGCTAACTAAGTTAATGAAACAAAGTTATTGTAGTCTCTTATAAGGGAGCAAGCGGACCGTGGACACAGTAAAAACTGAAGCCGAAGAGCTGATGAACGCGATTATCGGTTTCGCAGAACACATGCTTAAAGAATATGGAGAGTTCTATCCCTATGGGGGGGCGATGACGCCTGACGGGGAAATCACCATGTTTGGCGCTGAGGAAGAGGATGACGATGATGAGATGCTTACGTCACAAGAATTGATTGATATATTAAAAACCGCATTCCGCAAAGCGGCGCAAAATGGTGACTATAAGGCCACCGCTATTGTCTATGATATTCATCTTTCCGAACCGTCAAACGATACCGAATCCGATGCGATTGCCATTTCCCTAGAGCATATGAGCGATTACTCTGTCATTGTGGTCATCCCCTATGTGTTAAACGAGGGCGATATACAGTATGGCGAGGTGCTCGCCCAAGAAGGGGACAAGGATATTTTTGTCAGGCATTGAAGAGAAATCCACTCTTTTTTGGCAGCTTGCTCTCAGTAGCATTAAGTTACTCTGCCGCCTCCACTTGCTCTGACGGCTTCCAGCGTAATACCGGACGACGTGCCGCTTGCGTTTCATCAAGGCGGCGCAGGGGGGCATGGTTTGGCGCTGATGTGAACCGTTCTTTATCACCAGCCTTTGCGGCTTTTGCTAAATCCCTCAAAGTTGCAATAAATTGATCGAGGCTTGCTTTGGACTCTGATTCCGTGGGTTCCACGAGCATGGCCCCATGCACAACAAGTGGGAAGTAAATCGTCATAGGATGGAACCCTTCATCGATCATCGCTTTGGCAAAGTCGAGAGTGGTGACATTTGTTTCCTTGAGGAATGCATCGTCGAAAAGAACTTCATGCATACATATTTGATCGCCAAAGGGCTGGGTCATGAGATCGCGAAGCCCGGCACGAATATAGTTAGCGTTGAGGACTGCGTCCTCAGAAGCTTGTTTTAACCCATCCGCCCCATGGCTCAGCATATAAGCCATGGCCCGCACAAACATCCCCATCTGACCGTGAAACGCCGTCAGACGTCCGAAAGGTTTTTCGTCGGTTTGATCAGCAGTTTCAACAAGGCGCAGTTTTTCACCATCCCGCACCACATAAGGGAGCGGTGCGAAAGGGGCCAATGCTTTCGAGAAGACCACAGGACCAGACCCCGGGCCACCGCCGCCGTGGGGCGTTGAAAATGTTTTGTGGAGATTAATGTGCATGGCGTCAATGCCAAGATCCCCCGGACGTGTTTTTCCGACAATGGCGTTAAAATTTGCCCCGTCACAATAAAAATAGGCACCCGCCTCATGAATGGCGTCTGCTATCTTTGCAACGTCACGTTCGAAGAGACCGCACGTATTAGGGTTGGTAAGCATAATCCCTGCAACATCCGGCCCGAGCAAATCTCGCACGGCTGTAATGCTGACAGTGCCATCATCTTGAGCGGGGACCGCTCGCACTTTATAGCCCAGGAGTGCTGCAGTGGCCGGATTGGTGCCATGGGCCGACTCCGGAACAAGGACTATATTACGAGTCGCTGATTCTCCATTTGCTTCATGGGCGGCCTTGATGGCGATCATGCCGCAAAGCTCGCCATGGGCACCAGCTTTTGGAGATAAGGCAACGGCTTGGAGTCCGGTGAGTTCAAGAAGCCAATGGCCAAGCAAATCAATCAATGCAAGTGCGCCTTGCACAGTACTAGCCGGTTGCAGGGGATGAATGTCGGCAAATCCCGGCAAGCGTGCCATTTTTTCATTAAGCCGGGGGTTATGCTTCATGGTGCAGGAGCCCAAGGGATAAAGCCCGGCATCGATGGCATAGTTCTTCCGGCTTAGGCGCACATAATGGCGCATGGCCTCTGGTTCTGAGAGGCCGGGGAGGCCTATGGGTTGGCGGCGCTCAAGACCGTCGAGATGTGTTTCGCAGGGCTCAGGCTCAGATAGGTCAACGCCGGAACGTTCCAGGTCTCCCACTTCAAAAATCAACGGCTCTTCAATATCAAGCCCACAATTGCCGGTGAATGTTTGTTTGGAATGGGAGGTTGCGTCATTAGGTGTCGTTTTACGCCCCTGCCTGTTCATCATGACAGCACCTCCTTCAACGCTTTGGCATAAGCATTGCGGTCTTCAACCGTGATGACTTCTGTTACTGCAACAATGAGAAGGTTGTTCAATGACTTATTATCCGGCTCTAAACGTGCAACCGGGACGCCTCCCAGAACACCTTTCTCGGCAAGAGCTTCGATCACGTCCTCAGCGTTTCTCGGCAATCGAATTGTAAACTCGTTGAAGAAAGCAGTGTTGAGGAGTTCAACACCATTAATTTCACTCAAAACTTTTGCGAGCGCCACCGCGTTAGCGTGATTGATGTGCGCCAAACGCCTGATCCCTTTTTCCCCCAGAAGAGACAAATGAATTGTGAAGGCCAGACAGCAAAGGCCGGAATTTGTGCAGATATTACTTGTCGCTTTTTCGCGTCTGATATGTTGTTCGCGAGTTGAGAGTGTCAACACATAGCCGCGTTGCCCATCGGCATCGACCGTTTCACCGCAAAGACGGCCGGGCATTTGCCTTACGTATTTTTCACGTGTCGCAAAAAGCCCAACATAAGGACCGCCAAAATTCAGATTGTTTCCTATAGATTGCCCTTCGCCTACAACAATATCCGCACCCATATCCCCTGGTGAGCGAATAGCCCCAAAGGCCACCACTTCGGTCACAACCGCTATAAGCAAAGCCCCCTTTGCATGCGCGGCATCCGCAAGGGCCGTTAAATCGTTGAGATGGCCATAAACGCTTGGAAGTTGGACCACAACGCAAGAAGTTTGCTCGTCGATCAAAGCAGTAAGATCTTCTTCTCCTTCGGGAGCGGGTGGCTGGCTGGCAACTTCGTTTTCAGAGAAATGAGAGAGTGTTTCGACAACGCTGCGATATTGGGGATGCAGGCCGCCCGAAATCAGTACTTTATTGCGCTTGGTCACACGGTGGGCCATAAGCACGGCTTCCGCACATGCTGTTGAGCCATCATACATCGAAGCATTGGCGACATCCATTCCAGTAAGCAAAGCGACTTGTGTCTGAAACTCGAAAAGATATTGCAGTGTACCTTGGCTTATTTCCGGCTGATAAGGAGTATAAGAGGTTAGAAATTCCGAGCGCTGAATGAGGTGATCAACGAGTGCCGGAACATGGTGGCGATAAGCACCGCAGCCAATGAAAAAAGGAACGCTGCCGGCAGCAATATTTCGGTTGGCGAGCCCGGACAAATGATGTTCAACATCAAACTCACTCTGATGGGGTGGTAAATCCAGTAACTCTTTGAGGCGCTGAGCCTCCGGAATATCTGCAAAAAGCACGTCAACCGAAGGAACACCGATCTTCGCGAGCAAGGCCTTCCGATCGGCATCAGAATGTGGAAGATAGCGCATCAGGACAATCCATCGATAAATTCTTTATAGGCCTCAGCCGTCATAAGACCATCAAGTTCCCCTTTATCGGTGATCTTGAGTTTGAGAAACCAGGCGCTGCCTTCGGCGTCCTGATTGACCAAAGCAGGACTCCCCTCCAATTGGCTGTTTGCTTCGGTCACCTCACCACTGACCGGTGCATAAATTTCACTAGCTGCCTTAACCGATTCAACTACGGCAGCCTCATCGCCCTTACTGACAGTTTTGCCAGCTTCCGGCAGTTCGACATAAACCACGTCACCCAATTGGTCTTGGGCGTAATTTGTGATTCCCACGATACCGATATCTCCTTCAATCCGGATATATTCATGGTCTTTGGTGTAAAAAATTTCAGTCATGACCTATTGCTCGCTTCTAAATGTCAAATTTTCTTCTGTCTGTAATATCTGTGTGGGACAAAAGGAAGGGGCACAATATTAGCGCTCATTGTTTTGCCTCGCACTAGCAGTTGAATTTCGTTTCCCTCATTTGCAAAACTCCGCGCCACATAGCCCATTGCTATTGGCCCCTCAACGGTTGGTCCATAACCGCCACTTGTTATAACACCTATCTCTTGTCCATCTTTGCTTAGAATTTCTGTACCTTCGCGTGCTGGTGCCCGTCCTTGTGGTTTGATACCGACCCGAAGCCTGGCTGGGCCCGTTTTTAGTTCGTCAATAACGCGCTTTGCACCAGGAAACCCGCGATTTTCACGACGGGCTTTGCTGATAGCCCAGCCTAAATCTGCTTCAACCGGAGAAGTGGTTTCATCGATATCGTGGCCGTAAAGGCAAAGACCGGCCTCAAGCCGAAGCGAATCTCGAGCGCCAAGTCCGATTGGAGCGACATCATCATCGGAAAGTAGTGTCCTAACAAGCGTTTCTGCTTTATCTGCCGTTATGGATATCTCAAAACCATCCTCGCCGGTATAGCCTGAGCGGCTCACATGACAATCCAAACCATCAAATTCTGCACTGGTTGCGGTCATGAAAGAGAGGGCAGTTGCTTTCGGGCAGTGGCGGTCCAAAACAGTCGCGGCCTTAGGTCCTTGGAGTGCCAGAAGGGCACGATCATCAGATGGTTGGAGTTCAATTGTTTCCGGCAAATGTGATGAGAGATGATCATAATCAACGGCCTTGCGAGCAGCATTCACAACAAGGAGCAAACGGCCATCATCGTCGGCTGAGATGGATCTCGTCACCATCAGGTCGTCAATAACTCCGCCCTCCTCGGTAAGCAGGAGCGTGTAACGTATCCGCCCAAGGCCAAGGCTTTTAATGTTGCCGGGAACGAGGGCTTCCAAAGCAGTAGCCACCGTCTGATGATCCGGGCCGGAAAGAAATGCCTGACCCATATGGGAAACATCGAAAAGGCCCGCTTGAGATCGTGTATGTTGATGCTCACCCAAAACACCCATTGGATAGTGAACCGGCATTTCATAGCCTGCAAAAGATACCATCTTTGCACCTAATTCCACATGCAAAGCATGAAGCGGCGTCTTTTTTAAGGGTGGTTCTTGATCTGCTTTTTGTGCGCTCATTTAAGAGATCCCCAGTACCGCGTGGACATATCCGGCAGCAAGATCTACCGGTTCATGCCCCCTCTGTCGCGGAACCTGAGAGAATTCGCTTTTATCACTTAATCTGGTGCTAAAAGCTTACCCCTTCGGTGAGCCGGCCAAGAACACGGCGGCTACTTTCCAGAGCGCCATCAATCTGCGGTCCTGGTGCCTGAGAGTTTCCGGGGCGGTTGCTCCTTCGGCGCCGGATAAATTCCGGTCTCTCCCGCAGATCTCAATTGGTCAAATGATACGCTGGACTTTCAGATCAACATACGTACAGCGTAGAGGCTATACGATAGAAAATCCGGCGACGCTGTCAATTCACTAATATGATAGTTTTGTTAAGTGTAATCAGGATTTGATTTTGTACTATCCCCGCCCCCCTTGATCCTTACGATCAAAAGCAACAAAAAGTTTATAGTCGCTTGGTAAGGTTCCAGGGGTGAGGTCGAAGGTAACTCGACGTACCAAAGAGAAATATCCGATCGGTTTATCGGGGGAAACAGTGACTGCGACACCAACCTTATCGGAGTTAACTTTGTCTCTGTCTCCATTCGTGACGTGAACTAAGACAGGGAGTTTTATGGAGCCTGGTTTACCTTTTGGCCCTAAAAGTACACGCCCTGCAAATCCATATTTAACTGTGATCCGTCCGTTTGGAGAAATTTCGCATTCCCGAGCCGTTTTTGTAATCTCACCACGATAAACGATGGCAAGCCCGTCGCCAGCACGGCCAGCTTCGTACGTAGTAACGTAACGATCCCGTGGCCAAACGACAAACTTTGGGCAACCTTTTGCTGTGGTAGGAATATCCGCGGGACCATCAGGGTCGGTTTTGGCTGCAGCTAAAAGTCTCTCTTCAGTGACTGTTGGATTCCATGTATTCGCGGTTTTTTTGGGAGATTTTGAAGAGGAAGAGCCAAAAACACTCGAACCAAATCCAGAAGTTAGATGGGAAATCGCGCATCCTTGTACAAAGAGCACTACTCCCAAAAGGAGAATTGTTCGATGCACCGCCATTGCGATCCGTCTCATTCTTTCCACAACACCCCCGTTAGCATAATCATCTTATTATCTTTGTTATGATGTACAGCTATACGCCTGAAAAAGGCCGTTTTAAGTCCTCTGAGCTGGGACCAAGCTCTTTTTTCAGTATATGATTCAAGGAGCACCAACCTATCTGTCAGGTTAAATTGCGGCAAGCCCATATTTAGTCTTGCGTATTTCTGTTGCATAACCCAGTTTAAATGCTTGAAAAAGTCAGCTAAATGAGTAGAGCGCTAATAGAAAAGAAAGATTCTTCTCCAAAGATGATTCTTCCATCGAAACCTCCATTAACGATTTTGCTCTGTGCACCACGAGGATTTTGCGCAGGGGTTGATCGCGCAATTCAAATTGTTGAACTGGCTCTTGAGAAGTTCGGTGCGCCGGTCTATGTGCGCCATGAAATCGTCCATAACCGCTATGTTGTCGATGGGCTACGCAAAAAGGGAGCCATTTTTGTCGAAGAGCTGGATGAAATACCTGAAACAAATGCCCCTGTGATTTTTTCTGCTCATGGCGTTCCTAAGTCGGTCCCCGTCCAAGCAGCTCGCAGGAATTTTTTCTATTTAGATGCGACCTGCCCTTTGGTTTCTAAAGTTCATGTTGAAGCTGAACGGCTCAACGCTAAGGGATATGAGATCGTTCTTATTGGCCATGCCGGTCATCCGGAAGTGATCGGTACAATGGGGCAACTCGATGAAGGCGCAATTAAATTAATAGAGACAGCAGAAGATGCTGAGACCTTCATGCCTCTATCCGCTGAGCGTCTTGCTTATATCACGCAGACCACTCTTTCAGTTGATGATACCAGAGAAATCGTGGACATATTGAAGAAGCGTTTTCCAAACATTGCTGCCCCTCATAAGGAAGATATTTGTTACGCAACCACTAATCGCCAAGCTGCGGTAAAAGCCATAGCGTGGCGTTGTGACAGACTTATTGTAGTTGGTGCTCCCAATAGCTCAAATTCACAGCGCCTTGTCGAAGTGGCTGAGCGGATGGGTTGCAAAAAGTCCTATCTTATCCAACGGGCTTCAGATATCTCATGGAATGATTTTGTTGGAATAGATACGCTTGGAATAACCGCTGGGGCTTCCGCGCCGGAGATCTTGGTTGATGAAATTGTCCAAGATTTTTCCGAACGCTTTGAAGTTACCGTTGAGACTGTAAATACGGCTCAAGAAAATATCGCCTTCAAGTTTCCACGCGAGCTTCGCGGATTAGCTGCCGAATAATATCGAATACTATCATGGCTGTTTATACTGAAGTCCCCGATGACGCACTTGCTGCATTTGTCGAAAGCTATGGCTTGGGTGATCTCCTTTCTTATAAAGGGATCGCCGAGGGTGTCGAGAACACGAACTACGTCGTGCATACGAGCAAAGGGCCATTTATTCTGACCCTTTACGAGAAACGTGTGAGAGAAGAAGATCTTCCTTTCTTTCTAGGTCTCATGGAGCATTTAGCTAGTTCCAACATCACATGTCCAACGCCTGTGCGTGACCGTGAACACCGCATCCTCAGAGAGTTGGCCGGACGTCCTGCGGCACTCGTGACATTTTTGGAAGGGCTATGGATTCGTCGGCCCAAGACGGTTCATTGTGCGGCTCTCGGTGAAAATCTTGCTCAATTGCATTTGGCTGGCCTCAATTTCAACATGACGAGGGCGAATAGTCTCTCAGTTCAGGGATGGCGCCCACTTTATGAAAGTTTTAGCGAGGATGCTGATCAAGTGACTCCGGGATTGGCACATCAAATCAAAAAAGAACTCACCCATCTCGAAGCCCATTGGCCGGCAGAACTTCCAGAGGGTATAATTCATGCGGATCTTTTTCCCGATAACGTGTTTTTTCTTGATGACAAAGTTTCCGGCTTCATAGACTTTTATTTCGCTTGTAAGGATATGCTGGCCTACGATCTGGCAATTTGCCTCAATGCTTGGTGTTTTGAATCTGATAATTCCTTCAATATCACCAAAGCCCGAGCATTATTGAAAGGGTACCAAAAAATCCGGAACATAGAAAAGGAGGAGCTGGAGGCTTTGCCACTCCTTGCTCGTGGAGCTGCGCTGCGTTTTCTTCTAACCCGAGTTTATGACTGGCTGAATAGGAGTTCGAGTGCATTTGTCCAGCCAAAAGACCCCATGGAATATCTGAGAAAATTGCACTTCCATCAACAGGTGGCAAGCGTTAGCGAATATGGATTAGGAGATGATTGATTAATGACGGAAGAGGCTGAAAAGGTAGTGATTTACACCGATGGGGCATGTTCGGGAAACCCAGGGCCTGGTGGTTGGGGTGCAATTTTGCTTTACGGTGAACATCGCAAGGAACTTAAAGGGGGCGAGCCTGAGACCACAAATAATCGCATGGAACTTACAGCGGCCATCGAAGCGCTGGGTGCATTAAAGCGCCATTGTAGGGTCGAGCTTCATACAGATTCAACTTATTTGCGTGAGGGCATTACAAATTGGATTGAAGGATGGAAGCATAATGGTTGGCGAACAGCTCAAAAAAAGCCCGTTAAAAATATTGACCTTTGGCAGGCCCTGGATGTTGCTCGTCAGCGCCATGATATTGAATGGCATTGGGTCAAGGGTCATGCCGGACACCCGGAAAATGAGCGGGCAGACGAGCTTGCCCGCGAAGGTATGGCGCCATTTCTGGGTATTGCCGAAGCCCTTATGGATGGTGAATAGACTTAATGATTTAAAAGTGTTTCCGGAAAAAACATCCGCTAGAACGTAACCCGTGGGGGATACTGGTTTTGTGACCTGGCTACGCCTAAGCGAAGCAAAAGCTTCGCTTAGGCAGAAAAATGCGACATCAAAAAGATTAGATCGTCCAGATGTTCTATATAAATGCCGGATGCACTAAAGTGCCTTCAAAACGTCTTCAGCACTCGAAACAGCAACTTGGCTTGGCACTTCTTCGACACTTAAGAATTTAACAACACCGTCATCCACTATCATGGCATAACGTTTTGATCGAATGCCAAGTCCTGCGGCTGACGCATCAAAATCAAGGCCGATAGCTTTCGTAAATTCATTGTTGCCGTCAGAGAGAAATCGAATTTTTCCTTCTCCCCCAGTATCCTTACCCCAATGTTTAAGAACGAAAACATCATTTACGGCAACACAAACAATTTCATCAATGCCTTTGCTCTTTAACGCGTCGAAGTTTTCGAGAAATCCGGGAACATGTTGTCCGTGACATGTGGGCGTGTAGGCACCGGGAACTGCAAACAAAACGATTTTCTTACCGGAAAAAATTTCTTCGGACGTGACATTTGCAGGACCATCATCCGTCATAATCTTAAAATTCGCTTGCGGGAGCCGATCGCCTATGCCGATTGCCATAATTATTCCCTCTTGGTTGAACTTAAAACATATATAAACTGGCTACGACCTTACTGGCTCAAATGCTCCAGGCCAAGATGGTTTCTGCGTCGTGGATCGCCTTTTTGTGTGGATCACTATTTGACGCGCCAGGCGATCTCCGCGTAGCCAACGTCTGAAACAAGTGTACATTTGATCGATTTGCCCCTGAGCTGCTTTGGATTGTCTCCTTGGCTAAGATCCACGCGGAATCGGATTATGCCTTGAGAACCATCATCAAGGCGCTTGGGTACCGGTAGATAAAACTGCTCCGGTCCCTCAACAAAAAGATCTCTGTTTTTTGCGCCGTCCGTAAAAACGGCTTCGATAATCAAATTAGGAGATTTCCCTTCCAATTGAGCCGTGATTTTACGGATGGTTGGACCATTTGAAGTTTTACTGGGGGGGGCTGAAATCTCAGGCGGAACGCGAGCGAGATAGTGAGCAATCAACTTTCCGTGAGCCCCCGTGCTTGTTACCCTGCTTAAGACTTTCAATTTGATTTTTGCTTCAGCTGGAATGCAAATATCCTTACAAACGGCATATTCAAACTTGAGGTTGAGATCAACGGGCTTTCCAACCTCTTTTGGCTCAATATGAATTGGGAAAACTACCTCATCCAAATATCCAATGGACGTGCCATAAGGATCGGCAAGCCGACGGGGTGACGGCCAATGAATTTTGGCATTTTTAAGATTGGATGATCCAGTCCAATTGAAATGTGGAGGCGCACCAGCATCTCCAGGAAAACGCCAATAGGTTTTCCAACCCTTTTCAAGTTTTATGTGGACACCAGCAAACACTCGATCGGGTGGAGCAATGGGACCAGGATGTCCGGATATGAGCCGCACTTGCGAATGAAGCCCTTTAACCCATGAGGAAGTTGTATCTGGCGCCGCAGTTACACCAGAGATTGAATAGAAGACTCCACACGCAAATACTGAGAAAAGCCCGGTCAGAAGTGCGGTGAAACGTATATTTGGCCCTAGCATTATCATTCCAGTCTGTCTTAACCATACTATCTCTATTGTTGCTCATTTTATATTGGTAGAAAAATGACATATTCAATTTGTTTAATTATCAATCAATGTTATGTGAGGCTAGCTTATAGCCACACTTTGCAAAAAGTTAACTAAAAATCATAAATCTCTCCCTTCACAGAGATGGGTGAGTCCGGTTACTCTTTAAACATGACGACCGATGTCAAAGAAGATTTCGACTCTGGTGCAGAAGGTTATTTAGATGGCCAGCTTCTTGTTGCTATGCCAGCTATGTCTGATCCCAGATTTAGTCGCTCAGTTATTTATATGTGCGCTCATTCTGCAAATGGAGCGATGGGCATTATTATTAATCAACGGGCACCTCATATCAGTTTTTTGGAGCTTCTTGAGCAGCTTGAAATTGTCCCGAATGATGAGAGGATCAATGTTCCGACTGATTTGGGAAGAATGGCGGTTCATGTTGGTGGGCCTGTTGAAACCGGCCGGGGTTTTGTATTGCACAGCGCGGACTATTATGTGGCAGAGAGCACTTTGCCAATTAATGAGGGTGTTTGCTTAACAGCTACAATCGATATTCTGCGCGCAATCGCTTCTGGAGATGGGCCGGACAAAGCTCTGTTGGCTCTGGGGTATGCTGGTTGGGCACCTGGGCAGCTAGAAAGCGAAATCCAGGAAAATGGCTGGCTACACTGTCCTGCTGATCTGGGTCTTATTTTCGACGGGGATCTGGATGAGAAATATAGGCGTGTGTTTGAAAAGATCGGTATAAATCCGTCACATCTTGTAAGTGATGCCGGTCATGCATAGCGGCTGAAAATTTCTAATTCACATAATGATTAAAGTTTTTTCGCAAAACCGGCACCACCACGCTTAGCGTATATGCTCAGGGTGTTTCGGTACTGGTTTCGCCTTGTGGCAAGCTATCAGTTGCGGTCTGGATGGGGTGAGTTTGTTTTGCCGTGTCTTTTGCTCTGCGCGCGCGCGATGATGCTGTTTTGCGTTTATCGGACTTTTTATTGGACTTTGCTATGGCGCTCAGAAGTGTTGCAACCTCTTTTTCTGTCATCGGCTCACCATAATAATATCCTTGCCCATATTCACATCCCAGAGATCGAAGGAATGTTGCATCTTCCGTAACTTCAATTCCCTCAGCAACAACGTCTTTGCCAAGTTCATGCGCCAGAGAAACAATAGAGCGGACAATCACCGGACCAGATCCGTTGGCCCCTTCTTGGCGAAGGAAGGATTTATCAATCTTGATTGTATCAAAGGGGAATCGTTGCAAATAACTTAAAGAGGAGTATCCCGTTCCGAAATCATCAAGAGAAAGACCCGCTCCCGCTCCCTTGAGCCATTCAAGAATTTCTGCTGCTTGTTCAGGGTTTTCCATAACAAGAGATTCGGTGACTTCCAGCTTAACGGTCCCTTTTGGCACAGCATCACGTTTTAATATAAGTCGGATATCCTGAATAAGGTCATGGCGGAAGAGCTGACGGCTGGAAATATTGATGCTGACAAATAGCGGTTCTTCGGGCCGGCGCAATATTTTTTGCCAGCGGGCTGCCTGACGGGATGCCCGATCAAGCACAAAACTGCCCAGCTCAGAAATATATCCGGCATCTTCGGCAACTGGTATGAAATCTTGCGGATTAAGACGTCCAAGGCGTGGATGATCCCATCTCATGAGTGCCTCAAAGCCCGCAACCCCTTCATCCTCCAAACGCATAATAGGTTGATATAAAATGATGATCTGTCGGCGATCAATCGCCCGCCTAAGATCGCTTTCCATAGCCACACGATCATCCTGTTCGCCGCGCATAGTGGGTTTAAAGATTTCAACCCTGTCCGTGCCTGACCGTTTCGCGCGATACATGGCCATTTCCGCCTCTCGCAAAACATCCTGATGATCAGACTGTTTGCCGTCATAAACTGCAATGCCGATACTGCCAGTGAGAATAATTTCTTTGCCAGAGATTTTCATTGGGCTTCGTAAAGACCGACGTACGCGTTCCGCCAGCATGGCAATTTGCTTGGGTTCAGTTTCAGTCACAAGCAATATGGCGAATTGATCTCCGCCAACCCTAGCGAGTGTATCAAGCGGATTAAGATGGCGTGATAGACGGCGCGCAATGGTGAGCAACATGCTATCGCCAACCACGAGGCCGAAACTGTTGTTTACGTTGTTAAATCTGTCGATATCTATGAATAAAACCGTTGGCCGATTTGCCCCTTCCTGTTGGGTACGTATTATTGCATTTGACATACGGTCGAGGAACAATTCACGATTTGGTAAGCCGGTTAAACTGTCATGTACAGCATCATGCAGCAGGCGTTCTTGGGAACGTTTGGAATTACTGACATCACGCATCAAACCGACGCATTTAAGGGATCGATATTGTGTAATAGGGGCCGAGTGAGCCCGCAATTCAAACCAGAGATAGGAACTATCTGATCGACGCATACGGAAATCTAGGGATAGCGAACCACCATTTTTTTCTTGAATAGACCAAAGCAACATACGAAACCGTTCACGGTCTGCGGGATGAAGGTGCTTCAACCACTCTTCCACCCGGCAATTGAGCGTTCCCTGGGAGTGACCAAGAGCGATTTCGACTTCTTCGCTGACGCTGATTTCATCGCGACGGGCATTCCATTCCCAGACAGCTGCTGCCGCACCATCAATTGCCAGAGAACGTTGTTGAAGTTGGCTTGGTGGTGCACCATAGAGGGGTTCAAAAGAGCGGAAAGCGAACTGGATAACGGTAAACCCAAGTAACAGGACAATCAGGACTAATCCAGAAACCAATCCGGAAACGACGATATCTCCTGATAGTTGCCCCAGAATGGTAACGGAAGCCCCAAATAGCCATACCATGAACAGAAACCAACTTGGCACAAGAGCTAAAGCTCTGTCCTGTCCACGTAATGCGAGATAGACAATTATCAGTGTTCCTACTGTGCTGAGGAGTATAAATGAGCTGCGTGCGAAACCTGCAGCCAGCTTGGCATCGATCAATGCAAAAATAATCAAACCGACCTGTGCTGCAAACCAGCCAAGAAATGCAATTCTAATCCAAGAATGCCAGAGAGAAATTCGCAGAAACGTATATAGAAAAATTACAATGCTTGCGGCGATGGCAGCTTCCGAGGCCGCACGATATATCGCATTATCTTCCGGACTCAATTGAAACAGCTTATGCCAAAAACCAAAATCGACACAAAGATAGGCCACGACGCTCCAAGCTATGAGAGCCGCAGATGGGAAAATCGCTTTGTGATTAGCTACAAAAATGGCCGTCAGAAATACTGCGAGGATTCCGGTTATTCCGAGTAATATTCCCTTAAACAGAGTTAGGTCGCGCAGTTTTTTTTCGTAAGCATGAGCTTTCCAAAGATAAAGTCGTGGAAAGCGATCGGAACTCAGCTCCGCAATGAAAGTCACGGTTGCACCCGGTTCGAGTTCAATGCGGAATATATCGGCATTGTCATTCTCGACGCGTTGAGGGCGGAAACCAAGGGATGGCGTCATCTGGGCGATATGGGCTGAATCCAAGATCGGCCAAAAAACGCCGGATCCAATAATGCTGTAACGTTCGGCTGTTAGCCAACGTTCAATACGTTTATCTGTCGGATTGTTAAGCGCAAAGACTACCCAATTTGGATTTGTCCCTGTGGTTACAGCCTGAATTGCCATCCGTCCTGCAATGCCGTCTGGCCCAGGCGCCGTTTCGACCTGGAGACGGTCGCCGCGCCCCTCATAGAGTTCACTCAGATGAGTGATTTCGATTTTCTCTTGATCTTCACCAATAACAATAGGCTCAAGCGCCCAGGCGCGTTCTGCGGCTAAAGCATATGCTACAATCACATAAACTGCCAAAGTCAACGCATAAACAATACGGCCTGATAATCGGCTTGGGATGTGAGCTTGAACCATCATTTTATACATTGGTATAGATCTGTCGCGTTGCATCAAAGTTCGAGGCGAATATCGTCCTCAAGAAGAGCGTAGAGCAGATGATCTTGCCAAACACCATTAATCCGCAGATATTGCCGAGCCAATCCTTCCCGCTTAAAGCCAACCCGTTCTAAAAGCCGGATTGAAGCTAGATTGATAGGGAGGCAGGCTGCTTCCAAACGATGTAAGTTTAGTGTTTCAAATACAAATGGTATTATCGTATATACGCCCGCAGTCATATAACCTTGCGCTGCATAGGGGACACCTATCCAATAGCCAAGAGAACAAGCCTGCGTTACCCCGCGGCGTATATTGCTAAGTGTTAATCCTCCTAAAAGAGCTTCATCATTATTACGAAAGAGGAAGAAGGCATAACCTGCATCTTCCCGGACATCCTTTAGATAATGTCGTACTCGACGGCGGTACGCCACTCGAGAAAGCTCGTCCCGCGCCCATGTTGGTTCCCATGGCGTTAAGAAATCACGACTCATGGCCCTTAGTTCTGCCCATTCAGCGTAATCAGATATTTGTGGCGTTCGCAAGGTGACGCTCTCGCCTCTTACGACTGGGCCGGTCTCCGTAACGGATACGGATTTGAGGAACGCCATCGGCCTCTCCTTTAATCCTTAACTGTAAAGCCCAGGTTTGTTCTGGGTGTTGGTTTTTCAATTTACCGCGATTTGTTATTTTGAATCTTAACTATGACCCCATATTATTGAAGCCTTTCCGCAATTTGATCATAAATTTCAAGCCGTCCAGGTGAGCCAACCGTAGAACAGGTCGGCGGGCAGTTGATAATCAGCTTTTCAGATAAATCACGCACGCTATTCACGCTTACCGCTTCAACGCGTTCGATTAACTCTTCAATCTCAAGTGGACGGCCAAGCGCTAGTATTTGTCGAGCAAGCTGTTCTGCGCGTGCCCCTGAGCTTTCCAAACTCATGAGAAGCCCTGCTTTGAGTTGGGCCTTGGCACGAGCGACTTCTGCTTCATTCGGTCCCTCAAGTGCAGCACGTTTTAGCTCATCAATGACCACATCGACAAGCTCTGGAAGTTGTTCGGCCCCCGTCGCTGCATGAATGCCAAAGAGCCCTGTATCCGCTAATCCCCAGCTAAAGGAATATATGGCATAACAAAGCCCCCGGCGCTCGCGAATTTCTTGAAACAAGCGTGAAGACATGCCGCCACCAAAGAGGCCGGAAAAAACTTGTTTGGTATAAAAATCATCTTGTTTGTAGGGCACACCTTCGAAAGCAACGATGATATGACTTTGCTCGAAATTACGATCCGAACGGCGTATGCCACCCTTGTAATGAGCAGGTTCTGTGGATGCGGCACCGCTGCCGTTTAATGTTCCGAAATAACGCTCTGCCAAAGCAACGATGTTATCATGACTTACTGCGCCCGCAGCACCTAAGACCAAATTTCCAGCCTGATATTTATCGGTTAGATAAGCGTGCAATGCCTCCGAAGTGAAAGCGGTTACACTTTCTACTGTCCCGAGAATTGGGCGCCCAAGGGCCTGTCCCGGGAATGCAGCTTCTTGGGCTAAATCATAGACGGTTTCATCTGGGCTATCATAAGAAGCTGCGATTTCCTGCAATATCACGTCACGCTCACGTTCAAGCTCGTGCGGGTCGAAAAGCGGGTTTTGCAGAATATCGCTGAAAATTTCAAGGGCGAGCGATACATCATTTTTTAGAATGCGTGCGTAGTAAGCCGTTGTTTCAAGACTGGTGGCGGCATTAAGATCGCCCCCGACAGACTCGATATCTTCAACAATCTGTCGCGCTGTACGTGTTGGCGTTCCCTTAAATGCCATATGCTCAAGAAGGTGGGAAATCCCGTGCTCATTCGGCCTTTCAGATCGCACTCCAGCATTCACCCAAATACCAAGAGAGACGGTCTCAAGATGCGGCATCTCATGCGTGACAATACGCAATCCGTTTGAGAGCACCGCGGTTTCAACACTCATGATGCGGTCTCCCTGGACGCTTGTGTGTTCTCCTCAATAAATCGAGCGACAATGTTGTAATCATTTTCAAGAACTGTAAACCGCTCATTCTGGGCAAGCCGCTTTTCCAACCTCTGCGGTAACACAGGCATGCACCCCGTCGCTTTTTCAACCGCTTCAGGAAATTTGGCCGGATGCGCTGTCGCCAGTGTGACCATCGGGCACTTTACACGCTTCTCAGCTCCAGTTTGTTCATTTTCCTTGAATGCAGCCTGAATGCCAACCGCTGTATGCGGGTCGACCAGATAACCATTTTTATTATAAAGATTACGGATCATTTCAGCCGTTTTATTTTCGTCAACCATATAGGCTGAGAAGGTCTCTCTAAAGCTACTTAACTCAGATGTCGAGAGATCAAAAGACCCGTCATCGCCAAGTGCCCTCATTAAATTGCGCACACGTTCACTATTCCGCCCCGTCAACTCAAATAATAGCCGCTCAAAATTGCTGGAAACCTGGATGTCCATACTGGGACTCTGGGTAGCGACAACACTTTCTGGAGCATATCGACCTTTTGAAAATGTTCTAGCCAAAATGTCATTGACGTTCGTGGCAATAACGAGGCGTGAAATGGGTAGTCCCATGCGTTTTGCTACGTAACCTGCGAAAATATCGCCAAAATTTCCAGTGGGTACAGTAAAACTGACTTGCCTGTTTGGCGCCCCTAAGGAGAGGGCGGATGTAAAATAATAGACAATTTGCGCCATGATTCGCGCCCAATTGATCGAATTGACACCGGCAAGAGACAGCCTGTCACGTAATTCCAGATCATTGAACAGCGCTTTAACCAAAGCCTGACAATCATCAAATGTGCCTTCAACGGCGATATTATGAACGTTTTGTTCGGGTGCTGTCGTCATCTGACGGCGCTGAACGTCGCTGACGCGTCCACGAGGGTGTAAAATGAAAATATCAATGGCGGAAGAGCCTCGAAAAGCCTCGATTGCAGCACCGCCTGTATCCCCAGATGTTGCACCAACAATCGTCGCCCGCATGTTGCGCTTTTTAGTTGTGAGAGCGCGGTCCATGAGTTGGCCAAGCACCTGCATGGCAAAGTCTTTAAAAGCCAATGTCGGGCCATGGAACAGCTCCAACACCCAATCATTTGCTCCTATTTGCGTTAGTGGAGCAACCGCTTTATGAGAAAATCCTTCATAGGCTTCTTCAAGGATGTTGCGGAATTCCGGCTGAGAAATTTCATCTCCTAGAAACGGAACCATGACCCTTTGAGCAACTTCAATATAAGATTGTCCAGCAAGAGCGGCTATTTCGTTCTCTTCGAAAGTTGGCCAGGTTTCAGGCACATAGAGGCCGCCATCCCGTGCAAGCCCGGCAAGCATCACATCTTCAAAGCCGAGTACAGGAGCTAACCCACGTGTGCTAACATATTTCAAAGGTAATCCTCCGAAGACGTGATGTAGGTACCCGAGCAAATGTAGGACGCAATGATGAGCCTATCATACCAACCTGCACAAGATTCGTTTTTAAACGCCATTACCCACTTATTTTGTCACTCGGCTACGAACAAAAAATCCGTAAACGGCTATAAGCGTTACGGCAAGACCATACCATGTCAAAGCATATTCAAGATGGCGATTTGGTGGGTTTAAGCGTGTGGCTCCTCCCCGAGGCCAGCCCCCTGGTACCGGGGTGGCATCCGCATCAAGAAAAAACGGCACGAGATTTTTCGTGCTGATACCGCGCGCCTGAGCCATTGCATATAAATCTCGCCAATACCATTGATTCTCAGCAATATTATTGGCAGGAGTAAAGAAAGCCTTTTTATTGGGGGGCGAACGTATCAAGCCAGTAATCTGCACTTCACCCTTGATTTGACTTTGAGGCCTTTGCGCAGGGTCTCTTAAGTGATCAGGCACGAAGCCACGGTCGACGAGCAATCTTTTGCCGTCAGATGTTTTTAGGGGCGTGATAATCCGCCAGCCTAGTGTTCCGCTAATCACATCATAAAAATGCAATTCTTGTTTGTGCAAAAAAACGCCATTTACACGCGCGGGCCAATAATCAATATCATTTGTTTTCTGCGGGCGTTCAAGAATGCGCGTGAGTGCAACAGGTTCAGTCTTTACACGTGATTCAATGCGCTCAAGAAGTTCAAGTTTCCAAGCGCGGCGTTGCAATTGCCAGGTGCCGAGACTAACGAGCACCACCAATCCACTGAGCGCCATCACCGTTGGCCATATCAGACCATATTTCATCATTATTAAAACCAATCAAAGGACACTCGCCAATTTTTGAATCTAGTGAGGTTTACGAATTTGAAGTTCCTAAAAGGGTATGCTGCAAATATGATAGGAACTTCAAATTCACCTCACTAGGTCACAAACTCATAAATGTAGCTTAAAACGGTAGTCTGCAATCTAATCCGGGGACCACCGCCCCTCTTGAGCTTTATGCTTATATTGTAAGGCAATAAGGGTCGCTTTAAATGGCTGCAAAAGTCCTAATGATAAAATCAATGTAAGCGGTACCCATAATATGCCATGTACCCAATAAGGAGGTTGGTAGATTATTTCTGTATATAGAGCGCTTCCAACGACAATAAATCCGACAATGAGAATAATAAAAACAGCCGGACCGTCTCCTGAATCCGCAAAGGCATAATCTAGGCCGCAAACCTTGCATCTTTCATCTATTTTCAGGAAACCAGAGAAAAGAGAGCCTTTCCCACAGCGCGGGCAACGTCCTAATATCCCAGCCTTAAAGGGGGAGACCGGGGGGTAATTTTGTTCTTGCGTCATTTCTTTCGTCAAGTCTCTGAAGGTTCTGGAGGCATTTCATAGCAAAAGGGGCGGCACGTACCGCCCCTTCATATTATTGCTAAATATCCAATTAGTGGCCCGGCGAAGCACCTGCCCCCCAAACATAAATGCAAGCAAATAAGAAGAGCCAAACTACGTCGACGAAATGCCAATACCAGGCAGCCGCTTCAAATCCAAAATGTTGTTTCGGTGTGAAATGCCCAGCAAGTGCTCGGAACAACATCACAGTCAGGCAAAGCGTGCCTACAATCACATGGAAGCCGTGGAAACCGGTTGCCATAAAGAATGTCGAGCCATAGATATGTCCCGCAAATCCGAAGCCGGCATGAGCGTATTCATAGGCCTGGCAAGCTGTAAAGAGAACACCAAGAATAATGGTCAAGACCAGACCCCAGATAAGTCCCTTGCGATCACCTTTCTGAAGAGCATGGTGAGCCCAGGTTACGGTAGTACCGGATGTGAGGAGAATAAGAGTATTCACCAATGGCAAGTGCCAAGGATCAAATGTGCTGATGTCTTTTGGTGGCCATTGGCCGCCGGTTAGCTCATTGCGCTCAACCAAACCAATAATTCCCGATCCCGTTTTAACGATGTCATCAGGGAAAAGTGCGGCGTCAAAATATGCCCAGAACCAAGCAACAAAAAACATTACTTCTGAGGCAATGAACAGGATCATGCCGTAGCGTAAATGTAGTTGTACAACGGGTGTATGATGTCCTTGATGTTGTGCCTCCCGGATGACGTCCCGCCACCAAAACCACATGGTAAAGAGAACGCCAATGAATCCGGCAACAAAGATCCATGGCCCCTGAACTCCGAAAACCCCTTCGCCGCCATTCAGGGATTTCATATAAATGATACCGCCAACTGCCATTATGAAGGCAGAGATAGAACCGACCACAGGCCATGGGCTTGGGTCAACCAAGTGATAGTCATGATGTTTTGCGTGTGCGTCCGCCATGGTTCCCAACTCCGTTTTGTCCTGAATTCTTCCTCATGAATCCTTAAATTTTATCTTTCCTGACCAAAACATACTCATTCCTCACGACCCTATTTGATTTCGCTTTGTATTCTTTTCAGATTGAGAAACATCTGATACGTCGTCTTTTGCCAAGAAGAATGTGTAAGAAAGCGTAATTTCGTTGATATCCTTCGTTGCCGGATCTTTTGCAATTTCCGGATCAACAAAGAATGTTACCGGCATATCAGTCCGTTCGCCTGCTTTGAGTGTTTGTTCTTTAAAGCAAAAACACTCAATTTTGTTAAAATAGCTTCCAGCAACTTCTGGTGTGACATTGAATGTTGCCGTACCGCGAATGGGCTTTTTAGTAACATTATGTGCTTCATAAAAAACAAGCGCTGTTTCACCGATTTTAAGATCGATTGTCCGCTGTATTGGGCGGAATTTCCAAGGCATATCGCGAGATACATTGGCGTCAAAACGTATGCGGATTTTGCGGGCAAGCACAACATCTGGCGCTTTCTCGGCCTTTTGGGTTGTTCCCCCATAGCCGGTAACCTGACAAAAAATGCGGTAAAGAGGTACTGCGGCATAAGATAGGCCAATCATACCGGCTACAAGGCAGATGAGAGAGAGCGCAACAAAGCGATGACGAGCCGTATTGCTACGACCAGACTTTGCGGTTGCCGTTTTTTCTATCTCATCCATTCCGTTCACAATTCCCTTTCGTCACAGTGGACGATTCACAACATTATTGCCAAGGCGTACCAGGGTCACAATGAAAAACAAAAGCGCAAGCCCGCCAAGCGCGATTGCGATAGCTATAGAACGGTTGCGTTGACGTTTCTTTTGTTCTTCATCCAACGTCATCCAAAAACTCCGTAAAAAGCTGTATGGCTTACGAGGCCGAAACTGTGCTCAACCAAAAGCACACCAAAAAGAAGAAAAAGATAAAGAATAGAATAGGTGAATAATTTTCGTGCGACCCGGTCAGCCAAAAATCCTTCTCTATGCCGGTAAACCCTAAATGCGAAAACAAGAAAAATTGTACCAAGTCCAACGGATGTTACCGCATAAAGCGCCCCGCCAAACCCCATAAAAGCTGGAATTGTCGCAAGGGGAACAAGAGCAAGACTATAAAGAAGGATTTGTTTGCGTGTCTCTTGCGGACCCGCAACCACTGGCAGCATGGGAACACCGACGCGCTCATAATCGCGCGCACGATAAAGGGCCAAAGCCCAGAAATGCGGTGGGGTCCACATGAAGATGATAAGAAAGAGCACGATGCTTTCTAAGCTAACTGACCCCGTAGCCGCTGCCCAACCAATCATAGGTGGAAAAGCACCGGCTGCGCCGCCAATCACAATGTTATGCGGGGTTCTGCGCTTTAGCCACATGGTATAGACAAAGAGATAAAAGCTGATTGTCAGAGCCAGTAACGCCGCGGAGGTCCAATTAATAAGAAGTCCGAGAGTTAAAATGGATCCGATGGCGAGCACCACACCAAATGCAAGAGCTTCCTCACGTGTTACATGGCCTCGAGGTATGGGGCGGGTGGCCGTACGTTGCATCTTTGCGTCAATATCTGCATCAAACCACATATTGAGGGCGCCAGATGCTCCCGCTCCAATGGCAATGCAAATAAGCGCCGCAATCATGAGAATAGGATGCATGGTCCCAGGTGCGATGACTATACCCACGAGTGCCGTAAACACGACAAGCGACATGACGCGGGGCTTCAAAAGCGCAATATAGTCGCGAACATGTCCACCACCCGCATGGAGCCTAGTGGCTCTCGTCTCTATATGAATGCTCGTATCAGACATGTGCCTGGTTAGAACCAATTTGTTAAGACCAAAATATGTGAGGGCGCCTTATAAAAAGCGCCCCCGACTTCTAACTCTTAATTTGCGGTAATTCTTCATAGGAATGGAACGGCGGTGGTGATGGCAATGACCATTCAAGCGTTGTAGCTCCTGCACCCCAAGGGTTTTCCTCAGCTTGTTGTTTCTTTGCGAAGGCATGCAACACGCCAATCAAGAATACGATCGTGCCGGCCGCAGAAATATAAGATCCGATCGATGAGACATAATTCCATCCGGCAAAAGCGTCTGGGTAATCCGCATAACGGCGGGGCATACCCGCTAGCCCCAAGAAATGCTGGGGGAAGAAAAGAACATTGACTCCGATAAATGTTAGCCAAAAGTGCAGGCGTGCAAGGAAGCTCGAATACATATATCCCGTCATTTTAGGGAACCAATAATACCAGCCCGCAAAGATTGCGGAAACAGCGCCAACCGATAGAACATAATGGAAATGCGCAACGACGAAGTAGGTATCATGATAGGCTCTATCTGGGCCCGCATTCGCGAGCATCACGCCTGTCACACCGCCTGTCGTAAACAAGAAAATAAACCCTATCGCCCAAAGCATGGGTACGCGAAACGATATCGATCCCCCCCACATCGTCGCGATCCATGAGAATATTTTAATGCCCGTTGGTACGGCAATAACCATGGTTGCTGCCACGAAATAGGCCTGTGTATCGACACTAATGCCTGCGGTGTACATATGATGCGCCCAAACGATAAAACCGATCACGCCAATCGCCACCATAGCATAGGCCATACCCAGATAACCGAAAACAGGCTTGCGTGAAAAGGTTGATATAATCTGGCTAATTATGCCGAAACCCGGGAGAATTAGGATATAAACCTCCGGATGCCCGAAGAACCAGAACAAGTGCTGATAAAGGAGAGGGTCACCGCCTCCGGCAGCGTCGAAGAACGCCGTGCCAAAGTTGCGGTCCGTCAGCAGCATAGTGATCGCGCCGGCAAGAACCGGAAGAGAGAGCAATAATAGAAATGCCGTCACTAGGATCGACCATACAAAAAGTGGCATTTTATGAAGCGTCATCCCAGGAGCACGCATGTTGAAAATGGTGGTGATGAAATTTATGGCACCAAGAATTGAGGACGCACCGGCAAGGTGGAGCGACAGAATAGCAAAATCCATGGCAGGTCCTGGTTGGCCTGTTGTGGAAAGTGGGGCATAAACCGTCCATCCACCGCCAACGCCTTGGCCTCCTGGCGGTCCATCAACAAACATCGACGTGACTAAAAGGGTTAAAGAGGCTGGTAAGAGCCAGAAGGAAATATTATTCATTCTGGGGAACGCCATATCCGGCGCACCAATCATCAGCGGTACAAACCAGTTACCAAAACCGCCGATCACAGCCGGCATGACCATAAAAAATACCATGATCAAGCCGTGAGCTGTCGTGAACACGTTAAATGTATGCGGGTTAGAGAAGATCTGCATACCCGGCTCTTGCAACTCAAGTCGCATACCAACTGAGAGAAATCCACCGACAAGCCCGCCAATAATGGCGAAAACCAAATACATCGTTCCGATGTCTTTATGGTTTGTGGAATTGAGCCACCTTGTTATCCCTGAGGGAGTGTGGTGATCGTCAGTGCCTTCCTTAGCCCCATAAGCCATTACCGCGTTCCTTCATATTTAAATGCGTAATATTTGTTTCGTTGTTTGATCAACGATTTGTGTCTTCTGCGATTGCAAGGCGTTTGCGCCTCTTTTCCTCCGCATTCGCCTTGATTAGGAGAGTGCGGGCTTTATCCTCATCATTTTTTATGGCCGCTAACCATTTTTTATAAACCTCATCGGTGACCACCGTCACAGCAATCGGCATAAAAGCATGCCGGATACCGCAAAGCTCCGAGCATTGCCCATAATATGTTCCGGTTTTTTCGGCCTTAAACCATGTTCGCGTAATGCGTCCAGGTACTGCATCGACCTTGGAGCCAAAGGCTGGAATGGTCCAGTTATGGATAACATCGCTCGCGGTTACCAAGATATGTACGACCTTATTGACCGGAACAACGACCTGGTTATCTACGGCGAGAAGGCGCGGGGCTTCTTGCCCGCTTGCGCGTACTTTTTTCAATTCCTCATCTTCCAGCATAACGGAATCAAAACTGACTTCGTTGTCCGGATATTCATAAGTCCAATACCATTGATTACCGATAGCTTTGATTGTGACGTCTGCCTTTGGAAATGAATATTGTGCATAAAGTAACCGAAATGACGGAATGGCAATAACGATCAGAATTAAGATCGGCACGACCGTCCAAATTACCTCGATCAATGTATTGTGGGATGTCTTCGATGGTTCTGGATTAGCTTTTTCATTGTAGCGGATCATGACCCAGATCAGGAGCGCTAAAACGAAAACTGCAATCGCCGTGACGATCACAAGTAACATGTTGTGAAAGGTATAAATTTGATGAGCAATTGGAGAATAGCCTTTCTGTAAATTGAGTTGCCAATCCACAGGTTGCCCCTGAGCTGCAAAAGTGCTTGTTGAACAGACTAAGCTGCTGAGAATTGCCATAACCCCATAAAAGAATTTGAGGTTCAGTACCCTCTTCGACATCTCGCTGCTCCTTTGTTCTTGCCGTTTCTCATTTGTGTATAAATGAGGCGCTTAAATAATTACTACTCCAATAACCAATAACCTATGTGTTAGCGGGAAGCTGTTTGGGACATGATACTCATAATATTGCTGGGGACTATGATCCGAAAAATAACGATCTAGCAATATTAGTTTTGAGCTTGCCTCCCACAGGTGCCGCACTAACCCAACTGCCAGTTTTCTAACCAGCTATCACAAACTCGTAAATGCCACAAAACATAACCGTCCGGTTGATGCAACTCTCTCTGCGCATTTAATCACTGCGGCATATCTTCGCGTCTTTCATGGATCAGATGAGCCAAAGGTAGCAGAGTGTTTTTTTTTCTGTCCAATTTTGGCCCTAATCCTAGGCTCCACATCTTGAAAGTTTATCTATGGCCGTCAATGTTGATAGGCTGGTAGAAGAGTTATGAACCAATTCCCAGAAAGCAGAGTTCAGAACATTATCCCTCTTCTTATGACTCAATTTGATTCCCAATGCAGGTGATAATGTTCTAAGACCTGTTGACAACTTAAGAGGATGGGGGAGGGGGTAACCAAGATGTCTATCAATGGTTCATGTTGGAACCTCACTCTTGTTTAAGAGAAATTTGAGTGAGATGATGAGCCGATGGCTAGGTTTTCAAATATGATGATAATGGAAAAACATCCCAGTTTTGCATGGCGATTTTGGGTGTTATGTGGGCTTTTTATGACGTTTCTAAGCGTTGAGGCCAGCCTTCATAAAGCTTATGCTCAGGCCGGTAAAGTCAAGGCTACCCATGGCGCATGGCAGGTGAGTTGCGGCCGCCCGCCGGGCGCAAAAAATGAAAAGTGCGCTCTCGTACAAAGCGTTACCGCGGAAGATCGTCCAAATGTTGGGCTCACGGTTATTTTTCTTAAGTCGGTTGATGGCAAAAAAAGACTTTTACGCGTGGTTGCTCCGTTGGGGGTCCTCTTACCCACGGGACTTGGTCTTAAGATAGACAATGCAGATGTTGGCCATGCCCCATTTCTAAAATGCGGGAAGATCGGTTGTATAGCGGAGGTGGTGGCCAACAATGAATTGCTGGGCAAACTTCAATCTGGATCGACCGCTGTCTTTATTATCTTTCAAACCCCTGAAGCAGGGATAGGTATCCCCATTTCACTCAAAGGCTTTAAGACGGCTCTTAACGCTTTGAAATGAATACGCCAACACATCTCCTGGTAAGCGTAGCAGCATTGGGAAAGCCAGGAAAATCCAAACTTAATTTGACTGTAATAGGAGGGGCATTACTGCCAGATATGTCAATCTATGTCCTTTTTCTTTGGGCGAAGCTGATTGCTCAAGTCCCGGAAAGGCAGATTTGGCAGGTTCTCTATTGGCAGGAGCCCTGGCAGACCCTTAGCGCAATTTCAAATTCAATTCCGTTTTATGCAGCGCTACTCATTTTGGGATTGTTTTTGCGGTGGCCGTTGTTCTGGGTATTCGCCGCATCTGCCCTTCTTCACATAGGATTAGATTTTCCTTTCCACACAAGTGACGCACATCGCCATTTTTGGCCGTTCTCCGATTGGCGGTTTCATTCACCATTGTCATATTGGGATCGAAGCCATCATGGTGACTGGGTTTCTGCTGTAGAGTTTTTACTTGGGGTGGGTCTGATTATATTTATTTGGAGGCGGTTTACAGGGATTTGGGTGCGATCCGCCCTTGCCATAGGTCTTATCAGCTATGTGGCTGTTCCAGCCTATTTTGCACTGACTTTAGGACATTGATGTAGAGTGTGCTGATACCCGACAGTCCCTAACTTGGTTGTTGGCTTCGCTCTCAAAGCTGGATACCTCTAAAAACCATCCACCACCCCTGCCATCCGTCATATTCTGCGATAATTAGGCGGATGGCAGGGGTGGTGGATGGCCCGAAGGGAGTAATTAGAGATGCCCGGCTTTTTCGATCTCTCAATTAGCGACTTAGTCTTGAAACGCCTTCAATGAGCCCCCCATAGGCTCGCTCCAACTCATCATCAGTAATACAATAAGGCGGCATGAGATATAGGGTTTGTCCGAGGGGACGTATATTGAGCCCTTTTGAAAGATACCAATCTTTTAAGTTGAGGCTTTCTTGGGATTTATACTCATCTGAGCCTGAAGCGAGATCACAAGCGAGGATTGTGCCCAAGACCCGTGGTCGTGTCAGATAGGGGTGAGCCTCAAGCTCAGCCAAACGTGCACGATGTTGCTTTTCAATAGCCCGAATACGATCAAACGTGTTCTCTTCATCGAAAAGAGCAAGCGACTGCCCAGCAACCGCACAGGCTAAAGGGTTTGCCGTGAAAGAATGGCCATGAGCCAAAGCCTTGTCAAATCCGTCACCTAAAAAAGCTTCGAAAAGTGCATCTCGCGCTACCGTAACGGACATCGGCATATAGCCAGCGGTGAGCCCCTTAGCTAGGCAAATAATATCCGGCTTAGCCGCAATTTGTTCGCTGGCAAACATAGTGCCGGTTCGTCCAAAACCGGTCGCGACTTCATCGAAGATGACAAGAATCCCTTCTTCACGTGCAAATGTCACAACTGCTTGCACAAATTCAGGCCGGCAAAACCGCATACCACTTGCGCCTTGCATAAGCGGTTCAATGATTAATGCTGCGATGCGACCGCGTTCTTGTCTGAGATTTTGTTTGAGCAGATTGAGGGCTTTGCTCTCACGGGATCGCACATCATCATCCCCATGCCAAGTTTCGGCATAGGGCACTGATTGCACTGCACACATCAAATCGTTGAAAAGAGTGAAATAGCCGCTTCCACGGCCAACAGACATGGCCCCTAACGTATCGCCGTGATACCCGCCTTCAAAGGCGATAAAGAGTTTACGGTCAATCTCTCCCTTATTCTTCCAATATTGATAAGCCAGCTTAAGCGCTACTTCTACAGCGGTAGAACCATCATCTGAAAAGAAGACGCGATTGAGTTCACCTGGAAGCTTATCTGCCAAAGCTTTGGCAAGCATTGCTGCTGGCGGATGGGTGAAGCCTGCGAACATAATGTGGGCCATGCGCTCGGCCTGATCGAGAAGCGCTTTATTGAGCTTCGGGTGAGCATGACCATGGGTGCATGTCCACCAAGAGGAAATAAGGTCCAAAATTTCCCGGCCTTGTTCATCATAAAGGACGATACCTTTGGCACCTTTAATAACGATTGGATTTTTTTCACTGCCGTGTTGCGTGAAAGGGTGCCAGATATGCCTACGGTCAATATGGGTAATGTTGCTCATGGGGAGATCGGGTTGAGATTCTTTTCCACAGTGATAGCGCGAAGCGCGTTACGGTCTACTGAGTCAAGGGGAGGGATTTCCGCAAGAATGTCAATATTTGAATAGGTCTCGATAGCCTGCCGGTTATGAGGTGTTTTCGGGCCGTTGAGGACAATACCAGCGATAGGAATATGTCTTTGACACAATGCTTCGATTGACAGCAAAGTGTGATTGATCGTTCCCAAGGTGGAACGGCAAACAAGAATAACTGGCAGCCCCAACTTTGCGATGAGATCTATAACCATGTGTTTGGCGTTTAACGGAACAAGCAAGCCTCCTGCCCCTTCAACGATCAATGGGCCCTCTATGGCGGGAAGTACAAATCGATCCATCTCAATCGTAATATTTGCGCGCCGCGCCGCCTCATGAGGCGAAAGAGGAGCTTCCAATATGTAAGCCGACGGTAGAATGCGCTCTTCTGGACATTCTGTTATGCGGTAGATTCTTTCAGCATCTGTGCCATCATCAAGCCCGCATTGTACGGGTTTCCAATATGAGGCATGGAGCTGCAGCATAAGCCATGCAGAGACGACCGTCTTGCCGACATCTGTGTCTGTACCGGTAACAAAAAAGCGCATATCAAAAAGTTTTCCACCGATTAGCTCATTTTCTCGGTGAATTTAGCACACCCCCCTTCACAATGCCTCTTCAGAGCTATATCAAACTATCTGGGGTTGCATTATTTCCAAATACAACCGGAACACTTTGATCGGGGGGTCTGAAGTGTCGGAACGGTTATCCATTCTTCTTTTATGCCATGAACCTGCACGGATCACTGGAACGATAAATGATCATTTGCAGGCCTTTAAAACATACAGCCAGCATAATGTTGTCATTTTGGATTCCATGTTTGTTGCGAATTCGGACCTGGACGTTCAACAATTCGATGCGATTATTCTGCATTACTCGCTTGTAATAGCGTCTGAATCATATATTCCCCAAGCTCTTGCAAGTAAGATCACCCGTTTCCAAGGCCCCAAAATCTTGTTCATCCAAGATGAATATAGGTGGGTCAACAAAACCAGCAAGGCCATTCGCAATCTGGGTGTTCAAACTGTATTTACGCTTATCAACCCGGATATCATTCGCAAGGTTTATCGCGATCCATGGTTTGACCATGTTCGATTTGAGCATACTCTGACAGGATTTGTACCTGAAGAGCTAGCAAAGGTTGAAGTTCCGGATTACGCTTCACGTCCCATAGATGTGGCCTATCGTGCTCGTAAACTACCGGCATGGGCGGGAGCCTTTGGGCAGGAAAAATGGATTATCGGCCATAAATTCCAGGAGGATGCCCCAAAGTTCAGCTTGAAATGTGATATCGAATGTACCGAGGCAAGCCGGATTTACGGTAAGAAATGGGTCAGATTTTTATCGAACGCCAAAGCTGTTCTTGGGACGGAAAGCGGTGTTGGTTTTGTCGATTATACAGGCGAGGTTTGCAAACAAGTAAATGCCTATGAAGCTAGACATCCTAACATTTCGTTTGAGAAAATCCGCGACCTTTTTCTTGAGGGACGTGACGGCAAAATTATTATGAACGTTATATCGCCCCGTTGTTTTGAAGCCGCAGCGCTCAGAACGCTGATGGTCATGTATGAGGGCGAATATTCAGGTGTTCTTGAGGCGGGAAAGCATTACGCGGTTCTCGAACGTGATCACAGCAATATGGCTGAGATTGCGGAGATAATTGTGGATCCCGAACGCGCTGGTCCTATCATCGATCAGGCTTACAGAGAAATTGCGTGTTCCAATCGGTGGACTTTTCAAGCTTTTATTAGGCGTGTTGATAATGTTGTGGAGGAGGAAGCAGTTAAGTACGTCACGTCGTCTCTGCTCTCACAAAAGGTTCAGGATGCCGCGTCACGCCTCACACCGCAGGTCGTTGAGCGCCTTGAGCAACAAAGTTCTCTTAGCGCACGGAGCTATGCGCGTCGGATAAGGGTTGCTTCTTTCATGATGCGGAGTTTATCAAAGGTCTTGTCCGTGTCTCGGGTTATGGGCCAGCTGGTGCCGCAGCAGATTTCCAGCCCCACCCAAAACGTGTCAAAAAAAGCCGGTCACTTCTTTAAACCGCGATTGAAGCGGCTATTATTAGGGATTTCTGAATAACTGACTTTCAAAAAAGATTGTTTTGTCGAAAATTGGTGACTTTAATAGACCGGTCTGACCTTAGGGACAGAGTCCCGGGTCTGTATCAGATACAAAAGATAAAATACGACCAACCTCAGCTTGGTATAACCCTAAGACGGAACACTGCATGTGTGGTATTGCAGGATTGGTAAATGTATCTGGTGGGCCTGTAGAAGGTCTTACCCGGAAGCTTGAGGTTATGAATAGCCTCATTGCGCATCGCGGACCGGATGGCGAGGGTATTTGGAGCTCTGAGCGACAAAACGCAGGGCTTGCACATCGCAGACTGAGTATTATCGATCTTTCTGAGACGGGTGCTCAACCCATGAAAGGGCCGAATGGGTCCATTATTTCCTTTAATGGTGAAATTTATAACTATATCGAGTTAAGGGATAAACTTTCTTCAGGTTGGACCTTTCAGAGTACAAGCGATACCGAAACCATCCTCGCTGCTTACGCCCATTACCAGGATGAATTCGTCAACCACCTTAGAGGCATGTTTGCGTTTGCCTTGTGGGATGAGAAAAACAATAAGCTCATAGCGGCGCGTGATCGGTTTGGGATTAAACCCCTTTACTATGCGGAGGTGGCGGGCAACTTCTATTTTGCATCAGAAGCGAAAGCCCTTTTGCCGTTTCTGCCTGAGATCGACACCGACCCAGAAGCCCTCGCACAATATCTTACGTTTCAATATGGGGTTGATGAGCTCACTCTTTTTCGAGGCATAAAGCAGCTCTTACCGGGGCACATGCTTTTGGTGGAAAATGGCAAGGTCCGGGTGCAACGTTATTGGGACGTTGCTTATGAAATCGATTGGGACCATTCCCCTCAATATTTTTACCGCAGGTTGAGAGAGCTTTTGGATGACTCTGTAGACATCCATTTACGCAGTGACGTTCCCGTTGGCGGTTATATGTCGGGAGGAATTGATTCAAGTCTGATTTCTATTTTAGCAGCCCGTCTCAGTAATCAGAACCGGCAATTTTTCCATGGCAAGTTTACGGATTATCCTGGTTTTGATGAAAGCTCCTACGCCGAAATCGCAACTCAGTCTGCATCAGGCAACCTTTTTCAGATCGATATCACAGCCGATGATTTCCAAAAAAATATAGAAAAGGTTATCTATTATCTTGATACGCCAATTGCTGGGCCCGGTTCGTTTCCGCAATATATGGTATCCGAGCTTGCCAGCAGCCAAGTCAAAGTTGTTCTTGGAGGGCAGGGGGGCGATGAAATTTTTGGCGGATATGCCCGCTATCTAGTGGCTTATTTCGAGCAATGCATCAAAGCAGCGCTGGATGGCACCTATCAAAACGGCAATTATGTTGTCACCATAGAGTCAATCGTTCCCAATCTCGGTGTGCTTCGTGAATATAAGCCGATGATTAGGCAGCTCTGGCGTAAGGATCTTTTTGGTGAACTCGATCGTCGCTATTTCCGCCTTATAGATCGCGCTGGTGATATGTCGGATGAGGTAGATTGGTCTGATCTTGACAAGGGTGGTGTTTATGATCGCTTCGATGCAATTTTCAATAACACCGACAATGTGCGTCAAGAAGCTTATTTCGACAAGATGACACACTTTGATTTCAAGTGCCTGCTTCCGGCCCTTTTGCATGTTGAAGACCGTATGAGCATGGCTCACGGACTGGAAAGCCGCGTGCCCTTATTGGATCATCCACTTGTGGAATTTGCCGCTACTGTGCCAGCTAATATCAAGTTTGAAAGCGGGCATATGAAGCATCTCATTAAAACGGCTTTCTCGGATGTTTTACCCGATGAACTTTTAACGCGCCGCGACAAAATGGGTTTTCCGGTTCCCTTAAAAGAATGGTATTCAGGTGAACTTAAAGACTTTATCTCTGATATTTTTACAAGCCAAGCCGCCAAGACAAGACCGTTTATGCGGGCGGACAAGATCCTTGAAAGCTTTACAACGGAGCGCCGTTTTTCCCGCAAAACTTGGGGGCTGTTAAGCCTTGAACTTTGGCACCGTATTTTTCATGACAAAGCGGCTGAGTGGAGAGGGAAGGGGTTATGAATGAGCCAACTTGCCCCTTTATACAGAACATTGCTATTGTCCGGCGCTGCTCATCTTATACTTCAATTTAAAACCGCCAAGCTGACATCATAGAGGGATTATATGAAGGTTTTTGTTACAGGCGCCTGCGGGCAGATCGGTTCTCATGTAGCTGAATTGCATCTTGCTCGCGGCGACGAGATTTTAGGCATAGATAATTTTGAAACGGGTCGGCGGATCCATTTGCCTGAGACCCATGACAAATTGAACTTTGTTGAAGGGACAATTTCAGACAAAGCTTTGGTTGATAGGCTTTTCAGTGACTTTAAGCCGGATGTGGTGGTTCACACAGCGGCCTCATATAAGGACCCCGATGACTGGTATAATGACACTCTCACCAATACAGTCGGTGGCGCAAACCTTATCCGCGCGGCCATGGACAATAAGATAAAGCGTTTTGTCTATTTTCAGACGGCCCTTTGTTACGGCGTAAAACCTAGTGAAAATCCGGTTACCCTCAACCATCCTAAAAATCCGGCTAACTCAAGCTATGCCATATCGAAAACAACAACAGAGGACTATCTAGAAATCTCCGGGCTTGATTATGTAACGTTTCGGCTTGCCAATGTGGTTGGCCCGCGCAATGTCAGTGGTCCGCTTCCGATCTTTTACCAGAGGCTCAAGGAGCAAAAGGGCTGTTTTGTAACGGAGGCTCGTAGGGATTTCGTCTTTGTGAAGGATTTGGCGCGTACCGTTGTCGAGGCTGCCAATGGCAAGGGACATGGAGCTTATCATTTCTCTTCGGGCAAGGACATCGCCATCATTGATCTCTATGACGCAGTTGTACGCGCCATGAAGCTCAATGACTATCCGGCTCCTGAGCGGCGTCCGTTAGGGGAGGATGATGCGGCATCAATTCTCCTTGATCCTTCGCGGACCTTCGCAGATTTTGGGGATATCACCTTTACGCCACTCGATGAAATCGTTGAAGCTGCTATTGATTATTATGAAGCGCATGGTGTGCATGGCGGTTATACGCATCTAAAACATAATGAGAAAAAGTGATATTGCGATGCGGTTATTGATTACAGGTGGTGCTGGCTGCCTTGGGTCGAACCTGGTTGAACGCTATCTTCCACAAGGGCACGATATTTTAATTATCGACAATTTTGCAACCGGGAGCAAGGACGTTTTGCCTGGCCATATGGAGGGGCTTGCAATTGTCGAAGGGACGATAGCTGATCAAAACCTCGTTGATGAGTGTTTTTCAGATTTTCACCCGACCCATGTCATCCATAGTGCTGCCTCTTACAAGGATCCTGATGATTGGCGGGAAGATGCTGCAACTAATATTGTAGGCACGATCAATATTGTACGTGCCTGTGAACAGGCAGATGTCAATCGCCTCATTCATTTCCAAACGGCGCTTTGTTATGGTCGCCCCGAGACTGTACCAATTCCTATCGACGCCCCGTTGCGACCGTTCACGAGCTACGGCATTTCGAAAACAGCCGCTGAAGCTTATGTTCTGCAAAGTTCCGTTCCGGCACTCTCCTTACGCCTTGCAAATGTCACCGGGCCACGGCTTGCGATTGGCCCGATCCCGACATTTTACAAGCGGCTTAAAGCCGGTCAATCCTGTTTTTGCAGCGATACGGTACGGGACTTTTTGGATATGGAGGATTTTTTCTCTATTGTAGATAATGTTCTTGAGGAAGGGGCTCCAAACGGTGCTTACAATGTGTCCACAGGCGAGGGAAAAACAATCAAAGACATATTTGACGCTGTTGTCTCTTACCTAGGTCTTACATTGGATGTGGAGGTGCCAATTGTTCCTGCTGGTGATGATGATGTACCTGCTGTTGTGCTTGACCCGTCGCAAACGGAGAAGATATTGGGGTGGCGGGCAAAAATCGGCTTTGAGGACACAATTCAGCGCATGCTGGAATGGTATGATGCTCACGGTGTTTCAGCCGTTTACAGCCATTTGAAGGCACCTGTTTCCGAAACAAGCGATGATCAATGATGACGACAGACAGTTTTTCCAATGCACGCATATTGGTTGTTGGGGGGGCAGGATTTGTTGGCAGCACGCTTAGCCATATGCTCCTGGACCAGGAGCCTGCAAGCCTTACGATTGTCGACAATTTATTGTCAGCCGATCCTATTAACATACCGGACCACCCGTCTGTGAAGTTTGTTTTCGGCTCAATCACGGATGATCAGATCTTGCAGGCTTTGCCGGATGAACTTGATTATGTGTTTCACTTAGCCTGCTATCATGGCAACCAATCTTCAATACATGACCCTCTTGCCGACCACGAAAATAACACGCTAACTACCCTCAAGCTCTTCAATAGGTTGAAAGATTTTAGAGGGCTTAAGAAGGTTGTCTATGCTGCCGCGGGGTGTGCGGTTGCGGAAAAAACTTATAGCCAAGCTGAAGCCACACGTGAAGATGCGCCCATCTCGCTCTTTCATGACTCGCCCTATTCGATTTCCAAGATTGTTGGAGAGCTATATGGCAATTATTTCTTTCTTCAGCATGAACTTCCGATTGTTAAAGCGCGCTTTCAAAATGTCTTCGGCCCTCGCGAAATTCTGGGTGCGGGGCGCTGGCGGGGCACGCCGCATACGGTGTGGCGCAATGTAACACCAACTTTTATTTTCAAGTCGCTGATGGGCGAGGCCTTGCCCCTGGATAATGCAGGCGAGAATGCCCGTGATTTTATTTTTGTTGAAGATATAGCGCGTGGGCTCATGGCTGCTGCCCTAAAGGGCAAGCCTAGTGAAGTTTATAATCTCGCCTCAGGTCATGAGATAACGATCCGCGAGCTTGGTGAAACAATAAATAGGATCACAGGAAATGAAACGCCCGTAGAGTTACGGCCCGCACGAGATTGGGACCGCTCAGGCCGGCGTTTCGGTGATCCCACAAAAGCCCAGCGAGAGCTGGGTTTTGAAACACAAATGTCCGTTAACGATGGATTGGAAAAAACAGTCACTTGGACCAAAAGCAATCTTGCCACAATTATGCGCTGTATGGCACAGCATGCTGTGTTTCTACCTGAAGTCCGCAAGTATCTAGATTGAATTCTATTATGCCTGCCAACATTATCAGTGTCATTGGGGCACGCCCTCAATTTATAAAAGCTGCTCCCGTCAGCCGTGCCTTTCTCGCCGCTGATCGCGTGAGCGAGCGTATTGTTCATACCGGCCAGCACTTTGATGACAATATGTCGGCTGTATTTTTTGAAGAGCTTGCTATTCCAAAACCTGACCGTCATCTGGACATTCATGGTGGGTCTCACGGCGTCATGACGGGACGTATGTTGGAAGCCGTCGAGCAAATCCTTATCGATGAAAAACCTGATGCTGTCCTGGTCTACGGAGATACTAATACCACCCTTGCAGGCGCATTAAGCGCGGCCAAACTTCACATACCAATTTTCCATATCGAAGCAGGATTGAGATCCTTCAACCGGCGTATGCCGGAAGAGATCAATCGGGTTTTGACTGACCATCTTAGTACACTTTTGCTTTGTCCCACCCAGGAAGCCGTAAAGAACTTGGCACAAGAAGGCATCACGGACGGCGTATATCATACCGGTGACGTGATGTATGACGCCACGCTTTATGCCCGCGAGGAAGCGTTGAAAACTTCGACAATTCTAAACGAGCTTGATCTTAAGCCAGAGGGTTACGCACTCGCGACTATGCATCGTGCAGAAAACACAGATGATCCGGCTCGCTTCCACCAAATGCTTTCTATTCTCGAACAAGCTGCCCAAAACACACCGGTGGTTTTCCCTGTTCACCCGCGTACACGTGCACTTTTAGACAAGTTGGATGGTCAGATTAAGGGCCTGCTTTTGATTGAGCCTATTGGTTATTTTGATATTCACCGTCTTTTAGCAAATGCAGTTGCGGTTTATACCGACTCCGGCGGTTTGCAAAAGGAAGCTTATTTCCACCGCATACCTTGTGTCACCTTGCGGGACGAAACGGAATGGCCTGAAACCATAGAAGCAGGATGGAACCGTTTATGGCGCGAGGAAACCTACAAACAACCCCGCAAAGACATTGACGATTTTGGGGACGGCCGAGCTGCAGAGTACATCGTTAAAATCATTTGTGACTTTTTCGAATGACGCCAAAAGACAGCCGCCTCAAGACACTTATTCTTACTCTGGAGTATCCCCATCGTACTTCATATTATGACGATTGGTTTGATGCTTTTTGTATAAATAAAAAGTTTTGGGTTGAGAGCAGGAACATCCTTGACCATTCTGCAAAAAACCTCGCGACAGAAATCGATTCATTTGACGCTATTATCTTACTCCATGGCTGTACGGCAGATACCACTACGGAACTTAGTAGATTTGCACATACGCTTGCATCGCGAAACCGCGCAAAGCTTTTTGCATTTGTTGGCAATGAGTTTAATTCACCCTATGCTCCGCTTGCAGACAAAATAGCCGTGCTCAGCGCGTGTCGGGCAGATGTCATTGCTACACAAATGCTTGAGGAAGCCGGCCGTTTTTTATATGAAGATGGCGCCGAACAAACGATTTCCATACCGCATGCTTTAAACCCAAATGCTTTTCGACCGGGGCCAAAACTTGCAAACCGGAATATTGATATTGGTGTGCGTAGTTTCCGTTATTCTCCTTTGCTAGGTGATAATGATCGAAATCGCCTTCTCGATTATTTCAGTGATCATCAGAATTTCCTCGGTCTCACTGTGGATATTAGCCAAAGCCAAAGCCAACGTTTTGGCCGAGAGGACTGGGCCGTGTTTCTTGCAAGTTGCCGTGCAACAATTTCTACAGAAGCCGGTAGTTGGTATCTTGAACGAGATGATCAACTCGTTAGGTTGATTCACGATGAAATTGGTAGAGAACGGACGGGGCTCGTATTAACAGAAAGAAGCCCATTAAGACGGATTGTGCGGCGGTTACCAAGCTCTATGAAAGCCATGCTTGCAAAGCTCATGCGTAAGGGACCCATAAAGTATGGTGCTTTTGAAGATGAGAAGCTTGATTTCGAAGAGGTTTATAATCGCTTTTTTAAAAATGCAGCAAAATGTACTGCTTACTCGAAGGCAATATCATCACGCCACTTTGATGCTATCGGTACTAAGACATGCCAAATTATGTTTCCGGGACGCTATAATGATATTTTGACTGCAGATGAACATTACCTCGCTTTGCAAGATGATTTTTCCAATATTGAAGAGGTCGTCCGGCGTTTGCGGGAGGTAAGCGAAATCCAGCGAATGGTAGATCGAACTTATGACTATGTGATGTCTGCGCATACCCACGAGCACCGGACCAATGCGATCTATGACGTCCTCACGAGCGGCTAAAAGCATAATATCAAAAGATTTATGCCTCCTCTTAGCGAAATATTCACTGTGGCTTTTCTAAAATAATTGAAGTACTTCTCTTTACGGTCAGGAACTGCGCAAGCTTAAAAAAGGGACGATACATGCCTGCGATATTGGTACCGGTCGATGGTTCGGTTCATGCTTTAAAGGCTCTTCATATTGCCTGTGATCTAGCCAGCAAATATGGTGGCCAGGTTGCACTTTTCCATGTTCTTGCCCACGGTAAATCTGCAAAAGAGTTGCTGCGCTTGCCGGCAGCTAAAGGGTTTGGGCCTAAGCTCACAGCCATGCTGGAGAAGAGCGTAGAAAACTCATCACCAAAACTTCCAGACAATATTCTCAAAGCTATCGGCGAAAAAATATTGAACGAAGCCGCAGCCAAGGTGCACAGACTCGGGCTGGAAACAAATATTCTTTCAATGGAAAGCGGAGATCCCGCTGAGAGCATTCTCGTTGCTGCCAAACGTGCTGGCGCCAATACTATTGTCATGGGGTGTCGCGGCGTGAGCGATGCCGAATCTTCCTCTTTCGGTAGTGTCTCGCAGACCGTTTTTCAAAAAGCGGACTGCACCTGTATCTCGGTCAAGTGAAACCCTTTCTAAAAGGCAGGGAACATTTAAAAGCGTATTACACTGTCTTTCATATGGCGGCTTCACTCTGGACAGAAAATACATGATATGGAGAGTCGTTTGGGAAAAAGTCTCTCGGCTTGCCTTGGTATACTTTCCCCCGTTTAACAACGACAAATTTGACATCGATCATTTAGATTATAATGTGCCCAACGCATAAAAAGTGTGGAGTCCCGTGATGAAGGCTCAACGAATTGTTCTCATTGGTGATTCAATCATTGACAATGGGGTTTATGTCAAACCTGGCGAACCGGATGTTGCGCAACAGGTTAGATCATTGATGTCAGGCTTCGAGGTTGATATGCGTGCAGTCGATGGGGCTGTGACAGATGAAGTATCAAAGGCACAAACACATAATCTGAATAGTAATGATCTAATTGTAGTGAGTTCTGGTGGTAATGATGCATTGTCACGCATTGAGTTGCTTGATAGCGCGCTTCAGGTGACATCTAGATCATTTTTAGTTGAGTTATGGAATGTCCGTGAGGCTTTTCGTTCTAGCTATGCAACACTGTTGTCGGAGCTTGCTCGCGATGAAAGAAAGCTCCTGGTTCTCACGATTTACAATCCGAGTTTTGCTGCTCACGGGGTGGAGGAAGAAGATCAGAAAGCCGCTGAAAGCGCCTTATCTATTTTCAACGATGTTATTCAGCAAGAGGCTCAAAGGCACGGTTGTGATATACTTGAGTTGCGAACCCTGTTTGATCATGCTTCTGACTATGCAAACCCCATCGAGCCTTCCGCTATAGGTGGGGCGAAGCTTGCCAATGCAATTCGAAATTGGGCGATGTCCAAATTATCATAAATCACTGTTTGAGTTCTTCTCGCCAGTACAGGTGATAAGCAGTATCTGTAAGTTCACTGCTGCCTTTGAAAGCTGGGCATCTCTAAATACTCCCTTCGGGCCATCCACTACTCCCTGCCACCCGCCTAATTATCGCAGAATATGGCGGGTGGCAGGGGATGGTGGATGGTTTTTAGAGGTATCCAGCTTTTATATTGTCTGCCAGATGCTAAAAGGAAGAGCAAAATTACCCTTCTTCTCAAACTCAATGCTTGAAACCGCATCCGGTATTAAACTAGGGGCCACACTCTTTTTAAGCTTCGCCTTGTGAGGTATGGACACAAGTTCATATTTTGCCCACTCTCCATAAATTGATTTGAAAAGTTAGTGGTGGAGCCAGGCGGGATCGAACCGCCGACCTCGTGAATGCCATTCACGCGCTCTCCCAACTGAGCTATGGCCCCACACTGGTATTGTTTTCTGAGGTAGTGGATTGTCAAACCTAATAAGGTCAGCCTGTATGATACCCCAGTGCCACTTTAACTAAGGCGGCTGAACCTCTTGATCAAGAAGAAACTTGAGAAGATTGTCCATAATTACAAGAAAAATGGACAGGCATTAGGGCTACTAGGTTGCAAAACGCCACTTAACACCGGCTCATCATAGTGCATGAGCCGGTGTCTGTGCAGTTCAGATAAGAGCTTAACTCTCTTCAGTCGGTGCAACTTGGTTGCCGAGGATACCTGTCACATCTGAATCGGAATCTTCATCCTCTTCAAGGAAGGTGTCATCGTCATCTGCAGCAGGGATTTTATCGTCATCCTCCAGGTCCGGCAGATTTTCTTCATCCTCGACAGAAGGCAGAGCTTCAGCCGATTCTTGTGCATCTGCTTCTTCAAGACTGATGATTTCTGCGCCTGGAACAGTCTCAGCAAGTTCAGTTTCTGCGCTGTCATCTTCTTCAGCTTCAGTTTTCGGCGCAGGTGTTTCAAGTTGATAAACCGTACCACAAATTGGGCATGTGATTGGATCGCGATTCAGATCATAAAACTTACTATCACAACTACCGCAATTCCGTTTCGTTCCACGTTCAGCCAGCTTTGCCATTAAACGACCTCAAATTGTCATGAAAACGGCCTCCCATGCCATGAGAGTAGCAATCTGTCAAAGGCTATTTCAAAGATTTTTTAAGCATCAACAGCGGCATATTGACAAGACCGGTCATAAAGATGCTCTATAACGCGGACTTTAGCAGGCAGACTAAGTACAATAATCGGCTGCTATCTTATGATTCAAACCCATCCAATGTCCTATATATATGCCACAAAAATCAAAGGCTTTCAGGTCCGGTCCGCTTTCAGGGTCTGTGCAGGTTCCGGGCGATAAATCCATCTCTCACCGTGCGCTAATTTTGAGCGCTCTATCGACGGGTGAAAGCCGAATAACAGGTCTTTTAGAAGCAACAGATGTCTTGGCAACTGCAGAAGTTCTAAGACGTTGCGGAGTGCCCATTGAAAAGATTGATCAAGTTTGGCGGGTCCAGGGCCACGGCGTCGGTGGTTTATCTATGCCTGAGGGAGCGCTTGACTTCGGGAATTCCGGCACGGGGTCGCGGTTGATGATGGGCGTTATTGCTGGTCATGACATGGCGGTCCAATTTACCGGTGATGCTTCACTTTGCCGCCGTCCCATGAACCGTGTTCTCGATCCGCTTAGGAAAATGGGGCTTCAGGTCATAGAAGAAGGCCGAGATAAGCTGCCATTGACCATTAAAGGAACTCAGGACCTTATTCCTATCTCATATGTTCTTCCTGTGGCCTCTGCTCAGGTCAAAACTGCTGTCCTGCTTGCAGGACTGCATGCTCCTGGTGAAACAACCGTTATTGAGCCAGCTCCGACCCGCGATCATACCGAGCGTATGCTCACGTTTTTTGGTGCAACCCTTAGCTCGGATGTCCACGAAAAAGGCAAAGCAATAACCGTAAAGGGGGATGCTGAGCTGAAAGGTCGTGAGGTCATTGTTCCTGGAGATCCAAGCTCAGCCGCATTTCTAGTTGCTGCGGCCCTCATTGTCCCCGGTTCTGACGTTTTGATCAAAAATGTGCTGATTAATCCGACGCGTTTCGGGTTTTATGAAACGCTTCAAGCCATGGGGGCTAATATCACTTTGGAGGATAAGCGGGAAAATGGCGGCGAACCCATAGCCGATATTCACGTTAAGGCCAGCGCCTTAAAGGGTGTCCATGTGCCTGCAGACCGTGCACCAAGCATGATTGACGAATATCCATGCTTGGCGGTGCTGGCGGCCTTCGCCCATGGGGATACGTATATGGAAGGCTTGAGCGAGTTACGGGTTAAAGAAAGTGATCGCCTTAGTGCCACAGCAGCAGGACTTGAGGCTTGTGGACTGCGTGTCACAGTGTCTGGGGACAACTTTATTGTTCATGGATGTGGTACTGTGCCAGGTGGTGGTTTGGTAAAAACAGAAATGGACCATAGAATCGCCATGGCCTTCCTTGTTCTGGGCCTTGGAGCCAGTGCTCCGGTTACAATAGATGATGTAACAATGATCGAGACGAGTTTCCCCGAATTTCGGGAGCTTATGAGTAAGCTTGGCGCATCGTTTGAAGATGTTCTATGATTAAAAATCGCAACAACCATGGCCTAATATAAGGAGCAATGTCATGATCATTGCTGTTGACGGGCCTGCGGCTTCAGGGAAGGGAACGCTTGCACGCCGTTTAGCGCAACATTATGGGCTGCGCTATCTAGATACAGGTTCACTCTACCGGGCGGTCGCTTGGAAAATTCTTGCCCAAAAAGCTGATCCCAACGATGTTGATGCCGCAGTCATGGCTGCACGCGGACTTAATCCAAAAGTGCTAGATGATCCAGCACTTCGTGGGCCTGGGGTTGGAGAGGCTGCATCAATCGTTGCGAAAATGCCTGAGGTGCGAAATGCCCTCCTTGGCTTTCAACGGGCCTTTGCAGACCAAAGGCCCGGGGCTGTTTTGGATGGTCGGGATATAGGCACTGTCATCTGCCCGAACGCAGATGTTAAGATTTTTGTTACCGCGAGCCCAGAAGCCCGTGCAAAACGGCGCTATTTGGAGCTGAAGGCCAAGGGCGAGGACGTAACTGAGCCTAAGATATTTGAGCTTATTCGCATTCGAGACGAGCGAGATCAATTTCGAACAGCGGCACCTTTGCGCAGGGCAGAAGACGCACACTTGCTCGATACGTCTAATTTAGATATAGATGCGGTATTTAGAACTGCCGTCGAACTGATCGATGCTGTGGTCAGCCGAGCAGGGTGCGCCTAAAAAGCGCGCCCCTTTTGTATTGGTTGTTCAGATTTGGCATTACTTCTCGGCAGATGTCATGGAATTTTAGTGACCCATCGATGATGTCGATGGAGGAATTTGGGCGTCCATATTGACAGAGTTTTAGCATTTTTTCGTGATATGCGTGTTATGGAAATGCCCGTTTGGAACAGACAGGAACAGATCGTACTCTTGCGGTAACAATCATGCGCAAGAGGCCGCAAACAGGAGTTTTGATGAACGCGACGCAGGTGAGCGAACTCAATCCGACGCGCGAGGATTTCGCAGCGTTACTTGAGGAGACGCTTGAAAAATCAGCTGCCTTAGAGGGTACAGTTGTTAAGGGAAAAGTTGTTGCTATAGAAAAAGATTTGGCCGTTGTTGATGTTGGCCTGAAGACTGAGGGGCGGGTTCCGCTCAAGGAATTCGGTTTACCCGGCAAAAGCTCGGATGTTTCTATCGGCGATGAGGTTGAGGTTTATTTGGAGCGGGTTGAGAACGCACTCGGCGAAGCGGTGCTCAGCCGGGAAAAAGCCCGACGAGAGGAAAGTTGGATCCGGCTTGAAGAGAAATTCAAGGCGGGTGAAAAGGTTGACGGTGTTATCTTCAATAAAGTCAAGGGTGGGTTTACGGTTGACTTGGACGGTGCCGTTGCTTTTCTGCCCGGCAGTCAAGTCGATGTGCGCCCCATTCGCGATATCTCTCCGCTTATGAATGTACCGCAACCGTTCCAAATTCTGAAAATGGATCGGCGGCGTGGCAATATCGTTGTTTCCCGGCGCTCTGTTCTTGAAGAGACGAGGGCTGAGCAGCGTTCGGAGATTGTTGCGAAACTCGAAGAAAGCCAGGTCATCGAAGGTATCGTTAAAAACATCACGGATTATGGAGCGTTTATTGATCTTGGAGGCATTGATGGCCTTCTCCACGTCACCGACATGGCATGGCGCCGTGTTAATCATCCAAGCGAAATCCTAACGGTCGGTGATACCGTCAAAGTGCAAATCATTCGCATTAATCCCGAAACACAGCGCATTAGCTTGGGTATGAAGCAGCTTGAAGCTGATCCTTGGGGAGATATTGAAGCAAAATATCCCGTTGATGCACGTTTCACCGGGGTTGTTACAAATATTGCCGATTATGGAGCATTTGTTGAGCTTGAACCTGGTGTTGAAGGACTGATCCACGTATCTGAAATAAGTTGGACCAAAAAGAACGTACATCCTGGCAAGATTGTTTCGACGAGCCAAGAGGTTGAAGTACAAGTTCTCGAGGTTGATCCGCAGAAACGACGGATTTCTCTAGGCCTTAAGCAATGTCAGGATAACCCCTGGGCAGCATTTGCCGAAGGTCAACCTAAAGGGACCACCGTCGAGGGAACAATTCGCAACATTACAGAGTTTGGGCTATTCATCGGCCTTGAGGGCGGTGTTGATGGCATGGTTCATCTTTCCGATATTGATTGGAACCGACCTGGTGAAGAAGCCATCAAGGATTATAAAAAGGGCGATGAGGTTAAGGCCGTTGTTCTTGAAATTGATCCTCAAAAAGAACGGATCAGTCTTGGAATCAAACAACTTGAGAGCGATCCTTTTGATGCGATCTCACAGCTGAAAAAAGGTCAGCCTGTTACATGTGAAGTTGTTGAAGTGAAAGAGAACGGCCTTGAGGTTCGTCTCGCTGACTCTGATATGACAACATTTATCCGTCGTTCAGATTTATCGAGAGACCGTTCTGAACAACGCCCAGAGCGTTTTACGCCTGGTCAGAAAGTGGATGCGGCAATTACTCAGGTCGATAAGCGTGAGCGTAAGGTTTCGGTCTCTATTAAGGCATTGGAAATTGCTGAGGAGAAAGAAGCCGTGGCTCAATATGGTTCGTCCGACAGCGGTGCCTCTCTTGGTGATATATTGGGCGCAGCACTTAATAAAGCCTCGAAGGACGGCGGTGAAGATACAAGTGCAGAAAATACTAAGGACTGAGCTTTTTTTGTTTTTCGTTTGAGAAGCATTCAGACACGTTATATCAGTAATATCAGCAGGCTTAATATCAGTAGGCTCAGCCCATGTCGCTCGAAGCAGAAGCTCTAGCAGATCGTAAACGTTTGCAACGCCATCTTACATTTTGGCGTATCGGGGTTCTGGTCCTTGCGGTACTTATTCTTTTGGGATTTCTTGCGTCAAATGAGACCCTGACAAATGCTTTTGGATCTAATGATCAAATTGCACGCGTAACCATCAAGGGGTTGATTACAGATGACAGGCCTCAGCAAGAGCTTCTCAAGGAAATAAAAAAAGCCAGTCACGTGAAGGCTCTGATCCTCTATATTAATAGCCCTGGAGGTACCACGGCCGGAGGCGAGGCGCTTTATGAAGAAATTCGCCGTGTTACAAAGAATAAGCCTGTTGTGGCTGTATTTGGTACGATTGCGACATCGGCGGCCTATATGGCCGGGATTGCTACCGACCATATTGTTTCGCGAGGCAATACGATTACCGGTTCAGTTGGCGTGATTCTTCAATGGGCTGAAATTTCAGAACTGCTCAAAAATCTTGGCGTCCAGGTTGAGGAAATTAAAAGCGGAACACTTAAGGCAGCTCCTTCGCCCTTTCGACCTGCGGATGAAGAAAGTCGTGCGCTTACTCAAGATATGGTGGCAGAGTCGCATAAATGGTTTGTCGAACTTGTAACTGAACGGCGTAAAATTTCAGCCATAGATATACCGGGTTTAAAAGATGGCCGTATCTATTCGGGCCGTCGAGCCCTTAAACTGAAGCTTGTTGATGCAATTGGAGGAGAGGAGACCGCGGTCAAATGGCTTGAAGAAAAACGCAAAATTGCGAAAAATCTTAAAATTGTCGATTGGAAGCCGAAGCAGACATATCCTTTTTCTTTTGTTGAGAATATCGCGCGGGCAATTGCAGGCATCACGGGCCTGCCTGTTGAAAAACTTGTAAATTTCACGAATGCAGATGTAAACTTCGGGCGGCTTCGTCTTGACGGACTTTATTCAGTTTGGCACCCTGAGGTAAATTAAGTAAGTGACTTCAATAAGATCGCAAAGTTTCCCATGCATAAACATATGATTAAATCCGAGCTGATTCAAAAAATAGCAGCAGCCAATCCTCATCTCTTTCAGCGGGATGTGGAGCGGATCGTAAATGTCATCTTTGAGGAAATCATCGCTGCTTTATCACGGGGTGATAGAGTGGAGTTGAGAGGGTTTGGTGCGTTCACGGTCAAGCATCGTGCGGCACGTCAAGGCCGTAATCCACGTACAGGTGAGCCGGTTTTTGTTGAAGAAAAATTTGTGCCTTTCTTTAAATCGGGCAAAGAACTTCGAGAGCGGCTAAATAAGCGTTTTAATGAGTCAGATGGTAATACACTGCATTCAAGCGATTAATACCAACCCAGATTGGTAAAAGCGGCAGTGTTGGACAGAGGACGCCAGGCGTGCTGAGGTTTCTCAAATTGTCATTTTTGACAGTCATTGTCATTATACCTCTTATTACGCTTGCTGTAGCCAATAGGCATGCCGTAAGTCTCATATTGGATCCTTTTTCACCAAAAAATCCGGCATTGGCGGTAGACCTTCCTTTTTTTGTATATTTATTTGGGGCTTTGTTTCTGGGGCTTTTACTTGGAGGGTTTGCGACCTGGCTCGGACAAGGGAAGTGGCGGCGCAGAGCACGCCAGCGGACCAGGGAGGCTTATGAATGGCGCGTTGAAGCCGATCGCCTGACGCGCCAGCTTGAGACATCGCAAAACACACGCCTTCCAATGGCCTCGTAACCTAAAGCTTGTTTCCTATAACGATTACTTAGTATGTTAAAGCGCCAACGGAATTGGTGCTGAATGACAAAACAATGTCGATTGATGTTAAAATCTGTGGGTTAAAAACGGTTGATGCCGTGGAAGCGGCACTTAATGCCGGTGCGGCATATATCGGCCTTGTTTTCTTTCAGAAAAGTCCGAGATATGTCAACGTCGAAACAGCTGCCATGCTTGCTAATAGGGTGCGTGGGCGAGCAAAGATTGTGGTGCTTTTAGTTGATCCTGATGATGATAAGGTGTCCATAATTGTTAATCGCGTCCAACCGGATCTTATTCAATTGCATGGATCAGAAACACCAGAACGAGCTTTTGATATAAGAGCCAAATTTGGAGTTCCGGTTATTAAAGCAGTGTCAATTGCAGACGCTGATGACGTCTTAGGTGCTGATCAATTTTCTGGTTCGGCGGAGCTTATTCTTTTTGATGCCAAGCCACCTGAAGGGATGGCTGATGCTTTGCCGGGCGGCAATGGTATACCTTTTGATTGGCGCATGCTTAAGGGTATCGATAAAAATATGAAATTCATTCTTTCCGGCGGGCTTAATCCTGATAATGTGCGATCAGCAATAGAATTGACGGGGGCTTCGGTTGTTGATGTCTCATCAGGTGTTGAACGAGCACCAGGTGAAAAAGATCCAGATCTGATCCGACATTTTATAAGAGAGGCTCAGCTCGCGGACCCTACCCGTTTAGTTTGAAATAGGACCCTCATGGCCGAAAATACCACACAAGAACAACAGCTTAACAGTTTCCGGACCGGTCCCGATGAGCGAGGGCATTTTGGCCTTTATGGAGGCCGTTTTGTTGCGGAAACGCTTATGCCGCTCATTCTAGAGCTTGAAGCGGCTTATGAGGAAGCCAAGAGTGATCCGGATTTTCATCGTGAACTCGAAACGTTGATGACCCATTATGGTGGCCGGCCAAGCCCTCTTTACTTTGCAGAGCGCTTAACTGAACATTTTGCTGGGGCAAAGATTTATTTCAAGCGTGACGAGCTCAACCATACAGGCTCCCATAAGATCAATAATTGTCTAGGGCAAATTCAACTCGCCCGGCGCATGAATAAGACGCGTATCATTGCCGAGACCGGCGCTGGGCAGCATGGCGTGGCCGTAGCTACTGTAGCTGCTCGATTCGGGCTTCCATGTGTTGTTTATATGGGGGCCACGGACATTGAACGGCAAAAGCCAAATGTGTTTCGCATGAGGCTACTTGGCGCCGAAGTTGAGCCGGTTACTTCCGGTTCCGGTACACTCAAAGATGCTATGAATGAAGCGCTGCGCGATTGGGTCGCCAATGTGGAAAGCACGTTTTACATCATTGGTACCGTTGCCGGGCCACATCCTTACCCGGCTATGGTTCGGGATTTTCAATCCGTGATTGGCACTGAGGTTCGGGAACAGATGATGGAACGTGAAGGGCGTCTGCCGGATACGCTTGTAGCTTGTATCGGCGGTGGGTCTAATGCCATGGGCCTATTTCACCCCTTCCTCGATGATAAGGGTGTCGCAATTTACGGCGTTGAAGCTGCAGGTCATGGTCTGGATACAGATGAACATTGTGCTTCTCTCAATGGCGGACACCCCGGCGTGTTGCACGGTAATCGCACTTATTTGCTGCAAAATGACGATGGTCAAATCATTGAGGGCCATTCAATTTCTGCCGGTCTCGATTATCCGGGGATAGGCCCGGAACACTCTTGGCTAAAGGATAGTGGACGCGTCAAATATGTGTCTGCGACAGATTCAGAAGCTCTGGAAGCTTTTCAGCTTTGTACCAAGCTTGAAGGGATTATTCCTGCCCTTGAACCCTCCCATGCCCTTGCATATGTCAAGAAACTAGCTCCGACATTGCCGGCCGACAATCTCTTAGTCATGAATATGTGTGGCCGTGGAGATAAGGATGTCTTCTCAGTGGCGGAACATCTTGGCACGGAGATATGACACTTATGGAGCAAGAAGCGTCCCTTACCCGCCCAATAACACGTATTGACCGCCGTTTCTCAATGCTTAAGGAGCAGGGGCGTGCGGCCTTTGTGACGTTCCTGACCGCAGGAGATCCTGATGCAGAGACCTCGCTTGAAATTCTAAAACGCTTGCCGGCAGCGGGTGCGGATATTATCGAGCTCGGCATGCCCTTTTCTGATCCGATGGCGGATGGCCCTGCTATTCAGGCGTCTTCACAACGTGCTTTGAAGGCCGGGCAAACAATGCGTAAGACATTGGAGATTGTAGAAGCGTTTCGTAAGGAAGATAATGCGACGCCTATTGTTCTAATGGGCTATTATAATCCCATCTATATTTATCCAGTGGCAAATTTTTTGAATGATGCTGTGGAGGTGGGCGTTGATGGACTTATTGTCGTCGATGTTCCTCCGGAAGCTGATGATGAACTCTGCTTACCTGCGTTGGAAAAGGGGTTAAGTTTTATCCGTCTGGCGACCCCAACTACAGATGAAAAACGCCTTCCCGCAGTTCTCGCAAATACGAGCGGTTTCGTTTATTATGTCTCTATTGCCGGTATAACGGGTACAAAAGCGCCGGAAGCACAGGCAGTTCATGCTCATGTTGCTCGCATCAAAGGGCATACGGATTTGCCGATTGCGGTTGGTTTTGGTGTAAAGACACCCGAGCAGGCAAAAAATATTGCACAAGGTGCTGATGGGGTTGTGGTTGGATCAGCGCTGGTCAACGTCATTAAAGAGAGCTTGGATGGGCAAGGGCAAGCGGGTGAGGAAACAGTCGAAAAGGTTGTTGCACTTGTTAAGCAACTCTCTGCAGGGATTCATGAGGCTTAATATGAAGCGTGTGAAGCTCGGTATGCGCTGCGGGCCTTCTCGTAAGAAATATTGTTTCCGCTCTGTCGAGAGACTATCTATTGTGTAGTATGGTCAAGCGTATTGAGATCATCCAAACGTATTTGTTGATGCGGCATCATAGCGAGCCTATGAAAATGTTTAAACAAAGCGAAAGGCGCGAAAATTGAACTGGATCAATAACGTTGTCCGTCCCAAGATCCAAGGTATGCTGCGCAAGCGCGAGATGCCGGAGAACCTCTGGATCAAATGCCCTGAAACGGGGCAAATGGTGTTTCACAAAGATCTAGAGGCTAACCAATTTGTTGTGCCTGGCTCTGGCTATCATATGCGTATGAACGGGCAAGCACGGCTTAAATCATTTTTTGACAGAGGCGAGTTCGAAAAATTGCCTTTGCCCGAAGTCGCACAAGATCCGCTAAAGTTTCGCGATGAGCGGCGTTATTTCGACCGCCTTAAAGAAGCACGTAATAAGACCGAGCTTGAGGATGCGGTTCTGGTTGGCTCCGGCACACTTGATGGTATGCAGGTTGTCGCAGCTGTTCAGGATTTCAGCTTCATGGGCGGCTCGCTCGGTATGGCGGCCGGCGAGGCTGTGGTCGCAGGTATGATGGAAGCTGTCGAAAAGAAAACACCGTTTATCATTTTTGCCGCTTCAGGTGGCGCCCGTATGCAAGAAGGAATTCTCTCACTGATGCAAATGCCGCGAACAACTGTTGCGGTACAACGTCTTAGAGATGAAAAACTTCCATATATTGTCGTCTTAACACATCCTACAACTGGTGGCGTCACGGCATCTTACGCCATGCTGGGTGATATTCAGATTGCAGAGCCGGGAGCTCTTATTGGCTTTGCTGGTCCGCGTGTGATCGAACAGACCATTCGTGAGCAATTGCCTGATGGCTTTCAGCGTTCCGAGTATCTGCTGGAACATGGGATGGTTGACCTTGTGGTTCATCGCCACGAGATGCGCGAGACATTAAGCCGAATTTGTCGACTTTTAACGCAGGAAAGGTTCGAGAACAAAGAGCGGCGCAGCAAAAGGCGGCGTAGAAGAAAAAGTAAGAAAGCAAAAAGCCAATCTACTGAGGGTGTTATTGAACCTGTGGATGATGCAAAGATCGAGATTATTGAGCCTGAACCGGTTGAAGATAGCAAGTTTCCTCAGGGGCAGCTTTTTGATGTCACTGACCTTGGCAGTTCATCCCCGAAGAGCGAGAAGCTAAAGAAGTAGCTATGATCTTGCTTTTAGGAGGCGTGAATGGCGAATAGCGGGACAATGCTTGCTCGGCTTGAGACGCTACATCCCAAAGAGATTGATCTTTCACTCGGGCGGGTGCGGCGTTTGGCTGAAAGGCTAGGTAATCCTCAAGACCGGTTGCCGCCTATTGTGCACGTAGCCGGGACCAATGGTAAAGGCTCCGTCATTGCTTTTTTGGAAGCAATGTTACAGGCGGCGGGCAAGCAGGTTCACACATTTACATCTCCACATCTCATGAATTTCCATGAACGTATTCGCCTGGCTGGACCATCCGGTGCGGAGCTAATAAGTGAAGATGTGCTTTTCGATGTTCTCAAGCGGGTTGAAGAAGTTAACCAGGGCGAGCCTATTACTTATTTTGAAATCACAACGCTCGCTGCTTTCGTGGCGTTTTCCGAAGCGCAAGCCGATGTCCTTTTGCTTGAAACCGGGCTCGGAGGACGATTGGATGCGACTAATATTATTCGCCACCCAGCTCTAACGGTCATCACACCAATCTCAATTGATCACACGCGATTTCTTGGGAAAGAGCTAAAGGAGATCGCACGGGAAAAAGCAGGCATTCTGAAAACTGGCGTGCCTTGTGTTGTTGCCCGCCAAAGCCGATCAGCCCGTATAGAAATCGAAAATTGCGCCCAACGTCTTGATGTTCCCTTAATTGTTGCAGGACAAGATTGGGATGCCTTTGAGCAAGAGGGGCGGATGATTTATCAAAATGCTGAAGCTTTACTTGATTTGCCGCTCCCTCGGCTTCAAGGTCGTCATCAAATTGAGAATGCCGCTACAGCTATTTCCGCGGCTCGTCATCTTGACTTTGTACAATTAAGCGAACGGCATATTGAAAAGGGACTCGTCAATGCAGTTTGGCCTGGGCGTCTTGATAGGCTTGGTCCAGGTCGCCTCTATTCCTTTGTTGAGGAAGGTAGTGAAATTTGGTTAGACGGTGGCCATAATCCTGGTGCTGCCAATGTATTGGCTCAGTTTATGGCTGAACTGGAAGAGCGGGTTCCCCGACCATTGCATCTCGTATGTGGAATGATGGTGGGTAAAGATGCGGCAGCTTTTTTTCAGCCATTTCAAGGTCTGGCAGAATGTGTTTTTACCATAACTATTCCAGGACAGAAGAACGCTTGCTCAGCGGAGACACTTGCCCAAATTGCACAGGAAGCGGGATTAGATGCCACACCGTCTGAGGATCTTGTACAAGCGCTCGTAGAAAGCCGGAATTGGGCAGGCGAGCCGGTTAGAATCTTAATTTGCGGATCGCTCTATATGACTGGGCATGTCTATTTGGCGCATGATAGCGAGGGGAAGTTGGATTAAGTGAAGGCTACGATGGCTTATTGAAAATTTAATCCTATCTTTTAGACGCATTTACCAACTATTTGGGCTGGGTTTTAGTCCCAGCCCAACAGAGCATAAGCATTAGAATAGTTGATGTTATTCCCAACTCAGGCAATGGACGTGTTAATCCAGTCAACGATTTGGCTTTTCGGACGAGCGCCATTTAGCACGGCAGCCACTTCACCATCCTTGAACATAATGAGAGTCGGGATGGACTGAATACCAAATTTCACTGGCGTATTTGAGTTGTCGTCAATGTTGAGTTTTGCGATCTTAACTTTGCCACCAAACTCATCAGAAATTTCTTCAAGGGCCGGTCCGATTTGTTTACAGGGACCACACCACTCGGCCCAGAAATCAACGAGAACGGGCTCGGATGAGTTGAGAACTTCTTGCTCAAATGTGTCGTCTGACACCTCGGTCGTTGCCATGACCACCTCTCTACTCTTGAAGTTTATTCCCCAAATTATGGGAATCATTTAGGTTTCTTGACAAACGTAGGGAGCCGGGCCCCACGCGTCAAGATGGGCTTTATAAGGGACCGACATTAGCCTTTTTGCAGAAGGTCTTGTTCGTGCGCATCAAGCAGAGAACTGGGAATTTCCATGATGCGTGGACCATCTGTCCAAAGAATCCCACAACGAATGGGTTTTTCCTGAAAAATATGTCTTATTGCCATCCTGTAAGCTGCCAGTTGTGCCAGATATGCAGGGACTACGCCTTGGGGGTCGTCCGGTGGAGGGCGATTGGTTTTATAGTCGATAATCAAAATTTCGTTCTCAAGAATAGCCAGACGGTCGATTTCACCCGTGATGCGAAGTGGTGTGCCGCCGGGTTTGCTGGGCGGTATTTGTGCAGTCACCGGAACCTCAGCTTGGCTTTCTGGTCCAAAAAGCGGTGCAAAATCCGGATGGCGTAGTATGGCAAGTGTCTCGGTTACGATTTCGTCCTGCATTTTTTCTGACGCCATAGTTCCCCTGGCTTTAACAAGATTCTTTGCCGCAACTTCCTGACGGTCCTGTGGGAGCAAAGGCAGGTGCTGAAGTAGTGTGTGGGTCAGTTGGCCTCTTAAGAACCGGTTTTGCGAAACAAGTTGTCCGGGCGGCAGAACGGTTTGCCCCTCATCGGCCTTCGTTTTCTCAATATCTTCAATCTCCTCTGGATCAAGTGGTATAATCATGGATGGAGATATGGGAATGGCCTTTATCGGCTCCTTGGGTGCGCGTTGCTCTGCCCAATCTGGGAGAGCCACAGCCGTTTCTTCCTGTGATGAGATGTCACGTAATCGATTGGGGTCTTCTCTCTGAGGCGTACTGATTTTCCAGATTGTGCGGCCTTCTGGATCAACCTGTTCCTCTAGCTCATCAGATAGCCGTTCCTTAATCAAGTCATACCAGCACCCGTCATCCCGTCCTGTTTTGTTTTCAAAGCCGCACACATATAATTGATCGCGGGCGCGTGTCATCGCAACATAAAGGAGGCGGTGATACTCATCTCGTTCAGCTTTTCGTTTTTCTTCCCTGGCTTCGATTACTGCGCTGAGTTGTTTGCTTCCCGGGATGGCCCAGATCAGGTGGGATGGGCTTTCTGTCGGTGCCTGGCGTTGAGCCAGGGAGAGAACGGCGTCATCGCGTTGGTTGCCTCTGCGCGAACAGGTATCCGGCATAAAAACGATGTTAGCTTCCAATCCTTTAGCGCCATGCACTGTCATGATGCGAACTTCGTTGCGGTCCTGTTCCATGTCACGCTTAATCTCCGTACCAGATAAGCGCATCCATTCGATGAAGCCTTGTAACGAAGGCGGTGCCATTTCGTCATAGGACAAAGCCATGTTGAGAAACTCATCAATGGCATCACCAGCTTCGGGACCAAGCTTGGCTATCATGCTTTCTCGTCGCCCGCTTTCTATCAGAAGGCCTGCATAAAATTCATAGGGCGGTGCTAGGTCTGCCCGCGCACGCCATCGTCTTAATGTTTTAAAAGCGTCAGCGTAATGTGGTCTTTCTTGTTTCTTAAATTTAAGAGCATCCCATAATGCAATCCGGCGACCATATCCAATGTCAAAAAGATCATCATCTGTAAAATCAAAGAGGGGACTTTTAAGAAGAGTGGCAAGGGCTAAATCATCTTCCGGCATGAGTAAAAAGTCACCCAATGCCATGAGGTCCATCACGCCAAGTTGTTCGGTAATCTTCATACGGTCGGCGCCAGATACAGGAATTTGACGCGCTTTGAGGGCACGGATCATGGGTGCTGCAAAAGGCTCGCGTTTGCGCACTAGGATGAGAATGTCACCAGGCTCAATCGGCCGGTCACACGATTCAAGATGTTTTTTTGAGTCGAGCCAGTTCTTAATTTCATCTGCAATTCTATTGGCCAGTTGATGAATTGGCGCATCGCTTTGAAGGTCGTCAAAAGGTTGCCAAGGATCTGTTAGTTCACTTTTTGCAGGCTTTTCAGTGTTCCAAATTTCCACATGACCTGCATGCCCCTGTCTATACGCATGATGTAAAATAGCGTCACCACCTGCCGTTACGCCCTGAAGCGCCTCGCGATCACCAAAGGTCATATCAACGGATTTTAATATGGGAGAAGTTGAGCGAAATGAGAGTGTCAGCGGTATCTGATGCCATTCCCGGCCTGCCAGTTTAGCTTTTTGGCGAAGGTTTGTTCCCATCTCCGCGAATTTCTTAGGTTCAGCGCCTTGAAAGCCATAAATAGATTGCTTTTCATCACCGACGGCAAACACCGTTCGCGTGATAGTTCTGGCCCCTTCGCCTGAAAAAAATTCCTCAGCGAGTCTGTCAATGACGCGCCAAGCTTTTGGACTTGTATCTTGAGCCTCGTCAACCAATATATGATCAATGCCGCCATCAAGCTTATAAAGCACCCATGCGGCTGCATCTGAGCGGAGCAGTAGATCAGATGTCTTCAAAATAAGGTCATCAAAATCCAGTGCAGCGCGGGTTGCCTTGGACTGTTCATAATCCTGCATAATGGCATCGGCAAGCAGAATGAGAGCGCTGCTGGCATCTGCAACATATAAAGCGGTTAACTCTTGGGCGATAGAATGATATCTGTCTCGCGCGGTGACCAGTATTGACGCGATATCGGGACTGTCCTCACGAATTTGACGCGTTATGAAACGACGGTCGCTGCGTGCCTTACCGGTAGTCGTAAGAAATGCGATGGCAAAGGCATTTCTCCGACTCTCAATAGAGACAGCTTTTCTGGCGCGCGCAAGATGTGCGGCAATATCGCAATCAGTTTTTTTGCCTTCTTGCAATGCAATTACGGCACGATCAATCTCGTCATTGGAGAGTATGTTCGCAAGTTGCTCGACAAGTTCCGCTTTTGAAACATCCGGGTGAATACCCAGAACATCTCTCATAACCAGGGCCACTGCCTCTGTATCTGTCCCGTTCTGTTGCAGTAATCTGAGTGCATTCCTCAGCTGTTCACGGTCACTAAGTACCGATCGCAAGATCTCATCAAACCGGTCTTCGCCCGTTCGGGAAATAACCGTCTTGAGAGCACGTCCGAGAGGGCTTGAAGTTGGTTTTGCAGCCTGGGCCAGTACACGATCTGTGCTCTGACGGAGTAACTCTCTATGGGCCTCTTCATCTAACACCGAGAAATGAGGCGCAATCCCGGCTTCCAGCGGAAAGCGTTGTAAAAGTCTTTCGCAAAAGGCGTGAATGGTCTGAACTTTCAACCCGCCGGGTGTTTCGAGAGCCCTGGCAAAGAGACGCCTGGCCTGCAGGATTTCCCAGGATGCGGGTTGATGGCCAAGGAGGTCGCCAAGCACTGTTTTTAGCTCGGCATCTTCCATAATGGCCCAGCGGCTCAAGCGTGCAAACAAACGGTTAGACATTTCTGATGCTGATGCCTTGGTGAAGGTAAGGCATAGGATACGCTCAGGATCTGTACCCGCCAATAAAAGACGTAAAACGCGTTGTACAAGCACATAGGTTTTTCCTGTGCCAGCATTTGCGGAAACCCAGGCTGAAGCGCTTGGGTCGGAAGCGTAGGCCTGGTTTTTGTCCGTCGTTTGTTTAACACTGATAAGAGACATTGGGGCCTCATCCATCACGGCCTACCGCCCACGCCTTGACGCGGGCAAGGTGAGCATAATCATCATAACGGTAATCAAAACGTGGACGGCGTAATGCGGTATATGGCGTGGCGACATTGTCATAGCGCGCCACAAGGCGCCTCAATCCGTCGAGGGATGCAGCCGCAAGTTGAGATGGTTCATCATAACTCACTTCATGCTCTTGACCTGGAGGCTCACCCCCCGCAGCTGAAATATAGCGCAACCCCGCAACATCTATTTTGCCTAATTCTTCAAAGCCGCCTTCCAGAACAATTGCTGCCTCAAGGGGAAGCTGGGGTGCACGAAAGTTGATCACATCACTGTCCCCTGGATAAGCTCCGGTCTTATAGTCATAGAGAAGAGCCAATCCATTTTCGCATATGTCAATCCGGTCAGCGCGGGCCGATAGTGTAAAAAGATCATATGGCGCGTCAAAACTAATTTTGCCGGCGGTCTCAGTGATCATATTCACAATCCCCCTACGCCGATCACGTTCGGTTTCTACAAACCATTGGGCAAAACGCTCAAAACGGGGGCGCCAGAATGCCGCCACGCGTGGGTGTGAGCTATAGGCGCTCAAAATTTCATCGCCAATTTGGACAAGCTGTTGGACGGCATCTTCGGGTAATTCTGTCTTATGTTTTTGTGTGAAATGATGAAGCGTCTGATGGACAAAACGCCCGCGTAAAGATGCATCAGGCGGGGAGCCAAGCTTCGGTAATGGTTCGAGCTTTAGGATATGGCGTGCATAGATTGCATAAGGGTTCGCAATCCAATCCTCGATTTGAGTTACGCTCAACCGACGTGGGCGGGCCTCGACCGGGGGGGTTGGTGCCGGTGCACGGGCAGGTTGTTGTGCCGTCACTGCATCACGCGCCCTGGCCCAACCAAGCCAAGGCATTTCTTGAGATTGCTTGATTGTCTCGGAGAGGTTGAGCCCCTTGAGTAGAGCCTCAAGACGTAAAAGCCAACGCGATGGTACTGTGGGTGTGCCCTCTATTTTTCCTGCGCGCGTTAGGAATACCTCATGCCCGCCGAGATTTTGTGCAAAATCATGTGCTGAGAGGCCAATACGTTGTTCTGGTGCGGGCAATCCAAGGGCTTCTCGCATCGGCCTGCTGAGCCAAGGATCGGTTTCCGCGGCTTGCGGCCATATTCCCTCATTCAGCCCGCCCAAGATAACGACATCGACTTGTTGTAGGCGCGCCTCCATAGGCCCCCAGATAAAAAGCCGGGGATGAACCGGTGTCAGTGGCCGCATGGCCTGGCCGATAAGCAGACTACGATAAAATTCAGGATAGTCTGACGGAGCAATTTCCGGTCCGGGCAGCTCAGGATTAAGGAGGTTTGCGAGGAACACAGAAAATGTTTCCCCGGCTTCGCCCGCCCAGAGTGGATCGCTTGTTCCCTCTGAAGTTTTGGCAATAGCCTCTGAGACAGCAATATGAGCTTCTACAAAATCCCGGAAGCGATGTTTGGTGTTCTGCTTAAAAATGTCTGTTAATGGTTGAGACGCTATTTCGAGACGCTCCAGCAAATCTCTCGCTCGATCCCATTCCAATTCTCTTAAACGACGTATGGCAAATTGTTTGAGAGATCCGTCCTTAACTTCTTCTTGTGCTCTATCAAGGGCATGGCGGATAGCGTCCAACCCATCGCTCAGATAAGCTTGGCGCAGGGCCGTTAGCTCAAGCGCACGTGCCGCCGCACGCACTTCCCCGGCATCAAAACCGAGCCGCGTCATGGGGTGTTTTAATAGTGACATTAAATGAGCCGGTGCGAAATTATTGCTAACCGCAGCCGCGACCAGATCAAGGAATACGCCGGGAACGGTTTTTGCCAACGGACGCCCGGCGGAATCATCGACCATCAGTCCCCATTTTAAAAGACGGACAGATACACGCCTGCCGAGAATGCGGTCCGGTGTGATCAATGCGGCGGTTTTTCCAGGAGTTTCTGCGGCATGACGTAGGATAAGGGAAACGACCTCTGCTTCATCTTGTGCCGTTGGGGCGGTAATAGAGGTCACATTTTGAAGAGCATCATGCAGGGGCTCATGGTGATCTTTTGTGGACGCAAACCCCTGCCATAGCTCCGTACTTTCCGCTGGCCGCATAAGTTCGCTGATAAGACGCTCTTTGGCATGGTCTTTAGCATTAGGTTCAGTTCTGGCGACATAGCGAACCTTTTTGCGGTCGACACCAAGAATATCAAGAACCTGCTTCATACCGAATTGCGGGTGTTCGGGATGATTGGGTGTTATGCTGTCCCAGCTTTCGTCATCAAGTGTGAGATCCAACCCTGGTAGAACAACTGTTCCCTTGGGCAAGGTGGCAACAACTTTAAGAAGGGCCGCGGTGGCAGGGATGCTACCTGTTGCTCCGGCAGCTATAATCGGATCTTGAGGTGGATTGGCCGCAAGTCGTTCTGCTTCGGCGATCAGGAGTTTGTTTCGCCGATCCATAGGGGATGTCAGTCCTCGTTCCTGAAGATAGTGTGGCCAATACTCGGTTATGATGTTCAGAAAATTGAGCGTGAGCTGCCAATGATGGGAGTAAGTTTCAGGAACGATATCGGCAAGCCGTGAGAGGTCAACTTGTTCGGTTTCAACAGCATCCATGAGCCGCATAAGTTCACCTGCAAGAGCGGAGGCCTGTGCTGGGGTTGTTGTGGGAAATGCGAGATGGTTTGGCTCTGTCGTTTCAGGATTTCCCTGGCGCATGACGTCTGACCATTTGAGTACAAGCTCAGTTAAAATGAGACGGCGTTCGATGTCGCTAACGGCGGGCGGTATCGTTAAGACTTCCTCTGTTTCACCGCCAAACCCCGGCGTTTCAGTCCAAAGAAGTGTGAGATCCTCATCAATATCACCGACGGGTCTGATGCGGGGCAGTAGGGTGGCTTTACCGTTTGACACTCTCAGAAAGGATTCGCTCATGGCGCGACAAGCACGTCGTGTCGGTAAAAGTAGCGTCATTTGTGTGAGTTCAAGCGTGTTAGATCTCGCCCCGCCAATATGCGGCAGATCACCATAGAGGATGGCGCGCGCCAGTGAATCTAGAAATGGTGCTGTTCGCGGGATGGTGTAGACATTGGCCTCCCGCATCGATTGTTGAACCTCAACGCTTTCTTTTTTAGCTGCCACTTATGAGATACTCCTCAGCTTCCGCTAAAGCCTGCGGCGTTCCCACATGCATTAATACGCCCTCATGACGAAGGCCATAAAGCCGCCCCGCTTCGAGGGCTCGGTCCCAAAGCAGATTTAAAGAAAATGGTCCTTCCGGGCTTTCATGAAATAGTCGGGGATGTATAAGCGATACGCCGGTAAAGACAAAAGGAACAACTTCATTTTTCTGGCGCCGTCTTAAAACACCGTTTGGAGCCATAGCAAAATCGCCAGCACCGTTATAACCTATACTGGCCGCTGTGATTGCCAAAAGCAGCAGGCAGTCCATGTCTTCAGACTTCCAGAGAGTGACCATGCGTTCTAAATTAGACCCTGAACTTTCGATCCAGAGAGAGTCAGAATTATGAATAAAAAAAGGCTCATCTCCCAAAAGAGGTAGAGCTTTTTTGACCCCACCCCCAGTATCGAGCAGTTGTTCCCGTTCATCCGATATTGTGATTTCGGACCTGGTGTGCTTCCTAAGATGGTCCTCCAATTTGTCAGCATGATAATGGGTATTAACAACAACCCTTTTCACACCAACGTCTGCCAAACGCTCTAAGGCATAATCAATGAGAGGTTTGCCTTGGAGTTTAACCAAGGGTTTGGGAATGTCATTTGTGAGCGGGCGCATGCGCTGACCAAGCCCTGCACCGAGCACCATTGCCGTTTGTGGTGACCATGACGCCATTAAAATAAATCCCCTTTATTCATACCTAAATTCATACTTAAAAAATTTGTGGAGATGTTTGCCGAATGTCTTTAGGGAACGCACGGGCGTACCAGTCTCGCAATTCGGCAAGCTTAGGATGAGCAAGATCACGCTCCAGATAGCGCCAAATTCGGGGAATATGTTTGAGATAGCCATGTTTATTATCTCGCATGGCAAGTCGGGCAAAAATGCCGAGGATTTTTGTGTTTCGTTGAGCCCCGAGTATTGCATAGGCAAATGTGAAGTCAGCCCTGTTGAAGTGAGGGTCTTGTTTTTCACGCTCAGCACAGTAGTAGGAGAAGAGTCGCTCTTCAAGGGTGGCTGGTATGTCGAGCCGTGCATCTTGTAGAAGAGAAACACAGTCATAAGCGGGATGACCTATAAGCGCATCCTGAAAATCGATCACGCCCACACGAGCCGCCCCCTCTTCTCCCTCGCGCCAAATGAGGTTGGGAGAATGATAATCCCTTAAAACCCATCCTTTCGGGCCCCTCAAAACTTCGCCAATCAATGGAGTCCATATTGACAAGAAACCCCTTTTCTCACCTTCCGTAGTTTCTTTGTCTTTGAGAGCGCGCCAATACCACTCAAGTAATAATTCAAGCTCCATCGTCAAAGCTTCGCGGTCAAAGGATGGCAAGGCATAAACCTCACCATTTGGAAGAGATAATTCTCGAAGCGGCTCTTTTTCCTGTAGAACCAATAGAACATCAATGGCCGCTTGATAGATCTCATCCAGTTCAAATATTTTGGCGGCTTCACTGGAAAAGACACTATCCCCTAGGTCTTCAATAAGGAGGAAACCATTTATTAAGTCATGCGCATAAATCTCAGGTGTCTTTAAGCCAACTTTTTGCAGAGCGTCCGAAATGGCAACAAAAGGACGCACATCTTCTGCAAGATGTGCAATGGCACTATAGGGCCGGCCATTACGTACAGGCGGACCATCGGGCTGTTTTGGCGAGTCCATCAAGATGGCTTGCTTGTCTCCAAGGGAGAGTCTTGTATAGGACCTTGCTGAGGCGTCACCTTGAAGGTAAGTTCTCTGACAATCTTTCCAACCGGCTTCCTTAAGAAATCCATTGATTAATTGAAATCGTGAGAGCCGCTTTGACCAACTCCCCAAACCCTTCAGTGTAACTCGACGAGTATGGCTTGTTTGGCCTTCTTCCAGAGAAATTTCAAGATGGTCTTCGGGGATTATGTTCTCGGCTTTTTCAGGCCATTCGATCAAGACAAGTCCTTCGGTGATGGCATCTTCGAGACCTAATTCAAAAACTTCCGAGGCCTCACCAATTCTATAAAAGTCATAGTGAAACACACGCATGCGTGCCGTGTCATAGCTCTGCATCAAAGAAAAGGTAGGGCTTGGAATTTCTTCTTCATTACCATCTTTCATGAGAGGCAAAATAAGTTGACGCGCAAATGTGGTTTTGCCAGCACCAAGCGCGCCGCGAAGAGTGAGGACATCGCCTGGCCGTACAAAAATAGCAAGCTCGCCAGCGAGGCGGGCAAGTGTTTCAAGATCAGCATCGTCAACACAATAAGGTGGCATTATACTCAGACTGCTTTTTTGAAATCAGGTGTGTCTGCTGACTGAGAGGGAGCAAGTGGTCTTGGTGTTTCACCGCCTAGAGACTCATCTGTACCCGTAGAAAGAGTGCTTTCCGGAAATCTAACGATTATAGTTGTTCCCTTGTCTGGCTTGGAGCTTAATATGACATCGCCCCCATGAAGTTCAACTAAGCTTTTCACAAGTGAAAGTCCCAAGCCAGCGCCGCGGTGTCTAGACCCTTGTGAGCGGCTTTCAAAACGATCAAATACAGATTTCTGATATTCCTCGGGAATGCCGCACCCTTGATCAATAACTGAAAAAACAATCATTCCGGCATCTCGCTGACAAAAGAGCATGATCCTACTGCCCTCAGGCGAAAAGCCAATGGCGTTAGACAACAAGTTATAAAGAACCTGAGTTACACGTTTATCATCCGCGAAGAAATGACCGAGGCCTTTTTCGACGCGAATATCAAGCCCAATTTTTGCGCGGATCAATCGATCACGGACACCAATGGCTGCGGCCTTAATCACGGACTCCACATCTACCGGAACGTATTTTAGCTCCAGAGCGCCGGCATCAATGGTCGCCAAATCCAAAATATCATTGATGATAGAAAGGAGTGTATCGCTTGATGAGCGGATGTCACCAAGATATTCATGCTGCTTATCCGTCAGAGAACCGATGCGTGGACTGGAGAGAAGATCTGAAAAGCCAATAATATTTGTGAGGGGTGTCCGTAGTTCATAAGATACGTTTTGTATGAAATCATTTTTGAGTTGATCGGCTGCCTCAAGAGCTTCGTTACGCTCGATCAGCATACGTTCCACGCGCTTGCTGTCAGTGATATCCACATAGGTGAGCAATGTTGCCCCATCTGGCAATGGCTGGCTTGCATAAACAATCACGCTATCATCATCGCGGTCTAGTTGGCCTTCGATGGCTTGACGGCGGTCATAGATTGCAGTGACGGCACGTTTTACCTGACTCCACGCGTGATCATCATCGTGTAATATACGGCATTTACTAATGATATCATCAATGTGGGGACCCTTCTCAAGGTCGGCCATATTGAGTTTCCAAATAGAGGCAAAAGCACGATTGAAAAGTGTTAGGCGCCCGTCACTTGCAAACACTGCAACACCTTCGCGTAGATTTTCGAGCGTCTCACGCTGTACATGAAAGAGGGCATTATAACGACTTTCCAAAGCAATTCGCTCAGTTGCATCGTCATAAAGATAGGTCACACCACCATCAGGACTTTGTTCGCCAATAACATGAACGGACCGCCCATCGGGTAGGTACCACCAATCCTCCAAAGGCTCGCTTGTTTGATAACACTCAAGTAGTCTCCCCCTCCAGGCACGATAATCTGCTTGCTCCGGAAGAATACTCAATGCGCGAAGCCGGTCGAGAATCTCGCCATCCTTAGGACCTGACTCAAGCCATTTTGCATCTAATTCCCAAAGGTCAAGATAAGCTTGATTGAAGAAAGTTAGCCGTTGGTCAGGCCCAAAAATGGCGACTGCAGTAGAAACACCATCTAGGGTTCGTGTATGAGCTGCAATATGGCGGTCGAGTTCACCTTTCGCGGTTTCAAGGGCGGCAATGTCAATCGCAACTCCTGCGCTCTCACCACCGAGCGGCAAAACAGTCGCGTCAAAGGACCTGCGTTCACCGCCAACTATCGTATGAAGCCGCTCGCGGTAAGTTTCGCCTCGGGAAAGCGAGCTTGCAACCGCCGCTCGCTGACGCGATTCAAGAAGTTCAACTTGCCGACCAATCACATCTTCCATGTTTTCTGATTCTACAGCCGCCACATATGCTCTATTGACCCATTCGATCTTGCCGTTTTCTCCGCGAAACCAAATCGGCATTGGAACAGTGTCAAGAAGTGTACGTTTCGCTGTAATATCACGGCTAAGTTTTCTGTGCTGATCACATATTTGGGCAAGCTCGAGTTTGCGTCCTGCCAAGTCGCGGAATTTGAGGATAAGACGTCCACCAACCGCACGTCCATCCACCTCCAAATGGGCACCTTGGAATGTTTTCAGCATCAGATGGAAAGCTGTGCCAGTCTGGAAAAGCGTATTGAGCTGAGCTTCAAGGTCTGACGCTGAATCAGGCTCAAGCCAGCTTCGAAAACGCAAGATGTCTCTCGGGTCCTGCGGTGTGCCAAGTCGTGCATCTAGTGTGTGAACAACCACACGCGGTTCGCCATTTTGTTCCCAAAAAATGAGGGTTTGAGGTTCGGAATTCAAAATAGATTCTGAGAGCTGAAGTTTTTGCCTTAGCCTAATAACTTCGTTTTTGGCGTGGGTCTCAAGGTGTTTTGTTTGGGCTGTGGCGCGCAGAAAAAACAGAGTTGCAACGGCAGCGACGGCGATTACGCCGGACAAAATGCCGATCACAAGGAGATTTCTGGCATCCAGCTTGTCATCGGCGATAACTGGCCCACTGAATATGGCGTAAAAAAGAAAGGCGGCACCAAGCAGGCTTAGGCAAATTAAGCCTAATCCCTTGGCGGCGAAACTCAACCGTCCCTCCTGCCCTCCTTTTGCTCGCATCACACCCGCTCCAGACAATGTCCCTTGGTAGGCATGCAAAGTACAACACCCATACACACCAACCGGTGCACATTGATTATTCTTATGCGAGACTGCAATAACCTCACCCTATTAGTTGATATTAAGCTCCGAACAGCCAAACCCTTATTATTTATATGGCTGTTGGACGTTATTGCAGTCTGATATTAATCAGGACGAATCGTATTAAAGCTTACAAAGAACCCGCCTCGAATCCCACCAAAGCGTCGTTGTTTTCCAAGACAAAACATCGACCTTGAAATGGTAGTAGAAGACGAGAATGTGTGACTTTTGCTAGAATCTAGATCATCAATGCAAGCCCACCACAGCTTAGGCTACGGGCAAGCATTTGTTAAAATGCCACAGCTTTAATACCTGTAATGTTCGGGCTTGTACGGTCCTTCAGGCTTTACGCCAATATAGGCGGCTTGCTCGCCGGAAAGCTTGGAAAGTTCAGCGCCAACCTTGGCAAGATGTAGCTGAGCGACTTTTTCGTCTAGATGTTTTGGCAGGACATAGACTTCGTTGTCGTATTTTTCCCTGTGATTCCACAATTCTATCTGAGCCAATACTTGATTGGTGAAAGAGGCGGACATAACAAAGCTTGGATGCCCCATAGCGTTGCCGAGGTTAACAAGGCGGCCTTCGGACAAGAGAATGATATTCTTGCCGTCAGGGAATTGGACCATATCTACCTGATCTTTGATCTTTGTCCATTTGAGGTTACGCAGGGTATCAATCTGAATTTCATTGTCGAAATGGCCAATATTACAAACAATGGCCATATTTTTCATTGCCCGCATATGGTCGAGAGTGAGGACGTCCTTGTTACCTGTTGCAGTGACAAATACATCGGCGCGAGGTGCTGCATTTTCCATCGTTACGACTTCAAACCCATCCATAGCGGCTTGCAACGCGCAGATAGGGTCGATTTCCGTGACGAGTACGCGGGCGCCAGCCCCCTGAAGTGATTGTGCAGATCCTTTCCCCACGTCACCATAACCGGCAATAACGGCAACTTTCCCGGCCAACATGACATCGGTTGCACGCCTAATCCCATCAACTAGAGATTCTCGGCAACCATATTTGTTATCGAATTTCGATTTTGTAACTGAATCATTCACGTTAATCGCAGGGAAGGGTAAATCACCTTCTTTTTGCCTTTGGTATAGGCGGAGCACACCTGTCGTCGTTTCTTCTGAAACACCTTTGATGTTAGCCTTAATCTTGGAATACCAACCCGGATTTTTCGCAAGACGTCGCTTTATGGTCGCAAAAAGTGCTGCTTCTTCCTCGTTTCCCGGGTCTTCCAAAACCGATGGATCGTTCTCAGCCTGAGACCCGAGAAGGACAAGCAATGTCGCATCGCCACCATCATCCAGGATCATATTGGCGGTCTCGCCATTGCCCCAATCAAAAATCAAATCGGCATAATCCCAATATTCTTCAAGAGTTTCGCCTTTCACTGCAAAAACAGGTGTTCCTGATGCCGCAATAGCGGCCGCAGCGTGGTCTTGGGTTGAGAAGATATTGCATGAGGCCCAGCGGACCTCTGCGCCTAAAGCCGTGAGCGTTTCAATGAGTACCGCTGTTTGTATAGTCATATGCAAGGAGCCAGCGACACGTGCGCCTTTAAGGGGCTGACTGCCACTAAACTCTTCGCGCAAGGCCATCAGGCCAGGCATCTCCGTTTCCGCAATCTCAATTTCTTTACGGCCCCAATCGGCAAGCGAAATATCGGCGACTTTATAATCTGTGAATGCGCTCATCAGGCAAACCTTTGCGTTAGGATGTTCCAATTCATTTTGAGAGGGACGCGTTGCAATGAGTCATAACTGACATTTTTATCCACGCATTCTATAACCATCCAAGCGATGAGATGCAATAAAGATATAAAGATTTTTTTATGTGCTTGGTCTGCGCTCGTCAAATTATTTCCTGCTTAAGATGATGTGCTGTGGTTTGTCTTGGGAAAATTTGCTATGAGAGTTTTGCCAGATAAGGAGACCTGATGAAGCCACTTGCACGCTCCTTAGATCAGATCAAATCAAATTACGATGTTGTTATTGTAGGCTCAGGCTATGGCGGTGGTGTTTCTGCTTTACGTCTGGCGCTTGCGGGACGCCGGGTCTGTGTACTTGAGCGTGGCCGTGAATTTTTGCCCGGCGATTTTCCTATCAGCTTCCCGGATATGAGGCGTGAACTCCAGGTTTCAGGTGGCAAAATACGTATGGGAACGCCTGCTAGTTTGTTTGATTTCCGTGTCGGCAAAGATATTCACGTGTTCATGGGATGTGGCCTGGGTGGAGGGTCGCTCATCAATGCCGGTGTGGCGCTGCGACCTGACCGGCGAGTTTTTGAGGACCCTGTTTGGCCTCAGCAAATTGCACAAGATGGGTTTTTAGATATTGGCTATTCCCGTGCGACCGAGTGGTTGCAACCGGCGCAAGTGTCATCTCCTAAAAAGTTCAAAAAATACAAAGCTTTAGAGCAGGCAAGCAAAGTCTTCAATAAAAAGCCAGTGACAGCCCCCCTTACGATCGCTCTTGAAGATCGGGTGAACTCTGCAGGTATTTGTCAGTCTGCTTGTACGCTTTGCGGTGATTGTTGCGGCGGCTGCAATGTCGGGGCAAAAAATACAATTGCTGCGACCTATCTCACGGTTGCGGCTGCCCACGGGGCTGAGATTTTTACCGAGACCTTGGTTCGTCATGTGGAGAAGACCAAAGGGGGATGGCGGGTCATTTTCCGCGAATCCCGGACCAAAGGAGCAGGCGTTGAGGATGAGAGCCATGTCATAACAGCTGACATGGTTATTCTCGCAGCCGGGACCTTAGGCTCAACTGAAATATTGTTGCGCTCGCGCGAGCATGGTTTGGCGCTCTCCGACACATTAGGCCAAGGGTTTTCCGCGAATGGCGACATTATCGCCTTCGGTTATGATGCTGATATCCCAATACATGCCGTGGGCATCGGACATCCACCCAAGGCGGAGTTGGAACCGGTTGGGACTGCGGTCACAGGCCAGCTTGAGCTTGAAGATGCAAATCAACTTAATCACGGGATGATAATGCAGGAGGGGTCGCTGCCCTCTGCTCTTGCTCCTCTTTTGCCGGTCTTCTTCGTGCCAGGCGGGCGTTTGCTCGGAGCGGCGAAGAGCCTTATTCAAGGGGTCTATAAAGGGCCCATATCACGTACTCATACCTTTTTTGTTGTTTCTCATGATCAGGCCGCTGGACAAATTGTGCTTAAAGATGATTACCCAGTCATTGATTGGCCAGACGTTGCAAAACAGGATGTTTATAGGCGTGTGGATGCGGCACTGGAAAAAGCCGTAAATGCCAATGGAGCGGTTTATGTCAAAAACCCGCTTTCGGAAACGATGATGGGCAGCTCACCAGTTACAGCTCATCCGCTTGGCGGATGCGGTATGGGAGCAGACCGGCTACGAGGTGTCGTGAACCACAAATCCCAGGTTTTTGATGGTGCCGATATCCGTGAAAACACAAGCATACATGAGGGACTTTATGTTTGTGACGGTGCCATCATGCCACGATCCCTTGGTGCCAATCCACTCTTTACCATTACTGCGATGGCTGAGCGGGCCATGATCCATCTTGTGGAGGATTATGGCTGGCAGGCCAATCCAGAAAGTCGCTAAAACAACAGATGTATCGCAATAGCTGCAAGGGCGAGAGCACCAACCCAAATACCCATCCGGGTTGTCCGGTTTTGCCGGGCTTGTTCTATTGCAAGACGTTCTATGGTGTGTTCATCAAGCCGTAGGCCGTCGGCTGCCATCTCTGACAGGGACTGGGCAGTACGTTCGGCCCGGTTCAGAAGTGATGGAATATCTCCTACAAAGCGGCCAAATGTTGCCGCCCCGTCTGCGGCTTCTTGTAGCCGCCCTTCCGCTCCCAAACGAGACTCCATCCAGTCCTGAACAACGGGCTCTGCCGTCGTCCACATATTGAAATTTGTATCGAGCGAACGGGCCACCCCTTCAACCACGACCATAGTTTTTTGCAAAAGGATCAATTCCGGCCTGGCTTCCATGTCGAACATTTCTGTAACCTGAAAAAGCTGGCCCAAGAGTCGGCCCATGGAGATTTCTTCCGCTGTCCGGTCCATAAGCGGCTCGCCAATAGCGCGAAGCGCCTGAGCAAAAAGATCTATCGAGTGATGACGCGGGACATAGCCCGCATCTATATGGACTTCCGCGACACGCTTATAATTTCGCGTGATAAATCCATGAAGAATTTCTGCGAGGAAGAGCTGTTCTTTCGGGCCAAGGCGTCCCATAATACCGAAATCGACAGCAACGATATTGCCATCAGAGTCGATGAAGAGATTGCCTTGATGCATGTCGGCATGAAAAAAACCATCGCGCATAGCATGGCGCAGAAAGGCCTGAATTAGCCGCGTTGCGAGATCTTTGAGATCGTGGCCTTGGTCCTTGAGCGCCGTACGGTCAGAGATAGGTATGCCATCGATCCATTCCAATGTTAGGACCCGGCGTGCACTGCGTGGCCAGTCAACTTGCGGAATGCGAAAGCCTTGGTCCCGGGCTGTATTATCCGCCATTTCCGAAATTGCAGCTGCTTCCATGCGCAAATCCATTTCAATGGCCATAGATTTCGCAAGCATATCGACAACAGCAACGGGTTTCAGCCTACGTGTGGGGGCGTGAAACTTTTCAATAGAGCGGGCGGCAAAATAATAGCTGGCAAGATCCCTGCGGAATTGAGCTTCGATCTGAGGACGTAGAATTTTGACAGCCACTGGTTTGATCTTGCCATTTTCCAAGATGGTTGCCTTGTGGACCTGTGCAATAGAAGCAGCGGCTACGGGTTGACCAAAACTTGCAAATAGGTCTCCTGTTTTTTTACCAAGGGCTTCTTCAATGGCTTTATTGGCTTCATGCATGGAAAACGGAGGCAGGCGGTCTTGCAGAGCCGCTAACGCCTGGGCGTTTTTTGAGCCAATGAGATCGTCGCGTGTGGCGAGAAATTGACCAAGCTTAATATAGCTTGGACCAAGTTTTGTAAGAGCTGCCGCCAAACGGGCACCATGAGAGGTAGCACGGCCCTCTCGTGTAAAGACTTTGGCCAGGCAGCGCAGAAGTTTCACCGGGGCAGGCATATCCGGGTCGTCCGGCAAAATCCTGACACCGTGTCGCGCGAAAACCCAGCCTGCACGCGCCAACCGAATGATGTTCATTAATGCATTTGCCATCGTATTATTAACCTCGTGAAAAAGCCTCTGGCCGAACCTTGGCTTGCTTTTTCACAGAAAGCATCTTTGCGGAGAATTGTTAGGTTTTTGGCTCCAAGGCAAGGAGATTTTTGATTTAGGTTTATTATATTCGCCAACCAGAATGAATGGCGGCAATTCCCCCGCTTAGATTTCTGTATTTGATTCTTTCAAATCCTGCAGCTTTGATCATATCCGAAAAGGCGTCTTGATCAGGAAAACAGCGGATGCTTTCGATTAGATATCGATATGGTTCCGCATCTCCCGCCGCAAGGGCTCCGAGCGTCGGAATTGCATTGAAGGAGTAAGCGTCATATATCCGATCGAGCAATGGAACCTGGACCTCCGAAAATTCCAAGCATAAGAAACGTCCTCCAGGCTTCAAAATACGAAATGCCTCATTAAGGGCTGAATCAATGCATGGCACATTCCGGATGCCAAAGGCTATTGTGTAGGCATCAAACGATTTGTCCGCGAAAGGGAGTTTTTCCGCGTTTCCATCAATAAAGCTTATCCGGTTTGTTTCTCCCGCTTGTTGAGCACGCTTTTGTCCGACACGGAGCATATCCGGGCTGATATCGCAGAGAACAGCATTACTCCCCTTGCCGGCAGCTTTCAAAAAGCGCAAAGCGATGTCACCTGTGCCACCAGCAACATCCAAGAGCCGGAAAGGTTGGCCCCCTATAGGCGGCGCAAGCCAATTGATGAGGTCGTCTTTCCATAGACGGTGCAAACCACCTGACATTATATCGTTCATAAGGTCATAGCGATCGGCAACCTGTGCGAAAACACGATTAACCAAACCCTGCTTTTCACCAATTTTGACTGAGGCAAAGCCAAAATTAGTGCTATTAGAGACGTTGTTTTCTTTATGCTTTTTTTGAGACATGATCAGAACAATAGCGCAACCTTGCGTTGCACGCTATTGTTCACAGGATCTTATGATTCGCTAGAGTTCATCCTCTGGCTTTTTAGAGTCGGTTTCACAATTGCGGGTAAGGTTTAATACGTACCAATTTTGTTCGTGACCTAGGGTTTCATTTTGAGCGGTCGCAGTCATTTCAACAAGCAACCCCTGGATATCGAACAAAATATGAGTCAATCAAACCTTTCTACAATAATGGAATAGGCCCTTAGGTCTTAATCTGGACATTAGTAAACGCAATATGCCGGAACTACCGGAAGTTGAAACGGTGCGGAAAGGACTTGAGCCAGTGCTTGTTGGTGCTCAATTCTCAGTTGTTGAACAGCGACGCCCCGACCTTCGTTTTCCGTTTCCGGCACGATTCGCAAAACGTCTTATGGGACAAACTGTGATGCAACTTGAACGGCGGGCGAAATATCTCCTTGCTCCCCTTAGTAATGACGAGGTGCTCGTCATGCATCTTGGTATGAGTGGACGTTTTATAATCGATCAAAAAGCCAGAAAGAGCGGTAAGGACAGACACATGCCAGGTGCTTTTGCACATGCAGGTGGTGAAAAATCCCGTCATGATCACGTTGTTTTCAAGATGAGCAATGGCAGTGTGATTCGCTACAATGATGCCCGCCGTTTTGGTTTTATGACACTGATAGATGCGGGTGAGCTTGAGGCGCATAAGTTCTTCAACCGCCTTGGTGTTGAGCCTTTGAGTGAAGACTTCACGCCAGAATATTTGGCTAGTCAGGTCAAAGGCAAAACCGTTTCTCTCAAGGCGTTTTTAATGGATCAGCGAATTATCGCAGGCCTTGGCAATATTTATGTGTGTGAAGCTATGCATAGGGCTTGCCTCTCTCCAGAACTGGTTGCATCGTGTTTGGTAACACCTTCAGGTAAGCCAAGTTCACGGGCTAAAAAGCTTGTCTCTGCAATAAAGTTGATTCTTGGTGAGGCTATTGCAGCGGGCGGATCGACACTTCGGGATCACAGAAGGGCGGATGGCACACTTGGATATTTTCAGCATGCATTTGCCGTGTATGACCGGGAGGGAGAGGTTTGTCTTAAGCCCAATTGCAAAGGCATTATCCGTCGTTTGAAGCAAAATGGCCGTTCCACATTTTATTGTGTGGAGTGTCAGCTTTGAGTTTTGAGGTAGGTCACGAATTTCGGGCCGTAATAACAATCAGACCAAATAGGCAAAAAGAATTCTATTTAAGGAGAACAAAAATGGCGTTTGAAAACATCATGACCGAAAAGCGCGGTAAAGTGGGCTTAATAACGTTGGATAGGCCGGATGCAATGAACGCGCTTAATGGGGCTTTGATAGATGAGCTAGGCCAGGCTCTAGACGATTTTGAAACTGATGAACATATTGGTGCGGTTGTAATAACAGGCAGTGAAAAGGCTTTTGCCGCGGGTGCAGATATCAAGGAAATGCAGTCCAAAACCTATATGGAAGCTTATATGGAGAATTTCATCTGCTCATGGGACCGTGTTGCACGCAATAGAAAGCCAGTGATTGCAGCCGTGGCGGGCTATGCATTGGGGGGAGGGTGCGAGCTTGCAATGATGTGTGATTTTATCATTGCCGCCGACACAGCTAAATTCGGTCAGCCCGAGATTACGCTTGGAATAATGCCGGGTGCTGGCGGGACACAGCGCTTAACCCGATTTGTCGGTAAGTCGAAAGCTATGGATATGTGTTTGACTGGGCGGATGATGGATTCCGAAGAAGCTGACCGGGCGGGATTGGTGAGTCGCGTGGTTCCTGCAAATGAACTCTTGGAAACAGCGATCAAAGCTGCGGAAAAAATAGCCGGTCTTTCGATGCCAATCGCCATGATGGCGAAGGAAACCGTCAATCGCGCTTATGAAACCACCCTTGCGGAAGGTATTCTTTATGAGCGTCGCGTCTTCCATTCGATGTTTGCAACAGAAGATCAAAAAGAGGGTATGCAGGCCTTTGTTGAAAAACGAAGCCCGAAGTTCAAAAACCAATAAAATAAGACAATTTCTTCCGATTAGAGTGTTTTCAGGAAAAGTAGACACCGGTTTTCCGTCCGAAAACACGGCAAATCAAAGGCTTAGAGCCTGGTTTTGATTCAATCAAAACCGAAAAGGCTCTAGAATTCTTTATGCAGGTGGGAATCTCTAAATACTCCCTTCGGACCATCCACCATCCCCTGTCACCCGCCTAATTATCGCAGAATATGGCGGATGGTTTTTAGAGGTATCCAGGTTTGTAACAAACAAAATCTCACGCGAAGACTATTCCATCCCTATCGCGTGAGATTTCAGTCACATGCATAAGTCTAAAAGATCTGTGGCGGGCACGATGACAGGGGATATTTATTTTCGATATTTGCTGTAAACATAATCGGTTTTGGACGCTGCCGCATGACAGCTATGGCAATTTGCATTGCTGTCTTTTACCAAACGCTTTGTCTTACTGTCCCCTCCAAAGCCTTCATAGCCCCATCCGTTGGTATCAGCATATTTGGTTGAAGATTTATCCATTATGCCAATAAGCTTGCGAGAGCCTTCCTGCATGGCGTTGCCGCCTTCTTCATATTCCAGCAGATCAAATACAATCATCGCGCCATCCGGGAACTTACCGGTTTTGTATCCTTCTAAGGCTTTGTCGTTTGCGTAAATGTGATGAATGCCTTGAAAGGGGTCCGCCAGAGAATGACCAGGCAGAATGACCATGGATTTAACATGTGTCCAGGAACGATAATTCTCAGGAAAGGCAATTTTTGAATTGTCTGCGAAAGTCAATTTACTTACGCCTAGTAGTCCAAAGATCAGAGTTAGTGCTATGATGGTCAGAGGTCTCACTGTGGCATCCTTCTAATTAGTATCGACTCGATACTATATATGTCACAGTTTGGCGCCCCTTGCAATAACTGTTTTGACTCGATACCTTTTGTTTATGGAAAAGTATGAACCTGAAAGCAGTGGCTCTGAACCGGCGCTATTGATTGAACGTCTTGCTCGGGTTATGCGAGCGGCGGAATATGAAGCGGGCCTTGATCCTGTTCAATGGGAAGCCCTGCGCTATCTGGCCCGTTGCAATCGTTTCTCAAATTCACCGACGGGTTTGACCGCCTATCTTGCGGCAACCAAAGGTACGATTTCTCAGACAATCAAAGTGCTTGAGCGCAAGGGTTTGATTGAAAGAAAACCTAGGGAAGGCGAGGGCCGTTCTATCGTTCTCACTTTGACTCATGCTGGCGAGGCGATACTCCAACACGACCCTTGGCATAGGGTAACAACGCGTGTAGCTGCATTCGGTGAGAATAATAAAAACCTTTTTCGAAATCTCTTGCAGTCCTTAGTGATGGGAGAGTTGAACTATAATGGATTGAAGACATTCGGCGTTTGCCGTTCGTGCAGGTTTTTCGTTTCAGATGGTGCTGTGGACGATCCAAATGGCCCGCATCGTTGCGGCCTTCTGAATGTGGCTCTGAGAAATGAAGATGCGAACCGTATTTGCGCTGAACACGAAGTTCCTTCTCACGCGAGTCATCATTCTTTATAGCTGGGTATCTCTAAATACTCCCTTCAGGCCATCCACCACCCCTGCCATCCGTCATATTCTGCGATAATTAGACGGATGGCAGGGGTGGTGGATGGTTTTTAGAGGTATCCAGCTTTAATGAGCAGAAGTTCTGATCAAATTTTATAGAATGTCTTGTACCAATCCACGAATTGACGAATGCCCTCTTCGATCGGTGTTTTCGGTTGGAAACCGACAGCGGTGCTAAGCGCATCAACATCTGCGCAAGTCTTAAAAACATCCCCTGGTTGAAGAGGTAGAAAGTTCTTCTTTGCTTTTTGCCCTAAGGCTTCCTCAATGCATTCAATAAAATGCATGAGTTCTACAGGTTGGTTATTGCCGATGTTATAAAGCCGGTAGGGAGCTGTTGATGTAGCTGGATCAGGACTGGTGCCATCCCAATCCTTATCCGGTTCCGCCACACAGTCTGATGTACGTAACACCCCCTCTACGATATCATTGATGTAAGTAAAATCCCGAGCATGTTGGCCATTATTGAAGACATCAATCGGTTCGCCTGCGAGGATTTTCTTGGTAAAGGTAAAAAGTGCCATATCCGGCCGCCCCCATGGCCCATAGACAGTGAAGAAACGCAGGCCGGTGACAGGAAGTCCGTAGAGATGCGCATAAGTATGGGCCATCAGTTCATTGGATTTTTTCGAAGCTGCGTAAAGACTTAATGGATGGTCTACATTGTGATGAACGCTGAACGGCATCACCATGTTGGCACCGTAAACGGAACTTGATGAGGCATAGACTAAATGCTCCACGTCACCCTGTTTGCATCCTTCCAATATGTGCAAAAATCCGGTGATATTGGATTCAGCATAAGCATGCGGATTTTCGAGCGAATATCGTACGCCCGCCTGAGCTGCGAGATGGATAACGCGCTGGGGCCTTTCCGTCTGAAACAACTCTTCCATAACGGCCCGGTCGGCTAAATCTCCTTTTATGAAATGAAAGCCGTTGCGGCTGATCAACTGATCGAGCCGGGCTTGTTTGAGAGATATATCGTAATAGCTATTGAGGTTATCGAAGCCAATGACCTCGTCACCCTGGTCGAGTAGGGCTTTTGCTGTATGAAAACCGATAAAGCCGGCTGCTCCTGTCACAAGAACCTTCATGCCATGTCCCACCTCATTCGAGAAAGATTAAAGTCGGGCGTCGGCGGCACCCGGGTGTAGGATATTCTTAATGTCATAGATCAGTCCATTGGGGCTCAATAGCTCCCGCAATTTTTGAGGTCCGAAAGCCGTGATTTGATCATGTTTTACAGCAAGCACGACCCCATCAAATGGTCCCGCAGGCAAAGTGTTTTGTATCGAAAGCCCATATTCTTCCTCAGCGTTTTCCGGGTTTGCTAAGGGGTCATAAATGGTGACAGAGTCCACAAAGTTTGCCAGCTCCTTAACCAAATTTGCGACCTGAGTGTTCCTGAAGTCCGGGCAGTTTTCTTTAAATGTGAAGCCCATGGTTAGAAGACGGGCACTGCCCACACGCTGGCCGCGTTTCACCATGGTCTTGATCACGTCTTGTGCAACAAATTTGGCCATGTTGTCATTAATGCGCCGGCCTGCAAGGATCATCTCTGGGTGAAAGCCCACGGTCTGCGCCTTGTGAGTCAAATAATAAGGGTCAACTCCGATGCAGTGTCCTCCGACAAGCCCAGGCTGGTAGCTATGAAAGTTCCATTTTGTTCCCGCAGCTTTCAGCACCTCCGAGGTATCGAGACCCATCTCTTTGAACAGCATTGCAAGCTCATTGATAAGTGCGATGTTAACGTCTCTTTGCACGTTCTCAATCACTTTTGCCGCTTCCGCTGCACGGATTGAACTTACTTTGTGCGTGCCGGCTGTAATGACTTGTCCATAAACTTCATCTACCAGGTCAGCTGTTTCGGGTGTGGAGCCAGAAGTCACTTTCTTTATGTCAGGTAGGCGGTGGGACAAATCTCCCGGATTAATACGTTCCGGAGAGTACCCGACATAAAAGTCCTTATTGAATACGAGGTTAGATGTTTTTTCGAGCTCCGGAACACAAGTTTCTTCTGTCGCACCTGGGTAAACGGTTGATTCATAAACGACAATGTTGCCGTTTGAGAGCTGTTGGCCCACGGTGCGACTAGCGGAAATAAGGGCAGTGAGATCCGGACGTTTTGATTGGTCAATCGGTGTCGGTACAGTGATGATGTAAAAATTGCAATCCGCCAGATCGTTTACATCCGCTGAAAATGTCAGATGTTTTACTGCGGTAAATTCTTCTGCGGTGACCTCGCCTGTATGGTCTTCCCCCTCATTCAGGGCTGCAATACGCTTGGCATCGATATCAAACCCTGTGACTGGAAAATGGCGGGCCAAATAAGTGGCAAGTGGCAGACCGACATAGCCAAGCCCTATGATGGCAATTTTTAGATTTTTAAGTGTTAATGGAGACATACAACTCTTTCTTTGGCTATGGGATAGACTCGTAATCACAAAATTTCAAAGTTGGCTCCTATTACGACCTAGGTCACGAACTCATAAATGTGGTTAAAAATGGTATGAGCCAATCTGTTCGAATACGAGAAGCAAAGGTGCAGGAAATGTTGCTGCTACGGTCAAGACGAACAGCGCTGATAATGGCGCAAAAACACCCGGCCCTCAAGGGTTTGGCTCCGGCGGCCACCCGCGTCGTCAAGCGTCTCTACCGATACGCCAGCATCGCCCTTCGACGCTTTCCTAGCGGGAATGGCACACCGGTGCACAAACAGAATTGATTTAATTTAACCTCATAACGCTAAGCGCTTCGTCCGGCCAATGGCCATACTTTCAAATCATGGAACCGGTCTTGACGCTTGTTTATTGCAACGATATACAACACGTAAAGTTGCCGCTCGCGCCATGCGAGAGCGGCTTAAGTTGTTTGGGCGGTTGACATGAGACCTGGATATTGAGTTTTGAATATCATATCAAGTGCACTCACTTAGCCGCATATCTCGCAAAACTGTTTCATAGAAGGTTAAAGAAGAGGTCGAATTCATGGCCAATACCAAATCGGCCAAAAAGGCTGTCCGGAAAATTTCGCGTCGAACTGAAGTGAATAGATCCAGGCGCAGCCGTATGCGTACGTTCCTGCGTAAAGTCGAAGAGGCGATTGTCTCTGGCGATAAAGGAGCTGCAGAAGCCGCTTTGCGCACGGCCCAGCCGGAAATTATGCGCACCGCCCAGAAAGGGGTAATGCATAAGAATACGGCATCACGGAAAATTTCGCGCTTGTCAGCCCGTATAAAGGCGATGGGAGCCTAGCCAATTTTTGAGTCTAGTGAGGGTTTCTCCCGGCAGTTTGTCAAAATTCATAGAAAATTAACTAATTCTCATTGCGTGCCCAATTGGCAACACTTGGCTTATCCTGGGTGCTGCCCTTGTGGACAAGTCCGTTCACATCACTTTGAGATTCAAGCGTTTATCAACAGGGGACGGAATGAGCTCATTGCCTATAGGCCGAATCTCTTTGAGCGGATCAAGAAAAAAAGTGGTTTGCCACGTGCAGGTCAGGGCTATTGCAACTCAATTTGGCCGGTATTGATTCACCGTTGAATCCCAAGCATTTGGACCAAGATAACTCAACTTATATGTGTTTTTCCTTTTTGCAGGGAGGACCGCCGTGAGGGGAGATTGAGACATAAATTGGCTTTAGATAAGCTTGCCAGGGGAAGGTTTACTATGTTAGTTTCCTCTCCTAAGCAGAAGCTACAATCTATTCTGCTTAACACCTCACAGTTGTTTCTCATGCGTGACAAAGCGTGCTGAAGTGTAGTTCTTGTAACTTTGCCGCAGGTTACTCATGTTGACTTGTAGTGTTGCGGTAAAAAGCCAGTTTAACAAGGCTTTTTCTTGTGTGTTGTTTTAAAGAGGGCGTTGGCTTTAAGCCATGTAAATGAAATGTTAAATGTTGTTTCCGAAGGGAGAGGGGGCAATATTTTGAGCGGGTCTGTGAAGAATTTAGTTGACGATGTTAACGTCACCAAAGTCTGGGACCAGCTTAAAACAGATCCCAATTCTGTCCTTATTGATGTTCGGACCCAAGCAGAATGGGCCTTTGTCGGAGTAGTTGATCTTTCGACTATCGACAAAGAACCGATATTGATGGAGTGGCAGGCCTTCCCGGATATGAGCGTCACACCGGAATTCGTTAAGAATTTGGATGCGGAATTGACGAGACGCGGTGTTGATCGTACTGCCGACCTGTTTTTCATTTGTCGTTCAGGTCAACGCAGCCTTGCTGCGGCAAAGGCGATGGCTGCAATTGGCTACGAGGGCTGTCACAATGTGGCGAGCGGTTTTGAAGGGCCACTCAATGGCGATCGCCACCGAGGCAGTGTCTCCGGCTGGAAGGCCGGTGGCCTTCCCTGGGCTCAGCGCTGAGATTTAACAGCGCTAGCTTTTCAAAAAAAATAATAAGACTTGACCTACCGCCTCTTAAAGGCGTGCCTTTAATCCACCGCGCAGCCCAATAGTCTGCGTGAAAAATAAGCGGGGATCAAACAGTGGATCATTACAACGAAGACTTGGTTCAAACCAAAAACGCAATCCAAACCAAAGAGGTTATTCACTCCAAGGAGGTCATCCAAACGAAGTGGCAACGCATCCAAAGCCGGCTTCGTGTTGAGCTGGGCGATGATGTTTTTACGAGCTGGTTTGGACGTGTCGAATTGGAGAATTACGGTGGCCATCGGGTTCTTTTCTCTGTACCGACACGCTTTCTCAAGTCCTGGCTCGAATCCCATTATTCCGAAAGGGTGTTAGCCGCCTGTCATTCGGAGTTTGATACGGTCAATAAGCTTGAATTCCGGGTCCGTCAGCCCCGGGGCGTTGTTGAGAAAACACAAGAAACGACCACTTTGAGGGAAAAAAGTCAGTATGGTGCTCGTGGAAGCATGAGTAACGGTGTAAATGGTCGCTCACTGGGAGATGAAGTCCGAACAGAATATGAAGGCTTTGAGGGCTCGCCTCTTGATCGCCGTTTTACCTTTGAGACTTTCGTCGTCGGAGGTGCTAACCGTCTCGCTCATGCGGCTGCCTGGCAAGTCGCTGAATCTCTTCTTGAATCACCGCTGCGGTATAATCCACTATTCATTCATAGTGCTGTCGGGCTTGGCAAGACCCATTTGCTTCATGCTATTTCATGGGAGGTCAAGCGGCGCAACCCGCATGCCCGTGTGCTTTATCTAACGGCTGAACGCTTTATGTATAGCTTCGTTGAAGCTTTACGCGCTCGCGAGGCGATTTCCTTCAAGGATAAGTTGCGCGGCATTGATATATTGCTGATCGACGATATGGAGTTTCTCCAGGGCCGTACCATTCAGCAAGAGTTCGGTCATACCTTGAATTCTTTAATTGACGGCGGAAAACAGGTGGTTGTGGCTTCCGACCGTGCTCCCACTTTGTTGGAGAGCCTTGATGCACGTATGCGCTCTCGTCTTGCTGGTGGTTTGGTCACGGAAATGGGGGCGCTCGATTATGATTTGCGCCTCAAAGTTCTTAAGAAACGTGCCGCAGAAAAAGCCGCTCATGATCCAAATTTCGAGATTAATGACACCGTCGTGGAATTTCTCGCTTCAAGACTGACCGAAAGTGGCCGTGAACTTGAAGGGGCGGTAACACGAATTTATGCAGCCTATCAGCTCGAACATGAGCCTATTACTGTCGAAATGGCGGAGCATATCGTTCGTGATTTGATGCGGGGCAAAGAGCCTAAGCGAATCAAGATCGACGATATTCTTCGGATTGTATCCAAGCATTATGGGATCAGTCGAGGAGATATCCTTTCACAGCGTCGGAACCGTTCAATCGTCTGGCCACGACAGATCGGTATGTATTTGGCTAAGAGTTTAACCTCACGATCCCTTCCCGAGATTGGACGGCGCTTTGGCGGGCGTGACCATACAACAGTGCTTCATGCGATTCGCAAAATCGAGGGGCAGATCCAGGGCAATGCGTCTTTGCGAGAAGAAATTGAGATTCTCAAGCGGCTTCTCAAAGATTAATAGCGGTCTTTAACTGCGTCCCACGGTTAAAAATGCAAAAAGAAAGCCCTCAAGGGCATCATAGTTAGGAGGCTGATACAGCCTCCTAATATAAAGGACGTGTAAGGACGAGTAAGGAACAGAATGGCTGCTTTGATCATGCTTCAAGCATCTTGATGTGAAAAAATATGCGCTGAAACTTAAGGCTAGGCACTTCAGGACTTGCAAATTTGGCCACATCAAGCCAAGTTCCTGCAGTTAAGGGATTCTCTTATTGTAGGAATCGGCGCCAAACCACAATAATAACCCTAGGTTAGGCAATGAACCTTCGGTGAAATTTAGGTTTGTCGCTCCGTCGCTTGAGATGTTTTTTGGTCTATCGCTGTGTTGCGTAGGGCATTTTTATGGGCTAGCGCTGCGCTGTTTGGGATCAGCAAGCAAAAAGAACCTGTCTGATTAGGATTGATTGTAAGCTTGTATATCTTGGGTTTTACGACTTCCTACGATGCAGTTTCCCGTATACGGGATTGGGGCAACGTCCAATTCTTTTGTATGATATTATAGAGCCAACAGAGCTTGTGAAGGCGTTATCTTTCTTTGCCACAGGCAAGGATTGTGGATAGCGTTAAGAGTGCTTCTGGGAAAGCATGCCCTTGGGTTCGGCCGAAAGGGGAAGTCGGTTTTCCAATTAAGTTGCACGGCAAAATAAAAAATTGAGGACGTGTTTAAGCGATTCAAGGAAAAGCAAAACACTCTGAACCAAACGTTATTATGACGGTTGACGTTTTTACAAGCACGAATAACACGACGCCAGGGTCAAAATATGCGGTTGATCATCGAAAAAGGAGCACTGCTCAAAGCACTCAATCATGTAACGAGCGTTGTTGAGCGTAGAAACACAATTCCAATTCTCTCAAACGTGCTCTTTGAAGCTGATGGAGATGCGCTTCGTCTTACGGCAACGGATTTGGAACGTGAGGTTGTGGAGACCGTTCCGGCGAAAATATCGGCACCCGGAGGCATAACTGTCTCGGCACATATGATCCACGACATTGTTCGTAAGTTGCCGGATGGCGCTGAAGTCGAGCTTGCGCGTGGCCCTGAAGATGGCCGAGTTACACTTTCTTCTGGGCATTCGCATTTTTCTCTTCAGATTTTACCGGCAGAAGACTTTCCATCTCTGCAAACTGGTGATTTCGAACATCGTTTCGAGGTTGGAGCGAAGGAGCTTCGCCGTCTCATCGAAAAGACACGCTTTGCTATTTCCACTGAAGAAACACGTTATTATTTGAACGGCATATATGTGCATGCCGTGGAGGAGAACGAGACCAATATGCTTCGAGCGGTTGCAACTGATGGGCACCGTTTGGCGCAAGTTGAATTCTCGCTCCCAGAGGGGGCGGAAGGGATGCCGGGTGTTATTGTTCCGCGTAAAACGGTTTCTGAACTCCACCGGCTTGTTGAAGATACTGAAAGCGCTGTATTGGTCGAATTGTCGAGTGCGAAGGTTAGGTTTTCAACCGGTGAGTTGGTGCTGACCTCGAAGCTTATTGATGGCACTTTTCCCGATTATGCCCGCGTGATCCCTGAAGCCAATAACAAGGTAATGAACGTTTCAAAGACGGAATTTGCCGGTGCGGTTGATCGTGTGTCTACGCTTTCGAGCGACAAAGGCCGTGCGGTAAAACTGAACATTGATGGTGGTAAGCTCATTCTATCGGTCAATAATCCTGATAGTGGCAGTGCAACCGAAGAGCTTTCTGTCGATTATGATTCTGATCCGCTGGAGATTGGTTTTAATGCACGGTATCTCCTCGATATATCCGGGCAACTTGAGAGCGAAACGGCACATTTTATGTTGGCGGATCCCGGTTCACCAACTTTGGTGACTGATAAAGGAGATGAATCGGCTCTTTATGTTCTCATGCCCATGCGGGTTTAGAGGATATAAGCGCTAATTTATGAGTGAAAGCTGCAATTCACATGTTTAATCTATTGCGGCAAGCTCATCATCATTCCCATGAAGATGAGTAAAATGCATTCTCTAAGAAGTTGTAAGTTATCGCCTGAGTTTAGAGAGTGTGGAGTATACTAAGAAAACGACAGGAGTGATCTCCCTGAGCGTGTATGAACAGATTTTAACGGGCTTGGATGATTTGCCGGTAGAGCAAGATAATGCTGTCCGACGTGTTTGGATCGAACGGCTTGCCTTGACGGCGTTTCGAAATTACCAAGAGGTCTCCCTTGACCTGGATATGAGACCGGTTGTTCTCACCGGATCAAATGGAGCCGGTAAGACCAATTTGCTGGAAGCCGTCTCGCTGTTTGCGCCAGGACGCGGTTTGCGACGTGCCGCCTTTGCTGATCTTTTGTGTTTTTCTGCGGATCTGCCTTGGGCCATCTCGGCTCAAATCTCTACGCCACATGGGTGCATTTCCGTTGGTACAGGGCCTAATCCGCAAGCTGTAGACAGCGAACGTTCAGGCCGTTTGGTGCGCATTGACGGGGAGCCTGTAAAAGGGGCGGGCGTTCTCTCAGAATATTTTCATGTGAGCTGGCTCACGCCTGCCATGGATGGTCTTTTCACAGGGCCTGCTTCGGAGCGGCGACGTTTTCTTGATAGGCTCATAGTCAGCTTTGATCCGGAATACCGCAAACGGATCAATCACTTTGAGCGGGCCATGCGACAGCGTAATCGCCTTCTCGATATGGGAGATCTAAGGACCTCTCTTTTTGACGGGCTGGAAATGCAAATGGCGGAGGTTGGTGTTGCTATTGCCGCAGCTCGGCTTGAAGCTGTTGAGCAGCTATCGGTAACGATTGCGAGAGGTCGAGAACAAGCTTCATTGTCACATTTCCCTTGGGCGTCTTTGGCAGTTGAAGGTACGCTTGAGAAGCTATTGGATTCAATGGCGGCAGTTGAGGTGGAAGATGAATATCGCCAGCTCTTGGTCGACGGACGAGAGCGGGATCGAGCAGCACGAAGGACGCTGGAGGGTCCGCATCGCTCAGACCTTATCGTAGCGCATGGTCCAAAGGATATGCAGGCGCGTCACTGTTCAACAGGCGAACAAAAAGCCCTTCTTGTAAGGCTGATACTTGCCCATGCTGAGCTCGCAAAACATATGCATGATGGCTACGCACCTATCTTGCTTTTAGACGAAATTGCGGCTCATTTGGATGAGATAAGAAGAGCTGCCCTCATTGAGGAAATCTTGCGGCTGAATGTTCAGGCATGGATGACAGGAACGGAACGTGAGATGTTTGCAGCCTTTGGCGAAAGAGCGCACTTCTTCACGGTGGAAAAAGGTTGTATTTTAGCGGTTTAGGTGGTTTTTTTGCCCCAAATCGATTGTATAATACGCTATAATGAACTTGTTTTTTTACACGACAAATGACATCTCAAAAAGAACCTCCAATGCAGTAAAAAGGTGAGGTTGTAAGTTTTTCTATAAAATGAGATTTGTCGATTCATTTGCCGTGACTCCGTCATACCCGCGAAGGCGGGTATCCAAATCAGACTCACATTTGGATCCCCACCTTCGTGGGGATGGCAGTGCGCTTGTAGGCTTTAGAAGAATCGTGGATCCATAGTTTGGGATAGAGACCAATCAAAGGTGTGACACTCAATGACCAATAGGCCGGTTCGGCAAAATGAACAGGGTGAAGATTACGGTGCCGACTCCATCAAGGTGTTGAAAGGCCTTGATGCGGTTCGCAAGCGCCCGGGCATGTATATCGGTGATACCGATGATGGGTCTGGTCTGCATCACATGGTCTATGAGGTGGTTGATAATGCCATCGATGAGGCGTTGGCGGGCTATTGTGATTCTGTTCAGGTCATGCTGAATGCCGATGGGTCAGTGACCGTTGAAGACAATGGCCGTGGCATACCGGTGGAGATCCACGAAGAAGGGGTGTCTGCAGCTGAGGTCATCATGACCCAATTGCATGCGGGCGGAAAATTCGACCAAAATTCTTATAAGGTTTCAGGCGGACTGCACGGTGTTGGTGTTTCGGTCGTTAACGCGCTTTCTTCTTCCCTAGAACTCACAATTTGGCGTGATAGCAAAGAACATATGATGCACTTTGAAGATGGGGTCGCGTCTCAGCCTTTAGCCATCACAGGTGAAGCAGGTGGCAAGTCGGGAACACGTGTCACCTTTCTGCCGAGCACTCAGACATTTTCGATGACGGAATTTGATTATGGTACGCTTGAACATCGGCTGCGGGAGTTGGCGTTCTTGAATTCTGGTATTTCCATTACACTAACCGATGAGCGCAGCGCTGACCCCAAGTCTGAGACAATGGCGTATGAAGGGGGACTTGAGGCTTTCGTGCGTTACCTCGACCGCACCCGCCATTCTCTTATTTCCGAACCCATTACTGTTAAGGCGGAACGCGAAGGTGTTGTTGTCGAAGCAGCTCTTTGGTGGAATGACGGTTATCATGAGAATGTGCTTTGCTTTACCAATAATATTCCCCAACGGGATGGCGGTACGCATTTGGCGGGTTTCCGTGCGGCGTTAACACGCACCGTCAACACTTATGCAGCCGAGTCTGGTATTGCCAAAAAGGAAAAGGTTTCACTCACGGGAGATGACGCGCGTGAAGGGTTGACCTGTGTGTTATCTGCTAAGGTACCGGACCCAAAATTTTCCAGTCAGACCAAGGACAAACTTGTGTCTTCGGAAGTGCGTCCTATTGTTGAAAGTATTATCAGTGAAACTCTTGCTCAATGGTTTGAAGAACATCCCGGTGAAGCTAAGACCATTGTGAGAAAGATTGTCGAAGCAGCAGCGGCGCGGGAAGCTGCACGCAAAGCGCGTGAACTGACGCGACGTAAAGGCGCATTGGATGTTGCAAGTCTGCCTGGAAAATTAGCGGATTGTCAGGAGCGTGATCCGGCAAAATCAGAACTCTTTCTGGTCGAGGGGGATTCTGCTGGCGGATCAGCTAAGCAGGCGCGCAATCGCGAGTTTCAGGCTGTCCTGCCGCTCAGAGGTAAAATTTTAAACGTTGAACGCGCTCGTTTCGATAAAATGCTGTCCTCTCAGGAAATAGGGACGCTGATCACGGCGCTGGGCACAGGCATTGGACGTGATGATTTTGATATAGAAAAACTGCGCTATCATAAAATCATCATCATGACGGATGCCGATGTCGACGGTGCTCATATTCGCACTTTGCTTTTAACGTTTTTCTATCGGCAAATGCCGGAATTGATTGAAAGAGGGTATCTCTACATTGCTCAGCCACCGCTTTATAAGGTGAAGCGCGGCCAGTCGGAACACTATCTGAAGGATGAGCGTGCTTTCGAAGACTACCTTATTGATATGGGGTTGGAGGATACTGTTTTTGTGCTCGGTACAGGCGAGGAGCGTGCTGGCAATGACCTTCACGATATTGTCGAAATAGCCCGTCAAACCGTAACAATTATGGAAGGTATGCATAGTCGTTATCCTCGTTTTATTATTGAGCAGGCTGCGGTTTTAGGTGCGCTTGATCCGGCACTTTTGGAGGATGCGGGCCGGGCTGAGGACGTCGCCAACCAGATTGCAAAAAGATTGGACATTTTATCAGAAGAAACCGAACGTGGTTGGCAGGGACAGATGGGTGAAGATGGTGGGTACAAATTTGTCCGTGAGGTCCGGGGCGTCAAAGAAGCCCATATTTTGAGCCGAGGTCTTATTGCCTCTGCGGATGCCCGTAAACTCAGTGAGTTAGCGGAACACTTACATGAGATTTATGGACAAGCAGGCGTGCTTAGGCGCCGAGATGTTACAACGGATGTCTTTGGTCCCAGCGATCTCCTGGAAGCAATTTTTGCCGCAGGCCGTAAAGGTATTTCAATGCAGCGTTACAAAGGCTTGGGGGAGATGAACCCGGATCAACTTTGGGATACAACGCTTGATTTAGAAACACGTACGCTTCTCCAAGTAAAATCCGGTGAATTGGATGAGACCGATGAAATTTTCTCCAAGCTCATGGGGGATGTCGTAGAACCACGTCGCGAGTTTATTCAAGAAAACGCCCTTTCAGTTGCGAATTTGGACGTGTGAATATCTGGTAAAGTCTTCTTAAGCTAGCTGCCAATACAGGATAAAATACTTCAAGAATCAGTTGGACTGTAATTAAAGAATGCAGTCAGATGGGGCTTTCAGAGGGCGTAATTACCAAAACCTCTCATTTCTGTTTATGTTACGGATTCTATTGAAAGCTTTAGGTGTGTTTTCGGAAAACTGGGCACCAGTTTTCCGTTTGGAAACACGACAAATAGATATTTAGGGAACTGGTTTTGACTTGGTCAAACCAACAGACCCTAAAGCCATTTTAAAAAGGCGGGGGCGTTATTATGGGGAACAAGGCTCGCTTACTGGCGTTTGTTGCTCTGACTTTTTTTATTGCTGGTTGTGAAAGCCAGCACTTGGCCCAGAGTAATAATGCTCCGGAGAAGAGAGTTGCTGCAGGTCAATCAACTCAGACCAAAGTGGCAACCGCGAAGCCTGCAGCATCCAAACCGGCGAAAAAACGGATCGCGGCAAAAAGGACGCGACCCGAACCAGCGTCAGGTGAGCGAAAGAGAGTTGTTAAACCGCCTGTTTTTGAGAAAACTTCGCCACCCAAACTCGCTCGCAAGGCACCAAAAACGACAAAACCTAAGACGAGAAAGTTTAAGGCCGCTTTATCCGAAGACCCGGAAGCCAAGTATTCGGTAGTCAAAGTTCATTACGCCACAGATCGCAACCGAACAGGTCTTGGTGACTTTACAAATTTTTATGGGGCAGGGCGTTCTGAGGTTAGTTATGGGATCTGCGAAGTTTCCATTCCAAGAGATCATCGCATGGGGCAATTGGAGGCCCCGTCCATGCTTCGGCTTGAATTCCGGGAAGATCCTAATAAGCATGTTGTTTTGCGAACGATCACAGAACAGGATCAGAGTGATTTTTTTGCCGCCATTAAAAATCGGGTAAATGCTTCGAAAGGCAAAAAGGCTTTTCTCTTTGTCCATGGGTTCAATGTGGAATTTCATGAGGCTGCACGCCGGACAGCACAGATGGCATATGATCTCGGCTTTGATGGTGCTCCCATTTTTTATAGTTGGCCGTCACAAGGAACATATTCCGGTTATCCTCAAGATGAAGCTAATGTTCTTTGGACTCAAAACAATATCAAGGCTTTCGTCAAAGACTTCGTGTCTCGGTCAAATGCGCAGAATATCTATTTGATTGCGCATAGTATGGGGAGCCGTGGTTTGACCCGTGCGGTAGCGGAGTTGGTTAGTGAAGACCCGTCTTTGAAAAAACGTTTCCGGGAGATTTTACTTGCCGCCCCAGACATAGATGCAGACATTTTCCGGCGGGATATAGCGCCTAAAATTATTGATGCAACGCATAATGTAACCCTTTATGCATCGACGGCGGATAGAGCTTTGCAAGCCTCAAAGAGATTCCATGGTCAAGCGCGAGCGGGTGACGCGGGTGAAAACCTTATTGTGATGAAGGGAATCGATACCATTGATGCGACCAGTGTTAGCTCAAGCTTCTTAGGTCATGCTTATTTTGCTGAGGCCCGTTCTATCCTATCTGATATTTTTTCGATTATTCATTACGGCCATCGCCCGTCTCAACGACTTGCGTTGCGGGCCATTGACGGAGCGCAAGGTCGCTACTGGGCTTTCAAAAAACCGGAGGCTATGGCCACAACAAAGCCTGATGAGGCAAAGGTACCTGCTAGTATCGCCGTAAGAGCACGGTAAAAACTCGGAAACCAAATCCTTTGTCGTTTTATCAGCGGGCAAGATCGCCACGGTCAAATGAACCAATCTAACCTCATCTCGTGTTTAAAGGGGATCATATTGATGCTTTATCTTTTTTCGTAAAACCAGTGCCCACTTTTACGAGATATGCTATAGAACAGCGCCACGTGATAAGAGCAAAGGGGGAGTACTCCAGTGACCAGAGTTATCGCAGCTGCGTCAAATATCTTTTTTTCTCTTATTCTGGGGGCCATAGCGTTGGCTTTTTGTGCTGTTCAGTATCCAGAAATAACAAATGAGATGCTCGTCTTTGCCGAGGGGCTCAAACGTAAGCTCACAAATTCCGGTATTCCGGTACAGTATAATATTTGGATCAAATTTCTGATTCAGGAACAGCAACTCGTGTTCATGTTCTTTGTTATTATTATGCGTGTTCTATTCGCTTTGGTTGTTTGGACTGGGGGTACATTGATAAATAAGGCATTTGGAACAGCTAGGTGATTATGTCTAAGAATTGATATTAACCTCACTTTAAAACCGATAATTCTACTTTTGTACAACTCAAAGCAGCGTTATTGTGGCTCATGCTGTGGCCGCAATCATCATATTATTATGCACTTAGGTAAGTAGCACGTCATATGGGTCGAAAGTGGTCAGGCAAGTCAACGCCACCAAATGATAAGGTGGCAGAACGCCGGTCTCTTGTCAGAAATGCGCGGCGGCAAACTGCAAATGTTGCCCATCAAAATTCGTCCGGTCGGCGTAAAGGAAGGTCCGGAAGCATGTGGAACTGGCTTAGACCGCTTGTTTATTGGTGTGTGGTCGCTGCCTTATGGGCTGGAATACTTTTTTTCAGCTATGCTGTTTATTTCACTTTGACCTATCCCGATCCCACGAAATTGGCTCGCGATTTGCGTTCTTCCAATGTCAAGATTTTGTCACAGGACGGTGTCGTGATTGCTGATCGCAGCCAGCGCAGTCAGTATGTCAAACTTGCCCGCATGCCGCGTCATATGGTCGATGCGGTGATTGCGATCGAGGATAAGCGTTTCTATGACCATTTCGGTATTGACCCTATTGGCCTTTTGCGTGCGCTGATTGCAAATTATCGTGCGGGCACTGTCGTTCAAGGTGGCTCTACACTCACGCAGCAACTCGCCAAGAATTTGTTTTTGAAACCGGATCGGACCATCTCGCGAAAAGTGCAAGAGGTCATTCTTGCCGCGTGGCTTGAGATAAACTACTCCAAGGACACCATTCTCGAGCTCTATTTGAATAGAGTTTATTTTGGCGGAGGTGCTTATGGTGTGGATGCGGCTGCGCATCGCTATTTCGGCAAATCCGTAAGAGAGGTCACGCTGTCCGAGGCAGCTTTGTTGGCGGGCCTGCTAAAAGCGCCAACGCGGTATTCTCCAACCCGTAATGCCAAAGGCGCTCAGGCACGGGCGCTACTTGTACTAAACAGGATGGTAAAAAATGGGTTTGTCTCTAAGTCTGAAGCGCAAGTCGCCAGGGGCCGCCCGGCAGGTATTCGCCGCCTCGCACGTCAAAGCATTTATGAATATGCGGTTGACTGGATTATGGAAGTGTTGCCCGGTTTTGTTGGAGATTTAGATACTGACGTTATTGTAGAGACTACGCTGGATGCTTGGCTGCAGAAAAAAGCTCAAAATGCAATGACCACAATTATGGAGCAAGACAGCAAAGCCCATAATGCCGGAGAAGCCGCTATAGTCGTGCTTGATGCTTACGGTGCCGTAAAGGTTCTGATCGGTGGGCGCTCTTATAAACGCAGCCAGTTTAACCGCGCCATAAAAGCGCGCCGGCAACCGGGATCAGCGTTTAAACCCTTTGTTTATCTTGCTGCTCTGGAAAATGAGTTTCATCCGGACACGATTGTGGAAGACAGACCAATTACGATCAAAAATTGGAGTCCCAAGAATTATTCCAACCGCTATCTTGGCCGGATAACCATGCGTGACGCGCTGGCGAAATCGGTCAATACGGTTGCGGTTCGCTTGCTCATGGAAGTTGGCCGGGGCAGGGTGGTACGCACAGCGCGGCGCTTGGGCATTCATTCTGATTTGCACGAACTACCATCTCTGGCACTCGGCACGGCGGAGGTTACGCCCCTTGAACTTGTCACGGCTTATGTGCCTTTTGCCAATGGCGGTTATAGCGTTGTTCCTCATATTATCAAACGTGTGCGCAGCGAAAAGGGTGAAACACTCTATGATATAAAAGGTTGGGGGGCAGGCCGCATTATTAAGTCGCATCACGTAGGTGCCATGAATGATATGCTGCAGGCCGCCTTAAGGCGAGGTACCGGGCGCAAGGCCGCCATCAGCCATCCAGCCGCAGGCAAAACCGGCACCACTCAAGATTTCCGTGACGCCTGGTTTATTGGGTACACCGCTTATCTGACTGCGGGCATCTGGGTCGGTAATGATGATAACAGCAGAATGAAAAAAGTGACCGGCGGCAGCATCCCCGCTAAAATCTGGCGACAACTCATGTCAGAAGCCCATGAAGGACTCAAAGTCCGCCCGCTTCCAGGCTCAAAAAATTATCCCCGGGACGGCAAGCGGTTCTGGAGCAAAATCAACGAGGACTTTTTGAATTTTTGGGCGGGGCAGTGAAGGGAACGCTGACCGAGCGGAGCTTGGTCCCAGTTTGCGGGGCTTATTATTTGCTACTTGAAGAATTTAATGCGAGCGCAAAAGTTTTTATAACAAAGTTCAACATGCACCTGTTGAACTTCTGACAGTATGAAATCTTTGACAGGGTTATCTGCTGTCAGCATAGCAAGCAGAGATAACAGCAAAAGCCAAATAAGGACCCATTTGCAGAGTATCCTCATGGGGAGCCCCTTTTTAAAAGACCTTGCAGGGAACCCCAAATCGCTTTAAAACTGAAAATGGCCTAGGAAAACCGCCAATTTTAAAGCTCTCTGGGGCTTAATTGAGGTTATTGGGTCAAAGGGAGGCAACCGTGCAGGGTGGCCTCCCTTATTTTTTGCTTATTTTATACACATTGTTTTCTCTTTCTATTTGCATTTCTCACGTACCGTTTTGCTTGTCGACAAGAGCACTCAAGCTGCAACCACATGACTCTTCTCCATTGACATATCAATAATTTGATCTGCCAAATCAGAAATCTCTTGACGATTATTTGGTAGTCGTAATCCTATTGTTGTACCGGTGCGGATTGTCTCCAATGTTTCAATTCGGCCTTCAGCATCAATGCGGATGAGATTAGCTTGCGCACGCGGTGACATCACTTCAATGCCGGCCGAGCGCAACTTATCTTCCCATTTTCCAAGAATACCAAACTCATCTGACACACGAAGTGTCACCCCTTCACGGTCTGCTTGCTCCATGAGTGATGGAACCGCGTGCCAAGCTTCAGCAAGGACTTTGGATTGTACTCCAAGTGGGCTTGTCCGGGATGATGTTAAGAGCGGTGAAAAGACAACATTAGGAATCTCATGGTGTGCTGCGTAGCTGATGATGTCAGGCAGATGATGCAGATTGCCGGGCATAAAAATAGCGGCCAGAATGAGCCGCTCTCTTAAGGATGATTTGGCAGCCTTTTCGATCCCTTTGGAGATTTGCGCGAACGCCCCTTTGCGGCGGCGGATCTCGTCATGGGCTTCGCCAATTGCATCAAGGCTGATGAGGATCTTTGTGTCCTGCATCTCCTCAAGCTCTTCCACATAATTGACCAACTCAAAGCCATTTGTAATCAACGCCCTTGGAACTTGATAGGTACCAGCACTGTTTAAAAAGGGCTCAGTGTACGGCCAGGATTTCTCCTGAAGTGGTTCGTCACCGACAATCGCAACACCACCGAGGCTGCCCCGTTTTCCTAAGGCAAGAACCAGCTCGGTCAATTGTTGTGGAGTTAAAGCAGATTCCTCGCGTCGTTCATCACGTTGGTTGACAATGCAAAACGGACAGTTAAGGGAACACCCTCCGGGGAGGACGGCTGTAACGATGATGTTTGATGGTGGAATGCGGTGAGAGTCAAGAAATGCAGTGATAGCGGTATAGACCATTTTTGTTTCCCCCAGCCTGGTTGTTATAGAGCTAAAAATTTTTACTAGGATGGTTTATGTAAACACCAAGCATTAAGTTGTAAGCATTTTTACAAACTGACGTGGCTATGACAGACATCTACAAGTTGAATGGATAAGTTGGAACATTTTTATTAACACATCATTGAATCACATGACAATAATACGCTTGATGGATGTGTGGAGGAGTTACGAGAGAGGAGGTCGACGGTATTGAGCAGCTTTTGTCATCGAATAACGCAGTGCACTCATCATAATATCAATGGGCCAGGTCTCAAATCCACGTTCTCGCAGTGCCGCCGCAGCTTTCAGATTGTCTTTATGCTTTTCTCCTGTGTCGAGTTTTAATCGCCCTCTCGCCGCTAAATAAATGAGTCGCTGGGCCTGATCATAGTCGAAACCTGGAGAATCAACTTTTATTACAGTAACATATCCTTCTATCGGTATTTTGTGTGTTGTTGGGCGTCCACGCCCTTTAGGTTGTGGATGATATGCGTGTGGACTTTCGTTGTCGCTTGCAGTTCTCGCCTGGTGGGTTGTTATAGCCTCTGATACTTCCTGTTTTGGTAAAACGAAGTATTCCACCGCTAGGTTCATTGGTTCCTCTTTCGAAGGTCTCACGCGGACATCCCAATAAAGAGATTCGCCACTTAATTCATCTCCCCTACCAAAACCTCGCGGAAATACACTCGGCAAAATATGTTGTCCATCCAACCTGATGTAAGTTCTGGCTGTACTCAACTTTTCGAAGTGATTAGCGCCAAACCACTTACAGATGAAGTCATCAATCTTATGTGGTGGGATGAAATCACCTGTTTGAGGGTCAATCACAGGAGGGTCCCTCATGACAACGCAACAGCGAGAGCTAAGAGACCGCCATGAGGACCAATCAATTTTTTGGATGCCAAGTGAGTGTAAGGGGTGTGGGTCGCTCTGCATCATCGCGAAAGTTGTCATGGCTGTTGATAGCAGTTCCAGATTGTAGAGCAGCAAAAATCGGTCTGCACCAGCTTCGAGGAACCCAGCATCAACTACCCATATAAGAATACCTTCATTATTTTCATCAGCAAAAAATTTCGTTAGCTCAAGAAAGCTTCGAATAATAGCAACAGGATTGTCACCTACCAAAATCCTTTGAGCTCCGGCAACTATCAATGCCCCTTTTTCTTGAGTTATCTCTCGAACAAAACGTTCTGAACTAATCCGCACCTCATCTTTGAGAAGAAAGACATGGTCTTCAAGTTCAGCATCGGTCCAGTCGTGTGACTTTCCTTCAGACTGATGACTTAGGAGCTCCCTCACGAATGCTTCGGAAAAAGATTTTGCCAGTACGAATTTGGCGTCCCGGTCTAGGGCATTTTTTGTGGCTTCCAGCTCATCTAAGGGCCAATTGGCGATGATGGCCGCAACGATGCGGATAGTATCCCGCACAGACGCCGGCATGCTTGCGGCGAGTTTGGCAACTAGGCTCCTTACCGGGTTCTTACGATCATCAGCGCCATATATTTCGTTGATCATTTCGGCGAGCCTGTCGCGGCCGCGAAGCTTGGCCAGACTTTGTGGCCCCCGCTCTTCATTTTCGGCATTTGCAGCGAAAACGAATGACCAGGTCTTAAAAAGTTCACGAATGACGCCCCCAGGCTTTTTTTTCCACTCTTGCGGTATTACATGAGGTTTATCAGCGTCACTTGCTGAGCAGAATGTATTCAGTACTCCCGCAAACTCAATGAGTTTGTTTTTATGTTCTTCCCGCTTTTTCAGACGCCTTTCGCTCAGTCGGTCCATAACTACCAGTCCTTTTGTGCATATAGCTGAATGCGCCTGGGTGGGATATGTGACGCAGGTCCAAATTCCTGTTACGCAGCTTGCCGAACCTTTTCAAAAAGAAGCGATGCAAATATCAAAAATAGCACCAAAACCGATATTTTTCTATCGTAAAAAAAATTACGTACGGAGCAAATTTATCAATTGACATAATAGTTTACATATACTGTGCATAAATAATTATAACGGTGCAAAAATAAATGAACCAAAATGTTTGGAATTATGCTAAAGTAGAAGTAAGAAACGTTTTTGAGAATTTTTGAGAAACGTTTCAGAAATTGCGGAAGAAAGGATTGCAAAGCTGGTGAATTAATCAGCAGACCGTCAATCGAATAGCCCCGCCGCGAAGTAGAGGAGTAGGAGCTATGTTCCGTTTGATCGGGAAAGTGCTAGATAAAGTGCCGGAAGGCCCTGTGGAATTCTACCCAAATGTTTGGTGCACAGACTTTTGTTACAGAAGTTTGGAAGACCGTTTTGGGGAGACAGAGATCGGATCTCTTGGCAGCTACGTTGTCAATTATCCTGAACACGGGGATCTGATAGAGGTGGGACTACCGTATTGGACGGTTGTATTTCCACCAAAAGGCATATCCAGCAAAGGCTTTGCAAGCAAAGTGGTCTACTACCATGAGCCGGAATGGCTAGAAAGACTTGTTCTTGTCGTTGATGACAGGCAGGCCGTCATAGACCTTTCGGAAGTTGCGACTGAGCATGCAAAGCTGATGCGTGTCTTAACTGAGCTGCTGAAGGCATTTTCTAAGAAATCCGGGTTCTGGCTGTGAGGAGTAAAGCTATGACCTATGTAAAAATAAACACTGTGGCCTCGCTGGCCCCTCTTAAAGGGGCGATGAAAGGCATGAGAGACCTGTTTCGGCGGCTTGAAGACCTGACAGGAACAGACCCCGTTACCTTGCGCAAAATAGGTTTAGGAAAATTCCTGTCTCTTCATACAAGCTCAAGAAGGGCGAGTGATTTTCGGAGATATGTCGGCAATTTATCTATGCGGACCAAAGTCCGAGAATTTTCCATGAGCCGTACGAGCCAGTGGCCGAGAAAATTCGTTCTTGAACGGTAATCTGCAAGGACGAAGCAGGCACATACCTGAGCGTAAGACTCTCAAATCGCAAATAGAAGAGTTTGGTGACGTAATAATCTTTATGATTTTACGCAGGCGATACCTTTATTGGATTGATAAGGGGAGGCTTAAGATGACACAGCATAAGATTGTCATAATAATTGGAGAACAAAAAAAGCCTAAGAAAACAATGGCCATTAGAGTTTTAAAAATTATATTTGCGATCTTCGGCATAATAGCAGCTTTTGCGCAAATTATAGAAAAGGTACAGTAAAAAAGCAGAGGTTCTTTCCAGAAAAAAGGCAAGAATGCCACTTAGAAAGGTGGATGGTTTTTAGAGGTACCCAGGTCGCAAATGGAAATCATAAAATCTCTAATAATTTGGCAAGAGCCAAATACACGAACAGAATAGGCTCGGAACATTTATCTGGGCCTATTTTATGAGCGGATTTTCAAAAAACGAAACTTTTAGATCTCGTTCAGGTATTATGTCCCATAACGGTGAAGGTCCACACCAAATTCCTTTAACCAAGCCTGGGCATCTTCCATTTCCGGCATGGTCTCCTTTACGAGGTGCCAAAAGCGTGAACCATGATTCATCTCTCTAAGATGTGCGACTTCGTGAGCAGCCACATAATCCAATACGAGGGACGGTGCCAAAATCAGGCGCCACGAAAAAGACAGAGAACCGGTCGTAGAACAGGAGCCCCATCGACTTGATTGGTCACGTATGAAAATACGCTTCGGTGTGACATCAAGCCTATCGGCATGCCAGGTAACTCTGGCGTTTAAGTCTTTTCGGGCTTGCTTTTTTAGCCAATCCGTAAGCCTGCGCGGTGCGTGTTCATACCCGCCTGATACACAAAGCCTCGGACAATTCTGCAATGAAGCTATATTTCTTCTACTTTTCTTCCCTTTTTTTTCAATCCAGGCGATTCCCCGCCTCCCAGGATGCGGCCCTGCGAAAATAATCCGGTGAGGTTGTCCTCTCAGTGGAACAATGGCCCCATTTGCAAAAGGAACCGGAGCGGGCAATTCATCCAGCTTTTCCTGAAGCCAGTCGAGATGACAGGAAAGAAAATCGCTTGCTTCATCGACACGTGAAAAGGTGGGTAATGTCAGAATAACTTGGCGACGGGTTTGGTTAACTCTTAAGGTAAAACGGCTTGCACGTGGATTGCGACGTAGAATCACAGGTGTATCAACGCCTGCTATAGTTACGCTCATATCTTCGAGCAATCGTGTATTTAGCCGCTTGAGAATGGCACACCTCCTATATGCTCTCTACATGCGTTAAAATGTCCGTACCAAGCTATATTAAAACTATGCCATGAGCGGAGCAAAAATGCGCCTCATTCCTATAGTTATCCCAGGAAAAAGAGATTCATAGTTTATTTAAGGTCCGTCAAGATTAAGTTCGTATTAAATGCTTTAATAATGGCGAGTTCTGCAAAAATATGAAATATAATATGTGCTTTCTATAATATTATTATTTACCTTATTCTTATTAATCTTTCAAGCTTAAAGTAATTTCTCAAGTTTTTCTGCAATTTTTTCGGCTGAAGTGCCGTAAGACAAATGCGTTACATAATCACCCTTATTATTCATCACATAAATAATTGATGAGTGATCCATCAAATAATCCGTGGCTGATGTATCCTTTTTGGCTTTGGCGAAATACACCCTATAAGCCTTGGCAACGGCGCGGATTTCCTCATTTGTCCCTGTAAGTCCAATAAGTTGCTTGTGAAAATGGGACACATATTCCGCCATGCGCGGTACTGTATCTCGCTCTGGGTCAACCGTTATGAATATTGGCGTGATTCGGTCTGCTTTTGGCCCCAGTTTGTCGAGAGCAGCTGCGATTACTTGAAGTTCTGCCGGGCAAATATCCGGACAATACGTATAACCAAAATAAACCAGCATGAATCGGCCCTGAAAATCCTTATGGGTAACGCGTTCCCCTTTATGGTTAGTCAAAGTAAATGGACCGCCAATCAGTGCTTTTCCTGATGTTTGCACATTGGCAGCCGAAAACAGGATTGATTGCGTCGAAGGATGAATCAAAAGAGCTGCGGTTGCTCCGATAACAAAGCTCGCAACAATGATAATAACAAGTCGAATATTCATCATAGAACCGTAATGCCAGATCACTCAGAATGATTCAATTTAGCCTCATAACGCTCTATTGCTCAGACAAATGAAATAACGTCAAGTTTTCTAAATAGCATTATGGTGGTAACCCCAAGCTATGTTACATCAATGACATGCGTTCAGTTCCACCCATTGATCATCAGTCTAATACAAGCCGGCTACGTCTGCGCACTCTGATTAGGTTGAGATGGATTGCAGTTCTTGGTCAGACAATTGCGGTTCTAGCTGTTTACTGGGGATTGGGTTTTGATTTGCCTTTAGGCATATGTTTAGCGGTCATTGCGCTCTCTGCCTGGCTGAATATCTTTTTACGTATCCGCTATCTCGCGAGCCAAAGACTCAAAAACACTTATGCCATGTTGTTGTTGAGCTATGATATTTTGCAGCTTACGGCATTGCTTTACCTAACCGGCGGGCTGCAAAACCCCTTTGCATTACTTTTGATTGTTCCGGTGGCTGTTTCGGCCTCGACACAAAAGCCGGTAAACACAATTTTCCTTGGGGTATTAGCGATCACCTGCACAACGGGGCTTGCCTTTTTCTCAGAGCCGATGCCGTGGTATCCTGGAACCTCTTTGGATTTGCCGTTTCTCTTTAAGGTTGGTGTTTGGGCCGGAGTCGTTTCCGGCATGCTTTTTATTGGTCTTTATGCCTGGCGTATTGCTAAAGAGACCCGGCAAATGTCAAACGCGCTTGCAGCCACGGAAATGGTCCTTGCCCGCGAGCAACAATTGTCAGCGCTTGATGGTCTTGCCGCAGCAGCAGCCCATGAACTTGGAACGCCGCTTTCAACAATAAGCGTAATTGCCAAGGAGCTTGAACGCGAACTTCCGGATGATAGCCCGCTCGCAGATGATGTTACGCTCCTTAGAACCCAAGCACAACGGTGCCGTGATATTTTGGGCACTCTGACAGAGCGTGATGGAGAGTCTGATATTATGCTCGCACATCTTCCTCTAAGCCATCTCATTGAGGAAGTGGTGCAACCGCACAAAGCTTTTGGCCGAGATATTACGGTAGAAATAAAGGCGGTAGACGATATTTCAGATATGGATGCTGCTCAGCCTATTTTAAGTCGCAATCCCGGTGTGATTTATGGACTTGGAAACATTATTGAAAACGCCGTTGATTTTGCGCGATCTAAAGTGGAGGTCATTGCTCAATGGAGTGGAAATGAGGTTTTTATAACAATTATTGATGATGGACCGGGGTTTCGTTCTGCAGTGATGGAGCATCTCGGTGAGCCCTATGTAACAACCAGGCCAGCTACCGGTGGTAAAGATACATCGGCAATGCTTGGCATGGGACTCGGGTTTTTTATTGCAAAAACGTTATTAGAGCGTTCAGGCGCCCGAATTGCTCTCTCTAACCGACATTTGCCTCAAAGTGGGGCAGTTGTGAGGGTAACTTGGCCGCGTAATTTGATTGATTCCAGCAAAGAACCTGCCCATTTGGTTGCTGAATAAGCAAAACAGCGTTAACCCTGCTCTAAAAATCTAAGCTACTGAAGGGCTTGGCCTGATAAAGCCATACCGTGTAAACTCTATTCTTATTAATTGCAGTGCTTCCGGAAAAGCAGGTCGTGGGTATACAATGTGAGAGTTGAAACTGGTTTTCCGATCAGGTTGCACATAAAAACAAAAAATTGAGACGTGTTTAAGCGCTTCAAAGAAAAGTGGAAACACTCTGATGAAAATTGATTTGAGTGAAACGTTGAACGATACAAAAATTCCCGAGGACCCAACTCTTGTCATCGTCGATGATGATCGCCCGTTTTTAAATCGATTAGGGCGTGCAATGGAAGCACGGGGGTTCCATGTGCGGATGGCGCAGTCCGTCCAAGAAGGGTTGCAAATGATCCGCGATGCGCCACCGGCGTTTGCTGTAGTTGATATGCGCCTTGAGGATGGAAATGGGCTTGATGTGATTGGAGCCCTTAGCGAACTCAGACCAGATGCTCGTGCTGTTGTGCTGACGGGTTACGGCAATATAGCAACAGCTGTCACGGCGGTGAAACTTGGAGCTGTTGATTATCTTGCAAAGCCGGCAGACGCAGATGATGTTTATGCGGCTCTCATCGCTGACCCTGATGCAAAAGCGCCGCCGCCTGAAAATCCAATGTCAGCAGATCGTGTGCGCTGGGAGCATATTCAACGGGTCTACGAGCTTTGTAATCGCAATGTCTCAGAAACCGCCCGGCGCTTGAATATGCATCGTCGTACTTTGCAGCGTATCCTTGCCAAGCGGGCGCCGAAGTAGGCTTTTCGTGAAGGTAAAGTCTGTCAGGTTTTATATACATATCATATGCTGTCAGCCTCAGGATCTATGATGCAGTGGAGCCTATCTGCTGCGGTGCGGGCGAAACGAAGTAAAATAGCCTTACGGCGCCCACCTGCAAGTTTGTTTTCAGCCGCCTCCCGGAGCATTTCACCCCCATATCTGTCAGCGATGATAAGGCCGCAGCCTCGCGGCAAAATATCAATAGGAAACTCATTTGATACAGCGAAGAAGAACCGATCACAATAATCGAGATATTCCTGCCATTTCTGATCTGCGCGGAAATCTTCAACACCAGACTTAATTTCGATAATCCAGATCATACCGTTGCGGTCAAGCGCAAGAATATCTGCACGCCGTCCGTTTGGTAGTGGTAGTTCGGAAACGCAGGCCATTCCGAAGCTTCTGAGAACGCGGCGACACCCGCGTTCTATGGATGCGGTGTTTTGTTCTCGTGTCTTCAATATAGAGCCCCAATGAAATAGCTTCTTGTAACCGATGGTTACTCCAATCAAGACTAACCCTTTGATATTTTTTGCCTTCTTTCTTTTAAAGAAAATTTTCTGAAATGGGTGGTCATCTAAGTGTCATTATCTTAAATTAGGAGGACGGAACAAAGGAGTATACCATGTCCGTCATTGAAGCCTCTCCTCGCCTGGCGGAGGCAGGAGAGAGCGTAAGTTATGAGGTGCTCAAGGAGCGCCTTTTCCATACCCGCCAACTTTCTTTAAAACTCGCTGAGCCGCTAAGTGATGAGGATCAAGTCGTTCAAGCCATGGATGATGCCAGTCCGACAAAATGGCATCTCGCACATACGACCTGGTTTTTTGAGGCTTTTTTATTAAGGCGTTTTCTCGTTGGTTATCAGGAATTTGATACAGACTTTGAATATTGCTTTAATTCTTATTACGAAGCTGTTGGTCCGAGGCATCCTCGCCCGAAACGCGGATTACTCACGCGACCGTCAGGGGATCAGGTGCGCGCCTATCGCGCTCATATTGATGAGGGCCTTGAGAAGCTCTTTGAAGCGCATAACGGAACACTTCCAGACGGGACAGCGGATCTCATTGAGCTTGGCATAAATCATGAACAACAGCATCAAGAGCTGTTATTGACGGATATTCTCAGTTTATTTGCGGTCAGCCCCTTAAAGCCTGCTTATAAGGACTCTGGTTTAGACAATGCGGAAACGGAGTTCGGTGAGCTTTCTTGGCAGCTATTTGATGGTGGCATTCAAAAGGTGGGCCATGATGGTCGAGGTTTTTCTTATGATAATGAAGGCCCGCGTCATGACCAATTGATCCACCCGTTTCGCCTTGCTAACCGTCTTGTTACCAATGGCGAATGGTTGGCATTCATGGAGGATGGCGGTTACCAAACAGTAGCGCTTTGGCTTTCCGATGGATGGGCCAAGATACAGGCTGAGAAGTGGAATGCTCCACTTTACTGGGAAGAGCATAACGGTCAGTGGCACCAGATGACCTTAAGAGGATTACGGCCCATAAATCCTTCGGCTCCGGTAACGCATATAAGCTATTACGAAGCTGATGCATTTGCGCGCTGGGCAGGCAAACGGCTCCCAAGTGAATTTGAGTGGGAGCATGCTGCAACTGGCCTTACAGGAAAAGGCAACACGTTAAGCAAGGGTGCTCTTACGCCATTACCTGCTGAAACCGGACAAGGCATAGCGCAAATGTTTGGTGATGTTTGGGAATGGACCCAAAGCGATTATGCGCCTTACCCAGGTTTTAAAGCTGTACCTGGTGCAGTCGGCGAATATAATGGCAAGTTCATGTGCAACCAATTTGTGCTCAAGGGAGCTTCTTGCGTAACACCTGATGGGCATTCGCGGGTAACTTACCGTAACTTCTTCTATCCATTCCAGCGTTGGCAATTCACAGGGCTTCGCCTTGCTGAAGACGCTTAAGATCTGCAAGAACTTATCCCCAGATAACATTTGAACCTCATAATTCTCCCCAACAGAAACGGACCAAGTTTCATGTCTCAAGCTGCATATGCATATAAAACTGACAGGCTTCTCAGCGAATTTGCAGAAGCCGTATTAGATGGCCTTTCCGAGGAACCTAAACGAATCCCTTGCCGTTTTCTTTATGATGCGCGGGGGTCTGAACTTTTCGAAAAAATTACTGAGCTTGAAGAGTACTATCCAACGCGTACGGAAATAAAGCTTTTGGAGCAATACGCTCATGAGATTGCCGCAATCGCCGGTCCAGGTATTGCATTGATCGAATTTGGATCGGGCTCAAGCCGGAAAACTAGGCTTCTAATTGATGCACTTGAGAATCTTGCCGCTTATGTGCCTATCGATATTTCTGATGCGGCACTGAGCGATGCTGAGGAGCGCCTTAATGGCCGCTACCCGCGGCTGGCTGTTTTGCCAGTCCATGCCGATTTTAATCAACCAATGGATTTACCGGATCAAATTGCTCGTGCACCAAGGCTTGGATTTTTTCCAGGATCTACTATAGGCAATTTTTCAAAGAATGAAGCTTGTTCATTTTTAATCCAGGCTGGAAAGCTTCTTGGAAGTGGTAGCGGTCTTGTCATCGGAGCTGATCTGAAAAAAGATCCCAGCATTCTCGTTCCGGCTTATGATGACGCTAAAGGAGTTACCGCTGAATTTAATCTCAATCTTCTGGCAAGGATCAACCGCGAATTGGATGGGACGTTTGATCTTTCCACTTTTGCTCATAAGCCGTTCTATAATGAAGAGGCAGGCCGTATCGAGACGTATCTTGAAAGCCTTGAAGATCAAACGATTTCAATCCTTGATGAGGAGTTCGTCTTTAATAAGGGTGAGCGTATCCATACAGAAAACTCGCATAAATATTCTGTTGAAGAGTTTCATGAACTTGCTGTCACAGCAGGCTGGACACCAAAACATACCTGGGTTGATGAGGACAATCTATTTAGTGTGCACCACCTAACTCAGGCGTAATTGTATCCATCACAAATCTGGAGCGGCTCCCTCCTTGCTCCCCACCTTCCTAAGATTTGATTTGTGCTTATGCAAAAGGGCTTTAGACTCAGTATAAGTCCACAGAATTAATAGGAAGATGTAGGTATGGGTGAAGCCGCTCCACGGAACTTAATTTGGCATAAAATTGCTGAACTAAATGAGCTTCCGGAAGGTCGTGTAAAATCAGTTACAGCTGGAACACATCAACTCGCTCTCATTCACTTTGCAGGCCAATATGCTGCGATGGACAATCGCTGCCCTCACCAAGGTGGCCCCTTAGGTGAGGGGTCGATTGAGACGGGTGTTGACGGTAAATGCTGGCTGAGATGTCCATGGCATGGATGGGATTTTGATCCGTTGACAGGGAAACCTCCTGGCGGTCATGAGGATACCGGCCAAGAGATGTTCCCGGTGGAAATCCGAGACGATGGTATTTATGCTGGTGTCGAGGCGGAGCCAGAACGGGAGCGGACGATCACCGATGTCATGGCTGAGACCATGGTCAATTGGGGGGTAAAACACGTTTTTGGCATGGTAGGTCATTCCAATCTTGGGCTTGCTGATGCATTGAGATTGCAGGAGCAAAAGGGAACGCTTTCCTATATTGGTGTTCGCCATGAAGGAGCGGCAGCCTTTGCGTGTTCAGGTTATGCCAAGCTTTCGGGCCGACCTGCAGCCTGTTTGACCATAGCGGGGCCAGGGGCGACGAATTTGCTGACCGGCCTTTGGGACGCCAAAGTTGACCGAGCCCCGGTTTTGGCGCTTACGGGTCAAGTTAATGTTCAGGTGTTTGGCCCAGGCGCTTTTCAGGAAATCGACTTGGCGTCGGCTTTTGAGGCGGTTTCTAAATTCAGTCAGACGGTTTTGCATACATCCAACCATGCTGAGTTGATGACCTTGGCGCTAAAAAATGCACTGATTCATCGTGATGTGGCGCATTTGATTTTTCCCGATGATGTTCAAACTTTACCTGCAAAGGGAGCCAAGGCATCTGGGCCTGGCGGACGCATGGGAGCCAATGAGATAACGCCTCCAGATACAGCACTTTCTGAGGCTATGGATCTGATCGGGACAGCCCGGCGGCCCATCATTATTGTGGGTTATGGAGCTAGGGACGGCATGGCGGCCGTGACAAGTTTGGCCGAAACACTTAAAGCGCCCGTACTTACGACTTTTAAAGCGAAAGGACAGATCCCAGATGATCATCCCAATGCTGCAGGTGTTTTAGGGCGTTCAGGTACACCAATTGCAAGTTGGTTCATGAATGAATGTGATCTAATCCTTGCCTTTGGAACTTCTTTCTCAAATCATACCGGTATCGAGCACTCGAAACGTATTGTGCAAGTAGATTTTGATCAGATGGCGCTCGGTAAATTCCATCCTGTTTCAGTTCCGGTGTGGGGTGAGATTGGAGTGACCGCGAAGCTCATGCAGAACCGATTGTCCGATATAACCTTTAGCGCAGAAGATCAACGTGATGAGCTGGCTGCACGTTGGAAGGCCTGGCGGGCAGAAAAGAAAACCCGCATGCAAGAAGATAGGGGGCAGGGGATAAGCTCAGCAGCACTTTTTGCAGTGCTAACGCAGCAAGCTCCGGAAGATGCAGTTATTGTAGTAGATGTGGGGAACAACACATATTCTTTTGGGCGTTATTTTGAATGCAAACGCCAATCTGTATTGATGTCAGGATATTTGGGTTCTATAGGCTTTGCATTCCCAGCGGCTATGGGAGCTTGGGCTGCGACGCAGGATTTGGAAGATTTTAAAGGACGCAAAGTGATTTCAATAAGCGGTGATGGAGGGTTTGGACAATATTTGGCTGAATTCACAACCGCAGTGAAATACGGCATGAATATTACCCATATCTTACTTAATAATTCAGAATTGGGGAAAATCTCGAAAGAACAGCGTGCAGGCGAATGGCCAGTGTGGCAAACATCGCTTCATAATCCGAGCTTTGCAGCTTATGCCAGGCTTTGCGGAGGCAAGGGTGTTAAGGTTGCTGAAGTAAGCCAGCTTGATGAGGCCATTCGAGATGCGCTGGTGCATGAAGGACCCTCTCTGGTGGAAGTCATGACAGATGTTGAGTTGGTCTGACTGACGAGAAAAAATTACAATAATGGAGGAGCAAATACACATCCATTTAGGTGCCGTCGAAGCTGTAACCGTTAAGGAGGCACGGCTCTATGCCCATTACGCCGTTCAGTGGCTTGCGCGGGCGGCACGGGCTTATGTTCCGACATTACCTGATGATAGTCATACGAGTTTGTCTTGGCTTCCCAATTCGCAAACCCTGGTTACGCAAGAGCTGCCATCCGGAGATAAGCTAGGGCTGATTTTCTCAGATTTGGCTTTTGTCGTTGCTGGCCCAGAGGGGCCTAGAGATATTATAGAACTTGATGGTTTGACGGATGCGGAAGCTGGTGGTTGGATTGCAGAGCAAATCGAAACCATGGGGCTGGATCCGGATGGATTGACTAAGCCCCTTCCTTATGGCCTCCCGGAACATGCTTTGGCAAAAGAAGGAGCGTATGAAGCTATTGATTCGGCTGTCGGCTTGAGGGAGCTTGCCAGTTGGTATGGCTGTGCTCATTCTCTGCTTCTTAAAATCACCGAGCAATTTGAGGAAATACAGCCTGGGCCTTCGCCGGTTCATTGTTGGCCTCATCATTTCGATATTGCGACACTTATCTCATTTGAAAGAGGAAATCCTGAAACAGCGCGTTCTATCGGTGTAGGGCTTTCACCGGGAGATGAGACTTATAATGAGCCTTATTTTTATGTAAATCCATGGCCACACCTCGATCCGAAAAGGCTTCCGGTTCTTCCAAGTATCGGCGAATGGCAGACTCAAAATTTTGTTGGTGCAATTGCAAAAGCCTCCCGTATCGCACAATTTGAAGATCAGGAAGCGGAGATCATAGAATTCTTAAAAACTGCAATTGCTATTGGAAGAATGGGGTTATCCGTTTAAAAAACTTCAATCATGGATAGGCAATATTTTGTTCATGTTCTTACACATTGACCCACCTCAAAAATCCCAGGCAGATCTGTGTTTTCGTAGGACTGGTGAAAATTTGCAGCGTGTGAATGAGCAGGTCTCAGCCGTCCCAATTCTAAAATTGACAGCAAATTCAAGTAGGCAAGTATGGCTTCGTATCTAAAACATGTATTGATAATGTCACGGATACGGATAAACCTTAGGTTTTTACCGCAGTCTCCATATCTCTCGGAATAATCAAGGTACCGGGAACGTATATTGAGCAGGAAAGGTCGTTAGATAATCTTGCGGAATACAAAGGCCCTTAAAAACGCATTGGTAGCAGAGGTTCCCAGCTTGCGCCGCTTTGCACGTGGCCTTGCGAGTGATCCTGCGTTGGCCGATGATTTGGTGCAAGATTGTTTAGAAAGAGCATTAACGCGTTTGCATCTTTTTGACGAAAACCGGAGTATGCGGACGTGGCTTTTTACGATTTTGCGCAACACTTATGTAAACGAGATGAGGCGCGAGGGTCGCCGTGGGTCACATATAAATTTTGACCTGGCTGGCAATGGAAATTTAGCAGAAGAGGCGCCGCAAATGAGTAGACTTGCGGTGCGCGACATTGCTCAGGCTCTTCAGCAATTGCCAGACGAACAGCGGGAAGTTCTGCTTCTTATTTCGTTGGAGGATATGAGTTATCAGGAGGCCGCTGAGGTTATTGGATCACCCGTTGGGACTGTTATGTCCCGACTGAGCCGAGCCCGAAACCGTTTGAAGCAATTAATGGATGCGGGTGAATGATGTTGATATGCGACCGGGAATTATAAGATGAAAGAAGGCCCGATAATAGGAGAAGCTGCGCTTCATGCATTTTTAGATGGCGAGTTGGATGATGAGGCACGCCAGGATGTTGAAGCATGGCTATCGCAGAACCCCGAAGATCTGGTGCGTTTGGGAATTTGGCGGAAGCAAAAAGAAGATCTCAAAGCTTACTTTAATCCCGTTATTAAGGAGAAAGTACCGGCATCGTTGAAGCAGACGATCAATCAATCTCGGATATTGTCGCCACGAGCGACATGGACGCAAGTAGCTGCGACACTCTTTATGTTTGTTCTTGGCGGACTCGCTGGATGGGGCGTCACAAATCTCGCAACACCGAAACATAAGCAATGGCCTTCATTCGCAGTACAGGCCGTCAATGTTCACGCATTCTATACGGCTGGCGGTCGTCGACCTGTGGTTGCGGCAAGTGGCAAAAAGGCGCTTCTTGCCCAGGTGAATAAGCGTGCAGCTCGACGTGTTCAGTTGCCTGAAATATTGGCAAAAAGATTTAAGCTCATCGGTGGACGGATAGTCCCTGTCGATGGAAAAGCAGCGGCGCAATTTATGTTTCAAGATAAGCGCGGCAAACGCGTAACGCTTCTTGTTGGACGGAATCCAAAAGGTCAAGACTCAAAGCTTAAAGTTTGGGCTAAGGGGCGTTTGAGGTGCGGTTTTTGGTATGATGGGCCCGTGAAACTCGCTTTTTCAGGAGAGCTCGAAAAGGCTGAAGTACTCAAAATATCAAAGGCTTTGCAGAAAAGATTTGCTAAACTTTGAGTCTGAAAAAACTCTTTTTGGTTTGCACAATGTCTGAATGCAAGCCATAAAACTCACCATAAAGCATATATTATGTTTTAAAAATAATGACTATTTACTGGCGGCTATCGGTTAGGCCAGCCATAACGGGAATAGTATCAAACTACACAAGATATTGGGGGGTAAACGTGTTGCGTTTGAGATATGCCTTAGCCTGTTTAAGGGGCTTCCCAACAGTACTGAAATCACTTTTTGCATGTTTTTGTATTTCTTTGATCCTGACCGGGTATCAGGCTAGTTACGTCCGTGCAGATACACCATTTCAAAGTAGGGGTACGGTTTCGATTGCCATCCTTATAAGTTCTCAAAAACAAACCACCCCAAATGAAGTGCGCGCCATAAAATATTTTTCGCAACGACGGGCTGCGGCCATCAATAAGGCAGGTGGGATCAACGGTAAAAAGTTGAAAGTCTATTTTCTTGATGATTTTCAGGACGGCAGTCTAACAGTTGAGAATGTTCGAAAGGCTTTAAAGGATGAGAATTTAGTCGCCATAATTGGCCTTTGGAATTCCACCAGAGGTGCCAAGGTTGTGAAGAGCATCGGGCAAAGCGGGATACCGTTTATTTCCGAAATATCTCTCAACACAATGTTTTCAGATTATGAAAATATTTTCACATTGACGCGGTCCATCAATGACGAACTGCGTATTTTCACGCGCTTTGTAAAGGAGAAGGCGCGTCGTGTGGCATTTGTTGGCCTGGAGGGAGATCTTTATACGCGTTCGTATCATGATGCGCTTGCTGAAATGAAAGATGATACCACTCTTGTCGCTAGTCATTGGATCCCTAAAACGCCTAATCTGGATACAACAAAAGCTGACGAAGCGATTGCCAATATAAAGGAGAGCAATGCCGATCTTATTTGCCTTTCCATCGGAAGTAGCCGGGGAGCGGCGTTTCTGGAAAGGTTAAGGATGGCCGGCATTAAGGCGCCAATATTTGTTGGCCTAGGAACGATTGGGCGCATCCTGGATCAAGCCGACAAATTGCCGTATGAAGGGCAACTCTACGATATTGCTGAAGGGGGAATTCCTAATGTCAATAACGATAGATTGGAGCAGCTAATAAGGCACTCGGACCTTGATCTGGGTAAGCTAGGGTTCACGCCTTATTCCGTGGGGTATGGCGCACGTTATGCAGATCTGCTTGCCATGGTTGCCAAGGCGGCTGCACAAAGTGACGCTTCTGAAATTTCTGTACTGCGTAGTTATATCGGGCGTGAATTGCGTAAGCTCTCAGAGGGGAAAAAAGTTTTCAGAGGTTGGTCACAAGATTGGTCATTTGCCGGGGACCGCGCATCCGCAGAAAACACACTCATAGTTTGGCGGCCATCCGGTTATGATGGTTTTATCTTGGCGCCGGTTCAGTATCTCCGGGCGGGCCAATCGCTCGAAACCGTTCCTGTTATATATCTCAATCTCGATATGGTTCGCATTTTTCGTGTGGACAGTGCAGATAAGAGTTTTCACGCCGAATTTTATGTGTCGATGAAATCTGAAAGCGACATTGATATCGACCGTATTGAATTTACCAACGCTTATCGTGGGCAGCTTGGCAATAAGCCGCTTATCAGCATCCGGAAAATTCATGGAGGGCAGGTCACTTCAAATTTTAGCAGTGACACCAAACTTTATAAAGTTTCAGGCAAGTTCATGTTTGATCCGAATTTGGAGAATTATCCTTTTGACACTCACAATTTTTCAATTTCGTTTCAGCCGGTTAGCACGGCAGCGCCTTTCTTTATCCAGCCTCCAAAAAAGGATCTGCGCGACAAAGATTTTGTTATCGATGGCTGGACATTGAAGGATCAATATGTTGGCTCGAACCAGGACATTATCACTACTATTGAAAATTATGCTGGTGAGGAAAGAATTATTCCTTACTATAAATTCAATTACACATGGGTAATGGAAAGAAACGCGGTCGACTATTTTTTGCGGGTTGTGATACCTCTTTCTTTCATTCTTATCGTTTCCTATTTCTCCATATTTATTTCCGATGACCGATTTGAATCCGTCGTGGCGATTCAGGTAACGGCGCTGCTTTCATGCATTGCGCTATATCTCTCTATCCCCAAATCCGGTTCTGAGAATGCTACGCTTTCAGACCAAATTTTTGTATTTAGCTATATGGCGGTCAGTATGATGATTGGTTTGTCTATCTTGCGTGTGAACAAGACAGTTAAAAAAGCGCCAATCGTTGTTCGTATTATTGGCCTCATTCAGACATATATTTTTCCTTTAGTTGCTGGAGTTATGGTCTATTACGTGCTTGCTATGAGTTCTTCAGGAGCCTCCTCGAATAAGGCTTGGACGGAGGTTATGAGTGAGTATTTTAATACGACTGTAAGGCCACTTATTCCAATATGATGGCTGGGTCAAACAAGTGGGGGCAACCATGGGAGTTGAATAAGGGGATGGGTCAACCACAACGTCCAGTGATAATTAAAAAATTGGCTTATAAAAATCTGTGCTGCCAGAGCAAACCACATGAGTGCAGCCATGATCCAAAACAAAGATAGGATGATCCTTCGCACGAGAGATGGTTTTCGTTTGTATGGAACCATTTCCAGCTGAGAAGCCCTATCTTGAGAGAGCTTCAACTCGTTCAATACACCTGTTTGCCAGTCTCCCATTTGTAGATGTTCAGCAAAGCCCTTGCGATGGAGCGCGAGAGCGGACCGGGCATAAATGCCGGCTGTTAATTTGCGTAAGAAAATGAATGCAGTAAAGATATAGACGGTGGTCCAAAAGTAATAGGTCTTGGCAAATTGCTGAATCTGTTCAGGAGAAAGATCAGCAAAATCTGGCCGGAACTCTTCGATAAATACAGGCGCGGAGCGACAGAAAAGGATTGGTAAGGCAGCGACGCCATAAATCAAACCAAGTGCAAACCAAGCCCAGGGGCTTTGGGTTATAAATGCTCTGACAGCCGCAAAATTGAAAAAGGCTTTCCAATTGCCATGGGCGGCTTGATGTGCAAGAGCCATAGGCAAATAAGTCATGATCGCCATGAATAGAAAAATGCCTGTGATGCCTAAGCTCGGTCCGACAAAAGACTGCTCATACCCCTTATTGAAAGAATTGTCCCATCCACCCCACCAGGCAAAAATCCAGAGCGCACTGAAGGGAAGTGTTGCAAGTGCAAGTGTGGCGAGCGTTTGTAGACCGAGTTTCAGATTGGTCCAAAATGAGCCGAAACCCCATCCAGCCGAGGAAAAAATCCAACGTTTGTTTTGCTTAAGGCTTTGTGTGTCATTTGTCACAAACCAATTGGGCCAGTGAGTAAATGGCTTAAGTTCTGCATTGGCTTGGGCAAAAGATTTGAAGCTTGTGTTTGTCTCAGCATGTGGCGAGAGGCGGTACCAGGTTCGAATCATCTGACGACGCATGAAGCGCGTTTGCCAGCCGAGCACGAGGATAGCAGTGACCGGTGTCATGCAGAAAATGACACCTATTATAAATTTCCAGCAATTCAAGAACAGGTGCAAAAGCCACCTTAACCAGGCGGATATAAGACCAGGAGATTTTTGTCTCAATTCTTCGGAGGTTGCATTTACTAAACTCATATAAACGCATCCTCTAAAGTCGTTCCCTCTGCATAACGGGCCTTAAAGCCCATAAAAGCACCAATTGTTGTAGCGATGCTCACCTGATCGACCGGTTTGTCAACGATAACCCCGCGTTGAATGCCTGGTCCAAAGATCAAGGCCCAAATCTCGTGTGCAGAACGTGTGTTAAAATGATGTTGATAGGGAACCGACAACAGTGAATTTGAGTCCCGCCCGCAATCGGGCACAATAACGAAAATCGTGTTACCACGATATCGAGGATCATGATCGACAGTGTTGACCAGTCTTTGTAGGTCTTGATCGATAATAGAAATAGCGCGTGTGTAGTGGGAGGCATTTCCCCAATGCACATAATCGGGATCTTGATAATTGATCATCATCAGCTTGGGGTGTAATTGCTTAATAGCTCTGATAGCGAGCTCAGTTAAAAGGCGATCACCACGTGGGTTAACGAAGCCCGCATCACCATAATATTGGCGCCAATTCTTCCAAAAACGTTCAATAGCTGGAACCTGGCCTTTCTGGTCCACACGACGCGTGTCAAAAGATTCGAGTTTCGAGAGAGCTTTCACAAGTTCGCTGCGTTCTTTTTCCGATCCTTGGTGTTGTTTGATTTTTTGGCGCAGAAGATAAGTTTTGTATCGATACAGGCTCAGAACTTCCGAGCGGTAATTGACGCCGAACAAACGATGATTTCCAAATGTATAGAATTCTTCGTCGGGACGATCCTCACCGTTAATTAGGAGCGTTTGATGTGGTGGGATAGCGTAAGCTTTTCGCAAATATTCAAATAGGGTGGGAACAGAGGCCTCAAATTGTGCTCCAAGAAAGCGGCCACTTACATCTTTGTATTTTTCATATTTTCCAGTGAGGATATAAAGGGTACCTTCGCCGTGGCTGGTAACAACACCTTCAAGATTTGCAATGCGCATATCTTTGAAGAGTGTGCCCCGTTTAAGAAGTTCATGATGAAGATACGGCGCATAAGTATAATTTGGATCGATTGTTTCCCGTCGTCGAACCCCGCCTCCAAACCGAACAATAATAACATTGGGGCCGGTATAGGTTCGGCCCCGGCGTGAAGTTTGAGCGAAAGCTGTGTGTGATATAGGTGATCCCGCGAGTGCTGCGGAGGCGGCAAGTCCTTGGGTGAAACAACGTCGGCCGATGCGAAGGCTCACAACTTAACCTCCCTACTCTTTTTCATCAGTCTTCTGAAAATTCTCTTAAATATAGTATCAGACTTTATTGAAAAAAGACTCGCTTATTATTCACTTGTTTCTGCCCGCTTCATGCCATAACTAACACGCACACTATCACTTTGAGCCGTATTCATATTTAACTAATGTGGGTGAAGTCATGATGGTTTCTTTTGTTCGCCTCCTTTTTCTCGTTGCCCTTTTGTTTGTAGCATCAGGCATTGAGGCCAAGACGCTCAAAATGGCCTATGACGCTGATCCTGTTTCGCTGGATCCTCATGAACAGCTTTCCGGCGGTACTTTACAGCTTTCTCATATGGTTTTTGATCCACTCATACGCTGGCGGCGTGACTATACGTTTGAACCGCGATTGGCTGAGCGCTGGAAGCGGATGGACGCCAATACTGTTCGGTTTTTTCTGCGTAAGGGCGTCGTATTTCATTCGGGACACCCTTTTTCTGCAAAAGATGTGAAGTGGACTTTTGACCGGCTTAAAAAAAGTCCCGACTATAAAGGCTTGTTCGAACCATTTTCCGAAGCCCGCGTCATTGATGACCACACGATTGATCTGGTGACCAAGAAGCCGTACCCGCTTGTATTGAATATGGCGACCTATATCTTTCCGATGGATTCGGAATTTTATTCAGGTACGGATGATAAAGGCGAACCAAAAGACAAAGTTGTGAAGCATGGGGATTCATTTGCCTCTAAAACAGTGTCCGGTACGGGCCCTTTTATCATAACCTCACGCGAGCAAGGGGTTCGGGTGACCTTTAAACGGTTTGATCGCTATTGGGACACAGCGTCTCCGGGCAATGTGAGTGAAATTATTTTCACCCCCATTAAGGAGGGACCAACGCGCGTTGCCGCATTGCTTTCCGGAGATATCGATTTTATTGCGCCGGTGCCACCGGCTGATCTTGACCGTTTGAAGAAAGAGCAAGCAGTGGAAGTTGTGACGCTCTCCGGTACGCGCATTATTACATTTCAACTGAATCAAAAACGCGTAAAAGAGCTTCAAGACCCGCGTGTCCGTCAAGCGATTGTCTATGCCGTGAACAATACCGGTATCGCTGAGAAGATTATGAAGGGTTTTGCGACACCCGCAGCTCAGCAAAGCCCACCTGGTTATCAAGGTCATGAAGCTGCGCTCAAACCTCGGTATGATCTCGCTAAAGCGCAAGCCCTCATGAAGGAGGCCGGTCTGGAAAAAGGCTTTAGCGTAACGATGATGGCCCCCTCAAACCGCTATGTGAGTGATTTTAAAATCGCTGAAGCCGTGGCAGCGATGCTAGCAAAAATTAATATCAAGGTTGATCTCAAAACTATGCCGAAGGCGCAATACTGGCCTAAATTCGATGAACGTGCCGCGGATATTATGATGATCGGTTGGCATTCCGATACGGAAGATTCTGCAAATTTCTCAGAGTTCCTCGTCATGACTCCTGACAAGACGACAGGCTATGGCCAGTATAATTCCGGCAATTATTCGAATGGCGAGGTGGATAAGCTTATTCTTAAAAGCCAGTCATTGACCGACCAAGCTGAGCGCAAAAAGGTCTTGCAAAAAGTAGAACGTATCCTGCATGACGACGCAGCCTTTATACCCCTACATTGGCAGCATTTAGCCTGGGCTGCCCGTAAAGGCGTAAAAATTGCCCCGATCGTCAATGTGATGAATTTCCCTTATCTTGGTGATCTTGTTATCGAATAAACGCATTGAGTTCTATGATGACGGCTTTGCCATATGGAGGGTCTGGGATCACGAGCTTCGAGATGGATTTTTGTCGTATCCCTAACAGGTTGAGGCTTGTAGCTAGCTCTTCTACCAAGGGACAAGTAGCCGCCTATGATACGACATGCCTATGTCAAGAAGTAGGGTTACTATTTTGAATGCAAATTCATCAGCTGCGACGGGAGGCTTTGAGTTTTTGGTTTGTTTGCTAGGTCGGTTGCAAGGTAGTCAGCAACTTGAATAGTAATGATGGTGAAAAATAAATTTACAGAGATTATTCTGGCAGCAATTCTTTTTATATTGTTGCTCAATATATTATTTCTATTTTATGTTTATAAAGAAGTAAATTCATTGCAGTATACCGTTTCGAAAGTTACTGCTGTCGATAAAAATATAAAATCAATTCTAGCGCATCAGCGAACTCCAATTCTTTCAAAGGTAAAATATCTAAATATTAATGGTAAAAGAGTGAAGTCAAAGCCATATAAGATAAACAAGAAAACGAACTATGTTTTAAAAACAAATAAAATAATACCCCCCAAAGGATGGGAGCCCAATTCGAAAACTGAATTAGATTTGTCTCTTCCTTATTCCTGGCCTAAGCGCTACATAAATATATATAAACAGCCCTTTCACCCATATCAGTTTTTCAAAAATGCAGCAGCATTATGCACTCACTATAAAGCAACTGGGAACGAAGAGACGCTTAATATAATCCGTAGGCTTTATGATAGGTTTTTACAATATACGGAAAATTTTAACGGAGCTTTGTTTGTCGTTTATCGTTTTAGACATGTTTATATGAGGCAGGTCAATGTAATTCCCTGGACATCGGGTTATGCAAGTGGAGCTGCATTGCTTGGCCTAACTTTGATTGCAGAATGTGCTGGTATGAATGAGGCGGAAAACACCGCTGAGCAAATATTGGATGGGATGGCACGGGTTATTTCAACGAAAGAACGCCCTAGATTTTGGGTGACATTTGCCGATAGTAGTAACTATTTGTGGTTCGAGGAATATCCACTGCGGCAAACCCAACAACCACGCGTTCTAAATGGGCATATCCGTGCATTGACCGGACTATATTATTTTTGGACACATACACGTAACCCAACAGCATTAAAATTATTGCGCGCAGGCATCACTACGGTGGAGCGTTATGCCCCGGAGTACCGTATCCCTGGAGAGACAAATGCCTACCAACTTTTGCAACCATCTCTGCCTGATTACGGACCAAAGCGTACAATCAAACAGCAGGGCATACTTTACCGTATGACAGGAGACCCTGTATTTCTCCGTTACCGGGATATGTTTCAGACGGACATGGCTGGAAAATAAGTATTCGCCATTGTATTGATGCGTTTGAAATTTTTCTTTAAATGACCTGGAACTTAAGCCGTCGAAAAGGATTTGGCAGGCAAAACGTAACTTTAACTCATCAATAATGGTTGTTGCAGTCTCAGATAAGGGAGTCGAGCAATCGGGGCTTTAACATTTCTTGCCAGGCGGCTTGGGCAGGCAATCATTGTTTTGTTTGTGATTAGCCTTATTAGTTTTTCTGTTCAGGATAGTTTGGGTGATCCGTTACGGGAATTGGTCGGCCAATCTGTTTCGGAAGCTGAACGCGAAGCACTGCGTGAACGCTTAGGTCTCAAAGATCCTTGGATCGTACAATATGTGCGTTTTCTAAGAGCTGCTGTTCGTGGCGATCTCGGTACGTCCTACTTTTTTAAAAAGCCCACACTTGATGTTATTTTTTCCAAATTTCCGGCGACGTTTGAGCTCGTTTTGGTGGCAGGTCTTATCGTTTTTTTTGTCTCTCTACCAGCAGGGATTTATTGCGCTGTCCGACCGCGAAGCCTGTTGGCTCGTCTCATTATGGCAGCAAGCATTATCGGAATTTCAATTCCAGTATTCCTTACAGGCATTTTTCTGATTTCTGTTTTTTCTGTTGAACTGGGTTTTTTGCCTTCATTTGGACGAGGCCAAACGGTCCAAATTGGTGGCTGGCAGACTGGACTAGTGACCATTGATGGATTGAGGCATCTCATCCTGCCAGCACTCACATTGTCATCGATCATGCTACCGCTTTTCATTCGTCTTGTTCGCGGTGAGATGTTGGAGGTGCTTGGAGAAGATTATGTCCGTACAGCCTGGGCGAAAGGATTGAAGCCGCGACAGGTTTGGCTCTCTCATGCTTTGAGGAACGCATCATTACCGCTCATAACTGTCGGTGGATTACAGATCGGTACTTTGTTGGCGTTCACGATTTTAACCGAAACTGTCTTCCAATGGCCTGGCATGGGTTTTCTTTTTCTTGAAGCTGTCAACAGGGCCGATGCCCCACTCATCATCGCCTATATCATGGTTGTCAGTGTTATGTTCGTCCTCATCAATACGATTGTTGATGTTCTTTATGTGCTTGTTGACCCGCGCGTGAAACTTACGGAGCGGGACATATGAACAAACCTCAGCTCATCGCACCAACCACAAATACAATAAAACATCGTTTCTTGCGCGATCCTATGGCCTTGGCTGCGAGCATTGGTTTGATGGGTTTTATTTTTTTGAGTGTGTTCGCTCCACTAATTGCTCCGCAAGATCCATATGATCCGCTGCAAATTGACATTCTAGATGCTGAATTGCCGCCCTTTTGGTTGTCTAAAGCGGACCCACGCTTCTTACTTGGCACCGATTCTCAGGGGCGTGACATGTTGAGCGCGATGCTATATGGCACCGGGGTGTCGCTGATCATTGGCATCATGGCAGTATTTATTCAAGCTTTGGTTGGGGTTTCGATCGGTCTTGTTTCTGGTTATGTAGGCGGCCGTTTCGACACATTTTTTATGCGGCTTGCTGATATTCAGCTTTCCTTCTCCACCCTGATGGTGGCGATTATTGCGCTTGCCTTATTTCAAGCGGCATTTGGCAGCGATAGTTTTGGTGTTTTTGCTGTGCCGCTTCTCGTCCTAGTTATAGGCCTAGCGGAATGGCCTCATTTTGCACGTACTGTCAGGGCGTCAGTCTTATCTGAAAAAGCGAAAGATTATGTTCTGGCATCAAAAGCTCTTGGGTTGCGGCCCTTAGCCATCATGGTCCGCCATGTTTTGCCCAATATACTTTCACCTGTTTTGGTTATAGCAACAGTTCAAGTCGCAAATGCCATTATGGCCGAAGCGGCTTTGTCATTTCTTGGGCTTGGAATGCCTGCAGCCAAGCCCTCACTCGGTTCCCTCATTCGCTCAGGTTTTGAATTCATTTTTTCAGGTGCGTGGTGGATTACTCTGTTTCCCAGTCTTGTTTTAATTGGGGTGATCCTTGTGATTAACCTATTAGGTGATTTTCTTCGAGACGCTCTGAATCCAAGGCGCAACGCTGTTTGGATATAAGGGATTAGCAATACTTTTTAAAACAAACTTAAGACCACGGAAGGCATTTTTCATCTACGCTTAGTTTTTGTTTAATTTCTTAAACATCAGTAAAGAGCTTTCACAGTATGGTACATTTTCATTTAATTCATGATCTGACGTAGCATGGCGTGTCTTCTTCCTCCAGTCCAAATGGATACCTCTAAAAATCATCCACCATCCCCTGCCATCCGCCTAATTATCGCAGAATATGGTGGATGGCCCGAAGGGAGTATTCAGAGATGCCCAAGTTTATTAAGCCGATCTCAAAGATATTTTGTTTCAATGATTTGAGATCTATTATTTGCCTGGTCGGATGGGGAAAATGGCAAAAATACTCTTAGTTGAAGACGAGGAACCGCTTCTTGAAATGATGCGCGATGAGCTTTCTGATGAAGGCCATCAGGTTCAGAGTGCGTTAAATGGTGAGGAAGCCCTGAGTATTTTGAATGAGTATACTCCTGACCTGATCCTGTCTGATATTTCTATGCCGATTATGGATGGTTTTGGATTATTGAACTCAGTCAGAGAGGCGTATCCTCGTCTTGCCGAAACACCAATTGTATTTTTAACGGCGTTTGGAACACGAGAAGACCTTCTAAGGGGTAAGAAAAACGGGGCAGATGACTATCTGGTCAAACCTGTCGATTTTGACATGTTATTTGCCACTATCGAAGCCCGGCTTAATCAGGTCAAAAGAATGGTTGACCACAAAGAAAGCCAATTTGTCAAACTTTACAACACATTAGCTGCTTCAGCTACTTCACAAACTCCGGCCCAAGCTTCAGATTCCCAAGAGGATAATGAAGCTGCTTCTCAAGAGAATGATGAAGCTATTTTGCTTGAAGAAACTAAGGAGGTCGAAGAAATTTACGATATTGATGTATCTGAAGAGATTGAAAATGAAGAAGAAGTCTGTGGTATTGGAGTTGAAATTACTGAATACCTAAAAGAAACAAAGGGTAAAGTTAAGGGTATTTATTTTTCTTTCAAAGATTTGGCGTTATTGTTATCCAAAAATAAAGAATATGAAGGAGGATACTCAAAAAATATAAATAAAGAAATTAGAGAGATATTGGAAAAGGAATTTGAAAGTGGAATTGCAATTGATGATTCAAAGGAAGGTTGTTTGAAGTTGTATTTTACAAGTAAAGAGGCAAGTGAACAAATAATTAATATAGAAACTTTATCTCTTGATGTACAAGAAAGAATTTATGATAAAGGCGTTCGTGACCTTATATTGGACCTTTGTAATAATAGAAAAATCAGTCTAAATTTTAAAGTAACTGCGACTTCACTCGAAGCTGATATGTCTTCTACTAATTTTTCAGATTCTCACAAAATCAGTGAGACAATAATGGACAAATTATGCTCCTTAGCGAATAATCACGATAGTTTAAAGAAAATAATTGAGCAGGTTAGAAAGAATGGAAACTTAAGAGAAGAGTTTTTTAAAATACGAAAAGCTGGTTTGGATAATTTTTTATTTTTTAGTTATGATCAATATTCAGAAAATATGTTTAATAAAGTGAAACCTTTCATGAATTGTGATTTCTTGAAAGATTTTAATTATATGAAAGATCGATTGTTTCTCGAAAAACTTCCAAAACTTCTTTTCCAAATGGATAAAAAAAATGTTGCAGTCATTGATGTTGCTTTTAACACTTTGTATGATGATAAATATGCCAAGAATTACATTAACCGGCTGAAAAACTTTGTTGGTAAGTATAACCAACCTTTTGCAGTCAATATTTATTCGTTTCCCAATGATGTTCAGGGAGTGGTGGTTAGAGAGCTTCTCCAGCGCACCGGTGTAAAGAATATCTTATGGTTGGCGAGTCTAAAGCCCTGGTCGAATGAGTCGTTGTTATCGCCAGATCTCAAAATTCCAAATGTTGTGTGGGATTATTTTGACTTATTCGGCATCAGTTCAGAGGCAGACTATCTGAAGGACCTGCGAGCTTCTTATAAAAAGAACGGCATCAATCTTATCGCGCGGCACATACCTTCAAATGCAGATAAAGGGTTTTTGAGCGGCTACGAATTTGATGCAAGTTCATATAAACCGCGTTAACTGGAACGGCGAGATAGTGCCAGTTATTTAAGTGGCAATAAGTTTTCGTTTAACCGACCAAGATTTTCCTGTGTTCTCCGTCCAAATAAATTCAAACTCACCAGGACCAGAGATTTTCATTGTGAAAGATAGAAATGGGTTGGCTGAGATGGTGGGAGAAAGTTTTGCACGGAAAACCTCTTGACTATTGAAGGTTGCAACAAAGGTTTCGATAAACTGGTTTTGAGGAAGAAGGCTCTGACGATCTCCCGGTTTCGCTGTGACACCACCCTGCATTTTATGTCTGATCGCCGTCTTAATAACGATGATTTCATCCTTTTTTGCAGAACGAGGAACGTCTACGCGAGGTCTCATAATTTTTTTAAACCCTCTTGTTAGCCGTCAAAGCCGTCTTTAGCAATTCTTATATCGCGTTTAGCAATATAGAATTTTCCGTCGTTGACTTTTGCCACAGCGATAATTTCCTGAGCCTCCGAAAGTCGCATCCGACAGGATGCTTCGGCTTTTCCACTGAACAGTGAGAAGTAAAAGCTTGCGACCTGAGGTAATGGGTTGCGGGTGGCAATAATGTGGGTTGCAAGTACGTGGTCATCCTGTGTCATAGGGCTGTCGACAGCTACGGTAAAGGGAACAGACTTAGCGCTGTCAGCTATCTCTGGGAGTGCCAGAGAGACCTTGCCTTCTGCGGGTTTTGCTGCACCGAGAATATCTTGAAGAACGGCTTTCCAATCTTTGAAGGCGGTAGTTGCGTAACCAGGTGAGATCAAAGAATTTTGATGGGAAGAGATGAAGGTGGTGAGCAACCCCGCAGCGGAAGCACTCAAAATAAAGTCCCTCCGGTTGATCAGTTTGAGATAAATTTTATCTCCCATTGGTCAATATCTATCCAGGCTTTGTTACAGTCTATTCCCACAGAAAATGCGTTATAGCATTTATATGCTGTTTGTCTGCATAGGCATAATCAACGGTTGTGTCATGACGTTACAGAATGCGATGCTGCTATGTTGGTATCCACGGTTTTAGAGTCCTTGACGAAAGTACTGTAGAGAACTGGAACAACACCTAACGTGAAAATTGTACCAATTGTGAGACCACCGGAGATAACCACAGCCATATCATAGAATAGGACATCCTTAGATAAAATAATGGGTGAAAGTCCGAGGACTGTCGTGGCTGTCGTCATTAAAATGGGCCGCAAACGTTTAACGGATGCGGTCAAAATTGCTTCGTTTACAAGCATGCCATTTTGGCGTTCGAGTTCAATACGATCAATTAGGACAATAGCATTGTTAATAATAATGCCTGCCAGGGAGAGAAGGCCAAGAATCGCCATAAAGCCAAAATTTGAACCAGGTGCGATCAACAATCCGAAAGACACACCAATAATTGATAGTGGAATGACAAGTAAAATAATCACCGCCCGCCGATAGCTTGCAAATTGCCCCACAAGCACCAGGGTAATTAATGCAAATGCGAGCGGCATATTGGCAAAGAGGGACCCTTGAGCTTTTGAGGAACCTTCCAATTCGCCTCCTACTTCGATTTCATATCCCGGCGGTAATTTTAGAGTTGCTATTGCAGGTTTGAGAATTGCGTCAAATTCGGCTGCAGTAAGCTCTGTATTTTTTCCAGAAACTGTGATCGATCTGGACAAATCCCGCCTTTGAATGAGGGAGAATTCCGGGGCACCTTTGAAATCAGCGATTTGCAGAAGTGGAACAGAGCCTCCGTTGGCGGTTGGTATGGCGAGTGTGCGGAGCCGATCAAGATTTGTGCGTTGCGCTTGTTTGGCTCTAACGACAACCGGAATTGTTGTATCGCCCTCCCGATAAGATGTGATGGCGTTTCCAGAAAGAATGGCATTGAGTGTGCGAGCGACGTCCTCCGATGTAACGCCGACGCGCCGTGCCCGAGCCTGATCAACCGCGACGATAACCTTGACCCACCGGTTCTCCCAATCGTCTTTGATGTTAATGGCATTTGGTGTGCGTCGCATGGCAGTCTTAAGGCTTTCGGCCAGGGCTTTGAGACGATCAGAATCACCACCGGAAATACGGTATTCGACAAGTCCTACCTCTCCAGGGCCTAGGGAGAGGGGTTTTACTTGAATGCGGGCTTCGGGGAAGCTGTTCAGGGCATGAATTTCAACTTTGCGAATTGTCGTGGCAACATCCTCCGGTTTTGCGACATTCACAAGAACAAAGGCGCGGTGTGGATCAGGGTCAACGGGGTTGAGCGAAAGGTAAAATCGTGGACCGCCACTTGCCACATAAGCCACGGTATTCACGATTTCCGGATTTTTCTTGTTATCAATAAGCCAGCTTGATAAGCGATCTACAGTATTAATTGTTGCTTTGGCATTACCCCCAACTGGATGGTCCACAATGATTTGGAATTGTGTGCGCTCAGAGGCGGGAAAGAAAATTTTGGGAACGAATTGAAAAGCCCAAACAGCTACGGCCATGAGACCAATAATGGCGATGAGAAACCCCGTTCGAAATTGTAAAATACGGCTAAGAAAGCCGTGGTAAGTTTGGTAGAAGCGGCTGTTATAGACTGCAGCTTCATCCACAGGCTTACTTTGTTTGATAAACCAATAACAGAGCAGTGGTGTGATTGTCATAGCCAGCAGCCACGAGCCAAGGAGCGTGATGGCAATTACCAGGGAAATTGAGCGGGTGTATTCACCGGCCGTGCTATCTGCAAGCATGAGGGGCATGAAAGCAAAGACCGTTGTTAAGCTTGAAGAGAGTAGCGGCAGAGCTAGAGCCTGACCTGTTGCAATAATGGCGGTGCGGCGGTTCTCTCCCTGTGCGATCCGCCTGGAGATTTCCTCGGCGATCACGATACCGTTGTCGACGAGAAGACCAAGGGAAATGATAAGCGTGGCAAGCGACATGCGCTCTAACTCAATTCCTACAAAGCGCATTACGAGAATGGAGGCCAGCATTGTCATGGGCACCATAAAGCCAACAATCAGGCCGGTTCTCCAGCCAAGGAAAAGCATGACCACAACAAGCACGATGACGATCGTCTGATAAAGATTGCTCATCACACCATCGATGGCATTGGCGATATCTTTAGGTTGAAAGGTAATGAAAGAGAGCTTGTAGCCAATAGGAAGGGCATGTTCGAGCGCCGTGATTTTTGCACTCAAATCTTTTCCGAATTTGTCAGCGTCGAATTGATCGACCATGGAGACGCCGAGCACAATGGCAGGCTTATTGTTGAAAAAGGCCGGTGCCTTAGGCGGATCAATATAAGCGCGTTTTATAGCTGCTATGTCACGTAAATAAGCGACCTGTCCTCGACTGTTTGGAATTTCTAGAGTTACGCTAGCAATGTCCTCGGGACTTTCGAAATTGCCGGTAGGCTCAATGACATAGCTGATTGGACCGGCCTCAATCTTCCCACCTGGCAATATGATATTTTGCTTTTGAAGTGTGTTGATAATCGTTGTTGGCGAAAGTCCGAGCTGTGCGAGCCGTGTGTTGTCAATCTCAATATAAATTCGCTCTTCTTCGATACCGAAAAGCTCAATCTTACGGACGCCTGAAACAGCATAAAGACGATCTCTGAGAAAACGCGCTTGTTCTCGCATTTCAGCGAGTGAAAAGCCTTCGCCCGTAAGAGCAACGGTTGCCATGGCGACATTACCGTAATCATCATTGATAAGGGGGCCATTCGTGCCCTCGGGTAAGTCCGGCTTAACGTCCTGCATCTTATTGCGAAGCTGTTGCCAGATCCGGTCCGTATCAAAATAGCGTTCATAAATGTCCGCTTTGATGGTGGCGGTTCCGTTTCGCGATGTAGAGCGGATATGCTCGATTTCCGGTATTTCACGGATTTTCTCTTCAATTTTCCGAGTAATCAGATTTTCCACTCGTTCGGGCGCCATGCCCGGATAGGTAGCGGTAACGAGGGCCGTCCGGATTGTAATTTTAGGATCCTCGCGTGAGGGGTGGCTAAGAAAGCTGATAGGCCCTGCAAGCAAGACCAATAGCAACAGCAAAAGAACGAGGCGGCTGTTATCGAGGGAAAAGCGTGTGAATGGCAGCATGATTTCACTTTTCCTCTTCGAGAAGTCTGACTTTCATGCCGTCGGACAAAAATGAAATACCTGCAATAGCAATAATGTCACCGGCTTTGAGTGTGCCGGTCACCTCAAGATCATTGTCACGAATATTTATGACTTTGACTTTGCGTTGATAGACAGCATTCTTTGACCGATCAAAAACAAAGATCGAGGCAGACCTAGATTCAGACTTGGGTAAAAGTGCGGTGGCAGGAATGATGAACGCTGTACCTGTCGCGTCCGTTGAATAGCGGAAGGTGACTTCTGCTGTTATGCCTGGACGAAGCTCGGGGAACTGCTTTTCGAGCTCTATTTTGACAGGGAAAGCATTTGCGGTTTCAGTGCGGGACCCAATTTCCGTGATATGTCCCGATGAAGAAAGATTGGGCAATGTCGGGAATTTAATTGTGACACGATCTTTTACCTTAAAGTGGCGAACCAAGTTTTCTGGAACACTCACTTCTATCTCAAGATTACCTTCTGTATGAATCTCATAAATTTTTTGTGCCGTGGTGATATCTGTAAACACATTTACATGTTTTTTAGAAATCCGGCCTGTAAAGGGCGCTATCAGTCTGGTTTTTCTAAGATCGCGCTCAGCTATTGAGAGCTTGGAGAGGGAAATTTGAACTTTGCTCTCCGCGGTTTTAAGATTAGCTGTTGCTGTGTCAAAATTTGTTTTGGTTGTGAAGCCCTTCGCTAGAAGGGTTTTTTGTTGCTTAAATTTTTCGCGCGCGTCTTTAAGAGCTGCACGTGCTGACCCAAGCTCACCGCGAGCCGTCTCCAATTTTAGCCGATAAGGTTCAGCATCAAGTACAGCGATAATGTCTCCCTTTGTAACGCGGTCACCTATGTTGGCATTTAGCTTGGTGATCTGCCCGCTTATTTCAAAAGAGAGGTCCGTGACCGTTCCAGCCTCGACAATCCCTGAAATGACTCTGCGTTGATCCGCTGCTCGCTCCTTCAACGCCATGCTTTTTATAGCTCTAAGCGGTTTTTCTTCTGCTTTCTCTTTCTTTTTCTCGCATCCAGAAAAAACAGCCATTGTTAGGAGTGCCGTGGAAATAATGATAAGATATCTTATTTTGGAATAGGTTGGTGGCGTGCCTTGGTCGAAAAACATAAGCGGGAGCCTCTCAGCTTATTTATTTGCCGCTAGATTAGTGCTCGAAACATAAGTCTATATTACAATCACTTGCTGAAGGCGAGATTTCATTGAAAGTGCTGCCTTGCCGCTTTTGCTGCAATCGGTTAGAACCCGTATCATGATTGATGTATTAAAGGGACTGCAATGACCCCGACATACCGGTAAAAAATATTTAGCTGGCAAGGGCTTTATATTTGCCTGTGTGTTGAGATTATTGCAGTCTGGAATTATTTCAACTGGTTTCAATCCCATGGCGAAAATAAAAAAAACATCACGCCCGAAGGCGCGTTTGCCCAAAGGGCTTCGAGATATTAATGCCGGAGAAATTCGCGCCATGGATCATATGCTCGCGGCTATTCGCGAGGTTTATGAATCATATGGTTTTGAGCCTTTGGAAACGCCTGCCTTTGAATATTCCGATGTGCTGGGCAAGTTTCTGCCTGATCAAGACCGCCCAAATGAGGGAGTTTTTTCTTTTGCAGACGAGGATGAGCAATGGTTGTCGCTGAGATATGATCTCACTGCACCTTTGGCCCGTTATGTGGCCGCCCATTACGACTCCTTGCCTAAGCCCTTTCGGCGATATCAAACGGGTCTCGTCTGGCGCAATGAAAAGCCGGGACCAGGGCGTTTTCGGCAATTTACCCAATTCGATGCCGATACGGTTGGCTCCGACAGTATAGCTGCCGATGCGGAATTGTGTATGCTCGCATCTGACTGTCTGGAACAACTTGGTATTCAACGCGGCGATTATGTCATTCGTGTCAGCAATCGAAAAATATTGGATGGCATATTAGAGTCCATCGGTATTGACCCTAACGCGGCTGAGAACGCAGGCCAAAGGCTGACAGTGCTTCGTGCAATTGATAAGCTCGACCGGCTTGGGCTAGAAGGTGTGGAATTACTCCTGGGTGAGGGGCGCAAGGATGACTCAGGCGATTTCACAAAAGGGGCAGGGTTGAAGGTAGATCAGATAAAGACCATTTTGGGATTTGTTGATGCCGGGAGTGACGGTCGTGGTCAGACACTTTCTGCCATAGAAGCGTTGGTGGAAAAAAGTGAGCTAGGGCTTGAAGGGATCTCGGAACTTCGGGAAATTGAAGAACTACTCGCTGCGGCTGATTTTGATGCTCGCCGGGTTAACATTGATCCGGGCGTTGTGCGCGGACTTGATTATTATACTGGGCCGGTGTTCGAAGCCGAATTGACATTTGAAACTGAAGACGAAGAGGGAAAACGAGTTCGCTTTGGTTCTGTTGGTGGGGGTGGGCGTTATGATGGTTTGGTTGAACGGTTTAAAGGCACACGAATTCCAGCAACTGGCTTTTCCGTAGGTGTTTCACGGCTTTACGCAGCGCTTGCAGTTTTGGGCAAGTTTGAAAGTAAGCGGGCAACCGGCCCTGTTATTGTTTTGGTAATGGATCAAGACCATTTGCCTGATTATCAAAAAATTGCGCGGGACCTGCGTAGTGCGGGACTTCGTGCTGAGATGTATGTCGGTACTTCCGGCATGCGGGCACAAATGAAATATGCAGATAAACGTGATGCACCTTGCGTCGTTATTCAAGGGGAAGACGAGCGGAGTCGCGGCGAGGTTATGATCAAAGATCTTATTGAGGGGGCAAGATTGTCAGAGGAAATCTCAGACAACACTGAATGGCGCGAAGGGCGTCCGGCACAATTTGCTATTGCTGAAGGTGAGGTCGTCAAGGCAGTTCGCGACGTTCTCGCCCGTCACAATTGTTGAGCAGGCACGAGCGCAAAGTCATGCCAGCTGAATCAGCTCAAAAATTTGAGGCGCTAGAGGCGCAAGCTGCCGCACTGATGGAAGCGTTTACCAATGCGGGTTATGAACCCGTGGCACCGTCTATTATCCAACCGGCCGGCATTTTTCTCGACCGCATTGGCGAAGCGCTGCGTGGACGCACCTATGTTTTTACCGATCCTGACGGTGAGGAACTTTGTCTTAGACCTGATCTGACTGTTCCGACATGTAGACTTTATTTGGAACGTCATCCGGATTCCGGACGGGTTGCACGCTATTGTTATAATGGTCCGGCATTTCGTTTTCAGCCAGGTGGAATCGATGCAGCCCGGCCGAGAGAATTTCGGCAAGCGGGTATCGAAAATTTTGGAATGGGGGACAAAGAAAAAGCTGAGGCAGAGGTTTTATCACTTGTTATTACTGCCGTTCAAAGTGCAGGCCTTAAAAATTTCAAGCTCAAATTCGGTGACCTTGGCTTATTTTTAGCGCTTCTTGATGCGCTCGATATACCTGAACGATGGCGGATGCGCCTCAAGCATCATTTTTGGCGGCCAGCGACTTTTCATGACCTTCTTATGCAGTTGATACATGCGGGCGGTATTGAAACGGCAAGCGGGGCAGCGGCTATGTTGGCGAAACAGAATGTTACCAATTTGGCGAAAGCCGAGAAATTAGTCGCCTTGCATTTTGAGGAGAAAAAAATTCCGGTCATAGGCACGCGCCAAGTCAGAGAGATTACGGAGCGTTTGCTTGATCAGGCTGCTGATTTAAGAGCAGATCCCCTTTCTAAGGAAACGGCAAATCTTATCGAGGATTATCTGGCGATTGCTGGTCCATCACGTGCTGCGGGAGCAAGAATTGCTGATCTTTCGGGGGCTGCAGGCATCGATCTTGGTCCCGCATTGGCGGCCTATATGCGTCGGCTCGATCTTTTTGCAGAAGCAGGTCTGAATATCTCCACCGCACAGTTTTCCGCAGAATTTGGCCGGAATTTAGAATATTATACAGGCATTGTATATCAGCTTGAGATTCCCGAACTTGGAGTGGCGGGTGAGATAGCCGGTGGTGGTCGATATGATGGGCTTGTCGGTGACATAGGAGCATCAGATAATGTTTCCGCGGTAGGGTCGGCAATTCATACAGAAAGGCTTCTCGCTGCTGTCGACGGAGCGCCGACATGACTGATAACAAGGTTACTATTGGCGTTCCCTCTAAGGGGCGACTTATGGAAAAGACGAGTGAGATTTTTTCTGATGCTGGTTTGCCGTTGCGTAAGATAGGACATGAACGTGGCTATCAAGGAGCTGTTGTTGGGCTTGACGGAGTCGATGTGGCATTTCTCTCGGCTTCGGAGATTGTTCAGCAACTCAGGACTGGTCGTGTACATATGGGCGTAACGGGTGAGGACCTTTTACGCGAATCTATTTCAGATGCAGATGAACGGATTGAATTTATCTGCCCGCTCGGATTCGGTCAGGCCGATGTGGTTGTTGCTGTACCGGAATGCTGGATTGACGTGAGCAGAGTGAGTGATCTTGAAGATGTGGCTGCAAGCTTTCATGCGGTCCATGGCAGGCGTTTGCGTGTCGCAACAAAATATTTGAATCTGACAAGACGATTTTTTGCGCTTAATGGTGTGACGGGCTATCGTATTGTGGAAAGCTTGGGCGCTACAGAAGGAACGCCGGCGGCTGGCACGGCGGAACTTATTGTTGATATTACGTCTACCGGCGCGACATTGCGGGCTAATCATTTAAAAGTGCTTGAGGATGGCGTCATTTTAAAAAGTGAAGCCAATCTGGTCGCCTCTAATGCGGCGGATTGGTCTGCGGAAGCTGCAAAAGTGCGCACTCTTATATCCGAACGGTTCGAAATATCTTAGTAATCTGCGATGTCGTGACTATGCAGTTTACAACGTTTATCGAGGTTACTATCAGGCGGATCTGGTTCTTTCACAAAGATGATATATGAGTGCCGCTATGGATGGCTGAAATTGTCGAGACGATCTAAGTGAAGGGGTTTCTTTTCCGTCTGCGCACGATGCGTCTTTTGAAACGGTACATAGCCAACCTGAAAAAGATGGCTGAAGGAAAGATGGCCGCCGCCTTATAACGCTCTAGTCACCTTAATCATTAGGTGGTCGATATGATCCGATACGTATAGACCTTCATCAAGTTCAACTGTACGTATATTGAGATTTCTGGTTGGCTTTTTGATTATGGGCATGTACCTTCCTGCGAAGCTATGCTAGAGCATATCTCGCAAAAGTGGGTGCCGGTTTTGCAAAAAAAGATATGCGACAACAAAAAGATAGGGCATTCAAACGATTCCATCTAAACGCGGGACACTCTAGTAGCAGGCTCGCAGAATTACTTAATTTTAGGACGAAGAGCAGTAAAAAAGCAGCGTCAGAGAAATTATATATTTCAATAGCATGCGCCGGTAGCTCAGCTGGATAGAGCACCAGACTACGAATCTGGGGGTCGGGGGTTCGAATCCTCCCCGGCGCGCCACCTCACATTTTCCCAGGCGAACATCACCTAAGACCTTGAAAGGTATAGAGGTTTTTGGGGTTCGAAATCCTTCTTTCCGGTGGTATGGCAAACGATCAGAAAAGGCCAGTTTGAGGACGGTTTTCTTGTCCTCCAAACGGTCAGATTCCCAAAGTTTCCAAGGGTTTGAAAGAAATTTAAAAGCGAGTTCGAACATTTCGTCAAAGGGGGCTTTGGAACCCACCCCGCTTTTCAGTTTTTCAGCCGCAACGAGCTTGTCTTTTTCCAGCCTGGCGATACGTTGCTCATAGGCGGTTATCGCGGTAGGGCTGGCACTCTCCACGATCCTGTCAACCAACTGTTCAATCTGCTTTTCTATTTTGAGAACTTCCCGTTTCATTGATGTCTTAAGGGACTCTGCCTGCGCAAGACGCTGGTTCCATACGTCCTTAAACATGGCCTTTGTCACCTTGAACAAATCTTCGGTGGGTTTAAGAGCACGTAACAGCGTTTCAAACTCACCTTCGATCTTGTCACGGGGGATGGATTTGCGGTGGCTCTCACAGGCTTTATTGAAACACAAATAATAAGGATGCCTTTTTCCTGTCTTGCTTGATGACCAGCAGGCAGTCAAAGGTTTTTCACAATCACCGCACAGCACAAAGCCCCGCAGCGGAAAGTCCGCCCTGATATCTTTACGGGCAGAAGCCTTCACGCCTCCTTTCAGGCGCTCTTGTATCTTTTGATATGTTTCAAGGGTAATCAGCCCTTCATGATGGCCTCCGCGCAAGGGGATATCCCAATTCGGCACTTCGATATACCCGGCATAGATCACGCGGCCTAACAGTTCAGCAATACGCTGGTTGCGGATTTGACCATCCGGCAGGTCCTTGGGGTAATCCGGCTGGCTTTCAAGAAAGCGCTTGACCTCAACCTGACTGTCAAACCGCCCAGATGCAAACCCCTCAAGAGCTTCCTGCACGATAGAGGCCAGTGGTTCATTGCGCACCAGCACTTTGCCATGCCCTTTTATTTTTTCGTACTTGTAACCAATCGGCGGTTGAAACACCCAGTAGCCATTCCAGCAACGGGCCTGCATCCGGTTGAGTGTTTGCTCCGCATTCTTCCTGCTTTGATGCTGCGACACAGAGGCCAGAATATATTCATGGAGTTCACCATCCGCATCATCCCGCAGTTCCATAGACGGCGTTTCCAGAATGCCGCCTGCCAGCGCAATGCTTTCCCGCAATTCAAAATGCAATGGAACCCGCCTTGCAAAGCGTGAAAGATCATCAATGACAACCACATGAGGGTTTTTACGGTCCGCTTCAAGAAAGGCGATCATGGCTTTCAAGCCCGGACGGTTGGCGCTCTTTCCGGTCAGATCATCCGTGAATACATGAGCCACGGTGTAGCCCTTGTATTTCGCATATTCCCGGCAGCGTGTTTCCTGCGAGTTTAGCCCGTCACCGCGTTTGGTTTGCGCCTTGCTCGACACGCGGCAATAGATCACGGCATTTGTCACGTTATGGGATGGGCCGCTGTCAAACCTCATATTTTGCCTCCTTCCTCGATTGTCTTACTTTCTTTTTGTCCCTCATTCATAGCCTGCTGGACGGGTGCTATACCAAAGCCGAGATCAACAAACTGGAGAACGATTGAAAATATTGTCTCGACCAGTTCACGCTTTTGCTCTTCGGGGATGTCCATGTCATCCAGGTAACTCTTGTAGTAATCAACATCAATTTTGAGCGTTGGCGGATAATCAGAGGCAGATAATGTTTCCTGACAGGGGCTTTCCGGCCTTGATATATCTTTCTTTCTACTCACCTCTTTCTTGTCCAACGCTTTTCTCCTGCTTTTCTACTGTTTAACCCATATATTCTTCCTCTTTTTACCTTCAGACCAGAGGAGAACATAATAGGAACATTTTCTTAATACTTCAACCTGTTTTTGTGTTTTTCTTCACATCAACGGATCGGCTCCATTGTCATTTTCTGCCTCAAGCTCAATAAAACCGCTGGCTTCGGCATCCATGCGGGCGGCCCGCATGGCCTGATAAATTTTGCGGATGGTTCTGGCGGAGCTGAATAAGAGCGCATGGGGATGACCGACGGAATCGACATGCAGGATGGCGGTTCCCAGGCCGATTAATCCCGATACCAGCACCACGCCCCAGAGGGCGCATAGCTCATGGAGATAAAGCAGATCGCCATAGATGAAACTCGTGCCCGCTGCAAAACCATTGAGGCCAAGGGCCAGCCAGAGTGGATCGCGGCGGATGCGGGCGGTGGTGTTTTGAATGGGATAAAACCGCCTTGGTGTAGACAACAACGAAGTGCTGACCTGCCAGGTTCCATTGTCAAAATACACACGCGGATGTTGCCCGGTTTGGTCTGACATGAATCTACCTCCCTGAATTCAGCCACGGCAACGCACCGCAGATTTGCGATGTGGCCACGGACAACGTGTTGTGACGGAAATTGCCAACGCTTTCCGGTTTGACCAGACGGAAACTTGCTGTGTGCAGCGCATAGTCAAATCGTGCGCCTTGCCCGGTGCGTTTGGCCGCGCACTGACAGATGCCCAGCTTTTGCGCTGGGCTTAAGCGGAACTGGTTTTTCAATCCCTGGAACATGTTTTTGAGATCAAGCCCCGGCATATCCGGGATGAGATTTTCTGAAAGCCGTTGCAGGGGCGTGCTGTTTTCTTGTGCGTTCAGACCGTTAATACAGGATGGAACAACATCCCCTGCAATGGCCTTGTCTATGGCCCGTTCAGCAAGCACCGTATAGTTGAGGCCAAACCACAGGGCGGCAGCAACGGCCATTCCTACAAAAGACTCCGGGAGTTTTTGTAATGCGTCCATCATAGCTTCGGCCCCTTTGACGGTTTGAGGGACTGGTTGAACGTCTTTGTATGTTCTTGCGTGGGAACTTTCCCTTCCGCCCGCTTGAGTCTGTCTTCCAAAACTTTAAGGCATGTGAGTCGCCTTGTGATTCTGGATTTCACATTCATGCGCGCCCTTTGTACGAGCGCTTCAGGCGACATGCGCTTTGCGGGCAAGCCAAAAGGCGCAGGATGATGCAATTCCGGCTTGGTTCTTTCCCGCACCAGCTTTGACAATTCCCGTCCGATCCACAGCGCTTCATGACGCTTCACATGGTCCCGCATGCGATTTTGAAGGGCTTTCAGGCGGGCCAATTTATCTTGCGGTTTGGCTGCGCGTTTTATCGTCCGGCTTTGCCGTAGCGTCTGCCCGGCAGTACCGAAAGACTGTTTGGGGCCAGGGGAAGAGGTCATGAGTGATCCTCCCCCGGCGCTTTGAGGAAGCGGATCAGAGGGCAGTTACCATTCACAGCTTTGACGCGCTGAGAATACTGGCCGACATAATCACACCAGATGTAATGGCGTTTGTCTCTAACCTCGATATAGCGGTAAGTGAAGACCAGATGCGGTGTACCGAACAGCCAAAGGCTTGCGCCAGTCGCCGCCAGAACCAGCAGCCAGATCAAATGTTTGGGCCGGATCAACCAGACGCGGGCAACGTCCGTGCGCTCTGTCATGACTTGTTCCTTTTCGGCTCTTTGGGATAGGCAATGTGAAACAGGGGATCATCACGTAAGGGATCACCCTCAACCGGATGCGCATCCACCAGATCGCGCCACGGGCCGATTTGTCCGTAACGAGCCATGTAGAGATTCATCGGGTTCATGCCGCGCACAAAGACCCATGCCTTGTTTCGGGCCATGGTCATGATTTCATTGGGCTGCATCATCTTGCGGCCAAGCTCGCGGCTCGATACGCCGAGTTTTTTGGCACTTGTAGAGTCGAAAGAATAATCCTGCTTGCGAAGTGTTGTGTCCGACAGCATTTCGGAGACAAATTTTGCGCGGTCAAAGGAATTGAGGCCCGCATAGATTTTGACATCCATATAGGACTCAATGGCCTGCGCCGCCTCCCTGCCGTATTGACGGATCAATCCCGCAAAAGACTGGATGTAAAAATCAGCAATAACTTTCAGGCCGCGCAGTACTTCCAGGTCCGAAGCCAGATTGGCAAAGCGGTAATTGAGGGCTTCTTCGGCCACGATATGCACGGGATGGCCCGCCGGGTTTGCTTTACAGGCGGCAATGACATTGTGATTGATAAGAGAAATCAGCGTGGAAAAATCCCTGATATGGGACAGCGGGGCTATGATGAACACCACAACCTGGCTCTTTCTGATTTCAGCAATATTTTTGACCGCCGTGCAGCCATATCCCCCAAGCCGCCCGCTTTGATTGAAGGGTAAAAGCCGCTGCGTTGCGCCTTCCAGAAAGGCCCCAAAATTGTCCGAGCTCTTGTCAGCGCGGTGGAGTAAATTGGCCGCTTCCAATTCCAGATAGGACACCAGCGGATCATCCGGGTCAGCGGTTTCCAGGAAATGATAAATGTGATGCAGGCGGTTCAGGAAAAGCTCTGGGTTACCCAAAAGGGCAAACACGTCTGAAGGCGTGCATTTTGCGGGCTCCATGAGAGCCTGGGACAGGACGCCGACATTCAGGCAGCGCCGGGAGCCATTGCTGAAATAGGGCTGTTTTTCCCCCGGAATTTGCGGGAAGATCAGTTCTGCATAATCACTGGAACAGGTCGCCGTATCCTTGCGCTCGTCGTCATCTGCATAGGCTGCATCCAATACCGCCTGGAACGGGTTCAGTTCCACATCCCCGCAAATATCAAAATATGCCCTGGTGGGATTCACGCACCAGACTTCAATCCCCAACTCCCGCAAGGGCCCGGCCAGCATCGGAGCCAGTTCCAGCTTCACATCCGGCACGATCACAGAGCGCCCCGACAGGGCTTGATGCAGAATGGAGCCGATCACATAGCAGGTGGTCTTGCCCACGCCCGGCGGCATTTCGATGAGGCTGAAAGGGGTTTTAGGCGGCGCGAATACGGGAAGCGCTTTTGAGTCCTTCGCCATATAACCCAGGAGATTGCCGCTTTCCGGCGCGTCCATTTTGTGGGCTTTGATATCGTCATAATCCGCTTGCCTCGCCGAGCCGTAATCGGTGCTCACCCTTTCAGCCAGGGCCAGGTCGCGCCGCAGCTTGTAATCCTTGATCAGCATTATCAGCCCGTGGGCTAACGCCACCACACAGACAAACCCGAACAAAGCCCGGAGCACATGAACAGGCCAGGGGCTGTCTTCACCCGGCCAGAACATCCACGTCAGGAAGCCTGCAAAGCCAGCGGCAAGAAAAGTCTGGAAGATAGGCTCGCTTTCGGTTTTGACGGGAACGCTCATTTTTTATTCCTCCTGTCATTGGGGAGCAGACGTTTGCTTTGCCGCCTTGGTCTGCTGCGCTGTCCGCGTGGAATGGATTTCAGTTGAATGACAGGCCGTTCCTGTGGGCCGTGTGGAGGCGGAACTTCTCTCTTGTCATCCATCTGCCTGCGGGCCAGCAGGATCAGGCCGAGCGCTAGGTAAGGCAGGATGTCAATGGCGTAGCCCACGGCTAGTATCCAGAAGAGTTCGCCTGCATGACTGAACACCATGGAGGTCGGGCTTTGATGGCGGTAAATCGGCACATCCTCGGATAGTTGCGCATGGAGCTTGTCCAGCGCATCATCCAGCGCCTCGCCAATGGGAGACATTTCTTTGTGCAGCCGCGCCGCCATGCCTTCCTGCGAGCGTCTTGTCTCTTCCGCCTCGGAATATTCAGACAGGCGGACAGGCGCACGCAGCATATTTGCCACCGCCTTCAAAGAGGTCAGGGGCATTTTCTGGCGCAGGTCGATGACAAGGCTGGCCAGGCGCGTGAGCGTGTTTTCCAGGGCACGGCGCTTGTCATCTGTGCTGAGTTTCGGGTCCTTGAGGCTCTTGCGTAAATCCTCCAAAAGACGCTGCCCGCCCCGGATGTCCTGCGCCGTGGTCTGGCCGAAACGCCGCAGACTTTCTTCCATGGATTTAAGGCGGGTTTCCTGCAAGAGCATTTCCGCATAGACTGGGCCCTTGCCGGAGCCTGTAATGCCGAACTGTTTTTCATGCGCCTTTAAAGCACGGACGGTTTCACGGCCTGTTTGCAAAATGGGCAAAATTTGTTCCAACGCCCGGACATTGTTCTGCGCGGCGGCAAAGGCGCTTTCGCCGTTTCGCCTGTGATCTTCAAAGGTCAGGTCGCGGGCTTCCGGGTAGCCCAATGTGGTCCCGTTGGATGTGCCGGAAACAACACCAACGGCAAAGACAGCGCAGAATCCCATGAGCAAGCTGGCAGGCAGATAACGCGCATCCAGCCGGGGCAGGATTTTAACCGCCGCCGTTGTAAAAGCCGCTAGTGCGGCCATGGTCATACCGCCAATCAGAATCGATAACAGCAGCGTTGCGGCAAAGCCCGTATCCTGATCGCTCAAATACAAAAACGTACACGCGCCCGTTAATATGGCCGACCCCACATGGATCAGTAGCGAGACAAAATATACAATGGATTCAACACTGGCCGTTACGGACTTAAGGTCGTTTTCACTGTGATTGTCTCTTGCCATTTTCGCCGCCGTGGTTTTTCACACCCCCGGATAAAACAGGAAGGAGCGTTTGACGCGCTGACCGAGTTATGACCAATTATCTGTCCGGGGGTCACAATCCGGGTCCGCCCTTATTAGGCGCATATTTTCTGGAATTTCGCTGGGACAGAGTTGTAACAAAATGGCCGAAGACCCACGCTTTGTTCACTATGACGAGTATGCGCGGCAGAGAATTCTTCAAAAATTGCTGGATTTAAGAGCGCAATATACCGACCTGTCATTTTCAGCGATGGCGAATGAAATTTCCGATTGGAAACACACCACCTTCCACCGGGAATATTTCAAGCGGCTGCGTCAGGGAACATTGCGCGACCCCCATGTCCAAACAATCGTTGAATGGATTGCAACGTTTCATGATGAGGATTTTCACGACAAGCTAAGCCCGGAGTCCATCTTTGCAGAAGTCGGGATATCGTCGAGGGATTATTACTTTCACCTGTCTGAGCGTGATGACTTTGAGGACTGGGAAGAGCAGATGCTTGACGGGCTTTCCGGTGTTTATCTTTGCGCCCCGGAAAATGACAGGAACTCTTACTATCCTATCGGTATCTTGCGGGAATTTTTTAAAAAAGACCAGGAATTTAAAAAGGAAACGCTGCGCCACAGCGTTGATATCAAACAATATATCCAGGAACGTACCATCCTGATCTTGTGTAAAACCTCCAACAGCTATTTTCACGCAGCCGAGTTTCCCATGGCGGCCTTGTTTCCAAAGTCGTTTGAAACAGCGGATATCAAGATGATTTATGAAGGCATTGGCATAGCCTCCTCAAACAGCATTCACGTTTTCTTGCGCGAATGCCTTTCCCGTGTACCCAAAATACATTCCATTCTGATCCGGCCTAAAAACAAGAACCAGCGCGGCAATCCTTACGGTCTTTCCCTCTATCTGGCTATGGGCATGGAACGCATCCGTAAGGACTGGACAAAAATGAACCCCGTATTCATTGAAGCCATGAAAGAGGAATATGCGCTTTCCCTGGAGGCCGATCATTACATGTATGGCACAACGCAGATTTCAGCGTCACCCGTTCCCAACCTTCAAAACCGTATTGAGATGATGTTCTCGCGGGACATGCTGTATTACCCCAAGCCCGCAGACTTCCTGCGCCATCCTGAAACGCATTTCATCCGGCCTGATCTTGAAAACACCGAACAGTTAGAGCGCGTAATCGACAATCCGCTGGCCGCAGGAGAATTGCTATGAGTTTACAGCCCAAACCAAAAGCAAAACCGGGCACGCCTTTGAGTTGGTTTTCTGATAGCGGCGTTGACAAGAAAAAACTGTCCCTGATCCGGGCGGCTTATTTTGATAATTACGAACGGGCCAAAGCCATTGTCAAAGCCGATCCTGACCAGATCAATTCGCAAGACCCCTTTGCCGGATTGACACCGCTTCATATTGCGATCTTCCGGCAAAATGACCCGATGGTGACCCTGATTGCCACTCATCCGACCTGTGACTTCTCAGTCAAGGATCATTTTGGCAGGGTCGCAACAGACATGCTCATATACATCAGGGACCGGAAAATATTTGAAACCGTTATGCAGGCAGCTTATCCGCATGAGTACCGGGCCATCGAAGATGAACCGTTTGACACAGCCCTTGCGTCAGGACGCATCACACCAATGAAATAACAAAACTTCAGTTTAAATTGAAAAGAAATAATTTAAAAAAGAAAAAATTACATATACTTAACTGATTTTCGGTAATTAACCTTTTAGACTTACCCCTTCATCTTTGTATCTATTCTAGTGACAATTGTTAAAAATGATATATTTTGTAGTATTACCTTAAATGCAATAGCTCCGCTTACAAAAATTTCTGTCTCGCGGGGCTCAACACTTAGTACATTTGTTGCTACGAATAGCATTAATATAGAGATTGCAATTATAAATGGAATTTCAATATGCCACAGAAGTTTTCTAAATTCTTCTCTAATATATTCAGACTCATGATACCTCATAATGATGATATCTATTAGCATCCAACAAATAAAGAAAAGCAAAAGGGACCACAATTTTATAAATATCTCGTGTTTTAATACTCCAAAAAGACTTGCAACGATAGAAATTAATGCGAATATATATGTAATTACAATTATACCCGCACGACTCGAATTTAATCCGTCCGCAAGTCCTTTCCGACCAAATTTAAAAAAACAATCTATTAAAAACAGCAAAGAATACAATAACGTAAGTATTATTGCTGCGAAATTCCAGTAATCCCACCTTGTAAAATAATGATTATTAAAATATTTTGCATATCTTTCTCCTAAAATATGCCTTGATATCAATATATTTTCTTTCGTATTCAAGTTATATCCGTATAATTTTGAAGCAATTAAGTATTTATAAATATTTTTATATTCTCCATGGAGTGAATCAATAATTTTCTTTTTAACTAATTTTCCAGATGCCGAAATATTATTTAGTGCTGAAATTAAATATATGGTGCTAACTTCTTTAAAATCTACGGTTTTGTATTTTAATTCTTTACAAGATTCTTCTATTTCATGCCTAATCAGTTTTGATATCGAATCATCACTCTTGCAAATCTCATGTAATATTCCAGAAATGTCACTAAATTCATGTTTTCCTAGCTCCCAATCTGGATGAAATTGTAGGTTGTTTGAGATAATCTTGTAATTACTAGTTATTCGACTCGCATAATAACCAAAAAAACCTATGCCTAAGCATATAACTCCAATCGTTAGATAACCAAATATGAAATTAAAACTCAAATTCCTGGGAATTAATCTCATAAATTAAGCCCTTGAAAGGTTGTTTCTTTGAGTCCAAACTCTGACAATATTAGTATTTATTGAGAAATCAGGTGTCTTCATGCAGCAGCTATATGAATATAGTTGCTAAGTTTTTTCACAGTTTCAACAATAATATTCTTATCTCGTGCTACACACAGCCGTATCTTGTAGGCTTTAACGTTGTGGCTTGGTTGAAAAAAAGCATCCCAGCTGACAACACCTAATCCGGTCTTTGTTCTTATATCTTCCATCAAATGGCGCTTACTATTAACTGATTTCGGCAGCCGAAGAACTACATAGGAGCCATATTTAGGAATATATAGGGGCAAAGAATCCCCCAAGTTTTCTTTTATATAACTTTTATTTTCTAATATGATTTCATTTAGATAAGATATATAGTTGTTTTTTACTGCGTGAGCAAATACATCTACAAAAAAGATTTTTTCAGAAAGAGGAATATCAAAAGTAATATTTTTAATTTGGTTCCTGATTCCAGATTCATTATTTTTGCTACACCAAATGCAACTAATTTTCCTATGTCGCAGCCCAAACGTCTTGCCAGTATCCCATAACATGATCCACGAAAATTCTTCTGAAAGACAATCAAGCTCTAATAACATTGGAGATTTTTGGCCGATAACAGAAAAACAAGTGTCCAATATCAACGTCACTTCATTATTTTGACAAAATGATACTAATTTCTTGAAATCATTAGAGCGTAAATTTGTTCCTGTAGGATTATTAGGTATCGCTGCAAATATCGTATTACAATTATTTTTTTTGACGAAAGCAGTAAAATCATCAATGTCAATATAATCATTCATCGGGACTTCATAAGTATGTATTTTAAGTTTTAATTCATCCGCAAAATCGAAGTAAAGATCAATTGTGGGAGACAATAGTGCAACGCAAGAGTCATTTTTCGAAAGGTAGGCCATAGTTCGATTAATTGCCTCAGCACCTGAAGCGGTAATAAAACCTCCAAATTGTTTAAGTGGCTTGGCATCAAGAAATTCTGCTGCACTTCTTAATAATTCCTCATTATAAGTTGTTAGTAATTTTCGGTGCTCGGACGTTGTAAGAGAGTACATTCGCTCAATATATGAACAGTTTACTTCTAATGATTTTAACCAATCAGGAGGTGTTATACTTGGATACCCTGGTCCCAAGTCTATATCGGAGTCATAATAAGATTTTAATAGTTGATCAGTAAGTTCCATTTATAACCTCACATCTCTGGTTAGGCCTTAATATTATGAAATATTATAGAATACGTAATAGAAATTAGAAAAAATGTGGTGTGCTTGCTTAAGGTAGAAAATATAGTGTCGTTGCGGTAAGGTTATATTTTAATATTGTTACTATATAATCTATAGGCATATTAACCATGCTGACTTTCGAACTCAACGGTAAATATATTCAATACCGATTCGCAAGTTCGAATTAGTATTATTCATTTTTGTTAAGGTTTGTATTAACGGATAAATCAATCACATTAATCAATATGGTCCGTTTAGAGTTGGTCTATCTTATTCTTGCATTCGGGACATTGTTCGAACTCCCCTCCATCTGTGCAGATCAATGAAACATGCATGACCCGATCCTGCTTGCGAACGGTTCCGGTGAACCAAAGATGTGCCCGATCCAGATCATGCGCTGAAGACCCTCTTCAGCAGTTCAATTTTTGCAAAGAACTGAACATTAAGAAAGGATGCAAGATGTGTGTTGTAGGACAACACATCTTGGCAAGGGGGATTTTCCCAATCCCCCGTTGCATCCCCCAGGGAAGCCCTAAGAACCGCATTGACCCTTAAGAGGTCTATCGCCGCCAAGGGCTTAATTGGCGCATCAAAGGCATCGAGCCTTTTCCGCGCCAACGAAACGTATCACCGTTTCATCATTCACAGCGTCTGACTTTTATTTTGATTTCTAATAACATATTGATGAACGAGCTTTTTTATTTGGACGGATGCTTTCTTCATATTTTTCAATAGATTAACCTAATTTTAATCGAAATTCTTGGTGTTTTACATATCGTGCTAAGCAGGCTTGACGAATCATCATTACAACAATATTGTTGTAAGAATGATTCCAGAGCTTGTTGATATTCCAGGGGCACCTTTTAAGGTCTTGCCTCCAGGTATACACGAAGCAACGTTTGCCGAGGTGCAAAATTGTTTCGCCTATAACCGCCATCGCAGATGTCTCTTTGACGGATTAATCTCTGCTGCCAAGAGTTTAAAATCAGCGGGTTGTAGACGTATTTACCTTGATGGCAGTTATGTAAGCAGCAAGCCTCACCCAAGCGACTATGATGGATGCTGGCACCCCGCAGATGTCAGGCTTAATGAGCTCGATCCTGTTTTATTGGATTTTGAGAATGGCAGACAAAAGCAGAAACTCAAATATAAAGGCGAGTTTTTTCCATATGTACAAGTGAATGAGCCAAATGGAACGTTTGTAGATTTTTTTCAAGTCGAGAAAATTACAGGGGATAGGAAGGGAATTCTATTAATAGCGATTGGCGAAAAAAACTATTTGCGAGGAGTGAGCAGCAATGATCTTTAGTGACAAACAGTATGCTGTTTCGCAGAGAGAATGCGAAAAATTAAAGCAAGCTCTCGCTACTCTCGAAAGTGTCAAAGAGCCAGCCGAGCAGTTGTTAAAGAAAGCGCAAGCTGATGCTCTTCGCAGTCAGATAGCTGATATTGAAGCTGAAATAGCCGAGTACGATCTTCTAAGATCAGGTAAAATTACCTTTTCAGAAGCGAGTGCTTTGAGTGATTTGCCCAAAGTTCTTATCCAGGCACGGATAGCAAAGGGTTTATCGCAAAGCGATTTGGCCGAGCAGTTAGATATGAAGCCCCAACAAATTCAAAGGTATGAAGCAACCCAATATATGAGTATTAGCTTAAGCAAGCTCATAGAAATTGCAGATATCCTCAACATAAAAATATCTGAAACCTATGAGGCAACCGACAAAAATAACTATGGTTCATTATTCGCGTGGAATGACATTGAAGACGTATCGTGGAAGAAATTTCCAATAAAGGAAATGATTAAACGCGAGTGGATTAGCGCTCCGACAGAGCTAGAGCAAGTTCAGGTAGTTAGGGATTTCTTTATCCGATCTGCTGGAGAGCAATTTACAACAGCTCTTCACCGTAAAAAAATCCGTGGGTCTTCTGTACCAAATAAATATGCTTTGCTTGCATGGCAGGCGCGTGTACTCGCATTGGCGCAAGTGCAAATCGATGCAGGAGAAGTAACAGAGTTTCAACATGACGACCGCTGGATTTCTGAACTTGTTGCTCTCACGAAAGACAATAATGGCCCAGCCAAAGCTGTAGAGCTTTTGGCCAAATACGGCATTGTGCTTGTGACAGAAAGACATTTACCGGGAACACTTCTTGATGGCGCAGCAATGCTCTCAAAATCAGGAGTTCCGGTAATTGCGCTTACTCTTAGGTATGACCGATTGGATAACTTCTGGTTCGTGCTTTTCCACGAGCTTGGTCATGTCTTTTTACATCTTATGGACAGCTTGAAATTCGATTTTTTCGATGAGGAAGATAGCCAGGATTCCGACGATATTGAAAAAGAAGCTGACCAATTTGCACTTGATGCTCTTATCCCGGAAAAGCAATGGGAGCTGTGCCTTTCCAGATTCGCCATGACTGAAGAAGCAATCCTTATCGATGCCGAAAATCAAGGTATTAGCCCCAGTGTTATTGCTGGCCGTATTCGAAAGGATAAAAATGACTATACCCTATTCAACAAGCTGATCGGTCAAGGGAGGGTCCGATCTCAATTTATGGAAGACTTATAATGAAGATTACATCAGCAACATACATTCCTGTCGTAAGGTGGCGCGAAGCAGAATATCAGGCACTCTTCAAGATATGCGATAAGTGCAAAGACAGAATTGTTCCGATAATCGTTGTTCCTCCGATTGAATATGATCCTGAGATAGGACGGCCAAAGAAAAGTGTTTCCGAAGTTATCAGCACGTTCGTCAAGCGAGTCCCTGTGAAATGGGGAAACCGCCCTGCTTGGATTGATTTTGATGATACGTTGCGTGATCAAAGGATGGACAACGGAACACATGTTGTCTCTCACGTCTTTGAGCAGTTACGCGTAAGCAATGCTCATGCGGTCCCTGTGGTTTGGCTGGATAGTTCCAGCATCACCTTGAGGGCTGTGAGCCAAGTTAATGCAAAAGATGGACACGGAGTTGGGTTCCGTCTCAAACTTGAAAATATAATGGTACCGACAGCGCAAAAGCAGATGATGTCAATCCTGAAGGGCCTCGGTATTGATATCAATGAGACTGACCTCCTTCTTGATCTTGGTAAAACGTTTGAGCCTTACAATGACTATTCAAAGGCTTTAATAGCTGGATTGTCCAGCCTCACACATCTCGACCAATTCCGTAACTTCGTGATCATTGGTACATCAATGCCGGACTCACTTAGCAAATTTGAATTGCCTGGCGATACGATTCCACGCCATGAATGGCTCTTTTATCAGGAATTGTTAAAGAACCTTCCAAGCAATTTCAGAAGGCCGAATTTCGGGGACTACACGATTGTCCCGCCATCTTTTTCCATGGATTTCAATATGGCTATCATCAAGCCTGCCGCACGACTTGTGTACGCTAATGGCAAAAGCTGGATCATTAGGAAGGGCACGGCGTTTAGGGATGACCCAGAACAGATGATCAATATTTGCGCAGATATTACCAATTCAAGCGATTTTCGTGGACGAACGTTTTCTCCTGGCGATGAGGAGATTTTCTTATGCGCAAATAATGAAAGAAAAAATATGAGTAACCTGGGAGGGTGGAAACAGTTCGGGATCAGCCACCATATTATGCAGGTGTTAGATGATCTCGCCATCTTTGACGGGAACACATGAAGCTCTTAATATATTTCGTGATTTCGCGCTCAGTCATACGAGAAGCTAACTCTTGATAGAGGGTTTTTCGTGGCTTCCGAAGTATTGAGGGTTCGATATCAAATCTTGAAAGGATTTGTCTTGCCTCATCACGCCATAGTAGCTGTGCTAGGCTTGCTGTCTGAACTTGTGGGTTTCGACGAGAGTTTTGCACTATATCAAAATGGATAGCACCGCGTGGGCCCTTGTTTGCTAGAATTATTCCGCACCAATATGGCGCTAATTTGCGAACGCCATCCAGATGGTTTTCAGCACAAACAATGGTGAGTTTTTCAAGACAATCTTGGTATAAGCTAATCTGACCAGGCAAACGATATAGCGTATCAACTGCGCTTTTGATCTCATAGCCATGAACACAGCCATTTATCACAGCGATATCTATACGGGCCTTGGCATGAGCCAACCCAAGCTCATCAATGACTAATGTTTCATTACAGATATGATGGCGGCGAAATTTCTTTCTATGAAGTGCGCTTCTTATCTCACCCTCGGTATTCTTATGATTCATTCGGCACCTCCAGTCACCAAATCTATGTGATTTGCCTATTCCTACTCAAGTCTCTTGTTTTCTGGTCATAAGAATATATGAGAAAATGAATTATACGATTGGTGCACCAATCGTATAACTAAAACGCAAAAATAGAGCTTGGGTGTTAATAACCCTTATATTTTGGATACAGCATCTATAAGTCAGTAAGAAAAGAACTAACACCACAGGATATGTGGATATTTTTCTAGGCTTGATAGCTTTAATCCACTTCCCGCCGCAGTGCTCTCGTCAATGTCCACGGTGCAACACCAAATTCATATGCCAATTCTGCTGTTGTTGCCTGCCCACTCTCGATTTGGATACGCGCAAATTCGAGTTGTTCTGGTGTCAGCTTGGGAGGTCGGCCCAGGCGTTTGCCTTGCTTTCGCGTTACAGCTAATGCTTCTTTGGTGCGCTTCGAAATCATGCGCCGTTCAAATTCAGCAAAGGCGGATAGAACTGTAAAGATCAACATACCGATAGGCGTAGACGTATCCAGATGCAGAGTTGCAATTTGAAACTGTACGCCTCGGTTTAGGAGTTTTTCAGCTTCCAGAATGGCATCAACTGTAGAGCGGAAAGCCCGGTCTAAATCCCAAACAACAAAAGTATCGCCGGGTTGCAATTTTTGAATGACTCTTTCGTAGACAGGCCGTTTCTTATTAACGGCAGATATCTTCTCAATATGAAGTTCGTCACATATTTCTTTGAGACCATCAATTTGACGATCAACAGTTTGTTCATTTGTAGATACACGTAAATAAGCAATTTTCATAGATATCTGAATGACTTAGCCAAATACTCCCTATCTTTCCGAACATCACATAATCGAACCTTTTCGTGCCTCGTGTTTCAATCAGCGTTCAAGCAATCCCAGCTTTCCGGCAGTCCTTAAATATCAACAACTTGCAATATATTATACCTCATCGCCGGATAATATGAAAAATTTAACAAATATGTTCGATTATGAGAGGTGTAACCTATTCAAATACAATAGAAAATTTGAAATATATTTCATTTGTTCTTGCGCTGCTGATAGTCACAAGTCCCCCTGCCTTGGCAGAAAAATTCACGGCAGGACATGTCATCGAAAAGATGGGCCGGAGTGACCGCTATTCCTTTGTGGCTGGCGTGGTGGAAGGCTTGGCCTATGCCCGCTTTGTGGCAGATGGCAAGAAGACCGAGGGCATGGCCTGTATTTACAAATGGTTTTACAGGGACAAGACCGCCTGGCCGCAAATCCTACAAACCTTTATCAAATTCAAAACACACACGCCGGGCGCTGTATTGGGAGCGTTGATTAAGAAGAAATGCGGGAGTTAATGCGTAAATCGGATATCACAGATTTAAAAATTGCCAAGAGCCTTCGCCGGAAGGCCCGCAAACTTGATGAGCAATTCCGGTGCAATGCAGAAAATCATGAGCGCAAAAAAGAACACCTGCTTGAGCAGGAAGAAGAGTTTTGGGATTTTGTAAGTTCCGCACTTGCCACAGCGTCAGAGATTGAAGCCTTCACTTATCGCTTGGACCAATATGACGAAGCCACCATAAAAGCGCTTCAGGAAAACCAGTTACAACTGGATGAGGTCAGGGAAAGATTGGAAGGCATTCTCGGTAATGCCTATGTCCATGAAGATGGCCGCCGGGTTTTTAAAACGCGGGATGGTCAACGTGTCTTTGATGAATATGGACAACAATTGAGTCCTGAAGAAATTAGTCCTGATGAAATCCCGGATATTCATCCCTATTGGGAAGTTTTCAAGGCTGAGAAGGACAGTGAAGACAAATTGATACAGGAGCGCGAAAAGATTCTCGAATATCAGAAGAAACTTGATGATGCGCGGGAACATTTGGATGACGAGGATTTAACGAAGAAGGAACTGGATGACTTTGGCAAAGACCTTGAAGCCTCTATGCCGATTTCGGTTCGCAAGCAGGTCATGGACCTTGACACTATGCGCTCGGCTTCAACCGCACCGGATTTGAAACAACCTTTCAATCAGCAATCGGCCATTTTGAAATCGGGAGCAAAAGAGCAGCTTGTCATAACAGGACCAGAGCAGGGTTTATAAGTCAGCTAAAAATCCTGACATACAGAACCAAACAGACCAAAAATAGCTTTTGTCGGGATAAGTCAATCTGTACACTGATGAATGCCGGATGCTTTGTGTGTCCGGTCCGGTGTCGAAACCGGAAAGACAACGGCTCTTTTGGGCCGGATTGTACCGAAATAAGCCTGCTCCTTCGGGGTAGGACGAATAAGGTGCACGCTTGTCTTTGGCGTTTCGACGGTCCGGCCCACCAGATCATAACAACAAGGAGCCACCTTAATGCCTGATGCAAAATACCTCTCGGAACGACTATATAAAATTCTCACCCAGCTTGAAATTATCATGGAAGAAGTTGGGGCGCTTGGTGATGAAATGATGGATCAATATTTGATCGAAAGCGGACAAGTTACACCGGATAACACTGATGATTTTCTCACCCGCAAAGATTGAGTTTTTAATAGAACTTTTCCCCTCTTTTCTTTTTTTATGAAGACTTCCCATTTTGGGAGAGGCACGTGTCTTTCTTCGCTGAATTTATTTTCAATGAATCTTATGGCGCATCCGTTTTGGAAAAGCGGACCGGGCGCTATTCGCTAAGGGTCCGGCCAGCCGGCCCCTAACCTCACGGAACCCGCGAGGCGGTTTCCGCCAAGGCTGGTCACGCTCCCTTGCGCAAAGGGAAGTAAAGGACTCACCAAAAAGCAGAACCAATCCGCTTTTAGGACCCGTCCCCAGGGGCAGGGCGAGGGACGGCTTCTCTAATTGAGCCTGTCAATAGCTGTATGACGTTACATTCATACTCCCTTTAAAAAGTCTCAGGCCTTGGTCCATGCCTGAATGGTCTCGCACCGCCTCATGTGGTCAAGGGTAAACCGCTTTGCGGCGCATCACGCCCTTGACCACATGAGGCTTATGCGAAATAGGCTCTCCATGGACAAAGGGCGAAAACCCAATCCCGTTTCAAAACGGATGATATCTGGTCGATGGTTCCCTTCAAAGACGGGCTTCTCTTCGTGGTCCGGCGTATAGGCTCCTTGAGCCTTCTTCGTTTTTCCGCTGCCACATGCTACGGCTTCGTCAGAATGATTGGGAACAGATTTACTCCGAAACGCAGTGCTCTGTTGGATTGCCCCGCAAAGCCTGCAGCCACCCAGCCACATCTTGTTCCCAGCCATTCGTCCCCGAAGGAACCTCCAGAACACCTTGAAAATATCAGGTGTCTATGTCATCCAAAGTCTTGTCGTTTCGTTGTTAAACTGATCAAGTAGATGCTTCCTGGCATTCCTCTTGATCCCAACGGAAAGTCGTACCATCAATCCAAATCCGATGCATGATCACCGCCAATTTGCGGGCCAAGGCAACACGCGCCTTCTTATTCGAGCTGCGTTGGGCTATTTGTTTTGCCCATGTGCGAAGTCCGCAGGGCCGTCGCAAACCGGATATCAGTGCATTTGCAGCTTCAAAAAGATAAGAACGCACCAGACGATCTCCGGATTTTGTGATTGCCCCATTTCGGTCAATCTCACCGGAGGCATATTTGCTGGGTGTTAAACCAAAAAAAGCCCCGACATCTCGTGATTTGCGAAAAACATAAGGGTTATCGATAGCTGTCTTAAATGCCAAGGCATTAAGCAGTCCGATACCAGGGATCGTCATCAACCGGCGACAAACTTTGTCCTCCTTTACAATGCGCCTGATCTTGCGCTCAAGTTCTGCAATCTCTTTGATTATCATTGCACGGGCACGCAACATGGGGACCACGTATGACAATAACTCAGGATCGTCGGTCAACAGCTCATAAACCCTCTTCTCGAATGCACGCCACCCCACTCGCCCAACCTTATAGCCAAATGTGCGAAGATTACCGCGGATTTGATTTGTTAGATCAACTTTTCGTCCAAGCAGCCAATGCCGGTTATTAAGCAACACACGGTAACGCTGATGAGTTCGGCTTTTGACGTGAACTTCACGGTACCAGCCCATTCGCATCATCTGGGCAATCCCTCGGGCATCATTCTGGTCTGTCTTAACTCGTTGTGCCTTCAGCGCTGTACTCATGTGGTGACTTTCGACGCATACCACCGGATGTCCCGCATCTGAGAGCCCATGATAGAGCCATGAGGAGAGTTGACCGGCCTCAAGCCCAATCAGGACGACGCGAAAATCCAGCTTGTTGAAAAATGCCTCAAGACTTTCAGGGTCAGATGCAACCTTAGCTTCTTTGATAATCGAGCCACCTTTGTCGATTATGCAAACAGTTGTTTCTGCCAGTGATACGTCAAGCCCAACATAATGCTCCATCCCATCCTCCTCCTTCGTTTAGTTGATCAAAACAACTATTGCAGGAGTATGAACGTCCGCCAAACTCAACGCTCAATTACCGTAGCTCCGAAAAGCAGATTGTAATGTATGTAATTCTCTATATTTAAAAGAAATATTTTGACAAAATGTACGGTTTTACCGTACAGTAATAGAGATATGATAATTCTGTCTATCCGGCATAAAGGCTTAAAACGCCTTGTTGAAGATAACAGTACCAAAGGCATACGGACTGATTTGGTAAACCGGATACGGAATGTATTAACCGCAATTATTCTTGCCGATGATATGGACGGTCTGATCGCAGGTGCGCCGCCCGGCTGGCGGGTGCATCAGCTTTCGGGAGATCGTCGGGATACATGGAGTATATCGGTATCTGGCAACTGGCGGGTTACTTTTGAAGAAAACAGCGGAGAAATTGAACATCTTGATTTGGAGGATTATCACTGATGGCCAGGAAAGGAATAAAAGTCGGAATGACCCCGCCGCATCCGGGCGAGTTCATCCGCGATGAAATCATAGAGCCTTTGAATTTGTCCATAGCCAAGGCTGCGAAGATTCTACAGGTGCGCAGGCCCACCTTGTCTGATCTGGTCAATGGCAAGTCTTCCCTTTCGCCCGAAATGGCGTTGCGGATCGAGAAGGCGTTCGATGTCAGCATGGACATGCTTTTGAAAATGCAGGCCTGGTATGATGCGTCACAAATGCGCAGCCGCGCCGATGAAATTCCAGTACAGCGCTATGTCCCACAGTAAACTGGAAAAGGTTATTGACTCTCACGCCAAACAGATTGAAGAAGTCGATCAAACCATAATCATAGATGTGGCGGGTGTCAGTCAGGCTATGGATGAGTTGCGTAAGGCGCTGGATGATATCAGGGACAATCTGGACAAGCGCAATTATGATACGGCAACAGAATACGGAGCATGCGTCAACAGCTTCATCTTTTTGCAGCGAGCCTTGGCGGGCCTGCAAATTGCGGTGAATGACAAACATGCCCTGATCCAGGATATCGCATTACAAACAACCGGGATGTATGAAGAAGTGGCCCCGCACGTTGAAAAACGGCTTGTCAGTAGCCAGCCCTTAACCGAGGAGCAACGTAAACAAAATCTGAAGGCCATAGAAGAGTTCAAAAAAAGCGGGAAGTCTGTTTTGGATTTTTTGGCAGAGAAAGAAAAAAGTTCATAAAACTGATGTTCTACATCTAATCGCCAAACTGGAGATTGCAAGCTCTCGGGGATTTCTTATACAACCAAGATAGCGGTTAAGCCTCTTCATACCGCTTGAGCTTAAACTCACTTTCCCTTTGTCGCATGTGCCAGGTGTCATGGCGGGTTTGCATGCACAAAAGGGTGTCCATCTTCACACCAAAAACCTTTTCAATGCGCAAGGCCATTTCAGGGGTCAGAGAGGACTTTTCATTTAAGAGCTTGGACAGGGTACTTTTATCTACATCAAGCATATGGGCAGCACTGGTCACGGTCATATCATCGGGAATGATATTGTCCTTGATAAAGCCCCCAACATGGCAGGGCGGAAAATTTGGTTTGATATTCATCATGCACCTCAATGATAATGTTATTGCGTGTGGCTGCTACGATAGCGCTTGACCTTGATTGATTTTTCACGGGCGCGGGCAAGCGATTCATCATAGACAAACTGCATGCGCATGAGATGATCCGCCTTGGGACCGAACGCTTTTTCAATACGAAGCGCCATCTCCCAGGTGAGAGAGGCTTTCTCATTGAGCAGCCGGGACAGGGCAGGACGCGTCACGCCGAGCGCTTTCGAGGCAGCAGTAACATTCAGATCAAGAGGCTCAATAATCTCCTGCCTGATAATGCGGCCTGTATGCGGCGGCTTTTTCATCGGTCCAGTTGTTTTTGCACTCATCAATTTCGCTCCGTCAGGGCCTTTATGATCTGGTCGCCGGATAAAGAAGCGGGAACCAGCGCTCCACAACATCAATGGGAAACCCCAGCCGGACCGGAGAACGCGGACTGTCCGCTACCAACAGACCTTTTTTCAAAAGCGCCGCCAAAACACTCCTTGCCATGCGCTCTTTATAACCCGTCAATTCCTCCGCCTTTCCCCGTTCAAATTCCCCGACAAGCAAGGCTTCCCTTAACAGGGCATAGCTGCCTTTCGGCAATCTCTTAAATGCCACTTCTTCCTCAACATAGAGTCTGATCCTCCCGGACAGCGTATGGAAATCCAAAAGGCTTTCCATGAAGTCAATCTGGTCAAGACAGGTTTGTAGAAAAAATACGCAAAACTCAACCAAAGCTGTATGGGATAATGTCCCCCGCCCGTCCAGGTCACCGCGCCGGGGTTCATCCGCCGCCGCAAGCAACTTTTTATAGGTATCGACATTCCTGGCCAGCCCCCGTGCCACTGACCATAGCTCACTGCCAATCCCCACACGCAGCAGGGCCGCATAAGACATGAGACGGGCAACACGGCCATTTCCGTCATAAAATGGATGTATCCACAGGATGCGGTGATGCGCCGCCGCGCTGGCAATAATCCGGTTTGATTTTGATAGCCGGGCAGACACATAGGCTTCATCAAACCGGGCCATAAAAAGATCGAGATTTTCCGGGCAAGGGGGAATATGTTTTCCGACGATGACTGTGCCATCCCGCATGATACCCGGCTTGACTTTGATCTTTTCACCGCTGTCAGGATTTTCCACCCATAACAGTTCGTCAGGCAGGCGCTCACAAAATTCTCTATGCAGCCAGAGAACATAATCTTTGGACAACGGGGTACATTCAGGATCACTTTCTGTATCAATCAGTCTTTGGACTTCGATATGCGCCACTGCTTCCTTTTGAAGGACTCTTTTTTCCGGCTCGGAGGAAAAATCCGCAGCCATGGCGCGGTCAATATCGCGGGGATGTGTATTGTGACCCTCAATCAAATTGGAATAATAGCAGTTCATGGAACGCACCAGATCGCCTACGGACTGGCGCACAACCGGGTTGAGCCTGCCCGCAAACGCACTCGCCTTGCTCACCAGATCAATGGTGAGATCGCCAAGCTCCCTTTGCCCACTTTCAGGGAGCATGGGCTCCATTAACCCTGTTGATTCCTTTGTCGAACTTGCCATATTATTGCCGGATATTTTGCCGCTATATTTTTATATATATCATAAAGTTAATTAATATGATATTGAATATTTTGCCGGATAAATTGCCGATTCATACCAAACCTCATAGCAGGACAAAAAAGCCGGAATTTTACATGTTCAACTCCGCCTTTTTCTTCATTTTCTGCGATTTTTCAGGCAGTCCCCGTGAGGCGCGGATACGCTTTTCCTCGACCTTGCCGTAGTCATTGAAATAGTTATTCTCATGCCGTTCCTTGTAGGCTTGCACCATGAGGGAGCGTGCCTTTTTCTCGGTGATGCCGAGCGAATGGGCGAACTGGTTTGCCGTTCTGTCATAAGCGCGGAAGAAATTCGGGTCTTCTTGCTGCTCCATGGTCCGGGAAACCTTAAGCGACAAGTCATAGGCTTTCTTCTTGTCCTCTTCGGTCAACTGTTCTGCCTTGTCCCGGAGCCGTTGCAGATGCTCTTTTGGGGTCTCGCCATAGCGCAATTCATACTGGTCCCGGATAATCCGGGCCGCGACATAGGAATCGAAGTGTGCATCCAGCGATAATTCTCTCGCCATGCCTTCGAGTTTTGATTTGAATTGCCCTTCGGCCCGGATTTCCCGGTGCAGGATTTTGGCGTAATCCATGGACTGCTCAAATTGCTTGTCCGACAGCCCGGCGGCGGTTTCTGTTTGTTCACGAAGTTCGTTTAGGTCTTGAGCATTAAACAGGTCAGTCATGGTTTTACTCCTATGGGTTTCAGGGTTTAGAGCTTTGGCGATAGATGCCGCCGCAGCTTTTGATCTGGTTGCTTGGGCTTGAGAGCTTGTTCCTGTTCCTCCCGGCCCAGACGCAGGTAAAAAGCGATATCCCGGTGTAGCCTTGTGATTTCTTTGGTGTGTTGCAGGCGCATTTGCCGGACTTGTTTTTGTAAAATCCTGCGTTCGGCCAGTTGCTGGTCAATGAGGGTTTGTTTTTCCTGTCTGTCCCGCTGATCTGACCAGAAGACTTCCATACTGTTTTGCGCCTTGATCCTGGCAGCACGTCCACTTAAAACATCCCATAGGCCGAGCACACCTTTGCGCAAGCGCCCCGCCCGTTGCCGCATTTCCTGAATCTGGCGCTGTTCCTGTTTGTCCTTGAGGCGGGCCCGTTCGTCCCGGTGATATTTGGCAAGGGCCTGTCGTTTGGCCTCCATTGCATTCGCCCTGCTTTTATGCCCGGCTTCGTTTTCCGAGATATAGGATTTCAGGCGGGGGCCTATTTGGGCCGCGATACGGGCTTTGGCTTCGGTCACGGAGGGGAGGGAGTCCGCTTCCCCAAGTTTTGCCCGGACCTCTTTGGCTTTTACGCCCACCCAGCGGGACACCGCATAAACTTCTCCCTGGTAATCCACCGCCACAAAGCCCCGCCTATCGCCTTTGGCAAGTGTCAGCCCATGTTCAGACAAGGCATGGGTGAAGGCTTTTCTGGAATCTGAAATATTCCAGCATTCCTGGAAGACAGATTTCAGTTCTGTCGGATCAATCCCTACGCGCTGCGCTTGTTGCCATTCCTCTCTTGTGTAGTTGAGGGGATTGCGAAGCTCCTTATTCCGCAAACCATCTGGCAGTTTCCAGCCATGTTCCAGATAAAGCTGTTTCGAAATTTCCATGAGCTTGTTTTTGTAGTGAGGAAGGTTGATAGCCTTCATTTGCGCTGTATCAATGCGGGACCAGACGCAATGGGCGTGTCTGCGGCCTTGCTTTTCATGGAAGACAATCACGCGGGGCTGATCTTTCAGGCCGAGCTTTTCTTCAATATCCGTAATAGCCTTTTCAAAGACCTCCACGGCAACGCTTTCATCTTCCGGGGGATTGAGACTTAAAGAAAACAAATGCTGTGTGCACTTCGTTCCCATACTAAGCGCTTGAGACTCTTTAAAAGCCTCTTTCACATCCTCAGAGACAAAGCCCCGGACCTCATGAATTTCCACATGCTCATTTTCTTCTTTGAGGAGATGAACGGCCAGTTGCGTAGCGCCGCCGCGTTGACTGCCAACCAGAATCATGTGCGGCCCTCCGGTTTCAGACCGAGGGCGTACATCACCATGTCCCGTATCTGGCGGATATGGGCGCAGGCTTCCTGAAGGTCGGCTTCCGTTTCAGGAGTAACAGGCAAAGCACCCATATGAACCGCTTTGGCAAGCTGGTTCAGATTATTGGCGATCCGTGAGCGCCCAAGTGCCCCCAGCACTTGCGCCAGAGCCTTATGATCCTTAACAGGGGCCTTATTCCGTGTCTGCCGTGGCGCAACCTTCTCCCCAAACAGCCGGGACCGGATATAGGCGCTCATGGTCACGCCGCAGGCGGCCTTTTCCAGCAAGGTCCTTTCTTCATGCGTCAAACGCAAGGAGATGGGCGGCGGCTGTTTGGGCTTTGTGCTTTTATGCCACTTGAAAGTTTGCTTTGACTTTTGGAGATTATTTTCTTTAGAACCTGTCATGGGCGCGGTCCTGAAAGATCGGTATCAACATGGGAAAGTTGATGATTCCAATCCTCCAAAACCTCAAATAATGCCCTCGAAGTTTCTCCGTCGAGGCGCGCCACCTCAATTGTCCGACCTGGGTCCATACCGGAGACATGGGTTACAGTTTATACTTGAGACATGGGTAACACTTTAGCACCGAACGGGTTTTCAAGAGGTTCTAATCTGCATGTCTCGTGATCAAAATATCCCGGGTCGTATTGCATAAAGCTTGTAAGCCAGATTTTGTAGCCGGTTTTGCGTGAGATTTGGTGCTCGCGGCATAGGGCGACCATTTTCTCACCCTCAAGCAAACGAGCCACGAATTTGAGGCGTTCATCCATCTTGTTACACGCCGCCCAAGGCACCAAGCTATACACCGAGATAAGTTCATTGCCAGTATCAAGTAGTCCGGCTTGACCATACCTTGGTGTATAGTATGCGGCCGAACTGTTTGATATTGACATAAAAATCCTTGGCAGAATAATCCAGTTTGGGTGATCTTACTCAAGACGCAGCTCAGAGCGCAGACGCAAGACAACAACCGAGCCTAGTGTCCCGAATCTAAAGTTCGTATCATTTTCAGTCAGGCACTTTTCGAACTTTAGATTCGAAAGGACACTAGCCAATTTTGAATCTAGTGAGGTTTACGAATTTGAAGTTCCTAAAAGGGTGTGCTGCAAATATGATAGGAACTTCAAATTCACCTCACTAGCTCATTGAGTCATTTTACCACACGTTTTGGTCTTGGTATTGTAGTCACCGCATTTAATAGGTGCTGTCCAATCTGATTTAAGGTCCTTTGACTCTTCAAGATAGTCAGACCAAGCGTCACCGGGCACTGCCTCGTCAGTTTCCCAAACAACGTCGAACTGGCCGTCGGGGCGTATCCTACCGATCATTACAGGCTTGGTCGTATGATGATTTGGCAGCATCGTCGACAGAGAGCCTGTTAGATTAAAGACTTTGACGCCGACTATCGCGTCAATGACTTTATCGGGATTGGTGGTTTTTGCTTTCTCTACCGCTTTGACCCACATTTTAAAGCCTGTGACGTGTGCGTCTATGGGGTCATTGGTCACCCGCTTGGGGGACTTAACATACGCTCTCCACCTTGGAATGAAATTTTTGTTCTGTGTTGAAAGCCCTGATTGAAAATAGTTCCAGGCCGCCAGATGACCGACAAGGTTTTTTGTATCTATTCGAGAGAGTTCTTCTTCGCCGACCGAGAACGCCATCACAGGTATGTCGGTCGCCTTAATGCTCTGTTTGGCAAGCTCACCGTAGAAAGAGACATTGGCGTCACCGTTAATGGTTGAAACTACGGCGGCTTTTTTGCCTTCCGAGCCAAACTTCTTTACTTGAGATACAATCGTCTTCCAATCCGAGTGTCCAAACGGCGTGTAGTTGATCATGATATCCTCTTTCTTGACGCCTTTCGACTTGAGATAGGATTTGAGGATTTTATTGGTCGTGCGTGGGTAGACATAGTCAGTGCCGAGCAGCACCCACCGTTCTATCTTCAGACTCTTCATTAAAAAATCGATCGCTGGGATGGCCTGCTGGTTTGGAGCGGCTCCTAGATAAAATACGTTGCGCTCACTCTCCTGACCTTCATATTGCACGGGATAGAACAGAATATTGTTGAGCTCGCGGAACACAGGCAGCACGGCCTTGCGAGACGCTGAGGTCCAACAGCCGAATACGACGTCGACCTTGTGTTTCGTGATTAACTCGCGGGCTTTTTCAGCGTATAAAGGCCAGTTAGAAGCCGGGTCAACGACAACAGCTTCAAGCTTCTTGCCAAGTAAACCTCCAGCCTTATTCTGTTCCTCGATCAACATTAGCATGACATCTTTTAAGGTCGTTTCGCTGATTGCCATGGTGCCCGATAATGAATGCAGCACACCAACCTTAATGGTGTTCTGGGCTGCAACGTTTGAGGCGAACACAAAGCTTGTGCAAAGCGCCAATATGAATCGTATTGTTCGACCAAACGTGAATCTCATAACTCCCTCCCTAGAAATTGTATATTTTGAATGCCAAGAAAAGCTGTTCCCCGAAGGGCATTTTCATAAATCGCGTAGGGCCTTTATAGAATGGTTCCATTTGTGTATGTCGGTAAGTGGGACTTACACAGTTACGCCATAGAGTTAAGCGCCGTAGTATACTCAGAGCGGTATTCTTCCAGGTATTCTTTGATTTTCTCAGCATATTGCAGCGCTACGGGATTTGCCGTCTTGTGAAGATAACGGCTAAAGAAAAATAAGTGGGCAAGTAAACAAAACTACGCATCCTGATAATAATTGGGTAATTTGTTATAATAACGACAGTATGGGAAAATAATTGCGTTCTTAGAAGGTTTTCAGAAATTATTTATGCTTGATGCGGTGGGTGTCGGAATCATTATGCGTCATCATAAAGTTTGCTCATACACTTCAAAACAAAGATCCTCATCCATCCATTTACACTTTTTCCGAGGCACTTTGCCGTCTTCTTGAAAAGGCCCAAAAGTGTAACCTCGAGCGTGCGGCGTATAAATAGAGCCCACACTACACGACACCAAGCTTACGAGCGAAACAGAAACAACATTTCTGGTCTTCTTTGGCGCCCCATTGAGGTCAAACATACCCATCAGTCTTTAAGAGGAACGTCGAGATAGCCAGGACTGTAAGGGAACTTTCCATCGCATCTCTGGCATTCAAGAGCATGTATTCCACTGGGATATTTTTTGCCTTGCAAAAGAGATTTCTTGTGGTCCTGATAGCAGTTTGGGCAAATATAATGCAGCGGATCACTATTACTCCCTGTTTTTTTCAACGCATAGATGAGAACCTTGCCTGGAAACTCAACAAGCTCATAGCGCTCCTTCTCTGCATCCCATGTTTCGTAATGTGCAAGTTCTTTTTCGAGTTCCCGCAAGCGCTCTCGTAACGCTGAATGGGCTGTCTCCATGCCGATAAGCTTTTCCAGCAAAGTTGCGTATGTTTCTCCGTAAGAGGGATCATCACAGATATCCCTCAGTTCTTTGACGGTTTCGATGATAGTCTTAAAGGCTTTTGGTCGGATGATGGTCTCAGAAGTCATTAGGACATACCAACTACGTCAGAGTTCAAGACTACAGATTTTGAGAGTGACATTACAACACATATTTTTATGGAGATTTATGTCACCGTTCCGTCTTCACGGTACGAATTAGAACATATATTATTTGTGTTCACGATATGGTCGTGAGAATAATATCCCACGCCATAATTAGCAGATAGCAACCGTTTATTTTACAGACTTCATGCGATATTTCACATTTGCACTCCTTTTACTTTTGACTTTGACGCTATTTGTGGCATTCGCCATTTGATAGCTGAGCTTTTGCCCTTTCCACACGTCCCAAAGATAAAATTGACCAACGCGTCAACAAACAGTTAAGGAGGGTCTGATACGAATACCACTCTAGAGTGTTTTCAGGAAAAGTGGACACTGGTTTTCCGTCCGAAAACACGGCAAATCAAAGGCTTAGAACCCGGTTTTGATTCAATCAAAACCGAAAAGGCTCTAGAGGTTGGGACGATTCGTGGGGGGATAAAATGACAAAAATGCAGGCAAATACGGAGCTTCAAAGAGCATTATTGAAGCTAGTCTCGCATTGGGAGACGCGCCGCTTAAAAAACATTCCATGGGATATTATTGAAGATTTTGAGAAAGCTAAGTCTTTACTCAGTACACTAGATATTGAGAAGGATGATGCGGGTAATAATTCGAAAGATTCTCTGCCGATTGCCAAGGAGGCGTGAGCTCTTAGTATCAATCTTGTCTCTCTAGGTCACGAACTCATAAATGTGCTGAAAATGGCGCTAGAAACGGCAAAAAGATGCAAGGAGAAGCGTGCAGACAAGGGTTGTTTCCCTTTTCAAGCGCTTCGACAACAATGTCTCAAGCAGCGAAGCGGTAGACAAAAAAACGCAGATTGAAGCCGTTTCAGCGTTCGGAGGATATGGCCAATCTGTCCGACTACAGCGTCGCAAAGGTTTGAAAATGCACCACATTTCCTGCACCTTTGCTTCTCGTATTCGAACAGATTGGCTCATACCATTTTTAACCACATTTATGAGTTCGTGACCTAGAATGATTGCCGCGAAACAGCCGCCTGAACACTGCTTAATGCACGGCAGGTGGGGCAACTAAGTTATCTGTTTCCTCATTCCAGCGCCAAAGATTGCTATTGGTGAGATGTGTTCCGCCAAGCCAACGGTCAATTAAGTTATGGCTGGCATGGTCTTCCTTTTTTGCCAGCACATCTGCACCGACTGGCGTTAAGGTGAGATCAGCCTGGATAAAGGCTTTGCGGCGTTCATCTTCCTGCATGAGTGAAGGTATAAATGACTCGGACAGACCGGTAATCAAAGGCTGTTTACAATAGGCTAATTTCGACAAAATCGAGAAAAAACCCCAATCTCCTAGAAAAGCCGCTTCTTCCATATTAAGCACGCGGGCGAAAAGCGGCCCTGGCTTGGTTACGCCACGATTTATTGAATAAAGGATCTGCCGCTCTGTGCGAGATAGGCCTTCGGTTCCTGGTAATTCCTGTAAGGTCCGCACCAATGCTTGGCGAAGAAAAAGAAATCCTTCAGTTGTTATGGATGCCTCATCATCGAGAAGCTCAGGTGTAGACTCCCGAAAAGCCCCCCATACCGAAGCGGCGCGTTTCATCATGGAGGTGGACACCGGAAGGGCCAACTCTTTAAAGCGCATAATGTTATCGGCTGTTTGAGTTCCCAAATAGGTTGGCGCTTGAATGAGAAACACACTTTCATGGCGTTTCCGGGCGTGGAGCAAAGAAAGAACCTGTACCAATTGGAGTTGGTCATAAAGATCATGCTCGAACCACAGTTCGATTCTGTCGTAGTCGTTATGAGTGTCGAGGTGTTTATTACGTTCAGTCAATTGGGAAAATACATCTTCAAACGTATTTATCTCTCCATCAGCGAGATAAGTGGCCCGGAGTTGGTTAAACTCTGTTTCATTTTCTGTTACGGGAACCGGGCCTTCATGAAGCACATCGCGCCAGGGCACAATTACGGCATCAACTTCCGCTGTTTTGAAAAGGTCGGCAGCAGAGTCCCCATTGGTAACGAGCAAGCAAGTCAAATAAGCCCCCTTAACCCCTGCCTTTATAGGCTGGTACGTTTTGATCCGGCACCCAAAGGCCGTCAGGGCATGTGCCCCATTGCCAGAAGATATCAATAGGAATGCCACCACGTGGATACCAATAACCGCCAATCCTCAACCAATGAGGTGAGAGTAAATCAACAATTCGCTTTCCAATTGCTATGGTACAATCCTCATGAAAAGCACCGTGATTGCGGAAGGCAGATAGATAAAGCTTGAGCGATTTTGATTCAAGCAACCAGGCGTCCGGTGCGTAATCAATCACAAGATGTGCAAAATCCGGTTGACCCGTCACGGGACAAAGTGATGTAAACTCCGGGCATGTAAAGCGTGCCAGATAATGGGTATCGCTATGAGGATTAGGGACGCGTTCAAGAACACTGCTTTCCGGTGAGACGGGGAGGGAGGTTTTGTGTCCGAGCTGCGTAAGTTTTGTCTCGCTATCTGTCATGGTGCTAAGTGTAGAAGGCAAAAATTGATATCACCACCGGCTAAAGCGCATTTTCAACTCTTCTCTATACCTTAACAGCGGAGATTTCAAATTCCGGATAAGGCTCAAAGCTTCTTCATTGCTCAATTTTGTTTGATAAGAGCCAACTCTGTCTGGTTCTGGGATCTCGACCCAAACCTTATTCTCTTCCTCTGGAGCGAATTGTAATACAACGCCTTCTTCATCTAAAAAACCAATAAAGTTCTCATGGCTCTTCATCACGTTTTTAGCGATATCGTAAGCTGTTTTTAAGGTCATCGGCTGGGCGGTTTCCGCAGCTATGCTTTCATCCTTTTCAATGTCGTAATAGAATACTTTAAATTCACTGGACATTTGTGTTCCGCCATCCTCGCATAGTCCTTGCCTTCACATTTCTCCTGGTATCTTATTGCCGCTTCTGGCACGTTCTTCATCGGACTTTTGAATTCGTGGTCTAAGGCAATATGATGAAAGAGATGAGGTTAATATCTTGACGATATACTCTTTACTCAATTGTTATCATTACATTTCTCAAAACACTAATATGCGCCATATTTGTATGGCCTAAATTTCATCGCCAAACTATCCCTATAGTTTTTGATCAAATATAGGCTTGTCTTGAAAACATCCGGATTTCGTATTATCCTGTGAACCTTCTATAGCTATAAAAATACTATAAGTTCAGAAAAACTATATTTTCAAATACGCAAAGAGATTCTGGAGGAATCGATGGAAAAGAAAACGTGGCATAGGCCGCAAGTGACGGAAACAGAAACCGGTATGGAAGTCACGAGTTATATGCCTGCGGATGTTGATGTCGACGTTCTTTAATCTAGACTTCAGATTTAAGGCAGTCCACAAAACACATTCTTAAATATCTTCAAATTTACGCCTCCATGCAGGGGGCGTAAATTTGATGTATGGGTAGTTTTCCATTGTTGTGTTGGTTGGCAATCTAGCCAGCGAATAAAGGTGTTATCTGCTCTCTGTAATAGATGTTGTCCTGACAAATGATCATTAAAGTCTTGGGATCCGCTGCCGGAGGGGGACTGCCACAGTGGAACTGTAACGGGATCAACTCTAGAAAAGCTCGAAATAGAGAAGCTCGGATTCGTGCACGAACACAATCCTCCATTGCCGTAAGCCTAGATCAAAAGAACTGGATTTTATTGAACGCCTCACCGGATCTTCGCCAGCAAATAAATAATACGCCGGAGCTTCACCCGAGAACCGAACCTATTCGTAATAGCCCGATAAGAGCGGTCATACTCACAAATGGTGATGTCGATCATATCGCGGGGTTGCTTAATCTTCGTGAAGGACACGGCTTTGATATTTACGCAAGTGATCGAGTAATTGAGATATTACGGACAAACCCGGTATTCAACGTGCTGAATCCGGCTTTGGTTGGGCGCCGAACGATCAAGCTTGATGAACCTTTCACCGTTGAAACGCCATCAGGGCAATTAGCGTTACAATTCGAAGCATTTGCCGTCCCCGGAAAAGTCGCCCTCTATCTTGAGGATGAGGACGCCAGCGAAAATTTTGGAACACAAGAAGGCGATACAATAGGTCTTAAGATCACTGATCCGGAGTCGGGTGCGTTTTTCTTCTATATTCCAGGATGTGCAACTTTGGACGAGACGCTTGCTGCCCGCCTTAAAGATGCACCTCTAGTCTTCTTCGACGGAACATTGTTCACAGATGACGAAATGTTAACTCAAGAGCTTTCCGAAAAAACCGGTCAGCGTATGGGCCATATCAGCATATCCGGGCCTGACGGATCAATTGCGGCGTTTAGACCTCTTGGCGTCGCTCGTAGGATATTTATACATATTAATAATTCTAACCCCGTACTCGTTAAAGATTCTCAAGAACGTCATATTGTAGAGGAAGCGGGTTGGGAGGTAGCCTTCGATGGGATGGAGGTGCGGATTTGACCCAGCTACTGACGACACAAGAACTTGAAGACAGGCTTCGCGCCATTGGTGCAGAGCGATATCACTCGAACCACCCCTTTCACAAACAACTACATGCGGGAGAGTTGAGCAAGGCTCAGGTTCAGGCGTGGGCCATTAATCGATATTGCTACCAAGCGGCTATCCCGAGAAAAGACGCGTTCATCATGGCGCGCCTTGAAGATCCGGCTCTCCGGCGCAACTGGCGTCAACGTATTATTGATCATGATGGAGAGCAAGAAGGAGATGGCGGCATTGAGCGTTGGTTACAGCTCACCGACGGCTTAGGCGTAGATAGAGATTATGTGGAGTCTCAAAGGGGAGCGTTGCCAGCAACGCGATTTGCTGTAGAGGCCTATGTGCATTTTGTCCAAGAAAAACCTCTGATAGAAGCGATAGCGTCATCTTTAACAGAGCTCTTCTCGCCGAAAATCATTAGCGAGCGGGTTGCCGGTATGCTGGCAAATTATGACTTTATTTCAAAACAAACATTGGCGTACTTTGATAAGCGGCTCACACAAGCACCAAGGGATGCTGATTTTGCTCTAGCTTATGTGAAAGAACATGCACGAACCGCTGAGGTCCAGAACGCGGTTCTTGAAGCTCTAACATTCAAATGCAATATGCTTTGGGCTCAACTGGACGCTCTTTATTTTGCTTATGTTTCACCCGGCTTCATCCCTCCGGGTGCGTTTGTGCCGGCGGATACAAGCGAATGATATGATAGAAAGAACCAGACTTATCATCGCGGTTGAAACATGTCCGCAATTGCCGCGATCCGTAAAACTGCAACAAGATAAGTCGCGTGATTGTTGGGTTCTTTTAGCGCCGGAACGCGTTCTGACGCCTGACGATATCGCCGTTGAAATCCTGAGACTTTGTAATGGAAAGCGCTCAGTTGAAGAGATATCATCAACTTTGGCAGAGACCTACAACGCTCCTATTGATGAAATACGTAACGATGTTATCGAACTGCTTCAGAATTTGGCAGACAAGGGTTACGTCGTGGAATAGCTAATGACTTTAGCTGAAGAACAAGCTGATCAAAAAAGAAATGAGCCGATCTGTGCAACGGCACCTCTCGGGCTGCTTGCGGAATTAACACATCGTTGTCCGTTGCAGTGTCCTTACTGTTCTAATCCGCTTGAGTTAGACCGTGTTAATCGAGAAATGGATACAGATGTCTGGCTGGATATCCTGGACCAGGCCGCAGATCTTGGAATTCTTCAGATCCATTTTTCAGGAGGCGAGCCCACAACCCGGCAAGATCTAGAGGAGCTAATTGAAAGGGCCTCTGCTTTGGGGCTCTATAGCAATCTGATAACCGCCGGTGTTTTGCTCAGCCGGGAGCGGTTTGCGCTATTGATCGAAAAGGGGCTCGATCATGTTCAGCTCTCAATCCAGGACACGGATATTGAAAATGCCGAGCGCATTTCCGGTTATAAGAACGGTCAACCCAAAAAGGTGGAATTTGCAAGATGGGTGCGGGAACACGGGTGTTCGCTTACGATCAATGCCCCGGTTCATAGAGCGAATTTAGATCGGCTTGAACAAATCATTTCACTTGCTGTTGAGCTGGGAGCAGACCGGCTGGAAGTCGCACATATTCAATATTATGGCTGGGCAGTTAAAAATCGCGCCGCACTAATGCCGACAAAAGAGCAGCTTAAACACAGCATTGACATCGTCGAAAAAGCTCGTGACACCTATAAAGGCATCATGCTGATTGATTTTGTCGTTCCTGACTATTATGCAAGCCGACCCAAACCCTGCATGGGAGGATGGGGTCGCAGTTTTATGTGTATCACGCCTTCTGGCCAAGTTCTCCCCTGCCATGCGGCACCAACGGTTCCTGGACTTCAATTTGAAGCTGTACAAAATAGGTCTTTGCACGATATTTGGCTTCACTCGGATGCATTCAATGCATTTCGCGGTACCGATTGGATGCCTGAGCCTTGCCGGTCATGTGAATTCAAAGAAGTTGATTGGGGCGGGTGCCGCTGCCAAGCATTTGCTCTGACTGGGAAGGCCTCAAATACCGACCCTGCATGCGCAAAATCCATCCATCATAAGGACCTGTTGGAAGTGGCAGAAAGCGAATCTCAATCCGGGATAAATTCATTCATCTACCGGCGAATGTAGTCAAGACGGGGAAAGGAATTCGTGTGGGCTGCAGGAATGCTGAAGCGTTTAATTACTTTCAAGACATTTTTATCTTGTGCAAAGTGTAATCGGGACCTAGAGCATCCCACGCTTAGAAGGAATCGCTAGGATGCTCTAATTTTTTGATATCGATCAACTTTTCCACGTTTAAGTGAATTCACTTAAACGTGGGTTGATCTAGCAAGTGTACCAAGGACAAAACCATGCTTGGGAAATTGACCCTAAAAGTTTTGCTCACGGCAATTTGTGTGTTCTTATCAAACTTGCCAAGCGCTCATACAGATCCTTCCAAGACAGAAAATACACCGCAGAGTCTTCTCTTTGATGCCCCTTATCTCAAAGGATTTAGGGCGCCTGCTTCTCTCTCTTATACTTTGGATCATGTGTCAAAAAAGGCTGACCGTTATGGCGCGAATTTCAAGGGCACCGTCCGGATGCGTATCGAAAAAGCATCAGACGCCACGGACACTAACTCTGTTTATATTGATATGAAGGCAGGCAAAAGAGATCGCAATCTCGGCCCTTTTACAAATGTAACAGGCAATCCGGTCATCATGATGTTTTTGGAGCGTGATATCTGGCAAATGAAACGCCTGATCGGCGGCGTTCCAGTATATTTCCGCAACAGGATACGCAAGGCGTTTCGGGAAGCGGCAAAAGTTGAAGTAACCGAGATCGAATTTGATGGAAAGAAGGTTCCTGCAAAACGGATCGTCATAAAACCTTTTGTGAAAGATAAAGAAAGCCGAAGGCTTCGGGAGTATACTGCAAAAACTTACGAATTCATCGTTGCAGAAACTGTTCCGGGTGGTTTTTATGAACTGCGTTCATTTGTACCCAATACTGATAGCAGTAAGGGTGCCGTGGTTGAAGATCGTATACGCTTTAAAAGTGTGGGGCAGTAATATTGGGGTGCCGAGAAATATGCTCATCATATGGCAAGCAAGCGCAGATTATAGATTGAGGATGATCGCCGTTCTGTTTTTTGTGTTGGCGGGAGCGATTTCTTCTTTCGCCGCTGAAGATCAACCGTTGAATGACTACCCGACTGTTGCACGTGCTGATTATGTCTTCGGTTGTATGACTGCGAATGGTCAGACTCGAGATACCCTCGAACGCTGTTCCTGCTCTATAGACCTGATCGCCTCAATTTTGCCCTATGAAAAATATGTGAAAGCGGAAACCGTTCTGCGAATGGAACAGGTTGGCGGTGAAAAGACTGCGATGTTTAACTCATCCCCGGCAATGCGAACCATGGTAGATGATCTGAGACGTGCGCAGGCTGAAGCGGAGGTTCGCTGTTTTTAATGACTGATATTATGACCCAAGAATGGGCCAGCTTTTTTTGAAGGTGTTGTTTTCCGTATCGACCGCCTCCACATCAATATTTTTTGCGCCATTCGGCTGGTAGAAAAAGCGGATGCTTGGGTCTTCGCTCAGCGAAATACCGCCTTCTACTTGTAGAATTATCTCATCGCCCTGTTTCACTGTAATCGAACTAACAAAATGAGCAGGGATATGGAGCAGCGTGACTTGATCACGTTGGAAGCCGGAATTGTTGGGGTGCCGGATCAAGATCTGTGCTTCACGCATCTTGTCAGCAGATGCGGATACACTTTTGCCGATTTTTTGAGGAATAGACGTGAATTGTCTTAATTTCATGCGCCCCATTTCCTTCAAGGCAACCTCCATGTCTTTGGAGGCTGGGGCAGAACAACCACCTGAGGCCTTCACAAATTTCTTGACCATATAATATTTGTTGTCTGTCGTCTCTGCGATAGCCCGAACATAAGAATATGCATTCACGCGCACGCGCGTTGAGAACGACGTATTTGCTGCGGAAGAACCAAAGGAAAACTCACCAACTAAGGGAGCTGGATTTTCATCAATCACCAATATGATCTTCTTAATTTTATTGTTTGGTTTAGCAATAATTTTCAATGGTACAATTGCAGCATCATGCGCTCTATATGGTGCTTCTAAAGTGAGTAAATGCGTACCATCAAGGATGTCTTTATCGCCGACGATATCACCCTTCAGGCTTTGCCATGTCTCTTCGCTAGGTGTGTTTTCCGCTAACGCAGTGCCTGACTCAGTTCCAACAGGTAAAAATACAAGTGGGAGCAAGAAAGCGATTGAAAAAATAAAGCCGTATATGCGCACGGGTCCCGATCTCCTCTGAGTTGACCCCTTGAGACAGTGTATTATAAAAGTGCCCTAATCCATAGTTCATATTTTGTTGGACGATCCAACTCACGCTATTTTGACTGATATATTTTCTCGCGATCTGCGATGGAAAGGGTCTTCAAAGATCCGCCATACTCTCTTTTCGAAACGTTTCTATATTGCTCGTTTCCATACGCTCCTCCCGGCTTAGGGTAATATCGATATTGCGGATTATTCGGGAAGGGGCTTCTGAAAGAACAAGCAACCGGTCGGCAAGGCGAATGGCTTCACGGTAATCGTGAGTGACAAATAAAACGGTTGTTGGTCGTGATTGCCAGAGATCGATTAGAAGATTACGAAGTTTCTCTGCGGCCGGTTCATCAAGAGAAACAAATGGCTCATCCATAAGGAGCAATCGTGGCTGAACAGCAAAGGCCCTCGCCAGTGCCGCACGTCGCTGCATCCCCATCGATAGCTGGTTGGGATAGGCATCGGCGAATTTCTCTAGGCCAACATCGCGAATAAGCCCGCGTGTGATGCCATCAATTTGAGATTCATCAGACAGGACCACGGCGATATTCTCTGTCACTGTGCGCCACGGCAAAAGCCGGGGTGATTGAAACACATAGGCAAGCTTGGTGCTTACACCTGGGGCGAAACTGATCTCGCCGTCAAAATCGGTATCAAGTCCGGCGATAATATTTAGCAATGTCGTTTTGCCACATCCTGACGGGCCGAATAGGCAGACAAATTCAGTATCAGCAGCCGAAAATGCCAGGCTATCTATCGTCTGATAAGCGGTTGTGTTCGCAGTTGGCGGATAAATCTTAGTGCGAATATTTACATCTAGTGCAGTCACAAACGCCACCGATTTACTTGTCGTTCCCAAGGTTGCAAAAGTAATAGCTCAATCGCCTGAATGATGACAATAAATGCGATTGCATAGGCGAGTATGCCGGCTACATCAAAAAGCTGAAAACGCAAATGAATTTGAAATCCCACACCATTATTGCGTCCAAGAAACTCGACAACAAGAACGATTTTCCATATGAGCGCCAAACCAGACCGAGCGGCAGCGGCAAAAAATGGGTTGAGCTGTGGCATAATGACATGCCGAAATGTCTTCCATGGTCCTAGCTGATAGACCCTGGCCATCTCGTAGTATTTTCGGTCCAGCGCGCGCGCGCCTTCCCGAAGTGTGACGGCAACATTTGGAATCTTGTTAAGGGCAACAGCCGTAATCGCTGCAACTTCGTTTAAGCCGAACCAGATATAACAGAGAACGATTGTAACAAGTGCAGGCATGTTTAGAAATAATAGGAGCCAGCTATCAAAAAAGCGGTTGATGCGGAGGCTGCGGCCCAGAGCAATGCCAATTGCCGAGCCAATAAACATGGAAATTACGAAACTTGCCGCGACCCGTCCAAGTGTCGCCAGCAAATCATTAATAAGCTCTCCGGTACGGTAGGCTTCGACAAGGGCTGTGTACACTTCACCCGGTGACGGCAAATAGCGACTCTGTAAAAGAGCTGATAGCAAAGCCCAGAGTATGAAAAATGATGCAATGGAAAAAAGGGTCCACGCAAATCGTTGGCCTAACGGTGATATTTGGGCTCGATCAATGGGCAAAATGGGACCAGAATACTTTTGGATCAAATTTAACATTTTTACCGGTCAGCTTTTCGCCCCCTTTTTTTGCAAGAAGCTGAAAGAGTTTCTCGGCAGAGGCTATATCTTCTTTTCCAAAATGCGATATGACACCGGCCCGGTAGCGCTTTACAAGGGCTTTAAACTGCCCCTCCGTTTTCACTTTCATCAGCGGGCGTAACCGATCCCACTCTGCATCAGACTCGCGTAATATTTTGTTAGCTTGCCCAACAGCCTTCATAAATCCTTCGATTGCCTTAGCTTTTTCTTTCGTTAGATTTTGTGAAAATACAAATCCAATAAGCGGCGGTGGTTTGTCAACGTCAAGAGCTTTCATGACTTCCGAAACACTTACGATCTGTCTGAAGCCAGAACCTTCAAGTCTGGCTGCAAAAGGCCAGTAATTAAGAACAGCATCAATATTGCCTCTGATGAGTTGCTGGTTCAAAAGTGGCGGAGCCCCATAAACGGGTGTTGCGGTTTTTACCAGATCGCCTACGCCCAATTCCTGAGCACGCGCTCTGACGAGAAGCCAACTCTTGTCGATAGGACCACCTGCGATGCCAATTTTACGTCCTTTCAGGTCGGTAACGGTTTTTATTTGACTGTCATTCGGAACCATGATCGCACCGAGTGTCGCAGAATAGGGGAACATGACGAAGTCTTCGCCTTGTCCACGTTCACGTAAAGCCCAAAACCAATCCGTTACGATTGTGTCCGCCGCCCCTGAGAGCAAGGCAACGGATGTTGCGTTTTTTGATGCAAGCTTCAGGAGTTCAAGTTTGAAGTTTTGTTTTTCATCCAATTTGTGATGGGTAATGACATCCATCAGCCAGTTGACGGTTCCGAATTTCAAGACGCCAACTTTTAAGGTTTCTTTTGCGGTTGCGGAATATATGAAAATACAAAATATGAAAAGGAACAGCAGGCCTGTTTTACATATTGATAAACGCAATTTCTGTGTAGCAATATGCATCTTCTTTCTCATTTTATGAACGGGTAAGCATTAGAATTGCGACCTTGAGGGCTTCTAAGACTGAATATCAAATCGAAGACAAGTAGGGAAATAATTTACACTGTTAGGAAAGTTATTATAATGGCGATTGCATCGATTATGTAACCTCTAATAATATCCATACTTACCAAATTCACCCATCGTGAACGAAGCCCACACGGAAGAAGAACATTATAAGAATTATGTGCAAAATTATTGTTGCGTCATATGGAATGAGATGCAAAGCGTTTGTTTGGGCGGCGCTCTTATTGTTTGTCAACCTGATTATTTCCGCTTCCTATTTGCAGGCAGCGGAACAGAATGATGTCAAGCAAATCCCAATCGCCTATTTAAGTCAGATCGTAGAACGCCCGCCAAATTTATCCAACCTTGAAGCCCCGCCTGAAAATGAAGGATTCGCTGGCGGACAAATCTCTATTTTTGATAACAACACAACAGGCCGCTTCCTAAAACAATCATTTTCGCTGGAGGAAATAAACCTGCCCGCAGATGGCGATGCTCTTGTTGAATTTAACAAGCTGATCGCTAAAGGTATCAAATTTATGGTCCTCAATGTGAGCGCTGACACACTTTTAAAACTTTCCGACGCTGCCAAGGGTAAGGATGTTCTTTTATTTAATTCCGGTGCAACCGATGACCGGCTTAGAGGCAAGGACTGCCGGGCAAATGTCATGCACATTGTCCCAAGTCGCGGGATGTACACTGACGCGCTAGCTCAGTTTTTGGTTCGTAAACGTTGGCAGAAATGGTTTCTCGTTGCCGGTGCTCGCGAGCAGGACAAATTATTTGCTGAGGCGCTTACCAAATCTGCAAAAAAATTCGGTGGCAAAATCATTGCTAAGAAAAGCTGGGATTTTGGCTCCGATGCGCGACGCACCGCACAAGCTGAAGTGCCAGCCTTTACCCAAGGTGTTGACTATGACGTGTTGCTGGTTGCCGATGAGATTGGCGTGTTTGGTGAATATCTGATGTACAGAACCTGGGATTCCCGGCTGGTTGGTGGAACCCAAGGTCTAAAGCCATCAACCTGGCATAAAACTCATGAACAATGGGGATCGGCGCAATTGCAAAGCCGTTTTGTCAAACGTTTTAAACGGCGTATGGTGGCACTGGATTATCAAGTTTGGGCAGCGATCCGCGCCATCGGTGAAGCGGCAACGCGTACAAAGTCTAATGATTTTGAGAAGATGACAGCCTATCTCAAAAGCCCAGAATTTGTACTTGCCGGGTTTAAAGGCCTGCCGCTCACATTCAGGAACTGGAACTGGCAGCTCAGACAGCCAATTTTGTTGATTCAACCGGCAGCCCTTGTATCCGTTTCACCGCAACAAGGTTTTTTGCATAAAAGAAATGTGCTTGATACTTTGGGCCTCGATAAAGAAGAGTCCGGATGTAAACTGAATTGAAACACAACTTTCACGGAAACGCTTATGTATTATAGAGTTAGACAAATATTAGTTGGTTTTGTGTTTGCCATGGCATGGCTGATCTCAAATTCAGCAATGGCCTACAAGATTTATGTCTCCAACGAAAAGGACAACACGGTCAGCATAATCGATTCTGAAACGCTGAAAGTGGAAAAAACCGTGGAGGTTGGGCAACGGCCCCGTGGTATCACTATTACCAAAGATGGCAAGCATTTACTTGTATGCGCCAGTGATGATGATACCGTCCAGGTTTTTGATATTGAAACGATGAAGCTCGTTCGCACTCTGCCTTCCGGTCCAGACCCCGAGCTATTCATTATACATCCCTCAGGTAATCCTCTCTACATAGCCAATGAAGACGACAATCTTGTTACGGTTGTCGATCTAAAAACGAATAAGGTTATAGGTGAAATTCCTGTGGGCGTGGAGCCGGAGGGCATGGGAATAAGCCCCGATGGAAATGTGCTGGTGAATACCTCCGAGACCACCAATATGGCGCATTTCATCGATACGAAGACTTTTAAGGTTTTGGACAATGTTCTCGTTGACTCCCGGCCGCGTTTTGCTGAGTTCATTGCCGACGGATCAAAACTTTATGTGTCATCCGAGATTGGCGGTACGGTTTCCGTCATTGACCCCAAAACCCGCAAGATCATCAAAAAGATCACTTTTAAAATTCCGGGTGTCACCCAGGAAGCCATTCAACCGGTTGGCGTGCGCGTTACCAAGGACGGTAAGAAAGTCTTCGTGGCCTTGGGTCCGGCAAACCGTGTCGCGGTAGTTAATGGAGATACGTATGAGGTCGAGAAATATCTTCTTGTTGGTCAACGGGTCTGGCAACTTGCTTTTACGCCAGATGAAAAACTTTTGATTTCCACAAATGGTGTTTCGAACGATATTTCCATTATTGATGTTGCTCGCTTGAAGGTTACCAAATCCATCAGGACTGGGCGTTTTCCATGGGGCGTTGTCGTATCCGAGAAATAAATATTCAACGTAGTAGAGAGACGTATTGTGAGACTCATAACACTTGCTGCCATTTTCGTGCTTTCCGTAACCCCAGTAATGGGAAAGGGGTATCTCGCTAAAAAGCCGAAAAAACTTCCCGAGCTTGTTTTAGGGCTCGGTGATGCCGGATACGGCGTATCCCACAAGGATTATTCAGTTGAAACGGGGAAATCTTACCGGCTGAAGATCAAATCCACTGGCGCAAAGGAATGCGCGTTGCGATCCAAGAGCTTTTTTAAATCGATTTGGCTGCGCAAGGTCGAAGCCGGCGATATGGAGATCAAGGCCCCGACCGTGACAGAGCTCGAATATGAGAACGAGGGGGAAGCGGAAATTTTCTTTGTTCCCATTAAGCCGGGCAAATACACCTTAGCTTGTGCAGGATTAGAAGAAAAAGGCATGGCCGTTACCATTACGGTGGAATAATTCTGATGCTTATATAAGATTGGCCAATGGATGCACCCCATCAAGACACTTTGGCCTTGGAGGTAAAAGGCGTAACTCACGCTTTTGGCGATCGTCGTGCGTTGGACGATGTGAGTGTGTCTATTAGACCGCGGTCGTTTTGTGCCTTATTGGGCTTAAATGGTGCAGGGAAGACTACGCTCATATCGCTAATCACCAGACTTTTTGACAATACGAGCGGAGAGGTCAATGTCTTTGGTCACGATGTCAGGCGCCGACCTACACGAGCTCTGCAACGCCTTGGGGTGGTGTTTCAGAACCGCACGGTCGATCCTGAATTGAGCATAATGCAGAATATGACCTATCACGCCGCCTTACATGGACTTACACGACGTGAAGCCCGCAAACGAGCTATGACAGAACTTGAGCGCATCGGCATGGTGGACCGGGCTCATGACAAGGTGAGTGAGCTTTCCGGTGGTCAGACACGGCGTGTCGAGATTGCACGGGCTCTTCTGCATCGCCCGTCATTGATTTTATTGGACGAACCAACTGTCGGTCTTGATATTGGGGCCCGTCAGGATATTTCCAATCATGTGCGCCGTCTCATAAAAGAAGACGGGGTTGGTGTGCTGTGGGCAACGCATCTTATCGATGAAGTGCAATCTGGAGACGACGCTGTAATCTTGCATAACGGTCAAGTTCTGGCCGCTGGAGAGGTTGCAAGTATTGTGAAATCTGCAAATGCAGAAGATCTCCGCACTGCGTTCAATAAAATGATCCGCGATCCGGACGAGACAAAATAGCAGACCACATGACAACAGGTGCGATAACAGAAGCAAATGTGTCCGACCGCTATGGCGTTGTGAGCTATATGCGTTGTCTCACGGGCATCATCTGGCGAGAAGGGTTGCGCTTTATTCATCAACGCGGCAGATTTATTGCCGCCCTTGTTCGTCCTTTGGTTTGGCTTTTCATCTTTGCGGCAGGTTTTCGCTCGGTGTTAGGGGTCTCCATCATTGAGCCTTATGAGACCTATGTTCTCTATGAAGTTTATATTACGCCCGGCCTTGTAGGTATGATTCAACTGTTCAATGGCATGCAGTCCTCTCTTGCAATGGTATATGATCGCGAAATGGGAACAATGCGTACGCTTTTGGTCAGCCCGTTCCCGAGGTGGTTCTTGTTGGTCTCTAAGCTGTTCGCAGGCATGATTGTTTCTCTGTTGCAAGTCTATGTCTTTTTAGCAATCGCATGGATGTGGGAGGTGGAGCCACCACTATACGGTTATCTAACCATTCTGCCAGCCCTGGCCCTTTCCGGATTAATGCTAGGGGCTCTGGGCTTATTATTGTCGTCCGTTGTTCGCCAACTTGAAAATTTTGCAGGCATTATGAACTTTGTGATTTTTCCGATGTTTTTCATGTCGTCAGCACTATATCCCCTTTGGCGTATGAAGGAGGCAAGCCCTCTGCTTTATGATTTTTGTTTGTTAAACCCATTCACATATGCCGTAGAGCTAATCCGGTTTGCGTTATATGGAAATATCAATTGGTTGGCGTTGACGGTTGTGGTTGGGTGCGCTGTAAGCTTTATGGCGCTGGCTGTTTTCGCCTATAACCCCTCTAAAGGCCTTATTGCCCGCCGCGGCGGGCTGGGAGGTAAGTCGTGAAGAGGAAGTTCAAATTATGTCTCACATTTGTGGCGATGCTTTCGATCATCTTTTTGGTGACATCAAGTTGGGCGGCTGACAAAAAAGACAAAGACTGGCCTTGCATACAACGTAAGGTGCCGGAGATAAGCACAGGACAGATGTGGGCCGGTCCAGCGCTTCCAGAAGACAAAGAAGCTTGGCGTAAGGATGGTAATGTCGCTAAACTCGTTCCTATCCTTGCAGCACGCCGGACGGACCTCGATAAAGCATCGAAATTGATTGAGGCCTTTGCGATGGGGGGTGAGAAAGACCAACGCAACAATCGCCTCGCGCTTCTTTTCTCCGGGGTCTTATATATGATTAATGCGGAACGACGGGGAATCATGGGGGGTATCGAACGCTACACCCGTAAGCAGCGTGATCTATCAAAAAGCATTCAGGAGACACGGGTTGCATTGGATAACGCTCTTGCGATCGAAAAACCTACCGAGGAAAATGATAAAGCTCGTCGCGAGATTGAAAAAAAATTGGATTGGCAAACCCGGATCCACCAGGATCGTGAACGCTCGCTCAAGTTTGTTTGTGAGTCACCGATACTGCTGGAGCAACGCCTTTTTGCCATTGCTCGTGAAATTATGAATAATTTGGAAAATTAGAGTTTTACTGATGAAATTCAGGACGTCTATCGCAAAGGTTGTTTTTCTTCGAGAGGCAAGCCTGCTCGCTTCCAACCGTCTGTACCATCAGGATACCAGGTAACATTGCTATATCCATATTCCAAGGCCCGCTTTGCGGCATTCCATGACATCCAGCATTTTTCGAGGCAATAAAACAGAATAGGCTTTTTAGTGTTCTCATTCGTTAGGCGGGAAAGATGTTTGCGGAAATAGGTATCGACCGTGGGATGCAATTTGCCAAAGCCGACATTCACCAGCCATACACTGCCTGGAATATTATCCCGCCGTTTATCCCGCCATATTGTATCTTTCGGCAGGTTTTTGGGCTTAGGAGGTCTGGGCAGGACGTCGATAAAGATCGTCTCTTTTGCTCTCCACAGGATTTCAGCTTCACGGGTGTCAACAATGCGGGCCCCCTTAAGTGTAGTAGGGACGGGCGCGCGAAAATTAGACATTCTGTAATCAGGCGGCTCCGGTGGTGGATCTGATGCATGAAGGTGCCCAAAGCCGCCGAATAAAATAAACATTGCACTACTTAGCAAAGTAATGCCGCATAACAAAAAACTGAGGCGCAAAATCATTGGGTGATCAATTCATCGCTTTCATTGAGAATAGGAACGCCAAATTTGCGAAGAATCGCATTTATCTCTGTCTGGTTATCAGCGATGAGCTTGTTAAGCTGACGTTTCCATTCTATCTCGCCCGGCCTTATGCCAAAAGTGATGCGATAGGACATTCGTGGCCCTTTGGTTTCTTTGGTGAGCGTTTGGACAGTTAAGCCGGTCTTAGCTTTACTGGCAAAATAGGAACCAATAGGGCCCCAAAGCAAAGCTATATCGATTTTTCCCATCTCAAGGTCGGAAATCATTTTCTCAGCGGGAGATTCATGTCGCCGGTCAACGACAAGTTTATATGGTGCAACCTGCAGCAACAGCTTATTTAATGCCAAAATTGTAGCGGGGGGCGTTCCCGCGATGACACCAATCTTACTTGTCTGTAACCGTTTATCATCCAGGTTTTTGATGCCATCTAGTTTGCCGCCGGTCTTGAAAATCATGACATAAGATGAGCGATAATAGTGGTTCGTGTTCTGAACCATCTCATGTCCTTGGGAAATCCCTAAAATGAGATCGCATTTTTTCATACGCAGTGTGCGCCGAACAAAACCGGTGGCTTGGGGAAACCAGTAGTAGACAACAGGTAGATTAAGTTTTTTTCCTAGTATGGCCGCAATCTTGTTTTCAAAGCCCTGTCTCCTTTCATTCGAAAACGGCATATTTGCCGGATCGGAACAGACCCGCAAGGCTGACCTCTGAACCAAATCAGATGTTTGTGCATATGCCTCTGGGAGCTTGGAATGTGCAAAAAATGCGGCGACAAGAGCTATCAATGCAATCCATGCAATATATCCAGCTTTAGCCACGACATTCATTCTCATGCTCTTTTGCAGAGGTCGGCTTGTCTTCACGTTTTCTGGGTCTGCCACGGGGAATGGCATTGTCTGAGCGGGCTTTAAGGTAAGCGTAAATGTCATCCAAATAGCACATCACATTCAGATTGGTGCCAAATGCCGGCATTTTTGATATCTTGTCTGCCCTCACATTTTCGCGGCCGTTTACGGTGACCTCGACAAATTCATCGTAGGACAAGGTTTTAAGCGAGTCCGTCAAAGCAGGGGCATAAGTGCTTCCTAGGCCATCGGGCCCGTGACAAACGTGGCACTCTGAGTGATAACGCCGAAAACCGCTATAGGTGTACCAATCGACGGTACCATCATCTTTAACATTGTATGAAACCTCACCATCTTTGGTGAAATATTTTCCGTCTTGAGCATGTTTACCATTTTCTGCAGCATGTGAAGAGAACGGCATTATGATTGAAAAGATGATAGTCACTACAATTGAGGTGCTTGCAAAACGCATAGATGGAACTCTCCCACACCCTTAAATCTATTTAGGACATTTTCTGCAATTTTATTATGAGACTTGGGCAAAACACTAAAACCGGCGCGCGCAACCTATCTTGCGCGCGCCGGAATTCGTTTGGGCTGTCGGGTTTTCACTAGTTGAGTGAGAACACCGTTAGCTGACCGCCAAGGCGCGTGTAGTTATGCAAAGCCGCATAACCACCCACGGCACCAAGGCCTGCTTGTGGATCGGTCAGACCTGCTGCCAAGCCGATACCGGCCCAGCCGCCAATTCCAGAAAGAATAGCGACATATTGTTTGCCGCCATGTTCGTAGGTCATGACATTGCCGATGATTCCGGAGGGAGTCTTAAATTTGTACAACTCCTTACCTGTTTTTGCATCGACAGCTTTGAGGTAGCCTTCCAACGTGCCATAAAACACAACACCACCAGCGGTTGCCAAAGCACCTGACCAAACTGAGAACTGCTCCTTGTTGGACCAGACGATCTTGCCGGTTCTTGCATCCCAGGCAATGAAATTACCCATGTGAGATTCACCCTTAGGCGGATACATGGAAAGCGTAGCGCCAACATAGGGTTGACCTGCGGTATAGCTCACCTTAAATGGCTCATAGTCCATGCACACGTGGTTTGTCGGTACATAGAACAGGCCGGTATCTGGCGAGAATGCTGCAGGCTGCTGGTCTTTTGTTCCCAGTGCCGCTGGGCAGATGCCTTTTGAGTTTACATCTTGACCGTTTTGCTCGGTTGAATATTTGGATACAACCTGTGGACGGCCTGTCTTCATATCTACTTTGGTGGCCCAGTTCACAGCAGGGTCGAATTTTTCAGCAACGAGAAGCTCACCGGTTACGCGGTCCAAAGTGTAACCAAAACCATTACGGTCAAAGTGTACAAGGACTTTGCGCTTCTTGCCTTTAACTTCCTGGTCAACAAGGATCATTTCATTGATGCCATCATAATCCCATTCGTCATGAGGCGTCATTTGATAAACCCATTTGGCCATACCGGTATCGGCATCGCGGGCAAAAATAGTCATAGACCATCTGTTGTCACCAGGACGTTGAACGGGGTTCCATGTTGATGGATTGCCTGAACCGTAATAGATCAGGTTTGTTTCCGGATCATATGAGTACCAACCCCAAGTGGTTCCGCCACCGATCTTCCATTGATCGCCTTTCCAGGTGTTCGTACCGGAATCTTTGCCAACAGGCTTGCCAAGATGTGTAGTCTTTTTGGGATCCAACAAGGTGTCAGAATCGGGACCCATGGAATAAGCGCGCCACAGGCGCTTGCCGTCGGCTATTGCATACGCCGTTACATGGCCGCGCACCCCAAACTCACCACCAGAGATACCTACGATAATCTTGTCCTTCACAGGCATCACGGTTGCCGTGTTGGTTTCTCCCTTTTTAGGATCGCCATTCTTTACGTCCCAAACTTTCTTACCGGTTTTAGCGTCGAGCGCTACAACCGTCGTATCAGCTTGATGCAGGAAGATTTTTCCGTCAGCGTAGGCGAGACCACGGTTGACGGTGTCGCAACACATGACCGGTATGGTGTCCGGATTTTGTTTAGGTTCATAGCGCCATTTAATAATGCCACCCTTATCAAGATCCAAAGCATATACATTGTTTGGGAATGGCGTATGAACATACATCATATTCCCAATCACTAAAGGCGCACCTTCGTGTCCACGAAGCACTCCAGTCGAGAATGTCCATGCAACTTTTAGGTCTTTAACGTTACTGGCATTAATCTGCTTAAGTTTTGAATATCGCAGATTGGCGTAATCACCCGTTTGAATAGCCCAATTTTTTGAATCACCTATGAGCTTCATCAAATCATCATTGGCGAAAGCAGCGCCACTAATACCCAATATGCTGCCAATCATTATTATGGCAGCCAACCCTATTCTCCTCATTGGATTTATTCTCCCAGGTTGTGAGTCCTGATTATTGCAATCAATTACTTAAAATAGATGGAGTTCCTATTTATTGAGTAATGTGCAACCGCCGGGACAAGTTATTAAATTCTGAATTCATCTCACTTTTTCTATGATATTATTTTTTTTAATTAAATTTTTTGCGTGCCTAGATAATGCCTTCCAATACCTAACGATTTGAAGGTTGATCTGAAGTATATCAAGTTTCGATCATGAGGCAATGAACCCAACTCAATTTTTTTGGCAAGATCTAAAAATATCGTGTGAGCGTCCCTGAACGCAAAACCGCTGGAATATTTTTTGTACCAATAATTCGGTTTAAGAGAACTGCATGAAGCCCCGTTCCAAAATTTTACTATCCGTATTAGCTGCAATAGTTTCAATGATTTGGGGGACCGGTTCCCCCTTATCTGTTACTGACAGTAATATTGCACCGCTGAAGGTGACGGAGATTGCTTCAGGAATATTTGTATCTCAGGGACTTCATGAGGAGGCATCGCCACAAAATCGTGGGCATATTTCAAATGTCAGCTTTGTCATTGGACGTCATGCCGTTGCAGTTATTGATACTGGCGGTAGCGCACAAATCGGCGCTGCCCTTAAGGCTGCTATCCGGACCAAGACGAAATTACCCATCCGTTATGTCATCAACTCTCATATGCATCCGGATCACATATTTGGAAATTCAGCATTTCGGGACGCAGATACCGTATTTATAGGACATCATAAACTCAAGGCAGCGGTTAAGGCGCGGGCCACTCATTATTTATCAGCAAATAGGCGATTACTGGGTGAGGCCGTATTTGCAGGTACGGAAATTTTATTGCCATCGAAGACAGTTGAAGAGACTCTTGATCTTGATTTAGGCGGACGCAGTCTGCGCATTACTGCCCATTCGACAGCACATACAGATAACGACATCACTGTTCTAGACGGCCTGACCGGCACTCTTTGGACCGGAGATCTTCTTTTCTCATCACATATCCCTGTGCTTGATGGCAATATTATTGGATGGTTAAATGTCATGGCGCATCTGAAAGAAATAAAAGCAACAAGGGTTGTTCCCGGCCACGGTCCTGCCACAATGTCTTGGCCTGACGCCCTGAAACCTCAGGAGCGTTATCTCAGAAATCTTGTTACTGAAATAAGGGAATTTTTAAAGCAGGGACGTTCTCTTTCGGAGGCTGTCCGTGAGGTTGGCAGGAGCGAGAAAGGCAGATGGATGTTGTTCGAAGAATTTCATGCTCGGAATGTAGCTGCCGCATTTACCCAGCTCGAATGGGAATGAAGGGGTGGATCTATGACATTGAGAAAGCCCGAGTTCTATACACTTCTTTTAGCGGGTTCACTAATCCTAATTTCACTATTCCTAATAATGTCTTCAGTTGCAGCGAATGCACAGAATCCTCTCGACCAGGTTGATTTGAAATCGCCGGAGATGTCAGAACCGGAAATGGCGCGCGCCGACGTTGAAGCGATATTAAAACTAGGACCAAGCCCAGATTTCACCGGAAAACGTCTTTCTGGCCTTAATCTTTCTGGACTGAATTTTGCCGGTGCGAATTTTCGTTCAGCTCGCCTGAACAAAACAAAACTTGTTGGCGCAAATCTTGAAGGCGCAATTCTTGATCAAGCTTGGTTATTGGGTGCTGATCTTACGGGAGCTAACCTCAAAAATACTCATATGTTCCAGGCGCAGTTACGTGGTGCGAAGCTTGATGGTGCCGACCTATCGAGTGCCCGCGTGGCGAGCGATCTATCAAGGGCGAGTATGAAGCGTGCGAAACTGATAGGCGCCAATCTTAGTGCGGATATGAAAAATCAGTCTATGGGGCTCATGCGTGGTGTTCTGACCTCGGCGAACCTCAAGGGAGCGAATTTTACTAATGCCAACCTGTCGCGCGTAAATTTTGAATTTGCAGTATTGCAAGACGTTAATTTCACAGGAGCAAATCTAATGTCTGCTCAACTAGGCGGGGCTGATCTAACCGGCGCCATTGTGAAAGACGCCAACTTCGACAAAGCGGATATTGATTCAGCCAAAATGAAAAATCTGAGTGGTGTCAAAAGTTCAAACCTTGGGCAAGCTCTAAATGGCGCAAATGCCGAATGGGACTAACCTCAAAAAATGACTTTGAGAAACTGGCTTCATGGAATGAATGCGGGAGTGAGGAAAAATATCAGCGCTGCACTTCGTTTGCCAGGAGTCACTAAAACTGGCATGATACATTTTTGCTAGGCACTGTAGAAGGTAAGTCAGCGTCTACGACGTTAAAAAGTATATTATAAAATTAGCATATTATAAGCTGACATCCTGCCTCCACTTAAGATGGATTTCTTATGCCATCTCGCCTGATCCTGATAATGCAGACGTAAAGTCCAATTTTCCCCAAAAGCTATTTTTGCGAAGTGATTTTAGTAGGGAGGAAGACAAAGATGACAAATGGAGTATTAATTCATCCAGCGGTAGACCAAGGCGTAAAGCCAGGTGCGCAGGATTTTGCAGGTGGTACGCTTGTTTGCCATTGTACTGAAAATCCAGTGACAGTACGCATCGAAGGACAGTCAGCGCATAATCATGTGTGCGGTTGTACAAAATGCTGGAAACCTAGTGGCGCTTTATTCTCACAAGTTGCCGTTGTCCCACGCGATAAACTTAGTGTAACTGCAAATGGTGACAAACTTGCAATTGTTGATGCCTCAGCAGCAATTCAACGGCATGCATGCAGAGGATGCGGTGTGCATATGTATGGCCGTATTGAAGACACAGGCCATCCGTTCTATGGACTGGATTTCATTCACACTGAGTTGTCGAATGAAGATGGCTGGTCGGCTCCAGAGTTTGCTGCGTTCGTTTCCTCTATTATCGAAGCGGGTGCAAATCCCGCCGAAATGGATGGTGTTAGGGCACGACTAAAGGCGTTGGGTTTGGAGCCCTATGATTGCCTTTCTCCGCCATTAATGGATGCGATCGCGACGCACGTCGCCAAAGCGTCTTGATAAACAAATTAAGAGCTCTCCAGTTTTGATTTGATCAAAGCTGGAGAGACTTAATTTGTTTCCAAGTGGGACCTAGAGTATCGGTTATAATCAAGGGCTAATTTTTTGCCATTTCCGATTATCTCTGACAAGCGCGTTTGCGATTATTATGAGTTCGGGACACTATATGTTAGCCAATTTTTGAATCTAGTGAGGTTTACGAATTTGAAGTTCCTAAAAGGGTATGCTGCAAATATGATAGGAACTTCAAATTCACCTCACTAGCGGTCAATACGGCTGATCTTGGAGCCTTCGAGCGTAAAATTATACATAAGCCCTTTGGAGCCAAGAACAAAACCTATGACTGGGCTATCAATCTGATTGGTATCTATCGAACCTCCTGCGCCAACTGTAATCAGAGCCACTGATCCGTCCACGCCGACCTTCCAGCCGTCTTTGCGTTTAAAGCTGGCCAAAGCGTTTTTGGTCATAAACATTATGACAACCGACTTCGCTTGTGCACCAAGTTGCAGGCCGATGGAAGCAGAGGCTGTATTGTAGTAGCCCACAATCTTGTTTTTGGTCAGGAGCGCCCCCTCACCATACTCACCCCCAATTCCTATTCCCGCTTTATAAACAGTCGGGAAAACAAGCACACCCGCAGCTTGCCCCGCCAATCTTTGGCTATCAGGAACCTTTCTATAAAGTTTGCCTAGGGTTGTCTTAACGCCAGCATTGATCTCGGAACGCGAAGCAGCATTGCTTTGGTAAGCGGTGCCGACGATCATAATCAGGAAACATGTTACTACACAGAGGGATCGCACTATCATCGAATTAATCTTCCTATTTAGATCACACTATTAGAGCATATCTCGCAAAACTGGGTACCGGTTTTGCGAAAAAAGATACGCGACAACAAAAAGATGGAATACTTGGATGTTCCATCTAAACGCGGAATGTTCTAGGTCACAAAACCATTAGCAGCATGATGATATCTACCATTAGATTTGAACCTGAAAGTTGTGAAGTGTCGGGGGCTAACACATTTAACGGAGCCAATTCTGAATCACGTCAACGACCCTACTAGTCGTGTCACCCACAAGATAAAGGTCATCACCGATGCGCACCCATCTTCTTCCCTGCGGTGCATCATAGGGAAGTCGAGACCGATATCTCGGCTCTACAGGGTGAAACGTACCTCGTGGCAAGTTCGCTCCAACGGCATACTTTTTTGCAATTCCCGGAGGTAAGCCCCCTTTTTTCGCTAGCCCTGGCGGAACTTTCCCCTTTTTTGCAAGCCCTGGAGGTCCACCAGCTCGCTTGTTTGGGCCAGCCCATGTGACCGAAGTAATGAGACACCCTGCTAAATAAAAGGCGAGTATGACATTCATGATTTTCATAATAATGTCCTTTCTATTTGTCGGGAGTGGCTCCGTGTTCAACAATAGGCGTATTCATATATTTTGAAGTACGCCAATGCTTGTGTTGCCGTTCCCTCAATTTTCAGCAGGCCAACCTCTTTGGCAAATTCAACAGATGGTCCTTGGGGCCCTTTATCAGATACGATAAATAGCTAAGTGCGTACCTATTGGGGCATCAACGCCGCGTCCACGCGCAAGTCCTCTAATGGCGAAAAAAAGAATTGATTATGCCAGTTCAGCTCCCACACGAGGCATTTAAGTTGGATAGATCATATTAGTCAAGATTGCCTTTTGGGGAAGCGTTTATCCTGTGCAGGAATTTCAGGTGATGCTCGCCAAGTCTTGCCGACCAGCCCGTTGCGGTCAGGTGCGTGTGGCATTCGTTATGCGCAAGCATCTTACAGATAGTCCTGTGCAAACCCTCAGAAAAAATACCGCCCAAAGCTTGATCTTGCCATTCAAGCATAGCAAAGGGTGTTAATAGAGGTGCTCACCTGTTTCCATATCAACGCCAGCTTGCTTAGCGACTTCTCCAATTAGCATTCCATTTTCTCCGCAGCAGTATTAAACCACAGGCCGTAGTATACTACGGAGTCAATAGAGTTTGTGGCTATCCATAAATCGATGCTCGTCGCCCAATGCAATATTCTCCGACGACATAATGGGTAAGAATAGACATAAATGGAATTGAGTTGCGCCTCAAAAGAAAGACTTTGAGCACGCTTAGTTTTAAAATAGAAGATATGCTAACCAGCTCACTCGGCGATCCGCTTTTTTTGGGCGATTTGGTGAGTCTTGAATACTTCTTCTTCAAGACAAGTCTGGAGTAGACGATAGCTTTTTTGTTTAAAGGATGTAATCTGCTTAATGCATGTTCGCGTGATTTCTTGAGGCAGGGTTGTCCAAGGACCTTCCACTTGGCCGCGGGCATTTGCTTCAAAAGATTTACAAGCTGCTTGGTCGCTATCCTCTTTACAAATTTCGCTGAAATTCCATGTTGGGAGCGGCTCAGCTATTGCAAAATTGGATAAGAGCAGCCCCGCAACGAACATCATACTCCGAATAATATTTTTCATAGTCATTCCTCCGCTGCTGGTGGGACGGGATTGGGACTGATAATAGCACGTATGACTATTCGCGCCCATGGATGCAGTGTCACATTAGCCAATCAGGAAGGAAGGGCTATCGTCCAAATAAATTTGCCCTAAAACGGTCAAACATTCATCCGGCAGGCAACAAAGTGCGATCGGTTATGATACTTTAGGCACAGAAATTTTTCGCTTAATTCCAATTTGAAACCCGGATTGACGACCAGAGCAAGATGAAGGTTTAGGTCAAGCTTCAAATGACACGTAATACCGTACTGAAAATCCTATTCGGAATTTTTCTGATAGGTCTTATGGTAACGATTTATTTCCTTATTGAGGGATCAGAGTTTGCTAGCATAATTGCGGATGGAAAGAGCCTGCAGAATTGGATCGCTCAATTCGGTGTCTGGGGTCCTGTCGCGATCATTAGCCTCATGGCCTTGGCAATTTTAATTAGTCCGCTTCCAAGTGCCCCGATTGCCTTGGCTGCTGGAGCGGCGTACGGCCATATTTGGGGCACTATATATGTTTTGGCCGGAGCAGAAGCCGGGGCGCTGGCTGCGTTCGGTATTGCACGATTGCTCGGCCACAAGATCCTGAAGCAGTGGTTTGGATCACGTTTGTCTACAGGATGGATGGGATCTCAAAACATGCTTATGTTCATTGTGTTTGCGAGTCGGCTCCTACCTTTTATATCATTTGATCTTGTCAGCTACGCAGCCGGTCTAACTGCTCTCCGGTTCTGGCGCTTTGGGATTGCTACACTTGCTGGCATTATCCCTTCCAGCTTCCTTCTTGCTCATTTCGGGGGCGAAATGACATCTGGTGAAACAGATAGGATTATCCTGTCCATAGTGTTGTTAGGTGGGCTGACGCTAATCCCTTTACTTATTAAAATTATAGGTGATAAGTGGAAACGTTCTTCGTTCAAGTAATCTAAGAACGAGCATCAATTGAAAATCGAGCATCTAACAAGTCTGTAATTTCCAACATGAATGTCATTTCGCTTTATGACAAAGGCTTCTTTTTTTGCTTGATCATATTGATATTGCGAACCAGTTTTTCTTTAAGATCCCTGAACTTTTGGCCAGCTGTTGCAGACTTGGCAACCGACTGTTGATTTTGAAGAGTCTCGATAGAGATTTGATAAATGAGCCCCTTAATCTGACCCAGATTATCATACCGCTCGATATGATGGTTCATCTTGCATTCAATTGGCAAATGAAGTGATGGCAAGACAGCATCCGTGGCGAAGATATAGCGTTCACCATTGATGTGGTTCTTGAGAAGTCGATGAATTTCAATGACGGCTATGCCGCTTAGCTCATAAAAGCCTTTGAGTAGATAACGCAATACCGAACCTCGATGGATAAAAGCCTTAAGTTCTAGGGTTTGAATGTTTCGGCATGCCTTACATTGGCAAAGGCTAGAACTTTGTAGCTCATCGCGCTTGGCATAAAAGCTCCTAATCATCCTCATGATCGCAGGTCCAAGGTCACGTTTTAAACGTGGTTCTTCAGGATCATCGACGCTAAAACTCAATACGGCATCACCTTCGATTTTTGACGGCACCAATTGAGGTTGCATAGCTTCCATGACGGCCGCAAGTAACTCTGAGATAATGTGCTGAGCATGGCCTAGTGAGAATCGACTCAGTGTCATGAACTGCGTATAGCCACTGATGTCCATGATTACCAAGACTGTATCCGTCTCTACAGGCTTGCTGGTCCCGGAGCTAAAGCGGTGCTGCATACCGTTTTGTGTGGGTTGTAAATCTAATGGAGCAAGAATGCCGTGAGATGTTGGTCCCAAAGATGCGAACGCAATATTCCTTACAGAAATCGCTCGCCGAAAAAATAAAAAAAGGGCCACAAAGATGCTGATCAAAAATACAAAAATGATAAGGAATATAACTGTATGGAAGTGCACTTCGCTCAGCATGTGCTGAAACATGTTTTGATCATGATGCATATGAGGAGGTCTCGAATTATCTGATTTATCTTATGTGCATTCGCGCAGCCATGTCCCCCATCTTTGACATTTATTCACCTCCTTTATGTCCTATTCACGCTGCGAAGCTGGTTATTCGTCATTGTTTTCATGTGTGTTGAAGTGTTGAACTTCTCGAATAAAACCAATGATCAATTTAATCTCATTATCTGAAAGATGAGGATTGGCAGGCATATCACCAAACTGCCAATGATGTTGGGGAACACCCGATTGTATTGCGCGGGTGAATACGGCATCGCTATGATGAGTTTGATCATAGACAATCAGGGAAGGTCCTTTATCTGATCCTTCAAGCATCCTTCCATGACAGTTCTGACATTCTTGTGCATAGAGATTTTTGCCGAGCTGAGCATCTGGGGATAGCACCAATGGCATTCTAACGTTCACAGTAGCACGAATCGAAATTTGATGATGACCGGGCTCACTCGTGATCTGATGATAAATACCAAACGCGACCATGGTTCCCACCATTAAAATAGCAATTAGAACGAAGATCAGCACATATGTCCAAACTTCTTTCATCGCCGCTCACTAAAAAATCGTTATGTCGCTAACATATAAGCAAAAGCGCCGAATATTAAGTCAACTTTGATTGTCCAGCCCTCTGTTCCAAAAACATCAATTACAATTTGGCAGATCTAAGCCTTAAAGCGTTACCAACTACTGAGACCGATGAGAAACTCATGGCCGCTGCAGCAAAGATCGGTGAGAGTAAAATGCCGAAGAAAGGATAAAGGACGCCAGCGGCCACAGGTACCCCAAGAGCATTATAGATAAAGGCAAAGAACAGGTTCTGCTTAATATTGCCCATTGTGGCATTGGCCAGACGTCTTGCACGCGCGATTCCGCGCAGATCTCCCTTTAGCAACGTTATGCCAGCGCTTTCAATCGCCACATCCGCACCGGTTCCCATGGCAATGCCGACGTCGGCCTGTGCCAGCGCGGGGGCATCGTTCACACCATCACCAGCCATCGCGACATTTGCGCCCACGGCTTGGAACTCACGGATGATCTCAGCCTTTTGATCGGGCAGAATATCCGCCCGAACATCATCAATGTTAAGATGCGAGGCCACAGCTTGAGCTGTGCGGGTGTTATCGCCCGTGACCATAACGATCCTCAGGCCTTCGGCATGTAGCTCTGTCAACGCCTGCGATGTCGTTTCCTTGACGGGATCCGCGACAGCGACAAGCCCAGCAAGCTGGTCATTGATGGCGATGAACATAACGGTCTTGCCATCGGCTCTTAAGGAATTTGCACGATCTATGTGTTCGGATGGGTCTAGGTCTAAATCTTCCATCATTGCCTGATTGCCAAGCGCCACGTTTCTGCCTGAGACACGCCCCTTTACCCCTTTGCCGGTAATGGCTTCGAAATCATCTGGCGTATCAAGCATAACCCCTTGCTCTTCTGCCCCGCGGACAATAGCCTCGGCCAAAGGATGTTCACTGCCGCGCTCCAGGCTTGCGGCAAGTGAAAGAACTGTGCTTTCGTCAAACCCCTCGAAAGCTTGGACATCGGTAAGTCGGGGTTCCCCCAAAGTGAGAGTACCTGTTTTGTCCACGATCAAGGTGTCGACCTTGGCAAATCGCTCAAGCGCTTCGGCATTCTTAATGAGCACGCCGGCTTGGGCGCCCCGTCCCGTTGCCACCATAATAGACATTGGCGTGGCAAGTCCAAGCGCACAGGGGCAGGCGATAATCAACACGGAAACCGCCGTAATAAAAGCATAAGCCATGGCTGGCGGTGGTCCCCAAATGGACCAGACAATGAACGCGATAACGGCCACGGAAATAACGGCTGGAACGAAATAACCGGCGACCACATCCGCAAGTTTCTGAATGGGCGCGCGGCTGCGCTGTGCTTCGGCAACCATATTCACGATTTGCGAGAGCATGGTCTCCGCGCCCACGCGTTCAGCTTTCATGATGAATGAGCCGGTGCGATTTAACGTTCCGCCGGTGACCATATCGCTTGGTGTTTTTTCGACGGGAACCGGCTCACCCGTCAGCATCGACTCGTCGACTGAAGAATGCCCATCGACGACGACACCATCGACAGGTATCGATTCACCAGGGCGGACACGGAGTTTATCTCCCACTTGCACATCATCCAATTGGATCTCTTTCTCCGAGCCATCTTCCGCAACCCGTAGAGCCGTCTTGGGCGCAAGGTCCAACAGGGCACGGATCGCGCCGCCGGTTCGCTCCCGCGCCCTGAGTTCGAGAACCTGGCCAAGCAAGACCAGGATGATGATAACCGCTGCGGCTTCGAAATAAACGCCGACCGTGCCTCCATGCCCGCGAAAGGCCGCAGGAAAAAGGTCGGGTGCTACAATAGCAGTCAGACTATAGAGATAAGCAGCACCAACTCCGATACCGATCAGCGTCCACATATTGAGATTGAGCGTTTTGAGGGACGTCCAACAGCGCTCAAAAAACGGTTTTCCGCACCACAGCACTACCGGGGTGGCCAAAATGAGTTCGATCCATTGTGCTGTCCGTTCACCGAACCAGTCTTTAATCGGCAGCCCGATCATTGCTCCCATGGCTACAAACAATAGAGGTATTGTCAGAATTGCACCTACCCAAAAACGGCGTGTGAAGTCTATGAGCTCAGGATTAGGTCCCTCTTCACCAGTGGGTACACCCATCGGCTCAAGTGCCATACCGCAAATGGGGCACGTGCCGGGACCCTCCTGAATAATTTCCGGGTCCATGGGGCAGGTGTAAAGGGTACCCTTCGGCATGGGGTCGGGTGCAGAACGTCCCTCAAAATATTTTTCTGGGTTGGCTGCAAATTTTTCACGGCAATGAGTGGAACAGAAATGGTAGACATGATCTTTGTGCTCGAAGCTATTTTGTGCATCTTCGTGACTGACAGTCATGCCACAAACAGGATCAACAGAGCTGTTTCCACGTGCACTTATGTCTCCTTGGCAGCATGCATCATGCTCGAGCTCCGTTACTTGATCTGTCATTTCCTAACTCCTGGCAGTCGATCAAACCTGAAGATCTAAAGCAGCTTATTTATGCCTGCTAAAAATTGATGTTTTACCGTCCTTTGTGAAGGCGATAACGTCATATGGGTCGTGTTCACCATTTTCCATTCCCGGCGAACCAGAAGGCATGCCTGGTACCGCTATGCCCTTGATCTTTGGCCGTTCCGAAAGCAATCGCTTAACAATATGCGCCGGGACGTGTCCTTCAATCGTATAGCCGCCGATATGCGCCGTATGACAGGATTGCAGGTGATCTGCGACACCTGCCATGCGTTTGATCATCGACATATTTTCAATGTTCTTCACATCGACTTTGAAACCAGACTTTTTCATATGCTCAACCCATTTGGCACAACATCCACAATGGGGACTCTTCCAAACGCTCATTGTCGCTTGCTCTTCAGCAATCACATTTATTGGTGACCAGAACAAACCAACCACCAATAGGCCAGCGAAAATATGTTTCATTTTTTCTCCTATTGTAGATTCTCATCTATTGTCTGCTGCCTGATTAATCCTATCGTGCCGCTTGCGAATGTTCTTTGGCCATCGAGACTTGATATAAGAAAGCACGGCAATAATCTCTTCATCGCTGAGAATGCGGTCATAGGCAGGCATTCTCGTTTTATAATCTTGGCCTGCGACTTTCTGGGCGCCATATTTAGTTAAATCGAATAGCAGCCGATCAGCATGGTGCCACGTATGGCCGCTCTCATCATGTGGCGGGGCAGGCAGAAAACCATCTTTATCTGGCGTGCGCCAATTTGCCTGACCTTCCAGTTTTTTTCCATGACATGAGGCGCATTTTGCATCGTAGATGCGCTTGCCAGCAGCAACAACTTCCGTGTTGTCGGGAAGAAGCATGATTGTCCCCTTGTCAGTAAACCACGGCAGAGCGATGACCGCTGAAACAATGGTAACTATTCCGATGCTAAGTAAGATCCAAATTACTCGCATCCCGCTCTCCCGTTGAACGACAATGGTTATGCAGGATGGAAATATGTGGCTTCCAGTAGGTGGAAGGTCAAGTGCAAGGCGGGGGACCATCACGTCCAAGGGCCATTTTTCTCCTATGGAAAGAACGTTCTGGCTAACAAGATTAATAGATTATTCAAAAACGACACACTCACGCTGAAAATACATTAAATATTATTCATCACGTGATTTTGTGATTGAAACTTGCGTAAAATGGTGAAAGTAATGGGCTGTAATAAATCGGACGGGTGACGTGGTGCTAAAAATGCGCGCCTCCAAAATTATCATATATCTGTCTGTTATCATTGCCCTTGCAGGGATGGCAGGATCAGCGAATGCATGTTCATCCTTGCTGGTTAAACATCCAAATGCTACGTCGCTAAGCCATCATCACGCTACGCTTGCGAAACACGTTTCCATTCGTGACCAACAGAGTACGGAGCGTAGAAGCGCGGCGCGTGGGGATCACAGTCATCCAGTTAATCCCAGTGAGTGTATGCAGCACTGCACGCAGCATTCTGGGAAAGTATTATTGGCAAGCCGTTTTGAAGAGTTTGGTCTTGCTCCACAGATAAATTTCTATGGAGCTGCTCTGCAGGGTGGACTACGTGACTTCAATGTACATATCCTCGAAAGAGCGACAGGTCCCCCCTCAAAATCGGTTGTACAACGGAAAACCACTCTCAAAACTCTCCTCGCCCTCAATATGCGCCAGCGGAATTAGCACTCACCAATCAGCTATGTTCTCGGTTTATTTTTAAGCTTGGAATCCAGAATTGGAGTCCGGTGGTGAGGGATCTCTTTTGTGTAATTTTTCTAAATCTCACTCAAATCTCTGCTTATTTGCAGCCTCCGACCCGGTCAATCAGATGTCATCTCATGAGCGAGGATTTTCCCGATGCGTTATCGGAAAAAGTTTCTAAAAATACTTACTTTATCGGCATTTGTTGTTGCAACCCTGCCGATGCTTTCGCCCCTTACATCAATAGTAGGCAACAGTAAGGGCGTTTCTCTTAATCAGTTTTCAGCAGAGATTTCATGGTTGGGGCAGGCGAAAGCCTCAGAGAATAATAAGACCAAATGGACTTGTCCTATGCACCCGCACTACATTGCAGATGAAGCTGGGACATGTCCTATCTGCGGAATGAATCTTGTCAAACTTGAGACGAAAGAGAAAGTCCCAAGCACATCATCGGTTGCAAGCCGCTCTCAGGTCACTATATCACCGCAGATCATTCAGAATATTGGCGTAAGAATTGCCAAGGCTGAATCTTCACTCTTTGGCAGGAAGATCCGAAGCTACGGAATAGTTCATGAGAATGAGCGGACGCAAACTGAGATTTCTGCCCGACTAGAAGGATGGGTGGAAGATTTAAAAGTCACGGCTGTGGGCGATGACGTGACGAAGGGCATGGTGTTGTTCACGCTGTTTGCGCCGGAATTGATTGTATCGCAACGGGACTTCCTCACGACCAAAGGCACCGTACGACGCCGTAACGTTAAGAAGCGTCTCCTCTCTTTTGGAGTCCAAAAACAATTCATCGATGAACTTATCCGCACAGAACAAGTCATGGACAATGTCCCTTTCTATGCGGATCGTGACGGCACGATGTCTGAGCTTCATCTTAAGCAAGGCACATATGTCAAGCGGGGGATGATGCTCGCCAAAATCCAGGATTATTCGAAAGTATGGCTCATTGCTGGAGTGGCGGAAACAGATTTAAGCTTCATTTCAAAAGGCACGACTGCAAGTGTTAAATTCCCCAATGTGCCTGGAAAAGAAGTCATTGCGAAAGTCGACTATATCTATCCGACAATTGATTCAAAAACACGAACAGGAAAAGTACGGTTCGTCATCGACAATAAGGATGGGAAAATCCCTCCCGGCACTTATGCAGATGTTGAATTTCAAGTGGAGATCAAGCGACGACTGAGTATTCCATCGGAAGCCATTCTTAAAAGCGGTTCGGGAAAATACGTCGTCGTTTCTCTAGGGCAGGGGCAGTTCGAGCCACGTCCCATTAAGGTTGGGCTCACTTCAGGAAACCGAACGGAAATTACCGACGGCGTTAAAGTTGGGGAAGATGTCGTGGTCTCAGGTCAGTTTCTGCTCGATTCCGAAAGTGCGCTGCGCGAAGCATTCCGAAAACTGGAACGGGTGCAATCGCCGTTAGGTCTGCTCAAACTCGACAAAACTCAGATGTCAATGATTGATCATATAGTCGATGCCGCGCTCTATATCCATGAAGCGCTTGTCAATGGCAATGACATTGAACCAAAGCAGCTGGAACCGGCTGTTCAGATGAAAGATGTTCTACTGGAGAGTTTTAAAAACACAAAGCTCGAATTTGTTCTGCAAGACGGAGAAAAAGCTCTCCGGCAAGCACAGACCGCCAAGACTGTGAGTGAGTTGCGAGCATCGCTCGGCAAGCTTGTCAAGGCTCTCAAGCCATGGATGAGCGAAGGTGCGCCTCAACACTACCGGAACCGTAAAGTCGTAATGTTCCACGATCCAGAAAGCAATCATATGTGGCTGCAATTGGCAGGAATAGAAGCCAACCCATACAGCACCTCACCCGGTCACCGAATTGCGTGGCCCGAGGCTCCCAACATTCAAAAAACCTCCGAAAAAAATCCCACACTTAACAGCAAAAAGGAGATGAGTTCATCGCAAAATATGAGGGGTTCCCATGCCCATTAAACAACAAGAAACTCATGCTCCGGAAAGCGAACATATTGCCGGAAAAGACCCTACTCAATCAGGCGTTGCCAAAATCATAGACTGGTCCGTGCAAAATCAGTTGCTTGTAATGATCATTGCGATTGCCTTGATTGTTGCGGGGTGGTTGGCTATTCAAAAAACCCCGCTTGATGCGATTCCCGACATGTCCGACACGCAAGTCATTATTCGCACGGATTTTCCCGGCCAATCGCCGCAGATTATCGAGGACCTGGTTACTTATCCATTATCCACGACATTGCTCGGTTTGCCCCGAACTAAGGATGTCCGCGGATTTTCTATGTTTGGGACAAGTTTTGTCTACGTGATTTTCGAAGATGGCGTGGACCAATATTGGGCGCGTTCGCGTGTGATTGAGGCGTTATCGAAATTGGGCAGTGAACTGCCACCCAATGCCCAACCGCAAATTGGTCCGGATGCCACCGGCGTTGGGTGGGTTCTCCAATATGCACTTGTAGACACGACCGGCAAGCGGGATCTTTCTCAGCTTAGGAGCTTGCAAGATTGGTTTGTTAAATTTGAACTCGCAACAGTCCCCGGTGTCTCGGAGGTCGCCTCGGTTGGCGGTTTCGTTAAAGAATATCAAGTGCTGATCGATCCTAATAGGCTGCGGGCTTATAACGTGCCGCTCTCACGCATTATTTCCACCGTCCGATCGGCGAGTAAGGAAGTTGGAGGTCGTGTCATTGAGCAGGCCGAGACGGAACTCATGATCCGTTCGACCGGTTATATTCAAAACCTCGACCAACTCCGCAATGTCGTTGTTTATTCGGCAGGCGGCACGCCAGTACTCTTGTCTGATGTTGCTCGCGTGCTGGAGGGCCCTGAATTACGACGAGGGGTTGTGGAGCTTAACGGAAAGGGAGAAGTTGTCGGCGGCATCATTGTCATGCGGTCCGGCGAGAACGCACTTACTGTAATAAAGGCTGTTAAAGAAAAACTAAATGAGATTAAAGCTGGATTGCCCAAAGGCGTCGAAGTTGAAATCGTTTATGATCGTGCTCCTCTCATCAAGGGCGCCGTCGACTATCTTGTAACAAAGCTTGTTGAGGAAGGTATTGTTGTTGCCCTAATTTGCCTGATTTTTCTTCTGCATGCACGTTCGGCATTTGTCGCGATTATAACATTGCCGCTAGGTGTGTTGGGTGCTTTTGTCGTCATGGCCGAGCAGGGGATAACGGCCAATATCATGTCCTTGGGAGGTATAGCCATCGCCATCGGTGCAATGGTGGATGCTTCGATTGTGATGGTCGAAAACGCTCACCGGAAGCTATCCGAATTGCCCCCAACAGCAAGCGCCAAAGAAAAATCGGAAGCCTTATTATTGGCCGCCAAAGAGGTTGGACCGGGACTCTTCTTTTCGTTGCTTATTATCACCGTTTCTTTCCTGCCGGTCTTTGCGCTTACGGGGCAAAGCTACCGATTGTTTGCACCGCTTGCCTTTACAAAAACCTATGCGATGGCCTTCGCGGCATTTTTATCTGTGACGGTGGTGCCTGTGCTCATGCTGTGGTTGATCAAGGGACGGGTGCGCAAAGAGAGGGATAATCCCATCAACCGAATTTTTGTGTGGCTGTACATGCCATTGCTCAAAGGAGCCTTGAGACTGCGGTGGTTGACTTTGCTGTTTGCTTTAGGCGTGGCGGCTTCAACACTTTATCCGCTGCAACGCATTGGTTCTGAGTTCATGCCGGCCCTCTATGAAGGTGAGCTTCTATTTATGCCGACCACTCTACCGGGCGTTTCCATTACAAAGGCAAGGGAGATTTTAGCACAGACCAATCGGATCATTGGAACTGTGCCAGAAGTCGAACGCGTTTTTGGAAAGGTGGGGCGAGCAGAAACGGCAACAGATCCCGCTCCTATATCCATGATTGAAACCTGGATAAAGCTGAAACCACGTGAGGCTTGGCGCAAGGGGCTTACACCTGAAAAATTGATGACGGAACTTGATCAGCGCGCCAAAATGCCGGGCCTTGTGAATTCCTGGGGCTATCCCATCAAGATCCGGATGGACATGATTTCGACCGGTATACGTACACCTGTTGGGATCAAGATCTCAGGCAATGATCTTCCAACTCTTGAGCGTATTGGTTTGCAAGTTGAGGCGGCCGTCAAAGGGATAGCTGGTACCCGCTCGGCCTTTGCCGATCGCGTTGTTGGTGGGAAATATCTCGAGATCCGGCCGGATCGCCGAGAGCTCGCACGCCGCAATATCGATCTTGCCGTCTTTCAATCGGTTATTCAAACAGCACTTGGCGGCATGAAGCTTTCAGAAAGTGTTCAAGGACGTGAACGCTACAATATTATGCTGCGCTATGATCGCCCGTTTAGGGAGTCACCGGAACAATTGGCTGAAATACTTGTGCCGACCCCTACAGGGCAACATATACCCCTGGGAGAAATTGCCAAGATCGCTATTGTAGATGGTCCGCCGATGATTAAATCGGAAAATGCACGGCTTACCGGATGGGTTTTTGTTGATATATCCGGTCGTGACATCGGTGGATATGTGGAGGAAGCTCGGAACGAAATCCGCCGGAAAGTGGATCTTCCGGCGGGCTATACAATCACCTGGTCCGGTCAGTTTGAGCAAATGTTAGAGGCTCGCGAACGGCTTATTATTGCCGTTCCGACCGTGGTACTTATCATATTTGTGCTTCTAATGCTGCATTTTGGAAAATTTGATCGTACTGCCATCATCATGCTGTCTCTGCCTTTTGGCCTCACAGGCGGTCTCTGGGCGGTCTTTTTGGCCGGCTACAACATGTCCGTAGCAATAGCTGTTGGTTTCATTGCATTGGGCGGAATAGCCGTGGAAACCGCCGTCATAATGCTTCTTTATATCGATCATCAGGTGCGCCAACAGCCCCCCTCTACATACCAAGAACTCGAAAAGGCTATCCTTGCCGGTGCAGTGATGCGCGTTCGCCCTATACTCATGACAGTGTGCGTTATCATTGCAGGCTTGCTGCCCATCTTTTTCACGGATGGTCTTGGTGCTGATGTTATTCGCCGGATTGCGCTTCCTATGGTAGGCGGGATGATTTCAACAACCTTACTCACGCTGATAGCAATTCCAGCGATTTATGCCATTTGGGAGGGCCGTCGATTTAAGCGCAAACAGAGCAGTGTAAATCCTTCAGAGGGTTCGCTAAGCTCTGATGCATTGAAGCCTGCGGAATAGAGAAACCGAGAGAAGCCAAAAAGGGGACAGAGGTCGCGATCGATAAATAGACTGACAGAACTGCCGAATGGTTATCTTTAACCGTCGAATGTGCCAATCAATTCATATGTTGCTTTCTTGTTTGAGCTACTGTCTCAAGCGTGGTGAGCATGCTGGACGCAAGTCGCGAGCGATCGTAATTGCCCGCTGCAGCAATACCGTTCGTACTCAATTGTGATCGCAATTCGCAATTGTCCTTCAATCTGACAATACTTTCATAGAGAGCTACCGGATTCTCTGGTGCGAAAACAAGACCGAAGCACAAGCACACACGAATTTTTGAGCTATGCTTGTTTATCTCTGTTGCCAAGAAATTCATAGGAAATTGTATTAAGCAGTCCGTCTTTCAGAGCATAAATAGGCTGTAGTTCAAGTTCTTCGAGCTGCTTTGTTCCTACTTGAGTATCTGCGCAAAATTTCCGCACCCGTACAGCGCTGATCGGGAATTGTTTGCCTGTCAATGAAGCTATTAGATCTAATGCGTAACCACAACTCAAGCCCACGCAATAAGGTATCTTGGGTGGTAATTTTCGCTCTAATATTTTACATGTTAAACTAACCAATTCCTCCATGGTTAGATCCGGCTTGTCAGCATAGTTGAATATATGCTGACCTTGTCCTAGGTTTAATACTTGAATTATAAATTGGCTAACATTTTTTACATATGCCATCGATTTTTTATTATTTCCTTGGCCAATGATAAAAAATTTTCCACCGTAAATTTGTTTTAACAGATTATAGACATTTCCTCTGTTGTTCTCACCAAATACTACAGAAGGCCGCACTATTACAAGCGAGCGAGAAGCGTCTTGCTCAACCCACTGTCGAAACGCATTTTCAGCCTGAAGTTTGCTTCGTCCGTAGTCATTAAAAGGGTGAACTGGGCTAGTCTCTTCCGGAATACCAATGTTGAGGCCGTAAAGCGCCACCGTACTTGTAAAGATGATTGTATGAATATCGTTCGCAGTAGCAGCTTCGGTTATTCTCTTTGCGCCATCGACATTGACTTTATAGTAAAGATCGGTGGGGTGGATATTATCCCGGTGCTCCGCTGCAAGATGGATAATGGCATTCATTCCTTCGCAAGCCCTCATAACTTCGTTCGGATCACAGACATCGCCAATTGTCGTCAATTGAGGAAACTGCTTGCTCTCATTCAAGTCAAAGTTTTTAACATCAAATCCTTTTTCCAATAAATCACGTATGAGATTGGTTCCGATAAATCCGCTTCCGCCAGTAACGATAATCTTCATATCATTCTCCCGGATATTGTCTTAAAAACTTCAACCAGCTTCTCTGTATTAGTTTCACGAGAATAAGTACCTCGTACAGTGATTGGGTTTTTCTCAGCTTTGATTTCAAGCGCTGTTAGTCTGTCATCAAGAATTTCAAGAGCTTGAACGAAAGATTCGGGATTATTAGGCTCAAATGCGATATTGGCACCCGTCGCATGCAATATGTCAGCACCCTCACCGGTAATTCCAAAGAGTATTGGTCTCCCAACGCTCATATAGTCGAACACTTTTGATGGAATAGTCAGTTCGAATACTTTGTCAGCCTTGAGGTTAATAACCAGGGCTGCCGAGCTGGCCAGTTCTTGCAGAACTTCGTGCTTGTCGATGGACGACCTTAAGGTGATCCTGTTGCTCAAGCTGAGTTCCTCAATTAGTGTGCGGAGTTCCTCTTCCAGTGCACCGCCACCAATAAGCTCGAGCCGCCATCCCGGTAGACCGTCGTTCGCTATAGCCGTGGCAAAAGCCCTAATTATCACATCAAGCCCTTGTACCCGTCCCATATTGCCAGCATAAAGAATGCGTTTACGGCGGCCTGCCTCAGCTTTGACTAACCCCTCCGTAGCGTATGTCAGTACTCCATTATAGATTACTGTTGTTGGAGTATTTGACTTTGTCGCAATATATTTGGCCATCGGCTGTGAAACACAGGTGATATGATCAGCGGTATTATAGAGCCTTTGTTCGAGAGAAAGGCCAAGCTTAAAGGCTGGTCCTCCCTGTGATATCTGCCCGGCGGCCACCGCCGATTGCGGCCAAATATCGCGTATGTCAAACACCAGTGGACAGCCAAAAAGATACGCGAGTGCTCGCCCCGTAAGTCCCACGAATAGCGGTGGTGATGATGCCCAAATCACGTCGGGACGCCAACTACCAAAACGTTGCCTAATGCCGACCCACAAGCTCCCCCGTACAAACGAGAAGTAATGATTTAGATGATTTCGCATTCCACCATTGTGAATGGGAGAAACATAGACACGTCTTACACCCTCCCTTTGATCGGCAAGCCGATCCGCATCTCTGTCGGATTTGTGAGGCTCAGCGGTAATTACTCGCACGTCATGCCCTGCGTTCTTAAGAAGGTCGACGGTTTCGCGAATGCGGAATGCCGCTGCTGTTATATCGGGCGAGTAGAATTGCGAGATGACTAGAATATGCATCTTAAATCCAGCTACGGTTTTTATGATTTTAGCCACGAATTCCTAGATCGTGAGGTAGAGGCCGATTCAATTCAAATGCCCAATTGAATCGATCAGAGTTGGTGTTGTTATTAAACCACCTCGGCGAAACTAACGTGCAAAATTCGATTATCTAGAGCTGTCAAATAATTTGCCCAAGAGAGGGGTGTTCACCGGTGACAAGAAGCACACCATGCCCCTCCTATGGGCACGTTTGTTTGAGAAATCGATTGTTCCGGAAGTATCCTGCTTTGACGGAAAATTGTCGGCCAGGAAACGGATATGCTAGGAGGTTGCGCTTGTCAGATAATAAAAGATGTTTCTAGCCGATTGCCTATTGCGTCGATAACCAGCATCTTTGTATTCACGATCTTCCCAAATTCCGGATACCAATTTGATGGCTCTATGCGTGCTGGCAGGGATGTTATCCAGCGGATGCGCCGCCCTTGCGCTAGCAGGATTTCACCCTCTGTTCCGTTGTCGTGAACGCTAACATCGACCTTGGGTCCCAAATGGAACCGCACTACCGCTCGGCTAAAGCGACCACTGACTAAGTCCTCAACTGTCATACGCCCAGGTTCTATCCACCAACACCGGCTATGAACGATGTTGCCACCTAGTCTTTTGTAGCCATCATGCTCCGCTTTCACACGAATAGCATGATCGATATCATCGATCTTCACATTGTGCACGTGCGCACGTCTTGCAACACGAAATCCACCCCATACCTCGGAGGAATCTTCGCCATCAATTTCAACGGTCGAATGAGCCGCTGTTGAACGCTGGTATTGGCGCAATTGAGATCGACCGTAAAGAGAGGTGCCGCTGTTAACTATAACGCGCTCTTCGCCAACCGACATTTCGAATGAAAGCGTATCCGCGTGGGCATGGCCCGGCAAATAGTCGGGGCCAATCGCAGCCAAATCGAGGATTGCGGTCATATCACCGTTATTAACGCGTACATATCCTGAAGCTGCTAAATGGTAGGTATCCTCGCTGGGCCCGGAGATTTTTGATAACCTAAGCCGTTTGGCATACGCCTCTAAATCTTTACGGCTCCCGGCAATGCCAAAAGCCGTGTCATTGAAAAATGATGGCCCGTCGTCGGGATGGGTCATAACTGCGAGCCAGTTGCGCATGCTCTTGGTAAGGTGAGGTAGCCGTCTAAACTCATACCGGTCCTCAATTCGATTTGCGCATGCTAGATTGTATAAGTCCAACAGGTCTTCCAGGATGATGGAATGATACATCGGTGATCGTTCAAAATGACCGCCATCGCTAAGAATCTGTTCAGGAAGTTCGCGCTCGTAGATGGAGAGGCCGCGTTTCAACCAGAGTTCAGCCTCGGGACCGTCAAAGAATAATCCGGCGAAAACCAGGGCTTTCGCATTGGCAAGCAAATGGTTGCCAAGCAGATGCCATTCGAGGCAATTCTCAAGCCAACGAGCCTGCACCGCTAAGCTATTAAGCCAAGCCTCCTCCATTTCCGCACCTCTGAGCGCCCATTTTATCCAGTTAACAATCCGCAAAGAAACCGGATAGGGTTCCCAGCCATTGCCGGCACCTGGAGGATTTTCAATGATCCAGCGAGATAAAAGAATCCGCTGCCAATCTTTGTGCGTCTTATCTATTGGCCCCGCAAGAGTGTCGAAGTAGTGAAGGTTATAAAGCCAGAGTTTTTCTCGTTCTGGGTCGTTCCACTGGTCCGGTCGGTTAATGTTTCCCTCTTCATTGAGAAAACGTATTCGGGTGGGCCCAATTAGACTTTGCGGGCGAGAAATGGGTGCAGAAAATGAAGTTGTTTGCGATCTTCGCGGAGGTGCTTTCTCAAGCTTTGGGCGGCATCGGCGGTAGCGATTTTGTAGACGAGCATATATTTGGATCGGTTTTAGATGTCGAGCGGTATGGTAAAGACGGGCGACGCGATAACTCCCTCGTGCTAATTGGTCAAGCATGTCGTAAGCGATTATTTCTCAGATGCAGGTTTTGGAAGGATGCCGTTCAGGAGTGCGTGGAATGGTTCGAATGGATTGCTGGAGTTGACTGGAGCGAGATCAGAATCGAAATTTTATCCCCGCATAATTCTCTAATGTTATTTTCATCATGAGAACAGATCGACAGTGTTTGAGGTGCCATATATGAATGAAACTGTAAATTTGAAGCTTCCTTATATAATGGCAGCCCAGGCGCAAAAACACGTAACCCATAATGAGGCCATCCAAACACTTGATGCTCTAGTGCAAATCAGCGTCATAGACAGAGATTTGACGGTTCCTCCGGGGACACCAAATTCAGGTGATCGTTATATTCCTGCATCTGGCGCTACGGGGGATTGGGCTGGTAAGGATGGTCAGATCGCTGCTTTTCAAGATAATGCCTGGGTATTTCATCAACCGCGTGAGGGCTGGCTTGTTTGGATAGAAGATGAAGGAATTTTGCTTATTTGGCGTGGTAGCAATTGGTCCCCGGTAAGTGAAGAAATCATGAATCCCACTTCGCTCGTGGGTGTTAATACAACTGCCGATGCTACCAATCGGCTGTCGGTCTCTTCTCCAAACTCGTTGTTTACTCATGAGGGCGCTGGGCATCAGCTTAAGGTCAATAAAAACACATCCGGCGATACGTCTTCTGTGTTGTTTCAAACGAACTACTCAGGCCGCGCTGAGTTTGGCACCACCGGTGATGATGATTTTCATGTCAAAGTAAGTCCTGATGGTAGCACATGGCGTGATGCCATTCTCATTGATAAAGACACTGGTGAAGTATCGTTGCCAAGCACGACACCGGATGCGCCAACAATCTCCTCCCTCTTTCCAGCCAAACGCAAAATTATGGCCGGTGCTGAGGACGTCACGTTTTTGTTCATCGGTGATAGTTCAAGCGATGAGACGAGTGAGTGGATATACCGTTTTGCCGAGTTCTTAGGTGAAGAATATCCAACCCATACCGTGTTGTTTTACCAGCATGACGGCACGGCTTATGGTGCGGCTTCCACCCTCTCGACCGGAACGGGTGCGCGCACCATTCACGTCTATAATGCTTCTGTGGGCGGTTATCATATATCTCATTGGATGACGACACGTTATGGGGATGCAATCGGCGCACTCACACCAGACGTAATTATCACCAATGACGGCGTCAACCGATGGTCAAGCAGCGTCGCCGATATTCGCCGGTATTATATCCAAGCGTTTCAGCAGATCTTGCTTGATAAACCCGGCACACCCATTGCCATTATGTTGCAATATCCTTTCCGTGACGATGATGGCATGGATAGTGTCATAGAAGGATTGCGCTGCATAGCCGAACACTTCCCCGGTATGACGGTGATGGACGCTCACTCCCGGTTTGTGGAAGCAGGTAAGCCATCTGCATGGTATACAAACAATACCCATCCGAATTCTGCGGGCTCGACGGTTATCCTTGATGAGGCCAAGCGGCATTGGAATTCCGCGCGGGACCTGCCGCCTTGCAGCACCTTTGGCTCTTGGCTCACTGACCGGGCAACCGTTAATCTAATTCCTAATGGTGATTTGTCCGCCTTTGATAATGTCGTACCGGACAGGTGGATTGCCACTGATGAGAGTGCGGTTGCGAAAGAGACGACGACCGTTTTTCCAGGCAAGCCCCACAGCGTCAAAATCACCGGGGGCAATAACCTTCTTAAATTTACTTTCGAAAATGATGCCATCAAACCCCTGCTTGGCAAGAAAATGTCGCTCGCTGTTCGTCTTTATGCAACATCAGGAGGGCATTCCGGTACAGGCAAATTCTGGGTTGCTATCGACGGAGATGCGACAGGGCACTTCAGCATTGATACGGGCACCTGGATGACAGATGGCTGGCTATGGCAGGTGATCGATGACATTCGCGTTCCCACGACTGCGAATAGGATGGAGGTCGTTCTGGCGAGCTCCGGTGCGGTCAGCGTTGCTGGTACGGCTTATTTCGATGAAGCGGTTCTCTATCAAGGTGAAGGCAGGCCGAACTATGCAGGTGATGTGCATTCTGATCTCATCACGACGCCATCCATATTTAATTTGCTCAAGGATGGTGGCCGGTTCGCTGAAAACCCAGAAGCTCAAGGAACCGGTATTGGAGCATTCTCGGCACCCAGCTATCTGAAATCGGTTAATGGTTCGACATTTGCGGCAGGTCCGAAATTCATCTTTAACAATAATGACTATGGCGGCACAAATGGTACGCTTGACCCGGATGTGAAGTCGCTGATTGACAAACTCAAAGACGATACCAACCTCTCCTACCGGCGCTACGGCCCCGAATTTTATCTTATGCAAGTAACAGCCGGTAGTGGTACGTCAACATCTGTGACAATCGATGGCACGACCTATTATCTCGTTCTGACCAACCCAAGCGTTCCGGTCCCTGATAAGTTGACATTCAACTTCCATGTGCTCGTTAAATCAGGTGCATTGGGTTTGATGTATGATTCCGACCTTCATAGGCAGAGCTATCTCGATGGTATAGCCTTTAAAAGCCATCAGGTGATCGCACCGGCGGATGGTTGGAAACAGGTGACACGATTACTTGATGTGGAGCCACGCAAATTTAGCGGCTATACCAACATCATCAAACGGCTCTACGCCCTGCCAGGCACGGTGTTCTACATTGCCATCCCGACCGTCACTCCAGGCCACCTGCCCGTCGAGCCAGGACTTTATTATGGTGTCACGCCGAGTTTGGAGACGTGGCGGTAAAGAAATATGCCTTATTTTTTGCTTAAAACATCACGATAAGCGGCAACCGTTAACTCCGCCACATGCTCAGGGTTATAAGCCGCTTGTGCCTCGGCTGCAATGGCATCCCTATCCCAATCGTGGTCGAGAGCCTGGCGTAAAACATCGGCTTGTGTGCTAATGTCTGCATCTGGCAAAAAAAATCCGTTTCGCCCTGGTGTGATCATGTGCTTGATGCCGAAGGCTTCGGGTGCAACGACAGCCACACCGCGCGCGTGTGCTTCGGCGATGGCCATAGGAGCGGTTTCTTGTTTTGACGTCATCATCAGGATAGAGGATTGTTGGAGTTCAATTTTCAGCCTTTCAGACGTAATGCTTCCAGGAAAAACAATTCGCTGCTCAATGCCGTCCGCTTGAGCAATCATTTCGCATTCCCTGAGATATTTGGCGTTATTTGGCGGTCCAAAAACTATGAATGACGAATGTTTGTCAGTCTTTAGTGCGCACGCAGCGATAGCTACCGCGTGCAACGTGTTCTTTCGAGGTCCGATCCGCCCAACGGAAATAATTCGCCTCGCCCGTTTTTGTGATTGTGGCGGCAAGGGCGTACAGAAGATGGGATCGATCGGGTTCGGAATTTCGAACTGTCGAAGATTGGCGACATCAGGCAGCGCTTCGATTACGTAAGGATTGATTACGATGACGTTGCTGATAATTCGACGAGCACGAGCCTCGGCATTTCGAACAATTTGCGCCGCGATCTTCCGTGCAATCAGACCGTAACGCTTGTCTCGGTTGGAGGCAATCAAATCGCGATCAACAATTCCGTGAACCGTGAAAATGCTGGGACTTCGTATTAGCTTTCCAATACCTACCGGTCCTTGAAAATGAACCAGATCAGGTTGCAGTTGAGCAACGAGGCGTGCAGTCCGGTACGCATCCACAGTCCAGTAGGAAAGCGCCCCCGGACCTGGAGGTTTTTTAAAATAAACCGTTCGTATGTCGTAATTGCTGCTTTCGCCATTACGTGAGGCTTGTGGCGCGATAAGTGTCAGGTCAATATGCTTCGCCAGCTCTGGTAGAAGTGTATCAATCACCCGCTCGACACCTCCCGTAACGTGTTTTCCAGGTTCCGGATAAGGTCCGATCATCAGAACTCTCATTTTAGTCGCTTCCACCTGAGCAAACCGGTTAATATAGTCTCGCCGATAACCATGACTAGGGCGGTCAAAAAAACGACGTTTAAGAACGTGAAACCAAATAACGCCAATACCAATGTCAATACTGCAAAATTTACCACGCTGACCCACATGCCCAATTGTGGCACACCGAGAGTATGAGCACTGAGGCTATAAAACCCAATCATTGACATGGCAGAGAAGCCTGTGAAGAATATCAAGAACGCCGGTCGGATTTCTGGATATCTTTGCCCGTAAAAAATTTCCAACCCATAGCCAAGCACGGCGCCACCGACCATGAATGAGATCCATAGTCCGAAAATCACGACCGCTCCCTGCCAACTCCACAGCAGATTCTCGAACCCGGGCCCGTCGCCGAGCATTTTCGGTAGTAGAACACTGCGCATAGAATAGACCAACAAGGAGATCGGTGCGGTAAATGTGAGAAGCAGTCCATATGTGCCAACGGCTTCTGCATCGAAGCGTGAGGCAATAATGAACTGAGGCAAATAGGTGATCGCACCAAACATTACCGCATTGATATAAACGTAGGTTGAGTAACCTAGCATGTCGCCTACGGACCGTCGCGGGCCTGCAACAGCGTCGACCACATAGCGCGCCGAAGTAGAGAATGCACCTGCTAATATTGGTAGCGCATAGGTGGCAAACGCTGTGATGATTGGATCGCGAGTAGCAAAAAGCGCAGCAAACCCGACCAAAGCACGAAGGCCGGCAAAGGCCAGACTCGTGCGTACAAAACTACGGTAATCCTGACGTGCCTGATCACTTGCCCGGATACCATTCCAAACGTTTAGAAGGGCGCCGAGGCTGATGCCCAAACCAATATCAGACGCATCCCATACCCCCCATACTGCGCCACCCAGCAAACAGCCCAAAGGGATACATGCGAACCTCACAAGAAACGCCGTGCGCAGGAATGCTTCGTCACGCGTATCGCCATACATCTTGGTCGAAGTCAGGTTGAGCCCCAGGTCGAATACTGCATTGGCTAGCATTGTCGCTGCGACGATCAGGCTAAGGCGTGCAAAATTTTCGGTTGGCATTATTAGAGCAGCGATCGCGAGGATTGCGAATGTCGTTGCTTGGATGGCGAGTGTGGAGACAAATACGAGGCCTGTGTGCTTCGCCACCTCGCGGAGGTGGGGAGAACTAATTCTCAAGGCATTGGATGTTGTTGTGTTATTGTTCACGCAGGTAACTGGTTGCGTTGCAAATCGCTAACTACAAAACGTAGTTTCCCAGATCGAGTTTTTTCTATCTGTTTCACATAGTTCACAGCAATCCGCAAATCATGACCAAGTCGAGAGCGGATTTCACGCAACAGGTCAACTTCATCGCTCTCTCTGTAATTAACACCTTTCACGATACGGACCTCTATTGCTCCGGCCACACTTTGGTAGATTTGAGCTTCGCGAACATTGACAAGGTCTTTGAATATATGATCGAGCCTGCCCACCCGCACTCCATTCCCGAGTTCAACATAGGCCTCCTGCCGGCCGTCTACACTCTTGATGATTCGCCCCGGCAGGCCACAATCGCAACCTTCGTCTGATAACCGAACGTGATCGCCCACATCGTAGCGCAAAAGCGGTGTGGCAAAATTAGAGAAATTGGTGCCAACAATTTTGTATAACCCTTCGTCTCCAACTGGGATGAATTCCACAGCCGCAAAATCCTCGTCAACGTGAAGGCGGTCATGATGGCACTGAGAAATGTTTGCGACAGCTTCGGTCATACCATAATGCTGAATGGGATCAATACCGAACGCCTCTTTCAGAAGTGTTCGGTGGTGGTCAAGCAAACTCTCAGATGCGATCGTTACCCACCTCGGCCTGTACCCCAGACTGTAGTCTGTATCAATCATGTGAGATGCAATAAGAGCAAGTTGAGATGGATAACCGTGTAACCACGGCGGCTGGATTTTCTTTAACTTGTCAAGGTAAGAATTCAGATTCTGTGCGTTCATATGATATGCGCTGAATATAACCTGTCTACCAGGCCAATTTGTTCGCCAGAACGGTGGATTGCATTGCTTAACAGGGACAATAGAACGTCCTCCGAAATAGCCACACCAAGTTCCAGGTTCGAGGCCATGCCAACGCAAATAGCGCCACCAAATAGCATATTGCTGGCGTAGGGCCTCCCTTGTAGTAGCGAACCGCAACCCTGCACCGGTTGTTCCGCTGGTATGACTTTCAATACGCTGCCGATTCGGAACAATATTAGACATAAATTCTGCCGGATTCTCCTGCACCTGTTGTTTTGTAAGAATGGGGAGAGACGATAAGTCAGAGAGCTTACGAATATCCGTAGGCTCAATTTTGAGTTGGGTGAATAAACGTTTGTAGTACGGAACGCTCGCCACTGCATGCTGTACAAACGCAGAAAGATCTACGTCGCGTTTGGCTTCAATTTCTTCGGTGGAAAGCAGTGCCCGTTTTTCTGCTTTTTTAAGGCGTCTCCAAAAATCTTTATTGTAACGAGACCGTTGGATCCGCCAGCCTTCAAGGCTACACGCTGTATTTTGAAGGATAATTGGAAAACGGAGATATATAGATTCTATTTTCATCTGCTCTTCGCCGCTTCAAGTAAACGTTCGCAAATCATTGCTACATCCTCGCCATATGTCCAGATGTCGCACTTGGACTTTCTGATGTGGTTTTGCCACACAAGTGAGAAGGAGCGATGTAAATTGCTCAAGGTTGCGTGATAAAAATATCTCTACTCCTTTGGGCCGCTTTACTGCATTCGAAGCCATAGCAGGAATGCCGTACCAAAGTGCCTCACAGGCGAACACCGCCTTGTCAAGCGTAGATCACGCCATAGTGTCAAAACGTTAAATCACTGGCTTTTCTTTTGCCTTTTGAAAAGAACATCGCGAGCGGCTGTTGTAATAATCTGACTGTAAGCTCTCGACAACCGCAAACTTGCCATATCGGATGTGAATTCCGCAATCAGGCGTTCCCTTGCAAAAGCGCTTTTATTTCGGGCAGAAGTACGATCCTGATTGATTGCAACCAGCGCTGCCGAAATGTCTCCCGCTGAATTCTGATTAATAAAGTATGCACCTTCTTCCTGCAAAACATCTTCAAGGAATCCATGCCTAGTACTGATGATTACCATGCCGCACATCATGGCTTCGTTAATTGCATTACTGTGCCCCTCTCCTTGGTGTCTACTAGGAAAGCAAAATACATCATTTTCAAGCATGGCATTTCGCACATCAACATTAGATTGACGACCAGATCTTTTTACAGTGAGATTAGGTGGAAACTCAAATGCATCAACAAAAGCTGTAAACTCTGCCTCTTCCTCTCCGATAAACGTTAGAACAATTGGTAGTCTGGCAGTAGTAGCGGCATGAGCGCAACCCTCAATAATTTCATAAACACCTTTGCCATGATAACAGTACCCTACGAAAAGTACTTTTAATTTGTCACTAGTTAAACGTTTTGGTGCATCTTTTGGCACTTCATCACTTGGAACAAAATTTGGGAAATAGTGTGCTTCCACATTGAGAGTTTCTTTAAGAAAAGCTTGGTAAACTTTTCCCTCAACAAGAACCGTTTGCGCTGAGCGCAAAATAAATCTCAACAAGGCTCGACGAAAAAAACTGCTTTTCTGGTAACCTGAGATAAAGGCACCTGCCTTTAAATCACATACCAATGCAATATTCAAAAGTTTACATATCAACGTCATAAATGCCACACGGGGATGTGCAGCAGTGAAACCGAAAAGTATATGAACAGCATCAGGCCGATGACGAAGTAATCCGGTAACGATTCTGTAACTATCAATTACCATACGAATGGCAAATAGCTCTCGCATATCTCCAAACTCACCACGAACCGTATGAAAAAGCGGTTCAAGTGTCCAACTGTTTGGTTCGAGTGATGAGAGATATGTCTGCATATTGCGCGTATAACCACCTGTACCACTACCATATCCTTTAGAGATAGCACGTCCAAATGGCGGTCCGTACAGTAGGATTTTCGACATCACGGATGTGTTATTGTTCATTATACGGTCTCCTGAATGCTCTGCTCGGCAAGATCCTGTATAGAATGCTAAACGCGATGCCGTCTGATGGAATTCTTTTGTTTACAACGGCTCCAACGTCCGCCGAACGTAACTTTGTTTTTTCAGCCTGATTCGAACACATTCAGCTTCTATTTCACTTGGCCAACTGCCATATTTACACACTGAGGAAACGTGTCCCCTGGAGCACGCACTACGCTACTCCCCACCATCAATCCCCGATTTGCCACCAGTCCGAGCACCATCCCCAACATCAGATTATGGTAACGTGTTGCCAACGCGCCATGTGTAGCTATCATATCAATGACGAGAAGAAAGAGACAAAACAGTTCGACTTTTCCACCCCCATTCCGTTTTGCCCCAATAGCTAACAATATAATTGCAGCAATCAGCAGGCCTGCAGGCAAAGGCCCGGCTTCACTAAAAAGCATGAGGAATGTGTTATGCGCCCCCATCCAAACCCCGTTCTCAAAGATACCGCCGATAATGTGATGCGCACTGCCAAGCCCATCGCCAAGCGGGAAACGCTCCCAAGCTCTTTCCAGGACAAGTCCCCAAAGGTAGGTACGGCCGGTTGACGTTTCCTTGTTGATCCGGCCGCTTAGGATGTCTCCAACCGCCAGAATACGTCTCTTCTGAGAAGCGTCGAACTCCAACACTGGATTCTCAACGACTGCCTCCAGAACACTGTTGATATCCTGAATGGCGATAACGGCAAAGAGTGTACCAGCCAAAGTGAGAGCCAGTCGTATACCTTTTGCCCGGTGAACTGTGTGCCAGGCAAGAATTATCAGCAACGCACTTATACCTGTTTTGGAGAACGTTAGTATGACCGCACCAGCCGCCATGAAAAGCAATGAAAACTGAATCAAACGGCGGCGGAATGGTACTGTGAGGAGAAGAGCAAAGGCAAGGAGTGAAGCCATTGCTGCTTCATTCGGATTACCAAAAAAACCGCCCATGCGTTGCTCTGACGATAATGGCAGGTTGACGTAATACTGGTAAAGAACCGGCGATGCCCAAACAGAGGCCGCTGAAATTAGAAAAACATTACGTAAAAAAGCAAGCCAGGTACCAAGTTGAAGTCCCGACGCCAAGCTTGCCGTATAAGCGGCAACGGCCCAAAGGATTAGAATCCCGCCTCCATAGGCCTGATAGAATTTGGTTGGTGGATATATCGTAGCAAATGGGTCGTAAAAAATGGTTGCCAAGAGGAGATAGCTCATTATCGCTGCTACCAAAAGCACCATCGGCGTTGACCAAGCCGCTTTGCCTCGTAGAATAATCAGAATGAGAGATGTCGTTAACATAACGAATGAAACGGACTGGCCAACATCAAAGGCCATGTTTGCAACACCATTAAGATTGAATGCACAGGTTATCGCAAGGGCCTTGGCGGCGAGATCAGAAACCCATTCATTTATATTTCGCCGGTGCTGCATCTCAAGCACCTATCCCAGTTCTGGGAGAGATCACCGTCTGGTTTTTCCGGCCATGTTTCAGAGCTAGCGCCGGACGTTCAACCAACCGCCATGACGTAACCGCAGTCGCTATGGACATAAAAAAGATAAGAACTGCGCTTGGAATAGCCCCGATTTCAAGGCTGCCGCTTTCCTGTAGCTCTAGAACGGCATTAATGAACGGTGCGTGATAAAGGTACAGTCCATAGCTGATATCATTTCCGCCAAGCAGAAGATGGCTCAGGTTTGGAACTGTATAGGCCGCCGATAAGACGACGCCAAACAATGCGAGTCCAGAGATCGTGTTAATCCTGTTGCCAGTCGCATAGTCTGGGGCAACAAAGTAGATTAGAATCGCTATAGTGCAGTAAGCTACCAACCATAGGATGAGTTTTCCGCAGAACAGGCCAGAAATTACCGCCCAATATTGTTGGGCGAGAACTCCGACCATGAAAAAACCGAGCCAGGGAAGCACCGTGACTTGAGCAAGCTTTGCCGCCATGGTGCCGGTGCCATAGATCATCGCTAGAAAGACTGTATGGAGGATGAGGGCAACAATGGTGACATACCAGAAAAATCGGATTCCCATCATTCGGCCGAATGCATAGATGAACGGCAGGGCCAAATAAAATTGCAACTCCACAGGAATTGTCCAAAGACTTCCATTAAGCACGCCAACGCCGAAATCACGCAAGAAAGTTGGGTTGAAAAACTGGGCTATGGTCATTTGTGCCACGAGCCATGCCATGAACTCTCCAGACATCCAAGGGAGTGATTTAAACGAAGCAGCCAAGGCAATTGAAAAGGCCAGGCAAACGAGCAAGGCTGGATAGATACGTAAGCAGCGTTTACGAAAATAGCTTGCGAGACTTTGTGAGCGTTCTAGAGACTGTGAAACGAGGAAACCTGATACAAAGAAAAAAATCGGCACGCCTGGAAAAAACTCTAAAATTTGCAGAGCTAAGGATTTTGGCATCTGAAGATGTTCGCAGATATGCACAATGGCAACTTGCGCAGCGGCAAAGAGCCGGACTAGGTCGAAGTTGTTGTTGTGGACTTGATGGTTACTACGGTCTTTCATTATCCGCATTCTTTAACCACTTGTGCTAGCGTGCGTCGTGCCACGGCAGTGCTTTTTTCTGCAATTGCAGCTTTTATATGCTGCCCATGACTGTGGTTAGGTTTGCCCTGGGTGCAGGTTCGCAGAATGCGGTTCTCCTCTAAGCCCCGTCGCCAGGCGATCAGCCGCCTGCTTGGCCAGCCGCATCCTTTAGGTGAGGCATAAACCAAACCGAAGTCACGTTCGCGCTTTCCAACAAATGGATTCCACCCGCTTTTGGGATCGCTAAGTCCTGAACTGTCCCATGCGGACCAAATTCCGATTCCTGTAAGGCTCAGTTCAAATGCGCGCCAGCCTTGCATGCGATAGTAGTTGTTGATTGATAGCAGTTTGCCGTCGTGGCGCGTGTCATAGCCGTGTAATTCACTAACTTTTAGGACAGAGCGCCAGGGATGAGATGGCCTGTGAAGTTGCAAGATATCGAGAGACGTAAGTAATCTTGCCGCTTTATGTTCCACCGTAGAGTAAACTCTAGCTTTTATGCCCGCTTGCCGGAACAGGTCACGTGTTCGAAGTAGGAGTGGAACATCTTTTGGTTGAGGTTCATCGATTGGGTAGAGAATGAGCTCCCCGGTTACTTTCTCCTCCTCGGCAATGCGTTGAAGCCATTGCCACCATGCCCGCAATGTCTGTGCCGCCTTGCTATCCGGCATTTTGCGGAAAGCCCAGGGGCGCATCTTAACGTCCATAAAAAGGAGAACACGAGGAGCATTATGATAAGCCCGCAGGTAGCGCTTAAGCAGATCTGTCGGCCGCTCGCCGTCTTTGTCTAATAAAGCGTCCGGGTGCACCACAACCGTATTAATCCCAAATTTTTCCAGAAATTTGGAATCACAAGTCAATGCGCGGTTTATCGAGGCGTGCGTCGGTTGGTGTAGATAGGTCCACAGATTACCATGCAATGGCGGTACATCTTCATGCGGTGCAATGGACTGTACAGCTACGTCGAACTCAGAAGACTGATCAGCGCATGCTATATTGAACGTTATGCGCTCATGGCCGGTATAGTGTGGCGTGACTTCGCCAACGATAACCATCGAAGACCGTGGCGGCAGAACGCCTCCCTTGAATGGTACGACGACATCGGGCACCCAGGAGTAATCTAGCGCTTGCGCATGGGCCAACGCATACCAACTCAGTGCTCCATTTTTCCATTCCGCGCTTACAACACGTATGTTGGATACTGTGTCAGAATAGTTGGAAATACGAAATGCTAGATGGTCGTAGCCACCTTTTAGCGCCAGCAATTTAGCGCCTTCAGTTATAGGAGAGTCCTGCTTCGGTTTCTCTGACCAAGGATCAATGCGTGTAATTTTACAACCGGTTTGCCCTGTACCATTTGCCTTGGTTGCCAAATTCGAAATCGGCATTGTCCAGCGGCGTGAAATTTCTGGGCCCATCGGTTTTGGGATAGGCAAGGCGGCAATGGCCTTACGTCGTCGCAACGTTGCATCGGCACGCACCATGTCGATCGAGGTAAAATTGTCAGCGGATTTGCCGGCGATTTCCGCACCGCTGTCTATACCGAACGCCTTAATTTCACTGAGCCAAATGAATGCGCCTCGAGCAAAGGTAAGTACAACAAGTTTTCGCACCATGTGCGGTGGAAATCTTATGCTAAAGTTGCGTAGCGTTCCCGAGCTTGGGCTTTCGCGATCTCGCTGCAAGCCAGTTGCCCCAAGAAACACATAATGGCCAGTACCGTCACCGCCATAGACGAAGATCTGTGACGGGTAATATGCTTCGCCAGATTTTTTTGCTCCCGCTTGCACTTGCACATGGGAAATGGCAACGGGTTTTTGCAAATCGATAGAAACCGTGACGGATGTTCGCCAGGACCAACCAAGTGAGGTGCCGTTGCGCCAAAACCACCAGTACCCATCTTTTCCATCAGTCAGTATGCCACCATTATCAACTTGAGCGGTTTCATAATTTGGTGCCGGCTCTACTTTGTAGGGACGGGATAAGGCGACATTTTTTTGAACTGTGTCATTCGCCATCGCGTCTTGAAAATAGCCGCTTGTCGCTGACGCGATAATGAGCATTGCGACAGTAACGACCTTAGTTGCAAGCATGCACAGAGAGCGACAGCTGGATACCTCTAAAAACCATCCACTATCCCCTGCCAGCCGCCATATTCTGCGATAATTAGATGGCAGGGGATGGCGGATGGCCCGAAGGGAGTATTTAGAGATACCCAGCTTGAGAACCACACAATGGTGTTCGAGGTTTTTTCCAACATCCAAATGACCGGACAGGAACATAATGTTCGTCAACCTAGAATGTTTTCAGGAAAAGTGGACACCGGTTTTCCGTCCGAAAACACGGCAAATCAAAGGCTCTGAAGGCGATCATTTGGAGGTAGGCGTTAGCCTAAGAGGCTGCGCACCGCCCTTTTCATCTACCGAATTCAGGAAATTGAGTATGTCGCGCCCTACCGCTCAATGATTTATTATCTTAGGGGGGCAGTCATTTCTAACAAAAGTTTATCTTAAGCATCTATCTTAGCTACCGCACTCCGCGTGACTCTAGATCACGCAGAATACAACCAAGAATTGCAAGTATCCTGACGCTCTACCCTATGGAGTAAATTAGGTCAACAGAAAATTTCAGCGCGCAGTCTTTTCCCGGGGTCCGACGAGTTTTGTTACTGTAAAACCTCAATTCTATGAGAATCTGTTGCGAGGTGGAGGCGACATTGTCACTTCAACCTAGCTTCCAGAAAATGGTTATGTAGGCCATACAATTTCATTGAGAGTTCTTAAACAAACTCAAATACTTCGTGCTGTGGTAGTATGATGCAAAGCGTGACAGGAATTACCTTGCTAGATTCAAAAATTGGCTAGTGTCCTTTCGAATCTAAAGTTCGAAAAGTGCCTGACTGAAAATGATACGAACTTTAGATTCGGGACACTAGGTTGAGGACCCATAGATGTGGTTGAAAATGATATTAGCCAATCTGAATTTGATTGTGGTTTAATGAACCCATAACCTAAGGTAGTGGAATTGGTTCTTATAAAAATGCTAACCATGTGACCTTTCGGTTATCCCCGAGTTTTGATCGGGGTGTTACAAGGGGCAGAAAAAGGAAAGTAGCTGTTAATTTGAAGCTCTATAAAATGTAATGAAGTACGAAAAGTCGATTGTGGATCAAGATTTGGTAGCTGCAGATAGGTCTTTAAGCAGACCCGCAGTTGAGATTGACAATAAAATTGATGGTTGGAAGGACACTACGCAGAATAATTCTTTAGAAAAGAGAATACGGATTAAGGACTTTTCTTTCGATATAGCCTTAGACATATTCCGGCATTTTTGGATGCAGTTTTTTGTAATTGGCGGTCTGTCAATCATGGTCATCGGAACCCAGGCGGTCGTTGTGACCATCATGTTTTCATATTTTTCTGAGGGCAGCGATCTTCCCGGCATAGTCAGCATAGTCACGAGTTTGGCAAATAATTTAGGCCCATTTGCATTTGCCACGTTGATTTTTGTCATCGGCACAGTGTCTGCTCTGGGTATGTTTCTGTCCCGTGTTATTGCCGTGTCAATTATGACCGGCTATGAAAAACTATGCGTTCACCGGATTATCGATATTTTCAAGCATGATAAAAGTCTATTCGGTGATATGACCAAGGCTGATTTTATTATTCTCCTCACGAAGGATTGCCGCTTTGGCGGACGAATTGCTTTTGAGCTGACTGGGGCGATCCTTCCCATTGGGATCTCACTAGTTGCGTTTCCTGCACTCTTATATTTGAACCTTTATGCGACACTGGGACTATTGGCCATTATCCTGATGGTTGGCTTTAGCCAACAATTACTCCGTCATAAAATTCACGAGGTTTCTCATGATATGGAGGTCGATGTCACCAAAGATAAAGAAGCTAAAATTGCATTGTTCCAGAAACTTCGTTCAGGGGATGATATTGAGGCTGGCGCTGAAAATAATGTTCCCCATCCCATTTTTATGGACGCTTACCGGCGTCGGCTCACCGTACCACATGTTGGAAACCTGATCGGCGGTCTCCATTTTATATTGGCTTTAGTGATCATAATTGCCGCATTTGGTTATTCTGATGAAAAATATTCGAGTGCATATCTTTTATTGTATATATTCGTATCGATTTTCACGCTCTCTCATATTAGAAGTTTGTCAAAAATATATATGAACATTCAAGTTTTTTACAATTATTTCCAAAGGGCATACTTAGTTATTATTGGAGAGAGTGAACTGGCACGCAAAAAAATATTTCGCCAAGTTGCATCAGCCGATGATCTAAGTGAGGAATTGCAATAGCTCTAGGCGCAAATTTATGGGCCGGCACAGTTTGGTTTCCGATGATGTGCGGTGCCACCAGAGGGCTTTCTTCGTCATTAGAGTGTTTTCAGGAAAAGTGGATACCGGTTTTCCGTCCGAAAACACGGCAAATCAAAGGCTTAGAGCCTGGTTTTGATTCAATCAAAACCGAAAAGGCTCTAATATTTTAGCCGAAGTTTCCTGAATTCAAAAAATGATATTTTGGTTTCCAGCCCTGCAGGTTGCGCAAGCACTTGGTTACACAATCTATCCACAATCATGTATTAGAAACAATCAACTCAAACAGCGCAGAAGCAGAAAACGGATTAACTATACGGTCGTCTGCAACAGAGTAAGTGGTTAGGTCGTTCGCTTGATTTACGATCGCCTCCTTATGTCAACAACAAAGATATAGACCGGCATGCATTTGCAAATCGATAAGAATTACATTGCGCGATCAAAGTGTAGAGTTGCGATGTTCGTCGCCAATGGCATCTTCGGTGATTCACGCGTTATAAAGACTGCACAAACAGTAAAAAAACTTGGATATCGCGTCACATTATTCGGCATTGGATCGGATTCTATCACAAGAAATGTAAGACACTTTAGTTTTCCAGTTACTTTATTGCCCAGTCCAAAGCTCCCTATGATAGCCGATGGCGTGTGGCCAGGTGATGTTAGGGATGTTGATTGGGATATCTATTGGGATTATGTCGCCTCGGATTTGTTAGCGGCTTTGGAAGAGCTGAAGCCCGATATCATTCATACACATGATATGGTAGGCCTTGCTGTCGGAGCGAAGGTGCACACTCGGTATCGCGGGAATACACTTAGATGGATTCATGATATTCATGAATATGTGGTAGGACTGACGGATATTCCTGAAAAGCAGCGCAACTACTATTCTTCCGTGGAGAGGGAGTACATCAAGACGCCTGACTGCTTAACTTGCGTTTCGCCTGCATTATCGAAGATTCTCGTGGATCTGCATAATCTCGAAGAAGAACCTCGACTTGTTTTAAATGTGCCGCGCCTGTCGGACTATGATCCTTTCTATTCTTCAAATGTGCGCCAAAAACTCAAGGTTGATAACCGGCAAACACTGCTCACCTATATTGGCAATGTCAAGAAAATCAGAGGCGTTGATACGATTATCGAAGCGCTTCCCAAGACTAAAAATACCAGCCTGGCTATCATCACGAACTCGAAGAACGACTATGTTAGCGAATTGAAATCCAGCGTTAGCAAGCTTGGCGTTAAAAACCGCGTATTTTTTACCCCCTATGTCCCGTTTATGAACGTCACCTCTTTTATACGCACAGCATCCATCGGCATCCATCCGATTAGGAGATATCCGAATTCAGAAATTGCTCTTCCTAATAAGCTATTTGAATATATGCATAGCGGTTTGCCCACAATCGTTAGCGATAGTCAGACGATGTCAGAATTTGTAGACAGGCATGACTGTGGCAGCTCATTTAATCAGGACAGCCCGGAGGCACTGGCTGAAACTATCAATGAAACATCCGAGCGTCTCGTCAATGAAACGAATTGGTGCGAACAGATTAGACAACTGGCGAAGCGTTATTCATGGGAGAAGCAAGAAGAAACTATTCTCGAGATTTACAATAAGTTGGATGGTGCAAAAATTGAAACACATAAGATGGCGAATGGTAAGGAGCCTCTGAGGACAATTCAACTTCCTGCCGCTAACGCTGGTCAACCAAGCACCATTTCAGTTGCTCAACGGAAGCTTGGGCATAAAGCTTCTTCGCTAATAGTAGGCAATAATAAATTCGGTTATGATTGCGATCATTATCTGTCAGTAGCCGACAGAAATGAAAATGGGACCAATAAGTTAAGACACTTACTTAATGAGTACGACATATTTCATTATCATGGTCTTCCTTTTTTGATGAATAAGAGATTTTCTTTTCCATCTGGGCTCGACTTGTTGATGGTAAAGGCTGCGGGGAAAAAGCTATTTTACCATTTCCGCGGCTCTGAAATTCGAATGGCATCAGCTTTTCAGCTAGTAAATCCCCATAATTATGTCAAAGAGAATGTCACAACTTTTTTCAAGAGTTTTCCGGAAAATGAACAGTCCAGGTTCGCAGATTTCGTCGAGGGTATTTGCGATGAAACATTTTCCGTCGATCCAGAATTGCAGACTTATGTTCCTAATTCATTGGTTATGCCCCGGGTTATTGATATCGAAAAATGGGAGTATGTTGGCTGCAAACCTGAAGGTCGCCTGAAGATCGTTCATGCCCCTTCACGCAGAAGCTATAAAGGAACAGATCAGATAATCAGTGCAATTCAACAGCTCATAAATGAAGGGTATGATATCGAGCTGGTTCTCGTAGAGAAGATGAAAAATCACGAGGCAGCGGAACTTTATCGTCAAGCAGATATTATCATCGATCAGTTGCGCATAGGCTGGTATGGCGTTTTAGCCGTTGAGGCGATGGCTCTGGGTAAGGCTGTGGTCGCCTTTATTCGCGATGATCTCAAACATCACCTGCCTTTCCCTTGCCCGCTGGCTATCGCAAATCCGGATAATGTTGTCGACGTTTTACGTGGCCTTTGCAACAATCCTTCTCAAATCGAAACATTAGGAAAAAGAGCGCGGGCATATGCCGAACAGGTTCATGACGCCAAAAAAGTGTCTGAGTTGCTCATTCATATTTACCAGAACACATCATCAGTAAACATTTCACCAATTGCTATTTCTGCTTGGCTCAGTGGTCAGTTGCAGTCGGACAAGAAGGTAACGACAAATAAGGCAAGGGCCAAGAAAACAACTGTCACAATTACCAACAGATATTTGATGCTGCGCGAATTAATGACAGAACATTATCCCAAACGGTTTTTGGAAGTTGCGCGGAATGAGGGATTAAAGTCCGCGCTTGGTAAAGCTTATCGCGTCATTTTAGGATAACTTTCACACCATTGTATTCTAGCGCCATTTTCAGCACATTTATGAGTCCGTGACCTAGAATGAGATGAGGTTAGATTGAGCAGAGTTTATTTGTTTATGGCGCATTGCGTGCAGCCTCTCTCAAGCAGTCGAGGGCAGCATCAATAATATTTTTAGGCTTGCCGCTTGTCCAAACAACATAAGCAGGAAAAGGGTACTCCGGGGCATTTGGAACTAGATGGAGTTTTTTTGCCGCGATGTAGTCGTCAGCAACTCGGTAGGGCAAAAACGCAGATTTGCGGTTGCGTATTAGGTACGGCACGGCTGCGGCGCCAATCATTAACGTTGTTCGTGACAATCGGAAGTCGGGATACCAGCGGCTATGTGCGGTCGTGAATTCTGTTCCCCAATCCATGAAGATGTAATTATCATCAATTTCATCAGATGACTTTGGATGACCGGAAACCAACACGAGGCGGTCGTCCATTAGATGTTCTGCTCTTAGCCCGGGACGAAGCTCTGGAGTATAGACAACCACAATGTCCAATATGCCGCTTACCATGAGACGCGTTAGCCTGTCAGGCATGCCGAGATGAGCGTTAAGAGCAATGCGTGGCATCTTTCGTTCCATGATCTCAAGCCACACAGATGAAAGTTCCGGCCAAAGACTATATTGGCTACCAACTGATAAACTTGCGTCATATCCCTCCGGAACGGCAATCTGATATCTCGCCTCTTCCCAGATTTGGATCATCGAGCGAGCATAAGTTTCGAAGTGATAGCCATGGGACGTAAGCTCAACACCGCTTTTAGAGCGCTCAAAAAGCTTGTGACCTAATTCGTCCTCTAATTTCTGGATTCTCAAACTGACTGCTGATTGGGTGACTAACAGTCGGTTGGCGGCGGCAACAAAACTACCGGCAGCAACAACCTCGAGAAAAGTTCGGGCCAGTTGAACATCCATAAGCTTATTTTATCATAAAAAATTCTCATGATATATATAAATATTATGCGTTTTTCTTATGAAAGATCATATGCATTAATGCTCTTAGGCCACTTTCGGGGCAGGGTTTCTCGCCGCGTGAAGGTGTATTCGGTCGTCAGGGAAAGTAGGAGACCTTCATGGAAACGGCCCTTTGAGAATGGAGGATGAGATGGATATTCAGAAATACTGGTATGCTGTCCAGGATCTTGTAATCTCTTTTGGTCCAAAATTGATCGGGGCATTGTTAATCCTGATTTTGGCATTGGCAGTTGGAAAGGCCTTATCCATTGCCGCACGCTATTTGATCAAAAAGCTGAAACTTGGAGAGGACGAAAAAACGCGCACTGAGGTAGGTCGAGCGGTAGGCAAAGCCTTGTTTTGGGTCACGCTTCTCATTGCTTTGCCGCTAATCCTAGGTTCTCTGGGCATGCAGGAACTTCTCAAGCCGATGCAAGCAATGGCCGAAAAATTTCTGCATTTCATTCCAAACCTGGTTGGCGCTGGACTGATATTTGGTATTGGCTGGGTGGTTGCCACGGTGGCTAGACGCGCCGTAACAAGTGTCTTGAATGCCGCTCAAGCTGACGATTGGGCGGATCGTGCCGGGCTTGTGTCTCTCACTGGTCAAAGTGGTATTTCTGGCTTTGCAGGCGCATTGGTTTTTACCTTACTTATTATTCCGATTTCGGTAGCGGCGTTGGATACGCTAAATATTCAAGCTGTATCCGGGCCCGCTAAACAGATGTTACAAAGTTTTCTTGACGCTCTTCCCAACATATTTGCGGCAGCCATTGTGCTGCTGCTGGCATTTGTCATTGGCCGGTTTGCATCAGAGGCTTTAACCAAATTATTGCCGACATTAGGCCTTGATAAGGTGGGCAATCGCATCGGGCTAACTCAAGATGTGCTGGGAGGTACATCACTATCTCGCGTCGCCAGCATTATAGCATTCGCCGCGATAATGATTTTTGGCGTTGTAGAGGCAACCAAGCTGCTCGATTTCAAAATCGTATCAGATATGCTTTCTTCAATTATAGCGCTCGGTGGCCGGATTCTATTAGGTAGTGTGATTATAGCCTTTGGAGTTGTCGCGGCCGATTTTATCTCGAAGACTGTTGCTAAATCCAAAGATGCCAGTGTCATCGCACCCCCATTAAAAGTCGCGATTATTGTTTTGGCTGCAGCCATGGGACTTCGTCAAATGGGCCTTGCTGATGAGATTATCACGACCGGGTTTACGTTACTAATGGGTGCTCTCGCCGTTGGCGCTGCAATTGCGATAGGTTGGGGTGGGAAGGATACTGCTGGTAGACTTCTCGAAAAATGGACCAGGAAGCTTTAGACATAGGAGAACGATCATGGAAATAGTCAGCTTACTCATACAACTTATTAGTGGTGCAGTTGGTGGAAACATCGGTGGTGCACTCTTTAAAAACCTCAGTCTTGGCACTCTAGGTAATTCCATTGCTGGGATATTAGGTGGGGGGCTTGGTGGTTATATTCTGCAAGCTCTGCTAGGTGTGGGTGGTGGAGGCGGCGGCCTGGATCTTGGGTCAATTATCTCGCAAGTAGCCGGGGGCGGCGTTGGCGGGACCATCTTAATGCTTATTGTTGGGTTTATTCGGTCTGCCATGGCAAAATAAATAGTATGGGGCAAGGTAAGTAGCATGGGATAGTGCTTAAGTGATTTTTGTGGCACAACACATCGGCAGTCCTGATTGTCAGCTATCATCTTTGACAGAAAGGACTGCCGTACGTGTCGTTCTCTCGTTTGATTTTATGGAGTTTTGAAATGGCAAATAAAAATGATTTCGAGACGGAGGAGTGGAACCGGATTTTACAGGGCGTCATGATGCCGGCAATGGCTATAACCGCCGCTGACCCTAGCGGATTATGGGGAACGTTGAAGGAAGGTTTTGCGAGTGCTGGAGTGTTGGCAAAGGCCAAGGCCAGCGATGATGCGAATGAGCTCATCAAAGACATTGTTGAAGCTTTTGGAACTTCGGAAGGCCGGGGCGTTGCGCGTGACGGCATGCGGGAAAAGTTTTCAGGCAGTTCCTCGGAAGATATCAAGTCGAAGGCCATCGCCGACCTTCAAGAAGTTGTTGCTTTAATCGATGCGAAGGCACCGGGTGATGCCGCGGCTGTTAAGAGCTGGTTTCTGAATATCAGTCAAAGTGTCGCTGAGGCGTCAAAAGAAGGCGGATTTCTAGGATTTGGCGGTGAACGGATTAGCCAAGCTGAGCAGAGCGCTCTTGATGAAATCGCTCGCATATTAAAATAACCTGAGTTATGGATAAGCTACATCCTCTTGAGGCCCTACACACTCGGAGCCATTCCCGCCACGAAGGCGCACTGCTGTCCGGGAAAATTTGGAAATGCATCTCCACTTGTTGTATGCGGAGCCTTAACGGCATACTCCAATAACCTCCCCCCTGGAGGGGGAGGTCGGCACGGAGTGCCGGGTGGGGGGGGGATTCATGAGAAAACCTATACACTTGAATCTGCCTCCGTCACCCCCATCCCAAACACCAATGCGCCTTCGCGGGAATGACGGCGTTTGCGGCTTGTGAGTGCATTAATCTCTCACCATATTTTCTTGAATTGGTTGTAAATTAAAAAGAACAGATCACATCTCTTATCCATAACTCAGGTTAAAATAAAAATACTTGTCAAAACTACGCCGCCACATACAGGTTAAATAAGTTTGTGATTTCGCCTCTAAAATCCACCACCAGTGCTGAAGTCCGGTTGACTTGATCGTGAACCACGTCCCATCGATCCTCCTAAAGGTGGAAAGGGTGAGCGGCGGCGAAATGGATCGGCGGGCCTCGATCGCCAGCGATGGCGCCGCTGTGCCCGCGACCAGTAATCCGCACCGGTTATCGCCCCCCGCAGCAGCTCTTCCAGAAAAATACCAAGGTTACTCCCATCCTCAAAAACGGATCCCGGGTCGTCATAATGTGACCGACGGAAGTCGGCGGCAATCTGAATGAGTTCCTGCTTGCGTTTGAAAAGCCTCTCCAATTCTTCCCGTTTGTCATCAATGCTGTCGCGCAACTGCTCGATATCTTTGTCAGTTGCACGAAGTATCTGGGTCACCTCGTCGTCCCTTGGATCTTCTGTCTCCCTGGCGTCACGCATCAACTCAATGAGATCATCCTGTTCAACGAAATCGACGGTTATTTCTATGGCTTTCTTGAAAGCGTGATCACGGCCTTCGGCATAGAGATTCATTTGGCTTGTAATTTCGGCAAGTTCCGCGCCTAAATGTTCCCGATCTTCGTGGCGTTCCTTTTCGGTTTTACGCGCCTGTCGCAAGTCATCATAAAGGTCTCGACCAGCTAGCTGTTTGATTTTGTCGGCCTTTGCAGCGTCCAGCTTGGACTGCTCTTCATCTCTCCGCCTGCCAAGATGTTTAAGATGGTCGCCCAGTCGTACAGGAATTTCGAGCAAAACCGCATAATTAGCGCGCGCTTCATTATAACCCACCAGCTTGGCAATTTTTTCATCAAGCCAGCGGATAAGACCATTTGGTTTATAGTTTGATGATCCGTATTTGCATCGCCAGAGATACATGAATAGTGGATCGTTTTGATAAGCTCTCCCTTTGCGTTCCCGATCTTCTTCCGCTTGCTCCGTTTTTTCTTTTGCCTTTTCATAAACGGCCTGAGCACGGTCGAGTTTATCACGCATAACGACATAATCTGCGTTATCCATCAATTCGCGTTCGGCCTGTTGGGCTAGCTCATCGAGCCTGGCTTCAAGCTTCGTAATCTCTGCACCGATCTCTTCGCAGGCGTGTAGATTTTCTTGCCTGTTCTTTTCAATTGTTTCAAGCCGGGTTTTGATGGAGGCGACGGTTTTTTCTCGTGCCTTTAACAGCGTTTTAACCTGGTGTGCCAATCGATCTGCACTATCGATGATACCATCGGCGAGGGCATGTTTGACGCGTAATTCCGCTAAGTTGCGGAGGACCTCAGTTCTTTTTTTATTGAGTTTTACGCGTTTCTGATTTGCCTCCTCCAGGCTCTTTTGAACACTGGTTTCCGAGCGCTGAACATCATCTATGGCCCGTTCAATCGAGGCTAACGTGTCACGACCGCTTACCATAGTTCTACCATTTCGTGATTGCCCCACCGGAGGTCTGGATGCGCCATTTTGGCTTCAAATATCCTTTCATTTTTTCAGCAACCACTGCGTTCTGAATAATGCCGTCATCACTTTTATCGGCTCGGACCGCGTCGTAAACGGTTTTTGGTACTCTTATGGCCCAAATCTTGACCTGTTCACGTTTGCCGGTTTCTTGATTGATGATGGACTGCGGAAGAATTTTGCCTGCTGCGTTGACAGCCTCAACGACTAAATAATAGTTGCGGGCATTTGGATTAATTTTGGGGATACGCCAGAGTCCACTTCGTTCGCCTCGCCGGACCACTATCTTAATATCATATTCCTGACGCAGCTTTCGTAGCATTTGATTAAGGTTCTGCTTTGCGGACCGAGCATCATCAAGACGGCCCGATTTGGCCGCCCGCAATCCACTTTCACTGACTTGGCGCGCCTTTACTTTGATGTCTCCGTCTCGCGCTTCGGCCTCAATGTCCATTACCAGGGTACGCAAAGTTTTTGGTAGACGCTCCGCAAGTTCAATGCGCGTTTCTTCCGCTTGCCGTGAACGGGGCCTTTCATAGAAGAGCTGCCAAGTAAACCACAAAACCAAAAAACCCAGGAGGCCACCGATAACGTATTTGCCCCACTCATTCCGGGTAACATAAACCTTGGCTAGGCGGGTCATCAGCCCATCTTTTGGAGGGGTGTAAGTAAAGCGTTCGTCTTCGAGAGCTTGGACACCTTCTTCCAAGATTTCGTCGGAGACCTCAATGCCTTGTCCGCCATAGATTTCTTTAAGGCGGCGGATCAGCTCCGCCCGCCGTTTTTCATCATTCAGCTCTCTATCAACGATCCGCTTATCATGGCGAAGTGTGTCTACCACATCCATCGCGATCATTATGTCGTCCAATGGCGGGGTCGCAGAAGCCGATTTATTTGTGTCTTTGGTCATGCCATGCTTCCGACAAGGGCCTTAGAGACGGTTGAACTATTTTAAGAGCGCTGTGCTGTCTTCGGTTAATCGCGCAAGGCGGCGTTTGCCAGCCTCAACTGCCTCACGAATCTCTTCCGAATTTCGCGTTGCCAATATGCGCATTTCCTCGATAATCTCTCGCGATCGGATTTGGAAGTTCACGACTGAATCAACAAGCTTTTTGACAGCATCTGCTCGCACCGTGGGACCATATCCAGCTTTAATTGCGGCTTCCTGAACAGCTTCGCCGATCTCTGAAAGTGTCTCAAGGCTCTCAGAAACGCCTTCCTTCATAGCCTCGAGCGTCTTGGTAGATTCATGCAGACCGAAAAGACCCGTGAACGACGCCTTAAGGGCCGTGAGCACAGCTTCGTTTGTCGAGAAGAATGCAATGGCCTGTGAATAGACGCGCTCCTTTGCGCTGGTCGTTTGCATAAGACGGGACATGATAACTTCAGACGTGTTGTAACCAATCGTCATATTGTCGGAGAGATCTTTGGCAATCTGATATCGCTTTTCCTCGTCCTGTAGCTCGCGCATCATTTCATCCCGCGTCATTTCCAGTTCAGCGCGTTTGGATATCTCCTTGCCTTTGTATTTGGCAACGGCATTAGCAGCTTTGGTCAACTGAACCTTCGCAGCCTTCAATTCTTTTTCCGCTTTTTCTAGCACCTTAAGAGCGAGGACTTGGGCCTGCTTGTAAGCGCCGCGGAAATCGCGATAGGCTTCCAGGATCCGGCCTTCCCTGAGAATTTGATTTTTGGATTCTTTCGCCACTTCAAGATAGATATGGCGGATCTCATCAAACCTTTCGGCAATATCGCCTCGCCGGACCTTCATCCAGATATTGCTAACCCGTTCAAACGTGTTGATCTTCCCATCTTCCAACTGGTCAACGAGACGTTTGGAATCATCACGGATGGAATTGAAGGCGGTAATGATCTCATTGTAGCGTTCACCAATGTCCATAGCCGAGATCTCGTTTCGGACAATTTCATTGAATGTTGTAACCTCGGATAGGGTTTTGGCAATGATTGTCACCTTCTCATTGTCGAGGGCATATATTTTCTTAAGCAACCCACCAATTGGTGCCTCAGACGGCGGTTCGACTTTCAATCCTAAGTCTCGAACGATTTTTTTAGCTTTATCCAATTGTTGCAGGGCGGTCTTGCGGGGCATGCGTTACTCCTGAAGGGGTTGAAGTATAATGATTTTTATCGAACGTTGAGCGTAAACTCAACAAAGATACCCTTGATCTAGCTCAAATATCAGACGGGGATGGTAAAACAGCAAAACGGAATAATTATTGCGTCGCTACGTCACAGCATAAAGGGGAAGAAAGGAAGATCGTTAAGGGGATGAAATTTCCGGCCGAAGTTAGCTCACGCGCGCGAGAAGTGTCGCATTACCGCCGGCAGCCGTGGTGTCGATGCAGACGGCACGCTCATGTGTATATGCCGCTGGTAGGTGTAATTCCGATATAAGTGGGACAATGGGACCTTGTCGCTGCGAAAGGGCCTGGCGATAACGAGCAAGCAATTCTCGTTTGCCAAAATAAGCAACGCCATGAATGGGAATTGTTTTTAGAAACTCAGGAGTAACTTCCCCATCTAAGGCGCTAATAGGTAATTGTGCGTTAATCAGTGGGGTAATGATATCTCGGGTATTAATGGCAACAGCGAGCACAACGTTACCCGTGCGCAAGGCTTGCACTGCCTGAGTAAGCAGAGAGTCTGGATCGGGACCGAGGCAAAGAATGCGGCCGCGTGGAACAAGCGTTAGCCTATTGGATTCACCCGTCGGACCAGGAAGATCCAAAGGGCCGCAGTCAAGTGCTGCTGCGGAGGCCATCGCATCTCCCGCCTTTCCTCTGAGCACTCCGCGTAAAACGGAAATTCGATCCGGGCGAGACATCCATTCAGCCCCGTCCAGTCTGTTCAATTCGTCAACTAGAAGAGAAAGTTTGACCTTTGAAGCAGGTTTCACTTCTGGTCGTTCATTTATCGCTTGTTTTCTAAATCTCGGAAGATAATGTGGGCCGCCCGCCTTTGGGCCGGTGCCTGAAAGGCCTTCACCACCGAAGGGTTGGCAACCGACAATTGCTCCAATTTGGTTGCGGTTTACATAGATGTTGCCGATATGGGCCGTAGTTAGGATATCCTGCACGCGACGATCAATGCGTGTATGAAGGCCAAAGGTGAGACCATAGCCGCGTGCGTTTATTGCACTGATAACGTCGGCAATTTTATCCGCGTCAAATCGCGCCACTTGAAGCACAGGGCCGAAGACTTCATGTGTCATTTCTTCGATACCAGAAACGCGTATTACTGATGGCGGAACGAAAAGACCTTTGCTGGGGATGTTGAGTTGTTTGAGCAGGCGTCCGCGGGCCTTCATGTGTGAGCAGTAATCTTGTAGTGCGTCACGCGCTTTCTGATCTATGACCGGCCCAACATCCGTGTGTAACTGCCAAGGATCTCCTACATTGAGTGTCTCCATGGCACCAAACAGCATCTCCAAAGTCCGCTCTTCCACATCACGTTGGACATAGAGAATGCGCAGTGCGGAACAGCGCTGTCCGGCGCTTCGGAAGGCACTGGCAATGACGTCGCGGACTGCCTGCTCTGAGAGAGCTGTTGAGTCAATAATCATTGCATTGAGACCGCCGGTCTCTGCAATGAGCATGGCGTCCGGTGCTGCGGTATTAGCGAGCTGGCGGTCGATGATCTTGGCGACCTCGGTTGAGCCGGTAAAACAAACGCCGGCGATGCGTGGGTCTGATGTTAGGGCCTGACCAACAGTTTCTCCGTCTCCAGGCAGGAGTTGAAGCACATTTTCAGGAATGCCTGCCTCATGCATTAAAGTGACGGCACGCGCCGCTATGAGTGGAGTTTGCTCGGCAGGCTTAGCAATGGCTGTATTGCCAGTCACGAGTGCGGCCGCGATTTGCCCAGTGAAGATTGCCAAAGGAAAATTCCAAGGGGAGATGCAAATGATCAGTCCACGCGGCTCGGTTCCTTGTCGTTCCGCTCTTGAAGCTTCCATCGCGTAATAGCGCAAGAAGTCGACCGCTTCACGAACCTCCGCTTCAGCATCAGCTAAGGTTTTACCTGCTTCGCGCGTGGCAAGTGCAAAAAACTCGGGGGCATATTCCTCTAAGAGCTCTGAGGCACGGCGCAAAATATCCGCGCGCTTAACGACAGGAGTTTCAGCCCAAGAAGATTGGGCCGCAACGGCAAGGGAAATTGCATCTTGCACTTGGTCAATACTGGCATCTTGCACATGCCCTACGATATCGGCAGGATCAGCAGGATTAAGTATCTCTCGTTCTTCTCCCGTGCCACCTGCTTGCGTTATAGGGGCGGCTGACCAACGATAGGGTAGTTGGAAGCTTTGCCGAGCAGTTTCAATTTGCGTAATTGTGACCGGGTCAGTGATATCCCATCCTTTGGCATTTTTGCGCTCCGGACCATAGAGTTCCGCTGGTTGTTCTATGAGAGGATTTTCTATCCTATCCAATTGCTGAACCGCTTCAAATGGATCTTGGGCAATTTGCTCGGGCTTAATATCATGATCTACGATCTGATTGACGAAGCTGGAATTGGCGCCGTTTTCCAGAAGCCGACGCACGAGATAGGCGAGTAGATCCTGGTGGGCTCCAACCGGTGCATAGATTCGACATCGTGTACCAATTTCTTGTTGAACGATATTATGTAATGTTTCGCCCATGCCATGAAGGCGCTGGAACTCAAAACTATCGTGATTATCACCTGCCATTTCGAGAACTGAGCTAACCGTATGAGCGTTATGGGTTGCAAATTGCGGGTAAATCCGATCGCGCATGGCAAGCAGTTTTCTCGCACAAGAGATATAGCTTACATCAGTGCTGACCTTGCGCGTAAAGACTGGAAATCCGTCCAGCCCAAGTGTTTGTGCCCGCTTAATCTCTGTATCCCAATAAGCCCCCTTTACCAGACGGACCATAATTCTGCGATCAAGATGTTTGGCTAATGTATAAATCCAGTCAATGATGTGAGGCGCGCGGGGGCTATAAGCTTGAACAACGACACCAAACCCTTCCCAGCCAGCCAGGCCCGGTTCAGACAAAACGGCTTCGATAATATCTAGCGACACATCTAACCGATCTGACTCTTCCGCATCGATATTGCATCCAAGCTGTGCACGTTGTGCAGCTTTTACGAGTTGTAGGAGCCGTGCTGCAAGTTCCGGCACCATGAGGGAGCGTTGCGTGAATTCATAGCGTGGATGCAATGCTGAAAGTTTTACGGAAATTCCCGGGTTGGCGCGGATATCATGGGAGGTAACCCGTGTTGAGATTGCTGCAATCGCTTGAGCATAAGCACTATGATAATGTCTAGCATCCGCCTCAGTTCGTGCGGCTTCTCCCAGCATATCGTAAGAATAGGTGAAACCTTTAGCGACCATCGGCTCGCCGTTTTCCATGGCTTCCTCAATGTCGCGGCCCAGTACGAATTGAGCTCCGATCTCTTGCATGGCCCTGGCAACAGCCGTTCGAATGACAGGTTCTCCAAGCCGCCGGACTGCCCCCCGTAAGGCCCCGACAACCCCCTCCGCTTCATCATCGAGCATACGGCCGGTGAGCATTAAGGCCCAGGTTGAGGCATTTACGAGGATGGAGCCGGAATCTCCAAGATGCGCGCCCCAATCGTGCGGAACGATTTTATCCTGAATGAGATCATCCACGGTTTCGGCATCAGGTACCCGCAGCAACGCCTCTGCCAAGCACATCAATGCAACCCCCTCAGCGGTGGAGAGACCATACTCCGCTAAAAAAGACCGCATGATGCCAGGATCAGAGGTTTCACGGACACGTTTTATGAAGTGAATGGCGCGGGTTGAAATGGCTTGCCGTGTTTCAGCCGAGAGCGCTGCACTATTAATCAAGTCGGTGAGGGCATTGGTTTCGTCAGCAAGATAATTGCTGCGTATCCGTTTGCGAATTTCGTCAAGCACGGCCTATTCCAGCGTGAATCAATATTTATAATTGATATCATTTTTTGGTTGCCCAGCCCATAAGAGTTCAAGCCCTCTCGGCGCCGTAATAGAGTGTCACTACATGTTGAGCTTCGGCAAAGAAGAGCCAACGTTCAATGATGATGCCGACCGTCGCTGATAAGACAGCGAGTAGAGATCCCGTGAACTTCGCGGCAGTGATGGGTGTGAGCGTTAACAGTGTGAATGCTATCGGAAGCAAAAAACCGAAAAGAATAACAAGACGCCTGAGATTGCCACCATGTTTGCGGCCGATTTCGTAGCCCATCTCGCGCATTACAAAGTTGGGTTGGGAGTGTGCGGGATCAAGCGGGTGAACAGTCCCTAATTTGCCAAGTCCTGTGGCTGTGCCGGTTGTGTACGTCTTGTTCGCAGTGTCAATTATCCGCCAATAGACCAATTTGAGAAGAGCACTCACAGCAAGAAAGAACATAATAAGCCAAGTAAACCCATCGATTGATAATCCAAAGAGATGAAGCAGCACGTTAAAAAACAATGCACCCGTTGTGAGGGCCAAAACTATGTAGATATAGGGTACGATTGGCAGGTGCCATTGCCTGATGGTGCGGAGTGATGCGTAGATTTGTCCCGTGCAATAAACTGTAACCAAAGCCGTGATAGCTGTTAGCGGTGCCAGGGAAGACCAGATCTCCCGGTCAGTGGGGTATAAAATCCAGGCAATTGCCAGAAGGCCAGCCGGGATATAGGTGACAAGTGCTGCGATCCCTTCACGCGAAAGCCAAGATGTGCGCCATTGGCTCAAAGCCCGCCATGCCCGTTCAGGCCGACCAAGATGAAAAGTTGAAGACAAAAGACCAAGCGTAATGAGACCAAGTGCTAGCCCGAAGCCTATAAAACCAAGCCATTGGTCAGCTTCGATTATGCCAAGCCCGCCAAAAAGGCTCAGCCAAATTAGCAAGCCGTAACCTGCGCCCGAGGCTGTTGTGAAAACGATCACTGAATAGGCTGGGTGCATGATATTTTTGCTCTTATCGGGATAATATCCGGTCGGCCCAAAGGAAGAGGCGGTCAGCCGTGGATTTTCCTTTGTCTTGGTCGGAGTCATTCAGGGCTGCCGTGTTTTGTGATGCGGCGTGCCCGTCGCGCCGCTTGCGTGGAGGCAGATATTTGTTAACCGGTTTGTACCCGAACTCAGGCAAGAGATCATAGCCGCCCCGCTCGGACACGAGTTGGGATACTTCGCTTGCCGGATCACCAAGATCACCGAAATGGCGTGCTCCTGTTGGGCAGGCACGTACACATGCAGGTATTCGATCTTCGGGTTCTAAATTGTCATTGTAAATTCGGTCAACACACAGCGTACACTTTTTCATGACACCGTGGTCATAGTCATATTCGCGCGCACCGTAAGGGCAAGCCCAGGAGCATAATTTACAACCGATGCAGGTATCAGGATTGACAAGGACAATACCATCCTCAAAACGCTTATAGGATGCTCCGGTCGGGCAGACCGTAACACAGTCGGGGGTTTCACAATGTAAACATGAGCGTGGAAAATGCACGGTCTGACTGCGTTCGCTACTTTTAACTTCGTAACTGTGAACGCGGTTTAGCCAAGCTCCGTGAGGATCGGCACCATAAGGGTCTTGATCGCTTAAAGGGGCTGAGTATCCACCTGTGTTCCATTCCTTACAGCTTGTTGCGCAGGCCTGGCATCCAACGCAAGTGTCAAGATCGATGACAAGGCCCAACTTCTTACCCGTAATATTAGGGAGCTCCGTCATTATTGGCCTTCCTTAAATTGAGTGCCAAAGTTGAGGTTGGCCGGTGGGGGTGAAATACCGACAATACGAGGAATGGGCTCGAATTGCGGTAAGGTTTGCGCTGTGTGATCTGGCTCAGCTTTTTCAATACGTACGCGCAAGTCGTACCAGGCGGCCTGACCGGTAACAGGGTCACTATTTGAATAGCGATAACCACTGCCACGCTCCGGCAGCAATTCACTAATTAGATGGTTAAGCAGAAAGCCGCGCTGGGCCTCAGGTGCCATTGAGTCTAGGTTCCAAGCACCGGAGCGTTTGCCTATGGCGTTCCATGTCCAAACCGTGTCTGAATTGACACCGTCCATCAATTGCACTTGACATTTAACGCGGCCGATATGGCTCGTAATCCATACCCAGTCATCATTTTTGAGACCGATCTTTTCACCGCGCGCCTTATGTATGTAAAGCCGATTTTCATTGGTGATTTGGCGGAGCCAAGCATTTTGCGAGCCCCATGAATGGTACATATGCATCGGACGCTGTGTTACGGCATGAAAGGGATAATCTTCTTCATTGAATGTGGCGCCTTCAAAGGGGGAATACCAGAAGGGCAGGGGATCAAAGAAAGTTTCAATACGTTGGCAATGGTGTTCTGGTGGTTGGATTGGCCCATGTCCCTGTGCCGCCAGCCTAAACCTTTGCATAGGTTCTGAATAAAGCTGGAAGATAATTTGGGCTGTTGTGTCTCGATAGCCCATCTCTACCGCGAAATCGAAATAGTCCTTATTGGCATGTTTGAAATAACGCTGGTTTGGCGGCAGCTCATGAATGTGAAAGCAGCCATTTTCGATGTATCTCTCCAACTGCTTGGCATGAGGTGCGCCATTGCCGTAGCTTGTCCCGTCATCACCCCGCCACCCAGCCAAGGGACCAATGCCAGGCTTGCGCTCGTGATTGACCATATAATCCGGATAACCGCCAGGATATTTGGGGGTGTCATCATCATTAGTAAAGCCAGGTAATTTAAGGCGTGCACCGAGATCAATCAGGACATCTTGAAAGGGGCGCACATTGCGATCAGGCTTAACCACCGGTTGCCGGATAGCATCAGCCGCTGCGTCTGGTTCTGAGATAGGTCGGTCGAGCATCGAGATGCAATCCCAACGTTCCAGATAAGTGGTGTCGGGTAGGATGAGATCGGCATAAGGAATTGTCTCTGAATAAAAGGCATCAGAATAAATAATTTTCGGGATTTTATATTCGCCGGTTTCGGGATCTTTATCCGTGAGATGTTTGAGCGTTCCCGGCACATTCATTGAGGAGTTCCACCCCATATTGGCCATGTACATAAACAAAACATCTATGGGGTAGGGATTAGCCGTTGCCGCATTATGGATGACCATATGCATAAGCCCGTGAGCGGCAAAGGGAGCATCCCAGCTGAAAGCTTTATCAATGCGTCCCGGATGGCCGTCCTCATTGATCAACAAATCTTCAGGGCTTACTGGGAAACCCAGATGCGGGCCGCCTAAGGGCTCTGAAGGGTGTACATCGCTCGGTTTCCCGAAGGGTTTCAGCCGAGGTGGGGCTGGTTTTGGGTAGGGCGGCTTGTAGCGAAAACCGCCGGGACAATCGATCGAGCCGAGCAAAATTTGCAGAATATGGATAAGACGGCATGTATGAAAGCCATTAGAATGAGCGGAAATCCCGCGCATGGCGTGCATGGAGACAGGGCGGCCAATCATTTGCTCATGACGCCGTCCTGCCCAATCGGTCCAAGGGATATTGAGAACAACTTCTTCTTTAAAGGCCACATGCGCAAGTTCGGCGGCAATACGCCGAATATCCGTCGCTGCAATACCGGTTTCATCGGCCACTTGGTCGGGTGAATGCTCATCAGCTAAGAAGCGTTCCGCGAGAAGTTGAAATACGGGAACCGTTTTGCGACCATCGGGAAGCTCAAAGTCACCAACAAGTGCTGGCGAGATATCGGCCCTCAAAGCATCAACCACGCTGTTAGTCGTTTTGTCATAGGCGAGGGGGTGGCCATATTCCAGTCCCGGTTCAGATGGTGAGTCATCTCTTGCAAATAAACCATCATCTTCAGCACCGGCATCCTGGATCACCAGCCAGGGGGCATTGGTATAACGAACTAAATATTCGACATCGATTTTATCAGCTTTAAGCAATTCATGGATGATGGCACTAACGAACAGCCCATCGGTTCCGGGTCTAATGCCAAGCCATTCATCTGCGATGGCGGAATATCCGGTGCGGATCGGGTTGACCGAGACAAACTTAGCCCCGCCTGACTTGAGCTTACCCATATTCATTTTCATGGGGTTGGAGCCGTGTTCCTCAGCAACACCAAACAACATAAAATATTTAGTATGTTCCCAGTCAGGTTCGCCAAACTCCCAAAAAGACCCGCCAAATGTATAAAGCCCAGCGGTTGCCATATTCACTGAACAGAAACCACCATGAGCAGCATAATTAGGTGTACCAAATTGGATTGCCCACCAACCGGTGAGCGATTGGCTTTGGTCACGTCCGGTAAAGAAGGCAAGTTTCTTGGGATCCGTCTCGCGCACGTTTCTCAGCCAATCAGTGGCGGTTGAGAGGGCCTCTTCCCAAGAAATCTCTTCAAACTCACCAGAGCCACGCGGTCCAATACGCTTTAATGGAGCCGTGAGGCGTGCAGGGGAATAGTGTTGCATGATCCCTGCAGAGCCTTTGCCGCAGATGACACCTTTATTGATGGGGTGGTCACGATTGCCGTCGATGTAACGAACCGTTCCGTCACGCAGATGAACACGAATTCCGCATCGACATGCGCACATGTAGCAGGTGGTTGTCTTAATCTCGTCGGCTATCTTTGGGGAGGTATTGATCTCAGGCTCCGCATAGTCAGGGAATTTAAACGGCATGAAACTAAATCCTAACCCAATGTTCCAGACTACGGGAAGCAGTTTAATAACTGGCACAAGTTATAGCAAAAAATGCTCCAATTTATGAATATCATGCAAAGATATGCCAAAGCATCTGCTGAGTTTCAAGTGCAAGTTTATGCGTAACCGGCGGTGGCTCTCTGGCAAAGTGCGGTGTAGGTGAATAGAGATAAGGGAATTGGGTGATCACATTGTAGGACCTGGCAAGATGTCCCGCGCGGAAGCTTTATTGGCGAAAATCGCTGCTTGCTTCAGCGCGGGAAATCGCTACCTAAGCGCCTATGCATAATTCTTATATGCGATGACATTAATCAGCGGCTTGGCACTGACCCCCGCTAGTCCGTGTGTTATGTACGGCGGTTCCCGCTTTGCATTTGGTGCTGGTAAAGAGAATATCACACTCGTCATCATTCCCGCATGTACATACGGTTGTGCCACAGCTTATACTGTAAGTCCGAGGCTTCGCCGCTTTCAGTTTTCCGATCGTTTTTCCAGATTTTACTTTTTTCTTGACCGCCTTGGTTGCTTGCACCTTGTCTGCGCCAAAGCTGGGTGTTGTTACCGTGATAACGCTTAAGCCCAGAACAACGGCCAGGACAGCGCAACACACATTAAATATTCTCATAAGAACAGCTCCTCTGTGGTTTGGAGAAAGATTATCTGTGACATGATAACACAGCAAAAAGATGACTGTTTTCACGTTGGTTTAGAACAAGCTTAGAGTATTATGCCGCTCCAGACGATAACAGTTTTGGATCGAGCACGCCTTGATATTCAAGTTCTACCGGCCCGGTCATAAGAATATGATCATCTGATTCACGCCAATGGATCTGCAAGGGGCCGCCCGGCAAGCTAACAGTAACATCGCGATCTGTCAGTCTTTTGCGTGCGCTAGCCACAGTTACGGCGCATGCCGCCGTCCCACATGCTTTTGTCAATCCTGCACCACGCTCCCAAACGCGCAATGTGATGGCCTTATCGGAGGTGGTTTGTGCAAGAGAAATATTTGCTCGCTCTGGGAAAAGCATATGGTTTTCAAGCAATGGGCCGATACGTGCAAGGTCATGGGCGGTCACATCATCAACCCAAAAAATACAATGAGGGTTGCCCACATTCACTACGCTCGGGCTATGTAGTACAGGATCATCTATAGGGCCAATTTGCAGCTCAATCATGCGCGTGTCACGAAACTCTTCGGCTAAAGGAATTTCGTCCCAGCGGAAACGTGGTGTCCCCATATCTACTGTGACGCCATTATCTGCATTTAAAACTGCGCCAAGGCAGGCAGTGTTGGTCTCGATCGTAACTTGTGGACGATTTGTCTCTGCAGCTATCAATACTGCTACACACCGTGTTGCGTTCCCACACGCGTCGACTTCTCCGCCATCAGCATTATATATGCGCATGAAAATATCAGCCGTTTCGGACGGCTCTAAAAGAATAACCTGGTCACAACCGATACCACGATCCCGGTCAGCTATACGCTGCGCTTGCATAGGGCCAATTGTGAGCTTATGCGCACGACTATCGATCACGACAAAATCATTGCCGAGTCCATTCATTTTGAGAAACGGTAGTGGCTGGTTATTAATCATGCCTTATTTATAAGGATGCAAAGGCTTGCCCACAATATGGATCGGAATGGACCGGAACAAGAGGGCTGGGGGGCTTGATCTAAACTACATTATGAAAATTCACGTATTAAAGCAGGTGGATCAAGTTTGTATACGCCGGTCATATATATTAGCTCTGCGGCGGTAGTGGCCTCCCCATATATGCCGCGAAGGGACTATAGCCTCTTGGTTGCCTAAGCTAAAGGGCACACTTTTAGGGTGTGCGAAAATGCCGGAATGTGTGTCTATCCAGTATCACCTTATTTCAGTACCTAGACAACAAAAAGATAGTGCATCCACGCGATTCCATCTAAACGCGGGATGCTCTAGATCAACCCGCGTTTAAGTGGATTCACTTGAGCGCGGAAAAGTTGATCGATATCAAAAGGCTAGAGCATGCAAGTGAACGCATGTGAACGTGACATGCTCTAGCTGAAACAGCGAGTTTGTGGCAACGAATAAAATACGGCTTGGAATTATTTGTTTTTGAGAAGGTCCCTAATTTCCTCAAGCAAAACTTCCTGGCGAGGTGGCTCGGTGGGAGCTTCCTCCTCTTCTTCCTGAAACCGTTCTTTCGCCTCGTTCATGGCTTTTACAAGCAAGAAGACGCAGAACGCAACAATGACAAAACTAATCATGGAATTGATGAAGGCGCCATATTTAATCAGAACCGCGGGTTGCTCACCGACGGCGTCTTTGAGTTTGACGGCTAGTTTGGAGAAATCGATCCCGCCTAGAAAGAGGCCGATAGGGGGCATGATAACATCATTAACGAGTGATTTGACGACAGTGCCAAATGCACCACCAATAATGATGCCAACGGCCATGTCAACGACGTTGCCGCGCAGAGCAAATTTTTGAAATTCTTTGAGAACATTTCCCATTTTATGCCCTTCTTATACCCGTCATAATTTGTCTTTCACGTGATTCTAGTCCAGATTATACTATTGTTCATACTTAATAGAAGACAGGTGTTTACGCACCAGGCAAATAACCCTTAAATTCTCGCTGGTACCAAATATTGGACAGTTTCAAATATATAGCTCATTATAAGTTTACGTTCATGTGTTCTCAGGCAAAGTAAATACCGATTTTCCGTCCGGAAACACAAAAAAAAACGAATTTAAGACTTCATTTAGGTATAGAGAATTAAGGGTTATCAAAGCAAAGAGTGGAGCATGTAGACGATGATGAACAGTTGGGTTGTCATCATGTCAGCGCTCACCTATTTGGGCTTCCTGTTTGCGGTGGCTTATTTTGGCGATCGGCAACCCCGGCTCACAGCTAATGGTCGTGGCAGGCCTCTCATATATGCCCTGTCGATGGCCGTTTATTGCACTTCCTGGACATTTTTTGGAAGTGTTGGTCTTTCAGCAAAAAAAGGGCTGGACTTCATTCCTATTTATTTAGGTGCGATCCTAATGATCGGGTTTGGCTGGCCTATTTTGCTGCGGATTATTCGCTTAAGTAAAATACACAATATTACGTCTACCGCTGATTTTATTGCAGCACGCTATGGCAAGAGCCAATCGATTGCCGCCCTCGTAACGATTATCGCGGTTATCGGTATTATTCCATATATAGCGCTTCAGTTGAAAGCTGTGTCGGAATCGGTAACCACGCTTCTTGTACCTTTCGAGGTGGGGGCACGTGCAGGAATTGAAGTAACGCCAGTTGGAGATATAGCTCTCGTAATTGCTATCGCAATGGCTGCGTTCTCCGTGCTTTTTGGGACACGTCAGATTGATGCAACTGAACATCAGGAAGGTCTGATACTTGCTATCGCAACTGAATCCGTCGTTAAAATTCTCGCTTTCTTAACCGTAGGTGGTTTCGTCGTATATGGTATTTTTGGCGGGTTTGGTCCTTTGCTTGAGCAAGCTGCGCAAGATCCCAGAATCCAAAGCTTATTTTCACGGGATCTCGATGGGGCCCATTGGCTTACCCTAATATTTTTGAGTTTTGTCGGTATTATTCTCTTACCACGTCAATTTCATGTAGCTGTTGTGGAAAATAATTCCGAGCGCGAAGTTCGTATGGCGGCATGGCTGTTTCCAGCCTATCTCATCACAATCAATCTCTTTGTCGTTCCTATTGCTGTTGCAGGCCTCCTAATTTTCCCGGACGGTACAGTTGACACAGACATGTTTGTGCTAGCGCTTCCGATGTCGGCAGGGGCGGACTTCATAACCCTCGTTGCCTTCATTGGCGGACTGTCTGCCGCAACAGCTATGGTCATAGTAGCGACGGTAGCCCTCGCGATCATGGTCTGCAACGATATTGCAGTACCAATCATTCTGCGTAGACGGCAAGGTTTCATATCAGATCGTGAAGATATGGTTGCGATGTTGCTCAACGTTCGCCGTTTTGTGATTTTCGCGGTTTTGCTCCTTGGTTATGTTTTTTATCGCCTCATTTCGGAATCTTACGCGCTTGTTTCAATTGGCCTTCTTTCCTTCTCCGCTATCGCTCAATTTTCACCGGCCTTCTTCGGCGGTTTGATTTGGCGACGTGCAACTGCGAGAGGGGCAATGGCCGGAATTATCGCCGGTTTTCTAGTCTGGGCCTATACATTGCTTTTGCCCTCATTTGTGGGGTCTGGCTTGGTGCCGAAGGAGCTGATGACAGAGGGGCCATTCGGGCTAGATTTCCTCCGCCCCCAAGCTCTTTTTTATTTTGATATTGCCGCACTTCCTCATGGTGTGGTTTGGAGCCTCTTTTTCAATATTGCCGCCTATGTGCTGGTTTCACTCATGCGAGCACCGAAGCCTATTGAGCGGTTGCAAGCAAATGCATTTATTTCTGAGGATTTTGCAAGGACGCCTTCACCAGCTTTTTGGCTTCCGCGAACCACCGTTAGTGTGGAAGAGCTAAAGCAAACCGCGGCGCGCTATTTGGGAGAACAACGAACCGAACGATCTTTCGCGGAATATGCTGCAAAGAGACAGAGCGCGATCCCCAATCATGCAGATGCGGATATTCATCTGCTTCGATTTACTGAGAACTTGCTTGCGAGCGCTATCGGTGCGGCATCCTCCCGGTTAGTGTTGTCTCTTCTTTTGCGTCGAAGAAATGTAGGTCATAAGTCCGCGCTTAAACTTCTCGACGATGCCTCAGAAGCACTTCAATATAACCGCGATCTATTACAATCGGCGCTTGATCAAGTGCGCCAAGGCATTAGTGTTTTTGATAAGGATATGCGCCTCATATGCTGGAATGGGCAGTTCCGGACTCTTCTCGACCTTCCGCCGGAGCTGGGCCGTGTTGGGGCCCCACTTGATGCTGTCATTCGTTACAATGCCGCACGAGGCACTTTGGGAGAAGGCAGCGTAGAGGATATCGTCTCAGACCGTATCAATAAATACGTGGTCAGTATGGAGACGTTTCAAGAACGTTTCAATGGAGGGCAACGGGTGCTGGAGATACGCACAGATGCCATGCCTCAGGGGGGTATTGTTACAACTTATACAGATATCACCGAGCGGGTTGAGACGGCGGATGCTTTGGCGCGTGCAAATGAAACATTGGAGAGGCGTGTACGTGAGCGTACTGCAGAACTTACACGGGTCAACCATCAGTTAGCGCATGCCAAAATCGAAGCTGATGATGCTAATCTCGACAAAACGCGTTTTTTGGCAGCAGCCAGTCATGACATTCTCCAGCCTCTAAATGCCGCACGTCTTTATGCGACGAGCCTTGTGGAGCGAACCCGTCAAGGTGAGGATGGGCGTATTATTCGCAACATTGATGCTTCGTTAGAAGCCGTTGAGGAGATCCTTAATACGCTGCTTGAAATTTCCCGGCTTGATACAGGCGTTTTAAAACCAGAAATTACGGTATTTCCCATTAAAGATTTGATCGATCAACTAAAGGTCGAGTTTGAGCCGTTGGCCAAGGATAAGGGCCTGGATTTCATTGTTTTAGGATCCGACTTGTTTGTTAAATCAGATCGGCGGCTTTTGCGCCGGGTGCTGCAGAATCTTATTTCCAACGCCATAAAATATACTGATAAGGGAAAAGTTCTTTTGGGGTGCCACTACCGTAATGGCGATTTGACCGTACTTGTTTTTGATACGGGGCCCGGGATACCTAAATCCAAGCACGCGGTAATTTTTAAAGAATTTCAGAGATTAAATTACGGCTCGAATAGCGCTCACGGTGTCGGTCTGGGACTTTCGATCGTGGAACGTATAGGTCGTGTGCTTGGCCATCCTATAACGCTGGAGTCTAAACCTGGTCGAGGGTCGGTCTTCTTAGTAAAACTACCAACGGCCATACCTGATCGAAAAGCAATTGAGAGACCGGCAGTCGTCACGCGACCAGGGCAAATCGCGGGTAGTATCGCACTTTGTATTGATAATGAGCCTGACATTCTTGATGGCATGGATACGTTGCTATCCAGTTGGCAGTGCCAGGTGCTTAAAGCTCTCAGCGTGGAAGATGCAGCTGCACAAGTTAATTTATGTAATGTCATACCAGATATTATTCTTGCCGATTATCATTTGGACGACGGAACGGGGATTGAAGCAATTCAGGCCGTTCGAACGGCGTTCGGCCAAGACATACCAGCTATCATCATAACCGCCGACCGCTCTCCTGAAGTAGAGGAAAAAGTCCGAGATTTTGGTGGTCTTAAGCTTTTGCGCAAACCTCTCAAGCCGGCGCAATTGAGAGCTATTATGGCACAGCACCGCATACGTCGTGCTGCGGCGGAATGATTTGATTTATGAGTTCGCGTGTTTTTGCCAATCCCCGCCTTCTATCTTATTTACAGCGATTACGGCTTGGGTTCGACTATCCACATCAAGCTTTTGCAAGATTGCTGAAACATGCGCTTTGACGGTGGCCTCGGACACGCTGAGCTTATAGGCGATCTGCTTGTTTAGCAGCCCTTCACTTAGCATCATGAGAACACGGACCTGTTGAGGTGTTAGCGTTGCGAGTTTTGCAACAAGGTCCGATATTTCCCCGTCTCCCGGCTGACCCAGGTCGAGTTCGGGAGGGGTCCATACGCCACCGCTCAGGATATGTTGTATGGCTGCGCGAATCGTTTCTACAGGAAGTGATTTGGGAATAAACCCTGAAGCGCCAAACTCAATAGATCGACGTATTGCGGTAGGTTCCTCATTTGCAGACACAACAACGACCGGAATCTCCGGATATTGCGCACGCAAATACATCAGGCCAGAAAGGCCCTTTACGCCTGGCATGGCTAAATCAAGCAGAATCAAATCGATATCAGACTGAGTGTCCAATCTGCCTGACAATTCTTCAAGTGACCCAGCCTCCATAATTTCCAGGTTACTGAAACTGTCGCCAAGTGCTTGGCGCAGCGCCCCCCGGAAAAGAGGGTGATCATCAACTATGATAATGCGGTAGCCTGACATGTTTACCCAAATATTTCTGTGTGTTTCTATAGCATATGTGCTTTAAAAACCATAGACATACACAATCTTCATTAATTATTAGCGTATTTGCAACCTCTAAGCCAATAATGTATCGCTACAGGCTTTATATGCGGCCACAGGCCCAACTCAATTTCGGTAGGGACTTTGCCGTAATAAGACCATGAAGGACCGGCATGTTTCAAAGGCCATTTCGATTTTGATTCTTCAAAATCGGCACAAGATTTTTGTTCTGTTATGTCTTTATTGGAATAATTTCTCAAATAATGGGGCCAATATCAGATGATCGAAGATCTGCGGCGTAAACCTTATTGGAGGCAGGTTCGTTTTTTACTTGTGTATATATTCGCAATTCTCGTTGCTGCTTTGTCTTTAGGGCTCTTTTTCGTAACACCACTTAATTCAATTAACTTTTTGGGTTTTCCACTTGGTTTTTATGTCATTGGGCAAGGAACACTCATACTTGCTATCGTCGTTACATTCTGGTTTGTGGTCCGCCAAGATAAGATCGACCGTGAGAATCGGGTGATCGAGGACATTTAACGTAAGGCCACCATGGCAATCCAATCCCGTTTTTCTATTGTAAACCCACTGCTCAAGACCCACTACGCCATCTTTACCAGCGTATTTTTGGGGCTTGTTTTTTTACTAATCATTTTAGAACAGCTTGGCATAGACCGGTTCTGGCTGAGCCATATTATGGTGGCGATGCCAACACTTCTAACTGCTCTTATTGGGGTAGCGGCTTTTTCAAACACTGTTGAAGATTTTTATGTTTCCGGTCGGCGTGTGCCTGCAGCATTTAACGGTTTCAATCTTGCAATCACCAGTTTGGGCGCTGCCGGATTGCTTGGAATTACCGGCGTTCTCTTGTTTATAGGTTTTGATGGTTTCTGCCTGACCCTGGGTTGGATGGGTGGCTTTTTTCTTATGGCGGTTCTTTTTACTCCTTACTTAAGAAAAGTGGGAGCCTATACGTTGCCAAGCTTTTTTGGTTTGCGTTTTGAAAGTCAGGCTTTGCGGATCACGTCTACATTTATCTTGATAATCCCGGTGATGCTTATTCTTGCGGCCGAGCTCAAAGTCGGTGTTTTCGCAGCCTCTCTCGTGATAGGTATGCCTTATAATACGCTGGTATGGGCGGCACTAGCGACTATTCTTGTATCCATTCTTTTAGGGGGGATGCGGTCACTGACATGGATGCAGTGTGCCCAGTTTATTGTTGTTCTTATTGGTTTCTTGGTTCCTATTACAATTCTAGCTGTTCTCATGACCAACCTACCAATACCGCAACTGACATATGGCACACTTCTTGACGATCTAGCCAAGCTTGAACTCAATGCAGGGCTAGCTTCGCTCTCACCCTTTTCTCTCGATCAGGCATTGCCAAGGGAAGCGCCAAGCATTCTTCGTAAACCTTTCATGCAAACTTTCGGTTTGATAGATAGAAGTAATTTTCTACTCTTGATGCTTTGTGTGATGGCGGGAATAGCGACCTTGCCAAGCCTTCTTATCCGCGCCAGTACTACGCCCGGTGTTTTTGAAGCGCGAAAATCCGTTGGTTGGGGGATTTTCCTACTTGGTATCGTGCTTATTTCGGCGCCGGCCTATGCCGTCTTCGTCAAATTGATTGTGTTGAAAGACCTGGTTGGAGCAACCATTGATCAGCTTCCTGGATGGGCACAGGCCCTTATCAATAGCGGCATCATAGTGATAAAGGATAATAATCAGGATCTCAAACTGGGCATTCGTGAAATGGCAATTGCTCGAGATGGCGTTATGTTGATGCTGCCAATCATCACTGAGTTTCCGTTTGTGCTTATCGTGCTTACCGTATCTGCCGCAATAGCTGCTGCGCTTGCGAGTGGCGCTGCCCGCATCGTCACGATTTCAGCCATGCTGAGCAATGATCTTTTTTATGGTGTCTTCTTTAAATCGAGTCAGCCATTAACCAGAGTCATAATGATGCGCATCGCAATGATAGCAACGGCTCTGGCTGCAGGGTGGATAGCACAAAATCAAAATTATGATGGATTCAGATTAGTTTGTTGGGCATTGGCGTTGACCGGTTCAACATTTTTCCCGGTGCTTGTGCTTTCGATTTGGTGGAAGCGATGTACGTCAAGCGGCGCCATTGCCGGTGTCATAACCGGGTTTCTCGTGTCATTTTCTTATATATGGATAACAGAATTCGCAGCAGGGGGGAAAATCTTTGGTATTGACGGTATTCTTGCATCCGTTTTTGGTATTCCTCTCAGTTTTGGGATGACTATTTTGATCAGTCTTATCACGCAAAAACCGATATTGCGGGTTGACGAGTTTGTCGAGGATATGCGGATGCCAGGCGGTGAAACTCTTTCTGACCGAGCAACACGTTTATCCCGCCGCCGCCGAGGTGCAGTTAAAAACATATAGACTTGTGTCTTCATGGGGCCAGGGGGATATGTTCGCGAGAACGTATAGATCACTATGAATGATAAAAATATAGGCGGCCTTTATCCGCCGATTATGCCTTATCGCACCGGGCAACTCAAAGTGTCAGATCTTCATGAAATTTACTTTGAGGAATGCGGTAATCCAGACGGAAAACCGGTGCTCATCGTGCATGGGGGACCTGGAGGCGGCTCTAATGCGACCATGCGGCGATATCACGATCCGGAAAAATACCGGATTATCCTCTTTGATCAACGAGGGTGTGGGCGGTCTACGCCACATGCCGCACTCAATGAAAATACGACCTGGGACTTGGTTGGGGATATGGAGCGGCTCCGTGAGCATTTCGACATAAATCGTTGGCAGCTCTTAGGCGGATCGTGGGGATCGACTCTTTCACTTGCTTATGCCCAAACACATCCTGATCGTGTGAGCGAACTTATTTTGCGCGGGATTTTTACGCTTCGCCGGTCTGAGCTTGAATGGTTTTATCAGGAGGGGTGCTCATGGATCTATCCAGATGCATTTGAGGCCTATCAAGCCGTGATCCCATTGGAGGAACGGGGGGACATGATTGCAGCTTTTTATAAAAGGCTCACTCATGAAGACCGTGATATCCAGCTTGAAGCCGCACGCGCCTGGAGCATATGGGAAGCAAGCACACTATCCTTACTTGAGGATCCTGAGCGAATTAAGAATTTTGGCGAGGATGACTATGCTCTCGCGTTTGCAAGGATCGAATGCCACTACTTTGTCAATCGGGGTTTTTTTGAGCACGATGATCAGCTTATCAGGGATGCCAAAAAGATACAGCATATTCCTGGGGTGATCGTCCATGGACGCTATGACATCGTGACTCCTTTAAAGACAGCATGGGAGCTTAAGCGGAACTGGCCCGAGGCTGATTTAAGGATTGTTCCAGATGCCGGGCATGCCATGACGGAGCCGGGCATTATCCATGAGCTTGTATCAGCCACGCAGCGCTTTGCTGACTGATTTTTTGCGCTATATTGGGTATCTCTAAATACTCCCTTCAGACCATCCACCATCCCCTGCCACCCGCCATATTCTGCGGTAATTAGGCGGGTGGCAGGGGATGGTGGATGGTTTTTAGAGGTATCCTATTTGTCTCAGTGTTGGATTATTGGCCTAAAAAGTGAAGAGCAATTTTTCTACGGTGCGGGCGGGTGCGATGTTCAATCACATAGACCCCTTGCCACGTTCCAAGAACTGCACGGCCTTCTTGTACCGGAATAGAAAGACTGGTTGAGGTGACCATGGATTTAATATGAGCCGGCATGTCATCCGGCCCTTCCATGTTGTGACGGTAGTGAGACCCCTCAGGCGCAAGGCGTGTGAGAGCGTCAGTCAAATCATGGCGCACATTAGGATCAGCGTTTTCCTGTATCGTCAATGATGCCGATGTATGACAAATAAAGACCGTGAGTAATCCCTCACGCACAGTAAGGTTTTGCAACCACCGCGAAATCTCGGCTGTTATTTCTGTAAAGCCAGGTCCCCGCGTCTCCACAGTCAACATGTGTTGCGCTTGAGTAAAATTTGTCTGAGAGTTCGATTGAGGGTTAATTTTGTTCATCTCGCTTGTCTAACACCAATTGTGTAATGATAGAGGGTTGCGGTCATATTTTGAATGTCATCAAGATCGTTGGGCCATCTTGAGTGTCAATTTGATCATCGCCCATAAAACCCGCTTTTTTGTATGCATGGCGTGCCCTGAAATTTTCTGGATCGGGATCCGTCATCACAAGAGGCGCTCCTTCGGCACACAATTGTTCAGCCAGGAGCCGCACAAAAGTAGAGCCATGGCCGACCCCGATCATTTCCGGTATTCCAATGAATTGGTCGATGCCACGTGTGCCTTTGGGCATGTGAGCCAAAAAGGATTGAGGCCAAGCATGAACATCATAATCTTGAATATATGCAAAATTCTGTCCCTTAAAGGCAACGATCCGCATTGCCATGCGCGGATCGTTTAGATCGTTGCTTAATAGGGCAAACTGCTCGTCCGGATCACCCCACCAGCGCATAACTTCAGGTGTTTGCAGCCAGCGTTGCAGCAACGGCAGATTGGCTTTTGTTACAAACGAGAAAGTGTAGTCTTGAGACGTCAAGCTGTTCTTTCTCTCTTCATTTGTCTCTCTAATGGGTTTTAAACAGAAGCATATGCCTTGAACGATCTATAATGGCGTACCTTCGGGGCTCTTTTCCTGAAGACGTTCAACCAAACCTTTGAAACGGCGAAGCATGTCTTCGACAAATTTCATAGCCTTGTCGACTTCTTCTTCCTTGGGTAGATCGAGCTTTGGCTCCGGCATGCTGTGTTCGAACTCTTTTCCAAATCGGCCCGCGAGGCGTTCAAGTTCCTTTACTCTCGCACTTAACCTCTTATTTTCGAGTGTGAGGCGATCGATGGTTTTTTCCAAGGCATGGGCGTCGTCGTCCAAGCTTCCACAAGCCCATTTACCATTTTTGCGGGTGCAAAGCGAAACGGCACCTGTCTTCGTATCAAGTCGAAGAAATCCATCCTCCACTTTGGTCATTGAAAACCGGCCAGTTTCCTTTGCTGATGCCAAGGGTACCGTCGCACCAAAAAGTATAAGAACCATGGCAATTTGCAGCAATGGATTACGCATGACATTCTCCCTTCCTGTCCCCGGCAGCGCCACCGTATCAAGGGAGTATAACATGCATATGTTGGTATTACAGGCAACGTCTATGGCAATATTAGAGGGTTTGTATGCGCCTCATGTCGGGACCTGGAAAGGTTCTCGGCCACTTGCAAGACATTCATCCAATAACTCCAGACGGTCTTGACCCCAGAACACTTCACCATCCAGAATATATGTGGGAGAGCCGAAACACCCTTCTTTCTCAGCAGATCGCCGATTGCTTTCATAACGCTCTTTTGCCCAATCCTGCTCCGCTGAAGCAAGCAGGTTTTCACCCGGAAGGCCTGCCGTTTCTGCAACGGCACGGATAGTGTCACGATCGGAGAGATCACGATCCTCAGCCCAAACGGCATGCATTCCATGTTTTACAAAACTGGCTGGGTTTTGTCCTGACTCAGCTATTGCAATAACAGTACGGTCGGCAAGCTCCACAGCAAAAGGCCAGAATTTGGGCTTCAGATTTAAGGCAACACTGCGTTTTTCACGCCATCTTTGCAGTTCCATCCAGCGGTAGTTCTGACGCGAAATATGCCGCTGAGGCAGTGGTTGGCCTCCCGTCACGCTAAACAGCTCGCCAAGGGCAACAGGTTTGTACTCCAGTTCAACATTGTGACGCCGCGAAATATCCAACAAAAGATCGTGGCCAATATAGGCCCATGGCGAAAGCATCGAAAAATAGTACTCAATTTTGCGTGTCATCTAGACCTCCTGAATCTACTGCCGCCGCTGAAAATCAGAGTATTGTTCCGTACGGTCTATTTCCTGCAAAGTCAACGAAATAACACAGATTGAATGTTGTGACTGGTCATCAAAAGTTTTGTTTTTATTAATTTTTCCATTCTGAGCACGACTAATTTCAATAAATGTAGCAAAGCGCTCCAAGATTTAACTGAAAATTTACTGCGCCTTGTGACCTTAATAAAGAATTGGTCCGCATTGGTATTGGAGTTCGGGCTTGCGTGCGTATTAGTGCCGGCAGAGCAGGGCAGATAGTGTCTTTCATAAAGTTTCGATAGACAGCGCCGGGCCGGAGAGCACGCGTATCGTAATGTTGTGCCCTCAGGGATTAAGAGTGATGTCTAATACGAATACCGGCCAGAATTTTCCAATATCAGGAGATGACAATCATAAAGATAGCGCCTCTGAAACTGAGTATCAGGCATATCCTCAACCTAGTTCAGATGGTATCGAGTCGGTTGTCGGTAAAATTATCGATCATATAGAAGACACGGATCGTCGTAGTTCCGATGCCTTGCAAGAGATACGTGACCGGCTTGACACGTTTTCTCAGCAAGCCGATGCCGCTAAGGCATCTGACGAAAATGTTAATGCTGAGGCAATCGAGCGTATAGAAAAGCAAGTTGCTAATCTATCTCAGTCCGTTGAAAGTGCTGAGCAGGCTCGTCCAGACGATCATCTGCGGCATGAATTGGAAGAACGCCTCGCCTTTCTCTCCAACCAGCTTTCTGAATATGTAGAATCTGAAAATCAGAGCAAAAATGCCGCAAGCGGTGAAGAGGCCAAAGCCGACATCACATATACTGTGACGGATGGGGAAACAGATACACTGATTTCCGCATGTCTAGACGAGACAGATCTCGTTGAACCCAGCTCGCAAGATCAAGCTACGCTTTCAAAAAAAGAGGATTATCAAAATCTTTATGGCTCTGACGATGAAACCGTTTCTGCTCTCGCTCAAGCCTTTAAGCGGCAGTTCGAGGAATCTGAGACTTCTCCAATACCAACAACGCCACGCGATCAGGGAAATACGCAGGCGACAAAACCAACTCTTACAGTAAAACCAGTTGGTACAGAATCTTCGCGCCAGGCAAATACACCAAAGATAAGAGTGACCCCGGTTAGCAATAAGCCCCGTAGACCAGTTGAAGCCCCGCTTCAAGCGCGATTTGCCGAGATCGCAGCGAACCTTGAGAAAACGCTCAGCCAGCGTGAGCCTTCCGAAACAGTGCCTGATGAGATTGGCGCAAAGTTTGATGATCTTTTTGCAAAGTTTGAAAATGCGCTCAAATCGCACGGTAGCCAGGACGCTCTCAATTCTATCGAAAACCAGATTGCGGGCATCTCCGACTATGTGGAGCAGACGAAAACTCATTTTGTCCGAATTGAAGCTGTCGAGAAACAGCTGGTTCAGCTTATGGACAAGATGGAGCAATCGCAGGGGACATTTGCCGATCTGGCCAATAAGGTTGCTGATGAGACGGCCTCACGTATCGTCACACAACTAAATCATGATAAATCGGATGATCGACTGGACGCCGTTCAACACTCCGTTGAAGAATTAATCTCTGATTACAAATCAAATGAGACGCGTACAAGCGATACGTTTGAGTCAATACACAAGACTCTGAATCAGATGATTGAACATATGGATGTGATTCAAAATAAGATCACAAATGTTGCTTCACAAGCTCCAGCGCAAAGTCTATCCGCGCCCATGCAGGTTTCCCCAAAAAATATTCCAAACAGTGGCAGGCCGAGTGGATCAAATACGCCTCTCCAATCTGAAATGAAAGTTCGTCCAGAAGATGCGGACGGTAGAGCTCACTTGCAAAGGCCAGCTTTCGACAATCAATCCGATGATATCCCTTCCCGCCATAGTGCTGGGCAAGCTTTAGTGCCGACTTCTAATACCGCAAAAAAAACAGAGTTGGCTGAGAGCACGGCTTCCCAACCAGCATTGAGCGAACCAGAACCGGAACAGCGTAATAGAAGGCAGCTAAGTAAAGAAAATTTCATTGAAGCTGCCCGGCGTGCAGCGGCAGCTGCCTCTTCTCAAAGCGAAGAAGATGATGCTGAAGCACCCGATGAGCTAGGCGAGTTATCTATAGAAGATGAAGATGTAGATGTAGATTCTGATCTAAACGAAGGTGTTCCGCCTTTGTGGCAAACAACGGTGCGCCCTGCAGCGATCTTATTTGCCGCGGTCGGACTAACCGTTGGAGTGGGCATATTATTCAACGCATATCTGGGGTTGGAAAATTCTCAGATAGCTAATCCCTTTGCAAAAAAGAAGTCTCTACAAGCTCAATCTAGTTCTTTGAAAAAGCCAAAAGTTGCGCCCACAGGTTTAAATACAGGAGACCCGAAAAAAAGAACGGGAAAAGAAACTAAGCCACTCAGGCTAAGGAAGCGCGATGATGTTGTTGACGTGTTCAAGTCTAATAAACCAGTTCAACCATCAGCAAAATATGAGAAGAGCTATTTAAAGACTCCCCAATCTACACTCACTCGTCCCAAAACCAATATTGTAGAGGTGGTTCCAGGGCTTTCTCTCGGACAGACAAGTGATAACGTCATTCAGAGAAATATGACCCGTTCGGCTCGTGCTCAACGTATTGAAGCCCTTACAAAGACCTATGGTTCCTCTGAGAAAAAGCAATTTACAACAACTATGGTACATCCGATTGCCGTTTCTCCATATAGTGGGCCTCAAAAATCAGTGGATCAAGCTGTCCGTCCGGGACCACGGATACCTTTACCCCCAGCCGCAATCGGTCCTTTTTCTTTGAGAAGTGCAGCCGCTGCGGGAAATCCGTCGGCCCAATATGAGGTTGCCGCCCGCTTTGCGCAGGGAAAAGGTATTAAGAGAGACTATGAAGCTGCAGCACGTTGGTTTCGGCGGGCGGCATCTCATAGTTTTGCTCCCGCCCAGTATCGGTTAGCAACGTTATATGAACGTGGTCGAGGACTCAAAAAAGACCTTGGCCTGGCCCAGGCTTGGTACCAGCGTGCTGCACAAATTGGCAATGTGAAGGCCATGCACAATCTTGCCGTATTGCATGCAAGTGGTTCGCGCGGCACTCCTGATTATTCGTCGGCGGCTTATTGGTTCCAAAAAGCAGCAACCCAAGGTCTTGGCGATAGTCAATTCAATCTTGCAATTCTTTATGAGCACGGCTTAGGCGTACGAAAAAATCTTATTGAATCCTACCGATGGTTTGCCCTCGCGGCGGCCAAAGGAGATAAAGAGGGTGCGAAGCGCCGAGATAAGATGCGCGAGCATTTGTCCCAGCAAGCTATTCTTTCTGTTGACCGTGATATCCAAGCTTGGCGGCCACTTGCCGTCAAAAAGAGTGCAAATCAGGTTTCCATGCCGAAAGGGGGGTGGAACGAAGCCACTTTGCCGAAAGTAACCCGTCAGGCCGCTTCAGAAAATTCCCTTATCGCGACTGCCCAGCGTCTGCTCGCGAAACTCGGCTACGATATTGGCCCTGCGGATGGCGCTCTTGGACCTCGCACTCGTAAAGCGATTGAAACATTTGAAAAACGTTCAGGCCTGATGGTTACAGGAAAAGTCACAAAAGACTTGGTGGCAAGGCTCTCATCATTGACTAATTAGTCGCAGTTCTTGAATTAAAGACCAATAATTCGCATTATTTGGCTTATGCACATTGACTTGCGTGGATACCAGGCGTTTAAAGATGCTAGAGCAATATGAGGTTAGATTGAGTTATTTGATGGTTGAGAATCGGTTCACTCGGCTAAGCACTTCGTGCAATGCGCCTTGTCAGTAAGTACGGTTCGCCACGGTCAAATAATTCAATTTCATCTCGCTCTAGAAGCTCGGTCTTGCGGGGGCAGTGACTTGAGCTTACAGCATTTATAAAGCTTTCAGGCGTTAGTTTATATGCATTCCGTCAAATCTACATGTTGAGTTGGGGCATGCAGATCTATTTGCCCATTGCAGAAATTTCTGTGAACCTTCTGGTCATCCTTGGTATGGGTGGTGCAGTTGGGTTCCTCTCCGGCATGTTTGGTGTCGGAGGTGGATTTCTCATGACTCCACTTCTCATATTTTCAGGAATTCCACCTGCAGTGGCCGTTGCCACGGAAGCCAACCAGATTGTTGCTTCGTCGGTTTCAGGGGCACTTGCCCAGTGGCGACGCGGCAATGTCGATATCCGTATGGGGACCGTCCTACTCATAGGTGGCGTGGTCGGATCACTCTTTGGCGTTCAGCTTGTTAAGATTCTCCGGGCGATCGGTCAGGTCGACCTGATTATTTCGTTCAGTTATGTTACTTTCCTCGGCACCATTGGTTCACTAATGCTGATTGAAAGCTTGAATGCGATCCGCAAGACCAAAACGGGAGGTGCCCCACTACGACGTCGGTCGGGACAGCATAACTGGATCCACGGCCTGCCATTTAAAATGCGGTTTCACCGGTCAAAGCTCTATATCAGCGCAATTCCGCCACTGCTTATTGGCGCCTTTGTAGGTCTTCTTGCTGCTATTATGGGTGTTGGCGGTGGCTTTATCATGGTTCCGGCCATGATATATTTACTCCGCGTTCCAACAAATGTTGTTGTCGGGACGTCTCTGTTTCAAATTGTTTTTGTCACATCCCTTGTCACACTTTTACATGCAACTCAAAACCAAACAGTTGATGTTGTTCTCGCTCTTTTATTGATGTTTGGTGGTGTAATCGGCGCTCAATTTGGTGTGCGGGCAGGCCAAAAGCTCAAAGGCGAACAACTGAGAGCCATTCTCGCGATAATGGTTCTCGCAGTTTGTTTAAGGCTTGCCTATGATTTGATTTCAACGCCTGATGAGCTGTTTTCGCTAACACCGCTGGTAGGAGGGCACTGATGAAAATCAAAACCCTCATAATTGTGCTTGCTGTTTTTTTAGTTTTTAAAGGCGTAAGTGTCGCTTTCATTCCTGAAGCGAAGACAGAAGAAGTCGTTACTGATCTCTCCAAACGGGATGTGCCGATAGAATGGAATTTTACAGGCACGCAAATTTTGCTCTTTGGTGCAATTGCAAGCCCTACAAACAAAGAAACAAAACCTGACGTTGTTGTTGTCGTACGTGGTCCGAGCGAGGATCTATCAGCAAGAAAAAAACAGCGCATAGCTGGTGTCTGGATAAATGCAAGCTCAAAAGCTTATAAAGATGTTCCCGGTTATTATTCAATTTCGAGCACAAGACCGCTCTCTGATATTGCATCAAAACTGACCCTAAACCAGTTGGGCATAGGATTCGATGCCCTCGCGCACCGTCTCGCCAAGCGTAATGGCCTCCTCCAATCAGATAAGCCAGATGATTACACGAATGCCCTGTTACGCATTTTCACTAAGGAAGGCCTCTACAAGGAAGAGCCATCCGGTGTGACTATCATCGGCAAAAATTTGATTCGCGCCACGATTAGCCTACCGGCAAATGTTCCCATTGGTCAGTTTGATGCAGATATATACCTTTTCAGGGATGGCCGGTTCCTTGGTTTGAATTCTCAAAGGCTCTATATCCAGAAACAAGGGTTTGAGCGGATTGTGTATTCGCTCGCTTTTGATTATCCATTTTTATATGGCGTGATCGCAGTATTCTTAGCAATTGCAGCTGGACTTATCGCATCGGCAGCCTTTAAGCGCGATTAAAAACACTCTCTTAATTTAATCACTTAAGAGCTGCCGTGCGGCAATCGGGAAGACATCGCTCCAGCCGACCATCCAGACAAAAAGACTTTCACCGGAAAAAAGCGGTGCAAAAGCATCATCCAAAACATTGATGCCATCTGTATACTCGCCAAATGCCGGAAGCACCAACCGTGAACCGTTTGAAACAAAACACCGCCGGCGCACTGTGCGGCCTTGGCTGGAAATCTTCGCAATGGGCCGCAAATAACCCGCCATCTCGTGTACTACAGGGGCGGCTATGGGGTGATAGCGGAATTTAAGACCCGCCAGATTAACGCACTCCGTGACAATCCCATCAAGAACATCAGGGGCTTCGGGGTCATGATGTCCCTTAACCCAAATCCACTGGCATCTTTCTTGTAACTCCTTAATCAGCTCCAAATCATCTTCCTGAAACTGACCGAAGGTAGCGGCATCATAAAAACTGTCACCGAGAGTGATCAACCTTGCAGGATGATAGCGATCCATGACTTCACGGAGGCGAATCAGCGTTGCACGAATGTCATAGGTAGGCGCAATCGCTTCTCTACCCGCTAGCGACGCTCCTTTTTGCAGTTCCAAATGAAGATCTGAAACAATAAGTGTTTCCTCTGCAGGCCAAAACAAAGCCCCTGAAACATCAGCAACAAAAGCGCGGCCACTTACAAGGATACGACTACGTCCCAAATATCCCCAATCCTCAGAACTGGTCCCAATTTTTAATGCTCTAGACACCCCCAAATAGCCTCGCTGATCAATAATTCGGTATTTTCTCTTAGGGACTTTGCAGCGTCGCATATACTTATCGTGAATAAGCTTCAACCAATTACAAGCATCGCTAGTATGGGAAGCAAATCCCCCACCTAAGAGGCTTATACCGAATGCGCCCCCTTAATTCCCTCTAGAGGGTCGCTGATTCGCCCTGTATCAAGCAACCCTATTGCGGTATCCGTCTATACAGCCTTCAACAGAATAAGTATTTCCAACTAGATCTCAGTATTTCGCGAAGGGTTTGCGTGACGCCTGTTGTCGCTTTGCAACAGAAATTGTGATAAGACCTGCCGAAATTATAGAATTGACGTCAAGCTATGCCCGTCAGTTGGGTATTGTGGTCTCAAATAAGTTGGAGCGGAATATGGAGCGGTTTTTCGGTGGCACCCCAGCAATGGTTTTTCTCAGGCTGGCGATAATCTCTATGATTGTGGGGGTGGTTCTTGCAGCTCTCGGCCTTGATGCTTTTGATGTTTATGAGAGCCTTAAACGGCTTGTGATTAAAGTCTATGAGATGGGGTTTGATGCCTTCGAATGGGTGTTCCGCTATTTCCTTTTGGGTGCGGTTATTGTTTTCCCAATTTGGGTTGTTGCCCGTCTAATTAAAATGATGGGTCGCTCCGACACCTCTGGCTCTTGATGCAGACTTCTTTGCGCCACCGTGACGTACTTGCTGTTGCGGTGCCAATTATCCTCTCAAATGTGACAACACCGCTTATCGGAGTGGTAGATACGGCTGTGCTCGGGCAATTGGGCAGCCCTCATCTGATTGGCGCTGTTGCTATTGGCGGCACCATTTTTTCCATGCTGTATTGGGCGTTCGGCTTTCTTAGAATGGGTACAACGGGGCTCGCAGCGCAGGCCGAAGGCGCTCATGATGGAGAGGAGATGGCTGCAACTCTTGCAAGGGCTCTTCTGATTGCTACGGTGGGGAGCATAAATCGTGAAAAGAGTTAGAGCCCCATCAGATAACTTTTCTTACTTCGTGCAAAAAGCTGTCAACTTCAGTGCGCATTTTTTCCCCATTATGGGCTAGTTCTTCTGATGCGATCGTCACTTGTGTTGCAGCTTCACCCGTTTCTGCCGCGGCTTGGCTGACAACGGTGATGCTTTGACTGACGTCTGCTGTGCCTGTTGCCGCTTGTCCAATATTGCGGACAATTTCTTGCGAAGCAGCACCTTGCTCTTCAACGGCTGCGGCAATGGTTGTGGCAATTTCATTTACTTGGCCCATAGTTCCGCCAATCCCCTCAATTGCCGATGCCGCTAGGTTCGTTGCTTGTTGAATGCCTGCAACTTGAGTACTAATTTCTTCTGTTGCTTTGGCCGTCTGGCTGGCGAGGTCTTTAACTTCCGCTGCCACAACGGCAAAGCCTTTGCCAGCTTCGCCAGCCCTTGCGGCTTCGATTGTTGCGTTCAGGGCCAGAAGGTTTGTTTGATCAGCAATATCGGCAATAATTGAGACCACTTCGCCGATTGTTTCTGAAGCTTTGGATAGCCCAGAAAAATCTCTGCTGGTCTGCTCGACTTGGGTTAATGCATCTGCGGTGATCTTGGATGAGTGGGAGACTTGTTGATTGATCTCGCTAACCGAATTGGTCAGCTCTTCGGTTGCGGCGGCTACAGTGTTCACATTGGCGGATGCCTCTTCAGCAGCTCCAGCCACATTTGTTGACTGCTCACTCACAGATGTCGCCGTATGCTCCATGGTTTTTGCGGAAGCTTGCAATTCGGTTGCCGCAGATGCAACCGATTCGACAATCTCTCTCATATGATCTTCAAAGGATTGGACAACCGCGGTGAAGCTTTTGACACGCTCTTCCATCATGCCCATAGCATTATTCACTGTGCCGCAGGCCTCGGCAAATGATCCCTCCATCCCCTTTTCGGCAATTCTGCGGAAATATTTATTGGCGGCAACATATTCAAGCGAAGCCCGGCTTTCACGGATATAAGCATCAGAACGGTCAATCAGCCGATTTATTGCGTGAAGCATCTCCCCCGCTTCACCTTTCTCTGTAATATTGATAACACGTGCCTCAAAATCGCCCTTTGCGGCGGCGTTACAGACTTTGAGTGCTTTGGAAACGGCTGATTTGTTGTCACCTAAGAACATGGTTTTATCTCTATTTATGATATGTGGTTCGTATTGACGCGGCTGTAATTTCTAAAGAGTTGCGATGAATTCGTCATACTCCAAGCCATGCTTTTTCAGCATGTTTGTGAACATTTCCGTGGAAGCTTGTAAGCCAGCTTTCCGGTTGGATGCCTTTTTTTCCTCCGCCAGCAGGTCTTTATAGAGAGGAATTATTTTATCTTCGAGGATGTTGCGGTCTGGTACCCGGCGATTAGAATGAAAGCCAATAATATTTCCAGAACCATCACGGCTTGGCGTTACATGTGCGTTGACCCAATAATGATCGCCATTTTTGCTTCGATTCACAACATAGGCAAAGATTTCTCGACCATCCTGGATTGTATTCCATAACAGTCCAAAAACGCATCGTGGCATTTCAGGATGGCGGATCATGCTATGAGGCTGACCAAGACAGTCTTTCTCAGAATAATCAGCCAAGCGCAAGAAAACATCATTGCAATAGGTCATTCGACCTTTCAAATCTGTTTTACTTACAATGATTTCGTTGTCTTCAAAAAACCGTTCGACACCTGTCACATGCGTTTGACGAGTCATGGATTATGCCCCTTAAACCTTGATCTTGTTGTCGGAAAAACAAGTCTTCCCCGGGAAAGGGGTGCACCTTCAGACCAATAAATAATAAGGGAAAATCTATTAATTCATTGCTAAGAAGTGATGCGATAAGGCACAAAAGATCTGGGTACTGAGCAAAGGCCGAGGTCTAAAAGTTAATTATTAGAGAATATCGAGAATGCTTTCCGGTGGGCGACCGAGTGCAGCCTTATTCTCATTGACCACAATGGGGCGTTCAATCAGTTCAGGATGCTCAGTCATAGCTAGGATTAGCGCATCATCAGGCAAGGTTTCGTCATCAAGCCCCAGCTCCTTATAAGGATTTTCTTTTTTACGGAGTATATCGCGGGGACGCAGTCCAAGTTTCTCAAGAACAGCTTTTAGTTCGTCGGGCGTTGGCGGATTTTCGAGATAATGGACAATTTCAGGCGTGACACCCTGCTTTTCAAGCAGTGAAAGTGTTGCCCTTGATTTTGAGCAGCGTGGATTATGATAAATGGTGACGGTCATGATGATATCTTTCGAAAGTAACGCCTATTCATATCAAAGTTCAGAATTGCCTGCCATGGCTAACCCTCAATATGCTTATCAAGGGTCGTGGCCGTCCGGCTTTATAGGGGTTCCATGGATACGTCCAAAATCCGGCTCGTCAACTTCCTGACCAGCCTCTATAATGCCGCGCCTGATAGCCCTCGTCCGCGTAAAGAGATCAAGAAGCATATCACCGTCGCCCCAACGGATAGCACGCTGTAGTGACGTAAGGTCTTCCGAGAAGCGAGTTAACATCTCAAGAACAGCTTCCTTGTTGTTTAGAAAGACATCTCGCCACATGACGGGGTCGGAGGCGGCAATGCGTGTAAAATCTCGGAACCCCCCAGCAGAAAACTTAATTACTTCAGAGCGTGTAATTTGTTCAAGGTCGGCGGCGGTGCCGACAATATTGTAGGCAATCAAGTGAGGAACGTGGCTAGTAATAGCTAGAACCAGATCATGATGCTCCGGCGTCATAATCTCAACGGAGCTGCCACAGGCTTCCCAGAATGCTTTTAGTTTTTTTATGGCTTTCTCATCAGTGCCCTCAAGAGGGGTTAGAATACACCAGCGCCCATCAAAAAGCTCCGCAAAGCCCGATGTGGGTCCAGAGTGCTCCGTACCAGCCACGGGGTGCCCGGGGATAAAATGCACACCATTTGGGATATGGGGCGCAATGCTACGGACAATCTCTGACTTGACAGATCCTGCATCAGTTAGAATAGCGCCCTTTTCAAGCGCTGGCGAAATGGCCTTTGCAACTGTCCCACAGACGCCGACCGGAATACAGAATATTATAAGATCTGCCCCACGGACTGCGTCTTGAGGGTCTGCAAAAACCTCATCGACTAAGCCAAGTTCAAGGGCTATTTCACGTGTTTCTTGCGAGCGGGCATGCCCTGTAATTATCTCGCCAAGGTTACGTCTGCGGATAGCATGACTAAGTGATGAGCCAATGAGACCCAAGCCAATGAGCGTTATTTTTTTAAACATCGTACCGCTCATACATTACTTTCCGCGCCTTTGTCCAAAAAAGCTTCTAAAGTCGAGATAACGGCTTTATTTTGCTCTTCTGTACCGATCGTCATACGTAGAGCGTTGGGAAGTCCGTAGCTTTCAAGTCTTCGCAATATGATGCGTTTTTGGTTTAGAAATTTATCTGCATCTTCAGCCGTACGGCCATGCTGATCAGGAAAATGGATAAGGAGAAAATTACCAACGCTTGGTGTGACACTAACACCAAGTGCGGTCAATTTTCCATGCAGCCATGTGCGGCATGTTTCATTATGTATGACGGCTGTTTGCATATGAGCTGCATCATTGATGGCGGCCACACCTGCTGCTATTGCCGGACCGCAGACATTAAACGGTCCCCGTATCCTGTTCAGCACATCCGCAATAGCAGCCGGGCAATAGGCCCAACCAAGGCGCAGGCTTGCTAAACCATATATCTTTGAGAATGTACGGGTCATCACCGTATTTTCCGTCGTCGCCACAAGTTCGAGACCGGCTTCGTAATCATTCCGCCGGACATATTCCGCATAGGCACCATCAAGTATAAGCAAAGCTTTTTCCGGCAATGCTGCACGCAGTCGACGCACCTCATCAATGGGAAGATAGGTACCGGTCGGGTTGTTAGGGTTGGCCAGAAAGACAGCTTTAGTGCGCTCGCTTACTTTTTCCAAGATGGAATCGACATCGGCAGTGAAGTTCTGTTCCTGTGCTATGACGGGTGTGGCACCGCTAGCCAGCGTTGCGATTTTATAAACGAGGAATCCATGTTCGGTGTAAATGGCCTCATCCCGTGGCCCCAAATAAGCATGGGCTAAGAGGTTAAGAAGTTCATCAGAACCTGCTCCACACACAATGTGTGCAGGATTAAGCCCATAATGTGCTGCAATGGCATCACGAAGTGTATGAGCTGAGCCGTCAGGATAAATCTCAAGCCGTTCCGCGGCGGACTTGAAAGCATCAATTGCCATCGGGCTGGGTCCCAATGGCGTTTCGTTGGATGATAGCTTGATAATTGACCCTTCGCCCGGCAGACTGCTTTTACCCGGTACGTACGGACTGATTTCAAGAATTCCTGGCTGCGGCTCAGGACTCCCCTTTGCCGACATCGCACATCTCCTAAAATTTTCCAAATAACCTGTTTAGATAGGGCCTATGTCTTGTAAAATCAAAGAAAAGATTGACTTTTCAGTACAGGCAAGCCAAGGCAGGACGGTTTAATGAGTTCTGATCATAAATGAAACCAGGAAGCAATTATGTCGACAATGCCGCCAGTTACATTTGGCGAAGCTGAAAATCTGGGAGGCCAAGTTGTCGAATTTCCAGAGGATGATCCTCTGCCTCTCGATGGTGGTGGCTCTATTGGGCCGTTTACAATTGCCTATCAAACTTACGGTGTTCTCAATGTTGAAAAAAACAATGCGGTGCTAGTTTGTCATGCCCTAACAGGAGATCAGCATGTAGCGAACAAGCATCCCATAACCGGTAAGGCCGGATGGTGGGAAACGATGGTTGGGCCTGGCAAGCCAATAGATACAAACAAATTTTTTGTCATTTGCTCAAATATCATTGGTGGATGTATGGGATCTATAGGGCCCTGTTCAACGAATCCCGCGACAAACAAACCTTATGGTCTTGATTTTCCCGTTATTACGATTGCAGATATGGTTCGTGCCCAAATGAGGGTTATTGATCACCTCGGCATTCCGGATCTTTTTTGTGTTATCGGTGGGTCTATGGGGGGGATGCAGGTTCTTGAGTGTGCTGCGACTTATGGTGATCGAGTTTTTGCCGCCATACCTATTGCTACCGCACCTCGGCATTCTTCACAAAACATCGCTTTTCATGAAGTGGGGCGACAAGCTGTTATGGCTGATCCTGAATGGCATGGGGGACGTTATCTTGAGAAGGGCACCAATCCAAGGAAAGGCCTTGCTGTAGCACGGATGGCGGCTCATATCACTTATCTTTCTGATGAAGCTTTGCATCAAAAATTTGGTCGCAGTCTACAAGACCGTGACCGGCTGGCTTTCGGTTTTGATGCAGATTTTCAGGTTGAAAGCTATCTCCGCCATCAGGGCTATCGATTTGTCGATCGTTTTGACGCCAATAGCTACCTCTATATAACACGCGCAATGGATTATTTCGATTTACCGGCAGAACATGATGGTGTCCTCGCTAATGCGTTTCGTGGCACCACGACCCGGTTCTGCGTGGTTTCGTTCACGAGTGATTGGCTTTATCCAACCCGCGATAGCCGGGAGATTGTGCAAGCTCTAAACGCAGTGGCTGCAAATGTCAGTTTTGTTGAGATTGAGTCTGACAAGGGGCATGATGCTTTTCTTCTTGATGAACCGGAGCTTTTTGAGACAATTTCTGGTTTTATAAATGCGGCGGCGAAGGCGCGAGGTATTGCGTTAAACCCAATCGATATTTGAGGCTTTTGAGGCTATTTTGACCAACATTGAGACTTTAACTAACGATGAAACAAAAACCCGAGTCGATCATCTCCTGATTGCTAAGATGGTGCAACAGAATTCACGCGTTCTTGATATTGGATGCGGGGATGGAGCGCTTTTGCAGCTTCTCACTCAGAGTAAGAATATCGATGGCCGAGGCATAGAAATCAGCCAAGAAGGCGTCAACCTCTGTGTGTCCAAAGGCCTTTCCGTCGTGCAGGGAGATGCTGATCGTGATCTTGCAAATTATCCTGATCAGGCTTTTGACTACGCGATATTGAGCCAGACAATCCAGGCAACCCACAGGCCAAAACATGTTCTTAAGCAACTTTTGCGCATTGGGCGGTACGCTATCGTCTCTTTTCCTAATTTCGGGCATTGGCGCATTCGTACACAGATCCTGTTTCGTGGACGTATGCCAATGACAGAGAATTTGCCGCTTCCTTGGTATGAAACCGCGAATATTCACTTCTGTACGATCAAAGATTTCGCAACACTTTGCGAAGAGCTTGACGCCGTTGTTGAAAGTTCTGCGGCTCTCAATGCTACTGGGCAGCGGTTCGGAATAACATTACCTCTATTCATGCAGAATATTATCGGAGAGCAGGGCGTCTTCCTATTAAGGCGACGTGATTTGTCTCCTTTATAAGTTTGGATAATGTAATCTGATATCAATTACTATCTAGGAAAAAGAACCCTAAAGCTTTTTCTTTTTGCCGTGATTTGAGTCTGGCAGACCGGCGGCTTTTCACTGCTTTAGAATATCTTTTTCTAGCTACAGTTTTCTTCCGAGGTTTTTGAGGTGTGGGTTTGCGTTGTGCGATCGGGTAATTCGATTCACCCGTTAGCAGATTAGGCACAGCTTCACCTTTAAACTCTGAAGCCCAAAGCATTTCTGCAAATTGCAGGCCGGGCCGGAAGCGGAGCGGAACCATTTTGTCAGGCTCATCCAACAAGAGATATACCTTGTCCTGATCTGGATGAACAAGGCTTGCGAGTTCAATATTCTGACTCACTGATTTATCGCCCATGAGAGGTAAGATCGGGAACGGACGATAACTTAACTCGTCAGGATGCTCATCATCATATTCAGGGGCTCGTGCCCAACCTTCATAAGGATCAATTTTCCCGGATGATATGGGGGGTGCAGATTCTAAATTATTCCCTCCAAGGGCAGGATCAGCGGACGCCAGACGGAGTGTTCTCTTGTCCTCAATCTTAGGAGGCTCTGGAGCGGAGGCCGTTTTCTTGCCGAGAGAAAGCCTTGGTAGCGATGCTGTTGCCGCCGCCGCAATTGCTGGAGGTTGCTTTGGTAGACCTACGTAATTGCCAAGACTAGCGACTTGTGTCGATTTGCGTTGCGGCTTGATGTCTCCACGGGCCAAACGAATGAGACGTTTTTGTTTTTCATTCAGCCGTGCCATAGCAACCTTATAATCTTTTTTTGTTATGGGCTTGCCATCGCGGGGCACATGTCTTGATTTCCCGCTTGGAAAAAGGGCCGCCAGTTCATAACGTGGTAGGCGAGGCCAATGACGAACACGACCAGTATCGACATGCACAAAAGGAATTGCGGAAGTTGGATAATAGCCGACACCACCTCGTTCACGCACAAGTGCGGAATTACGAAGCTGCCTCACGGTAATATCAGGGAAATGAATATCAGCGGCTTTGCCCAAGATGTGCCGGCTGAATTTAGCTTGCCCACCACGTCTACGTCTCAAAGCATTATTTGTCTTGCGTGAGCGATAACCGGAAATAAGGTGAATAGGCTTTTGTGAACCGAGCTCAGAATGGAGTTCCCACATTAGGTCGATCAGTCTGGGATCTATTTTTGTTGGTTCATTGCGGCGCCAATCCCGCATGATGTGGTTGATCTGTTGCAGTGCGTTCGGAACGTAATCACCTTTTCTTTTATAGATGATGTTCAATTTTTCTTTTGTATGGATATTATACATGGAAATCGCCCTGTCAGGACGATGAGCACTGTCAGACACAGTGGAACCTGAAAGGCTTATGACGCCGGTAAGCGAAAGTACGGCCAGACAAAAAGCCCACGTTCGTTCTTTAAATAAGTATCCCCGGTTCATCAATACTATGGTGCCCTTGAGTACTCTAATTCCCTCAACTCTTACGCACTCTTCGTTTATTATTTCTTTTGAACGTAATCGGTTGTGGTGTGTATTCTCTGATTCTGTATCGTAATTGGTTAAACTTCAGTATTCTGTGAATGCGAAAAAAAGATGGCGGTTCGTGTGCTAATTTTCGTTAGCTCACCCCGAAATAGCCTCACTTTGATAAAGATTCTCGCAAAAAATTGCCCAAAACTTAACATTTTGGGCTCTTTTGCTGTTTTTCACCGTTTTTATCAGAATTGGAAAATGCGATCTAAAAAGGAAGAATTCGCATCATAATCTCTGTTCCGCCTTATAGGTGTTGTGGCCGGGGGAGCAGACGAGGGGCCTGCTTGATAAGGTACATATTTACCCTGCAATGCAGCGGCAATCCTGGGATCATGGCCGTAAATATCGTTATGGAATTTAAGGGTGCCATCCTCACTCACCTCTGCGGTAAAATAAGTGACATGCACAGGTATTTTTCTTTTCAGTGGGACGTGTTGATTTTCACCGGTTGCAATAGCTTGCCCAATTCGTCTGGGTGTCCACCCTTCATTGGCGAGAACGAGTTCCGCCAACCGGACCGGATTACGCACACGCATACATCCATGACTAAAGGCTCGGACATTTTGCTTAAAGAGATGCTTGGTTGGCGTGTCGTGCATATATACTTGATGTTTATTAGGAAAGAGGAACTTTACAACGCCAAGCACATTTCCACTGCCTGGAGGTTGGCGGATAAAAACCTGGCCGGCTCTCATGCTGTACCAGTCAACACTGTGCGGATCAATTCTTCGCCCGCTTGCAGTCGTTACCTGAAAACGGTGGCGGGAGATAAAAGATGAGCTGCGTTGTGCACCTGGAATGATTTCTTTATTGACGATCGAAACCGGTGGATACCAATAAGGATTAAAGACAACGGTTTCCATCTGATCACTAAAAATCGGGGTTTGATTTTCAGTCTTGCCAACAACCACCCTTTCGCTATGTGTGATTTTGCCATTTTTTATTACTCGAAAGCGGAACTCCGGCACATTCACACGTATATGCATTTTGCCAAGATTTCTTGGCAACCAACGCCAACGCTCCATATTGGCTAAAATGGTTTGAAGCCGATTACGGGGGCGTTTATTCAACGCACGGCGCGTTGAAGGACCAATAATCCCGTCAGCGTTTCGGCCTTTGCTTTTTTGATAGGCCTTAACTGCCTTTTCCAATTCATCGTCGAAGAATGACTCCGCGTCTTCCAGATCTTCTAAATCCGCAGATACAGGAACTTTCAACCGCTCACGAATGAGCGCGATATGCGGGTGTTGATCGCCAAGACGCAGATTGGGTCCATCGGGAATATGAATTTGTTTTCTTTGCCTGGGACCAGCACGTAGTCCGGCAAGCACCTTTTTGAGGCGACGGAACTGCGGATGGTTTGGATGGAGCCCATTGATATAGTTTGCAGGCTCACCAGATTCGGCGAGATCGCTCATGATTTTAACCGGATCCGGCAAAGACTTTGTGCGATCTAAATATTTGCTGAGACGTGAAGGATCTATCCGCCCACTTGTAGCGTGTCTGGCAAACTCAAGAACAGTAAAGCTCATCTTGAGCTCTGTATGCGCCAACCATTCAGCAGGCACACCTTTGTGAGAAGAAAGGCCCTCAGGATTAGGAAATTTATAGCTTGCCGCGTCGAGGCCAAACTCGTCAGACTTACCTATTTCCGTAATTACTTGGTGAGCTTTGTCATTCAGACCATTTTCATCAACCCAAACAGGCTTATTGCCCCGTTCTTCATAGAACTGGACCAGCCCGCCATGATCCTTTTTATGGGCTTCCGTTGTTCTGCGAAATTTTGCAGAAAGCTGCCTTTGAATCTGAATGCCGATAGCGTCATTACGTGTAATAAGCTCTTCAGGCCCATCCGGTTCTGCCGCTTTTGCTGGTAACGTCATCCCCAAGGAAAATATTAAAAGAAATGCACTGCAAACGACTCGAGACATTCGTCCACCTCCTAAGCCGGTTAAAGTTAACCCGGGTCTCGAATTTTGGCTAGAGTAGGCCTCACATAACCAGCGCAGGTTTGAATATTATTAACAAGTGATGCCATTATGCACACATCAATTAAAAATATCAGACACCTGTATGTGGTTGCAATCCAAATTCTCGCATCTTCCGGTAGAGAGTTGAGCGTCCAATCCCGAGTTTCTTGGCTATTTCTGTCATATGGCCACGATAACGTCCCATGGCAAGGCGAATCATGTCTGCTTCAATGTCTTCAAGTGATCTGATCTCGCCAGTCTCAGTTAGGGCAGGGATTCCGACACCCTGCCCATCTGAGGTGGGTAGGGGCTGAGGGATAGGCAGATCGGAGCCGATCATTGCCGGCCCCTCTATCTTAGGCTCATCCTTTTGGGGGGCTGGTACAGGAGGAATCTCAGCTTCAAATCCCTCCACATGGGCAGCAATTTGTGGAAATTCATTGATTGTTAGAGTTGGGCTATCGGCCAAAACGATGGCGCGGAAAACGACGTTTTCAAGCTGGCGTACATTTCCAGGCCAAGGATAGCGTTGCAACATTTCCAGGGCTTGGGGTTGGACGGTTAGAACCGTTTTCCCTTCCTCCGCGGCAAAGCGGGTCACAAAGTGATGAATAAGTTCCGGAACATCTTCCATGCGCTCTCTAAGCGGTGGTACCCAGATCGGGAAGACATTCATCCGGTAGTATAAATCCTCGCGGAATTTGCCTTCTTTAACTTGCTCTATCATGTCCCGATTTGTTGCTGAGATGAGACGAAAATCGACTTTTACAGGGGTTTTGGCACCGACAGGGTCAATCTCGCCTTCCTGTAGGGCACGCAATAATTTTACCTGTGCATCGACAGGAAGTTCGCCAATCTCATCAAGGAATAACGTTCCACCATGAGCTTCAACGAATTTACCCTTGCGTTTTTCGGTTGCCCCGGTAAAAGCGCCTTTTTCGTGACCGAATAGAATGCTCTCCACCAAGTTTTCAGGAATAGCGCCACAGTTAACAGTGACAAAAGGTTTGCCGGCCCGTTCGCTTTCCCCTTGAATAGCACGTGCGATTAGTTCTTTGCCGACACCGCTTTCACCTTCGATCAGGACAGGAATGTTGGACATTGCGGCACGCCTGCCAAGTTCAATGACACGGTCCATTTGCGGACTTGATGTAACAATATCAGCGAAGGTCAGTTTGCCGGTGCTTTTGCGTTTGATTCGGGTGATCTCGCCTTGAAGCGTGTTAATTTTGAGGGCATTGCGAATGGACACTTCGAGACGTTCGGGGCTCACAGGCTTGACAACAAAGTCTGTTGCACCAGTACGCATAGCGTTGATTGCTGCATCTATACTGCCATTCGCTGTTTGGACGATAACTGGGAGCTGAGATTGTTTTGCGCGTAAGCGTTCAAGCACCCCAATGCCATCAAGATCTGGCATGACCAGATCGAGAAGAATGAGCGATATCTGAGATTTTTCGCTATCCTCCAAAATTGCCAACGCTTCTTCACCGCCCGAAGCGCACACCGTACTATAGTCTAGCCGCTCAATTGCTTCTTCAAGAAGGCGGCGTTGAACTGGATCGTCATCAACGACCAGAACGCATTTTTTCATAACGCGTACTCTTTTACTCATTACAAAACTTAACGTCGGAACCCATGCAGAGCTCCCTGCGGCAATACTCCCCCCATTTAAGGTCTAAAGCCGCTTACTTTCCTCTGCATCGTCGCCGAGAAGGGTAAACATGACCTTTATGACTTGTGCCATTTATTGATTTTTGTGTCCGTTATGATGCATCTGAGCCTTAAAATGCCTATTTCGAGTGAGAAAAGTGCAAGCCTTAAAACTGTGTTAACGGGCAAAAAGGAAATACTGCACCTGAAGTGGTCTTTTCATCACCGCTGTTTATGTCGAGAGAAATGAATTTTAACATTGCCGGGACGTGTCAATAATGAATGATCATGTACTTGATGGCGAGCTGGGAAATATGCCGGAATGGGATTTAGATGATCTCTACCCGGGATTGAAATCTGATGCGCTTAATGCCGATCTTGATCGTGCTGAAAAAGACGCAAACGCTTTTCAAAAACAATATCATGGAAAACTTGCTGGGCTGGCTGATAATGGAAATGGTGGTACGGCACTGGCAGAAGCGGTTAAGATTTTTGAGGGGTTGCAAGATTTGCTCGGCAGAATCTCCTCGTTTGCGAGCCTGCTTTATGCCGCCAATACCTCTGATCCTGTGCGAGCAAAATTTTATGGAGATATCCAGGAAAAGATTACCGCCATTAGCACTAAGCTTCTTTTTTTCGTGTTGGAGTTGAATAAACTTAATGATGATGATCTTGCCAAATGCTGTGAAATACCGGCGTTGGGCACTTATCGCCCCTGGCTGGATGATCTGAGGCGTGAAAAACCTTATCAGCTCGAAGACCGGTTAGAACAGCTTTTTCACGAAAAATGGGTAACAGGTCAGGGGGCCTGGAATAGGCTTTTCAATGAAACAATCACATCATTGCGTTTTGAGGTTGATGAGGAGGAGTTGAGTTTAGAGCCCACACTTAATTTTCTTTTGCATAAAGATGGTCTGAAGAGACGCAAGGCCTCTGAAGCTCTTGCAAAAACATTTGCTGAGAATATTCAGCTATTTACGCTCATTACTAATACGCTGGCCAAAGATAAAGAAATATCCGATCGTTGGCGGGGCTTTGAGGATGTCGCCGATGCTCGTCATTTATCTAATCGTGTTGAACGCGAGGTTGTTGAGGCGCTGGTTTCAGCTGTACGCTCCAAATACCCAGAGATTTCTCATCGGTATTACTCGCTGAAAGCCCGTTGGCTTGGTATGGATAAACTTTCTCATTGGGATCGCAACGCTCCATTGCCTGAAGAGACCAGCCGCATCATCGTTTGGCCTCAGGCTCAGGAAACAGTGCTTAGCGCTTATCATGCATTCTCACCGGACATGGCGGAGGTTGCGCGGAGCTTTTTTGAAAAGGGCTGGATTGATGCGCCTGTACGGGAAGGCAAGGCGCCAGGAGCTTTTTCACATCCCACAGTTCCGAGTGCACACCCTTACATTTTGCTTAATTATCAAGGTAAGCCACGTGATGTCATGACCTTGGCACATGAGCTGGGGCATGGGGTGCATCAAACTCTGGCTAATAGCCAAGGGGCGCTTATGGCGCCGACGCCTCTTACACTTGCTGAAACTGCAAGTGTGTTTGGAGAAATGTTGACATTCAAAGCCCTACTGGCTGAAGCCAAAGACCCAAAAGAGCGCAAGGCACTTTTGGCGTCAAAAGTTGAGGACATGATCAACACCGTTGTACGTCAGATTGCTTTTTATACCTTTGAACGAAAGGTTCATAACGAGCGGCGCCAAGGGGAGCTGACCGCTGAACGCCTCGGTGAGCTTTGGCTTGAGGTGCAAGAGGAAAGTCTTGGACCTGCGGTGCATTTAGGGCCCGGATATGAAACATTCTGGAGTTATATTCCGCATTTTATTCATTCGCCTTTCTACGTTTATGCTTATGCTTTTGGTGAATGTTTGGTGAATTCGCTTTATGCTGTTTACGAAAAGACGGAAGAAGGCTTTGCAGGAAAATATCTGGATATGCTCCGGTCTGGGGGTAGCAAACATCACAAAGAGCTTTTAGCTCCATTTGGTCTGGATGCGAGTAAGCCTGGTTTCTGGTCAATGGGCATACAAGTGATCGAGCGTCTGATTGATGAATTGGAGACGATGGACCCATGACCACACCAAAAAGATACAATACGCCTCTTTTACAGTGAAATCTGGATGATGTAGCTAGAGATCAATTCACAAGATAATGCGGATTAAAGGACATAATTCGGATTAGGCATATCTTGGGCCACGTGTTGACACATTTTGTGACGAAACTAACAATCCTATCTGAGAATATTAGGCCGAGAAAGCCCCCGGTCTGCCATGTTCAAATATCTTTGACGTAATTTCGCAGTCCCATGAGAGAGAAGCATTGTTTCTAATAAACCAGCTTCGTGAGCAAGGGGGTTTTTTGTTTCGTTGGCGGAGTTACATTCCCCTTCTCTTTTTTCCATTTCTCGTTGCGTCTTTGATGCAACCGGAGCGTATCGAGCATTTTGCGGGAGATCTTATCGCAGATATCGTCGAATTTATTTCTCTTATTCTTGTTATCTCGGGATTGTTAATACGTGTGTTTACTGTGGGTTTTGTTCCGAGAGGAACTTCCGGGCGTAACACAAATAAACAAGTTGCAGCCGAACTAAATACGACTGGAATGTACTCGATTACACGCAATCCACTCTATCTCGGTAATGCTATCACATATATGGGGATTGCGCTTTTTACGCAGGACTTATTCCTGGTGTCACTGTTTGGGCTCTTCCTCATTATCTATTACGAGCGGGTTATCCTTGCCGAAGAGAACTTCCTAAAAGAACGATTTAGCGATCAATATGAAGATTGGGTCAATCGCATCCCTACTTTTTTTCCCAAAATCTCGTTATGGCACTCACCGGCTTTACCATTCTCGCTGAAGACAGTTCTAAGGCGGGAATATCCCGGTGTCTTTGCCGCCACGCTCATGTTGTCCTATGTTGAAATCGCAAATGACTATTTTGAAGAGGGCTTTATGGAGATTGACAGCGAATGGCTATGGGTTTTGGTGATCGTAAGCGCTATCTATGTGGGGCTACGTTTTTTGAAAAAGCATACTCAAGTCTTGGACGTAGCTGGTCGCTAAACTGGTGGGCTTCTTAAAACAGTGTTAAAGCCCATATATCAATTCAAATGTTTCGCTTCGGGTTTTCAGGTATTTGGTATGCACGGCTTTGATGAGCCAGCTTAAGACTGACACACATCATGTAGCGGATTAGGGGACCATGCTGTGGCAGATACGAGCCATGACAGTCGAGACGGTAATGCACCGGATGATGAGGCCAATCGTTTAACACGGCGTCTTCGCCGATATGCGCAGGTTGGTACAAATATGGGTGGTGTCGCTGCGCGTATTGCTAGTCAACGGCTTCTTGGTTTTGATCCTGATAAGAATAAAGACGCTGCCGAATTGGCAGCAGCGTTAGGCGGGCTAAAAGGCCCGATCATGAAGGTTGCCCAACTTTTATCGACCATTCCGGATGTTGTACCACCCGAATATGCGAGCGAACTTGCGCAATTGCAAAGCCAAGCACCCTCTATGGGGTGGGGTTTTGTGAAACGGCGGATGGCGGCGGAGCTTGGAACTAACTGGCGCGAGGCTTTTGCCGAATTTGAGCGCCATGCAGCAGCTTCCGCCTCGTTAGGACAGGTCCATAAAGCGCAAGCCCATAACGGTCAAGGGCTGGCTTGTAAGCTGCAATATCCTGATATGCAGTCGGCGGTTGAAGCAGACCTTAATCAGCTCAAAATTGTTTTTTCCATATACAAACGTATGGATTCTGCAATTGATACATCTGAAATGCAAAAGGAGATTTCAGCGCGCCTTCGTGAGGAGCTCGACTATATTTTGGAAGCGGCGCATATGCAGCTTTATGGGGACATCTTTCGAGATGATTCACTCATCCGCGTTCCGGATGTTGTATCTGACCTATCGACGAATCGGTTGCTGACCATGACCTGGCTCGATGGTGCTCCTCTTCTCAGCTATAAGGAACGTCCCCTCGAAGAGCGTAATCAGATTGCCCGAGCGATGTTTCGTGCTTGGTGGTATCCCTTTAGCCACTATGCTGTGATTCACGGTGATCCCCATCTCGGCAACTACACAGTTTTCGAAAATGGAACAGGTGAAGCGCTGGGAATCAATCTGCTTGACTATGGCTGTATGCGAACCTTTCCAACCCAATTTGTGCAGGGTGTGTTAGATCTTTATCATGGGCTAGAGCGAGGTGACCGGGCTCTTATTGTCCACGCCTACGAAACCTGGGGGTTCAAAGGCCTTTCTAACGAACTCATAGATATTCTTAATATTTGGGCACAATTTATCTATGGTCCGTTGCTGGAGGACCGTGAGAGGGCGCTTGCTGAAGGGGTTAGTCCGGCAGAATATGGGCGGCGGCAGGCGTTTGAGGTTCATAAGGGGTTGCGCGAAAAGGGACCGGTTAGGGTTCCGCGCGAATTTGTTTTTATGGATCGGGCGGCAATAGGCTTGGGTGGAGTATTCCTGCACTTGAATGCCAAGCTGAATTACTATCGTATTTTTAATGAAACAATTGCGGATTTTGACCTTGACGACGTAACGCGCCGTCAGGCAGAAGCCTTCAAAGCGGCAAATGTGCCACTGCCGGAGCCGAGTTCTCTTTAGATTGCTCTTTCAGGGACTACTCTTACGGCAAAGTCCAAATTATCTATGCATACCCGTCTAAATTGTGCGGCAAAATGTCGTTTCTTCAAGCTAAAGCGATTGCAGGCAAAATTCTGTCTGCTATAGTCCCGCTCGTAGCAGGAAAGTCTAAATTATCTTTAGATCCTTATGAATTAAGAGAAATCCCTGACTGCAATAACAATCAACAGCCAAACAAGCGAAGAGGGTTTGGCGAGAAGGGCTTCATTTCGTCCATGAGTTGGGGTTATTGCAGTCTCCTATAACCTAAGGGGGACCGTGATGGGTGTAGATTTTTCAGATAGCCATCCAGCGATGGATAAGGCCGAACATCAAACAACCTATGATGGTTTCGTCATGGGGGTGAAGGTCAGCTGTATATTATCAGTTCTGCTTCTAATTGGTATGGCAGTCTTTCTTCTCTAAAAAAGTTTTAGATAAACCATGGGCTGGAAGAACGGCTTCACACATAAGATCTTATATGTCTTCGCCGACTCCACTCTACTCCCACCGAAATCACATGGTGGTATTCTGCAACGCCTAGAGCGATATGAGGTTAAATTAAATCATTCTGCCGAGACGTTTTTACGTCAGGATCAAGCGGACCAGCGCAGGGCATATTGGGAGTACGGTCAAGACGAGTTGCGCGGATAGTGGACAAAAGCGCCCGGCCCTCAGGGGGTTGGCTCCGGCGGCCATCCGCGTCGTCAAGCGTCTCGACCGATGCACCAACATCGCCCTTCGCCACTTTCCTAGCGGAAACGGCGCCTCGGAGCACAAACAGAATTGATTCAATTTAACCTCATATCGCTCTAGATAAAAAAGGCTTATGGAGCCGGTGATGATCAAGATTGCCGTCCCGGCCGAGGAGGAGGCTGAGCCGCGAATTGCGCTCTCTCCGGAAACGGCCAAAAAATTCACTTCGCTCGGTTGTGAGGTTTTTGTTCAGTCAGGTGCGGGCAAACGGTCACGCATTTCTGATGCTGAATTTGAGGAAGTTGGAGCAAAAATTGCCGCAAGCGCGGCCGATCTTCTTAAGGACGCAGATATTGTTTTGAAAGTTGGGCGACCGACAAGCGAAGAAATCACGTCCATAAAATCGGGTGCCGCAGTGGCAGCCATGCTTGATCCCTTTGGTGATCGTGAAGGGATTGAAGCTTTGGCGAAAGCGGGCATTACCAGTTTTTCAATGGAGTTCATGCCCCGCATTACGCGTGCACAGTCCATGGATGTGCTTTCTTCACAATCCAATTTAGCAGGTTATAAGGCTGTCATTGATGCGGCGGCATTGTTTGATCAGGCCATGCCCATGATGATGACTGCGGCAGGCACAGTGCCTCCAGCTAAAGTATTTATCATGGGTGTTGGTGTTGCTGGTTTGCAGGCCATTGCAACGGCCCGGCGCTTAGGCGCTATCGTGTCAGCAACGGATGTGCGGCCCGCCACCAAGGAGCAGGTGAACTCTCTGGCTGCGAAGTTTATCGCTGTTGAAGATGAAGAGTTCAAAGCCGCGGAAACAGCTGCAGGCTATGCCAAGGAAATGTCGGATGACTATAAGAAGAAACAGGCGGAACTCGTTGCAAATCATATCAAGGGCCAGGGTATGGTGATCACCACAGCGCTTATTCCCGGCCGCCCTGCACCGAAACTTATTACCAAAAGTATGGTCGAAACAATGCAGCCTGGTGCGGTGATTGTTGATCTTGCTGCGGAGCGCGGCGGAAATTGTGAGCTTACAAAGGCGAATGAAATTGTTGAGCATCAAGGTGTCAGGATCATAGGGCCGGTTAATCTCTCCGGAAAAATTCCGGTCAATGCATCAAGCCTTTATGCCCGTAATTTGCTGGCGTTCCTTGGTCCTCAAATTGATCAGGAATCTGGCGAGCTAAAGATTGATTGGGAGGATGAAACCATTTCCGGAACTTTGCTTACCCGTGACGGTAAAATAGTACATCCCATGCTCACAAAAGAAGGAGCGTGATTCATGAAGCGATTTGTAATGTTCTCAAAGAGAGGTTTGCCGGTTTTATGTCTTTTATTTTTTGCAATGAGCGCTCCGGTCTATGCAGATACGTTCAGCGAGGCAGTTGATCCTTTTTTCTTTGAATTTGCCATTTTCGTTCTGGCGATCTTCGTTGGCTATTATGTGGTATGGAGTGTGACGCCGGCGCTGCATACACCTTTGATGTCTGTCACGAATGCCATCTCTTCTGTGATCGTTGTGGGTGCGCTCCTCGCTGTCGGTGTGACAGCCGTTCAATCCGGTTCCGGTGTTGCCCAGATTTTTGGCTTCCTGGCTCTTGTTATGGCGGCAGTAAACATTTTTGGCGGGTTCCTCGTCACACAGCGCATGCTTGCAATGTATAAGAAAAAAGAACGCTAGGACTGATATTAGGGGGCTCCACTATGGACGCAAATCTCGTATTGCTCATTTATCTTGGCTCTGGCGTGCTTTTCATTTTAGCATTGCGGGGCTTGTCCTCTCCTGAATCATCCAGGCGGGGCAATTATTTGGGCATGCTTGGCATGGCCATGGCCATTGTGACGACACTCATTTTGGCAGCACCATCAAGTCAGTCTTGGGGGTTGATACTTGTTGGTTTTGTTGTTGGTGGCGGGCTTGGCGCTTATATTGCGCGGCGTATTCCAATGACTGCCATGCCGCAATTGGTTGCAGCCTTTCATAGTCTTGTTGGGCTCGCGGCTGTTTTTGTTGCGGCCGCCGCGATCTATGAGCCCGGTGCTTTTGGCATCTTGGTTGAACCCGGAAATTTGGCTTCCGGCGTTAAGACGGCAAGTCTAGTTGAGATGTCGCTCGGTGTAGCCATTGGTGCGATTACATTTACAGGGTCTGTCATTGCCTTTCTAAAACTTGATGGACGCATGTCAGGTGCGCCGATTATTTTGCCTGCTCGTCATGTGATCAATATCGCTCTGGCTGTAGGACTTGTTGTTCTGATTGTTATGTTTTGCCAGACGCAGTCGCAAAACCTTTTCTGGATGATCACGCTGACCGCTTTACTTTTGGGTATTTTGATCATTATTCCCATTGGTGGCGCGGACATGCCTGTCGTCGTCTCCATGCTTAATTCATATTCCGGGTGGGCTGCCGCGGGCATTGGTTTTACACTCAGCAATATCGCGCTGATTATCACAGGCGCTCTTGTCGGATCGTCTGGTGCCATTCTCTCCTACATTATGTGTAAAGGTATGAACCGCTCTTTCATTTCTGTCATCCTTGGTGGGTTTGGCGGTGAGACGGCTGCTGTTGCCGATGACGGGGTTCAACGAACGGTTAAGCAAGGTTCCGCCGATGATGCTGCCTTCATCATGAAGAACGCAGGAAAGGTCATCATTGTACCTGGCTACGGCATGGCTGTGGCCCAGGCCCAGCACGCATTACGGGAAATGGCGGAGGAGCTTAAGAAAGAAGGAGTGGATGTTGCCTATGCTATTCATCCCGTTGCGGGCCGTATGCCGGGACATATGAACGTGCTTTTGGCTGAGGCGAACGTTCCCTATGATGAAGTGTTTGAGCTGGAAGATATCAACAATGATTTTGCTCAAGCCGATGTTGCTTATGTCATCGGTGCCAATGATGTGACCAATCCTGCCGCAGAAGAAGACACAACCTCACCAATTTATGGCATGCCGGTGCTGCAGGTTTGGAAAGCCGGTACGGTCATGTTTAACAAGCGTTCATTAGCATCGGGTTATGCCGGTATCGACAATCCTTTATTCTATCGTGATAACACGATGATGATTTTAGGTGACGCCAAGAAAATGACAGAGGAAATTGTCAAGGCGCTCTAATCAAAGTGTTCCGGGTACTATGCCTCAGGAGAGAGAAACTTTTTTGAACGATGGCGTTGCACTTTTCACAAGTGTGATTTCGCTGCCGGAAATAGAATTTTTTCGGACGGCTTTTGATACATGGGGTTTGCAAGGCCCCGGAAAGCGGCAGCAAAAACTTCCCGGAAATTTAATCGCGCAACTGGCAGATCATCCAAAACTTCAGGCGCTCTCAAAAGATCTTATTGGGCCATCAGCACGCCTTGTGCGGGTCATCGCTTTTGATAAGACACCAGACATAAATTGGGGCGTCCCCTGGCATCAGGACCGCACAATCGCGGTCAAAGAAAAGCATGAGACAGAAGGATTTGGCCCATGGAGCAAGAAGGATGGTGCTGTCCATGTAGAGCCGCCAACAAGCTTACTTGAGGGCATGGTCACATTGCGTTTGCATTTAGATGATTGTCACGTCGGGAATGGTCCGTTGGAAGTGGTTCCGGGCTCGCATCGTCTCGGACGCGTTTCTCAAGCAGACGTTATTACAGAGGCTCGGATGCGAGGTGGTTCTATTTGTAAAACTGATGCTGGTGATATTCTTGCCATGCGAGCTCTGACAATTCATCGGTCGCAAAAAGCCACGAATCCAAGCCGCCGCCGGATCCTTCATCTTGAATATGCTGCTGAGGATCTTCCTTCAGGTCTGGAGTGGTTGCAGAGTTAAGACTTCTCAAAAAGATCAAAAAAACGCCTTATTTGCAAAAATGTCACAGCTTATATGAGAGATGCGTGTGCTCATTGCTGCATACGACTATCGGGAGTATAAGAGAGCCGGGGAAACAAGAATATGTGAAGATCTGTGCTTTTGAGGCGCTGCAAAAATATACCATAATATTGAAGTAGGCCTTTTAGAGTGGGGGTATGCACTAGCTTGTTTTAGTGCGTTGAGTTTGCGTGGGGGAACAGGAAACGTAATCAATAAGCCGTTCTGGCTGATTTCACCAAGCAGGATTCTCAGGATTGTGCCATTGGCGCATTGAAGACTTGTATGTGGGACAACCACATCTCAAGAAAAGTTTGAACCATGTAATGTGAGATGTTTCATGTTTGAGATTATTGCAATTGCGGTTTTTTCCATTGCTGCACTGTACGGAGTTGTTGCTGTCACTCTTTACATTGTGCAGCGCCTTTTAATCTATTTTCCTGATGCGGACCGTGTGTCCCCTGAGGAGCTGGGACTATCTCAGGTTACCGAGATGGAATTTGATACACCTGACGGTGAGAGATTAGTTGCCTGGTATGCACCGGCACAACCTGGTCGGCCCACGCTTCTTTATTTCCATGGGAATAGTGGGAACTTAGCCCATCGCAAGGAACGTATTCACCGTTTTACGCGCAATGGTTACGGTGTCCTCATGCCAAGCTATCGCGGTTATTCAGGAAGTTCCGGTAAACCAAGCCAGGCCTGGCTAATTTCCGATGGTTTGATGGCCTATGACCGTTTGCGGGCTATGGGGCTTTTCAAAGAAGACATTATGATTTATGGCGAGTCCTTAGGAACCGGTGTCGCTACTCCGGTTGCGGTAGCTCGCGAGGCAGCCGGGCTTATCCTTGAAGCTCCGTTTTCTTCTACTGTTGATGTGGCGGCAGAGCGATATCCTTATTTTCCAATCCGTAAGTTTATGGAAGATCGGTATGAGTCCATTCGAATTATTCATCGTATCAAGGCGCCTCTTTTAGTCATCCATGGCGCTAAAGATAAAGTCATTCCGATAGAGCTTGGAAAAAAACTTTTTGACGCAGCTCCTAATCCTAAGGAGATGGTTGTCATTGATGAGGCCGGGCATACGAGGCTCTTCCGCCTCGGCGCTTGGGCACATGTCAAAGAGTTTATTAATACTCAATCAAGCGGAACGCTGCGCCCGCTCACAAAATCCGCGTAGTTGCCGATACTCAAAATTTGAGATTGTAGCAAAGTCCGGGCTACTCAATATGTTGTAGCAAGGCCGGACTGAATTGTGGCGTTAGCACCACGGCTATAACAAGGCAAAGCAGGGGAATTACCATTAAATGGTATGGACCCCGGCGTTCTGTCAGCAAAAGCAGGCCTAAGGTGAATAGGGTTGTAGGGCTTGGGGCTGTTCCAAACAAGGGTATCTGGGACCAGCTGTATCCTGTTAGCCTTCCGATAAGTGGGTAGATGCCCATTGCAAAGATAATAAAGCTCAAGCCAATCCAACCATATAGGTTCCGATTGAAGCGGAATTGAATCCGCGTTCGGGAGAAACCCGTCCAGGCGAATAAAAGCCCTTGGATGAGGAACAGAGCGCCAAATGTCCAGGCTGCAAAATTGATGGTTGCAAAATACATCCAGTGGTAGATTGCACCAACCCAAACCCAAAATACGGTGAGAATAGCTATGATGAGCTTATTGCTGCCCTTACGTGGCTTCAGTATCAACAGTACGATAAGGAGGCCAAGGGCATAAGCAATGATTTGTACGGGCCAGATTGCGCCATTGTATTCGGCAAAAACGCTATAGAAGATCTCTTCCGTAAAAGGCAGCATATCGGATCATAAATTCTCAATATATTGGATCATGCGTTTTCTCATGTTTTTATCAGGCAAACGGCCATAGGCCGCTCCCATATTTTCACGCATATGTTCAACTTGTGATGTTGCTGGGATTGCGCATGTTACTGCTGGGTGCGAGATAACGAATTTGAGGAAAAACTGCGCCCAATTTTTGCAATTAAATTCACCGGCCCAGCCGGGCAATGTTTTACTTGCAAAACGGTCAAAGAGTACGCCCCGCTGGAAAGGCCGGTTAATAATCACGGCAATACGGCGCTTTTTTGCAAGGGGTAACAGGCGTTTCTCCGCTTCCCGGTCAACAATGTTATAAGTAAACTGAACAAAGTCGATCGGTTGTTCCATCATGATTTTTTCTAGTTCATCATGACGGCGGCCATGAGAAGTGGTTATGCCGATATATCGTACCCGCCCTTGCGTTTTCCATGTCTTCAGTGTTTCCAGATGATTTTTCCAATCAAGCAGGTTATGAATTTGCATAAGATCGAAACGATCTTCATCCCATAGCTTCTGTGAAGCTTCCATTTGCCGAATGCCAAGTCGCTTCGAGACTGTCCATACTTTGGTTGCTGAGAACAGTGATGCTTTGTTGGATATGCGTTTCAGACAATAACCGATAACATCTTCGGAAGAACCATACATTGGCGAGGAATCAATCAATCCGCCTCCCTCATCAAAAAAAGTTTGCAAAACTTTGACACGTTTGTCGCGTAGCTTCCGATTAGCCCCCACATTAAAAGTTATCCATGAGCCCATGCCTATAACCGGCAAGGCTTCTCCAGTTGCAGGAATGGGTTTTGTCAGAATAGTCTTAGAGGTGGCAGATGCTCGACCAAGCCCAAAAGTGGTAGATAAGCCAAGCGCGCCAAGTGATGTCAGGAAGGTCCGGCGGTCAAATTTCCACTTGAAGGATTCCATTAAGGCCTCCTATGTGTTTCTTTGGATGTAATAGTAGCCTGCCATGGATGTCCATAAAACGAAACCGACAACTCTGTGAAAAAGGAGCCGTATTAAGTCGCTTAAAACTGAACTTACTTGAGAAGATTGCTAAAAAGATTTTTGCTTAGATGCCGTTGGATGCTCGGATCAGGTCCACTGTGGTCCGATTAAGCCCAATAGGGTGTTTCATTTTACATTAGAAATCCTTCTTTATAGCAATCTGATGTTAAAGACTTTGGATAGGAGTGGTCGTTGGTATGAGCTCTCGTGATATTTCAGACCTAGCCGTGGATGACTTGACGGAAATGGAGGCTGGTCGAGAACTTGCACGCTTAGCAGAAGAGATAAAAGCTCATGATCAGCATTATTACGGCCACGATGCGCCGGAGATTTCAGACGCTGAGTATGATGCTTTAAGAGCCCGCAATTTAGCGATTGAGGCTAAATTTCCGGCGCTTGTACGTCCTGATAGTCCAAGCTTGCGTGTCGGAGTAGCCCCATCAGAACAATTTTCCAAAGTTGAGCATGTGGTGCCGATGTTATCTCTCGGCAATGCCTTTGGTGATGAGGATGTACAAGATTTTGTAGACCGTGTTCGCCGTTTTTTAGGACTGCCCATGGACGAATCTCTTGCCATGACGGCGGAGCCGAAGATAGACGGGCTCTCGATTTCCCTCAGATATGAAGGGGGTAAATTTGTACAAGCGGCGACCCGTGGAGATGGACAGATTGGGGAGAATGTCACAGCCAATGTGGGGACCATCAAGGGGATTCCGCATTCTGTAAAGGATGAAGATTTTCCAGACCGTTTTGAAGTGCGTGGCGAAATTTATTTGGGACATGAGGACTTTCAAAAACTCAATGACGCTCAAGAGAAGGCCGGAGGTAAAATCTTTGCAAACCCACGCAATGCCGCAGCCGGGTCATTGCGTCAGCTAGATGCGAACATAACTGCAAGCCGGCCACTTAGATTCTTTGCTTATGCCTGGGGTGAAGTGAGTGTTATGCCAGCGGACACGCAAGAGGGCATGCTGGAGGCCTTAAAGCGCTGGAGGTTTCCTGTGAATCCCTTGACGCAACTCTGTAACACTGTCGCGGAGATGCTGTCAGTTTATTCCGATATTGCGGAGAGCCGTGCGGGGCTCGGTTATGACATTGATGGAGTTGTTTACAAGGTGAACCGTCTTGATCTTCAAGAGCGCCTCGGCTTTGTCTCAAGAAGCCCGCGCTGGGCGGTTGCCCATAAATTTCCAGCAGAAAAAGCTGTTACGATTCTCAACGACATCGAAATCCAAGTTGGCCGAACCGGTGCATTGACTCCGGTGGCAAAACTCGAACCGGTCACTGTGGGGGGTGTCGTGGTGCAGAACGCAACATTGCACAATGAAGATGAAATCCAGCGAAAGGATATTCGTATTGGCGATAGCGTAATCATCCAACGCGCCGGAGACGTCATTCCACAAGTACTGGGTTACATAAAGGAAAAGCGGCCTAAAGACACCAGACCATACGATTTTCCTACGGTCTGCCCTGTTTGCGATAGCCATGCCGTACGCGAGGTGAATGCGAAAACCGGCAAGCTTGACGCGGTGCGACGTTGCACCGGCGGGCTTATTTGTTCCGCCCAAGCTGTTGAGCGGTTGAAACATTTTGTCTCACGCAATGCTTTTGATGTCGAGGGGCTGGGGGCTAAGCAAGTGGAAGCGTTCTACCAAGAGGAGCGTATCATGACACCCGCTGATATTTTTACATTGGAGGAACGTGACGCTCGTAGCACAGACAAACTCAAAGATAGGGAAGGTTGGGGGGAAACATCAGTTGGTAATCTCTTTGCCGCAATAAATGAACGGCGTGCAATCTCACTTGATCGTTTCATTTATGCTTTAGGTATTCGTCATGCGGGAGAAACGACGGGGCGCGTACTAGCAAAAAGTTACGGAACTATCGGAGCCTTTTATAAGGCGATGATAGCAGCACAAGACCGGGAAAGCGAAGCTTATCAGGAGCTTGTTAATATTGACGGGATCGGTGATGTGGTGGCTGATGCCATCATCGAATTTTTTGCTGAAGAACATAATCGTAAAGCCGTGGACGATCTTCTTGTTCAGGTCATGCCTGAGCCTTATAAAATAGAAGAGAACGATTCCCCCGTTAGTGGCAAGACCGTTGTTTTCACAGGTTCCCTTGAGCTTATGACCAGGAATGAAGCTAAAGCCCAGGCTGAGCGCCTGGGGGCAAAAGTGGCAGGATCTGTTTCAAAAAAAACGGACTATGTGGTTGCTGGTTCCAGTGCCGGCTCCAAACTCAAAAAAGCAAACGAGCTTGGTGTCGAGGTTCTTAGCGAAGAGGCGTGGCTAAGCCTGATCGGCGAGGGGTAAACTCTGCTCAAGTCATTTTTCAAACGCTATACCTGACTTGGATAAATCTCCATGAAGGGATTTATACGTAACGCCCCAATGGATACCCGGATCAGGTACGGGTCAGAGTCAGAAGAATGTTAAAGCGCTCTATCAATGGAGATCGCGGCAGAAGGGGGGGATTGGGTTGTCGACATATTTGCGTCCTGACCATAGACCTCCGGTCCCCCTTGTTTTTGGCTTACTTTATTTGCCACGGTTTGCAGGATCTGCTCAGAAACAGCTTTTACGGCTGCAAGGGCATCGTGATTTGTTTCAAGAGACTTTTTAAATTGCTTTTGCTGGTCTTTGAGCTCACGAATTCGTTCAGGTGCCACGCTCTTAATAAAGTCAGCATTAATCCGGAAAAGGACCATTTCCCGTGAGATTGTTGTGGCAAGGGCTTGCTTGCGTAATGTCAATGCTGTGATATCTGTGGTCTTGGCTTTGCGGACAAGGCTTGTCTCACGATCCAATACGGATATGAGATCAGCGGTTGCTGACATAAGCCGCGTACATAGGGCCTCAGCAGCCTCAGCGTCTTCGATAGCCTGATAGACATCTTGTTCCGGATGTTGTGTGTTGACTTGATTCATCGAACTTAACCTTCCTGTGCTTTCAGGATTTCTTTATAAACATGGTCCGCAATACCGATTCCACCGGTTTGAGATAGACCTTTGGCATATTCTCCAATCAGCATTGAGCGATAGACCTTCTCACTGTTGCCGCCGCCAAAAGGTGGATCGGTTTTTAGTCCAGCGAACATGCCTTCAAACATATTCTTCAGAAATACAGTTTCAAATTCATTTGCCGCTTTCCTGGCCGCAGCTTTAATGTCGGCCTGGTTTCCAGCACTTCCCTTCGTGATCAGCCGTGATGCTTCGCGGCTTAAATTGGTAGGGCTTAATGCTAGACTCGGATCCATCACATCACCTCAATTTCAGCTTGCAAGGCCCCTGCAGCCTTTATCGCCTGTAGAATAGTGATCATATCACGTGGCCCTATGCCGAGCGCATTCAGTCCATTGACTAAATCACGCAATGTAACCGCCCCTCTGATAATTGCGAGCTTGCGCTGGCTCTCATCATCCGCGGTGACCTGAGTGCGCGGGACAACCACCGTCTCGCCTTGCGGGGAAAGCGGATTTGGTTGGCTGACCTCTGGCACTTCAGTAATTGTCACCGTAAGGTTGCCTTGAGCAATCGCAACCGTGCTCACCTTGACATCCCGCCCCATAACAATGATGCCCGTTTGTTCGTCGATAACAAGTTTTGCGGTTTGATCAGGTTCAATGCGTAAATGTTCGATTTCCGTCAGAAGTGAGACGATATTTTCTTTATATTTGGGCGGCAGATTAAGCCTTACGGTTCCTGGATCGAGAGCACGGGCAACCGGGTGAGCTGTGAAAAGATTTATGGCAGCGGCTATGCGCCTCGCTGTTGTGAGATCCGGGTTACGTAGCGCCAGTCGGATTGAATTTTGGTTTGAAAGGCGGAATTTGATTTCGCGCTCGACAATAGCACCATTTGAAATGCGTCCAACTGTCGGGACACCGCGTGTGATGGAAGCAGCATCGCCTTTTGCGTTGAAGCCACCGACCGCGACAGGGCCCTGACCCACGGCATAAACCTCACCATTTGCACCGTGAAGCGGAGTGACCAATAGCGTTCCCCCTTGTAAGCTTTTGGCATCTCCCAGGGCGCTAACCGTGACATCCATCCGCGTGCCCTGTGTGGCAAAAGCGGGAAGATTGCCAGTAACCATCACGGCGGCAACATTTGCCGTACGCAGATTGGCTGCCCTTGTGTTAATTCCAAGGCGTTCAAGCATGGCCTGGAGGCTTTGCTTGGTAAAAGGTGCGTTATTGAGGGAGTCTCCGGTTCCGTTTAAGCCGACAACGAGGCCATAGCCGACAAGTTGGTTTTCCCGAATTCCTTCAAAATCAACTAAATCCTTAATGCGTGATGTCGCATGAACATCAAGCGTACTCGCTAACAGAGCGGAGATAAAAAGCACCTGTCTACAAAAATTTTTCCAATAACTTGTCACTGAAATGCACATTGTTTTGTGACACCATTTTCTCTATCGGCAATTTGCCTTTTTAAAACATATCCTCTGTAAAACGCGTCATTGCGAACGAATGCTAATAGATGTGCTGTCGGCTCGCCTATTTGAGCCCGAGTGAGCGTGGCAATCCAGGTATAGAGACTATCAAGTCATTAGCTGGATTACGTCTAAGGCTAAAGCCTCCCCGCAATGACAATAATTAACACTTTCGCAGAGAGATCCTCAAAGGGACCAGTCTTTAAAAAGCGAAAACCGTGCCATCTATTAAATTTTATTAAAGCATTGAATTTTATATAGAAAATATATGGACCTGTCTCAGTGACAGCTTAAGACCAGCAAGTTCTTCCTGCATGACCGGCAATTTTTTCCTATTGTTAACCCGGCATTAAGTCAGTCAGCCAAAGCTGACTGACACTGCAAACTACATTGAGGGGATCAGACAAGATGCGTGTTCCCACGACAGGAAAAGGTTCTGCCTTGCGGGAGTCGAAGGCAGCGCGAAGTAAACGATCATCCTCGGCAAAATTCCAGATACCTGATGACCAGGTCCAATCCAACTCGACAACCGCAAGTACCTCGGTTTCTTCTGTTGCCAATATCGACGCAATTTTGAGCCTTCAAGGCATTGACGATGCCAGTGGTGAGCGGAAAAAGGCCATTGATCACGGGCAAGCCACACTCGATATTTTGGATGAGCTAAAAATCGGGTTCCTGTCAGGGCAGATCTCTGAGGCCCGGATTAAGAAGCTGAAACATATGGTCGAGCAGCGCCCAAAAGTTCCAGATGATAGCCAATTGACAGATATTTTGGATGAAATTGATCTTCGCGCACAGGTTGAGCTTGCTAAGCTTAACATGAGGAAACTTTTGAGATAAATTCGAAATACGCTGGAATTCCGTTCAATTTCCTATGAAATTTTTGCCTTCAGCGTAAAAGTATTTTTCATTTCTTTATTATAGGACTTTGTTCGTCTTGACTTGAAGCTGTACGTCCTTAAATACGAGGGCACAATTTCTGCCCTAATAACAGGTTATGATTGGTCGCGTAGGAGGCGGACATGACAGTAACTAGGGAAGAAGCGAGACCAACGGAGTCGAAGAGGGCTTACATGAGTCGCAGACCTGATCTGCCGAACGACTATAGGCCATCGGACGACGAACCGTTTATGAATGAGCGGCAGCAAGAGTATTTCCGCAAAAAGCTGCTTTTGTGGAAGGAAGAGATAAGCCGTTCCAACCGTGAAACACTTCAACATCTCCAGGATCAATCAGCTCATCACCCTGACATTACAGATAGGGCAACGTCTGAAACTCATAGGGCGTTGGAATTACGGGCTCGCGACCGTCAACGCAAGTTGATTGCAAAGATTGATGCGGCACTTGCGCGGATCGAAGACGGTACGTATGGCTATTGTGAAGAGACGGGAGAGCCGATTGGATTAAAACGGCTGGATGCCCGGCCCGTTGCAACCTTAAGCCTGGAGGCTCAAGAACAGCACGAGCGGCGTGAACGCGTCTATCGCGACGATTAATTTTTGTCTTTATTGTGTGGCTGGTGAGATCGGGACCGTGCCATGTCTCCAGCCACATTTTCCTCTCATATTTGGCCAAACTGCAATAACGTCCAACGACTGACCCCCGCTAAAGGGATTGGGCCGGTAAGGACTTAAAACTTAGCCTATCAGTTAAGGCCATTGCAGTTGGGCATCTCTAAATACTCCCTTCGGGCCATCCACCATCCCCTGCCATCCGACATATTCTGCGATAATTAGGCGGATGGCAGGGGGGGGGTGGATGGTTTTTAGAGGTATCCAGTTCCGTATATTGGTGTTGACATTACTCGGATTGGGTCGTCGCAATCCTCTCAGGTTTTACACTAATAATTCCATCGACCTTGGTGAGCGTATCAACCTTGCTGTCCTCGATTGTACCGGTCACCATCTGCAATTCATCAAGGTGATGACGAATTTTAAGGCCGGAAGATTCAACTTTTTCTGTGAGCTGTTGTGCTGACTGGAATTTTGACTCGTCAAACTTCACCTTCACATTTACGTCAGCCATCAGATATCCCTCCTGCATAAAAAATGTAATCCATGGGAAAATATGAAAACCTGTTGTTCTAAAGTTTCGGCAGACTTACTCACATAGAACTCCTTATGACAAGTCAAACACCATGTATTAATTCAGTTTAGCACAATTTATTTGATATGGTTAATAATATATTGTGCTAATATAATCATGTTTTTTGGTGTGAGCCCAAGTTTATCGATTTTGTTAACTTCTGTTGGGTACATATTGGTAATTCTCAAGTCTTTGTATTGAGGTTTATTTTTAAGCATCATACAACTTGCAGATTGATACCGGATTGTTGGGGTGCTTGCACAAGCCCAGCACCGGCGTCACGGGAAGACAGCCCAATATCTTGTGCAAGAGCTTCAAGCGCTTTCCACAGTTTTTGTCCACGGAGCGAAGTATCCGATTCCGCGAATAGAGCTGCTATGCCAGCGACATAAGGTGTTGACATACTTGTGCCTGAAATTGTGTTGTGAGTGCGCGGCAGGGACCATGATGAAAATATATCAACGCCTGGAGCGCAAATATTTATCTTTCCACCATTGGATTGAAGACCACCATTTGAAAAATCTGCAATTTGTAATCGTTCATCAATGGCTCCTATTGCCATTATTGATGGTGCATTTGCAGGAGCGCTAACAGGAGAAATAAAGTTCCAACGACGGATGCTGTCATTTCCAGCAGCCGCAATAATAAGCGAACCCTGTTTAAGGGCTTTCTCTCCTACTCTTGCATATTCGCTATCTTCATCTCCTTGTAAGGGAGGCCCGCCAAGCGACATGGAAATAATGTCGCACTGATTTTCTATGGCCCATAACATTCCTGCAAGGATGTCACCTTCTCGGCCAACCCCTGCATTATTAAGAACTTTAGCTATATAGAGATCTGCCCCAGGAGCTACACCATATCGTGGCACAGTTCCAAAGGGTTCTTGTGGCCCAGCGGCTATACCGGCGCAATGTGTTCCATGTCCGTTTTTATCATCAACTTTTTCTTCCGATACAAAGCTCTCTTTTATTATGTTGCGCTCAGAAAAATCTGGGTGCTGAAAGTCAAGCCCGGTATCAAGAATAGCAATTTTTATTCCCTCTCCGGTGAAAGGGCTCGACAAGATCTTAGTGGCATGAAGCCCCCAGGTAGCATCTTCAGTTTCAGGAATAGCTGATGGCAGTTGCGCCTGCATTTCAACAGGCAGTTGTTTAACCTGATCGCTTAGAATAAGAAGCCCTTCACGAACCCAATCAATATAACGCTCTTCAATATGATTGGGTGCATACATGTAAAATTCCGGCCGTGCGTTTTCGATACCTGGTTCATTTTTCAGATTTCCCAGGGCCAATGCACCCAGTCCGCTATTCTCAATAATACCTACATTGATATCTTCTAATAGTATGGCTCCTTCGTCTTTGAGTGCTGCCTCCATTTCAGAAAAGTTGTTATCAAATTCACTTGAGAGCACAACATTGCGTCCCACAGCTGATTGTATCTTTTTTTGAGCTGCCTTTTTTTTGATTTTTTTGCTGATTTTTACAATGTGTCTCCCCGTTGGTGTTGGTGCCAATATGCGATTTCTAAGATTGATTTGATCAGACATGCAATAACCCCCAAATATAGAAAATATTAATAACTTGTAGGCAAAAATGTAATTACTTTTTATGTTTATAACAATAAGTAATATTCAAAGAAAAAATGAATTTTGAGGATGTATATCTAAACTCACCAATTAATTTTATGATAAAGTGCGTTGATATATTGCGTGTTTTAAGAAGTTCATGAGCTTATTTTTGTCTTTATGGAAATTTTATTAACTGTGGATACTTGATAAATTAATATTTGAGGTTGTAATTGATTGGATACCTCTAAAAACCTTCCACCTTCCACCTTCCACCTTCCACCTTCCGCCATCCCCTGCCACCCGCCTAATTATCGCAGAATATGGCGAGCGGCAGGGGATGGTGGATGGCCCAAAGGGAGTATTTAGAGATGCTCGATTGGCTTTGGCATCACCCGTCACCCTCATGAAAAAAGTCATAAATGGCTTGGGCCATTTGTTTGCTGATGCCCTCAACGGCTTGTAGGTCCGCAACGCCCGCACGGCTTGCGGCTTTGGCGGAGCCGAAGTGCTGAAGAAGGGCGCGCTTGCGTGCAGGTCCAATTCCCGGCACCTCATCAAGAGGGTTTGCGCCAATGGCTTTTTTGCGTTTTGCTCGATGGGAGCCGATAGCGAAGCGGTGAGCCTCGTCGCGAAGGCGTTGCACAAAATAAAGAACCGGGTCACGCGGCTCCAAAGTAAAGGAGGAGCGGGTGGGCATATGGAAATGCTCACGGCCTGCATTTCGGTCTGGTCCCTTAGCAATCCCGACGACAGGAAGCGTGCCTATTCCGAGTTCTTCAAGTACATGATAAGCCGCTGAAAGTTGTCCTTTACCACCATCAATAAGAATGAGATCAGGCCATGCGGGCATTTCATCACGGTGTGATGTTTCCAGCTCTACGCCATCTTTTTCTTGATCCTGATGTCTTTCCCCATGTTCTTTTAAGAGCCTGCTAAAACGGCGGCGCAGTACCTCTTGCATCATGGCATAATCATCGCCGGGTGTAAGGTCTTCCGATTTGATATTGAACTTGCGATAGTGAGCTTTGTGAAATCCTTCTTGTCCGGCGACAATCATGGCGCCTACCGCATTTGTCCCCTGAATATGGCTGTTGTCATAAACTTCAATACGCTGTGGCGGCTCATCCAAACCAAAGGTATTTGCCAATGAGTTTAAGAGTTGGCGCTGCGAGGCAGATTCGGCAAGCCGCCTGCCAAGCGCCTCTCGGGCATTCGCAAGGGCGTGATCTGTAAGCGTTCGTTTTTCACCGCGCTGGGGAGCGGTGACGGAGATTTTGTGACCCGCTCGGGTCGATAAAGCCTCTGAGAGGAGCGCCCGGCCCGGTATGTCTTGGCTTAGGAGTATGAGTTTGGGGCACGGCTTGTCATCATAGAATTGTGCCAAAAAGGATTCGAATATTTCCTCTGGGGGGACAGCTTTGTCGGCCCGCGGGAAGTAAGCCCGGTTACCCCAGTTTTGACCTGTACGAAAAAAGAAAACCTGAATACAAGATTGGCCGGCTTGTTGATGGATGGCAAAGACGTCAGCCTCTTCAAAGCCTTGAGGATTGATACCTTGATGGGTCTGGATTTGGGACAAGGCCTGAATGCGATCACGGTAACTGGCGGCCCGTTCGAACTCCATCGCCTCGCTGGCCTCCTCCATGAGCGCGATCAATCTTTCACGCACTGCATCACTTTTCCCTGTCAGAAAACCTTTGGCTTCCTCAACAAGATTGTCATAAGCAGAAATTGAGATTTCACCCGTACAGGGTGCTGAACAACGTTTGATCTGATAAAGCAGGCAAGGTCGGGTGCGGCTCTGATAAACCGAGTCTGTGCAATTCCGTAAAAGAAATGCTCTTTGTAATGTATTGATCGTACGGTTTACGGCCCCCGCTGAGGCAAATGGTCCAAAATAGTCGCCTTTTCTTTTGCGCACTCCGCGATGTTTGACAATTTGCGGGGCTTCATGGTCCCGGGCAATGAGAATATAGGGGAGGGATTTGTCGTCACGGAGCAAAACATTGAAAGGCGGTTTGAAGCTTTTGATCAAATTGGCTTCTAGCAAAAGGGCCTCAGCCTCTGTCTTGGTGGTGACAAACTCCATGGAAACGGTGGCTAAAATCATGCGGGCAATGCGGTTGGTGTGACCGCTGAGGCGCGTGTAGCTTTGCACGCGCTTTTTAAGATTACGTGCTTTACCCACATAAAGAACCTCCCCTCGATCATCAATCATCCGATAAACACCAGGGGTTGAGGGGAGCGTCTTGAGGACACGTGCTATTACGTCCGGACCCGACTTTGCCGGTTTCTTTTTGTCCTGCATTGCAGGACCGGTTGATTCGTTATTTTTTGATTTTGGCCCTGATTTTGGCCCTGATTTTGGCATGGTTATATGAACAATGCTGAGGGAAGTAATTGCAAGTTCTTATTACATGCAGGTTGATTGAAAAACCAACATTGGTTTTCTGAAAAAAAACTCTATGAAAATTCCCTGAATTTCATTTTTGAGCACTCTTTATAACCTCCAGAGCGTCGGCCGCTGCTTTGCGAACATCTTTAGAGCTATCTTTTAAAGCTTCGGTAAGAGGAGTAAGTGCTCTGGCATCCCGCGTTTGCCCTAGGGACCAGGCAACAGCATGACGAACATCGGGGTGTTTATCTTTCAATACAGTAATGAGAGCAGGCACGGCATTAGGGCTTCCAATAGTGCCCAAAACCAAAGCAGCACCTCTTCGAATGCTCGTGCGTTCATCTTTTAGCCTAGCGATCAGAGCGGGCACGGTGCGAGGGTCTTTTATCTGCCCTAAAGTTAAAAGGGCGCTTGATCGAACGTCTTCATGTTTGTCTTTCAAGGCGGCGATAAGAAGGGGCAGGGCTTTAGAGCTATTTATTGTTTGTAAAGCTGATACAGCACTTGAGCGGACAGTCTTATGCCTATCCTTCAGCGCAGCAATAATGTGCGCTTCGGTTTCAGGATTTTTTATATTGCTTAAAGCATTGACTGCATTTGATCTGACATCCTCATGCTGATCTTTTAAGGCAATAAGGAGAGGGGGTACAGTTTGAGGGTCTCCTATTGCACCCAAAGCGTGAGCTGCGGCCGAACGGATGTTTTTATGTTCATCTTTCAGTGCAGTAATCAGGGGGACGACTGCTTTAGGATCTTTTATTTGTCCTAAGGCCCAAGTTGCACTTACACGAAATTTTTCTTGCTTCTTTTTATCCTTCAGTATAGCGATGAGGGGAGGAGTGGCTTGTGAATTTTCTATTTGACCTAAAGCCTCAGCTGCAATTGGTCGAACATTCTCATTCTTGTCTTTCAGCGCAGTCAAGAGGTGTGGTACAGCTTTAGGGTCTCTTATATCGCCTAAGACCCAGGCTGCGGTCCACCGAACCTGTTCATCTTTATCTTTCAGAGCTGAGATAATATGGGGCAAAGCCTCAAGATCTTTTATATATCCCAAAGCCAAGATGGCACTTGCTCGAACGTTTACATACTCATCCTTCAATGCAGCAATGAGGGATGGTACAGCGTTAGAGGCTTTTATAAAACCTAAAGACTTGGCAGCGGCGGCCCGAACATTTTCATGTTTATCTTGCAATGCGGCAAGGAGAGGAGGAGCAACATCAGAGGCTTCGAAATTGCTTAATGCCCGGGCGGCAGCTTCGCGAACATTTTTATTCTTATTTTTTAGAGCATCAATGAAAGCAGGTTTTGCTTCTGGGTCTCTTATGCCGGTTAAAGCTATATACGCCCATCGAAGATTTTTACTCTTGTTCTCTAATACCGTAATCAAAGATGGTACGGCTTTATGACCGATGTCACTTAAAGTTGTGGCTGCGTCTGTTTGAACTTTCTCATCTTTGTCTTCTAATTCAGCAATGAGTTTATTTATCTTCGCATCTTGAGCAGGTTTCGAAGTCTCTGAGTCTTGCGCCGAAACAGATGTCGAAACATATGCTGCGCCTATGGGAAGAACGATGGGAAAGAAGAATGCAAATAGATAAGAGGCTTTTATTTTTTGTGTGACACTCATGACTTGTTTCACTGTACAAATTTATGTTGTTAGCTATTTTTTTTGAGCACTCTTTATAACCTCCAGAGCGTCGGCCGCTGCTTTGCGAACATCTTTAGAGCTATCTTTTAAAGCTTCGGTAAGAGGAGTAAGTGCTCTAGTATCCCGTGTTTGCCCCAGGGACCAGGCGGCGGCATCACGAACATGGGGGTGTTTATCTTTCAATGCAGTAATAAGATGAGGCACAGCATTAGGGCTTTCAATAGTGCCCAAAACCAAAGCAGCACCTCTTCGAATGCGCTCGTTCTCATCTTTTAGCCTAGCGACCATAGCAGGCACGGTGCGAGGGTCTTTTATCTGCCCTAAAGTAAAAAGGGCGCTTGATCGAACGTCTTCATGTTTGTCTTTCAAGGCGGCGATAAGAAGGGGCAGGGCTTTAGAGCTATTTATTGTTCGTAAAACTGATACAGCGCTTGAGCGGACAGTCTGATGCCTATCCTTCAGTGCAGCAATAATGTGAGCTTCGGTTTCAGGATTTTTTATATTGCTTAAAGCATTGACTGCATTTGATCTGACATCCTCATGCTGATCTTTTAAGGCAATAAGGAGAGGGGGTACAGTTTGAGGGCTTCCTATTATACCCAAAGCATAAGCTGCAGCCGAACGGACATCTTTATGTTCGTCTTTCAGTACAGTAACCAAGGAGACGACTGCTTTTTGGTATTTCATGTCGCCCAGAGCTCTGGCGGCAGCCTCTCGAACGTTTGCATGTTTGTCCTTCAAGGTATTCAGGAGGGTGGGGGCCGCTTTGAGATCTTTTATATTGCCCAAGGCTCGAGCTGCAGCTGATCGAACATGATCATTCTCATTCTTATCTTTCAGCGCAGTCAAGAGGTGTGGTACAGCTTTAGGGTCTTTTATATCGCCTAAGACCCAGGCTGCTGTCCACCGAACCTTTTCATTTTTATCTTTCAGAGCTGAGATAATATGGGGCGAAGCCTCAAGATCTTTTATATGTCCCAACGCCGAGATGGCACTTGCTCGAACGTTTACATACTCATCCTTCAATGCAGCAATGAGGGACGGTACAGCGTTAGAGGCTTTTATAAAACCTAAAGACTGAGCGGCGGCGGCTCGAACATTTTCATGTTTATCTTGCAATGCGGCAAGGAGATGAGGAGCAACATCAGAGGCTTCGAACTTGCCTAATGCCTGGGCGGCAGCTTCACGAACATTTTTATTCTTATTTTTTAGAGCATCAATGAAAGCAGGTTTTGCTTCTGGGTCTCTTATGCCGGTTAAAGCTATATACGCCCATCGAAGATTTTTACTCTTGCTCTCTAATACCGCAATCAAAGATGGTACGGCTTTATGACCGATGTCACTTAAAGTTGTGGCTGCGTCTGTTTGAACTTTCTCATCTTCGTCTTCTAATTCAGCAATGAGTTTATTTATCTTTGCAGCCGTTATTGACTCATCGGATTTTGGAGGCTGTGAATTTTCCGCAAAGCTAAGCGTGGGAAAACTTACCGTGCCTATGGGAAGAATGATGAGAAGGGGAAGTATGGATACAAAAAAATATTTAGTTTTCTGGGTAACGCATATAACAGGTTTTATCATTGTACAAACTCTACGATTTTTTGCCTCTAGAGAGCATCCCACATTTCATAGATTCGCTTGGATGCTCTATCCTTTTGTTGTCGCATATCTTTTTCGCAAAACCGGTACCCACTTTTGCGAGATATGCTCTAGCGTGTGAGGCGTATAAATTCTTCTATGAGTTGCAGAAACAGATTTATTGCTTCGCTACTTTACGTCGAAGTTAGGTATTTTACGTTTTACGTATGGTCTAAATATGGGCCGTAATATTTTTAAATCAATAGCGTGGCATTGCCATTTGTAACGGCATTGTGGTCAAGGTGTCAGAACATTTCAGCCCGGTAAAAACTCATCCACAAGCTGTTTGTCACCGACCGTTTGTAAGCGCTCAATCTCTATGCCGACAGAAGCACAGTCTGCAATGGCATCCGGTTTTTGCAGGCGGACACGAACGGCCAATACACGCTGGTCGGCAAGGCAGCTCTCGGCGATACGCTCAGCGAGAGTTTCAATGAGATTCACGTGACCGCTTTTGCAAATGGCTTGTATGCGTTCCACAACGTCGGAATAGCAGACAACTTTTTCCAATTGGTCTCCGTGACCGGTCGGATCTTCTTTGACAGTGAGGTCAACTGATACAATAAGCCTTTGGGGGGCACGTTTTTCATGCTCATGGACCCCAACGGTGGCCGTAAGTTTGAGGGCTTTCACAAAGACATGACGTGTTCCGCGCAATGCATCGGCAAAAGCAAAGGGACGATTGGTTGCTCTATCGGTCATACTCTTTCTTTCAACCTCGTTCCAAACAACGGGATTTTAACTATCAACACCTGTGACATCAGGCGTTTGCCAGGCGAGGTGCTGGCCGCCATCAAGTGCGATCATCTGGCCGGTTAAAGCCGGGGCGTCAAGGATAAAACAAATGGCACGGGCAATTTCTTTCGGACTTGTGCCATGTTCAAGAAGGGTTGCCCGTTGCTGGCGATCAAATTGTTCCTCAGTTTGATGGATACTTTTTAAAACAGGACCGGGGCCTATTGCATTGACTCTTATGCGTGGGGCAAGGGCTTGTGCCAAAGTCTGCGTTGCTGTCCATAACCCTGCTTTACTAATGGTATAAGAAAAGAAAAGTGGTGTAAGCTTCCAAACCCTTTGATCCACTATGTTGATGATATTGCCGGATTGATCTTGAGGTAATGCTTGGGCAAAGGCTTGAGCAAGAAGAACTGGTGCACGCAGATTTATGTTGAGATGAGCCTGCCAGCCTTCATTGGTTAGTGTAGTGATCTCGTCATAGGCAAAACGCGAAGCATTATTAATTAGGCAGGTTGGTGCTGCAAGCTGATCCACACAGGCGGGTACAAGTCCCGCCACATCTCGTTCATTACCGAGATCTGCTTTGAGTGTTATTGCCTTCCGGCCCAGATCTTTGATCTCCTGGACTGTCTTCCAGGCTTCCTCATCTGAGCTGTTATAGTGGATGGCAATATCCCATCCTTGAGAGGCGAGATCAAGAGCGATAGAGCGCCCAATCCGTTTTGCGGCACCTGTAATAAGAGCAATCCCAGGGCATTTTTCGTCTGAAGGCATCGAGTCTTATATGGTTATTTCATCTCGGCTTGAAAACGAGGATTTTCGTTGTTGGATGGCATTGTGGCGACATTGGAGATACGAGGGGCAAAGACAAAATAAACATAGATGATATAGCTCATGACAAAAACAATGCCAGTTATGCGTGTTATGTGCATGTGACGCAGGACAAAGGGCGTAATGGCCAGCGCGGTTGCGAGCATAACCCAAAGATCAATCCTAAAGAAAACATCGGGAATGGGCACTGGCGCGACCATTGCCGTCAGCCCCATAATGGCAAGGATATTAAAAAGGTTTGAGCCAAGAACATTTCCAAGCGCCAAACCACAATGCCCTCGAAGCGCAGCGGAGGTCGTCGTGACCAGTTCAGGTAATGATGTGCCGAGTGCGACCAATGTGAGACCAATTGCAGCCTCAGAGACACCAAACTCACGCGCGATTTGGGTTGCTGCGGTGACAGTTAGATGAGCACCGCTAGGAAGCCCGATAAGGCCAACCGCCAAGAGGCCTATAACGAGCCAAGGTTTTTGTGGCAAGTTGGAAACGTCTTCAATCAATTCGATGGCTTCTTGACCAACTATGGAGTCGCCATTTTGACTATGTGCAGTGCGTCGTCCCGCTTCTATCAGAAAGAACAACATCAGTGCAAAAAGAATAGCCCCATGCCAGAAGACAAGCGGGCCCAAAAAACATAGCCAAATAAAGATAAGATTCGCGCCAAGAACGTAAACCATATTGCGCCGTATAAAGGGCTGGTTGCAGTTCGTAGCGCAAATAAGGGCGGGCAGGCCCAATACAAGCAGAACATTGGCTATGTTGCTACCAACAACATTGCCGATAGCTATTCCCGGGCTACCGGTGAGGGCTGCGCGCAATGAGACAACCAATTCAGGTGCGGAAGTGCCGAATGCTACAATGGTAAGCCCAATCACAAGCGTCGGAATATTTAACCGCACAGCCAGTGCTACAGCCCCACGCACCAGGGCATCTCCACAAAGCAAAAGTAAAATAATTCCCCCAAGGAGTGTCAGATAGACCATATTTTTGTAACAGACCTCCTAGGAGTCTTCTCAAAAATTGTCATAGTTTGACGCGTGCCAATTAATAAAGCAGCGGCTAGGCTGTTGTGACGAATTAGCGATTATCTGTGCCACAGTCTAGATAAATGGCCTCAGCCGTTGTGCCCCAAAGCTGTATGTCTCTATATAGGAATTCAATTGTTAAACGGAAGATCGCCCGCCACTTAAAGATGTGCTTATCGAAATATCTACTCTATAGGCGAACCTTAGGCAAATGAATTGGATACCTCTAAAAACCATCCACCGCCCCCTGCTATCCGCCTAATTATCGCAGAATATGGCGGATAGCAGGGGGCAGTGGATGGCCCGAAGGGGGTATTTAGAGATGCCCAACTCCATAATGGAGAACGGGAATAGGAATATTGTGTACATATTAATTTTGACAGCTAAATAAAGTAATTAACATACTTTTTTGCAGGTGATTTGTGATTAAAAAAACATATATAAAATATTTATAACGTTTCTACAAATAATGTATGGAATATATATTCCAATAAATTTCTTGAACTAAGTTTTTTTTAAAATTATTTTAGGATTCTAAATTTACAAGCAGCTGACATAACTTTGATTCATGAAAGAATATTTGAGGCAGGCTTGTTTTAGTACGGGATGTTAAAAATTATCACCGTCCAACATGTCGCCAATAGGACCGAGCAGGGATCCTTCACCTCGATCCTGTCCAAGAGGTCCGGCTGACGCAAGCATCCGGCCGGCCAGTCTGGAAAATGGCAAGCTTTGTAACCAAACTTTGCCGGGTCCTCTGAGACGTGCAAAAAATAAACCTTCGCCACCGAAAATCATGGATTTTATCGATCCAGCGCGTTCCAAGTCAAAATCGATATCAGGTGTCATAGCGGCAAGGCAGCCGGTATCTACGTGTAGCTCTTCTCCTGCTTTAAGTTCCCTTTCCACCACGGTTCCACCCATATGTATGAAGACCCACCCATCTCCTTCAAGCTTCTGCATAACAAAACCTTCGCCACCAAAAAGACCGGTGAGGATTCGCTTTTGAAAAAAGATACCAAGGCTGACACCGCGTGCGGCACAAAGGAATGCATCTTTCTGACAAACCAAGGTACCTCCCACATCGTCAAGTTTGATAGCAAGGATATGGCCAGGATAAGGTGCAGCGAAAGCAACATGGGCCTTGCCTTGTCCTTCATGGGCAAAAAGCGTCGTAAAGAGGCTTTCGCCAGTTAGGATACGCTTGCCGGCGCCTGTAATTTTATCAAGAAAACCACCACCGCTTGCGCTTGATCCATCGCCGAAAATTGTATCCATCGAAATTGAGGCGTCTTTGAACATGAGTGAGCCGGCTTCTGCAATGGCACTTTCTCCCGGATCAAGTTCAATCTCTACAAATTGCATCTCCGCGCCTTTAATCTCAAAATCAATGTCGTCTGCGCGGCTTGCACTGCGGTCATGTCGGGTGTTCGGTATAGTTGGAACGGCGCCAAATATAGGCATGAAATCACTATCCTTCTTTCAAACGGTCAACCCGACATTTAGGGTTTTTGATCTTCTTGTCCAGGGGGTGGAAGAAAAAGTCACAAAGAAAAACGGGTGAGCCAGGCTCACCCGGGAAGGGCATACATTGGGAAGGGTCTGTCAAAGACCACATGTGCAAGCATGTTTTACTGGGACGTGCTTGCGAGCTTTACTTTGACGTTAGATATGCTCATGTGCAAAACACACTCGCTCAACTCTGTGTGAGATATTTGTGGTGAGTTAGACGGTCTCTCTGTATTGCGAGACGTGCTTTGAAATAAGCTGGTCGATTATTATGAGTCCGTGACCTAAAGTAGATTATGATCTATGCCGTTATGAGGCTGTAACCTGGAACTCTTCCGGAAAGCCCTTAAATCATATGTTTTGGAGTGCGCGATGGAAATTTTAAGCGCAATTTTTAGTTTGTTATGGGCAATCTTGGGGGTGTTGTGGTCCATTATTTGGTGGTTTCTGAGCTTTCTCTTAATGCCGTTCTTGATGTTATTGCTCATAGCGGCGATTGCTCTCAGATATGCCTATCGCTCACCCTATTTTAAACCTTTCATCGATCGGCAATTTACCCGGCTTGGCAATAAGGGGTTGGATTGGCTTAGAAATCTGCTCTATATGATTTCTGTTCAGCCTGTCCGGGTATTGCTTCGTTTTATGTGGTTTTCAACTTTATACGCTTTTATCAACCTTTTGTGGCGGCCACGTTGGAGTCCCTGGCAACGGGCAAAGGAACGACCTCAGCCCAAAAAACAAGTGCATACAAAATCTTAACATTAACAAACGTTTTATAAAATTGTGGGTAGTTTTTAAAGAAATCCGTAGAGTTTTTTTTAGTAACATGCTGCACAGCCGATAATACGGTAGATCGGCTTTATATAGGCCCCATCCATATCACTTAAATTCTGGAATCGGCAGGGGCAAAGGAAATTGAGGTTATGAGCCGTACATTTAGTCGTCTTTTATTGGTCATCCTATTGGGGGTCAATCTTTTCCTTTACAGGGAATATATTAGCCTTGGTGACGACAAATCAAATATCAAAAAAAAATTAGACGACTATTCCATCTCCTCAGCCTATGAAGACTTTAAAGAAATAACAGGCTTGGCAGCATTCGAAAGATGGGTTAAAGGCCGTTAACCCATCACGCCATGTGCTGAATATCTACTGTTATTTTACAGTATGCCTATCTGTCTTCTCCTGCGCGACCTCACGCTTCTTCCTATGAGATTGGCTGTTGTAAGACAATATCGTCGTACAGGGTTTGGAATAGGTGCTACGCCGGATCTTATCGAGCACTAACTCGGTGCAAGTGTCTAGCCGCCGTCTATCAAATTCAGAAGATGATGCTTTGGCAGATAATGTCCGGAATGTAATTTGGTCAGCCCATGACTCGCTTGATGGCAAAGAAAAAACAATCGGGCCGAAGATCCCCCAGAACATGATGCCTATAAGAAAACCGGTTGCACCCCATAAAGCAGGCCGTTTTGGCTGAGAGTCTGGGGCCTGATGGCTAATCTTCATCCCATTTAGATGATGGGAATATGTCGCCCCCAAAATTTCATCAGGTGCGATGTCTACTGCAATTGTCCTATATTTCTTGATCATGGTTCCGCCTCCCGCTTAGGCGAAAAAAACAATAACTATGTTAGATATCACTCTCAAAATGCTGCTTCATAATCATTGGCTAATAGTGACTCAAGCAGCACAGATGTTGTTTAAAAGCATTACACCGATTCGCGACTTCCTGGCAGATGTTCAAATAGCCAGTGGATATCTATGTTGCAACAATGCCACTGTGTTGCTTCGGAGACAGTGCTTCTCAATCCAATAGAACAGTTTGGGCAATTTTCTGGAGAATTTTGATACTGCGTTTTTTCCCAATTTTTTGTGATTTCACCGATATTTCAGCTCCATCCATTCTGTGAGAAAAGATTATCTGGTGACTCATTAGCATTTGAAATTCAAGGGATATTGCAACACACTCATGAGCTGGGACAACGTTGTAAGTGGCCGTATGAATCCAGAAAAGCAGGAGGGCTCGCCAATGAAAATCATTGAAGACAAAAGGGCGCCAAATCCACGGCGGGTCCGTATTTTTCTGGCGGAGAAAGATATCGAGGTGCCTTACGAACAGATCGACATTATGGAAGAGGAGCACAAAACTTCAGCTTTCACCACTCAAAACCCGTTTCAACGCGTGCCCATTCTCGTTCTTGAAAGTGGAACAGTCATTTCTGAGTCTGTTGCTATTTGCCGCTATTTCGAGGAACTCGAGCCTGAGCCATCTCTCATGGGGCATGACGCTCTTAGTAGAGCACGAATTGAAATGTGGAATCGCCGTTTGGAGCTCAATCTTTTCTTCCATATTGCGCAGACCTTCCGCCATACCCATCCTGCGATGGCCAAACTCGAAGCGCCGCAAGTGCCGGAGTGGGGTGAGATCAACAGGCCGCGGGTACTAGAAGTTTTGAAAATTTTAGACAACGAATTAGGGAGCAAAACCTTTATAGCTGGCAATATATTTTCAATTGCCGATATTACCGCTTTGGTGGCCATCGACTTTATGAAACCTGCAAAAATAGAAAAGCCGGAGGAGCTTAAGCATCTTAAGCGTTGGTATGAGGAGGTTTCATCGCGGCCGAGCACGAGTGCATGACAACTGTTTACTTTAATAAGGACCAGTGGGGATGGATCTGACGGTTATAGGATGTGGAGATGCGTTTGGCTCAGGCGGCCGCTTAAACACATGTTTTCATGTGCAGGCCCGGAACGGGATATTTTTAATTGATTGCGGGGCAACAGCGCTTATTGGTCTCAAAAAATTTGAACTTGATCCGAACGCCATTGAAACGATTTTTATTTCTCACTTACATGGTGATCATTTCGCCGGCCTTTCCTGGTTTCTCATTGATGCACAGCATGTCAGTAAGCGCACGGACCCTTTGACGATTGTTGGACCTGAAGGAATTGAGGCACGTTTCCTCACTGCAACGGAGGCGCTTTTCCCACGTGCCACCCAAATTGAGCGGCGCTTTGCTCTTACATTTGTTGAGCTTGAAAATGAAACACCACTCGATATTGCTGGAATATCGGTGACGCCCTACGAAGTTGTGCATTATTCGGGTGCCCCTCCTTATGCGTTACGCTTTGCCATAGATGACAAGGTCTTGAGCTTTTCAGGCGATACGGAATGGACGGAAAGTCTTGTCCCGGCCGCTCATCAAGCGGATCTCTTTATCTGTGAATGTTATCAGTTTGATTTGCAGCTCAAATTTCATCTCGACTATGTGACAATCGTCCGAGAAATCGAGCAGCTCGGTGCGAAACATGTCTTACTGACACATATGAGTGAGGCGATGTTAGCCCGTGTCAATGAAATAGATGAGACACTTTTTTCCGCAGCGCATGACGGCATGACGCTTAAGGTGTGATCATAGGTCAGTAATGTGAAAATGGCATTCGATAAACTTCTTAAGGACATCCGTGGCTGCCGAGTTTGTGTGGATGCGCCCCAGAGCAATCCGCTACCCCATGAACCACGGCCGGTATTGAGGGCCAGCCGAACAGCGCGTCTTTGTATTTGCGGACAAGCGCCAGGTACGCGGGTGCATGCGTCCGGCATGCCTTTTACCGACCCCTCAGGTGATCGGTTGCGCGAATGGATGGGAGTTACATCGGAGGAATTTTATGACCAATCTCGAATTGCGATCATCCCTATGGGTTTTTGTTTTCCGGGATTAAATGAAAAGGGAGGAGACTTACCACCGCGCAAGGAATGTGCGCCGCGATGGCGGGAGCAACTCTTCGCTTCGCTTGATCACATAGAGCTTATGTTGCTTGTTGGGCAATATGCGCAAAAGTGGCATCTCGGTAAGAGATCTAAGACATCGCTAACCGAGACCGTCCGCCATTGGAGCGACTACGCCCAAAGCGACGATATCCCTAAGATTCTTCCCTTACCGCATCCCTCTTGGCGTAATAATACCTGGCTAAAAAAGAACCCGTGGTTTGAGGATGATGTGCTGCCTTTTTTGAAGCAAGCCGTTCGCAAGCTGTTGGACGGATAAAGCTTGCAAAATTCAAATCTTAGAAAATAAATCTAAAGTTGCATCTAATATGGAATTTGTGCAATAATATTAATTCTAATTCTGCCGTAAATCAGAAATCTTTTTTTAAGGTCGAGCATGCTTGATAAGATGGATCGCAAGATACTTGAGATCTTGCAGAAAGATTGCACAATCCCGGTCGCAGAGATAGGACGCATGGTGGGACTTTCGACAACACCGTGCTGGCGACGGATTCAAAAGCTGGAAGAAAACGGTGTCATTGACCGCCGTGTTGCTCTCCTCAACCCGCAGCAGGTGAATGCCGGGGTTACGGTTTTTGTCGCTATAACAACAAGCCAGCATACGCAGGAATGGCTTAACCGTTTCCACGAGGTTATCCAGGAATTTCCCGAGGTCGTTGAGTTTTACCGTATGAGCGGTCAAATCGATTACCTTCTCCGCGTGGTTGTCCCTGACATCCAAAGCTACGACTCATTTTATAAGCGACTGATCTCCCGCATAGAGCTGAGTGATGTAAGTTCTACTTTTGCCATGGAGCAGATCAAATTTACGACTGAGTTACCCTTGGGATTTGCTGCAAAAGGGAATGGTCGGGCGGTGCGGTGAAGTCGTTTGCAATCCGTGATGCTGGTGCGGCGAAAGGTGACACCATGAGCGACATCCAATTCACGGTTCTGCGCCTAAGGGCTACTTCTCCTGCACCACAAAGCTATGCGGTTTCGCTGCCCCTTACAGTTTGTAGACGTCGCTTTGCATAATGGACCTCACTGATCAGCCCGACAAACAAAAAGATCATAGTGGTGGCTGCCGAGGCAACGAGTGTCCAAACGTGAAAGTCCATCGGTGAGGTGAGCGTCGCGCTTGCCGCTTTCATGAATAGGGCAAGTCCGAATGCGGCCCCGGAGCCCAGAGTGCGTTGCAGCCAAACGGGCATGAAACTGTGGAACCGGCCAGTTGCCTTCTGTCGGCGGCGACCAATCTCTCCGCCAAGAATTGCACAAAGTGTTATAAAGCCAACAGCTATCCAGTCGATCATCGTCCAACCCTTTCCCGAGCAATTCGCATATATATGTCGCTGTACCCCGGAAAATGGTTCAACTGCGGACACCCGAGCAGTAGCGCGTGCGCGATTTGGAATGGCCTATCCTGCATCGTCCAAATATTGCACCAAATCCGCCCATCCTAAACGTGTTGCAAGATTGCTGGTGACATCAACATAAAACGCTCTGTTCCACTTTCTTACTTCTCTCCTGCTCACTCACTTGTGAGATAGGTGGTCTTAAATTCCACGTCATTGCAGTTTATCTTTTCTTTTATGAAGCATTGGACAAAAGATATGCTCCTATACCATCGATCATTAAAAATGAACGATGGGCGTTCAAACGCCACACAGGCTTACGCGCCGATAGGCGCGGCGCGCAGTCGCGCTTGCCAATGGTCTTTGAGGCAAACTCAAAAACCATTGGTGTTGTCCCGGCGCGGATTTATTGCCGGGGCATCCGGCTTGCTGATTGCGACGGCAGCCAAGGCGGATCTTATTGCAACTCCTGAACAGACCATGGGTCCCTTTTATCCACGCCGCAAACCAAATGATTCAGACATAGATCTCACACGAATTGATGGTCGACAGGAACGGGCAAAGGGACAGGTGATTGAAGTCGTGGGGCGTGTTTTATCTGTGAAGGGCACGCCTTTGTCCAATGCTATTGTTGAAATCTGGCAAGCCGATCATAATGGCAGGTATCATCATCCATACGACAGACAACACCAAAAGAGGGATAAAAATTTCCAGGGCTATGGCCAGGTGCGACTTGGTAAGGATGGAGCCTATCGTTTTCGCACTATCCGCCCGCGCTTTTATGACACGGGTGCCGGGATCAGAACGCCTCATATCCATTTTAGGGTTGTTAGTGACAAGGGACATGAACTTGCAACACAAATGTACTTTCCCGGTGAAAAGCTGAATGGCCAGGATTTTATATTAAACTCTTTCCCAAGCCGTGCGGCTCGGTCTGCGGTGATCGCGCGGTTGGAAGAGAGGGACGACGTGCCTCGCTATCACTTTGATTTGGTGTTGGCATAAGTCTTCCGTCAATCTTTCACAATTCTCTACCACAAGCCCAAATTGCGCCAAGATTTTAGAGTTACCGTTGCTGCGACGTAACAGGTGGGGATCCTCAATTACGTTAGAAATCTTCAAATTCATAAATGCCCTTACCGGCTAAGGGGCTTCATTTGGTGACGATAAAAGGATCAAACAATGAAGAGCATGGCGAAAGTAATTTTAGCAATATTGTTCGGCGCAGGATTATTTTTAGCGCCTCTTGGTCAAGCGGATGCGGCAAAGAGATGCAAGGCTTACGGTAAGAATGCAGCAGATCTTGTGCTGATGACAGAGGGGACAAATCTCAGATTTTCTGGAAACTGTGCCCTCGGACGGTCCTTGGTTGTCGGGACAGTGACGATTAAAAATGTTGGCCGGAAGACGGTCCCTGTCGTAGGCGCGCCTTTGATAAGTGTCTGGGATTTGGACAAACCAAATTTCAAAGATGAAGACAGGACGCTCAATACGTTGGCGCCCGGCGAAACGCTGACAAAGAGAATACAGGCAGGTCGCCTTAGCTCTCGTAGAAAATCGTCCGGCATTCGCCGGTTCATGATCAAAGTGGATCGGAGACACAAGGTCACTGAATGCCGTGAGGACAATAATACCTGGCCGAGAATTATCAGGATAGATGTCAGGTGCTAGAGCATGTCACGTTCACATGCGTTCACTTGCATGCTCTAGCCTTTTGATATCGATCAACTTTTCCGCGCTCAAGTGAATCCACTTAAACGCGGGTTGATCTAGAGCCTCATAACGCTCTAGAAAATAATGGCTATTGCGGGCACACATATTCTAACCGCGATAGCTGCTTTAAGAAAAATCGGTTTGATAGCAGATTGCTTATTTTGAGAACTTTTTCAAAAAGGCAATAATGTTTGAGCGATCTTCCGGATTAGGCAGGTTGGGAAAGGCCATTTTAGTGCCAGGAATAAATCTTTTCGGCTTTTCAAGGAATGCAGAGAGTTTATCTTCTGTCCAAACGAGGCCCTGCAGACCAGCAGCTTTCATTGCCTTAGAATAGTTAAACCCTTCTTGTGCCCCGGCCTTAGCACCGATAATGTTATTGAGTGGTGGCCCTACTTTTTTTGCGGCTCCATCACCTACAGCGTGGCAAATACTACATTTTTTAAAGAGACTTTCACCTTTAGCTGGATCTCCACCAGCATGTGCCACATTAATGAACGTGAACATGGTCAAAGCGGTGATGGCAAGCTTTAGCATTTTTTTCATCCCGCATTCCTCCCGGGCAACCCCAATTCACAACGACCCCAATCGTCTTTGCTACTTGGTATTATTCTCGACATCGGTATACATGGGAAATCTATCAGACAAAATAAAGGCGTGCAGCGTTCATTTGTTAAATCTTGATATGGATCTAATGCACCATATTTAACCCTTTATCCCAATACGGTTCCGACCCATATAGGTTTGCAAGAAAATCAACGAAAACTTTCAGCTTGGCTGGTAGAAATTCCCGGCAAGGATAGACCGCATAAAGGGCAACGCGCGGTGAACCATGATATTCTGGCAGCACAATTTTAAGTTGCCCAGATTTAAGCTCTTCTGCGATATCCCAGGTTGACCGTAAGGCTATGCCGAGACCCGTCAAGACAGAGCAGCGCACAACCTCGCTCGAATTGGTGCGGATAGTGCTGTTGACGCGAAATGTAGTCGGGCCCTCGGGACCTTCAAGCCGCCAAGTTTCCTGGGGAAATGCTGCTAGGCATTTATGATCGGCAAGATCACTAAGTGTTCTTGGTTCCCCTGCTTGCTCAAGATAACCGGGTGCGGCGCAAATAACCCGATGATTTGGTGCTAACCTCTTTGCAACCAAACTGGAATCCTGTAACTCGCCGATCCGAACGGCCAAATCAAACCCATTGCGGACAATATCCACAAAACTGTCGGAAAGATCGAGTTCAATCCTGAGGTCTGGGTATTCTCTCAGAAAATTAGCGAGATACGGTGCAATATGCATACGGGCAAAGGCCGTTGGCGCACTAACTTTTAGCATGCCACGCGGCATGGTGTTGCGTCGTGTGACGAAAGCTTCAGCCTCTTCAATTCCATCCAGGATGTTTACAATACGCTGATAAAAACCGTCACCCGTTTCCGTCAAAGTAAGTTGACGTGTGGTACGTTGGAAAAGACGAGTGCCAAGGCGACGTTCGAGATTGCTGATGCGTTTGCTGACAACAGCAGGAGACAATCCCATCTCACGACCTGCAGCGGACATGTTGCCTGCAGTTACAACGCGTGCGAAGATCTCAAAATCACTGATTCCGGTCACTATTACGCCTAAGCCATTTTCAATTCATGCGAAAAGATAATTTCCATTTTTTGCTTGATAGTTAAATATAAACGGGAGAGAGATGGTGGTGTCAATTACTATTTCATCACGGACGAAAAGGTTTTTGGTCTACAAAGCATAAATCTGCTCAAAATTGTCCTTGTTTTTCATGCTGTTAGATTAATTTAACCAGGAAGACTCCAATGTCTTTTCTCACATTGCCGAAACCGGATCCTGAGATCCTTGGACAACGGCGTTCCATAGTAAGCGCACTTCGGAAGCTAGTTCCGGGGGCCAGTGTGATTGATGATGAAGATGGGCGGCGCGCTTTTGAAACAGATGCGCTAACGGCTTATAGAAATATGCCACTTGCGGTTGTACTGCCGCAGACAACGGAGCAAGTGAGCCGGGTTTTAAAATATTGCCACAACAATCAGATCAAAGTTATTGCTCGTGGGGCAGGGACCTCATTGTCAGGTGGGGCGTTGCCGCTGGAGGATTCTATTGTTCTAGGCGTTTCACGCATGAGCAAAATCCTGGACATTAACTATGACAATCGGACGGCACGTGTACAGACGGGGATTACGAATATAGCGATTTCAAATGCCGTTGCACCAAATGGATTTTTCTATGCGCCGGATCCATCAAGTCAACTGGCTTGTACCCTTGCGGGCAATATTGCGATGAATTCCGGGGGGGCACATTGTCTTAAGTATGGTGTGACAACAAATAATGTTCTTGGTGTCAAGATTGTGTTGATGGATGGCCAAATTGTCGAGATCGGTGGTGATTATCTGGATTCCCCTGGTTATGACTTATTGGGCTTGGTTATCGGATCAGAAGGTCAGCTCGGTATCGTAACAGAAGCGACAGTGCGGATTTTGCATGCTGCGGAGGCGGCGCGGCCAATGCTATTGGGATTTGCGTCAAATGAATCCGCGGGCGAATGTGTCGCGGCAATTATCGGATCTGGAATTATTCCTGTTGCCCTCGAATTTATGGATAAACCGGCAATTCATGTTTGCGATGATTTTGCTAATGCAGGTTATCCGCTGGATGTCGAGGCAATGCTCATTGTTGAAGTAGAGGGGTCTGAGGCGGAGATAGACCGATTGTTGACTAAGATTGTAGGCATATCCAAAGAATTTGACCCTCTTGTTGTGCGTGTCAGTCAAAGTGAGGAGGAAAGTGCGGCAATTTGGAAAGGGCGGAAATCCGCTTTTGGCGCGATGGGGCAAATTTCAGACTATTATTGCATGGATGGCGTCATACCTACCAACCAATTGCCGGGCGTTCTAAAAGAGATTTCCAGCATTTGCGGCGAATATGGCTTGCGAGTGGCTAATATTTTTCATGCAGGTGACGGCAATTTGCATCCGCTTATTCTCTATAACGCCAATGACAGGCAAGAGGCAGAGAGGGCCGAACAAGCTGGAGCAGATATTCTAAAGCTTTGTGTTAAGTCCGGTGGCTGTTTAACCGGTGAGCATGGTGTTGGTATTGAGAAACGGGAGCTTATGCCCATACAGTTTTCACAAACAGATCTCATACAACAAATGCGGGTTCGTGACGCCTTTGATTCCGATCGGCTACTCAATCCGGGTAAAGTGTTTCCCCTTGAGCTTTCCGATAGTACAGGTTGAGGAGACCGGATTGTGGCCCATGTTATTCGCCCGGTCGAAGAGAAGGATATTTCGTCTCTGATTGCTGAGGCTTCCGCCGCCGGAACACCACTTGAAATTCGGGGTGCCGGGTCGAAGCAGAGTGTTGGCAGGCCTCTCCAAACCGGTGCAATTATTTCAACAGAAGGGCTCACTGGTATAACACTTTATGAGCCAAGTGAGTTGGTGATCTCTGCCTGGGCAGGCACACCCCTAACTAAAATTGAGGAGACATTGGCCGATAATGATCAGGCGCTTGCTTTTGAGCCCATTGATCTTGGCCCAGTCCTCGGAGGTCCTCAAGGGCGGGGTACGATAGGCGCAGTTTTTGCGACAAATTTATCTGGTTCAAGGCGTATTATGGCGGGCTCTGCACGGGATCATTTTATTGGTGTGCGGGCTATTAATGGCCAAGGGGAAAACTTCAAATCCGGGGGGCGGGTCATGAAAAACGTCACCGGCTATGACCTTTGCCGAGGGTTGTCTGGATCTTGGGGAACACTAGCGGTTATGACCGAAGTGACAATGAAGGTCCTGCCTATGGTTGAGGAGACAAAAACGCTGGTTTTTTCAGGCCTGTTGGATGAAATTGCCATTAACGTAATGTGTACGGCACTTGCTACGCCCTATGAGGTTTCCGGTGCTGTGCATTTGCAGGCGCCCTTCGTGCAAGCATTAAGTGATAGTGTGCTTAGAGAAACCAAGCAACCTCTGACGGCGCTTCGGCTGGAAAATTTTTCTCCCTCCGTGACCTATCGGGGTGGTCGTCTTAAAGAGGCGCTTGCATCTTTTGGCAATATCGAAGTGCTTGATAATGATCGCTCAACGGCTTTTTGGGAGGATATGCGAGTTTTAAAGGTTTTGCAGAACTCTACGGATCCTCTTTGGCGGATTTCAAGCGCACCTAAAAATGGTGCGCGAATTGTGGGATCAATTCAAGCACATCACCCAAAATGCTCAGCTATCTACGATTGGTCGGGTGGGTTGATTTGGCTTGTTATGCCCCCGAGTAGTGATGCTGGAGCATCGGAAGTTCGCCGTGCGCTCGGGGAATGTGGCGGGTACGCAACCCTCATTCGTGGCGATGCGTCTTTACGTGCGGCCATTGATGTCTTTCAACCTCTTGAGGAGGGTGTTGCCCGGCTCACAAAGGGGGTGAAAAACGCTTTTGATCCAAAAGGCATCCTTAATCCGGGGCGAATGTATGCTGGGGTATAAAGAAACCTCTGTTGGGGGCCGGGCTGTATGGGAAGAATGAGAGGCGTTGGTGGATTGCCCAGTCAAGCGAGCCGATGAGGTTGGGGTGCATGGCACGGTCTCATACCAAACTCAGATGTCATATCTAATGAACCGGCATCCAATAAATCGGATTCGGCAAATCTCTTCATTGGGATCTCTTTCGTTTGACGAAACCAAATAAGCTTTGTAAGCCCATGCACTTTAGGTCACGAATATGAGTTCATGACCTAGGTCGCACCTCTGGGATAAGCCGGAGAGCAATGGGTCGAAGGAGGACTATGCAAACCAATTTTAGCCCTGAGCAATTACAGGACCCACGTATTGCAGAGGCGGAGTCCATCCTTCGCAAATGTGTGCATTGCGGGCTTTGCACGGCGACCTGTTCAACTTACGTGCTGCTTGGTGATGAGCGGGACAGCCCGCGCGGGCGCATTTATCTCATAAAGGATATGTTTGAGCAGGATCGCAAAGCCAGTAAAGAAGTTCAGCTCCACGTTGACCGGTGTTTATCCTGCTTGTCCTGCATGACAACATGTCCCGGGGGCGTTGATTATATGCACTTGGTCGATTTGGCGCGCATACGTATCGAAGAAACACAGACGCGCTCACTTAAAGACCGCTTCATTCGTAAGATTCTGACGGTTGTTTTACCCTATCCTATGCGGTTTCGTTTGGCGCTTTGGGCAGCAACACTTGTTCGCCCGTTTAAGGGGTTGTTCCGAATTATCGGATTGAAAGAGATCGGCGCAATGCTTGAATTAGCACCTGTTCTGCCTATGCGCTGGGCGAAGTTTCGCGGAGCCGGCGTCGCACGGCCTCATCGATATCGTGCCAAACGGGTTGCCTTACTAGCAGGGTGTGCCCAACAGGTGCTTCGTCCGGAAATTAATGATGCCACTGTCAGGCTTCTGGCACGTCAGGGTGTTGAGGTGACTATTGCACCTGAAGCAGGATGTTGTGGCGCTCTTGTCCATCATATGGGGCGGGAAGCAGAAGCGATCCAAGCCGCCAAGCGTAACGTTGATGCTTGGTATGAGCTTATGCGTGATGAGCCGCTTGATGCGGTAATTATTAATGCCTCCGGCTGTGGCACTACCGTCAAGGATTATGCCCACATGCTTGCCCAGGAGCGTGGCTATGCGCGCCGTGCGGAGGAGATTGCACGGATCACTCAAGATGTTACGGAATTTCTTATCGATTACGAGCAGGATGCGCCGCAAAATTGGTCTTCAATTAAAGTAGCATATCATTCGGCGTGTTCCATGCAGCATGGACAGCGAGTTAATGAGGCGCCACGAGCTCTATTAAAGCAAGCTGGCTATACTGTTTTAGAAGTGCCTGAAGGACATATTTGCTGTGGATCAGCTGGAACCTATAACATCTTACAACCCAAAATTGCTGAGGAGCTGCGGGATAGGAAAGTACGCAACATCAAAGCTGTAAAGCCGGATGTGATTGCTGCAGGCAATATCGGATGCATTACCCAAATAGCCCAGGGGACCGATATTCCCATTGTTCATACTGTGGAGCTTTTGGATTGGGCATTGGGAGGGCCGTGTCCTCGAGGTTTAGAGCGGCTTCAGGATAAAGCGACACATATCAGCAATCTCTATAACAAAAAGGCGATATGAATCATCTGCCAATTTGTGCAGAAGATTCCGCCGAGACGGAAAGAAGCAGGACGCTTCATAAATGGGCTTTCTTCATAAAATACGGGTACCATCTTTTTACGAAACAGTTTTTCATTTCTCACATAAAAATGGACTGGACAGTACTTCATGCTGGAGTTCATCATCATACTCACAATGGGAGGAAAGTGATGTCTTTGACCGGTGAAGTTGATGGTGTAAGCAGCCAGATGGTTGATCGAGTTCAGGTCGGTAATTTGGATGTTGCTAAGGAGTTGTATGACTTTATCAATGATGAGGCTCTTCCTGATACAGGGATAAGTGCGGATGTGTTTTGGGCTGGCCTTGAAGCAATTATTCAAGACCTCGCTCCCGAAGCCCGGACGCTTTTAACAAAACGTGATGATCTGCAAGCCAAGATAGATGCCTGGCATCTTGAAAGACAGGGACAGGATTTCGACTCTTCTGCATATAAGGCCTTTCTCTATGAGATTGGTTATATAGTTCCAGAAGGTCCAGAATTTTCCATTGAAACGAATGACGTGGATGACGAGATCGCGCAAGTTGCGGGTCCGCAATTGGTCGTGCCGGTGACCAATGCGCGCTATGCTCTTAATGCGGCGAATGCGCGTTGGGGGAGCTTATATGATGCCCTTTACGGAACCGATGCAATCTCAGAAGACGGTGGAGCAGAGCGTTGTAGCGATTACAATCCTACCCGCGGAGAAAAAGTTATAACGTCTGCACGTAATTTCCTCGATGAAATAGCTCCCCTACAAAAGGGGTCTCACGGGGAAGCAACATGCTATGTTATTCGTGGCCAAGAACTCTTCGTAACTCTAAGCGACCAGACTGACACAAGGCTTGCGCATGAGGAAAATCTTGCAGGATTTAGAGGGAATGCAGACAACCCGTCGGCAATTCTTTTCATTAATAACGGTCTTCATGTGGAAGTTGCCATTGACCGCTCGCATCCAATAGGGGGGGCAGATCCAGCAGGTATTTCAGATGTCATCCTTGAGGCAGCCCTTACGACCATCATTGATCTGGAAGATTCTATAGCCGCAGTGGATGCTGAGGATAAGGTCGCTGCTTATCGCAATTGGCTGGGGCTTATGAAAGGCACTCTGACCGCTCGTTTCGATAAAGACGATACGGTTGTTGAGAGGACTTTGGCCAACGACCGGGTCTACGCGCGCATGGACGGTACAACTCTTACTTTGCCTGGGCGCAGTCTGATGCTGATCCGCAATGTTGGTCAACATATGAATTCAAATGCGGTCTTAGATAAAAACGGTGCAGAAGTGCCGGAGGAAATCCTTGACGGCCTGATCACATCAATGATCGCGATGCATGATCTAAGAAGTAAGGGGAGACATCGCAATAGCCGGGCAGGCTCTATTTACATAGTGAAACCTAAGATGCATGGGCCCGAAGAGGTCGCGTTAGCCAATGAGCTGTTTGCACGCGTGGAGGATTTGCTCGGGCTTAGCCGTCATACTCTGAAGATGGGCATCATGGATGAAGAGCGGCGCACAACCGTTAACCTCAAAGAATGCATCCGAGCAGCAAAACACCGGGTTGTCTTTATCAATACCGGCTTCTTGGATCGTACAGGAGATGAAATCCACACATCTATGGAAGCTGGTCCCATGATCCGCAAAGGAGATATGAAGTCTGAGGGTTGGATTGAGGCTTATGAAGATTGGAATGTGGATATCGGACTTGAATGTGGGTTGCCGGGCAAGGCGCAAATAGGCAAAGGCATGTGGGCCATGCCTGATCTCATGGCCGATATGTTGGCTATGAAAATTACGCATCCAGAAGCCGGAGCTAATACGGCCTGGGTACCATCGCCAACAGCAGCGACATTGCATGCCATTCATTATCACAAAATTAACGTAGCCAAGCGCCAGACGGCATTGCAGGGGCGTGGGCGGGCAAGTTTAGACAAAATCCTAACAATCCCTTTAGCACATAGGCCAAATTGGATGCCGGAAGAGGTGCAACAAGAGCTTGACAATAATGCGCAGGGCATTCTCGGTTATGTTGTAAGGTGGATAGATCAGGGGATCGGGTGCTCCAAGGTGCCTGACATAAATAATACCGGGCTTATGGAAGACCGTGCAACTTTGCGGATTTCCAGCCAACACATTGCAAACTGGCTGCATCATGGTGTTTGTTCTGAATCCCAAGTTCGTGAAACCATGGAGCGCATGGCCAAAGTCGTTGATGAGCAGAATGCAGGTGACCCGGCCTATCAGCGGATGGCACCGGATTTTGATAAGAGCGTGGCGTTTCAAGCCGCCCTTGATTTAGTGTTAAAGGGGCGGGATCAACCAAACGGCTATACTGAACCAATCCTTCACCAAAGGCGGCTTGAAGCCAAGAGAAGCTTTGCAAAGGCGTAGCGGGCAAATATCCTTTGGGCTGTAACCCATTGTTAAAACTGAAAAAAGTATATTAAGCCGCCTGTTGAGACCCTTCTATGGGTAATTTGCAGTGAGTTTGACAATTTTTTAAGCATCAGTGAACGCAATATTAGCAAATGAGCGATTAAGATGCTGCCCGAAGACCCGGGGGGAGAGTATGACTGCTGTGGGGAAACGCGTTTTCAGCATTGAAAAATATATGCAGGCCAAGGGAGGTATGGCTCCCGATAGCAATATGTCAGGTGTCGAAAATGATGGCAGGCACCAAGAAATTATGGCTGAGCTAGCAACCCTTAAGAAAATGTTGGCTAATCAGCAGCCCCCAGCCCAAAGCAAGAACGGTGCAGGAGACCCCGGGAGCTATGCTGCTGACCTCGCGGAGGCTCAAAGGCTTAAATCCGAACTCAAAGAAATTTATGAGGCTATAGAGCATACTAAAAAGGAAATCGTGACGCTCCATGAATCCGGCGTTAACGGAATGGATATGACCCGTGTGACCGATGAGCTTGGGGCGATTGTTTCCGGTACGGAAAATGCGACAGAATCAATTCTCGCCGCTGTGGAGCAAATTGATCAAAACGCCGGGAATCTGGCTGCAGCATTGACTGAGGAATCTCAAAATAATTTGGCTTGTGATATTCAAGATCAAGTGATTAAAATTTTTGAGGCTTGCAACTTCCAGGATCTTACTGGCCAACGCATCACGAAGGTTGTCACTGCATTCCGCTTTATAGAAGAACGCGTCATCCGTATGATGGATATTTGGGGTGGCCAGGAGAGTTTCAAAGATATTCAACCCGAACCCATGCAGGAAAAAGACGATGACTCTAGCCTTCTCAACGGTCCGGCTCTGGAGAGTGATGAAGGCGTCGCCAGCCAAGATGATATTGATGCCCTCTTCAATTAGATACATATAAAAAATTGTGATCCCAAGACTCATGGGCACCACATTAAGCCCTTGTCTTTCTAGCATTTTTGTCTGTCTTTCTGGACAGCACTATCGTTGGTTTGACACTGGATTACTTGTGGAAAACTTTTGCTCCTTAATACTCTTATTCGGCTAAACCCCTCACGAATCGCATATTGCTCTCATGGGACTGTAGAGCTTAGAGCCTGCATTATGGGCTCAGAGCAGTTTACACAAAGGGGGTATCCATGGGTGGGATAAGACTCATAGCTACGGCTTGTATTTTTACATTAGGATTATCTGCAGCCGCTTACGCAGGTGGTTCTATGAAGGATCCTGTTGGAGATACCAGATCTTGGTATATCGAAGGTCGGATTGGAGCGCCGATTCCGCAAGGGATTGATGTAGACACAACGAGTAATATTGCTGCGGGTAATGGTACGCTTGAACTCGATTATGACAATGGATTGGGGGGCGGTGGTGCCGTAGGCCTCTACCTTGCTCCGAGGCTTCGCGGCGAAGTTGAGATCGGTTTTTTTCGGGCAGAAGATCCGACACTCAATTTCAAAACCGGGTTTGCAGGTAACGCCTTTCAAGGACAAACACTTGCCTCTCGTGGCGATGTGAATATTGTGTCATTCATGGCGAACGTGCTTTATGAGTTTTCTCATATTGCCAACAGCATTACACCTTTTGCCGGTATAGGGGTTGGACTTGCTCACGTTGACGTGGAAAACGTTGCGCCGGCAGGAGCCTTCTTCATTATGAATGACTCTGATACCGTGTTTAACATCGCGGGCATTCTTGGTTTGGACGTCAAGCTGTCTGAGGACAAGATTCTAACAGGCCGTTATACGCTACTTCACACGTCAAGCGGTGAGTTTCAAACCACAAATGGCGCCAATACGTTTACGGCTGAGATGGAAAGCATGACCAATCACGTCTTTTCTGTTGGTCTGCGCATAATGCTCAATTAGCGTGATCAGACTCCAAAATATTGGCGTCAAATAAAATTTTGTTTGTTAGGCGGATGAGGCTGAGAGCTGCTTGGCGCAACATCATCTATTGATCTTTGTGCTGTGGCTTCAGCCTTATTCATTTCCATCAAATGGTTGATGGCATTTGCGTAATAGCGTAGCAGGATAGTTTCTTTGACATTTGCGCGATAGAGCCCATCTTTTTCCTCGACAAGATGACGGAGAGTGAGCATGCGCAAACCAGCGCTAACGGCATAGTCCCGGTCTGTCCGCGGTACATGTACATGAGCACCATGTGTTTCCAATGTTTTGATAATTTCGAAAACACGTGATTTCAACTCTAGCTCGCTCATCCATTTGTCGGGGGCTTGCAAAAATGCAGTTGCAGCGAGAGAAACTGGTAATGCAGGTACTACGGCTCCCACCTGATTGATTAGAAATTGCCCGAGCCGTTCTATTTCCTTAAATTTTTGCGTCCTATCGAGGGTACGGAAGTCGGTCCCCTGTTCGGCTAAATATTGCCTGAGAGAGATCGGATGACCAAAGCTTACACAAGCATAGCCATAGCTGTACCAACGCCCTCTCAATTTTAGCCAGAAATTAGCAGCCAAGAATTTCAGGAAGATAAAAATACTGAACCGTCTAGATTTCTTACTGTGTTCACCAGCTTTGTTTTCAAGACCAGCTGTGAGAATTCGGTCTTCCAGAACACGGTCATAATTAAGCCCGACCGGAATAAAAACAACGTCACGGTCACCTTTCGGGTTAAATCCGCTTACCATATATGAAAGCAAACCGAATTTTGGCGGTCTGAGAGCACCATCGCGACTAAGACCACCCTCGGGAAAAACGGCCTGTGTTATTCCTCCCTGGGTGGCCATGTGGACATAGCGTGCGAGCACTTTACGGTAAAGGTCATTGCGCGAGTCACGGCGGATAAAATAAGCCCCCATAGCTCGAATAATGCTTTGTAAAAGCCAAACACGGGCCCACTCGCCCACGGCATAGCTAAGAGCTGAACTTGACGCGGCCATATAAGTGACGAGCACATAGTCCATATTGCTGCGGTGATTCATAACAAAGACAACGGAAGCATTTGGGTCGACAGCCTCCAAGGCCCTATCGTCTGAAAAACCGAGGCGGACACGATAAAGGGAATTTGATAATCGGCGAGCGAGTTCTATGCCAATACGGAAATAAGCATAGGCATTAAATGATGGCACAATCTCACGCGCATATCGCATAGCCTCTGCCATGACAACTTTTCTCGGCCGGCCTGTTTCAGTCGCGAGGGATTCCACCGCTTGCATGACCTCCGGATCATAAGCAAGCCGGTCAATTAAGATTTGCCTTTTTGTTAGTTTGAAGGGCTGGATGCGCAGTTTAAGCCGGGTGTTGAGTTCGTCAATCGCGCGGTTGACCCGGCGGCGTAGCATCCAGCGCACGCTTGGGAAAAGGATCCGGTCGATCAGGCCAATTATGGCCAGGGTACCAAGTAAAATCGCCAGCCAAAGTGGTATTTCTACCGTGCCAGACATTTCTCCCCCGTACTTGTTACGGACAACTCTATGACTAACCCATTTTGTCGGTTAAAGCGGTTTCGGTCAAATAATCAGAGGCGAAGGCAAGAAAGTTTGCTTTCGCTAGAGCCTTTGATTTGCCGTGTTTTCGGACGGAAAACCGGTACCCACTTTTGCGAGATATGCTCTAAAGATTGGATTGCGTCATCGGCTCAAGCATTTTGGCAATGGTAATAAATTACCTTACAGAAGAATTCCCCAGAGGAAAGGGAACTCAATGTCATCGTTTTCGATTAACCCGGACAGCAGTGGACTGAATTTGGGCAGCCAATAGATAGCTGTGTGCATATGCCTCGTAGAACAGCATCTGTAATTCAAGCCACGCGGCTTATGCATATGTGACAGAAAATTTTGATCTTCCGTAGAGAAGATAACATCCGCGGCTTTAGCTCTCAGGAGCGAATTCTGCATAGGCACCATTTGACCACTTATAAATAGTATAGGGCGGTAAATTAACATCGCCTTTGGCATTAAAGCGGAATTTCCCGATTACAGTGTCAAATTCTTTTTCCCTTAGCACCTTGGCGACGGCCTTAGGTTCAACTGTGCCCGCTATTTTCACAGCATCGGACCAAGCTTGGACTGCCGCATATGTATAGAGAATATACCCCTCAGGTTCGATGTTCTTTGCTCTAAATTCTTTTGTGATCTTAGCTGCCGCTGATCGTTTACGTGGGTCAGATGCAAAGGAAAAAAGTGCACCTTCCCCTGCTTCCCCCGTAATCGACCAAAATTCTTGAGTTACCAGGGCATCGCCGGTAACAAGTTGCGTGTCCATGCCTTGTTCACGCATCTGGCGCAAAAGGAGACCGGCTTCTGTGTGATAACCACCGACAAACAACACATCAGCTCTTTCTTGCTTGAGCCGGGACACGATTGACGTAAAATCCTTCTCCCCAGCCGTATAAGCTTCAAAAAGTATCTCAGTCATGCCACCGGCTTGCGCGGCCTTGCGGGTTTCATCAGCCAATCCTTTTCCATAAGCGGACTTATCATGAAGAATGGCAATGCGTTTTTCTTTGAAATGTTTTGCTAAAAAAGTGCCAATAACTCCACCCTGCTGATCATCCCTGCCACATACGCGGAATATGGTGCTGCGCCCTTCATTGGTCAGGGCTGGATTGGTCGAGGCTGGTGAAATCATGATCACAGCTTCTTCCGAGTAGACCTTTGAGGCGGGTATGGAGGAGCTGGAACAAAAATGTCCGGCAACAAAAACCACACCATCATTGACCAACTTATTAGCAACAACAACGGCTTGCTTTGGATCGCATTGATCATCCCCTATCAAAAGTTCAACTTTTTGACCTAAAAGTCCTCCTGCTGCGTTCAGATCTTCAACGGCTTTTTTGGCACCTGCAAGCATTTGCTCCCCTAAGCTGGCAAGTTGACCCGTTACCGGACCTGCTGTGGCAATCTTAATGGACTGAGGTTTTGGATTTGAAATTATTACGGCAGATAAAATTGCAACCCCAAGAATGGCCAGAATAATTAGGACTTTTCGCAACATCACATTCTCCGCTAACCGCAAGAGCTTCTTTCAAACAAACCACATCGCTTGCCCGGCAAACATGTCAGACTGATGACCAAAATTAAAATGCGTTTTCTAAGTTTAAGATATCATTTTCGGTATTGAAGATGGGCCGATTGCCATTATGTCTGAAGATGATACGGTTGAAATTGTTTCGCGTTCGCTTTCTCTGTATTGATAATTTAATTGGGGATGTTTGCGCAACGATCGGTTGTTTATGGTCTTGCCTGCGTTTTGCCCAAACTATCTCATATTGTGCCCGCCGGGCTGGAGATTTGGAGCATGGACATATGAATTTGCGAAAATTGTTTACTTCGATGGCGCTTGCCGCAGCACTTGTATGCGGGGCAAGTAATGCCTATTCCACAGGCAATAATGCCCAGGTAAAATTACATGCCGAAGCTGGGCAGAGCGTACTTGTAAAGGGGAAAACACAGCGGGCCTATGTCAGGATTAATCTTGAAGGCATTCCCTTACCAAGTTCAGAAGATCGCCCGCCTGTCAATGTCGCTCTTGTCATTGACCAATCAGGCTCCATGAAAGGTGTGAAATTGGAGCGGGCAAAAGACGCAGCCATCATGGCCCTCAACCGCTTGGATACTGAAGATATCGTTTCTGTAGTTGCATACAATCACAATGTAAATGTCATTGTTCCCGCAACCCGTTTGACGGAACGGTCAGAGATTACCGAACGCATAGATAGCTTTGTCGCCACCGGCCGCACGGCTCTTTATGCGGGGGTGAAGCAAGGTGTGCGTGAGCTACGTAAATTCCTCGATGAGAACCAAGTTAACCGCGTCATTTTGCTCTCAGACGGTTTGGCCAATGTAGGCCCAAGTACGCCTCGGGAGTTAGGTAAGCTTGGACGTGACGTCGCCAGGGAAGGCATTACGGTAACGACGATTGGTCTTGGCCTCGGTTACAACGAAGATCTGATGAGCAAGCTCGCTTATAACAGCGATGGCAATCACGCCTTTGTTGAGCACCCTGATGATTTGGTTCGTATTTTTAACGAAGAGTTTGGCGATGTTCTTTCTGTTGTCGCTCAGGGTGTAGAGGTAATCATTACCTGCCATGAGGACATCAAACCGATGCGCGTTCTCGGCCGGGAAGGGGAGGTCAAGGGCAACCAGGTTACTCTTAAGCTTAATCAGCTTTATGGTGCGCAGGAAAAATATGCAATCCTCGAATTTGAAGTGCCGAAGAAGTTAGCTTCAAAGCAAATTAAGCTTGCCGATGTGCAGGTGGATTACACGAATATCGGCACCAAAAAACGCGAACAGCTTAAGGACAAGATTGAGGTTCGTTTCAGTGCTTCAAAAGAAGATGCAGAAAAAAGCATGAACAAAAAGGTTCTAACCAGCGTTGCCAATCAAATTGCCATAGAGCGTAACGAAAAAGCTGTTTCATTGCGCGACAAGGGTAAAATCGAAGAAGCTAAGAAAGTATTACAGGAGAATGCGGCCTATCTTCAGAAAGAAGCCGATCGTCTTGGTTCAGCGGAACTCAGCCAAAGACGTAAACAAAATTTGGATGATGCGCGCAATCTTACCGGGTCGGATTGGGGTAAGCACCGCAAATCGATGCGAGCACGCCAGCATAAAGGCAAAACACAGCAAGCGTATTAGTCTTTTAAGTCCAAAAGCGCATAGGTGAGAATTTTGTAGGCCAGCTTGGCTGCGAGAAAATCGCAAGCGTGAAATCCTGGGATGGGAGCTAGCTCGACGACATCAGCGCCGACTATAGTTCCCGCCTGGGAAGCCGAGCGCAAAATATCCAGCGTTTCCTGAAAGAATAACCCACCTGGTTCCGGTGTACCTGTAGCGGGCATGAGGCTTGAGTCAAAGCCGTCGAGATCGAAGGTGACATAAATCGGCTTACCCTCAAGTGGTGCAATAATCTCCGGCACATCCCACGCCCACTTATCTTTAGCCCAATGGATGGTAATCCGTTCCTTATTAGCTTCGAAAAATGGAATCTCATCGCTAGAGATATTGCGGATACCGACCGAGACCAAAGATACGTGGTCAAAATCTAGAACACGCCGCATGGCGGCGGCATGAGAAAAGTGTTGTCCTTCATAGCCATCACGAAGATCTGCATGTGCATCAAAGTGCAGCACAACGAGATCCTGATATTTTTCGGCAAAAGGTCGTGTAGCTCCGGCGGTTAAAGCATGTTCACCACCGATAACTAAGGGAAAGCGATCATGGTCCAAAACCGTACGCACAATCTCTTCAAGTTGATTGAGAGCATCAGCTAGGTTTTGGGAAATATCCGCCATTTTGAGTGTGGAAACACCAAATTCTCTAACCGGCTCACACCAGAACTCTTCGTCAAAAAGCTCGACTTGATGGCTCGCAGAAAGGAGAGCAGCCGGACCTTTCGCTGTGCCGGTGCCGTAGCTCACAGTTTGTTCTAGAGCAAAGGGGATGACCACGCCGCGTGCCGATATCAAAGACCCGGCCTCTTGTTCGGCAAGTCCTAGGAAACCGTCTTTAGATGGGAGATAGTTTAGTTGAGACATGGGCTAATCAGTGAAAAGGAAGTTTGTTCCTGACAAAGTTAAACAAAAATACGTGCCCATCGCCGTCGGGACCGTTCCTTCCAGCGGCCGTGATGATAAGCGTTGCTTGCAAGAAGCGGCAAGACCATTGTTGCCTCGGCATAAACCATTTGCTCAAGGCCTGTGTCGACCTTGCCCCAGGACGAGGCTTCTTTAAGTGTCGAGCTGGAGCACGCGCCATCGCGGACGTCAGCGACAGTAATCTGCACTGCATATTTATGCATCTCGGTTTCATGCCCAAGCACTTCTGCGCACACCACCGTATCCTGGGCAAAGTTTTTTGGAACCCCTCCGCCAATGATCAGCAGCCCCGTTGTTGTTGCTCTTATTTTGATGTCCGTCAGTTCGCGGAAATCAGCAATGGAATCAATGGTGATATGTTCCTTGCGATTGCGGTGCTGATGCAGCACAAGGCCAAATCCAGCGCTTGAATCGGTAAAAGCCGGGCAAAAAATAGGGACTTCAAATTCGCAAGCAAGCTGGGTCAGTGAATCCTGCTTTTTGCCATTCTTTTTCAGCCAGCGGCCCATTTCCCGGATAAACTGGCGGGAGGAATAAGGTCCCGGCTCAAGCCCATTGGCGATGCCAGCAATCGTTCGGTCACAAAGCTGTAGATCGTCCTCATCAATATAAGTGTCATAAATCCTATCAATCTTGAGAGACCGTAATTCTTGATCATCCGCATCTGTATGTCCCTGGTAATGCTTAAATCCAAGGGCTTCAAAAAAATCCATGTCAACGATGCTTGCACCCGTCGCCACGATTGCATCGACCATATTGTACTTCACAAGATCTGCGTAGAGTTGCATACATCCACCCGCTGATGTGGAGCCGGCAAGGGTGAGAATGATTGTGCAGTCCGAATCCGCGAGCATTTTATTGTAGATGTCAGCAGCACGTGCGAGATCGCGTGACGTAAAGGACATGTCCTCCATCTGGCTAATGATTGGCCCTGCATCAAAAGAAGTTATGTCAATGTGCTCAACAGGCTTGGAGAGAAGCTCTGTTTTGCGAATGGATTTTTCACTCATGTCGATTTTTCTGTTTTATAGGATGCTGCAATTTATTCCTCGGTGAACGCTGAATCTAATTTAGTTGCATCTCTATGCAGAGATTTTTTAGTGATGCCCCATTGGATGCGCGGATCAAGTCGACGCATGACACCTGAGAGCAATTTCAAATCGTGCTTAATACTTCTAGTCATTACCGGGCTTGACCCGGTAATCCAATAGGGAGGTCCATTTCATTAGGCATCCCAGCATACATACTCATCATTGGCGCATCGAGCAAAATCGCTTCGTCATATCTGCCGAAGCCATTAAATCTTGTGCTCAGCACCTGGCCATAGGCGCCGAGCTGGCCGATCTCCAAATAGTCACCTTCGCCAATACAGCCGGGAAGATAGAATGGCCCCGGCATATAATCGGCGCTATCACATGTCGGACCGAAGAAGGAAAAGGGTTCAATCTTAGCTAGTGGTCTCGGTTTTGTGTAAATGTGCGAGACGGGATAGACAAACCCATGATGTGCCGCATCGAAAAGCGTGCCGAAGGCGCCTTCATTCAAATAAAGGGTATTATCTCTGCGATGCTCCACGCGCGTGATGACGGAGCCTGCTTCTGCAACCAATGCCCGCCCTGGTTCACAGATCAGCTCACATGTTTCAACAACATTTGTTTGCTCAAATTGGTGGGTAATTGCCGCAATATAGTGGTCCAATGGTGGCGGTTTAAGACCAGGGTAGATGGATGGGAAGCCCCCTCCGATATCAATGATATCCAACAACGTTCCTGATTCGATAATAAGACGGTCGATTTGTTTTAAAGTTTCGGAATACCGTTCAGGCTCCATCGCCTGCGAACCAATATGAAACGTCACACCAAGTCGTAAAGCTGCATGGCGAGTGTTTAAAAGAAGGTCCGAAGCCTCGTGAAGTGCTATGCCAAACTTTTGGTCAAGCGCAATGCGACTTCCCCGGCAATCTGAGGCAATGCGGACAAACAACACAAGATTTTTAGCATGCCCTGTTTCTTTGAGGATTTTTTCGAGTTCGTTTTGGGAATCGAGGGCGAAGGCGCGAACACCATAGTCAAAATAAGCGCGTGCAATCGTCTCGCGTGACTTCACTGGGTTCATTATATGAAGCGTGATGTCTTCATAAGCCGGCATATGTGTAATTTCCTCAAGAGAGGAAACATCAAAATCCCGTATACCCGCACGGTATAGCGCATCAAGGATAAGCGGATTATCGTTCGCCTTTACAGCATAAAGTATACGGCCCGGGAAATGGGCTAGAAACCAGTGGGCCGCTTTTTCCGCAGCATGGGGCCTTAATGCAAGAACTGGACGCTCAGGACAGCGCCTACGGAGCATATCCGTAGCAGACATATATTTTTCCATCCCATGGGACCTCCACCAGATGGGTTGATTAGCAGACGCTACTTAGAGCATCCCACATTTAGATAGATTCGCTTGGATGCTCTATCTTCTTGTTGCCGCATGTCTTTTTGCGCAAAACCGGTATCCACTTTTGCACGACATGCTCTAAGCGAGAACCGCAGCAGCGGATGCTCCCGTAGGGCTTATTTTTCCAGTTGTAAAGTCTTTTTTGAACTTATGAATCAGAGCGCTGGTTTGATTGTGTCGGGAAGCGGCCTTCAATAGGGTATTTGGGATCTGTATAACCTGGAGTTGACGGGTGGCCGGGGGGAACCAATTGATCGACAAACGCTTCATCTTCTGAGCTCCATGAGTACTCAAGAGCTCCTAAGTAGCTGGTCCATTGGTCAAATGTTCTGGGGCCGGCAATGAATGACGTCACCGCAGAATTGTTTAGCACCCAGGCTGAGGCAAAATGTACTGGCATCGTCCCTTTGGCTTCTGCGTAAGTTTTTATTTTCTGCGCGATCTCAAGGGATTCGTCACGCCATTCCGTCGTCATAACACGGTTATCTTTACGGCCGACTCTACTTTCCGGTGGGATATCTTTGTTTAGATATTTGCCTGTTAAGATACCCCGGGCAATCGGGCTGTAGGGCACAACGCCTAAGGCAAAGTGTTTGCAAGCGGGCAATAGCTCAACTTCGGGCATACGGTTCAACAAATTATAGTAAGGTTGACAAACAACAGGTGGTGGTACGCCAAGGTCACTTGCAATATGCACCACATGAGCAATTTGCCATGCGCGAATATTGGAAACCCCATAGGTGCGGATTTTCCCAGAATCTATCAATTCAGCAAGGACAGAAATTGTCTCTTCCCATGGCGTCTGAGAGTCTGTGCGATGGCAATAATAAATATCGACATAATCCGTGCCGAGCCGGGACAGGCTCTGGTCAATTGATTGCAGAATATGATTCCGGGAGAGCCCGCCTCCGGTTACGTTATGCCCTTTCGCCATGCCAACTTTCGTGGCCAATATCCAATCTCCGCGTTGTTTTGCGATGGCGCGGCCGACAATCTCCTCGGATTGCCCTTCATTATAAATATTTGCGGTATCTATAAAGTTGACCCCTTGATCAGCGGCATGATCAATAATTTTCCGTGCATCCACCTCTTCAGTTTGACCACCAAACATCATGGTGCCAAGACAGATAGCAGAAACATTGATGTCACTGGTCCCAAGCGTTTTATGCTTCACGATAACTAATTCCTATTCATCCCTTGGAACTTTCTGAAGAACGAACCGGTAAATGCCGTCCTCCTCACCCCATTCAAGAAGCTTGTGGCCCGTGGCTTCTGAATAGTCATGGAAATCGCTAACCGCGCCTGGGTCAGTAGCGAGTACCTCAATGGTGCTTCCTGAAGGTATTTCACGTATGGCCTTACCAACCTTGAGTATGGGCCAAGGACATTGCAATCCCTTCGTGTCGAGTATGACGTCAGCCATGCGAAATAAATGATATCTCTAATCGTTTTGGTAGGTGGAATTTGCTATTTCGGGTACCCATAACCGCATCAGTTTATCAATGTATCGATTTGTTGCGAATCCCAAAACGCGTTAAGTCATCATGCCTACTTGTTGGAAGTTCTCTTTATTAGGTTGCCGCGTCAAGAGATATGTTGTGCCGTTAGGTTTTATGGCCCCGAAGGTGGGCTTTTTTAGAAGGGGAGGGGGCAATTTAGATAAGTTTTCTTGTTTTCCAACCAAATTGTGTCAGGGCAGATTTTATAATCTATGCCCCGACAGGTAGATGGGAAAAAGGGGCTACCTACTGAGTGAGCCCGATGTTATGTTTTACCGCAGGTATGCCTTAATGAGATACCTTGGCAGAAGATACTGCGATATTGCCAGACTCTAAACGGACAAGCCCCTTTGCCTCAAGTTTACTTTGATTGATAGCATAGGCCTGGGTCTGTGTTCCCAGGGGCGTAAACCGGCCCATCGCGATCGCGGTTTGTTCATTCTCAAAATAAAGCTTCCCTTTGACCTTGACCTTAACGTGATTTTTCGCCCGGGCCTTCGCCAAAATGTTTTTACCTTTGAGATAGATTTTCGTCTTGGCGCTGCTTTTTTGCTCAACCTTGATATGCCCATTGCCACCACATTTGCAGTCGCCATCCATAGCTAGGATTTCAATCTGATTACCTGCTGTTGCAATGCCCTCAAGAACTTTGTTGTTAATGTTATGATGCTTTACTTTTGCATGATTATTTGTGTGAACACGGGCGCTAGGTGAAGTCAAATGCGTATAGTTTCTCGCTAGGGCTTTAGCGCTCACCGTACCGTGGGGTACATAACTCCGTGAAGACGAAAAGCCTCCCGCTTCACCTGATGATGGAAATGCAAAAAAGCATATTGTGAAAATGGCCGCTAAGGCCGTAAATATTTTCCTTTCGACCATGACTTGTCCCTTTGGCTCAATGTGAAACACCATAGGAGAAATGGTCCAAATTTCGGGCCAACTGTACGTTTGAATTTAGAAATCGAATTTATTGATTAATTTGTTTTGGGGAAAAAGACTCTAGAGTTCTTCCGGAAAAGTGGGCACCGGTTTTCCGATAAGAAGCACGGCAAAACAAAGGTTTAGGGTCTGATTTTGATTTCATCAAAATCGGAAAGACCCTAAGCGGTAACGCAGGCGAGCCATAAGAAAGGGCCATGGAAATTTCCATGGCCCTTCTATGACACTAGAGCATGTCGCATTTAGATAGAATCGCTAGAATGCTCTATCTTTTTGTTATCGCATATCTTTTTTCGCAAAACCGGTACCCACTTTTGCGAGATATGCTCTAGGAATTAAGCTTATGAAATCTCAACTCCCAGTGGTCAGATTTATCCAAACATAGTCCTTACTTCATGCAGCAATGCATGTTTGGATCGCACCATTAACGACGGCCCCCGAAACGGCGAGAGCTGAGGCGCGATGAACCGTAAGCGCTTGAAGAGCTTTCGATTTTGACATTCTGCCGGCCGCCTGTCCACTTCACACCGATGAGATTGATGCTGCCGGATTCGCCACCAACAGTCGTGCTTCCACGCTTAACTCTTTTATAGTTGCTGTGATACTGGTTAGATTCATTGGTGACTTCAACGCTGCCTTCACATCCGCAACCACCGGATTTCTTTTTTCCATAACGAGACATGCGCTGTCTATTATTGAGACGGACCGTGCCCCAAGCGTCTGCTGCGCTTTGAGCGTAGAATTTTGCGGAACCGCCATATGATGAATGCTTCTTCCAAGCAGCAGCTGGGCTCACAGAAAGCGCCATCGCGACACCCGCCATGGCGGCTAAACTCAAGATACGTTTCATGGTAAATACTCCGAATGTTAATAAATTGTTTTGAGTTACATTCGGAGATCTATCAAGAAATATGCCGTTCTGGTCGTAGCCCCAACCTCATAGCGAATTAAGACTAACACGTCGGAATATTTACGATGAGCACACAACTTGGGAGGTTAAGATTTATGTCGCGCGGACAGAAGCTCATTGTCATTTCTTGTTATGGTGTCTGATTGAACGGTACTGTTACCCGCCCGCCGACAGCGAAGGAAAAAGCAGAATCCGCTCTTAACTGTGTTCCAACCTGAGCCCCAACCAGATCAAAAGGCGGTCCGCCAGCTAAGTCGTTATCGTTATACCGAACACTTGGCGCGTAAGAATAATATTCCGCTTCACCAAAGACCCCCACATTTCCCCAGTCAAAGGTTTTGTTCAAATCTAACCGGAGTGTGCCGATAAACGAAGCTTGTTCGTGACGCAGATCTGCTACGCCCTGATCTGTAACGAAATTTGCACCACCCCCAACTGGGAAAAAGGCCAAATAACGACCGTGATAATCTGTTTCTGCAAAATAAAGGCCCGCTTCGGCATTGACGCTAAGCGTTAATCCGCGGCCCAACCCATAATGTTTTTCCAACCCCAAATAGGCGCCGTAATAATAGGTATCGAGTTCTTCTCTATAGTCGACCGGATCGGGAACAGACACATCGATAGCAAAAAGGTCATTATCCTGGAGAATGCCTTTTATAGAAAGACCAAACTTGAAAAGTGACGGCAGAGTCGTTGGTTCCGGATCCTTTAAGCTTCCTGCGATAACCTGCCGGCCAAGAGGTGCTTCAATAGCTCCGCCAAAGTGATGAACTTGCCGCCTGGTCCGTGTTGAAAGACGTCCAAAGGGGCCAGTATTATTGATTGCTGCCAAATTAGGATCTTGGATATTGATGAAGACACAATCAAACGCGAGGGTAAAGTTACAAGTTGATCGTTGGGTCACATCATAATGTCCGTAAAACCCTTTCAGGTTAAGCCATGTCGCGTACGCTCCATCAGTACGCCGTCCTGAAATATCACCTATCGCAAAATCAATGCGGGGACCACCAAAATGGCCGTCATGATCCTCTATCCGTCGTAATGACTGGGTCAAAAATGGATCGGTGATTGTAGTCATGCTCAGTGCCGGCAAAATAAGATGCCCATATGCAAAGCTCGCGGTAACCAGCTTATTGGCAAACGGAAATTCACTTAGATCTGATAAGGGATAACTCCAGGGATCCTCTTCTGCAGCATTGAATTTTCTTCGAATGCCGATGCCAATCCGGTAACGTTGATAATCTCCCTGGGAAATTTCTTCTTTGACCCACTCCAAAAGGCCGTTCAAATAAAATTGGGTTTTGCTGTTAATGTCATAAGCCGCTTCTGCCAAAAACTTCCTTTCGCGATAAATGACATTGTCACCGATTTCCCGTATACGTCTTCGCCAGGCACGCGCCGATAATGTTGTCCGTCTCGTCGGAACATAAACAATGGAGACCCCATATTTTGTAATCTCTCTTACGAGAGACAATGCTGATGAGGGTTGTCCGAGACTCCGGTCAACCTCAAAGCTTGCCTGGAGATTTTGTACGGGCCGCCAAAGAATCTTGCCATCAATATAATCCGCTTCATGTGAAGAGACGGTCGTATCACGCAGATCACGGCGATTGTAACGGTAACCCAGGTCAGCACGAATATGAGGTGCGAAGGTCAGCCGCACACCACCGCTGATCCAATATTCGTCTGCGTCACGGTCAACCGTGTTTTTAACTTTTTGATCAATGAAGTCGACCCAAGCATAACCGCCTTCTGTGAAGACAGCCAAAACGCGGTCCCGGCCAACCAATAGACCCGCCTTATTTTCTATGCGGAGGTGATTAAATTCGGAATTGAAGAGAAACGGGCGTAAATTAGCTGGCACTGTCGATGCAATAGGCTGCTGGCTCAGATAACGCACCTGATTGATACTGCCTTCTGCATAGGTCGCAATATTCTTATTAGAATAGTCAAGCTTATAGTAAGCCGCTGTCGAGTCGCTCTCGGTAAAGCTAATAGCGTCACGTAAATAAAAGGCGCCCCCACTAACTTCAAGGCCGAATGGAAAGACATAATAGGAGTCCAGCGCCACACCGGCATCCCAACGATCACTACGCGGAAGTCCTTCAAAGGAAACAGCGCTTCCTTTTATCGCCAACGTCGTTGCTGCTCCTGGCTTAACAAATCCAAGGACTAACGAGCCGTCGACAAGGCCGAAAGCCGTTGCATCTTCTCTAAAAAGTTCATCAGGGTTCGAGTCATAGCCTGTTTCGACCCGAACTGAAGGGCTGATTATGATGCCATCGGCAATTGGATAGCCGAGTTCGTCGAGTGCGTTAGCTTTCGGTCTATTTACCCTTAACCGGGATCGGCTCGTCTCGTAGTCGTTACCTCTGAGCTTATTTGATATGAGTAGGTCAGCGCTTCCTTGAGCGCCTACAGGTCCCGCTCCAACAATAATGAATGCTGTGGCTATCGCCACAGACAGTCCAGGCCAACGCCACATCCTGCCCCCCTCTCATCTCCCCACGACCTACGCGCCCCATGCCGATAGGAGAAATACTGCAGATGACATAGCTACCCGAACGTCCCGGAAGGTCAATAGAATTGCAATTGTAAAAATATTTATGCGCAGCTTGTGAGATTTAGAGACTGAAAAGAGGTCGCAATATTATCTTCGCATATCACTTTAAGTGTACCTGGTAAGCTTCATAAAATTCGCCCTTTAACGCGGCGATCCCTCCCATGAAAATAATGGGCTAATGGAGCCGGAACGCATTTCGTCTGTAAGTGTGCGGTAACAAAAAGCTGGGGAAAATATGTGCGAGAAAAATGTTTTTCTTTTGAGATTATTGTTGTGTAGCTAGAGCTCCAATCAATCATACTGATTCTTCTCGTCAACTCCGCGCCGTTTTTTCCAAATGCTGCAAAATAAAGGGATAAACATCCGCTGCGGCAGTTTTTCCAAATATGCAATCGATATGTCCGTAGCCAGGAATCACTCGGCGGTCATAGAGGTCCGTCCCATTGGCAGCTACCAAGCGGTCCAATGTGCGTTTCGTGCTTTGGGGATGAAAGCATGCGTTTTCTGCGCCATGTATAAAACGGATAGGAAGTTTTAACCGAGCAATGTGCGGCAGATAGGTATCGTCACCATTATGATCAACAATGATTTTACGTCGTGCAATGACGGCAAGGTGTTTGAAAGCATCAATATTTGCGTTACCAAACATTTCAGGCAACCCGCTGCGAAGCGTCGCCTGGTTTAAATTGGAGAGTTCATAAAGTTGGCCATAGAGAGCCGTGATCCGGTTGCTGGTCGCGTTTCTTGTACGCTCTTCTTTTTGGAAAGGGACCACGACCTGGATGATCTTATCAAGCGCCCGTGCACCGAAACTGTCATATCGTTCAGCGCGGGCATTCACTGCATTTATTCCCATTACATTGAAGAGTGTCGGCATGCGCAATTGGGCAAGGAAACGCTGCGGCCAGAAAGGAACCAACACATCCGTGGCTATTTGTGAAGAAACAGCTGAGCGTACACCACCTAAACCAACCAGCATTGACATGAAAAACGTGGTTGATCCAAAACAATGGACAACCATTTGTACACTATTACGGCCTGTAATTTCTTTCACTTTGGCAACTGCAGGCGGATAGTCCAACATGGCGACATCATCCGCTGTCCACATCTCGCTACTATAAGGCAGTTCCGTACTCGCCCGATAGTCGAACAGCCAACAGTCATAACCGGCGGCATAAAGATATTCGAGAAGATTGGTTTCAATCGTGTCTATAGAAAAAATTAAGCTTGAAACGCCAAGTCCATGGGAGAGGATAACGGGTCCCTTTGCGCCGCCATTATAACGAGTCAACCGAAGAGCCTTGCCGTCCCGAGTCTTAAATCCATGAAGTTCCGGTGGGCCAACTCGAAGTGTTCTCTTTTTTCGTTCATGAAAACGGTCATAACGATCCGTTGGAACAAAAACACCGCCATAAACTTTGAAGAGGCTACCAGCAAAAAGCGTTCCAAAGCGTGTAACTGCCTCCATACGATCAAGAGCATTCCTGCCATTAATGCCTTTCATTGTTCGCATTTCTCTGGCGAAATCCAGGAGCGAAATATGCAGGATGCCCTTGGCAATCAGACCATCATGCCCATCACGACCGCCATGGATTTGAACAAATAGTTTTGTTGTGTCCTCCCAAATTTCCAAACCATGATCGGAATGAACAATCTTATGTCCCTCAAAAAGATATTCTTGCCCATCCCGTGTGCTCATGACAAAGCGATAGTCGAGCCGTCGTGTCTCCGGCCTGCTTGGATCGACATGCAGGAGATTGAAAACTCCGCGACTAATGTCGAGGGGTTCTGAAGAAAGAGAGGGGCATGAGACGCTACCGACGATACGCCCAGTATGAGCGTTATCCCGAATGAACGTGTCTATATCTTCAATTAAGATTGTTGCTGTGAAACTGAATGTATTTTTCTCATCCTGGCCAGCGCGAGCAGCCGCGGCATAATCGCTGGTAACTGTTTGCGAGATGAAGCCCGACATGCGTTCGGTAAATTCAATGCCCGCGGGATTTGCATCTTCTTCCGCGGTTATGGTGGCATACCGCCTTGGTGCATCAGGCTTAGGTTTATCATCGAAGGCCCAGCCATAATCTTGGGCGATATGGATCATAGCCCGTTCTGCAAGGCCGGAAATGGTAAGAAGCGGGTTGACTCCGAGCGGACGGGGAATAACCGCCCCGTCGCAAACATAAAGCCCCTTGTGAACCGCGTTGATGCTCTCGGTGGTTTCGCCACTGAATACCTGACATTTATGGTTGACGACGCCTTTTATCCTGTCGTGACCGATGCCGCATCCGCCCAGTGGATGAACAGTAATCATGTTCTTGCCGAAAAGTGTCGAGGATAACGGATTTTTTACATACGTACCGCCATTTGCGGCCGTGGCAGTGGTTAAATTAATTCCCACCCTATCAAAAACGGATTGATCCGCAACACCAGGCCAATCAATAACCAGCTTATCGCCATTTAGGCGCATGCTCCCACCTGCATCATCATGCGACATAACCAGATAAGTTTGCGTATGGTTGACAGCTCCCCGATATGCCCCAAAGAAAAGGCTGCGAAGCGCCCGCGCCTTTTCTCCGGCTTCATCACTTATACTAAAATCAGTATCATCACCCAAAAGCCCACCAACGGACATCAAAGCCGGAAGCAAAGGGGCGAGAGCAGAAGGGATAGTCCCTTCTTCAATGACTATTCCTTGTTCAAGCGTGTCGGTGTTGCGCAAATCGATCAAGCCCGAGATGCAGGGGCCGACGGGTGGAATATCCACTTTTGGAGGATGCCCAAAACCAATTCCATTTATAGGTTGATCCGTATTATATCCAAATGCCAATACATCCCCATTGCCCGTAAAGCCTTGCCCCAACCTTTTCGAAAGCTTGAGACCGTTCTTCGTTTGAGATCTTAAAAGAATTTCCGTCGAACCAAGCGTACCGGCGGCAAGCACAACAATGTCAGCAGTGATCGATTGCTCGGGCGAGTCAAACTTATCCCGTTCAAGGCCAACAAACTCGAAAAAGATCCGCCATTTGTCTCCTTCTTTTCTTAGCGAGGAGACGTCACATTCTGTAAAAATTTCCGCACCATGATTGACGGCGTCCGGCAGGTAAGTCATTTGCACGGTATTTTTCGCACCTACATTGCACCCTGAACAACAATCGCCACATAGCGTACAGGATGGTTGAAACACCCCTGCATGATTAAAGCCCTCTTCAAAAGTGACATTAATAGGTGGACGGGAAAAATGACCATCCAAAGCAACAGCAGATTTGCCGAGAGCTTCGAGTTTATTCAATGGCTTTTCATTAGGATAGGGCACAGGTTTAAGCATGCGTTTCGCACGTTCAAAGCCTTCTTCACGTTCTGCATCTTGAGCGAGTTCCTGAGGCCATATCGGATCTTCCCATACGCGAGGATCCGGCGGTAGAGAGACGTTTGCATTAATCAGTGATGTGCCGCCAAGTCCACATCCGATAAAAACGTCAATATCGTCTCCCACGCGCATATCATAGAGACCAAGTTTGGATCCGAGATGCGTGTTGTTACGTGTGTATTGAAACTCGCTTTGGGCTTCCAAAAGGCGATCCGGGAACTCGCCGACCTCATATTCCTTGCCGCGCTCGAGGAGACAAACGCGCCTGCCACATCGAGCTAATCGCGATGCAGCAACACCCCCTCCATAACCTGAACCAATTACGACGACATCGTAACTTAGACTCAATTGACTTATGGATTTGGATAAACGGCGCATAAAATTCCCTTCTTAAGGTTTTGGTAGGCGGGGAATATTGTTCACTTCACTTGGTTTAATAACAACTGGTCCTTCTATCAATCGAGGTTTGATAGAGAATCTGGGTTCGACGATTGCACTTCCTGGCTTCGGCTTGTTTGTTACACGCCAACCAGAGGGGCCTAAAGACCACCAACGACGACGGCGGGGTACAGTATCTATGCTGATCGGATAGATTGTGAGCTTATCCGGCTCAAAACGCATGCGCAAAAACATCTTATGATTAGCAATGCGCTGAGCTGAAAATGCCCAGTCGTCGTGTAATTTACCAATGAGATATGTGCAGATCAGATAAAGCCCGAAAATCAGCCCTGCAGCACAACCACCAAGAATAATCATCTCAACGGGATAGATGAGTTTTTCCCAAAGATATACTGGCAGGAGCAGAATCGTTTCTCTAGCAAAACCTTCCTTGGCTAAATACTCAAAAAATTGCCTGTTGATGTATATTAACACGCTGAAAAGAGCCCACATAACGAGCAGGTGCGCCCAAAAATGCACCGAGCCTAATATCGCTTTGCTGATTACTTTTCCTGCCCCTTTGATCTTTGTCGTATCTGCAATTATGTAAAACGCTCCCCAAACTGCAAACAGGAAAGCAAAGGCAAGCGGACTGCTTGCAATACCTGCAAGAAGCAAGTAAATGCCATGAGCAAACATTATTAGAAGCGCCCATGCTCCTTCTTTGCTGAACCAACCGACCTGATTAACTTTCTTCAGGAAAACATTAATGACTGCGATGGCCCATTCCCCAATTGGTCGCTCACCAGACTGTGCGGGCTTTGGTGGTGAAGGCCGAGGGTCAATTGATTGAAATTCTCGCCTATCTGAGTTCCATCGAAATTGTTTTCTCAACTTCTTTCGTCTAATTTGCCTGTCAACTTCCTTGGTAATTTCTGCCTGACTACCTCTTTGTTTTTCTAGTGGATTTTCAACCTCAAGTTCAGAAAAGGTCCAGGTCAGCAGCCAGTAAACCATGCCCATAGTTAGACAGAAGGCGATATTTCTTAGCGGAAAAGCTAAATTGCCGAGAGCTAAACGACGGCTTTTGCTCTTAGTTGGATAACACGCTGCTTTTTTTGTTTGCTTTGGTGCTGGCTGGGTCTGACCCTTTGATGTATCAGGTTTCAGAAAGCGGTTGAGATGGAAAGTCAGTTCTCGCCCAACCCACTCGAAGTCGATTTTAGATTTCAGTTGATGTGTGCCATGGGCATAAGCGCCACCACCACCTGCGGTAATAAGATTGAAATTACCCAGCTCATCGCTTTCGTTATACCGGCTATAATGGTGATAATCACCGGAAACTATGGTGCAGATCTTAGCGCCTTGTCTTAAGGGCATATCAATGAGATTGCGCAGATTTTCCCGGGCATATTTTTCCTTAGGTGTACCGAAATAATGCCAGCTCGGCTGAGCCGTGCACAAAATGAACTTATCCTGTGGTCCCATATATTGGCTGACCGTGCGGAAATATTCGAGCTGCCCGGCATCTAAATATCTGTTGAGTTGGATATCAGCACCCCAGATCCACCAGTCATGCGGTAGCTTTATTGCGAAATAACTACGGTGTTGACGCGTTTGCCAACCACCGACACGTGTGCTTTTTCGTCCGGAGTTGCCGCTACGGGCGCGACAAAACAAATCATCAAACGAGGCAAGTCCGTCATACCAGTCGTGATTTCCGGGAATTGCATAGAGATCGCGCGGTGGCTCTTTGCCGGGGCCATAGTAATCGGGAAAGGCTAACCTGTATGGCTCACATAGGCGTTCATTATATTCTTCACGTGACGGCCATGGATAAACCTGATCTCCCCCCATAAGTAAAATGCGACCGTGTTTGAGTTCATCGCTTCCCGGAAGTTCCTTAATATTCTGAATTCCGGGAGCGCCTTCGCCCTCTCGTCCATAAATGGTATCGGCAGCAAGCATATAGGCAATGGCGTAAGTGGAGTCGAAACCGTCTCCGAGATCGGCAGCATAATCGACCCAAAATGGTGTATTGCCGGTTGCCTCATGGGCATAATTATGCCGCTCAACAAATTCCTTTTTGAGTACGTCATCTTCCGGAATAGGATCAGAAAGATGTTGTGTTGTTCTTTGATCGGCATATTGGCCAAATAAACTTGCAATAGAGTGGCGGAAACCAGCCTGTGCCAATAACCTAGGCGCAAACCACTTTACCATTTTAGGATAATTACGAAGATAGGCATTGAGCTCGGCGCGGGTGACCATGATACTCCCCCATAACTGCCCCGGAACCTAATCAGGACTTTTTAGGCACATATTATCGTTTTCAAAAAATACCGCAGTATAGTTCGGGATGAGCAAGAGTAAATAAGCTTTTGCCTGATATTACAGAACCCTATAACGATCTGGGGAAATTTTGACAGGATATAAATGGAGAGGAGCTTTCTATGGCGGCAAAATCCATGAATTCCGGGCCCGGTTATGAAAAACATCCAGACCATCGTATAATCCTCAAACCTTCCAATTTGCATGTTAAAGTTTTCTTTGCTGGTGAAAATATTGCCGAATCTCAACGCGTTATTACCGTATACGAAGCAGATTATGTGCCTGTTCATTATATCCCGGAAGGTGATGTAAGAATGGACCTCCTTCGAGCGACAGATCACGAAACTTATTGTCCCTTTAAAGGCCAAGCGAACTACTGGTCAATCAAGGTCAAAGGCCAAATCTCGGAAAATGCTGTCTGGGGGTACCGAACGCCTTATGATGAAGTTGCAGACCTAAAGGGTTATATTGCCTTTTACCCGGATCGTATCGACGATATTGCTATTCATCCGATAGAAGCGGGCTGAACAGAAGGTTTGGCAGTGGGTTGAATGAGGCTACTGGAGTTTTCTTATAAACAGAGCATTTATTCTATTTCATCCCCACGTCATGAAACCCTTGCAAAGAAAATACTATTTGAGACAGCTGTGTTGTACAGGCTCCGATAGAGGGGAACCCATGTCTTTAAAGCTCGCTCGGTACATAATTTCCTTCACTGCTTTCTTTGCTTTGTCTGATGTTGCTCATACCTTTGAAAAAGGAAATGTCATCTTTTTTCATCCCGATGGAACAGGGGTGAATCATTGGGGCGCAGTCCGCATGTTAAAAGTCGGTCCGGACGGAAAGTTAAACTGGGATAAATTGCCGCATATGGCTGTTTATACCGGCCATATGAAAAATGCTTTGACCAGCACCTCTCATGGTGGAGCAACGTCACATGCTTATGGCGTAAAAGTCCAAGCTAACAGCTATGGCATGGACGGCACGCGAGAGTTAACCGCGGCTTCAGGGCGGAAAATGTCTATCATGCAAGAAGCCCTCTTGGCAGGGGTTGCCGTTGGCGTGGTGCAGTCCGGACATATAGCGGAGCCGGGTACCGGCGCTTTTCTTGCCTCGGTTCCGTCGCGTCGCAAGAAGAGAGAAATTGCCAAGCAAGTTATCAATTCTGGCGCCATGGTGATTATGTCCGGTGGTGAGCGGTATTTGCTACCGAAAGGAGTAAAGGGGCGTCATGGTAAAGGGACACGTGAGGATTCACTCAACCTAATTAAGCGCGCCAAGGAACTCGGTTACACTATTGTGTACAACCGTGATGAGCTAAACGCGTTAGATCTCACTAAAGTAAACCGCTTGCTTGGCGTCTTCGCAAGTGGACACACTTTCAATGATCAGCCGGAAGAAAAAAATAAAATCGAAGGTAAGGCAAATTACATTAAGGACGCCCCAACAATTGCTGAAATGATAAAAGCTGCTTTGGCTATATTGTCACGCTCACGTCAAGGTTTCTTTCTTGTTGCCGAGGAAGAGGCAACTGACAATATGGCAAATCACAATAATGCATCCGGTCAAATGGAAGCTCTTAAGAGAGCTGATGAAGCGATTGGTGTTCTCCGAGATCATGTTGCTGAAAACCAAAAGACTTTGGTAGTTATGGCAGCTGATAGCGAGGCAGGTGGCCTTCAGGTTTTAGGACCAAGTCCAAAAAACAACCACATTTCTTCAAGAAAAAAACTTCCTGCTAGAGACAGCAATGGTGCGCCTCTTGACGGCATTGATGGCGCCGGGTCTTTACCGTTTATTTCTGCCCCAGATAAGGCTGGGCGAAGATGGCCTTTTGCCATTTCCTGGGGGACGACGTCTGATAGTTCTGGTGGGATATTGGTACGTGGAGAAGGGCTGAACAGCAAGCTTATCCGTGGCACAATGGATAATACAGACATTTATCGATTAATGTATCTCACCTTATTTGGCCGGGTAATCGAAAAATAGGTTCGCTTTATTTAAAACAAAGGGAGGACTACGCTATGACCGGAATTAAACCAAAATGCACACGCCGGACTGCCCTCAAACTTACTACAAGTGCAGCTCTTATACCGGCAATTGGATCTGGACTTACAACTTCAGCTATCGCTAAAGCCCCGATGCTTGGGGCAGCGAGTCCGACGCATTATCGTTTTAAGCTCGGCGAATTTGAAGTCACAACGATTTATGACGGTGCCATAAAGGTTGGTAAAGTTCACCCTATTTTTGGGCATAACAAAAAGCCTGAAGAGGTTGCCAAGCTTGCTCAAGAAAACTTTCTACCTGGCAATGAGATGATGATCCCCTTCACGCCAGTGATTGTGAATACTGGCAAGAGCATTGTCATGTTTGATGCGGGCAATGGTGCTCGTCGCCGTGGCAAGGGCGCGGGCCTTATCAAAGACACGCTTGCCAAGGCAGGTTTTTCAGCAGATCAAATTGATGTGGTCGTTATTACCCATTGTCATCCGGATCATATTGGCGGCCTCATGGAAGGCGGTAAGCCGCTCTTCCCCAATGCCCGCTATGTGACCGGAGCGATTGAATATAATTTCTGGTCAAAACCAGACCTCGCGCAAAGTAGCAATAAAAATATGGCGGGACGTGCTCAGCTTGTGCAGAGTAATGTGGTGCCATTAGCAGAAAAAATGACGTTCCTGAAACCTGATGGCGAGGTTGTCTCCGGCATCCGCTCGGTGGACTCTTTTGGCCACACGCCTGGTCATATGGCCTATCACATTGAGAGCGGCTCAGGTCGTCTCTTGCTGTGGGCGGATACGACGAACCATTATGTGGCTTCGCTACAGCGGCCGGATTGGCATGTGATTTTTGATATGGATAAGGAAAAAGCTGTCACCAGCCGTAAACGCATCCTTGATATGGTTGCGGCCGATAAAATTCCTGCTGCTGGATACCACATGCCGTTTCCTGCCGTCGGTTATGTCGAGAAAAAAGACTTGGGCTATCGCTGGGTTCCGGAAAGCTATCAACTCAAGCTTTAGCGAATAGTCCGTCCGGCGTAAGGGTTTACCCTTACGCCGCTTCCATAGATTCGTTTATCCGGCAGGCACGATACATATGCCTCGGACCAGCGTCTTGCTTTGAGGACATTCGCATCGGCCATTTTTGATTTTACCGCCACTGCAAGGGATGCAACGGAATTTGTTCTTACTTATCTTGGCGGGCTTTTTGCCTTTGGGGCATGAGCATTTGTCTTTGCTCACAATTTTACCTCCAAGGCAGCTCTCAGAGCTGGGCTGCGATTGACTTGGTTGTTGTGCACCGCCTGTCAATCCGCCTGATCCAGATGTGACCGCGCACTTGATTTTTACTGTTTTCCAAGGTGTGGTCATATTAAAGTCAATACCTTCCGCCCGGCATTTCAAATCTCTGGATTTCTTGACCTTGAAATTATGCGTAAAGTCAGCGCCATATTTGCCTTTACTGATTTTTTTCGCTTGCAGTGTTCTAACCCATCGCTTGTTATTGTCGCAGCGTAAGCGGTGGCGGAACTGACCTGGTCCAGTGGTCTTGCCAGTAACCTTGGCGGAGATGGCAACCGGGCACTCATCAGATTTAGCCTTGTTTAACTTCAATTTCAGATCAGTGACTTTAAAGGGTTGGCACTTAACCAAGTAGCGAAGCCATTCGGAAGTCACGGTCTCAGTTCCAACCTCATATTTCAGGGCAACAATCCGCCTGGTCTGATCGAGAGCATTTACGTTCTGTGTGTTCTTAATAACCGCAACATATTTATCACCTTGTTTTTTGGTTTTGATCGGGATCCATTCACTGGGCGGACCACCTTTGCGTTCACGGCGATAATTGGCTGTACCGGCAATTGATGAGTATATTTTTGTTTCTGTTGTTATTGCGAGTGGACAGAGCGGTCCCTTTTTTACAGAAAACTTATGCTCAACCTTGGTTACACGGAATTTGTTAGGATCTTGTGCTCCATCACAGACAAGCTTAATTGGAACAGCGACTGCTTTATGATCTTTTTCTCCGTAGACCCTGTATGAGCCATTTGAATTTGACTGGTCTATATAAGCGAGATGGCGGACATATACGTGAAGTTGCAAAACCTTTGTGTGTGTTTGGTAGAAGCCGGCTTTGCTTGGGCCCAAAAACCGATTGCACATATCAGAAAGATAGGTGCGATGGGCTCTGGAGATTTGTGCTCCGGATATTTCTAAGGTGATCTTTTTGTTTACACGCGTTGCCGGCAGACCCGTTGGTGTTTTACGTCTGGGGCCAGGCATTCCGTAATTGCCTCTCGCATTGTAGACAGGGATTTTGTCATGCAAAGGATCTTTATCCGGAAACACTAAGCCAAGCATGATCCAATAATCATGAAGTTTGCCGACCTTCATGCGAATGTCGACATTGAAATCAACTTTAATTTTCTTGGTCTTGACAGAAACCCATTTTTTGATTGCAGGCTCTGGTTTCATATGCACTTCCGGGAGCTGCCCAGGAACAGGTGTGACCGTTGCTTTGTCTACGACGGGCACTGTCCAGGCCGCAGAAGCGTGTGCGGATATAAACAGAGGTGCAATAAAGGAAGCGCATGCAATTGAAAATACTCTTTTAAATCTGATACATGCCATTATTCTGTCTCCCTTTCTTAGTAGCGCCTATCTGAAAAATGTTTAGATTTTTATTCTTTGATTCGGGTCAGACCGAATTCAGATAAGCCTGTTCCGCCTGCTGCTCAGTAAGCGGACTACCTCTAAGAGTTTGTCTCGCCAGCACAAAAAAAGGTTCAAAAGATTATGCGATGCCTTGTGACCGGGGCTTATGGTTTTATTGGAAGCCATATTGTGCGGGCTCTTCAAGCTGAAGGTTGGGATGTAATCGGGGCAGGGCGGGACCTTGAGCTTGGTAAGCGGCTTCTGCCCGATATCGAATGGGTCCATTGCGATTTTAACAGAGCTCTCAATAAAACCGATTGGTTGGAGAGGCTAGAAGGGGTGGGAGCCGTTATCAATTGTGTCGGTATTTTGCAGTCCACATTACGAGACGATGCTGACCGTATTCACCGCGAGGGAACCATTGCCTTATTTCAGGCTTGCGCTGAGGCAGGGGTAGGGCGTCTGATACATATTTCGGCTATGGGCGCTGAAGCAGAAATTTCCACTGACTACGCGATAAGTAAGAGAGCAGCGGATGAGGCGCTTAAAGATCTTGATTTTGATTGGCTGGTCGTCAAACCGTCGCTGGTTATAGGGCCCGGTAGTTACGGCGGTACCTCGCTCATTCGTGGTCTCTCTGCTTTGCCGTGGATAACACCTCTACCGGGTTCTGGAGAGCAGCGCTTTCAACCCATCGCCATATCTGATCTTGCATTGGGGCTTGCCCGCCTTGCTAAAATATCAGTGCCCTCACGGACGACACTTTTTGCAGCGGGTCCCAACGTGCTGTCAATTCGGGAAATCGTGTCCACCTATCGCACATGGTTGGGTTTTCCTAAGGCTCGTGAGATAAATGTTCCGCTTGCGCTGATGAAACCAGTGCTTTGGCTTGGTGATTTGGCGGGATGGATTGGTAATCCGTCAGCTCTGAGATCCACATCTCTGGAGCAGATGAATTATGATCAAGTTGTCGAGCATCAATCATTCGAAGAAACGGCAGGTCTTCATCTGAAGTCATTTTCACAAACGCTGGCCCAAATGCCTGCGACATTGCAAGACCGGTTGCATGCCCGGCTTTATTTTGTAAAGCCATTACTACAACTCACATTAGCGCTTTTTTGGATTTTTACTGGGGTGATTGCGCTTCTACCAGGGCCATTTGCTGCGGCGGTTGCATTGGTGACAGAATCAGGTGTTGATTACGCCTTGGCCGCAACTCTTGTTTGGTTGGGCTGTGTTTTGGATATTTTGCTGGGCGTTCTCTTTTTGCAGCAACGCTGGGTGCGGTTTGCCGGTGCTGCGCAAATTGTTTTAAGCCTTGGCTATCTTTTCGTTCTTACGTGTTTAAAGCCTGAGTTGTGGATAGATCCACTTGGTCCTCTTCTTAAGGTTGTGCCTCTTATCGCCGCCACGGCCGCAGTCATGGCACTCTCGGAAAAGCGATAATACGGAAATAGAAGTCCGAGTGAAGTTAGAGTAGAGACGTTATGGAGTTTTATTTCGTTTTAAAATTTTTGCATATTATTGGCGCCGCTATTCTCTTTGGAACGGGGCTTGGCATTGCCTTTTTCATGTATTGGACTCACCGCCACCGTGACATCTATACCATCGCCGGGACGGCAAGGACGGTCGTTCTTGCTGACTTCCTCTTCACAGCTACCGCCGCTTTGGTTCAACCCGTCACCGGTGTTATGTTGGCCTTTCATCAAGGTATTCGTTTAACCGAAGATTGGATTCTTCTAAGCCTCATTCTTTATGTTTTTGTCGGTGCATGTTGGTTGCCTGTAGTACGCATGCAAATACGTATGCGTGATTTGGCCGTTGATGCGGCTTTAAAAGGAGCCCCACTCCCCCTCAATTATTATAAGCTTATGCGTGTCTGGTTTTGGTGTGGCTGGCCGGCATTTCTCGGAGTCCTTAGCATCTATTGGCTAATGATTACCAAGCCTGAGATCTGGTAAGATCCAAGTGATAGTTGCCCTCTATAGGAGACCTTTATGTCTGATAAGCCTGTCGTTCTGGTTCCGCGGCGTTTGACGGATGCGGTGCACGAGCGCCTACAAAAGAGTTATGACGCTATATTAAACATGGAAGACCGGGTCTTTTCCAAAGAAGAGCTTATCGAAAAATGCCGGACAGTGGATGCTGTCCTGCCGTGTCATTCTGAAATTTTTTCGCGCGAGGTTATAGCCACATTACCTGAGCGCCTCAAAGTGATAGCCACACATTCGGTCGGGGTCGACCATATTGATCTTGAGGCTGCGAAAGAGAAGGGGGTGATCGTTACTAATACGCCGGATGTGCTTTCGGATGCCACCGCTGAAATCGCTATTTTATGTATGCTTGGCGCTGCACGCCGGGCAAGCGAAGGGGACCGGATGGTGCGGGAACAGCGCTGGGATTTTTGGAGCCCTTCCTTCATGGTCGGCGTACAAATCACTGGTAAACGGATAGGGATCGTTGGCATGGGACGTGTCGGGCAAGTCACAGCGCGCCGTGCCAAGGGGTTTGGTATGGAGGTCCATTATCACAATCGCCGCCGTTTGCCGGAAGAAAGTGAGCAAGGTGCTATTTTTCATGAAACCGTCGAAGATTTATTACCCCATTGTGACGTTCTTTCGTTGCATTGTCCGTCAACGCCTGAAACGATAAATCTTATTAATGCGGAGAGACTGGCTCTGCTGCCAGATGGCGCTATATTAGTAAACACGGCACGTGGAAACCTTGTCGATGAAGGGGCGTTAATCGCCGAACTCAAGTCCGGCAAGCTATTTGCGGCGGGCTTGGATGTCTTTAAGACTGAACCTGGTGGTAATGACGCGCTTTCTGAGCTCGAAAATGTTTTTATGTTGCCTCATATCGGCTCGGCAACAAAAGAAACCAGGGATGCTATGGGATTTCGGGCTATCGATAATATTGATGCGGTATTTTCTGAGCGTGAGCCAGGGGACCGTGTGGCGTAAAAAACTTTATATTGGGATGATTTAAGTTAACTATCAAAAAAATCTCGTAACTTATTGATTAAACCGCTAATGTAGCAAGTTGAAAAAATAAAGTGGGGATGTGTCTGAATAAGGAGCATCAAATGTTCAAGGACAGACCTCGGACGATTGGTGAGGTAGAAGAATCGGATGAGGTGCAAACCGCACCTCCTAAGCGTGAAGAAAAAAGTTTTCCTCGGATATCAGAGTCCCCTTTTGATAATGGTACAAGCCGCGCTAGGGGGCGGTCGAGAGTATCTTCAGAGAAGAAATCGGATCAAATTGCATCAGGCACGGTGTTAATTGGTGAGGGTGTTCTGATCAACGGTGAGGTTCGGAACTGTAAAACAGTTGAAATTCGTGGAACTATTGAAGGCGATATTGAAGCTGAAAACGCTATTGTGCACCAGGATGGTAAGGTCAATGGCAGTTTAACGGCGCATAATTTGGAAATTGGAGGTGTTGCCGAGGGTAAGATCGCCGCAAATGGCACGTTGAATATCTATAAAAGCGGGTCGGTGAATGGGCAAATCGCCTATGGCGAGCTTATTATTGAACCTGGAGCGATTATCATTGGGGATCTAAGCCATATTCCCTCCAAACCCAAAGAAGCTGGTTCCAGCAATCAAGATAAAAAGCCGAAAGAGTAAAGGTAAAGGTGAGGGCAAAGCCTCGTTCCCACCATAATTTTCTTAAGATACAGGTATAACTTCAAGGCCAAACCTTGTGCTAACCTTATGCGCTTACCGCAATTTGCTATTTAAGGGTTGGAGGCCAGATCATCAATATCCAACGTTAATGTTGGCTCAGGCTTATGCTTTCCATTTGATGCCGGAGGAATTTCAAGGTTGGCCGCACCGGCAAGCGGATCTTCGGAGTGGCGTGATTTACCCTCGAAATAAGCTCCTTGCTCTATAGCGATAGATTGATGGAAAATATCGCCTTCAACATAGGATGTGGTTTGGAGTGTGACACGGAGGCCCCTTACGGATCCAATAACCTTACCACGAACAACAACATCCTCCGCAGCAACGCCGCCCGTTATCTTGGCGTTGTCGCCGACGATAAGCGAAGAACAATGAATATCGCCCTGGATTTCTCCGTCCACCTGAATTTCTCCGCGCGATAGAACATTGCCTGTTATTGATAAATCTGAACCGATAATCGATGGCGCCATTTTGCCTGCTGCCTGTCCGCTACTACTTTTCCTAGGTGCCGTTCTTAAATTTTCTGGGGGTGTAGACAACGGCTTAGTAACAGGTTTAACTGATGACTGTTGCTGTGAAAATGCCCCAGTTTCATTCTCTGTTTTTTTAGTAAACATCACCCATACTCTCTATAATTGCCATAGGTTTATGGAAGAAAGAAGGCGAATTGCCTGAACTATCCGCTCACCTCCTATTAGGTGAATCCTCAAATTCTTTAAGCAGAGCCTTCCCGCCCTATTTCCCTCAGCGGGTATGAACAATAGCGCCCCGTGCAGCACATGTCATCGATAATCTAGAACAATATTGCGAACTTTGAAACCAATTTACGGCTTTTAAGAGGTCACTATTTCTGCAGATTGGGAAAAAATCAGCTTTAGGTCAATCCACCTTCGAGTAAATTCTTGTAAATGAAGGTTAATCTGCAACATAAATGACTATGTCAGAACTGATCCAACGCCGGCGAGGGGTTTGTAAAAGCCAGGCGTGAGCCCTGCTTCAGAACGCGCTTTATCATTAAAGGGAGGTTTAATGCGCCCACGAAAATACTTGCGCACGAGTAAATGAAATGTAGGTTCAGGGTCGCGGCCCTCTTTTTCGCAAAGATAGCGGAACCACTTACACCCAAATGCCACATGGCGTTTTTCATCATTATAGATAATGTTTAAGATCCGCGCTGAATCTTCATCTCCATTTGAAATCATTTTCTTAATCATAGAGGGGCTGACGTCCAAACCGCGAGCTTCCAGTACTAAAGGAATAACTGCTATGCGAGCAAGAAGATTTTCCCCGGTTTCCTGAGCTGTTTGCCATAGTCCATCATGGGCCGGAAGGTCACCATAGGCGGCCCCTAAAGCAACTAGCCGGCGTGACAAGAGTTCGAAATGTTTGGCCTCTTCAACACCGACGCGAACCCAATCATCGAAGAAAGATTGCGGGACAGGTGCCCATGAAAATCGACCGATTAAGTCCCAGGTCATATCGATGGCATTGAGTTCGATATGTGCTAGAGAGTGTAAAAGCGCTATGCGCCCGCGTATGCCGCCTGTTGATCGTTTTGGCATATCGCGTGGGGGAAGAAGAGGGGGTTTTTCCGGCCGACCAGGCCGGTCAGGCATAGTTGTATTCGTGCTACGTATTCCCAAAGACAGGCGGCGGTGATGCCAGGCTTGCGCAGCTTCTTTTGCTAAACTGACTTTCTCAATAAGCTTTGCTGTGCAAACAATTTTTCTTGCATATTCAATAAGGCTATTCGGTTCAATTACCATCTTGGATCCAATATTTTCTTCCATCGTTCATTTTTGATGATGGATCTATTTTTCAGATGCCATAAAGCGAAGTTGATTTCCACGAAATGTATGGGCCGCTGATAAAGTAATCCCATGTTCCCCAAATGGTTGATCAAAATGTTTACACCACCCAATAGTTGTATATACTCTCTGGCGGGTATGGGATGACCGAACATGGAGCTGACCGAAAGTGGAGATGACCGAAGAGGGGACGACCATAAATAATTTGGTCGCTTGAGCACCAGACTCAAAAAGGACCTGATGCCAAATGGCATTGTTATCCATTTCTGAGTGTTCTTAACTTGTGGCGGAGCTATCATGGCTCCGCCATTTCTTTGCCGTATCACAGGTTTAAGTGAATAGTATGAGTAGTACAGAGTTCATACTCGGAAATATCGAATGTTTTTGATTTTCGTACGAGCCATTGCTATCGGTGCTATCGGCGTGATCTGCATATCTTTTTCAACTGGTTCCGCCCACAGCGAGCCTGTGAAAAGCTATTGCGTCAAATGTATAGAACCGAGCCAAATCTATTCTTGCAATATTTATTCTGAGGAACGCCGATCGAGTGACATGACGTTGCAGCTTTATTGCATTGTCAATATTGCTCGTGACAAAAATCATAAAAGCTGCTCGGTTCGCAAGACAAAGGCAGGGTCTTGTTATGGACCAGTCTTGAACTATACCTATTCAGGTCCTCTAGGCCCGTCCTCGCTTTCCCCAAAAACGGCTAAGCAGACTCAAGAGCAAAAAAAATCATCAACTGATGCTGTTGCTGCCGAACAGGACGAACCCAAAACGTTGGTTGACCTCACAAAAAGGATGGTGAAATCATCAAAAGAACAAGCCAACAAAACAGGGGAAGGCATGGCAAACGCTGCAAAATCGACAGGCAATTGGATCGAAGAAGCGGCAAAAGGCACTGGCGATGCGATTAGCCGTGCGGCCAAAAGTTCCTATGATTGCTTACGTTCACTATTCAGCGATTGCGATTGATACGCAGCAATAATTGTTTTTTATATTTTCTTACTCGAAACCTCTACCAGTCTTAACATCGCCAATTTTTGTATCTCTGGTGATGGCTGCATGGACAATTAACGAAATCCTAACACTCTCACGAGCAAACTAAACCGCTGAGTAGTGTTAGCGTAGAGGGTATTACGGTGGGTCACGACACCAAGGCGGGACGTGTCGCTTACGTATCGTTGGTAAGCACAAAATGGATTTGGTTTGGGCTCCGCTATCTCATTAAGACGATTATCAGAAGCCGTATCTGGCCATATCTATGGCAGCATATCTCCCATATGCGGCTTAGGCATTACGGCTATTGCGGTGCGGTAGCGTTTAGCGTTGTCATAGGCTTGGCAGCTTGCTCATGGTTGGGGGGCACAAAAAAAGTTCGTTTAAGTGAGCGGGTTATTCCTCTCGGCCAGCCGGTACCAAAAGGCGGGGGCGTTTATAAGGTCGGCAAGCCTTATCAAATTCAAGGCCGTTGGTATCACCCTAAAGAAGATCTTCACTATGACCGGGAAGGCATAGCTTCTTGGTACGGTACTTTGTTCCATGGCCGGCGAACGGCTAATGGCGAGATTTATGACATGGACGCATTGACGGCGGCGCATCCAACATTGCCTTTACCGGTTTACGCGCGGGTTACGAATTTGCGTAACGGCCGCACAATGGTGGTGAGAATTAATGATCGTGGGCCCTATGCTCATGATCGGATCATCGACCTTTCCCGCCGTTCAGCCGAACTCCTCGGCTTTAAACGCCAGGGAACAGCGAGAGTACGCGTCACCTTTCTCGATCGGGCTCCACTCAATGGTAACGATGCTTTTGAGCGCAATTATTTGGCTCGGCAAACATGGATCAGACGTTCGCCACAGTGGGCGAGACGTTATGCCAAGGTAAAACTACCAAAGTCCAATATTACTGTCGGGAGTATTTCACGAAACCGGCCGACATCGACTCAGATCTCAAAGGATATTCAACACTCTGCATATATCCAAGCCGGTGTTTTTCGCAATAAAGACAATGCAGAACGCCTAAAACAAAGATTATCATCGATCGCTCCTACAAAAGTAACGCCTATCACTATTGGTGAAGTGCCGCACTACCGGGTTAGGCTTGGGCCGTTTTCTAGACGCGATCAGGCGCGCAAAAAACTCCCTAATGTGATTGCCACAGGGATTAAAGACCCAAGAATCGTGGAGAAGTGATTGAATTTTCGGCAGGCTCAGCTTGATTTTTTGGGCTAAGCACGGGATATTCATATCCGGATAGGGGCAAAATAATAAACAGATTAGTGGTATCAGCCCATGGCGGGACTCATTAAAGGCGTTCTCAGGACGATTGCCTGTACTGTGGCTGCTTTACTTATGATTGTGGGCACAATCATCCAAGCTAAAGCGGAGACAGGGTTCAGCACAAAGGCGGAATTTGCCATTCTTATGGATGCGGAGACCCAGTCTGTTCTCTTCGAGAAAAATGCCGACAAACTCATGCAACCCGCTAGCATGAGTAAACTTGCAACCCTTGCTATTATCTTCCAAGCGTTAAAAGCTGGTCGCATGACGCTGGATGATGAATTTCACGTGAGCGAAAACGCCTGGCGAAACGGAGGTGCACCTTCAGGTACATCGGCGATGTTTGCCAGCTTAAATTCAAAAGTGAAGGTCTCTGATCTTCTGCAGGGCATAATCGTACAATCTGGAAATGATGCTTGTATCATTATGGCGGAAGCCATGACTGGATCTGAGCAGGCTTTCGCGGAGGAGATGACAAAATATATACGCAAGATTGGGCTGACAAAATCAAAATTTCAAAATTCCACCGGCTTACCGGCCGAAAACCATCTCATGACCTCAAGGGAACTCGCTATTCTTGCGGCGCATATCATTAAAGAATATCCGGAACACTACCAATATTTTAAGCAGAAAGAATTTCGCTACAAACGATACAGGTTTTTCAATCGTAATCCTTTAATAGCACAGAATATTGGTGCTGACGGGCTAAAAACAGGCTACACAAAAGGGTCCGGTTATGGATTAGTTGCGTCGGTTAAGCGAGATAACCGGCGACTTATTGTCGTTGTCAATGGCCTGACATCGAAAAGAGAGAGAACCCAGGAAGCACGGCGGCTGATAGAGTGGGGGTTTAGAAGTTTTAAGTCATTCAAGCTTTTTGAGCCCAATGAGGTTGTCGGAGAAGCTCGGGTTTGGGGTGGCACGGAAAGTTATGTAAGCCTTATCGGTAAAAACGGTGTTTTTGTTTATTTGCCGCGATTTGGCAACCATAAACTTAAGGCATCTATCGTCTATCAAGGCCCACTCAAACCACCGATCAAAAAGGGCGACCAGGTGGCTTATCTTCAGGTCATTACTGCAAATTCAGCGAGAAACAGGATCCCTCTTTATGCCTCAGAGGATATCGGTGTGGGGGGGATTTTCTCTAAAGGGTTTGACTCGCTTCTCTATTTGGCGTTTGGCTGGTTACTTTAGCAGAATTCTGAAAACGTGCATTTTAGGATAAGTGCATTTTAGGATAAGTGATCTGTTGGTCGCCTCTTAAGCAAAGCTAAACACACATGATCAAAGGAAAATTCATCACCTTTGAAGGTGGAGAGGGTACGGGCAAATCGACGCAAGTGCGCAACCTTGCTAAGCGACTCGAGGATATCGGCCAGGAAACTCTCGTGACGCGCGAGCCAGGCGGTTCTCCGCGTGCTGAGAAAATTCGTGAAGCTCTCTTAAAAGGGCAGGCTAAGCCTTTTGGGCCTTTGGCTGAAACACTTTTGCTTTTTGCCGCCCGTGATGACCATCTTGAAAAGTCCATTCGCCCCGCTTTGAAGAATGGCGTTTGGGTTTTATGTGATCGGTTTTCAGATTCAACACGTGCATATCAGGGGGCTGCGGGTGGGGTTCGATCTGAAGTTATTTCCAAGCTTGAGAAGATTGTAATAAAGGATACCTTTCCTGATCTAACACTTGTTCTGGATTTGCCCGCTGAAGATGGATTGGCACGGGCGAGCGCGCGGCGCATAGCTGAAGGCGGTGATGGACCCGCAGATAGGTTTGAAAATATGGATATGAAATTTCACCGGAAGCTGCGCCAGGCCTTTCTTGCCATAGCGCAAATTGAACCGGAACGATGCGTTGTGATTGATGCCAGCGCGCCAGAAGATGCTGTAGATGAGAAAATTTGGCAAGTGGTTAGTGAAAGGTTGGACCCTTAAATTTCATGGCTGGTGAAGCGGACATATTACCGGAAGCGGATCGGCTTGAAGGATTTCTTCATCCTCGAGAAACAGAGGAGTTTTTTGGTCATCAGCAGGCTTTGGACGTTTTGCGCGATGTTTATGCTGGAGGGCGGATGCACCATGCCTGGTTATTGGCAGGACCTGACGGCGTTGGCAAAGCAACACTAGCATATCGGTTTGTACGTTATCTTTTTGCCAAATCGGATGGTCTGCAACATGTGCAAGATGTTCAAGATGGCGGTAGTGCAAACTTTGCCATTTCCTCAGAGATGAGAGCTTTTCGCCAGGTAGCAGCATTATCCCATCCGAATTTGCTTGTATTACGCCGGACCTGGGATCTTAAGCTTAAGCGTTTTTCAGCAGCAATTCTTGTTAATGAAGTTAGGCGTCTCAAAGCTTTTATTAATACGACGATTGATGAAGGGATGTGGCGGGCTGTGATCGTGGACCGCGCTGATGAGTTGAATGAAAGCTCCGCAAATGCGCTTTTAAAATCACTTGAAGAACCGCCTGAGCGGACCCTTTATTTTTTGATTTCTTCACGGGCTGGCCGTTTGCCAGCGACTATTCGCTCCAGGTGTCGTCAGCTTGATCTAAAACCTCTTGAACCGGAGATGCTTGCCTTGGCGGTAGAAAGTGCTTGCCAAGCTGCAGATGTGCAAATGTCTCCAAACACAGATTTTGTTCTTTTAGCACTTCTTTCCCAAGGCAGTGTTCGTCGTGCTCTTGAACTGGCTCAAGGTGGGGGGCTGGAGCTTTATTCTGAGCTTATTCAGGTGTTGGATGGCTTGCCTTTGATGAATCATAAGCTTGTGCTGAACTTAGCGGAGCGGTTATCACCTACTTCCGCCTTGGCGGAATTTGATATTTTTTTCGGTCTACTAAGTGATATTTTACGACGATTAATTCGCTCAGCCGCTGGGCGTGACGGGGTTCCCGAAACGGAGGCGGTTATTGCTCAGCGTTTGATTTCGAATGGCGGTCTTGCAGATTGGGCTGAGCTGTGGGAAACAGTGATCCGCGCTCAGGGGGAAGCTTTTGCACTCAACCTAGACCGTAGAAATTTTATCTTAGAAACATTCCATCGATTTGAAATGGCGGCCCGCAGGACATCAGGTAGATAATCGCTTAAGCGAGGTGTTAAACTGCAATAACGTCCAACGGCAAAACGGGCAAAAGGATTTGATAGGCAGGGGCTCACTACAAACTTACGAGTAAAGGTTATTGCAGTCTCTAACAAGTCTCTATTAAGGGCGGTTTTCATGGATAAAGATAAGGCCTTTTATATAACAACAGCGATTTCCTATCCCAATGGTGAGCCTCATATGGGACATGCCTATGAGGCAATCGCGACAGATGTTTTAGCCCGCTTTAAGCGGCTTGATGGGTTTAAGGTTTTTTTCCTTACCGGGACGGATGAGCACGGCATGAAAATGGCTCAGACGGCGAAAAAGGAAGGCATCGCACCGGCAGAGCTTGCGGAACGCAATATGCAGCGTTTCAAAGATATGGTGGAGGTGCTGAATTGCTCCCATGACAATTTTATTCGAACCACCGAAGAACGCCATCACCGCGCATCACAAGAAATTTGGCGGCGTATGGAAGCTAATGGCGATATTTATACGGATACCTACTCAGGTTGGTATTCCGTGCGGGACGAAGCCTATTACGACGAAAACGAAATCAAGGAAGGCGAAGACGGCATAAAACTTTCTCCCCAGGGAACACCTGTTGAATGGGTGGAGGAGGAAACTTATTTTTTCAAGTTATCCGCCTATCAGGACAGGTTACTTACCCATTATCAAGACCATCCAGAATTTATCGGTCCTGATGTGCGGCGTAATGAGGTGGTGAGTTTTGTCAAAGGCGGGCTGAAGGATCTTTCTGTTTCCCGCACAACATTTGATTGGGGCATTAAGGTTCCCGGAAATGATGCCCATGTGATGTATGTGTGGGTTGATGCGTTGACGAACTACATAACCGGCGTTGGATTTCCTGATGCGGATAGTAAGAATTTTCAGACGTTTTGGCCTGCCGATATCCATATGATCGGAAAAGACATTATCCGCTTTCATGCCGTCTACTGGCCGGCCTTTCTCATGTCGGCTGGAATTGCGCTGCCAAAACGGGTCTTCGCTCATGGTTTTCTTTTCGATAAGCATGGGGAGAAAATGTCGAAATCACTTGGCAATGCCATTGATCCTTTCAATATGGTCGAACATTTTGGCCTTGACCAGATACGTTATTTCTTTTTGCGTGAAGTGCCGTTTGGTAAGGACGGCAATTACACCTATGAGGCAATTGTCAATCGTATCAATGCAGATCTTGCCAATGATCTCGGTAATTTGGCGCAGCGCTCACTTTCTATGATTGCTAAGAATTGTGAAGGGCAGGTGCCGCAACCAGGTACGTATTCCGAGGCAGACACAACCATTCTCAAAACTGCGGAGAGTATGTTGCCAAAAGTCCGAGAGGCCATGGACGTACAGGCCATTCACCGGGCGCTTGAGGCGATTTGGGCTGTTGTTGCCGATACCAACCGTTATTTCGCAAATGAAGAGCCCTGGGCTTTGAAAAAAACGGACCCTGAACGTATGAAGACGGTTCTCTATGTCACAAGCGAGGTCATTCGCCGGATCGCAATATTGGTGCAGCCTGTTATGCCGGAATCTGCTGGCAAATTACTGGATTCACTCAGTGTGCCGGAAGATGCGAGAGATTTCGCCGCACTCAATGCAGGACATGAGCTTAAACCCGGAACAGAGCTGCCCAAGCCAACGCCTGTCTTTCCGCGCCATGTTGGACAGGAAGATGCGGTGGAATGAGAAATACGAAAATGTATGTATTTAGGATTGCAGGTATGGAAGAGTCTCCCTAATGGATTATCTGGACAAGCCCACTGTTGTCCGGTTTAAATTTATGTGAGAGGTGAAAAGAGGTTTATTTAAAAAGACCTATCACCATTCCGAAGCATAGAGACAGGGGTTTCGCTGCGCCGCTTTGTTCTCTCCTCCCTCCAGGATTCCTCTACAAAAGTGGTTTACCGTCATCTACCGTCTTGTTTTATGTCGTGTTGTGTGGATTCAATTTAACCTCATAACGCTCTAGAAAAAGCTTTGGCTATAACCTGACTTACGAATAAGAGATGTGATCTGTTCTTTTTAATTTACAACCAATTCAAGAAAATATGGTGAGAGATTAATGCACTCACAAGCCGCAAACGCCGTCATTCCCGCGAAGGCCCACTGCTGTCCGGGAAAATTTGGAAATGCATCTCCACTTGTCGTGTCGTGAGGTTTGACAGCATACTCCAATAACCTCCCCCCTGGAGGGGGAGGTCGGCACGGAGTGCCGGGTGGGGGGGGGATTCATGAGAAAACCTATACACTTGAATCTGCCTCCGCCACCCCCATCCCAAACCCCATGCGCCTTAGCTCACCAGAGCTAAGGCGGTGGCATTTGGCCTTCCCCCCTCGAGGGGGAAGGAGCGCAAGTGGCACCGTCAGAACCAAGTCCTGATGCTCTGATATAGAGTTATATCTTTTTATATCAACCACTTTTCACCTTCACCTAAAAATTCCCCGGACAGCGGTGCGCCTTCGCGGGAATGACTCCGAGTGTGTAGGGCCTCAAGAGGATGTAGCTTATCCATACTCAGGTTGACTATAGAGTGCTTGTGGCTGATTTTATCGTATAACACGACTTATTATCGTCATCCCCAACATATGCCGGCCCGGGCGATGTGCATGTCGCAAGCCTTAATCCCGAGCATATGGTAGGGGATCCAAGCAGCGATAAGTTTGTCTCAGCGTTCATAGGCTGTGCCATGCAATTTTTATTTTTGCGCTATCGCTTCGCGACTTGAGCGCATGAGGCCCTAAAAAATGGATCCCGGCTCGCGCGCTCAGACCAGCTCATTGACAAACTCACCTTCCCAAATTCACCTTCCGGGCTGGCACTTGGCCGTGATGACGGCAAATGTGCCGGGTGTGACAGTTACATAAACCGCTTAGAACGGTTCAAGCGAAGCGTCTCAAGCTCCCACTTCAAGTGGGAGTTATTGGTTGCTGTTTAAGCAAGTTTGGAACTTTGCAATGTTTCTTCTATTAAGCGGTCGACAACGGCTATAAGCGCATCTTGTTCGCTTGCCCCCTCTTTGAGGTGTGTATGGTAACAGTTAAGTTGCCGGTCTGCACTGGTGCCGCGCGATAATATGGTGTGCACATGTTGAATTTCTGAAGTACAGCCAAAGTAATCTGCATCTTCATAGATAAGGTCAATCAATTCTTCCGTCAGCTCATGGAAAGGGGTGATCTCGCCTTTTCCAAAGTCCACCAGTCCATCCTCAATTCCATGCCGTTGTGCACGCCAACGGTTTTCATTTAATAAGATCCCTGGATAAGTTCGCCAACGCTGATTGTTGCGGCGCAACCGGTAAAGCATCCGGCATAGGCAAAGAAAGACAGCCGCGATGCATATGGAATCATCAAGCAACGGACAAACATCAGTGACGCGCATTTCCAACGTGGGAAAACGCGTGGATGGCCTTAAATCCCACCAAATTTTTGTTGCGTCTTCAATGAGGCCCGCTCTTACAAGAACATCTATTGTGCGGCGATATTCTCCCGCGCTTGTGAAAGTTGGCGGGAGGCCCGTGCGGGGTAATTCATCGAAAACCGATAGCCGGTAGGATTTTAGCCCAGTGTTTTCACCTTGCCAGAAGGGTGACGATGTTGAAAGTGCAAGAAGGTGCGGTAGGAAGTAGCGCGCTTGATTAAGGATATCGATCCGTAAATCATCATCCTCAATACCTATATGAACATGCATTCCGCAGATGATCATGCGCCGGGCAACAAATTGCAGATCTTGCGCGAGGATATTGTAGCGCTCTTTGTCAGTATGATGTTGTGCAACCCATCTGGCAAAGGGGTGAGTTGATGCGGCAATTGGTGCAAGCCCATGCTTATCGGCCACTTGTGCTACGGAGCGGCGCAAATGCGCTAGCTCATCACGTCCTTCTGAAATCTTTTTACATACCCGTGTGCCAATTTCGATTTGTGACCGCAAAAATTCCGGGCTGACCTGGCCCTTCAGCGCTGCCTCGCAGTCACGCATGAGAGCTTCAGGCGGTTCGTTTTCAAGATCGCGTGTTTCTTTATTGACGAGGAGATATTCCTCCTCAATGCCGATTGTGAAACTGGGGTCGTTTATTTTCATGGTGCAAGGGTCTTAATCTATTCTGCTGGCCTGTGCTGTTGCGATCATCGTAAGTATGACGGAAGCAGCAAAGAAATATATGCCTGGCAGGCTTGCGGCATCAGCTATGCCGCTCGATTTCACGTAGAAAATCATCAATGCCAACACCAAGACATCTAGCATGGACCATTTTCCCAGCCAGCCGAGACGGTCCAAAGCCTGCCGTCGTCTATCTTCCGGTTCAACCGGAACAGCATAAAGAGCAAGTAAATAAAGAAGCTTAACAATGGGGAATATGATGGAGAATATTAGAAGGACCCCTGATAAGATAAGCTCCCCATCCCGGTAAAGCGCCCAAATGACCGATACGATTGAAAACGTATCCGTCCAGACATAAAGCCGTGTCAGTTTAAGAACGGGGAGTGATATGCCAAGCACCAAACAGACGGCCGCAGAAACAATAAGAAGTCCAAGAAAAAATGAGCGGCCGCCAGCAAGCATATCTCTAGATTTATCGTTAGTTGATGTCAGCATGGATTAGATGCTGAATCTCTATGCAATCCATCGCTGGGCTGGGTTACAAATCCCGCCCACATTGTTCACCATAGCATTCTCTCGGAGAAACAACGGCAAGAGCGTTGCGGAGCTTACCATATGTATTTTGTGCAACCATGTTTGTTGTCGTTTCATACAGAAGCCGCGTCATTCTAGGCGATCTGTGGTTTCTTATCGAAATCCACATTCTTATCACTCAAAAGCTGCTGCAATTCCCCAGCCTCAAACATCTCGCGAATGATGTCACAGCCACCGACAAAATCACCCTTGACGTAAAGCTGAGGAATGGTTGGCCAGTTGGTGTAGGATTTGACGCCTTCACGAACCGCCATGTCCTCAAGAACATTGATGTCCTCAAATTTTACGCCCAAGTAAGATAAAATCTGAGCTACTTGGCTTGAGAAACCGCATTGCGGCATTTCTTTTGTCCCCTTCATAAAAAGGACAACATCATTGTTGGAAACCTGTTTTCTGATCCAGTCTTGAATCTCTTGCTCGCTCATAAATTCTCTCGTTTCAGTTCCTGTCTAAATTACACTTTGATTGTTAACCATTCGCCTGCTGATCGGTAGGAGCCGATGTTTGTAAGGCGAGAGCATGAAGGGTGCCACCCATATGGCCCTGCAGAGCGTTATAGACCATTTGATGTTGTTGGACGCGGTTTTTCCCCCGAAAGGCTTCAGATACGACATTAGCAGCATAATGATCCCCATCACCAGCCAGGTCCGTTATGGTGATTTCCGCATCTGGCAGCGCTTCTTTGATCAATCGCTCGATTTCTGTTGCATCCATAGGCATGGAATATCTCCTTAGGTCACGGACTCATAAATGTGCTGAAAATGGCGCTGGAAACGGCAAAAGGATGCGAGGAGAAGCGAGCAGACAAGGGTTGTTTCCCTTTTCAAGCGCTTCGACGCTGCAGATTGAAGCCGTTTCAGCGTCCGGAGGATATGGCCGATCTGTCCGACTACAGCGTCGCAAAGGTTTGAAAATGCACCACATTTCCTGCACCTTTGCTTCTCGTATTCGAACAGATTGGCTCATACCATTTTTAACCACATTTATGAGTTCGTGACCTAGCCTCCTTATTCTAGCATGAGTTTAGCGGCTAGACATATAGTGGGGCAACCAATCCTCATGGGCTTTCTTAAGCTTCTCTAATGATATGGGATTTTTTCCATCCAAGGTCAATTCATTGCCCCCTGTATGCCCAGTAAATCTTGCTGCAATACCGATGTTAGCCGCCTCTGCAACGAGCTCTTCAGCGATATTTTTCGAAGCTGTTACAATGTAGCGTCCTTGATCTTCACCAAAAAGGGCGGAATGGGCTAAAAGATCCTCTGGCAGCACTATATCTGCACCAATTCCTCCACCAAGCGCCATTTCAGCAATCGCAACATAAAGCCCGCCATCGGAACAGTCATGAACCGAGCTTACTTTGCCAGTTAAAATTAAATTGCGTACAAAATCGCCAGTTTTGCGTTCGGCTTCCAGGTCAATAGGTGGTGGGGCCCCTTCGCGGCGGCCAAGACAGAGATCCATATAGAGCGATTGGCCGAGATAACCCCGTTCAGCGCCTAATACCACAATGACCTCTTCATCTTTCTTGAAGGCTAGGGTGGCCATACTCGCTATATCGTCGATTAGGCCTATACCACCTATAGCCGGTGTGGGCGGAATCGCCACGCCATTGGTTTCGTTATAAAGAGAAACATTGCCTGAAACGACAGGGAAATTTAGGGCTTTGCACGCTTGTTCCATCCCTTGAATGGCGCCTGCAAATTGTCCCATAATTTCAGGACGCTCAGGATTGCCGAAATTCATGCAGTCGGTAATGGCTAAGGGACGGGCGCCAACGGCTGTCAGGTTGCGCCAGGCCTCGGTGACGGCCTGCTTGCCACCCTCAACCGGGTCAGCCAGGCAATAGCGCGGCGTCACATCCGTGGTGATGGCCAGCCCTTTGCTTGTGCCATGCACGCGGACCACGGCTGCGTCGCCTCCTGGCCGTTGCACCGTATCTCCCATGACCATGTGGTCATATTGCTCCCAGATCCAACGCCGGGAGCAGAGATGCGGCGATTTCATGAGTGTCACAAGAGCTTGGCTGAGACTGTCAGGTGCTGGAACATCATCGCTGGATATAAGGGCAGGGGGTTCAGGAAGGCTCCATGGGCGCTCATATTCCGGTGCCGAATTGGCTAAAGTGGCAACCGGTAAATCAGCCTCAATGTCTCCTTTATGGGTGACGATTAGCCGGCCGGTATCCGTTGTTTGACCGATAACGGCAAAGTCCAATTCCCATTTTTTAAAGATCGCTTCTGCATGTTGTTCTGAACCCGGCCGGAGCACCATCAACATGCGCTCTTGGCTTTCCGAGAGCATCATCTCATAAGCGGTCATGGCCGTTTCGCGTTGGGGAACTTTGTCAAGGTCGAGATCAATGCCGACACCACCTTTATCCGCCATCTCCACGGAAGATGAGGTGAGCCCTGCCGCGCCCATATCTTGTATAGCAATAATGGCGTCGCCAGCCATGAGTTCCAGACAGGCTTCTAGAAGGAGTTTTTCCGTGAACGGATCACCGACTTGAACTGTTGGACGTTTTTCCTGCGAGTTATCATCAAATTCAGCTGATGCCATAGTTGCGCCGTGGATACCGTCACGGCCAGTTTTTGAGCCCACATAGACAACCGGATTACCTGTTCCAGAAGCGGCGGAATAAAAGATTTTATCTGTGCGGGCCAGTCCCACGCACATGGCATTGACCAGAATATTGTTGTTGTAACCAGGGTCGAAATTTGTTTCCCCGCCGACGGTAGGAATCCCCATGCAGTTGCCATAACCACCAATGCCCGCAACAACACCGCTGACCAAATGACGGGTTTTGGAATGATCTGGCGCGCCAAAGCGCAGAGCATTCATATTGGCAACCGGGCGAGCTCCCATGGTGAAAACATCGCGCATAATCCCGCCTACGCCCGTGGCCGCTCCTTGATAAGGTTCGATATAAGAAGGGTGGTTATGGCTCTCCATCTTAAAAATGGCGGCGTCTCCATCCCCAAGGTCAACGACACCTGCATTTTCGCCAGGCCCCTGAATAACTTGAGGACCATCGATCGGCAAAGTTTTAAGCCAAACTTTCGATGACTTGTAAGAGCAATGCTCAGACCACATTACGGAAAAAATACCAAGCTCCGTTAAGCTTGGTTCGCGACCTAAAACTTCAAGAAGCCGGTTATATTCTTCAACAGTAAACCCGTGCTCTTTGACAAGCTCGTCCGAGATATTGTGTGTTTCAATATTATTGAAGGCCGTACTCAATGACATGTCTCCAATAGAGTGTTTCCAGGAAAAGTGGATACCGGTTTTCCCTCCGGAAACACGACAAAAAAGAATTAAGCTTCGATTTTGATTCAATCAAAACCGAACCAAAGACTCAAACATCTGACGTCCATCTGTTCCACCAAGTGCAGGGTCTGCAAGGCGTTCAGGATGGGGCATTAATCCCAAAATTTTACCGGTTTCATCATAGATACCTGCGATATTATTGCGCGAGCCGTTTGGGTTGTTTTTATTCGTTGCAAGACCGTCCTGATCGCAATAGCGAAAGGCGATGCGTCTATCTCCTTCTAAGCGTTCAAGCGTTTGCTCATCAGCAAAATAATTCCCATCATGATGAGCAATCGGAATTGTGACAACACTTTCTGGTTCATAGCGATTTGCGTACATCGTATCGTTACGTTCCACTTTAAGTGTCACGTCACGGCAAATAAATTTAAGTCCGGCATTGCGCATGAGAACACCTGGCAATAGCCCTGTTTCTGTTAAGATCTGAAAGCCGTTGCAAATGCCAAGCACAGGCATGCCCGTCTTGGCCTTAGCGACAACATCACGCATGATAGGCGAATGAGCCGCCATGGCGCCTGATCGCAAATAATCTCCATAAGAGAATCCGCCCGGCAATACGATAAGATCGCTTGGAGGAACCTCGGTTTCTCCATGCCAGATCATCGCAGGTGGAGATCCCAAAACCTGCTCAAGGCAAACAGCGACGTCACGATCACAATTGGATCCGGGAAAGACGATGACACTGGCTTTCATATGTGTGCCCTCATCCTCGCACCTCTCGTCGAGAGAGAGGAGGTTTTATGATGACCTGCGGGAAACATGAGCGCCTCATAAGCTCACACGTCCTCAAGTTCAAAACTGTAATTTTCGATGACGGTGTTGGCGAGAAGTTGCTCGCACATTTTTTCAATATGTATGCGGGCACGTTCGGGATCTGATTCTGCGAGTTTGATCTCGATATACTTTCCTTGGCGGACATCTTCAATGCCGTCAAAACCAAGGGCATTAAGTGCACCCGCAATGGCTTTACCTTGAGGGTCGAGGACGCCTTTTTTCAATGTGACTTTTATTCTGGCTTTCATAAACTTGAACTTGGCCGTTTTATATGACGCTTATTAAGTTGACGTGACGAGGCGTGGTCCATCGTGAGCAGCAGGTTTATTTTCAACGAGAATGCCCAGCCTGCGGGCCACTTCTTGATAAGCTTCGATAAGCCCTCCCATATCCTGACGAAAGCGGTCTTTATCGAGCTTATCTTCGGTATCAATGTCCCAAAGCCGGCAACAATCCGGACTGATCTCGTCAGCAAGCACAATCCGCATGATGTCGTTTTCGAAAAGCCGGCCAAATTCCACTTTGAAGTCCACAAGACGAATGCCAATGCCGAGAAAGAGGCCGGTTAGGAAATCATTGACCCTGAGGGCAAGAGCCATCATCTCATCAATTTCTTGAGGATTGGCCCAGCCGAAGGCCGTAATATGCTCTTCGGAAACCATCGGGTCATCAAGCTCATCGGATTTGTAATAGAATTCGATAATTGAGCGTGGCAGTTGCGTGCCCTCATCCAGGCCGAGCCGTTTTGCCAGTGAACCGGCTGCGACATTTCGAACCACCACCTCAATTGGAACGATCTCCACTTCCCGGATAAGTTGCTCGCGCATATTAAGCCGTTTGATAAAGTGGGTTGATACGCCGATTTCAGCAAGATGCTCGAATATATATTCAGAGATGCGATTGTTAAGAACACCTTTGCCTTCAATAACATCGTGTTTTTTCTTATTAAACGCGGTCGCGTCATCTTTGAAATGTTGAATGAGCGTTCCCGGCTCTGGCCCTTCATAGAGAATCTTGGCCTTACCCTCGTAAACGCGGCGGCGGCGGTTCATATAATGATCCTTTCACAGCAGGTTCATAGGCCTGCAAATTCCGTAGAATTTATTTTAAGACGTTTATATGGGATTGCAGAATCACCATTTACCTCGTTAGGGAAATTAACCGAACATGGTTTCGTAGACAATCATTTGTGCAATGCAAAATTCTGGGCTTGATAATGGCCGAGTTGGTTGATTTGTATCTTAGAGCAAGTTATGCCTTGTAAAGAGATATGCATCGCGGCGAGGCTTTCAAATAAAACGGTATATTTTGGCCAAAATTCCAATAAGGACGAAGTAATATGACGACATTCGATGAGCGTGAAAAAGGTTTTGAGAAGAAGTTTTCTCTGGACCAGGAGCTTAAGTTTAAAGCAACAGCGCGCCGTAACAAGCTATTAGGGCTGTGGGCGGCTGAAAAACTTGGAATTTCTGGCGAGGCGGCTCAAGATTACGCTAAAACAGTGATTAAAGCAGATTTTGAAGAGCCTGGCGATGAAGATGTCATCCGTAAAGTCCGTGGAGACTTTGATGAAAAAAATGTTGGTACTTCTGATGATGAGATCCGCGAAAAGCTGAACGAATTGATGCATGAAGCGGTTCGCCAGATAGAGGGCGAAGGGTCTTAAAATCATACCCAGAGTGGTATTATGACCAAGGATATCATCCGCGAAGCTCAGAATAACAAGAAAACTATTTTGGCAGCTTGGGCTTCACTTGGCTCTCCTTATGGGATTGAGCTTGCCGGTGAAGCCGGATGGCAAGTGATTGTCATCGATCAACAACATGGTATCGGCGGCAACGGAGAGCTTATCGCATGTTTGACGGCAGCGCGGGCGGCAAGTCTGCCAGCGCTTGTTCGGGTCGCAAGCTTGGATGAGGGGCTTATAGGCCGGGCTCTTGATGCGGGTGCTCAAGGCGTCATGGTGCCGATGATCAATTCCGCCGATGACGCTAAGAGACTTGTGCAAGCGGTGAAGTATCCGCCATCGGGTATGCGTAGTTGGGGCCCCTATCGGGGGCGTTTTTTTACAAAAGGGGAATATTTCTCAGAGGCTAATGACTGGACCATCGCCTGTGCACAAATTGAAACGCGCGAAGCGCTCGAAAATTTGGACGAGATTTTGTTGACTGACGGGCTTGACATGGTGCTGGTCGGACCAAACGATTTATGTATATCTTTAACGGAAGGGCAGGCACGTGACATTCGCCATCCGGATGTTCTAAAAGCCCTTGAGGATATTCTCACAAAATGCCGCAAGCATAGTGTCATTGCCGGTGTTTTTGCCAATGATGCGGACTATGCAAAGCCTTTGATTAAAGCGGGCTGGGATGTCGTTGCGGTTGGGACGGATGTGGGTTTGCTTGGGAGCGCATTTCAAGAGCTTATGGGGAGACTGTCCTAATTTATTCACCCGAAAACCCGCTCAAAAATCATGTCCACATGCTTTGTGTGATAGCTAAGGTCGAATTTCTCCCGAATTTCCTCTTCCGATAAAGCTTTGCGGACATCCGGATCGGCGAGGAGTTCGGTGAGGAAGTCTTTGCCCTCTTCCCAAACCTTCATAGCGTTCCTCTGAACAAGTGAATAAGCCTCTTCTCGTGAGACGCCAGCCTGGGTTAGGCTCAAGAGAATGCGCTGGGAGTGAACCAAGCCGCCAAGGCGGTCCAAATTTGCTTTCATGCGATCGGGATAGACCAATAATTTATCAATCACTCCGGTTAAGCGAGCAAGAGCGAAGTCGAGGGTCACTGTCGCGTCTGGGCCGATCATACGCTCAACGGATGAATGAGAAATATCGCGTTCATGCCAAAGCGCCACATTCTCCATGGCTGGCATGGCGTAGGCGCGAACCATGCGGGCAAGGCCTGTGAGATTTTCTGTCAAGACGGGATTGCGCTTATGTGGCATGGCGGAAGAGCCTTTTTGCCCTTCAGAGAAATATTCTTCCACTTCTAAGACTTCGGTGCGCTGGAGATGACGGATTTCTGTTGCAAGCCTCTCGACAGAGCTGGCAATCACAGCCAAAGTCGCAAAATACATGGCGTGGCGATCACGTGGAATAATCTGAGTTGAAATGGGTTCGGATATGAGTCCCATTTTCTCTGCGACATGGCTTTCGATGCGAGGGTCAATATTGGCAAACGTACCGACAGCGCCGGAGATTGCACATGTGGCTACGTCATCACGAGCAGATTTCAAGCGGTCTTTGGCGCGGTCAAATTCCGCATAGGCCTGGGCCATTTTAAGCCCGAAGGTAACCGGTTCAGCATGGATGCCATGGCTACGGCCAATGCAAATGGTGTCCTTGTGCTCCAAGGCCCGGCGTTTCAGCGCTGAGAGTAGAGTTTCGAGATCTTCAAGCAGAAGATCGGCGGCACGTTTAAGTTGGACATTGAAGCATGTGTCGAGCACATCAGATGAGGTCATACCCTGGTGGACAAAACGTGCCTCAGGGCCGACGATCTCCGCCAGATGGGTGAGAAAGGCAATAACGTCGTGTTTTACTTCCCGTTCGATTTCGTCAATCCGGGCCACGTCGAATTCCACCTTGTCCGCTCGTTCCCAAATGGCTTGGGCCGCCTCTTTGGGGATAACGCCAAGCTCAGCCATAGCATCTGAAGCATGGGCTTCAATCTCAAACCAAATACGGAACTTGGTTTTAGGCTCCCAAATTTCTGTCATTTGCGGTCTGGCATAACGGGGAATCATAAAGGGTCTCGCTTTTGTTTTTGCGTCATATTTCTAAACGAAGCACTCGTCAAATTATAGACATGCGGGTCAATCAATTAAAAGGTGGCGGTGCGGGAAGTCCAGAACCTGTCACAACTATTACTTTAAAAAGCTCACCCATTTGCTTCGGGTCAACAAGCCGCTCAGCGCCAGAGGCAATAAGCGATGTTTGATCTGGTTTGGCATGAGCACACAGCTTTTCACAACGTTGGGCAAGGCCAAGACTTAAAAGAAATTGCTCCTGGGACATCGGGCCATAAACTGTAAGTCCATATTCGGAAGCATCTTGAGTCAGCCTTGCAAAATCAACGTGGGCGGTGAGATCAGCTTCTCCTGGAGAGTCTAGTGGCTCTACAAAACGGTGAGAGCGAACCGCTTGTAGGGTGTCACCCGTTCCGCTTTTAGTATGGCCATAGTCGATGATTAATGCAGCGGTTGGCGCTTCTTTCGCACGTGCGCCAAGCGTTGCCAAAATTTGTGTTGTTCCCGGACAAACTTCCAAGATGGTACCGTCTTCGACATCAGCATAATCTTTAGGAATAAGTGCACTATCTTTTGGATCCTCTAGCGCTGAGTTGATCGGAACAAAGGTGAAAGTATTGTTAGGTGATAGATCAATCCCACGCTCATGCCAGGCGTTAGAGACACGTACAAATTGTCGTATTGGCAGAGCGTCAAAAAATTCATTTGCTATGATGATAGCTGAACCTGTCGGGACATTATCCAATCGATCATGCCAGTGAAGCTTGTGCGTATAATCGGAGAGGTTTGCTTTTTGAATATCGCGTAACGACTTGCTTGTCTCAACAAGATGAATATCTGAAGCCTCGAGAAAATCCGGGACAATACGTAAAGCCCGCAATGCATCGCACATGAGCGTGCCGCGACCGGGACCCAGTTCTATTAGGGAGCAAGGCCGTGGGGCACCCATCAACGGCCAAACTTCTGCCGCCCAAAGGCCAATGAGTTCACCAAAAATTTGACTGATTTCTGGTGCGGTAATGAAGTCGCCCTGGGCACCGAGTGGATCTTGTGTCTGGTAATAACCTTGTTGCGGATCAGCCAAACACGCTTCCATATAGGCCTCAACTGTAATTGGCCCTTCTGCTTTGATTTGGTCCATAAGGCGCTTGGCCAATGGCTGTAATATTTCTGCGTCAGGCAAGTGTCACGCCGGAACAGGTGTTTTCTTACGTGCAATGCGGATGAAATATAGGCCGAGCAACACCATAGGCAGAGAATAAACCATGCCCGTGGTGATGGGCCAAATGGTGAAGAATTGTTCCGGATCCCATTGTTTGAAATTTTCGACAAAGATGCGGGCTATGCCATAGCCGATCAGAAAAATCCCCGTTGTGAGTCCGGGTGATGAGAGAGCATCTCGCTTATGTGTAAAATAGCGCAGCACAAAGAAAAGCAAAATGCCTTCAAGGAACGCTTCATACAGTTGACTAGGATGGCGTGGTTCTGGCCCCGCACCGGGAAAAACCATTGCCCACGGGACATCACTCACACGGCCAACAATTTCTGCATTAATGAAATTAGCGATCCGGCCAAAAAACAATCCGATAGGCGTGGCGGCGGCAGTGAGGTCATAGACTGATAAATTCGGTGCGCCATAACGTTTAGCGAAGAGATATATGGCGAGGGCACAGCCAAGAAGCCCTCCATGAAAAGCCATTCCGCCATGCCAGACGGCAAAGATATCGAGTGGGTTCCTGATAAAATGGCTTGGTTCGTAAAAGAGCACAAAACCAAGCCGTCCCCCAATAACAACGCCTAAGGTTGTCCAAATCAAAAGATCATCCGTTAATTCGGCCTTCATTGGCGGACCGTTTTTCCAAAGTGCCTTGTTATTCAGAAGCTTACGGACGTAATACCAACCGAGCAGGAGGCCCGCTGCATAAGCTAAGCCATACCAACGGACAGAAATTGGACCAATTTCAAGCGCAATTGGGTCGAGAACGGGATAGGGGATTACAAAGAAACTCATAAAATAGGCCTGTAATTTGCTTGCCTGTTATCAGAACTTTGAAGTTCGGATCATTTCTCAGCACGCGCTTTTACGAACTTTGGATGCCCAATAGGCGCTAAGAACTCCATAAACCTCACCAGTGGCGCATGTAGGCAGGACATTCGCTTGACACTGCGGGACTGTCAAGCACTGACATAGAGCTGCTTAGTCAAAATCCTTGATTGGCGCCATTGCTCGCCTCATAGTCAACCTGATATGTTGATATATGTGTAGCCAAAAGAAAAGATAGATTGTCATGACCCAAACTACGGGCCGTTTTTTCGACGAATTGGCGAAGCTCATGACTGACGCTGCAGGTGCGGCGCATGGTGTTCGTGCAGAAATTGAAACAGTTATGCGTAGTCAAGCTGAGCGGATTATGCGTGAACTTGACATGGTTCAACGTGAAGAATTTGAAGCCATTAAGGCCATGGCGCAAAAAACGCGTGAAGAGAATGAAGCCTTGCAAAAACGCGTTGATGAGTTGGAGACACAGATCAAAGTGCTTGGAGTACGGCAAGACGATAACAAACCTACTCTTGCATCGGAATCAGAGGGTGATGAGTGAGTCGTTGCCGAGGTCAATTTTTATGTTGGAATTATACAGATATTCTCAACTTTCCCCCAGGTCGTTCCCGTCATTTCCACATGTTTCCGGGCTTTTCGGTAGGGTTATGTCAAACGAAAGACAATTTTCACGTGGACAATTTCAGACTGGTCTTGCGACTCAGGAGCCCTATTGGTTACGTCGCAGAAATAGTGGTCTTATCAATTCAGGCCGCGATATATTGTAGATGCGAACATAGTCGCATGAACAATATTGCGTGTGCTGAACTCCGGTGAGCCAAAGTGTGACCGAGGGAAACGCATGGCATCGATAGAACCTACTTTTGAGCGCATATCCAATCCTGTGGATATGATGGAAAAAATTGCGACAATGCACGAGTGGGCTTTTGAGCGCACGGCAGAAGATGAATTAACGCTCACCGTTGGTGGGACCTGGACGGATTATCATATTTCCCTTAATTGGCGAGATGATTTGGAGGCGCTCCATTTGGCTTGCGCTTTCGACCTGAAAGTTCCGCCGACGCGGGTTAAGGAGATGTACAGGCTCATTGCGAACATTAATGAACAGCTTTGGCTCGGTCATTTCGATCTTTGGGCTCAAGAAGGGCTTTTAATGTTCCGTTATGCGCTTATGCTCAATGGCGCCGAGGTAACAGCCAAGCAGTGCGAGGCCCTACTCTCTGCGGCGTTAGAAGCATGTGAGCGTTATTTTCAGGCCTTCCAATTTGTGATTTGGGCTGGGAAGACTGCGCCGGAAGCGCTTGCGACGACGATGTTCGAAACCCAAGGCCAGGCATGAGCATACGTCTTGGTGGGCCATTGCTTCTTATCGGCGCAGGAAAAATGGGCGGTGCGCTTTTAGAGGGATGGCTTGACCAAGATATTGATCCAGATCTTGTTCATATACAGGATCCGGCTCTTCCTTCAGAAATTTCCGATCTCTTAACAAAATATGGCATAAGGCAGAGCGCGACTGCGACACTGTCAGAACCACCAGCCGTGCTTGTTTTGGCGGTTAAGCCGCAAATTATGGACGAGGTACTCTTACCTCTGAAACCTTTGGTCGGGCGTGAGACAGTCGTGTTGTCCATTGCGGCGGGGCGAACAATTGAAAGTCTGGCGCGCCATCTTGGATCGGATAAAGCGATTGTCCGTGCCATGCCAAATACGCCAGCGGCAATCGGACGAGGTATTTCGGTTGCCTGCGCAAATAAGGTGGTCACTGCAGATCAGCGGGCAATCTCAAGGGCCCTTTTGGAGGCGGTTGGCGAGGTCGCATGGGTTGAGGAAGAGGCCCAGCTTGATCCGGTGACGGCTGTTTCAGGAAGCGGGCCGGCTTATGTTTTTTTGCTCACAGAATGTCTCGCTGAGGCTGGTATTGAAGCTGGGCTTGATGAGGCACTTGCCTGGCAGCTTGCTCGGGCGACTGTGGCAGGTGCCGGTGCACTTATGTATCAGTCTTCTCTTGCACCCGGAGAATTGAGGCAGAATGTTACGTCTCCTGGCGGTACAACGGCTGCGGCCCTTGAGGTTTTAATGGCTGACGATAGTGGATTAAAAGCTCTCATGGCACGTGCAGTTGCGGCCGCCACACGACGTTCAAAGGAACTTTCATCGTAAACTGTTTTGAGGTCTTTTGGGGATCTCTGTCCCTAGAGCGGTATGAGATAGCTCTAACAAATCATCCACACGCTTAGATTTATAACAAATATTTTTATGTGAACCGGATATGATGCCGAATCATGGATAAAACTGTGCAAGACCCCCAACAAACGGTCTCTCCTGAAAATTGGTCGGTTATGTTTGACAGCTGGTTGTCCAATATGACCAACACGATAAAGTCGTTACTCGACCCTTGGTCACTTATTCAATTTGGGCTCATCGGTGCTTGCTATATAGCTGCCCTAGGTCTGGCGCACATCCTTGAGAAGCGATTTGAAACCGCCATCAGGCGTATAAGCGGCCAACCCAGGCTTCTGCGCTTTTTGGCGGTTCTTTTGCGGCGAATGAACTGGATTGTTTTTGCAGTTTTCCTCTGGTGTCTCGCCTTTGGGCTCAAACAGGTGACCTGGCCGAGCCGCTCTTACTTTATCACCGTAGCCGCAAATCTAGTGACGGCATGGGTCATTATCGCCATCGTATCCCGATTTATACGCAATCGCACAATTGCAAAGACATTTGCTGTGACGGCATGGTCTTTGGCCACGTTGAATATTCTGGGATTTCTTGATGATACGATTGCAATTTTACACAAACTTGCTTTCACAACTGGCGATGTTCGGATTTCCGTTCTCAATGTAGCGCAAGCCATACTCGTATGTGGCGTACTTGTTTGGTCGGCTAATTTTCTTGCGGACTTTATTGAGAAGCAGCTTAAAGGCAATAAAGATCTAACCCCCTCGCTTCAAGTCCTCATAAGCAAAATTGCTAAAGTTGTTCTCCTCGCCTTGGCTTTTTTGATGTCGCTTTCCGTTGCCGGAGTTGATTTGACGGTCCTGACCATTTTCTCAGGGGCTATTGGTCTTGGGATTGGTTTCGGACTTCAGAAAGTTGTTTCAAATTTGATTAGTGGAACGATTATTCTGCTCGACAAATCCATAAAGCCAGGTGATGTCATTTCGCTTGGAGAGAAGTTTGGATGGATCACTTCGTTACGCGCTCGCTATGTGTCAGTTGTAACGCGAGACGGCGTAGAGCATCTTATTCCCAACGAAGATTTTATCACCCAACAAGTCGTTAACTGGTCTTATTCCAATCGACAGGTGCGGGTCGAGATCAGCTTTGGCGTAAGTTATAACAGCAACCCTCACGATGTACGCCGGATTACGAATGAGGCCATCCAAACACTTGACCGTGTGCTCAAGAATCCCGCACCTGTCTGCCATATGACAGCATTTGGCGATTCTTCTCTTGATTTCGTGCTACGGTTTTGGATCAAAGATCCAGAAGGTGGGTTGACCAATATTCGTGGTCAGGCTTTTCTTGCTATTTGGGATGCATTTCAAGAAGAGGGAATTGATATTCCCTTTCCTCATCGTGAACTTCTTGTTCGTGAACCCATCCAGGTTGAGACAGTTACAAGTCCTAAACCACGGACTCAAACACGCAAGTCTTCTTAGGTCAGACCTAATCTTTAGCCTCAAAATTATAAGCGTCTTGGCCATGCAGCCGCTTGTCTATGCCTTCCAGCTCTAATTCGTAACTGACACGTATAAAGTTGAACTTGAATGCGTCTTTAAGGCTACATCGTCCTTTGAGAAGTCTCCAAGCCGCTATAAATATATGGCTGGCTTGAAAAGTAATAAGAGCCGTAAGAAAGGAGAAACCGAATATTGCCAAACCACAAGCAATTTGATCAACAGCAACACCAATTCCTAAGGCTACAGTGGGCTCTTTCAGGGCTATGCATGCAGCGCCGAATATGCCCGTAACTCCATGCACTGAGAATGCTGATACAGGATCATCTATGGACGCATGTAACATCACTGTTTTTACGGTAAGAAAAATAGCGCCAGATATTGCTCCAATCCCAATAGCACTTACTGATCCAACAGCATCGGCACAGGCTGTTATAGCGACCAGCCCAGCGAGAGCTCCATTCAAAATGAGGAAGATATCGAGATCACGGTCTCGAAATAGAGAATAACAGATGACAAATAATGCAGCGGAACTTGGTGCAACCGTTGTATTTACGATCACTCGGCCAAATTCGTGAAGCTTGAGTTGAAAGAGTTCAAAAACTTCTTGCCCACCTGCCGTTGCACCAACAGCAAACCCTCTGGAAAACACGCTACCTCCATTGAAGCCATACCAGCCTATCCAGAGCAAGAAAACACCGAGGGCAAACAAAGGAATGTTGTGCGGGGCGTGAGATGCTGCGATCTGGTATATATTCTTCACACCCAACTTAAAAGGATCATAGCCGTTAAAGCCTATTCGCGGCCGAAGCAAGAGCGCACCCGCCAAGCCAGCCGCCGCTCCAACCGTGTGGACCACAACACCACCTGCAAAATCGTGAAGTACTCCGAATAAAATCCCACGTTCATGCCAAACGCTAAATGCTGCGGACGGGTATATTAAACTCACAAAGAAAATCGCAAAGAAAGAATAAGCAAACGGTGAAATACGCCCTGTAACTGCTCCACTTGTTATCGTGACGCATGTTGCCGCAAAAGCAAAATTATAAAAGAAAAGTATCGTTTCGTCTGCTTTCAGATGTACAACTGCTTCGTTTGGTGGCTTTGCGAAGCCAAATTCCTGCGCAAACGAAATTATCTGGCTATTACCTGTTACGATATCAAAGCCAATAGCCCAAAAGAAAATACCACTTATAAATACATCGACAAAATTCTTAAAAATATTGTTGACGGCGTTTTTTCTGGAAACTGAACCTGCCTCAAGAAGCATGAAGCCCGGTTGCATTAGGAAGACTAAGAGTGCAGATACAAAGATGATAATACTCAGGTGAGACGACATCATTAGGTTGGCAATTTCTCTCATAACGACTGCCTTACCCCCTTACTCGTAACGTAGTTGAATGCAATTTTTTTGTTTCGCGAAATGGACCTTTTTTTCCAACTTTTATTAAGTTTTAGCATATTTTATCGTCGTTAGGTGATGTATTAACACATCTTTTTTTACACCAAAGATTTGAGCGAACCGACTATTAAGCCAAGCACTCAAATGATGTTTTGTACGGTAGCATAAAATTTTAAGCGCTCAAAACCTCTCAATGATGTATCAGTGGGGCTCGCAGTTGAGAAAAATCAAGAGTAAAACATGACCATACCTCAAGACTAACTGGATACCTCTAAAAACCATTCGCCATCCTCTGCCGCCCGCCATATTCTGCGATAATTAGGCGGGCGGCAGGGGATGGCGGATGGCCCGAAGGGAGTATTTAGAGATACCCAACTGGTGTTCACGCGGGGTGAATGCTGTTTTTCCTTAGCTAATTGGGGGAAAAACATGTTTTTGTTTTTTATGAGTACGTGCATTGAATTTTAGCGGAAGGACTTTTCTCGAATAAACAAATGCTGATCATGAGTTTGTTTTGGTTGTATTTGGAAATGTGAAAACATTGTCATAATCGCTGCTATACCAAGATTCTTGTTTAAGTATTCCAATGAGCTTACCTATTTCCGCAGAATCCATTTCATTTCTTTCAATAACGAACAGAGGGACATCGTGAAATTGGGGGGGCAGGAGATCTATGATCAGCCTCTCAACCACTACCAGCACTCGCTGATCAAAAGTGGCTATCGCATGGCCAATCTCAAGGAACAGGTTAACGCCTACACGTTCAACAAAAAAGCGCTCCAAGGTAATTGTTTTGTCTGAGCCACGTTCGTCAGTAAAAGAAAACAAGGCTCCACCGCATTTTCGTAATTGCTCCAATGCCAGTTGATGTCTCTGAGCCTCGTTTTGCGTAGACTGGCTGAGACCAATAAGAGGCGTGCCTTTGGTCGCATTTACGCATTCAACAAGGGAAGGAACAAGCGAAGATCCAAACTCCGTAGATATAAAAATAGGCATGTCAGTCTGAACAGTTTTTTCTGTCGGCTGCTTTAATCCCGGGGGTTCAATATCTGCCAAATAAAAAATAGATTTTAGTGCTTCTACCGGAGGGGTTGATGGTTCGTTCGGCCAGCGGTTAAAAACTGGATCGGGCACTTCAGCGATATGCCGCCTAATAGCTATTAATATGTGCTTGAGATCGCGAGTTTCTCTTTTAAAGAATTTCTCGTCCATCATTCGATAAGGTCTAAGGGCTTCAAGAGAAGTGATGTGAGGGTGGTAGTCGATCGAATAATGATCACGCAACATTTCGACTAATTTGAAGATCGCGGCTCGAAAATCATCATAGTCCTGCGAATATCCTTTTACTTTGCCGTAGTCTATGATTTCCGCCATTTGATGCGGTTGGTAAGCAACTAATTTATCAATCAGTAACTCAATTATTTGATCTAATACAATTTTCATTGCAGCCCTCTAATCTACGCAAAACAAAGTTATGTCGGGCAAAACCAAACTAGGTTTTTGTTTTGTCGTGCTTTTTATCAGAAAATTGTTTTTCACTTTTCTTGAAGCATTCTAGTAGAATTGTAGCGAATGGATAGAGCTGATTGTTAAGCGCTTATCTTCCGTGCGCCGAATAATACAAGTAAACAATCCTGCTGCACCTTAGGTAAGCCATTAAAATGCTATTATATCATAACGATAGCCAGTCTTGGTGAAAAAAAATACAACATGCTGAGATATATGGCTAAAATTTAAGAAAAATTACGTCTATGAATTTTGTATTATTTCCGCTCTGCAAGAGGTGCGATGCCATCCTTAAATGCAAAACGGCCGATTGTGCCTAAAATTTTCAGACCTGCCAAAACCGTTCCCTTGACTGTTCCAGAAATTTTTGAGACCCCGATTCTAGGGCGGTAGCTGACTGCAACCTCACGCATTGGCAGTTTGGCGAGTGCAGCCTTAATCTGCATTTCGATAGTCCAGCCATAGGTTTGATCGCTCATTGCTAGGGATCTTAGTGCGTTGGCCCTAATGGCACGGAAGGGACCGAGGTCGGTGTATTTTACCCCCCAGAAAAGTCGCATGAGTTTGCAAGCGAGCCAATTGCCGATGCGTTGTTGATAGCTCAATGCCCCCGGCTCGCGCTGTCCGCGAACCCGTGATCCAACAACGAACACGTAAGCACCAGATAAAATTGGATCTACCAGGCGGTCCATCTCTTCCGGATAGTCACTATAATCACCATCCACAAAGACAATGATGTCCATGTCCGTAAGGTTCCGGATACCGGCTTGACAAGCAGCGCCATATCCCATGCGAGGTTCATGCACAACATCCGCACCCAATTGGCGAGCAACAGTTTGTGTTCTATCGTGGGATCCATTGTCCACAACAACAATACGGTCAATCCAGCTAGGAATGTCTTCGATGACCTTGCCGATGGCCTTCTCTTCATTCAATGCCGGAATAACCACTCCGATCCGGCATTCCTGTCTCATAGCGTACCTTTCTCTCGCTCTCTTTCTACTGGCGCTCCTGTGTTCTCAGGCTTCCTAATATGAGGCATGAGATCATATGCTAATAGTCCCCATACCGGTATCCAAATTATCCAAACAATGATGTTACTGAATATATAATAAGTATCATTCGCTAAGTAATAGAACCCCAAATAGTAAAGCGGTAACATAATAGTAAGCAATACGAGACCCCGTTGAGGGGTGAAGGGCAAGAATGGCACAACCCATAAATAATACCATGGAAATTGCGCCGGGCTGAGAAGGAAAAGCGCTGTCACGATAAGCGTTGTTCTCTTGAGGAGGTCTTCTGCATTCTCAAATCCTGTTTGACTTTGCCAGTAAACAATTCCAATGAGTACGGCCCCTATAATAACACGTGCTGCCAGTCCGGCATTAATGTTACTCCAATTAAAAAACGTAAGAATGCCCTGTACAAGACCTTCAACTGCAGGGAAAAGGGCGCTATTCGTCCTCCAATTTTTGGCGTAAGCAATGAAACCGGAAGAGGAATCAAACCCAGCCAGTAGGATTGGCAATACACATAATATGCCGATCAGCGCGACCAGCCCCAAAGACCAGAAAAACAGACGGAGATTATTTAAAAGAGGACGGAGTAGCAGTGGTAACAATAGGGCGGGCCAGAGTTTTGTTCCTGCCGCAAGAGCAAGGCTCGTGACCGCAAGCATAGTTCGCTTGCGAATGGCCAAAAGAAGGGCGCCCAGCACTAAGGGGAGCAATATGGCCTCCATATGTGCGGAGTTAAAAAGCTCTTTTATGACAACGGGGTTCCACCAATAGAGGCTCGCCCAAAGTGGTGACCGCCCTACAGCGTGTAGGAGGTGAATAAGAATCCATAAAGTGATGATATCAAACGTGAGAATGAGGCCTCGCCAAGTGATGAGGCTCCAGGGCTTAAGCCAATGAGACAGCGCGAAAACGGCCTGTGCGACGGGCGGGTAGATCGTGCGCAATTCCTGATGATTGATCCTTTTTATGACCACATCTGATTGTGCGGAAAGCTCGCGTAGTCTGGGATCGATTGGCTCCCCTGATCGCGCTGCTTTTGGAGAGAAAGCGTAAGGGTTAAAACCGTTTGCCGTGACCGCCCCGTCCCAAAGATAGCGCTGATAGTCATCTTCGAGCACAGGTTCGCTTGCAATAAATAGAAGGCGCATCACTACCCCAAATGCGACCATTGTGAGAAGCAAAGAGGTCGGGTTCTTAATATCCCTGCTGAGGATCTTACGAATAAGATAGGGGAGGGGCTGATAGATGAGTCCCGCAATGGCCAGCCCGCCAACAAGCCAGAACACGGGCATTTGATCCACCCGATAGTCATAACCGAAAAGATAAGAGTAAGCGGCAAGAAGAGCGCTAAGAGCAATGAGAGATAGCCCTATGAGCGCCCAAAAGAACGTCAAGTGTTTTGGTGATTTTTTTTGGGGATCCCACAATCGTCGTGTCATCTCTATTATTTGCGCTCAGATCCGACTATTCATAGACTATGGAGCCGCCAGAGTTGAGCCAATTTGCTATGCCACCGGTTAAATGTTTGACACCTGAAAAACCTGCTTCACGCATCGTATCCAGAGCGAGGGCTGACCGTTCTCCATGGGCGCAATAGAGAATAACTTCTCCGGGATGATCAGAAATAATGCGGGCTAAAGTTCCGCAAGGTCCAATCTGTTCTTCAAGCGTGCCGTACGGCACGTGCAAAGAGTTTGCAATCCAACCATCCCGTTGCCGCTCGTGACGTTCTCGCAGGTCAATAAGGATCGTGTGATCCTTTTGGCATACGTTCTGACATTGCGCGGGCGATAGAGCTTCGTCGGATTTTACAATGTTCCCGATCGATTGGCCAACTGCTTTATTTGCAGGAACGGCGACATCCATCATTTTCGGGTTAGGTAGATTCAAATTATTCATGATGTCTGCATATTCCGTGGCTGAGCTGACTTGCAGCCTGGGATTGTGAGCAATTTCATACCCTATACTTGATGCCGTATTGCCATTGTAATCATGAGCGGGATAAACAATTGTGTGTTCGGGTAACTTGAGCAATTTATTGAAGAGGGAATCATAACTGGCATAGGGATCCCCGTTTTGGAAATCTGTCCGCCCGGTTCCACCTATGAGCAAAGCATCTCCGGTAAACACACGGTCTTTGCAAACAAAGCTGTATGAATCATCCGTATGACCCGGTGTAAAAAGCGTTCGGAGTTTTACACCATCGACATCAACGATTTCATCTTCCTTCACCCGCATTGATACAACGTCAGCATTGCTATGCTCGCCCATGACCGTGATGCATTTTGTATGATTTCTTAGCTCGCCAAGTCCAGTAACATGATCGGCATGAACATGTGTGTCGACGGCTTTTATGAGCTTCAAATCCAGGCGTTCGAGAAGGGTGAGATAGGTCTTAACATGCTCGAACACAGGATCAATAATCAACGCCTCGCCGCCGGGACGTCGTGCAAGAACATAGGTATAGGTGCATGATGTTTCATCAAATAGCTGCTGAAAAATCATTTCCTAGCCTCCAGGATTTAATCAGAATTGGTATTCTTAATATTCTTCAATATGAGAATTCATATTTCAATATGCTAGTGAGGTGAATTTGAAGTTCCTATCATATTTGCAGCACACCCTTTTAGGAACTTCAAATTCGTAAACCTCACTAGATTCAAAAATCGGCTAGTGTCCTTTCGAATCTAAAGTTCGAAAAGTGCCTGACTGAAAATGATACGAACTTTAGATTCGGGACACTAGTGAGGTGAATTTGAAGTTCCTATCATATTTGCAGCATACCCTTTTAGGAACTTCAAATTCGTAAACCTCACTAGATTCAAAAATTGGCTAGAGCTTTGTATCAAAAAGAGTTGTTCAAATCGATCTATGCAGGATAATGCGGATGGGTTTTATGGTTGCCATAGAAAATTTGGCTTTTGCAGGCGAAAGGCTTACACGTCCTGAATGCGTGTTAGCCCATCAATCAGGCCTGCTCTTTGTACCGGATTGGCGCGGCAATGGCGGCGTTTCTGTGATTGTTCCTGATAGCGGCACGCATCAAATCTTGGCAAAGGGGATTGATTTTCAACTCCGGCCAAATGGAATTGCTCTTGAACCAGGGGGCAGCTTTCTTTGTGCGCATCTTGGCGCAGACGCAGGGGGTGTCTATCGACTTTTTCCGGATGGTACTGTGGATCCTTTCATAACAGAGGTGGACGGCACCCCTTTGCCTCCAACCAATTTTGTTCTTCGAGATGAAGAGGCTCGCGTTTGGATCACGGTTAGTACACGACAGCAGCCACGATCTAAAGGCTATCGTGCAGATATCACCGATGGCTTTATTGTGTTGGTGGATCAGGATCGTGCAAAGATGGTCGCTGACGGTCTTGGTTACGCAAATGAATGTGCATTAGATATAGATAATGGCAAACTCTTCGTGAATGAGACATTCGCTCGCAGACTTTCCGTGTTTGACCTTAACCAAGATGGCCATCTTACCAATAAGCAGACTGTTGCAAAGTTTGCGGCTGGAACATTTCCTGACGGTTTGGCTCGCGATTGCGAAGGTGGGCTTTGGGTGACAAGTATTGTCAGCAATCGCGTTATACGCGTTACGCCGGACGGCGAGCAAACCATAATAATTGAGGACAGCGATCAAGACCACATAAATGAAGTTGAAGCCGCGTACCAAAGCGGACAAATGGATCGCTCGCATTTGGATCAAGTTAAATCAAGCGCCTTGAAAAGTATTTCGAACTTGGCATTTGGTGGTCCTGATTTAAAAATGGCATATCTTGGTTGTTTGCTTGGAGATAAAATCGCTTGCTTTTCAGTACCCTTTACTGGGGTGCCCTTGCCGCATTGGGATGCTGATCTTGGCCCGCTTAAGACATATCTGTGACGTATCTGTCATGAAGGGGTTGCGCTTCCAGCAAAGGAAAAATTTACAACATGGTCCACACAACATTAAAAATTGCGGTTCTTGCAGGGGATGGAATTGGCAAAGAGATTATGCCGGGATGCATTACCCTTTTAAGAAAGGCAGCAGATTATGTGGGTGAGCTTAATTTGGAATTCAAGGATTTTGATGCTGGTGCCGCTTGCTATAGAGAGACCGGCAATGCTTTGCCTGAAGTCACCTTGAGTGGAGCCCGTGAGGCAGATGCCATTCTGCTTGGAGCCATGGGATTACCGGATGTGCGATATCCGGATGGAACGGAAATAGTTCCACAAATCGAACTTCGTATGGTGCTCGATCTTTATGCGGGTGTCCGGCCCATTCGTGTCATTCCAGGAATTGGTTCACCATTAAAGGATGAGCGAGCCGAGAAAATCGATTTTGTGATTATCCGTGAATCAACGGAAGGCCTGTTTGCATCGCTTGGGAAAGGCGAAGTTATTGAGGATACAGCCGCTCGCGAAACGCTTGAGATTACCCGTGCGACGTCAGAACGTTTATTTGATTTTAGCTTTGCGCTCGCCGGGCGACGCCGGGCTGCGGGTCGTGCAGGTCGGGTAACTTGTGTCGATAAGGCAAATGTGTTTCGAGCCTATGCGTTTTTCCGAAAAATTTTTGATGAACGCCGGAGGATTTTTCCCGATATTGAGGTTGATTATGCCTATGTTGATGCGCTTGCGCTGAACATGGTGCGCCGGCCTTGGGATTTGGATGTTTTGGTTACGGAGAATATGTTCGGCGATATTCTGTCGGATCTCGGCGCCGGTCTTATCGGCGGTATGGGAATGGCACCCTCTGCCGATATTGGTGATGACCATGCGGTTTTTCAGCCTTGCCATGGTACGGCGCCTGATATTGCAGGACAAGGGTTGGCAAACCCGACAGCAATGTTTCTCTCCGGTGCAATGATGCTTGATTGGTTGGCTGAGAAAAAGAAGATTGAAGCAGCAGCTCAAGCCGCAGAGTTAATCCGCAAGAGTGTTGATGAGGCGTTTGCACAAGGTGACCTGATGCCCACAGAGCTTGGCGGTGAAAGTGGGACCCAGGATATAACAGAGGCTGTTATGACTGCATTAGACCGCGCCGGACATAAATATGTCTGAACCAGTTGCAACACCGAATCCCATTCGAGTAGCGCAAATCGGGGCGGGATATTTTGCCCAGTTTCATGCGGAAGCCTGGATACGTCACCCTGATGTGGAACTTGTCGCCATAGCTGATCGTGATCTTGCCAAGGCACGGCGTTTGGCAGAACAAATCGGCCAATCCGAGCTGCCGCTTTTTGCAGATGGGGAGGAGATGGTGGCTCAGCTCGATGTAGACATCGTGGATATTGCAACACCTCCGTCCACACATTTCGATCTGATAAGCCGTGCTGTGGGGCGTCGCCAAAATATAATCTGCCAGAAACCGTTTTGCACGTCGCTAAAGGAAGCTAAAGCTGTGGTCGACGCTGCTCAATCAGCGGGGGTTATGTTAGCGGTGCATGAAAATTTTCGCTTTCAACCATGGTACCGAAAAGTCAGAACCTTGCTTGATGAGCGTGTATTGGGTCAAGTGTATCAAACAACCTTCCGTTTACGTCCAGGAGATGGTCAAGGCGAGCAAGCCTATCTTGATCGCCAACCCTATTTTCAAGCCATGGAGCGGTTTCTTGTTCATGAGACCGCCATTCATTGGATTGATACGTTTCGGTATTTGCGTGGTGACATCGAAGCCGTTTTTGCTGACCTCAGGCGTCTCAACCCGGCAATTGCCGGAGAGGATGCAGGCTTTATCCTCTTTCGTTTCGTAAATGGTGAGCGCGGTGTGTTTGATGGTAACCGTCTTTCAGATCATGTGGCTGAGAACCGTCGTCTGACCATGGGAGAGTTTATGATCGAGGGAGAAAAAGGTGTTCTAACCCTTGATGGCAATGGATATTTGCACCACCGGAAACATGACTCGAATATTTGGGAGGAAGTGCCGTTATCCGTTGATAGGACCCGGTTCGGCGGTGATTGTGTTTACGCGATGCAGTCTCACATTATCAATTATCTCAAGGGGGGAGGGCGATTGGAAACAGACGGCAAGGATTATTTAAAAAATCTTTTTTTGGAAGAAGCCATCTACCGCTCTCATGAATTAGGAGCCTGGGTGAAATTACATAATGGGCATTCCTGCCGTTAAGTAGCAAAGTTATCCAGCCACGTTTCATATGCTCTTGCCATTTCTTCGGCAGAATCAATTGGATTTACTTAGCCGACACCTGAATACCTCTAAAAACCATCCACCACCCCCTGCCACCCTCCATATTCTGCGATAATTAGGCGGGTGGCAGGGGGTGGTGGATGGCCCGAAGGGAATATTTAGAGATGCCCACCCGTTCCTAGGCCAGGGCAGAAGATATGATTTATTACATCTTGGTGTTTTTGCTCTATACGCCACTATATTATTGAGTGTAAAACACCAACCACAGGTTGCTAATTAGGATCTGAGTTTAAAGATTGCTAGCATAACCTAACTTTAAATCTCAATTTTATTCCGGACATATGTTTTGGCTGTTTACCTGCTTTTAGGCAGCTTATGGCACGCTCATATCGTCAAGAGCATCCCGCGTTTAGATGCTCTATTTTTTGTTGTCGCATATCTTTTTTCGCAAAACCGGTGCCCACTTTTGCGAGATATGCTTTAGGGGGCTGGGAGTGGGAAAATGCCGAACGAAGTCCGTGTTCTTACATTTACCTTTGATGAACTACGCCGTGCATTTACAGATTATGGTAGTCGTCTAGGAGTAAGATTTCCGGTAGCTCGGATAGAGAAAGTCTCTAGCCACTCTGGTGCAGGAACCAAAATAATATTACATCTGCGCGAAGCAAGAACAGGAAACCGGTCTACTCTTAAACTGGAACCCAATATCGTAGCTGCTTGTATGATCGCTTTTTGTCGTGGAGAAAATATTCCGTTAGCACGTCAAGCCAAAAAATCGCTTGAAATTGTCGATGGGAAATTGGCGTTCTGGTTGCGTATGGAAGCAAATTGTAAAGATGAAATTATAGTAGCGCGGCATCAATAAAGTACTTACGTGGGAGAATGCATGATAACTTTATTTATTGGAGAATTATTGAATGACGAAAATTAAATCATCTTACCCCCAGCAACCCCGCTGTTGCCGCCGAGGGCAAGATGACGATCGCCTAGCCTTGGTTTGACCTTGAAAAGGCGAGTACCTATTATTAATGCACACTTTTAAATCATGCAAGAGTTACGAGCATTTTTCTCATATACACTTATAAGTTTTTTTCATTAAGGACGACCGCGCCCTCACTGACAAATTGTTTAATCTCCGCTTCAGTATAGCCCGCTTCAAGCAAGACATCCTGACTATGTTGGCCAAGAAGCGGTGCCGGGCTTGTCACGCTGCCGGGTGTTTTTGAAAACTTGACTGGGAGACCTAAGGTTTTAACCCATCCGGCAATAGGGTGCTCCGTTTCAGTGACCATATCTCTGGCAAGGGTTTGTGGATCATTGTGCATTTCCTGAATGGAGAGAACAGGTCCGGCGGGAACACCAACTGCATCAAGCCGGTCTAACCAGTCTTTGCTCTTACGTGTTTTCAACTTTTCAGAGAGAGCCTCCACGAGAGGCTCTAAATGCGTAATACGCCCGGCATTGGTTGAGAACCGAGGATCTTCATTTAACTCTTCCGCTTCAAGAACGCGGAGCAGCCTCTCCCAATTCGTTTGGTTGGCCGCACCGATATTGATCATACCATCTTGAGTTTCGAAAGACTGATAAGGAGCATTTAGTGGATGTGCCGACCCCATTGCTCCTGGCGATTGGCCGGTAGCGAAACAAATTGCCGACTGCCAATAGGTGAGCGTAATAGCGGCTTCAAAAAGAGAAGTGTCAACTTTCTGTCCCTCTCCTGTTTTGAGCTTGTGAGCATAAGCCGCGATTATTCCCATGGCTCCTAAAATTCCGGCGGTAATATCACTAACAGGCGCACCGACCTTTACCGGTGGCCGGTCCGGTCCCTCGCCTGTAATGGACATAAGACCTGACATGCCCTGAGCAATAAGATCAAAACCTCCTTTATCAGCATAGGGACCTGTGCGGCCGAAACCGGAAATTTCACTATAGATTAAACCTGGATTGATCTCCTTCAGCGTCTCATAACCGATTCCTAATTTGCTCATAGTGTCATGGCGGTAGTTTTCAATAAGAACATCTGCATCTTTTACAAGCCGCAAGAGCACATTACGGCCGCCTTCTTTTTTGAGATCGAGTGCGATGCCGCGCTTGTTACGGTTCATCATCATGAAAGGTGCAGACTCGCCATTGATATCCGGCGGTAGAAAACGCCGTGTATCATCACCGCCTTGTGCCTTTTCAACCTTAATGACATCAGCACCAAGATCGGCAAGCATAAGTCCACACGCAGGTCCAGCCATGATATGCGCGAGTTCGAGAACACGCATGCCCTTCAGAGGGCCTTTGTGGTTTTCCTCAGTCATGATTTGTATAATTGATCTTAACGATAAAAAACCTCAACCAAAAACATTGGGATTGCTGGGACATAAGTGCAAATCAGCAAGACAGTGAGCAGAACTGCAACAAAATATATGTTGATTTTGCTGACTTCCCAAATATTAGCCTTTGCGATTGAGCATGCCGTAATCAAAACGGAGGCAACGGGAGGGGTTTGCTGTCCGATCGCGAGGTTCAAGGTAACAACAAGCCCAAAATGAATGGGGTCAATGCCGACCTCCTGAATAAGCGGCACAATAATTGGCACAACCAAAATGATGGCCGCGGCGGAATGTAGAAAAAATCCAATCACCAAAAAGAAGATATTAAGGAGGAGAAGAATGACATATTTGTTATTTGTAAAATCTAAAATGGCGGCGGCAAGTTCTTGAGGAATTTGCCGGACTGTAAGGAAATTTCCAAGCAGCACGGAAGCTGCGACGAGTACCATAACGACAGAGGTTTGCATGCCCCCTTCAAGCATAGCAGCCCTTAAATGTTTGAGATCCAATCCAGATTTTTCTTCCGTGTAGCCTATCAGCCGATCATAAGCAGGAAACACGAGACCAATAACCAGAGCAGCGAGAACGGCTAGCCCGGCAGCTTCCGTCGCTGTGGTCCAACCACCAAAAATACCTCCTAATATGATGATTGGCAGTGCGAATGTCGGTAAAGCACCCATGAACGTTAGGCGCAAACGTTTCAGATCAAATGCCTCTTCAACTGGCAGGTTATATTTGCGCGCAAACCAGTAAGCCACACCCATCAGACCTAGACCGCCAAGTAGACCTGGAATGAATCCAGCAACAAAAAGTTGTTCAATGGAGCTGTTTGACATAACCCCATAGAGGATCATTGGGATCGATGGCGGAATAATAATTGCGAGCGAGGCGGCTGAAGAGGTCACAGCGCCGGCAAAGGGGGCGGTATATCCACGCTTTTTCATGGCCGGGATTAGGATCGAACCTATTGCAGCGACATCGGCGACCGCAGAGCCGGAAATCTCGGCGAAAAACATAGAGACGCCGATCGTCACCATGGCAAGCCCGCCGCGGATAAAACCGAGCAATGCGGATACAAAAGAAATCAAACGTTGCGATATGCCAGTGGCGTTCATGATGGCGCCCGCTAGCACAAACATAGGAATGGCAATGAGTGAAAATTTGCCTGCTCCGTCATACATATCAACGCCGAGCGTGGTAATGCCGCTCCATCCATCGACAAGTAAAATCCCCATTGTTGCAGCGATTGCAAGGGCAACGCCAATCGGTACATCGATCAAAATCATAAGAATAAGGGCGATGAACATAAGAAGTATAATCATGATCTTTCGCCCCCTGTTTCGACATCACTATGCTCCAGAGAGTGCCCTGCGATAACTGCACTCCAGGCACGTGGCAAGCTGAGTAGTTCGGCTAAAATAAATAAGATGGATCCAATCGGAATAACGGATTGGGGGATTTGTTGGGGAACCCAGACCAAACTTACCAGATTGTCGCCTTCTACGATCTGGTAAACAAGCCAACCACTATAAGCCAATAGGGCAAAAAAACCGATGATGAGAATTTCAGAGAAGATGAATGCAATACGTCGTAAATTTACCGGCAAGGTAAGAAGGGCGCCATCGAAACCAATATGTTTGCGTCGTAAAGCCGCTAGGGCCGCACCATAATACGTCACCCAAACAAGTAGGATTGAAGCAATCTCATCATACCAGGAGAGTGAATCTCCAAGAACTTTGCGATAAAAAACCGCGACAATAACGACGGCGGTTAGCAAGACCATGAGAAGGATCAAAATAAACTCAAGAATCTGGCCAATGAGCTTGGAAATTCGTTGGAACATCGTTGAGATAACTGCCAATAGTACAGGCATACAAATTATGATTAAGCAGTGGGCTTCCCATGACTGCTATGTCTGTATGGGAAGCCCGTTCTTTAATCTCGATCTAATCAGAGAGTAAAGGTTTTTACTTAGCGTCCTTTTTCATCGTGTCCTTTTTCATCGTGTCTTTTTTCATGGCGCCACCGGGGCCAGATCCTCTTGCCGCGGCACCGCCAGCACCTGATCCTCGCCCAGCAGCCAGTCCTTGTACCGTTTTGATAAGATCCGCCCCACCGGGAACACTGGATGAAAAATCACTGTAAATGCCAGAGCTTGCAGCAATAAAGGCGGCTTTATCAACTTCGTTCACTTGCATCTTGGCTTTCAGATCGGCGAAAAGCTTACCTTCCAGTTTTGCTGCGGTTTCATAAACCCAGTCCTGCATACCTTTTGCGACATCTTCGAGAGTCTTTTGCACATCTGCAGGGAGCTTGGCAAAGTTATCAACTCCGACAAGGACATATGCCGGTGTATAAACATGGCCAGACAAGGATAGATATTTCTGTACTTCCTGGAACTTCGCACTGTGAATTTGTGCGAAAGGGTTTTCCTGGCCATCGATGACACCTGTCTTAAGTGCCGTGAAGACTTCCTTGAATGACATCGGTGTTGGGTTTGCGCCGTAGGTTTTAAACATTTTCACACGCCATGCGCCTTTTGGGGTGCGTAGTTTAATGCCCTTGAGATCTTCCGGCTTGTTAATCGGGCGCACATTATTGGTGATGTTCCGGAAGCCGTTTTCCCAGATTGCCAGAATGCGATAGCCTTTCTTTTTAACGGCTGGCTGGAGCACCTTGTCCAAAATGGCCTCACGAACCTTTTTCATGTGCTCACGGTCTTTGATAATATAAGGCATTTCGAAAATGCCGAATTCATCTGCTACAGACGACATGACGGATGATGGTAACGAAAAGTTGACTTGGCCAAGCTTGAGTTTTTGCAGGAGTTGCTTGTCTTTGCCAAGCTGACTTGCGCCAAATACCTGCACTTCAGCCTTGTCGCCTAGTTTTGCGTTTGCTTGTTTGGCAAATTCCTCAACACAGGCAGCAAAAAGCGAGCCTGGTGCGCCGACATGTCCGAATTTTAAGACAAGTTTCTCCGCGTGGGCACCGCCCGAGATCAGAACGACTGCCACAACAGCAGCCAAAAACATATAAACTTTGCGCATTTTTTCCTCCCAATTTTAAAGACAATCAAAAAATGAGTTACCAGAGCTTATGCTATGGTGCTCGCCAAATAGCGAAGTGCTGTTTGAAGACCTCCGCTTTGATGGGGTACATTCGCTAATTCAAGTCCCATTTCTACCCCTCCAAGCGTGCCAACTAATGTCAAGTCGTTGAAGTCTCCTAGATGTCCTATACGAAAGATCCTGTCAGTTAGTTTCCCTAAACCTGTACCGAGAGACATATTGAAATGGTTGAGGATCGCCTGGCGGATGGCATCAGCACTGCTGTTTTCGGGAACCAGTACAGCCGTTAGCGAGCTTGAATAGGCTTGTGGGTCTAAACATAAAACTTCAAGGCCCCAAGCTTGTACAGCTTGCCGTGTTGCTTCCGCGTGACGGTCATGACGGGTGAAGACGTTCTCCAATCCTTCCTCAAGAAGCATATCAACAGCTTCGGTAAGCCCATAGAGCAGATTTGTTGCAGGCGTATATGGGAAAAAACCGTTTTTGTTGGCGCTTATGACGTCTTGCCACGTCCAATATGATTTTGGAAGTTTTGCTGTTTCGGCACATTTCAGCGCTTTTTCACTAAGCGCGTTAAAGCTCAAGCCAGGCGGAAGCATGAGACCTTTCTGTGAACCGGCAATTGTGACATCTACGCCCCACTCGTCTTGTCTATAATCGATTGACGCCAATGATGAAATAGTGTCGACCATTAAAAGAGCGGGGTGGTTGACACGGTCCATAACCTGGCGGATATCGGAGATCTTAGAAACACATCCTGTCGAAGTTTCATTATGGACGATGCAAACTGCCTTGATCGTGTGGGATGTGTCCTCTGCCAATTGTGCTTCAATGGCATCCGGATCAGCGCCATGGCGCCAATCGCTGGGAAGTATTTGAGGAATAAGCCCTAATTTTTCTGCAACCGTTTTCCATAGGCTTGCAAACTGGCCCGTCTCATACATCAAAACATGGTCACCAGGCGAAAGCGTATTGACAAGGGCTGCCTCCCAAGCGCCCGTTCCCGAGGCAGGATAAATAATGATAGGCCCGCTGCACCCAAAAATTTTTGGTAGGTCATGAAGGATTTTACGTGCAAGTGCCGCGAATTGAGGGCCGCGATGGTCAATCGTGGGTTGATCAATGGCACGTAATATCCGGTCGGGAACATTAGTTGGTCCGGGGATCTGAAGGAAGTGACGGCCGGCACTCCGCATGGTCTTGCAGCCTTTGTTCAAGTGTTTCAAGTCTAATGCCGGACTGCTATAACGTCCAACCGTCGTATGTATGGCCTACCATTTCGTTACTTGAGACCACCAAACAAAAAGGATTGCCCCGGTAAGGAGTTAATACAAGCCTGTGAGTTGAAGTTATTGCAATCTCCGATAGAACCTTGCTCCCAAACTCTAGCTGAGTCATCGTCTGAGAACAATCAATCTCACTGCCAATCAGAGAGAAGCTGTTATGACAAATGCGTTAACAATCCAATACGCAGATGAGCCGGTTCCTTATGTCTGATGCTGTGGAAGGCACGCTTAAGGCCCGTCTGGAAAAGGAGATCAAAGGGGATGTTCTTTTCGACCGATTTAGCCGTGGCCGTTACAGTACAGACGCATCTTTCTATCAGATTGAGCCAGTCGGCGTCGTTGTGCCACGCACAGAAGATGATCTGCAGGCAATTGTCACACTTGCGGGTGAAGAAGAAATTCCGCTATTGCCTCGCGGTGCTGGGACATCACAAAGTGGTCAAACGGTTGGTCGGGCCCTCGTTATAGACTTCTCGAAATATCTAAATAATCTTATACAAATCAATGTGAACGAGAGCCGTTGTATGGTCCAACCCGGTATTGTGTTGGATGAATTAAACCTTGCTCTTCAAGGGACGGGCCTTTGGTTCCCGGTCGATATTTCTACTTCGAGCCGTGCCACAATAGGCGGCATGGCCGGTAATAATTCCTGCGGCACGCGCTCTCTTCGCTACGGCATCATGCGCAATAACGTCCTTGCCATTGATGCAATCCTTCCAAATGGGACCAAGGCACGGTTTGGTGAAGTTTCGACCGTAAATGACTGTGTAAATATGCCTTCTGAAGTGCAAAGGCTTTTGGAGGGTCTGTTGAAGCTCGGTAAGCGGGAAGCGAAACATATAAGAAAGGTATTTCCTGATATTTTGCGCCGCGTCGGCGGGTATAATATTGATGCTCTTTTGGATAATGGCGTGCCTATTAATCTTGCAGAGCTATTAATAGGTTCAGAAGGCACTCTCGCCCTTTCCACCTCTATAGACTTGAAGCTTGCTCCTTTGCCCAAAAACAAAGCCTTGGGCGTTTGTCATTTTCCAACTTTTCGCTCAGCCATGGAAGCAGCCCAACATATTGTTAAGCTGGGGCCAGCGGCTGTGGAGGTGGTGGACCGGACGCTGATAGAGCTTGCCCGGGATATTCGCATGTTCGGGAAAACAATCGACCGTTTCGTAAAGGGAGAACCGGCGGCACTGCTGCTTACAGAATTTGCCGAAGATAATCAGGTTGAAAATATCTCAAAGCTTAAGCAGCTTGATGAACTTATGGGGGATTTGGGACATCCCCACAGTGTTGTTGAAGCCATAGGCAGTGATTTTCAAAGGGAAATATGGGAGGTCCGCAAATCGGGCCTTAACATCATGATGTCCATGAAAGGGGAGGGGAAGCCTGTTTCTTTCATTGAAGATTGTGCCGTACCCCTGGAACATTTGGCTGATTACACGGAGCGTCTGACGGATATTTTCGGCAAATATGGGACGGAAGGAACTTGGTATGCACATGCATCCGTCGGTTGTTTGCATGTGCGCCCGGTTCTTAATCTCAAATTGGAAGAAGACATCAAAAAGATGCGTGCCATTGCCGAAGAGGCATTTGAGCTTGTGCGCACTTATAAGGGCACCCATTCAGGCGAGCATGGTGACGGGCTTGTCCGTTCCGAATTTCATTCTTCAATGTATGGGGAGCATATAGTTGAGATTTTTGAAGAGGTGAAATATCGCTTCGACCCTGAAGGGCGCATGAATCCCGGCAAGATTGTTCATTCGGAACCCATGGATAACCGCCGGAATTTTCGGTATGCCCATGACTATCATGTTCCAGAAATTAAAACGGCTCTGGATTGGTCCAGCTATACAGGCTCTGGTGGAGGTTTCCAGGGCGCTATTGAGATGTGCAACAACAATGGGGCTTGCCGTAAGCGTGATGCCCAAGTGATGTGCCCATCTTATCGCGTTACTGGCAATGAAAAAGATGTAACGCGGGGCAGAGCCAACACTCTGCGTTTGGCGCTCTCCGGTCAGCTTGGGAAGGGGGCGCTAAGTTCTACGGACATGCGCGAGACCATGAAATTATGTGTTTCCTGTAAAGCGTGTAAGCTCGAATGTCCGCTTGGTGTTGACATGGCCAAAATGAAAATTGAAGTGCTTCATGCTATGGCCCAAGAAACTGGGATTGGTTGGCATGAGCGTCTTGTAGCTTATTTGCCACGTTATGCCCCTCTGGCGGCAAAACTATCTTGGGCCATGAATCTGCGTGACAAAATGCCAAGTCTTGCTCGGGCTTCAGAAAAATTCTTAGAGTTTTCTGAAAAACGCCCCTTACCGCAATGGCGGTATCGCCCCTTTAAGGCCTTTGCACCAGTAGGCCCTGAAGGAGGTCCGGAAGTCGCTCTTTTTGCCGATAGTTTTAATCGGTATTTCGAACCGGAAAATCTCTATGCGGCGGCACGATTATTAATGCATGCCGGTTACCGTGTGCATTGTCTTGAACCCTCTTCCGGGCGACGCCCTTTATGCTGTGGTCGAACTTTTCTCTCAGCCGGATTAGTGGATCAGGCCCGCAGAGAAGCTGAGCGTGTACATATCGCTGCCAGCCCTTTTATTGACCGTAAAGTTCCGATCATAGGGTTGGAGCCAAGTTGCCTGTTGTCTTTTAGAGATGAATTTCTTTCCCTTTTGCCAGGAACCGCTGGCAAGAATTTAAGCGAACGGGCCTTTTTGCTCGAAGAATTCTTATATGCAGAATCTGAAGCAAAGCGCCTGAAACTCAAACTTAAACCTATGCCGCAAAAAGCGCTCCTCCATGGCCATTGTCATCAAAAAGCTCACTTATCAATGGGGGCAGTAGAAGGAGCTTTGCAATTAATTCCGGAACTCGAAGTGGAGGTTGTTTCATCAAGCTGTTGCGGCATGGCGGGAACGTTTGGCTATCATCGAGAGACCTATGACATATCCGTGGCGATGGGCGAATTATCTCTGCTGCCCGCAATTCGTACAGCCTCTGAGAACACTATTATTCTAGCTGACGGGTTCTCTTGCCGACACCAGATCAAAGATGGTGGAGACCGCACAGCCCGCCATGTGGTGCAGGCTTTATGTGATGCTCTGATGTGAGAACGTTATGTTTATTACTGGGCCCGCATGACAATACAGTCGATGGAACGTTTTCTTAGCCATGAACAGGTTGAACGTGCTTTATTTTTTGAAAAGGCGGCAAAACGTGCACGGATAAGCTGTTTTTGTGGGTCTGGAACCGGCATCGTGACCGGTGGATGACCACGTAACAGGTCGCGGGCTTTGTTATTTACAGCTGTTAATTTCCGCTCAGCTTCTTGTACGGTCGAAAAGGCGCCGATTTGAACGTGAAATGGACCTGCCGCTTTTTTCGGTTGTGCCAATTGCGGCTTGGTTGGTTGTACAGGGTAAACCTTTTGTGGTGGCGTTGGTTCTGCAAGTTTATGTTTTGTTGGATTAGTTTGTAATTCTGTTGATTGTTGCAAGAAAGATTGTGTTTTTTTTGCCTCTAAAGGCTGCGCTGGCTGTAACTGAGTGTTTTTAGCTGGAGCACGGCTTCCTTCTCCTTTAACAACTGCAACATTGGCTCTTGCAAGTGCCTGAGGTGCATTAACAGAAAGATGTTTATGCGAGACTTTGTTCCGTTGATGCGGTTGCAATTGGGCGACAGGCACGGATTTAGGTTTTGGGTATTTTTTACGGGACGATGCTTTGGGGAATGTCCTGTCCAAAATGGCCCGCATATGTGCGTCGCGTTTTCTGGCCGATTTCCCGCCCATAACGACTGCAATCAAATGTTTATTTTTTCTGCGCACTGAAGTTGTCAGATTAAAACCGGAAGTGCGTGTGTAGCCGGTCTTAATTCCTTCAGTTCCCTTGTATTTGAACAGCAGGCTATTATGATTTTTATAATTCCGTCCTCTATAAGAAAAGTAGCGGGTTTTAAAAAGACTATAAAGCTTAGGGAAGTGATGCATTATTTTTTGTGAGAGTATGATCATATCGCGTGCGGTTGTGATCTGTTTTGGATTTGGCAAACCTGATGCATTGCGAAAGATCGTGCGTGTCATTCCAAGCGAACGAGCCTTAACCGTCATTTCGCGGGCAAAAGCCTGTTCCGTACCCGCTAAATTTTCTGCGACCGTAACGGCAACATCGTTTGCAGATTTAGTTATCAATGCTCGAATCGCATCAATGACGAGAATTCTATCTCCCGCCTTAAGGCCTAGCTTTGATGGTGCCTGTTGGGCAGCATTTGTGGTGACGATAAGCTCAGAGTGATAACTCTTACGCCCGCGTTTAAGCTCATTGAAAAGCATATAAAGCGTCATAACTTTAGTGAGAGAAGCGGGGTGGCGTATTGCATCCGGGTTTCGCGAAAACAGTGTTTTTCCAGTATTACCGTCAATAACCATTGCCGCATAGCGAGGTCTTGCATCCGCTTGAACAGAGTTGGCTAAGAATACTCCAAAACTTAGCAAAACTATCCACATATGATTATAAGGGATATAGCCGATACTTGATTTATTATTACCCGCGTCCTTACTCATTGCCCCTCTCAATCCCTAACGACTATCCACGAATATAATACCAATCATGTTATTATGTTGTTAGCCGCCCTTTAGTATGCCCCGCTTCTTTGTACGAAAGAACTCCCTAATTATGGACCACATCATCCCTTTTGGGCATCTTTGGGGCACTTTGGTTAAAGTATTAGACTTAGCTTGCAACGTAACCGTAAATTTGCGGTGTTAGGAATTGGTTAAACGGCCAATGTCAGAGTAAATTGAGACGTCTTGATCTACAGAAATGCAACTCCATACCTCCTTTCCAGGCATAGCTTGACATTTATTGTGCGACGCATATATTGATGCTGCGCTGCAATAAAATGGTGGTTGAATGTCGCGCTAACCTATATCCAAAGCGATAAAGTGATCATGATGAGGAGCTAGCAAAGATGAATGGTTTTGAAGATTTTCAAAAACTTGGACAGAAAAATTTTGATGCAGCTGTGAAAAGCGCAAATGAGGTTAATAAAGGTTTTCAGGCAATCGCCTCTATTATGAATGATTATACGAGAAAAACTTTAGAAGATAGTACGCTTGCTATGGAGAAGTTTTTTGGCGCTAAGTCATTTGAGCAGGCGGTAGCAATTCAAACCGAATTTGCTAAGAAAGCTTATGATGATTATGTCAGTCAGGTTTCAAAGCTTGGGGAAATGTATTCCGACTTGGCAAAAGATGCTTACAAGCCCGTAGAGAATGCTTTGTCAAAAAAGCCATAAAATCATTTTCATGTTTGATATTTTTTACTGATTGAAAGACCTGGGTTTATGGCCAGGTCTTTTTTTTCGCAGTGTTCTGTCGTTTTATGGCCTTTTAAAGCACTTATTCTTAAATTGGTGAGAGCTAATGAATTGCTGTGGAGGACGTAAACTCATAAGATTGCTTGTATCCCGAGTCTCAAATTCGTACGAGTCTCAAATTCATGAAAGTGTGTGCTGTTAAAATGCATATGTAATATTATGTGATGTAAACTCTATGAAACATGAAATCTTAAGCCCTCCTTTGGCAAAATCGATGAAAATGCGGAGTTGACGATACCATGAAGATTTTGAAGATGGCAGATGAAGGCGATCTTCATGATGACGGTGATGTGGGCACCGGCATCGTCACCAAAACGCGCTCAAAAACGAAGAAACCGAGCCTTTACAAGGTGCTTCTTCTGAACGACGATTATACGCCCATGGATTTTGTCGTTTATGTGCTTGAGAGGTTTTTCAATAAGGCACATGAAGAGGCAACTATGATAATGTTACATGTGCATCATAAAGGTGTCGGTATTTGTGGTGTTTATACCTATGAGGTTGCTGAGACCAAGGTTGCACAGGTTATGAATTTCGCACGGCAGCATCAGCATCCGCTGCAATGCACTATGGAGAAGGAGTAGTTAGAGGCGGTGCCGTCATTTTCGACCAATCTTGAGGAAGCCTTACACCGAGCGCTTGAATATGCAAATGAGCGTTCGCACGAATATGCAACGCTTGAGCATCTTCTTCTATCTCTCACGGAAGATAGAGACGCATCGGCCGTTATGCGTGCCTGCAATGTGGATTTAGATATTCTACGCGGCAAGCTCATAGATTATATCGACAATGAACTAGATAATCTCATTATTGATGATGAAGGTGAGGCCCAGCCTACAGCCGGTTTTCAACGGGTCATACATCGCGCTGTTATTCATGTGCAGTCCTCAGGGCGTGAGGAGGTGACAGGCGCCAATGTGCTTGTTGCCATTTTTGCAGAGCGCGAAAGCCATGCCGCCTATTTTCTGCAAGAACAGGATATGACGCGCTTCGATGCCGTCCAATATATTAGTCATGGCATTGCCAAACGGTCCGGTTTGTCGGAGCCAAAAGCGGTTCGCGGTGTTGAAGAAGACGCGGCAACCGTAGAAGGGGGCGAAGATAAAAAGCGCGGAGCAGATGCGCTTGAAGTTTATTGTATTAATCTCAACCAAAAAGCGAGGGAAGGGCGTGTTGACCCACTGATCGGGCGTGAAGCGGAAATTCAGCGTACCATTCAGGTGCTTTGCCGAAGACAGAAAAACAATCCTCTCTTTGTGGGAGACCCAGGCGTTGGTAAGACTGCCATTGCTGAGGGATTGGCACGCAAAATCGTGCATTCAGAAGTCCCTGATGTTCTTCAGGAGTCAACGATTTTCGCGCTTGATATGGGGGCGCTGTTAGCTGGCACCCGTTATCGCGGTGATTTCGAGGAACGGCTTAAAGCGGTAATGCGGGAGATTGAGGCTTACCCGGGCGCCATTATGTTCATTGACGAAATTCACACTGTGATCGGTGCGGGCGCTACGTCCGGCGGTGCCATGGATGCGTCTAATCTTCTGAAGCCCGCGTTACAATCAGGTACGCTGAGGTGTATAGGCTCAACGACTTATAAGGAATATCGGCAGCATTTTGAAAAGGATCGTGCTCTTGTTCGGCGGTTCCAGAAAATTGATGTTAAGGAACCAAGTATTCCGGATACGATTGAAATTCTCAAAGGTCTTAAACCTTATTTCGAAGAGTTTCATAAAGTTCGCTATACCAATCAAGCCATCAAATCTGCCGTTGAGCTTTCTGCTAAATACATCCACGACCGCAAATTACCGGACAAAGCAATTGATGTAATTGATGAGACCGGTGCTTCGCAAATGTTACTGCCGGAGTCCCGGCGCAGGAAAACGATTGGTATAAAAGAAATCGAAGCAACGATCGCCACTATGGCTCGTATTCCACCTAAGACGATTTCAAAATCTGACGCCGAAGTACTCCAAAATTTAGAGCGCGATTTGAAGCAGGTGGTATTTGGTCAGAACCAAGCGATCGATGCATTGTCATCGGCCATCAAGCTCTCTCGGGCGGGGCTTCGCGAACCAGAAAAGCCTATTGGTTGCTATCTCTTCTCGGGTCCCACAGGTGTTGGCAAAACTGAAGTGGCACGTCAGCTTGCAAGCGCGCTGGGTGTTGAGCTTCTTCGTTTCGATATGTCGGAATATATGGAACGCCACACGGTATCGCGGCTTATTGGTGCGCCGCCCGGATATGTTGGTTTTGACCAGGGGGGGCTGTTAACAGACGGTGTGGATCAACATCCCCACTGCGTGCTGTTACTTGATGAGATTGAGAAAGCCCATCCTGATCTTTTTAATATTCTTTTGCAGATTATGGATCATGGCAAACTCACAGATCACAATGGCAAGAGTGTCAATTTCCGGAACGTTATTTTGATCATGACGACAAATGCTGGTGCGGCAGATCTTGCCAAACCTCCGATGGGCTTTAATCAGTCCAAACGGGAGGGCGATGATGAAGCCGCTATTGAGAAACTCTTTAGCCCTGAGTTTCGCAATCGGCTTGATGCCGTCATTCCTTTCGCCAGCCTTGTGCCAGAGGTTATTGCCAAGGTGGTGGAGAAGTTTGTCTTCCAGCTTGAAGCTCAACTTCAGGACCGTAATGTCACGGTTGAACTTTCAGATGAAGCCAATCAATGGTTAGCGAATAAGGGATATGATGAACGTTTTGGTGCGCGGCCGCTTGCGCGTATCATTCAAGAGCACATAAAGAAACCTCTCGCTGAAGAACTTCTCTTTGGTAAATTGAATAATGGCGGAACGGTTCGCGTTATCGTTGTTAAGAAGGATGGGAAAAAGGTTCTGGGCTTTGAGTTTCTAGAATTGCCTCCGAAGCCAAAACGCAAGCCTAAGAGAAAACCAAAGGTCAAAGAAGCGACCGCAACCGGGACCGAACTGGTTGCAGGGGAAGGTGCGAGGGGAGGAAGACGAGATAAAAACCCCGGACAAAGCCCTGTACCGCGCGTTCCACTTCCGCGTAAAAAATAGGTTAAGTCTGTGTTATGGATAGGTGACCATAACGACCGTACAAGGCTTGGCTCAACTTAAGATAGGATGCGTGAAATTTATCAATTCCTATACAACGAACTCCGTCATTCCCGCCTTGGCGAGAAAGGCGGTGCCCCTGGGGGCCCTTCAGAAGAATCGCTTATCTACAATTCGGGTTAGGTTACTCTCTTGGCGCAAGATGCGCATAACGCTCCCATTTACAATTGGGTGGACGGAGCAACACGACGGCAGGCATTTTTCCGCGGTGTATTGGGTATTCCGTCAACACCGACAATTGTTCTTGTCTCAACCTTTGTTGGTTTTGGGGTGCTGGCCCGTGAGACAGGGTTTTCTTTAAGCCACGCGATTTTTGCTACGGCTACAGTGTTTGCCTTGCCTGGCCAGGTGGTGCTTGTCGACCAGGTCGCACGTGGGGCAAGCTTAGCGGCCTGTTTTTTTGCTGTTATGCTCACTGCAGTAAGGCTATTTCCTTTAACGGTGTCATTGGTCCCCCATCTCAAAGACCGTCAATCACCTCGCTGGCTTCTTTTCCTGATATCGCATTTCGTGGCGATCACAGTTTGGGTCGAGGCTATGCGTCGTTTACCAGCTTTGCCAAAAGAGCTGCGCCAACCCTATTTTTTGGGCTTCGGAATTTCTCTTTGCTCGACAACTTTGGTTGGCACAGTTCTGGGGTATTCGCTTGCCGGCCAAGTACCAATGATGTTTGCTGCTGTATTATTGTTCCTCACCCCAATTTATTTTTTTCTTTCCCTTCTTCTTATTGCTCTATCGCGTGCAGACTATGCTGCCATATTATTAGGTGTTGTGCTTGGACCACTTTTCTTTTTTGTGGCCCCTGGGCTTGATCTGCTTCTCACTGGACTTGTTGGTGGTACGATTGCGTATGGAGGGGCGAGATGGCTCAAGCGCAAGGGTTAGCACTTGGCGATGGTTTTTGGCCGTTTGTCTTCATATTCTTAGCAGGCTTTTTAGCAACTGAGCCCTGGCGTTTTATGGGCGCTGCCCTGTCACGCAACCTAAACGCTGAGAGTGAAATCCTAATATGGGTGCGTGCCGTATCAACGGCGCTTGTGGCGGGGTTGGTGGCGCGCATGGTGCTTTTTCCTGTCGGGGCGTTAGAGAGTGTTCCTCTTGGTGTTAGGCTTGGGGCTTTTGCGCTGGGTGTTGCCACTTTCTTTATCGCAGGGCGGATTATGGCCTTAGGTGTGGCCGCTGGAGCAACGGCGATTTTGGTGGGCCAGTATCTTTTTCCGGGGTGAAAATGACCCTAACCAATCAAAAGCGGCGTTTGCCCAATATAGGTGTCATCATCGATTTGTTTGACCAGAAAATCCGCGACATCGGCTCTTGAGATAAAACCACCGGTCCACTCTTTGCGATCGGTCAGCACCTTATATCGGCCTGTGTGTGCGAAGCGGGTAAGGAAGCCGGGACGAACAATAGTCCAGTCAAGCCCGCTTTTACGGATGAGCCCCTCCTCAAGGTCTTTATCCTCATAGATTTTTCCAAGAAAAAGGGGTTGAAAAAAGCGGGCATAAAGAGGTCCGCCGATACCTTTGCTGTCACCGGCGCCAATCCCCGTCACCGCAATCAGGCGTCTCACCCCCTCCTCATTCATTGCCGTCGTTACGACACGTGCGCTTCCAGAAAAGAGGTGAACATGTTGGAGCGTCGGCGGGACGCCAAGCGCCGTTATAACAGCATCTGTCCCACTCACAGCTTTTCTCACAATTTCCGGATCAAGTGCACTGCCTGAGATCTTTTCCAACTGAGGATGATCAATCTCTATCTCCGAAGCAGAACGCGCCAGCGCACGAACCATATGACCCGCTGCCAAAGCTTGGCGAACAGCTTCAAGGCCAATACCACGACTAGCACCTATGATGAGAACTGTGGTCATTGTTTGAGTGCTCAACGTCCATTAGCTTACATTCCAAGTATTATCCAGATTGTCACCGCAACCTACACAAACAAAGTAATAGTCTTTAACGATATTCAATAATTTGCATCTATTACACTTGCGAAATATAAATTCCGTACTGAAACGTTCTGGGCTTTCTAAGCCTATATTCTCAATGGCTTCCTTTACATAGGGCCAAGATTCAGGTTCCGGACAATATCCTGTAGATTGGTTTGTTACCTCCAATACTTCCACAATATCTTTATCAACATGAAATGTAATTTCTCCTGCCGACAGAACATTTTCACCCCCCGCACAAAGAACATGTTCCGAATGCCGGTCTGCTATGAACAATTTCTTATCAATATTCACAGTGTAAGTGGCGATCACAGAATTATCGTAATTACTAACCTGTTCACTATGTTTGACCCATTTCAGAATATCTTCTTGCGAAGATATTTCTGCACCTTTGTCCATTGTCTCAACAAGCACCAATAGGTCTCTTGGACCAACATATTTATAAGTTTTCATTTCTCATGATTTTACAAGACTTCAAGTAAAGCCTACTAAAGCACGGCTTTCAATTTTTTCGCGTGCTGAGCCAGTACATCATTATCAGCCACTTCACCGGGAGGGCCAAGAGGCACATCCTTCCGGCGGGGTAAAATATGAAAGTGCAAATGAAAGACGATCTGTCCGGCAGCTTCTTCATTGAATTGTTGGATCGTGATGCCATCAGCCTCAAAAGCTTCTAGTGAGGCTTTACTTATTTTCTGCACAGTTGCCATCACGGCAGAGAGATCATCAGGGGCCACATCTAAGATATTGCGGGCTGGTGATTTCGGAATCACCAATGTATGCCCCTCGGATCGCGGCATAATGTCCATGAAGACAAAAGTTTTTTCGTCTTCATAGACTTTATGACTTGGCATTTCGCCGCTCAAAATTTTCGCGAACACATTGTCGGTATCATATGTCATAGAGTGTTAGCCTCTTATAGGAAACTGTAATGACCTTGACTCTTAGATTTGTGTTAAGCTCTTGGCCCACGAAATCCTTTTTTCCTGTTTCACAGTTGGACGTCATTACAGTTTGGTATTAGAGTGGATTTGGTCAGAGCCTTGCCCATCCCTATTGAATTAATTTTCTGAGAGGTCAACCCTTTTATTTTTTCCTGTACGGCGATTGAGCGGCAAGGCAGTTGTTTTCCATCTCGACATAACGTCTTTCTTCTGCGAGAAATTCGGCTATAGCCCCTCTCAGATTGGGATCGGTAATATAATGTGCGCTATAGGTTGTCTTCGGTAGATAGCCACGAACGAGTTTGTGCGCTCCCTGAGCGCCAGCCTCAATATGTTTTATGCCATGCGCAATTGCATAGTCCATAGCCTGATAATAACAGGTTTCAAAATGTAAGAAACGGTTCTGTTCCAAGCAGCCCCAATAGCGACCATAGAGCGTATCACCGCCAATGAGATTAAGCGCACCCGCGATGTAATGGTCTCCCCGGCGGCAAAAAATAAGCAAAATACGATCTTTCAGCTTAGCACTGAGAAGGCTGAAGAATGTCCGGTTAAGGTAAGGTGATCCCCATTTCCGGCGGCCCGTATTCATATAAAATTCAAAGAAGGTGTCCCAATGATGTTCTTTGATATCTGAACCGTAAATCCAATCAATCTCAATGCCGGAACTGAGAGCCTCTCGGCGTTCTTTGCGAAGAGCCTTGCGCTTTCTGGAGGTAAGTGTCGCTAAAAACTCCTCAAAGCTTTCATATCCCTCATTCTGCCAATGGAATTGTTGATCTGTCCGCTGCAAGAAGCCTAAATTACCTATACGTTCCCATTCGCTTTTTGTGAGAAAATTGATGTGAAGGGATGAGACGTCATGCCGATTGGTGAGCGTGACTGCAGCGCTTGCAAGCGCGTGTTCCCGATCGCTGGCGTCTTCTGATGGGGGAACAAGCAAGCGCCGTCCGGTTACCGGCGAAAATGGAACGGCTGACAAAAGCTTAGGATAATACTGACCGCCGGCCCGCTCATAAGCATCAGCCCAGCCATGATCGAAAACATATTCGCCGAGACTGTGGGATTTCAGATAGCATGGCATTGTGCCAAGAACGCCGCCCTTGCCATCATCAAGAATAAGATGCTGCGGCAACCATCCCTCTTCGGCACTGACACAACCAGCTTCTTCTAACGCCGAGAGGAAGGCGTGCGAAATAAAGGGGTTATATGTTGCCGGATCGGGGTTAGCTGAGGCGTCCCAACCGGAGGGGTCAATCGCCGAGATTTCTGTTTCAACGCGGATGAGAACGCGCTCACTATCACCCATCATAAAGCCTTGTATAAATTGCTCATATACCGCCAAACAGTCACGGCAGGAAGCCTTCAAAAATCATCGCATCGGCCCACAGCTCAGCCGTGCGCCTGTCATCTTCGGTTCGGACAGTCCATGTCAGGAGTTTGAGGCCGAAGACTGACTTTGCAATAAGTGGAGCATATGCCGGAAGGTGATGCACATCATAGGCAATAAATTGAGGTCTGGCTTTAGGACTCCAAAGAAGATGGCGCAGCGCAAATCTCTGCCGCCAGTTTAGTCCGCCCCAATACGCCATGTCATCGAATTTCTCAGCAACTATGCCACGCGGTATTGCCGGTGCTTTTTTTGCAAATGCCGCCACGAGATGTGGATCAAAAGACATAATGGCAGTTTTGCCGGAATAGCCACTGAGGTCTTCTGCAATCCGCTCGACAAAATTCAGGGCTTCTATCCAAGGGCTCTTCACCTCAATGAGCAATGGAACCTGACCTTGCACTTGGTCCAGAAGGTCATGAAGCGTCGCCAATTGATCACTACTGTTTTTATAGTAAATAGATCTCAGCTCATCCTTTGATCGGGCTTTTATAGGTCCTTTCTCTTCTGTGAGACGATCAAGAGCGGCATCATGAAAAACCATAGGCTCATCGCCGCGTGCGGGTTGTAGATCCACCTCAATGGCAAACCCATGATCAATCGCAGCTTGAACGGCTGATGATGAGTTCTCGATAATACCCTTTTCCGAGTCATGAAGTCCGCGATGCGCAAATGGCCGATGCATCCACGCAAGATCTTGTTTAAAGGAGCTGGAGGTCAACGGGGCCTATTCCTCAAACAATCGCAAAAAGTGCTTCAACTTCCACCGGGGCATTAAAAGGCAAGCTAGAACACCCTACGGCAAATCTTGTGTGACGGCCTGCATCACCAAAAATACTTACCATAAGCTCAGAAGCCCCATTTAAAACTTTTGGATGCTCCGTGAAATCATAGGTTGCATTAACAAAGCCGCCTAGTTTTAGGCACCGTTTGATCCGTTCAAGATCTCCTGTAGCAGCTTTGGCTTGAGCAATGACATTCAGAGCGCAGATTTTTGCTGCTGTCTGTGCGTCCGCAATTTCTATTGTGTCCCCAAGCCGTCCTGTGACCGCTATGCCGTCCTTGCCCATAGGCAGTTGGCCTGAGATAAATAAGAGTTTGTCTTCAATGAGATAGGGAACATAGCTGCCTGCCGGGGCGGCGGGTTCAGGTAGTTCAAGTCCAAGCTCATGCAGGCGTGTTTCGATCGGTCCAGTCATGATAAACTCTCGAATTAGTTATGATGAATACACATATGAGCACTTAACTATGACATTGTAAAAACTGTTACTCCTTGTCAGCTAAATTTATTTGGCAGTTTGATACTGGTATCATAAATTATGTAATTTGCAGATGGTTTTGATACAGTGAATTACTTCCAACTTTGACCCTGGATAGCAATCTGTCATGAGAGACAGAAATGAATAGAGACAATATGTCAACGAATTTGAGCAGAATCTGTACATTCATACTCGCGAGTTTTATGAGCTGGTCGGTTGCGATTACGTCGGCCCATGCACTTGTCGCCAATGAAACTGTAAAGTTAACGCCTCATCGTGCTGTTTACGATATGGCGTTAGAAAAATCGAAACCTGGATCGGGTGTTTCCGGCATTCGGGGGCGCATGGTATTTGAGTTCACTGGGTCAACCTGTGAAGGTTATACGCTCAATATGCGTCTTGTTACACAAATTACAGACCGTCAGGGTCGCGGAACACTTACGGACATGAGATCTTCGACCTGGGAGCAGGGTGAAGGCAAACGCTTTCGTTTCAATTCATCGCAGTATCTGGATCAAAAATTAAGCGAAGTCACGACAGGCGATGCTGCGCGAAAGAAGCGCAATGACCAAGTGAACGTGATACTTCGCCGCCCGGCAAAGAGTGAAATGAAATTACCTTCAAAGGTCTTATTCCCCACTCAGCATAGCAAGATACTTCTTTCTGCCGCCAATGAGGGAAAGAAAATTGTGCAAGCCAGCGTTTATGATGGGTCAGAAAAGGGAAAGAAAATCTATGAGACGACCGCCTTTATCGGTAAAGCCTATCCTCCAGGCTCCAATAAGGCCTTCTCCAAGGTTAAAAATGCAACGCCTTTGGACAAACTAATGTCTTGGCCGATAGCACTGAGTTATTTTGATTCTGAAAAAGACAAAGAGGCTGTCCCAACCTATCAAATTTCATTTAGGCTCTTTTCCAATGGTGTCAGCCGGAAACTACTTATTGACTATGGAGATTTTTCAATCCGGGGCGCCTTGAAATCAATCGAATTTTTGAAGGTGCCAGTGTGTAAATAGGTATCATCTATTTAGTTGAGAAAGACGCTGGAAGCTTCAGCTCCATATAAACCGCGCCGGGAATTGGATTATAGCAATAAGGCGGTATCTCCTGGAATCCCAATGAGCGATAAAGCCGGATGGCCATGTCGTGATGGCCCGGAATGGTATCCAATCTCATGGCGCGGTATCCTAATAGGTGTGCTCGATCAATAATCGCTTTCGCTAGCTCTTCTCCCAAACCTGAGCCTCGCGCAATATCACGCACATAGAGGCGTTTCATTTCACAAATTTTGTCGCCAAGATCCCGCATGCCAACAACCCCAACAGCATGTTCCTTTTGCCGTGCGAGCAGGAGTTCTCCTGTTGGTAAGGCGTATTTACCTGGGAAATCAGCGAGTTCGCCCTCAAAGTCCTGGAAGCAGAGATCAAAGTCCATACTCTCAGCATACTCAATAAACAGGGCTTTGCAGGCTGCGATGTCTTCTTGTGATCTGGCGCGAATGATCGGCATTGTTGGGAGCTATCTTTTTTTGCAACACAGTTTAATTGCAATTTACGATAAAATCAGCCACATCCGTCAACCGCACCGTTCGGGCTGGCGCTTGTCCGGGATGACGCCAGGTGTGCCGGGTTTGAAGGTAATAATAACCGCTTCAAGTGGTTCAAACGAAGTGTCCCGAACTTTCAGCTCAAGCGAGGGTTATTGGCTTTCGAAAATATCAGTAGGATGTTTGTCAGATTCGAGCACCTTTAGCAGTGCTTTTGCCAAAACATCGGCGGGTTGCGCCCCGACCAGGAGAGCGTGTCCATTTAGAAGAAAGGCTGGCACGCCTGTGACACCTATCTGTGACGCTCTTTCTATATATTTCCGTATTAAGTCTTTTGCTTCATCACTGGCAAGACGTTCGCGAACGGCATGACCGTCCATCTTTGCTTCTTCAGCTACCTCGGCGAGGAGATTTTGATTGCTTAAGTTACGGCCTTCCAAGAAGTATAAGCTGAAGAGGCGCTCAACAACTTGATCTTGGCAATTATCTGCCTCCGCCCAATGGATGAGCCGGTGGCTATCAAGAGTATTGGGTGACTTACGTATTTTATCAAAAGCAAATGGGATGCCTTCTTGTGCTCCAACGGTGGCGATATGTGTGAGGACTTGTTCGGTTCCTTCTCTACCGAATTTTCGGTGAAGATATAGTTTGCGGTCTAGTCCCCCTGGCGGAAGAGTTGAATCAAGCTGGAAGGGTCGCCACCGAATTAGCACTTCCGGATCACCCACCAGTTCGAGAGCGCGTTCAAGACGATATTTACCGATAAAACACCATGGACACATGACGTCCGAGATCACATCGATCTGGAGAGTGTCTGCAGTCATAAATATGTGCCTCCTGCGGCGAGCAATATTAACCGGCATGTGTTTGCCGCAAAGCGGTAATTTTTGGAAATAAACAAAATGTGTATGAAAATGCTGAGTACAATTTACCCCGAACTATGGCGTTGACAATCAACAAATTATCACTAAACCCTAGCATTTTCGCGTGATTATTTTTTTACGGAAGAGTATTGTTTGGCCGAACCGTATTTTATAAGCGGTGCACTAACAGACTGTAACGCTGTCCATTAATTGAGCAAGCAAATGGGTCTAAATGACCAAAGGCATGCTTTAAACTTATGGATCAAGGTTGCAGCTTTTAATTGTTATTGAGGTCAAGGTATCAGGAGAAGCGTTATGGATCAGAGGACCCCCAGCTTAATGCGTGAGCAATGTTATATTGATGGTGCATGGGTTGGTACACCCGAGTTAAGCATAACCAACCCGGCAACGGGGGAAGAGATTACAAAAGTACCGAGTCTCGGTACGGAAGAAACTCGGACGGCTATTGAAGCGGCTCATAGAGCCTTTGCAAGTTGGGGAAAAACATTAGCTAAGGAACGCTCAAAAATACTTAGGCGTTGGTATGAGCTTCAGATTCAACATAAAGAGGAGCTGGCGCTCCTCATGACCCTCGAGCAAGGCAAGCCCCTTGCTGAAGCTCGAGGCGAAGTGGAATATGCTGCTTCATTTACTGAGTTTTTTGCTGAAGAAGCCAAGCGCGTTTACGGCGAGACCGTCCCAACGCATCGTGCCGATAGCCGTATTGTTATTGCTAAACAGCCCATCGGTGTCGTTGGTGCCATCACGCCTTGGAACTTCCCGATGGCCATGATCACCCGAAAAGTTTCACCTGCAATTGCCGCTGGTTGTGCGGTTGTGTGCAAGCCGGCGTCAGAAACACCGCTAACGGCACTTGCTCTTGCGGAGTTGGCGGATCGGGCAGGTTTGCCCAAAGGGGTTTTTAATGTTGTAACGGGCAAGGCAAGCAAGATCGGGGGAGAACTGACCTCCAACCCGCTTGTGCGTATGATTGGATTTACCGGTTCGACAGAAATCGGCAAGCTCTTGATGGAGCAATCCGCAAAAACAATCAAAAAAATGGCGTTGGAGCTTGGCGGTAACGCGCCTTTTATTGTTTTTGATGATGCGGATCTCGATAAGGCCGTTCAGGGAGCGATTGCGTCAAAGTTTCGCAATATGGGCCAGACATGTGTTTGTGCAAACCGTTTGCTTGTGCAAGACGGCGTTTATGATCTCTTTGCAGAAAAACTAGCGGCAGAAGTTAAGAAGTTCAAAGTTGGTGATGGCACAGAGCCTGATGTTGTCCAGGGGCCGCTTATTAACGAAGCGGCAGTGGATAAGGTTATTGCCCATATAGACGACGCCGTTGCAAAGGGCGGTACCGTTATCACTGGCGGTAAGAAACACGAGCTTGGGGGCACTTTTTTTGAGCCGACCGTGCTGACAAATGCCAATGCCGAGATGGAACTTGCTCAGGATGAGACATTCGGCCCTCTAGCCGCTCTTTTCCGTTTTTCAACTGAAGAAGAAGCGGTGAAACTTGCCAATGATACGCCCTTTGGTCTTGCAGCCTATTTCTATACACGTGATTTTGGGCGCACATGGCGCGTTGGCGAGGCCCTCGAATATGGCATTGTTGGCATCAATGAAGGGATTATTTCGACCGAGATTGCACCTTTTGGTGGTGTTAAAGAATCAGGTTTAGGGCGTGAGGGATCTCACCATGGCATCGAAGAATATGTCGAAATAAAATATATGCTCATGGGCGGGATTTAATCTGGATATTCGGCGGAACGACCGAATAAATATTCAACACCTGCAATGCTTCTCTTTGCAGAATGATCACAATTGTTTAGAAGGAAGTTGCGATTCCCCAATTTCCTTTCCAACCCAGTGAGCTTAGATCATGACTGCGATTATCGATATTATCGGCCGTGAAATCCTTGATAGCCGAGGCAATCCCACTGTTGAAGTTGATGTTTTGCTTGAGGACGGCTCCCAGGGCCGGGCCGCTGTTCCATCGGGCGCGTCAACGGGTGCGCATGAAGCCCACGAACTGAGAGATGGCGGCGACCGGTATCTCGGAAAAGGCGTCGGCAAAGCTGTTGACCAGGTGAATGGCGAGATCTTCGATGTGCTTCAGGGCATGGAGTGCGAAGATCAACGCCGCATTGATCAAATCCTTATAGAACTTGATGGCACTGAAAATAAATCCAGGCTTGGCGCAAACGCTATTCTTGGTGTGTCGATGGCTGTTGCCAAAGCTGCCGCTGAAATTACAGGTCTGCCGCTTTACCGGTATGTTGGGGGTGTTGGTGCACGTATTCTGCCGGTACCAATGATGAACATCATCAATGGCGGTGCCCATGCAGACAACCCCATCGACATACAGGAATTTATGATTATGCCGGTGCATGCGGACAGTTGTACAGATGCCATTCGCATGGGTGCTGAGATTTTTCATACCTTAAAAAAAGCGCTCAAAGATGCCGGCCACAATACCAATGTTGGCGATGAAGGTGGTTTTGCGCCCAACTTAGAATCAACACATGCAGCATTGGACTTCATCCTCGGGGCGATTGAGAAGGCAGGCTACAAGCCCGGAGAGGACATTTATCTCGCCTTGGATTCCGCATCGACCGAGTTTTATAAGGATGGCAAATATGAAATGACAGGGGAGGGGAAGATCCGTGATTCGGGAGAGATGGTCGAATTTTACTCTGACCTTGTCAGCCGTTACCCAATTATCTCTATTGAAGATGGCATGGCAGAGGACGATTGGGAGGGATGGAAAACACTTACATCTGCAATCGGCGGGAAGTGCCAGTTGGTTGGGGATGACCTCTTTGTCACCAATACATCGAGATTGGCGGACGGTATCGCTAAAGGTGTGGCTAATTCGATTCTCGTTAAGGTCAATCAAATTGGTACGTTGAGCGAAACATTCGATGCGGTTGATATGGCCCATCGTGCCGGCTATACCGCTGTTATGTCCCACCGTTCCGGCGAAACTGAGGATGCAACAATTGCTGATTTGGCGGTGGGAACGAATTGCGGACAGATCAAAACCGGTTCTCTGGCCCGCTCCGACCGGCTTGCTAAATATAACCAGCTCATACGTATCGAAGAAGAGCTGGGCGATATAGCGACCTATGCCGGGGGATCCATTCTAAAGACATGACTTTTAATATTTGGTGCGGATTCTGGCAAATGCGGCGATTTGCCCATTTGGTAACAACTGGTATGTCTCCTATTGCATGGGCGGTAAGGAACGCCTATAGAGTATTTGCAAATATTTGAGGGCTTTAGGTTAAACCTAGACCTTCCCAGTGAAAAAGGGCTTTTCGCATTGGGAGCGGCATTCCATGGATGCATTTGAAATAAACAAAATAGCTGGCGCAGTTTTGGCTGCACTACTCGTTATTTTTGCAACGAGAACCATCTCAGATTTAGTCTTCGAGCATCATACTCCTGAAAAACCAGGTTATGAGATTGCCGTTGCGGACACCGGCACTTCCGAGGGTAGCAAGGGGACCGAGGAAAAAGTGAAACCGCTTGGGGCTCGCTTAGCGAGTGCGGATATTGATCGCGGTAAGAAGGTTGCAAAAAAATGCAAGGCTTGCCACACCTTTGATAAGGGCGGCAAAACCGGTGTCGGCCCCAATCTTTATGACATTGTGGCTCGTAAGATGGCTGCTGTTTCAGGCTTTGCCTATTCCAGCGCTCTTTCCGGTAAAGGAGGGACGTGGAGTTTTGATGAGCTTGAGTGTTTTATTGCCAATCCCAAAAAATGCTTCAAAGGTACTAAGATGGCTTTTAAGGGGATCAGCAAGCCTCAAGACCGGGCCGATCTCATCCTCTATTTGCGGAGTTTGAGTGATAAACCTGCTGCACTGCCCCAACCTGGGTCGTGAGTAGCGTTTAAAATCGGCGAGCCTGGTGCTCATTTGTAATTCGATAAGACGCTGAAAGTGGTGTAAAGTTATGCGCTTTGAGGGCAGTTAATGGTCCTTCAAATCTTGTACATAATACTCATTGCGCTTTGTATTGGAATTCCTGTTATAAGTTGGATCGCTGCCCGGTACGGATTTACGTATGCCCCTTTTCTATGGTTGTTCGGACATGAACTGATTGTACCGGTGCTCGGGGTAATCATTACGATCGTCGCTGTCATTCTTTTCTACAAAATGAGTTTTGCTTCGCAAAAGGCTTGGCTGACCTTAGCCGTCGGAATTTTTGCGCTTGCTCCAACGTTCTGGCAAATCGCAGTGGGACCAATTCGTTATCCTGCGGATAAAAATACGATGCGCCCTTCTGTTACCATACGTTGGCCAATGGCGGTATCTGCTCGAGTTGCCTGGGGCGGTGATGAAGTTTCGAAGAACTATCATGCCTTCGTGCCGGATCAACGTTGGGCATATGATATCGTGCGTGAACCGGCTTTACATGGGGCAAAGTCTCTAGAAAAGTATGGCTGTTATGGGCTCCAGATTTTGGCACCGGCGGATGGAATCGTCACACATACTCATGATGGTGCTCCAGACCTTGAACCGGGGCCTCCATCCATGCCGGATGAACCGTTAGGCAATTTTGTTGCGATCAAGTTAAATGAAACCGGCACCTATATATTGATAGCGCACATGAAAAACGGAAGCGTTGCAGTTAAAGTTGGCCAACAGATCAAAGCCGGAGACCTGATTGGCGCCTGCGGTAATTCGGGAAATACAAGTGAACCGCACATCCACATTCATCACCAACGCCAACCACCAGATGAGCGGCCGATGAATTTCGCTGAAGGCCTACCTCTTTACTTTAAGAGTGAGCAGGGGCCCATAATGCCCCAAGGCGGTATCTCAAAAAATGGTAAGCTTACAGGAGATATCGTTGCGCCATATGACTGAGCGCAACTTCCTTTCATTGCAACTGTTGCCCTGTGATCACATTCTGATATTCCTCAGAATATCAGTTAATTCTTGCTTTCAGTTCACAAATTAGTTCACTTTATGAGCTTGCAAGCTTTTGAACCAATTATGTCGGGTTGGGAGTAGAGTATGGCCGAAGTGAAGACACCAGTGCTTTCCGGTTGGGGGCGGGTTGCGGATTATCTGTTCGGACGGAATGCACTGATAGGCGTAGCTTCACTCATGCTGCTCGCTATTTCCGGGTTTGCCACCTGGAGTGGCATGGCGGATTTCATTATCGGTGTGCAGACGAGTGAGGGGGGCTCGCAACTGCGTCAGATCGGCGGGCTTTCATTCTCAACTGAATTGTTTGTTATTGCGATCGTTGTGGCGCTGACTTTTCTTATGTGGCTTGCCCTGCGTGAAACCTTTGGTGTGCAGCGCCGTGTGACCGAGCGGCTTATTACTTTGCCTCTTTATCTCTTCCTGGCACTTTGGTCGATTGGTTTTGGTTATGGGTTTTGGTGGAGCTTAATCGCTGGTGAAGAAGCAACGCGAACAAGCTTGTCCGGCTTGCAAGAAGACGCACGCGATGCAGGTGCGGTGGTGGCGGCGCGCCTTGATGCCGTGCGTGTTCAGCTAGACAATGTGGTGACCTGGTCAGACAGTCAGATGTCACGTGAGGAAACAAGTGGTGGTAGTTGTGGAACGCCATCCGGCGCAGGGCGTGGCCCGCTCTATAATGCCAGGCTGACGGTGCGCGATTCTGTTGCCTCGCTTCGCGATGGCATCGCGCGCTCTTGGCTCGGCCCAATTCAAGGTGATATCGAGGCACTGCGAAAAAGCGTGGCTGGGCTCGAAGGGGCCACAGTGGCGGAGCGTCAACAATCTTTTGAGGCCAAAGCATCTGAGATTCGGGGCAAGGCACGAAATATTGCGGCACGCAGCAATGCCTTGGGTCACTCAACAGCCTCTGAAATGCGTGCCCTTGCGAAGGTCGTCTCAATCCCGCCAGGTAAGCTCGGCTTTTCTTGTTATGACCCGACCCTTGCGCAAAGGCTTGAGCAAGCAGCGGATCAGGCCGCGCAACCGGCAGTTCTTAAGCTTCGCGAGGCCGCGTTTACCGAAGGCCCGGCAGGGGTTGCCAATGCCGTTAAAAATCTCTGGACAAATATCGGATCTTATCTTTCTGGCCTTGTGGGCTACATCGCCTCTGGCGGCAAGATCGCCAATTTCAAAACAGCAAGTGGTGAACCGATTACAGGCCGCGATCTGATTGCGCTCCTCGCCACGATCGGTGTTGATTTCGGCCTGCTCGTCCTGACAGTTCTTAATCCACCTGCAACAGCGCCTGTGCGCCGCGATGCCCTTGCAAGGACGCAGGCGCGAATACACCTTCCGACAAGTGCCGTTATTCGCCATATCACGGCGGCAATTAATACCGCCATTGCCAGGGCGCCAAACGCTGATTTTGAATGGGTGCGTCAGCACTTTATCCACCACAACAAGTCATCTTACTTCGTTATTCCTAACCTTTATAGCTGCGACCCAAATGATAAGGATGAAGCCTCAAAAGCTCTGGCGATGAATCAGCTGGCAGGTGTGCTGGATGATCTCGATCTGGTGCGCTGGCCCAAACCGGCAGAACTCAAAAATCTGCGCAAAGAAGAAAGTGTAAGCAGTGAGACTGACCTCACAGAAATCCGCAAGACAAGGTTAGAGCGATTGGAAGAAACCGGCACGGCGATTGACCAAGAGAAGGCCGACCGGATCAAAGGAGCCAAACCACATCGCAACCATGGTTTGTTTTCAAAAGCGGAGCGGATGCTTGAAATTGCGGGGTGGAGCGAGCGGGCACGTTCAGACCTTGAGATTTTTGTTCTTGTGGATACGGAGGGCTTAACGCCACTTTTGACTGTTCTCAACAATGCAACGCTTGATGGGGCTGCTGAAATGACCAAAACGGAAAGTAGTGGAGCGCCTGCCGTGGAGAGCAGCTCACCCTCTTTAATTGAGGACCAGCGTGAAAGTTGATCTACTGTGCTGCTTTTCTAAAACCCCGGTAGGACAAGGACTTCGGGGCGTTTTGGCAAGCCCGCACGCGAGAGAACAATGCCAGGTTGGGGGTGAATTTTCACCTCATGGGTTGGCCGCAGGAGATCGAGAAATTGATTAAGGGTACGGCCACCGAAAAAATGCATGGGGATTGTCAGCCGGGCTTTCAATTGCCTGACTACCTCGGCCATGCCGATATGATCCATAGTGTAAATTCCATCGGCTGGCACAAGAGCCACATCAAGCTGACCAATCTGTGCCAGTTGTTGTGATGTCAATGTATGCTGCAAATGTCCCATATGGCCTATGCATAGACCGGCAATTTCAAATACAAAAATGGAATTGCCATAGAGAGCCGTTCCGCCAGACCAGTCTCTTATATTTGTCGGCACATTGCGCACGCGGACATCATCAAGTGTGACTTCGTGGAAGGCGAAGCCCTTTTTGTCATTCCATCCATGCAACACGTGTTTGATTTTGGGGTCGACAAAATTGGTGTAGTGGGTCTCATGGGCACGATTCATCGTAACGATATCAGGTAAGCGCCCTTGGCCGGAAAGTCCTGCGAAGTCGGTCGCAATTATCACCCCGCCTGCACTTTCAATGCGAAATGTGGAGTGACCGACGAAGGTTAATTTTATCTCGTTTTTCTGAAGAGTAGCCTGACGAAACGCGATGTGCTGATAGGGGGCTCCCATATACTTGGCGACGGCCTGACAATAGCTAACCGGGAGCTTGGGACGTTTCGGTGGTTCAGATTTTTGTGCTGGAGCAGCAAAAGTTCCCGATGAGATGAGTGTAAAAGTGAAAACGAAAATAAGGTACTTAACCGTAACCAGATATGTTCGGAGCATATCGAACACCCACGCTCAACAAATGCAATCAATCTGTGAGAAATGATACGCTAGGTTTGCTAAGGAATATAGTTCTATATCGATGTCGGAGACGGATATGGGCTTATCCCACTCGGCTGCGGCAAATTCTGTTATACTCAGGCTTACGAAAAAACAAGTAAAGCCCTTGTAATTCTCACGCAAAATACTTATAAGGCGCTTCATCACACACGCGGATAATGACGTGGCGCATATGTTTGCGGCTATTTCAGTCAAACATGCGTTACCCCGGTGCGCGTCCCATTGATTTGGGGCGTGTCTTTATATCCGCGGAGGAATAACCGGAGAAGAGGAGTGCGGGCCTTATGGCACTGCCAGCATTTAATATGCGTCAGCTTTTGGAAGCCGGCGTTCATTTTGGTCATCAGACCCATCGTTGGAATCCGAAAATGGGTACTTTTATTTTCGGAAGCCGTAACAACATTCATATTATCGATTTGGCGCAAACCGTGCCTTTGTTCCATCAGGCGCTTGTTTCTGTGAGTGACATTGTTGCCCGGGGTGGGCGCGTGCTTTTTGTCGGAACAAAACGTCAGGCCTCTGAAGTGCTTGCCGATGCGGCGCGCCGCTGTGCACAATATTATGTAAATCATCGTTGGCTTGGCGGTACCTTGACCAATTGGAAAACGATTTCACAATCCATTCGGCGGTTACGGTCTCTGGAAGAATTGTTAGGCGGTGAAGCGCTTGGCCTGACGAAAAAAGAGCTTTTGAAATTGACTCGGGAACGGGACAAGCTGGAACGCGCTCTTGGCGGTATTAAGGATATGGGCGGGGTGCCTGATATTCTTTTTGTCATAGATACAAATAAAGAGGCAATTGCCGTTGCTGAAGCCCGCAAGCTAAATATTCCGGTTATTGGAGTTGTGGATAGCAATAGTGATCCTCAAGGCATTGATTTCCCTATTCCTGGTAATGATGATGCCGGTCGTGCGATTACGCTTTATTGTGACTTGATTGCGCGCGCTGCAATTGATGGCATTGAGCGTGCTCAAGGCGAGGCCGGCATTGACGTTGGTGCTGCTGTGGAGCCTACCGGTGAAGTGCTTAAGGAAGACGCCCGACCACCAAAGGCCAAGAACGGTAAGGCCGATACAAAGGCTGATGTTGATAGTAAAGTAGCGGTGGAAGAAACGCCTCCGGCAGAAGCAAAAGCCGTGGAAGAAGCGACCGCTGTTGAAGCCAAAGCAGAAGAAACGGCAAATGCGGACCAAGAAAGTCAAGAAAGTGGTGCTTCAGATGATGCATCAGGCTTTCAACCCCTTAAGGCACCAAAGGGTGAGCCGGATGATTTAAAGAAGATTTCAGGTGTCGGTCCGGTCTTAGAGAAAAAACTCAACGCATTCGGTATTTTTCATTATTGGCAGATCGTAGGTTTGACCAAGGATGATATTGACAGAATTGATAAAGAGTTGAGCTTCAAAGGCCGTATCGAAAGGGATAATTGGGTGGAGCAGGCCACCAAACTTCAGGCAGAAAATGCATGATTCTGTGCTTTTTATGAGAAGTACTTGATCAGCAAGACAACAAGTATATCCAATTACGTAGAGGCTGAAAATGGCAACGATTACAGCTGCAATGGTCAAAGAGCTGCGCGAGAAAACAGGCGCGGGCATGATGGACTGCAAGACAGCGTTGAACGAAACTGAAGGCGATATGGAGGCTGCGGTTGACTGGCTACGGACCAAAGGTCTCGCCAAAGCCGCGAAAAAAGCCGGAAGAGTGGCTACCGAAGGTCTCGTGGGGCTTGCCACCGACGCCACACGCGGAGCTGTTATAGAAGTGAATTCCGAGACGGATTTTGTCGCCCGCAATGAACGGTTTCAGGAGATGGTCCGGGAACTCTCGAAGCTTGCATTAGAAACGAATGGCGATCAAGAGGCGCTCTTAAAGAAGACCTATCCTGGGAGTGGCAAACCCGTTGACGAGCATATCAAAGAGATGGTTGGCACGATCGGTGAGAATATGTCGTTGCGCCGTTCTCAAGCCCTTTCGGTTTCCGATGGGGTTGTCGCTAGCTATATGCACAATGCAAGCGGTGAAGGTCTTGGTAAGATAGGTGTTTTGGTCGCTCTTGAATCAACGGGTGACAAGGAAAAGCTTGCCGCGTTTGGAAAGCAAGTTGCTATGCATATTGCCGCGACAGCGCCATTAGCCGTCACACCTGATGAACTGGACCAAGATGTTGTTGAGCGCGAGCGTGCGGTTTTAGTGGAGCAGGCACGCGAGAGCGGTAAACCTGAAAACATTATCGATAAGATGGTCGAAGGCAGAATTCGTAAGTTTTACGAAGAGGTTGTTTTGGTTTCACAGACCTTTGTTATTGATGGTGAAAACACAGTTGAAAAGGCTGTTAAGGCTGCAGAAAAAGATGTTGGGGCGCCAATAACGATCGTGGGCTTTGTGCGCTTTGCTCTCGGCGAGGGTATAGAAAAGAAAGAAGAAGATTTTGCCGCAGAAGTCGCAGCTGCAGCTGTCGGCCAATAAGCATTATAGCGGTGGCGGGGCGGGGCCGCGACTGCTTTGTAAAAGATTTATGGAAACGCCCTTTTGGGTGTCTGGATTCAAGTCCGGGCATGACGCATAGGAGCATTAGGAGTCCCATGCCTAAGGCTCTGAGGTCATCCGAGGGCTTAAAGTCGATGGATCCAATGGGGGGCGTTACAATTCTCAAACGGGCTGCTAGGAAAGACGATGGGAGATATTAAGCTTCGTTACAAGCGGCTTCTTCTCAAACTCTCCGGCGAAGCATTAATGGGACCGGAAGACTACGGCATTGATGTGCCAACAGTTGAGCGAATTGCCCGCGACATTCAAAAGGCGGTCTTGCTTGGTGCGGAGATTTCAGTTGTTGTCGGTGGCGGTAATATATTTCGTGGGCTCAAAGGGGCTTCTCAGGGGATGGACCGGGCGGACGCTGATTATATGGGGATGTTGGCGACGGTTATGAACGCTCTCGCCTTACAAAATGCCCTAGAAAAAGTTGGGACCTCAGCAAGAGTTCTTTCTGCTATTCCGATGCCAACGGTTTGCGAAGCGTTCGCTCGCTCACGTGCACTCAAGCACCTTGAAAAGGGCCGTGTTGTTATTTTTGCAGGTGGAACGGGTAATCCGTTTTTCACAACGGACACTGCCGCTGCACTCCGCGCGGTTGAGATGAATTGTGACGTGCTCGCCAAAGCCACTCAGGTTGACGGCGTTTACTCAGAAGATCCAAAGAAAAATCCTAACGCTGAACGTTATGATAATTTGACTTACCGTGATGTTTTAGCAAATGATTTGCGGGTGATGGATGGCACGGCAATCGCACTTGCTCGTGATAATAATCTTCCGATCATTGTATTCTCTATTAGGGAGGAGGAAAGCCTCCCGCAGGTTCTTCAGGGCAGAGCCAAATATACGGCAATTCAGAACACAGGATAAAATAAAGCATCCTTCTTGATCCTGCTATCTGGTGCTAAAAACGCATGCTAAGGTCACACTCTGTTCTGCAAGTGTGGGGGCACAACCAGCCGGTAGCGGAAGGAGACGATCTATGTCCCAGGGTAGCTTTGACTTAAGTGATATCGAACGGCGTATGAAGGGCGCGGTTAACGTTCTTAAGCAGGAGTTTGGTGGTTTAAGAACAGGTCGTGCTAATGCCAGCATACTTGATCCGCTAACTGTGGACGCCTATGGCACACCCATGCCACTCAACCAGGTTGCCACGATTTCAGTACCAGAACCCCGCGTGATTTCGTTGCAGGTTTGGGACAAGGGCCAAGTGTCGGCCGTGGAAAGGGCCATAAGAGAATCGGACCTTGGCTTAAATCCCGTTGTGGAAGGGCAATTGATACGCCTCCCTATTCCCGAACTTAACGAGGAAAGGCGTAAGGAAATTGCAAAAGTCGCGTCTAAATACACGGAGCAAGCTCGCGTGGCTGTGCGCAATGTGCGCCGTGATGGCATGGAGCAACTGAAGCGTCTTGAAAAGGATGGGGAAATGGGTAAAGACGAGCACCATAGTCTTGCCGACAAGGTGCAAGAGCTAACTGATAAAATGATCAAGGAAATCGATGAAGCTCTGTCGGCAAAAGAAGCGGAGATAATGCAAGTTTAGTGTTTAGCAATCCACTACATGACGCGATATGAGTACCAGACAGCAATAACAAGGCCAAAAAACCGTGTCGGTTGACGAAGAAAAAGCCAGGGGTTCAATATCGGAACCATCCATGCCACGGCATATCGCCATTATCATGGATGGCAATGGGCGGTGGGCTGCGAAACGTGGTTTGCCTCGTGCTGCCGGTCATAAGGAGGGGGTGGAAAGTGTTCGCCGGGCTGTCCGTTCCACCATTGAACTCGGCATTCCATATTTGACGATTTACAGCTTTTCTTCTGAAAATTGGTCGCGCCCAAAAGACGAAGTTTCCTATCTAATGGAGCTTCTTAAACGCTTTATTCGCCGTGACTTAGCTGAGCTTCACAAAGAAAATGTCAAGCTTCGCATGATTGGTTGTTATAGTGGTGTTGATCCGGAGATTGTTAAACTTATTAAGGAAGCCGAGGCACTCACGAAGGATAATGAAAGGCTGCATTTAACCGTCGCCTTCAATTATGGTGCACGGGATGAGATTACCCGCGCTGTGAGACATATTGCAGAGCGAGTGTCCAAAGGCGAGATCGATGTTGCAGATATTACTGATACGGCTATCAATGAACATTTGGATACTGCAGGACTTCCTGATCCGGATCTGTTAATCCGCACCAGCGGCGAAGCGCGTCTGAGTAATTTCCTATTATGGCAATGCGCTTATACCGAGTTTGTATTTCTTGATGTTTATTGGCCGGATTTTGGGCGTGAAAGCTTAGAGGCGGCCATTAATGAATATCTAAGTCGGGAACGGCGTTACGGCGGACTGCGAACGAGGTCGACAGCGTGAGAGAAGGCAAGATGCCTTTAGGCGGTATGGACGTAGATTTGAGCTCGAAAAGATATGAGCTTGTGCTGCGTTGTCTTTCGGCTTTAGTTCTGGGAGCCGGTGCCCTTATCATAACTTATTTAGGTGTGTTGCCTTTTGCCGGGCTTGTTATGTTGGGCGCGATCGTCATGTGTTGGGAATGGGCCTCTTTGATTCGAAAAAAAGGGGTGGACTTGGTTTTTTTTATTCATGCCTTTTTTGTGGTCTCTGCAATCGTGTTGAGCGTTATGACCCATTATGGATTGGCCCTTCTTTGTCTCTTTACCGCGAGCCTAATAATAGGCGTGTTAACTTACGGAACATCTCTCGTCCTATGGTCTGTTTTGGGAGTTTTCTATGTAGGGTTGCCGGCCATATCCCTTATTTGGCTACGTCAAGATCCTGACCATGGTTGGCTTGTTATTTTGTATCTTTATCTTGTGGTATGGACAGTTGATAGTGCCGCCTACTTTTTTGGGCGCGTTATTGGTGGTCCCAAACTTTGGCCACGCGTTTCTCCTAACAAAACATGGGCAGGTTTTTTTGGCGGGGCAATAGGCGGCATTTTTGTAGGTGTTATCTTTGGCATCTATTTGCGAGAGACATCTTTGCTGATGCTCGGTGTGGTTGGGCTCTTCGCAGCTCTTTTTGCTCAATTGGGCGATCTTATGGAATCAGCATCTAAGCGCATATTTGGTATAAAAGACTCAAGCCAGCTCATTCCAGGCCATGGAGGCCTTCTTGACCGGGTCGATGGTTTCGTTTTTGCTGCTGTGGCAGCCGCTGTGTTTGCTTTGATTTTAGGAGGAGAGTTGCCGGGTAAATCTCTTTTGATTTGGCCTTAATTCGTGTTCAAAAAGGTTTTTAGAGCTGATAGGAAGACTTAATGTACGTCGCCCCAAATGTAATGCCTTTGCAAGAGCCTGATGCTCCCAGAACCGTTTCGATACTTGGGGCAACTGGATCCATTGGGGAGAACACACTGGACCTGATTGGTCGGAATGCGCAAGCCTTTGAGGTTGTTGCTCTAACAGCCCATAAGAATGCTAAACAGCTTGCAGCCTCAGCCATAAAACACAAAGCACGTCTCGCGGTGGTTGCTGACGATAGCAAATATGCGGAGCTAAAAGAGGCGTTGTCCGGGACAGATATTGAAGCGGCGGCAGGTGAGCAGGCGCTTCTTGAGGCGGTTGCACACCCAGCCGATTGGTATATGGCTGCCATTGTTGGTGCCGCCGGATTGCGGCCGACATTTGAAGCGGTTCAGCAGGGAACATGTTTGGCTTTGGCGAATAAAGAATGTTTGGTCGCGGCAGGTTCGGTTTTTATGCGGGAAGTTGTGGCTGCAAAAACAGCATTGCTCCCGGTTGATTCAGAACATTCCGCAGCCTTTCAGGCAATAGGCGATAGCCCCCACAATACGATTGAGCGCATTATTTTAACGGCTTCGGGAGGACCTTTCCGAACGTGGTCGGTGGAAGAGATTAGTAAGGCCACGCCAGACCAGGCCTTAAAACATCCAAATTGGTCAATGGGAGCCAAGATTACAGTTGATTCCGCAACATTGATGAATAAGGGGCTAGAGCTTATCGAGGCTTTTCATCTGTTCCCTGTTTCAGCCGAAAAGCTGGATGTGTTGGTTCATCCCCAGTCAATTGTACACTGTCTTGTAGAATATACGGACGGATCATTTCTGGCGCAATTGAGTTGCCCTGATATGCGCACACCGATAGCTTATAGCCTAGCCTGGCCTAAACGGATGCCTACGCCAACCAAAAAATTGGATTTGGTATCGCTTGGGCAATTAACTTTTGAAGCACCAGACGAAAATCGTTTTCCGGCTTTGCGAATCGCGCGTGAAGTTTTGCGTGTGGGTGGCACTGCGGGAACTGTATTAAATGCTGCAAATGAGGTGGCGGTTGAAGCTTTTCTCGCGAACAGAGTTGGGTTTTCCAGGATTCCGGAGATCGTTGAAAAAACCTTGGAAAAAATAGATTCAACTCTAGGATTGGGTGACGCTGATACTTTAGAAAGCGTGCTGGAAATTGATAAAGCTGCCAGGCGGGTTGCGTCATTATCGCTTGGTGAAGAAGGTAAGAGCACGCCGTGAATTGCGATCGCAATCATGGTAATCTTGAAAATGCGTTGTTTAGGAAAGAATTAAGACTTTAAATTATTCTTTCATGTAGCCATCTAATAAGGCGTTGCTTGAGGGTTGAGGTTTCGGTGTCACCAACAGGCGTAGGTCTGCCCATTTGAAGTGTTTGGCCATCGTAGAATGGCAGGGTGTGACAACTTATTGTAAATATTGACTGATAACTACTACATACTGTAACTGCCGTTATTTGCGTTGAAGTGCCGCGATTGGCTGATGCGCCCTAGTCCTTAGTCCTTAGGAAAATATGAAAAACAGTTCTCATATTTTTGATTGATGTTAATCAGAAACATTAGGCCAAAATTGTCTCATAGCTAACGGAGCAAAAAGAACATGGAGTTTATAAGCCAATACTTAGGAACCAGCACTTGGATCACCTATGTGCTGCCGTTTCTTTTTGTGTTGACGGTTGTCGTCTTTTTCCATGAACTTGGCCACTTTTTAGTTGCACGCTGGTGCGGTGTGGTCGTGAAAAGCTTTTCGATTGGCTTTGGTCCTGAAATTTTTGGGTTTTATGATCGCAAAGGCACACGCTGGAAGGTGTCATGGATTCCGCTTGGCGGTTATGTAAAATTTATCGACGATGAAAATGCCGCTAGCGTACCAGATCGCGAGCAAATCGAGAATATGAGCAAGGAAGACATTGAAGGCAGCTTTCATGGCAAACCACTCCGCCAACGTGCAGCGATAGTGGCTGCGGGCCCCATTGCTAACTTCCTGCTTGCTATAGTTATTTTTGCTTCGATGTTTGCCACGATAGGGCAAAGGACAACGATGCCACGCGTTGATGAGGTATCCCCGAATAGTGCAGCAGCCGAAGCCGGATTTCAAAAAGGGGATATAATTGTTTCGATCGATGGGTGGCCGATCAAAAATTTTGTCGAAATGCAACGCTATGTAAGCGCTCGTGCTGACCAAGAACTCAAATTCATAATTACACGTAATGGTAAGCAGGTTTCCCTCACTGCAACCCCAAAGCGACGTGAAATTACAGATCAGTTTGGCAATAAGATTAAATTAGGGCTCTTGGGGATCAAGCGGAATACTCAGAAAGATGAATGGACGTATAAACGATACGATCCTCTTACTGCTGTTTGGATGGGAACAAAGGAAACATATTTTGTTGTTTCACGTACACTTGGCTACCTTTATGATATAATTATAGGACGCGAATCACCGGATCAACTGGGCGGACCTTTACGTATTGCCCAAGTATCAGGACAGGTTGCAACAGTAGGATTCCTTGCATTAATTCATCTTACTGCGGTGCTTTCCATTAGTATTGGTTTGATTAACTTATTCCCTATACCCATGCTAGATGGAGGGCATTTGTTATTTTACGGAATTGAAGCCCTTAAAGGGGAACCTCTAAGTGAAAAAAGCCAAGAAATTGGCTTTAGAATCGGTCTCGCGCTCGTTCTCATGCTCATGATATTTGCGACATGGAACGATTTGATCCATCTGAGGTTCTTGTAGATGGGAAAAAGTTAATAAGTTGAATTGAAAAAAGTTAATAAGTGTTGCTCTGAAACCCTTCCCAGAGCGGTAGTGAACCTGTAAAACAAATCAAAAAATGGCCACAAAAACGTGGCCCGTATACATTGTTCCGCGTTTTAGGGGCCGGCGTAAAAAGGGGCAAAAAAAAACGATGTCTAAATGGATAATCATGGGCAGACAAATCATCTTTGCCTTGCTGATTGCCGGAATTATGCCGTGGTTGTCTGTTGTGGGCACATCCTTCGGTTATTCTCAAGCATTTGCGCAATCCGGGGTCGTTCGGAATATCAAGGTTGAGGGTAATCGCCGTGTCGAACCTGAGACGGTGCGTTCCTATCTGCAATTTGCGCCAGGTGATCGGTTCAATGCCGAAAAAGTAGACGGTTCGCTGAAAGCGCTATTTGGAACGGGGCTGTTTTCCGATGTGAGGATTCGGCGCAGTGGCGGCACGGTGGTTGTTAAGGTCGTCGAGAATCCCGTCATTAATAAGGTGGCATTTGAGGGAAATAGCGAAATTGATGACGATACCCTAAAAAAGGAAGTCCAGCTAAAGCCCCGCTCAATTTATACACGTGCCCGTGTCCAATCAGATATGCAGCGCATATTAGACGTTTACCGCAGACAGGGACGTTTTGCTGCGCAAGTTGATCCCAAAATAATAAAGCTGGAGCATAATCGCGTTGATCTTGTTTATGAGATCAATGAAGGCCCGAACACAAAGGTTAGGGGTATCAATTTTATTGGTAACAAGGCGTTTTCCGATTCGCAGTTGGAAGATGTCATTACGACCACAGAGACAAATTTTCTCAGCTTTCTTAAACCGACCGATATTTACGACCCAGATCGTCTGAATCTTGATAGGGAGCTTTTACGTCAGTATTACCTGAAGAATGGTTATGCTGATGTGAGGATAGTGTCGGCGGTTGCCAATCTTGATCGCGATGGGAAGGGTTTCCGTATTACCTATACGATTGAGGAGGGGGAGTCCTACACGTTTGGGAATATCAGTATTGAATCCTCATTGGCTTCAGTTGATCCCGAAGCGCTTCGGTCAAAATTGCTCACACAAACCGGTGACGTTTACAATGCCGCTTATATCGATAAGTCGATTGAGGCGATTACTTTACAAGTGTCACAGGACGGATACGCTTTCGCTCGTGTACGCCCGCGTGCAGACAGAGATCCTGTGAATCGCACGATAGGCATTTCTTATGTCATTGAGGAAGGCCCGCGAGTCTATATTGAGCGCATTAATATCATAGGTAATATTCGCACGCGAGATTACGTCATTCGTCGCGAATTTCGCGTGGCGGAAGGCGACGCCTACAATCGGTTATTGATTGATCGTGCACGCCGCCGCCTTCTTGCACTGAGATTTTTTAAGAAAGTTACTGTTACCAGAGAACCTGGTAGTGCACAGGACCGGGTGACCTTGAATGTTAATGTTGTCGAACAATCGACAGGTGAATTTTCGTTTGGTGCCGGTTACTCCACGCAGGAAGGTGTCATCGGCGATATTGGAATTTCTGAGCGGAACCTCTTGGGCCGAGGGCAGTTTCTGCGCCTAAAGCTGGCCGGTAGCGTTGAGCGGTTTCAAATAGATTTGAGCTTTACCGAGCCGCGTTTTCTTGATCGCAATATGTCCGCAGGTTTTGATGTTTTCCATAAAGAGATAGATAGCTCAAGTGAATCGTCATTTAAGAGCCGGAAGACCGGTGGTGGTATTCGATTCGGGTTCCCACTCTCTGATCATTGGGGGTTGACAACTTATTACAATTTTACTCGTGATGAAGTTTTTGATGTAGAAGCCGGTGCGTCGCTTGCCGTACAATTAGCTGCCGGCACGGCCTATGTGTCCACCGTTGGCTATAGCTTGGCCTATGACACGCGTAACCATCCAAACAATCCTACACGAGGCTTTTACTTCACGCTTTCGCAAGATTTTGCGGGTGCTGGCGGCGACATACAATATGTCCGTACACGGGCTGAAGGGCGCGCCTATTATCCTATCACAGATGATTTTACGCTCATTGGTCGTGTTATTGGCGGCTATATTGAGGGCTGGGGAGGGCAAGATGTCCGCCTCATTGATTTGTTCTACAAGGGCGGTGAGACAATCCGTGGCTTTGAGCGTTCGGGGCTTGGGCCACGTGACGCGAATACAGGTGATGCACTTGGTGGTAAAGTCTTCTATGCAGGGACCGTTGAAGTGCGCTTCCCATTACCGCTAATTCCTGAAGAATTGGGAATGTCCGGAGCGGTATTCGCCGATGCGGGGTCCGTATTTGAGCCTGGTATTACGGGTGGTGCGCTTGTGCAGGATAGTAGCTCAATTCGGTCGTCTGTAGGCGCAAGCCTGATCTGGAATTCTCCCGTCGGGCCATTGCGAGCTGATATCGCCTATGTCATATCATCTGAGGATTTCGATCGGGAAGAGCTTTTCCGTTTTGGTGCAGCGACGAAATTCTGATCTCTCAAGTGCTTTGGTATGCCTCGCTTGTGAAAAAGCATAGTGCTCCATCAAGCATGTCTTGTAAAACAAGACAAGTTATTCAAATGGAAGAGGCATCATCTATTCGTGTTGATATGAGGCAGGGGCCATTCATTCCCCTCGCGGGTAGGGTTGACATTTAGTCTATGGAACATCCGGGTTTTTTTAAAAATGCCGGGCCGTTTTCTCTGATGGACGTAGCGGAGGCTTCTGAAGCTGTTGTCGAGGGAAATGCAGGCTCTGCACTTTCCGTTCAAGATGTACGCCCTCTTGATGAGGCTGGCGAGGGGGATGTTTCATTTATTGATAACCCCAAATATCTTCCTCAGTTTACAACAACAGCGGCTTCAGCGTGTTTTGTTGCTGAAAAGTTTCGGGACCGTGCGCCAGAGGGAACCGTCTGCCTGATAACTAAAGAACCTTATCGCAGCTTTGCACACGCTCTTGGTCTATTCTATCCAGAAGCAGTTCATTTCGTTTCGACGAAAATGAATGAGGGGCCGGGCTCTGCTGGTGTTGATGAGTCGGCTGAACTGGAAGAGGGTGTCACGATCGAACCCGGGGCTGTCATTGGGGCAGAAGTTCAAATTGGAAGAGGAACAACAATTGCTGCTGGGGCTGTTATTGGTTACCGGTCTTATGTCGGCCGGGATTGTTATATAGGTCCTAATGTAAATATCTCACATTCTCTTATTGGGGATAGAGTGATCATTCATGCTGGTGTTTCGATTGGACAGGATGGTTTTGGTTTTGCGATGGGGCCGCAAGGGCACCTGAAAGTTCCTCAAATAGGCCGTGTCATCATTCAAAATGATGTTGAAATCGGCGCAAACACAACGATCGACCGGGGCGCTCTTAAGGATACGGTTATTGGGGAAGGAACAAAAATTGATAATCTTGTTCAAATAGGGCACAACGTCGTTATAGGACGGAATTGTATCATCGTTGCTCAAGTAGGTATTTCCGGCAGTACGGAGTTGGGTGATTTTGTTGTTCTTGGTGGCCAGGCCGGGATGGTTGGTCATATCAAGATTGGCACTGGTGCCCAAGTTGCGGCCGGCAGTGGTCTCAAGGAAGACGTTCCTGCAGGCGAAAGATGGGGCGGCACGCCTGCGAAACCCATCAAGGATTGGTTCCGTGAACTAACATTGGTAAAAAACCTTGCTGAAGATAACAGAAGAAAGAAGAAATCGGATTGAGAGGGCCCTGGATTAGCGCTGGCGTGTCTGAGTAAAGGGCTTGAATGGAGCGCAATATATGAACGAAACAGGAGGCAAGACAGAACTCGGTACAGCGGATATCGTTCGTGTTCTTAAATTGCTGCCGCATCGCTATCCCTTTCTGATGGTTGATCGGATCATAGATATGAGCGGAGATGACTTTGCTATTGGCATAAAAAATGTCACTATCAATGAGCCGCATTTTCTCGGGCATTTCCCAGATTTTCCTGTCATGCCCGGTGTACTTATCATTGAGGGTATGGCACAAACAGCCGGTGCACTTTGTGTAAGCAATTTCGAAGACCAGTACGAACAGCACTTGGTCTATTTCATGGCAATTGACCGAGCCAGATTCCGTAAACCTGTTCATCCTGGTGATACACTTCATTATCATGTCACTAAACTCAGAAGCCGTGGACGTGTTTGGCGCTTCCGCGGCGAAGCAAAAGTTAATGACGGACTTGTCGCAGAAGCAGAAATCAGCGCAATGATTGTTGATAACGCAATAGTTGGTGAGCCCCCTGCCTGATGGCTAGCATTCATTCGACAGCAATTATCGAACCTGGCGCTGAAATTGGTGAAAGCGTTCAGATAGGCCCTTACAGTGTGATTGGAGCCAATGTCACCCTGCGGGATAGGGTCTGCATTCATTCCCATGTGGTCATTGAGGGTAATACCCAAATTGGTCAGGGGACCGAAATTTTTCCTTTCGCCTCGATCGGCCATATTCCTCAGGACAAGAAATATCAGGGAGAGCAAAGCCGTCTGATTATAGGCGAGCAGAATGTTATCCGTGAACATGTGACGATGAATCCAGGAACAGAAGGCGGTGGTAGTGTGACGGAAATAGGAGCGCACAGCCTCTTTATGGCGGGAAGCCATGTCGCACATGATTGCAGGATTGGGAATAATACTATCTTCGCGAATAACGCTACGCTCGGGGGACATTGCGTCATTGGAGACTTTGCAATACTCGGCGGGCTTTCTGCGGTCCATCAATTCGTGCGGATCGGAGCGCACGCCTTTATTGGCGGGATGTCTGGGGTGGAAAATGACGTCATTCCATATGGTATGGCGCTTGGCAATCGTGCACATCTTTCAGGTCTCAATATTGTGGGGCTCAAACGCCATGGTTTCGACCGTGAGCAAATCCACAATTTACGAAAAGCCTATCGATTACTTTTTTCATCGGAAGGAACGCTGATGGAGAGGCTCGAAGAAGCTGAAAAAATGTTTCCAGATGATAAGGCTGTGGAGCAGGTTTTGGATTTTATCCGGGAGGAGTCAGATAGGTCCTTGTGCGTTCCACGTAATGGTACTAACTAGATAGTGGTGACCATTTAGCAATTACATGCGCCATGGAACCATTCAAGTCTCACGAAAAGCTAGGTATTATCGCCGGCGGTGGTGCGATGCCGCTTGCCGTTGCTCAAGCGGCTTTGGATAGCGGACAAGATGTTCATATCATTGGTATTCGCGGGGAAGCAGAGGAAAGAATTGCCCAATACCCCCATAGTTGGATGAAATGGGGTGAAATTGGACGCATGTTCAAGATCCTTAAAAATGAGGCTTGTAAAGATGTGGTCATTATCGGCTCTGTTCGCCGTCCTGACCTTAGTCAAGTTCGCTTTGACCTCGGAGGCATCAAAAGCTTACCCTTTATTTTGAGCCTGACAATCGGAGGTGATGACACAATTCTCACAAGCATCGTCAAGTTTTTTGAGCGGAAAGGATTTCGTGTGCGCGGAGCACACGAAATAGCACCATCGCTGGTTGCACCACTGGGGGTCTTGGGGCGACATCAGCCGGATCAACAAAATAAAGAAGATATTGAGCTGGCCTGCAAAATTATTAGTGCACTCGGTAAATTTGATGTCGGGCAAGCGGCTGTTGTAACAAAAGGGCATGTGCTTGCAGTCGAGGCAGCAGAGGGGACAGATGCGATGCTGCGCCGCTCGGCCGGGCTTGGCCAATGGGGATCAAAGACAAGAGGAGCTCGGGCTGGTGTTCTCGTCAAGTCGCCAAAGCCGGAGCAGGAAGAGCGGATTGATATGCCAGCCATTGGGCCTCGGACGGTTGAACTTGCTGCTGAAGCTGGACTGGCAGGGATTGCGGTTACAGCAGGCAATGTGCTCCTGGTGGATCGCTCTGAATTGATCTCGGCAGCCGATGCTCACGATCTCTTTGTCATTGGAATAGATAGGCCAGCACAAAAGATTAATGCCCCAAACAGTCCAGAATAATCTTATGTCATTTGATCCTTCCGTAACGGCTTCGAACATTCGCATTTTTCTTATTGCCGGTGAACATTCAGGTGATCAGCTTGGAGGTAAGCTCATGCCGGCGGTCATGGCGGCGAGTGAGCGTGAGATAAGCTTCTCAGGACTTGGCGGTGATGCAATGGCGGCCCAGGGACTTAAGCCCATTTTTCCGCTTTCCGATGTGGCCGTCATGGGCTCCGCCAGCATTGCTAAACGTTTGCCAACTTTGGTACGTCGCGTTTATCAAACCGTGGATGCAGCGATTGCAGCAAATCCTCATGTGGTTGTTATTATCGACAGCCCGGAATTTACACATCCGATTGCCAAGCGGATCCGCAAGAGAGTCCCGGAGATTCCAATTATAGATTATGTGTCTCCCAGTGTTTGGGCGTGGCGCCCCGGCCGGGCAAAACGCATGAAGAGTTACATAGATCATGTTTTGGCACTTTTGCCGTTTGAACCAGCAGCCCATGAGAGGCTTGGCGGTCCGCCATGCAGCTATGTCGGGCATCCCCTGATTGAGCGGTTTGAAGAAATACGCAATGCAGATGGTAAGGCTCTAGCGGCCAAGCTTGGATTGGAAGCTGGTCTGCCGGTTTTAGTGGTCCTTCCAGGCAGCCGCCCCAATGAAGTTCAGCGCTTAATGGCGCCTTTCCGAGATGCAGCAAGTCTCCTGACTGAGCGCTTTGGGCCTTATGAAATCATTATTCCAGCGATTGAATCGGTAAGGCATTTGATTGAAGCTGAACTTACGGGGTGGCCGCGAAGACCGCATTTGATTGCAGGAGAAGCTGATAAATTTGCAGCCTTCCAGCTTGGACGGGCCGCTCTCGCGGCGTCAGGAACCGTTACACTTGAGTTAGCATTGGCCGGAGTTCCCATGGTTGTTGGCTACCGGGTTGATGCTTTTACAGGTTTTTTCCGTTGGCTTGTAAAGGTGCCATCTGTTGTGCTTGCAAATTTGATTTTGGGAGAGAATGTTTTCCCTGAGTTTATTCAAGAGGACTGTACGCCGGAAAAGCTGGCGGAAGCTCTTTATCCTCTTATGACGGATAGTGCGATCCGAGACGGACAATTAGAAGGATTGCGGAAAATAGATGCCAAGATGAGGCTTGCAGAAGGCAGCCCCAGCGAAACGGCTGCAAAGATCATCATGGGTTATGTTAAGCTTAACGGTCATGACTGAGACAAATGACCGCCGAACTTCACTTCCTATGAATCGACATCTCCAACAATCAACACACATAAGTGACGCGGGCCGTGCGCGCCCATAATAATGGTTTGTTCAATATCCGCCGTTCTTGAAGGGCCGCTGATAAGGTTCACGGTGCGCGGCATTTTGCGGGCTCCATAAACTTTGCGAATACGAGTCCAAGCTTCTTCATAGGATCCGGAGATGTCGCTTTCTTTAATGAGAACAATATGATTATCCGGCAGGAAGTTGAGTGTCACAGGATTATCTGCACCCGAGGCAAGAAAAAGAGTACCTGTTTCGGCGGCACCGGCCAGGGCATGACTTAGAGAGACTGTGTCATCAGGTTGTGCGGGCCCCTTGTTTTGTTCAACGGCAGGCGTTTCAGCCCAGTTCAGGCTGCTAAGAAGTGGGTCTGTTCCGGTACGTATCTTCGCGGGCAAGTTGTTTTCACGGAGATAGTCCGCAATAGCGGTCGGGGCCTCTTTAATGTTGTCCAAATGAATGACTGTGGCGGCTTGACCTTCTAAAAATTCTTTAAACAGTTTAACCAACTCTTCTTGTGTTTTTTTTGCACGATCCGGTACCAAATTTGATGGAGGTGCACTTAGCCGCGCGCTGACCTTCGCAATTCGCTCGACTTCGGAACCGCTTACATTTAATGCCGCACGAATGGCTTCAAGCGTTGTTTTTCTCGCGATATCTGTTTTAGTCATGACAGCCTAACCGGAACTACGTGATTTTTGTGCACGCCAACGCTGTTGGAAAGTTCTGCCCTGAGGTGCTGGCAGGTCACGATGCCTAGTCCAGCCGGTGGCCATGGGAAGCCTACGGAAATAGCCCCGCCGTCTTCCTAACAATGCGAGAACCGGCATAATAATGCCGTTTACGGCGTGATAAAGTTTTGGGCGTTTCGCTAGGTAGGCCCAAGTTTTAAGCCCTACACTATAGGCCCAGGGGGTGTTGCCTTTGGCAAATTCCCTCTCCCGCCAATGGCGCATCATTTTAGGTAGAGGAATGCGCATCGGGCATACGGCCTTACAGCGTCCACAAAATGTTGATGCATTTGGGAGATGACCTGCCTCATCAATGCCAATAAGCGAGGGTGTGAGAACCGCGCCCATGGGCCCCGGATAAACCCAGCCATACGCATGTCCTCCAACGGCGTGGTAAACCGGGCAATGGTCATGCAGGCTCCACACCGAATACATCTCAGCATATCCCTAAATACGCTGTTCAGCATTTCGGTGCGCCCATTATCAAGAAGAACGACGTGATATTCATCCGGGCCATCCGTATCATCATTCCGCTTGGGCCCCGTGGAAAAAGTTGTATAGGTTGAGCACTCTTGTCCTGTTGCCGAGCGGGCTAAAATACGGAGAATTGTGTTGGCGTCCTCAAGCGTCGGAACAATCTTTTCTATTGACGCGATAACAATATGGATCCGGGGTAGAGACTGGGTTAAGTCACCATTACCTTCATTTGTAACAATGACCGAGCTTCCAGTTTCTGCAACCAGCATATTCGCGCCAGTGATACCCACATCTGCGGAGAGAAACTTTTCGCGTAAAATTGTGCGTGCCTCGGAAACAAGCTCCGCAGGGTCGTTCAAAGATCTTTCCTTCGGAAGCTCTTTATGACATCGGCGGAAATCAGCTTCGACCTGCTCTTTGTTCAGATGCACGGCGGGTGCAATAATATGGCTCGGCGGCTCGCTGCGGATCTGAATGAGATATTCCCCGAGATCTGTTTCGACAACTTCAAGCCCTGCTGTTTCTAGATGCTCGTTCAGGCCGATCTCTTCGGCAATCATGCTTTTGCCTTTGGTAACAGTTTTTGCTCCGGCCTTTTCACAAATGCTATATATGATCTCGCGTGCTTCAGCAGCACTTGGCGCCCAATGGATATGCCCACCGGTTTCGATTACCTTACGTTCGAAATTTTCTAAATAGAGGTCGAGATAAGCGAGTGTATGGTTTTTAATGTCACGGGCCTGGTCACGAAGGTCATCAAATTCTGGGAGCGCCGCCCGTGCCTTGGCGCGCTTAACAACAAACCCTTCACGAATATTGCCGAGCGCTCGTTGTAATTGCGCATCTTTTAGCGCCAGACTGGCATTTTCCTTAAAGTTTTGAGACCGTGAGTCCATGGGTGATTTTGTCTTCATTTCGTGAAGGAATGATAGGCTACTTTTGTTGAGAGCCTATCGGTGGATCATCAGTCATATCAGCTAGAATTTCAGCAACATGGCGGGCCGAAATTGTTTGTCCCTCCCGGCGCAATTTACCAACCATATTCATGAGGCAGCCAAGATCCCCGGCCAAAAGAAGTTCTGCTCCTGACGATGCTATGTCCTTAGATTTCTGTTCAACTACGGCGTTTGAGATATCCGGATATTTAACCGAGAATAAACCACCAAATCCGCAACAAACTTCAGGGGAATCCATTTCTTTGAGTTCTAGTCCGTCAACCGTGGCAAGCAGTTTCCGCGGTTGCTCTTTAATTCCTAATTCACGCAAGCCAGAGCACGAGTCATGATATGTCACCAATCCAGAATAAGATGCTGAAACCGTTTCAAGACTGCGTTCGTCGACAAGAAAAGTAATGAGCTCGAAAACTTTATCAGCGAAGTGAATTGACCGCTCCTCCCATTCTGGATCAGTGGCCAGAAGCGTTGGATAGTGTTTTTTAAGCTGACCCGCGCAGGAACCGGAAGGTACGACAACATAGTCATAAGGCTCAAATGCTTCTATGACCTGTTTTGCAATTTCCTCGGCATTCCGCCGGTCTCCCGAATTATAGGCAGGTTGACCACAACATGTTTGAGCAGAAGGAACATCTACCTCGCATCCTGCCGCTTCAATAAGCTTAACGGCAGCAAACCCGACATTTGGACGCAAAAGATCAACAAGGCAAGTGACAAAGAGGCCGACTTTTGGAGGAGGTTCCGTCTGCATTTGCGGCTCAATTTCCTATTCTTCTATGTTTCGAATTAGAATTCCTGCTTTCTCAGCATGAGCTTTTATGGTTATTCATATAAAGTTTCTGCCAAATCATTGGTAAATCGTGCTTATATGCCTCAATGTCAATTAACCTTATGACTTTAAGGCAGAGATGCGTGGATCAAATTTGTTATCCAATTTAGCAAAAAAGGATAAATAAGCACTGTGTAGTGCATTGTTCTGCTATGCACTAAAAGTTGAGCTATACTTTTAGTAAGGCCGGACGATAGCATGCGGCCCTATTATGTGGAGTAACAGGATTTTCTAGCTATACGCATTTTCTAGCAATACGCTTGAACAAGGGAGGAAGGAATTTAGATGAAACGAATTATTACTGCTGCAGCATTCAGTGCCGTATTGGCACTTGGTGTGAGCGCTCTGGCGCCTACGTCTGAAGCAAAGACCCGTCTAAAAATGGGGTCAACCTTTCCGTCAAAGCTGGTTCAGCTTGGTGGCATGGGCAAAACACTGGAAGCCAATGTTAACGCAATGTCAGGTGGCGACCTGCAACTTAAATTCTTTGAACCAGGCGCTCTGGTTCCGGCGTTAGAACTCTTTGACGCAATTAAGAATGGTTCGGTTGATGCCGGATGGTCTACGCCTGGTTATTGGCAAGGCAAAGAGCCAGGACTCGCCCTATTTTCAGCCGTGCCTTTTGGGCCTGATGCGCGCGAATATGGCGGTTGGCTCTTGTATGGCGGCGGCGAAAAGCTGATGCAAAAGATATACGCGAAACACAATATTCATTCGCTGATTTGCGGTATCATTGCTCCGGAAGCATCAGGTTGGTTCCGGGAAGAAATTAAATCTCTTGACCAGTTAAAGGGCAAGAAAATGCGCTTCTTCGGCCTTGGCGCCAAAGTTATGCAGAAGATTGGGGTTGATACGCAATTGATAGCTGGTGCTGATATTTATCCGGCACTTGAGCGTGGTACAATCGATGCCACGGAATTTTCACAACCAGCGATCGATCTTAATCTTGGTTTTTATCAGATTGCTAAGCATTACTATTTCCCTGGCTGGCATCAACAGGCAACAGCTTTTGAATTGATGGTCAACAAGAAAAAGTGGGACGCTCTCACCGACCAGCAAAAGAAAATGCTTGAAGTTGCTTGCCGTGCGAATTTCGCATTAGGAATGGCTGAAGGTGAAGCTATTCAAGGTAAAGCTTTGGCAACATTGAAGTCGAAAGGTGTGACAATCCACCGTTGGCCTCAGGAAGTTCTTGATAAGCTTCAAGCTGCGTGGAAAGAAGTTGCCGCAGAAATCGCTGGAAAAGATGCTGGCTTCAAGGAAGCTTGGGAGTCACTTCAAAAGTTCCGGGCTGAATATAAAGTTTGGGGTGATCTCGGGTACATCAAATAGATGATGCTCACATAATTGACTGCGCCGGGACGAACAATCCCGGCGCAATTTTGATGATATAACAAACAATTATGTTAAGTTGATTTAGTGACCTTTTTGATCGTCGACACCAGCCTTTTAGCTGGATAAATGTAAAAAAAATATTGGGGGAGGTAATACTTAAAGAATGGGAGGACTCCTAAAGCTTAGTAGTGCCATTGATTTCGCCTTACGATGGATAGCTCGCATAGGGGCCTGGGCAGGCCTCATCATGGTTTTGGTGGTGGTCTTTGATGTTGTGTCCCGCTATTTCGGGGTTCCAAAACCTTTTGGTCTGAATTCTACAAAAATCCAAGAATCGGAATATTGGTTGCATACGATCTTGTTTTCCTTCGTGATAGGTTATGCCTATATCAATCAGTCCCATATCCGTATTGATCTTGTACGTGATCGTCTGCCTCTCCGGTATAAATATTTGATAGAGATTCTAGGTTGCGCAATATTTGCCATTCCTTTCTGTCTCATCGCTCTCAATTACACGATCTCATATGCCCATGCCTCTTATCTCGAACATGAAGTATCAAAGTCGGTGATTGGATTAACGAATATCTGGATCCTTAAATCCTGTCTCGGTGTTCTTTTTATTCTTCTACTTCTAGCCAGCATTTCGCAGCTTATCAAAGCAATGGCTGGGATAATGGGTCAGTTACCTAAGGACATGGTCTCTGAAACTCTCGGTGGAGATCATAAAGATGGACATTGAGACACTCCTCCCACTTCTTATGTTTGCTGCCTTGGCATCTTTTTTGTTCTCAGGATATCCTGTTGCTCTTGTCTAGGTGGGGTCGGGCTTGCTTTTGGTTTTATTGGTATCTGGTTTGATTTGTTTTCCTGGGCGCAATTCGGCTCAATTCCCTCGCGTATATTTGGTGGCATTGCGGAGAATTTGATTCTGACAGCAATCCCGATGTTCATATTGATGGGAACGGTACTTGAAAGGTCTGGGGTAGCACGCGAGCTTTTGAATTGTTTGCAGGTTTTATTACGGCGTGTTCCGGGTGGGCTAGCGCTTTCAGTGACCTTAATGGGGACAATCATGGCTGCGACGACCGGGATTATCGGCGCGTCGGTCGTTATGATGACCTTGTTAGCCCTGCCAGTTATGATGACGAGGCAATATAATACACCGCTTGCTACAGGCACAATCGCGGCTTCCGGCACATTGGGGATCCTAATTCCCCCTTCGATAATGTTGGTGATTATGGCCGACCTGCTGGCCAAATCCGTTGGCAATATGTTTGTAGCAGCATTCTTCCCAGGCTTGCTGCTTTCCGCACTCTATATCACCTATATCGTGATCTTATGTTTGTTCAAGCCAGCGCTTGCACCTGTTCCAAAAGCAAGCTTTGGCCCGAGCACCGGATTCGGCGTATTTAAAATGGTGATCCGTAGTTTCTTGCCACCTATTTTCCTTATTTTTTTGGTGCTCGGTTCAATTCTGCTTGGTTGGGCGACACCAACGGAAGCTGCAGGTGTGGGGGCTGCTGGAGCCATATTGTTAGCCTTTATTAATTTGGTTGTATTGCCGACCATTGGCGTGGAACATCATCATTTTGATGAACCTGCTGAACTGAAAACAGTGATTGATGATGAGTCAACGGGTGAAGGATTTTTGAGTGAGCTTAAGCATTTTGGCAGGGTGCTGAAAGATTCTATCTATGCAAGCTCTATGACCAATGCGATGCTGTTTGCCCTTTTTATTGGCGCAACATTATTTAGTTTCGTATTTCGCTCACTTGGTGGAGATGACATTGTTATTGGTTTAGTTGAATCTCTGGGGCTTGGCTCGTGGGGCCTTTTATTTCTGCTTATGGGCATTATTTTCATTTTGGGGTTTTTCTTCGATTGGATTGAAATCACACTCATCGTATTACCCGTCTTTACACCAATCATTGCCGGGCTTGATTTTGGTAATCACGTTGACAAAATTGAGGTAGTATATTGGTTTGCGATTTTAATGGCGGTGAATCTGCAAACCTCTTTCCTGACACCACCCTTTGGGTTTGCACTATTCTATATGAAAGCAGTTGCTCCTCCAGGCGTGAAGATTCAACAAATCTATCTCGGTATTATTCCCTTTGTGATACTGCAATTGATCGGCCTCGGACTTGTAATCGCCTTCCCGGATATTGCTCTCTGGCTACCGCGAGTCATGCTTAATTGATTCAATTTAGCCTCATACCGCTCTAGGAAAAACTTCAAAACAACTTACTGAATAACGACTTCAATTTGTTTTGTTTCACCAGAAGTGATAGCGAATGTTTTTTTGTAATTCTTGTCCTTATGGCGCGCAAGAACCGTATAATTCCCAGCAGCAAGAATATGCGTTGGCAAGGCGCCAGCACTTTCTTTAATGACGTCGCCTTGAGAAGTCAGCACACTCCATTGGGTATCGGGTAGAGCTTCTCCACCGGGTTGAAAAACGAGCTTAAATGTGACCTTGGCTGCACTATGATTAATTGTCGCTTCAGTGAGCTTACCTGGCTCGACCGTAACGTCAGCTTCTACAATCGCGTTTGCGTCACCATAGCGGCTTACAATACGGTAAATACCAGCGTTAAGGCGAATAATGAGTCCCGGCTTGGCATTGGTCATAACCTTTTGACGATTGCCGAACTGGTCACGCTCATCTGAGTAGAGGGTGTAACTCACACTATTGTTCGGAACAAGTTCACCATTGGCGAGCACCGAACTCAGGCGAAGGCCTCCTGAATTAAGTACAAAGGTCTCATTCAAAGTTTCCCCCGCCTTAATCTTTATCTTTTTCGTCAAATGAGCACGCCCATATGCAGCATTGACAAGATATTCACCAGGTTTTAGCGCTGCGGTTGGGTTGGAATCTCGGTGCGTACTGATAAGTCTGTATTTGCCATCTTTTCCGGGACGTGCGTCGAAAACACGCCAAATAAGTCCTGAATTTACAACCTTACCATTTTCTGTAAGGAGCGCTTTGAACGTAGCGGGTACCAGTCCTTTCGAGTCCTTAGAAGAAGTGTCTGGAGTTACATGAATTTTCGGACGGGTTGGCTTTACCGCAACGCTTGTATTGGGGGCTTCTATGGACGTTTTCACAGTTGTTTGTGTTTTATCATTCTCTGTTTTGACGGGTGTTTTTTTCGAGATCTGTCCTGTGTTTTGTGCGGGGCCAGAGCTTTGAGAAACGGCTGCTGTAGGCACCAAGAAAGAGTCCAAGGTATTTGTGAGCGCCAGCTTTAATTCACTTTGGTTTTTAGCTGACGCAAATTTTCCACCTGTCTTTTGTGAGACACAAGCAAGTGTTCTGAGTTTCTCCTGCTCTGTATTATTGAATGCAATCACATGGATTTTGAGGTTGGGGGCCTTGCTCTTGAGCTTAATCGCTGTAGCGCAGGGGTTACCTTTGCAATTGTCCAATCCATCGCTGATTAGGACAATATTGGTTGGATGCTTATGATACTGGGCTGCCTTTGCTGCATGGTTTAAGGAGACGGAAATGGGGGTGGACCCCTTGGGTTTTATTTGTTTGACTTTTTGTGTATAGGCCTGTGCTTTGAGTGTGCCGAGCGGAATAACAGTCTGAACGTCTTGGCAGCTAGCGGATTTGCGGTGGCCATAAGCAACGAGGCCAAGATCAAAGCGGCCGTCATAACGTTTGAATGTCTGTTCAAGAACCTGATGGGCAATGACAATTTTATTTACATTATTTATCTGCCCCCACATGCTTCTGGATGCGTCAAGGATCAGCATGGTCCTAGGGCGTTGCTGAGCGCTGGCTGCGTCAATATATCCAAACAAAGCAGTGCAAAAAGTAAGCCCTAGGATCAAAAATCTGGGCAATGCACTCTGGCTGTACATTTCCTGAGTCATCCGCAATCTCCGACAATTGCTATGCACGCTTTCGAAGAACCTACAGCATGGTATTTACCAATACCTCGTTCCTCAGAATCAGTGAATCAGTTTGCTGTTATTTTTAGCGTTTTTTTATCACCCATGGCGACAGAAAAACGTGTTTTAACTTGACGCCCATTATGCTCCGTAATCAAAATATACGCACCAGGTGCTAATGCGAAGCGAGGTTTAGGATGGCTGGTTCTCCACAATTCCTTGCCTTTTTCGTCCTTTATGAGCCAAAAAACACTTTGCGTCGGTTGTCCGCCGCCTGACTTAACCAATATTGGAGTTACAAGCCCCGCTTTATGCTCAAGGGTAATCGTGGTCGTTTGTCCGGGCTTTATAATCGCCCGGGCTGTTGTTTTCGCATTTATGTTCCCTAATCTGCCAACGATCCGATAGCTGCCGGCTGGCAAACGAAAAATTTTACCTGGCTGAGATGTTCGGGCAATCTCTTCTAATTTTCCTTGCGCGTTTGGGTGCTCCGAATAGAGCCGGTAGGAAATAGGATCTGAAGGTGGTTCTGAGGCGTTGGGTAATTTGGACGAAATTTTAAGTATGCCGGCATTCATGTTGATTTCTGAACGTGTTGCCAGCCCTGGGTTTATGGAGACCCATTTCGCTTTGCGTGCCTGACCATATGCAGCTCGGATTAAATAATTACCGGCGGGCAAACGTATGCGCGGTTGATTGGCGGCTGTGCGCAAGACTTCTTCACCTCTCGTTTCACCATCACGACGCGCTTTATAAACAGTATAAAACATGTGTTTCAGTGGCGAGCCCCCAGGCGTTGAAGTTGCTACGAGTTCTAGCATTCCCAAATTCATCACCAGTGTAACATTGGTAAGATTACCAGCCTTAACAGTGATTGGTTGTGAAATGCTGCTATGACCATGTTCTGCTACAGCCAAATATTCGCCTGCTGGCAGGAGAAAGCCTTTCGTGGCATCGTTGCTGCGTAATATGGGTTCGCGTGCTATTTGCCCATCCGTCCTTTTAGCAAAAATTTGGTAGGAAACCTGTTCAAGAAGTTTACCCCCTCTACGGTCCTTTGCCTGGAGCTGAACCTTACCTGCATTGAAAATGAGGTTTTCACGCTGCGCTTTTGCTAGGCGCGAAATAGCAATTTCTCTGCCAGTGCGCATCTGTCCATAGCGTGCTTCGATATAATACTTGCCTGGTGGAAGTTTGATGATCGGATTGCTGCCGGTTAGAGTCTTGATTTTTTTCCGGCGGTCCGGTGTCCCACTTTGATAGATAGTCCAAGCAATGGCTTCCTTAACTTGGGGACCTCCAGGTTTCAGAAAGGCGGTTAATGACAATCCTGCAGGACCTTTGGCAGATGGTGCTTGTTTTCTTTTGGGGCCTTTTGATGTTTCAATTTTTTTCGGCGTGGGAGGGATTTGGCCAGGTGAGATTATAGCTGTGACAACTGTTTTTAGAGCGGAAGAGAGTTGCGCTTCATCACTTGCAGCCCTGAAGATGCCACCGGTGTTTTGCGCAATACAGGCAAGTTTTTTATCTTCACCCGGCTTTAGTCCAAATCCAACAACATGAATTTTGAGTGCTGGGCCGGTTCTTTTTAAATTACTGGCAACGGCGCAAGGATCACGTTCACAGTTCTCTATGCCGTCACTTAAGAGGATGATTGCCGACTTACCGGCTCGGTAATTGATTGCGCGAGCGGCAGCTTCAAGTGCGGTCGCTATAGGTGTTTTGCCAACCGGTGCTACGGCTCTTACAGCCTTGCGATATCGAGTTATAGGTGAAACAGAGACAGGGGCAAGTAGCTCAACATCCTGACAATTACCCTTGTAGCGATGACCATAGGCCAGAACACCAAACGGCATTCTTTTTCCCAAGGCACTGTAAAGTGGCTGTAAACTGCGTTGTGCAATTTGAAACTTATATTTCCCGTTGATCCTGCCCCACATGGAGCCTGATCCATCAAGGATCAGCAGCGCTTTTTGGCCCTCGGCCGCATATAAAGGGGATGAAGCGTGCAGGAAGGTGAACCCTCCTGCCCATAGCAGTAAAAATAATACAGTGCGAATGGTTTGCCACATTGTGAGTAATACCAGACTGCAATTACTATCAACGGTCGAATTTTTGACCTGCCATTCCTGTAAGATAAGATTATTGCAGCCTATTATAAAGCACCGTTCACAAAAGGTTCCACGCTTTATTAATAACGCATTGTCAGTGCTTTTTTTGAACCAATTTGATGGCTGCAAACGGTTCCATCATGCTCCCAACTTAGAGCGCAATCCCAACAGGTCCTAATCTTCAATTTTTCTAATAAAATCACGAATTCTTGGTTGGATTTCCGTTTGCCACCTTTTACCGTTGAAGACGCCGTAATGGCCCACGCCAGGTTGAACGAAGTGCTGCTTTTTATCCTTAGGAATGTTGCAGCAAAGATCATGCGCAGCTTGGGTTTGCCCTAGCCCGCAAATATCATCTTTTTCACCTTCAATTGTCAAAAGGGCGGTGTTACGGATAGCACTGCAATCAACGGTCTCGCCTCTGTGGATCATTTTACCATTAGGCAGGGCATGGTCCTGAAAGACGGTTTTCACAGTCTGGAGATAGAATTCAGCCGTAAGGTCCATAACCGCTAAATATTCTTCATAGAATTCCTTATGCTTTTGAACGGAATCGCAATCGCCTTTGACAAGATTATCGAAGAGGTTACGGTGTGCGGTCATGTGACGCTCAAGATTCATTGTCATAAAACCGGTTAATTGAATAAACCCGGGATAGACTTTGCGCATGGCCCCCAAATTCGGGAACGGTACGTGGGAAATCACAGTTCTCTTAAACCAAGCAAGCGGACGATTCTTTGCAAGATTATTGACCTTGGTAGGATTGCGTCTTGTATCAATTGGCCCCCCCAACAATGTCAAGGACGCCGGCTGAACGGGCTCCTTTCTCGCAGCCATAATCGCGGTGGCGGCAACTGCAGGCACGGTTGGCTGGCAAACCGCTACGACATGTGTGTTGGGTCCGAGGAATCCTACGAACTCGATGATATAATCTATAAAGTCATCGAGATCGAAGCGCCCTGCGATTAGCGGTATGTCCCGCGCATCTTGCCAATCCGTAATATAAACATCGTGCTCAGGGAGCATAGCCTCAGTCGTGCCCCGAAGCAGCGTTGCATAGTGCCCGGACATCGGAGCAACCAAAAGAACCTTAGGATCATTGAGTTTGTTTGCGCCCCTTTTGCCTCGAACAAAGTGCAGTAAATGGCAAAAGGTCTTTTTAAGGACGACTTCTTCACGCACAGGCACCTGTTGGCCGTCAATTATCGTATCTGTAATCCCGAATTCCGGTTTGCCATAGCGGCGAGTGACACTTTCAAAAACTTGGCACGCAGCCTTAATATTTCGCCCAAGCGGACTTTGACCAAACAGATTAAAGGGAAGATCCATTTGATATTTGAGGCTCTTAGCTCCCCATCTCATGGGTGCTATAGCTGCGTGCATAAATTCATAAGCGTGGTAATTCATTGTCTGTCTTAAAATTACTATAATTGCTTCATTTTAGGATAATCGGTTTAATATACCATTATGAGGGGATGTTTGTTGCAGTGCAACACAATAAAAATCTTTTATATACAAAACTTTAGGGCAAATTGTCTCAAGCGATTTGGCGGATCATTTTTATGAGCGATGGTGGCGCTTTAATCCCATATAAAATGGAATGAGAGCTAGGGTCGTCAATATCGCGGCAGCCAAAAAGGGAGCGCCCGGAAAATAGGGGGAAGCATCTTGGCGCGTGAAAAATCCAAAAAGTTGTGTCATTAACACAGGGCTGATGATCAGTGTGATACCGGCAATGCTTGTGAGTGCGCCTTGAAGTTCGCCTTGCGCGTCATCTGGAATAGCGTTTGACATGAGCCCTGTGAGGGCAGGTGTGACCACAGCCCCAAGTGCCGTAATGGGCATGAGCGCATAGACCATCCATCCTTCATCGACAAAGGCAAGACCGATTAAACCGGCAATATTGAGGAGAAAACCAATGGCGGTTGTTTTTGCTTCGCCAAAGAGCGGCAGTGCGATACGGATAAGCCAGCCTTGAACAACGGCAAAGCCCACACCAACAATAGCAAGTGAAACCCCAATTTCCGCATTCGACCAGCTAAAGGCCTCTTTTGTGTAAAAGCTCCAAATGGCTGGATAAACGAAATGAGCGATATCAAATAAAAAGACGGAGACAAAAAACCAAGCCACCATCGGGAATTTGCTGATTTGTTTGGTGACGCCTAAAGGGTTGGCGCGCTTCCAGGAAAATTCACGACGGTTAGCAGGGCTTAACGATTCAGGAAGAACAAACATTCCATAAGCGAAATTAAGAAATGTAAGACCCGCCGCGGCAAAAAAGGGTTCGCGTGTACCCAGTTCGCCAACCAAGCCTCCTATGAGGGGGCCAATAACAAAGCCTAAGCCAAATCCAGCACCGATTAGTCCAAAATTTTTTGCCCGCTGTGAGGGCGGACTGACATCAGCAATATAGGCATGAGCCGTGGAATGTGTTGCGCCTGCAATTCCCGTTAGGATACGGCCCAAAAATAGGATTCCTAGCGTCGGTGCTAGGCCCATTATGAGATAGTTGATACCGAGTGATGCAAGCGAGATTAGAAGAATTGGCCTGCGACCAAAACGGTCAGAAAGGTTACCTATTGTGGGGCCGAACACAAACTGCATAAGAGCATAAACAAAGCTGAGATATCCGCCCCAAAGCGCAGCTTCGCTTAAGGGGAGGTTGCTCAATTCCTTCAAGAGATCAGGTGTGACTGGGATGATGATTCCGATGCCCATCGCATCGATGAGTACGGTCACGAACACAAAAAAGGCTGCGTGCCGATGGGGCGGCTTTTCAGAAATGCCAGTGGTTGCCATGACCGTTGAATGGGCTTGTAAAGAGATTTTGTAGCAGAATCGCAATAACGACTAACTACCAAGTTTGCGAGCAAAAAAGTTTTTGTTCGTCCGATGATATTTGATTCTCTGATGAGAACTCATCATTTTGAGATAAGACTCCAGAGACAAATTACACTGATACAATGTCTCAATTTAACTGATGAATCCGAAAGAGAAATAGAGTTACGAGATGCTGATGATTTCTGCAAGCTCAGTAACGCGGTCTTGCGCACTTAAAGCTACCATCCAGCTTCACCTTACATGGCCGCCCACGATAAATATACCATTTCCCTCTGATCCATCTATGGGGCGGGCGATGGGTTACTCGTGCACCAAACCGATGTCGTGGGCGACGACGGGGCCGTGCGCGATAAAAGGGCTCTCGTGATGGACGGCTAACATGCCGTGGTGGACGCCTAACATTGCGACGTGAGGATCGGCATTTGAAGGTGCCGCGATGGGTGACTTTACATACTCGGCCGCCAAATTGATACCAGCGTCCAGGTGCCCAAGTGATTAAAGGGCCCGGTGCTGGTGGATATGATCCAGCATCTCGGCGAGAAGGTCTGAGGTCGCCTCTATGTGCCATCCGCTCAAGATCTCTCTCATATATTTCTTGCTCGGTGAGTTGACGAGGTTGAGCTCGGTAGTTTGGCTTGCGCTTGGGTGCAGGCGGTGCTTCTGACGGGTCTTCTGCGATATTTGCATCTTTCTTTATGGCGTTAGGCAATATTGAAGCGTTTCCGATAGTGTCCGTGTCAGTTTCCTTGTTTGCCACTCTTTTTTTTCGGGGTGATGCGGCGTCAGGAATTTTCTCGCGCTCAGTTGTTTCCGTATCTTCGGATAGATCTATAGATTTTGCGCTATCTTCTGATTCCGATGTTTCAGGCTTTGACGCGAGTTGGCCTGGCTTTTTTTTGGTTGGTAGAGGATCTTCTTGTTCGCTAGGCTGAGATTCTTCTGAGGCCTTGGCGGTCGCATCATCAGGATCATCGGTATCGGAAATATCAGTCCCGGAAACATCACTATCGGAAGTATCTGGTTCGGTTTGGCTTGCTTGTTCTGGTTCTACAGCTTCTCTAGCGGGTTTTGACTCCGCTTTATCTGGAGGAAAATCACCGCCTTCTTCTTTTGTGTTTTTCTCGGCCTCCTGACCCTGGGATTGCTCCTGGGCTTTGGGAGTTGGGTGTTCAGATTTGTCTTTTTGTAATGAGGCATCTCTTAATGCAGTTGTCTTAATTTCAGCATTAGTGTCCTCTTTAGCGGTATCTGTATCCACCTTCGCTGGCACCGTTTTGCGATCCTGGCTTTGTTGTAATCGCTCTGAAGTTTTCGCAATTTTGGAGCCTGCAATATTATAAAACCACGCATTGGCGGCATAGATTGTCGAGCCAAGAATAACCACGCTTAATAGGCTGTGCATGATTATACGGCCATTAAGAAAAGATTTTTTGCTTGGCGGAGGGGGGGGCGGAGTCCCTGCGGACCAGTCAGGTGTGTCACTAACAACAAGCTGGCGGCCACCTTTATCATATTGCTTGCGCAGTTCAGGGTTTGAGAGAATCGTATAAGCCTCAAGAATTTTTTTGAAATTCTCGGCAGATTTGGTGTCTTCCGGATTGAGGTCGGGGTGATTTTTCTTGGCAAGGTCAATATATGCGTTGCGTATCTGATCATCTGTGGCCGATCGCGACAGGCCTAGTACTGCATATAAATCGCCTTTACCCTGGCTTCTCTGGTGTTTTGTATCCATCATACCGCTCAGTTTGCGCAACTACGCTCAAGCAAGGGAGGTCTTTTGACCTCATTATTCTCAGTTCTCGTGCACTTAGAAAAGTCTATAACTCATAGGCCCAATTGTTTGTATTTGTTAAATCACTTAATATTTTTGCCAATCAAACCATGATTCTCATTTATATAACAAACTGGTATGCATCATTCGTCAAGTTCGTATGAGCAAAATAATGTAACTCATTGCTGTATAATCTTATTTTTTCAACTGGAATCCATTTCTTATTAAGAACGCAAAACTCTAAAAAACACCGTTATCCGTTCGTTATTGTGTTGGCGCTAAGATGAACGAAGGCTGAACGCGTGTGTGGAAAAACATTTTCCCAGTGGGTAACTGTTGGCGCTTTTCAAACGCAATATCAAGTTAATACGGAAGTTTTCTAAGATCTTTTCTCCGTTTAGCTGACAAGGTTACACGCGTTTTCAACAATGTTGGTGCGAGATCCAAAGTAGGGCCATGGAGGAGGTGGAGCTGGCGAAGCGTTTGTTCGATATCGCCATTATTGGCGGGGGCATTAATGGTTGTGGCATAGCGCGAGATGCCGCAGGACGCGGAGCGTCGGTCTTTCTCTGCGAGCGGGGTGATTTGGCCTGTGGTACGTCATCGGCCTCAACAAAACTCATTCACGGTGGGTTGCGCTATCTAGAACATTACGAGTTTCGTTTAGTTCGTGAGGCTTTGCAAGAACGTGAACTCTTGCTGTCATCGGCACCGCACATCATTTGGCCACTCAGATTTGTTTTGCCATATACTCAGGATTTACGACCCGTATGGCTCTTGCGATTAGGGCTTTTCATCTATGATCATTTGGGTGGACGGAAGCTTCTGCCGGCAACGCGCATGGTTGATTTTGCGAGCGATCCCCCTGGTGCGCCGCTCAAAGATCGTTTCAGTTATGGATTTGAATATTCTGATTGCTGGGTTGATGATGCGCGCCTGGTGGTCCTAAACGCACTTGATGCGGCGGAACGAGGTGCGACTATTCGTGTGCGGTCCAAATGTGTTGCTGCTGAACGTTCTCATGGTCAATGGCGGCTCATAATAAAAAATAGGCTGAATGGGGAGACAGACGAAATTTTTGCAAATACACTCGTCAATGCAGCGGGACCTTGGGTCTCAGAGTTCATTACGACCTGCGCTCGCATGACCTCGCCACTTCAAGTTCGCCTCGTTAAAGGCAGTCATATTGTAGTCCCACGCCATTTTGAGCATGATCATTGTTATATTTTTCAGAATGAAGACCAGCGCGTCGTTTTTGCGATTCCTTATGAGCGTGACTTTACGTTGATTGGCACAACGGATGTCGACTTCATCGGTGATCCGGGTGAGGCGCAGATTTCAAAAGAAGAAATTGACTATCTCTGCACAGTCGCGAGCACTTATTTTGGCAAGCCTGTGGAGCGCCGGGATATCGTGCACACATTTTCAGGTGTGCGTCCGCTTTATGACGACGGCGTGGAAGATGCCAAATCCGCAACGCGCGACTATGAGCTCAAGTTAGACACGCAAGAAACACTCACGCCGCTTTTGAATGTCTATGGTGGGAAAATTACGACCTATCGGCGTTTGGCGGAAGCTGCACTGGAAATGCTATCACCGTTTCACCAACACCTTGGAAGTCGTTGGACCGATTCAGCCTGTCTGCCGGGAGGTGATTTCCCGGTTGACGGATTTGATATGCTTATTGGTGATTTGCGTTCTCTTTGTCCGGAACTTCCCGAAGATTATATACGCCGTCTCGCGAGGGCTTATGGAACTCGGGCTAAAAAGATTATCACCGGTGCCAAAAGTTTGGACAATTTGGGGGTTCATTTCGGCGCTGATCTATATGAAGCTGAGGTGGCTTATCTCGTTACTCATGAGTGGGCTCAAACGGCTGAGGACATTCTATGGCGACGGTCGAAGCTCGGTTTACGTTTTTCTACCGATGAAATACAGCACTTGGATATGTGGCTGCGAGAGAATAGAACATCATCGATTGAGCTTGAAAAAATGAGTTTACGCCAAATGGCATAATTTGCTCAAAACAATGGAGGCGCATATGGGCGGTTATGTGCTCGCGATTGACCAGGGAACAACCTCCAGCCGAGCGATCATATTTGACGAGGCATGCAAGATATGCGCGGTCGCGCAAGAAGAGTTTAAGCAGCACTATCCAAATTCCGGATGGGTGGAACATGATCCCGAAGATCTTTGGCAAACAACACTTGCGACCTGTAAACAGGCAATAACCAATGCCGGACTTGAGGCCTCTCGCCTTGCGGGTCTCGGCATTACCAATCAACGCGAAACAACGCTGGTTTGGGACAGTGAAACCGGAGAGCCGATTCATAGGGCCATTGTTTGGCAGGACCGGCGCACCGCGGATTTATGCAATGCCCTCAAGGCGAGCGGACATGAAGCAGATGTTACCGCGAAAACGGGTTTGCTGTTGGACCCATATTTTTCCGGTACCAAGATTGCATGGATATTAGATAATGTTGAGGGGGCACGGACCAAAGCAGACGCCGGGCGGCTCCGCTTCGGTACGGTTGATAGCTATTTGCTGTGGCGGCTCACAGGCGGAAAAGTTCATGCAACAGACGCAACAAATGCCTCGCGCACGCTGCTTTTCAATATTCATGGAGGACAGTGGGATGAGGATTTGCTCACCCTCTTCAAGGTGCCCCGCTCCATGTTGCCGGAGGTGCGGGATTGTGCGGCGGATTATGGTGTGACCGAAGCTGGATTGCTTGGCGCCTCTGTGCCCATTCTTGGTATCGCCGGGGATCAACAGGCGGCAACTGTGGGGCAGGCTTGCTTCAAACCCGGCATGCTCAAATCAACTTATGGTACGGGATGCTTTGCCTTGCTGAATACGGGTGAGCATGCAGTAACATCGAAAAACCGTCTTCTTACCACTATCGCTTATCAGTTGGATGGTGAGCGAACTTACGCTCTTGAGGGTTCAATCTTTATGGCTGGTGCAACGGTGCAATGGCTGCGCGATGGGTTGAATATTATAGAAGCTGCTTCGGAGACGGCAGTGCTTGCGGATAAAGCGGATGATACTCAAGATGTTTATCTGGTCCCGGCCTTTGTCGGGCTGGGCGCGCCTTATTGGGATGCAGAAGCGCGCGGTGCGATGTTTGGTCTGACCCGCGCCACTGGCCCTGCCGAGTTCGCCCGGGCGGTCTTAGAGAGCGTGTGTTATCAGACCCGCGATTTGTTGGAAGCCATGCAGGGCGATTGGCCGGAGAGTGGACAGTCTGAAACGGTATTACGGGTTGATGGCGGCATGGTGGCATCCGATTGGACCATGCAATTTCTGGCCGATATTTTGGATGCGCCCGTCGATCGGCCGCAAGTCTTAGAGACAACAGCGCTGGGGGCAGCTTATCTCGCAGGCCTCAAGGCCGGGCTTTATCCAGGCTTGGAAGAGTTCTCTCAGTCATGGTCGTTAGAGACGCGTTTCGCACCAGAGATGGAGTCGGATGAACGTGCTCGCAAATATGGCGGTTGGCAGGATGCGGTGAGGCGGACGCTGACAACGAGGTAACGGATCGAATTCTTCTCCGTCTCTCTTATTTTAGGTACCCTCCTTCGCTGGGCGGGGTTTGTAACCCCGCCCACACTGTTCAGTGTGGTTGTCATTAAAATCTGGTGGCATGAACATTATGGATCGGGTTACAAACCCGATCCAGCAATGATGACATGGAATTGAGAGGGGCTGAGGGCAATGGACCAGCGGGAAACACATGAGCTGTGGGAACAATGCGAAAAAGCCCGCGCAGAGGCCTTGGCCGAAGGCAAGAGCCGAGATGAAGCGCACGCCGCCGCGACTAAGGTTTGGAATGAGTGGGCGGAGCCGCTCCTTGAACAGCGTAAGCAACTTGAGGAGGTGGGCAAGTGGGATGTCCATAAAGATGAGTTTGGCAATTTTATAGGACAGAACGAGGAAACCAGAACGTGGCTCAATGCAGCGAAGGCTGTTTTCTCAACCAAGGATGATCCGCACCTATTTGAAAAGGACGTGAACTGTGACGGCTGGGTATTTCCTGGGCGCGCGTGGTTCGAGAGGGCGACGTTTGAGGGGCACGCGGGGTTCGAGAGGGTGACGTTTGAGGGGCGCGCGGGGTTCGAGAGGGTGACGTTTAAGGGGCGCGCGTGGTTCGAGAGTGCGACGTTTAAGGGGCGCGCGTGGTTCACGAGTGCGACGTTTAAGGGGTACGCGAGGTTCGAGAGGGCGACGTTTAAGGGGCGCGCGTGGTTCACGAGTGCGACGTTTAAGGGGGGCGCGGGGTTCGAGAGGGTGACGTTTGAGGGGGGCGCGTGGTTCGAGAGGGCGACGTTTGAGGGGGGCGCGTGGTTCGAGAGGGTGACGTTTGAGGGGCGCGCGTGGTTCGAGAGGGCGACGTTTGAGAGGTACGCGAGGTTCGAGAGTGCGACGTTTAAGGGGCGCGCGGGGTTCACGAGTGCGACGTTTGAGGGGGGCGCGTGGTTCGAGAGGGCGAAATTTGAGGGGGGCGCGTGGTTCGAGAGTGCGACGTTTAAGGGGTACGCGTGGTTCGAGAGGGTGACGTTTGAGGGGGGCGCGGGGTTCGAGAGGGCGACGTTTAAGGGGGGCGCGTGGTTCGAGAGTGCGACGTTTAAGGGGTACGCGAGGTTCGAGAGTGCGACGTTTAAGGGGCGCGCGTGGTTCAACCAAGCTAGTTTTGCCGGCTATACGACTTTTTACGACGCGACTTTCGAAAAAGAACTGAATTTTGAGGCCATCAGGTCTGAACGGGCCTTTACACTTGAAAAAACCGTTTTCAAATATGCACCGAATTTTATTCAAGCCAATTTTACAGAAGCCCCGAGACTGGATAATTCGGACTTCGGCTCAGTTCCTGTCCAGTCTCGGGGCTTCTGGTCTCTCATTCGTTCAGGCAAGCGCAAAAAAGATGAGGAGGGTAGCAACCTCCCCGCCTACTACCGCGCCCTGAAACGCCTCGCAGTCCAAGGTCACGACCGGGACCGTGAGTTGAAGTTCAACGCCCGGGAGATTATGAGCCGGCGCGGGGTGAGGGACTTTCCCTTTGGGGAGCATGCCGGGCGGTTTTGGTTCGGCTATTTTTATCAATGGTTTTCATATTTTGGCCGTTCGCTGCTCCGCCCATTATGTTGGTGGTTTGGCTTGATTGTCGTCTTTGCGGCATTTTACCTGACACCCTTTAGCGGCCGCGAATTGCCACGGAAGGCGGATTTTCCTCAGCCTTTCTCCTATCAACCTGATATTTCACAATGGGGATCGGAAGTTTTCTCTTGGGCAGGGCGTTGTGAAAAAGTTCTCAACCGTTATGTGTCTCCGAATAAACCCCGACAATATATAACACTTCGAACCAACGCCATTTGGGAAGCTATAGCGCTTTCCTTTCGCAATGGCACGGTGGTTCTTTCTCTTGCGGAACCGTCGGCAGAGTGGCGTACACTCGGTTGCCTTTATGGCGGTGCGCAGGATAGCCCGTTTTTTCGCAACATGCCACGCGGGGCAGCAACTGCAGGGGCGATACAGCGTTTGCTCAGTCTGGTGCTTATTTTCCTGTTTGGTTTAGCGCTGAGGAATATGCTCAAGCTTAAATAGGTGAGTTTGCTCTGATGCCCTTCTCCATCTCTCTGTTGCTGGGCGGGGTTTGTAACCCCGCCCACACTGTTCAGTGTGGTTGTCATTAAAATCTGGTGGCATGAGCGTTATGGATCGGGTTACAAACCCGATCCAGCAGTAAAAAACTCATTAGACATTGCTTGTCTATAACTGAGCCTAAATAAATAACTCCCGTTGCTGGGCGGGGTTTGTAACCCCGCCCACACTGTTCAGTGTGGTTGTCATTAAAATCTGGTGGCATGAACATTATGGATCGGGTTACAAACCCGATCCAGCAGTAGAAAACCCATTAGACATTGCTTGTCTATAACTGAGCCTAAATAAATAACTCTGCAGGAATGTTCTTCTCCATCTCAACGGTTTTGGGTATCTTTAAAGACGCTATTGGCCTATAAGCTAGCGCTTGTTGTGACATGAGGTTTTTAATTGATGAGTACTTTTCCTGACCATCTTATTGACCGGTATAAGCGGTTTCAGTCTGGGTATTTTACCTCACACCGGGATCATTACGAGCGGTTGGCATCGCTCGGCCAACAACCGGATACAATGATCGTGAGTTGTTGTGACAGCCGGGTTGATCCTGAGAAAATTTTTGATTCTATGCCGGGCGAGCTGTTTGTTTTGCGCAATGTCGCCAACCTTATACCCCCTTATGAAATGGGTGACCGGCATCACGGTGTAAGTGCGGCACTTGAATTTGCGGTATTGAATTTGCGCGTCAAACATATCGTGGTTTTGGGACATACCAGCTGTGGTGGTGTACGTGCTTCTTTAGAACCTGAGATTGCTCAACAAACTGAGGCGCAGTTTATCAGCAGTTGGATGTCTATTTTAGATGAAAGCCGCAAGACCGTGCTCAATCAATTTCCTGGCAAGTCTTCAGATGAATTGGCATCAGCGCTTGAAGTGGAAGCCATTCGCAACTCGCTCAAAAATCTCAGGACATTTCCCTTTGTGCGTACCCATGAGGATGAGGGAAAGCTCTCACTGCATGGTGCCTATTTTGACATTGCAACAGGCACCCTTTCTGCTCTGAACCAAACGTCAAATACATTCGATGCGCTTTGAACAAATCTACTTGTTCCCCCATAAAGTGTTTTTAAGAAGATGCTGTAGGCGCGTTTTGTCATCATGCTCAAATGAAACTTCGATAGGTAAAACGCGGGCGCAGTCTTTGAGGGTCGCGAAGGCGCTTTGATGTGTGGGAAGGCGCAGCCAATCCTTCTCCGTTGTCACCAATTGGGCTCCTGTTCGCGTCGTAAGGGTCAGCAGATGTCGCGCATCTTGTTCGCTAAATGGATGGTGATCAGGATAGATGATTTTGTCTTGAAAGTGAGCGCCTAAGGTTTCAAGTGTTGTAAAAAATTTTTCCGGACGGGCAATTCCTGCAAAAGCTATGATGCGTGTACCTCTAAGCCAATCCGTCTCTCCGATTGGGGTAATGTTGCCCTTGAGAACCGCCAGATCTGAACGCGACGTAAGTGCTTGAGTCAGTACGCCCTCTGTCAAGCCGGCACCAATGATGAGCACAGCGTTTGCACGATCCAGCTGAAAGGAGAGGGGTGCGCGCAAGGGGCCACATGGAATGACATGGCCGTTGCCGATCCCCGTTTTCCCATCAACGACAACAAGAGATAGATCCTTTTCAACCGTGGGGTTTTGAAACCCATCATCCATAATAATAATCGTCGCATCCGATTTTTCGATCATGCGGACACCGGCTACGCGGTCTTTTGCGATATAGGTTGGGGCGTGCCCTGCAAGAATAAGCGGTTCATCGCCGACATCATGGGCGTTGTCATGGTCATTAACAACCAAATGCGGGCCTTTAAGCCGTCCACCAAATCCCCGCGATAGAAAAGCCGGTTTTGCACCAAGCGCTTTGAGAAGATGAGCAACGGCAATAGCCGTTGGCGTTTTACCCGCACCGCCTGCGGTAAAATTACCTATGCAGATAACCGGAATTTTCGCGCGGTAAGGTGTGGTAACAGCCCAGCGGAGGCGAACAGCAGCACTGTAAAGTGCGCCGATAGGCTCAAGTGCGGCAGTGATAACCTGTCCGCTTTTTCCATACCACCAATAGGGTGGTCTAAGATGCACGTTTTAGACTTTCAGGCTCAGGTAAAAAGGGGATGAGCGCTTCCAGAGTACGTTCCATCGCTCCGCTGAGATTGTCAACGGCTTGTTCCGCTTGGCTTACCATGTGCTCAAGTTGGGTCTGGTCATTGAAAAGATCTTGCACCGTCTTTGCAAGCGACTCTGCTGAGTTGACTTCCCGGCAAGCATTTAATCTAAAAAGCTCTTTATAGGCATCTTTAAAATTATGTCTGTGAGGTCCTGTGAGAATAGCTGACCCGAGCTTTACCGCTTCGACCGGATTTTGCCCGCCATGCTGAACGACAGAACCGCCGACAAAGGAGATGGGGGCTAGGGAATAGAAAGTGCCAAGTTCACCAATCGTATCAGCAACATAGATATCGGCATCTTCCCGTGGCAGCGTACCATGAGAGCGTTGCATAGGCTTCAATCCTTGCTCGGTGAGCATGGTCGAAATCGATTGTCCGCGGTCAGGGTGGCGGGGCACGATTATGGTGAGTAAATCTTTGAATGCGTTTCTTAAGATACGATGTGTTTCGGCAATGAGTTCATCTTCTCCGGGATGTGTGCTGGCTGCCAGCAGAATTTTACGCTCGGAGATGGCATCTCCTAAACGTGTGAGCTCTGTTTGATCAATGGGAGGTGGTGGCGCATCGATTTTGAGATTGCCAACGGCAAGTGTTTGTTGCGCACCGAGCTGCAAGAAGCGTCGGGCTAATATGTCATTTTGTGCGAGAATAAGATCAAAACAATTAAAGAGCGGTGTGGCGAAGCTTGGCCGCTGCCTCCATTTGCGAAACGATTTTTTCGACATACGGGCGTTAATCAGCACCACGGGCGTGTTACGCTCTGCCGTCTCCATAATCAGATTGGGCCAAATTTCTGATTCAGTAAGAAGAGCTAAATCCGGCTTCCAGTGGTTTAGAAAACGCTGCACAAAAGAAGGCGCATCAAGAGGGACGTATTGATGAATAACGCCATCCGGCTTTCGGTCCGCAATAAGCTGTGCGGATGTGACTGTGCCGGTGGTAAGCAGCATGTTGAGATTTGGATGATCCGCTTTTAAGGCCTTTATCAAAGGAAGCACGACGTTTGTCTCGCCAACACTTGCGGCATGGAACCATAGAAGTTTGCCTTGTGGCCGTGTCTTACTAGCAATGCCGAAGCGCTCATTCTGCCGGGCCGGATCTTCCTTGCCGGCACGTGCCCGGCGGGAAAGAATAAAGGGGGCGACTGGACGGGCAAGTTCGGTGACCGATTTATAAGATTTGAGAAGAAGACCAGGCTTACTCCGCACGTGTTCTCCACCGTGAGCGCCAGGCGTTGCCCGCGCCGAATTTCCCCCGGCGAGCTGGTAAGCTCGCTCTGTTGTTGCGTTCAGCTCTGCTTCCACAGTGCGCCGTGTTTTTTCAATTGTTTTTTTATCAGCATTCCGTTGCACAGAGATAGGTCTCCCGAATGTTCCGCCAAGTTGAGAAAATGGCAGGTTGATTGTAAAGCGGCTCCATGTATTGAGAGCAATATAGTTTTTTGTTGCGACAGCTACGGGGATAATAGGCCGGCCCGAAAGGCGTGCAATCGTGATAATCCCCTCACCGGCACGTCTGGCAGGCCCTGGCGGGATATCGGCTGTTAGGATGACGCTTCTTCCTGCTTTTAGTGCTTGTAAGGCGGAGCGAAGCGCTTTGGCTCCACCGCGGTCGCGTCCACGTCCGCCAGCGCCGGCGCCTCTGAGCAGTCCTATATCAAGGTTCGTAAGGGCCTGACCGATAAGTTCGGCGTCACCATGATGGGCCACCATGGCATCGATGTTCAATGATGGTGTTTTTAAAAGCGATGTTGGTAGAAACTGGCCGTGCCACATGGCAAATATTGCCGGGCCGTTTTCTAAATAGAAGCCGTCGAGATCTTCTGGTTGAACAACCCGTTTGCTTGTTTTCCCAACCAGGCGGATATAACCGGCGATTAGGCGACCGCCAATAGAGACAACGGCTTTCGAATTAAGCAGCTGCTTCATGCTTTGCGATTAATCCCCAGCATATGAGTTGTTTTTGATAAGCGCATTTGCAAACCTTGACGTCCTCCCATTCTAGGCTTAGTCATGTCTTTGGGTGTGATCTTAAGACGTCCTATTTTGCTGTTCAAGAAATCTTGCGGGTTGAAGAAATTTTAAATGCGATACAGCAAGTCATACCAGTCTGCGTAGACATCAGTAAACGTACGTGATTGATAATTTTCTACGACACGTCGCGTGTACGAGTTTTCCGTTAAAAAAGTAGTTACCGAACAGAGTGGCACCTCGCCAAGCCTTATATGGCGATCTGACATAGATCTCTGGAAGATATGAAGAAAATCGGAAAGCAACAACGTCGAGCGCTGTATAAAAAAATAAGTAGAGGCCGTGAAAAATTAGCGGAAAAATCTCCCTTTTGGGGTGGCAAGGTCATAGATCCTTTTTTGGATTATGTGGATATGATTTTCATTGACCACGCCATATTCCGCATTATTTACACAAATAGGCATCAATTGACAGAAAATGTTTGGCGCGCAAGCCAGCCATGGCCGCATCAAGTTCGCTATTACGCAAAAAAGGGGATACGGACGATTGTCAATTTGCGAGGTGATCGTGATTGCGGAAGTTACAGGCTGGAGAAGAAGGCGTGTAAGAAATATGGGATTGAGTTGATTGATTTTCCTCTGAAATCACGTGCGGCACCTAATCCGCAAATGTTATCTAAGTTCCGAGAAACCTTCGATAAAGTTGAATATCCAATTCTTATGCACTGTAAGTCCGGAGCAGATCGGGCTGGTTTAGCCGCGGTTCTCTATTTACATTTGCAAGAACGTATTCCACTGGAAGGAGCGATGAAGCAGTTGAGTGTCAGGTTCGGGCATTTCAAACGGGCCGACACAGGGATATTAGACTATTTTTTCGAGCGCTACATGAGTGAAGGCAAGATTCGGCAGGTCCCTTTTTTGGAATGGGTTGATACACTTTATAACCCGGAAGAACTTAAGCGCTCATTTGAAGCACGTTCATGGGCTAATACAATTACGAATGCGATTTTGCTGAGAGAATAAATAAGGTAGCCATCAGCAAAACATTCTGCAATAGCCGTACCTAAACTTGCTATAATCCAAGTAGCTCAATAATTTATTATGCCGTGTTTGTCAGATCATTTATGGCGAATACGGCGTTTTTATATATGAAGGGCATGTTTATATATGAAAGGCATGAAGGCCTGTTAGAATTATACTATTCAGGCCAAAATGTTGGCCTATCGCATTGCTCTTTGATATCTACTCTAAATAAGAAGGGTGCCTGATTTGGAGTGGCGTGACCATGGAATTGTCCTGTCAACGCGGCCACATGGTGAGTCGAGTATTGTGCTTGAGCTTTTTACAAGCCAACATGGCCGTCATTTAGGGCTTGTAAGGGGTGGGCGGTCTCGTCGTCTGCGACCGGTTTTGCAAATGGGCAATGTGGTTGAAGCCGTATGGCGTGCGCGTTTATCTGAACATCTTGGCAATTATTCCATTGAATTGGCCACGGCGCATGCGGCTACTCTCATGGATGATCGGGTCGCTCTCGCAGGTATCAGTTCTTTAAGCTCACTTGCACATTTGCTTCCGGAACGCGATCCTCATCCGGGGCTTTATGAAGCCTTTTTATTGATCCTTGATCGCATTGGCGAGATCGATGTTTGGCCAGGATTGTCTGTGCGCTGGGAGTTTGAGTTGCTCAATGAACTTGGTTTTGGGCTGGACCTCTCGGAATGCGCAGCAACCGGAACGACTGAGAATTTGATCTATGTTTCTCCGAAATCCGGTCGTGCCGTCGGTGCAGAAGCTGGTGAGCCATATAAAGATAAGTTGTTCAAATTACCAGGTTTTCTGATTGGAAATGGAACAAGAGTGGTGACCAAGGAGGATATTTTTGCAGGTTTCTTGCTGACCGGTTTTTTTCTTGAGAAACATGTGATGGCGCCGCGAGGTGTTGTTATGCCAGAGGCGCGAAGTCGTTTGCTCAATTATTTGCAATGATATTATTAGCGATTTTGCCTGTTTGGCCCTTAAATATGACCCCTTGAGCCCGCTTATACACTGAGTTAACCATATCCCATGAGTAACAAACCGATTCTTCCAGATGACGGCTCGATTGAATCCGTCAATCTACGTGATGCACTCCAAGAGCGTTATCTTGCCTATGCACTTTCGACCATCATGCATCGGGCATTACCAGATGTGCGTGACGGCTTGAAACCGGTTCATAGACGCCTTCTTTATGCCATGCGTCAGCTCAAGCTTGACCCTGAAGGTGGGTTCAAAAAGTGTGCCCGTGTAGTAGGGGATGTGATTGGTAAGTTTCATCCTCATGGTGACCAGGCGGTCTACGACGCTCTCGTGCGGCTTGCCCAGGATTTCGCGGTGCGCTATCCGCTGGTCGATGGACAGGGAAATTTCGGCAATATTGATGGTGATAATGCCGCTGCCATGCGTTACACGGAAGCACGGCTAACTGACGTTGCCGCTCTGCTGCTTGACGGTATAGATGAAGACACGGTTGATTTTCGGGAAACTTATGACGGGGAGGACAAAGAACCCGTTGTTCTTCCTGCCAATTTTCCAAATCTGCTTGCCAATGGCTCGTCAGGAATTGCCGTTGGCATGGCAACCAATATTCCTCCTCATAATGCCGGGGAGCTGTGCTCGGCCGCTCTGCATTTGATAAAATTTCCCAAAGCTACGATCGACAAGCTTGTTGAATTGGTACCTGGCCCGGATTTTCCCACTGGCGGCATTATTGTTGAGCCACATGAGTCTATTGTTGATGCCTATAAAACGGGGCGGGGCAGTTTCCGTGTGAGGGCCCGCTGGGAAAAAGAGGGGATGAGCCGCGGCGGATATCAGATTATTGTTACTGAGATTCCTTATCAGGTGCAAAAGTCACGTCTGATAGAGAAAATCGCTGAATTGATGCAGGCGCGTAAGTTACCCCTCCTCGGGGATATCCGTGATGAATCTGCTGAAGAAATCCGTCTTGTGCTTGAACCCAAAAGTCGTGCCGTGGATCCGGCATTGCTTATGGAGTCGTTGTTTAAGCTCACGGATTTGGAGTCCCGCATTTCTCTCAATATGAATGTCTTAAGCCATGGTCAGGTGCCGAATGTCCTAGGTCTCCGCCAAGTGCTTCAGGAATGGCTGGATCATCGTAAGGTTGTTTTGATTCGCCGTTCCGAGTACCGGCTAAGAAAGATCGAACACCGTCTTGAGGTTCTCGAAGGTTATTTGATTGCTTATCTCAATTTGGATGAGGTGATCCGTATCATCCGTGAAGAGGACGAGCCAAAACAGGAGCTTATGGAGATCTTCGAGCTTAGCGATGTGCAGGCCGAAGCCATCCTCAATATGCGCCTGCGATCTTTGCGTAAGCTTGAAGAGATTGAAATCCGCAAGGAGCATGAAGCTTTAAAAAAAGAGCGAAAAACTCTCAAAGCGCTCCTGAAATCCGATGAAAAGCAGTGGAAGCAGATTGCCGGTGAGATCAAAGCTGTGAAAGCGCAATTCGGCAAGGATACAGACCTAGGCCGACGCCATTCAGATTTTGCAGATGCGCCGGAAATAGATTTCGATATATCCACAGCAATGATTGAGAAGGAACCCATTACAGTCGTTCTTTCTGAGAAGGGCTGGATCCGTGCGTTGAAAGGGCATCTCGATGATGTCAATGGCATTCAATTTAAAACGGGTGACCGGTTGAAACGCGCTGTGAATGCCTGGACAACTGATAAACTTGTTCTGTTTGCCACCAATGGCAAATTCTACACAGTCGGTGGCGATACACTTCCGGGCGGTCGCGGTCATGGTGAACCGGTTCGCTTGATGATTGATATTGAAGAGAGCCACGAAATTGTAGAAATGTTTGTAAATACGCCGGAACGTAATCTCTTAGTGGCGTCAACTGCCGGGTATGGTTTTGTCGTCAATGAAGACGATGTAGTGGCGTCAACGCGCAAGGGCAAACAGGTGCTTAATGTATCGGGCGATGAGGAAGCTGCTGTTTGTACGCCGGCGGAGGGTGATAGTGTTGCCGTTATAGGGGAGAACCGTAAGCTGCTGATTTTTCCTTTGGATGAACTTAATATGATGTCCCGAGGTCGCGGGGTTAAGCTCCAGCGTTATAAGGATGGCGGTCTTTCAGACGTCAAAGTATTTCACGAAGAGGAGGGGTTAACCTGGATTGATTCCTCAGGCAGAACCTGGACAGTGAATGAGCTTTTTGATTGGCGGGGCTCGCGGGCTCAGGCGGGGCGGCTGCCGCCTAAAGGTTTTCCAAGAAGTAATTCTTTCGGTCCCGCTTTCGAATAATTTTCTGTTGTTCAGATTTTGCGTAAAGCACAAAAAAGGATTTGACGAGTAACGATTAAGCCAGATAACACTTTAAACCGGCAAGGTTTTGGCAAACTTGGTATGTATGTTAGGTCACGAACTCATAAATGTGGTTAAAAATGGTATGAGTCAATCTGTTCGAATACGAGAAGCAAAGGTGCAGGAAATGTGGTGCATTTTCAAACCTTTGCGACGCTGTAGTCGGACAGATCGGCCATATCCTCCGGACGCTGAAACGGCTTCAATCTGCAGCGTCGAAGCGCTTGAAAAGGGAACAACCCTTGTCTGCACGCTTCTCCTCGCATCTTTTTGCCGTTTCTAGCGCCATTTTCAGCACATTTATGAGTCCGTGACCTAGTGGTAATTATCGTGTACTGCCAATCCATGGGGTGTGATTGATGGCGTTTGACATGCGTTTTTCGGGTATTCTCCGTATTCTCATTTTTGTCGTGTCCGTACAATTTTTTGCAAGCTCATCTCTGGCTGAAAGCTGTGAACGTAAAGCATTTTCAGAGCTTTTCGCTAATGCTAAGGCTGATCTGGTAAAGTTGAACAAAGAAAATTCTTCCCGGATTCAGAAGAAGCTTAGAGAGCTCAAAAAACTTAAAAATTGGTCTGATAAAGAGTTCTTGAAAAAAGCTGCTCCCTTCGTTAGCAGTGAAGACATTCAAGCTTATGACGTCAAAAGCAAATCACTCTTAGCCTCTGTGGAGGATTTCGGTGGTAGTGGTGGCCAAATTGACGATGGGCCGGATGAAGAAAAATGCATTAAGTTGAATGAATTTCGTATTTTGATGGAATTGCTAATTAAAAATGCACAGGATAAATGGAGTTTTATGCTTAGCAAAATTGATAATGAGATAGATTCTACTTCGCGGGGTACCAATTGATTTAAGATTTAGAGGGGCGGGGATTTTGAAACCTGAGAATCTGGTTACAGTTGTTTTTATGGGGGATTCAATCACTGCGGGGCAATATGTAGATGCACCGCACCGTTGGGTCGATATTGTCGCAAATAACTTGACGCGATCTTACCTCAATACGCCGTTAACACTGGTTTTTGTAGTCAGCGGTGTCTCTGGGGAGACAACTCGTCAGGGATTAGAGCGTTTTCCTAAAGATGTCCAAATACATAGACCGGACATCGTAACACTCCAATTTGGTCTTAATGATTGTAATTGTTGGGCAACCGATCACGGGTTGCCAAGAGTGTCTGAGGATGCTTATCGGGCTAACCTTATTGAAATGATAGATCGCAGCCGCACTTTCGGAGGGGAACATGTAATCCTCTCGAACAATCACACAACATTGCGACATAAGGTGTTGATCTGCGGTAAGACGCTTGAGGAACGACGCAAACAATACAATGAAACTGTAAAAGATGTTGCGTCACAGAAGAATGTCACATTTTGTGACATTGAATCTGCGTTTCGAGATTTAAGCAATGACGAGCTAGAGGGCGAGCTGCTTGCCTATCCAGATTGGCTACATCTTAGTCATGAAGGCCATAAGCGTTATGCAGCGCAAATTGAACCTGTGGTTAGAGCTGCAATTATTGATGTGGTGAATAAACGCGACCTTGCATGGCAATATGAAGAGGCATCCTGATGACACTGCGTTCCGAAAAATCAGAAACGGATATTCACTGGAATGAACGTGCGCGCGTAGAAAGCGATTTTCGAAAAGTCAATATCGCCGATCTGGTTCAAAGACAGCTTGAGAACCAGTTCATACTTAAACACCTCCAATCAAATGAGCGGATCGTTGAGGTAGGGTGTGGCAATGGTTTTTTGACTGAAGAGCTTCGCCAGGTCGCGGCCCATGTTGATGCTTTTGACTTTGCGGAAAACATGGTCGAAGCCGCTAAAGAAAAATTTGGGGAAACCAACAATAGATTCTTTGTTGATTCTGTACTTGTCGGAGAGCGCGTTGAGACGCCATATGACGTTGCAGTCTGCGTGCGTGTACTCATTAATTTATCGAATGTGGACGAGCAAAAGACAGCGATTTCTAATATTGCAAAGTGGCTGAAGCCTGGAGGAAAGCTCATATTGGTTGAGGGTTATCTCGATGGTTTTCACGAATTAAATCGCATGCGTGTCGCGTGCGGACTAGGAGAAATGAAGCCGGCACACATTAATTTTTACTCTTCAATAAGCGAATTGAAACCTGTGCTGGAAGAGCATTTTAGCATCAAGGATAGCTGGCATAGTGGTATGTTTGATTTGCTTACGAGAGTTTTATACCCACTATTGGAGGGTGAGGATAAAGCTACGGGTCCGAGTGACTTTCATAGCAAAATTCTTCCATTGGCTCAGGCGTTTAATCCCGACGATCTCACCAGCTTTGGTCGCTTGCGAGGATTTTTGCTTGAGAAGCATTGATTAGCCGCATTCTTATATTGTCTGCCTGTTGGCCATTTAATTTTATTGGCGATGATGTTATATCAAGCGGTAAAGTCACCGTTGCAGCCTCATATTAGTATCGGATGTTGTTTATGAGTGTAACGTCGAAGGCCAAATATTTCCATGACTTAGCAAAGGAATATCGTCGGCGAGATTTAGCAGGGGACGAAGAACTGCCGTTGGATCGGGATGCAATCGTTAATCTCAATCGCGAGCATACGGTTCAGACATCTTCAGCTCTTCAAGATCTGTTGACGCAATTGGCCCATTTAGAGCTCAAAACAAGCGAAGCGGAAAATTTCATTCGATACGGAGCGGGCCGCCGGTTGAAAATGGTCCAGCATGCTTTTTCAAAGATTACTTCGATTGCACGGCCCGATCGCAGTATGAGATTGAGCGAAGAAGAAGGGACAAACCTTACCGGTAATCTGAACATTCTCTATCTCAACATCACGGGCATTCTTGACAATTTGGCTTGGGCTTTGCTTTACGAAAAAACGGAAGACGCACCGTCCTTGGAGCCGCATAGGGTGGGCCTCTTTAAGGAAACCATTCGGAATAATTCTGTTTTTTTGGAATTGTATTCTGTCATCGATGAACATGTAGAGTGGGATAAAACCTTTCGTCAAAAGCGTGACCCTGCAAATCACAGTGTTCCTTTAACTGTTCCTCCCTTCTTTGCCACTCCGGATGAACGCAAAGAATATGAAAATCATCGCAGCGCCATGCAAGCTGAGGCTGCTCATCTAAGGTTGGATAAGCCAAGTGAGGTTCCGGCCAATTTAAACGACATAGGTACATTCATTCCGGTGTTCTTGCGCTCTTATGATGATGGATTAATCCCCATCTATCCAACGGTCGCAGATGACCTGCAACGGGTGAAAGAACTTTCTTACGGTGTGATTGATTTTCTCACTGAAACTAGGGCGTTATGAGGCTAAATTTTAGCAGATGCGCTCGTTGGCTTCCCTTATCGTGAGTGTTTTACTTTGAGGTTGCATCCCTCTTTTGACGTCATCCCATTTACGCTGAAAGAAAAAGAATTCGGCATTTGAGACAATTTTCCCATTCGATTTTGATAGTGATCCTAGAGCATCCCGCATTTTGATGGATTCGCTTGGATGCTCTATCTTTTTGTTGTCGCATGTCTTTTTGCGCAAAACCGGTACCCACTTTTGCGCGACATGCTCTAGAACCGAATTTACAGATAACATTGAAGATTATGAAGCAAGAGATCTTTTTAATGAGGGTTTTCTTCTTTAGGCCGTATTTTTTCGGTAGAATTTTGTGATAAGTTGGCCCTTCCAGGCCAACTACTTACGCAGTTACGTATTCCTATATTTTATAGGTAGTTATTGCGTATATATTGATTTGCCTGAATAAAGTATCTTGAATCAAGATATCAATTTTAAGCGAATTTGCTAATAACGAAGAAATAAATAAAACCTGCCCACTTCCAATTCAAATTTAGAGGCCATCACCACACGAGCCATTGTGCTTGAAAAAAGAGGTCCATTGGAAACGTAGGTGAAGTTGCGGAGTTGAGAGAATGGAAAAAATTGATGGCGTCAGCAGAGGTGGTTATCTCGAGAGTACCAATGGCCAGAATTTTGGCGATACATTGCAGCAAGTGAAGGCTGCAAAAGCAGCAACAGTACAAATTGATAGCCCGCCATTATTACAACCGTTTCCGGTCGACGCCACTGCTGCTGCAGGATACGTGGTTAATAATGATGGCGATCTTTATTGGTCAGGAAATATCGAACCTAAAGAAGGAAAGTTTTATAATTTTCTCACTGATGAGAATGTCCAAGTCAATCTTAAACTAAAAAAAATTGGAGATGGTGGTGCTGCGAGTGGTGATGGTTTCCGTGGCTTGAATTTTAGACTTCCTCCAATTTCGGTCTTGGAAGAGGTTGGAATTCAGGCCGGCTTTGACCAGCTTCACGTTACATTCAATGAAGGCAATCCAAATATAAAGCTTAATGGCGAAGCTTTAAATTTGGAACAGGACATACCTTTTACGACCACAAATGGAGATGTCACGCTTACAAAAGATAGCACTGGAGCTGTCACGATCAAAAGCGAGATTGAAGGTGAAGAATATGAATTTAAGGTGGGGCCGAGGTTCAAGGCGGCATCATTAAATATTAAAAGTGAAAACGCCAACTTAGATGGCAGTGAACCTGACGGTCTTTTTAGACATCTTTTGAATCACGTTACGCAGCCACGCGAACAAATTGCACAAATTGTTTCGGGCTTTGAAACCTCCAGCATCTTTGGTACGGATTTTGCCAACAATAAGTTCCAAATTCCTGCCGAACTTCCTCTCGACAATGTTAGTGCAACTGGCTCGCTTATTCACGGTGTGGATGGGCCATTCAATGTTGTTGTACCCGCTGGCGATATTCTCAACCTTCTCACAGATACAAATGTTTTCGTCAACGCGCTATATAGTGAGGAGGAGGGGCAAACCGGCATAGCGGAGCTTGGCATCCAAGCCGGCTTCGATCGAATTAAAGTAATACGAGATCCGAATTCAGATGGGATGGTTTTTATCTTCAACGGTGCCGCCTTAGATTTGTTAGATGGAGGAACCCTGACAACGAATCATATGACGATGACCCGGGAAGGGGACAGATATATAATCGAAACCGGCGAGCATGAGCTGACCATATATCGTCAGGAAAACACGTTAGCGGTTGATAATAACAGTGAGAATATGATTACAGATCGTGTCCCGACTGATGGGGTTCTTACTCTAAATGGCGGAATGATTGAAGACGTGTTGGGAGAATATAAACCACCCAGCCTTTTTAGTACGGATTTTATACATAACAAATTCGAACTCTTTCCTCCAATTCCTCTCGATAACGTTTCTGCCCTTGGCGCCTTTATCCGGGGGCCGGACGGGGAGGTGTCCATTGTGTCTTGGGCAAATGGAGAGGTCATTAGACTTCTCACAGACATCGACCATACGGGCGCCGTTTTTTTTGTGAATGCAAAATACAATACGTTAGAAACCCCTTTTGAGGGCCAACCGAATGGCATAACAGAGCTTGGCATCAAAGCCGGCCCTCATCAAATTGGAGTAACACGAGATCCGGACTCAGATGGGGTTGTTTTCACCATCGACGGCTCCGTTCTCAATTTGCCGGATCAGAAGGCCTTAATAACCGATCATATGACGCTCGCCCGATCTGGAGATATATATAAAATGAAAATTGGCGAGCATGAGCTCACCATATATCGCCAGGGGGATACATTGGTGGTCGGTGACAACAGCGAGAATGCCAATACGGACGGTGTTCCGGTTACGGGACTTTTTGCACTGAATAGCGAAGCGATTGCCAACCTTTTTCCTGTCAGTGGTGAAGTCGTTATAGATGGATCAACGGGAATAGGAGTCACAGTCTCTGATGAAGATGGCGGGCAATTTCCATACCCACTTCAGCTAAAAAAGGGAGAGGAAAAGATTTTCAATCTGCTTTCTCATTCGGATCTCAATGGCAATGATATTAATATCAATGGGCAGTTTGGTACATTTGGAGGTTGGGGATGGCCATTTTCAACTGTTGTTTCAACGAAACTCACAAAGCTTGGCATCCAGATTGGTGGTGACCAAATTGAAATTGATGCTGGAAGTATAACTATAAATGGTGAAAAAACTTCCGGGGACGGGTCAAGCACTGTTACGACCAGTGAAGGGACGACGATTACCAGACTCGCTGAAAAACTAGCGCCCACCTCCCCAATATTTAAAAGCACCATCAACATCCATACCGATCAGTATGATCTGGAGATCTCTTCGCCCGGATTTCCTCCCGGATTGAAGCTGAAGGCCCGCGGGAACAATATCTTTGCAAGCGCCTCTGAAGGTGTATTGGCACTTGATAATGATGGTGATCCGCGCACGGCGTTTGATGGGGACTTAAACAGCGATTCGAGGTCTGGTCTTTTTGATTCCCCGGTGATCTCTTAAGTATCACTTTTCCCGCTGGACTAGGTGTTCCGCCCAGTTAAAACTGGTCATGTTGGCATAACAAAAATAGTTTCACCTTCCTCCGTGAAACGCGACATGACCGGCCCAGGGTGCAGCTTACGAGCTGCACCCTGTAGGGGGGTGTCATAATGTTCTTTTGAGTGTTTTCAGGAAAAGTGGACACCGGTTTTCCGTCCGAAAACACGGCAAATCAATGGCTTAGAGCCCGGTTTTGATTAAATTTAACCTCATAACGCTCTAGCAGGTGAGTGGAGTAACTACGTAGGTGAATACGTATTTTTTCGTATTTCATATGCGGTCACTGCGTATTTATTTACCCAAGTGAAGGATGTACTTTTATTCAACATATTCAGATTACACGGGTTTTCTGATGATAAAGACTAGCTAACCCGTAGGCGGCCTGACTAACTCCCTCAACGGGTTAGCGGGTGAGATGGAGGAGGACGATTTTAGGTCAGCTTTCATCGATACGGGTTACCGGCCAAGTGTCCCTTTTCCCGATGGCTGGGCTTGTCACTCAGCCCATCCCGGTCACGTTATATATAAAAAATAAAATTTCACCCTTACAGTGAGACAAGACATGACCGGCGCAGGGTGCAGCTCGTAAGCTGCACCCTGTAGGGGGGCAATCGATATCCTTTTACAATATTCTATTTTTCTTTTTCCAAGTGTTCCAAGCTGAATTCTGATAGGCATTTGACGTGATCATATTTACGTCTAAAGAAAAAGCATTCCCTTGACCTTATCTCCTTTACGTAGTTGATTTCGCACAAAGTATGTAGACGAAAGTATTTTTTAGCAGTTTCAATCTGGTAACTACTTAGATCTATACGTATTTTTTCTTAACCGATTAACGGTCATTGCGGATTTATTTGCTGAATTGAATAAAGTACCCTCCGTAACATGAGCTAATATTATTCAGTTTTGAGGAGACAAACAGACCTAACCAGAGCGCCTTCTTATCGAAATTACCCGTATTGTGGATAGGCGAAAGTGTTCGGAATAAGCAGCCCGTATATATCCCGTATATATAAAGAGCAGGTGAGGTTGAGGAGAGTTCAGTCCATGACAAAAATTGGCAACATCGCGGGTGATTTATGGTCAGGTTTCTTCGATTTGGGGGTGACATCATAAGTTTCACTTTCCCGCTGTACTGGGTGTATCACCCAGTCGAAACTGGTCATGTCGAAATAATAATAAAAATTCACCTTCTTCAGTGAAATGCGATATGACCGGCCCAGGGTGCAGCTTTCGAGCTGCACCCTGCGGGGGCAGATAAATGTACTCCTGCAAATACGGCCCAAGCTAAAATTTTATGTTTAAGATGGATCCCTGATCCAACCCTTTGATGTGAGATGTTCTTGTGGTTGGAAGCGTGTCTTATATCCCATTTTTTGCGAGCCTGGAATCCAATAGCCAAGATAAACATATGGCATGCCTAGCTTGCGGGCATAGTCTACATGCTCCATGATCATATATGTGCCAAGGCTACGGGATGAAAAATCCGTCTCGAAAAAGCTATAGACCATTGAGATGCCGTCGCTGAGCCGGTCACAAAGGGCAACGGCGGCGAGGGGATCAGCTAAATTTTGAGTTTCGTGATGGTCTGCAGGCAGCCTATATTCAGTAATAAAGGTGTCGACAACTGTGTCCTCGACCATTACCGCATAATCTAATATGGACATGTCCGCCATGCCGCCATCACCGTGACGGGCGTCGATATAGGTGCGAAAGAGGGCATATTGTTCAGATGTCGGAATAGGCGCAACGCGGTGGGCAGAAAGATCGCTATTGATTTGTTCAATACGCCTTAGCGAGCGTTTTGGCTCAAACTCGTCAACAATAATGCGTACAGAAACACAGGCCTTGCAAGCATCGCAATAGGGCATGTAGGCGATGTTTTGGCTGCGGCGAAATCCGCTTTTGAGAAGATTGTCAACGAGTTGGGGAGGCTTTTCGCGACTCAAATGGGTAAACAGTTTGCGCTCCAAACGGCCGGTTAAATAAGGGCAGGGCTGAGGAGCCGTAATATAAAACTCTGGGAAATCGTTCTTATGTTCTGACACGCTTTCCTCTGTTGATCGCTTTTACCAGACTACAACAACCTTAATTCATAGGCTTGGGTTAGGCCCTGTCAGCCATAGCTTTTGCCTGTTTTAAGTGTGGGCGTTATTGCAGTCTCCTACAGGATATTGCGTAGAGCACGCTTAGAATGAAAATGTTCCACCATGTTATACTAAGTGTCTATACAAAATTTGTTTTTTTAAAGCCCGTAGTAAAAAGGCGCAAAAATAGAATAAACAAGCCAGAGTATGAGGATCAAAGGGATCCCGCCTTTAACAAAATCACTAAATCGGTAATGGCCTGGCCCCATAACAATTAGGTTTGTTTGGTAAGCGATTGGCGTGGCAAACGAGCAATTCAGCGCAAAAATGAACCCATATACAAAGGGTGCTGGGTCTACGCCGATCTGTTGAGCTGTGCTCACGGCAACAGGTGCAAGAAGTGCCGCGGTTGCATGGTTACTTAAGAAATTGGTTAATATGGCCGTCAGCAGGAAAAAGGCCGACAGCAGAACGGGCGGTCCAAATGAAATGAATGTATCAACAACAGTATGCGCGATAAATTCAGCGCCGCCTGTAATGCGCAAGGGCTCCGCCATCGCAAATGCGGAACCGATCAGCAAAAAGATGCGCCTGTCTATTGCGCGTGATGCTTGCCGGACATTGAGACACCCCAGTGATACCATGGCCACGGCGCCAGCGAGGGCAGCAATGGTGATGGGCAGAAGACCCGTTGCAGCGGCAAAAATTGTTAGCCCGAAAATAGAAAGGGCACGGTTTGCGTGATGCGTAATGGGTAATTCGGACGCAGACCATTCCAATAAGAGTAAATCGCGATGAGCTCTGAGCTTGCGTATAGCTTTACGGGTACCGAGCATAAGAAGAACGTCGCCGGCTTCTAACCGAATATCTGCTAAAGCTATGCGCAGCATGCGGCTGTGACGCTGAATGCCGAGTAAAATACAGTTGGTTTCTGTTCTCAGTGCCGCTTGTGCAATCGTGCGCCCAACGAGACGAGACCCAGGGGCGACAACCGTTTCCACCATTGAGAGCTGTTCTTTTGGTGGAATGTCATCTGTTACCGATGATGGGTGACTGTCATCAGCTGAATCAGTGCTTGATAGGGGGAGCGTCGTTTTGAAGGCAGTAAGCGCATCCGTCAGAACTTTTCGGGTTGCCGCTAGCACGACGACATCCCCAATTTCAAGCGTCACATCTTCAAAGGGCGGTAAAATGGTTTGCCCCCCTCTTCGAATAAAACGGATTGTCATATCCTTAAGGTCTGGGAAAAAACCTGCTGTTGCGTGCAGACCGAGCCACGGATGTGACGATGTAATGGTGATTTGGGCTATGAACTGTTTTCCGCTGTCCCGAGCCATGCGCTGGGTCATGCTGGCCCGTGATCGAAGAAGGCGAGGCAAAATAAAGATCACATAGAGAGCCCCAATGCTTGCTAAGAGTATACCCGGCACTGCAAAATCAAAAAAACCGATTGTTTTTACGCCGCTTCCTTCTGCCAACGAAGCGGCAATCAGATTAGCTGAAGATCCTATGAGCGTTGTCATGCCGCCGAGAATGGTAATGAAACTAAGTGGCATCAACACGCGCGACTGACACTGGCCAAGCTGTGTGGCAATGGCGCTGACTATGGGGATGAAAATAACGACAACAGGAGTGTTGTTAAGAAAGGCACTAATAAGACCGGCAACCAAAAAGGTCACCGCAAAAGCAAATTGAGGACCAGAACGGCTGAGCAATGCAATGAGCTGAGCAGGGCGTTCAACGGCGCCTGTATGAAACAGCCCTTGGCCAATAACGAGAAGGGAAAGGATGGCAAAGAGAACGGGGTTTGCAAAACCTTTTAACAGTGCAACCGGTCCAAGAAGATTTTTGCCTTCTGAATTTGAAAAGGGAAAGACGTGAAATAAGACCAGAAGAACAACCACAACGCCGATCGACACGAGCTCGGTTGCAATTTTGTCTGTCGTAAACAGAAAAATAGCCATGCAGATAACCGCAAAGGTTGCCCACATATGAAAATCAGCAAGGCCTAAAATAGACTGAGTCTCGCTCATGTCGTTATAATTGCTAAAAATGCGAAGCTTTTCAAAGACAAATCGCGCTCCCTATTTTGTGTGACATAGAGACTGACATAGAGACGATGTATGTTTCGAGAAGAGAGGGGTGGATTTGTTTCTTTTTTATAAAATCATAGTTAATAGGTACAGGATATATTGCTCTCCAATATCATAATTATTTAATTTTAGATGTTGGATCTTGTTTGCACCTATTTCCTCTTCAGCCGAATTTCTCCGAGAAAAGCAGGTTTTTTTTCGCAGAGATAACGCTTAATTAATCATCTTTGTGGAATTGTCGTACCGGGATACAGATTGTCGGGGGCTACCTATGTCTTTTACAAACCTTAAGATAGGCGGACGGATTTACGCTGGATGTTTTGCTATAGTCACAGTGCTTGTAGTGGCTGTAGGCTTCACATTGTACACCGTAGATAACATTAAAAATGAGAGTGATCGCGTTGCGAATTTGCGGGTTCCGACGGCAGATACTAGTCAGGATTTGGTTAAGAATATATACGCTTCATTAGCGGATCTTCGCGGCTGGATCTTGACAGGTAATCCAAACTTCAAAAAAGAACGCCAAGTGGTATGGGAGCATATCGCCAAAGACAGAAAAAAGCTTGATAAGCTGTCAAAACACTGGGACAATTCTGCAAACATCAAAATGTGGAGCCAGTTTAAGGCCATCCTCAGTGAGTTTAAGGTCGCTCAGGCGAAAACCGAGGCTATCGCGAACAGCCCTGACCAATATCCCGCTACAAAAATTTTGATTACAGAAGCAGCGCCTTTAGCTGCGGGCATGGTGAATGACATCACAAAAGTAATCAATATTGAAGGGGCGCTTCCAGATTCAGGCAACGAATATAGCCGTAAGCATCTGCTTGGTATGATGGCTGATGTTCGTGGCACTTTGGGACTATCGCTTGCGAACATACGCGCATATTTGTTGACAGGTGACGAAAAATTCCATGATAGCTTTGAGAAGCTATGGACGAAAAACAGCAAACGTTTCAAGGACCTGACAGCTAAGAAACATATGCTGACGAGCGCTCAAGCAAAAAACTTCGATAAGTTCTCCAAAGCACGCGCTAAGTTTACGCTATTGTCGGGGAAGATGCTTGCTATCCGTGCTTCAAAGAAGTGGAACATGGCCAATTATTATTTGATCAAGGAGGCCGCCCCACGTGCTGGTAAATTGCTCACCATCTTATCTGGACCGAAGGATAAAAAAGGTGACCGCAGCGGTGGTATGGTTGATGGTCAAAGGAAGGCATTGCTTAGTGCTGTAACGAATGAAGCAGAACATCTCTCTCAGCTTGAAGTGTTGCTTATCGTCTTGTTGTTTGCAGGCTTATTGATAGGTGCCGTTGTTAGTGTGTTTACTGCACGGTCCATTGTACGTCCAGTACGTAACATGACCGAAGCAATGGACGAGCTTTCTTCAAATAACTTAGCAATTGAAGTGCCGGCCCTTGATAACAAGGACGAAATTGGAGACATGGCCAAGGCAGTTCAGGTCTTCAAAGAAAATATGATTAGGACACAGGAGCTGGAGGCTGAACAGGCAAAGTCCAGAGAAGAGCAACAACGCAGATCGGAATTGATTGAGAGCCGTACTGCGCGATTCGACCAAACTATGTCAGAAACACTTAGAACGGTTTCGGATGCTTCTAGCAAGATGCAAACATCCTCAGAGGCTATGTCCACTATCGCGGAACAAACAAATGTTCAAACAACCGCTGTGGCTGCGGCTGCAGAAGAGGCCTCCACTAATGTGCAGACTGTTGCTGCAACGACAGAAGAACTGACCTCGTCCATTGCAGAAATTGGTCGTCAGGTAAATCAATCTCGCGAATCTGCAACTAACGCAGTTAATGAAGTCGAACAGGCAAACGAAAAAGTTGCCGGTTTGGCCAAAGCAGCTCAGAGCATCGGCGAGGTTGTCAACCTGATTACCGCTATTGCGGAGCAAACCAACTTGCTGGCCTTAAACGCTACCATTGAAGCTGCTCGGGCAGGTGATGCTGGCAAGGGATTTGCCGTTGTTGCCAGCGAGGTTAAGGAATTAGCCAGTCAGACAGCCAAGGCGACAGAGGAAATTAGCTCACAAATTGCTGACATTCAGTCAGCAACAGAAGACTCAGTTTCTTCTATTAGCAACATCCGTACAGTTATTGAAGAGCTTAATAAAGGGGCGGGCGCCATTGCTGCTGCGGTTGAACAACAAAATGCGGCAACTGCGGAAATTGCCCGCAGCGTTGCAGAGGCTGCAAGCGGCACCCAGGATGTGACGGCCAATATCACCGATGTCACACGAGCGGCTGGTCAGACTGGAGAGTCGGCCGGAGAAGTTTTGGAATCTGCTCAGAATTTGCGGATGGAAGCGGATTCTCTACGCAATGAAGTGGACTCATTCTTAGAAGATATTAAGACCGCTTAATCGTATAGGCCTGAAAAGAAACCTACTGGACGGAGTTTATTGCTCCGTCCAAATATTTGTGACCATATATCTAAAATTCGGCATTTAGCCTCATAACGCTCTAGCTGTTGTTTCAAACAGCAGCCGGCCGAGTATTTATTTATGTCAAAATGCGCCAAAGGCCCGCTCAAGATCCGCGATAATATCATCTTTGTCTTCAAGGCCGATCGATAAGCGGATAACTTGATCTCCTGCGCCTGCTAGATTGCGTTCTTCATCGGTAAGCTGGCGATGGGTTGTAGATGCGGGATGAATAATCAGGCTGCGGGTATCGCCAATATTGGCGAGGTGGCTGAAAAGTTGAACATTGTTCACAAGATTAATCCCAGCTTCATAGCCATCCTTAAGGCCGAACGTGAAAACCGCGCCCGCACCTTTTGGGCAATATTTCTGAGCAAGCGAATAATATTTGTTGTCTTCCAGGCCTGCATAATTCACCCATGCAACCCTGTCATGGGTTTGTAACCACTCGGCAACCGCTAATGCATTGTCGCAGTGACGCTGTATTCTGAGCGGCAAGGTTTCTATTCCGGTTAGGATGAGGAAGGAATTAAAGGGCGAAATGCAAGGGCCCAGATCCCGCAATCCCAAAACGCGGCAAGCGATAGCAAAAGAAAAATTGCCGAATGTTTCTGCCAACCGGATACCGTGATAGCTTTCGCAAGGCTCAGAAAGTGTCGGATACTTGCCACTTGCAAGCCAATCAAACGTGCCACAATCCACAATGGTGCCACCAATGGAATTGCCGTGTCCTCCCAAAAATTTCGTGAGCGAATGCACCACAATATCCGCACCAAAATCTCTAGGCTTGCAGAGATAGGGTGTTGCCAGCGTATTATCGACAATGAGAGGTACGCCAGCCTGCTTTGCCACAGTGGCTATGGCTTCTATATCTGTGATAATACCGCCGGGATTAGCAATGGACTCGATAAATATTGCCTTTGTTTTACCAGACACCGCCCGTTCAAAGCTTGAAATATCATCCGTATCCGCCCAAACCACGTTCCAGCCAAATTTCTTGAAAGCATGGCTGAACTGATTGACCGAACCGCCGTAGAGTTGGCGAGCGGCTATAAACTCATCTCCCGGTGCAAATAGCGTATGGCAAATGAGTTGCTGGGCGCCGTGACCTGATGCAACAGCGAGCGCTGCAGTGCCGCCTTCGAGTGCCGCAATCCTTTCTTCAAGTACAGCTTGGGTTGGATTCATGATGCGGGTATAGATGTTCCCGAAAGTCTCAAGATTGAAGAGCGCAGCTGCGTGATCGACATCGTCAAACACATAGGATGTTGTCTGATAGATCGGTGTAGCCCGGGCACCTGTCGCCGGGTCAGGCTGAGCACCGGCATGAATAGCAAGCGTATCAAAACCAGGAACCCTATCTTCACTCATATTGGCTTCTCCTCCATCATGATGTCCTTATAAAGCTCTTTCACATGAATGGGAATTCAGTTCAGGGATAAAGTTTTGCGAAACTTGGAACGGCGTCGTTTCGTAAAATCATCACTGTATAATTTTTCGACGAGATTGCGGAAATTATCTTCTAATTGTTCAACAGTCATGTGAGTCGGCTTAAAATTAACATCGAACAAAGTGCAAGTTTCCCAGGCATCTTTTCTCAACAATCGGCCCTCCTTTTGCAGTTTTGTGTAGAGTGGCGTACCTGGAAAAGCCGTTTGGATCGTCACTTGCACTTCGTAAAGTTTGCTCTGCTTAACAAAATCAAACACTGTCTGAAAGCTATCTTCATCGGTGCCATCCAGTCCCAAGATGAAGCAACCATTGACGCTCACACCGTAGCTCTGAATTTTTTCAATTGCGGTGAGATAGGTATCGACTTGTCGTGCTTTCCAGTTAGACTTGGTTTCAATACCTTCCAGATGATCTTGGGTAGGGAATTCAAAGCCAATCAAGAGTTGGGCGCAACCGCTATCTCGCAGGAGCGCTAGCAACTCCTCATCTTCAGCAACAGAGATATCCGTTTCTGTAAACCATCTGACTTTTTCCGGGATAATTTTATGAAGCAATCGCTTGCCGTGAGCTTTATTTGCAAAAGTATTATCGTCAGCAAATTCAATAAATGGCGCGTGCCAATGGCTTTTGATCCGCTGGATCTCTGCGATGATTTTATCAATAGGTTTTATTTTAAATTTTGGAGATAGGCGTATTGAAGAAGCGCAAAATTCACAAGAAAACGGACAGCCGCGTTGCGTCTGAACGGTGATGCGGTTGTAATGCGGCATATCTAATAATTCAAAAAGGGGCATGGGAGCTTTCGCGAGATCAAAACTCTGCCCGCGTGCGTCATAAATTTTTTTTATGTTTTTATTTTTCAAGTCTTCTATGAGTGCAGGCCACAAGATTTCCCCTTCGCCAATGATGATGCTGTCTGCATGCTTTAAAGCTTCGTCAGGCAATACTGAAACATGCAAACCACCTAATATGACTTTGGTGCCTTGTTTCCTGTACCTATCAGCAAGTCGGTAAGCGTCTTTGATTTGCGCCGTAAAGCTAGAGATCGCGACGGCGTCGAACTCTCCGGGTAGGTCCTCAATTTCTGAAAGATCAGCAATCTCAAGATAGTGGAGATCAATATCCTTTGGTGTCTGGCCTGCTAAGGTGAGAAGTCCTAAACTGGGAAGAGAGGCTATCGTTTTATTACGGTCAGCAAAACCAGGTAGGGTAAGGCCTAATGTGTTGAGCTCCTTGTTATGGGCGCGGACACCGCTCATGGCAATCAGACCAAGTTTCATTGGATAATCTCAGCTTTGCAAAAAAATTCTACTGATCGGTAAACTCATTGCCCCAATTCTTTTGCCAAACAATTACCCCGTAACCAATGATAAGTACTGGGGAAAGAAACCAGGATCCAAGGGTTACGAGGGTTAGAATTACGTAAGCAAGACCATTTGCCGTATTAGGTTGGTTGCCTCCCATAATATTAAAAACAGCATGTTCAAGATTAAGAAATGAGAGTGCGGTTATGATCAGAACCAGAGGCAAAAAAGTTGCAACAAACAATGTGAAGCCGCTAAATCCAGCAGATCGTCTTAAATAAGAAATTAATAGCTTAACTCGCCATACCGCAACGATCAGAAGGAACAATATATTTATTAGTTGAGCTGTATTGAAGGAAAACAAAAGCTCTACGGGAATGGCATATAATATCGCCGGTAAAGAGGTCAGCCCTAGGAAAATGAGGATGTTTTTGTAATGCCAATTATTTGGCTTAAGCGGCATCAAGAGCAGCCACAAAATTAGTGCAAGACAGATAATATAAGCGATCGACCCGAACCCCATATATTGCCAGGACATAGCTCTAGGATTATCCCAATAGCGGCCAATGCCAACAAGCCAAGTGATCGCTACGCCAAAGGCTAAATAGAGATCTCCCAGGCGTTTTAAGTCTGGGACAACGGGCTTAAATAAAACAAGAGCGATTTGTGTATTGATGACCTCCAAGAGGTCTTTACGCGTATACATATGTTTAAATCCTGACTAAATACTAACTGCGATCCAATGCATTTTTACGGAATGAAGTAAAATCGTCACCGACAATATGCCACATTGTTCTTTTGAGTAAAAGTGCTGAAATATCATAATGTTAGCTATGAAAAGAGCATAGTCATGACTATAGAACAATTCATGCTCGTAGGTGCAGCGTTAAGTCTGTTTGTCTGTGCACTCGTCCATTCGGTAGCAGGAGAGAAGAAGCTTATCGGTCCGTTACTCGGCATTGAAGATGTACCGCTATTAGCGCATCCTTTAGCGCGTTTTGTCATTCGTTTTGCCTGGCATCTCACGAGCGTAGCGTTGACTGTTATTGCTCTCGCGTTACTTGCCGGAACGTTTCTAAGCGCATCGCAAGCTATTCAGCTTTTACCGCTTTTGGTCGGCATAGCGTTTTTAGGAAGTGGTGTCTACGACGCGATCTACAGCAAAGGGAAACATATCGGTTGGCCGTTTCTTTGTTTAACGGGTTTTTTCGGTCTTACGGCTTGGCTCGTATCGCTCTAGCACCTCATCACTCTGCCGCCGTAGGACCGGTTAGCCAACAGTCGATATCATTGAGTGCCCGTAATGACATAGCGTTCTTACGGGCCCTGGATTTTTCTTTGCCCTTTAGCCGCTTGCCATCTTCTGGTTTTGGCAACTCGATCGGCGGGAAGAGTCCATAATTGACGTTCATGGGTTGAAAGCTACGTGCCCCTGAGCCTTCCTCCCGTGAGAGATGTCCTCCTGTAATATGATTGAGCAGAGCGCCCAATGCAGTTGTTGGTGGCGGCAAAATGATCTCTTGGTCAAGCTGTTCCGCTGCTGCAAATCGGCCCGCAAGAATGCCGATGGCTGCCGATTCAATATAACCTTCAACACCAGTAATCTGCCCGGCGAAGCGCAAGCGTGGTTCTGCTTTAAGGCGGAGTGTTTGGTCCAAAACTTTTGGGCTATTTAAAAATGTGTTGCGATGCAACCCGCCAAGACGTGCAAAAACGGCTTTTTCCAGGCCGGGGATCATATGAAAGATTTCCGTCTGTGCCCCATACTTTAGCTTGGTTTGAAAACCCACCATATTCCAAAGCGTACCAAGTGCATTGTCTTGACGCAATTGAACGACAGCATATGGCTTTTCGTCTGGCTTATGAGGATTGGTAAGGCCAACAGGTTTCATAGGACCATGGCGCAATGTTTCGCGGCCACGTTTCGCCATCACTTCGATGGGCAGGCAGCCCTCAAAGTAAGGAGTTGTTTTTTCCCAGTCGTGGAATTCGGTTTTTTCTCCCGAAAGCAAAGCATCTATAAAGATTTCATATTGTGTTTGGTCGAGAGGACAATTGATATAATCCGCGCCAGTACCGCCCGGTCCCCGCTTATCATAACGCGATTGAAACCAAACAACGTCGAAATCGATAGAGTCTTTGTAAACAATAGGTGCAATCGCGTCAAAGAAAGCTAATTCCTCTTCTCCGGTGAGTTCGCCAATGGCCTCGCTTAAAGCGGGCGAGGTAAGCGGACCCGTGGCGATAATGATGCTCTCCCAATCTTTCGGTGGCAATCCTGCAACTTCGCCGCGCTCAATGGTTACATTTGGGTGGTTATTGAGTTTTGTCGTGACTTCGTCTGAAAAGCCATCGCGGTCCACGGCAAGGGCACCGCCCGCAGGCAGTTTATGCCGGTCACCTGCTGACATGATCAGTGAATTTGCCCGGCGCATTTCCTCATGCAACAGACCAACAGCGTTGGTTTGCCAATCGTCTGAACGAAAGGAGTTTGAGCAGACAAGCTCAGCAAGTCCCTCTGTCTTATGCGCAGCCGTCATCTGTTTCGGGCGCATTTCATGAAGAACGACGGAAACGCCTCTTTCCGCGACCTGCCAAGCGGCCTCAGATCCAGCCAGACCGCCGCCAATGATGTGTATTGATGATGTCATGGGATCACAAACTGTTCATGTTATAGCTCATTCGTATTGCAAGTTTCATACGAATCAAAGTAGGCGAGAACATGCAGTTATGAAGCAGCCTTGGCAAGGACAGATGTGCCGAGGAGCTGCGTGTTGAAAATCACCCGTGTAATTCATTTAGTCGTTTTTGGGCCTTATTGGCACTCAGAGTTCATTTGCTGAGCGTTGGTAAGGTGTGAGGCTGCGTGGTTGGGGGACCATGACGTATAAACACTTCGGACACACAATACATAGGTGGATAGGTTTCTGTGCAATTTTCGTGATTGCCAGCCTCTTATCAGCATGCACCTACCACCATAAAGGTGGTCTTAATTCTCATTATAGAGAATTCAATGCTGTCCAGCCGAAAAGTAATTCGGTTACCGTTTGTCATGCCTACGGATGTAAAATGAAGACCAAGGTCCGCATGACGCGAGAAGACGTCAAAAAAATTGCGGCACTTATGAAAAAAACCAAGAAAGCAAATACCCCATATGAGGAACGCAGAGCGATTGCATATGCTGTTGCCTGGATGGAAAAACGCGTAGGTCCCATCACCGGTACAACACATGATAGGCCGGGGATGGAATTTAATGGACCTGACGACCCTACGCAACAAGACTGCGTGGATGAAGCGACCAATACTACAAGCTATCTGTTGTTCTTTAAAGGTCAGGGACTCATTAAGCATCACACAATCGATACACCCTTCTCCAAAGGCAATATCTTACGTGGTTTGAAATATTGGCCCCATTGGACTGCCGTGTTGAAAGAGACCAAGACAGGTCAGAAATATGCTGTCGATTCTTGGGGGTACAAGAATGGTGAAAATCCGGTCGTGATCGAAGTCGAGAAGTGGTATATCGACGACCTTGAGAATTTGCCGAAGCCTATTGTTTAAATTGCGAACTCATAACGCTCTAAGGCCGATCATCGGGGCTTGATTGAGCTGGTTCGGAAATTGCCATCAGGGCATTTGACCGGTGTTCACGGCGATAAAGTACGATAACTACCCATGTTGTCGTGATAATAAAGAGAATTGGGTGCAGGAACCACCCGAGAGCGGCCATCGCAAAATAAAACGTCCTTAAACCTAAGGTTGAATGATATGCGGCAAGGCCCGCGACTTTCGCTGTGCGCTGAGCGTGATCGGCGCAGGCCTCAGTATTTTCCGGTTTGGCTAAGGGGGTTGCTCCTATCATGATGGCTGTGTAGTGGGACAAACGGAACGCCCGTGCAAACTTAAAAAACGCGATGATGAAGAGGGCGACAAGAACCAGCATTTTGGCATGGAAAACGGCAACCGGTGTTGCCGGCGCGAAGGAGAATTCGGCCAGCAAGCTTAAAGCTTTGTCACCAGCTCCAAGAGTAGCAAACAGACCGCCAATAACGATGATACTGGTCGATGCGAAAAAGGCGTTTCCCTGGCTCAGATTATTTAGAATTTGAATGTCGACCATGCGGTTCTCCCGTTTTGCCATGGTCTGCATCCAAAGATTGCGATGATCTTGGATCACTGTCATGAGATTATGCTTGGCGAGCGGACCGAAGCGCGTAGCAATGTTGTAGCCGGTAGCGACAAAAAGAAACCAGCCAAGCGCAATGAGATCAATTGGTGTCAAGAGCTTGATGAATGCAATATCGCTCATAAGGTGATTCTTCTTCTTTTCTCAGCAGAATAATTCAATTTAACCTCATATCGTTCCCGAGGACTGGGAGAGTTCAATCTAAAACAGAAAGATCGTGGGAAGCATTATAAATCGAATGGCCCAGGGTCATAGAGGTTCTTTAACATGCCGCCTTTTGTCTAATGAACTCTAACGCACAGTCGGCGGCTTATGTGTTAATATGTGCATTTGGCATGTCCCGTCAAAAAAACAAACATGGGAGGACGAAGTGGCTGAGAGTGTTTATAAAGTAATAGAATTAATAGGGACCAGCACAGAGTCGTGGGAAAATGCTGCTAAAGCGGCGGTTGAAAGGGCCGGTCAAAATCTAAGAGATCTTCGTGTCGCAGAGGTTGTCGAACAAGACATGGTCATCAGCGAGGGTAAGGTCGAGGCTTTCCGGGCGAAGGTCAAACTTTCCTTTAAATATGAGGGAGGTAGTTAGCAATTCCAGAAAAAGTGGGCACCGGCTTTCCACTCGGGAATTGTGGCTAAAGTAGAGCGATCCCGCGAATGCTGGTGCCTACCTAGCTTTTCTTGAAATATTTCAGCTTTTATTGAATTACCTTAATAAGTCTAGACTTTTTCAGCCGACACAAGCAGACGAATGTGTTATCTCAAGGCCGGATAAAGAATGTTGCATACGCTTGTGGGGCGGAGTTGTTGCCGCCTCATGAAGGCGTTTAAGGGAATGAACGAAAAACGATGACGACACTTCTGATTGCTGAACACGATAATGTCACACTTAAAGATGCAACTCACAAAGCTTTGACCGCTGCGAAAGCGCTCGGTGATAGTGTTCATGTTCTTATCGCCGGCCAAGGCTGCAGAGGTGTTGCAGATGAGGCCGCAAATCTTAGTGGAGCAGAAAAAATTCTTCTTTGCGAGGCGCCGAGCCTTGAGCATCAGTTAGCGGAGCCTATGGCGGCAACAATTTTTTCTCTTGCCAACGGTTATAACGCGATTATTGCGCCTGCAACGACGACCGGGAAAAACTTTATGCCGCGCGTGGCTGCATTGCTCGATGTAATGCAGATCTCTGACATTATTGAGGTGGTTTCGGCTGATACCTTTAAAAGGCCGATTTATGCGGGTAACGCTATTCAAACTGTGCAATCAAGCGATCCGAAGAAAGTTATTACAGTGCGCACCGCATCTTTTCATGCTGCAGAAACAGGAGGGGCAGCACCTATTGAAGATGTGGCAGGCAGTGCAGATCCAGGCATTTCGTCATTTCAGAGCGAGGAGCTTTCCAAGTCTGACCGGCCAGAATTAACATCTGCCCGGGTGATTATTTCCGGAGGGCGCGGTGTTGGTTCTCAGGAAAATTTTGAGAAAGTCATTATGCCTGTTGCCGATAAGCTGGGTGCAGCGGTTGGTGCATCACGTGCGGCGGTTGACGCTGGCTACGCGCCGAATGACTGGCAGGTTGGACAGACCGGAAAAGTGGTTGCTCCTGATCTTTATATCGCTTGTGGAATTTCTGGCGCTATTCAACACCTTGCCGGAATGAAGGATTCTAAAGTCATTGTTGCCATCAATAAAGATGAAGAAGCACCGATTTTTCAAGTTGCCGATTATGGGCTTGTAGCTGATCTGTTTGATGTGCTTCCCGAACTCGAAAAAGAGCTTGCAGATCTGAAATAGCTGCCGGTTTATTGCTGTTTGGACCGGCCATAATGACGTAACAGGTAGTAAGTGTGAGAGGAAAAAGTCATGGCTTTAAGAATAATCAAAAAATGCCCTGCATTGATTTTCGGTATCTTATTTATGGCCGCTTTACACGTTGATACAAATGATACCAACGCGCAGACGTTGATTAAGCTTGGCGTTTTAAATTGTAATGTTGCCGGTGGGTGGGGACAGGTCCTCGGATCCAAGAAAGAAATGACTTGCGTATATGAACCGGCTGGGGGAGGTGTTCAGGAAAAATATGCAGGTGTTATCAGGCGTTATGGCCTTGATATAGGTAAAAGCGAAGCCTCTGTCGTTGTTTGGGGCGTTGTTGCTCCTACACCGGCCGCAGAAGGCTTGCCATCTGGTGCACTTGCGGGAAATTACGGCGGTGTAGGTGCACAAGTCGCGCTTGGCCTTGGTGTAGGCGCGAAAGCCTTGGTCGGTGGTTTTAAGGACTCGATTGCCTTACAGCCATTTAGTGTTCAGGGGGAGCAAGGGACAAATATAGCCGCTGGTGTTGAGACCTTGGAACTCAGATATATTGGTGCACGGTAGATCACGATAGATATAGATAAAGTGATGGATGTCTATCTTTTTTTCACTGAACAAAGGTGTTTTTTAGCGTTCCAATACCCTCAATAGTGATTTGAATATCGTTTGTCGGCTCTTTCATGGAGCCAACACCAACCGACGTGCCGCAAGCAATGATGTCCCCCGGCATTAAGGTCATGTCATAGGATAAGAGGCTTGCAAGTTTCTGGGGTGAGAAGATCATGTCTGCCACAGGATAGTTCTGCCGTTCCTCTCCATTAAGTACGGTTTGGATGCGCAGTCCAGCCGTATCAACTTCTGTAGCGATCATCGGGCCGAATACACCAAAAGTGTCGTAGCTTTTCGCGCGCGTCCATTGTGGGAAAGTGGGATCTTTTTGGATGATCTTAGCTGCTGTTACGTCATTGATACATGTGTAGCCGAAAATATGATCAGCAATCTTTGCCTCACCAACTTGAGAACATCGTTGGCCGATGACGACGCCGATCTCACCCTCATAAACCACAGGTCCATCATAGGAGGCGGGGCGTTTGATCTCTTGCCCATGTGCAATAAATGAGTTTGGAGCCTTCAGAAGATAAAGAGGTTCTGCTGGTTCTGGCGTTTCCAGTTTTGCAGCCAGCGCGTGAAAATTATTCCAAATGCAAATCATTTTGCTTGGATCGCAGGGCGTTAAAATCCGGACATCGTCATAGGCGATTTGCTGATCTGTCGGTGAGGGGACATTAAACATATCGCCTTCATAAACAGATATGGCGCCATCTGTGACGGTGCCAAAGCCAATAATGCCGTTTCTTTCAAATCTGAGCCAATGCGCCACAACACTTTCCTCTTCATTCGAACGTGACTAAGATTAGTCTGACGGTTTCGTATTGAGTGGACAAGCCTTGCCTTATGGGAAACAGAGTTTCTAAAGATGCCTAAATCATTGCAAGGAACAACGTGCAGGAGTGACAGCGCGTCAGGCGATGCTCAGTTATATAATGATGCGCCAATTTCTTATATTGAACGTGTGCGCACATATTATCATGCTTTGGGCTACCGGGTCCCTTATCGCTGGGCGCAGTTCGCAGATGTCCCCTTTACGCCTTTAGAAAAACCTCTTGCCCGCTGCCGAATTGCCCTGGTCACAACTGCGGCACCCTATCAAGAAGGTGTTGGGGATCAGGGACCTGGCGCCCCTTATAATTCGCGAGCAAAATTCTATAAGGTTTATTCCCAGTCAATTGCGGGAGAACCGGACGTACGTATCTCTCATATCGCCTATGACCGAAAACATACGACAGCAGAAGATGCTAATTGCTGGTTTCCGTTAAAACAACTTAAGCAATTCGAGGCGAAGGGGAAGATTGGTCAAGTTGTAGAACGTTTTCTTGGCGCCCCTACAAACCGTAGCCAGCGCACGACGATGGAGCAGGACTGTCCGGAGATACTTAAGCGAGTGCAGGAAGATAAAGCGGATGCGGTACTGCTGGTTGCGAATTGCCCAGTATGCCATCAATCGGTGAGCCTCGTGGCTCGGCATTTAGAAGCGGGTGGTTTTTCTACTGTTGTCATGGGGTGTGCAAAAGATATCGTCGAGCATGTGGGCGTTCCAAGGTTTCTGTTTAGTGATTTTCCGCTTGGAAATGCTGCAGGAAAGCCGAATGATGCTAGGTCACAAGCGATCACTCTTGAGCTTGCGCTTAATGTGCTAAGCACGGCACGAGAACCACGTACAACCGTTCGCTCGCCGCTTCGTTGGAGCAATTCTTCTGATTGGAAACTGGATTACTGTAACATCGCACATATTCCACCTGAAGATATTGCCCAGCTTCGCAAGGATTTCGACGCTCAGAAAGCTATTGCAAAAGAGCGCCGTCTCAAAGAGTGACCTTATGCCGGAGTGATGTTTAAAATACTGTCATGCCTTTGTCATAGTAACTTTCTAAATGAATATCCAAGGCAACAGTTGGTTTGAGTAGAGGTTTTGTCAAAAGCATCTGAGATAAATGCCGTTCCGGAATCTGACGGTATTGCGCAAAGACAACGTTGGATGGGCCTGCTTGCTCGGGCCGATGAGTCACATTTTTCTCAACTTTGGAATACACTCGGTCTTAATCCAGCCTATCGGGTCATTCGTGGACCGGAGGAGGGGCTGGTCATGGTGCGAGGTAGGGCCGGAGGTTCAGGCAACCCGTTCAATCTAGGAGAAATGACGGTAACGAGATGTTCTATTCGGCTGGAAAGCGGACAGGTCGGCCATGCTTATGTTTCCGGCAGGCGACTGCAATATGCAGAACAAGCGGCAATCGTAGATGCGCTTATGCAGTCGTCTGAATTTCACGACGAGATTGAAGTAAAATTGGTTGCTGTTTTGGAAGCGGTGGAACGAGAACGGCAGGAAGAAAAAACCCGCAAAGCTGCCGCGACCAAGGTTGATTTTTTTACAATGGTGCGGGGAGAGGATCCTGAAACATGATGGAAAAAAGCTTGGCGGCAGGGTTTGAAGATTCTGTTTTTGATGCGCAAAGTATTTTCAGGGCTGTGCTGCAGGCTATGTCAAACCCGGGTCAGATTGTCCCTGCAAAAGGCGTGTTGGAGGCTCCGGAACCATTGCCTCCGGTCATGGCAAGCATTGCTCTCTCACTTCTCGATTACGAAACGCCGTTCTGGCTTAGCCCTCAATTAAATATTGGGACGGTGTCCAGATATCTAGCGTTCCATACGGGAGCAACACTAATTTCCGAGGCGGAAGAGGCCGCATTTCTGCTTGTTTTCAGTATAGAAGAATTACCTTCTCTTATGTCTTTACGTGCTGGAACTCCTGAATATCCGGATCAGTCTGCAACAGTTTTTTTAAGCCTTCCTTCCTTTGAGGGCGGGCTGCAAGTTTGCTTAAGTGGTCCGGGGATCAATGGTAAAGTAGAGTTTGCCCCGAGCGGGTTAGGAGACGCATTTTGGGATATGGCTAAAATGAACCACTCTCGTTTTCCACTCGGTGTTGATTATATTTTCTGTGGCACTGACGGAGTTGCCGCTCTGCCTCGCAGTACGAGTATTGAAACGAGAACGTAAATGTATGTTGCAGTTAAAGGTGGTGAAAAAGCTATAGAGGATGCCCATCGTCTTCTTGCTGAGAGGCGACGGGGTGATCCCAATGTGCCAGAACTAACTTCTGAACAAATCGATCAGCAATTATCGCTTTCTGTTGATCGGGTTATGACGGAAGGGTCGCTATATGACCGGAGGCTTGCTGCCCTTGCCATTAAGCAGGCGCGAGGCGATCTCATTGAAGCTATCTTCCTTATTCGGGCATTCCGAACGACTTTACCCCGCTTCGGTAATTCAAAACCGGTTGAAACGTCTCATATGGTCCTGAGCAGGCGCATCTCGGCAACTTATAAGGATATACCCGGAGGCCAAATTCTTGGTCCCACTTTTGATTACACACACCGGCTTATTGATTTTTCTCTTGATTGCAAGGAAACAAATCCTCAGCCTGCCTCTGAGGTTTTCGAGAAAACTTCCGCAATCCCTCGTGTTCTAGATTTGTTGGAAAACGAGGGATTGATGGAACCTCCTGATGGTGCAGGCACGAAATCATCCGATTCAAATCCTGATGAAAAAAAGGATGAGATTGGTGATTTGACCAGGCAGCCGCTGGCTTTTCCGGCGGATCGTGATGTCCGCCTGCAAAATCTTGCTCGAGGTGATGAAGGGTTTTTGTTAGCGCTGGGCTATTCAACACAGCGGGGTTATGGTCGTACGCATCCCTTTGCTGGCGAAATCAGACTTGGAGAGGTGTATGTTGTTTTCGTACCGGAAGAGCTTGGTTTTGAAATAGAGATCGCCGAAATCACACTGACAGAGTGTGAGATGGTTACTCAGTTCAAAGGTTCAGCCAAAGTGGAGCCGCAATTTACCCGTGGGTATGGTTTGGTTTTTGGACATGCTGAACGTAAGGCCATGTCCATGGCACTGGTTGACCGTGCCCTCAGATGCCGGGAGCTGGACGAGCCGGTGCTTGCGCCTGCTCAGGACGAAGAGTTCGTCTTATCACATTCAGATAACATTCAAGCGACAGGTTTTGTTGAGCATTTGAAACTTCCACATTATGTGGATTTTCAGTCCGAGCTGGAGCTTCTGCGCAAAATGCACCGCGAAATTGCCCAACGCCATGAAGCGGCCGAGTAAATATTGTGAGAAAAATCCAAGCGTATAATTTTGCTTATCTGGATGAGCAAACCAAGCGGATGATCCGGCGGGCCATCTTAAAGGCGGTTGCGGTGCCGGGCTATCAGGTGCCCTTTGCCAGCCGTGAAATGCCTATGCCTTATGGCTGGGGCACTGGTGGCGTGCAGGTTACTGCGTCGGTTCTTGGTCCACATGATGTGCTTAAAGTGATCGACCAGGGTGCTGACGATACGACCAACGCGGTAAGTATCCGTAAATTCTTTCAGAAAACTGCCGGCGTTAAAACGACAACTGAAACGGGTGAAGCTACCGTTATCCAGACACGGCATAGGATTCCTGAAGAGTCGCTCAAAGCTGATCAAATTCTCGTTTATCAAGTGCCAATACCGGAACCTTTACGGTTTCTTGAGCCCCGTGAGACAGAGACACGGAAAATGCATGCTCTTGAAGAGTATGGTTTGATGCATGTGAAGCTCTATGAAGATATAGCGCGCCACGGGCATATCGCCACAACTTATGCTTATCCGGTTGCGGTTAACACGCGTTACGTAATGGACCCTTCACCAATACCGAAATTCGACAATCCAAAGATGCATCGCTTGCCTGCTCTGCAACTCTTTGGCGCAGGGCGAGAAAAAAGAATTTATGCCATCCCGCCATACACGGAGGTGAAAAGCCTAGACTTTGAGGATCATCCTTTTGTCGTTCAGAAGTGGGATGAGCCATGTGCTCTTTGCGGAGCTACAGACACGTTCCTTGATGAAATCATTACTGATGATAAAGGCGGCCGCATGTTTGTTTGTTCTGACACAAACTATTGCGGTAAACGCATCGATCTTGATGGGTTTTCAGAAAGGCAAAAGAAATGACGGGGATCCAAGAGCCACTGATGGTGGTGGAAAATATTTGGAAATTTTATGGTAGGCAGATTGGGTGCCGTGACGTCTCATTAAAGCTTTGGCCAAGCGAAGTTCTTGGCATTGTTGGTGAATCTGGTTCGGGCAAAACAACGGTACTCAAATGCTTATCCGCCGGACTTATACCTGATCGGGGACATGTTAGCTATCATACACGCCTTGGAGAATTATCGGATATTTATGCCATGTCCGAGCCTGAGCGACGTATGTTGATGCGCACCGATTGGGGTTTTGTCCATCAGAACCCGCGCGATGGATTGCGCATGACAGTGAGTGCTGGCGCCAATGTCGGGGAACGCCTTATGGCGGTTGGGGCACGTCACTATGGCAAGATCCGCAATACAGCGGAAGATTGGTTAGAGAAAGTAGAAATCGATACCGGCAGAATTGATGATTTGCCGGTGACATTTTCTGGCGGTATGCAGCAGCGTTTGCAAATTTCACGCAATCTGGTAACAGCTCCCCGCCTTGTTTTCATGGATGAGCCAACCGGTGGCTTGGATGTATCCGTCCAAGCCAGATTGTTAGACCTTCTGCGTGACCTTGTCGTGGACCTTGGTTTGTCTGCGATCATTGTTACCCATGATCTCGCAGTGGCGCGGCATCTTTCTCATCGCCTTATGGTAATGCGGCATGGCCAAGTCGTGGAATCCGGATTGACGGATCAGGTGCTGGATGATCCCCAGCACGACTACACCCAGCTTCTCGTTTCATCCGTGCTGCAACCGTAAAACCAAGTAACGAAAAGGAACAAGCCTTCATGGAGATGCTCAAAATAAAAGATGTCGGCAAGACGTTTACGCTACATGTGCAAGGGGGCGTACATATTCCGGTTATCTCCGGTGTTGAGTTGACGGTCTCTTCAGGTGAAGCGGTTGCCCTTGCGGGGCCATCGGGGGCGGGTAAAAGTTCACTGATGCGTATGCTTTATGGTAACTATCTGTGTTCACAAGGGCAAATTTTTGTACGCCACGAGACAGGCTGGACAGATATTGCATGTGCGGATCCTCGTACTATTCTGGAGTTACGTAAACATACGATCGGTTACATAAGTCAATTTTTGCGGGTTATTCCGAGGGTACCAGCTTTGCAAGTGGTTTCGGAGCCTTTGCGCGCACGCGGGGTCGAAGCTGAAGAGGCAGAGGCTCGGGCAAAGGAGATATTGAACCGTCTAGATATTCCCAAGGCTCTATGGTCTTTGTCTCCTGTGACTTTTTCCGGTGGTGAGCAGCAGCGGATTAATATTGCGCGAGGCTTTTCAGCCTTTTTTCCATTGCTTCTTTTAGATGAACCAACCGCGTCGCTTGATACTGCAAACCGGGAGAACATCGTCGCGCTTATTCGGGAGGCACGTGATAAGGGCGCTGCGATTGTTGGCATTTTTCATGACGAGGCTGTGCGTGACGCGGTTTGTGACCGTGTTTGCGACTTGACGGAGTATAGGTTGGCGAGTTGATGGCGGAGCAAATTCTAACAAATGCGCGTATCGTTCTTGCAGATAAGGTGTTGGAAGGAACGCTGGTTCTCAGTGATGGAACTATTAGTGATATTGCCGACGGCCGGTCACAGAGTTCTTCCGCAGTAGACTGCGATGGGGATTATATCATTCCCGGTTTGATCGAATTGCATACAGACAATTTGGAACGGCACATTATGCCGCGTCCAGGAGCTTTATGGCCGACAGATGCGGCGGTCATAGGTCATGACCGAGAAATTGCCGCCGCCGGGATTACCACTGTACTTAACGCAATTTGTGTTGGTGAAGTGCATGCCAGGACGATGCGCACCGAAATGCTGAAGGAACTGTGCGAAGGTGTTTTACGGCAGATCGACGCCGGATCCTTAAAGGTTGATCATCTTTTACACTTCAGATGTGAAGTCAGCTATGGCGGATTGCTTGCGCTGATCGAACCTCTTATCGAGCTCGATAAGATACGCCTCATTTCGGTTATGGATCACACACCCGGTCAGCGTCAATTTGTTGATCGCGACCGTTATGCTGAATACTATCAAGGGAAGTTTGGTTTTTCAGATGCCGAAATAGAGGAATTTGTGAATGAGCGCACCGCTGATCATATCCGCTATAGTGCATCAAACAGACGTTCCGTTGTTGAAATGGCCCAAGCACGCGGCATTGTTTTGGCAAGCCACGATGATGCAACGGAAGGTCATGTGAATGAGGCTGTTAGGGACGGGATAATTATTGCTGAGTTCCCAACAACGATTGAATCTGCCCGCGCATCTCACGAGGCGGGTTTAGCAGTTCTCATGGGGGGTCCTAATCTTGTAAGAGGTAAATCCAACTCCGGCAATGTATCGGCGCGCGAGCTGGCAGACCTTGGATTGCTTGATATTATCTCAAGCGATTATGTGCCGGCGTCTCTTCTCTATGCTGCATTTGTGTTAGAAACAATTTCAAGCAAGATGACGCTTCCTGAAGTTATAGCTATGGCTACGCGCATTCCGGCGCGGCAAGTTGGACTCGATGATCGGGGTGAGATTGCTGTCGGATTGCGCGCTGATCTTGTCCGAGTTAAGCCGAGCGAGAATGTGCCGGTTGTTCGTGATGTATGGCGTGCAGGAGAAAAGATTGCCTAAGGCAATGGAGAGCGTTACAGACAGAGGTGGCACGCTTATACTTGTTGTCGGGGCCAGCGGTGTGGGCAAGGATACTTTGATTGACGCAGCCCGACGTTCCTTTAAAGAAAATAGTGATGTTGTTTTTTCCAAGCGGGTGATCACGCGGGGAGACCAAGCCGGGGAAGCCCATATAGCGGTGGATGATGCAACCTTTCTGCGCATGAAGGATGACGGTGCGTTTTTTCTTTCCTGGGAGGCCCACGGGCTTTATTACGGTATACCGTGTGCTGTTGAGGATGATCTTGCGGCAGGGCGCTCTGTCGTCGTCAATGTATCTCGCCGTGCCGTTTCGTCTGCTCTGGGGCAATGGCCTTATGTCAAAGTTCTACATATTGTCGTTGGAACGGATATTTTGCGTGAACGTCTTTTAGCCCGTGGCCGGGAATCATTGCAATCCATAGAAGCAAGACTGCGCCGGGCTGAAGCTGTCACCTTACCGCAAGATGTGTCGGCAATTCAGGTTGACAATAGCGGTGATCTGGCAGGTGCCGTACAACGCTTTACGGCGCTGATTAGAGCTTTAGCCTGTCATGTTGAATAGGGTAATATCTTATTTCAGGTTATTTTTATAGGTGTTCAGCACTGCTGGTAGGCGGTGTCTTGCATGCTTAGCGGAATTTTGACGGCTCACCGTTGACCCTTTTAAATTTTGCCAAATCCTGGCAGCCTTATCAAGGGATGTCGTTGCGATGCGAGCGCCGTCAGGTGAAAATTGTACACTTGATACCGGTTCGTGGTGCCCTTTAAAAAGGCCGATCTCTTCACCGGTTCTTGTATGCCAAAGCCTTGCGGTCTTGTCCTTCGAAGCTGTTATGACACGCTTGCCCTCAGGAGAAAAATGGGCATCCGTTACCCAATCCTTATGGCCTTCGAGGATAACGAGTTCCCGACCAGTTTTGACGTGCCAGATACGTGCCGTCATGTCTTGTGAAGCGGTAACAACCAATGTGCCATCGAAAGAGAACCGAGCGCTACGAACCCAATTTTTATGGCCGGAGAGACGATTAAGCTCTTGACCTGTTTCGGTATGCCAAATCCGTGCAGTTTTGTCCTCAGAAGCTGTCACGATGTACTTTCCGTCAGGAGAAAACTGCACACTTGATATCCAGGCTTGATGGCCAACAAGGCGGGAAATTTCCCGGCCAGTTTTAGCATCCCAAACTCGTGCTGTCTTATCGCGGGAGGCCGTGACAACATGTTTTCCGTCAGGTGAAAATTGTGCGCTCCAAATCGGACCTTTATGACCAGTGAGACGAGCAATCTCTTTGCCGGTTACAGCGTCCCATACTCTAACCGATTTATCGTGCGATAGAAAAGTTGAGCCGGACACGGTCAATACAGTGGTACCATCAGGTGAGAATTGTGCATCCGACAAACGGTCTTGGTGACCCGACAGACGAACGATCTCACGACCCGTCTTAACATTCCAAATGCGTGCTGTCTTATCACGGGAAGCTGTTACTATTCGTTTTCCAGAAGGGGAAAATCGCGCGCTTGATATGGCTCCTTGATGACCTATGAGGCGTGCAATCTCTAAACCGGTTTTCGCGTCCCAAGCCCGCGCGGTCTTGTCATGGGAGGCTGTTACAATGTGTTTTCCATCGGAAGAAAATTCAGCACGGGTCACCCGCTTTTCATGACCAATAAGAAGAGTGAGCTCCGGGTCTATAAGCTGTATAACGACATCGCGATCTATGGGCTTTCTAGCTCTGTTAGCTCTATTGCCCTTAGTATTTTCCTCATCCTTTATGCCGGTAATAGCCAGAAAGCTTCTAAAGATTGGATCACCCGCCCTTATTTGTTTTTTCGCAAGCTCCGCAAGGAAAATAGATTGACCATGAGAAGACTTGTGACGGAGCATATTCTCCGGATTTATGGGTGTTTTTTGTGCTTCAGCGAATATCAGCACAACGAACGCAAAAGGCAATACAAACCCTCTCAACGTTGCGAAACTGCGCACGATGCTACTCATTCTAAATGAGTTTGTAAGCCCCAGCACGAAAATCACGTCCCCTTCAATTTACATGCGTAAATTCAATCATGCGTAGAACTCAACCACCACAGCAACTCAAGGTTGAGCCGAAAAATAAATACACGTCAAAGGTTTGCAGCGTAACGATAACCCAAAATATTGTAAGTTTAATGTAAGGTATTATCAAGAAACAAATATTGTGTTTTCTAAAAGTGTTGATAATTGCAAAGTTAGAGAGCGATGCCAATTTCCTCTTGGGCATCTCTAAATACTCCCTTCGGGCCATCCACCACCCCCTGCCATCCGCCTAATTAACCTGAGTTATGGATAAGAGATGTGATCTGTTCTTTTTAATTTACAACCAATTCAAGAAAATATGGTGAGAGATTAATGCACTCACAAGCGGCAAACGCCGTCATTCCCGCGGAGGCGCATTGGTGTCCGGTTTAAATCAGAAAGTTTCAGTCTCTGCCGGACGGGGTTTGTAACCCCGTCCGCAATGTTCATGCGGTCGCAGACAGGATACCACGCCTTTAGGCGTGGATGAATGAGCCCGGAGGCGGTATTTTGTTGATTTATGGAAGTTATCACAACTGGGCACAGCGCATACCGTTTGCAGTATCATGTTGTTTGGGTGTGTAAATACCGCCGTAGGATCCTGAAACCTGGCGTTAGTGCATACTTACATAAAGTTCTTCTCAAGCTGTGTCGAAGTATGCCCGGCGTGCTGATAGAGACGATTGGCTTTGATAAGGATCACGTACATATGGTTATGGTGATCCCGCCCAAATATGCGATAGCAGATGTTATGGGGCGGCTTAAGAGCCAATCGTCGTCGATTATGCGCAAGAAGTTTGAGTGGCTTTCGAAAGTATACTGGAAGGAAAATATTATGTGGTCGCCGGGCTACTTCGTAAGCAGCGTGGGTATTGATGAGCACACCATTAAACGTTATGTCGAGCGTCAAGGACGCCAGGATTCAGGTCAGCTCCGTGAGGAGCTGTAATGCCGCGAAGCGGCGGCGAAGCCATAGAACCCCGGCTTTAGCCGGGGGTATCTATCAAACAACACTTCCAACTATTGGCATCGGAGCATAAAACTCCCTGTTTCATCCTATTTTATGTCCTCTTTCACCATTGGTTTTTGTCAACGGCTTCATGAACAGTGTGGACGGGGCTGCAAGCCCCGTCCAGCGAAGTTGATATAAAAAGACATAACGCTATCTCGGAGTATCGGGACTTGGTTCTGACGGTGCCACTTGCGCTCCTTCCCCCTCGAGGGGGGAAGGCCAAACGCCACCGCCTTAGCTCACCAGAGCTAAGGCGCATGGTATTTGGGATGGGGGTGACGGAGGCCGATTCAAGTGTATAGGTTTTCTCATGAATCCCCCCCCACCCGGCACTCCGTGCCGACCTCCCCCTCCAGGGGGGAGGTTATTGGAGTATGCCGTTAAGGCTCCGCATACAACAAGTGGAGATGCATTTCCAAATTTTCCCGGACAGCAGTGCACCTTCGCGGGAATGGCTCCGAGTGTGTAGGGCCTCAAGAGGATGTAGCTTATCCATAACTCAGGTTAATTATCGCAGAATATGGCGGATGGCAGGGGGTGGTGGATGGTTTTTAGAGGTATCCTCTTAGGCAAGGCACGCTGCCTTAAATCTGCTCTCTCATGAGGGATGAAATTAATGAGTCAGAATCCAGAAGTGGGACTGAACACCTAGATCAACCCGCGTTTAAGTGGATTCACTTGAGCGCGGAAAAGTTGATCGATATCAAAAGGCTAGAGCATGAAAGTGAACGCATGTGAGCGTGACATGCTCTAGACAACAATAGTGATTTGTTCTGACGCGCGGGTTACAGCTGTATAGAGCCAGCGGGTGCGGTGCTCACGAAAGGCACGGCTTTCATCAAACAGCACGACATTGTTCCATTGTGAGCCTTGGGCTTTGTGAACAGTCAAGGCATAACCATAGTCAAACTCATCAGATCTTCGCCGCTTTGAAAAGGGAAGAGCATTTTCTTCACCTTCAAAAAACGCAGGGTGGACACGAACCTTCACGGACTTGCGCGAAAATTCGTCCTCAGGTTTCAGATCCATTTTTAGGAGGCCTTTGTGTGAACCATGTGTTGCCTCGACTATCCAAATGCCACCATTGAGGAGGCCTTTCGTCTTATCATTGCGTAGACAAACCAATTTATCGCCAAAGGCTGGCAAGGGTTCTTCGAACTCGAGTAATTCTCGGACGCGCCCATTAAAAAGCCGGCGTGTGCGGTTCATTCCAACAAGCACTTGATCGGCTTTTAAAATATCATCTGAGTCGATATCGCTGCGTGAAACGACACGGCTGTTACCATAGACCCCATGAGAGATGGTTTTGCCATTACGAATCTCCATGGACATGGCGATAATCGGATTGTCGGCCGCTTGGCGATGAACCTCTGTGAGCATGATGTCGGGTTCGGCGTCTGTAAAATATCCGCCACCTTTTACCGGAGGCAGTTGTGCCGGATCACCAAGCACCAACACTTTTGTATCAAAGGATAAGAGGTCATGGCCGAGCTCTTCATCGACCATCGAGCATTCATCAATGATGATCAATTCGGCTTTGCGTGCAGGGCTTTCACGATTAATGGCAAAGCTTGGCGACTCACCATCGCTGTCGTTTTTAGGACGGTAGATCATAGCATGTATGGTCGAAGCGCCTTCGCAGCCTTTTGAGCGAAGCACATAGGCCGCCTTGCCGGTAAAGGCACCGAAAAGAACGTCACCATCAACATGTTCAGCGATATGACGGGCAAGAGTTGTTTTGCCGGTGCCTGCATAGCCGAAGAGACGGTAGACTTGCGGAGATGCCTCATCCTTCAGCCAATTAGAAACTTGGGCGAGGGCCTCATCCTGTTGAGGCGACCATTTCATATGTTGTGAGCCTGTAAATTACATTTATGTATGCAAACGTACCCAATAAGATGCAAGAAGCTATAAATCAACCGGCTTGGTTTCAGTTCAGATGGGGGGATAAGAAGAGTCAGTACGTAAATTCTACCCATCCCTATATTCAAGCATGTGGTGTATAATGACATAGTGCACGTGCCTGAACATCTCCACATTCCGTCGTTATCTTAAAAATGACACATATATGACTGCAGTTATGGACACTCATAGATTTGCTCTAGACCATTGATATTCAAACCTTTTCTCATTTTTTTCGAGGGGTTGTTATTGCGATGTGATGAAATTCGGCAACAGTCAGGTGCATTTTAGACCGCAAAATGTTAAGAGTAGGCCGCAATCCTATGAAACGAAGAACAGTGCTTGCAGGATTAGGTGCAGGAGTAGCAACCGCTGCATTACCCGCACCAGCAATTGCTAAAAATAAACAAGAGTTTAAGCTTGTTACTGCATGGCCCAAAAACTTTCCTGGATTGGGGACAAGTGCAGATAGATTAGCCCGTTCAATCACTCTTGCATCAGATGGTGAGTTGACAATCAAACTATATGGTGCCGGAGAGCTTTATTCGGTCAAAGAGTCTTTTGACGCGGTTTCACAGGGTGAAGCCGATATGTATCATGCCGCTGAATATTACTGGGATGACAGGTCCAGAATTTTTAATTTCTTTGCATCAATTCCCTTCGGTATGACGGCTTTCGAAATGGATGCGTGGCTGTCAAAATTTGGGGGGCAAAAACTTTGGGATGAGTTATCCGCTAGATTCAATATCAAAGCACTTGCCGCAGGTAATATCGGCATGCAAATGGGGGGATGGTATAACAAGAAAATTGAGGTCCCTGAAGATTTCAGCGGGATGAAAGTCCAATTTCCGGGCCTTGGCGGAGATGTTTTGCGTCAACTTGGAGCGGAAACTCTATCGGTACCTCCAGGGCAGATAGTAAGCCAACTGAAATCGGGACAGATACAAGCCGCGGAATGGGGTGGTCCTTGGGGCGATATTGGGATCGGTTTACATAAGGCTGCACAATATTATTATTGGCCCGGATTCCATGAGCCTGGAACGGTAATTAGTTTGGGCGTGAATCTCGATATTTGGAATAATATCAAACCTGATCATCGAAGGATTGTGAAATTTGCATGCCGGATGGAAGGTCAACGTATGCTAGCTGATTTCAATTCTAGAAATGCAGCGGCGATTGCAAAGTTGATAGCAGAACGTCAGGTCATTTTAAGTGGATTTCCAACTGATGTTTTAAATAAGTTCGGGCAAATTTCCGGTGAGATCATCACCCAGATGGTAAAAGACGATAAGCTGGGGCAGCGGGTTCTTGAAAATTTCATGTCTGCCAGAATGCATATGCTGCAATGGACAAAATATTCTGAGGAAGCTTTTCTTGTCGCCCGGAGGTTACCCTTCTCCTATGAGCGAACGCGTGTAGCTGGTAGTAACTTGGAGAAAAGGGATTTACAAAGTGGTGCGTTGCCTAGCAAAGGCAAGGTAAAGCACAATGGGTCTCTCCCAACCATTAAGCAGCAAAAAGAAGGCGGTGTATCTGAAGAGATCTTCAATCCGTTCCATAGAAAATGAGATGAGAGGTTTCATAAAACTAAAGATTGGAATTCGGGAACCTGGATACCTCTAAAAACCATCTACCACCCCCTGCCACCCGCCATATTCTGCGATAATTAGGCGGGTGGCAGGGGGTGGTGGATGGCCCGAAGGGAGTATTTAGAGATACCCACCTGCATAGGAGGTCAAAAAAATGAAGCATTTCTTGTCGCAGGACGGCTGCCGTTCCTTTATTGGCCGAAAGTGAAGCGTTCAATTATTAAGCCTGTACAAAAACACGCACGCCTCCCAAAAAATAAAATTACAAGAAATGTTTCGGCTCTAAAGTATAAGAGCCGAAAATGACTTTATATGATTTGAATGTCTCTGTTCTTATTTGCAGGAGGGATGTAATCAGTGGGATGTATATATAATGTGCAGTGCATGATGTTTTTGTATCCTTTTAGGTCAGTAAACCTCGCTGGGCATTAATTCATTTGCACATTTACTGGCAAATGGCTTGCCAAGGTCGCCTATAACGATAAACTTATACCAGCTGCAATTACGATCTTTGGCCAACAGGTAAAAAGGATTTGTCTGATCAGGACTTAATCCATAAGCTCATACGTCATGGGTTTTTGTAGTTCAATAATTGTAGGGTATTTGCGACGAAATTTTGCATAAAAACGGCGTTAGTAGAGTTGTAGAGCTGTAGAGTTTAAGTATCCATTATGACGACCATTTTCATAAGTTATTCCGACCGGGATGCACAACTGGCTGAGCAGATGGCCGAATGGCTTAAGGATTGGGGCTACGATCATAGCGCAATTGGTTTCGACAAACATGCGGGTGTTAATGTCGGAGATAATTGGGAAGCCAATCTTCATCGCGAAATGCAGCGGTCACAAGGCGTCATTCTCATTCTTACGCAAAATTGGACGGAGTCAAAATGGTGTTTTGGTGAATTTCTGTATGCGCGTGCGCAAGGCAAAGCCATTTTTCCGATTGTATTTGCTCCCTTGGGTGATGGTCATATTAATTCTAGCATTCCTTTTATTGACCTCACACAAGACCGCACAATGGGGTTAGAATATCTCAGAAAAACTCTCGCAAAAATCGCCTATGCACCACCGGAAGGTTTTTCTTCAAATAATAACCGCCCAGCTTTTCCTGGACTTGCGTCTTTTGAAGAGGAAGATGCTGGTGTCTTTTTTGGGCGTGATGATGAAATTCAATCTGTTATTGAGCGTTTGAACGCTAGCCGGAGCTTGGGGGGCGTCCGTGCATTTGCCTTAAGTTCGGAGCCTGGTGTTGGATGTTCTTCACTTTTGAAAGCTGGCATTTTATCCCGCTTACGGCGTGACAATGAGAACTGGATTGTATTACCCGCCTTTCGCCCACATCAGCGTCCTGTTGATGAGTTTGCGAAATCTATCGCGCAGTTTTTTGGAGATTTGGTCCAGTGGAAGGAGTGGGCCAAGACGATAAGAGATTCGAGCGTTGAAGAGTTTCTTGATTATCTGACACAGAAACTTCGCGATCATGTTAATGCTCACAACGCACATATCTTGATACCGGTTGATAGGGCTGAGGAGCTGTTCACTATTTCTGATGAACACAGCACGACACAGTTCCTACAAATTATGAAGACGGCCCTGCAGCAAAACATGCCTTATTTTGGGATATTTGCAATTAGGTCGGGCCATGTCAGGATGTTGCAAGATACAGAGGCTGTCTGGAACAATTTCGAAGAAATAAAAATCAGTCCTCTGCCGCTAAACAGCATTGAAAAAATTATTTACGGACCTGCACATGCAGCTGGTCTTGAAGTTGAAGACGGGCTTGTTAATGAAATCGTTAACGATGCGCAATCTGGAGGTTCACTGCCGCTTCTTGCGGTTACGTTACGGGCACTTTTTGATCGTGACCAGTCAAGCGGTAAGCTCAGCCTATTGAGTTATAAGGCTCTTGGTAATAGTGAAGCAGGAAAAAACCCTCTCGAAAATGCCATAACTGCAATTGCTGAAGGCGTTATCTCTCAACATGAGCCTTCCAGCAATGAGCTTGACGCGCTGCGAGATGCATTGGTGCGTAAACTGGTTCAACTTGGCCCCTATAGAGATTATGAGGGCCGGCCAATGCCGTTGGAACAGCTTCCATCGAAAGCTGATTCACTGGTTAGCGGATTTGTTGAAGCCCTTCTACTTAATAAAACTCATATGGGTAACGTCCGGTTCGTCGAGGTTACTCATGATGCTCTGTTTCGTCATTGGGATCGATTGAAAAGGTGGCTTGAGGAAGAAAATACGACGATTTTGCAAATGGGCAGGCAATCTAAAGGTGATGGTACACTATATTTGCCCGCACCTATTCAAAGTTATAGTGTTTCGAAAAAACCCAGAAAATCTCTTCATCTAGGTAAGAAGTTGGGTAAAATTGCTGCTAGTCTTGTTATTGGCGCCTTAGCGGGTATCTCTGGTTATTATTATGTAGATCAGCGTTCTCAACAAAATGATAAGCGGGTTGTGGGAGTTGAAGTTAAAAATAAGGAAGTTGCGGCTGTAACACGGCACAAGGTGAAGCAACAGAGCGCAAAAAACCTTAATAAGTCTGTTAAAACTGAAAGTGCACAGGATCGGCAAATACAGGGAAAAAAAGAAGAAAGTCAGAAATTAAAAGATGTTCGCGAAAAGGCGGTAAAGACAATTACGCGTTTGCAGGCGAAAAATGACCGTACGAGTGAGGCTCTCAATGTGGCACGGCAGGATAATGCGGGGCTATTAGCGCAACTAGCGGATTGGCACAGCCGCTTTGGCGATCCTGTTATTGGGATGCTGCTGGCTTTCGAAGTGATAGAAATCCATAAAAAGGAATTAAAAGGCAAGCTGCCTATTAATGACGTCATAGAGAAAAGTCTCTATCGCGCTCTGGTCAGACAGGGACAATTTCCTGCTTTGGAAGGGCATACAGATTCTGTAACAAGTGCTGCTTTTAACTCCGACGGATCAAAAGTTCTCACAACATCACGCGATGGTACGTCAAGAATTTGGAAAACCAAGTTGGGACGCCTTGAAGTCATTCTCAAAGGACATGATGGGAGTGTTTATAGTGGAGCTTTTGGCAGCAACGGAAGAAGAATTGTAACAGCTTCCGAAGATAAAACGGCACGAATATGGAACGCAAACAACGGGCGAGAACTGCATGTTCTTGAAGGGCATAATGATGCCGTTTATCGAGCTGCCTATAGTCCTGACGGAGAAAAAATTGTTACAGCTTCCCATGATAAAACAGCAATTATTTGGGATGGATTAACTGGAGAGAAGATCAGAGTTCTCAATGGGCACGACGCTGTTGTTTGGAGTGCTGCGTTCAGCCCTGACAACACGAAGATAGTTACGGCTTCGGAAGATAGAACGGTGCGCATTTGGTCTGTCGATACTGGTGCTGCCATCACAACGCTCAAGGGCCATGATAAACCCGTTTATTACGCAACGTTTAGTCCTGATGGCGAGCGTATAGCAACGGCTTCTCATGATAAAACGATAAAGATATGGGACGCAAAAACAGGAAAGGTGATTTCTACACTTCGCGGTCATAAAGATATTGTCATGAGTGCAGCTTTTAATAAGGATGGGCAATTACTTGTTACAGCTTCTTTCGATAATACTGCTCGGGTTTGGGATGCAAAATCAGGAGAGCAACGTTTTATAATTGATAAGCATAAGAAAGGTGTCTTGAGCGCGAAATTCAGCCCAGACTCAAAATCTATTATTACCGCTTCCGAAGATGGAACGGCACGTATCCTCAGGATTTATCAAAATACCAATGAGCTTATGAAAAGTGCAAAAGCAAATGCTCCCCGGTGCTTGACTGTGAAGCAAAGAAAGGAGTTTCATCTTAATCCCGAATTGCCCAAGTGGTGCAGTGAGCTACGCAAAAAACCTTATAATTAAGGTTTGAATTTATCTGTTAGCTTTTTGCAAAAAGTCATTGATAAAACAAAGTTTTCATCCATCCCCAAAACCCTGTGGAAATCTGTGTGAGCCCTCAAAAATTGAGTCGGAGGCTCATACAGGAAGCTTGTAAACTTCGAATCAAGTATACTTGTTAAAAGGTTGCAATGATTTCGACCCGTGAGCAAATGATAATGCTAGCCGGTTAAGTACAGTTTGCTCGTTCGATTATTCGGGATTATTGCTGTCAGGTATTACACCAGAGATTCAGAGGAAGAATTAAAGGCATAACATGCGAGGACAGGCAGGCGGGGCGCCGCAATACCAAGATTTTGAGAGAATTCACGAACACGGGGCACAGAACCATATGCATCCCATTGATGAATCTCAGCGGGGCAGTGAGATGGTGGGCTATCCCGAGCCAATCCGTAATCTAAGCCAAACAGGCCAAATCACGATAGAGGAAGAAGAATTTGCTAAGTGCTTCTATCGTGAGGTGTTTCAGTCAGGGCTTATGGGCCGTTTGGTTGATTGCCATGAAGGGACGTATTCTCATGACGTACACCCGGATGCGCATAACCCTGAAATATTAAACAGAGTACTTGGGATTTTTGCCCTTTTGGATTCTGTGGACGAGGCTATTTTAGCAACCGTTTGCGCGCTTATTCTTGAGCTGAGATCATCCGGCGAGGATGTACCTCTGAATATTGAGGAAGTTGGGCGCCGTGTTATGGGATATGCATCTTCAAATGTTAATCTTGGTGCGGGGGCTGCACTTTTGCGGGCAGCCATATGGATGATCCGCTTTGGCTATGATAATCCTGAGATCTGCGCAGCTCTTGTCAAAGAAAAGCAGGTATATCGGGAATTACAACTCAGATCGGGTTGTGCTTGATTTCGTCTGAAATATCCAATTTTGAAAAAAACATGAATTATGGGCATTTATTAAAATGCAGGGTTGGGTAATTTATACTTGATCCTAAGCTCTAAATCGGCGTTAAGTAACGTTGGACTGCGATGACGTCCTATGCTCAAATTTTTGCTTTACCTTTTTTGTTGGCTTGTACCGATAAAAAAGGGTTTGACTGTCGGGATCCGTTATTAGCTGTTAAGTCTTGAGTTTCGCGGTTTCATAAGATGGCAATAAATGCGACATGCTCTCGTCATGATTGGCTGATCTTGTATAATGCCATCGCTGTGCATGTTAATTCTAAGACTGGGAGATGTCGTGCAGCGTATTGTTCTATTTATTGTCGCGATTTTATGCTTGATTGGTAGTTTAATCGCCCTACCCACACCGCTGCCCATTGGGCTCATACTGTTTGCTGTGGGGATAGCGCTACTTGTCATGACAAGCAATACCGTTCGGAATTGGCTGCGCACGCTTAGATCGCGTTTCCCACGTTTTGATGACAAGTTGGATGCGGTATCGGATTATTTGCCGCGGCCTTTGCAACGTGCATTGAGAATGAGCGCCCCTCGTAGGCATAAAGCGCAGTAGTCTTTGCTTTGCGGAGGCTTTGTCCACGGTGTGACACCATCTCCTCTAGAATCCCATCATAGGTGCAGATTATATATATCTGATTGGCTCTGGCATGATTTTGAGCATCCATCATATTGGCCGCGCTTCAGATTGACCAATGAGCATCCAATAGAAATTTTTATATGTTTACTATCAACCTTGCTCGATAGAGCTATAAGCAACGTTCGCCAAATGGTGCTATGAGATATTCGTTAAGCGCTAATGGCATAAGACTGAACCGCAATAACGATAAGCAGTGAATCAAGCAAAAGGGATTTGGCTGGCAAGGACTTAACATTTGCTAATGAACTGAGGTTATTGCAGTTTTCTGCAATTGGGAGAAATGAAAGGCCGAAGACATGATGACGGAGGAAGGTAAGCCAAGCGTGTCGCATGGAAAGATGGCGAATGCAATTCGCTTTCTTGCTATGGATGCGGTTCAAAAAGCAAACTCCGGCCATCCCGGAATGCCGTTGGGAATGGCAGATGTGGCCACTGTGCTTTTCACGCGGTTTTTAAAATTTGATGCAGCTCATCCTGATTGGCCGGATCGCGACCGCTTTGTTTTGTCAGCCGGTCACGGGTCTATGCTCTTGTACGCCTTGCTTTATCTCACCGGATATCCTGGCATGGATATCTCAAACCTCGAAAACTTTCGCCAGCTCGGCTCAAACACTGCCGGCCATCCCGAATATGGCCACACGATAGGTGTCGAAACGACAACAGGTCCACTGGGGCAGGGCCTTGCAAATGCAGTTGGTATGGCGTTGGCGGAGCGGCTCAAAAATGCACGCTTAGGTGATAAGATCTGTGATCATTATACCTATGTAATTGCGGGGGATGGATGTCTCATGGAAGGCATCAGCCATGAAGCCATATCACTGGCAGGTCATCTCAAGCTTGGTAAGCTGATTGTTTTATTCGATGACAATAAGATATCCATTGATGGCCCGACGGATCTTGCGGTTTCGGACAATCAACTTCAACGGTGTCAAGCCTCCGGTTGGCATACGGCGAGCTGTGATGGCCATAACGCGGAAGCTATTGCACTTGCACTTGAGAACGCTCGAAATGTGACGGATCAACCTTCGATCATTGCTTGCCGTACCACCATTGGTTTTGGTGCTCCCAACAAACAAGGGACTGCCGCAACCCATGGAGCTCCTCTCGGAGATGACGAAATTGCCGAGGCGCGCCGTTCTCTTAACTGGAGCGCCCCGCCTTTTCATATGCCAGAGGATGTGCTCGCAGCATGGCGAGCTGCGGGCGGGCGTCATCGTACGCTTTATGAAAGCTGGTTAGTCTCGGCAGGGGAACTGGGAGAGGGAGAGCGGGGCAGGCTAACAGAGCCGGTAGATGATGAAATTCAAACCGCGATAGCGGAAGCTGTTTCTGGAATCAAAGAAGAGTTTGTTCGCGAAGCCCCTAAGCTTGCAACGCGTGTGTCCTCTAAACAGGTTTTGGAAAAGCTTGTGCCTGTTGTCCCCGGTTTAATTGGCGGATCAGCGGATCTAACAGGATCCAACGGAACGCTGACAAGCCATCATACGCCGATTAAGGCTGAAGATTTTTCTGGTAGTTATATCCATTACGGTGTGCGTGAGCATGGCATGGCGGCGGCCATGAATGGCATGGCACTCCATGGGGGCGTCGTGCCTTATGGTGGAACCTTCCTGGTTTTTACAGATTATTGCCGACCTTCAATTCGCCTTTCAGCATTAATGGAACAAAGGGTCATATATGTAATGACGCATGATTCAATTGGCCTTGGTGAGGATGGTCCAACCCATCAGCCGGTTGAACATTTGGCTTCTCTTCGGGCGATCCCCAACACCTACGTCATGCGTCCGGCAGATGCCGTAGAATGTGCAGAATGCTGGCAGATTGCCCTTAGCGCAAAAAAGACACCTACTATTCTTGCATTGACCCGTCAGGGCTTGCCAACGTTTCGTACACAAAACAATGTGGATGAAAACCTTTCGGCAAAAGGAGCTTACATTGTCGCTAAGCCGGAAGGAGAACGTGATGTGAGCCTGCTGGCCACAGGGTCTGAGGTGGCAATTGCTTCAGAAGCGGCAAACATGCTGATGGGTGAAGGCATTAAGGCATGTGTTGTTTCCATGCCGTGTTGGGAGCTTTTTGACATCCAATCTGATACATATAAACAAGAAGTGCTGGGCTCAGCACCCCGCATTGGAATAGAAGCGGCTACGGAACTTGGATGGTCCAAATGGCTTACCTCTGATGATACTTTTATTGGGATGCAGGGTTTTGGCGGCTCTGCGCCTGGACCGGCGCTTTATGAGCATTTTGGTATAACTGCAGAAAAAATTACTGAGGCGGCGCGCCAGGCTATTAAGTGACAATCACATATCTAAGTGATAATCGCATATCTTAATGACGACCCAGGCAGGAGGCAGGGTATCACGATGATGAATGTGATATTGGACAAATTATTGACATTGAATGATGTCGATGTGACCGGTAAGCGCGTACTTTTGCGCACGGATCTTAATGTTCCCATGCTGAATGGTGAGGTCGGTGATACCACGCGGTTGGAGCGTGTGCTGCCTACGATTAAGGGGTTGGCGAAACAAAGTGCTAAGGTTGTTATTATATCGCATTTTGGTCGTCCAAAGGGTCAGCGTGATATCGAATGCTCGTTGCGCCCTGTCGCGGCGGCGCTGGGACATATGCTGGACGATATTCCGGTTCGTTTTGTCGACGATTGTATTGGAGACGAAGCCTCTAAGGGGCTGGAAAGTTTGAGCGACGGTAGTGTTGCTGTTCTGGAGAATCTTCGTTTTCATGCTGGCGAGGAGAGCAATGACAAAGAATTTGCACAGGCTCTCGCTGAGCATGGAGATATCTATATTAATGATGCGTTTTCGACGTCACACCGGGCCCATAGTTCAATTGAAGGTGTGACACATTTTTTACCGTCCTATGCCGGTCCGCTGTTAATGACGGAGATCAATGCATTAAGTATGGCTTTAGAATTGCCACAACGACCTGTAGCGGCAGTTGTTGGTGGTGCTAAAGTGTCCACAAAAATTTCCGTGCTGAGCAATCTGGCGGCAAAAGTGGATATGCTCATCATCGGTGGTGGTATGGCGAATACTTTTCTCTATGCGCAAGGGATGGACGTGGGAAAATCGCTTTGTGAGCCGGATTATACCAGTACCGTTGAGACAATAATGTCTCGAGCATTGGAGTCGAATTGCCGAATTGTATTACCTCAGGATGCTGTCGTTGCAAATGAATTTAAAGCGGGCGCTGAGCATAAGGTCTGCGATATCAAAGAAGTCCCGGAAGATGGGATGATCCTTGATGCTGGGCCACAATCTGTAAATGAACTAATCGGTAAGACCAGGGAATGTAAAACACTGTTATGGAATGGTCCATTGGGGGCTTTTGAGATTGAACCTTTTGGTGAGGGTACTTTTGCGCTGGCGCGTGCCGTGGCAGACCGTACTAAAGAGGGCGCGCTTGTAACTATTGCTGGTGGCGGCGATACTGTAGCCGCATTAAACGCGGCGGGTGTCACAGAGTATTTTAGCTATGTCTCGACGGCTGGCGGCGCTTTTTTGGAGTGGCTGGAAGGACGTGAACTCCCAGGTATTGTGGCGTTGGCAGAGGCTAACAGGAGCTAAAGGAAAACAGACATGCCGGGAGACATCATTATCGCCCCTTCAATTTTGTCGGCTGATTTTGCGCGGCTTGGTGAGGAAGTGAGGGCAATTGATGAAAGCGGCTGCGATTGGGTGCATGTCGATGTGATGGACGGGCATTTCGTCCCAAATATTACAATTGGTCCGGATGTGGTTTCAGCACTCAGACCTCATACGCAAAAGATATTAGACGTCCATCTTATGATTGCACCTGCAGATCCCTATCTTGAAGCATTTGCAAATGCGGGCAGTGATATTATCACAGTTCATGCCGAGGCTGGACCGCATCTCGATCGTTCTCTTCAAGTGATACGGGGGCTTGGAAAAAAAGCGGGAGTTTCGCTTAATCCTTCAACACCGGAAAATGTCATCGAATATGTGTTAGACAAAGTGGACCTTATTCTCGTCATGACCGTCAATCCTGGCTTTGGTGGTCAAGCCTTTATTCCAGAAATGTGCGAAAAAATCCGTCGTATCCGGAAAATGATTGGTGAGCGTCCTATTGATCTCGAGGTCGATGGTGGGGTCAATCCAGAAACGGCAGGTCTTGTCGCGGGAGCTGGAGCAAATGTCCTTGTCGCAGGTTCGGGAGTGTTCAGAGGAGGCAAATATTCTGAGAATATCGGAGCTATCCGCAGTGCAGCAGAACGAGCTAAGTCGCAGTGATTTGCATTGTGAAGAGATTGGTGCAAGCTCCTGGCCGAAGGTGGTTACGTATTTGCAAACACGCTCTAGATCAATCTGCGTTCAAGTGGATTCACTTGAATGCAGAAAAATTGATCGATATCAAAGAAGTAGAGCATGTTAAGCTCAAGTGAGTTCGCTTAACATGCTCTAGAAGCATCCGAGGGCTTGTGATGATGCCTATCAAGGCTGTGATGTTAGGTATTGGTCCTGTTTTACTGTTGATGTTGCCGTCAGTGGTTTTGGCTGATTCACACGGGTCTCTGACTGGCTGCACTAAGACGGAAACGGGTAAACTTGTGCGTTACAAACTGACGCCGGGCAAAACACTACCCAATGCCATCGGTCGTCCACTCACTGGACGCCGCGGCGATCCAAATAAGGGGCTTAAGGTCATGGTGAGCCCTTCGCAGGGTAATTGCATTGCCTGCCACGCGGTTTCCAAAATTAAGGAGAAGGCTAAATCGAAGTCGTCGGAAATACTTGAAACCTATAGCTACCACGGCAAGATAGGCCCATCTTTGGATGGGGTTGCCGCACGTTATTCCTCTGCAGAGTTGCGCCTTATTGTTGTGGACGCCAAAATGGCGTTTCCTACGCAAAATACCATCATGCCTGCTTACTATCGGGTGGATGGATTGAAACGAGTTCAACGCGGTTGCGAAGGTTTAACCATTTTGTCTGCAATAGAAGTGGAAGATGTGGTTGCTTTTTTGGAGAAGCTTAACACACCCCCGCTTCCTACCAGCAAGGCTAAGCCGGACAGTGCTCAAAGCAAGGGCGAACCCAAGGAATGAAAAACTGTTTCGTAATTGCGATAGCTATAGCTTTGAGTCTTAACGGAGCTCTGGCAAATTTTGCTTGGGCCGATAAAGGTGATGGTAAGTCAAAGCCGGTCAGATCCACTGTGCCCGGACACCCATTGAAAGAGATTTGGTCTGGGTATCACTTTTTGTCGAAAGAGCTACAAGGCATGCAGGATGATGATATCGAGAATCCTGGAATGCATTGGTATGACATCGGTGAGGTGCAATGGAATAAGCCGAACGGGCAAGCCAACAAAGCATGTGCAACATGCCATAATAAAGCTGAGGTCTCCATGAAGGGCGTCGGTGTACGCTATCCTGTCTATAACAAATTAGCAAAAAAGCTCATCAATATTGAGAACCGTATTAATTTCTGCCGTGAAAAATTTATGAAAGCGCCCCCGTTTGCTTATGGGACTGATGAGCTTATAGGCTTGACCACCTATGTACGGGCGCAATCACGTGGCTTGCCGGTAAAGGTCAAAACGGATGGCCCGGTGAAGCCATTTTTTGAGAAGGGTAGAATTTTATATTACACACGGCGGGGGCAGTTTGATATGGCATGCTCTCATTGTCATGAGAAATATTATGGTAAGCAGATGAGAATGAGCAAACTTAGTCAGGGCCAGTCCAATGGGTATCCGGCCTACAGATTAAGTTGGGAACGACCTGGGTCTTTGCATCGCCGTTTTGCCACTTGTGATAGGCTTGTTCGGGCCGAACCTCTCCCATTGGGGGGAGAGGATTACATCAATCTTGAGCTTTATTTGGCATGGCGCAGCCAGGGGCTACCTGTTGAAACTCCTGCAGTGCGTAAATAGTTAGAGTGTTTTCAGGAAAAGTGGACACCGGTTTTCCGTCCGAAAACACGGCAAATCAAAGGCTCTAAGTCTTAAAAAGGGCCTTCGGTCGATAGAGACAGAGGCAATTCAACCAAAAAGCAAACAGCGAAGATCGATCCCATAAATGTGAAAACCCGTCATTTGATCTGGAGCGTATCACAGAGGATGTTCATGATTTATAGTGATTGCATGGATAGCGATATATGACGGCAGACTTATATATATACTTTTTCGTAGCGCTTGCGGGCTTGATTAGCTTTTTATCGCCTTGTGTGTTGCCACTAGTACCTCCTTATCTTGGGTATCTTGGCGGGACCACACTTGACCAGATGACAGAGCACGAAGATGGCATCGCTACGGAGGTTTATCAGCGGGTTATTTTATCATCAGTTTTTTTTGTTCTCGGGTTTACGACTGTATTTGTTATGCTGGGGGCAGGGGCTTCGTTTTTTGGCGGGCTCATTCATACATATAAGAATGAACTCGGCTTTGCCGCTGGCATTATTATTATTTTATTCGGACTTCATTTTATTGGCCTCTTCAAAATCCCAATTTTTTATCGCGAAGCCCGTTACCACGTTGATACAAAACCTGCCGGGTATGTGGGCGCTTATGTTATAGGTTTGGCATTTGCTTTTGGTTGGACGCCTTGTCTCGGACCTGTTCTGGCAACAATACTGACTTTGGCGGCGCAAGAGGGCAGTGTTAATGCCGGAGTAAGCACTCTTCTTGCTTATTCGCTTGGCCTTGGGGTTCCCTTTATTCTTGCTGCGGTGGCAATTAAACCGTTCTTAGGGTTTATGCAAAAATTCCGTCGCCATCTCGGAACAGTAGAAAAGGTGATGGGGGTTCTTTTGGTCATTGCGGGACTGATGTTTTTAACCGGGTCCATGAATACCTTTGGGAATTGGTTGTTGGAGACCTTCCCACAATTGGAAACAATTGAGGGATGGGTTGTGCCGGAGGGATTTCAGAAAGATATGATGCGCTGGGGTAAGGAATAACAATTATATTTGTTTGAGCCATCATGTCGCGTATTTAAGCTTGGAATACTCCCCATAACGGCGTTCATCTCTTTGATTGTTTGCCCAAGAGTATTCATGATGCCGATGGTTTCTTCCATGATGATTTGCATTTCATTGACGTGTTCCGTGATTTCATCACTCGCTTGAGCGGTTTGGCTTGCGAGATCTTTTACCTCCGATGCAACAATGGCGAAACCTTTACAAGTATCTCCCGCACGTGCAGCTTCAATGGTGGCACTGAGGGCCAAACGGTTAGTTTGTTCAGCTACGTCTGAAATCAAGATGACAGCTTGTCCGATTTTGTTTGTTGTGCTTGCTAGCTTTCCGAAAGTTTCATTGGTTTGTTCAGCTTTATCAACGGCTTTGCGTGAAATTAGAGTTGATCTTTCGGCTTTATGGCAAATCTCATCAAAGCTGCTATTGAGGTCCTGCAACGTTCTTCTTAAGGATTTATGACGCACCTTTTGGCGCTTGTCTTCACGTTTGCGCACCTCTTCTTGTTTAATGTATTTTGTTTTAAGAATTTGAATAGACCTAGATAGCAATCCAATTTCATCTTTGCGCCGGACATCAGGCGGGTCGGTAGAAAAATTCCCTGCTTCCAAACCAGTTATATATTTGCTTAAGCGCCCCAATGGTTGGGTAACATGAATTCGAAAAAACAAAAAAATAACGATCATCATTACGCCAAGCAGGTTGACGATCACGGAATTGGATAAAATAAACGTTTTCTGCACGTCAGACAGGGATATTTTCAATTTGTGGTAGGCTTTTTGATGAGCGTTCAGAACTTCTTTCTCCAAAATGGTGAGAGCGTTCATTGCGTGTTTAGATGCAATTCTTATTATTTGATCAATGGTCTGAATGTCGGCCTGATTTTTGTTTGCTGTTCCCAGTTGAGACAAGGCTTGAGAAGTACGGGAAATGGCTTCGCTAAAATTTTTGAGGGCAATTCCCTCGCGCACAGTTACGCCTACTGACGGATAAGTTGTTATGGCGTAACTGGCATCCAAGAGTTGGGCGTGCATTTTAATAATGTTTGGATTGTCTCGGGGGGGACCGTCACTTTTCATATATCGAACTTGAGCGCTAGCACCGATCATAGCTCGGAGTTTCTTGAGAATTTCCGTTTTTGTCTGATAGCCTTTATGGAATTGCTCCCAGTGCTCCAGTACGTTAGAGGAGTCTGTCCGAATGATCCTCCCAGCCTGGGTCAATGCAAAGCCGAAAGCTACCAATACTGCGATGAACAAATTGCCAGCTGACTTAATCGAAATATTTATGAAGTAAGAGGTCACTTTATCATTTCACATATATCAATTCACAGTTTCACAAGATATCATTTTACACGCATAAGTTTTAATTTTCATCTTATGCGTGTATTTCAATTCGTTTCAAATTCTATGAAATTTTAAAAACAGTGGTTAGAAAATTAGGGCTTTAGAAAGGGCAATAGTGAACTGTTCTTTGATAGGAGGCTGCGATAATGAAAATTGTCACAATTGGCGGGGCGATGTTGGATTCCATTGCGATTGTGGAGAACGACCGTATTGAACGCATGGCTATGCGAAATGCGGATACATCTTTCCTCTTAATCGAAGAGGGGCGGAAAACAGAAGCTAGCGAAATTTCGAACCATTGCGGAGGTGGTGCGGTCAATGCTGCTGTGGCTATGGCTCGTCTTGGGTGCGATGTTTCAACGGTGGTAAAGCTTGGGCGCGATCAAAGAGCGGATACCATATTATCCCGGTTGGAAAGAGAGGGCGTATCTACACGCTGGGTAATGCGTGATCTGCGGGAGCCGACAGGCGCTTCTGTTTTGGTTTCCTCTCATGAGCGTGATGCAGCCATTTTTACTTTTCGTGGGGCGAATGCTCTTCTCGAACCGGATGATCTCAAAGACGGAGCATTTGCTGTTGATCTTGCCTATATTTCTAGCCTCAGCAACCAATCAGCGGACTGTTTTCCGCACTTAATTCAAAAAGCAAAGGCAAATAAGGCTTTGGTTGCAACCAATCCAGGCATCCGCCAACTTTCAGTACGCGCTGGGGCATTCCACGAAGTATTGCAGGACATAGATATTTTGTCGATCAATCGTATTGAGGCAGATGCACTGGTCCCTCAGCTGGTATCACGATTTGGTGAAGGCGGACCGTCACTACCGCTAGAGCCAGGTGAGAAACCCCCAAGCTTAGTTGCACGTGGCCTGTCGTCAGGCGGCTTCGACATGAGCTTAATAAGATTCTTTTGTGCTCTTTTGGAACTCGGGCCCAGGTACATCGTGATTACTGATGGCCGCCAGGGGGCATTGGTTGGATCAGCAGACGGCATTCATTTTTGCCCTGCATCATCGGAGACTGTAGTTGGTACGGCTGGGGCAGGAGATGCATTCGCATCAACTTTTGCAACATTCATTGGACTTGGACAGTCTGTAGAACAATCAATGTTGGCGGCAATTGTAAATGCCGCCTCGGTAATTAATTTTGTTGATACACAGAGTGGGCTTTTAACTCGTGATGTATTGCTGAAACGTATTCAAGATATAAAAAAGGTTTTATCTGTACGTAATTGGCAAATCTAGCTCATATTTCTCATCAAGTTTTCAAGTTAGAAAAATTAACTATTTTTTCACCTCTTTATCTGCTTTTTGATCACAATTTGCCCCCAATTTAGGCAAATAATACACTTTTGGATGCCGCCATCCGCTGTACTAACTTCCGCTCTTCCGTATTGGGGATCTTTCTTCGAAATCAAGTCCAGAGAGTAAAGAGCTCAAACCTGATGAATTCACTGCGACGCATGCAAAGTGATTATTGGTTAGTTACTGTGAGCGGTTGGAAGGGTTCCATCTTAATTATGTTATATACTACAAATGCTTCTTATGAAAAATTTACTTAATATCTTTCTGGAAGCAGCACAGTCTTATATGTTAGACATTGTGGGGGCGGGCACAATTGAGTTGCTTGATGGCTAGTAGGTTTACATAGCCCTATTTGGGGCTTGTCAACCGCTGCCAACGTCAGCAATGGTGATTAGAGCGGGAACTTTTTTGGAATGTGTGTCGAGGGGTTTGAGTAAATGAAGCGAAGAACGTTTCTGACGGGCGTGGCAGGTACAACATTGGCAGCTTCAACGTTGCCAAAGCCTGCGATAGCTCAGGGCAAAAGAACATTAAAGCTCGTAACAACTTGGCCGCGAAATTTTCCTGGTCTTGGAACGAGCGCTCAGCGCTTAGCCAATCAGATTACATTGGCGACAGATGGCGAACTTACGGTCAAATTGTTTGCTGCGGGCGAGATGGTCCCTGCATTTGACTCTTTTGACGCTGTGTCGTCAGGGAAGGCTGATCTCTATCACGCTGCTGACTATTACTGGGTGAAGAAATCAAAAGGTTTTACTTTTTTCTGTGCCGTACCTTTTGGCATGCTTGCCCATGAGTTGGATGCGTGGCTTCAATATATGGGTGGGCAAAAGCTTTGGGATGAGCTTTCAGCAAATTATCGAATAAAACCTTTCTCGGTGGGAAGCACCGGTGTGCAAATGGGGGGGTGGTTTAATCGTGAGATCAACTCTATTGAAGATCTCCGAGGATTAAAAATGCGTATTCCCGGGTTAGGGGGTGAAGTTTTACGCCGTCTTGGCGTCAAGACAATTAACTTGCCTGGCGGTAAGATTGTTGATGCTTTGAAATCCGGCAAAATTGACGCGACTGAATGGGTCGGTCCTTGGAGTGATTTAGCGCTTGGTGTACACAAGGTTGCCAAATATTATTATTGGCCAGGTTTTCACGAGCCCGGTACAACTATTTCCGCTGGCATCAATTTGGATGTTTGGGAAAGTTTGACGCTTAGTCAGAGAAATATAATCACCATGATTTGTGGCAGCGAAGGCAAAAATATGCTCGCTGAGTTTAATGCAAAAAATGGTGATGCTTTGGATAAGCTTATCAGCAATCACGGCGTCAAATTACGCCGAACATCATTTGAAATTCTCAAAAAATTGGGTGTTGTTTCTGGGCAAGTTGTTGAAGAAACCGCCGCAGATGATCCAACTGTCAAAAAAATCTATAATAGTTTTATTGACAGCCGTCAGAAACTTTTACGGTGGGCAAAATACTCCGATGAGGCTTATCTCGTCGCTCGGCGCCTGCCTTTCCCATATGGCAGCCGGGGCAAGAGGTTTTTGAGGCCGACTTCCTCTCCAAAAGCCTCGGCAAGGAGTTCCGGTGCACAGGGTGGGACTTCGTCCCAAGGGGCGGGACGTGTTCGTACTACGCCCTCATCAGCAAGACGTGCACGTAAAATAAAACAACAGACAAACCAAAATGGGAATTGAATTAGACGAATGAAAGTAATTAGGATGTAAAATCAGTTCGTTTCAGCTGCGGACATAAGAAATAGGCCGGGAGAATTGCTGTGAGGCCAGCATTCCAAAGCAGACGGTTTTTGTATTGCGGCAGGAATGCCTATTGTTCCAAATCCCTGGTTTCCGACTTAAGGACTATCTGGAAGTATGCTTTTACGACAATCTTCCACCAAATAGCCCTGTTTACATCTATCAAATTAATTCAAAATGTTTACCATGGGCAAAGACCTAAAAGGTCAGGAGCCCAAGAGGTGATGAGTTTCAGAATGTTGGTTTGCGCGTATGGCAAGGATCTATATTAGTTGTTCAGACCTTGATGCTTCAGCGTTGGTCCGTATGAAGGACTGGCTTAAGTCAGAAGGTTATGAACATATTGCAATAGATGAGCTTGCGCATTCAGAGTCCGAAGGATGGGGCGGCTGGCAAAAAGAGCTTGCCCAAACTTTGGAACAATGCGATGCGACAATCCTTATTTTGACCCCTAATTGGCTCAATTCGAAATGGTGTTTCGCTGAGTTTACAAAAGCCTTTTCCATGGGGAAGGCGATTTTGGCGGTTATCGAAACTCCTCTAAGTGAAAGTTTCTCGGAGTCGGGTATTCAGATATTTGATCTGACTGAGAACCGAGAAAATGGATTAGCAAATTTCTCCGCAGCATTGCGCGACGTCACTCCTTATGTTCGGGATGTTTTTGAGTGGGATCCTGAACGGCGACCTTACCCGGGATTATGTGCGTTCGAAGAAAAGGATGCGGCCGTTTTTTTTGGCCGTGACGATGATATCCGCCGTGTAACCGATCGGCTTAATGCGCTTCGGCGGCAAGGCGGTTCGCGTTTAATCGCGCTGCTGGGTGCAACAGGTACGGGAATTTCCTCATTACTTTCAGCCGGAGTTCTGCCTCGGCTTAAGAGAGATGCTAACAACTGGATTGCACTTCCGTCTTTGCGGCCAAGGTTACAGCCTGTAGATGAGCTTGCCCGGTCGATCAGCACAGCGTTCGGTCAGCCAGAGCGATGGCCTGACTGGTCTATTCTGCTTAAAGGGCAGGATTTCAAACAAGTGGTCACTCGTCTGTCTGAGCAATTGCGCGACCGATTCAATCAAAAGGGCGCGCAGATATTGGTCTCGATTGACCAAGCTGAAGACCTTTTCACTATTTCAGACCCACAAGAGACTGGCCGGTTCCTTGATATCCTTGGGGTTATGTTTGATGACGATATGCCGTTTTTTGGAGTTGCGGCTTTGCGCCCTGATTTTTTGACTGCATTCCAAACGGCTGAGCAACTCTCCCATCTTGTTGAAGAGATGTCTCCGCGTCTAATGCCTTTGTCACGTATTCGCGAAGTTATTACAGGTCCGTCAGAAAAGACGGATGTTTCAATTGATGAATCAGTTATTCAGGCGATAATAAGTGATGCTGCGAAGGAAGGTGCGCTTCCACTTGTAGGGCATACTCTTCGTGTTCTTTACGATCAAGCCGGAGACAACCGTCGACTGACACTTGGTGGTTATACGTTCCTGACAGATCCTGCCAGTTCTGTAAGCCCTCTCGGATATTCGGTTACAAAAGTGGCTGAAGATGCTTTTGTGACGCATGACTTTTCAGATGATGAACTCAGTAGGTTGCATGAGCTGTTCGTTATAGACATGCTCTGGAAGGGTGGCGAAAGCCAGTATGTTGCGCGCCCTCTGAGATGGGAAGATATTCCACCTAACTTCCATCCTTTCATTCACCAACTGGTTGATGTGGGAGTTTTGGCAACTTACGGACTATATGAAGATGAGACGGTCGAGTTTGCCCATCTTTCCGTTCTTCAGCATTGGCCACGTCTTGTGGACTGGCTGGAGGCACCGCCGGAAGGGGCTGACGAGCAGCAGGAGACCGAGTCCTTCAAGGATAACGTTGATGACTTTTATTCCTCAGATGAACCTCTTTTACCACCAGATGGTTTAGAGGACTCACCGCTTCATGTCACCGTTGAGCCAATGATTGAATCCCACCATGATCTACATGTTGGGACATTCACGAGCTTGGATACGCCGTTAGAAATAGAAGCCAGACCTGTCTCACGCTTATTGACGGATGATGATTTCACGGCAAGACCGCAGTCTAAATATTCGAGAGATGCCGAAGATCTGGTCCCTGAGGCGGAAGTGACTTGGCATGAGGTTGAGACACAAGACATCCAGCCTACGCAAAAACAGGATACTCGCCCCTCTCCAAAAAGGCGCCGAAAAAGGAAATTAAAAAGAAGATCAGGTGATAACAAAACTCTAGATGATGCCCTCACACAGATGAGCGGTGCGCATGCAAGTGCCAAAAGTGCGGAGCCTCGAGACAAAAAAAAGAAAGAGCGTTTGAGTAAAGAAAAGCCGTCTAAAGTTCGGCTTGTTGCTTCCGGTGCATTGGTTGCCGTTCTTGCTGCCTCAGCTATATTGATCTGGCCGAAATTTCAGGACGGTTTTAGTTCTTTGAAAGGCGAAAATGAGGTTGTGCAAAAAGATGTTTCTGTGGAAACACAGCAGGCTACACGCTTGCAACCCGCACATATTCCAGTACCTGACAAAGACCAAGCGAGTGGGACAAAGGTGCAAGCAGCGAGAGCTGCACCTCTTGATAATGTACAGGACAAGTCTCCACCGCGGCGCGCAACATCGGTCACATCTCTTCTTAATGCAGCAGAAAGCGAAATAAAGTCCGGCGAGCCGGTCACGGCCATGCTCTTGGCACTTGAAGCTTTGCAAAGTCAGGCTGAGGGTGGGGTGCAACAAGAGAAGGATTTGCAAGATTTATCAGAACGCAGTCTCTATCGTTCTTTGACGTCGCTACAGTCATCCGTTGCTCTAAAGGGGCATGATGGTGCGGTCGAAAGCATTGCTTTTAGTCCCGACGCACTTTACATCGCAACTGCGTCATCAGATCGGACTATCCGTGTATGGGATATGACAAACGGACAGACCATCTTGGAGCTGAGAGGGCACTCTGGGCGGGTGAACTCGGTTGCTTATAGTCCGGACGGGAGGCTTCTCGTTACTGCATCCTCGGACAAAACGTCTCGAATTTGGGATGTTCAAACAGGTAAGATGCTAAAGGTTCTGCAGGGGCATACTGGTGATGTTAAGGCAGCGGTCTTTAACCCTCGTGGTAATAGAATTGCCACGGCCTCAGCTGACGGTTCAGCACGTCTTTGGAATCCTGTGACGGGAGAAATGATATTATTGATGAGAGGGCACCAAAACGCTGTAAACAATATTGTTTTCAGTCCAGATGGTGCACGTCTTGCGACGGCCTCTCAGGACAGGACTGCACGGCTTTGGGATATGTCGTCTGGCGCCCAAATTGCAGCTCTTGAGGGGCATAAAAAGCCGTTAAATAGTATTGGTTTCAGTCGTGATGCACGCTTCATCGTCACAGCTTCAAATGATCATACCGCGCGAATTTGGGATGCAAATTCCTTCAAGCAAATCAGGATCCTCCGGGGGCATACAAATCCGGTATTGAGCGCATCTTTTGGTCCTGAAGCAAAGCGGATTATCACAACCCATAAAGACGGAACAGCACTTATTTGGAGTGCTCATGAGGGCAAGATTGTTGCTGTTTTTCAAGGGCACAAGCAACCCCTCAATAAGGCTATTTTTAGTTCCGATGGCGCTTGGATAGCAACTGCTTCTAAGGATAAGATTGGTCGTGTTGTGCCAACGAAGTTACTGCTTATGCAGCGGGCACTCGAAGGACATACAGACAGCGTCTATAGTGCGAGTTTTAGTGGTGATGGTTCGTTGGTGGTCACGGCCTCTCGTGACAACACAGCGCGAGTATGGAATGCGCCATCGGGTATACAAAAATCCATCCTGATGGGGCACACCGATCGGGTCCATCATGCTGTCTTCAGTCCAGATCGAAAGCTAATTGCGACAGCTTCTAATGACAAAACAGTGCGCCTTTGGGATGCCCGCTCCGGTGTGGAGCAGAATGTGCTAGAGGGTCATGTCGGAGAAGTTTACCGTGTCGCATTTAGCCCAGATAATCGCATACTGGCTTCTGCTGCGCGGGACAAAACGGTTCGCCTATGGAATGTTGCGACCGGTGAACTGGTTGCTGTTCTTGAGGGGCACGGGGGCCCAGTTTGGAATGTGATATTTTCATCGGATGGCACAAAGATCTTTACTGCCTCGCAAGACAGTACAGTAGGCATTTGGGACGCTGATACAAGAAAGCAAACGGTGGTGCTGCGGGGACATAAGGCTGCTGTTTTCGGGTTGAGCGTGAACGCTAATGGAACGCGTTTGGCGACCACCTCTGCGGATAAGACGGCACGTCTTTGGGATCTTGTTAACGGACAAGTTCTTCCTCAAATACTTAAACACAACGATATTGTGATGAGTGCGAATTTTAGCCGTGATGGGGAGCGGTTAATTACTGGATCGCTCGCAAAGAATGCCCGTATTTGGGATGCAGACACAGGTCGCGAAATCACTAAGCTTACAGGACATCGAGACCGTGTTTTAAGTGGAGAATTTAGTCCGGATAATAAATGGGCTCTTACAGGATCCTCTGATGGCACCGCACGGCTCTGGCGCGTCTTTTCCGGTGTTAAAGAAATGGTTGAATATGCCAAGTCAATAGCACCAAGGTGTTTAAATGCGGACGAACGCTCGAAGCTTGGGTTAAATCCGGCCGAACCCCAGTGGTGTGTGGAATTTGGCAACAAGCAATTTGTTGAGGACAAACGTCCTCGCCCTGCAAATTGACCTTAATCCGTATTGCCAAATGATACAGAGATTTGGTGATACGTGAAAAGACTCTCGCTTAGATTTCTTAGAGGAAGAATATGGTGAACCTGCAGTCATTCACCTGCTGTATTGTTTTGACCTTTTGTTTGTTATTTCCGCTTGATGTTAGAGCAAAAAATATCAGTCTGCATGACCTGAAAGCCAAGGCGGATAAGGCCGTTGCCATTTTTCACGAATGGGCTTCTGCAGGCCGTGATGTGTCGGAAATCCTCCCGAAAATGAAACGAGTCAAAGTATTGGCCGATTCTGGCAGAGTAAAGGAGGCATACGCGCTAATAAATGAAATTCTGACCTGGTTTGAAGCCAACAACAATGCGTCACCTGGCAATCTGAAGAAAGAGATATTCGTAAAAAATACTGAAGTTCGGATACTCGGCTATAAGGCCGATGCCATGGAGGTATTTATTTCGCGTGATGGTAGATACATGTTCTTCAACAGCGAACATGATACTGGCAGGAAAAAGGATATCTACTACGCGGAAAAGGTTGATGATTATACCTTTCAGTTTAAAGGTGAAGTCAGGAACATAAATACAAACGCCGTGGATGGCGTGCCGACAATGGATAAGTATGGCAATTTTTATTATGTCTCTACCCATGCCTATAGACCGGGAAACCTCGTAACGGTCTATTGTGGGAAGTTTAAAGATGGTGCGATAAAAGACATTAGGCCTGTTCGAGAGCTGTCCCTTGGTAAGCATGGTTGGCTGAACATGGATATAGAAATCAGTGCTGATGGTCAGACACTGTATTCAACACAAACATGGTTTGGGGACGGTGCCCCTCCCACGAAGTCCTATTTCTTTTATGCAAAAAAAGTCGGCGATAAATTTATTCCGCAGAAGGACTCCGCAAAAATTTTCAAACATATCAACAAAGATAATGTGGTCTATGCGGCGACAATCTCTAACAATGAGTTGGAAATTCTCTATACCCGTATGACCAGGAAAGGTGGTGCTATTAAGGTAGAGAGCTTACGCGCTACAAGACCAGATAAGAATCGCCCGTTTGGTCAACCGAGGGTTATTAAGACCATTACTGGTTTTTCAGAAGCTCCTGCTCTAACTAATGATGGTAGGTTGATTTATTACCACAAAAAAATTGGTGGACCGACTGGCGTGTTCAAAGTCTACGCCCTTCACAGACGTGGGCGTGGGATTAAATAAGGTACATTTTCTGTTACCCAAAAATACCTTAGGGCCAGGCTTTTGCCACGAGAGTTTCAGGTGTGTCACCCTTTTGATATTCCGCTGTACCTGTGTGTAACGTGACCTTAACCGGCTCGTGCAAACCAAGAATCGCAAACTCAGTAAAATGAACCACACCGAGTATGCGATTAATTGCATGCTTGGCTTGCTCAGATGACGTGTCGGGTAAGACAAGCATGAATTTATGTCCTGTATAGCGTGCAGCTAAATCCTCGCCACGCACAAGCAAACCCATCATTTCACCAACTTGGCGAATGACCCTGTCTCCTGCAGCGTATCCCATGGCGGAGTTGATCTGCTTCATATTTGAGATCTCAAAGGAGGCCAATGTGAAAGTTTGGCTTGTCCGTTCCGTGTCGGAAATAATTTGAACCAGATGCTCAAGTAAAAAGCCCCGGCTATAGAGACCTGTCAGAGCATCATTAGTCGCGAAGTGTTTCGCTTCGGTATAGATGTGACGTAATGAGTTGCGGAAGCGAAATTCACGCACAAGAGCAAATGCGCGAACTTGTAATTCATCCTTCCGAACAGGCTTTTCTAAAACATCTGTTACGCCGGCTTCATAAACTTCTTCAGGGTCCAAAATATGCCCCGGATCAACCAGCATAAGGACAGGCATATTGAACAAGCGCGAATTTCGTCGTAAATCGCGGATAAACTCTAAAAATGGCGCTGGGTTTGGACCGGCGTCGATAATAATAGATTCAAATTCTTCGCGACCCAAATAATCGAGTGCGGTAGAAAAGGTTAAAGCTGCGACAAGAGTCGCTTGTTTGGCGAGTGCATTTTCGATCGTCCCATATCCCATAGCGTTGCCAAGAAACAGGATAGTCGCGTTCTCCACCATCCGTGGAGGGGAGACGGGGTTAGGTGCATCAACACCGTATTTAGCTGACGTATTAAGCCGCCGAACCAGCTCTTCATGCATTGTATTAAGGCGGACAAGTGATCTGATGCGATGGCAAATTTGAGACGAACGAACAGGTCCTATCAACAAATCATCAATGTCGTCGGTTTCCCCATTAAGTGTGAGGTCCCGATTAGCCCCTACAAGTAGAATGCGCATACGGCTAGAGAGAGGACTTTCTTTGAGCGCGCGGGCCAACGCGAAAAAAGCCTTCGGATTGTGCTGTGCTTCGGGGGAATTCATATTGAGAACGACAATATCCGGACGACGCATACCCGTCAGTTCCGCAGCACTATTCGTAATATCACCCGTATGACTTTCAAAGCCACGCGAATTGAGGGCCTCAGCAAGATTGTCATTTGGGCTATCTGAATGTCCTACAATGAGAACACGCGCAGCGCTTTGCATAAGATCTCTCCCCCAATCGTGATCTAGATCATGGAGTGTTTCCAAGAAAAACATACCCTCGCCCGCGACCCGTTAGAGGACACCGTTTTTCTATCCGGAAACACAACTAAAAAGACTTAAGGGCAGGTTTTATTTTAATGAAAACCAAAAGACCCTAATGACTATTTATTCGATCATGACACTTAAGAATTTATAAACCATGACCATTTTCTTCTCGATTTTTGCGTAAGTCATAGGTGGTTCAGCGTTCTCTTGGGCAATTGTGAGCAAACTTTTGCCTAATTGACGGTGCTTGTCGCTCCGTCAGATTGTTCATTAAATACTTCTCTGCAATGTGCGGCAGATTCCGACAATAACTTGAAAAGATTATATCGACATGACGGCGCGAACTGAGTTTATAATTCAGTCTGGCTGGTAGCATAGACGTTTAGTTTTTTAGAAACCGAGATTAAAGTGGGATTTCATCCCGTAAGATGCGTCCAGCATCGTCACGCGGGATTTCCGAAACGACAACGATGACCTCAGGCTCCTTAAATGGTGCAATTTTCAATGTGCGGAGATAATCTTTGAGTCCAGCAAGCGTCGGATTTGCTTGTTCTGCAGGAACGACGGCTGCAAAAATTCTTTCACCAATAACCGGGTCCGGGCGTGTAAACACCGCCGCATCTGAAAATTTATCATAGCTCTGATAAAGTTCGTCAAGTTCTTGCGCTGAGACAGAAGTTCCACCGTGATAGATAAGATCGGGATCCGCCGCGCAAATGACATCCTGCGAGACGCTGTCACAAATGGAGCAATGAATACCAGTACTTACCCATTCTTCATGAGCGTCACGCAGTGGTGTGCTATTTGCTGCTGTTGTCGCTTTCTCTGGTACAAAATCTTGAGATACCGATGCCCCCCGCACATAAAGGGTACCCGCCAGTGCCTCTCGGGCGAGGCTTGCTTTTCTGATCCGCCCTTTGATTCGAGTTTCAAGAAGCGCTGAGCCGTTATAATTGTTTTTGTCAGAACCAATGCTTCCTAACTTAAGATTGGCAAGATCGCTTTCTTGTTTGCGGCGGGCAAGGTAGATAGCCTTTTCATGGAGATTGCGGATATCATAAATAGGAATATTTCCGTTTACCTGCATCTCCTTAGAAGGAGTTAAATGTGGCGCAGGCCAAATACAACCAAGTTTTTTGAGATGAAGAGCCCCTTCTTCTAAAACGCCGTCCTGAGAAAGGGAGGCGATAACAGGTGTCGGAACCGTTGTATAAGTGATTTGTTCATCGACAAGTTGCTGTAAGAAAGTGCTGTATTCAAAGGGGTGGTGTTGCACAAGCGAGCCCCCGGTCAACAACCAGGGAACAAACATACTTGCAAGGCTCGTTAAGCTAGTCAGCGCATAGGTGTTAAGAAAACGATCCTCCATCGTGAGGTCTAGCTCATTTATGTGCAAAAGCCCTGCTGCAATGAGTTCCTGATGGGTTCGATAGACAGGAACCAACCCTTGTCCCGGCTGAATACTCCATGTGATGACTGCCGGGTCATCCTTTGTCATTCCTGGCAAGCCAGAATGAGCGTCATAATCTGCGCTCGTTCCTCTTGATTGTTCAAAAATGTGCGTAAGCGGTGTCACACCATCCGGCTGGTTAGGGCCAATGCCATAAATGTAACGGATGCTCATGTGATCAAAAGCCAGGTGGCATATCGTTTCTGCATATTTGTGATTGGCAAGCTCGCCAACCGTTACCACCGCCTGCACGGGAACCTTGTGTAGGGCTTGATTTATCTCATGGTGGTGCCAGAAAACCGGTAGCAAACATGTTGTTAGGCCGGCACGCATTGCGCCCATCAGCACGAGCGGCAATTCAATGATATTTGGAAGTTGAACGGCAATTGTATTGCCTGGCGTCAGGCCATGTGCAGAGAAGAGCGTCGCCAAGCCTTCACTGACTCGTTCCGCCTGTGCAAAGTTGATGCGAGTAGGTTCGCCCAGTCCAATCGAAGAGCGATTATAAGCATCCACAAGGGCAAGATCTTGAGGTCTTTCCAAAGCCCAATAATGTAAAAACTCATCGAGCGTTTCTGGTTGTCGCTCCGCTTCAATAGCCATTGTTGTAGAAATTTTGGCCAGATTCCCTTGCATCATATCGTAACCACCGCATGTTTTAATATCCCTGCGCGTGACGAATTTGGGCCTAACTGTGTTTAACTTGATTTCCCGCTTTACTTTGCCCACCACGCATCTAGGCGAAAGCCATAGAGTGACGACCGACTCGGATGTTGCAAGTGTCGCCATCTTGCAACCCACTGCTTGGGCAGATGAAACAACGCAATAACATAATGACCAGAAAGAAGTACTCGGTCGAGTGCACGTACCGCTGAAACAAAACTCTCCCGATCATGAGCAGAAAGCACGGCCTGGATCATCGCGTCAACAGCAGGATTTTTTATCCCCGGAAAATTATAGGTAGCTTGTGTGTCTGCAGCCGTGCTGGACCAGCGAAAACTCTGCTCATTTCCAGGTGAAAGCGATGCATACCAGATATTCTGTATCATATCAAAATCGTAATTTTCTTTGCGCTGTTGATACTGTGCCGAATCAACCAAACGTAGATTAGCAACTATACCAATTGTTTTCAGGGCTCGCGCGTAACTTAAAAGCAAACGCTCCTGAGAGCGGATAGCATAGAGAATTTCGAAACTGAACGGACGTCCAGTCTTAGCATTTACAAGCGTACCATCCTTAAGGGCATAGCCAGCTTGTTTGAGTAAAGAAAGGGCCTTACGCCGGTTAGCTCTATTACGACCTGAACCTCTGCTTTGCGGCATCTTGTGACGACCTTCCAATATGTCAGGTTCAACGGAGTTGGGGAAAGTTTTCAAAAGTTTGCGTTCATAGGTATCAGCAGGGCGTCCATGCGAGGATAATTCAGAACGGTCAAAATAGCTTTGCGTGCGGGCGTAACGCCCGTGATAGAGATTTTTATTCAGCCATTCGAAATCAAGAAGAAGTGCAAGAGCTTTGCGCACTTTTATGTCCGAAAAGAAAGACTTTCTGGTGTTGAAAACAAGAGCGGACATTCCTGCAGGAGTTGCGATTTCATATTCTTCTTTAATGACCCGGCCATCTAAAGCCGCAGGAAATTTGTAACCTAATGACCAGCGTCCCGGATCTGATTCTCCTCGGAGGTGGTAAAGTCCCTTTTTGAAAGCTTCAAAAATGGTGTTGCTGTCTCGATAATAATCATACCGGATTTCATCGAAATTAAACCGGCCTTGATTCGCCGCAATGTGCCATCCCCAATATTTGGGATTCCGGTGATAGGTGACTCTCGCTCCTGGTTCGACTTTGGTCACAAGATAAGGCCCACTGCCGACGGGAGGTTTGAGGCTTGTCTCCTCAAAAGTTTCCCGCGAAAAAGCATGTGCCGGCAATATGGGCATAAGCCCCATGATCAACGGCATTTCTCGGTCGCCGTCCGGTTTGAATGTAAACTTCACAGTCCTTTCGTCGATTTTCTCAGCTTTGGTGACTTTCGAATAATAAAAGCGATGGTTTGGGCGGCCTTTATCTCGTAGCAGGGAATGAGAGAAGAGAACGTCATCTACTGTGACGGGCTTGCCGTCAGAAAATGTTGCCTCCTTCCTTAGCTTAAAAGCCACCCAACTGCGGTCGGCTGGTGTTTCGATTGTTTCTGCTATCAGACCATAAAGTGAAAAAGGTTCATCATATGCCCGTGCCATTAGACTTTCAAAAACATAATCTCGTAGGCCGACAGCCGGAACGCCCTTCACAATAAGAGGATTTAAACTGTCAAAAGATCCCAGCGATGAAAGGATAATGCGCCCGCCTTTGGGTGCTTTAGGATTAGCATATGAAAAGTGAGTGAAATCGACACCATGCTTGACTTCACCATGCATCGCGATGCCGTGCATAGGCTCCGCTAAAGCAGAATGAGACACAAGAAAAATGGCGAGGAAAAAGATAAAGTTTTTCATCTGTTGAGAGCCTATTTTATGGATTTTCTTATTAGGTATAAACGGTGCGTATCAAAAACAAGCTAATACCAGACTGCAGTTTTAGCCCGTCTGTCATAACATTGACGGAGTTTATTGCACATAATTACTACATTCATTCGAATAATATGATCAGAACACAGGCATTTTAGATTAGGTGCTGATATGCACTTTCTGCGGCGTTGGAAAAAGTTCATTTTCTCTCAATCACATAAGCACATGGTCCATCGAGGCTTGCTACTCATGCGTGGACTTTTGGTGGCTGTAGCTATGACGTTGACGCTTTGTTTTGGTGCACCGATGGTCTTTGCGCAGCAGGAGCCAACTGTAAAGCTGCAAGACATTGCGGGTAAAAATGTAAGTTGTTTGGACGTTACCATACAGGCACATGAAAAGGCTGAAGCTAGGGCAGAGAAGGTTTGCTCTAATGATAATAGATCCACAGATAGCAATATTGATACTGAGAGTTTTTTTGTAACTGAGGCCATCGAAGCGATCTACGAAGCAATAAGTAAGCAAAAAAAGTTTTTTCGTATCACTCTGTCGATGCCGGGTAAGGGTAATAAAGGAAGGGTGATTGTTCTTGATCAGGTGTCTTGCTTTGATAATTATTGCGGGGCCAAAATTACCGCAACGGTAGAGCTAATTGCAAAAATAAGAAGAAGTGGATTTCCGATTATTATTTCCATCACTACGCATAATGGAAAGATTGTGCATCTGTTTCTGTTAGCTTACTCCGAAGGCACTAAGGAGCCACCGTTTGATACCGATATTAATCCTCCTCCAAGCGAGATGAATATCTCTATAGAAGCCCCTTACACCATACATTCACGGCCGTGTTTGATATGTGGTGCTCTTATTTGGGATAAACAAAAAAATTAGCGACAAGAACCAGAGATAAATTATCTAGCGCATAACGAAGTTAAGTATCATAACGAAGTTAAGTATTATGACCCGATATCCCGTTTTAATCCTGAATATCTTTTTGATGGTTGTATCCATCGCATTAGCGTTCAGTCTTGTTTCATCAAAGGTGTTGGCACAATCTCCAAAAACTTGGGTGAAGCTTTGCGAAGACGCGAAATTCCGGAAAGATCCAAAAGCCAAGATTGAGAAGAAAAAAATCTGCCTGACGCATCATGAGCGTTTAGATAGCGGCACGGGGCTTGTTTTGATGTCAGTGGGTCTTCGGGAAATTATGGATCAAGGGACGAAGCGCTTAATGATCATGGTTCCTCACAATGTGACAATCCCGCCGGGCGTTCAAGTCAGAGTTGATAAAGAGAAACCGATAGAGCTCAAATATTCGATTTGTCATGCGGCTGGCTGCACGGCAGAGATTTCTGCAAGCAAGGAGATGATTGCAGAGTTGAGAAAAGGCAAGCAGATGACCATTACAGCGACCAGTTGGATTGATGAACCCGTTGTATTTTTAGTTCCGTTGGCTGGTTTTGATGAGGCTTTCGAAGGCTCTTCTGTTGACAGCGAAAAAAAATATCAGGAGGAGCGCGAGAAACTAATGTTTGAAATACTTGAAGAGAAATTCCGCAAACGTAAGCATTATGACGGATGTAATCCCAAATTTTCAAAATGTGATAATTTCGGGTAGCACTTTTCTGTTTTGGATTGAACCAGGATGGTGAATTAGGCTTGCTAAAGGGGAAAACTCAAAAACTGATAATAGGGTGAACAAAATAAATGCTTCCATCTAAGGGGAAGCCGATCTATAGATTGCATTGTCGGCGCGGATAAAGCTGACCAATATAGATCCCAAAAAATGTGGTGGGTTTTAGCATTCATGTCATAGCATTGACCGAGTTCGCTGCATATAATCAAATGCATAATTTGGCATTGGCTGTTAAGACGAACCCATCTTTGATCGAGTGTTGAAATGCGTTCTATAGTGTGACGGAGGGAGCACTATCTTTTTCAATTCAGACTTAAGTTTGATCTGAATTCTTATATCCGTCACGGGAATGCCGCAATTCGATGGCTTGAGGCTATAATATGTTTCGCTAATCGGCGTGGGACGAGTGGGTGAAATATGCATATCCCTTTAGCGCGCGGCTAAGATTGGCTCGCATCAAACCTGTCCACAATATTTAGACAGGCTCCTGAATATCAGGATATATAGAGGGCCGGGCTTGATAGTCTGGCGATGTATGAAAGGTTGAGAATTTATGCTGTACACAGAGAGGCTAGGGACGACCCGGTGCCGGTCTTCACTTTTTGGTGGGCTTCTGGTGGCCGTCATTACAACATTTGCATTTAGTTTTGTTGCGCCCATGGCGTTCGCGCAACAAAAACCGGCAACACAGCAGAAACCTGCTGCGAAGAAGCAGACAGCTACGGGTAAAGATGCTGGTAAAAAGAAACCCTCAAATGCTTGGGTTAAACTTTGCGAGGAAGCAAAATTTCGGAAGGATCCGAAAGCCGAAGTGGAGACGAAAAAAATCTGTCTAACGCACCATGAGCGTTTAGATGGTAATACCGGGCTTGTTTTGGTTTCTGCAGCAATCCGTAAGGTTGCAGGTCAGAAAAAAGAACGCTTCATGGTTATGGTTCCGCTTGGCATGGCTATCCCTCCCGGTATTCAAGTTAAGATCGACAAAGAGAAGCCCATAGAACTCAAATATACGATTTGTCATGCGGCTGGCTGTACGGCAGAAGTTGAGGCAACCAAAGATTTGGTTGCCAAAATGAAAAAGGGTAAGAACATGGCCGTTTTTTCCATCAATATGGTTGGAAAGCCGGTCGTCTTTCCGGTTCCCTTAGCCGGCTTTGATAAAGCCCTTGATGGAGCACCTGTTGACAGCAAAAAGTATCAAAATGCTCGGCGGCAACTCATGGCAATGATCCGCAAACGGCAAATTGAACTCGCCAAAAAGGCAGCGGAAGAAGCTAAGAAGAAAAAGGCCGAAAAAGGTACTCCTGCCAAAAAAGAACAGAAAAAGTAATTTGGCAGGGATATTATTAGATTAAGTTAATAGCTCTCTACACAAAATGTAGAGAGCTTTTTTGTGCTTAAAGTTCAATGCGCATGGGCATGGCGGAAACGGTATACACCGTTTTCTAACTCGCCAAAAATTTCAGACAGTTGAGGATGGCGGATAGGTTCGCCCGATTGATCCGGCAACAGGTTTTGTTCGGATACATAGGCGATATAATCGGTTTCACCGTTTTCTGCTAAAAGATGATAGAACGGTTGATCCTTGTTGGGGCGTATGTCCTCCGGAATCGATAGCCACCATTCTTCAGTGTTATCGAAAATTGGATCGATATCGAAAATGACTCCTCGGAATGGATAGAAGCGGTGCCGGACCACCTGTCCAAGCCGGAATTTAGCTATTTTGAACTCGTTTTGCATAAGACGCGCAACTTTCACCAGCTATACTCGAGTCCCGATTCCGGGCAACATATTCTGGGTGGTTTGGTGTATTTAGATTACCAAAACACCCTAGTTCATTGTTATTATGGTGCTTTCTTTCAGAAAGCTTGTGTCCATTTTTTGAGACGACCTCTTTAGGATATACCAAAATAGTAAATAATCGTACCCTCATAATCCGTAATCAGTACGACGTTCTGGATCTTTAGCGCTCACCAGGCGGGCAAGATCTACAATAACTTTGGCTTGTTTCCAGGTCGCGTCATCCTGCATTTTGCCGTCAATCATAACGGCACCAGTACCATCTGGCATGGCCTCAAGTATTTTCATGGCAAACGCAACCTCCTGTTTGTCAGGGCTGAAAACCTCTTTAGCAATGCTGATTTGATTAGGGTGCAGCGACCAGGCGCCGACGCAGCCTTGAAGGAAGGCATTGCGGAACTGCGCCTTGCAGGCCTCTGAATCGGAAAAGTCACCAAAAGGGCCATAGAATGCTTTTATGCCATATGAAGCGCACGCATCGACCATCCGGGCAATTGTGTAATGCCAGAGGTCCTGCTGAAAAAACGGCCGCTCCCCTCCGCTGTTATCATCAGCCAACACCCCGTAAAATGGGTGCCCCCCTCCCACACGTGTTGTTTTCATGCCGCGTGATGCTGCAAGATCGGCCGGTCCAAGGCTTAGCCCATGCATGCGGGGGCTGGCTGCGGCAATCTCCTCAACGTTTTTTACACCTTCGGCTGTTTCGAGAATGGCATGGATAAGAATGGGGGCTTCAACTTTATGCTTGGCCTCGAGCTGCGCGAGGAGCTGGTCCAAATAATGTATATCCCAAGCTCCTTCTACCTTGGGCAGCATAATCACATCGAGTTTATTGCCGACGGCTGCAACGATCTCCGTGATGTCATCAAGGGCCCACGGACTATTAAGGCAGTTAATGCGCGTCCAAAGCCCGGTTTGTCCGAAAGTGTTATCCCGTGCAATTGTAATAAAACCCTCGCGTGCAGCCTCCTTTGCATCTGCCGGTATCGCATCTTCAAGATTGCCTAAAATAACATCGACCTGGTTGATCAGATCTGGAACCTTTGCATGGATTTTTTCTATATGAGGTGGAATGAAATGTATCATCCGCTCAAGGGTTACGGGAAGCTGGCGGTAAGGTTCTGGTGCACCGATGGCGAGCGATTGATAAAATTTGGTTGGCGGTTTTGTGTTAGCCATGAATTACGCCTTTTCGGGTTATTTAAATAAAAATCGCATACAGCATTTTAAACAGAATAAATGGAAATCAGGACCAGCGGCGATTAGACCACATCCACTGTTCAGGGACTTCACGAATCCAATCTTCGAACTGTTTTTGTACAGCCGTTGTGATCCATTTTACATCGTCATCGGGATTTTCACTGCGGGGTACTTTGACCTCTTTTATCTCTACTTTGAAGCGGCAGGCATTGCCAATGCGGATGCATCTGCCGACCCAAAGCCGTGTACCAATACGCCTTGCGAGCATTGCAGGGAAGGGTGTGGATTGGGCGGGATGATTAAAAAAAGGAACAGGAATACCTTTCTTTTCATAAAGGTCACATAGAAATCCCAGCCGTCCACCTTGGCGTACATATGAACCGATCATGCGTGCGGTCTCGTGGCCTGCCAGAACGCCTCCGGCTTTGCCTTTAGCAAAAAGACCGCCAGGATAAAGTTTCGTTCTTTTGCCGCGAAGATAGAGGTCGACAAATGGGTTTTTGACAAGGCGATAAACGGCGGCTGGCTTTACTCCAGCTGCAGCGAGCGGCCACATTGCCAATTCCCAATTCCCCATGTGCAGAGAAACGCAGATGGCCGATCCCATCTTATTTCGGTAGCGCTCCATGATATGCGAGTTAACCAACTCAATGCGTTCCGGCTGTTTAAGGAGGCGATCGAGTTGCATAGTTTCAGCCATGACCCGGCCGAGATTTTCCCACATATCGAGAGCGATCTGCGTGCGCTCTTCGGGAGTTTTTTCTGGAAAGGCTCGTGCGAGATTATCCAATGCTCGACGGTGACGACGGCCATAAGGTGCCAGAAAACGCCAAACCCGCCCAGAGAGCGCAACAGCAGCGTCAAGTGGGAAGAGACGTACAAACTCGATAATTATGCGAAGCGCAAAATATTCAAGCCGGTATCTTAATAAGAGCATGGGTGACATAGAAGCGCGCGGGTCCTTCTTGAATCATATATCGTGCTAAGCGCTGGCAATCGCTAAAAGATCGCCATAGACAAAATACTAAGATCTTATTTTTGTTTCCCCCGGCTCTGTTGCCAAGCTCTGATCAATCAGTCAAGGGAGGAGATGCTAATTTGCATAGAGAGCCCCAAATTAGTTAGCCCTTGTTCAATTCAGGCTCGTGGCGCTTCTCACATACTAAATATCAACAGATCCTAACCCCTGAAGGATAATAAAACGGCGCAAGGGAGCAACCATGTTGAGGAGGTGTAGTCCTGCACTGCGCATGGCCTGAATTGGCAACAGGTTGGAAATGAGTGATCGATTTAAGAGATCTACCGTAAAAGTGCGGCTCCAAACATCAGCGCGGCGAGCCTCATCATAAGCCTGTAATACATGGTCTGCGCCGTAATCTTTACCTTTGCCAGAGGGATCATGGGCCCAAGGTGCGCTGGCGATGCAATTGGTAAGGGTCGCAACATCTCTGAAACCAAGATTAAGACCTTGTGCCCCTATGGGGGGAATCACATGTGCAGCTTCACCGACAAGCGCAATACGCTGGCGCGCAAAGCACTGCACGCTTAGTCCAGAAAGCGGAAAGCTTGCTCTCGGCCCAACTGAGGTAACTGTTCCAAGTAGGCCTTGCAGCCGTTCTTCGAGATGATGAATAAAAGATTCGTCATTGAGCTTTTTCAGCTTTTCCGCGTGGTCGGGCCGTTCAACCCAAACAAGACTGGAAGCGTGTCCTGGGAGCGGGACGACTGTAAATGGTCCGGTAGAACGGTGAAATTCGGTCGATATATACTCATGACTGTGTGTATGCTCAAAATTGCACGCGAGGGCGGTTTGTTCGTAAGCCCATGAGCTGGTTTTGATTCCGGCGGTTTGTCGGGCGAGCGATTTACGTCCGTCGGCCCCAACAACGAGCTGAGTTCGAATAACGCTATCCTCGGCAAGACGAAGTTCCAGGCTCCCTGATTCTATCTTAATCTCTGTTACAGCGTCCGTTTCCATATAATGAAGCGAAGTGTGCGTGCGAATCTGCTCATGAAGCGCAGAAACAAGAGTGGTATTGGGAATATTGTAGCCAAAAGCCTCTTTTTCGATTTCTTCAGCCCTAAATTCAATATCAGGAGCACGCAAAAGCCGTCCTGTGTCATCGATAAGTCGGATGGCTTTTAGGGGAGCAGCTTTATCCACACACATCTTCCAAACGCCAAGGGTCTCTAAAAGCTTAACGGAACCAAGCAGTAAGGCCGTTGTTCGGGTGTCAGGGCGTTCAGGATCTGGGGAATGAGGCGGACCGGCGCAAATAACATCAGCCCCCGTTTTCGCTAATGCAAGGGCTGCTGTAAGGCCGGCGGGTCCTGCGCCAACAACAACAATATCTGAGGAAAAGAATTTTTCGTTTTGTATCATGGATTTGCATGTTGTCAGTGTGATTAAGGATGTCAATTAATTATACTGATTGGCAATGATAAATCGTGAGTCATATCAGACTTGAAATAATGAGTTCGAGATTTGGCCACAAACTCACTTTTATGTCTTAGAATTGAGGTTATTGCAGCCTCTCAATATTATTGCAGTCTCTAGTAAATCAAAAAGATGAATTGGAGTGGTTGGGGATAACGGTGAATGTAGGCGTCTGGAGCTAATTGCTACCTTGTATTACTTATAGGATCGGTCTTCTAAATAAATAAAATCCAATAAAAAGATATGGAAATATTTTAACATTTTGGAGGATCTAAAGTTTTTATCTATAAAATTAAAGTAAGAATTGTGAAATTTCACCTATATTATACATGGAGAATATTTAAAAAAACTCGAAAATCATCTCTGCCACACTTATGCCATCTTAATTGAATCACAGTTGGGCCTATTAAAAGTGGCAATAAGGCCACATGTTGCCAGGAATTCCAGAGTGTTAGGCGGCTTTCTGTTTACTCCGTCTACATTTTCGCGCTACGCATAGTCTCGGAAGCCAACGAGTCGAATTTGTGTAAGGTTCTTGGCTCCTTCGGCAGAGAGCTTAATGATCTGCTGCAGGGTTTGTAAACAAAGTCTTAAATTAGAGTGGAGTGGTAGTATGATTGGGGGTCTCATGAAGTCGGCCAGTCGGTTTGCGGTCATCGCAGCGGCTGGTTTTTTCATGGGCGGTATCGCCTTAACACCCGCCACAGCCGCCGATCTAGGCGGGGATTGCTGTGCAGATCTCGAAGAGCGTGTAGCTGAGCTCGAGGCCACGACAGTCCGCAAGGGTAATAGAAAAGTCTCTTTGAAATTGTCAGGTCAGGTCAACAAGGCCTTGTTGTACTGGGATGATGGTGACACATCTGATGTTTATGTAGTTGATAACATTCAGTCATCAACGCGTTTCCGGTTCACCGGCAGTGCGGCTATCTCATCTGACTGGAGTGCTGGATTCTTGATCGAGATTGAACTCGACAGCGCTGGATCTGCTAGTGTAAGTCAGGCCAATGATGATGGTACTTCGACTAATGACGCATTACAGCTTCGTAAGGCACAATGGTGGATTAAATCCAAGAGCTTAGGTAAAATCTCTCTTGGTCAAGGTTCACCTGCAACGGACGATAACGTCCTTGTTAACGTTGCCGGAACAGGTGTTGTCGCAACTATTGACGCACCACTATGGAATGGCAATTTTGCAGTAAGTGGCGGCCTGCTTTGGAAAGATTTCCTATCAGGTGAAACAGCTATTGATACGTCCCGTAGGGATATCATTCGCTATGATTCCCCAACAATTGCTGGCTTTACATTGTCGGCATCATGGGGCGAGGACGATTTTTGGGATGTTGCCCTGTGGTGGAAAGGCAAAGCTGGTGACTTTGTAGCCGCTGCTTCTGTGGGCTATCTTGAAGATGATGATGAAGTTCTCGGCGCCAATGTGGACTTTAGCGAGTGGAAGGGCTCTGGCTCGATTATGCACGTGCCTACAGGCCTCTTTGTTCATGGTGCATTTGTCTTCCGTGACATCGACGACCCAGCTGTTGCCGGTGATGAAGAAGAAGAAATGTGGTATGTCCAAGCTGGTATCAAGCGTAAATTCTCTTCACTTGGTGCAACAGCTTTCTACGGCGAATATGGCAACTACGATACATTGACTAGCCAAGCCTTAAATAATGGCAATGGTGACGAGACCCAAATTTGGGGTCTTGGTGTTGTTCAATGGATTGATGCAGCTGCTATGGAACTCTATGCTGGCTACCGTCATTATGAGATTGACGACGATGCATTGGGTGTTCTCGGTGTAGACGAATTCGACGCTGTTCTCGCTGGTGCTCGCATCAAGTTCTAAAGCCTAGGCAAAAGAACGACATAGGAATTATGAGAGGCCGCACAAAGTGCGGCCTCTTTTTGTGTGTTTTAGCTAAAGCTTTTACACTAAAGATGATGACAACTACCCGGCATTTCAGATCTCTTTAAGGGCGAATGATTCGATTTTGAGCCTTTTTAATTTTTAAGCACTTCATTTTTTTCCACACACACCTTTCTGCATGATGTAAGTGACATATAAAGAAAACCCAGCTTATCCGCGGATTTTCGCGACAATTTCGTGACAATTGAGCAACATGCTGTTTGGAAAGCCGGTTCAATTGTAGGCATCTATTTACTCTTTCTCCTTCATTCTTTACCAATCGTAAAAACTAATGCCGCTCAATAGGGGTGAGCGGGGTACAAGTTTGAGCTCACAAGGTTGCGTATCGTCTTGATCCTTGTGGGGGAGCGTTTTCCAAAAATCGAGTGAGTTGCGTCCGCTGAGTTTAAGACACGCTTGGGCTGGTCCTTTTATGGTTAGGCTTGGGTGGTTTTACGCAAGCAGATTTTGTTACGCGTGCTGCTTAGGGAATTAAGGGACTTTGATTAAATTCGGAGTGGAGATGGATATGATTGGGGGACTCATGAAGATGTCCAGCCGTTTTGCCATCGTTGCTGCAGCCGGTTTGTTCATGGGCGGTCTCGCTCTGACACCTGCTCAAGCAGCTGATCTTGGTGGCGATTGCTGTGCTGACCTTGAGGAGCGTGTTGCTGAACTAGAGGCAACAACGGTCCGCAAAGGCAATAGAAAAGTTTCTTTGAAACTCTCAGGCCAGGTAAGCCAGGCCTTATTGCTCTGGGATGATGGTGACGAAACACAACTTTATGTCGTTGACAACGATTCGTCTTCGACACGGTTCCGGTTTACCGGATCTGCGACCATCACATCAGATTGGTCGGCAGGCTATAATATTGAAATCGAGGTCGAGAAAGGCTCATCGATCGCAGTTGATCAAGGTACGGCAGGGGGTGCCACTCAAACCGGTGACAACCAAACGGCCCTTGGCATCCGTCGTTCGGCGATGCACTTGAAGAGCAAGAAATTCGGTACTTTGTGGTGGGGCCATTGGTCTGGCGCTGCTGACGATATCGTTTTCATCAATGTTGCCGGCACGCAAATGGCCAGTAATGCTGATGGTGCTTTCTTTGGCGGCGGCATATTCCTGCGCCAAGCCGGTGTGACGGGCAATACAGGCATTACGGGCATTGTGCTCTTTAACCTGATGTCCTGTAATTCAAATGTGGCAGCCCTTGCATTTGACTGCTTTGGGGCCCGCCAACAGGTTGTCCGGTATGATTCACCTTCGCTTCATGGCTTTGTTTTCTCAGCCGCTTGGGGTGAGGATGATTATTGGGATGTCGCTGTCCGCTTCAAGAAAGAGTGGAATTCCGTAAAGGTCGCCTTTGGTGTAGCTTATGGGGAAACTCATGACGAACGCAACCGTGCTGGTGGTGGTGGCGGAACAGCCTTTGAGCGCGATGAATCTGTATGGAATGGTTCCGGCTCTATTCTGCACGTACCGACCGGTCTGTTTGCTCACGGTGCCTTTGCGTTTTCGCAATATGACACTGTGATAGCGGCTTCCCCGGTTCTTGGCAGAACGTCACTTCCAGATAGCCATGCTTATTACCTCCAGCTTGGTGTTAAGAGGCGTTGGAACTCGCTGGGTTCGACGGCAATCTTTGGTCACTATGCCCATCATGAAGACCAGTTCTGCGGTCTTGTTGGTTGTGGTGCGACCACACCAGGTTCACTGGCAGCTCCTCTAGCTTTGACGGCTTTTGTTCCGACAGCTGCTGAGGTGACGGGCTCTGAAGTGGTCCGTTGGGGCTTTGGCATTGAGCAGTGGATTGATGCGGCTGCGATGGAGCTTTATGCGGTTTATAACCACTTCGATGCAGATATTGATGCGATCAACGCCGCGGGAGATTCTGTTGCGGTACCGCTTGATGATATCTGGACGGTTATGGTCGGTGGCCGTATCAAGTTCTAAAAATACATAATAAAACGCAAATTAGGGAAGCCGCCCCAATCGGGGCGGCTTCTTATACATACCTGGATAGGATTGGAATTTATCTTTGTTTAAATGCCTTCATTTGAACGCAGAAAGGTGATTAGTAACAGTCGGATAGCGTGTTATGTGAACATAAGGAAACGTAATAGGCTTTGTCTGAAGACACGATACGCATTGAAATAGGCTTCCAGAGGTGCTGAATTTAATAGGAGGCTGATTTGCGAGATTCTTGTCTTTTATACCAGTTTGGAATTTTACGTAGGACTAGGTTGGGTTTCGAAATTTTATAACTTTCAATGTGGCTAGAGTGCAACATAGCGTAAAAAACCGGACGAAAATTGCTTTTTTAACAGGGGTTTAACTGTGGATGTCACAGAGTGAAAATTGACATTTTAGAGGTCGGTTCTTATGTTAGTTTTGTGGAATGTGAGGCGGGGTATGCAGATCAAAACCGTCATAGTTGTAGCGATATTGGCAATCGGGACTTTGAGCCCGACGTCGGTATTTGCGTTTAAGGAAACGCCAGTTGAGGCTAATCAACCTCAAAGTGATTCTGCACAACCCTCAAAAGACAAGCAGCCAACAGATCCAGCTTTAAACCCTTTAGAGCAAGGTAACCCGGACGCCAATAAAGGCTTTGAGTTAAAAATTCCGGGTATTGGTAGCCTTGGTGTCTTGCCAAAACTTGATTTTGGCCTTGAGCTTCTTTATGGGGCAAGTGAACCGCAGGAAGCTGGTAAGGAAGAACATTCCAACGATGATCTTACAATTCGTGGAACCCTGAAGCATCGTTTTTAGATAAAGCTGTAATCAAACAAACTGTTTATGCGCAAGCGTCTCGCTGATAATTTGACGATGGCCTATGCAGGGCAGTGCGGTGTAGTCAAAAGCGCGGCTCTCTATCTTGACAATTTACATTGAATTTCTCTCTTTTGCTTCATGCGATTGGCGCAAAGTGCAGTGTTTCTGCGAGTTGTGCCTCGATAGGTATTCTTTGCATTAGAGTGTTTTCAGGAAAAGTGGACACCGGTTCTCCGTCCGGAAACGCGACAAAACAAAGACTTAGAGCCCGGTTTTGATTGAATCCCACACGACATGACACAAGAAACGAAAGAGGTAAAAACTATGTTTTTCGTCATTGCGAGGAGGCCTAAAAGGCTGACGAAGCAATCCAGGAGAGCGCTAAAATTCTGGATTGCAGCGCTCGCTCGCGTTCAAGTAGGCGTTAGCCGATAGCACATGCAAAATGCTCGCTCGCAATGACGGCGAGCATCGTTTGGGCACCTTTACGTCTTATGTCGTGTCGTGTGGTCTGTCCGACTACAGCGTCGCAAAGGTTAGAAAATGCACCACATTTCCTGCACCTTTGCTTCTCGTATTCGAACAGATTGGCTCATACCATTTTTAACCACATTTATGAATTCGTGACCTAGATCAGAGTCCTAGGCAAGGCTTATTTGCTCTTTGGCTGTGTTGCAAGCTCTTGAAAAACGGTGCTCAGTACTTAGGGTCTGGTTTTGATAGAATCACAATCAATAAGGCCTTAAGGGGTGAAAACTCATTTTATGACCATGTTGCAAAAAAAATGGGCCGCTGTTGCAGTGCATATTCTGACAGCGTTAGGGACGCTTTGCGGTCTCTATGCACTTTACTATGCCGGCCAGCATGTTTGGCAAGCGGCTTTTGCTTGGCTTGGTATTGCATTGATTATTGATGGTTTGGATGGTCCACTTGCTCGACGTGTCGATATGGCGAAAGCCTTACCAAGATTTAGCGGTGAACGGTTGGACCTGATTATTGATTACCTCAACTATGTTATAGTACCTGCTGTAATAATATTGGAAAGTGGTGTCGTGCCTGAGGGCTTAAGAATGGTGTCCGCTAGCCTCATTGCCCTTTCATCACTGTTTCATTTTTCTGATCGAGAGAGCAAGACAAAAGATGGGTATTTTGTTGGCTTTCCAGCTATTTGGAATATTGCAGTCTTTTATCTTTTTGCGTTTGCATTACCACAAATAATTGCCTTTATGTTCATCCTGCTTTTGTCAGTATTGGTTTTTATCCCTATGAAGTGGGTCCATCCGCTTCGGGTGCACAAATTACGGCCAATAACCATAGCGATAGTGGGAGGTTGGACTATTGCCGCTATTTTGACAATTAGGGATGGCTTTCCTGCCGACACGCTTAGTCTTTTGATTTTTGCTTTTGCAGCGGTCTATTTTATTGCAATAGGTGCTTCAAGGACCTTTGCAGCAAAAAGCGTGTCCAGATAATCACAGATGAGTACTAGATAGTGGGTACAACCAGACAATGTCTCAATAGCGTTGAATGCTCTGGATAAGCTGCGTTATTAGAGATTAAGAGGAAAATTCTCGTTTTTTCAGCATAATAGCAAGTGGTGCCAACAATGATCGAATGGCTTTGGGATCCGCATATATGGGCAAGTCTCATTACATTGACGGTGATGGAGATTGTTCTTGGAATTGATAATATTATTTTTATCTCTGTCGTTGTGTCACGCCTCCCGAAGGCTCAGGCGGTGGTTGCGCGCCAGCTTGGGTTGTTGATGGCTCTTGCTTTTCGTATTTTGTTTCTGTTCGCTATCACATGGATTATCGGCCTAAAAGAGCCGGTTTTCACAATCTTTGAACATGATGTTTCTTGGCGGGATCTGATTTTGATTTTTGGTGGTCTATTTCTCCTCGCAAAAGCAACACAGGAGATCCACAAAGGCATTGAGCATGAACCGGGAGTGAGTGATAGCGCGATTAAAGCGGGCTTTTTTTCCACAATCCTGCAAATTGTTGTGATTGATATTATTTTCTCCGTGGATTCGATCGTTACAGCTATCGGCATGGCAAAGCATGTTGAGATTATGATTGCAGCCGTAGTCATCTCCATGTTCGTGATGTATTTCGCATCAGTTGCAATTAGCCAGTTTATCGAGCGGCACCCGACAACAAAAATGCTTGCGCTTAGTTTTCTATTCCTTATTGGTGCAGTTTTGATTGCGGATGGGTTGAGGTTAGAGAACTTTCACATACCACGGGGCTATATTTATTTTGCTATGGCATTTGCTGCCGGTGTTGAAATGATCAATATTTGGACAGCTCGACGGCGTAAACGCAAGGTTGAGGAAGGTGCTGCGAAAGTAAGCGGTGATCAGTGAGAGCATTGTTCTTCAGTTGTCATATGGATTCAATTAAACGGAATTTGGCCTTGCCTAAAAAATCGATTGCCAATAGATCCCCTATGACTTTTTCGCTGCAAGTGTTTGTTTTTGTGGCATTCTTGCTGGTAGCAATTTCAGCAGCAAGAGGGGAGGAAACCGTTCTTGAATTCAAAGGGCTTGACCTTCTCGGCAATATAGAAATCGCCAACGGTAAATCGCTGAAGAAGCACGGGGCCGTGCTTATTGTTCATGGAACCTTAGGGCACCATCGTATGGAGCCCGTAGCATCGCTACAGAATGCCTTGAAATTACAAGGAGTCAATTCCCTGGCGGTCACGCTTAGCCTTGGTCTTGATCAGCGCAAGGGCATGTATGATTGCGCGATTGAGCAGGATCATCGTCACGTTGATGCGGTTGAGGAAATCGCTGCTTGGTTGGGATGGTTAAAAGAACAGGGAGCCAAAAAGATAGCATTGATGGGGCATGAACGTGGTGCCAGTCAGGTTGCACTTTATATGACCGGAAAAAAAGCGCTCAAGCCCCTGAAGATTGTCAAACGTATCGTTCTGCTCTCTCCTCTAATTTGGAGTGATGAAAAGGCGGGGGCTGATTATTTAAGGCTTTCAAAAATCCCATTAGATGGCGTCCTTGCAAAAGCCAAAGGATACATTGATGGTAATGAAGAAAATACGTTGCTCGAAGGTGTTACGTTTTTAGACTGTGGTCAAGCACGTGTAACCGCATCGGCCTTTATCGACTATTATAGCCCGAACCCCAAATTTAATACGCCCTCTTTGCTTAAATCGATCTCTGTGCCGGTTCTTATTTTAGTGGGCAGTGAAGATCGGGAAATTGAGGATCTGACTTTAGAGCTTGAGAAAAGCGGTGCATTAAATAGGAAAAACATTCAGGTGAAGCAGGTGAATGGCGCCGATCACCTTTTTCTACCACCCCATATTTCCCAATTGTCAGATGAGGTTCGTGTTTTTTTCTCATCCAAAAGGTGAAAGAATTCCCTTAAATATTGTGCGTAGATTTGTCGCACCCGCATATGTTGTGTCCTCTATTGGCCCCGTTAAGCTGTGGGCGCAATCAATGGGACTGCAATAACATCCAATAGTTAGATAGAAATAGACGATTTGGCAGATAAGGGCATGCTCTTAAGTCCAAGAGCGCTGTTTCTTGCGGTCTCTCATAAAGTCAAAAAAATGACATGATTAGGCGGTCTATGCCGCCAGCCGTATGGCATGTGTAAATTAACGGGGGCAGTCATGAATAGAATTGAGTTGGGAGCTGTGATATGCGCAGTGTTGTGTTTTATCACCGCTCAGAATGTTTATGCTGATGCCAATACTTTAAAAGGTAACGCTTTAAAAAATACGATTAGCGGAAAAACACTCCATATAGCGACACCCTATGGCATTGTGCTGCCGATACGATTTCGGCGTAACGGTACGATGGTGGGTAAAGGCGTCGGATTGATGAAATTCGTCAAGGCCGACGAGTCATATAATGATCGTGGTGTGTGGTGGATTAGTAATGACCGTTTATGTCAGCGTTGGCGGAAATGGTTGGGTGGTAAGCGCTTCTGTTTTACATTGAAGCGTGCCGGCAAAAAGATCTTCTGGCGAGCCAATGACGGTCGGTCCGGTACAGCGCGCATTATCTATTAAAAAGAAATACGTCCTTCACTAGGGTCTGTGGGGGTTCATGAAGCCGTTGACAAAGACCAATGGTGAAAGAGGACATAAAATAGGATGAAGCAAGGAATTTTATGCTCCGATGCCAATAGTTGGAAGTGTTGTTTGATGAACATTGCAGACGGGGTTTGCAGCCCATAAGCGCTAACTTAATATTTAATAGTTATTTATGTGCTTAACACTTTGCAGCAAACTCCGTCATCCCCATGTAGATGGGGATCCAAATGTGAGTCAGACTTGGATTCCCGCCTCCGCGCATTGGTGTCCGGGGAATTTTTAGGTGAAGGTGAAAAGTGGTTGATATAAAAAGACATAACGCTATCTCGGAGTATCGGGACTTGGTTCTGACGGAGCCACTTGCGTCCTTCCCCCTTCGAGGGGGGAAGGCCAAACGCCACTGGCTTAGCCCACCAGGGCTAAGTCGCATGGTGTTTGGGATGGGGGTGATGGAGGCAAGTGCAAGAGCATGAATTATCTTATGAATCCCCCCCACCCGGCGCTTCGCGCCGACCTCCCCCTCCAGGGGGGAGGTTATTGGAGTATGCCGTTAAGGCTCCGCATACAACAAGTGGAGATGCTGTTTCAAGCGCTTCAAGAATTAAACCGGACAGCAGTGGGCTTGCCCCGGTAATCCAATAGGGAGTTCCGATTTCACAAACAATCCAATCAGAAATCTAGGGAAACCTGTAAGCGTCCTTATCCGTAACACAGGTTAAGCTAACCTCATATTGCTCCAGCGCGAGCCGTTATCCGCCCGCGGCGGTTCATAATCAGTTGATTTGCGGAAAATCATAAGACAAGCTTTTTTGCCTAAATTATCATTCATTTAATCCGCCCACCTACGTAGTATCACCGATATATGTAAGCAGACCGCAAGGTATCTAAGTATTATTTGCGCATTGAGCGCAGAAAACACGGATTCACCCTCCGTCCTCAGCTCATTATTCTGGATCTATCTCTTTGTAGCCTTTGGGAAGGATCTGGATATATGTCGAGCGTCGATGGGGTTGGCAATAATACAAGTACGATCAATCAAACAGAAAATACTGACGGAAATTTTTCTGATACATTAGAGAATACAAATTCAGCGACCACAACGTCAGTCACTCAGACACAAAACCTAAATAACAACGCACAACAGAACGCCTCCACCACGCCGATAACGGCAGCGGATCTAGGGGATCCGGTTGTTGAGGACGTGGCAGATGATGATTCTGTCATCGTTGTTATTGATTATGCGCTCCATGTGGATTATCGCAATGAAGATTTTTTAGAGTTCATTCATCCTGATGCTTTGCAGCAGGTGGATATCACCCCCGACAAGATTACCCTCTCGCCATTTCCCCCATCAGTGCCTGACACTGGGGTGAGGCCGGGACATGGTGCGTCTATGCTTAACATTCTTGCAGATAGCCTCCGTGAAATCGCCAGGCCGGGAGAGCTTGATGACAAAAAAATCCTGCCTATCGAAATAAAGAATGAATTTCCAGACCTTTGGTTGGATGAAAATGGCCAGATATATCCAGATGGCGTAGCAAAAAGCTATATCTTTAAAGAATTGAACGAAGTTGCTGAGGCAAGAGAAAAATTTAACCGTGGAGAAGAAGGTGGCATAAAAATCACCACAGTAACTGCCAGTCTTGGGTTTCCAACACAAGAAATTTTCAATTCTTTAATGGATAGCGGAGCCTTGGGTGTCACGCCACTAGAGGATAGTGGTGCGTGGTTTAACGAGAAACGTGCAATATGGCGCAACCTAGAAAACCATCCCGAGATTCAGGGCAAGTTTAATGAGGTTATGGAGGTATTTAGAGAAGAATATGAGAGTATTCTCGACCGGCTCAATACCGCCGGTGTGAGCGTCGCCATCGCGGCAGGCAATCAGGCGACTGAATCTGATGCAGATTCTCTTGATGTTATTGGCGGCAGAGCCGTTTCGAGTAGTGCTAATGGTTTTTTTGTTGGAGCTTTGGATGAAGCCGGCAATATTGCTAGTTATTCGAACTATGGAGATGATGTTCAGGTTTTTGTCGATGGGATCTACGTTTACGACGCAGATTCTAAGCTGTTCACAGAAATAGGGCGAGGAACTTCAGCCTCTACACCAAGGCTTGGCGCCTTGTTGTTTATGCTCGGAGATCTTACTCCGAGTGAAAAAAAACAGATTGTTCTTGAAGCGACAGCACCATCGGATGATGACCCTGAAGGTATACATGCGGTTGATATTGGGGATGTCTATCGCAACTATCTTGCCAAAAATACGGATGGAGATGTCGAGTATCCTGAGATTGTCTCATCGGTTTCTTTGACGTTTAGCAAGGACATAAAAGGAAGACTTAATGTTAAAGAAACTCGAACGGGTGCCGAACTTGAAAATCCCATTGTCCGACACATTTTCACGAAAAATTATGATGGAAGAGTTCTTGAATTTCTCTACAGAAACACGAATGGCGATATTGATGAAAGCTATACGTTCAATGCAGAGATCGCGACAGGGGGGAAGCCAAACCTAGTAACGGGAGAGAAAAAATTTGAAATTCGCTTTGAAGAATTGTTCCCTAATGGGATCGAACAAGACGTTGTTGGTGGCACTGAAATTAGCATTTGGGACATTGATGAACCAGAGTTAACGGAGGCCAGTGTTTGGAACCGGCGTATCGACACATATGCAGATGGCAGCGAAGTTACCACAACACTTTATGGCGTAAACCGTGAAGACGGGACGTTAGACGTTGTTCAATCAAAGATGACCGATGACGATGTAACTGTTTCCTCACCATATTGGGACAAGACCTTTACCTATACGCGCCCAGTTGACCCTGATGGCAACCCTGTCGCCGTGTTTACGGATCTTCCCTCTGTTACCGCGATAACAGCGGATACCGATTTGACAACCTTGCAAAACCCTGATGCGGCTTTTGATTTTCTACATGGCAATGTCGCGAACTCAGCCTATATTCCTGAAGTTGCAAATGAAGGAATGCCTTTGGTGTCGGACGTCGCTGATGCATCAAAAGACCTTTGGGCACATATTACAGATGCTGCTGATTATGTTTTCGATATTTTTAGACCAGACAGCAAAACAACAGCGAATTTTATCAATGGGCTCGGTACGATAGGCAGCGCAATTACGGCGGATCTGAACGCAGTAATCCCGCCTGCGGGGGCTGTACCTTTTGATGAAAACACACCAGCAAATTTCCAATACGACTCGCCACGGATCGCGGTGATTGATGATTTTGGTGCAGAACTTTCAGAGGATAAAGCTCCATATCATGAACTCCTTCCTGGTTCGGAATTTGAAGACTCATTGACACTGAGTGTGAAAACCCAAGTCGAAGACATTTCACTTGAGACACCCCATGGATATATTGTTTCTAAGACATTGGCAGCTTCTAGCTCTGAATCTTTCTTGGCGTTCAATAGTCCTGGCCCAACCAGGATTGAAGAAGCCTTTCAGGAGGTATTGGCAGCGCGGCAGCTCTATCTTGAGACGGGGGGAACAGAAGGGGAGAATATCCGGGTCGTTAGTGCAAGTATTGACTTGATGAACTGGATTTCAGATGACCTGAAAGACCAAGCAGAAGCTTTGGGCTTACTCATTGTTGGAGGTGCACCTAATGAGGGTCAGCATACCGATATTCCCAGTCCATTAGGTGATTCAAATGTAATTTATGTCGGAAGTGTTGAGGTAAATGATCAGGGGGAAGCCGTTGGAGTCGCTGATTTTTCAGATAGTGGGGTCAACTCCTGGACCGGTGCTCCCATTGATATTGCATTTCCGGAAGTACATCCTTTTCTTCCTCTTGAAAGCGATCAATTTGATGAGATTTTAGAAAATAATTCTTTGTTTGTAAGAGCTTTTGCAAAAGTTCTTATGACTCTTGGAGTAAAACCAAAAGATATTACTTACCAAGGTAATTCGTACGTAACGCCTTTGGTCAGTGAAATAGCCCGCAAGGTTATCAATGAGGCTGAACAAAAAGGGATTTATATTACCCCAACCCAAGCCAGGAATCTTGTTCTTGATAGTGTTGCCCCCCAGGGGAATCTATTAAATGGTTTCACGACAGCCGGTCTGCCGGATGAGGGACGTGCCTTAGAACTCCTCAATGAAGCGATCGAACATGCTGTTCTCAAACCGGAGGGCTCAAACCTTCCCACCCTGCTCCCCAAAGTTTTGTCTGCTGATTATGACGTTGAACTGCGGCAAGAATGGCTAAATGACTTAGAAAGTGGTTCTGTTCTCAGCCTATGGCAGGGACAACGTGTTGTTGGAGAGCAGAATTACAATCAATGGCCTGATCTAACATATGAGGAAAGAGATCAGATCATCGCAACCTTAGAGACGTCGAACACGATTAAAAAGCTCCAACGTGAGAAAAAGAAACGTGAGATCCTAATACGAACGAACGGTCCAGGCCACATAACAAGTCAGGCCGCTCAAGAAGAGATAGATGAGATCAACAAAGAAATTGACCGCATTCAATCCGGCGGCGACGTCGATCAAACCAATGCCGGTTTAGGTTTTGCGGATGAGGGTGTTGGTTCTGGGTCTGGGACGCAGGCATCGGGGACGGGTGCCACTGGCACGACTGCCCCGAGTTTAAATCCGTTGGGATATGCGTTGGCGTTGGTTGGCGGATCGATTTTGAAGCCGGCTTCGGTTGCGGCTGACGCGTTTCTCAATTTGGGTCAGACGGATTTGCAGGATGCGGTGAGTGGTTTTGAGAAGACCCTCAAAGACATTGATCAGAACATCCGAGATGCCGGGCAAGGGTTTCTGGAATTTACCCAGGAAACCCAGGCGGCGACGGCGAACTTCTTCAAAGATGTGTTCGGCATAAAAGATGATGAAGCGGCTGAAGATGGCCAGGCGGCGCCTGACACGTTTTTCGGCCTTCCCATTCCGGTGCTCCCGCCGATCATCCCGCAGATTGCAGCCGAGCCTGATAATTCTCAGGTTCAGGGTCCTGGTGATTTCAGCCAAGTTGATTTCAACAATCTGGCGGGCTCACTGCCCTTTATGGGGACGCTGGCAACGGCGATGACCAATGCCACGGGCGGCAATGCGACCTATACGGGCAATATGAACCTGCTTGAACGTTTTGACATTGACCCGACGGCGGGCGTTGTGGGTTTGGTTGGCGCCAATAGTGCCGATATGGTTCATTTATGGATCCCTGGTATAGACGTCAAAGACGACGGGACAATAGAAGATAGCTCGATGTATTTCGGTGGCCCCTCTTATGTGGGCACGAATTTCGGCGTCAAACTGGCCAATATCCCCAATGTCAAAGTGCTTGATGATGGCCGTTTTGGTTTCAGCCACGCTTTTGTTTTGCCGGATGTGGGGGATAAATATCTCGATGGGGCGCGTCCCTTTGTGGCTATTAATGTGATCGCGTCGGATGAGAACATTACCAAGGAGTTTGCAGAGCTTTTCGGTGGGGGTGGTGACCTTGATGCCTTTGTCGCCAAATATGGTGACCGTGATGATATGAATATCAGCCTTGTTCCGGGTCTGATCGGCGATCCGCTTGAAGCACAAGGTATAAAAATAGCCAAGTGGACGAAGGTTGCCGATAAGCTTGCGGAGAAAGGCTTTAAAACGGGGCCGCGTGTCGGTGTTGGCGCGGTTATCAAATTGGATAATGTGGGGAACATAGAGTCTCTGCTGAGAGACGGTGTTGTTGTCGACAAGTTCGGCAATGAAATTCCTGTTGAAGACCTTCCTGATTACCTGCCGGAAAACATTAACACTGCGGTCGAGGTTTTAAAGGCTGTTGATGAGAACACGCCGGATGAGCTTGCGGATCTTGCTTTTGATTATCTGTTTGATACGTCACCTTTCGGAATGGGCCTTGATGCAATTGCAGGAGAGGACCCCCTGGAGCCAATGACCCGGGAGGAGATGTTAGCGAAGATTGAAGAGCTTAAAGAAGCTGCCAAGGAAGATGGTCAGACGCAGGCGGGTTGGTTCTTGGCTTATGACAATTTTCTGAAAGGCATTACGTCAGATTTTAACGGTTGGATTAATGGGACGAAGGATGATGGTTCGGCGGGTTCGAATGCGACGGTTGGTACGGTTCGTGAAGCAGCACAGGGTGAGCTTTTGGCGAATTGGGATAAGCTTTCTCCGTCGCAAAAGCTTTTGATGCATGCGAACAGTGCGTATTACCGTGATTTGGGGATTGCTTTGGGTCCTTTATCTGCGACGGAAGAGAAGATTTTGCTGCAGTTTAACCAGACGTCGTCATCGGGTGATTTTTCGATAGCGAGTTTTGATGACATTGAAGGTTTTTATGAAGCTGTTGAAAAGCTAGAAGAGCAAGAGGAAGCGGAAGAGAAGCAGGCCGAGCAGTTAGAGAAGGTTCACGAGACCCTTAAGGGTCTGGGGCCCATTCTGACGGAGATCTACAATGGGGAGCGTGCGCCGCTTGGCGAGGGTCGTACGGATATCACGGCGACGGTTATTCAAGGTGTACCGGAAGGGTTTAAGAAGACGACGGGTTTTGAGAACTATGTGACGAGTGTTGATAAGGAGGGCAATGTCAAGCTGGGCCATGCGGCGGGTTTGGTTGACTGGGCAGCGTTTGGGAAGCTTTTGCAGGAAATTGCCGAGGGGAATGCGAATAGTGGTTCGGGTTCGACGAGCGGGGGGAGCGGTCCTGCGGGGGTTTCCGGTTTGAGTGAGCAGGATGTTGCGCTCTCAAGTGATTTAGCGACGGTTCTCTTAGGTGTGACGTCAGATGGTCGCTTGGTTTTAGACACGAGTGTTTTGGAAGATAACAAGCTTGTTGATCATATATCCGGACTTATCAGCGGTGATGAGGGTCCGTCCTGGGGGAGTACGGAAGCGGTTGAGGCTTTGAAGAAGCGTATTTTGCTGTCGTTTGAGAATGAGGGTGCAGTGAGCGATGTTGATCTTGACCCTGCGGCGACGGCGCTGCGTGAGGCGCTTGTTTTGGATGAAGCGTCCTTGAAGGATATGACGGCGGAAGAATTTGCCGAACGGATTGATGATGGTTTGAAGAAGAAAGCGCAAGAAGAGCGTAATGCATTTTGGGATGCGCTTCATGGGGGTGAGGACCCGGCGAAGGGTTTTGTTTATGAGCGTCCTGTGAATGTCGCGGTTGCGATGGATGGTTTAGCCGCACTTGATGGTTTGCAGATGGGCGGTGTTAGTGTGAACATGGCGCGTGGTTTGTTTGGTGTTATGGCGGAGGCGCGTGTGCAAAGCGCGTCCGGGACCTCGGCGAATTTTTCTGTGAATGCCTCCAGCCTTGGTTGGCAGACCTTCAAGGGTGTTGAGCATACGAACGCATTGAGCAGTGAAACGCTTGCGGCGATGAAGGAAGCGTTTTCGCGGATATCGGTTCCGCGTCAGCAATTGGCGTGGGCGTTTGAGGTTGCGCAGGACAAGGCGGGTTTTGACAAACAGGTAGCGGATCTTGATTTAGAGATCCGTGAGTTGCAGGACCGTATTGACAGTGCGCGCAATTCGGGTGGCAAATGGTCTGACAAGACGCCGGAACAACATGCGGCTGCTTCGGCAGCGCGCACGGAACGTCGCGAGCAGATGGAGGCGCTGTCAGCGGAACGCGAAGCCTTGCAAGAGAAGAAGGAGGCTTATGATGAGGTTTGGGAGCGCAAGGGTGCGGCGTTATCGGATTTGCGTGCGCTGCTTGGGGGCATGAGTAGTGTTATCTTGGGTCTTGAGGGTTTATTGGCGGCGAATAGCGAGATTGTGGGGACGGATGCGCAGATAGAGCATTTGCTATTGGGTCTTGATGATCTTGAGACCAATCTTGTGAATGAGGGTTTGCGTATGTCGGCCTCGAGCGGTGAGTTTAGTGCGGTCCGGGATGGTTTGATTGGTCAGTTTATGTTTGGAGCGGCCTATCAGGAGAGCGAAGTCACGTCGTTTGATTTTATAAATGCGGATTGGCAGCAGCGTATGTCGAGCCCTGGCTATTGGGCGCAAATGGGCAAGATGGAAACCGAGATGGACCATCTTAAGGACTTTATGGTGTTGGTTCAGGAGGAGCATGACAAGCTTGAGGAGATCCGTAAGGAATGGTTTATGGCGTCTCCGAACAAGAACCTTCTGAATAAGTATCGGGATGAGCTTGCAGAGATCCGCACGAAGCAGATCGGGATTTTGGAAGCGGCGAAGGCGGCGGCGGGGGACAATCCGACCTATCAAGCTGTTCTTGATATTCAGATTAAAGACATTGAAGGTCGGATGTCGGAGCTTAGCAAGAGCTGGAAGCGCGAGACGGCGAGCAATCAGCGCCGTCAGGCTCATGAGAGCCTGCAGGAAGCGAAGGGCACCTATAAGGAGTATGAGAAAGATTTTGATGCGCTGACGCAGAATTATTTTGCCGGTGATGCGGAACGCCAGGATGGGCAACGTGTTTCTGCGCTTCAGAAGGCGGTTTACAGCCTATTGGAAGCCTATATGGCGGGAGAAGATGTTTCTGAAGATATGGGTGCAGATGTTCAGGCTTTGATGGACGGTCTGATGGTTGCGATGGAGAAGACGGATGGCAAGCTTGCGCGTTTGAACCAGGCGTTGTCGGGTGGTGATGAGTTGCGTGCGAGCATGCTGGACTATGCGCTTGACAAGGCGGCGGGTCAGGCGATGCAGGCTGAGATGGCGGGTATGTTTACCACGCCTGGTGAGGGGTCTGAGGCGACGACGACTTATCTTGATCTTCTGAAAGAGAAGCAAAATCTTGAAGCTCAGGTGAGTGGGCTGGATACGCAGATTGACGGGTTTTATGGCACTAAGGAAGGCAATTATGAGCTGACGGGGCAGATTTATGATGCGAGTTCTTATCTTTCTGCTCAAGGGTCTGGGGCTATTGATCTTTTGACGGTTGGGGATCATCGCGCGGCCTTAATTGAGGAGCGCCAGGCGGCACAAGCAGCGGATCCCAATCTTGTGTTACCGCCTTTGGAAGAGGCTTTGGGCTTGCGTCTTGAGCGTGATTATCTTGAGAAGCTGCCGGAAGGCGTAGCGGCGAGTGCGCGTGTGCGGTCGTTGGAGAGCCAAATTGCCAATCATATTAAGTATATGGATCAGCAGCAAAAAGACGGCAAATATAAGAACACGGGCAGTGGTAAAGCCAGAAAGAATAAGGACACGAACACGCTTCATGGGCTTCAGGATCAGCTTGTTGCGGCTAAGAAGGACGTCATCGGCAAAGAAGCTCTTCTGCACCAGGCGGTTCGCAATCTTATTGAGCATGGTGGTGAAGGCACACTGTTTAATATATTTGGTGATGTTCAGGCCGATGAGACGATAACGCCGGCGAGCGCACTTGAGACGGTTTTGGCGGAGTTGACAGTGATTTCGCCGCAGCATGCGCAATTACGTGTGCAATTGAACACCGCCCAATCCCGTGTTGCTCAAGCGCAGCATATGGTTGACAACACCTCAGGCAGTCAGAGGACGACTTGGCGAGGTGAGCTTAAGAAAAGACAGGACAGTCTTGAGGTTGTTGAGGGTCGCTTAGCGCCATTTGAGGCGGAGCTTGCGAAGCGGGAAGAGCTTTTGGCGGGCCGGGAAGCGTTTTTAGCGGCGCAGGCTGAAGGCCAAGAGCCGGATGCTGAGCAACTGCAAGCCTGGGCGGCGACCTTTGCGGGTCTTCTTGAGCGCTTAGAAGATAAGATGATCGCGAGCCAGGGGACGCTGCGCAGCAATATCGGCCCGGTGCTGCCTCATTTGGATGACCCCGCCACGGCGCAGTGGCACTGGGACAACATTGATGATACCGCCAATGTGACCTCGAGTATTGAGGGGGCTTATGTTGCGCTTCTGGCATTACAGGGTTTGGAGCAGGAAGCGAAGAGCTTCCTTAAGAACGGGCTTGATGCTTATCAGACGGAGACGATGACGGCTTGGGGTGTTGCGGAAGGCGAGCGCACGAAAGCGAAGGCGCAATTGAGCCTGATTGAGCGGCAGCTGGTTGAGAACCATAATTGGGTTGATGTTAAGGCGAGCTACGCGCAGGCGGAAGCGGAGGTTGATGGTCTTAAGCTTAAGCTTGATGGGCCTGAGGATGACAGTGCCCCTGCGGAGATTGGGACGCTTGCGGGCTTAGAAGCGGATCAACACCGTGAGTTGTCGCTGCAAGGGGACCGGCTGAACCTGCTATCAGGTTTGAAGGCGGTTGGTGAGGACACCTCTGAGGCGCTTGCGGCTGAGCTTGCGGCGGTTAAGGAGAAACACGCGACGCTAACGACGCAGTTGAATACGGCGAAGGGTCGTCTGGCGAGCGCTGAGCGTGCGCTTGAGAGTTGGAAGGACGCCAGATCCAGCACCCAAAGAAACAGCGCCGTCCGCACTTGGACAGATGAGGTTAAGGGCCGCAAAGAGAGCGTTGCAGTTTATGAGGCGCGCTTAGCCCCTGTTGATGCCCAGCTTAAGGAATTAGAGACGGTTTTGGCTGAGCGGGGCAGCCCTGATGCGCAATTGGCGACGCTGACAGCGCAAGTGGATAAGTTGATTGCGGTTTATGAGGATGAGCAGGCTGAGCTGGAGGGCAAGCTTGCGGAGCTTGCGAATTATCCGCCGGAGTATCTGGAAGGGTTGGATGTGTGGGTTGACTGGCGTGTCAGCATTGCCAAGAGTTCAAGTAAGATCACGCGCGCAAAATATGATGCCCCTTTGAAGGAGGCTGAGGCGTTTATTGCGGAGGTGAACGCTTTAGTGGCGGATGCGGGCCCGCGTGTTGCGGCGCAAATTGCTGAACTTAAGGAGTTGAAGGCCGGTCTTTCGGGTCAGAGCACGCCTGAAGCGGCCTTGGCGTGGGCTGAGAACACATTGAAAGCCGGTATCACGGCTGGTGCCGAGGCCATAGACACGGTTGAGACACAGATCTCGACGACCCTCTCCAGTGAGCTTTCGGGCACGCAATGGGAACAAGAGCAGGTCCTTGCCAATCGTGAAAAAGTTGCAGCGCACCAACAGGTTCTGAAAGATCAGGAAGCGTCGATGCTTGCCGGCTTGCAAGGTCTTAAGTTTGAAAGCGTTGATGAGCTTTATCTGCATGTGCATGAGGCGGTGGCTCTGGAAACAGAGATTAAGGCGGCGGAGCTTGAGGTTAAGACGCTTGAGCAGCGTGCTTATGACTTGTCTGTTGATGGTCGTCGGACGCGCGCCGACTTTACGTCGGAGAAACAGGCTTGGAAGGGTGAGAAGAGTGCAACGGATGCGGCTCTGGCAGAGGCGCAAGCGAAGCTTTCGGGTCTTCAGGCCAAGCGTGTTGGCAATAATGATTTAGCCGGCAGTCTGAACATCCAATGGGGTTCTGTTGCGCATACGGTTGTGGCTCTTGAAGGGACTTTGGCCGGGTTTGCGCGCCCTGAGACGGATGCGCGTGTTGAGGTGCATGATTTTGCCGGTGGTCTTGGGGATTGGCGTCTTGTTGAGACTTTGTCGACGGCGAGCGGCAGCAAGGGGGGCTACACGGCGACGGCTGTTGAAGGCGGCAGCGTTCAGATCAGCGGTGATGGCAATAAGGTCCATGCCAACCTTGCGCATAAGATGGATCTGAGTGATTTGTCGGGAGATGAGGTGACCTTCACGGCGGACTTTGATTTCCAAGGTCATGCCTCATACAGCACGGCGCGTTTGTTAATAAAAGATGGTGTGACGGGTCAGACGCTGAAGCAGTCTCTTCTAGCCAATAAGGAGTTTGGCAGCTTTGAAGGTCGGCAAGTGACCATTGACCGGAGTGTTTTGGATGGGGCCCGTGATCTAAGCAATGTTGTTGTTGAGGTTGGTCTTTATGACAGTCATGGGGCTAATTTAGGAGAAAGCCTGACCCTGCATAATCTGAGTTGGGAATATACCGGTGATGGCAGCCATGGCTTGAAAGCGGCATTTGATGAGACCTTAGCTTCGCATCAGGATGCGGTTGCGGATGAGCAAAGCATGTATGCAGGTTTTGTGACGAATTATGAAGGGAAGGCTGCGGTTTTGGCGGAGACCCGTGTTGGTTTAGAGTCTGATATGGCTGCAGCGACGGCGCGTTATGACGCGGTTCACTATACCTATGCGGATTATGAGAGCGTTTATATGCAACTGCAGGAGAGCGAAGCGAGTGCGACGCGATTTGCCGATTTGATGGAGGCGCATTACACGACCTTGGATAATGATCCTGAGAATGACGAGACGCGTCATTTTTGGTTGAGCCCGGAAGCGGCGTTGCAGAATATTTTTGAGCAGTCGGATGCGGGTGCGAGCAATGAGGCGAGTGCCGATTGGGCGGCCTTTGCTTTAGGGAATTTCGATACTTTGACGGAGTTGCGTTTGGGGATGGCGGATCTTGGTTTAGAGGTGTCGGTTAAGAATTCTGAAGCCGGCCGGCGCATTGTGACGCCGGCTCATGATGATCCGGGGTCAGTGTTTGGCGATCTGGCCTTTTTGCGTCATCAATTGCTCAACTCCGGTGAAGGGCTGAGTTTGCAAGAGATGCAGGCGGTTGAGACGGGGCTCAATTTGACGATCCTGAAGGCTTTTGCGGATGCGGGTTATTTTGAGGCGGAACGTGTGGCGCTTGAGGGTCATCCTAAGGCGGCGCAAATTGCAACGCTTGATGAGCAATTGGCTGAGACGGCTTATGGTGTTGTGCATGAAGATACGGGCGGCAAGGTTCATACGGATGAATTCCACCGCATTATAGATGTGTCTGACCTGCAAGGTGACCGTTTGGTTGTTGATTTTGACTTGCAAGGGGTGGCGCAGGACAGAAATCCAAGCCGGGCGGTCATTGTTGTGAAGAACGTCGAAGATGGAAGCACATTGTTAAGCACTCAGATCAATGCGCCGCTTGCGGGTACGACGGATTGGCAGCATACCCAGCTTGATTTATCTGCCCTGCCTCATGGCAAACCGCTTGATCTTGAAGGTGTTGATCAGGTGGTGATTGAGGTGAGAACTGATTTTGGTGCACAGGTGAAAGGCCTGACGGTCAGCGGTCATCAGCACAAATTGCAAGGGGCAGAGCGAGCCAAGGCTTTAGCGGACCGTGATGCGCTGATTGAGAGCTCCGACAATTGGGGTTGGCAGTTGGATATTGCGGAGAGCCGGTCTGAATTGCAGGCGAAGCGAGATGAGCTGCAGGCTGAATATGATGCCGCGCCGACGGAAGCTTTAGCGCATGAGCTGGCCCATCTTGATGCGCAACTGACCAAGGCGCTTGATGATGGTATCCGTGCACAAGTTCAGGAGTTGTTTGCGGATCTCGGTCTTGAGGAAGGCAAGCCCCTTGGGGCGTTGGATTTGCGCAAGACGGGGATGTTGAGCCATCTGGACACGGAGGTGTTTGTGATGGACAGCGAATTGCCGCCTGAGAGGCGCAGCGATGCGAGCAGTGACGAGAAGTTTTCTAATCTGAATGGCTTTTTGCTGCGCAATCTGGAAGACGGTGTTAACGGAGCGGATGTGCTCAAAGGTGTTCAGGAGATCCTGGGAGGTTTTGGCAAGGGGAGAGCGGATAAGAACAAGAAGTTGGTAAACTATAAAGCGTTTCAGGAGTTTGAAAATATCAGCCTGACGGAAGGCATTACCGATGAGATAACGGCCTCCAGGGCGCATCTTGACCAATCGGTTGCGCGTTACGGAGAAAAACATAAGGGCCTGATGGGGCAGCGGGAAAACGTTGTCAAGGCGCAAGCCGATCCGATGGTGATACTGGAACGCTCCATCGGTCAGATGGATCTGCGTTATATGATGCCAGCAAGTGCTAAGCTCGTTGCCACTAACGACGCCGACGACACGACCACAGAGGACACAACCTCAGATGACACAGAGACAGCGGACACAGAGACCGAGAGCCCGCTCACACTGAGCACAATGAGCCTCGCCGACATTCTCGCAAATGAGGATCTGCAAAAACTCCTCGGCATCGAAAACCCAATCATTATCTCAAACTCTGAAGAAACAGCACAACAAGAACAAAATACCGCAAATGCTGCGTAAGGCCGCTAAACACATAATATCTAAAACCGAATATCAGAGATGGCACGGTAAAGTTAGCTATGGCTGATAGCTGGTCTGGCTATTTTGCGGGCAAAATCAAGAGCAACCAATAGTAATGCACCGGTCCACGCAAGATACGAAAAACAGTTGATGGTTTCCAAAGCGTTCAGCATTTTGAGCTTATAATGAGAGTTCCAAAACGAAGTAATGGATGTGGTCTCTGATCGCATTTATAGTGTTTTCAGGAAAAGTGGACACCGGTTTTCCGTCCGAAAACACGGCAAATCAAAGGCTTAGAGCCCGGTTTTGATTGAATCAAAACCGAAAAGGCTCTAAAAGCACGTTCTTAGAGATTTGGTCGATTTATTGGACGAAGACGAGGTCACCTATGTCTTAGGTACAATCTGTAACGCATGTTTCCGGGTTGGACCCGTTGGACCCTTAAGTTGATGGCTCCCCGGGCCGGACTCGAACCAGCGACCCAGCGGTTAACAGCCGCTTGCTCTACCAACTGAGCTACCGGGGAACAAAGATCTGAATCATATTAGATCAATTACATAAGCCTATATCAAATGCTAGAGTGTTTTGCCAATCCCTGAAAATTTTTCTGCAATATTTTCTTGAAGCGGGTTGAACTCACCTATATCCCATTTTAGGTGAGTATCTATAAATACTCCCTTCGGACCATCCACCATCCCCTGCCACCCGCCATATTCTGCGATAATTAGGCGGGTGGCAGGGGATGGTGGATGGTTTTTAGAGGTATCCAGGTGCAATAGAATAACCAGGGAAGTACGCTATGGCCCCAAAAATCAAATTGGGAGGCAGGGATTTTCAACTACCTCGCTCACAGATTGCGCGGATAATCATAGGTGTTTTGCTTATTATTGGCGGTATTCTGGGGTTTTTGCCGGTGCTTGGTTTTTGGATGGTTCCGCTAGGATTGCTTATTCTTTCTGTTGATCTGCCAATTGTGCGGCGCTGGCGGCGCCAGGTTATCGTATGGTGGTATCGCCGCAAAGAGCCTGAGCAGAGCGATTCATGACATGATTTGTTACATATTCATTATATAAATCAATGAAGTAGAAATTTTATATCGATAGACCTACTTATAACCTAATCACACATTATTTTTGGTTGTGAGGATCAGGTAGTTACTGATGTTGGTCACGATAGTCCTGGCTAAGAATATCTCTCCCGAGAATTGGTGTGCATAAATTTTTACAGGACACGGAATAAATGTATCGGCCCCAGCGTATGCATCATGAAACTTTCAATGACTAAAAAGGAAGTCCCCATGAAAACCGTTTCAATAACTTCACCGCTACGCGTTGCGGCGCTAGCACTTGGTGTAGCTTTTGCTTTCACTCAGCTTGGCACAATGTCTGCAAATGCAATTCCAGATTCTTCTCCAAGGCCCGCACCGAAGAAACCTTCTGCGAAGATGAAAATAAAAAAGTGCAAAAAGAAAGGAAAAGCCTATTACTGGAGCAAGAGACATAAGAAATGTTTGAAGAAGACCTCCGAGCTTATGACGGATGACGATTTATATTATGCCGCCATTGATTTGGCTAAATCTGGATCGTATAGCGAAGCTCGGGATCTGCTTTATCGCATCAAAAATCAAAACCAACCCCGTGTTCTCAATTATCTCGGCTTTACGACACGTAAGCTCGGTGATGTTGATGAAGGGCTTAAATACTACAAGATGGCTCTCAAGCTTGATCCGAACTATCACCTGGCACGCGCTTATATGGGTGAGGGATATCTGAAGAAAGGCGATCTCCCCAAGGCCAAAGAACAATTGGTCGAACTCGAAACGCGCTGCGGCAAGTGTAAAGCATATGTAGAGCTCTCTAAATCCATCACCAAATTTAAGGCTAAGAGCTAATAAAAATATTCAGGGGGCTTTATGATTCCCTAATATGGAAGGTAGTGCTGCAAATAAGTACTACCTTCTTTTTATTTGTTCTAGATCAACCCACGTTTAAGTGAATTCACTTAAACGTGGAAAAGTTGATCGATATCAAAAAATTTGAGCATCCTAGCGATTCCATCTAAGCGTGGGATGCTCTAGCCGTCATTCCTCTTAGCCATTGATATTTCCGGATACCTATAAACTGCCGTAGACTTAACGGTTCGCAAAAGGATTTGGATGGCAAAGGTGTAAGATCGTTGTATGAGTAAGAGTGGCAAAGTCTCATATAGAAAAAGAGGGCAATATGAATACCGAGGAGCAAAAGCTCAAGGCAGCTCAGCACGCACTTAAATATGTTGAAGATGGCATGAGAGTTGGGCTTGGCACCGGATCGACTGCTGCAAAATTTGTCGACCTGTTAGCGCAAAAAGTCCAAGACGGGTTAAATGTGCTCTGTGTGCCAACATCGGAAGTTACACAACAACAAGCAATGCGGCTAGGAATTCCTTTGACAACCTTGGATGCCGAGCCCCATCTCGATCTCATCGTTGATGGGGCAGACGAACTTGATAATGATTTACGTCTTATCAAAGGCGGTGGGGGGGCCTTGTTGCATGAAAAAATTGTCGCCATGGCATCGGATCATATGATTGTTATTGCTGATCAAAGCAAGCTTGTTGAAACGCTCGGCAAATTTCCGCTGCCCATGGAGATTATACCCTTCGGCAGGGGGGCAACCCAGAATATGATTGATGCTCTCGCAGGTGCTGCAAATTGCGAAGGTGAAATTACTTTGCGGGCAGATGAAGGCGGCACACCTTTTGTAACGGATAGTGGTAATTATATCTTGGACTGTGCGTTTGGAAAAATCCCAGATCCCGAACTTTTGGCGGAAATGCTAACGCTTGTTCCTGGATTAGTCGAAACGGGATTGTTTCTTGGAATTGCCGATATAGCAATTGTGGCGGGAGATGATGGGGTAACAATTCTCGAAGCCCCCGAAGAATAAGTTTTGTCCTGAACGTGAACGCATCATCATAAAATGGAGATGATAGCCATGGGTGAGACAAAGATGCTGGGCCAACCCACATATACTGGGGGGCAGAATATAGCGCTGAAATTGCCGCCTCATGAATTTGAGGCAACACTTCGTTTTTACCGAGATACACTTGGGTTCCATGTAGACGAAAAGGGAGCATCGCCGGTTGTCGCTTTCGGCCCGATGAAACTTTGGTTAGACCGTGTTGATACAATAAGCCAAGCTGAGATTTGGCTGGAAATTACAACTGACAATGTTGAAATGGCCGCAGAGGATTTGTCCAACAAGGATGTCGTCAGGCAGAATGAAATTGAAAAGCTGCCGAGTGAGCTTGAGGGATTTTGGATTTCAAGCCCGGCAAATATCATTCACCTTGTTGCAGCAACCGACGAGTAAGTTGAAGGGCAAACACATAAACCATGAATGGTTACGATTTTGATCTTTTTGTAATAGGTGCAGGGTCCGGAGGCGTACGGGCTGCGCGTATGAGCTCGGAATTTGGTGCAAAAGTAGGTATAGCGGAAGAATTCAGAGTGGGCGGGACCTGTGTCATTCGTGGCTGTGTGCCGAAGAAGCTTTTTGTCTATGCCAGCCGCTTTGGCGAAGCCATGGAAGACGCTGAAGGTTTTGGCTGGAGTGTAAAAGAGCGTGCATTTGATTGGTCAAAGTTGGTGGCCAATAAGGACCGGGAAATCGACCGGCTGAATGGCATATATATTCGTAATTTGGAAAAGGCCGGGGTCACACTTTTTGAAAGTCGTGTCATCCTCGAAGACCCAAATACCATTCGCCTTGTCAAAGATGACCGCACGATAACGGCCGCGACCATTCTTATCGCAACCGGAGCTTTTCCGTTTAAACCGGATATTCCAGGTGCCGAGTTTGCCATTACCTCAAATGAAGCGTTTCATTTGGATGCACTTCCGTCGTCCATAACTGTTGTTGGTGGTGGATATATAGCGGTTGAATTCGCAGGCGTATTTAACGGGCTCGGTGTGTCGACAACCCTGGCTTATCGTGGACCACAAATTCTTCGCGGCTTTGATGACGATATGCGAAATGGACTTGCCGAAGAAATGCGCAGGCGGGGCATTGATGTGCGCACCAATGCAGCTCCATTGAGAGTTACCAAGGAGGGGGAGGAGTACTGTATTTCACTTAGCGATGGAGCTTCACATCTCACCGAGTTAGTAATGTTTGCTACTGGACGCCGCCCCAACACGCAAGGATTGGGGCTTGAGAAAACTGGTGTTGTGGTTGCAGAAAATGGGGCTATTGAGGTTGATAGTTATTCTCAGACTGCTTGTGGGCATATTTATGCCGTTGGGGATGTGACAGATCGGGTAAACCTCACACCTGTCGCTATCCGCGAAGGGGCAGCGTTTGCGGAAACTATGTATAATGATAATCCAACACCTGTCGATCACACATACATCCCAACCGCAGTCTTCTCTGAACCTGAGATCGGTACGGTCGGGCTTACAGAAATTGAAGCCCGGGAGGCATATAAGCATATCGATATTTATAAGAGCCGGTTTCGACCAATGAAACACACGCTTTCCGGTCGGGAAGAATATATGGTCATGAAGCTTATTATAGACGGCGATACGGATAGGGTTCTCGGATGTCATATTTTAGGGCCTGACTCTGCGGAAATGATACAGATGGTGGCTGTTGCGATGCGTATGGGGTTCACCAAAAAAGATCTTGATTCCACTATGGCACTACACCCAAGTGCAGCAGAGGAATTGGTAACGATGCGCGAGAGGTGGCAACCACAAAAAACTGACGTAAAAAAATAGAACTTACTCACCAAAATTTCGCGTAAAAGTTGAATGGATCTTTAAATCTGTTGTGCTTACGCAACAGCCTACGTAGGAATCGTGCCGTAAGGATGTTTTATGGCCACATTGTGCTTGGCTATGGGGTGTAGGCTGCGTATGATCAGTTCAATCGAAGACGACAAATATTTAAGAAATTTGATTGATGAGTTTAGCACCCCGAAGGGGTGCTGGGGGGGTAAATGCCCGGTCTCTTTTAAGAGAGCCGGGCATTTCATTTCGAGCCTACCAACAGTAAGCCCAGAAAGCATAGAAAGGCATGTAAATGAATCGGCTTGAGGGACGGGTTGCATTGGTGACCGGTGCCGGCGCCGGCATTGGTCTGGCGATTGCGAAGCTTTTTGCAAATGAAGGGGCGGATATTTTTGTCACGGATATCAATGGGATAAAGGCGGAAGAAGCAACTTTAGCCATTAGGAATGATGGGGGGCAGGCAACTCCGATGACAGCTGATGTGACAGAACCTCAAGCTGTCACTGATATGTTTGCTGCTGTTGAAAAGGCCTTTGGACGGTTAGATATTCTGGTCAATAATGCAGGGCTCAATGTGCGGGCTGATTTCCGTCATTTGACCGAAGAGCAATCTAACCAGATTATTGAAACTAATCTGACCGGTACAATACGGTGTGCCCGAGATGCTTTTGAGCTTCTGAAGGCGTCTGGTCAGGCTTCAATAATTAACCTTTCATCGATCATGGCAAGTCGACATTTGCGCCAACTTTCTCTTTATTCGACAACAAAAGGTGCGATTTCTTCGCTATCACGGAGTCTCGCACTTGAATATGCGCCATATGGCATTCGCGTGAACTATATTTGTCCGGGATTCGTGGAGACGGCTCTTACTGAGCGATTCCTCAAAAATCCGCTTGTTGGGCAGGGGCTTATAGACCGTACGTTGTTAGGACGTTTGGGAACACCGGAAGATGTTGCAAAAGTGGCGCTATTTCTGGCGTCTGATGATGCGGCCTATATTACGGGTCAGGGTATTACGGTTGATGGGGGGATGAGTATTTCGGTTTAAAAGCCGTGTATATGTGCTAAAGAAATGTGCTAAAGAAAGGCGTATAAAAAGCATCTCAGAAATAAGATGAAACGGACATTCGACATAGCTGTGATTTTAATTGCGGTGCCGATTTTGGTGCCGTTGATGGCGCTGGTGTATTTGTTGGTGAGGTTTAAGTTAGGAGCACCAGTCTTTTTTACTCAAGTCCGGCCAGGGCTTCACGGTAAGCCTTTTAAACTGATCAAGTTCCGCAGTATGACGGATCAGCGTGATAATCAGGGTCGGCTTTTATCTGATGAGATACGTTTAACGCCGTTTGGTAAGTTTCTACGTGCGACAAGCTTAGATGAGCTGCCAGAGTTTTGGAATGTGCTTAAGGGTGAGATGAGCTTAGTTGGTCCGCGCCCTCTCCTCATGGAATATTTAGAGCGCTATACGCGAGAACAAGCGCGGCGTCATGATGTGTCTCCTGGATTGACGGGATGGGCACAAGTCAATGGGCGTAATGCATCGAGCTGGGAAGACCGCTTTGCACATGATGTTTGGTATGTTGATCATCAAAATTTTTGGCTTGATCTCAAAATTTTGGGTTTAACTTTATGGAAAACCATAAAGAGAGAAGGCATTTCCGCAGAAAATCACGTAACAAAATCTCCCTTTTTGGGAAGTCAGCAGTCAAAAGGAAATCAGCCTTATTGATTTGTTTGCGATCGTGTTATACGGGCTCTTTGTCCTACAGCGACAACCACCGCAACCGCTAACGCGAATAAAATAGCTTCCGCCGTAATATTTTCGTTTAAAAGCACCGCTGCTAAAGCCAGTGTTACAAATGTTTGCAAGAGTTGGAGCTGACCAATCCGTGCAACCCCTCCGAGGGCCATTCCGGTGTTGAATGCAAAAAAGCCAAGAAACATAGAAAAGAGACCGAGGTAGAACAGTGCGGTAATACCGGCTGTGCTTGCATGCCAAAAGGTTGGTTCCCAAAGCACAAATGTGCCGAAAACAGAAATCGGAAAAACGAGAACAACAGCCCATGAAATAACCTCCCACCCTGGCATGCCGCGGGAAAGCTGTCCGCTGATCACGTAACCGGCCGAAGCGGAAAGCGCAGCACAGAGGAGCCAGAAATCTCCAATTTGCAGTACTGCATCCCCGTCCCTAACCGCAAAGACAACCACCAAAATCGTACCCACAATGCTGCAAGTCCAAAATAAAGGGGATGGTTTTTCACCGCCGATGAGAGCCGCAAAAAGTGCCGTTGTCAGTGGGAGAATACCGAGAACAACTCCGCCATGACTTGCCGGTACACTTGTCATGGCGAAGGCCGAAAATCCCGGGAAACCGTAAATTAGTAAGAGGCCGGCAAGGAGAAGCTTTTTTATATGTTGGTGGGGAATAGTTCGGCGTAGTCCAAAAAGACACAAAGCACCTGCCATGGCTGCGAGAAGTGCTCGTGCAAAGGTGAGAAATAAGGGATCAAAATCGCTAAGAGCAATATGTGTCGCAGGCAATGTGCCAGCAAATATGATGATGGCTATAAGGCCAAGAGAAAAGCCGAGCAGATTTTTTTCCAGGTCGCGCTCTGATGATTTTTGCAAGTTCCTCAAACCTTAATTTCGTCGGTCACGAGCCTGTTATCTCATGAAGCTTTTTGTATGCGTAAAGTTTTCTTCAACGCTGGTTCGGGTTTGTAACCTGAACCATAATGTTCATGCTGCTATATTTTTAAGAGAAAGCAATAATGAATAGTGTGGGCGGGTTTCCAAAACCCGCCCAGCGAGGGGGCTATCGGTCACACAGTATGTGTGAACTGAGATATTTTTTAATCCTATTGCAGCGTTGAGTATTCAGAGGTCTCAATTGTCCAAAAACATCACAAGCTTTTTATCAAACAAAGCTTTTTTTTATTGCGTAAAGTTTTCCAGACAGGACAGCTCTTTGGTATTATCTACGCGATCTGTTGGTATTGATCTGAATTTTTTCAAATGGGAGAGGGGCATAATGATTGCTCATGTAAGAGGTTTTCTCGCCTTAATGGTATTTGCGTTGATTTCCGTAACTGGGTTAGAGGATGCAAAAGCTGCCGACACATATGTATTTGATAAGAATCACACGCAGATTCGCTTTGTCTATGACCACCTTGGCTTAACTAAGATGTCTGGGCGGTTTTTGGATTTTGATGGGACGGTGGTATTCGATAAAGCCGCGCTTACAAAAAGCAGTGTCAGCGTGACAATTAAGGCTGCAAGTGTCGCTACACATGTTTCAGCCCTGGATAAAAATTTAAAGGGCAAAGACTATTTCAATATCGAGAAAAATCCTGACATCATTTTTAAGAGTACGTCCATACGTCAGACGGGTTCTAAAACCGGGCAGGTTTTGGGAGACCTAACAATAAATGGTGTTACCAAGCCTGTTACGCTTGACGTTGTCTTCAAATTCTCCGGTGACCATCCGCTTGCGGGTTTCCTCGACAAATATCGTGGCGTCAAAGCCGCGGCGTTTACAGCTCGCACTCGTGTATTGAGAAGCGATTTTGGTATGGCCAAGTATACGCCGCTTGTCTCAGACGAAATTGATATTGAAATTGAAACCGAACTTAAACTGAAAAAGTAGCTTCAAAGGACCTTGGCAGGGCGCGGTTACAAGCCGCGCCCGAACCGTTCATGACTTAGAGCTAACCTCATTTATGAGTTCGTGACCTAGGGTCTTTCCGATTTTGATGGAAGCAAAATCAGACCCTAAACCTTTATTTTGCCGTGCTTCTTAACGGAAAACCGGTGCCCACTTTTCCGGAAGCACTCTAATCCATCTCAACTTCGACCATCTGTCCGTCTTTGATTTCAACCTCATCGATAATTGTCCGAGTGTCAGAGCGTCCCGGTTTCATATCGATGCGGTAACGTCCTGGTGGGAGAGGAAAAGGTCCCCAGTGATTACGGATGCTTGCCTTTTTATTTGTTTCCAAATTAGTTGCAAAAATGATGTGCTTAGGTTTTTCTTCCTTAGAGAGGAATGTTAGGCCTGAGTTAATTTTGAGATCCACAAAACCTTTTTCCGGTACCTCAACTTCACCCCAGTCGACACCTGACCAGCCATGCTCCTTCAATCTAAAGGTGAGCTTGTATTTGCCGGGTGATAGGAAAATTGGGCCTCGGTATGAGAATTTCCCGACATGACCATCTTTCCCCTTTACATCGAGATAATAGACTGCGTGTTTCCTTTGAGGTGTCCAGGCTTCGGGCCATTGCAGATTTAGACCTTGATCCAAGACAACATCATTGAGCTTACCTGGTTTAATGTCGATCTCTCCGAGATCTGCCTGTTTATGACCATGCTCTGACTGGCGCAGGATTAAACGATACCGACCGCCCGGCACAGGCACAGGGTCCCAAACGCTGTATTCGGCAACCCGTTTTTTTTCTGAGTCAAGAAGCCGCCAAAAATAGGGGCGCTTTGTACCTTGAGGCGGGGTTATCCGCAATCCGGTATCGATGCGGGCTTCAACCACTTTTCCTGACTCAACAGTGACAATTTCAGGCAGTTCAACCGCACGGGCGCCGTGTTCAACATGCCGCCAAGTTATTTGATAAGTTCCGGCCTTCACCCTGAAAAGCTCTTTTTTTGTAGAACCGACTTCCTTACCCGTTTCGGGGTCGGTGACTTTCCAAAAATAGGGTGGCATTTTTACCCAAGGTGCGGGAACGACTTTGATGGTCCCCGGACCTTTGATTTTGATTCTCGTCGTATTGACTTTGCTCTCAACAACCGGTTGCTCGACCTTCGGCGCTTCTACAACGGGTGGTGCCGGAACCGGTTTTTGTTTTACAATAGCTGTTGTGACAGTGGAGAGGGCTGTTTTAAGGCCTGAGACGTTGTCCGCAGTGAAATACCGGCCGCCGCCTTTTTTTGCGACGCATTGCAATTGATGACGTGCGTCTTTGCCGACGGCATAGCCAACCACATGGATCTTTAGATCAGCATTGGCCTCGCGTAGTGAATCTGCAACCGCGCAAGGGTCACCCTTGCACGTCTCAATGCCATCGGAAACAAGAACCAAAGTTTTATCTCCATTGAGATTTTGGAGAGCTTTGGCACCTGTCATCAGGGAGTCGGAAATCGGTGTTTTGCCTCGAGGGTTTAACCGATTGAGTGAGGTTGCGATTTTCGGGCCTGCACCTTGATGCGGCTTTTCAATAAGTTCGATATCGCCGCAATCACCTTTGCGTCTATGACCATATGCGATAAAGCCGGTCGAGACCTTGTCTGGCACCTCACTAAGCAATTTGCCCATGACGGTGCGTGCGGCTTCGATCTTTGTCATATCCCCTTCAATCCGGCCCCACATCGACCCTGAAACATCAAGAATAAAGAGGGCGGAGTTTCCTGCAGATGCTGGCGTGGCTGAAAAAAGTAAGCTGCATCCCAACATCAGCCCAGCTAGGACCAAACAGAAGCGATTTTCCCTAAATTGGGTGCGGCGATTGTTGCGGTATGTCATGTGAGGAGCCTTGTGTTGAGCGGTCGTCCGGACAACCTTCTCATAATTTAGTTTAAAAAGGGTCGAGGATGATAATTTTCTTATATTTAACAGAGAGTTATATGAATGTTTCAGGATGGGATGATGTTGATCAAGGTTCCGTCTGACGTCGACAGGCAAAAATGTTTCGCAGAATTTGGTCTTTAGATTTTCGGCTATTGGGGCCAGTATTAGGAAAGCTCGTTTTTAGGCGCAGCTTGCCTCAAAAAGGAAAATATGGGGAGGAAGCATCAGTCATAAAAATAATGACGGAGGAAGGCTTATGAAGATTTGTGTGGTTGGTGCGGGTGCTATAGGCGGATTGATGGCTGTGAAACTTGCACAAGCGGGTGAGGATGTCACCGTTATCGATCAGGGAACACATCTTGCTACTATCCAACAAAATGGTTTGAAGCTTATTTGGGAAGACGGTCAAGAGACAACGGTTCAAGTTAAGGCCGTAGCTAAGGCTGAAGATGCCGGACCGCAAGATCTTATTATCCTGGCGCTTAAGGCACATTTTCTGGATCAGGTAGCAAAAGATATTCATCACCTCCAACATTCTGACACTGTGATCGTGACCGTGCAAAATGGAATTCCCTGGTGGTATTTTCACAAACATGGCAGCAAATTTGATGGCCAACGTATCACGAGCCTGGACCCCAGTGGCGTGCTCACAAAACATATTGATGGCGATCGGATTATTGGTTGCGTTGTTTATCCCGCCGCTGCCGTAAGTGCACCTGGAGTTATTACTCATGTGGAAGGTGATCGTTTTCCGATAGGAGAGTTGGACGGAACAGAGTCTGAGCGTGTGAAAGCGCTTTATGATGTATTGGTCAAAGCAGGTTTCCGTTCGCGCATTCTTGATGATATTCGCTCGGAGATTTGGCTTAAAGCTTGGGGCAATCTTTCTTTCAACCCGATCAGCGCACTGACCCACGCCACGCTTGTCGATATTTGTCAGTTTCCGGAAACACGTGACCTTGCTGCCGATATGATGCGTGAAGCCCAAGAGATTGGTGAAAAGTTAGGAGCGCATTTCCGTCACACTATTGAGAAGCGTATTGCTGGTGCCGAAAGTGTTGGAGCCCACAAGACATCAATGCTGCAAGATGTCGAAGCTGGTAGATCCCTGGAAACAGAAGCTCTCATTGGTGCCATATTAGAGTTTGGCGAAATGACCGAAACGCCGGCGCCTTCGATCAAGGCTGTTTATGCCTGTGTGAAGCTTTTGAACAAGGTCATGTTGCTCGAAGGTGCGGGCGTGCGTGTATCAAGTGCCGCTTAATCAAGTCTCTTTATATAAAGGTATGAAGGGACAGCTTTTGGGCCGATGTAATATGCTGTAAAGCTTATATTGTGTTGCGGGCTTGTGGTAAAAAAAGCATAAGCGCCAGTTTATCGTCACTATTCCCTATAAAGGTTGTATCATGATATTCTTTTTCTAATAATAAGCTGAATCGGTGCCTGACTCTGGGAGGAAAATTGATGCTCAAGGCCCTTAATATTGACCCTGGCAAGTGCACAGGGTGCAAGCAATGTGAGCTCGCATGCTCTTACGAAAACGAAAATGTTTTCAATCCTGCCAAGTCTCGCATTCGTGTGTTTGACTTCCATGCCCAAGCGCGTTTTGTCCCCTACACCTGTACGCAGTGTGATGAGGCTTGGTGCCAACAAGCATGCCCGGTTAACGCCATCACGACCGATCCTGAAACAGGTGTAAAGCTCGTCCATGACAATCTGTGTGTGGGCTGCAAGGTGTGCACAATTGCATGTCCGTTCGGCACCGTGAATTACAATGCTTCCACGGGCAAGGTCATTAAGTGTGATCTTTGCGGCGGCAATCCTGCTTGCGCAGAAGCTTGCCCAACCGATGCCATCACCTATGTTGATGTTGAGCAAACCGGTTATGAGAAAATGAAGACCTGGGCGCAGAAAACTGATGCTGGCGCACAGGCTAGTCAATAAGGGAGGCGGATATGGCTTGGACACGGCAAATCCTCCGCGTCAATCTAACGGATGGGACCTGTAAAAGTGAACCGCTCAATATGGATTGGGCAAAGAAATATTTGGGCCAACGTGGTCTTGCATCGAAATATCTGGTTGAAGAAATTAAGCCGGATGTTGATGCTCTATCGCCAGATAACAAACTCATTTTCGCAACCGGGCCGTTGACGGGCACGTGTGCTTCGACCGGAGGGCGCTATTCGGTGATCACGAAAGGGGCTCTTACCGGTGCGATTGCATGCTCGAATTCCGGCGGCTATTTCGGACCTGAAATGAAATATGCCGGTTGGGATATGATTATCTTTGAAGGTAAATCGCCAAATCCGGTTTATCTTCTCGTCCAGGATGACAAGGCACAACTTGTCGATGCATCCGACCTTTGGGGCAAGTCAGTTTGGGAAGCGGATGGGGCGATAAAAGCCAAGCATCAAGATCCGATGATGCATATTGCGGCTATTGGTGTCGCGGGCGAGAACCAGGTCCTCTATTCTTGCATTGTTAACGATCTACACCGGGCTGCGGGGCGTTCCGGCGTCGGTGCTGTGATGGGGTCAAAAAACTTAAAAGCCGTTGCTGTACGCGGCACCAAAGGTGTAAGCGTTGAGGATTTCAAAGGCTTTATGCAGGCAACCAACGCTGCAAAGGAGGTGCTTGCAGAAAACGCTGTTACCGGTCAGGGGCTTCCGACTTATGGCACCCAGGTCTTGATGAATGTTATCAATGAGGCGGGAGCCCTGCCGACGCGCAATTCAAAAGATGTACAATTTGATGGTGCTCATGACATTTCCGCTGAAGCTATGGCAGAACCAAGCGGCAAAGACGGTAAGCCTAATTTGCTGGCCAATCAGGCTTGCTTTGGCTGTACGATTGCCTGTGGGCGGATCTCAAAAATCAATGAAGAGCACTATACAGTCGTCAATCGCCCGGAATATTGGCATGCATCTGGCGGATTGGAGTATGAAGCTGCTTGGGCGCTTGGGGCGGCAACAGGTGTCAATGACCTTGATGCGTTGACCTATGCCAACTTCATTTGCAATGAGCAAGGCCTTGATCCCATTTCATTTGGAGCAACCATTGGCAGCGCCATGGAGCTTTATGAGGACGGTCTTATCACCAGCGAGACAACCGATGGGGTCGAGCTGAAATTCGGCTCGGCCGAGGCTTTGACAAAATGTGTTGAAATGGTTGGCAAGGCTGAAGGTTTTGGTAAAGAGCTTGGACAGGGTTCTGCACGGTTTTGCGCCAAATATGGCCGGCCTGAACTTTCCATGACGGTTAAGGGACAAGAGTTCCCCGCCTATGACCCACGGGGCATTCAGGGCATGGGGCTAACCTATGCCACATCCAATCGCGGCGCTTGCCATTTGCGCAGCTATACGGTCGCCTCCGAAGTTATGGGCATTCCTGAGAAAACAGATCCGCTGGTCACCGACGGTAAGGCCGGTTTGGTAAAGGCCTTTCAGGATGCAACGGCAGCGGTAGATTCTTCCGGCCTCTGTGTCTTTACGACATTTGCTTGGACTCTTGATGATATCGCACCACAGGTCAATGCAGCCTGCGAAGGCGAGTGGACGGTAGACACTCTTTTAGAGGCAGGCGAGCGCATTTGGAATCTTGAAAGACAGTTCAATAACAATGCAGGATTTACAGCTGCTGACGATAAACTGCCTGAACGGCTGCTTAAAGATGCCGCCAAAACAGGGCCTGCACAGGGGCTAGTTAACGGCCTCGATAAAATGTTGCCGGAATATTATGAGCTGCGCGGTTGGACATCGGAGGGTGTGCCCACGAATGAAACGTTAAGCCGCCTGGCTTTGTGAGGCTGTGAGCAATTGTTGTGGTTTCCCTGAGTTAGCCTAAAAGCTAAGTCAGGGGCGAACTGCGTGAGTGCCAACTTGAAAATAGGGCTGCAGATTCATCGTCATTCCCGCGAAGGTGGGAATCTACATGTGAGTCAGACTTGGATTCCTGCCTTCGCGCATTAGTGTCTGGGGAATTTTTAGGTGAAGGTGAAAAGTGGTTGATATAAAAAGATATAACGCTATCTCGGAGTATCGGGACTTGGTTCTGACGGTGCCACTTGCGCTCCTTCCCCCTCGAGGGGGGAAGGCCAAACGCCACCGCCTTAGCCCACCAGAGCTAAGGCGCATGGTGTTTGGGATGGGGGTGACGGAGGTAGATTCAAGTGTATAGGTTTTCTCATGAATCCCCCCCACCCGGCACTCCGTGCCGACCTCCCCCTCCAGGGGGGAGGTTATTGGCGTATGCCGTTGAGGCTCCACATACAACAAGTGGAGATGCATTTCCAAATTTTCCCGGACAGCAGTGTGCCTTCGCGGGAATGACGCAGAGTAAAAGCAGTCTCTGCAAAGCCTTCAGGTAACGCCTATGAAGTAAATAGGACAATGAGTTTAAAATGATTGGCCTCTTCTCTTTTATATTTATTTGAAAGACAAAAAGATGCATCACCTCGTTCTTGGAGCTGGGCCTGCCGGTGTTATAGCGGCCGAGACCTTGCGCAAAGCGGACCCAAACGCACAAATCACGCTTTTAGGCGGGGAGTCTGAGCCACCTTATTCGCGAATGGCAATCCCTTACTATCTTGCTGAAAATATTGCGGAAGAAGGAACCTATCTCCGCCAAAATTCAAACCATTACAGTGATCTCGGTGTCGATTATATTCAGGGGCGTGCAGATGCTGTTTATGTCGCGAAAAAGCAGCTTAGGCTCGAAGGCGGCAAAAACGTTGATTACGACAAGCTGCTCATTGCGACGGGAGCAAGCCCCATTCGGCCTCATATTGAAGGGCTGGATCTACCTGGAGTTCACACTTGCTGGACGCTCGAAGATGCCCGCAATATCGCCAAGCTTGCAACGAAAGGCGAACCTGTTGTGTTGATGGGCGCAGGCTTCATCGGCTCGATTATCCTTGAGGCTCTTGTCGCTAAAGGTGTCAAGCTTACGGTTGTTGAAATGGCTGATCGTATGGTTCCGCGCATGATGGATGAAATCGCGGGGAATATGCTGAAATCCTGGTGTGAGGCTAAGGGGGTTACGGTTTTAACAGGAACGCAGGTCACGCATGTGGCCGAGGGGAGCGAAGGGCTTCATATCAACCTTAGCTCTGACAAAAAGCTTGCAGCAAATCTTCTTGTTGTTGCAGCAGGCGTGCGACCCAATGTTGGTTTTCTTGCTTCAAGCGGTATTCAAATTGATCAAGGTATCCGTGTAGATGATCACATGGCAACAAATGCAAAAGATATATATGCTGCTGGTGATGTCGCTCAAGCTAAAGATATGTCAACGGGTGAGTATAGTGTACTTGCCATCCAACCGACCGCTGTTGAGCACGGCCGGATTGCGGCTTTGAACATGGCTGGAGAACAGACACCTTATAAAGGCAGTCTCAATATGAATGTGCTTGATACAATTGGTCTTATATCAAGTTCCTTTGGCTCATGGATGGGTGTAGAGGGCGGCGATAGCGCACGACTTACAGATGAGAGCGCCCACAAATATCTCCGTCTTGAATTTAAGGGTGACAAGCTTGTTGGTGCTCAAGCGGTTGGTCTTACAGATCACATCGGGATTTTGCGCGGGCTTATTCAAACAGAGCTTCGCCTGGGAGATTGGAAAAACAAACTAGTGAAAGCACCGCAGAGAATTACGGAAGCTTATGTCGCCACAGCTCAGGGTATTGGGGCCGCATGAAGGTTACATTAAAGCTTTATGCTTCGCTCGGTGATTATTTACCTCCCGGTACAAAACGTAATCAAATCGAGGTGGATGTTCAGGAGCAAACATCAATACGTGATCTCCTGGAGAGGCATCACGTTCCGATGGAAACATGCCATCTCATTCTTGTAAACGGCGTTTATACGGCACCAGCCATGTCTCATACGGCCGAGCTGAAGAATGGTGACGTCGTAGCCGTCTGGCCACCAATTGCAGGGGGATGAAGGCAGTCAATACTGACTGTCCTGATCGCTAAGCCTCCAGTTCCGCTGGAGGACCCCAAATGTTCAACATAAGAAGAAAACTTCCCAGAAACAGACTATCCCCAATATATGCCGGCTCAAGCAGTGTGCATGTCACAAGCCTTAATCCGAGCATATGATCGGGGGTCCAAGCAACGATGAGTTTGTGACCTAGCCAGAAAGTAAGGGCGGGCCCGGTGTGGGCCCGCCCCATAATCTTTGTGGTGTTAGAACACCTATTTCATTGGGACCTTAGCGTACCCGGTTCCTTCTGTTTAGCAGAGCCCTGTTTTGTGGGATTCTCTGCAAGTTTGGACGGATCCGAGGTGCTCTATTTAGACGAGGCCGATTTATCCTTGGCGGATTTCTTTTTATCGTAGAACCGCGTCGACTATGGCTCAACCGCGTGTTATGTGATCCACGTCTATTATGGCTCAAACTGCGGCTATGCGAGCCCTGCTTCAGATGGCTTGCCCGACGGTTATGCGAGCCTTGCTTCCGGTGGCTTGCTCGACGGTTATGCGAGCCCTGCTTCCGGTGGCTTGCCCGACGGTTATGTGAGCCTTGTTTCCGATGACTCAACCGACGATTATGCGAACCCTGTTTCAGGTGGCTTAACCGGCGGTTATGTGAGCCTACCTTACGATGACTCAACCGACGATTATGCGAGCCCTGTTTCAGGTGGCTTAACCGGCGGTTATGCGAACCGTACTTGCGATGGCTCAACCGACGATTATGCGAGCCCTGTTTCAGGTGGCTTAACCGGCGGTTATGCGAACCGTACTTGCGATGGCTCAACCGACGATTATGCGAGCCTTGTTTCAGGTGGCTTAACCGGCGGTTATGCGAACCGTACTTGCGATGGCTCAACCGACGATTATGCGAGCCTTGCTTGAAGTGGCTCAATCGGCGGTTATGTGAACCCTGTTTAAAGTGGCTCAACCTGCGGTTATGCGAGCCCCGTTTGCGATGGCTTACCCGCGGATTGTGCGAACCATGCTTCCAGTGGCTCAATCGACGATTGTGTGAACCATATTTGCGATGGCTCAACCGGCGGTTATGCGAGCCTTGCTTCCAATGGCTCAGTCGACGGTTATGTGAGCCTCGCTTCTGATGGCTCACATGGCGGTTATGCGAGCCACCTTTCCAATGGATAGGAGATATCCGTTTCCAATGGACAGGGGAACCCTTCTTCCAATGAACAGGAGATATTCGTTTCCAATGGACAGGCGAGACTATTTTCTTGTGAACAGGGGACCCGATTTTCCAATGGACAGGGGAACCGCTCTTCCAATGAACAGGAGATACCCGTTTCCAATGGACCGGTGAGCCCTTCTTCCAATGGATAGGTGAGCCAATTTTCCAATGGACAGGCGAACCTCTCTTCTTGTGAACGGGAGAGGTTTTTTTCCAGTGAACTGGTGATATCTTCTTCCAATGGATGGGCGAACCTTTCTTCCAGTGAACTGGAGACCCGATCTTCCAGTGAATTGGCGATGAGATCTTCCAATGGACAGGGGAACCCTTCTTCCAGTGAACAGGCGAGCCTTTCTTCCAGTGAACCGGAGATCCAACTTTCCAGTGCACAGGGGATCCGATTTTCCAATGGACAGGAGAGATTTTTTTCCAATGGACAGGAGACCCCTTCTTCTTATGAACTGGCGATGCGATCTTCCAGTGAACTGGTGATGCGAGCTTCCAATGGACAGGCGAGCCCTTCTTCCAGTGAACCGGAGATCCGATTTTCCAATGGACAGGAGACGCTATTTTCCAATGGACAGGCGAGCCCTTCTTCCAGTGAACAGGTGAGCCAATTTTCCAATGGACGGGAGATCCTATTTTCCAGTGGACAGGAGAGGCTATCTTCCAATGGACAGGAGAGCCTTTCTTCCAGTGAACAGGAGAACCAATTTTCCAGTGGACCGGAGATCCAACCTTCCAGTGGACCGGAGATCCTTTTTTCCAATGGACGGGAGATCCTATTTTCCAGTGAACCGGTGACCCGATTTTCCAATGGACAGGAGACCCAACTTTCCAATGGACAGGAGATCCAACCTTCCAGTGGACCGGAGATCCAACCTTCCAGTGGACCGGAGATCCCTTTTTCCAATGAACTGGGGAGCCATGCTTCCAATGGACAGGAAGGCATAGATCATCGTCTTCAGGGCAAGCAGGTACATCGAACCAAGAAGGATCTTTATAGCCCGAAGATGACAGTGTTCCAGTCGTTTCAACAGCTGCGTGTTGCACGCCGCCACACTTCGGCAAGACTTCAACATCACCCACATGTCCTTCGTTTTCAAGGGCAGCGGTTTTGTCGTTATATTGCGCGAAGATGGCTTTGACCGGTGGAACATTGGCGGAGCGTACGAGCGATTTATGGTTGCCTTGCAGACCATGAACGACATCCGCACCTCCGGTATCGGTTTGACCTTCGTCCCCGCCAGAATCGCTGGCTTGAAGAAGCGCATCACCAGTGCTCCAAAGGAAGTCACATGTAGCACCACCGGCCTCACTAGTACCATGACCAAGAGCAACACCGCCTGAAGCATTTTTGTGATCGGCAGGCATGCCAATCGCATATTCTTCAGGGGCCTCTACCCATTTTCCTGGCACTTCTGGATCTTCTGAGTCCTCTTGACGATAACGTAAAACCTTGGACTCTTTCGATTTAGCAAAGACCGTGTAGTCGTAGCTTGAGCTGAGCCCACCGCGTTGAGCTAAATAGAGAAGCCCTTTTTTGTCGAATACCATGTCGGAAATCGGATGGGATTCGCCGTCGGTTTCAACATCAAACTCCTTGCGGGCATCATCTGCAAAAGTGCCATCTTCATTGATACCTACGGACCAGATCTGAGGACCTTCCCAGACGGCGTAGTAAAGACGGCTATTATGAACAGTGAGACCCCAGATGCGGCGTTCAGTTGCGGTCAATCCCCATGTCTCGGGATCTTCCGAATTAAAACTCGCATCTTTAATGTTCATCCGAGTTGAATCATCTTCAACTTCGGAAAGGCCTGCAGCCGGACGGCCGGTAACACCATGATCAAAATGATCGACCAGAGTTCCTTCGGAATCAATTCGATGGATCATCCCCGTATCAAAATCTGATACGAAAAACTGTTGGTGATCCTTATCAAAAGCAATATTACCGAGGCCCGGACCGCTATTCTCTTGTCCGTCAAGGGTAATATTAGCAAAAACCGAGACATCTCCGGTAACGCCATCCACCTTCCAAACCGTACCAGGGCCACCTTCCGACAACGTGCCGAATTGGCCAGGCATAAAGTCTGCCTTCGGATCGCCGGTCTTTGTGCGATCCGGTCGGCCATCGCCATCTGCATCGGGTAGAACGATATTCACACCGAATGCAATTGATGATGTGAGATAGATGTTATGAGCGTTTTGATCATTCGATGTTCCATCATCCAAGGTAACACCAAACACCTGGCCGACTTGTCCGGCTTTGACCTGAAACTTTGCAGGTGCATTGAGCAATTGACCTTGAGGTGTTTCACCGGCGGCGATTTGTAGGATCTGCATAGAGGGGCCATCCAAATCAATGAAGAGACCGTCAATAGGGTCGGTTCCTTCCGGTGCCGGTACATCAAGATTTGACGTGCCTGAAAAGCCCGTTACAACAGCATCACCTGGAGTAAAGATCGGTTTTGCATCTTGATCCTGAGCCATAGCTTCGAGGCTGCCAAACATCATTAACCCAGCTAGAGCATAAAGTGGGCTGTGTTTCGTAATACCTATTCGTTTGAGTTTCGGAAAAATCTGACCTGAGGTGGCCGGCATTTTTGGGGGGTGAAAAGCTCTTTGCTTCACTTCGCCGTACCGGCGCTCAGGCAATGCAAGTCTTCGGCGAAGACTTAAATATAGTGAGGGGCGCATAGCCTGTTCTCCTTAAGTTCTTAAACATAAGTCATCATGCGGAGGGGACGACCAAGTCTACTACCGCAGAGGGTTTGTCGATGAGATGGCTCAAATGGTTCAAAGCAATCCAATCAGTGGTCTGATTTTTCTTTCTTCAGAATACATTATTTTCAATGTGTTATGGCCAAAACTTAAGGCAATACCTTAATAATTGGCTCTTCCATGAACCAAATTCTGGCTCTTTGCGACCAAGTGATTGGACCTTTTGTGTAATATTAGTGAAAGCCAAACAGAGAGACCGATGAAAAACATAATATCGCTTCTAATTTCGCCTCATTCGAAAGCTCATGCATCGAACAAGCGAAGAATTATCGCCAGTCTTTTCACCCACCTCAGTACTAGTGTATTGCTTGGTCTGAGTGTCTTTGCCATGACTGGTCAAAACGTTCAGGCTGAGGAGCTTCCTAAGCTTCGGACCAATCAGGCTTTTGTTGAAGAGCATAGTCGTAAGACGACACTGGATATAAAGAATGTCATGTCCGTTTTTACATTTGTGCTTAACAGCTTGCCTGATAAAGTTACCGTTTATCCCACGGAGAATTATTATTACTTTAGCTTCATTCATCAGGGGTTGAAGTATGTTGGTAATCTCCGTCTCGATGCGTCTGACAGAGACAAGGGCGTCGTACATTTTGCCTATTTCAGACAATACACAGCATGGCAACGTGGCGAGGATCCTATTTATAAGCTTCTTGGTCGTGCGGATGGAGTTAAGGTTGAGAAGAAAAATAAACTCGCTTATGCAATCAGTCATAAAGATAAGACGGTTCTTTTCAATCTTGTCGACCTCTCCAATGTCCGTCCCCCTGAGGGGCTTCTCCACGCTAAAGAAACTTATATAGGCCCTGTCTATGATGAGTCAGGCATTCAATTTTTCCTCGTCTTCAACAAAGATCTCAAAATTTTCCATTACATCCTGAATGAGACCGTTCCCGTAGGCGAGAGCCTTTTCAAGGGCATGGTTTCTGATCGGATATTAATTGGTTCACGAACAGGGTTTGCCTATTACAAAGACAAATTTCTTGATCGGAAAATTTTGATCGGGGTTAATGAAGCCAATAGCAATGTGAACAATTATTATGATGGCCCCTTTGATCAACTTCCCGATAATTTCATTGAGGGAGATGTCTTGAAAAACGCGATCCTAGCCGTCCAGCCACAGCTTAAAGGCAATATCGATCGCTTAGGCAATTCTCCAGGTGGTGAAACCCGCTTTTTTATTGGGCCTTATTTGCACTATGCAGAAGAAACACAGCTCGCGATGTTTGAGCGATGCGCAGGTGACCCCAAAGCGACAAAAGACGTTTACTATAGCTGCTTTACAATCAGCTCATACGAAAATCCTTACGGATCGGAAGAAAGCGAAATGGGTAGCTATTATGAACAACCGCCACAGGATGGTGAGAACACCGGGCAAACGGAAAAGACAGCGCCTAAGCCCGTTGATGACAAGCAATAAGCTCAAAGGGCATTATGAATCAATGCATGATGCCCTTTGATAAATCCTTTATGTATCAGTAAAATATACGAAGAAAAATATAATATAATTTCCCGAAAAAATATTTTTTATTTATGTATTCATTTATTACTATTTGATTGTAACAAAATACCTCTTATTTATTGCCTTGTATGGTTAGGTTAAACTTGGATAACCATTCTAAGAACTACATATTTATGCTATTGTTCTTCTAATATAATAAATCGCCTGGGCTGGCCGAATTTGCCGTTGATACAGAGGCCAGATTGATGTCCAACCCAAATCCTCCTATCGCCATAAATGATACCGGTTTTATAACCAATGAAGCCACAACACTGACGATCTCCGCCTCAAGCCTTCTTGCTAATGACACTGACCCCGATGGAGATAGTTTGACCATTACGTCGGTCCAAAACGCGGAGCACGGCTCTGCTTCATTAGATGCAAACGGTAATGTGGTTTTCACTCCAGCAGCAAATTTCATTGGAGAAGCAAATTTTGAATACACGGTTTCCGATGGGCAAGGTGGATTTGATACAGCGACTGTAAGCATTGTCGTTAAACGGGTTTCAGATGTCGTGTTGATTGAAGGAACGGATGGCTCGGAGACACTTCACGGAACTTCAACTGATGATGCAATAAACGGAAAGAACGGCGACGATACGCTATTCGGATATGAAGGGGACGATCTACTCGTCGGTTCTGATGGTAGTGATTGGCTTTATGGTGATGGTGGTCATGATACGTTGGATGGCGGTTCTGGTAATGACCAGATTTACAGTGGTGCCGGAGATGACGTGCTTAGAGGGGGTGCCGGCAATGATTATTTTCAACTTGGTCAAGGTTGGGACGTGATCGATGGCGGGGAGGGGAGTGACATCCTTGCTTATTATCATGCGACAGGTGGTGTAACGATAGATTTCACGGCGGGGCAGGTTACAAAAGCGGATGGGTCTATCGATAATTTTTCCCGCATTGAGACAGTTTATACATTAGATGGTGATGACGTTGTCATTGGTGATGGGTTGGACAATGCTTTGTGGGGGCGCGGCGGCAATGACATATTCACCGGTGGCGGGGGCAATGACTATTTTTATGCGGGTGAGGGCTCAGATACTTTTGATGGTGGAAGTGGCGCCGACACGGTTGATTATTACAACACGCCAAGCGGAGCGGTGACGGTCAATCTTGTAACGGGGCAGGCTACAAAGGCTGATGGAACGACAGATACACTATCGAATGTAGAGAATATCGTTGGCTCTAACTTTGATGACATGTTGTATGGAAGCATTGGTGACAATTCTATTTGGGGCGGTTCTGGTAATGACCAGATTTATGGTCAAGATGGTGATGATGTACTGAGTGGCGGTGCAGGCAATGATTATTTTCAACTTGGTCAAGGTTGGGACGTGATCGATGGCGGAGAGGGGAGTGACATCCTTGCTTATTATCATGCGGCAGGTGGTGTAACGATAGATTTCACGGCGGGGCGGGTTACAAAAGCGGATGGGTCTATCGATAATTTTTCCCGCATTGAGACAGTTTATACATTAGATGGTGATGATGTTGTCATTGGTGATGGGTTGGACAATGCTTTGTGGAGTCGCGGTGGTAACGACACGTTCACCAGTGGTGGAGGCAATGACTATTTTTATGCGGGTGAGGGCTCAGATACATTTGATGGTGGAAGTGGCGCCGACACGGTTGATTATTACAACACGCCAAGCGGAGCGGTGATGGTCAATCTTGTAACGGGGCAGGCTACAAAGGCTGATGGAACGACAGATACACTATCGAATGTAGAGAATATCGTTGGCTCCAACTTTGATGACACGTTGTATGGAAGCATTGGTGACAATTCTATTTGGGGCGGTTCTGGCAATGATCAACTCTATGGACAAGATGGTAACGATCTCATTTATGCCGGCCTCGGCGCAGATTTAGTCGATGGCGGGGGTGGTTTTGACTATGTAGATTACAGTCATGCTCAAGGTGGAGGTGTAATAGTCAATCTAGCATTATCGCAGGCCATAGAGGCCGATGGCAGCATAGATACCCTCACAGGCATCGAGAATGTTAAAGGTTCGCAAGGTGATGACAATCTCACTGGAGATATGAGCGGAAATTCGCTTTATGGCGGTGATGGTTCCGACATATTCCGAGGCAATGCAGGTAATGATCTCTATTACGGTGAAGGGGGCAACGATTATTTTTTTGCCGATCAAGGGTCTGATGGTGTTGATGGCGGTGCAGGCATAGACAATATTTCTTACATTTTCTCCCTAACCGGCAGTGTCACTGTCAACCTTACGACGGGGCAAGCATATGAAGCTGATGGATCCGTGGATACGATATCAAGTATCGAGAATATCACCGGCTCACGATACAATGACTCGTTAATTGGTAATAGTAGCGCCAATCTCATTTGGGGTTTCTTGGGGAATGACATAATCGATGCCGGCACTGGGGACGATTATATCTATGCGGGCCTTGGCTCAGATATAATAGATGGTGGAGTGGGTAACGATACGATTGATTACTTTCATGCTACCGGAGCCGTTTCAGTCGATCTTGTCACTGGTCAAGCAACCGAAGGTGGTGGAGACATTGATACGCTAACAGGTATCGAGAGCATACTTGGTTCTGCCTACGCTGACACGATTTCAGGTGATTCCGCTAACAATTCAATTTATGGCAGCCAGAGTAATGACACGTTATCCGGCCGTGGTGGCAGCGACACCTATATGTTTTACCGTGGTGATGGTCAGGACACGGTTCACAACGATGATACGGATCAGGAATCTGTTGATAGGCTGACATTTGATGCTACGGTAGAAAATGATCATCTTTGGTTTGCGCGTGCGAATGATAATCTCGTCGTCTCAATTCTTGGCACAACGGATAGCGTCACATTTGCCAATTGGTATGCGGATGATTCCGATAAAATCGATGAATTCATTGCTGGAGATGGCAGTGCGCTGTTAGCAAATGAAGTTGATCTGTTAGTCAGTGCTATGGCTGCATTTTCGCCCAGTACCGGCCCAGGATCTCCCGGAGTCCAGCCGGATGAGCTTCCCAGTACCGTACAGATCGCAGTCGATGCTACGTGGGAATAACGCTCATATAATGACTACTTAAAATGTTTGCTCAGTTTTAGACCTTGAGCTTGGTAGTGGGAGCCAATGCCATGGCCATAGAGTTGGTCAGGCGGTTCGGTAAGGGGCTCGTAAACAAGACGACCGATGATCTGGTCATCTTCAAGTATAAATGGGACCTTGTGACTGCGAACCTCAAGAACCGCTTTGGCACCGAAGCCACCGGCTTCAGCATGTCCGAAACCCGGATCAAAAAAACCGGCGTAATGGACCCTAAATTCACCCACCAGCGGATTGAAAGGGATCATCTCGGCCGCATGGGTCGGGGGGACATGAACGGCTTCTTTCGAAGCAAGAATATAAAACTCATCCGGATCCAAGATGAGCCGCTTTTCGCCACGGCTGTAAATAGGCTCCCAATAGTCAAGGGTCGCGCAGGAGCCTGGCGCATCAACATCAACAAGTCCAGTATGCCGTTTTGCACGGTAGCCAATAAGACCGGTCTCAGGGTCGCCTTGAAGGTCAACGGATAACGCGATCCCACCGGCAATATCTGGGTCTGCGTTAGAGACAAGTTGGTGTTTATCATGCAAATCGAGAAGGCTTTGATCTGTTGTTTGCGCTTCGCCAAGGTGGAACCGTATCTGTGAAAGCCGAGAACCGGCACGCACTAATATCGAAAAGGTCTGGGGACAAATTTCCGCGTAGAGCTGCCCTTCATAACCAGATTCAATTTGGTCGAACTCTTGTGCTTTGTCAGAAATAACACGCGTAAAGACATCTAAGCGGCCTGTCGAACTTTTCGGATTGGCCGATGCAGAAACATCTTGGTCGAGCGCTAGGCTTTCCTGAAGCGGCACCACATAAACACAGCCGGTCTCAAGAACGGCGCCTTCTCGCAAATCTATTTTGTGTAGGCTGAAGGCTTCAAGTTTTTCTGCGACACTTGCTTCCGGCCCTGGCAAAAAGCTTGCGCGGACACGGGTGGCAATGTCGCCGAGGCGCAGATCAAGGCTAGCGGGTTGGATCTGGCCATCGACGAGAGGAGTTGCAAGCACAATTTTCTCGCTATCAATCAGCCTGCGAATGGCATGAGCAGGAAGAATGCCTTGTCTGCTGTCTCGCCCTTCTTCTGGGACTGTGGCAGCCGCAGTTTGGTTCATAGCGGTGAAATCCTCTCTTTACGATACAAAAAATATGTAAAGCTCTAGAACATTAAGCTCTTGACGCCAAGGCCTTGATGGGTGTTAATCCCCGTTATTAGAAATTAGTGGTGATTTGGCCGGTCGGCTTGCAGCCACTCAAAATAAGTCGCTAAAAGACCGAAGGGCGCATACTCGGTCTTATGGCGATGCCAGGCCGGGTTTTTTTATGCGTGATGGCGGAGCCTAATATGTCAAATTCTGATCAATCTGAAGAAAATACGAATAATTGGCAATTGGCCACTGAGCTTGTCCATGGTGGTACCCTCAGAAGTTCTTTTGGTGAAACCTCTGAAGCGGTTTTTCTGACATCCGGTTATGTTTACGAAACTGCGGAAAAAGCTGAGGCACGCTTTAAGGGCGAGGCTGAGGGTTATATTTATAGCCGGTTTTCCAACCCAACCATTAGCATGTTTGAAGAGCGCATGAAACGGCTCGAAGGGGCAGAAGATGCGCGTGCCACGGCAACGGGTATGGCAGCCGTAACGGCAAGCCTTATGTGCCAGCTCAAAGCCGGAGATCATGTGGTTTCGGCAAAAGCGCTTTTTGGAAGTTGCCTTTACGTTGTGGAGACCTTTTTGCCGCGTTACGGCATCGAAACAACACTGATTGATGGGGAAGAACTTGAACAGTGGAAGGCTGCCGTTCAGCCAAACACTAAAGCCTTTTTCTACGAAACACCAACCAATCCCAAGCTCTCACTGGTCGATATGCAGGCGGTTTCCGATATCGCTCATGAGGCCGGTGCAAATGTAGTTGTCGATAATGTGTTTGCCACGCCGGTATTGCAAAAGCCCTTGGAATATGGCGCTGACGTCGTTGTTTATTCCGCCACCAAGCATATTGATGGCCAGGGACGGTGTTTGGGCGGCGTGGTTCTCGGAAGCGAAGAATTTGTAAGCGAGAATTTACATAACTATATGCGTCAGACCGGCCCTTCCATTAGCCCGTTTAATGCCTGGGTGATGCTTAAAGGCCTGGAAACACTGCCAATTCGTGTTGAGCGGCATGTCGCTAATGCGGGCGCAGTTGCCGATTGGCTGGCAGACCACCCCAAAATCGTGCGCGTGTTTTATCCAGGCCGCAGCGATCATCCGCAATATGACGTGGCAAAAAAGCAGATGAAGGCGGGCGGAAATTTGGTGGCCTTTGAAATTCGAGGCGGAAAATCTGAAGCCTTCCAATTTTGCAATACTTTGAAATTGATAAAAATTTCCAACAATTTAGGAGACGCAAAGAGCTTGATTACCCACCCCGCGACCACAACCCATCAAAGGCTTACGCCGGAAGGGCGTGCAGAGCTTGGGATTGGGGACAATCTCTTGCGTCTTTCGGTAGGCTTGGAGGATATTTCCGATTTGAAAGAAGATATTGAACAATCGCTTACAGCAATTAGATCTTAAAATAACCTGAGTCATGAATAAGCCTGCATATGTGTATGAATTGCAAGTTTTCATAGAAGCCCATGAAGTTACACCAGAAAACCATTGTGATTACCGGCGGCACATCAGGTATTGGCTATGAAATTGTGCGGCAGTTACATGAGAGCAATACCCTCATCGTCATTGCGCGCAATGCCGAAAAGCTCAGTCATTTGAAAAAAACATTTCCTGCAATCCAAACTTGCCCCGCGGATTTATCGAAGCGAACTGATATTGAAGCCGCGGCAAATAATATTCTCAAGCAACATAAAGCGATTGATGTACTGATCAATAATGCAGCTGTGCAATATACACCAACATTCCTTTCCGATGATTTTTCCTACGAAAGCATTGCACAGGAAATCACCCTAAATTTTACTGCTGTCTGCAGCCTCTGCTATTTGTTGTTGCCAGCATTACGGCATGAAAAACCTGCTGCCATTGTAAATGTCAGTTCCGGCTTGGCGCTAATGCCCAAAACCACTTCGGCAGTTTATTGTGCAACTAAAGGTGCAATAAACATCTTTTCACAGTCACTCCGTTATCAGCTAGAAGACACCAACATCAATGTACTGCAAGCTATTTTGCCATTGGTCGATACACCGATGACCGAAGGGCGTGGTGCTGGTAAAATTACTGCTGAAAAAGCAGCAAAACAGATCATACATGGCATTAAGCACAATATTGAGGATCATGACATCGGCAAAGTGAAGCTGTTACGGCTGCTGATGCGTCTCGCCCCAAATGTAGCGCGCAATATTATGAAAAAGAATTAGGGAAACAAACTCCCCGCTTGATTGGAGCATGCGCCATCTTAACGCGAGAACGCAATTCCTGCATTGGTGATAGATCATTACTTGCGTTAAAAAAGGTTGATCCGGAGATTGTGTTTGGCGGAGAGTTGCACCTGCTAAAGCATGATTCGGGGCTGATCTATGATCGATTTGAGACCGGTGCTGCTTGTTGTGGGCATTTTGCTTGCAACACTTGGCTGCGCGATGATGCTTCCGGCACTTTATGACCTGACTGTTGGCGACGAAGATTGGGTTGTGTTCATCTTTTCGGCAATGATCACACTCTTTGTTGGTATTTCGCTTGCCTTTGCGAACAGGGGTTATGTGAGTGACCTCACGATCCGTGAAGCTTTTCTTCTCACAACGCTGTCTTGGATTGCCTTAGCTGCCTTCGGTGCTTTACCGCTCGCTTGGTCTAAATTCGGGCTAAGCTATACGGACGCTTTTTTTGAATCTATGTCAGGTTTGACCACAACCGGGGCCACGGTTGTTGAGGGGCTTGATTTTGCACCACCTGGCCTATTGCTTTGGCGCGCCCTTTTGCAATGGCTTGGGGGCATAGGCATTATCGTGATGGCCATTGCTGTTTTACCTATGCTGCAAATTGGTGGCATGCAGCTTTTCAAGGTCGAGGCCTTCGATACACCAGAAAAAATCTTACCGCGCGCTACTCAGATCTCTGGCTCGCTCACTATGATTTACCTTATTTTTACGCTGATTTGTGTGCTGGGCTACTTCTTGGCAGGGATGGGGCTTTTTGATGCTTTTATTCATGCAATGACAACAATAGCAACCGGTGGTTACTCCTCTTATGACCGGTCATTCATGCATTTCGATAATGTGGCCATTGAGGGCGTGGCGATTGCTGGCATGATTCTCGGTAGTATTCCTTTTTTGCTTTACCTCAAGGGAATGCAATCAAACCTTTGGAAGATTTTTCAGGATCAGCAGGTTCGCGGGTTTTTGTTGACCCTTGCCTTTTTCATTTTGTTATTAGCCGTATACCAGTATTTAGCCAAAAGTTTTTCGTTTGATATGGCGTTGCGCCATTCCGCATTTAACGTAACATCACTTATGACGGGAACCGGCTATGTCTCTGCGGACTATGATACTTGGGGAGCTTTTGCAGCCGCTCTCTTTTTTTTCGTGATGTTTATCGGAGGCTGTAGCGGGTCTACATCCTGCGGAATTAAGATCTTTCGTTTTCAAGTGATCATTGCGGCGATCCGTCACCGTATAAACACACTTATTTATCCGAGCGGCATGTTTGCTGTCACCTATAACAGACATCCTATTCCACTTGGGGTTATCAGCTCGGTTATGAGTTTCTTTTTTCTGTTTGTTATCAGCTTTTTTATCTTATCCATTCTTCTTGAATTTACGGGTCTTGATACAGTTACGGCCATGTCTTCTGCAGCTTCAGCACTTGCTAATGTAGGTCCGGGCCTTGGAAAAATAGTTGGTCCTACAGGCAATTTTGCCCTCTTGTCCGATACAGCAAAATGGCTCTTGTCCTTTGCAATGCTTTTGGGAAGGCTTGAGCTGTTTGCCGTATTGGTTTTGTTCACGCCGAATTTTTGGAGGTATTAGCCAAAGTTATTTATCATCATTCTTTCTCGGCCAAAGTGCGGACACCCAAAAATCGTAAAACGCCAAGACCAAAACGAGAGTCATAATGATAATCAGATCAGGCTCGGCCACGAAATACATGACGACTGCGCAAAAAGCTATCAGCAAAGCCATGGAGAAAAGAACAAGAAATTTGTCGACCATGGCTTATTAATCTCCGTTCTAACGATAAGCAAGAATATTTACGCAACAGCTTCTTGCCCGTCTATTTCAGCTTCATGAACCGCATTTGCCAACCAGCGGGCCGTGCGCAAGAGACGCCCGTCATCACGCCGTGGTCCGGCGAGTTGTACGCCCATTGGCATGCCTTCCTCTGTTTGCAAAAGCGGCAAGCTCACGACTGGAACACCTGTAAAAGTCCATAATATGTTGAAGATAGGATCGCCCGTTGCATCGATCCCTTTGGGAGCGGCTCCAGGTGCTGCCGGGGTCAGGATTGCATCATAGCGCTCAAAGATTTGGTCGAGGCCAGCATTAAGCACTTCTTGATAATCCCGGGCACGGTTGTAATCGATCGCGGAAATGGCGCGGCCTTCGTCAATCGCATCTCTAAGTCTTTTACTGATCTTATCCGGAGCTTCATCAAGCAGCGGTCCAAAACTCTTGGCGACATCAGCAATTTGTATGATTTGTTGCCATTTTTTTGCATTGTCAAACACCTCCGGCAATTCCACTTCATCGCAGGCATTGCCGAGGAACATGGCTGTTTCTTTAAAAGCTTCATGGGTAACTGCGTCTGCATGTTCCCAGTAGGGTGATTTTACAAAAGCAAAGGTCGGTGATACGGGGGGTTCTTTTATTGTAAGGTCATAAAGGTGGGTGCGGCTTCTAGGCCAACTTGCCCGGTCCTGGCCATCATATGCAGACATGCAATCAGTAACGAAGGCAAGGTCTTCGACAGACCGAGCAAAGGGCCCAATTGTATCAAGCGGGGGAGATTGGCTGAGTACGCCTCTACGGGAAACAAGACCATAAGTGGGTTTATAGCCATAGACACCGCAAAAAGAGGCGGGCCGAATGACTGAGCCTGCGGTTTGCGTACCAATGGCAATAGGCACCATTAGATCAGCAACGGCAGCAGCCGAGCCGCTTGATGAGCCCCCGGGCGTGTGATCGGGATTATAGGGATTACGCGTTTTCCCAGGATGAAAGAAAGCAACTTCGGTCGTCACCGTTTTGCCCATGATGACAGCACCGGCTTCACGGAGCTGGGCAACCACAGCGCTATCTTCCGTAGGTTGTCGTCCTTCATGAATGGGGGTTCCATTTTCCGTGGGCATGTCACTCGTATCGAGGATGTCTTTAATGGCAACAGGAACACCATGAAGCGGGCCTATGCCGGCGCCTCGAGACCGTGCTGCATCTGCGGCTTCTGCCTGTTTGCGCGCATAATCGGGATCAAAATGTATCCAAGCACAAATAGTTTCTTCCCGCTCCTCGATACGGTTAATGCATGCCTCGACAAGTTCTTTCGAGCTAACTTCGCCTTCGGCTATTTTTTTAGCCGCTTCCACCGCGGTCAATGTGTAAAGATCGGTCATAACATCCTAATTCCCGTAAATTTGTTGAGGGAGCCAAAGAGCTATGCCTGGGAAGACATAGAGGATGACCATGGCCAGAAAGACCATCATCAGGAAAGGCATCACACCCTTAAATATCTGAATGAGTTGAACATGAGGGGGCGCCACCCCCTTGAGGTAATAGGCCGCCATGGCCATAGGCGGAGTTAGAAACGAGGTTTGCAGGTTCAATGCCACGAGAATGCCAAAGAAGAGCGGGTCCACCCCGAATGCAGGTAACAGCGGCAGAAAGATCGGCACAAAAATAATGATGATTTCCGACCATTCCAACGGCCAGCCTAGGAGGAAAATAATCAACTGCGCCATTAGCAAAAACGCTAACGGAGACAGATTCATGCTAAGAACAAACTCCTTAATCAGCGTCTCGCCGCCCATATAGGAAAAAACAGAAGAAAATGTCCAAGACCCGACAAACAGCCAGCAGACCATGGCCGATGTTCGTACGCACAAATAAATAGATTCACGCAGCCTATCCTGATCACTAATTTTCCAGGCCATATAGCCGAGTGCGCCGACGAAGAATCCAATATCGATACCAAGCCAGTTAACGTTATGGTTGGCGAAGCGTTCGTTAAGACCTAGCGAAGTGAACATCGCGATGTAAACTGCGCCAAGGATCAGGCCGAACAGGGCCCCTATTCCACCATATGTGAACATGCGCGCAAGCTCTGGCCGTTCAGGCTGAAGAGCACGCAGGAGATTAGTTCTTGAAAGCAGTCCAATAATTATGGTGAGAAGAATCCCAACGCCAGGTGAAAGAAGAAAACCTGGCTCTTCTGGAGGGGCTAGTCCGGCAAAAACCTCCAAGATTTTACGGATGATTAAATAGCTGATCGCGATTACAACTGTCGCAATAGCACCATACCCAATCGCATAAAGGATTGAATCGCTCGGCTTCCAGCTAAGATCTGCCCAAGGCGGGGTTTCCTTGCGGTCTACGAATGCAGCTATCCGATAAGCGATCGCCAATGCCATGCCCCCAAGTGCACCGACAGATGCAGCTTCCGACGGTGTCGCAAGTCCAAAGAGAATTGCGCCGAGAACGGATAGGATCAAAAAGGCAAGGGGAAAGAATGATGTGAGCATCATCTTTGTAACTTGCCAGCCGGTCACATCCGGTATGTCCTCTTCGCGTGGTTTTGGCGCTAAATTCGGTTTAAGCAGGGAAACGCCCAACACGTAGAGAATGTAGAGTCCAGCAAGCATAAAGCCGGGGAAAATCGCGCCTGCATATAGTTTGACAACGGAGACATTGGATGTGGCAGCATAAACAATGAGCATGATGCTGGGCGGAATAAGAATGCCAAGACAGCCGCCCGCGCAGATAACGCCCGAAGCAAAGCTTGTGTTGTATCTGGCTTTCAACATAGCGGGAAAAGCGAGCAGTCCCATTAAGGTAACCACGGCACCGATAATCCCTGTGGCTGTTGCAAAGAGGGCGCAGGTGGCAAGTGCCGCAATTGCCATGGCTCCCGGTAATCGTCTTGCGGCGATGTAGAGGGTGTGAAAAAGCCGGTCAACTATGTTAGCCCGTTCAACGATATAGCCCATAAAAAGAAATAACGGCACTGCAGTCAGCACGTCGTTAGCCATCACCGAATAGGTCTGATTGACAAGCAAATCAAAAATTCGGTTATCGAATATAGACTTCATTCGGGTTGGATCGTAATAGGCGTAATAGCCAAACCCGACTCCCATTCCCATGAGTGTAAAAGCAATGGGGAACCCCAGCATGATAACGAGGATAAAGATCCCCAACATCATCACGGCAATTTGGGGATCAGTCATTTTTTGTCTCTTTTATTATTGCGTCCTTTACATCCTTGGAAGGCTCAACCACGTCAACGGCCTCAGACCCATGGCGTAGCACTTCTTCCTCGTGCTCGTGCAGAAGGACCTCTTCCATCTCTTCAATATCTTCCAGATGCGCAGGCCATTCGCCTGTTCGTATGCAAATGATACAGCGGCAAATCTGTGCAAGCCCCTGAATAAACAACAATGTTGCAGCAGCAACAATTATCATCTTGAACTGAAAAATGGGAACATTGGCAGGCGACATGACGCTCACTTCCTGATAGCGATAGGAGCGGCTTGCATATTTCCACCCAGCAATCATCAAGGCGAGTACGCCCGGGTAAAAAAACAGAAAATAGAGAACAAGTTCAACCTTGGCCTGTGTTTTAGGTTTCCAAAGCCGGTAGACAACATCACCGCGTACATGACCGTCGCGTGATAATGTATAAGCCCCTGCCATCATAAAGAGGGCGCCATACATCATATAAGAAACATCGAACGCCCAAGATGTCGGGTCCCGCAAAAGATAGCGCACCAAAACCTCATAACCGACCCCGATTGACATGATCATGATACACCAGGCGAAGGCCTTACCAACCCATGATGAGATTTTATCAACGGCGAGAATGAAGGCTTGCAAATCACTCTCCTAGTTAAGGGCCTGGTTAATGGGCTGGCCCGACAACTGACTGCCCGCAAAGATTGAGCTGGTGCATATGCTCCAATTTAAGACTTCACTGAGAATGCTTTTTTTACGCGGCATCATTCCCGTGAAGGAGCTTCACTGCAAAATTCGTCATTGCGGCGAACATCAGTGAACGTGGCAATCCATATGTTAAAACTGGATTGCTTCGTCGGCAAAAGCCTTCTCGCAATGACGATAATTTATTTTTGCAAAGGAAGCGGAAGGCGGGAACCCAAATTTGACTCACATTTGGATCCCCATCTACATGGGGATAAAGATGAATTTGCCGCGCAACATAAAACATACAGTTCAGCTTTTACATTTAAGCGAGCGCTTATAAGTACAGAACCCAGCGTTATTCCGGGCGGCAAAATTATCTGCCGCCCGAAATCACCTTGGCAACAGCAAGATTAGAAGCTCAGTTTGCCTGGGAAATAATGCTTATAGGCGAGCTTGTAATCGGCGGAATTAGTGAGGTCATAGAAAGCGACCCGTTCACTCCATGCTTTTTGGCTATCGACAACCTTCTTGAAGAATGCATCCTTATTGAGCTTTTCAAGAACCTTATCCCAAGAGGCCAATTGCGCCTTCATGATTGACTCATCGGTTCTGTAAACATTGACCTTATGCTCTTTGATCAATTTCTGCAGATCCTTGGAATACAAATCCATGGCATAGCCGTAGTTTGCGGTATTGGCTGCTTCTGCAGCATGCTCAATGATAGCTTGATGAGCCGGGTCGAGTGAGCCGAATTTGTCTTTATTGACGATGATTTCAAAGAACTCGGCAGCCTGGTGATAAGAACCCATGTGATAGTGTTTGGACACGTCTTGTGCACCGAACTGGCTGTCAGCGGTTGGGTTATTGAATTCAAAGGCTTCGATCACACCACGTTCCAGAGCCGGCATAATTTCACCGCCTGGAAGCTGTGTCACTTTAAGGCCCATACCCTGCATAATATCAGTGGCAAGACCAACCGTGCGGTACTTCAGGCCTTTCATGTCGTCAGCACTGGTAACTTTCTTTTTGAACCAGCCAAGAGGTTGCGTCGGCATGGGCATGCAGAAAAAGCCAACCAGGTTAAGCTTCAGGACATCCTGAACAAGCTCCTTATAGAGATCCTTACCACCACCGTAGTGAATCCATGCAAGGATTTGTGCTGCGTTGGCACCAAAAACAGGTCCAGTTCCAAAAAGGGAAGCTGCCTTGTTTTTACCGTACCAATAAGCGGTCACTGTGTGCGCCATATCCAGGACACCATCATGACAGGCATCTTGGACTTGGAAAGCCTTCACAACAGCGCCTGCGGGAAGCAGATCAATTTTGATCTGATTTCCAGACATCTTCTGCACGCGGTCCACATATTGCTTGGCCATATCTGTGAAGACGCTTTTTGCGCCCCAAGAGGCCTGCATTTTCAGTGTAATTGGTGCTGCACGTGATACATTTGGAAACGCAACTGTCGCTGCAGCGGCGCCGCTGGCGGCAAGAGCACCGCCTTTCAAAAATTTGCGCCGTGAGACAGCTTTGTTATCGTTAGTTTTTACAGACATGAGCTTTCCTCCCTACTCATCTCTATGGGTTGATTTGGCAATTAGCAGATGTTTCCGCTCCTTGTCGGTTTGGCAATGCTCAAAATTGGATTGTTTGACCGTCCAATGTGATTGGCATTCTGCCCAGCCAGATAAAATACAACTTTGCCCCCATTATTGTGAATAAGCAATCCAAGAGTAATTCACTATGAGGGGTGCATATACCAGCCCCAACATAAACTAATTACAAGCATAAGACACTGTTTTAAAGTAAGAATATCGTTATATGGTTTTCAGAAAGAAATTTTTGGCGGTCTTTTATCTCAATGTGGAATATCAGTTTTTCTGAGCGAGCTATTATGCCTAGGAGCAAAATGGTGGAAAGAGATTGATATCTGATGCCTAAACGAAAGCGTGACGCATTTGGTTAATGGGTTTGTCCGATTTGTATGCCGGTCTCAAGTAGCGAAGCGATAGACCATGGAGAAACGCCTCAAGTAGCGAAGCGATAGACCATGGAGAAACACCTCAAGTAGCGATGCGATAGACCATGGAGAAACACCTCAAGTAGCGAAGCGATAGGCCATGGAGAAACACCTCAAGTAGCGTAGCGATAGACCGTAGAGAAACGTCTCAAGTAGCGTAGCGATAGACCATGGAGAAACACCTCAAGTAGCGAAGCGATAGACCATGGAGAAACACCTCAAGTAGCGAAGCGATAGACCGTAGAGAAACGTCTCAAGTAGCGAAGCAATGGACGGGAGGTATGATCTGAGGGGCTTGTTGTAAACTTCCGTTAACCTCTCGACGACAAATACTGTGTCCAGATTCCCACACCATGTTCACAAATTATGAAATCCAAGGGCAAATACTTCGTATTGCTTTTACAATCACTTGAATGCTGAAAAGACAGCATTCACAATTGTCGCGATCAAGTTCGATTCAATTCACCTCCTAATTGCTATGAGAGCAAAGGCAGGGCGTTGAGTTATGGCTTGAGGTAGAACTTTGCTGTCATTGGTTGTTATTCGGGTGGGAGTTTATAATCATAATAGGCTGTCTATCATATCTCTAAAACGAATGCTCAATGGTCTCTATTGGGTGCGGCAAAGTATAAATAGCATTTGATGCTGATCACGATGCCGTTATTTCCATTGACCATGTCTCCCGTAGGGGCATCTGTTGATATATGGTTCGTTAAAGGGCGTAACAGCCATTTTATCCGCAGCAAAGAAAATATTAATCTTGATTGGGCAATGAGAAACAAGACGTTTAAACACGGGAGTTTTTGATGATCCGTCACCTTGCTAATCGCAATATTCTGTTTGCCGTCGGTGTGCTTGCATATGTTGCAGCGCTTACACCTCAATCTGCGTCTGCACAGGGGCTCTTTGATGCGCTGTTTGGTCCAGGGGAATATTCAAGTGGCAGGCAGCTGGTCAAATTTAGGAAGAATTACCGCCCAGGTACCATTATTGTCAGTTTCGGTGATCGCCGCCTTTACTATGTTCATCGCCGGGGGCGAGCGATTAGCTATCCTGTTGCCATTCCGACCGGAAAGGCATCATGGGCTGGCCGCAGCCACATCAGCATGAAAAAGGTGAACCCTTCCTGGACGCCAACCGCGCAAATGCGCCGTGAAAATCCAAAGTTGCCAGCATTTGTGCCAGGTGGGCATCCGCGCAATCCATTGGGTAAGCGGGCGATGTATCTTGGTAAGACGCTTTATCGTATTCATGGGACTGATGCTCCCTGGACCATCGGTACAGCGGTCTCTCATGGTTGCATACGTATGTACAATCAGGATGTTCTTGACCTTTACCCCAGGGTTCGCATAGGGGCACCGGTCATTGTCACCTGGAAAAAATTCCGCGCAATCTGAAGCATTTATCGTTCATTGCTGAAGAAATAAGATCGGGCGGCTTAATGCCGCCCGATGTCATTTGCACTCTGACGTAGAAATTTATATCTTAATGCCGTCAAATATGGCGCTATTATGCTAGGTCTTTGTTTTGTCGCGTTTCCGGACGGAAAACCGGTGTCCACTTTTCCTGGAAACGCTTTAGCAAACCGGTTAAGCAATTTGGGAAGATAAAGAAATGATCAGAACCAAGAATATTTGGGCATTTGTATTGGTTCCCGCTATGCTTATGATCGTTGCGGGCCAGGCTACGGCCCATCCTCATGTTTGGGTCACCACCAAAACGGAAGTACTTTATGGAGATAAGGGGCTGATTACCGGGCTTCGCCATACATGGACGTTTGATGAATTTTATACCGCTTTCGCAATCCAAGGGCTCGATAAAAACCGTGACGGTGTCTATGATCGAAATGAGCTAGCGGGCCTAGCTAAAGAAAATGTTACGTCCCTTAAGGAATTTGACTTTTTCACTTTTGCAAAATTTGGTGAGAAAGCTCACCCGCTAGGCGAACCGATTGATTATTTTCTAGAATATAAAAACAGCATTTTGTCGCTTACATTCACATTACCATTGAAGACACCCGTGCGTGCGGATGCCACACCATTTAAGTTCGATGTTTATGATCCGACATATTACATCGCCTTTTCTTTCCCTAAGGATGATAAATCCCCTGTCAGACTGGCGGCAGGGGCTCCTGCGGACTGCCATGCCATCGTTGCAAGATCGGAAACCACAAACCCTGAAGTTGCCAAATTGAATGAAGCGTATTTCGCTGCTCAAGGTGCGAATAACAATATCGGTGAACAGTTTGCCCAACAGGCAGTTATTGCCTGTGGCGTGCAATGACTTAGAACACGTAATAGCCAAACGGATATTTTTCGTGAAGCTGCTTTTATTTGCTTGTATTGCTCTTATTACATTAACAGCGAGCTCTTATGCACAAGAGAGCCGTTCTCCTTTTGCTGCGCCGAGCCAGCAGGGTCGAAGTTTTACACCACCGAAATCTTTATCTAACCCAGAGTCTAGACCAGGTCAGGAGACGCGTGCCTCCGGGCTGTTTTCTCGGTTTTGGGTATGGGTGCAGACCACGCAACAAAAATTACATAATGATCTAAGAGTTGCTGTAGGGCGCATTAAATCTGAGGGAGGGCTAAGCACCGGGTTCGCCCTTATTTTGATTAGCTTCATTTATGGTGTGGTCCATGCTGCCGGTCCAGGACATGGCAAAGCCGTGATATCGTCCTATGTCTTGGCTAATGAGCGCATTGTGCGCCGGGGTATCTTGTTGGCATTCGCAGCAGCTGTCGTGCAAGCCATTTCCGCAATTATTTTGGTGGGGGTTTTGGCAGTTGTGCTCAATGCAACGAGTATTAAGATCCGTCAAACGGTCAGTACGGTGGAAACAGCAAGTTATGGGCTTATTGCGCTTGTCGGCGCGTGGCTTCTTTTTTCACAACTGCGCAAAATATTTATGCGCAAAACATCTATGCCAAACGGTACAGAGGTATCCGCTAACCCACACCAACATCACCACCACGCGAACCATGATGAAGCTTGCTGCGGGCATGCTCATATACCAAATGCTGATCAGCTTGAAAAAAACTGGTCCCTGCGCAATGCAGCCGCCATAGTTTTTGCTGTGGGTATCCGTCCTTGTACGGGAGCAATTTTGGTTCTTATTTTTGCTTTGACCCAAGGGATCTTTTGGTCCGGTGTTACTGCCACGTTCGCCATGGCTTTAGGGACGGCAATCACCGTTTCAACCCTCGCGGTTTTGGCGGTTGGATCAAAGCAATTGGCTTTACGCATGGCGGAAAGCCGGTCGGTATGGGTGGACCGTATTTCTTCTGCTACCGCCATTGGCGGTTCTTTTCTGGTTCTAGCTTTAGGGCTAATGCTCTTTATTGCTTCCCTTGGTCCGGCGCGGCCATTTTGAAAAAGCTTTTTAATCTTAATGCATGTAGGCACCTCTAAATACTCCCTTCGGGCCATCCACCACCCCCTGCCATCCGCCATATTCTGCGATAATTAAGTGGATGGCAGGGGATGGTGGATGCTTTTTGGAGGTACCCATGTGGTTAAGCGGCTACTTAACCGCTTTACATGCCTATTGTTGCCTTTTTTTACCCATCACTAACAATAAGCAAAGTGAAGGTTATCATTTGCGTTGGAGGGAAGGCACGCCCGTGCATCAAAATATCGTGGTTATTCTCGTTGGTGTGCTCGCGCTGATATTTGTGTGTTTTGCAACCAAAGCGCCAGCAGACACAAAGGAGGCAGACACAAAGGATATGGAGCTTGTCATGTTTGTAAGTTCCAATTGCACTTATTGTAAGCTGTTCGACCGTGATGTCGGTGATGATTATGCTAAAAGCTGGCCTGGTAGAATAGCACCCCTGAATCGTATTAAGATCAGTAGCGATTACCGTAAATATAAATTGAGTACACAGATTGTCACTGTACCCACATTTATCCTTTTTAACAAAAACAATGAGTTAGGGCGGATTACTGGTTACCCCGGCCGCAATAATTTTTTTCAGCTCATCGTCTCATTACTCAAGCCATATCGTTAAAAAACCGATTGTAGTTCCAAAATTTAGGCTGAAAGCATAAGGGCTTCTGTTGTCATCTGAGGTTCAGTGGCAAAATGAATCATTTTACCAGTTCGCAATTGTTCCGCAGGTGGTAAGTTTTCTAGGCTGGGCCAAAGACCGGTAGCAAGAGCATCCGCATATCCTTCAGGAAGTTTGGCACGGAGCATCTTTTGCCGCGCAGTTTCATAATCATAGTCAAGGGCATGATGTATGAAATGAATATCCGTTTTTCCAGGGAGGAGACAGCTACACCAAACACGTGGGGTCCCATCATTTGCAGGTAGGCCCAAAGCACCTGAATTGTGCCATATCCGCTTTCCGATTGTTCGGGTGAACGGTAGACCGCTATGCCCGCCAATAATTATGTCGGCCCGTGCTGCTGCAAATTCTTCTTTATAAATGACCGCATTGCTGGAGGGGTAAAAGAACGTGTTGTTTGCCTTAACACCTCCATGAACCACCCGAAATGTATAGCCGGAAAGTTTGAATGTGAGCTGGTGAGGTAAGGCCCTCATATAGGATCTCAAATCCGAACAAACCAAAGCGTCGGCGTAGGCAAACCAGCGCTGGGAGAGAGCGTCACATGTTGAACCCTCGTCAAAACCGCAACCGCAATTTGGTGCTCTTTTGGCAAGACAGTCTTCAACATTTCCCTGAATGACGTGTACATTTTTTTCCGCAAGAAGCTCTGTTGTCTCTCGCGGGTTTGCGCAATAGGCAATTGCATCACCAGTATGAATAATCTGCTGAGATGGTATGCCCAGCTTATCAGCAAGGACAAAAAAGGCAGTGAGAGCCTCAAAATTGCTATAGGCACCGCCGCAAATGAGCAGCGGACCATCGATCTCCCCTAAATCTTTAGCTTTTGTCAGATTAACACCGTTCATAAAGTCGCCCCCATCCAACTGCTTAAATAAACAGTGTTTCTTGCATAGCTGGAAAATCTGTTATTGCGAAATAACCATTTTGCGAAAATGAGTTGATGACTAGCATAATTCATAATGATCCATATACGTGCGAGAAGCTCTAATAGTTTCATTAGGTTTTTCAAAGGTGGGTTTTACATTACTTATAAGAACTTCCACTTTAAGTCCTAAATACGACGTAAGGAGGTATCATGTTGAAGGGGATAAAAGCATGTTTTTTTGATGCCTATGGGACATTATTTGATGTGCATGCGCCGGTTGCCCGCATTGCTGAGGATCTAGGGGAAAATGCAAGCCCGATTTCTGACCTCTGGCGCATGAAACAATTGCAATATACTTGGCTGAGAAGCCTTATGCAGGCGCATACGGATTTTTGGCAGGTAACCGGTGAAGCCCTCGACTATGCTCTTGCAGCCTACGGTATCGAACGACCTGAGATACACGAGCGGCTCATGAACCTTTATCTCACGCTCGATGCTTATCCCGATGCTGTACAAGCACTAACAGATCTTAAGAAGGCGGGTTTGACGACCGGTATTCTGTCTAATGGTAGCAAAAAAATGCTGCAAGCCGCTGTGAATTCAGCAGGGCTGGCACCGGTACTTGATCATGTGCTTTCCGTTGATGATGTCGGTATCTATAAGCCGGACCCCAAAGTCTATCGCATGGTATCAGAAAAAACGAATTTGAGCCCAGGCGAGGTTTGTTTCGTTTCGGCAAATGCTTGGGATGCATCCGCGGGTGCGTATTTTGGATTCCAAGTGGTCCATATCAATCGTTTTAATCAGCCGCAGGAGCGCATGCCGGGCGAACCCAAAGCGGTTATTAACTCGCTTGGGGAGCTCCCATCTTTGATTAACTAGGATTTATCGCGCTGAAATCCGATAAAAGCATGATTTTCAGTAAAAAATAATGTTTTAGCCAATTGCAGTCTTGGCGCTTCCTCACCTATATTATGCCGCGGGCAGAACGGGCTGGCCCAGTGATATAAGATGGCCCCCAATTCCTTTGTTCTGAACATCGGAGGATTAGTATTGCTATGAATCGTCGTTCGTTTTTAAAAAAATCAGGCGCTGCGGTTGCAGGCGTTGCCACTACGTCGGCACTTGCGGCCCCTGCTATCGCGCAAGACAAAAAAGAACTGAAAATGGTTATGTCTTGGCCAAAAGGTTTTCCCGGCCTAGGTACCGCAGCGGCACGTTTTGGCAAGAGGTTGACCGAAGCCTCTGGCGGAAAATATACAGTGAAACTTTTTGGTGGCGGTGAACTTGTTCACCCACTCAAATGCCTAGATGCTCTCCAAGAGGGTACAGCTGATCTCTACCATTCTGCAGAGTATTACTATCAGGGCAAGGTTAAAGCCTATGCCTTTTTTGCGGCGGTCCCATTTGGTTTTCGTCCCGATGAAATGGATGCGTGGATTCATTACGGTGGGGGTCAAAAATTATGGGACGAGCTTTCAGCGCAATTCAATGTAAAACCTTTTGTTTGCGGAAATACTGGTTCGCAAATGGGTGGCTGGTTCAAAAAGCCAATTAAGTCCGTTGAAGATTTCAAGGGTCTGAAGATGCGTATTCCAGGTCTTGGTGGCGATGTCATCAAAGCCCTTGGTGGCACATCCGTAACACTTGGTGGTGCTGAAATTATGCCATCACTCCAATCCGGTGCGATCGATGCCACGGAATGGGTCGGCCCATATAATGATTTGGCTTTTGGTTTCTATAAAGTCACGAAACACTATCATTATCCAGGTTTCCATGAGCCGGGCACTGTACTTAGCCTTGGTGTTCGCAAGAATTTGTATGACAAATTACCTAAGAGCGATCAGGCTTTGATCGAAGCTTGTGCGTTGGCTGAGAACAATTACGACCTTGCAGAATTCAATGCCAATAATTCAGCGGCACTTGAAACCCTAGTTAAGAAGCACGGCGTCAAGGTTCATGAATTTTCCGATGAGATCTTTAAAGAAGCAGGTAAGGCCGCGAAAGACGTGATCGCTAAAGCCGGTGCTGCTGATCCACTCACTAAGAAAGTTTACGAGAGCTTCATGAAGTTCCGCAAAGTTGCGCTGGATTGGTCTAAACTGTCTGACCAATCCTATATGCGCAAACGTGCATTGACCGACTTCTAAAGTCAGTGTCTTGTGTAACAAATAAGTTTAGCTTCTTTGACGGGGCCTGGGCTAGCTTTGCTGGCTCGGGCCCTGTTAAATTAGGGAGATGTCAGTTTAAAGCCGTTCAGTCCAAAACGGTCAACAGATTTTAAAAATTAGGTGTCACAAAAAGGTGAGTTCTCTCCAATTACTATACAGACGAATTGATACACTTAACGAATATGTTGGCCGGGCTACGGCGTGGACGGCATTAGCTATGGTGCTTGTACAGTTCCTAGTCGTTATTTTGCGTTATGTTTTTGCCATAGGGTTCATCCCGATGCAGGAGTCCATATGGTACTTTCACGGCATCTTATTCATGATGGGTGCGGGGTACACCTTGCTATATGATGGCCATGTCCGTGTTGACCTCATTTATGGAGACGCCTCGCCCCGGGCCAAAGCTTTGGTGGATTTGTTTGGAGCGATCATCTTCCTGGTCCCTGTTTGCATTCTCACGGTTTGGCTTTCTTGGGGTTATGTCATCAATTCATGGAAAGTATTGGAGGGGTCTACGGAACTCAGCGGACTACCCCTTATTTTTCTATTTAAAACGGTGATTTGGCTTTTTGCGATACTGCTTGGCTTGCAGGGCGTGTCGATGGCGATTAAGGCTTGGCTACAGCTCAGGGGTGTTGAAATGATCTATCAGCAGGCTTCTGACACAGGTAGCAGCGCTTCTGAAACAACAGAAAAGATTGCTCAGTGAACGAGTAAGCCCCGGGGGGTTTGATGTCAGTAATATTCCAGCCAGAGGTTCTCTGCCTGTTAATGTTTTGCACTGCAATCGGGCTATTGCTTCTCGGCTATCCCGTTGCGTTCACTCTTGCTGGCACTGGGGCCATATTCGCATTCATTGCTTTTTTTGCAGGTCTGTTCGATCTGTCATTTTTAACGGCTTTCCCGCAACGCATTTTAACTACCATGTCAAGCGAAGTGTTGGTTGCTGTGCCGCTCTTTGTCTTTATGGGAGTAATGCTCGAGCGCTCCAAAGTCGCTGAAGAACTTCTCGACAATATGGGACGCCTTTTCGGTGCGGCCAAAGGGGGGCTGGCTTACTCCGTGTGTGTGGTGGGTGCTTTACTGGCGGCATCAACCGGGATTGTCGGAGCAACGGTCGTCACCATGGGACTCTTGTCTTTACCGACAATGCTTAAGCGGGGTTATAGCAAGACCATGTCTTGCGGAACGATTTGTGCATCAGGCACGCTTGGCCAGATTATCCCGCCATCGATTGTACTCGTTCTTCTTGGAGACCAACTTTCGGGCGCCTTTCAGAAGGCGCAACTCGATCTTGGGAACTTTTCTCCTGATTCCGTTTCTGTGAATGATCTATTTGCCGGTGCGTTATTTCCAGGCCTTTTGCTCGTCGGCATCTATATGATTTATATTTTCTTTTACTCAAAAATTTATCCTGATAACGCGCCGGCCATTCCAAGCGAAGAATTGATTGGTGGTTCTAAGCGTGAGTTTTATCGCCAGTTGGCCCGATCTCTATTCGCTCCCCTTATATTAATCGTTGCGGTTTTGGGATCTATTCTAGGCGGTTTGGCGTCACCTACGGAGGCGGCAAGCGTCGGTGCGGTCGGTGCTATCATGCTTGCTGGTCATAGGCTGGATGAGGCGCGTGGTCGGCCAATCATAATTGGCGCATTGTGCATGTTTGCGATGTTAGCCGTGACATTTTTCTTTGACCTGAGGATGCAACGCGATGTCATTCCGGATATCGAAAAAGTCGCCATCGGTGTATCGCTGCTACTTGTTCTTGGCCTGCTTTATGGGATTGGCGTTGCTCTCGTCAGGACATATCAAAATTCGGATAGCGACGGAACGCGAGTTCTTGTCAGTGTTATGCGCTCAACCATGGAAATCTCATCCATGGTATTTATTATTCTGGTGGGTGCAGCGATGTTTTCCCTCGTGTTCCGTGGGCTTGAAGGAGATACTTATATAGAAGAAATCCTGACTAATTTGCCAGGCGGTACTTTTGGTGCGGTTCTTGTTGTTATGGCCGTGATGTTTATCATGGGCTTTTTTTTAGATTATTTAGAGATCGTTTTTATTGTGGTGCCGATAGTCGCGCCGATACTTCTCAAAATGGAGATTGCGCCGGATGTCACAATGAGCCCGGTTTGGTTAGGGGTTCTCATGAGTGTCAATCTGCAGACCTCATTCCTCACACCACCTTTTGGATTTTCACTATTCTATCTTCGTGGGGTCGCCCCTCCAGGAGTTACCACCTGGGATATATATAAGGGCGTTACCCCTTTTGTCATTATTCAGATAATTGCACTCGCAATCATCTGGTACTTCCCGGCTCTTTCAACATGGCTGCCACTCACGCTTTACGGCAAGTAAATGGTTAAACAGAGACCACCTTTGGGGTGTCCAATATGGGGCACGTGCTTCACATATGTTTGATTGTACCACCAATCAAACATTGTTGAGGTTAAGGGGGTTCTCCAATTTTCCACTGGAAAACACCTTTACCTCTTCTTAAGTCTTAAAACAGATTTGCTGCAGTGCATATTGCTCTGCTTATAAAATTATGTCAGCATTCCTGACCTAATGCGAAGATGCGTAAAATCGGTCATTCTTTCTGGCACGCAGATAATCGTTAAGCCCTGATTACAATCTAGAAGAGGTAACATACCATGGCTTTCGCCAAGGTAAGCTTGGACGATAAATACGATCTCACAAAATCACGCGTTTATATCAGCGGAATGCAGGCTATTATCAGAATGGCTTTGATGCAGCATGAATTGGATAAGCGCCAGGGACTGAACACCGCTGGGTATATAACGGGTTATCGCGGTTCGCCTATTGGATCGCTTGATCAGCAACTTATGGGCATTCCGCATCTTTTAAAAGCCCACAACATCGTTTTCCAATCAGGATTGAATGAGGATTTGGCTGCAACCGCACTTTGGGGCTCGCAACAAGCAGAGCTTCGTGGTGAGGGGCGCTATGATGGTGTCTTTGGTATTTGGTACGGTAAGGGGCCAGGCGTTGATCGCTCGGGCGACATATTCAGGCACGCTAATCATGCTGGCACATCAAAACACGGAGGGGTGCTGGCGTTAATGGGAGACGATCACACCTGTGAGTCGTCGACATCAGCACATCAATCGGAATTCGCATTTCTTGATGCGATGATGCCGGTGCTGAACCCGGCCGGTGTGCAGGAGATTATGGATTTCGGTCATTATGGTTGGGCGCTCTCGCGATATGCGGGTGTCTGGGTTGGTCTTAAATGCGTCAAGGATAATATTGAGCAGACCGCGTCAGTAGATGGGAGCTTGGAACGCCTCAATATCGTTACACCGAGTGATTTTGTTATGCCGCCTGAGGGCGTCAATATCCGTCTTCGTGATGAGGCGCTTGCAAAGGAAGCCCGGCTTCATGATGTCAAGCGTCTTGCCATTCTGGCTTTCATCCGGGCAAATAAACTTGACCGCCTTGTGCTCAGTGGGGGACCTGCTCCGCGGATCGGAATTGTAACCACCGGCAAAAGCTATCTTGATGTAGCGGAAGCTCTTGACCTTATCGGCATTGATGAGGTGAAAGCTGCTGATCTCGGTTTAAGGCTCTATAAAGTGGGCGTGACATGGCCGCTTGAGCCAGATGGAATTACCGCCTTTGCAGATGGTTTGGATCTTATTCTTGTTGTCGAGGAAAAGCGCTCGCTTATTGAAACCCAAATTAAGGAACAGCTCTATGGTCAGAGAAATGCGCCTGCAGTTATAGGTAAGCGGGATGAGAATGAGGATTGGCTCTTCCCGGCAAAGGGGGCGTTAGAACCGGTACAGATTGCTATAACTCTTGCAAGACGGATCTTGGCCCGGGAACAAGATCCTGAAATCGCCAGCCGTCTTGAAGAGCTCGAAAAAGTTGAGGCTCATGCCAGAAACGCCTCAAATCTCATTACTCGGATACCTTATTTTTGTTCAGGCTGTCCGCATAACTCCTCAACTATTGTTCCAGAGGGCGCTCGTGCCTATGCCGGTATTGGATGCCATTACATGGTGCAGTGGATGGATCGCTCTACCGAAGGTTTTACGCAAATGGGCGGGGAGGGGGCCAATTGGATCGGCGAAGCGCCGTTCTCGAAACGCGACCATATTTTCCAAAATCTTGGTGACGGCACATATATGCATTCCGGCAGCTTGGCGATAAGAGCTGCGGTTGTTTCAGGCACGAATATCACCTTCAAACTTCTTTATAACGATGCTGTTGCCATGACCGGTGGTCAGATGATTGAGGGCGGCGTGAGCGTAGCTGACATGGCGCGGCAGGTTGCTGCAGAAGGGGCTAATCGTGTCGTCATCGTTTCAGATGAACCGGAAAAGTATACTACTAACGACCGCTTTCCATTTGGAACCACAATCCACCATCGCGATGAATTGCAATCGGTCCAAAAAGAGTTGCAGAAGGTAAAGGGGGTCTCGGTTCTTATTTATGACCAAACTTGTGCGGCTGAAAAGCGGCGCCGACGTAAGCGCGGCCTTTACCCAGATCCACCTAAGCGGGTTGTCATTAATGAGTTGGTTTGTGAAGGATGTGGGGATTGTGGGGTGCAGTCGAATTGTATGTCGATTGCGCCGGTCACAACAGAATTTGGTCGCAAGAGGACAATCGATCAATCCTCTTGCAACAAGGACTTCTCTTGTGTGAATGGGTTCTGCCCAAGTTTTGTTACAGTGCATGGAGGGAGTTTGAAAAAGGGTCTGGAGAAAGCCCAAGACCGGTCGGTTCATGCTCCTGAAACCTCTGAATTACCTGAGCCGAGATTACCATCTCTTGAAAGGCCCCATTCCATAATCGTCACCGGTGTCGGTGGAACAGGCGTTGTAACCATTGGTGCGCTTATCGGCATGGCAGCCCATATTGAGGATAAAGGTGTCGGGATTATTGATATGGCGGGCTTGGCGCAAAAGGGGGGAGCCGTTACTGTCCATCTGCGCGTCGGGTCAAAACCTGAGGACATCAAGGCCATTCGAGCATCCGTTGCAGGTGCCGACCTCATACTCGGTTGTGATTTGGTTGTCACGGGTTCCGACAAGGTGCTTGCAACAGTTCGGGAAGGGAGAACCACGGTAGTTGCAAATTCCCATGAAACTATGACCGCGGATTTCACACATCGCCCTGACATGGAGATTCCGGGAGAGGAGCTGAAACTTGCACTTGAAGCACGCGCCGGGGCTGATAAAACTTTCTTTATCGAAGCCTACCGCTATGCGACCGCTCTACTTGGTGACAGTATTGCGGTAAATCTTTTCCTCCTCGGCTATGCCTATCAATTAGGACATATTCCGGTCTCATCCCAAGCGCTACTTGAAGCAATTCGTCTGAACGGTGTTGCTGTTGAGATGAACATTCATGCATTTCAATGGGGGCGGCTGGCTGCCCATGATGGGCGAGCGCTTGAGAAGATTGTTCAACCGGTCGTGAGCCCACTTCCCACGCATCGCCTTGCAAAAACGCTGGATGAGGTTATTTCGCGGCGAGTAGCGTTTTTGACCGACTATCAAAATGCAGCTTATGCGGAACGCTATAGAAAAAGAGTTCTGGAAGCCCAGGAGCTTGAAAAAAAATATTCTCCAGATCAGACATTACTCTCGGAAGCTGTCGCCAGGTCTTATTTTAAACTTCTCACCTATAAAGATGAGTATGAGGTTGCACGACTTTATACGAATGGCTCGTTTCACGAACAGTTAGAGAGAGAGTTTGAAGGAGATTACCGTCTTGAATTCCACTTGGCTGCTCCATTATTGGCGCGCAAGGACCCTGAGACAGGACTACCAAAAAAACGCCGTTTCGGACCTTGGGTGATGACCATCTTCCGTTTGCTTGCTGGCCTTAAGGGCTTGAGAGGGACATGGTTTGATATTTTTGGGCGCACTCAAGAGCGCAAATTTGAACGTCAGCTTATTGCCGACTACGAAAAGTTTTTAGATGAGCTCCCGTCATACCTCAATGCGCAATCCTTTGATACCCTATTGGAATTGGCAAAGTTACCACAGTCAATACGTGGCTTCGGGCATATAAAAATGCGAAATGCCATAGAAGTAGAACAGCGTGGTCAGTCATTGCTGCAAGCTCTAAAATCGGATAGCTCGCAACATCCAATAGCGGCGGAATAGATAGGACATCAGATGGTTTAACTTAAAATAGAAACAGTCTAAGCTTCAGTGCGCATTTTTACCAAAAAGTCAGTTGGATTCGAAGTAATTCGATTTTTCATTAACGGGCATTCATGATCACTTTACGCAGAAACCCATAAGTTTATGGAGTTGAAGCCTCTTAATCATGACAGCGACAAAATTGCTTCTTGTAACGAATTGATACTATAGGCAATCTCCAAGGGGCCACTTTGTTCTGATGTTCGCCTTTGGGGGGATTGGCTGAGAGAGCAAAAGCGGCTTTACTATTGCGCGAAGGGAGTGTGTGAGCCAAAAATCACGACTGAGTGATATTATCTTGTTTGTAGGCCATAACATTGTAAAAACAAACAATAGATGGCCTGGAAATTTGATATTGGCGCCAAACCCAAATTAAGTAATACGCTAACGCTAACTCGTAGTTTGTCCAATACATTTGTTATTATTGAGGGTAAGTTCACATTTCAAACAATCGAACTATAACAATATCATAGCGTTTAAGTAACGCGAAAGAGCGTGATTATAAGCGTCAATAGGATATGTTGCTGCGGGTAAAGTGGGAAACCACAAGATTACGCAGATAGGTTTCTTGGAGGGATTTGAGAAGATGGAAGCAAGTCGAGCGCTGGCAGATACAGCGGTAGGACACGATACTTTCCCAAAGCTTCTCTTACGTAATGCAGAGATGTATGCCACGCGTCCGGCAATTCGTGAAAAGGATCTTGGTATATGGCAAGCTTGGACCTGGAAAGAGGTCTTAGAAGAAGTGCGCCTATTTGCGATCGGGCTGCAAAAGCTTGGACTTAAGCGGGGTGATACAATCGCAATCATTGGTGACAATCGGCCGCGGCTTTATTGGAGCATGGTTTCTGCGCAAAGTCTGGGGGCTATTCCTGTTCCTGTTTATCAAGATTCCGTTGCTGATGAGTTAGCCTTTGTGTTGAACCATGCGGAGACCAGTTTCATTATCGCTGAGGACCAGGAACAGATCGATAAAGCTCTTGAGGTTAAAGATCGCGTCAGCTCCGTTCGTGAAATGATTTACGATGATTCACGTGGGTTGAAGGCATATGATCATGGTCATTTACACAGTTTCGAGGATGTGCAGGCTCTTGGCAAAAAGATGATTTCAGAAGAAACGGGTACCGAACAAGCCTGGCTTGATGAAATCCAGAAAGGTAAAGGGAGTGATATAGGCGTGATGCTTTACACCTCCGGTACGACAGGTACGCCCAAAGGTGTGATGCTTACTCATGACAATGTCATTATTACCGCCCGCAATGGGAACGTTTTCGATAAGCTCGACTATGACGAGGAAATGCTAGCCTATTTACCGATGGCTTGGGTTGGTGATCATATCTTCTCCTATGGACAATCTTATGTCGCGGGTTTTTGCATCTCTTGTCCCGAGAGTCGTGAAACTGTTCATAATGACCAGCGGGAAATCGGCCCCACCTATTTTTTTGCTCCTCCACGTGTCTTTGAAAATATGTTGACGGATGTCATGGTCCGCATGGAAGATGCCGGTAAAATAAAACGAGCAATGTTCCACAAATTCTTAGCCGTTGCTCAGCGCTGCGGTGAGGCCATACTCAATGGTGATAATGTAGGCTTCAAAGACAGGCTCCTCTATTGGCTTGGAATGCTCTTGGTTTATGGTCCGCTAAAGAACCGTATGGGGCTCACCAACACAAGAGTTGCCTATACGGCGGGAGAAGCGATTGGGCCTGAGATGTTTAGCTTCTACCGTTCTTTGGGACTGAATTTGAAGCAACTCTATGGGCAAACGGAAGCATCTGTTTACATCACGATGCAGCCTGACGGCGAAATTTTTGCCGATACTGTAGGGCCGCCCGCTCCTGATGTTGATATCAGGATTTCAGATTCAGGTGAGGTCCAGTTCAAGAGCCCGGGTGTTTTCTCAGCGTACTTCAAAAATGAGGAAGCAACAAAATCAACTAAAACTGAGGATGGCTGGGTCCGTACCGGCGATGCCGGCTTTTTCGGCAAGCATGGTCATCTAAAGATCATTGATCGCGTCAAAGATGTCGGCAAGCTCAATGATGGTACTTTGTTTGCGCCGAAATATATCGAAAACAAACTCAAGTTTTACCCTAATATTAAGGAAGCCGTGGCATTTGGCGACGGACGAGACTATTGCGCTGTCATGCTCAACATAGATTTAGTTGCCGTTTCCAACTGGGCCGAACGGAACAATATTGCCTATGCCAGCTATCAGGAGTTAGCAGCACGGCCTGACATTTACACGATGATAGAAAAGCACGTAGATGAAGTGAATCTCAGCTTATCCACAGAAGCTAACGTTGCTGGTTCTCAAATCCGCCGCTTTCTTATTTTGCATAAGGAATTAGATGCAGATGACGGTGAGTTAACCCGGACACAGAAGGTTCGCAGATCGTTCATAGCTGATAGATATGGCCCCCTCATTAAGGCACTCTATGACGGCAGTGATACATGCCATATCTCTACGGAAGTGACATTTGAGGATGGTCGTAAAGGTGTTATTGAAGGTGACATTCGGATTGCTGACATGAAACCCTATCCTGTTGAGGTCCAGAGGGAGGCTGCTGAATGAGCGCGGACCAAAACGTGCCAGTCTTTGAAGCAAACGAAACGCTTCCATCGGGGGTAGGGACAGTTGAACCAACGCCTTCAAAAGAAGAGAAGCATGAGACCCTACTCTCAGTAGAACATGTCTCGCTTGCCTTTGGCGGCGTGCAAGCTATTCAAGATGTCAGCTTTGATATCCGAAAGGGTGAGATCCGAGCAATTATTGGCCCTAATGGCGCTGGCAAAACCTCAATGTTGAATGTCATTAACGGCTTTTATCACCCGCAGGAAGGTGCAATTACATTTAAGGGCCATACAAGGAAACAAATGCGTCCTCATGTAGCGGCCTCTCAAGGTATAGCCCGTACGTTCCAAAATGTAGCGCTCTTTAAGGGCATGACGACGCTCGACAATATTATGTCTGGCCGGTCGTTGAAGATGAAACGTGGGCTTTTATGGCAGATGGTTCATTGGGGGCCGGCCCAGTGGGAAGAAAATCGCCATAGGGAACATGTAGAGAGAGTTATCGATTTTCTTGAAATCCAACATATCCGTAAGACACCTGTTGGTCGCTTGCCTTATGGCTTGCAAAAGAGAGTGGAACTTGGTCGGGCACTTGCCATGGAGCCGGAGCTGCTTCTCTTGGATGAGCCGATGGCTGGCATGAACTTGGAAGAAAAAGAAGATATGTCCCGTTTCGTTCTTGATGTTAATGAGCAATTTAATACAACGATCGCTCTGATCGAGCACGACATGGGGGTTGTTATGGATATATCGGACCGTGTCGTTGTGCTTGATCACGGTAAGAAGATTGCGGATGGAACACCTGAGATGGTGCAGAATGACCAAAACGTTATCGATGCGTATTTAGGAGTGCCGCATGATTGATGACGGTATGAGAATAGGCCAACACTCGGGGATGAGTTTTCTTTGTTCAATCCCCCCCACCCGGCGCTTCGCGCTGAACTCCTTTAGGGATGGCGATATAGATTTTTCACTTATCCATCCAAAGGCGCGGCCTCAAACTCCCTCCCCCCTGGAGGGAGAGGGTTGGGGTGGGGGGGTAGAACCTCAGGCCCAGAAATATGTGAAAAACAAAGGAGCCTTGTAAGACATGTTGTTTTTTGTCGAAACGGTACTGAGTGGTCTCATGGCGGGGTTGATGTATTCCCTCGTCGCACTTGGTTTCGTTCTTATTTACAAGGCCTCAGGCGTTTTTAATTTTGCCCAAGGCGTGATGGCCCTCTTTGCGGGTTTAACACTTGTCGGCTTGCTGTCAGGTACGATCCCCTTTGTTCATGTCGATGACCCGAATTGGGCTATACCTGTTTGGGCCGCGATTCCCATAACAATTGCGGTTATGTGTGTGCTAGCGTTTCTCGTTGAGAAATTTATTCTCCGGCATTTGGTCAATCAGGAACAAATTATTCTTTTTATGTCGACACTCGGCCTTGCTTATTTTCTGGAAGGGGCGGGTGACATTATTTGGGGTTCTGATGTTAAAGTGCTCGATATTGGACTGCCGCAAGGAGCGAGTGATTGGCTCTTAAATTCCTTTGGCCTCTATATTGAAAAGATCGAAATGGTGGCGGCACTTACGGCGGGTATTTTGGTTGCGGTTCTTGCCATCTTTTTCCAGAAGACAAGAATTGGCCGCGCACTCAGAGCCGTGGCGGATGACCATCAGGCCGCCCTTTCTGTTGGGATTTCATTGAGGACGATCTGGGTTATCGTATGGTCCGTTGCCGGTATCGTCGCTCTGGTTGCTGGTGTGATGTGGGGGACCAAATCGGGTATCCAATTCTCGCTATCTCTCATTGCACTCAAGGCTCTGCCGGTCTTAATACTTGGTGGATTTACATCCATTCCGGGAGCAATTATCGGCGGCCTTATTATTGGTGTGGGTGAGAAAGTTGCTGAAGTCTACGTAGGGCTGACGTTTGGCTACGGGGCTATTGAAAACTGGTTTGCCTATATGTTGGCCCTGGTTTTCTTGATGTTCCGCCCTCAAGGGCTATTTGGCGAAAAAATTATCGAACGCGTTTAAGATCTTAGGAGAAAAGAGACAGCAATGCTTTACCGCGAAGCAGGAGAATTTAAAACCAGCTATGGATCGGACCAAGGTATTTTTCCGATTCCGCAGGACCGTTGGTTTATTTTCGGCATCATTGCTGTTGCATTTCTTGTGATACCGTTCGTTATCAATGATTATTGGACCAATGCTATCTTGCTGCCCTTCCTTGTTTATTCTCTTGCTGCCATTGGTCTTAATATTCTCACAGGCTATTGTGGACAGGTCTCTCTGGGAACGGGCGCTTTTTTGGCGGTCGGAGCCTATGCATCTTATAAGATTATGACGGCGTTTCCTGAGTTGAATATTCTTTTGGTTTTTTTGGCTTCCGGGCTCGTAACCGCCGCAGTCGGCATGTTTTTTGGCTTACCTAGTTTGCGAATTAAAGGCTTCTATCTTGCAGTCGCGACCTTAGCTGCACAATTTTTCATTATCTGGCTTTTTTATAAATTTCCCTGGTTCAACAATTATAATGCGACAGGGCAGATTACTGTGCCGCCACGGGATTTGCTTGGCTTTAGAGTGACTGGTCCTGAGGCCCCCTCTAATGTAGCTTATTTAGTAACGCTTTCCATTGTTGTCGTTTTTGCGCTTGCCGCTAAAAATATGGTGCGTGGACATATAGGCCGCTCTTGGATGGCAATTCGTGACATGGATATTGCGGCGGAACTTATCGGCATCAGGCCTTTAAGCACCAAGCTTTTAGCTTTCGGTGTGAGTTCGTTTTACATAGGCGTAGCCGGCGCTTTGATGTTTTCGATCTATTTGGGCGCAGCAGAATCAGGTGAAACATTCGGAATACAGCAGTCGTTTGATGTTCTGTTTATGATTATCATTGGTGGGCTGGGCACCATTCTCGGCTCATTTCTGGGGGCGGCATTTATTGTTGTTTTGCCTGTCGGCTTAGAAGCCATGCTGGTGGATACATTAGGGATGAGCCCTGGTTTTGCTGAACACGTCAAGTTTATGTTGCTAGGTTCGCTTATCATCTTTTTTCTTATAGTTGAGCCGCATGGATTAGCGCGACTATGGCAAATTATTAAAGAGAAACTTCGTCTTTGGCCGTTTCCACACTGACGGCAATTTGTATGCGTCTAAGGAGAAATGGGTCAAATGTTAGCCGGACGCCTTTTTGAAATGGTAGGATGAAAGGTCCAAAATTTCTTTGTCCAGCTAACATAAAATGGAAGGTGCACTGCATTAGGGAGAGAAGCACATGGCATCAAAATATCTTTTAAGAACTCTAGCCGCTGCGGCGTTAGTATTGCCGTTGGCGGGGGGGGCGGTCTCAGCGGCCGAGCTGACGATCCCCTCCATGGACTATCGGACGGGTCCTTATGCCCCGAATGGTATTCCGTTTGCAAACGGTTGGGGCGATTGGTGGACCCTGCTTAATGAGCGTGATGGCGGGATCGATGGTGTGAAGATCAAATTAGCACCATGCGAGACCGCTTATAACACCAAGAAAGGTGTGGAGTGTTACGAAAAGACCAAGGGTGTAGGCTCGGGTGCAGTGCTTTATCAACCGCTGTCAACCGGTATTACATACCAACTCATTCCAAAAGCGTCAGTGGATAAAATCCCTGTTCACTCTATGGGGTATGGCCGTACATCGGCTGCCAACGGCAAGATTTTCAAATGGATTTTCAATTTCCCAGCCACTTATTGGAGCCAGGCGTCGGCATTGGTTAAATATATTGGCGATCGTGAAAAGGGCATTGAGAATCTGAAAGGTAAGAAGATCTATCTTGTCTATCATAACTCGGCCTATGGCAAAGAGCCGATCCGGACGCTTGAAGTGTTATCGAAAAAGCATGGCTTTACATTCCGCGCTTTGGCCGTTGATCATCCAGGTCAGGAGCAGAAGTCAACATGGTTGCAAATCCGCAAAGAGAAGCCTGACTGGATCTTGATGTGGGGCTGGGGTGTGATGAACCAGGTTGCGGTTAAGGAAGCAGCCTCCATCCGCTTCCCGATGGATCGTTTCATTGGTGTTTGGTGGTCCGGTTCTGAAAACGATGTGAAGCCTGCCGGTGCTGCTGCTAAGGGATATCTCTCAGGTGCGTTCCATGCGCCTGGTGCTGATTTCCCTGCGCATAAAGACATCTTGAAACATGTCTATGAAAAAGGCAAAGCCGTTGATCCGTCTTTCAAAGATCGTGTCGGCGAAGTGCTTTACAATCGTGGTCTCGTCGCTGCGATGTGGGCGTCTGAGGCGATCCGCAAGGCGATGGAAATCCACAAGACCAAAGAAGTTAATGCAAGTCAGGTTCGCGATGGCTTTGAAGCCCTTGAGGTGAATGAGGCTCGTCTCAAGGAACTTGGCCTTGGCGGTTTCACAATTCCTGTCAAGATCACCTGTGAAAACCATGAAGGTCCTGGTCTCGTTGCTGTTCAGCAATGGGATGGATCGAAGTGGAAAATCATTTCCAAGTTCTATGAGCCAGACCGCGAAGTGGTTGGCGGTTTGATCAAGGAAGATTCTGAGGCTTATGCCAAGGAAAACAAAATCACACCGCGGGACTGCAAGTGATGCAAGACCAGGCTCATGACAATCAGAGCCCAGAGGTGGCGGCAGATTTGCCGCCACCTATCCTGTCTGTGAATAATATCGAGGTTATTTATGACCACGTTATTTTGGTACTGAAAGGTGTGTCTCTCGATGTACCTGATGGTGGTATTGTAGCGATACTCGGTGCCAATGGAGCAGGCAAAACAACAACGTTGAAGGCCATCTCAAACCTGCTCAATGCTGAACGTGGGGAGGTGACTAAAGGGCAAATCCTTTTCAAAGAGGAAGAGGTGCAAGCTCTTTCACCAAACGCTCTGGTACAACGTGGCTGCATACAAGTTATGGAAGGGCGCCATTGTTTTGAGCATTTGACGGTTGAAGAAAATTTGTTGACCGGGGCTTATACGCGTAGAGACGGTAGTAGCGGTATCAAGCGTGATCTTGATATGGTCTATGACTATTTTCCACGTTTGAAAGATAGGCACCAGAGCCTGGCCGGTTATATTTCAGGTGGCGAGCAGCAAATGTGCGCCATTGGCCGTGCACTTATGTCGCGACCCAAAATGATGCTCCTTGATGAGCCATCTATGGGCCTTGCACCGCAATTGGTCGAAGAAATTTTTGAAATTGTAAAACGCCTGAATCAAGAACAGAAAGTCAGTGTTCTTCTAGCCGAACAGAATACCAATATGGCACTTCGCTATGCCCAACACGGCTATATTTTAGAAAATGGTCGCATTGTTATGGATGGTGAAGCTGCAATGTTACGAGAAAATGAGGACGTTAAGGAATTTTACCTTGGAGTTGCCGGAGGTGACCGGAAGTCTTTCCGTGACGTCAAGCACTACAAACGTCGCAAACGCTGGTTGGCTTAGAAAGTTTGTGGCCTACCCAATCGTTTTCCATGGACCTTTGAGATGTGGAGTAGGGGAGTTCAGTTTACAGATTTGTTGGTATAAATGAGCAAGTTTTACGACAGTCTTGAGACGCGAGATCCTGAAGCACGTGAAAAAGGGTTGTTGACATCATTACCGCGTCTTATTGCACGTGCTAAGGAGTTGGCGCCTGGTTGGGCGAAACATTTGCAAGAGGTTGATCCGCACTCCATCACATCTCGTGCAGATCTGGCGACACTTCCCGTTTTACACAAATCTGATCTCAAGACGCGGCAAACCGAATTACCACCCATGGGCGGTTTTACGACAACCGAGCTCAGTGCTATGGGGCGGCTCTTCATGTCGCCTGGTCCGATTTTCGAACCGGAGGGGCGAGGGGAAGACTGGTGGGGTTCCGCGCGTGCCCTTTTCTCTGCCGGATTTCGTAAGGGGGATATTGTCCACAATGCTTTTTCCTATCATCTTACGCCTGGCGGGTTCATTCTCGATGCTGGCGCACGTGCAATTGGCTGTGTGGTCATTCCGGCAGGTGTCGGCAATACCGAAATGCAGGTAGAAGCCATTACCCGGCTTAAGCCAAACGGCTATACCGGAACACCCGATTTCTTAAAGATACTTTTTGATAAAGCCGCGGAAAATGGACAAGATGTTGGTTCGATGACCAAAGCTCTCGTCTCTGGCGCAGCTTTACCACCGTCATTGCGTGAAGAAATTGAGAGTAAGGGAGTTTCAGTTTTTCAAGCCTATACGACAGCGGATATTGGCGTCATTGCTTATGAAACACCGGCGCTTGACGGCATGGTTGTCGAAGAAGGGGTTTTATTAGAAATTGTTCGCCCGGGCACGGGCGATCCAGTTGGCGAAGGGGAAATAGGAGAGGTTGTCGTCACAAACTTCAATCGGGATTATCCTATGATCCGGTTGGCAACAGGGGATCTGTCAGCCACATTACCCGGTCTAAGTCCGTGTGGCCGTACAAATATGCGCATCAAAGGTTGGCTTGGCCGCGCTGATCAAGTTACGAAAGTTAAAGGGATGTTCGTTCACCCTTCTCATGTGGCGGCAATTGCCAATCATCATCCGGAACTCGGCCGTTTACGTCTTATCGTCACCCGTGAAGGTGAGCAAGATGTTATGACCCTTGAAGCGGAAAGTTCAGAAATTGCGGACGAGTTGAAAGGGCGAATTTCTGATACTTTACAGGCTATTACTAAGCTCAAAGGGCGTGTCACGCTGCAACCATTGGGCAGCTTGCCAAATGATGGTTTGACGATTGTGGATAAGCGCAGTTTAAACTAAGTCCAGAATTCTATCTTATTGATTTCATGGCAATTCACCTTTGCTCGTGCTTTCGAGATGAGCGGTTTGAGTGGCACTCGCTATGGATTTGATAGCTCTTCGGCGAAGCAGAGATATCTATTCTACTCCCGGCATAATCGGCACTTTTGGGATCAAAAAAGTAAGCTCAATAGGGACTTAGCTGAAAATAGACGGATGCGAATATAATATTCTTTTACCAAGCTCACATTTTTATCTCATCTGACTATCAAAAAATTCTTTTTTGTCAGCGCGTTGCAGGTTAATAATGCATTTATCGCATTACTTCGAATGCGAACGCTTCATGTTTATGCTAAACAGATGATAAGCAATTCATTCGTAGGTTGGCTTGGATAAAGCCGAGGGGCACTACTTACAGTTTTTAGTGTGTTATAGAGAAGAGAGATATCGGACATCTTGTACCAATAGGAATGATTCATAATGTTGCCAGTGGACAAAAAAATATGACCAAAATTTCTTTTGATTTCAGACGACTGGGGCCGTTGAAGTGTTAGGATGGCAATTCTTTTAATACGCTGCGAACGGTATCGGTTGTGATGACCAAGAAATACGGAGATTGTAACGATAAAAATAGAGTCGGATCTCGCGTCAGAGGCCATAGAGGGTTCTTCTAGGGTGATTGTGGGATCTGGGGAGCTTTGTGAAGCATGTTAAGGTGCAAACCATCCCGATGGTTATTGGGGCTTATTCCACTCGCGTTAATAGCGTTATTGGTTATTTATGGAGAGCGGCGGTTTGTTGAGGAAGATCTCAAGGCGCGCGCTCAAAGAGTACTTGGAGATGCCGGAATTTCATGGGCCATTCCGTCATTTGAAGGGCGTGACGGTGTTGTAAGCGGTACGGCTGGACGTGAAAAGGAAAGACAGAGGGCCATAGAAATTGTTAACGGTGTTTGGGGCGTTCGTGTTGTTGAAGATCGAGCCAAACTTCTTCCTACCGTTAAACCTTATACTTGGTGGGCAAACCGCAGGAAGAAGACATTAAAACTCAAGGGACATGTACCTTCCGAGAAAGACCGAAAAACAGTCTTAGGAATGGCACGAGCAACTTTTCCGGGTTTTCAGATTATCGATCGTATGAAGACGGCCTTGGGGGCGCCTTCTCGCGAAGCGTGGCTTGGGGGTGTGAGCTTTGGACTCCAGCAACTTGGCAGTCTTAAGCGTGGCATTGCAAGGTTAGACGGTACAAATTTTTTTATAACCGGTGAGGCGGTTGATGGTTCCGGTTATAAAAATATTTTAACTGCATTAGAGCGTGACCTTCCAACAGGTCTTGTTCTAGAGAAGCAACAAATCGTGCCACCGCGCGCCAAACCTTTCATCTGGTCGGTACAATATAATAAGGGAGCAATAACATTTTCTGGGTACGTACCTAATCCAGAAGTACGTGAAAATATTTTGCTGCATGCGAAAAAGAAGTTTCCAAATGCTGCTATTGTCGATCAAACGGAGTTGGCATCTGGCCAGCCGCGAAAATGGGGTCAAGTAGCCGTTTTTGTTCTGAATCAGCTGGTACGTCTTGAGTCTGGTTTGGTAAAACTATCTGGTGTTGATGTTACTATTACCGGATTGGCGGTGGACAAAGCTACTGCAGAGAATGTTGCGAAAACAGTCCGTTTAGGTCTTCCGAAGGTTTATCGCTCAACTGAGCAGATTACGGCGAAGCCAGCGGCTAGAATATCTCTACCAAAAGTGTTTCCCTATGTTTGGTCCGCCAAGCGAGCCAACGGTGTTGTCACTTTAAGCGGTCATGTTCCTACTGAACGTGTTCGCGCGACCACCTTAGATATAGCGAAGACCGCAGTACCGGAGCACCGTGTGGTCGAAGAAATAATGCTGTCAAAAGGAAACCCGGAAGAGGTTCTTTGGCTGAGGGGGATCAGGTTTAGCCTCTCACAGTTGAGTAAGTTGAGATATGGCTCGATTACCCTGCAAGAAAAAGACTTGTCAATCGAAGGAGAGGCTTCGACCCTTAATGGTTATCAGGCGGTTATGAAAGCTGTCACTGAGGAGCTTCCTTCTGGTTTCAATCTGAGTCGGAAAAAGATCGTTCCACCCCGTGTTGATCCTTATGTTTGGGAAGCGCTAATTGAAAATGATGCAATCGCTTTGGTAGGGCATGTTTTAGACGAAGAAGCGAAACAGATAATTTTGAAGGAAGTTAGAAAAGAACAACCTGATACAAAAATCATTGATCGAATGACACTTGCTTCTGGAGCACCTGAGCATTGGCAAAGCGCGGTAAGCCTTAGTATCCGGCAACTTAGTCATCTCGAAAAGGGTAAAATTGCTATCAAAAATACAGCACTTCATATTGAGGGTGTCGTCGAAGGTGACGAGATGGCAAGCACGATTAAAAAGGTTCTTAGTCAAGAGCTTCCATCCGGCTTTACAAGTTCCGAGGCAATATCGGTCAAGCCAAAGCCTAAACCTGAAGAACAGCCTAAGGAGGCACCGGAAGTTAAATCTGAAACAGAATTGGAAACAGAACGTAAAGCTGAGTTGCCGCAGAAATCAGACAATAAGCCAGAATCTGAACAAGAGCCAAAAGATGTCGCAAAGGCTGACTTGACAAGCAAGTCGGTGCAAAAAGCCGATGCAGTCGTTGAAAAAAAGGCCGATACCGAAATATCTGAGCCGGACTCAAAATCAGACTCGAAACAGAACTCTGAAGCAAAAATTGAGACGGCCGCAAAGGCAGAGCAGGAAACCACTTCCAGTAATGAAAGCAAGGCTACCTCTGAAATAAAAATCGAGCAGGAATCTAAAGCGGAACCTAAGGTTGAGCCCGCTCAAGAAAAATCAAAAAAGATTCCAGAGGCAAAGCCACGTGCAGAAATAAAACCGACCATGCCAGCTAAAGAAGAACATGTTGAGGTGGATGAATGCAGGAAGCTTCTGGCGTCCGAGCTTACTAAGGGCATGATCCAATTTGCCACTGAAAGTGCAGAAATTAAGCCTATGAGCAAGCCTGTACTCAAGAAGCTCGCCTATATTGCTAACAGATGCCCGAAAACGAGGATTGACATAGCTGGTCATACGGATTCTCGGGGCGGTAATGTGTTCAATAAGAAGCTTAGTCAAAGACGTGCTGAATCGGTTGTAAGCTATTTAGTTCAGGAAGGTGTTGAGCGAAGCCGGCTCACCGCATCTGGTTATGGTGAAACGAAGCCGCTCCTGCCCAACACTTCATCTAAGAATAGAGCAAAAAACAGACGGATTGAATTCGTTGTCAAAAGGTAGGTCTGGCCAGACCAGACAGTATGGGGGATTAAGCAATGGAATATCTTCTCATAAAGTTTTTGCCATATCTGGTATTGGCATTTTTGATCGGGATAGTTGTTGGGTGGTATGGGTGTGTCCGAGAAGATTGATGCTGCTATGTAATAGATGACGAAAAAAATAATGTGGCCTGCATTGTCATGTCTGGGATTGTAAATCAATGAATTATTATATCATTCAAGTATTTGGTCTTCTCCTGTTGTTCTATTTTTTGGGCGCCTGGATCGGATGTACGTTGCGCTCACTGCATGCTTTTAGAGTAGAGCGCGAACGTTGGTATACGGCGGGAGCGGCAGCAACTGCGGCATCAGCAAGTTCCGAAATGTTAAGTGAATCTGAAACGTCTGAAGCCGTTGCTAGCGAAGCTTCCCCTGCAGCCGATGTAGCTGAAACAGTTCAAAGCAATGTTGTGGAAACTCAAGATACCTTTGCTGAAGATCCTGAAGAGGTGCAGGATGCAGATGAAGACGACCAAGTGGAGGAGGTGAGCGAGACCTTCGAAGATTCAGATTCTCAGCCAGCAATCGAAGACGTAACAGCCGAAGATGCTGGTGAGCCGGCGCCTTCTGATACATCTGAGGTGAAGGAAGATGCACCCGAAATAGCGGAGAGCGTTGCCGCCGAGGCATTAGCAGCCACTGCAGCAGATTCTGAGCCAGCAATCGAAGACGTAACAGCCAAAGACGCCGGTGAACCGGCGCCTTCTGATACATCTGATGTGGAAGTGAAAATACCTGAAATTGCAGAGAGCGTTGCCGTAGCAGCGGTAGCGGCCACTGCGGCTTTAGCCCAAAGTTCAGAGAGAGAGGAGGTCTCTGCAGCGCAACCGGTGGGAGATGATCTGAAGCGGATCAAAGGTGTCAGTAGTGTTATTTCTGACTTGCTCACGTCAATGGGCATTACAAGCTACGAGCAGATTGCCAATTGGACTACGGAGGATGTAGCTCGGATAAACAGGGAATTAGACAGCACAGGCCGCGTTGAACGAGAAAATTGGATTGAGCAAGCTAAAATTTTGGCAGCTGGAGGGACAACGGCTTTCGCAAGAGAGCTTGATGAAGGCATCCTATCCGGAACTCAGGGCAAGACAATAGAACGAAGCGCGACACTCCCACCTTCTGAGAACGATGCGAAACAACGCAAGATTGATGAACACTCGGATGTTAATCAAACAGGAGAAGAGGAAAACAACACAACCAGTGTTCCCAAAGTTGCCGTCGCAACGGCAGCAGGCGCGGCGATGGCCACCATTACTAGTAATACTGAGGAACAAGGCCCTTCTTCCGAGCCAGAGACAACGACCAACACGTCCAGTGATGATCTGACACGTATCAAAGGTATTGACGGGGCTATCGCGGAGCAGTTATCGGCGTTGGGGATTACAAGCTATGAGCAAATCGCCAATTGGACCCCGGCTGATGTAACAGGGATAAACCAGGAGTTAGACAGCACGGGCCGTGTTGAACGGGAAAACTGGATAGAGCAGGCAAAGATTTTAGCGGTCGGCGGAACAACCGAGTTTGCCCGCAATCGGGATGGGGAATAGGTTTTTGCTGGTCTTGATCCCTATTCTTGGCGGGCATTATCACGCAGAAAGAGAGCCGCTATTTGAAGGCCATTTTTTAAAGCCCGATCAAATGAGACATTTTTGAGCTTCCAATTTTTCGTATCTAACGCATGACGTAACGTCCAAGTTATGTCCCAATTACCATCAGGTGTGATAGATAGCGTTCCAATCAGCAAAGTCTCTGTCCCAGACGAAGCTGCCTTCAATTTTTTTATGTTTACGTTGGCCACATCTTCGAAATGCACTGTGCTTTTTTGGGCTGATGGAAGTCTGATGGGGAGGCCACGACGCGAAGCCGTCTCTATCAAGACAGCGCGCTGTCCATAGCCATTCGTCCCGCTGGATGTCAACAGATAGTCGCCCCTCGCAGTGCTAACTCCAAGCCATATGGCAATTGTAGGACGATTACTTGACCACTTTCGAAGGTTTAAACGACGCATCTCGGCGTCGAGAATATCTTTTTTAAAGACAACGCGGAGAAAGTGTGGTCGTTCGCGCGTTCCTTGTTCATCGTGAACCGGGATGTCTTTCATTCGGTCTTCATATTCGAAACTCGCCACAAAGCTGTGAGGCTGTGCAAATAGCGTTTGAAGCTGATCATTCTTCTCAAGTCGAATGTCCCCTGTTAGCTTGATAAGCACGTCCTTCAAGGCCTGCCGAAAACCACGTGTTCGCTCAGGTTCTTCGGTGCCAGTGACAATAGTTTGAGCTTGATAAAGGTTTTCAACTTCGGCGGCGATGCCGAATTGAGAGAAGCAAATTACAAAGGTAAAAACCGTGAAGCGGAGGAGCATTCAAAGTCTCCTCTTCGAGATGAAATCAATTAAATAACCTTACTTCTTTGGATAAAATGGTTCAAGTGCGTGAGCCGCAATCAAATGGCTCAATCTAACCTCATCTCGCTATAGACATCATTTGAAGGCAATGTAATAGTCCCTCCGATTTAAGCAGATTCTAGGCGAGGGTGATTCCATGGGCCTCTTCAAGGAAATTTTTATTTGGTGGTCTGGCAACACTTGGGGTACGCGCCTTTTTACTTGGCGGAAAGGTAAGTTTGTTGGTGAGGACGAATTTGGCAACAAATATTACCGCGAACGCAAAGGTCACCGCCGCTGGGTCATTTATAAAGGTCTGGCCGAGGCTTCGACTGTTTCGCCGGATTGGCACGGCTGGCTTCATTACACAGTGGACACACCGCCGACAGAAGAGACATATCAGGCAAAACCGTGGCAAAAACCTCACAGACCCAATATGACGGGCACGGCACAAGCCTATCGTCCCTCAGGGAGCACGCTTGTTAAAGGGCAGCGCCCGCATGCAACTGGCGATTATGAGTCCTGGAGGCCTGAGTAATTTGTCCGATGACAATCGTGCATATGTTCATGCCCCGGCACGATCACAAACATGGTCAGCTGAGGGGTATGATCGTCACGCACGATTTGTTTCCAATCTTGGTGGTGATGTTCTTGCATTGCTTGCCCCAAAGCCGGGCGAGCGGATACTGGATCTGGGCTGTGGTGACGGTCAGCTAACAGAGGAAATTGCCAATTCAGGTGCAGATGTCCTCGGTATTGATTTATCTGAGAATCTTTTGGACGTTGCTAGAGCAAAAGGACTTAATGTACAGGCTTTAGACGGTCATGAACTTAGCTTTGATGGCGAATTTGATGCAGTTTTCTCAAACGCTGCCCTGCACTGGATGACAGATCCGAAGCGTGTGATTGAAGGTATTTATCGTTCTTTAAAGCCGGGTGGCCGATTTGCGGCCGAATTTGGAGGTCACGGTAATGTCGCAGCCATTATTACGGCAATGAGAGCTGTGGGAAAACAGTATGGGGGTGATATAGATTTAGCTGGCCCCTGGTTTTTCCCGACATCAGATGAATATAGGGGGCTTCTCGAGTCGGTCGGATTTATAGTTGATAAGATTGGGCTTTTTCCACGCCCCACACCTTTGCCGACTGGCATAGAAGGGTGGCTGCAAACGTTCCGCAAGCCGTTTTTCGACCAATTTCCGGAACCACAGCGAGGTAAGGTTATTGAGGGAGTTGCCGATCTTTTACGCCCTTCACTTTGCGATAATACGGGACAGTGGACTGCAGATTATGTAAGATTGCGTGTTTTGGCTCGCATTGACCCTGTTCATAATTCATAGACAATGACCTGGTTGACGAATAAGCTGTCACGCATTAGATGAGTCTTTATGGGGAACGCATTGTATTTAATATTCAAGTTTATAACGCTTTCGACAAAGCGGTGGGCAGTTTCTTTCTTTGTGAGTTTGAGTGCAGTTACCTTGTTATTTTTTGCAAGCCCGGCCCAAGCTGACAAAATCGAGAACGAGATTGCTGTTTTTGCTGCGCTCGACAAAGTGACGGCTCGTATTTCTCATCTAGAAATAAAACTTGGTGAGACGGTGAAATTTGGCGCGCTAACATTAACACCGCGTGTCTGTTATACCAGACCACCGACAGAGCCGCCACAGACATCTGTTTTTGTTGAAATAGACGAGAAAAAACTTAACAAGAAAGAAGAACGTATTTTCACAGGATGGATGTTCGCGCAAAATCCGGGGGTTCATGCCGTCGAGCATCCGGTCTTCGATGTTTGGCTGACCAACTGCAAAACAGAATCTGGTGATACCTTGGCTGATAGTCCCAGAAAGTCAGAACGGCGTAGAAGGGCCTTTTCTAGAAGACGTTGAAAACGCTCGCGGTTCACCTCAATTGCGCCAAATCGTCTTAAATGATCTGTAACAAACTGTGTGTCGAGAAGCGAAAAACGTCCATATTTCAGTCTGGCTAAGAGGTATATAAGCGCGACCTTGCTGGCATCACGCTCGGCTGAAAACATACTTTCACCAAAAAATGCGCCGCCAAGATGTACCCCATAAAGCCCACCGACCAGCTTATCATTCCTCCAGGCTTCGACCGTGTGGCAACAGCCAAGTTTGAAAAGCTCAAAATACAGCTCTCTAATGCGTGAATTGATCCATGTGCTGCGTCGGCCAGGACGTGGGACCGCACATCCTTCAATAACCCCTTTAAAGTTACTATCAACTCGGATTTCAAATCGGCCTTGGCGAATGGTTTTAGCAAGCTTACGGGGAACATGAATATTATCTAAGGGCAGAATGCCCCGGCGTTCTGGTTCAATCCAGTAAAGCGCATTATCATCAGCGCTCTCAGCCATAGGGAAAATACCGCACGCATAAGCCTTCAAAAGCACTTGCGGTGTAATTTCCACCATGATGTCGTCAAACGAACTCATATATTTCTTTCTGTTAAACCGTCACCTAATGCCCAATCAATAGATAATAACCCTTTTCATAGGTTCAAATTGGTTTGCTTTAATATTTCTTACCAGAATTGCAGAAGACTATGGCTTTTCAAGATATTTTTCGAGCCAATGTATATCATAAACGCCATTAGCAATGTCCGGCTCGGTAATTAATGAGGAAAAAAGTGGGATTGTAGTCTCAATACCGTCGATGACAAACTCCCCTAGGGCCCGTTTTAGCCGCATTAGGCATTCATTCCGAGATTTGCCATGCACGATCAATTTGCCGATCAGGCTGTCATAATAGGCGGGTATGGTGTAGCCCTGATAAACGCCTGAATCGACCCTTACACCCAATCCACCTGGGGGATGAAAGTAAGAAATTTTACCTGGTGAGGGCATAAAAGTAGATGGGTTTTCCGCATTAATCCGGCATTCAATAGCATGTCCGTTAAAACGAACATCTGATTGGGTGAAACTGAGAGTGCCGCCACATGCGATACGAATTTGTTGTATGACGAGGTCAAGCCCGGTAATCATTTCAGTTACGGGGTGCTCGACCTGAAGGCGTGTATTCATTTCAATAAAATAAAATTCACCACCTTCATAAAGAAATTCGACCGTCCCAACACCACGGTAGCCGAGTTCGGCTACAGCTTTGGCAACAATATCACCGATTTTTTCCCGCTCCTCAGCATTAAGAGCGGGTGAAGGAGCCTCCTCCCAAACTTTTTGATGCCGACGTTGCAAGGAACAATCCCGCTCACCCAAATGTATGGCATTGCCATGACCATCGCCAATAACCTGAATTTCTATATGGCGGGGTTTGCTGAGATATTTTTCCATATAAAGTGCATCATCGCCAAAAGCGGCTTTTGATTCGGAGCGCGCCGTTGATAGGGCAACCGGTAGGTCATCTGCGGTTTCGGCAACCTTCATGCCTCGTCCACCGCCGCCGGCAGCGGCTTTGATGAGAACTGGGTAGCCGATTTTTTTCGCAATTTTTTTTGCCTCGGCATCAGTTGTAATTGCCCCGTCAGAACCCGGAACGACAGGAATACCAAGTTTAAGAGCCGTTTCCTTGGCTTTAATTTTGTCGCCCATGAGGCGGATATGCTCAGCGGTTGGGCCGATAAAGGCGAGCCCATGTTCATCCAAAATATCCGCGAAACGAGCATTCTCAGAAAGGAAACCATAGCCGGGATGTACAGCATCCGCGTTAGTTATCTCGCAAGCTGCGAGCAGAGCAGGAATGTTTAGATAACTCTCAGTAGCAGCGGGAGGGCCAATACAAACACTTTCATCCGCGAGGCGAACATGCATCGCATCTGCATCAGCCGTGGAATGCACAGCAACCGTCGCTATACCAAGCTCCTTGCAAGCGCGTTGAATGCGTAGCGCAATTTCTCCACGGTTGGCGATAAGAATCTTATCGAACATGGCCTATTGTTTATCTCACTCGATAATGACTAAAGGTTCGCCATATTCGACGGGCTGGCCATCTTCAACAAGAATAGCAGTAATTGTGCCTGCTTTCGGGGCTGGAATGTGGTTCATGGTCTTCATGGCTTCAACGATCATCAAGGTCTGCCCTTCCGTGACCTGTGTACCAACCTCCACAAAAGGCGCTGCCCCCGGTTCCGGGGCCCGGTAAGCCGTACCAACCATGGGGGAGGGAACCGCTCCGGGATGGCTGGTGAGGTCGTGATCCGCTGAAACCTGAGGATCAGTTTTGGCGGGTGTGGAAGTTTGCGCGTGCGAACTGTGAGTGAGTGAGGGGATTGGAGCCGCTGCCGCGATATTAATCGTTTTTGCAACGCGTAAGCGCAGTCCCTCATGCTCAAATTCTATTTCTGTTAGCCCTGTTTCAGTGAGAAGCTCAGCGAGTTCCCGGATCAGATCCTTGTCAATATCACGCTTTTTTTGTGTCATCTTCTTTGGTTGATTTTTGGATTGCTTCGTCATGAATTTTTATTTTCGCCCATGTTTAGCTGTTTGCTCAGAGCGTCAATCGCAAATTCGTAACCTTGCGGACCAAATCCGCAAATAACCCCAATCGCTCCTTTGGAAATATAAGAATGATGGCGAAAGTCCTCGCGGCGAAATATGTTAGACAAATGGACCTCAATGCAAGGAATTTCAACTGCTAGAATAGCGTCCAGCATGGCAACGGAGGTATGTGTATAAGCTCCCGCATTGATAATAAGAGCAGATCCTTTTTCACGGGCTTCTTGAATCCAGGCCACAAGGTCTCCTTCGGAGTTGCTTTGTCGAAATTCAATGGTAAGACCATAAGACTTGGCTTTTGCGGTTACCCGCGCACAAATGTCGTCAAGTGTGTCTGAACCATAGATCTCAGGCTCACGCGTGCCGAGGAGATTAAGATTAGGTCCGTTCAATACATATATTGGTTTTACCATTGCGAGGGGACTAGCGTTTTGGAAAATCGAAAGCCGGAAAAGGCAAGCCATTCTGGAGCCCATCCAACAATTTTGAGTGGACTCCTAGCTCATTTATCAGTTTTTAGAGTGTGATGCAAAGCCGTTCGTGCGTAAATCCCATTCGTACGTGAATAATAGGCATGTTTTTGGGGGCATAGGATCGAGCCATGAAAAAAAAGATTTTGGGGGTTGTTTTAAGTGCATTTCTTGTGAGCGTCTTTATGGCAGAAGCAGCTTCGGCAGCTTCCTGCAAAAATCGGGGAAGTTTTGGTGATTGGCTAGAGAATTTTAAGAGAGAAGCCGTTGCTCAAGGGGTTTCCCGTTCTTTGGTTTTGCGCGCACTTGACGGCATTACGTTGGACCCAAAGGTCATAGCATTGGATCGGCGGCAGAGCGTTTTTGCACAAAGTTTCCTGAAATTTGCAGGCCGCATGGTCGCAAAATACCGCATGCAAAAAGGCCGGCAACTCATCAAAAAATATGGGCGGACATTTTCCAGGATTAAGCAGCAATATGGTGTGCCTGCGCCTGTCCTCGTTGCTTTTTGGGGACTTGAGACCGACTTTGGGGTGAATAACGGCAAAATGTCGACGCTGCGCTCGTTGGCTACGCTTGCTTATGATTGCCGCCGTCCGGAATTGTTTCGGGAACAACTTCTAGCAGCCTTGAACATTATTCAGCGTGGGGATCTCTCATTGGCGGAGATGAAAGGGCCATGGGCGGGCGAGCTTGGGCAAATGCAGTTTCTGCCCTCTCACTATTTAGAATACGCTGTGGACTATGATGGCGATGGTCGACGTAACCTGCTAAGAAGCGTGCCGGACGTTTTAGCGTCTTCTGCCAATTTCATGCGCCATCTTGGTTGGAAGGCTAATCAGCCTTGGCTTCAGGAAGTCCGGGTGCCCGCGCAAATGCCGTGGGCTGAAGCAGATATAGCCATTGATCACCCTCGTTCAAAATGGTCGCGTTGGGGTGTGAGGCGTGCTGATGGCAGACCTCTGCCTGCTGATAATGTGGGAGCGTCACTTCTTTTACCGATGGGGCGGCTGGGACCGGCTTTCCTCGCATATTATAATTTCAAGAAGATCTATTTGGAATGGAACCAGTCATTGGTCTATGCGACGACAGCCGCTTATTTCGCCACCCGGCTTGGCGGTGCGCCTCAAGTCAGTGCGGGCCGGGGCAGGGTGACGCCTTTGAAATTGGCTGAAGTTAAGGAGTTGCAGCGGCTTTTGAAACGACGCGGCTTTGATGTTGGCGAAAAAATTGACGGGATTATAGGGGCTGCAACGAGGTCGAGCGTTAAGGCCATGCAGATTAAGCTTGGACTGCCTGCAGATTCTTATCCAACTCACGAGTTGCTCAACCGTTTGCGCAGGTGATACCCAACAGAGCCTAGAAAAACATGCAAAGAAAGCCCATTTTCCTCATTGGATTGATTATTCTTATTGCAGCCATTGTGATTTGGACATCACAGAAAAAGGAACCTGTTGATCTTAGCAAACAGGGTACTCAAAAGACCGATCACCTAAAGAAAGACAAGGTGACTGTTCTGCAGAAGACGCCCGCTCAAAATGCCGAGAAGCAGCGCACTCAAAAAACTGTCACGCTTATGCCATCCCCAAAAAAAGAACTTCATAAGCCTGAAGGTACGGAAAAAAAGTGGGTAACGACCCTGAAAAAAATACCGGATCCTAAAAATATTCAAAAGCAGCTTCCTGACAAAGAGGATGGTTTCCTTGAAGACCCCAGAGAACAGCTTGATGATAGGAGTAAAGAAGCTTTTAACAGGATTGATCGTGCCATTAGAAATTGGCTTGGCATGCCGTTGCGGGGGACACCTGATCTCAAAAATTTAAAAGGACGGCTTGCCAAAAAAGGTGTGTCTCTCGGCGCTCCGATCTTTATACGGATCTTCAAAAAGGAGTATCAACTGGAGCTTTGGGTTAAAAAAGGCTCCCGATTTATGCTTTTTGATACTTATCCAATTTGCATGTGGTCAGGAAAATTAGGTCCTAAGCTTAAGCAGGGTGACCGCCAAGCCCCGGAAGGTTTTTATACGGTGGGTAAGGGGCAGCTTAATCCAAACAGTAAATATCATCGTTCATTCAATTTAGGTTATCCAAATGTTTTTGACCGGTCCTATGGGCGGACAGGGAAATATCTTATGGTTCACGGCTCGTGTGTCTCAATTGGTTGTTATGCCATGACCGATGCTGTGATTACGGAACTTTGGCGGTTTATCACAGCCGCGCTCAACACGTCACAACGCCGTTTTCACGTTCATGTTTTTCCCTTTCGTATGACCGAATGGAATTTGGCAGCGCACAAAAAGAGCAAATGGTTTCCATTTTGGAAGGAGCTAAAACGAGGTCATGACATATTTGAAGCATCGCGTATCCCACCTCGGGTTAGCGTGTGCAACAAGCGTTACCATGTTAAGCCAGCAAAAAATGTTTATAATAGCGGTATTCAGAAGTGCACATAATTTTCGATGAACAAAACTTCATATTATATTGAAATCCTTAAGACCGGCTCCTAGATCGTAGTGACCGGTAACCATCAAATTCTAATCTGTACTTAGATACCAATGCGAAAAAAGCCCATCATTTTACTTGGATTGTTTGCCCTTGCCGCAATCGCTGCGGTGTCGACGCCAAATAGTCAGAAAATTATTGATAAAAGTAAGCAGACTTTTGACAAGGCTGATCGAGTGGTTAGATGGAGATTGGGCGTTCCATTGCGGGGAACACCTAACCTAGCCAATCTAAATAAGCGGCTTGCTGAAAAAGGCGTGACAATAGGTGCGCCAATCTTCATGCGTATTTTCAAGAAAGAGTCTGAACTTGAGCTATGGGTCAAGAAAGGTGAAAAGTTCGAGCTTTTTGAGGTCTATCCAATTTGTAGATGGTCAGGGAAATTAGGTCCTAAGCTTAAGGAAGGCGATCGCCAAGCACCGGAAGGTTTTTATACGGTCAGTCGTGGGCAGCTTAATCCGAACAGCCGTTGGCATAGATCATTTAATTTGGGTTATCCGAATGTCTTTGACCGGTCCTTTGGGCGAACCGGAAGCTATCTCATGGTACATGGTGGTTGTGGCTCAATTGGCTGTTATGCGATGACCAATCCTGTGATCACCGAACTTTGGCGTTTCGTCACCGGGGCGCTTAATGGTGCGCAGTCCCGGTTTCATGTCCACGTTTTTCCATTCCGTATGAGTAAGTGGAATTTGGCTGTTCACAAAGAGAATAAATGGTTCCCATTTTGGATGGATTTAAAACAAGGGTATGACTTATTTGAAGCGTCGCACATGCCGCCGCGGATCAGCGTTTGTAATAAGCGTTACGAGGCTGAGCCTGCAAAAAATGGTGGTAATGGCAGCGCGAGGATTGAGGCTACATGTTCTTCCATACGGACATCTAAACTCTCTGCAAAACAAATAGATACTCCCGGCCTTAGCCGGGGGCACCTACTTTCCAAATTTATAGCGGCCAGAAAATAAGGATCATCGGGATAGCAATGGCGACCACCAAAATTTCAAGTGGCAGTCCCATGCGCCAATAATCTCCAAACTTATATCCGCCGGGGCCCATGATCAGTGTATTGTTTTTGTGGCCGATAGGAGTCAGAAAGGCGCAAGATGCGGCAATCGCCACAGCCATGAGAAACGGGTCGGCACTGACGTTCAATCGGTTGGCAATGTCGACCGCAATTGGTGCGGCGATCACGGTCGTTGCAGTATTATTTAGAACATCAGAAAGCGTCATCGTTACGATCATGAGGAGCGTGAGAACAACGGCGGGAGAGGCGCCAACTGCAACGTCGACAATGCCTTTTGCTATCAGCGCCGTACCTCCAGACGCTTCGAGCGCCGCACCGATTGGTATCATGGATCCCAATAAGACAATTACCGGCCATTCGATCGATTCGTAAACTTGTCTCAGGGGAACGACGTTGAGTAAAACCATCAGAAGACAAGCGAGCGCTAAGGCCACTGGCAGATAAAGAACGCCGAGACTTGCCAAAATAATTGTACCTGCAAAGATTGTGACTGTAAGTCCGGCCATGCGCCTATTGATAACTTGTAGGCCCCGCTCAGCCAAAGGCAGACATCCAAGCCAATCAGCTACATCTGGCAGTCTTTCATTACGGCCATAGAGTAACAGAATATCACCAGCTAGGATCTCCAACTTACGCACTCTTTCACGAAAACGCTGACCTTGCCGTGAGACGCCAAGCAAAGTCACGCCATGACGATGCAGCAATTGTAGTGATAGGGCCGAGCGTCCTTCAATACGCGCGCCTTGAGGTACGACAACTTCAAGGAGGGTCAGATCTTCACCTGACAAACTACCGTCATGTTTTTCCTGGCCGACATATTCCAAGCCCATCTCGCCGACAAACTTATCAATAGGCTTAGGCGCGGCCTCTAAAACAAGAACATCACCAGCTCGTATTGTCTGCAGTCGTGCCTGGCCAGGCAATCGCTTACCCTGGCGCACCAACCCTAAGATAGCGACATCGCAGTCCTCACATTTGTTGTCCAAATCGCGAACGCGTTGGTCGATAGCAGCGGACTTCTCTCCAACTTTGACCTCGGCGACATAGCCTTCCAGCTGAAAAAGTTCCTTGCCGGTATCGTGCTCTCCACGGGCAGCGGGAATTAATCGCCAGCCTAGTAAAGTTACAAAGAGCACCCCTGCCACCGCACAGGCCAGACCTACTGGTGCAAAATCAAACATCTGAAATGGGGCTCCAAGGGCTTTTTCTCGGAACGAAGCGATGATGATATTAGGTGGGGTGCCGATGAGTGTGACAAGACCACCGAGGATGGTTGCGAATGAGAGCGGCATTAATGTCAGTGCAGGGCTTCTCTTTGCTTTTTCGGCGGCTTGTATGTCCACAGGCATGAGCAGCGCGAGTGCTCCGACATTATTCATAACAGCTGAAAGTGCGGCACCAATCCCGGAGATAATGCCGATATGGGCGGACAAAGACCGTGTCCCGTTGATTACATAACGGGCAATCAGTTCAATCGCTCCCGAGTTTGAGAGACCACGACTAACAATAAGCACCAAGGCAATGATTACCGTAGCTGGGTGGCCGAAGCCTTCGAAGGCCTTCTCCGTAGGCACGACGCCAATAATTAACGCGACAACGAGTGCGCCAAATGCGACAAGGTCATAACGCCAGCGTCCCCAAATCAACAACACAAAGACAGCGACAAGCAGTGAAAAGAGAATAATTTGGTCTGTTGTCATGGATCACCCCGCATGCCTCGCATGAATCTATGATCGTGAGTTAGAGTATTATCTATTGAGCACAAGCAAAAGAATGCCTGCAATGACAAGAAGAATTCCCATAGTCTCGCGCCAGTCAACTTTTTCCTGAAAAAACATAATTGTCGCAATGAACGTGAACACAAGTTCAATCTGACCAAGTGCGCGCACATAAGCTGCGTTTTGCATTGTAAATGCCGTAAACCAGCCGATAGATGCCAAAACGCCCGCCACACCAACCATCCCCGCCCAACGCCAATGGCGTAATACAGCAAGAAGTTCATTAGGCTCCCGCCAAAGAAGATAAAGCCCCATTATTATAGTTTGGATAACAACACTGACTGCCAGAGTGTAAGCTGCAGCCATAGGGATACTGTTATGATCGAGAGCAAGTGAGGCCCCTCGGAAAAAGACAACGGAACCTCCGAGACATGCCGCTGAGGCTAGACCAATTAATGTCGGTTTATCAAAAAGCCCTTCAAGGAGAGTTTTTAATCCAATTTTGGCTTGGCCAAGAGACAAAACGACAACGCCACACGCACTGATAAGTATTGCGATAATCGCAATCATACTTAAACGATCATCAAGAATAATTGCTCCCAATATGGCAACCTGCACCACCTCAAGTTTGGAGAATGTCGTTCCAACAGCAAAACTTCGGAAAGAAAACATCCAGAGCAATAAGGCCGTAAATAGAATCTGTGCCAGCCCGCCAAGCACACAGTACACTAGAAACTGCACATTCGGCGTTGGTAATGTCAATTCTCCCCAATTGTTAAGCCCCCAGACGTAGAAAATAGCGAACGGCCAGGCATACAGAAAGCGCGCATAGGTGGCTCCCGATGTCGACAGCCTGCCCTTCAAGTGCTTTTGCAAAGCAGACCGCAGGTTTTGAAAAAAAGCCGCCGCTATCGTTACCGGTATCCAGAGTTCAAGCATTATTTGAGAGAAATTCTATTGAGTTTTGTTTGCATTGATAACTTTAAGTCACGGACTCATAAATGTGGTTTAAAATGGTATGAGCCAATCTGCAGCGTCGAAGCGCTTGAAAAGGGAAGCAACCCTTGTCTGCACGCTTCTCCTAGATCAACCCACGTTCAAGTGAATTTACTTGAACGTGGTAAAGTTGATCGATATCAAAAAATGAGAGCATTCAAGCGATTCCATCTAAACGCAGGATGCTCTAGCATCTTTTTGCCGTTTCTAGCGCCATTTTCAGCACATTTATGAGTCCGTGACTTAAGCTGGCTGGAACAGATATGCAGCTTTCGAGGTCTTCCACATGAAAAACTAAGGGTTGTGAATTTGCTTGGCCCTCTTTGTATAAAGCTTTATTCCTGTGGGGGGAAGCTGACAAGTGGGGACCGGATAGAGCAATAACTTTAATCCGGGTGTTAAGGGGCGACAGGCATGATCGGTACGGGTACTGTCCAGATGTTCCGTTTGCTGTATCAGCATAGGAATATTCTTTTTGTCACATCTAAGAATGAGCTTGAACGGCGCTATTCCGGTACGTTTTTTGGTTCCGTATGGATTGTGATCTATCCGCTTCTTTTTCTTTCGGTGTACTTATTTGTGTATATGGTGGTTTTCCGGGTTCGCTTCCCGGGATTTTCCGAGCTTGATTATGTGCTTTATGTGTTTTCCGGATTGGTGCCCTATATTGCATTTATGGAAGCCTTTCAATCTGGTGCCCAATCGGTCAAGCAGAACCTTCATCTCATAAAAAATGTTCTTTTACCGATAGAGCTTATACCGGCCCGAACTGTCATTGTTGCAATTACGACCAGTATGGCGGGTTTGGGGTTGGTTTTTTTCTTAGCCGCACTCAACGGGTCTCTTTCAGTCAATCTGGTAATGTTGCCAATCGCTGTTTTCTTGCAAGTTATGTTTTTATTGGGGTTGGCTTATCTGATGGCGCCACTTGGCCTCTTTTTTCCGGACACCAACCACTTTACGGGTATTGTCACTTTATTTCTGGTGTTCGTTTCGCCCATCGGTTTTAAACCCGACATGGTACCTGCACGGGCTTCTTTTATCGTTGATTTCAACCCCATCCATTATTTCATGTCGCCTTTCAGAATAGCGTTTGGGGTAGGGACGCAAGGGCAGATCGGCTGGAACGTTGTCGGCATCGATATTCTCATGACGCTTGGAATGGTTGTGCTGGGTATGTGGTTCTTCAAACGATTCAAAAATCATCTGGTTGATTATGAATAATATTGCTCTTCAGACGGACGGGCTGAGTAAGCATTACCGGCTTTACAAAACACCTCGTCATCGCATCTTGGATATTCTGGGCCTGTTGCGCAAAAACGGTGAGGGTTACGCAGTGCACAAGGCTCTCGAAGATATTTCTGTGACAATAGGGCGCGGAGAGAAAGTCGCCATCATTGGGAGGAACGGTGCAGGCAAGAGTACGTTCCTGAAGCTCGTTAGTGGTGTGATTGAGCCAACAAAGGGACAGATCTGCGTAAACGCTGATGTGCGTGCACTTCTTCAGATCGGCGCCGGGTTTCATCCTGATTTTACCGGACGTGAAAATGCAATCGCTTATTTAGCCCAGCTCGGTGTGGGGCGGGACGAAGCTGACGAGAAGATCAAAGACATAATCAGTTTCTCAGAACTTGATGACTATATCGATCAACCCGTAAAAACCTATTCTACCGGCATGAATGCCCGGCTAGCCTTCGCGACATCGACGGTGGTTGACCCGGATGTGTTGATCTTGGATGAAGTTTTGAGTGTAGGTGATGCTTATTTTTCGAGGAAAAGCTTTGACCATATTCGCGACCTTGCAGAGCGCCATGGTACGACAGTACTCCTTGTTACTCACGACATGTATGCAGCCAGCACGCTATGTGACCGTGTTCTTTGGCTCGATAAAGGTCTAATAAAAGCGGATGGACCAGCTAAATTTGTTTTAGAGGCTTATGAGGAATCGATCAAAGAACAAGAGGAACATCGTCTTAACATAAAGCGACTGGCATCCCTGCAAGAAAATAAAGACAGTGCAGAAAATGATATGCTCCTGTGTGATATACGCCGTCAAGACGGGCGATCTGATGGACCTCTGTTAGCTTTATCACGAATGAATCTTCTCATTGATGGCGAAGAAATTGCAGCAATTGATGTTGCCGCTCCGCAAGAGAAGTCAGAGCAAAACTCATCACAATTGGTCCTTGACGGAGAGGAAGGCAATTGGAGCACGCCGGAAACCATAGACGGTATAAAAGCACGGCGGTTTCAGAATTATGGCTCAATTTTTCATAAGCTTCCTTTTCAGTTCGCTGGTAAGAATCTGGTTAACGCATTGGAAGGGGGCCGGATGTCATTGGGGTTTAATTACTATGCCGAGGCGGATGATATCGGAAAGCTGACCATTGTTCATCCGGACGGGCAGCAACGATTTGTTGCAGATATGCCTTTTAGAAGCAAAGGTTGGCAGGTGATAACCGTTGCCCCCGAACCGGATTTTAGTCAGATGGACCTAGCAGACCAAAACGGTAACGCATTGGGAAGACGTTTCGGCAATCGCCGTTTTGAAATTACAGATGTCGTGTTTTTGGGAGGGAATGACGCAGTCCAACATCGGTTCTTAACCGGCGACGCTATGAAGGTAGAGCTGACCTATCGTATCAATGATCCGGACTTTAATGAAAAGCCAGTGCTTATTGTTGCCTTTCAAAGAGATGGACTTGTGCGCAGCAATAGATTCTATTCCAAAAATATTCATTTCTCCGCAAAAGATAAATCCTCTGGAAAAATTACCATTCTTTCAGATCCCATTCTTCTCGGAACGGGCAATTATTTTGTGACAATCGGTGTTTATGCAGAAGGTTATTATGACGGTGTAGTGGGCGGGAAGTTTTTCTCTTCAAGCCCTGATGTGTATGACATCCACTCCCGATCTTACGAAATAGAAATCACGCGTCATCCCGAGCATTTATATAATGATATTGTCTTTTTCCACCCATCTAGATGGAGCATTAATGGCGGTGAAGAGATAATCGAAAATGTCATGACACCCAATCATGAACTGGTGAATATCAATGGCCATAAGCCATAAAGTTGAAAGCTGACTGGGTTATCAACTTTCTGAAGCCTTCGAATAAGTGGATGGGTTGATTTCCTGATTAAGGTTTCGTTGTGCAATCTCAGAGGCGGAGACTTTTGTTGTAAAGCCCACAAGAACGATACCCAGCGCAATAAAGGCAATGCCAAGCCAGCGTATGAAAGGGATTTCCTCCGATAGAAACATCGATGATGCGAGAATGACTGCTACAAATTGTGCGCTTGCAAAGGCTTGCGCCACATTGAGAGGCACAAGTTTTAACAACCACGCATAGATTAGAACTGAGCAGGCGAAAAAGAATAGCCCAATAAGCGAGTTGATGCTGAAAAGGCCAAACAAACTCGCTTGGGAATTGCTTTCAGTCGCTCCAATCTTAAAAAGCAGATTGCCAATGACCGTACAGGAAATCATGGCCGTAAAGCCGATAATCAATTTGGATACCATGACATTTAAGCTCGTTTTTCTGCGATCCCAATAACCTGCAATCCAGCCCGTTTCATCCCTGGTAAGGACAGAATGCCTTCGTCCAGATAGGTGGACCAGCGTGTAAGGGTGCGAATGCCTGGAATAAAGCGAAACAGTCGATTAAAAACAAGAACATCACTGTTCATGAATAAACAAAAACCAAAAAAGCCGTGTGTCTTCCAATGCTGTGAAGTTAGGCCTGCCTTCTCCAATATAGGTATGGTTTCATCGTAAAGCAGCGGCCGCTCTGTCTCATGATCCAGTGCTGGGGCAAAGCGATAGACGAGGGCGCGTATGCCCCGCCAAAAAATAAAGTCACTGACTGGTTCGCGATAATAAAAACGCCCGCCGCGTTTTAAGATGCGGGCAATTTCTTTGAAAAGTCCCTGACGATCATTTACATGGTGAATACCACCAAGCATGAAGACATTATCAAATGCGTCCGAGGCAAGCGGTAGCATTGTCGCGTCACCTTGGGCAAATAGCACATTATCTTCAGTGTGATGTTTGCGCGCCTCACGCAACATAGCTAACGAAATATCTATGCCAACACCCCGTGTGATCCGGTCGCCAATCAATTTAAGCGCTTCTCCATGGCCACAACAAATTTCGGCAATTGTTCCAAGATTGTCCTGACCGATAACTTTAAACAGTTCGTTATCGAGATAAGACATATAGGCGATTGTATGGGGGTAGCTTAAGTTTGCGACATAATCCGCAGCAACCTTGTCGTAATGCTTTTGTTGTTGTCGCGCCTCAGCAGAGCAAAATTGCTCAGCAAAGACAGGAATACCTTCCTCGGTCAGAGGATAAGCATTGGCATTTTGTGCAGATTGTAACACTTGACTATTCCAGCTCAGCGCCGTGCGGCTGACCGGGCAACACAAAATATCTAAAAACGTCTCGAACGTCTCGGCGGATGTTTTGGGGGGGGCCGGGCTAATTTTTTCTGATCTTACCATTGCCCCTACATCTCTTTGTGGACAAGTACGAGCGCCGACACCCCAAAGGGAACCCGAAGAAGCGGTGCGGTATAAACGTCAAAGCGAAAAATTGCTGTGAGAATAGAGTTGATAAGCGGGGTGTTAACGTCAGATTCGCTATCTGGATTAAATTTAAAAAGTCTGATCACCTGCCGGGCAAACCAGATAGGTACAAACAATATATAATTGAAATAATAATGGCGTTGAGGAGTGAGGCCTGCACGTCGAGCTAAGTTGAGCACCTCATATTTGCGGTATCGGCGTTTATGGTGAGCTTTCTCGTCTTGTAGCCCCCATAACATTTTGAAGGTGGGAACTGTAAACAAGGCGAGGCCTCCTGGCTTCAGAATTCGAGCGATCTCGCATACAGCTTGTTTATCATCATCAACATGTTCGATGACATCAGTTGCAAGGACCAGATCAAAGGACTCAGACTCGTAGGGCATTGCGCAAATATCACCTTGGTCAACCTGGCCTAGTCCCTTACTCTGACAGAATTGAATTGCGTCCCGGCTGTTATCAAGACCTTTGACTTGGGCATAGCCCAGCTCAGACAACATGCGGAGATTGGTGCCGGTGCTGGTTCCGACATCAAGCACCTTGGCGTCAGGTATCAATCCCAGCTTAGAAATTTCTCGTGCAAACAAAATACGCCGGCCCACAAACCACCAATGTGTTGCTTCAACCTTAGCTTCTACGGCATATGCGGCCAAGTCCATTACAAGAACTCTCTCTCACTTCACCTGACATGTCATCGCAAGGGCTTATGTTTTACGGGCTTTGGTCCGATGGCATGAGATTGATCACATTTTCTCTTGGGCGCATGTTGATTACACTGCCCAGCGTATAGGCTGGTCTGTCCTGCGACTCGTAATATGTACGCACCATAATTTCAGCAAGCAACCCCATAAGGATGCTGACCACTCCGACCAAAAAAGCCATAGCGCATAAGACCGGCAAAGGTGTCAGTATGAAGGATACGCCTTGAATGACTTTCAGGTATATCATGAGGAAAAAACACATGAATGAGAAGATGACTGACAAAATCCCGAACCCACCAAAAATGTAGATGGGTTTTGCCATATATTTTTCCAGAAACCTAATGACAATAAGATCGAGTATGACCTTAAATGTTCGCTCCAGACCGTATTTTGATTTTCCATATTTGCGAGGGTGATGCCGGACGGGTAACTCTGTTACCTTTGCCCCCATCCATGTCGCGTAAATCGGAATGAAACGGTGCATCTCCCCATATAGACGATGCCCTTCTATGACATCTCGCCGATAGGCTTTAAGGGTGCAACCATAGTCATGCAAATGCACACCAGAGATTGATGAAATCAACTTGTTTGCAATGCGGCTAACCATGTTACGTCGTATCTTGGCGTCTTTGCGGTTTCTGCGCCAACCAGAAACCACATCAAATCCTTCCTTCATCTTTGTAAGTAGAAGAGGAATATCTTGCGGATCATTTTGTAGGTCACTGTCAATGGTGATTATTATGTCGCCGGTTGCATGGTCGATCCCTGCCATCATTGCAGCGGTTTGGCCGTGGTTGCGGCGAAAATTTACAACTCTGAAATTGTCATGACGTTCCGCAATTTCCGCCAAAAGGTCTGCGGATCGGTCTGAGCTACCATCATTTATTGCGATGATTTCCGCTGGTTCGGCAATCCCTTCCAACGCATGGAATAATTCTTCTTCCAATAAGGGGAGGTTCTCCTCCTCATTGTAAACAGGAATAATGATGGAAATAGTCTCTACCGTCTCTTCTTCTGAAGAGAGAAGCGTTTTTGTGCTGCCCCGCATTTATTGAGTCCCCACTCAATGATATCAAGAATAATAGATAGCAAATATTCCGACATATATGTTGGGTGAAGACTCTTCAATAAATAGGGCGCATTAAAAAAACAGAGGAAGCATCTGTTCTATATAATAATTATGATGTGCAGTTTTTCCACAGTCGACGATGTGACCCAGAGTGTGTCAGTGTGCCCCGGATTGTCCACGGCTTAATGCGCAGTCGTTTTATCTACTTTAGCAAGAAAAGCGGCTATGGTTTCCATTGTAGGTTTATCAAGAAGAAGAGGGGCATGTCCTTGATCGGGAACGGTTAGAGTTTCAAGTTTGGGGTTTTGTTTAACCATTTTCTCAACGGTGTCTTTGCTTAGGAGGTCTGAATTTTCCCCTCGAATGACGAGGGACGGAAAGCGTTTCGTTGCTAAAAATTGGGGCCAAAGAGAGGGTAATGGCTTGGTGAGGTCAATCATCTTTAAGGTTCGGGACAATGCTGCGTCATAGGTTTGCACTGGCTTTCCATCACGTTCTGAATACCATTGATGTGCCAGGATTAGCCAATCTTCCTCTGTCAACGCGGTAAAGGCAGCATTATTTATATTTTTTATTATGGCTGCCGCTTCTTCCCAGGATTTCGGTTCTGGTGTCTGCCCCACATAGCTCCTGATGCGCAGAAGACCTGTTGTTTCGATAATCGGGCCAATATCATTGAATATTACGGCCCCAATAGCTGTTGGCCGAGCAGCCGCCATTATCATGGCGATGATGCCTCCACGGGATGTTCCCACGATGGCTGCATCATGCAGGCCCTGCACGGTCATGAAGTCGAGAACATCCAACATTTCTACAAAAGGCGTGTAATTTTTCGGGTGCGGGTCATGTTCGGATTGCCCCCGGCCTCTATAATCCACGCAATAAACATCTCTAGATATTTCACTGCTGTGCGCTAGAAATGTTGCGAGGTCGTGAAAATCTTTGGAATTCCTTGTCAGGCCGGCAAGACAAAGGACAGGCCGGGCCTGCGATTGATAAGACGGATAATGCCTTCCATAAAGTTTCAGCCCGTCCTGAGATGTATAGAAAATATCTCGCCAGTTTTGGCTCGTCTGCGCCTGTATCATTATTTAAGTACCGCTTTTCAATATGGAAGATGTGAAGAACGAGTCACAATTATACCAGACTGCAATAACGTCTAACGGTCAATCCGGTAAAAAGGATTGAATTTGTAAAAAAGAATTTGGCGAGCAAATATTGGCGCATTGCAAATTTGCTACTACCTATTTTTTGCAAAACTAGAGAATTCCGCATTTAGATAAACTCGCACGGATTCTCTAGAGCTTATCTGATTTTGATTGAATTAAAATTAGACCCTAAACTTTTGTTTTGGTGTGCTTCTTATCGGAACACCGGTTCCCACTTTTCCGGAAGCACTCTAGTTTTTTGATATCGATCAACTTTTCCGCGTTCAAGTGAATTCACTTGAACGCGGGTTGATCTAGTATCTGCTTTTGCGAGATATGTTTTGTTAGTTCCCCGCCGTTATGGTCGATGATGCGCCCCACCGCCCGCGATACAGGTCCTTACGTATCAGTAAGGCCGTTTGCGGTTTGCCGAGCCGTGCCCGATAAACTTGTAAATTCGCCAGAACTTTTTTCACATAGTGCCGTGTCTCGGTGAAGGGGATGCGTTCAATCCAATCAATCGGATCAACGCGAGGATTACTTGGATCGCCAAATTTGCGTATCCATTGCCGCACCCTGCCAGGACCGGCATTAAATCCCGCAATAGATTTCACATAAGATCCTCTAAACTCATCCATGCGGTCAGCAATATAGGCTGTTGCTACCATGGCATTATAAGAGGGATCTGAAAGCAATCGTTTGAGTTGGTATTTGATTTTATGTTGGCGTGCAACATGTTTGGCAGTGATGGGCATGACCTGCATAATACCGCGTGCGCCAGCATGACTTACAATCAACGGGTTAAACTCGCTCTCTTGCCGTGTAATGGCAAAATAAAACGGCTTTTCAGGTAACTTCCTCAATTTCTTGAATTTAGGGAACGCATCTATCGGGTATGCATAGTGAGTAAAATCATACCCCCGAAACATTCCCGTTTTGCCCACCCTTAAACTATGTTGAGTCATGCCGAGCCGCTTTGTGAGTTCTGCTAGAAGAACCAGCTCGCCTGGTTTTCTCAAATGGCGGCGTAAATGTGTGATGAATGTAACAGCTAATTTTCGAAGCCCCGCTTTATGAGCCACCACCAAGGCATGAACGGAATCTCGTTTGGTAAAGCGTGCTACATCCTCCTGGGTAGGCTGAGGGGGAGGTGAAATTTTTAATATTGTTTTCTTTGGATTAAGTGATTGGCCTGCAAGCTGACCGTAAAACGTATTGAAGTATTTCGCACCATTTCTGTAGTGTGTTTTGGCGTCAGCCTTTTTCTTTAGTGCTTTGGCTGTGCGACCAAGCCAATAATGGGAGCGCGAGCGGCTTCTTGGTCCGTCGGCAGATTTGCTAAGCGCTATGAAATGTTTTTCAGCAATCTTAGGCTTTTTGAGAAAACGCAAAGCAAGCCAGCCTGCAATAAACTCCGCTTCGTTAAAATGATTTACCGTTGGTGAGCCGTGATTTTTTGCAATCTGATAGGCTAATTTGGTATGACCATTATTGATGGCCCAGCGTACGAGAAGACGTCTTTCCTTCCACCAGGCGTCAGGTGAAATCAGCTTTTCAGGATCGTTAGGCGCCAAAATAGAGAGCTCTCCGGCAACCTTATATTTCTTTTTGCGTCGCAACCATTGCACACGAGAAAAAAGAATTTCAGGCGTTGCTCGCGCCTTTTTTGAAAGAGATGTTAGAAGTTTTACAGCTTTGCGGGATCTTTGAATAACGGCAATTCTGGCATCGACCTTGCGTTTCTCTTCACCGCTCAAATGTTTTGCTGCCCTGAGAGCCGGGGCAATTATCTTGCGTTTGCTTTTATATAAAAAACGATGGGCTCTGAAATGATGATCGGCCTCTGTGAGTAGTGATCCTATGTTTTTAAGAATGATCGCTTCTGCACTTTTTGTAAGGTTATGGTGGCGCCAGGCATCGCGCGCAAGTTGTTCAGCTTGCTTTTTATCTCCAGATGAAAGTAAGGCAGCCGCAAGGGCAGCTTTGCCAAAACCGGTTTTAGGTCCTTCCTTTTTAAAGAAAGCTTTTACCTCATCAGCACTAGCACGATCCATTAACAAGCCTTGTTCAGCCCATCGGCGCAGATTGTGCTGACGTGGCCAATCAGGATGAGCTATACGAAATTCCTCAAGCGTCGTGGGTTTGATATTGAGCCCATCTTTGGCAAGTCTGTACCAGTGTATAAGTTTTGCGGCATGCTTATCGGAAAGCTGGTTGGCCGCAATCTTTGCGCTTAAGGTTTGGTCTTTATCAACGAAGCTAACAGCTTTTTTTAGACGTTTTTTTTCACCATCAGAAAGAGAGTATGAAATCAATTTTTTAAGAGCAGAGCCCAATTCAGGCGTAAAAGATCCCGTTCTCATCTCCGGTTTTGAGGAGGAACGATGCTCCTCGGGAGAGGTGTGTGAGGGAAGAGCTGCTACGGTCAATTCACGGTCTTTAGGCTTATCTTGTTTAGAGCCCCGTTCATTGGCTTCTTTAGGACTGGAAGAAACATCCTTTATGATCTCAGCTGTTTTTGCAGCTTGCTTATCAGCTTTTCTTTCCTGTTTTTCAGATGTTGTTTTGACCGGAGGCTCAGGTTTTTTGACCTCATTTTGATCCAAGATTTTTTTTACGCCCGATGGATTTTGCTCCGCTGCTTTTTGAGCTTGAGTTTTTTGAGTTTTGCCAGATTTTTTTTCCTCAACTAAGCGCACCATATTAAGTTTGGTATCATTGACACGCTCTGCAAACTGTTTGGCAGATGTTTGCTTATTGTCGTCAGCGCCAAATTGACCAAAGGCCAGGAGAACAACACTGATCACCGCAATAGAAAGAGGAACTAGCGTAATAAATATCTTGGATTTCAGGAGTTGAGACAGAGCAAAAGGAAATTGAAAATCTAGCCTACGTAGGCGAGCCCAGAACTTCCAAAGAGCTCCGGAATTTCCAATCATTTCAACAAATTTGCTCATTATGATCCCCAAATTATCATTCGCCATAAGCTACCCCCGCTTCGGGTTATGATTCTGCAGCAAGGATCTTAAACTTACTCTAGTTCGCTGCTATGCGCACTATTTAGAGATTTTGACCTAAATGTGATACGTCTTTCCAATACAAGACTTTGCCATATATTGTTAATTCTGTCACACTCCCGCCACGTTTTTGTCCGATTTTTGTCAAGGACTTAGGCAGAAAATAGCCTAATTGCTGTTAACTTGTCCTGACCATTTTCAATGAGTATTTTCACCTTATGTGGCATTTTTGCCATTCATTATGAAATTGAAATCAATCGTATGATGGGTTAGGAGCGGTTTTCCGTTTGTCTTCCCTAAGGAGTTTTGCACATGTTCAGAGGGTCTATCACTGCCCTCATTACTCCGTTTAAGGACGGTGTTTTTGATGAAGAAGCCTTTCAAAGGCTAGTGGAATGGCAGATAGATCAAGGCACAAAAGCACTTGTTCCGGTCGGGACAACGGGCGAGTCGCCTACGCTTAGTCATAACGAGCACAAACGTGTTGTCGAGCTTTGTATCGAAGTTGCGGCAAGGCGGGTTCCGATTATTGCTGGTGCCGGTTCTAACAGTACCTCTGAAGCCATTGAATTAACTCAGCATGCCAAGCAAGCTGGTGCCGATGGCGTTCTGGTCGTCACGCCTTATTACAATAAGCCAACTCAGGAAGGGCTTTATCGGCATTATAAGGCGGTTAATGATTGTGCAGATATTCCTATTCTTATTTATAATATACCGAGCCGTAGCGTTATAGATATGTCTGTCGAGACAATGGCGCGGCTGTTCGAACTTCCCAATATTGTGGGTGTAAAAGATGCTACTGCCGATATGTCACGCGTGTCACAGCAGCGTATAGTGATGGGATCGGGATTCGTTCAGCTTTCCGGTGAAGACGCAACGGCTTTAGGTTTTATGGCCCATGGCGGACAGGGATGTATCTCGGTCACAGCGAATATTGCGCCGGCTCTATGTGCGGAATTTCAACAGTCATGTTTGGATGGGAATTTTGCCCGTGCTCTTGAACTCCAAGACCGACTTATGCCTATCCATGATGCTCTGTTTGTAGAGGCTAATCCGGGTCCTGTGAAATATGCAGCTCAGCGGCTTGGTTTGTGTCAGGCTGAGACGCGGTTACCACTTGCACCGCTTACAGAGGCGTCCTGCAAGACGGTCGATGAGGCTCTGATCAAAGCACGTTTGCTTGATGGCTAGGTCACATATTCATAAATCTGGTTAAAAATGGTATGAGCAAATTTGTTTGGATACAAGGAGCGAAGGTGCAGGAAATGTGGTGCATTTTCAAACCTTTGCGACGCAGTAGTGGCCGGGCAAATTTGCCATATCCTTTGGACGTTGAAACAACTTCAAGCTGCATCGTCGAAGCACTCGCCAAGGGGAACAACCCTTGCCTTCGCGCTTCTTCTTGCATCTTTTTGCCGTTTCTAACGCCATTTTCATCAGATTTATGAATATGTGACCTAGGGAGTGGGGAGCTGCTAATGAGCAAAAAAGGCAATGACCGAAAGGTTGTCGCCGAGAACAGGAAGGCACGACATAATTTTCATATCGAAGACACGCTTGAAGCGGGGATTATGCTTCAGGGTTCAGAGGTTAAATCATTACGTGAGGGTAAGGCCAATATTGCCGAATCCTATGCTTCCGAAGAAGACGGTGAAATCTTTCTCATAAATTCAAATATTCCTGTCTACGCTCAGGCCGGGCGCAATAATCATGAGCCCCGGCGCCGGCGGAAACTTCTTTTGCATAACCGCGAAATTGCAAGACTGATTGGAGCCGTACAGCGTGAAGGCATGACGCTTGTTCCGTTGCGGCTGTATTTTAATGAGCGTGGCTTTGCCAAATTGGAAATTGCGCTTGCCAAAGGCAAAAAACTTCACGACAAGCGGGAAACAGAGAAGAAACGCGACTGGCAAAGGCAAAAGGCACGGGTGATGCGTGAGCGTGGTTGAAATTCATAATGGTAAAAATTTTAGCGTTCAGCGACGTGCATTGTAATGTCAGCTATTGTGAGAACATTGTCATGCTTTCTCATGATGCCGATCTGGTAATAGGCGCAGGGGACTTTGGTAATGTCAGACGTGGATTAGATATTTCCTTCGATATTCTGAAACATATTGATAAGCCGTTTGTTACCGTTCCCGGGAATAGTGAAAGCTTTGAAGAACTTGAAGCCATATGTGAAGGTTCCCCAAATATTTATGTTCTTCATGGCTCTGGTTTAAAGCTGAACGATCTTTTCATTTACGGCATTGGCGGCGGTATACCCGTAACACCTTTCGGGTCTTGGAGTTATGATTTTACGGAAGAGGAAGCCGAAAGTTTGCTTGCTGGCCTCCCAGAAAATGCAATTCTCGTGTCTCATTCTCCGCCGAAGGGCGTGTTGGACCGAAGTGGTTCCGGGAGAAGTATTGGGAGTACGGCGGTACGTAAGGCTGTAATAGAAAAGAAGCCCATATTATGCATTTGCGGACATGTTCATGCTTGTGGGGGAAAAAGTGCTGTCCTCGGCGAAACCGAGGTCATTAATGCAGGACCAAAGGGGTTTGTCTTGACGATATAATGCTAGAGGGAACATTATTCTAAAAGGTTACCAACTTCCATGAATTCAATATTGTTCCAATTTCTCGATTCAATGAACTCTTTCACAGGTGATAAGCAAAGAATAAAACCAGTAAACTCTGGTTTAAAAATTGCACAATTATCAATGTCAGATTTTTTGATGAATAACCCTTTATCTTTTTCACGTTTAGTGTGCACCCGAGTGTCTTTTGTTTCGATTCCATCAATGCTCTTATATGTGATTGAACCACAGGCAGGACATATCTTCTGAATATGTACAGTGCTACTGGGGTCAAGAGGCACCTTCTTGACGACCTCAAGTTCAACTAATTTAGGACCAACATAAGGCAGCCAAACACGGGTTGGTGTTCGTTTTGTAATCCGTGAAGGTCGATAAAGGTTTGGATGGTCAAGCATTTCAATTTCTCTTGCTTGAGCACCATGGAAATGATCCAATAATTCTATTACAATATCTTGTCTTGCCACAATTCGAGCATCAGCACTAACAAAGTCTCCAATAACATTGCTACCATCGGCCCATTCAACAAGTAGCTTTGGTTGCTCTGCATGACGACACTCGGAACAATCAAAGTGATCTGGTGGTACATAAATGCTATCAATACTGGCAAATTCGTAATTATAAGGTATTTCCATTGACCAAATACGCTTCATTAGTTACCTCCAGAGATTGAAGAGTTGATAATAGATGATACGTGATGATCTTTTAAACCTTCCAGCAGACTTACCTGTTCCAGAAGATGATGGTGCGGCTAATCATTTACAGGGGCAACCTGTTCCAGATATTGCTCTGCCTGCAACGGCAGGAGGGGCTGTGGAACTGGCCAAACTTAAGGGACGGACGATTGTTTATGTTTATCCGCGAACAGGCATTCCGGGAGAAGCATCGCTGGCAGATGATTGGGATCTTATTCCAGGGGCGAGAGGGTGTACGCCGCAGTCATGCAGTTTCAGGGATCATCATGATGAGATGGCTCGGTTAGGCGCTCGGGTGTTTGGACTGAGTACCCAAGATACCTCCTTCCAAAGGGAAACTGTGCAACGCCTGCATCTTCCGTTCTCTCTTCTCAGTGACGCAGATTTACGGCTGACACGTGCGCTCAATTTGCCGACACTCGAAGTATCCGGCATCACGCTTTTGAAGCGGATGGGGTTGGTCATAAAAGACGGTGTGATTGAGCACGTTTTTTATCCGGTCTTCCCACCCAACACCCATGGGGAGGTTGTGCTTGGCTGGTTAAAAGACCAACAAGATTAAGACCAAGTGCTACAAAATACCTCCTTCCGCATCTTCAACAGAGTAACCCATCTTATCCAGACCATCTTCCAAATAGTCCGCCAGCAATGGGATACCTAAGAGATAATCTTCCGTTTTGTTGACGCGTTCAGTTCTTGCCGTTGATACAGCCTCCTGAAAGTCTTCCGGTTCATAAGAGCCTCGCCCAACCCAAGTGAGGGCGACCAAATGCACCTGCTCATCTTCATTGAGGCCTGCAATAAACTCAGCCAACTCGCTCCGTGTTGTATCATCAGCGCGATCTTCCAAGATTGAATCGGCATCGTGTTCACTCTGGGCAGATACTGAATCGCTGTCCCAGACGGCAACTTTTACGTCATATTCCCGAGCCTTAATAATTACATGCCCAACTTTTTCCGGTGAGATTTCAAGCATTGTACGTTTTGTCCCTTTTATTAATGAACGATATTTGAAATATAGGGATTACGCTTGGATCATTTATTGAGATAGCTCAAAAAAGGCCTGTTTTTTTTAAGAACAGACAGGAAACTATCTTATATCTCTTCAGATTAGTTGGCTTCATGCTCAAGGACCTGCCGAATATCATTAAAAACGCTTTTGAACATAGTCTCGGTCAAACGGCCTGTATTGGTGTTATAGCGTGAGCAATGATAGCTATCGAAGAGCGTCAGGTTTTGAGGCAGAGCATGTTGTGCGCCGTGAGCAAAGGGATGTGCTGCCCTTCTTTCTCCAAAAGCAGAGATAACGCTTTCATGAGCAATGCGGCCAAGTGCCAATAGAACTTTAAGTTGTGACAAAGCATTTATGCGGGCATCTAAAAAGGCACGGCATGCTTTGATCTCGGCACCGATTGGTTTGTTTTGCGGCGGGACGCATCGCACGGCATTCGTGATCATACAATCAATTAGGTGAAGCCCATCATCTATGCATGCCTGATAAGTACCCTCAGCAAAGCCAAACTCTATGAGCGTGCCATAAAGAAGGTCACCCGCGTAATCCCCTGTAAAGGGCCTGCCGGTTCTATTAGCACCTTGCAATCCGGGAGCCAACCCGACAATGAGAAGCCGGGCTGATTTAGGCCCAAATGAGGGAACCGGTGCGTTAAACCAATCCTTATGTTGAGCTGCGTTTTCATCGCGAAAAGCAACAAGGCGAGGGCAAAGAGCACAATCAAGTGGCGGTTCAGGCTGTAATGCCATAAGAAAAGTGTTCTGCGGTCCTAAACGTAATCATCTGCACCGTTATATTCATATTCCGGGTCGTCTGGATCAGCTTCAAGTGGTGCAGCATCAGGAACGTCAGACCGCTCCGATGGGTCTCGCCCTATCTTTTCTTCTATCGTGTTGAGATCAATAAATTCATCTGCTTGGCGGCGAAGCTCATCGGCGACCATTGGAGGCTGTGTACGGAGTGTCGAAACGACGCTAACCCGTTTGCCTTTATGCTGCAAAGCCTCAACGAGGGAACGAAAATCGCCATCACCGGAAAATAGAACAATATGATCTAAGTGTTCTGCAAGCTCCATAGCATCAACGGCAAGTTCAATATCCATATTGCCTTTGATTTTGCGTCGCCCGGACGCATCGGTAAATTCTTTCGTCGGCTTTGTGACCATTGTGTAACCATTATAATCTAGCCAATCGATAAGCGGGCGAATGGAAGAATATTCCTGATCTTCAGCAAGCGCTGTATAATAAAGTGCACGAACAAGTTGGCCCTGATTCTGGAACAGCGAAAGGAGGCGCTTATAATCGATGTCAAAATTCAGCGCCTTGGCAGCAGCATATAAATTTGCTCCATCAATGAAGAGAGCAATACGTTCATTAGGATAGAAATTCATTCGAGAGCCTCATCTATTAATATGCTTCGTAATGCATAGTTTTTTTGCGGACAATACCTACCAGGATAAACAGTCTTCCATATTCTTATATATTGGACTTTGTGCCCCATAATATAAGAGGACGCAATCTCAACTTAAAGACGAATCAAATAATATTACACCTTATAGTATAGAAGGAGCATTTTGTGGCCTCTAAAGTTTTGATAGCGCTTGGTGCAAATATTTCGGGAATATGGGGCACCCCTAATGCCATACTTGAGCGCAGCCTTATAGAACTCTCTGCATATAACAATCTACAAATAATTTCAAAATCACCTTGGTATAATACCAAACCTGTTGGCTTATGGCGTCAGCCTATTTATCTCAATGGAATCATATCGATAGAAACATATTTATCTCCAGACAGTCTTCTTTGTTTTTTGAAACAAGTTGAACGATATGCTGGCCGTCGTGGCGGTCGGCCATGGGGACCACGCACACTCGATTTGGATATACTGAGCTACAAAGGTCTTATACGGCATTGGGATATAAAGCATCGCATCGCTCGGTCTGGACGGCTTATTCTACCTCATCCCCATCTTCATGAACGTCCCTTTGTGCTTAGGCCGTTACTGGATGTTGCACCTGAATGGCGCCACCCCGTTTTCCAACTCTCAGTCAGGAAGCTTTTGCTGCGTTGCGGGATGAAGGACGGCATTTGTCATGTCTTGGATTGATTTTGTCGTGCCGTGAAAGGGACCATACCCATTGGCGCTAACTATACTCCTCCTCTTCTCCGCTACAGATCCTTCGTATTTAAATCGAACCGAATTTGAGCGATTTGCGACTGATGTGCATGGGCTCCCTTAGGAGACACGATAACTTGGGAGAAAATCGATGATCTTGCAGAAAACCAAATTTGGCACATCCGTGATGGCAATTGCAGCGACACTGCTTATTGTTTCAATGCCAGTAAATGCTGATGCTGCATGCAAGTCGCAAGCAGCTTGCATCACAAAAAGTAAGCCACAAAAGAGAGCAATGAAGACAAAAAGCAAGAAATTCAAGAGACATGACCTGGTGCACCACAATCTTGCATCCAAACGCGTTCATCGTCCGACGCGATTTGTCGTGCCCCTAGGAACGAACTACCCAGGAATGTACTGATGGCCGTTCAAGCATCGTACAAGGGCATATCTTTTAATCATACATGTCAAAGGACATAATGATTAACTCATTATGTCCTTTGATTTTATTTCTCCATTAACTCAGTAAAGTTAGTTCTTAGGCTTCGTTTTAATGCCACCGAGCCGTTTTTTGTCTCGGCCAAATGTGTCGCTGCCCATCCAAACTCCATTCGGCTTACCATCCTTTGTTTTGTGCGGCATACCGAAAGCAAAGTAGTATTTGCCTTTGCCGTGTTTGATAGCTGCTTTTGCGGCTTCAGACTTCAGGCCTTTTGCGCCTTGTTTCTTATATTTGGGGTCGCAAAAATGCCGTGAATGCGGGTCATTTGATGTATAAACGATCGTCTTTTTATCACTTTTATAAACCCGGCATTTCGCCTCTTTGTGCCACCAGTCTTTCTGATATTTTTTCAGGACTTTTTGTGCCTTAGATTCGGCTTTCTTTTCCATCGGCATTTTGTCATGGACTTTTTCTTTAAACTTGCCTTTAACCTCTGGATTTAGTGCACCGAAGAAACCTTTAGGCAGGTCCCCAAACCAGAGTTTTGCGTAATTTTTGCGACCACCTTTGCTTTTGCATTGCTCGACATGGGCTAATTCGTGAAAAATGATTGAGGCATCACCCGTCAAGCCACTGCGAACGCGGTCGATGATCCACTGCTTATTGCAATAAATCTTGGTGCAATCCGTGATGCACGTTGATGGCGTATTGCTCGTATATCCCCACTTTACTGAGCCAATATCAAGTTTGTAATTTTTTTTGACAAAGTCGGTGAGGGCAGGATGCATCTTATGTTTCGCTTTCCCCTCGAACTTACGCATAAATGCTTTGTAAGCGTTGTAGCGCATGTTTAAAGAGAGCTCGATCGGTCTGCAGGCGCGGAATTTGCCGTATTTGCCGAGTTTCACCCACCCTGCTTTACATGCGGGTGAATGGACTTGGCATTTGCCACCCCAATGCTCTTTGAACTCACTGCAACGAGCCTTGGCTTTTTTGATATCTTCTTCACCTTTGACGAGTTTACAGGCCGCCCAAAGTGCGTTGACTTGTTTGATTTTCTTCCAGGATTTACCCGTGCATGCTAGGCCGCGTACAGTTCCGCATTCCTCGCCTGGGTGCCCCTTTTTCCAGTTTTTACAGTAGTTTTTGGCTTCCTTACATTGCTTTCCGCACTTCGCTTCGGCAGTTGAGCCGAAGCCTACAATTCCTGCAGCCAAAATAACTGCAGCGATCCCCAATGAAGAATATTTGCTATGCATGAGATATCTCCACTCCATAGATTTTTACAAAAGATTTTTACAAATGAAGTAAGATGCTGACTGTTTCATTATCAACATCCATGCGAACACACGCCTGCGCTTGTCAGGGGTTTTGGAAAAATCCCATCCGAACAGGCAGACCTTACTTAGTCTCTTTTGGCTCGCATTTGGTTCAAATGCGAAAATCATAGAATGGGGGCGCTCCCTCAGCAAAATACCAATCTAGCTCACAAGCAGAATAAATCTCAACCAAATTCCGTCCAGCGATAAGTTTAATTTCCAATGAGCCGGATTTGCTCTTATTGGGTGATGAGCATGCATATGTTCGCTATGATAACAATAGTCTCAGCCCAGGTCATGTGCTGGTCATCCCACGGCGGCACGTGTCGAACTTTTTTGACATGACTTGGGATGAAAAGACCGTCGGTATGCTCCCTGAGTAATAGTCGTGAAGTGCTCCTCTATCTGCAACATTCAAGATCAGATGCGCCTGAAATTTAGATAGTCTAAACCTTGGTATAATATATAAGTCGTGGATTCGTTATAAAGTTATAAAGTATGTTGCATTCTGTCACTTGCGTTGCATTGCAATAACGTCTAAATAGGCTTTGATTTTCTAGAAATAAAAGATGAGGGTTTTCAATGGCTCGCGTTACCGTTGAGGATTGCGTCGACAAGGTCCAAAATAGATTTGAGCTGGTTTTGCTCGCGAGCCATCGCGCACGCTCGATTTCGGCGGGTTCGCCCATTACGATCGAGCGGGATAATGATAAAAACCCGGTTGTTGCCCTGAGAGAGATTGCTGAGCAGACAATTGCTCCGGAAGACATTAAAGAAGATCTTATCCATTCAATGCAAAAATATGTCGAGGTGGATGAACCGGAACCAGAAGCAGCGCCTATACTTGCTGCCGATACTAGGATGCCGGTCCTCGGTCAAGATGATCCAACCATGGACACAGTTATTGATCGTATGAGCGAGGAAGAGTTGTTGCGTGGGCTTGAAAGCCTTTCGCCGCCTGAATCATCTTCAGGTTCGCGAGCACGCTAACAGACATATATGATACAATATTGTCGTAGTTGTGCTTTAAATCTATGGGTTTAATGGCTGGCTTTGGCAAAGATTTGTGTGATTACTGTCTTTACGGAATATGTCGCTTGGCTCACCGTGATTTGGGGAGGGCTTTGCTATGATGCGGCAATTCGAGTTAGTCGAACGCGTAACCAGTTACGATCCCGATGCGGATGAATCTTTACTGAACCGCGCCTATGTTTATGCCATGCAAGCCCATGGCGATCAGCGCCGGGCATCAGGGGCTCCTTATTTTTCTCATCCCTTAGAGGTTGCTGCGATCCTAACAGATCTCAAGCTTGACGATGCGACGATAGCAACAGCTCTATTACACGATACGGTAGAAGATACGGAGACAACTCAGTCAGACATCAATCGGATCTTTGGAGAAGAAATTGGCGCACTCGTTGACGGGCTGACCAAGATCAAAAAACTCGACCTTGTGACCAAAAAGGCCGAACAAGCAGAGAATTTCCGCAAACTGCTTGTTGCGATTTCCAGCGATATTCGCGTGCTTCTTGTAAAGCTTGCGGACCGTCTGCATAATATGCGGACCTTGGAATATATGAGGGCTAGCAAACGCAGGCGGATCGCCGAAGAGACGATGGAAATCTATGCGCCCCTTGCAGGGCGTATGGGGATGCAATGGCTGAGAGAGGAGCTTGAAGAGCTTTCATTTCGCTGGCTTAACCCTGACGCCTATAAAACCGTTGTGGAGCGCCTTTATAAGCTCTGTAAGCGAAATAAGGATCTCATTGAAGAGATTGAACAAACGCTCAAGGAAAAACTGGAAGCATCCGATATTGAAGCCTCCGTTTCAGGACGTGAGAAAAAGCCTTATTCGATCTGGAGCAAGATGGAGCGAAAGCAGATTTCGCTGGAACAACTTTCAGATATATACGGGTTCCGCATAGTTGTCGGTAGCGAGGAAGATTGTTACAGGACACTTTGTGCTGTGCATACGAGCTGGCGGATGGTGCCCGGTCGTTTCAAAGATTATATCTCCAATCCGAAACAGAACGATTATCAATCCATTCACACCACCATTGTCGGTCCAGAACATCAACGGGTTGAACTGCAGATCCGCACAGAAAAGATGCATCAAATGGCAGAGCATGGTGTAGCCGCCCACGCACTTTATAAGGAATGGAATAACGGTGCGGCTGATAAACGGGAAAGTTTGAAACTTTCGCAAGAAAGTAATGCCTATCAGTGGTTGCGTCGACTTGTCAGTTTGCTACTAGAAGGTGATAATCCAGAAGAATTTCTTGAACATACCAAGCTTGAGCTTTTTCAAGATCAAGTATTTTGTTTCACTCCCAAGGGCCGTTTGATCGCTTTACCGAAAGGAGCAACACCCATAGATTTTGCTTATGCCGTTCACACAGATATTGGGAATTCTTGTGTGGGTTGCAAAATTAATGGACGTCATGTTCCGTTGGTAACCAAACTTAATAATGGCGATGAGGTTGATATTGTCACCTCTCAAGCCCAGTCTCCACCACCGGCCTGGGAGAGAATTGCCATCACGGGGAAAGCACGTTCGGCAATTCGTCGCGCAACCCGAGAGGCCGTACGGCAACAATATGGTGAGTTGGGCCGAGAAATATTAAGACGAGCCTTTGATAGGATAGAGGAAGAATATAGCACTGGGGCATTGGAAAACAGCCTGCATCGTTTGTCTCAAAATAATATTGATGACGTATTGGCTGCGGTAGGGCGGGGTGAACTTGGCTCAACAGAAGTTATTGAGGCTGTTTTTCCTGATGTTCCTAAAGAAGACACACCAAAACGTAGCAGAAGTGTGCAGCGCCACGATGATGGCTGGTTTAATCTTGCGAAGGTGATTGGGCTTAAGTTCCGTCTGCCGGGTCGGCAAAATTCCGAGACTAACAAAGGCCTCAATGGTATTCCGATCAGGGGACATAAAGGGGGGTTGCCTGTCAATTTCACAAAAGGTGGGGCGGTGCCTGGTGACCGTATTGTGGGCATTTTGACCACGGGTGAGGGAATAACAATCTATCCTATTCAGTCTCCCGCTTTGCAGGAATTTGATGATGAGCCTGAGCGCTGGATAGATGTTACTTGGGATATTGATGAGGCAAGCCAAGAGCGCTTCTTAGCACAAATAGAAGTAACCGCCATTAATGAACCTGGTACGCTCGCACAAATTGCGCAACTTGTTGGCGACACAGATGGCAATATTGACAATCTCCGCATGATCGACCGTGGGCATGATTTTACTAAAATGCATATAGATCTTGAAGTTTGGGACTTAAAACATTTGAATCAAATAATTTCCGGTTTAAAAACGAAAGCGGTAATAAATACCGTAATGCGCATGTATGATTGAGGAAAAGACTGGTAGGTACCGATAAACACCGATAGACAGAGTAAATTTCACTTAAATTCATCCATGTGACACTTTTTTCATATCTAAGTTTCAATTGAGAAAAATCCAAAATATAAAAAGGCATTAAAAGAGCTTGACCAAAGTAAGGCTGCTTGCCATATCGCTTTAGAGTTGTGTTTAAGTTATTAAGTTATCTAAATCGCAGTCAGGATTTAACTGTCACCAATAGGCTTAACCATAAAAGCTTCGAGAATTTTTTCCTGAGCCGGTTTGGCGAGTGTGAAGGTATTGAGGAAGGGTATGCTCTTCAGACGGCGACATCCACCAAGCTTAATTGAACGCGTCAGAGTATTTTTCTGGCCGCGCCGCAGTTGGGCACGCTCATTACGCTATGTGTTAACGCGTTTATGGCGATTACGGGGCACACCTCATGCCATCGCTTTAGGCTGCGCTGCAGGCGTTTTTATTTCCTTTACACCTTATTTAGGACTGCATTTCTTTTTGGGAGGGCTGATTGCCTGGGTGTTAGGCGGGAATATTTTTGCCTCCGCGCTGGGTACTTTTTTTGGAAATCCGCTGACTTTTCCAATCATTTGGGTTGCGGCCTTTAAATCAGGCAGTTGGATACTTGGCAGTAGCGGCGATTTCAATGCTGAGCATTTAAAAGAAGGCTTTGAGAAACTTTGGGACGGACTTTGGTATCTTTCCGGCGACGTTTTGTGGGGAGCTATAGATATTCTTTGGCCCTTGATAAAACCGATGACTGTTGGGGGCGTGCCTATGGGGTTGGCTGTTGCAACAATTAGCTATTATTTTGCTAGGAAGGCCGTTGAAGCCTATCAAGCGAGGCGGTACGGAGGAGGCAACTCTGACAATGATAGTAAAGTTGCGGAAGCGTAAAAATCCGATGGTATGGTAAGTTCTATGATTCAAACAGAAAAACCTGAGTATCTAAGGCTCGGTGTCAACATTGATCATGTTGCAACAATTAGAAATGCACGTGGTGGACGCCACCCCGATCCGGTGCGAGCAGCCCATTTGGCGGTCGACGCTGGAGCTGACGGCATCACGGTTCATTTAAGAGAAGATCGCCGCCATATTAGCGATAAGGACGTGGCGCGACTTAAATCAGAGCTTACACGTCCGCTTAATTTAGAAATGGCTGCTACGGATGAGATGTGTAAGATTGCGCTAAAGGCGATCCCTCACGCATGCATGTTTGTACCGGAGCGTAGGCAGGAGCTGACAACCGAAGGGGGATTGGACGTTACTCAGCATCAGAAACAATTAATACCCTTTATCGCTAAGCTTAAAGACAAAGGTATCCGTGTTTCCTTATTCGTTGATCCCGATGAGGTGCAAATACGCGCGGCCTCTCATATTGATGCGGATATCGTTGAGCTTCATACAGGCACGTATTGTGAAGCGGCCCTTAACGGTACGGATGCCGCTCTGGCGTGTGAGTTGGATAGGCTTAAACGTAATGCAGAATTAGCCTCTAAGTTGGGACTTGAGGTGCATGCGGGCCATGGTTTGACATTCGATACGGTTGGAGCGGTAGCAGCATTTCCACAAATCGTGGAGTTGAATATTGGCCATTTTCTTGTAGGAGAAGCTATTTTTAGCGGGCTTCATTCCGCGATACAACGCATGCGAGCTCTCATAGACAATGCAAGGGCCGAGATCAGCGGTTCAATATCTGCTTGAGGTATCCATGATCTTAGGCCTTGGAAATGACATAATAGATATACGCCGAATTGAAAAAACCATCGAACGATATGGTGATCGATTTTTAAATCGGATATTTACTGAGATTGAGCGAGAAAAATCTGATCGTCGCCGTCTTCGCGCAGCTTCTTATGCCAAACGGTTTGCCGCTAAGGAAGCCTGTGCCAAGGCCCTCGGGACTGGCATACGTAGGGGGGTATTTTGGAGAGATATGGGGGTTGTTAATTTGCCCTCCGGCCGGCCAACATTCGCACTTACTGGTGGAGCCGCATCTCAATTACAGCGTTTAACGCCAGATGGGCATGACGCACGCATCGATCTGACAATTACGGATGATTTTCCTTTGGCCCAGGCTGTTGTAATTATTTCCGCCATACCTGCCAAAAAAGATGAAACTCTATAGGAATGTGCTTTACGTGTGTACTATCGGGCTCAATGAGCTGTCGGACGATCAGACAGATATGTTTACCGCACCACTTAGATTCCACCTATCTAATTTGCCATGTGGCAGTGTTTAGGGCTATAGGAGGCATGGCCTGAGGCCATAATCCGGCAAAGGAGTGATGAGAATGAGCGTTAATGCTGATGCGAAAAAAACGCAGCAAAGCGGACTAATGGATACCGTCCGTATTGTCATCCACGCGCTTATCCTGGCCTTGTTCGTTCGGGTATTTTTGTATCAGCCTTTTCATATTCCTTCAGGTTCAATGAAATCAACATTACTGATTGGGGACTATTTGTTTGTTTCCAAATTTAGCTATGGCTTCAGTAAACATTCTCTTCCTTTCAGCCCAGGCCTTTTTTCCGGACGTATCTGGTCCGCATTTCCAAAGCGTGGTGATGTTGCGGTGTTCAAACTGCCTAGAGATAACGAAACCGACTATATCAAACGCGTGATTGGTCTACCTGGAGACAAAATTCAGGTGCAAGGCGGTGTGCTTTTTATTAATGGCAAAGCTGTGCCGAAAAAGCGGGTTAAAGATTTTTCGACCACAAATGATTTCGGGAATAGAGTTCGTATTCGCCGTTATGAGGAAACTTTGCCTAATGGCGTTAAATATTATGTACTTGATAAGGAGCCGGAGGGTGAATTAGATAATACGGGTGTTTATGAAGTTCCCGCTGGCCATTTCTTTATGATGGGTGATAATCGGGATAACTCAACAGACTCGCGTAAAACATATGATGTCGGGTTTGTGCCTTTTGAAAATTTGGTAGGCCGGGCGGAAATAATTTTCTTTTCGGCAAATGAGCAATGGAGAGTCTTAAAGTTTTGGCGCTGGCCATGGACCATCCGTTGGCCGCGATTCTTTAAGGTAGTGCGTTGAGGTAGCTGAGAGCTTGAACGCAAATATGCTGTCATTTTGTGACTGTCGTTGGTATGAGAGATTGTGCCTCAAACAGATAACTTAGATAATCTACAATCCCTTCTCGATTATAAGTTTCGCGAGATAACGCTCTTGCGTCTCGCGCTAACCCATTCAAGTGCGCGATCTGAGAAAGATTCTGGTGAAGATAATGAACGGTTGGAATTTCTTGGTGACCGAGTTTTAGGTCTTGCCGTCGCGGAACTTCTTCAAATTAAATTCCCTGAAGCTGCCGAAGGAGAACTTGCACGCCGCTTCAATAAGCTCGTGCGGACAGAAACATGCGCCACCATTGCTGCTGAGTTCGATCTTGGGCCGTATTTGATTTTGGGTGATGGTGAACATGAAAGTGGGGGACGCCGCAAGCCTACAATACTTGCCAATGCGTGTGAGGCTGTGTTGGGGGCCGTATTTCTTGATGGCGGATATGAAGCCGCTCAAAAAATAGTGCATCAGTTTTGGTTGCCTCATCTCCTCGATACAGATGCCATACCAGTTGATCCGAAATCTGCACTTCAGGAATGGGCGCAAAGCAAACGTATTGCTTTGCCAGAATATAAAGAAATTGCTAGACAAGGGCCGGATCACGCTCCGTCGTTCACTGCGGAAGTTCAGATCAAAGGCGTGGAGCCAGCTCAGGGCAGGGGGAACAGCAAACGGGCGGCCGAACAAGCGGCGGCTCGCACAATGTTGCTCCGCGAAGGTATTTGGGACGACACGGTTGATGTCTGAGTTCCAGTCCCATGATGCCGATAAGAAATGTGCAGTCGTTGCGTTAATCGGCGCGCCAAATGCAGGGAAATCAACCCTGACAAATCAACTTATCGGCACAAAGGTTTCCATAGTTACTCATAAGGTGCAAACGACTCGCGCCCGTTTGCGGGCAATTGTCATTGAAGGTCAGTCTCAGCTTGTTTTAGTCGATACGCCAGGAATTTTTGCACCACAAAGACGACTTGATCGGGCCATGGTCGGGGCGGCTTGGGACAGCGCACATGATGCTGACATCGTCGTCATATTAATTGATGTGTTAAAAGGTCTGGATGAAGCCGCAGAGCGAATTCTTGATCAAGTTGAAAAAATGCCGAGGCCCGTGCTATTGGCTCTCAATAAGGTTGATCGCTTAGCCAAGGAACAATTGCTTTCACTTGCTGATCTTATAACCAAACGGGCTGAGTTTGATGCTGTCTTCATGATCTCGGCATTGAATGGCAGTGGCGTGGCTGATTTGAAAGCCCATCTTGCACAAGCTTCACCCGCTGGGCCTTGGCTCTATCCACCTGATCAGATAACGGATGCTCCCTTGCGCCAAACGGCTGCCGAAATCACTCGAGAAAAGCTTTATCTCAGATTACATGAAGAGCTGCCCTACGCGGCAACTGTCGAGACAACAAGCTGGAAGGGGCTCAAAGACGGTAGCGTGCGTATTGAACAGACAATCTATGTTGAGCGTGACAGCCAGAAAAAAATTGTACTCGGCAAGAGCGGTCAAGCCATCAAGCGAATTTCAATGGAGGCCCGCAAAGAGATCCGGGAGGTTATTGAAGCGCCTGTACATCTCTTCATTTTTGTAAAAGTGCGTGAGAAATGGGGTGACGATCCCGAGCGCTATCGTGAGATGGGGTTGGAGTTTCCTGAAAATTAATGAATGAGCTATTCGGGAAAAAGTCAGTACATATAAGCGTTCTGCCGATCAGTTTTTGTTGACCCGTTTCACGGTTTATGGTGTATATAAATGATCGTTTTCCTGTGGAATTAGAACGACTACATGTAGTTTGATACAGTAGTGAATAAAAACCGATGGAATGTGTCCCAAAAGACAAGTTCGATATTGAGGCAGTAAAGAAAGCGTCAGCCCTCGGCTATCCAAGCATCAATTCAATTCTGCCTGAATTGCTTGAATGGCTAAAGGATGGTAACTGGCCAGTTGCAAAAGAAATTGCACCTCTATTAACAAAGGCTGGTTTTGAAATCGCGCCCCACATCAGTACAATCCTGAACTCTGATGATAATTTATGGAAATATTGGATCCTTTCTGATCTGGTCCGACACCTTGACCCAAGGGTATGCGAGTTGATAAAGAAAGACGTGTCGAGAATATCTCTTACTCCAACAGATGGCGAAAGGACAGAAGGGGTTGATGTCCTGGCCGACGAGCTTTTGAAGTTTTGGTCAAATTCTTCTGACTGCACTTAAACCCAGTTTAGACTTTTCATACCTGCATACTAAAAACGCAGCCTTGATCATCTTTGAGATCAATAAGATGAACGAATTGTTCGTCAAACTCTTTTTCTTGATAATAAAACGAAACGGGATGGTTATGTTTCATACCATCCCGTCCAAAATTTTGTATTAGAAGCTTTTGCTCTTAGTCAGACGCTATAATAAAGATCAAATTCGACCGGATGTGGGGTTTGCTCATAGCGCTCATTTTCTTCTTCTTTAAGCTCTATGTATGCATTGATTTGATCGTCTGTGAAGACGCCGCCCTTCTTCAAAAATTCCCGATCAGCATCCAGGCTTGCAATAGCCTCCCTAAGTGATCCGCAAACCGTCGGTACGCCTTGCAGCTCTTCAGGTGGCAGGTCGTAGAGGTCTTTATCCATAGGATCTCCTGGATGGATACGGTTCTGAACACCGTCAAGGCCTGCCATAAGCATAGCTGCAAAAGCTAGATAAGGATTAGCGGTAGGATCGGGGAAGCGCACTTCTACGCGCTTACCTTTAGGCGATGGTGAATAAGGAATGCGGCATGAAGCTGAACGGTTACGCGAAGAATAAGCTAGGAGAACTGGAGCCTCATAACCTGGAACCAAGCGCTTATAAGAGTTGGTTGATGGGTTCGTAAAAGCGTTCAAAGCTTTCGCGTGCTTTATAATGCCACCAATATAGTAGAGGCATTCCTCGGATAAATCCGCGTATTGATTCCCAGCGAAAACAGGTGAACCGTCTTTCCAGATTGACTGGTGGCAGTGCATGCCTGTGCCGTTATCACCATAAACCGGTTTGGGCATGAAGGTTGCGGTCTTGCCATAGGCTTGCGCAACATTATGCACAACATATTTATAAACCTGAAGCTTATCGGCAATCCGGGTCAATGTATCGAACTTAATGCCGAGCTCATGCTGCGCGGCGCCAACCTCGTGGTGATGTTTTTCCGTCGTGACGCCCATCTCTTTCATCACGGACAACATCTCAGAACGAATATCCTGACAACTATCAACCGGATTAACTGGGAAGTAACCGCCTTTAGTCCTCGGACGATGACCAAGGTTTCCCATCTCATAATCCGTATCCGTATTCGAAGGGAGCTCAATAGAATCTAACTTAAAGCCGGTCTCGTAGGGATCCGCTTTGAACTGGACATCATCGAAAATGAAGAATTCCGCTTCAGGCCCAAATGTGGTCGTATCACCGATGCCGGTGGATTTCAGATAAGCTTCCGCATTTTTGGCCGTCATGCGCGGGTCACGCCCATATCCCTCACCGGTTAAAGGTTCAAGAATATCGCAAAAGATTGCCATGGTGAGTTGAGCATAAAAGGGATCAATATGTGCCGTTGCCGTATCAGGCATCAGGGTCATGTCTGATTCATTGATCGCCTTCCAACCGGCAATGGATGATCCATCGAACATAACACCGTTCGTAAACGTATCATCATCAACTATATTGGCATCCATTGTGACATGTTGCATTTTGCCCCGTGGATCTGTGAAACGCAGATCAACATATTTAATATCTTCATCCGCAATCTTTTTAAGCACTTCGCTTGCGTTTGCCATTTTTCCCCTCATTTGTTCGAGCTTGGGATATACTTATCACTGTTGTGACGAAAGCTTGATGTAGTTCCCTACATCAAGCCTGGTTATGAAAAAAAACTTTGAAGAGAGGCGCGGCCCAGAGGCAATACGCTAGACTGCGTCTGTGCCGGTCTCGCCCGTGCGAATACGCACAGCTTCCTCAATGGTGGAAATGAATATTTTACCGTCTCCAATTCGCCCTGTTTTTGCTGAGTTCTGGATTGCTTCAACCGCCCTCTCAACCATTTCCTCGCTGAGCACAATTTCTACCTTGACCTTAGGGAGGAAGTCGACGACATATTCAGCCCCGCGATAAAGCTCAGTATGTCCCTTCTGGCGCCCAAAGCCCTTTGCTTCCGTGACCGTTATTCCCTGAAGGCCAATCTCTTGGAGAGCTTCCTTTACTTCATCGAGTTTAAACGGTTTGATGATCGCCTCAATCTTTTTCATCGGCCCGCTTGCACCTCCAATTGTTAGGTTTCCTATCCGGCACCAATATCGTCTAGTAGTGTTACTTAGCACAGGATGTGCCAACATAACCTACACTGAAATCTTAACAATGTATCAATGGCTTAGCATAAGTTAGCGTAGCTGCAAACAAAAGAACCGGATGACACTTGCTTACAGGATAGGCACATTGCACAAAAAAAGTGCACAACGTCAATTGCGACAAATTTAATCCTGTGTTTGACCAGCTTTGCCAGGAAAAACACAAGAAGAGGTACATAACATCCATGACAATAACTGGTTTTGATCACCTGGTGTTAACGGTTGCGTCGATTGAGCGAACCTGTCGTTTTTATGAGCTTATGCTTGGAATGAAACGGGAAATTTTTGCGGGCGGACGTGTTGCTTTAAAATTCGGAACGCACAAATTCAATCTTCATGAATCAGGAAAAGAGTTTGACCCAAAAGCAAATAAGCCAACACCTGGCTCCGCGGATATTTGTCTTATTGTGGACAATCTTGAGACCGTAAAGCAGAGGTTGGAAAAAGAAGGGGTCTCGATTATTGAGGGGCCTATTCAACGCACCGGAGCCAAAGGACCTATCATGTCAATCTATATCCGTGATCCGGATCAGAATCTTATCGAACTTGCTGAATATCAATAGAAGCGATTGATCATGTCCGTAGAACTTTTGACAACAGACGAAATGAGCCGCGCTGATCGGCTGACGATCGAAAGCGGTACGCCTGGACTGGTCCTCATGGAAAATGCGGGCCGTGCCGTTGCGGAAGAAGCGGCAAACCGCTTTGCTAAGGCTAAGAATATCACAGTTCTTTGTGGGCCTGGAAACAACGGTGGTGACGGATTCGTTGCGGCCAGACTGCTAAAAGAGAAGGCCTTAAACATTCGCCTTGCGCTTCTTGGTGAACAAGAGCGTTTACGCGGAGATGCTGCAGAGATGGCGAAGCGTTGGGATGGCCAAATTGAAGCTTTTGAAAAAAACGTCATAGACGAAGCCGATATTGTTATCGACGCCATTTTTGGGGCAGGGCTAACCCGTCCCATTAAAGGGCTCGCTGCTCAAATGATTGAGACCGTTCAGGCCAAAAATGTACCCGTAATTGCTGTGGATATTCCAAGTGGTGTTGATGGTAACTCGGGGGCAATTCGTGGCACTGCAATGGATGCGGTTAGCACGGTAACCTTTTTTCGCCGCAAGCCTGGCCATGTTCTTTTTCCAGGCAGAGAAAGATGCGGGAAGGTGATAACAGTTGATATAGGCATTGTCGAAAATGTGCTTGAGAGTATAACCCCTAAAACATTTGTGAATGCTCTTGTCCTTTGGCATGCGGCTTTTCCGTGGCCGAGCTTTACTGGGCATAAGTATAATCGCGGTCATGCTTTGATTGTGTCGGGGCCGATGACACAAACCGGCGCTGCAAGGTTGGGCGCGCGAGGGGCGCTTAGAGCCGGGGCGGGGCTGGTCACAGTAGCATCACCACGCGAAGCTCTTAGTGTCAATGCTTCGCACCTTACAACTATAATGCTGTTACCTTGCGATGGTTCAGAAGAACTTACTCGTATTCTTGAAGATAAAAGGAAGAGTACGGTTCTGATTGGCCCGGGATGCGGTGTCACTGAAGAGACGTATGAAAATGTTCTAGCGGCGCTTGGCACATCGGCATCGGTCGTGTTGGATGCAGATGCACTCACTGTCTTTGAGGGAAAAACGGATACGTTCTTTCGTGCCATCAAATCCCATCAGGCGTCGGTTGTACTCACACCTCATGAAGGCGAGTTTCGTAGGCTTTTTGACTTTAGGGAAGATGATTTATCTAAATTGGAGCGTGCGCGAAAAGCAGCAAAACTCTCAGGCGCTTGTATTATTCTGAAAGGCTCAGATACTATCATTGCCATGCCGGATGGCCGTGCAGCCATTAATGAAAATGCGCCACCTTGGCTCGCGACCGCTGGATCTGGCGATGTTTTGGCAGGTATTGTGACCGGACTGCTTGCGCAAAGCATGCCGGTTTTTGAAGCGGCTTCGGCTGCAGTTTGGTTGCATGGTGCGGCTGCGGCTGAATTCGGGCGAGGGCTCATAGCTGAGGATCTCGCGGAGCAATTGCCTTATGTTTTGCAGGATTTGTGAGGGATGAATGCCTATAGCCTTCGTTGCTAAACGCATGGCATTTGCGTTAGTCCGGGACAGTGCACAACGGTGAATAATCTAAGCAAGTGCGGCGTGTTTACACAACGCAAATTTAGTGGATAGCCAAAATACTAAGACGCAATCCGTAAATTTTAATCTTGAAGGTCATTTTGTCGCCAAAATGCAACATTGTGATTGATTTGCGTCAGGCTTCCAGCCAAACTGGGGTTCTGAATCAAAAAAGAGCGATGAGCAATAGAAATTGATTAAGGGGCTGTTTTCCAGGACTGAGTGCATATTGTCAGGCTCTATTTTTAGCACTCTATTCGGTGCAGTAACTGCTGAGAAACGGCGGTGAGCGAAAACTTTTTCACATTTATTTATATGCAGATCATGATAGGCGAAAGTTATTAAATATGCTGGTTGATCATACAAAAATCACTGGCAGCAGTGGAGGTCTCATAGACTCTCCTGACAAAAAGGCGAGCAAGCTTACGTTCCCTGTCGGTTTGGTCATTGTCATTTTGTTGTTGGCGTCAGGATTCGCGACCTATCTGATCCTAACCGGGCTTACACCGATCATTCCAACGAATGATGTCGTTCTTATTATGCTGGGCCTGAATGCCGTGCTTGTTTTGGCGATGATTGGTGTCATTGCTTGGCAGTTAACCGAACTTTGGCATCAGCGTAAACGTCAGGCTGCAGGTGCCCGGTTACATGTGCGGATAATCAGCCTCTTCAGTATCGTTGCGGTTCTTCCCGCGATATTGTTGGCGGTTTTTGCCAGTATCTCACTCGATCGAATTCTTGATGAACTTTTTTCCAACCGCACAAGATCCATCATTCAAAATTCGATAAATGTCGCGCTTGCCTATGAAGATGCCCACGCTCAAGTTATTCGTGAAGAAGCCAAAGCCATGGCTAAGGCTCTTAACAAAGCCGCTTTGGTGGTGCATGCAGAAGACGTTGCGGCCATTGCAAAGGGTCTCAATAAAGGGACATTACCTTTGCCTAACAATCCCGAGCGTTTTCAAAGCGTCTTAGAAAAAGAAGCAGCAGAACGCTCCCTTCCCATGGCCTATATCATAGACGGCAAGGGAAAAGTTTTTGCCAGCGCATCAAAGGTTGCTGAAGAGGCCTATGTTTCACCTGCAGAACAGGAGCTCCAAGTAGCACTTGAGAAAAAAGTTGCTTCGGTAGCCCCTCGAACAACAAATAAATTTGGCACGATCATAAAACTTGAAAACGTTCAAGACAGTTATCTTTATGTTCTCCGTTTTGTTGATCCCAAAGTTGTTAAATATCTGCGGCAAACGCGTGCAAGCGTCAAAATGTATAAACAACTTGAAGAACGTCGCACGGGAGCTCAACTGGCATCCGGTATTATGTATGGGATCATCGCCTTTACGCTTTTGCTTACAGCGGTTTGGCTTGGTCTTTGGTTTGCCAATCGTCTTGTCTCGCCAATTCGCCGGTTAATAACTGCTGCTCAGCAAATTTCCAGTGGAAATCTTGACGTCAAGTTGAAAGTGAAACCCAGAGAGGGAGATCTCAGCCAACTCAGTTTAACTTTCAACGAAATGACGACCGAGCTTAAAGATCAGCGCGATAATTTGGTCGATGCCAATATGATGCTTGATAATCGGCGTCGTTTTATGGAAGCCGTCCTTTCCGGCGTTACAGCTGGTGTTATTGGTATTGATGCTAATGGAGTGATCACACTGGTCAATCGCTCAGCACAGGACCTTTTGGCGCTTCCGGAAATGAATTTGCTTGATAAACCGCTTGATGATGTTTTGCCTGATTTTGCAACTTTGTTAAAGCAATCCCGAGAGCAAACAACAAATAAACTTGTGCAAAGCCAAATTAATATGGTGATCGATGGAGTGGAGCGAAATTTTGCTGTACGTGTTACCAGGGAGCGGGCAGGTGACAAGGATTACGGCTATGTTGTAACGTTTGATGATATTACCGAACTTGTTTCCGCCCAAAGAACATCAGCTTGGGCAGATATTGCACGACGTATTGCACATGAGATTAAGAATCCGCTAACACCTATCCAATTGTCTGCGGAACGAATCCGGCGCAAATATGGAGCATCGATCACAACGGATCGGGAAATTTTTGAACAGTGCACGGAAACGATTATCAGACAAGTTGGTGATATCGGTCGCATGGTTGATGAATTTTCTTCCTTTGCCCGTATGCCCAAGCCAGTTATGGAAACTCATGATATTGGTGAGATCGTTCGGGAGGCCGTATTCTTGTTCCAGGTAAGTCACCCTGAAATTGAATTTAAGACTGAGGTGCCGGATACGCCGGTCGTAACACAGTGTGATAGACGGATGTTATCTCAGGCAGTGACTAATCTTGTTAAAAACGCGAGTGAAGCAATAATCGCCTTTGCAGACAGTCAAACAGATGAAGCAAAATTCAAAGGCCGTATCGTTGCGCGAGTTTCTACAAAACCGGGAAGCTATGCCATTGAGGTTATTGATAATGGGTGTGGTCTACCTAAAAAGCACCGTAACCGCCTTGTGGAGCCCTATATGACGACCCGGGAAAAAGGGACAGGGCTCGGGCTGGCTATTGTACAAAAAATTACAGAACAACACGGTGGAACGCTGAAGCTTGAAGATGCCTCAAAACACAACGGTGCAAGCTCCGGGGCGTGTATCCGTATGTCTATACCCTTCGCCAAAGCTAAAGAAAAAGATCCCCCCACTAACAAAGGCAAGGGTGGTAGTGGACCGAAGGAACAGGTTGAGAAAACGCAAGACAAACAAAATCTTAACCTTAGCCAACACGAGCAAGGAGTGACCGATGGCGTCTGACATACTCATTGTCGATGACGAAGTCGATATTCGTGAACTTATTTCAGGCATTCTTGAAGATGACGGTTTCAGCACGCGCTTAGCAAGAGATAGCGATGAGACCTTTGCCGCTGTTGAAGAGCGCAGGCCCTCTCTTCTAATTCTTGATATTTGGCTGCAAGGCAGCCCGATGGATGGTCTCGAAGTCCTATCCAAAATAAAGAAGCAACACCCTGACTTGCCGGTGGTAATTATCAGCGGACATGGCAACATAGAAACCGCTGTCACAGCAATCAAGATGGGCGCTTATGATTATATAGAAAAGCCGTTCAAAGCGGATCGGCTTGTGCTTGTCACCAAGCGTGCGCTTGAGGCTTCAAAACTCAAACGGGAAATTCGAGATCTTAAAGAACGCAGTGCGCACAGTTCGGAGATGATAGGTGGCTCGAGTGCCATTAGTCATTTACGCCAATCCATCGAAAAAGTTGCACCTACAAACAGCCGTATCATGATCACAGGACCATCGGGTTCGGGCAAGGAGCTTGTGGCAAGGGTTGTGCACGATAAATCAATACGTGCTACCGGACCATTCGTTGTTCTAAATGCTGCCGCCATGGCGCCGGATCGGGTGGAGATAGAACTTTTTGGCGTTGAGGATAATGGTAGTGCAACGAAAAAGGTCGGTGCGCTTGAAGAGGCGCACGGCGGAACACTTTATATTGACGAAGTCGCCGATATGCCTCTTGAAACACAGGGCAAAATTTTACGCGTCCTCGTTGAGCAACGGTTTCAACGGGTCGGCGGTGGCCGTAAAGTCCACGTTGATGTTCGCATCATCTCTTCAACCAGCCGCGACCTTGAACGCGAAATGGGTGCCGGTAATTTCCGTGAAGACCTTTTTCACCGTCTGAGCGTTGTGCCGATCCGCGTGCCTGGCCTTGCCGAACGCCGGGAGGATATTCCTGAGCTTGTGTCATATTTTATTAAGCAGATTGCTGGAGCGTCCGGCCTCCCTCCTCGGCGGGTTGGAAATGATGCAATAGCGGTTCTGCAATCCCATGATTGGCCAGGCAATGTCCGTCAGCTCCGCAATAATGTCGAACGACTTATGATCCTCACCGGAGGAGATCCGAATTCTGTCATTTCCGCAGACATGCTACCTGATGAAATCGGTAGCTCTGTACCCTTATCTCCAAATGGGTCAGGAAGTGAGCATCTTATGTCTTTACCGCTGCGTGATGCGCGCGAGATTTTTGAAAGAGAATATCTTCTCGCACAGATTAATCGTTTTGGCGGAAACATCTCGCGTACAGCAGAATTTGTGGGTATGGAGCGTTCTGCTTTACACCGTAAATTGCGTGCCCTTGGCGTAAGTTCATCAGATCGCGCTAACAATACCGAGGCTAGGCAGAGCAACTAAGAGCTTATCTAGAGAAAATGGATGGAGCTACTTAAGCCGTCCCCAGACGGTTTTATGAGTTTTGTGCAAGCCTTTATCGGCTGCCAAATAAATCCGAATTGAGCTCCAAAGAGTGATTTGAGGACGTGCCTTTAGCCTCAGAATCATTACTGCGTATTACCCGAAAATCCAATATGAACCCTTTTCACATAGGTGGTTCTTTGTATATCCTTCCTGCATATTGAGAGCGAAGAATATTTTGGCCCTCTATGCGAACAATATGCTTGGAAAAATTGGTGCAAGCTGATAGTGCCTCATATGAACGGGGATGCGCCGCGTTCGCCCAATAAAGGCTTTTATCCATGAAGGTTCTGATTTGCGGTGCAGGCCAAGTTGGCTTTGGCATCGCCGAACAGCTGGCCACCGAAGGCAATGATGTGGCCGTGATAGACAATGAACCGGAGCTGGTTCAGCGCATAAGCGACATGCTTGATGTGCGTGCATTTGTCGGTCACGGATCACACCCAGATATTCTTGATAAGGCCGGAGCCAAGGACGTGGATATGATTATTTCCGTCACGCTCCACGACGAAGTTAATATGACGGCCTGTCAAGTAGCCCACTCGCTTTTTAAAATTCCAACAAAAATCGCTCGCGTTCGTGACCAAAGCTATCTTCAACCCCATTGGGGTAATCTGTTTTCATCTGAAAACTTGCCAATTGATGTCATCATTTCACCGGAAATCGAAGTAGGTGAGATGGTTTTACGGCGGTTGAGTTTACCAGGAGCCTTCGAGACGATAAGCTTTGCAAATGAAAAAATTACCGCCGTTGGCGTCGCATGCCTTGAAGATTGCCCCGTCGTAGATACCCCACTCAAACAATTAACTGAACTTTTCCCGGACCTCCCGGCCGTCGTTGTGGCAATTGTGCGGGACGGGCATCTGTTTGTCCCCCGCAGTGAAGATCAGATCCTTGCGGGTGACGATGTCTATTTTGTTGCTCGTGAAGACCAAGTTGAACGTACTCTGAAAATATTTGGCCATGAGGAAAAAGAAGCCCGTAAAGTCATTATTGCCGGTGGCGGCAATATTGGTCTATATGTCGCAAAAAAACTTGAGGACTTTCACAATCATGTGCGCAGTAAAATTGTCGAGGCCAACAGAGACCGTGCTATTGGAATAGCGGAACAGCTTAACCGAACGGTCGTTCTTAATGGCAGTGCGCTCGATGAAGAAATCTTAAGAGAAGCCGATGTCACCAATGCAGAAACCATGGTGGCACTGACTAATAATGATCAGGTCAACATTCTCTCTTCCGTGCTTGCCAAACGTCTTGGCTGCGAACGAAACTTATGCCTGATAAATAATGCAAACTATATGACGATTATCCGTTCTTTAGGGATTGATGCTCATCTTAACCCTAGAGCGGTTACAGTATCTCGCATTCTTCAACACGTACGCCGTGGCAGGATTAGGGGAGTCCATTCGGTCCAAAACGGCGCTGGAGAAATCATCGAAGCGGAGGCATTAGAAACATCACCGATTGTTGGACAACCGTTGAAAGATTTAGATCTTCCGGATGGTGTTCGCATTGGCGCTATATTGCGAAAAAAGGATGTCATCATCCCAAGTGGAGCTACAGCGATTAACGCACATGATAGGGTTGTTATGTTTGCGATAGCTGAACACGTCCGTAAGGTTGAACAAATGTTTCGCGTCAGCCTCGAATATTTCTAAAAACTATGCTTGCTGCCACGGTCACTCATATTTTCGGATGGCTTTTTGCACTTTTGGCCGTTTCTATGTTTTTGCCTGCAGCATTTGCACTAGCCTTTAAAGAACAGAGTGTCGTTCAGGCTTTTCTTGCAACAGGAATGATTACAGGTTTTCTGGGAGGCGGATTAATTTTCGCCTTAAAGGGGCGTCTCTCCTATGGGAGCAGGCGTGAAGGATTAGTGCTTCTATGTACGGTTTGGTTTGTGATTCCCTGTATCGCAGCACTTCCCTTTTATCTTTCCGGCCATCCTAAAAATTTCTCAGCAGCTTATTTTGAAGCTGTATCTGGCTTTACGACAACAGGAGGGACAATCTTCTTGGATCTTGCCGAGGTGCCCAAAGGCATTCTCGTTTGGAGGAGTTTTTTACAATGGTTGGGAGGATTAACAACACTGGTTGCTGTTGCCGTTATTCTCGGTCCATTGACTGGACCTGATTTTCAGAGTCGTCAACTTAGACGCATCACCAGAAGCACACGCGGTACACTTAAACTCATCACCGAAGCGTCACGAACTATTTTTCCCCTTTATCTGAGCTTGACCTTCCTCTGTTTCATGTTGCTCTATTTCGCAAAAATCCCATCTTTTGACGCGTTTTGTTTATCTCTATCGACATTGTCAACCGGAGGATTTATGCCCCGATCGGGGACAATATCGCTTTATGGCTCTCCGCTTGCAGAACTGATTCTAGCAATTTTTATGTTTTTTGGTGCTGTCAGTATATTTTGGCTGCGAGCTATTATCCAATTTCAATGGAAGGATGTTCGCGAGATACGGGAGCCAAATTGGATCGGTGTATTTATTCTTCTAGTAGGGTTACTCCTTGCTGCACCACTTTTTCTCGATTCTCCCGAATCTGGCCTGAGTTCTGTTTATCATTCATTGACCACGGGGCTGGCAACAGCGGCCTCTTTTGTCACGACATCCGGCTTTGCCATCAGTGACCGCACACAAGAAATGTTTCCATACGTTGCTGTCATTATCATTTGCCTTATTGGGGGTGGTTGGTTTTCAACCGCGGGAGGGCTTAAATTCTTTCGTATAGGAGCCATGTTTCGACAGGCTGGACGGGAGTTAAAACTCCTGGTTTTCCCCCACAGTGTTAGGCCTTCGCGTTATGGGCGTGAAAGCACCGATAAAATTGTGATGCGGTCAATATGGGTGAATTTTGCCGTTGTCGTCACCATGCTCTGGTCACTGGCCCTCCTTATGGCGGCAACCGGACTTTCCTTATCGGCGGCATTTCTTGCCTCTGTTAGTGCGCTATCCAATATTGGGCCTGCATATGTTCTAACGTCGCTGCCGGATCTGGCTAATAAACCATCTTATGGCGAAATGTTGCCAATAGCTCATTTTTCGTTATCTTTCGGTATGATATTGGGGCGTTTGGAAGTTTTGACGTTGCTCAGTTTGATTAACCTTGCATACTGGCGATCGTAAAGTAATAAATACTTCCACAAAGTGGATTGTTTAATGAGTCGTACCATATATGTTAATGGCCGCTACCAGCCATATAGTCAGGCCGGGGTTCATGTCGAAGATCGGGGATTCCAATTCGCTGACGGGGTATATGAAGTTTGTGAGGTCCGTGATGGATGTCTGGTAGACGAAACTCGGCACATGAAGCGTTTAATGCGTTCAATGAATGAACTTCAGTTTTCAGTGCCGATGAGCTTGAAAGCCCTGGGCCTTATAATGCGGGAGACTGTCAGACGAAATAGGATAGATGACGGCATTGTTTACGTTCAAATTACCCGAGGTGTGGCGAAGCGGGATTTTATATTTCCCCCAGACGATGTTGAGCCCTCAATTGTCTGTATCGCTCGTTCCATTCCTCGCTCTCTTGGGGATCAAAAAGCTAAAGAGGGTATTGCAGTAAAAACAATGCCTGATATACGTTGGAAACGTCCAGACATCAAAACAGTTTCTCTTCTGCCAAATGCCCTCGCACGGCAAGCCGCGAAAGAAGCCGGGGCAAGCGAAGCTTGGCTCGTTGATAGCGACGGATTTGTGACGGAGGGAGCTGCTAGCAATGCCTGGATAGTTGACGAAAAGGGACAACTTATTACACGTTCTGCGGACTTCGGCATCCTTCGGGGGATAACACGAAGCGTAGTCATAGACTTAGCGGATCGTGAAAGTCTTACTGTGGTGGAACGGTCATTTACTGTGGAAGAAGCACAAAAATCGCGCGAAGCTTTTATAACGTCTGCAACATCCGTTGTGACACCTGTTGTGCGAATCAATGATAAATACGTTGGGAATGGCAAACCGGGCGCATTTGCATGTAAACTCCGCAGTCTATTCCACACACAATCTGAAATAGCAATAAAAGGTTTCAACATTCTGATTTAATTGATAATTCTAATTATTGCTGATATATTCGGCATCATTCTAGTTGCAAGACACTCGCTTTATTTGCTGCAATAGGTTACTGAGAAAAGTGAGGTGCTGTACTTGTCATGATGTACGATTGAAATAGACAGAGCGGTCCATATAGACCTATTGAAACAAAAATGGAAAAATCATGGCTGCAGAGCGCACACAAAGCCTTCAGGACACTTTTCTAAACCACGTTAGAAAAAATAAGACTCCGCTTACAATTTTCCTTGTGAATGGTGTGAAGTTACAAGGTGTGGTCACTTGGTTTGACAATTTTTGCGTACTTCTTCGAAGAGATGGGCATTCACAGCTCGTCTATAAACATGCAATCTCGACAATTATGCCAGGGTCACCAATTAATCTCCTTGAAGGCGGAGAAACATCGGAAGGATCGGCGGAATAGTTGCGTCCTATTGATTCGAGTGAACTAAAACGTCGACGTGGGCGAGGGGCACAAGGCTCTGGCTATCAGATAGACTCAGCCCGACCAAGTGTTGCCCTTGTTCTTAGCCCGCTTTTGCGGCAACCTTCCGCCCATAAGGCTGCTAGTGGTCTCGCCTGTGACGCAGCCGGACAAGCCCAAATGACAGCAAAAGCACGGCTTGCAGAGGCGGTGGGGCTTGCCCGTGCAATCAGCCTGGATGTTATAGAAAGCGGCTTGGTTCCTATATCACGTATTAGGCCTTCAACATTTTTTGGCTCAGGTAAAGTTGAAGAGTTGCAAGCGCTTATTCGTGCCGGAAATATCGAATTAGTTATAGTTGATCATTCTCTCTCTCCTGTTCAGCAGCGCAATCTTGAACGCGTATGGGGAGCCAAAGTCATTGATCGTACAGGTCTTATTCTTGAGATATTCGGACGCCGCGCACGAACTAGGGAAGGGCGGCTGCAAGTTGAACTTGCACATCTCACTTATCAAAAAAGCCGGCTTGTCCGCTCTTGGACCCACCTTGAGAGGCAAAGAGGTGGGTTTGGTTTTCTTGGTGGGCCCGGTGAAACGCAAATCGAAGCGGACAGGCGTTTGATCCAAGGTCGGATTGAGGCCATCGGAAAAGATCTTGAAACCGTAAAGCGCACCAGAAAGTTACACCGGGCAAGCCGTGAGCGGGTTCCCTATCCGATCGTCGCGCTCGTAGGATATACCAATGCAGGGAAATCCACCTTATTCAACCGATTGACCGGAGCTGATGTTAGAGCTGAAAATCTTTTATTTGCAACCCTTGATCCAACAATGCGGGAAGTTGTATTGCCAAGCGGAGTAAGAATTATTCTTGCTGATACGGTCGGCTTTATCTCGGATCTACCGACAATGCTCATTGCAGCCTTCCGCGCGACGCTTGAGGAAGTGGTCGAAGCTGATCTCATAATCCATATTCGGGATATTGCTATAGAAGAAAGTATCGCCCAGCGCGACAGCGTTCAATCCGTTCTTCGGGAAATGGGGATAGATCCGCATGACGCGGAGACGAATATTTTGGAAGTTTGGAACAAGTCGGATTGTCTTGATCCGGATATTTTGGAAAAAACACTAAATGCCGCCCAACGCCATAAGGATCAAGCGATACTAATTTCCGCAGCAACAGGGCAGGGGCTGGATACGCTTTTATCAGCGATAGACAATCGCCTAAATGAAGGTTTCAGCCTTCTGGAAATTCATATTGATCCAAATGAAGGAAGACTCCTGAGTTGGCTTTATGAAAACTCTAAAGTTCTGAAAAAAGTTTGCCACGATGACGGATCACAAACCTGTACAGTCCGTATCCCGGCACTGATGCGCCGCCATTTGAATACCCAGCTCATAAAACGCCTTACTTAGGCCACATTTTGTCCAAATTTCTTAACATTTATGGCGGCAATGTGGCAGATTAGCAAAAATCAAGAAAAAAATTATAAGAATCACAAAAATTTCAAAACAAAAAATAAAGAAATTTCTTAATCAAAATTTACCAATAAAAACAATAGTTTAAAACCTTTTGATGATCCAATTTTTGTGCCAATCTCTTTGAAATATCCCATAAAAACATCCTTAAATTCGAATTATGTTAATATTGTGTCACAGAATAAAACGTAGTATAAATATTAACACTGAGAGACAGACATTTAGTTTTATTAGGGAGTAATAAGGTGCGTGTCGCAGTTTACATAACTGTTCCGGTAGTTTTCTCTGCAGTAATAATTGCGAATTACTCAGAATATTACTTTAATAAATTCTTAACTAAATTTCGGAACCAAGCTCTTCCAAAAATAGAAATACGCGGGATCTTCACACTACTTAGGGGTGGGAGAGCAAATGGTGCACCTGCTGCAGCTTTTAGGCATGATTGTGGCAGAATGTTGGCAGGTGTTAATACGGGGGCGGGGGCTGGTGCGGCGACTTCTATTATGGGAGTCGCCGCACCCATGGCTTTAGCTCCTTGCGAGTTACTGCGTCGCCATGGAGCGACTTCATTGGCCCGGCGATGGCTGAGACCCTTTCGATGATACCTAACTAAGGGTCACAGCCGGACGCCTTTTCTTTCTGCTTCACATCCTCCCAGAGATTATCCATCTCTTCCAGGGTGGACTCCTCAGGCTTGCGGCCTCGCGCTGCAAGCCCTTTTTCTATCTCATGGAACCTACGAATAAATTTGCTATTCGCCTTACGTAGTGCAGCTTCAGGGTCAATTTTCAAATGGCGGGCGATATTGGCAAGTACAAAAAGTAGGTCGCCATATTCTTCTTCAATTCGTTTTCTTTCTTCTGAATTTGCACATTTTGTCTCGGAAAGCTTCGAAATTTCGTGCTCAAACTCAGCAAGTTCCTCATTTAGCTTATCCCAAACGGCACTAAATTCAGGCCAATCAAACCCAACCCTTGCTGCCTTTTTTTGTAGTTTCACGGCACGTGTGAGGGCAGGCAGGCCTAGGGGAACATGATCCAAAATGCTTTCAAACATGTCCTCAGACGCATTTGAGGAGGGGGCATCTTTCTTTTCCGCCTTTTCATCAGCCTTGATGCGTTCCCAAAAACCAGGCTCAACCCCTGCAGCACGTTCATCTTCCGTGCCAAAAACGTGAGGGTGACGGCGGATCATTTTATGAGAGATGGCTTCAATGACATCCTCAAAATTGAAATGGCCGGACTCCTCAGCTATGCGTGAATGGTAGACAACTTGTAAGAGGAGATCGCCAAGCTCTTCCTTAAGTGCCTTCATATTTCCATGTTGGATAGCATCAGCGACTTCATAGGCCTCCTCGATTGTATAAGGCGCAATAGTCTGGAATGTTTGCTCCAGATCCCAAGGGCATCCTGTAACTGGTGTCCGTAAGGCCACCATAATCTCAAGGAGCACGGAAATATCTTTGTGATTGGTCTTTTGTGCCATAGCACGGCAAAACTACCGCGCTATGGCAACTAATCAAGTGGCTAAGTCCGCAAAAAGAAAGAATCTAAGAATCAAGCTTTCTTTGAAAGATCAATTCCAGCCTCACCACCTTGGGTCCATGCAACAGACCCTTCAATAACCTTATTATCTTTCAGAAGCTCAATCGATACGTTTTCTCCGGGCTTGAGGTTTGTAACACCTGCCAAACCGAGACCGGAGTTTGACCTGTCTCTAATTTTGATGTTCTCACTGCCAGAGTCCGTTTTAATTTTCGCGTCTTCGTCAACCTGTGTTCGTATTTCGGAACGTCGTTCCGCACGTCCAAGGGCATCACGAATGATTCTTGGAATCTCTTCTCGCATTTTTCCAGAGGAGTGCACCATGGATTGCGCAACGTCGGAGACCTCGCCCGCAAACCCGGAGGCTTGTTGGCTTAAATCTGTAACGTTGTGAACATGCGAAGTCATATCGTTCACGGCCAGTTTGGAATCTGACATAATCTGATTAAATGTCTTCGCCGAATTATGCTGTTGGTCCATGGCGGCGGCGATTGTCTCGGTGACCTGGCTAAGCTCGCCGATATTTGCCGCAATAGCTTCGATGGATTCCACAGCTCCATCAGTTTTACCTTGAATTTCACTGACTTGAGCTGCAATGGACTCAGTTGCTTTGTTGGTTTGTTCAGCCAGCTCCTTGACTTCAGCAGCAACCACAGCAAACCCCTTGCCAGCATCACCAGCACGTGCGGCTTCAATTGTTGCGTTGAGGGCAAGTAGATTTGTTTGATCTGCTATCTCACTAATGAGCGAAACAAATTGATTGATTTGTTCAGCTGATTTAGCAAGCTCTGCAACAGCATTGCGTGAAGATTCTGATTGCGATACAGCGCTTTGTGTTAAATTGTTACCGCGCCCAACTTCTTGGGCAACTTCACTTATCGCAGTGCTCATTTCACTTGCGATCTGCGTGGCCTCTGTGCTCATTTTTTCTGTATTACTCACTTGAGAGGAGGCCTGTTGCATGGCGCTTCCGACTTGCGACAAAATATCCGTCATACAGCTTGCTTTCTCCTTAAGTTGTTCGGCTGCTGTGTAAACGGAACTAATGCCTTTATCGGTTTCTTTTTCGACTTGAGCGGCCATATTTGTGAGGGTGGAACGGCGTTCCTCAAGCGCTAGTTTTTCTTGCTCGCGATTTTCTGCTTCCAAAGACCTCTGGCGCTTAAGAACGTCTAAAAAAGTGCGCGCAGCATCTGCAAGTTCTCCAAGCTCGTCTTTGCGGTTGAGAACCGGAATGTCCGCGTTCTCATTACCGTCTGCAAGCTCCTGCATGGCCGTGGTCATCTGTCCTAATGGCCGCGTTAAAGATCTCGCTGTCAGTACAGAAATAATAATTAATATGATGGATCCTAAGATCATAACGGTCATCAGTCGATTGCTGAGACTTGCTCCCTCGGCAAGTTGAGGGGCAATAGTTGTTGCAACCTCAAGAACACCGCGCACATCACCTAATTTCCAATCTGTCTTAGGGGAGGCCGCGTGAGAATTGTGGCATTTCACACAGCCCTTGGCGACCATTTTATCGGCCAAGGCTACGCGCACAACCGGCTGTCCATCCCGTATTTCTTGACGGACAAAGTTCTTATCCGGATTAGCCTGCAGATATTCCCAAGCTGCTCTCTGAAAATCATCAAGCTTCCTGTCACCTCGGACAGGAAATGGAAATGCACTATAAAGATTAACTTTGGTGGCATCCTTCGCCAGTAATGCACTCATGTCATGAACGAATGTTGCGGGTAGAGGAACGCCATTTGGTTCAGTTTTATGATTGAAGGAAGGCTTTAGAGACCCATTTGCAACGACTTTCTTAATAACATTCTTGGTATAATATCCCCGCATAGTCTTAAACTGTTTGACGGTTTGAACTGCATTGCGCACAGCATCGCTACGAACATTGCTCTCAACCATCGAGGGTACAAATACCCAAACCCCAAGTACAGCTATGAACACAAATACAGGAATTGGAAGAATAAGTTTCCAGGCAACACTTCGTGCTATGCCTATTCGCTTGTTTTGCTCCATATCTATATCCCCCACAAATATTTTCTCGCAGGAATAATTGCTTGCGATTACTAAAACCCTAATAATTGTAAGAAAATGACTGAACCAGACAGTATGTTGCTTATTTGTTATAATGCCTCTTCTCTAAGCTGATCTGTTCAGTCCAAAATTGATAACATCAGAATAGGAGCCATTTTTTGGGAATTTCTTGCTTTCAATGCAGGTGACAATCGCGGTAACTTTGTGGCCATCAAAAGAAAATCTTGCCATAATTATCCTCTATGACACTGATTCTAGGAGCGTAAAGGGCTTACTCAATTGGTTTTTATAATCCGACTGAAAGAGCGCTTTATCGTTTCACAAACATGATTCAGAATTGAAATTTTCACAACTCGACGCGGGGCTGTCATAGACATGTTACACATATAGCGTTGTTTGTTCACGAACACGTGCGGTGTTTACATGTGCCCGTAATCATAGGCGTCAAAGGAAAACAAAACTATGTTTTTGCCTACAGAATATCTCTGGCTTGAGCCAGTACTGATTGCATCAATTGTGGTTTTTCTTGTCGACTTGGTAGGCAACACGATCGCATTCGGCAATCGCTTTATAAATGCACTTGTCACCGCAATACTTTTTGGGGTGTTATTTGGTGTTCTCATTTATTTTGGATACGGGGATCTACAAGTGTCGGTTTCAACCCCCACCACCAACTAAGCTTGCCAAAGCTAATCGGTGATTGAACCGCACAAGCGGTTAGAAACGGGAAAATGGTGCATTGCTTTAAAACGCAATGCACCATTTTGCATGTCTGCACGCAAAATGTTTTAGGATGCACTGTGCGATTTGCCTGTGATGTATACCGTACCGGTAAAAGTCGCGATGATCTTATCACTCTCGGTAGAAACAATAACACGGTAGCTGGCCAGACGGCGGGAACGTGTTTCTTCTTTAGCAATAGCTATTAGAACATCACCAATATTTGCAGCCGCCGCGTAGGTGATATGTGCATCAACACCGGCAGCAATCAAGCCATGAGTATTTGATGCCAATCCAAAGGCTGAATCAGCCAAAGAAAAAATTACACCACCATGACATGTGCCATTAAAATTTAAATGTCGTTCGTCAACGACCAGCCGGACCTTTGCGGACCCAGACTGCAAATCGATAAGCTCAAGACCAAGATGGTGCATAAGCGCATCCCGACCTGAAAAAAAATGCGAAAGCTCAGTTGTATCAGTTGGAAGATCGCTCATGTTTCTGATTGGCCTTTGCTATAAACAAGGGGAGGGTATAGCTCGATTTCCGTAATGACGGATATTTTTGGAGTTCGCAAAAATTATTGATAGGCTTGACTCTCTCTAAAGTTGAATTCGAACTTTTATGCTTTTTTGGTAAAAAATACATAAAAAGCGCAAAATAAAAGCGCGTAAAAGCATTAATCCTTTAGCTAGATATTATTCGCATAATGTATATTATGTAAAATTTATAAAATGGGACGGGTTGTAATTCTGCAAAAAATTAAACGGCTTTTGGAACGGCCGAAGCCTCATATCAAGTCTAGGTCACGGACTCATAAATGTGGTTAAATGGGCCATCAGATGTCAGGTGCATGACGCCTCCATAAGTAACAAAATCTAATTATTTAGCATGTGCTATATGTGTTTCGCATGAGCACAACTGCGAGTCCAAATATTTTGTTGCTGCCTGGCATGGATGGAACCGGTGAGTTATTGCAAGACCTGCGTAAGGTGCTGTCAGCATCTCATGAAGTTCAGGTTGTAGCCTACCCTAAAAGTCAGCCATTAGATTATAATCAACTTACAAACTTTGTTATGGAGCAAGCTCCGAATGAGCGATTTGTCGTCCTTGGCGAATCTTTTTCGGGTCCGATTGCTATCGAAGTTGCCATCCAAAGAAAAGAGCTCGTGGCAGGACTCATCCTTGCGTCAAGTTTTGCAAGGCATCCCTTGCCCTCACCTCTCGCCTCTATTGCGAAGTTGCTTGATCTCTCCTGGATACCTCGCTCCATTATTGAAGCGGCACTTTTGGGGTCTGCGGGAACCTCCGAAGACAAAACTGCTCTGGCACGTGTACTCTCCCATATACCACGTGATATTATGCGAGTGCGGATGGTTGAGGCATTACGAGTTGATAAACTTAACCGGCTCGGCGAGGTTCATTGCCCTACTTTATGTCTTGCCGGACGACTGGATCGGCTAATTAGACAAAAGAGCATGAGAGAGATAAAGGCTGCGCTGCCAAATTGTCAGATTTGCATATTCGATGCGCCTCACATGCTTCTTCAAACACACACATCAGAAGCAGCCGATGTAATTAATCAGTTTTGTGAACAACTACTTTAGGAACAGAAGGCCGATAGAATGATAAAGGCATTATCTGTATCTGTAGGTACGATGGGAGTGGCGATACTGTGTTTTGGTGTCCCGGCGTTTTTTACACAGAAACGAGGTTAGCCAATAATTCTCGGACATCGGATCGTTCTGTTAAAAGGTGACAAAAAACTGGAATCAAAGCCTTGCAAAGCGAGGTCGCAACACGGCTTCTACGGGATAGAGAAGAAGTCCGTAAGTGCCATAGCCAAATTTATTAAGGCACAAACAAATTAAAGTTTTGGACTGATTGCCTCACTTGCTCCTCACTACGCCTTTAATCATCACCCCTCGTAATAATCCGCCACCAATCGATCCAGTAATCTTACGCCAAAACCTGATCCCCAGCTTTGATTAATTTCAGTTTTGGGGGCTGCCATACCGGTACCTGCAATATCAATATGTGCCCAAGGCGTATCATTTACATAACGTTGTAGAAATTGTGCGGCCGTAATTGAGCCAGCCTCACGCCCGCCTACATTCTTCATATCCGCAAATTTGGATTTGAGCATATCGTTATATTTTGGTCCAAGCGGTAGACGCCAAACCTTTTCGCCCGTCACCTGCCCAGCTTCCGTGAGCTGATCGCATAGTGTATCGTCATTGGAGAATAGGCCGGCATGCTCTTTGCCTAGGGCTATTATGATGGCGCCTGTGAGCGTTGCAAGATTGATCATGAGTTGTGGTTTGAAGCGGTCTCGGGCGTACCAAAGCAAATCCGCAAGGACTAGCCGTCCTTCTGCATCTGTATTTATGACTTCAATGGTCTGTCCTGACATTGACGTAACAATGTCTCCTGGTCGCTGAGCTGCCGCTCCTGGCATGTTCTCAACAAGACCGATAATGCCAACGGCGTTGATCTTGGCTTTGCGGGCGGCAAGTACTTGCATCAATCCGGTGACACAGGCCGCCCCGCCCATATCTCCCTTCATATCTTCCATGCCCTGTGATGGCTTCAGGGAAATTCCACCGGTGTCAAAACACACACCCTTCCCAATAAAAATAATCGGTTTGGCTTTTTTCGAACGCGCCCCTTGCCAATGCATCATGGCAACTTGTGATGGCCTGGCACTCCCCTGTCCCACAGATAGGAGTGCATTCATCTTAAGTTTTCGAAGCGCTTTTTCGTCGAGAATTTCGACATCTAAACCAACTTTCTCTAATGCCTTTGCCCGCTTGGCAAATTCAACGGGACCTAAAAGGTTAGCTGGTTCGTTTACAAGGTCGCGGGCAAGATTTACACCATTTGCAATGGCCTTGACCTTGTTGAATATTTTACGGGTAGCCGCCGGCTCATCGCATTGGATAACAATATGGGAAAGTGTTTTGGCGTTGTTCTTTTTTTCATCATCTGATGAAGCTTTTGTCTTATATTTATCAAATTTGTACCTTCGCAGCATGAGCCCCAGCGCAAGATCTGCAACGGCTTCAGGGGTGATAGGCTCATCCTTTTCGCTACCCTGCACAATGATGGTTGCCTGTTTTACGCCTGGCTTTGAGAGTTGTGCCCAAAGATTGCCTCCTAGCTTTAGCCAATCTTCTTCCGCATAGTCAGAAATAGGGCCGGCCCCAACAAGAACAACGCGCTCGACCTCTTCAAGGCCATTTGGCGCCAAAACATCAACGAATGTTTTTGGTTTGCCCTCGAAAGCCGATATTTCACAAGCCCGCATTATTAGGCCATCGCTTGCCCGATCAAGCTCTATCGCTTCCTCGGAGTATTTGGGCCCCTGTCCAACCGTAAGGGCGACAAGACCTTTTTGTGGTTTTCCAAACTTGGCAAAAGTAATGTCAATAGTGTCATCCGTCATACACATATTCCTCTGAGGCCCGAGCCGTGGCATATAGCAAGGGAGTGCCGAAAATGATATGTCTAGTTACTGGGTACAAGTCTGCCTGGAACGGTATTGTCTTTGGCATTTGCGGCAGGTTCACTGTAGATTAAACAGCAATGCTCCAAAGGCAAGAGGCATAATTTCAGAAGATTGTAATAAACCTGATATGCGCCAAACGGCATAAAGAGGTCAGCTGGCTAAGATTAGCTTCATAACTATTCGGTCGAGATTATTACGGTCTTGTATAAAATGCTGAATTTCCGCCCATTTGGCGGATCAGTCTATTTGATGAACATAAACCGTATTTCTGCACGTTTTATGTATCAATATACCTTAAATAGTGCGCTAAAACCCTAACCACATTCGGTCTGATGGATCTATTTAGCAGATATGTTTTCCGCCAATCAGTGAACGCACTGCTCATAATCTTAATTTCTCTTACTGCTGTTGTTTGGCTCGCAACAGCTTTAAGGCAACTCAGCCTGCTCACGGCTCAAGGACAAACTTTTTGGCTCTTCTTAAAAATGACCTTACTCGCCTTGCCTAGTTTGATGGTCATGATAGCCCCTATAGCTTTCTTTATCGCATGCATACATACCCTGGATAGGTTGAACAATGACAGCGAGTTAATCGTATATAATGCAGCTGGCGCTACGATTTGGCGTGTGGCGAAGCCGTTTCTTGTCCTTGCTGTTTTGGTTGCTCTGTTTGTATCTCTAATCAATTTATATATTGGACCATCGAGTTTGAGGTTATTGAGAACCTATGTAATTAAGGTTCGCACAGATCTTATTTCGCAAGTGCTCCAACCAGGGCAGTTTTCAAGCCCGGAGCAAAAAATGACCTTTCATATTCGGGATAAAGATCAAAATGGAGACCTACTTGGCCTGATTGTTCACGATGAACGTGATCCAAATCAACTTATGTCCTATTTGGCAGAACGGGGACGCATTCAAAAACAAGGAGGGCAAGCTTACTTGATTATGTCCAAAGGGCATATTCAAAGGCGTATAAAAGATAAAGAAAAGAGTGAAGGTAAAACCAAAGCTGAAGACAAAGAAAAGGGCAAGGATAAAGAAGAATTTGACATTCAAATTATTGCTTTTGAACAATATCTTTTCGATCTTTCACGCTTCGGCCCCAAAAAAGATGGAATAAATTATAAACCCCGTGAACGCTATTTAAACGAGCTTCTCTACCCCGATCCAAATGACGCTTATTTCAAGAGCCAATCCGGCAAATTCCGCTCAGAACTCCATGAACGTTTTGCAGGCACAATCTATCCGATCGTATTCGCTTTGATTGTTGTTGCGGCGCTGGGCAACGCCAGAACGACGCGGCAGAGCAGAATCCATAATATATTCATAGCAGTAGGGTTATGCACTGGCATAAGAATGGCTGGTTTGGCGGCAACTAATTTGCTAACCCTCAAAGCTTGGGCTGTGCTATTGGTTTATGGTATACCGTGCGCTGTGCTTCTCATTGCTGCTTATAGCGCACATGCAAGAATGACACCCTAGAAGATTCTATGGTTTTTAGCCTTGGAATTGCCACGAAGTTCAGGGTTTATAAGAAAAAATAAAGGTATAACCGAGCATAACTAGCAGATAGTGTGAATCGACTGCTAGGTGGGGTTTCGGCAGAAAAGAAAATATAAGATTTTATGATAAGTAAGGGGACAATTGCGCTCTATATTTTTAAGCGCTTTTTACTAGCCATTCTTAGTGTCTTCGCTCTTTGCTTGTTGATCATATTTATGGTCGATTTCATTGAAATTCTTCGACAGTCCGGTAAGTTTCGCAGTGTGCCTGCTTTGACTTTGATATGGATAACATTGCTGCGCCTCCCTTCCTTTGCAGAACTTACATTGCCATTTGCAGTCCTTGCAGGCAGCATTGGCGCATTCCTCCTCTTAAGCCGCAGCTCTGAACTTGTTGTGATTCGTGCCGCCGGCATGTCTGTATGGCAGTTCGTATTTCCTGGAATGATTGTTGCGTTCCTCATAGGAGCCTTTGCTATTACGGTCTATAACCCTATGGCAGCGCTAGCAAAAGCGCAGTCTGAGCGCCTTTATGCCACGGCATTTGGTCGCGAATCGTCTATTCTGAAGACGAAAAACTCGGGGGGATGGCTTAGGCAGGACGGTGTGGATGGGCAGTCCGTCATTCACGCAAGTGGCGTTGCCGATCAAGGAACCCTCTTAACCAGGGTTATTGTGTTTCAGTTTGACAAACAAAAACGCTTTTTTGAGCGCATTGATGCGCGAAAGGCCGAGCTTAAAGATGGGCGCTGGGAAATGAGCGATGCCTTGGTAAGTACTCAGGGTCGTAGCCCTTTATTCTTCGATAAATTTATTTTGAGCACATATCTCACTCCGACACAGGTAAGTGATGCCCTTGGATCGGCCGAATCAATCTCTTTTTGGGATCTCCCAAACTTCATAGAAATCGCAGAAAAGGCCGGTTTACCGGCAACTCGGTACAAAGTGCAGTATCAACTGTTGCTTTCACGCCCCATATTACTGATTTCTATGGTCCTGTTGGCCGCAACATGCTCGCTTCGCAGCTTCCGTTTCGGTAATATCCAGATCATGATGATAGCTGGACTGAGTGCTGGCTTCATATATTTCATATTTGCCGAAGTTTCTCGAAACATCGGCATTGCAGGATTGACATCGCCGGTCGCTTCGGCTTGGGCGCCGGTGATTGTCGCGTGTTGTCTATCGTTGACGGTGCTTTTGCACCAGGAGGATGGGTAAGGTGAAGCTTACGCGTAATTTGCAGCGGTTTCTAACCCGCTCTCGTTACCGAGCCTCGGTCAGGCAATTAGCATTGCCAACCACCAGCCTCCTTGTATTTGCATTTATGTTGGCGAGTTTCTGCGCCTTTGGTTCTCTGCCTTTGAGCGCGCAGGAGACCCTTATCCCTAAAATAGCAAATGTCGACAATAACAAGCCATTGCTCATGCAGGCCGATGAGGTCACTTACGATAACCAGAATTCTCGTGTTATCGCTAAAGGCAATGTTGAGATTTACTACAACGACTATGCCCTTCTTGCTGACAAAGTCATTTATGACCAGAAAGCAAATACGCTTTCTGCGGAAGGGAATGTACGAATTAAAGAGCCTAGTGGCGCTATTGTGAACGCGGATCGCATTACGCTCACGGATGATTTCCGCGACGGCTTTATCCGCTCACTTAAAATCGTAACAACTGACGATGCGCGAATTGCTGCCGCACGTGCACAACGTGTTGATGGTGAAACCACTATTTTTGATCGGGGTGTCTTTACGCCCTGTAAGCCGTGTAAAGATGATCCGGAAAAAGCACCGCTCTGGCGTGTCAAAGCTCGCAAAATCATTCACAAGAAATCTGAAGGCAACATTTATTACGAAGATGCAGCTTTGGAATTCTTTGGGGTTCCTGTGGCCTATATGCCGTATTTCTCACACCCCGATCCGACCGTAAAGCGTCGGTCCGGATTCCTGGTGCCATCCGTAAGCCAATCGGACGATCTCGGTTTTACAGTTGAGATCCCTTATTTTTATGCGCTCGCGCCAAATAAAGATTTTACGTTTAACCCAAGGATTACCACAAAGCAGGGTGTTCTATGGCAAGGCGAATGGCGTCATCGCATGAAACACGGTGCTTATAGCGTAAAATTTGCTGCTATTGATGAACTTGATCCGTCAAGCACTGCTGGGGGCCGTGATGGTTTCCGCGGAAGCATCGAAACAGAGGGCGCCTTTAGCTTAGGCAGCTTCTGGAATTGGGGATGGGACATCACGCTGGAAACAGATGATACCTTCCGCCGCTTCTATAAGCTTGATGATATAGTTCGTACCAATCGTGTTTCGAAAGTCTATATGATCGGACAAAGTGAGCGAAACTACTTTGAGGCAAGTCTTTATCATTTTGGTGGCTTGCTGGCTGACGATTCATCCAATGCAGAGTCCCGCGTCCATCCTGTCATCGATTACAACTATATCTTTGCTGATCCGATTTTAGGGGGCGAACTAAGCTTTAATACGAATGTATTGAGTTTGTCGCGCGATGAAGGCTCTGACTCAAACCGGATCATTACGGAACTAAAATGGCGGCGCAAGCTCATTGATGGGCTGGGCCAGGTCTATACGCCTTTCTTTAGCGCCCGTGGAGACTTGTACCGAGTCTCGAATGTTACCGATCCGGTTACAAATATTACAAGCGATGAAGACTATGTATCCCGGGCAACAGCAACAGCAGGGTTGACCTATAGCTATCCCTTTGTTGCACGCACAAGGAACGCTTCTCATGTCGTCGAACCCGTTGCACAAATTATCGTGCGGCCAAATACTGGTTCACAAAACGATGTGCCTAATGAGGATGCACGAAGCCTAGTCTTTGATGATACGCTGTTGTTTGATGCCGATAAGTTTTCTGGCTACGATCGCATTGAGACAGGTGTCCGGGCAAATGTTGGGCTGCGCTATACTATGCAGCTTAATTCCGGCGGATATGTCCGTGCCGTTCTGGGTGAAAGTATCCAAATCAGCGGTGAGAATTCGTTTGATAAAGGAACCGGTCTTTATAGAGATCAGTCGGACTATGTTGCAGGCCTTTATGTGCAACCGAATGAGTATTTCACCTTCCTGTCTCAAGCCAGATTCGATCAAGAAGATTTTACCATTAAACGGACCGATGTTAATATGGCTGTAAACTATGGTCCGTTTACAACAAGTGTAAATTACGCACATTTAGAAGCTCAGCCTGACTTAGGCATACAAGATGATCGCCAAGAAGTGTACGCAAAAACCTCGATTCAATTGGCTGATCACTGGAGCCTCTATGGAAGTATTCGTTATGATTTGGATACCAGTGAACGGGTCAGCGATTCACTGGGCTTGAAATATGCCGATGAATGCTTTGTGCTAGCCGTAACTTATAATGAAACCTTTGTTGATGATCGCGATATAGATCCGGATCAAACGGTGTTTATTCGATTTGAACTGAAACACCTTGGCGGAACAACTATTAACGCTACTCCGGTTGTTGATGATCTTATTGCCGATTCCGACAATGAAAAGAGCTGACATAGAGCTCCTCAATTTAATAGTTGAGTCATCGTTACGCGTTCCACATATGTAGATGGGAAACCTCTGGAATCTTCTGAAAAGTGGAAAACGGTTTTCCTGGAAGCCTTTTTGATCTGAATTTTTGGGTATTATATCATCAGCCTCTTATTAGAGGCGTTCATGACAGCGATAACGGTAACATAGAGTAGAAGCATTATGAAACGGATGGCAAACGTGTGGCCGGTAAAGATATTTTCCAAAATGGCTTTTTTTGTATGCGTAGTCACTGTTTGGATAGTGAGTGCTACCCATGCTAAATCTGACCAGGCAATCGCAGTATTGGTCAATGATGAACCGATATCAGCTTATGATATTGATCAAAGGCTCCGTCTTGTGCTCCTAAATGCCCCAGAAGCTCAAAGAGCATTGCGTTCCAAGCTCAAGTCAGAGTCGACAAAGAACCGTTTCCGGAAATTGCTTCAAGAACGCCGGCCGACGAGCCGTGAAGAAGTTGAGGTAATAAAGGCAGGTTTTGTAAAATCGCTTCGTCGCGAAGTTATCAACTCAATCAAGCCTAAACTGCGTAAGCAAGTACTGGAAACGCTTATTGATGAAAAATTGATGCTGCAAGAGGCTAAAAAGCTCAATCTCGTTGTCAGCGACGATGATGTTACAAAGCAAATTACAGGCATGGCCCAGCGCAGCAAAGACCGCCAGACCGGAAAGCCACTTAGTACTAAGCAATTTTTGGGGCAACTTCGCCAACTTGGAGTCAGTCCAGAAGCTTTTAAAGCACGCTTACGTGCGCGGATAGCCCTACAGCGGATCGTGATGCGGAAATATGGACGCCATATCTCTATCGGCCAACAACAAGTTGACCGACTGCTTGATAATGGTAATACCGACACGGCTGCGGGCAAGAAGGAAACAGAATTTCAATTGCAGAAAATTCGGCTTTCTGTTCCCTCTGGGGCTAATCAAAAAGTGATTGGTCAACGACTTGCCGAAGCCGATCGTTTGAGAGGTAAGTTTTCTTCCTGCAAAAAGACGAAGGCTTTGCTTAAAGATCTTAAAGGCGCCAGCGTGCAATCTCTTGGAAAACGAACACCGGCTCAAATTCCTCAACCGGCACGCGCCATGCTCGTAAATGCGAAAGCCGGCGATATGACACCGCCCAATGTAATCGGTAGCGCTATCGAACTTTATGCCGTATGCAACCGAAAACAGGTTGCCGATACCAAAAAGCGTGAAAAAGTAAAAGCGCAGCTGCGTCAGCAGGAATATGACATCATGCGCCGGCGATACATGCGGGATTTGCGTCAGGACGCTTTTTTGGATTACCGCAAATAAATTTCGTGGAGGGATCATCACCCCCTCCCCAATGGATGTCTGGAACAAGTCCCGACTTAAACCGTCTGAGAATGATTTACTGTTAGATGGTGTGATGCTTCTAGCTCCAATGATTACGGGATGAAGTGACCAATAAGGATATCAATCGAATTGCCCTGTTGGCATTGACAATGGGCGACCCGGCTGGGATAGGCTTGGAGATTACGCTGCGAGCTTGGCTTGCGCGGGGTGAGCAAAATGTTCCTGTATTTTTTATCATCGCTGATCCAAAGCTCTTGCAAGAGCGGTCCAACAGTTTTGGACTGTCCGTACCGATTAAGATCATATCCAACCCTGCAGATGCCCTTACTAGCTTTGGGAACCATCTACCCGTACTTGCTCATTCTGTTGATGCCTCAATTCGCCCAGGAGAACCTGAGCGTCAAGCAGTGCCGGCTATTCTTGGATCTATAGAACGGGCCGTTGAGTTCGTGCAGTCCGGTGCTGCAGGGGCGGTTGTCACCAACCCTATTAGCAAAGCTGTTCTTTATGAAGCCGGCTTTGAGTTTCCGGGACACACGGAGTATCTTGCGGCACTAGCAGGCTCTCATAGTAAAGCTTGCAAACCAGTGATGATGCTCGTCTCAAACGGTTTTCGCGTTGTTCCGGCAACAATGCATATAGCTTTAAAGGACGTTCCAAACTCGTTATCCCAAGACTTGATATATGACGTCGGACATATCACGGCTCAGGGGTTACAGCGTTATTTTACAATAGCCGAACCTCGCCTTGCTATCAGCGGACTAAACCCCCATGCCGGTGAAGACGGTTCACTTGGAAGTGAAGAAGCTGACATAATCAGCCCCGCGATTGCCCGGCTCAAAAAGGATGGGCTTAACGTTTCAGGCCCCTATTCTGCTGACACGCTATTTCATGAAACCGCACGCAGATCTTATGATGTGGCTATCGCAATGTATCATGACCAGGCGCTTATACCTCTAAAGACCCTGGGTTTTGATAATGGCGTCAATGTCACACTGGGCCTGCCGTTTATCCGAACATCGCCTGATCATGGAACGGCATTTGATATTGCCGACAAAGGCCAAGCTAGTCCCCAAAGTTTGATTGAGGCTTTACGGCTTGCGCAAACTATGAGGTTGAACGCGGAGCACTCTCAACCATGAGCCTAGAGGATCTGCCGCCACTCAGCGATGTCATCCGCCGCCTCGGTCTCTCCGCCCGTAAGAGCTTGGGACAGAATTTCATTTTGGACCTCAACCTTACACGCCGCATTGCAAGGGCAGCGGGACCTCTGGAGGGAAAGACAATTGTCGAGATTGGTCCTGGTCCCGGCGGGCTAACCCGTGCCCTCCTCCTTGAAGGAGCAGCCAAAGTTATTGTCATTGAACGGGATGAACGGTGTCTGCCAGCTTTGGAGGAGATTGCTGATTGCTGTCCCAAACAAATTGAAATCATTCATGGTGATGCTATGGAGGTGGACTATGCACAGCTCAATGGCGGCCAGATGCAGATTGCAGCCAACCTCCCCTACAATGTTGCAACCACACTTCTCATTACGTGGCTAAAAAGCACACCGTGGCCACCATGGTATGAAAAAATGTCGCTCATGTTTCAAAAAGAAGTCGGTGAACGCATTATTGCTAGCCCTGGAAGCAAAGCTTATGGACGGCTTTCAGTCCTCACAGCATGGCGTACAAAAGCACGTATTCTTTTTAATCTATCTGCCAGGGCCTTTACGCCCTCACCTAAGGTGGACTCCACACTTGTTGAACTCATCCCTCATGCTCAGCCCAGCGCGGATTGTCGCGTCGAGGCTTTAGAGTGTGTGACAGCGGCAGCTTTTGGCCAAAGGCGGAAAATGCTTCGTCAAAGCCTGAAGCAACTCGTGCCAGATCCCTTATCGCTTTTGGAGAAGGCGGATCTGGATCCATCGCTGCGGGCGGAAAATGTCGATGTTGCAGGGTTTTGTAGGTTAGCTCGGCTCATCTCAGACCATTAGGAGAAAAGACAGAGGATTGGGAAAAAGCCAAATGACAGACCTGCCGGAATTCATTACCAGCCAACTCCTTTATGTGTGCGGGCCTCACTGCTTATAGCGCTCTGAAAAAACTAATGACGCGCACCAAACAAGGACCGGTACTTATTATCGGCCTTGGAGGCGTTGGCATGATGGCGTTTCAATTTGCTCGTGCGCTTTTTTCCAAACCGCCGATCGTAGTAGACATTGATAAGACTAAGCGTGATCAAGCTCTCGCAATGGGTGCGGGATATGCGTTAGATCCCAGTGACCGGGATACCCGTAAGGCGCTCATAGAAGAAACAGGTGGGCTTTTGGGAGCAATTGATCTTGTAGGACAACCTCAAACGGTAGCGTTTGGCATGGGGCTTTTGCGAAAAGGCGGCAAGCTTGTTATCGCAGGACTTTTCGGCGGCGAACTCATCTACCCCCTTCCCTATTTTCCATTTAAGTCAATCACGGTTGAAGGCAGTTATGTCGGTTCTCTTGAAGAAGCAAGAGAAATGCTTGCATTAGCGGGATCCGGGAAAATAGCTCCAATCCCAGTAGAGGTGCAGCCCTTGAGCTCGGCATCTAATGCTTTGCAGAAATTAAGGGAAGGCAGCGTTTTGGGCCGAACGGTTCTTATGCCGTAATTAAAGTTACTTCTGAGTTCATGGGCCACTCACCCGCCAATTTTCCGAATTGTATTCTTGGCAGTATCATGCATCGTCTTTGCGATATTACTCAGTATTTGCATTACACGCGACATCTTTTGCAAACTGTCTTGTAAATTCAAATTGGCAAGCTGAGCGTCTTCTCCGACAGAATTCAATTCATCTTCAAGTTTTGATCTTTTTGTGCGTATCAGTTTTGTATTTCTTGAATTCCTTAAGCGTTTCATCTCATTGCGCAACTTAGATTTCTGGCTGTTAAGATATTTGACCTTCTCAGCATGCATACGCAGATCGGCCAATTGCTGCAGATAACTTTCGCGCATCACCCATTGTACAAGTGCCCCAACGTCGCCGCTCACAGGCTTCATAGATCTTATTAGATTTTTCCATTTTCTTAATGCAGATTTTGATCGCGGATTTCGCGCCAGTTCGCGTCCAATCGCCTTCAGTCGCTCAGACTGTCGCGCAGAAATTTTTGATCTAACAGGTTGAGAGGCTATAAAAGCACGTTTCGCCGCTTGGTCCAACCGTCCTTGCATTTGCCGAACGTGCGTAAGCGTGGAGGCTGAGGTTGCTGACCGCGCTTGTTGTAATTTAATACGTTGCTCTGCCATCATCGGAGACGCATAAATAAGGAAAGCAAGAAATGAGTTGATAATAATGCCCGTGCGCATATCGGGCTCCTATATTGGGCGGATGATAAAGGCCATATAGCTTGCACTGATGCGCCTAATTGACATCAGAACTTGTATCGCATCATTGGAGATAACTCTCCAAGCTACCTACTTTATCATTCTGCTACAGGTCTATCAATGTCGACATGCAACCCTAACACGAGCTCGGCAATTTGCAGGTTATCTGACTTGAAAGCTTTCAAAGCTCAGCCTGTATACCCCGCACAAAGTTTGTGAGGCCAGTACGTCGCTGCCGCTTTAAGCGTTCCGCTTTCAAAATGGCACGGAGCTCAGATAAACTTTCCTCCAGGTCACCATTGACAATGACGTAATCATACTCATCCCAATGCTGAATTTCATTGCTAGCGCCTGCCATACGCCGTTTAACAACCTCTTCTGAGTCCTGAGCCCGCGACCTTAAACGTTGTTCAAGAGCCTTGCCTGACGGAGGTAATATGAAAATCGTGACAAGATCTGAGCGGGCAACCTTGCTGAGTTGAGCTGCTCCCTGCCAATCAATGTCAAACAGTACATCCTGTCCATTCTCAAGCGTTTCTTCGACGGTCTTTTGTGGCGTGCCATAAAAATTATCAAAGACCAGAGCCCATTCGAGGAAATCACCCTCGTCACGCATTTTCGTGAAGGTGCTTGTATCGACAAAGATGTAGTCCTTGCCGTCTATCTCGCCTGGCCGGGCGGGACGTGTTGTGACTGATACGGATAATGAAAGTTCAGGTTCATTTTCAAGAAGTTGACGTGCCAGTGTCGTTTTACCTGCGCCTGAGGGCGATGAAAGAACCAGCATCAACCCCCTTCGCCTGACACCATCCGCTTCGCTCTTATTCAATGTTCTGCACCTGCTCGCGCATTTGATCAATGACCGCCTTTAGTCCAAGCCCGATCCGGGTTAACTCTGTATCATTGGACTTTGAACAAATTGTATTTGTTTCCCGGTTAAATTCCTGTGTCAAAAAATCAAGCCGCCGCCCAGCGGCCCCCTCCCCTGCGAGAAGTTCCCGTCCCGCCGCGACATGGGATTTGAGCCGCTCGAGCTCCTCCTCGATATCGGCCTTAGCTGCAAGCAAAACAGCCTCCTGATGGAGCCTCTGTTCATCGAGTTCAGCACCGGTGTTTAACAAACGTTCAATTTGCACTTTAAGGCGCTCCTGAATGTTTTCAGGCTGCCTATGAGGCAATGCTTCCGCTGCCGCGATGTAGTTCTCTATTTGATTGATCTGCTCGGAAATGGCCGTCTGCAAGCGTTCCCCCTCTGTTGTGCGAGCTTGAACAATATCATCGAGAGCGGTTGTCAGATCCTTAATGATGGCATCAATACGTGAAGCACTAACCTCGTTACTTTCTTCCGCCTCAGTATATTCGAGTACACCTTTTAGACCGAGAATACCATCGATGCTTGGGGGACCTATTACCTGTGAACCCGTATTAGCCAAGTTTTTTACCGATCCAATAGCTTCTATCACTTGACGAAGCGCGGTTTCATTAAGGCGTACTTCAACGTCTCCTGCATCGCGCTTTATACTGAGGCTCATCATGCAGTTGCCACGTATAAGCCGCTTTGTGCATGCTTCGCGTGCAGGCCGCTCCACCTTCTCATAACCGGGTGGTAGTCTCATCCGGATATCCAAACCACGGCCATTGACTGTACGCACTTCCCAGTGCCAGCGAATTCCTTCCAGATGACCGTCAGCTCTGGCAAATCCCGTCATGCTTTTGAGTGCCATAGCCTCGCTTTCGAAAAATTGTCGCCCCTATATCAAAAAGACTCGAAGCTGACTGTAGATCATTATTGTCGTTATTTGAACATTTGAGGAGATTTCGTTTGAAGCCGTTTCGGGACTGTTTCCGAGGCTATAGAAATATCGCCTGCCAGAAGAGTGTCTGTGTGGAATGAAAAAGTTGGTTTGGTCTTTGCCGTCTGGCTTAAGATTGATAAGTCATATGCCGGATGATAGCCATATTCAATGTATACTACCTATAAAAAGCTGAGATTACCGAGTACCCATAAATAACCAAGTGCTGAGACTAGATACACAAAATATTTTTTATATTTGTGTATGTAAATATAAGTATATATCAGAAAATAAGGCAACAATTACCAGTAATGCTAAATAGACGTCAATTCTGCTCAAATTCAGTTATGGCTTTAGCGCTCAGTGCAGGGTTACCTTCATGTGGATTCATTAATAAATATAAAAAGCTGTCAGCTGATTTTCATATAAAAAAATATTCGGTTTCAAATAAATATAATGCATATGCAGAGTTTAACCGAGATAAAGAAAGAGTTTTAGTTTATCTTACTGATATTAAAAATCCCCGCTGCGATCTACGTAGAAAGGAGTGTGTAGATTTTCATGTTTTTGAATATGATCCGATGCTAACAACTGGACAATATCTTTTGCATGAGAAATCATCTCAGTCTAATCGCTTCCCGGTTAGTCCAGTTCGAGCACCTCTGATAATGCCTCCGGATCTAACCAATTCTCGCGCTAAAATAGCTCTTATTGTTCCTGATTTTACACATCAAGCATACAATAATTTCGGGGGATGGAGTTTTTATAGAATTAATAATAAGAAAATACGTGATAGGTATCATAAATCTTCTATTTTCCTTAGACGCCCAAATGAAGAACCTCAATATTACCATAATCCCTTAAAATATTCACCGCTAGAGTTTATTGAAAAACATTTTGGAAAAGTAGATCTATACTCTCAATCATACATAGATATACATAAAATTGATTTATCACGCTATAAGTTGATTGCCATATACGGGCATGATGAGTATTGGACACAAAATTATAGAAAAACCATTGAAAATGCACTGCGCAGCGGCGCAAACCTTCTCAATATGTCAGGGAATACCTGCTGGTGGCAGCTTGATTTTAATCACGACATATTGAAGATTGATAGGGCCAGGAAATTTAGATGGCATAACATTGATCCGGAAGAAAAACTGCTTGGCGTATCTTTTCGATTCGCCGGTTATCCGATCGCACGAAAAGTTCCCGATGAGAAACTCGAATCTTCAGTGAAGGAAATCCATGCCCTTGGTTTTCCGGAAAATATTCCCACGCATGAGATAAAAAAGGTTTCACGAGGTCTTCGACTTCTAAGGCCAGATCATCACCTTTTTACAGGTACGAACTTGCATAAAGGCGATTGGTTTGGTGTTGATTCTAAAATCCTTGATATTGAAATTGATGGTTATCCGTTAAATGCAAAGGGGGACCCGGAACAAACAGAAGACGCCGCTGCTGTTCAAAACCTCGAACTACTAGCAGAAGGATGGACTTATTATAAAGGTTTTCGTCATTCTGCGGTAATAACCACCTCAAAGTTTGAGGGTCTGGGCCGTGTCGTAAGTTTGGCAAGTATCGGATGGCATAGGGCGTTAGCGCAGGGTGATAAGACTGTCGAAAAAATAACTTACAACGCAATAAAATATCTAATCGGCGGGGTAAGTTCCTAAAAAACTACCCAGGGATGATTTTTAGAGAGAGAGATCATTCTCTTATCAGCGAGGCCTACGGCTCGGCAAAGGCATGGGTTCACTTGTAAGTGATTCAGCGGGTGGGGCATTTTGTGATTGTGGTTGTGCGGTTGTATTTATTTCAGTTTTTTTTTGTGGTGTGGAACGTAGAAGATCTTCGGTTGAAACCACAAGCCCGGGAGCAACTTTTTCACTACCAGCTGTTTGTCCCGGAAGTACTGGGATAGCTTGTTTTTGAGTTTGCTGTTGCTGCTGGGTTTGGGCGGCTTGTTTTGCAGCCGCCTCAGCTTTTTGTTTAGCTCGTAGCCTGCGTTCTATTTCACGCCATTTTGCAACACCACGATTATGGTCTTTCAGGGTTTCAGAAAATTTATGTCCGCCCGTACCATCTGCAACAAAGTAAAGTGCTTTCGTCTTATCAGGGTTGAGAACAGCTTCAATGGAAGCCCTCCCCGGATTAGCAATTGGCGTGGGTGGCAGTCCATCAATCTGATAAGTGTTATAAGGCGTTGACTGTGTAATCTCACTTCTAAGAATTGGACGTCCCAAGGTTCCTTTTCCGCCTGCAAGTCCGTAAATAATGGTTGGATCGGATTGTAGCCGCATTTTTTTTCTGAGCCGGTTTATAAAGACGCCAGCAATCTTACTGCGTTCGTCAGCACGTCCGGTTTCTTTTTCCACGATAGAAGCAAGTATCACGGCCTCTTGAGTTGTTTGAATAGGGAGCCCCCTGCGACGGCTTTTCCAGACTTTATCCAAAAAATTGCGCTGGGCGGTCTCCATACGTTTAAGAATGTCGATACGAGGTGTGCCGCGGGAAAACTTGTAGGTGTCTGGAAGTAAACTACCTTCTGGAGGAATCCGAGTTACCCGTCCCTTTAAGAGCTTCTGTGATCTCAATCGCGAAACGATCTGCCTACTTGTTAGCCCTTCCGGAAAAGTAATCTTATGAAAAATTTGTTTCCCTTCTAGCAGTGTGTCCAGCACATTCCGCATGCTGGCCCCTTTTTTGAATTCATATTCCCCGTACTTCAAACCAGCCCTTAATTTCTTGGACTTACCAAACCATTTGAAATAGCTCACACTTACCGTGAAGAGTAAGTTATCGCTTATAATACCTTCGCGCTCAAGACGGCTGGCAATTGCTCTCAAACCCTCTCCCTTTGGGATGACCATAACAGTGGAATAATCCAAAGGTCCCGGCCTATCGAACTGAAACTTTACAAACCAAATGAGAGCAGCGAGCGATATCAAGCCAACAAGTAGGAACGTGATAGCTCCATTTAGAAAAGAAAATAGTGGTTGAAGCCTGCTAAATCCTCCTGACTGTTTACGAGGTGCATCAGGCGCACGAGCAGGTTCTAGCGCCTCAGCGGGACTTCTTGGCAAGCCAGAGAAGCCTCGTTTGGGCAGGTCTGGTCCGGGCCTTGGTCTCATATTGGACCTACCGCCCCATTCAAATCCATCATTGTGAGACATCTTGTGAGGCTTTGCTTGTTCTCATCATGAGAAACTCTAATGGCAATTATGGCGAAAGGGAGGTCTGATTGGACCTGACTTCCATCCAAATAGAGTTTAGGTAACAATTCGACGTAATATCAAAGATGCATTCGTCCCGCCAAAACCAAAAGAATTGCTAAGAACAGTATTAATCTCATGCTCTTGAGCCTTGTGAGGCACAAGATTTATGGTTGTATCTACAGATGGATTGTCGAGGTTCAATGTCGGCGGTGCGATATTATCCCTGATGGAAAGAGCTGAAAAAATTGCTTCCACAGCGCCTGCAGCTCCAAGAAGATGCCCAATTGCAGATTTTGTGGATGACATACATAGCTTTTCCGAACCCTCACCAAAAAGTTTTTCTACAGCCGCAAGTTCGATCTCATCGCCCATGGGTGTAGATGTACCATGGGCATTAATATAATCGATATCCGCAGGCTCAATACCTGCTCGCTTTACAGCAGCTAACATACACCGATACGCACCATCACCATCATCTGCGGGTGCTGTGATATGAAAGGCATCACCGGACAACCCATAACCAGTGATCTCAGCATATATTTTTGCATTGCGAGCCTTGGCGTGTTCATACTCTTCCAGGACAACGACGCCTGCTCCCTCTCCCATGACGAATCCATCACGTTCTGCATCATAAGGCCGGGAAGCCCGTTCCGGTGTTTCATTAAAATGTGTCGACAATGCCTTGCAGGCTGCAAACCCCGCAACTGAGATACGGCAAACCGGCGATTCAGTGCCACCAGCTACCATAACATCCGCATCACCCAGCGCGATAAGACGACTTGCATCACCAATCGCATGGGCACCAGTCGAACAAGCGGTTACGACAGAATGATTTGGACCTTTCAGTCCGTGGTTTATGGAGACATGACCCGAGGCAAGGTTAATCAACCGTCCAGGTATAAAAAATGGACTTACACGTCGCGGACCTTTTTCCGCCAGAAGGAGCGATGTCTTTTCAATGCCTTGCAGACCGCCAATGCCAGAACCAATCAAAACGCCACTACGGATTTGATCTTCATATGTTTGAGGCTGCCAATCAGCATCTGCCAACGCTTGTTCAGCGGCCGCAACCGCATAGATGATGAACTCATCAACCTTACGTTGCTCTTTTGGTGCCATCCAATCGTTAGGATTAAATGTACCATCCGAACCATCGCCTCTCGGGATCTGGCAGGCAACTTGGCAGGCAAGGTCGGAGACCTCAAATGTCTCTATTCGCCGAGTGGCATTTTCCCCAGCGATCAGCCGCGACCAGGTTTCTTCGACACCACATCCGAGTGGCGAAACCAAGCCTAGCCCCGTGATTACGACACGACGCATGATTCCTTCACCGACTATTGCTTGCTAAGAGTCTTTGACCAAGCATCTTGCTCGTTCAAACCGCATATATAGCTCCGATCTTGAAAACTAGTGACTTAAGCCCCGTTATTCTCAAGAAACTTAATGGCATCCCCAACCGTGAGAATGGTTTCAGCTGCGTCATCAGGAATCTCGCAGCCAAACTCCTCTTCAAATGCCATAACTAGCTCAACGGTATCAAGACTATCGGCACCAAGGTCATCGATAAAACTCGCATTCTCCGTGACCTTATCGGACTCTACACCTAAATGCTCGACAACGATTTTCTTCACGCGGTCTGAAATATCGCTCATTTCTTTGCCTCACGCTTCCTTTCAACAATAGATTTCTTCTCGCGCATGGCCCCAAACTCGAGACGACGCACCGATTTCGAGTGGCTGTTTACATCGATTAATTGCGCGGCGAATGCCTCTTTTCCCTCCCGTTCCCGAGAGTGGGCGCTTGGTAACACAATTTATTACGGTTGACCAGCGGAGCAATAGCACTTTGAATTCAAGAGATTTCCCTTGCCAAGACCGATGTAAAAAACCAATTTTCTTCATTACAGCATAGCCATCCCACCATTGATATGGAGAGTTTGTCCCGTTACATATCCTGCTTCCTGACTAGCAAGATAAACGGCTGCGGACGCAACATCTTCAGGCTTACCAAATTTTCCCGCAGGAATAACACTGGCAATAGCCTCGGTTTGCTTTTCCGTCAACATATCCGTCATTGGTGTTTCGATAAAACCTGGAGCAATGCAATTGGCTGTAATGTCGCGGCTTGCAACTTCACGCGCTAATGATTTTGTCATTCCTACCATACCAGCCTTAGAAGCGGCATAGTTAGGCTGGCCTGGATTTCCAATAACCCCACTAATTGAGGCAATGTTAATAATTCGGCCATAGCGCCGCCGCATCATTCCACGTAATGCAGCACGTGTAAGAGTAAAGACCGATGTGAGATTAACCGCAATAACATCATCCCACTCTTCATCACTCATGCGCATAAAGATATTGTCCTTTGTAATCCCTGCATTGTTGACAAGGATATCGAGCTGCCCGACAGCCTCTTCAGCTTGTCCTGCAAGCCCGCGTACAGCCTCACGATCTTTCAGATTGCAAGGACACACGGAAACACGCTCTTTAAGGTCATTCGCCAGTTCCTGCAAGCGTTCCTCACGCGTTCCCGAAATCACAACATGAGCCCCGCATTCGTGCAAAGCCCGCGCGATTTCAGCGCCTATACCACCTGTTGCACCGGTTACAAGTGCGCCTTTACCTGTCAAATCAAACATTCCTAAAATCCTTAAATGACTAGATTAGCTCTATCCGCATAATGTTTGGCTTGCAGCATCTATGTCGTCAGATGATGCAATAGATTTTGCATCAAGGGTCCGCTCGATACGACGGGCCAATCCTGTAAGTATACGGCCGGCACCAATTTCATAAATTGATGTTATGCCTTTACCTGCCATATAAGTCACGCTTTCACGCCATCGCACTCTACCCGTGACTTGTTCGACAAGTCTTTTACGAATTTCAGTGGGATCTGTAATCTCTGTGGCAAGAACATTAGCAATGAGAGGCACAGATGGGGCGGCGATGTCAACATCAGCCAAAGCCTTCGCCATAACGTCTGCTGCTGGCTGCATGAGTTCACAATGAAATGGCGCGCTTACCGGCAACAACATGGCACGGCGGGCACCATGTTTAGGTGCAATTTCTATGGCTCGTTCAATGGCAGTTGTGGTGCCGCTTAATACAACCTGACCCGGAGCATTATCATTTGCTGCCTGACAAACCTCACCTGCTGCGGCTTCTTCTGCTAATTTTTCCGCCGCCTCTAGCTCAAGCCCCAACAGAGCCGCCATTGCCCCCTGCCCGACTGGAACCGCTGCCTGCATAGCCTGTCCACGTTTTTTCAAGAGTTGCGCAGCGTCAACCAAACTAAATGCCCCGGCAGCTGCAAGCGCCGAATATTCGCCAAGCGAATGTCCAGCCACACAGTTGACGGAATTTTGTAGATGAAATCCCTTCTCTTCTTCAAGAACGCGCATAACAGCAAGAGAAACAGCCATCAGGGCAGGTTGGGCATTTTCCGTAAGTTTTAACGCATCCTCCGGTCCCTCCCACATGATCTGTGAGAGCTTTTGGCTGAGAGCATCATCAACCTCTTGGAACACATTTTGTGCTGAAGGAAATTGCTTCGCTAAATCAGCACCCATTCCGACAAACTGACTTCCCTGACCAGGGAAGGTAAATGCAATAGACATCAATTTCTTGTCACTTAAATAGGCTGTGGTGACACGGCTCGTTTATAACTTCCGGGCCAAAGACACATTTCTAGAGCGTCTGTCAAGCGTCAGATGCGAAAGATGCTTGCAAAACCACATTTTTCGCGTATAGATGCAGCTTATAATCACTCAGTTGGAGGCTGAACGGAAGGCTGATCAGGACAAAATTTTGATCAGTGAGGTATGGATACCTGTCTTCCCGTGTTTCCGCTCTTTCGAGTCATCTTCTTTGAGCCTTTCCTAATTTCAGGCTCAAAAGGGGCTTTGCGCTGGGGGTTATGAGAACATTATATATGAGGAAAGGCGAATCTTATGCCGCTTTATGAGCATATCTTTCTTGCGCGCCAGGATATTTCAGCACAGCAGGTTGATGGGCTGGTTGAAAATTTCAAGACAATTATTTCGGAAAATGGTGGTTCCATCGGTAAAACCGAATATTGGGGCCTGAAGTCCCTTGCCTACAAAATCAAAAAAAACCGTAAGGCACATTATTCACTGATGAATATTGATGCGCCTCATGCCGCAGTTGCTGAAATGGAGCGGCAAATGGGACTGTCGACAGATGTGCTCCGCTTTATGACTATCCGAGTTGATGAGCATGAAACAACTCCATCCGCAATGATGAGGAAATCCGATCGTGACGACAAACGCGGCTCGAGACGAGATCGCGATGGCGGCTCACGTGATGGAAAACGGTTCCACGATAAAGGAAAAGGAGCAGACAAATGAGTATCGCACAAATGCCTCAACGACGCCCCTTTCATCGCCGGCGTAAAACGTGCCCCTTTTCAAGCGATCATTCACCGAAGATCGATTATAAAGATACCAAATTGTTGCAACGCTTTATTTCTGAACGAGGTAAAATCGTCCCTAGTCGAATTACGGCAGTTTCAGCTAAGAAACAACGTGAATTAGCTCGTGCCATTAAACGCGCACGTTTCCTCGGCCTATTGACCTACGTGATTAAATAAAGCTTCGATCGGTCAGTATTAAAGTTTGTTTTATGGTTGGGGTGGCTTTTCAAGCCCAGCTTGTGCCACCTCTAACCGCCAAAGAGCGGGACAGCTGAAAAGATATGCAACCTTCCCTTTTTATAGGCCTTGGTGCTGGATTGGTTTCAGCGGTACTGTTTGCTTCTGCTGCAAGCGGATCTTTCCTTGCATTTTTGTTATTTTGTCTTGCACCTCTTCCAATCTTTCTAGCGGGTCTCGGTTGGGGATTGTTTGCTGCCATTATTGCAACCCTATCAGGGATGGCTCTAGCGCTCATAGTGCTGGGGGCAAAAGTGGTCGGATTTGCCTTGACAATTGCTATTCCCGCTTCCGCTCTTTGTTATGCCACCTATCTAAACCGAACGGCAATGGTGCCGTCAGGTACGCAATTGCCCAAAACCAAAAAGAGTGATGATCCCATCGGTAGTAGCCCTACAATCGAATGGTATCCAATCGGTCATATCCTTGCTTGGGCAACGCTTTTTGCTGGTCTACTTGCAGCTTTGAGTGTTCCGCTAATAGGCACTAATTGGGAAGCCTATCAGAACACCATACGAACTCTCTTGGAGCAGATGGTTCTACCTCCAATTCAAGCGAATAGTCAGACTAAGTTATCTGATGCAGACATCAAGACATTAGTAAAAATGGTTGCAGTGGCTCTTCCGGCTGTATCGGCGAGCCTATGGCTTCTCATAACAATACTGAATCTCTGGTTGGCAGCGCTTATTGTCCGGACTTCAGGGCGGCTGTTACGTTCTTGGCCGGATATATCCAAAATTGAATTTCCAAGAAATTTCAGTCTTGGCTTTGCTGCCGCGCTGTGCCTTTGGTTTGCCCCAGGATTGTTAGGGGTTATGAGCGGAGGCTTTGTTGGCGCCTTTGTTACGGCTTACGCGCTTCTTGGGTTGGCAGTCATTCATTTTATTACACGGGCCTCACCTAACCGACCATTTTTGCTTTTTGGTCTCTACATGCTGCTGCTCATTTTTAGTTGGTCAGTGATTCTAGTTGCGGCAATCGGTGTCGTTGAACCTATTTCTAAACTTAGAGAACGCATGCAGGGCAAAACACCCCCTCCTTCATCTCTTGGAGGTTGAGAGAAAGAAAAGCGAATTTATAGAGGAGAAAACTGATGCAAATTATTCTTTTGGAACGAATTGGCAAACTTGGCCAAATGGGCGATATCGTTACTGTCAAAGACGGCTACGCACGTAATTTCCTTTTGCCTCAAGGTAAGGCTTTACGGGCCACAGAGGCAAATATGAAGCGTTTTGAAAACGAACGTGCACAATTGGAAGCTCGCAATTTGGAACTTAAAAAAGAAGCAGAAGGGGTCGCGGACAAGATCGACGGGCAAAGCCATGTCATTATTCGCCAAGCTGGAGATACCGGACAACTTTATGGATCTGTTTCTACCCGTGATATTGCGGAACTTGTAACGAAAAGTGGATGTTCAATCGAACGACGCCAAGTGATGCTTGATCGGCCGATTAAAATCCTGGGACTGCACAATGTTCGCCTTAGCCTGCATCCTGAGGTTGAAGCCAATATTGTCATTAATGTTGCACGCACCGATGAAGAAGCCCAGCGTCAAGCCCGTGGTGAAGATGTAACGGCTATGCATGAAGAGGATAGCGAACAAATTGATAGGGCAAATACTGAAGAAGCATTTGAGGATGAAGAGCTTGCAAAAAAAGTAGCCGCTGAACTTGAAGATAAAAATGTTGATCCCCAAGATGAAATTGAACGATCTGACAATGAAGTCTTGGAAAAAAAGCAGGAGGACGGGTAGCAGATAGGAAAGATATTTTTTTTTAAAGCAAAGCACCAAGATAATTTTTTTGTTAATGAAGGGGGCCGCACTCTTTTCTCATGAGGAAATCGTGGACGGCCTTTACTTTGCAGTATTCAAAGTATTGTCTTAGATCAAGGCTGATGCTTTAATAACGCTATATCAATAGGATGAAAGCATGTTTTTATATTTTGATTTCACATGTGGGAGAGGGGGAGTTCTGTTGAGATAGTGGCGAGTATGAAATGTTTGCCCCTTTTAAATGGATTATGGACAGTATGGTCACATCGGGCAATCTATGTCTGATTGACGCTTCTGGACACTCAAACATATTTGGTGATGGAGCAGGTGAGCCTGTCGTTGCTCGCATTACTGACAAACGTCTCGAACGACAGCTGGCAATCGATCCGGCACTCGCACTTGGTGAAGGATATATGGATGGCCGCTTCGTTATGGAGCGGGGCAGTATCTATGATTTTCTGGATCTAGTATTACGAAATGCTGAACACAGCAGTTCCGCATCCCGGATACACGGAACAAACCTTTTACGTATGCTGACCAAACGCATACAACAATTTAATCCCGCATCACGTGCAAAACGCAATGTCTCCCATCATTATGATATAGATGGCAGGATCTATGATCTTTTTCTAGATAAAGACCGGCAATATTCCTGCGCCTACTTTGAACATGGCTCCGACAATCTGGATGAAGCGCAACAAGCAAAGAAACGTCATCTTGCCGCTAAACTCTATCTAAAAGACGGACAAAATGTGCTCGATATTGGCTCTGGATGGGGGGGGCTTGGGCTTTATCTCGCCCGCACGGCTCATGTTTCCGTAAAGGGCATCACACTCAGCGAGGAGCAGCTAAAGATTAGCCGCGAACGCGCGAACAAAAGTGGCCTTTCCAAAGCAGTAGAATTTGAACTTCGTGACTACCGTAATTTGGCAGAACGGTTTGACCGTATTGTTTCGGTGGGAATGTTTGAGCATGTTGGCGTTGGACACTATAAGACTTTTTTTCAAAAGATTTATGATCTTTTGAGAGATGACGGGGTTGCCGTTTTACATTCTATAGGAAGATTTGACGGCCCATCTACAACCAACCCCTTTATCGCCAAATATATCTTCCCTGGTGGCTATATTCCTGCTTTGAGCGAGCTAATTCCTATTATCGAACGCTCAAACCTGCTTATCACGGATATCGAGATTTTAAGATTGCATTATGCCGATACACTTCGTCATTGGCGGCATAGATTTCTTTCGTCTTGGGGTAAGGCTGCTTCTATTCTCGATGAACGTTTTTGCCGAATGTGGGAATTTTACCTTGCGGGCTCAGAGGTTGCTTTTCGTTACCAGGGGCTTATGGTTTTTCAGATTCAACTTGCCAAACATCAAAATGCTTTGCCTCTGACCCGCGATTATATGTTAGAGGCGGAGCAACGGTTACGTCAGCTAGATATGACACAAACCAGAGACACCCGCAGTGTGAGAGCATAACACTGAGAAATTGGCCTTTTTGATGAGTTATAAAGCTCCACTACGGCCTTTTGTGATTCTGAAATTCCTCTTATAATTCCGGTACCTGTACAAATACAGGCAAGAAAAAAGTGCCAGGGAGATGAAATCTCTGTGTATAGCAGTGAATTGGGTGGAGAACCCCTAAACTCCCCGGCGATAACCGCATAAGAATCGTTTAGGTTGCGGACCATGAACCAAGCACAAGAAAATCTACATGTTTCCCCCGCGGATGAGGAATTTCCCTTTCGCGCCGCACCCCACAATATTGAGGCAGAACAAGCGCTTCTCGGAGCGGTCCTCGTTAATAATGAAGCGTTTGACCGTGTTTCAAGCTTTCTGCAACCCCAACATTTTTTTGACCCCCTCCACGCTCGCATTTATGAGACTATGGGGAAGCTTATCCAATCAGGCAAACAAGCGACGCCGATCACGCTTAAAACATTCTTTGAGGCTGAGGAACCGCTTGGAGATATTACGGTACCGCAATATCTTGGGCGCCTTGCAGCGAACGCGACGACCGTTATCAATTCGGAAGATTATGGCCGCACGATTTATGATCTAGCTGTTCGCCGAAATCTCATTATGATAGGTGAGGATATGGTCAATACGGCCTATGACTCTCCTGTTGATATGCCCCCATCCCAGCAGATCGAAGATGCTGAACAACGGCTTTTTGAAGTCGCAGAAGCAGGGAAATACGGTTCTGGCTTTGCTACATTTGCATCTGCTCTAACGGATGCAATTGAAATGGCCAATAATGCCTATCAACGCGATGGTGGCTTGTCAGGCCTTGCAACCGGATTGACGGACCTTGATAATAAAATGGGTGGCTTGCAGCCCTCAGATCTTATTATATTGGCCGGACGCCCATCGATGGGTAAAACTGCCCTTGCCACCAATATCGCCTTTAACATTGCAAAAAGCCTTCGTGCCGAACAGAACATGGATAACGGTAATGCGGTTGCAGACGGTGCTGTCGTGGGTTTTTTCTCTCTTGAGATGTCGTCTGAGCAACTTGCGACACGTATTCTCTCCGAGCAGTCACAAATTCCTTCTGAAAAGATTCGTCGGGGCATGATCAATGAAGAGGAGTTTGCTAGTCTGGCCCATGTTGCACAGGACCTACAAACATTACCGCTCTTTATTGACCAAACCGGCGGTATATCGGTAGCGCAGCTTGCTGCCCGAGCCCGGCGGTTAAAACGGCAAAAAGGTCTTGGTGTTCTGATCGTAGACTACCTGCAACTCCTCACCGGGTCCTCGCGCAGAGCGTCCGAGGGCCGTGTTCAGGAGGTGTCAGAAATTACAACCAATCTCAAAGCGTTGGCGAAGGAGCTGAACGTTCCCATTATTGCTTTATCTCAGCTTTCACGCCAAGTGGAGAACCGTGAAGACAAACGCCCCCAACTGGCAGATCTACGTGAATCAGGATCAATCGAGCAAGACGCTGATGTTGTGATGTTCGTCTTCCGTGAAGAATATTATGTCGAGCGCCGTCAACCACGCGAGGGAACAGCGGAGCATCAGGAATGGCAGATGGAAATGGACAAAGTCTCAGGGCTTGCAGAAGTCATCATCGGCAAACAGAGACATGGGCCGACAGGAGCTGTTAAACTCCAATTTGATTCCCACGTAACACGTTTCACAAACTATATTGCACCTGACTATCTTCCGGAGCGCATGGAGTGACACTATCTGAACCTGCCGCTACACATAGCTTCTTGACTGAAAAGGAGGTGGCACATCCTGAATATGCCACACTTCTGACAGTTAATCTGAAAGCTTTGTGCAAGAATTATAACGCTCTCAGAAGCATAACTGAGAGAGCGGAATGTGCTGCTGTTGTAAAGGCTGATGCCTATGGTATTGGCTTGGAACCCGCTGTAGCAGCCCTTACGGAGCAAGGGTGTCGCACTTTTTTTGTCGCGACACTCGAAGAAGCCCGCCGCACTCGGAAAATAACCACACAAGCCGAAATATATGTTTTGGACGGTTTATTTCCAGACTCAGCTTCAGGCTATGTCGAGATTGGTGCTCGACCGGTCTTGAATAGTTTGCCGGAAATTGAGGAGTGGGCATCCTATTGCCGTATGCGTGGAGACCCCAATCCGGCAGCCGTTCATATTGATACAGGCATGAACCGGTTAGGACTGACGGCAGAGGAGGTTGATGTTCTTGGCTCGGATCCAACACCCTTCTCTGCATTCACGCTTAGTCTCGTAATGAGCCATTTGGCTTGCGCCGACAAACCAGAACACTCAAAAAATTTCGATCAACTCAATCGGTTTGAGACGCTGCGCAAAAAGCTCCCTCAAGCCCCTGCGAGCTTTGCCAATTCTGGAGGAATATTGCTTGGCCCTGATTTTCACTTTGATCTCGTTCGCCCGGGCATAGCACTTTATGGCGGGAAGGCCCTTAATATCGAAACCAATCCCATGAAGCCTGTTGTACGGCTTGAAGGAAAGGTAGCACAGATCCGCGACGTTAAGTCTGGAGAAAGTGTTGGATATGGAGCAGGCCATACTTTACAGCGACAAACCCGCCTCGCAACCGTAACTGTTGGGTATGCAGACGGATATTTCCGCCTACTCGGTGCCGCAAACGATCGGGAAGGAGCGGAGGTTTATATCGGTGATCATGCTGCACCAGTCATAGGCCGTGTTTCTATGGATCTGATCACAGTTGACGTAACCGACATACCGGAGGATCTTGTGACACGAGGTGCTTTCGTCGAATTGATCGGCCCTCACCTCAGTGTAGACAACATTGCAGAAAAAGCAAAAACCCTAGGTTATGAGATTCTGACTAATCTTAGCCGGCGTGCTCACCGGATTTATTTGCGTGAATAATATCTAGGCTGCAATAGCGAGTCAGGTTATCGCAGCCTTATGTGGGGAAATTTTTGAGTGTGATGGCCAAAGTTTCTAAAACCTTTGTTTGTCAAAGCTGTGGTGCAGTGAGTGCAAAATGGTCAGGCCGATGCGGGGCGTGTGAGGAGTGGAATTCAATTGTCGAAGAGGCTCCTAATGCCACGAGTGGAATTGCATCCGGCCCCCGGGCCGATGGCTCCAAAGGATGTGTTATTCCATTAGAAACGCTAAGCGGCGGTCAGGAGGAAGCTCCCAGATTCTTGACAGGTGTCGCAGAGCTGGACCGTGTCACCGGCGGTGGGCTTGTCCCTGGCTCGGCCATTCTTGTGGGTGGCGATCCCGGAATAGGAAAATCGACACTTCTCCTGCAAGTAGCGGCCAGACTAGCTCAAGAGGGTCGAAGGGCTGTCTACTTTTCCGGTGAAGAAGCGACCGCACAAGTGCGCCTCAGAGCGGAACGCCTTGGCCTGGCGGCATCGCCCGTTGGTCTTGCCGCTGAAACCAATACAGCTAATATTCTCGCAACATTGACTTCCGGGCAGGCGCCCGACCTTGTCGTAATCGACTCAATCCAAACACTTTGGTCTGACCAATTAGAGTCAGCACCGGGAACCGTTTCTCAAGTCCGTGCATGTACGCAAGCTCTTATACGTTTTGCCAAAACAGCAAACACGGCTCTTGTGATTGTCGGCCATGTAACCAAAGACGGCCAAATTGCCGGGCCCAAAGTGGTCGAGCACATGGTCGACACAGTGCTTTATTTTGAAGGCGACAAAGGGCATCAGTTCCGCATTCTTCGTGCTGTCAAAAACCGTTTTGGACCGACAGATGAGATCGGTGTTTTTGAGATGCGTGGTCACGGTCTTGCCGAGGTGGAAAATCCATCCGAACTCTTTCTCGGGGAACGAGAGGGCGACAGCCCCGGCTCGGCTGTGTTTGCTGGCCTTGAAGGAACGCGGCCCATGCTTGTGGAGATTCAGGCCCTTGTTGCCCCATCGCGTCTTGGCACCCCGCGCCGCGCCGTTGTTGGTTGGGATACGAGCCGCTTATCGATGATACTTGCCGTGCTTGAGGCACGCTGCGGCCTCCAGTTAGGTGCCCATGATGTGTATCTCAATGTGGCAGGTGGTCTAAAAATCAGTGAACCAGCGGCGGATCTTGCTGCTGCTGCGGCCCTAGTCTCGTCATTTGCAGGTGTCGCGCTGCCACCAGACGAAGTCTTCTTTGGCGAGGTCAGCTTATCTGGAGCCATTAGAACCGTTGCACAAATGGCTGCTCGGTTGAAAGAATCGCAAAAGCTGGGATTTACCTCAGCCATAATTCCCGCTAAGGGCGATATTGAATTCTCAAAAGCAACGATATCATGCAAGCGCCTATCGCATTTGACCGACTTGACAAGCAGTCTTACAGCCGGACATGAGGAAAGGTTGAGTGCGTGATATTGGGTGCAGCTATTGGAAGTAGCGAACGTTGCAAACCCACTCAGCTGGAATTACGTGCCAAACAAAAACCTCCCTATTGGATGCCCGGATCAAGTCCACTGCTGTCCGGTTTAAATTAGAGTGAGAGGTGAAAAACGATTTTGTTGGAAGGAGATACGGCTATTTCGAGGTATCGAGACAGGGATTTGGCGGAGCCACTTGCGCTCCTTCCCCCGTCGAGGGGGGAAGGCCAAACGCCACTGGCTTAGCCCGCCCGGGCTAAGTCGCATGGCGTTTGGGATGGGGGTGATGGAGGCAAGTGCAAGAGCATGAATTGTCATATGAATCCCCCCCACCCGGCGCTTCGCGCCGACCTCCCCCTCCAGGGGGGAGGTTATTGGAGTATGCTGTCAAACCTCACGACACGACAAGTGGAGATGCATTTCCAAATTTTCCCGGACAGCAGTGCATCTACATGGGGATGACGGAGTTTGCTGCAAAGTGTTAAGCACATAAATAGCTATTAAATATTAAGTTAGCGCTTATGGGCTGCAAGCCCCGTCCGGCAGAGATTGAAACTTCTGAATTAAACCGGACACCAGTGGGCTTGATCCGGGCATCCAATAGGGCATTCCCTAAAACTCCACACTGACTGTCAAAATAAGAAGCTACACCCCCCGTCTCACTCCTCTCCATAATCTCCAAAGTCGCGCCAATGGGTTTTGATCAATAAGGTCATGCAGTGGTCGATGACCCGATCGGTCATGCTGTTCCAAATAGGGTTCAATCAAGACAAGTGGCAAAAAGACTCGCTGCATTTCACTCGGAAAAGAAGATATGAGTTTGCGTGCTCCAGCAAGGTGTTCACGTATTTCTGTCTTAAGGGCATCCAGAGCTTTGAATAACTCGGCACTCTCTTGCCCTCGAAAAATATCCTCAATATGGACGCCGAAATCTTCAAAATAAGCCCGCGGCAAGTAAAGTTTGCGCTGGGTGGCATGAATAGGAAGTGAGCGGATAAGACCAGTTAAGCCATAAACCTGCCCGCTGACATGGGCTGCTTTTTCCGCAAGCTCAACACGCCCACCAGCAACAATATCCGATGCAGCTAAGAAAAGTGCACCGGCTGTTTTGTTGAGATAAGCGTTAAGGGCCGACCTGTCAGGCATAATTGTGTCAGTCACATCAAAGCTTCGTGCGTCGATCATACCAAGGAGAAGGTTTTTATTGAGCTGTGTGGCTTGCATGAGCATCCGCATACTGTCCGCAATGGGATGTCCCGTCCTCTCTTCTTCTCCTGCGTCTCCCCTGCCCTTCGTGTCAATCGCCCCACGCCACCACTCCAAACGCATCTCGCCAAGTAAAGGTTCGCTGATCTGGTCTGCAATACGTGCGAGCTCAACGTTAAAAGCATAAAGCGTGAAAAGAGAAAATTGCCAAGGCTTGGGCACAAAGAGCATAGACACATATCGATCTGGATCATGTGTCCGCACTACTTCCAGAACCACGCGCCGGTTTGCGTTCATCACTCAACCGCGATCAACGCTGCAGCAACCGCTCGGGCTTCGCGGAGCAAAACATTATATGTTCTGCACGCAGCACCTGTATCCATGACTTCAAGCCCTATTCCTTTTTCTTGAAATACTTCTTTAATGTCACTGCCAGGAAACTGCTGCGCTAAGCCAGTGCCAAGAAGCAAAAATTCGATAGTGTGTGGATCGGCAAAGACTTGCGAAAAGCTGTGTGGATTAATGTCTGAATAGTTTTGTACCGTCCAGGCATAAATTCCACCGGGCAAGCACAGCAATGAGCCTTGATGGCTCATATCGGCAAAGCGAAAGCCCCCATTACCATAGGCATCTATGGGGGCCTGTCCTGGATAGCAGGCTGGACCGTCGGACATAATAAAAACCGATTAAACTCAGCTTCTCGCGGGCTCCTTGACTTTCGCACCGCCAAGACCGCTCCAATCTCTTTTCACACCAAGCATGAGAAGCATTGGCGCCGCTATAAAAATCGACGAGTAAGTACCGACAATAACACCCCAAATCATAGCAAATGTGAACCCACGAATAACCTCACCACCAAAGATATAGAGAGATAAAAGCGCAATGAGAGTGGTTACAGACGTTAGGATTGTACGCGATAAAGTTTCATTGATGGAAACATCCAAAAGCTCCGCAAGCGGCATTTTCTTGTATTTTCTCAAATTCTCCCGCACTCGGTCATAAACCACAACTGTATCGTTTAGCGAATAACCGACAATGGTGAGGATTGCCGCAATGATTGAGAGGGTAAACTCAAGTTGAAGTGCTGAGAAAAGGCCTATGGTGAGCACGACGTCATGAACCAAGGCTGCCACCGCCCCCACTGAGAACTGCCATTCAAAGCGGAACCAAATATAAATTAGAACCGCCATTATAGCGACAATCACAGCGATAGTGCCGGATTGCTTCAATTCGCCGGAAACCGTCGGACCTACAATTTCCGTACGGCGATACTCAACCGTATCTCCTAAGGCACTGCGAACCTTTTTGATAACTTCTTGTTGTGCCGTCTCGCCGCCAGGTTGTTGTTCAATGCGAATGAGCACGTCTGTGGGTTTTCCAAACTCCTGAACCTGAACATCACCGAGACCAAGCGTTCCTAATTTAGAACGGATCTGCGCAATATCCGCAGGCCCACTTTTATTTTGAATTTCGATAAGGGTGCCACCCTGGAAATCAATGCCGTAATTGAGACCAACACCTAAAAAAAGCACAAGCGCCAATACCATCAAGGCTCCTGAGATAATCATGCTCAGCCTATGGTAAGGTACAAAAGGGAATTTTGTACCATGAGGAATGAAATCAACGCCTTTAAGTATCATGGTCCTTCACTCCTATATCGGCACTTTGAAAACTCAAAACCCAAGCAACTAAAGAGAAGAACCGCCATAACAGCGATAAAAACAGCGATGGTATTGAATTGCTTAGGCTTACCAGAAACGACAATTGGACCGATAATCCCTGCACGTTGATAGTCAACCATATCCACTATCGCGCCGTGAACTTTTTTGACGGCTTCTTTTTGAGCTATTTCACCACCAGCTTGTCGCTCAACCCTTATAAGTACATCCTTGGGCAGGCCATGCCCTTGGACCTGAACCTCACCAAGACCGAGCGTTCCTGTTTTAGAACGAATTTGCGAAATATCCGCTGGTCCGCTTTTGCTTTGAACTTCAATGAACATCCCGCCCCTGAAATCAATGCCGTAATTGAGACCGACCCTGACAAAGAGCATAAGCGAAAGAGCTATCAATATCCCCGAAACAATGATGCCGAACTTATGGTAAGGCGCGAAAGGAAGTTTTGTACCGTGAGGCAAGAAGTCTAATCCTTTAAATGTCATTATCCTTCACTCCTATATCGGCACTTCGACAGCGCGGGTTTTTTGTGCCCGCAGCCAAAATGATACTAGGAGCCTGGTCAAGGTGAAGGCGGTGAAAACCGAGGTTACTATTCCGATTGAGAGCGTGACGGCAAAACCGCGAATGGGTCCCGAGCCCAGCCAGAATAGAATAAATGCGGCAATAAACGTCGTAATATTGGCATCCAAAATGGTGCCCAATGCCCGGCTGTAGCCGGAATCAATCGCATTAATAGCTGATTTGCCTGCCCGCAGCTCCTCGCGGATGCGCTCAAAAATCAGCACATTGGCGTCAACGGCCATGCCGATAGTCAACACAATACCGGCAATGCCCGGAAGCGTAAGCGTTGCCTGTAACAGCGAAAGCGTTCCAATGATAAGAGCAATATTCACAAAAAGAGCAACATTGGCAAAAACGCCGAAGAGGCCATAGGCAAAAAGAATAAAACAGACAACGGCCACGAGACCGATGATGGCTGCTATCTTACCCGACGCAATTGAATCCGCACCAAGGCTTGGGCCCACGGTTCGTTCTTCGATAATTGTCATTGTTGCCGGTAAGGCACCAGATCGGAGTTTGATAGAAAGTTCGTTTGTTTCTTTGACCGTAAAGTTACCGCTTATCTGCCCTGAACCACCCAATATGGGTTCCTGGATCACTGGTGCTGAAATTACTTTGCCATCAAGCACGATAGCAAAGGGACGTCCGACATTGTCCTTGGTTACCTTAGCGAACCGCCGTGCGCCTGAAGCGTTGAATCGAAAGGTCACAATTGGTTGGTTTGTGCGTTGATCAAAACCCGGCTGGGCATCAACTAACTCTTCACCGCTCACTATAACACGCTTTTTAAGGACATACTCACCAGCGCCATCCGATTCATCAGCAGGAACAATGATAGATCCTGGTGGAACACGTGACTGACGCGCTTCTGCAGCCGATGTAGTTGGATCAACCAATTGAAAAGTTAATTTTGCGACATCACCGAGAATACGTTTCAAGCCTTCAGGGTCATCGATACCAGGCACTTGAACAAGAATCCTGTCAAGCCCTTGACGTTGAATAGTGGGCTCTGTTGTGCCAAGGGCATTAATCCTCCGGCCAATTGTCTCAATTGACGCTTGCATAGCGCTATTGATCCGGTCCCGGATCGCCAGTTCGGTCGGCTTCAGACGAACGAGCCCCTGGCCTTCCTGGGTGATGTCTAGGTCAACGCCGCCTTCTCCGGTAAAAATCGACCCCGGCAATTGCTGCGCAATCGTCTTTACGGCCTTAAAACCTTTTTCAGCATCCTCCGGCTTACGGATACGGACTTGAACAGAGTCTTTGCCCGCTTTTAAGCCTGTGTACCCGATCCGCTCCTTACGCAATGTTTGACGTACTTCGCTGCGAACGGAATCAAGCCACTCCTTAATCAACTCGTCAGTGCTCATTTTGAGCAGCAGATGTGATCCGCCCTGCAAATCAAGCCCCAGATGGACTTGCTTATGCGGTAGCCAACTCGGAATATTTTCAAGTGTTTTTTCCGACATCAGATTAGGCAAGGATAAAAGGATGCCCAACACAGAAATGGCGGTGATAAGAATAATCTTCCAATTTGCAAAATGCAGCATGGGACAAACCAGTCCTAACTTAAGTTTTTGCTCTCATATGAGTTGAATGCGCTTTGATGGCATAAAGCTTGATAGATGGGAAGTGCTGCGCGCAATGTAAACCGTTATGAACTCTCTTTAACAGGCTCTCCCTTTGCACGCACTTCAGAAACCGTATTGCGCATTAAACGAACGCGGACATTCTCCGCAATTTCAACCTGCACCTCTTTGTCATCAATAACCTTCGTAACCTTACCAATAATACCACCACTCGTCACAACAGTGTCACCCCGGCGGATAGCTGCTACCATTTCCTGATGATCTTTTACACGTTTTTGTTGCGGGCGGATAATCAGGAAATACATAATCGCAACGATTAAGATCATAGGCACCAGAAAACCGAAGAGATCACCGCCTCCTCCGGCCCCAGACTGTGCATAGGCTGGTGTAATAAACATAGATTTCTCCCTTTAAGTCGTGATTACCTGCACCGCAGCATTAAAAGCTTCACATCAAAACAAACAAATTTGCCGGCGATAATAAGCCTGCCTTCCACCATTTCAACTACCTGATTGGGATAAAGTACGAAAAAGCCTGGATTTTCCCCGTTACCTAGGCGTTATAATTAAGAAAATCACAAAATGAGCAGATGATAGCCCTAACCGGCGACCTATGATATGTGAAATATAAGACCAACTTTTAACAAATATCACTCATTTCATGGGCTTAAAGCATATGCAACATGAAAACGCCCTAACCACAATTTTAAGCCGCCTTGCCTCCGCACTCGAGCGTCTTGCTCCTCCTGCAACGGTAGCGCCGGATTTCAAGCAAGCGGAAGCCTTCATTTGGCAGGCAGAACCAGAAGGCTTTCTTGCCGTCGAACATGTCAACCGACTGCCATTGCACCTCCTCAAGAGTATCGATCGCATGCGGGACCATTTATTGACCAATACAGAACGTTTTGCACAGGGATTACCAGCCAATAACGCTCTTCTTTGGGGTGCCCGCGGCATGGGCAAAAGTTCGCTTGTCAAAGCCGTTCATGCGCAAGCCCTCCAAATCAGCGAAAAAGAGAAGAACTCAGTTAAGGATGGCCTTAAACTAATTGAAATTCATAGGGAAGACATTTCTTCCCTCCCCCATTGCCTTGCCCATCTCCGCAAAAGCCCCTATCGCTTTATCGTGTTTTGCGATGATCTATCCTTTGACCATGACGACACATCCTATAAATCACTGAAAGCTGTGCTTGAGGGGGGTATCGAAGGGCGTCCAGACAACGTTATTTTCTACGCCACCTCTAACCGCCGCCATCTCATGCCGCGCGACATGATGGAAAATGAGCGCTCCACAGCAATCAACCCTTCTGAGGCCGTAGAAGAAAAGGTCTCCCTTTCTGATCGCTTCGGGCTATGGATAGGATTTCATAATTGCTCACAGGCGGATTATCTGGAGATGGTTGAGGGCTATGCAGAGCATTTCGGCCTCAAGATCACACCAGAAAAGCTTAGATCCGAGGCCCTTGAATGGTCCATTACACGCGGCGCCCGTTCCGGCCGTGTGGCATGGCAATTCATTCAGGACCTAGCGGGACGGTTGGGTAAAAAGCTTTAGCTTTATCTGAACCTTTTGTACGCGACCAGCAACAAGCGAGATGAGATTAGATTGAATCATTTAATCATCATCGTCTGGGTCCTCGTCATGATTGTCATCTGATTCAACATCTTCATCAGTATCTTCAGGCATATCGGATTCAGCTTCATCATTCGGTGCTGCATTTTCCGTATTCTCTACGCCGTCCCCCTGGTCACCTTCATCCTCTTGGCTAAGCGCAGCACCGGCTGCGGCTCCCACTGGATTGCCTCCAGCTATTGTTCCCGCAAAGCTGCTGCTCGTGGCATAGCCGATCACCGCTGATGTTATGAAACAGTCATCATCTTCTTGATCAGGATTGTTAGGTACCGTTTTCGACAAAAGGCCGGCCCGTTTCATCTCTTCGCAATGATGCTCTGTGCCAGGCGTAACTTGTTTCTTGCAGTGATTGCATATGATGTCATTCACGGGATACTCCTGGTTCATTAACTCCCAACGCTTGTGGAATTATGCAATTTATGCAGCCCGCCAGCATCACTGAATACTCTGGAAATGACAGGACATCTTATTACACTTCCCTAAAGATTTGAGAAAAACCCTATTAAATCCGCAATTTCCACAGAGTTCTGCAGACTATTGATCTGAATGTGGTTATTCCATGTTTGCCTTCATATTCGACTCGCCCATAATCTCGCATATTGTGAACTCTTTTCATTCGATAGAATCTCAAGGTCGACCAGTTCATGAGCAATATGACAAGAAGCCCTGAAAACCGCTATGTCAATGATTTAAGACGATTGGGTTTCAGCCAGTCTCAAGTATTGAAGGTTCGTGGTTCCATCGTTCCGATCGGGCTTTCTTTGCTGTTTCTAGCCTTTGTCGCAATATTTGCCGGTGGCGGTAATACGGCTGTTGGCGATGAAACACTGCTCATTGTCAGTGCTGCTGTGATCGGTGGGTATATGGCGCTCAATATTGGTGCCAATGATGTCGCCAATAATATGGGCCCTGCTGTTGGTGGGAAGGTTTTAACAGTTGTCGCCGCGATCGGGATTGCCGCAATATGCGAAAGCGCAGGTGCCCTTCTCGCGGGTGGTGATGTTGTAAAAACAGTATCTAAAGGCATCATTGCGCCGAACAACAAAATCAGCGTCACTGATTTTCGCTACTTGATGTTGAGCGCTTTGTTAGCTGCAGCTTTGTGGATTAACTTGGCGACTATTCTTAGCGCCCCAGTTTCAACAACACATTCGATCGTTGGCGGTGTGCTCGGCGCAGGGATTGCTGCAGCTGGTGTTGGTCTTGTCAACTGGGTGACAATGACAAAAATTGCGGCAAGCTGGATTATTTCACCAATTTTTGGCGCCGCGGTTTCAGCTGCGCTTTTGCTATTCATCAAGATCAAGGTTTTGAATGTTGAAGACCGCTTAGAGGCTGCGCGGAAATGGGTTCCTATGCTCATCGGCTTAATGGCAGCGGCCTTTGCGGCTTATATGGCGATGAAGGGTTTGAAGAAAATTTGGAAACCATCGTCTCTCGAAATCTTTTTGTTTGCCAGTATGTCATTCCTATTGGCATTTCTGCTATCACGTCCTTACATCGCACAACGTATTCAGCATTTGGAAAATCGAAAAAGGGACATTTATGGTCTTTTTGATGTTCCATTGATCATCGGGGCTGCTCTACTGTCGTTTGCTCACGGTGCGAATGACGTCGCCAATGCCGTTGGGCCGCTTGCAGCAATTGTTTCAACCATGGGGAATGAAGCAGAGATCGCGAGAAAGGTTAGCATTCCCCTTTGGGTTATGGTTATTGGCGCTTTCGGCATTGCGCTGGGTCTGGGATTATTTGGACCGAAACTCATATCCGTTGTTGGTGAAAAAATAACCCGGTTAAACTCGCCGCGTGCATATTGTGTGGCATTGTCTGCAGCGATCACTGTGCTGATTGCGACGACCCTAGGGCTGCCGGTTAGTTCAACGCATATTGCCGTTGGTGCGGTATTTGGTGTGGGCTTCCTGCGTGAATTTTCTGAAAATCCAAATCGCCGCAAATTACGCCCCGGCCATAAACTGAACGCTACCGCCATGGATGCATTCAACAGCCGCAATGTTCGTGGAAAAAGACGCTTTGTCCGCCGACGTTTCGCCTATTCGATTGCTGCAGCGTGGGTGATTACGGTTCCTGCATCAGCAATTTTGGCCGCTACGATTTATGCTGTTCTGCAATCTCTATGATCCACTGCCTCAGGGCATTGAACTGCTGTATGAGAACAAGGTAGTCTTCGCGATAGGCAACCTTTGAGGCATCTTCGATCAGAGCCCAATGACGTTGGCGATGCTCTTTTTCCGGCCACTCATCTTCTTGTTTGCAGACGAGATAGGGATAATAGGTCACCGGTACTTTGCGTACACCCCGGGCTGTTTGCTTCCCTATCACTACCGTGGTGGGAAAATCTTCCAAAACAATGCCGCGAACACCTGCCTCCTCAAAACCCTCACGATGGCAAGTATCTTTATGTGTCTCGTTTGGTTTTGCCAAACCTTTGGGTAATATCCAGCGCCCGCGTGTCTGCGATGTTACGAATAGCACGGCGACCGCTGTGTCTTTGATATCAAAAGGAATAATGCCAATTCTATGCATTTATTGTCAGGCCTATTTTCGTGATGGCAAGCGCCTAAATACAATCATATTCTTTAGTAGAAACCGAGTAAATCTTGGTTGTTAATGGATACTCTAGCCATTTAAAAGAGTTTCTTCCGGAATTTCCAATTCTTGGCTGTTCTTTGAAATTTATGTTTCAAACAGAGACACTTGTCTGAGACATTTATGAGTCCGGGACCTAGTGAGGTGAATTTGAAGTTCCTATCATATTTGCGCATACCCTTTTAGGAACTTCAAATTCAAAAGGACACTAGTGCGTCGGTAAAGCTTAAAGTGCATAATATCGTTTTTCCCATAGAAAATCGTGGCAATATGTTTGCACTGATTAATTTACCAGCAATGTCGAAAGCCTCGCATAAGGTGATCAATTGCAATTCCCATAGAAGCTTCGTCAATGTGATATTTACATGGGAGATCTATTATGAAAGGCAAAATGAAAACAGTTATCGCACTATTGACCCTCACAAGCTCTATGATCGCATTATCCGCTGTGGTCGCACAACAAAAAGAGAATAGTCTGGGAAGAACATATGGTTGGGCGCACGGCGATCATACATTGATCTATGGTGCACCGAGTGATCCCAGCAAGAGTTGGACCTTAGCCAGAGGTGGTTTGATCTATGACAACTGGTGGGCGGCAATGGCGCGCGAAAGACCAAGTCAAACTCATCCCTCTTACCCGAAAGCAGGGAAGAAAACAGGCGCCGACACCTGGCGATGCACAGAATGCCACGGCTGGGATTACAAGGGAAAAGATGGCCAATACGCAAAAGGCCCACATGCTACTGGCGTCAAAGGCATCAATGCAGCCAAAGGGCGAGACCCAAAAGAGATAATGAAGCTTTTGCGCGCACCCTTCCATGGCTATACCTCAGACATGATCCATAATGACGAGCTTGCACGTGTGGCACTGTTTGTCAGCCGCGGCCAACACAATACTGACAAGTTGATAAATAATGAGACCGGTGATGTGCATTCTGGAGCGTTGTCGAAAAAAGCATTTTTGGAGCGTGGTCATAGTATTTATCAGACAACATGTGCGGTATGCCATGGCTTTGACGCTCGGCGCTTGAACTTTGGTACGCTTAAGAAACCAACTTTCATAAGCACTGAAGCCAAAAACAATCCCTGGAAGGTGTTACATAAGATGCGGAACGCACATCCCGGCGTTGAAATGATTAGCTTGCGAGCTTTTCCTATCGAATATTCGGCTGCCGTTTTGGCCTATTTACGCACCCTTCCCAGCGAGTGATGGTGAGCAGAAATCCAACAACCTCCACTTTGAAGGATAAGTGGTCATGATTGGATGCCCCGCACGATACGGAATAGGTTGTCAGGCGGCTGTTTGCTTCGGTAGATTTTGATTCAATTTAGCCTCATAACGCTCTAAGACCGGGCGGCTCTTCTAAAAAGATGGAAATCGCGAAGGCACATGGTGCCTCCCTCATAGCTAACGTGTTCGGCCCCACGCGCCCAGTGTATGAGCCTTGTTTCGGTCTAAACTCTCCACCGAGATTGTAGAGACATCTTGCTCGACCGGAGAGCTCTTAGCTATGGCATTAAAACCAGCCCTTACATCATTGTCGTCCATTTGTTCTGCAAGAAGCGTTGCGTTGACCTTTGCAAGTATGGCCTTCTCAAAACGTGCGTAAATGCGCCCGGTATTCTGGTCGATTAAGTTAATTACGGGGATTTTCTCTGCGCACCGCTGTAGAAAAGCGGTGTTCTCCTCCGGTGCCAAGATGCTGGGATCGGAATAGACGTCATTTGCACATGTTGCGTTCACATTAATTTTTCGAAAGCGTTCGATGTCATTCAGGCATTTCACATCAAGAATGTTCATTTCCCCGTTCCAGCCAAACGCAACCGTTCTGGGTTTGGTTCCTTCTTCGACGCTATTGTCGAGAAACTCATAGTGGACACGCTTATTCTCGCTGAGCGCCCACATAAAGAACAAATCAGGCATTCCTTCATAGGCTTCAATGTTGTGATAAAGCAAATCATCGACGGCTTTATAACGACCGAGTTGCACCCCCCTGTTCCATGCCCGTTGAACCGTGGCGTCGGGAGGTGTGATCATGAAATACAAGTAAACGAGATCGCCAAATCGTGTGAGCAGGTTGCTCCCGACCGTGGTATCAGTTTCCGAGACAAAACTATCGAAACGGAACCGGTCAATAAGCAGATGTGGGATCTCACCTTGCATACCTTTAGACGCCATATAGCGATCGAGTTTTCGGTCGATGATCTCCACTTCATGTCCGCTCAATGTGCCGGCATAGCGAAAGGCCTCGCCAAGACTGTCATAGTCTAACAAGTACTTCCGCCAGATATCAGGGCTAATCAACGCAAAATCACGCCAGTCGATACCGAGTTTTGCAGCGAGTTGGCGTTGCAGTGGACGCAGTGTACTTTTGCCCGCAGCAGATGCCCCCTTCACATTCATCACAACAGGCCGCTCTTGCTTGGGTAGAAGCTTGTAACCCAACTGCGAAACGGCTTCTTTGAAGTAGGGTTCGATATGCTGGCCGATGACCTCACTACCATGCTGATTGCACACAAAACGTAGCGCTAGTGAGATCAAGACGCTCTTTTCACCCACCAGCCTGCCACGCTTATTAGCAATCGCGGTTACGACCTTTATCAAAGCTTGAAGCACTGCTGAGTGAAGAGAAGACGGAGCATGGTCCAATGCAGCATGCCACTGAGCAAGAGCCTCCAACGGCTCTAATTTTGGTTTGATTGCAGCAGATGTCTTGACGGTTCTTCGTGACCGTGAACCCAAAAAGCGCCCCTTGCCTTTGGAGCGTTCCATTACTGATGTGTGAGGGTCCGAGGCGAATAATGTCGCATCTAATTCGGCCTCAATGAGTTGCGATGCTTCTTGTCGCAGCGCTTCGTGTTGTTCAAAAAGGACCCGAAAATGCGGCGTGATGTGATCCGATAGTATTGCATCCGTCATGCTCCGGAAGTTTATACCTAAATCTTGATACTCATCACCATCCGGCACTGACAAGTCCGCCATTACCCGGATAAGGAGCTCGTGAATAATTAATCTTTCAGGCTGAAACTCAACCAGATTGTGTGCAGGCAACCCAGTGAAATCGCTCAACTCAAACGCTTCATCCAAACTCGTTCGCACATTCTCAGGGCGAAACATCGTCGAGAGATGCTGATAGGCACGTGGCAGTTCTGATTTGATCCCAGGGTTCCAGGGGCCAAAATCTGACTGCTCTACGACCGCTACCATGGCGAGAACTCATCCTTAGATCTGGTAAGCTGATAGTTATAATGCTGTTTCAGATGGAGCATATCATATGCTTGGGAAAAATGGCGATGGCAGGGGATAGTGGATGGCCCGAAGGGGGTATTTAGAGATGCCCAACTTGGCACGCACTTTGACAACCATAGTAGGATTGGTGTCTAAGGCATCACAGATTTTTGTATCTATCCACCCTTCTCCAAACGCCCCCTGATCAGCCTTGAGGAGAATACAAGCCTTCAGTATGGCTTGTGCTGATCTCTTGCCCTTCGAAATAAAAGCTGACAGATAAGCCCTCTCATCCTTACTCAGCTCAACAATGTATTTCTTGTTCAACATAAGTCCTCGCCCCTCAGAAAGGAAGCTCCGAGAGGTAGAGAATCAGTATTCATGACAATATTCAACCAGGCTATTTAAAAGGGGCAGAACACTAGGTTTCTAGAATTTCAAACTTACTGAATTTGTAATCTACATCAAATATGTCCGAAACCTCATAGTCGGTATAGACCCCTTCTATTACTCCAGCACCTTGGGGATCACCGCTTCTGCGAGCAATATTATCAGCATCTACGATTTGTCCCCACAGACCATGGGGTAATACACCGTCAGCATTTGCATTCGTACTGGCAAAGTCGATACGCAAACCACCCGAACCCAAAGATAGCTGAAGTGCACTAACTGTCACCTCATACTCCCCGGCCTTGATAAGATGCTTCCCCACCCCTTCATTCACGATCTCTACTTCGCCGATTGTGATAGCCTCTCCTTCGGTAAGATCTAAAACCTCGCCATTGACCGTAATAGCACCATCTTGGGTCACATGGATCTGCTCGTGTCCGGCCTGAATACCGAGTTCAGAGAGGCCGTTTCGAGAAACCTTACCAAAATCAAACTGATCTATTTTGGCATTGATTTGAACATTGGTGTCGGTGAGGAGGTTATATATTTTTCCAGCCTCGCCCACGACGTTATAGAGGTCGCGATCAGGACCACGAAAGCCGGAAAGTTGGACATACCCAACCTCTATGGGGACGACAAACTTGCTGAATTTGTAATCTACATCAAATATGTCCGAAACCTCATAGTCGGTATAGACCCCTTCTATTACTCCAGCACCTTGGGGATCACCGCTTCTGCGAGCAATATTATCAGCATCTACGATTTGTCCCCACAGACCATGGGGTAATACACCGTCAGCATTTGCATTCGTACTGGCAAAGTCGATACGCAAACCACCCGAACCCAAAGATAGCTGAAGTGCACTAACTGTCACCTCATACTCCCCGGCCTTGATAAGATGCTTCCCCACCCCTTCATTCACGATCTCTACTTCGCCGATTGTGATAGCCTCTCCTTCGGTAAGATCTAAAACCTCGCCATTGACCGTAATAGCACCATCTTGGGTCACATGGATCTGCTCGTGTCCGGCCTGAATACCGAGTTCAGAGAGGCCGTTTCGAGAAACCTTACCAAAATCAAACTGATCTATTTTGGCATTGATTTGAACATTGGTGTCGGTGAGGAGGTTATATATTTTTCCAGCCTCGCCCACGACGTTATAGAGGTCGCGATCAGGACCACGAAAGCCGGAAAGTTGGACATACCCAACCTCTATGGGGACGACAAACTTGCTGAATTTGTAATCTACATCAAATATGTCCGAAACCTCATAGTCGGTATAGCTCCCCATAATCTCAAAACGCGGATCATTGTCAGCATCTACGGTCTGCCCCCAAAGGCCATGCGGTAAAACACCATCTGCATTGGCATCGGAACTCCTGACGTTAATCCATAATCCCCACTTAGGCATAATCCCAATCTTGGATTCATACTCACCTGACTTGAAGGTATAATTCCAAGGTGACGTTTTTGTTATTTCTACATCTCCAATGGTGATAGTTTCTCCTTCGGTAAGATCCAAAACCTCACCATTGACCGTCACAGTCCCATTATGTGCCACGTGGATCTGCTCATGTCCGGCTTGAAATCCAAGTTCCGTAATCCCGGTGTCTTTTTCACCAATCGAGGGCAACGTCTCATAGAGCGCATTGACATGAAATTGGGTATCCGTAAGAAGATTGTAGATTTTCCCAGGTTCACCTTGAAAACCATACTTCCCACCATCAGCACCCTGAAAAGAGGAAAGGACAACAAGTCCAGCCTCTATGGGGACTTTAGCGGTGTTTGCAACTTGTTCTAAAGTCTTAGAAAACTCGTCATTAGCATTGGTTCTCTGAGGTGTGTTGGTGAAATTCGTTCCTTCATTGATGATAGACATTTTCCACGCTCTCTTTTTTTATCACCACAGAGATTGGTTCAGTGCTTTATTTGCAATTGATAGAACGGTGTCATCTGCAGTGCTTTCAGATTGCATCCTGCTTTGCAATCGTCTTATTTAATTTCCAGGTCCCCATTGCGAACATTATGAAAGTGCACGTAATGCAAGATTTGATAAAGTTTTGGACTTATTGATCCCATTGAGCTCAAGCTATCAAGACGTGGTAAGAAAACACATCCGTATTGATTACAGATGCACATAGAAGCAATTACCTACGTTTCTATGTATTGCGTAGAGATCTACGTAGCCACATTAAGATGGGTTAACTTCCGTATTGTGACAGATGTCTTCTGTCACTTACCGAAGTGAAACATTAATAGCTGAGTAGATCAAAAACTGAGACTGAGACACTACCCTTTCAACATATCCCCTTGACAAGAACATAATAAGAACATTTTATAGAGCTATCGTTGCATCGACCATAGTTATTACGGCTGCATGGGCTGAAACTCTGTGGAAAGGCGAATCACGTGGCTGGTTGAGCGGGTTGCTTGCACGGTAAGTTTCGTTGGTGGCAGTGATTCAGCTAAGTCCGGATGGCAGCAACGCCTCGGCAAAGGAGAAAGTTATGGCGGGAAGTATTAATAAGGTGATCCTCATCGGTAATTTGGGTGCGGATCCGGAAGTTAGACATACCCAAGACGGCCGACCTGTCTGCAATCTGCGTGTTGCAACGACGGAAAGTTGGAAAGATAAAAACTCTGGTGAGCGGCGCGAGCGTACGGAATGGCACCGCGTTGTTATTTTCAATGAGGGCCTTTGCCGCATTGCTGAGCAATATCTGAGAAAGGGCTCCAAAGTTTATCTCGAAGGTCAACTGCAAACCAGAAAATGGGAAGATCAACAAGGTCAGGAACGCTACACCACTGAGGTTGTGCTGCAAGGCTTCAATTCTCAACTCACCATGTTGGATTCCCGTAGTGCCGGTATGGGTGAAGGTCAATCAAGCTTTGGCAGTAGCAGAAACACAGGCATGGATTATGGTCAGCCTGGCAATGGCCATCACAGCAGCGGTCCTTCTGGCGGCTCTTTTGAAAAAGAACTGGATGACGAGATTCCGTTTTAGTTAGCTTACAATTGAAAACTGAAACTAACTGACCTAGCCCCTCGAAGCGGTTTATATAACCGTCACACCTGCAACACCCGGCGTCATCCCGGCCAAGCGCCAGCCCGGAGGATGAGTTTGCCATGAGCTGATCTGAGCGTGCGAGCAGGGACCCATTTTTTAAGGCCTTGTGCATGGCACGGGCTCATGGGCGCTGAGACAAACTCATCGCTGCTTGGATCCCCGATCATATGCTCGGATTAAGGCTTATGACATGCACGCCGCCCGGGCCGGCATATGCTGGGGATGACACGTGTGGCTGATTTTATCGTATACGTATTATCATCGCTCTATAGCCAAAGTCTTTTCTGACAAATCTTCTTCTTATGTTGAACACTCGGGGTCCTCCTGCTCTGCTGGAGGCTTAGCTCCCACTTCAAGTGGCACACTATTGGCTGTATAGATGCTCACCCGGCAAGCTGTGTTTCAGCTTCAATAGATGTTGTTCGATTATGGTGATGCCAGGCCTGAAACATAAGCACACTCCAAATAGCATGTTGAGAATTACGCATGCCGCTTAAGTGTTGGGACCAGCATGTCCTGATTGGAGCGGGATTAAGAACGCCTGTGTCACGAAGTGCGTGTTCCGATAATAAATCTTCCGCCCAATCTCTTAACGGGCCTTTCAACCATGCATCAATCGGAACCCCAAACCCCATTTTAGGGCGATCAACCAAAGGTGGCGGTAAATATTTGTAAAGTACCTGACGCAAAATCCATTTACGTTCCCCTTTTCGCAATTTAAGTGAAAGGGGTAATCTCCAAGCGTACTCCACGACGCGATGGTCAAGCAGAGGAACGCGCGCCTCCAGGGCAACCGCCATACTTGTCCGGTCAACTTTGGTCAATATGTCTCCCGGTAAATATGTCAAAGTATCGCGGTATTGCATGCGTTCTACAAAATCGGGAACAATTTGCGTGATATTTGGATCAGTAACCAGAGTTATGGGCTCTTCAGCGCCAATAACAATGTCTTCCGGGTTTTGCCATTGGCTGGTGAGTTTTACAAAGTAGCCATCGCCATCTTCCCCAAGAACTGAAGCCAGCTTGTGTATTTTTTCACCAACCAATGCAGGCCGCCATTTAGAAGGTATAGTCTTAAAGCATTTATCCCATAAGGCAGGCGAAAAAGCTTGCAATGAGCTTGTGCCAATTCTACGTGCAACCTGTGGCACACGCTTAATGTAACGCCTAAAAATATCCCCTTGGGCATAACGGTTATAACCGGCAAAAAGTTCGTCACCGCCATCACCTGAAAGCGCTACGGTGACATGATCCCGCGCCAAGGCAGACACAAGATATGTTGGAATTTGTGAAGAATCAGAAAAAGGTTCGTCAAAGATCTCCGGTATCTTAGGGATCACATTCCGGGTTTCCTCGGGGGACACATAAAACTCTGTATGCTCTGTCCCGAGATGAGAGGCAACGGCTTTGGCATGATGGGCTTCATTATAAGCTTTTTCATAAAAGCCAATGGAAAATGTGCGCACAGGTTTTGACGAATTGGCCTGCATGAGGGCCGCAACGGTGGAGGAATCGTACCCGCCTGAAAGAAAGGCACCAAGCGGGACGTCAGCTACCATCCTACATGTAACCGCATCGCTGAGAAGCGCCTCAAGCTCACGAACGGCTTCCTCTTCTGTGCCATCAAATGGATTTTGCTGCCCCTCTTGTGCAACCTTTGCCAATGACCAATAAGGCCTAATTTTTGGTTCACCCCCTGGCTCATAAGTGAGCACAGTTCCTGGCGGTAGATGTTGTACATCTCGGTAAACCGTGTATGGGCTTGGGAAGTAACTATGTCTTACATAAAGCGCAAGAGCGTCGCGGTTCAGCTCAGCGTTCCATCCATTATGCGCTCTCAAAGCGCGAAGTTCAGAACCAAAGGCAAAGAGCCCTCCCTGTTTCAGCCAATAAAGGGGTTTAATACCAAGTCGATCGCGGGCCAGCGTAAGGCGACGCTCTTCTCTATCCCAAAGCGCAAAAGCAAACATTCCTATTGCTCGGGCGAGGGTTTGTTCAACACCCCAGACAGCACAAGCCTCTAAAAACACCTCAGTGTCGGAATATCCGCGGAATTGACAGCCTTGTGTTCTCAGGTCACAGCGCAATTCATCGGCATTGTAAAGTTCACCGTTATAGGAGAAGACGAAGCGCTGAGACCTGGACACCATTGGTTGGTGCCCTGCCTCACTAAGATCAATGACGGAAAGGCGGCTATGGCCTATGCCAATTGAAACAGAGGGGTCCAACCACACACCACTTTTATCGGGACCGCGGTGCATAAGCGTGGCCGCCATACGCTGCGTCTGTGCGTAAAGTTTCCCTTGTCCCCAATCTGCTCGGCAATCGATAAAACCTGTTATGCCACACATCTATCAGCGCTCCCGACAGTTAGCGTTTGTCGGTAATTGGACGCTTATGAAATGAGGAGCTTGAGATCCGTGTTTTGGGTGTTGTCGATTTTGACAGGCTCAAAATCAGACCCAAGTTTGTTATTTTGCCGTGCTTCTTACCCGCTTTAGCGACGCAAAGACTTCGTTAGCAGAAGCACTCTAATGACCCAGATTGTGCCGGTTTAGCACCCTTGACTTGCCCCCTTGAGCATCCCGCGTTTAGATGAAATCGCTTGGATACTCTACCTTTTGTTGTCGCATATCTTTTTTCGCAAAACCGGTCCCCACATTTGCGAGATATGCTTTAGATCAACCGCATTTAAATAAATTTATTTGAATGCAGAAAAGTTGATCGACAACACTAGGACTGGGCTTGCTACATGAATACAGATAAACGCAGCATGCCCTTGTCCTGCTCCAATTACCCCTAACCCACTCAATCACATCGGAGCATATTTGCAAAGGCTATTGGAGGTGCTCAGCTTAATTAGTTCTTATTTTTCAACATGTTGTTATCTCCTCTAAAGAACTCACACACACCAATTCTTCAGAGCGATTACCCATTGATAAAATACACTTACTTACTTTTGTTCAGAGATTGGTAAAAGGAAAGCAGATTTCTAACAGGCGTTTCAATTGGCATTGGCCATGTTCAAATCATGTAATTCGCGCGCTGGATAATTTAGCCGATAAATGGCTCAATGACTTCCCTGACCTTTCGAGCCGTCGCTTGCAGATCTTCATGATTCAGGGTTGGATGAACTTCAAACATTAGGCTTGTTTCACCAAGCTCTTGAGCAATAGGTCTTGGCGATACATTTAGATAGGCAAAGGCTTTTTCACGATAAATTTCAGGGCAACTACCGGTATAGGAAGGAAGTTTTGCTTCGTTCAATGCCCCCAAAATTGTATCTCTCGTCACTTCCGGTTTAAGTTTCTCCGGAATCACAAAAGCATAAAATTTATAAAAGGCATGACGAATATTATTTGACGGCATTGGAACACGCAGAGCTGAACTTTGAATAAATTCATCAAGCCAAACTTTGGCATTTCGTGCACGCGCTTCTAACCAACGATCGAGTTTACCGAATTGCACAAGTCCAATTGCGGCTTGCATCTCGGTCATACGCATATTTGTGCCAAGGCTTTCATGTATCCATCGAAATCCAATCTCATCCGTAGGGGTGTTAATGGCTACAAGGCTTTTGCCATGATCTTTTTGAGACCACGCTTTGACATAGTGTTCTTCGTTTTTGAAGAACACCATGCCACCCTCACCACCGGTCGTTATGATTTTATCTTGGCAAAATGAAAAGGTTGCCGCATCCCCAAATGATCCGACAGGCTGACCGCCGATCTCAGCGCCAACAGCTTGCGCGCAATCTTCGATAACAAGGAGATTATGACGTTTGGCGAGCGACATTATGCCTGCCATGTCGCATGGCCAACCGGCGAGATGAACAGGAATAATGGCTTTCGTTCGTTCGGTTATCAAAGGTGCAATCGTCTCAGCCGTAATATTTTGCGTGTCTTTATCAACGTCAGCGAAAACCGGGGTGGCCTGAACCAATGGCACACAGGAAGCTGATGCAATAAAGCTTCTGGAGGTAACGATAACCTCGTCCCCCTCCCCAATACCTAAAGCTTTAAGCGCTAATTCAAGGGCAACAGAACCATTGCTTAATGCGATAGCATGGGGGACGCAAAAACGGGACGCCATCTTATTCTCAAATTCTCTGACCCGTTCACCGGTCCATTGATTGACCTTTCCCGACCGCAGCACTTCTGCCACGGCCTCAATCTCATCATCATCAAAATAGGGCCAGGATTGAGATACGTTTTTAGTTTTCTCTGGCTTCAAGAATTGGGCATTTTTCATACCATAATGTCTTATACTATGCAGTTGCGATAATGAACCCAGTAATACCGATATGAAGAGATCTTATGAATGTCATAGGCCAAGAGCCCGAATCATATCCTGATTAATCACACGAACATCGAAATCCTTTTCAGCACGCAAACGGCTCTGACGCGCCATCTGAACAATGCGGTCGGGGCGTTTCAATAAATCTTCCATAGTGTCAGCCAAAGCCTCAGCATCCCTTACAGGAACTTTATAGCCGTTTACACCTTCTTCAACCGTTTGGCGACATCCTCGCGTGTCGGTTGTAATTATTGCGCGCCCCGTAGCCATTGCCTCCAAAACCGTCCGCGGCATACCTTCACCATAAGACGGCAGAACATAGACGTGACACTGAGCAAGGTAAGGGCGTACATCTTGAGAAGGCCCGACATACTCAACCGCATCACCATAAGTTTTAAGTTCGCTGAGCGGTAGTCCCGCCGGACCTTTTTCCTCAGGTCCGATCAAAAGCCATCTTGCACCGGGGCATTTGCTTTTCAATGTCTTCGCAGCCACACAATATTCCTGCACCCCTTTATAACGAACAAGCCGGGCAATCAGCGCAAAGGTTAGTCCGTCTGAGAAGGGAGGTAACGGTTCTACGGTAAAATGTGTAAGATCAACGCCTGATCCATTAACGATATGGACAGGAAGAGTACGAGGGATAACGCCGAATGATGCCAAATGCCTGTGATCATCGTCATTATGAAATATTACACCATGAGCTTTTTGTAGCGCCAGGCGGTAAAGGAGTTTCATAACTTGCCGCACAAGCCAATGCTTTATCCCCCTGCCCTCAAGAAATGCAAAGCCGAGCCCGGTAATCATTGGGATAATATGGGGGACCTCTGCTTTCCAGGCTGCGAGAGTAGCGTAAATTACCGGTTTGGGAGTGTATCCCATAACCACATCCGGTCGTATATTTTTAAAAAGGGATATGAGAGCTTTAAGGCTGTTTAAATCCGTGCTTGGATTGAGGCCGGTGCGATTAAGTTCGAATTCGTAAACCTCAGCACCCATGCTTTTGAGTTTGACACGTGTGGCTTCGTCGAAATCCGGGGCAATACAAAGAACGTCATGGCCACGTGCAAGAATGTCACGAATAAGGGCCCCGCGAAAATTAAGAAGTGATGGTGCGTAAGATGCAACTAAAGCGACGCGTTTTGGTGGTACAGGTTTCAATGCAATGTTCGTGGTAAAAGTTGCCAGTCCTCAAGATCAGAATCTTGCGCTGGAAGGTGCCCGGTTTCAGGTGCATAGCCCTCGACTGTCCTCATAAGAATTGCATGAATTTCATCAATATCATGAGATTCCATAGCATTCTCGAGTTCACGAAATTCCTTGTTAAGAGCTGCTAGTGAAAGATGAGGTTCTAAATTCTTCATAATCCTGGGGTGGGCTGTACCTGTTGTATTCTCACCGATGAGGAGTTCCTCATAGAGCTTCTCCCCCTGCCGCAATCCCACATATTCAATAGCGATATCACCGTTCGGATTTTCCTCGTCCATCACGTCCAGGCCCATAAGCCGGATCATAGACCGTGCAAGATCAGCAATTTTTACCGGACTGCCCATATCTAGCACAAATACATCCCCCCCCTCCGCCATCGCACCGGATTGTATAACAAGTTCTGCTGCCTCCGGAATCGACATAAAATAACGAATGATTTCAGGGTGGGTGACCGTTACAGGGCCACCATCTCGAATTTGTTTCCGGAAACGCCGAACCACAGAGCCGGAAGAATCGAGCACATTACCAAAACGGACCATCGTGAAAACGGTTTGGGTATCAGGATCTTCGGCTTGAGCCTGAAGGATAAGCTCCGCAAGCCGTTTGCTCGCTCCCATGATATTTGTCGGCCTGACAGCTTTGTCTGTGGAAACAAGTACAAATTGCTCAACATTCAGCGTCTTAGCAACTTTTGCGATAACATGTGTTCCAAACGTATTGTTCTTAAGCCCTGCAATGGGATTGGCCTCAACAATCGGAACATGCTTATAAGCGGCCGCATGATAAATAGTTTCAATGCTATGTTTTGCAATCGTATTCAGTACTAGCTCCTTATCCAAGACGGAGCCAAGCACGGCAACGAGTTCAATATCGGGAGCTGTTTTCCCTAGCTTGCGCGCCTCATCAATCAATCGTTGCCTTTGCTGGGTCAGCTTTATGTCAATTTCATAAAGTGCAGCCTCGGATAATTCAAACAATACCAGTTTGCGTGGCGCGAGATTAAGCACCTGACGGCTGAGTTCTGAGCCGATGGACCCTCCCGCCCCCGTTATCAAAACCGATTTGCCACGAATGTTTTTCATCAGAAGCTGTTCATCCGGCGGTACCGGGTCACGCCCCAGAAGATCATCAACATCTATCGGACGGAGATCACTTACCTGAACCCGGCCTGTGGCAATATCGGCAATGGCGGGCAATGTTTTTATGGCAACAGAATGAGGTTGCAAATTATTTATGACAGCACGTCTGCGGTGACGTGGTGCGCCGGGAATGGCAAGAAAAATTTCTCGCACCATATCACGTTCGATAAGTCTAGATATTTTTTCTGGGCGATACACCTTGAGACCATGAATATTTTGCCGCCACAGAGATGGGTCGTCATCTACAAAGCCTATGGGCTGGTAAGTTCCTGATTGTCGCAAAGCTTGAAGAAGTTGAACGCCCGTTGTTCCTGCTCCATAAATGACAACGTTCGACTTTTCAGGATCATCAAAGCTTGCCGGCGTCGCATAAGGAATGGACTTCAAGATCCACCCCGCTAACTGTCGACTTATCCAAATGAAAAAGGTTGCCAAGAAGCCATACATAATAACGACGGAACGCGGCACGCCTGTTATACCGGACATAAGGACGATGAGAGCCCAAATCATTACGCTAACCGCTACTGCGGCATAAATTTTTACTGTCCCGCGATGTCCGATATAGCGGGTCACTAATCGGTACAAACCGAAATAATGAAACGTGGCAACGCTAATGACAGGGGCTAAAGAAAGTAGAAGCGCAAATTTCAGATTAGGAGGAACATATAGGGTCGACAGCCGCAATGATAATGACGCCCAGAGGGCAAAAGACAGTAAAAAGAGGTCATTGAGAATAAGTAAGGCACGCTTTGGACGGCGAGGTAAATGGATCAGCCACTCTCTCCAGCCCCCATTATTATTTTTATTATTTTCGTTATTTTCGTTTATGTTGGTCATCTTATGCGGCACATATACTAATATGGCCCCTCTATATCTAAAAATGTCAATATCCGGTCCAAATGTCTACGGTCAAGCTTTTTGCTCGAAAACACTTAAGCTAACTTCATGAAAAACAGAGCTTTATACTAACCTGCTTTGTTTCACGGCAGCAGCAATGAACGATGCGAAAAGGGGATGTGGGGCGAAAGGTCTGGATTTAAGCTCGGGATGATATTGGACACCAACAAACCAGTTGTGTCCGGGAATCTCAATAACCTCTGGCAAAAGCCCATCCGGTGAAACACCCGAAACGCGCAGCCCCGCCGCCTCCAACTTTTCTCGGTAGTGCATATTCATTTCATAGCGGTGGCGGTGGCGTTCCTTGATGCGCTCTTCGCCATAGATCTCTGCAACATAGCTATCTTGTGCCAGCACAGCTTCATAAGCCCCAAGGCGCATGGTACCACCGAGATTGCCACCGGCTTCGCGTTGTTCAAGCTCATTGCCTTTCATCCATTCAGTCATCAGTCCTATGACAGGCTCCTTAGATGGACCAAATTCAGTGGAACCAGCACCCTCTATGTCCGCCATGTTGCGAGCCACTTCGATAACGGCCATTTGCATACCGAAACAAATGCCGAAATAAGGCACATTGCGTGTTCTGGCAAATGAGGCGGCAAGAATCTTCCCTTCCGCCCCGCGCTCACCAAAGCCACCCGGGACTAAAATACCATGTACATGTTCAAGAGAAGGTGCCGGATCCTCTCGCTCAAAAATCTCAGCTTCAATCCACTCAAGGTTCACCTTCACCTTATTGGCTATACCGCCATGAACCAACGCCTCGTTTAAAGATTTATAAGCGTCTTTAAGGCCAGTATATTTACCGATTATCGCAATGGTGACTTCTCCATCCGGATTAGCAATATTGCTCGAAATACGTTCCCACTGACTGAGATCTGGTTCCGGCGCATTGACTATTCCAAAGGCTGAGAGAACTTCTTGATCCAACCCTTGCTCATGATAGGCGATGGGCACATCATAAATGCTGGATACATCAAGTGCCTGTATGACGGCCGATTTACGGACATTGCAGAACAATGCGATTTTTCGCCGCTCCTCAATTGGCACCGCCCTATCACAACGGCACAAAAGAATATCTGGTTGAATGCCGATAGAACGTAATTCTTTCACAGAATGTTGTGTAGGTTTCGTTTTCAGCTCTCCGGCGCATGGGATATAGGGAATAAGCGTTAGATGTATAAAAATTGACTGTCCCCGCGGCAGTTCATTACCAAGCTGGCGAATAGCTTCGAAAAATGGCAACCCTTCAATATCCCCAACCGTACCGCCAATTTCACAGAGAACGAAATCTACGTCTTCATTACCCTCAAGCACAAACTGTTTTATGGCATCCGTCACATGCGGAATGACCTGTACTGTGCCGCCCAAATAGTCGCCACGGCGTTCTCTTGTAAGAATGTTCTGATAAATACGGCCCGTAGTAACATTGTCAGATTGGGAACAGGGCCGTCCGGTAAACCTTTCATAATGACCTAGATCAAGGTCCGTCTCAGCGCCATCATCTGTCACAAAGACCTCGCCATGCTGATAGGGGCTCATGGTCCCCGGATCAACATTGAGATAAGGGTCTAGCTTTCTCAGCCGCACAGTATATCCGCGCGCTTGAAGGAGCGCTCCGAGTGCCGCTGAAGCCAATCCTTTGCCAAGCGAGGAGACCACGCCGCCGGTGATGAATATATATCGCGCCATGGGCCTGCAGAATACACAAAAGGATGGGGATTCGAAGAGATTAAATTAGCCAATCCACGGAGAAACATGAACTATAATTATATGAACAGGTGTTTTAAGAGAAAATATTCTTTAATAAAATCGGTAGCACATATCATAAGATTATAAGAATGAATTTCATAAATCATAATTTTATTATATAAAAAATAAGAACAGATCTTTAAACAATCAATATATACAAATATATATTGCCTTATATATTTGAGTATTTAAAATATAATGTTTCTTCTATATAAATATACGTCATTTTTATTAAAAACAAATGTGAGGATACACCAATTTGTTTAGGCTATTATTGTTGCCATAATTAGGGATCTTATGAGGGTATATGCGTTTTCACTCTTCCAACTATTTCGATTTAAATAACCGTGCCGCCTTCGTAAATGCAATTAGCGCAATAGAGACAGCCGTGTCTAACCCCAGGCTTTCGAAATAGAAGAGCTCATGTCAAATGGCGCTGTGAGATTTCACAACGCCTTTTGAGAAATATGATTTATTTTACGCGTTATTGTGATTTAGGAACCTGCGGACCGGATGGCTTCTCAGGTACAGATGGCTGAAGCTTGGGAAGACCGCCGCTCTCATCTTTTTTTGCATCCGGTTGATTTGACCCAATACCACTTTCAAGAATGGAAGCAGGTTCGCTTCGTTTTTGTGCGAGCAAGGTAAGTGTAATGCTCGTTAAAAAAAACACTGCTGCCAACACCGCCGTGGTGCGAGTTAATAGATTGGCGGTACCGCGACCGGTCATGAAACCACCGCCACCTCCGCCACCGCCGATGCCCAACGCTCCGCCTTCCGATCGTTGAAGCAAAACCAAGCCGACAAGGGCGGCGGCTATCATCAAATGAATTACGAGAACAACGCTTTCCATGGGCGTTCTAACCTATTCTTTTGCTCTTGGCATTCACATAAGCTTCTATAAATAATGTCGCATATTGCAATTTCAAATGAAATTTATAACTCAATCTGGCGAAAAACCTTCAACCTTAAGTTCACTGCTAGGCTTTGCAAACGTGCTTGCTTGTATGGATCTCGGTTTTTTATTTGTCTTTTCTTTGCTGTCTTTAGGCTTTTGCACTGCCTTGGTTGCGGCGACAGATTGACTTTTGGTAGGCAGATTGGTTGCTTTAGTCGGAGCAGTACTGCCACGAAATTGTGGTTTTCTGATCGGCAAAGGTATTGAAGATAACGACTTATTATTGATGTTTGCCGTCACCTTCGGCTTCACAAAATGGCACCGGAAATTCAATTTTTCAGTTATGGTGATATAACGCTTTATGTTATTCAGGGCTTCTTCGGCAAGATTAGCTTTCGCCCATTCCGCTCCTTTACTCATATGTTCTTTTGTACCGCCCTCTATCAGGGCAGCTTTTTCCGTCTTCAAGGCCAAACATGTCTGCACATCAAGCCTCTCTGCTCGCAACTCTGCCGTATAGCCCAGCCAATAAGAGATCGTGCAGGCAACCAACCAAAAAGATGTCTTCATTATACGCATAACATTTCCGGGCCCCCCAACCATTTTCATATAACACCTCTCTTAAAGCGAATTGAGATAAATGAAAATGCCATTTAGGTCACCAATCAGAATATTTTTGCGTAAACAGAAATAATCCCATAGAAATCTTCTGCTTGTAAGCTGGCTCCGCCAACAAGTGCACCATTTACATTTTCAACACTCATGAGTTCCTCGGCATTGCTTGGCTTTACCGATCCTCCGTAAAGAAGCCGCATCTGCGCCGCCTCATCTTTATCAACAATAGTGCCAATTTGTGTGCGTATTGAGGAATGAACCTCCGCGACATCATCCACAGTCGGCGTCAACCCGGTGCCGATAGCCCAAACAGGCTCATAAGCAATGATTGTATTCTGAGCTGTTGCTTGTTCGGGAACAGAACCCTGCAATTGCCGATTTACAACGTCTATTGTCAAACCATTTTTCCGTTCTTCTTCTGTCTCGCCAATACAAATAATTGCCGTTAGACCTGCGCGATAAGCTGCTAAAGCTTTGATATTAATATCATTATCAGTTTCTGCGTGATCGGCTCTGCGCTCTGAATGTCCGACAATAACAGCACTTGCTCCTGCATCCGCCAGCATCTCCGCTGAGATATCTCCTGTGTGAGCACCTGAAATCTCGCTATGGCAATCCTGACCGCCTAATAAAATCGATGTGTGTGCTAAGAGAGAAGAAAAAGTTGTAATAAGGGTGGCAGGAGGACAAATCATAACATCCGTTTTTAGTGGGGGGTTATCCTCAGCTATACGCTCATGTAAAACCTCGATTTCTCTTGCGGATTCATGTAAACCATGCATTTTCCAGTTTCCCGCGACTAAAGGTTTGATATGTGCCATTTGTTTTCCCTCTAAACTGTCTTGTCTTGCAATGATTTTAGCCTATTAATACTTATACCTACATACATCATGCAACGTGAGGGGCCATGTACGAGACGCTTATAAAAAATACGTACGGGTCACCTTTAGAGACAATGAATTTAAGAAATGCTCAACACGCTTAGAAAAAATACGGCCGGCTGGGTCGCCAAAATTTTCATCGGTATGTTAGCGTTCAGCTTTGCCATATGGGGCATTGCGGACATTTTCGGTGGGTATAGTCAACGTAATGTAGCCCAGGTTGGCGATCAAAAAATTTCTATCGAAGCCTATCGTAGAGCCTATCAAAGGCAATTACAGGCCCTTAGTGCACGCTTGGGACGAACATTATCAACTCAGGAAGCGCGCGCATTTGGTATTACGACGGGTGTTCTGAACCGCCTTGTAGCAGAGGCATCCATTAGTAAGCACTCTTCCATTTTGGGGCTTGGCGTTACGGATAAAGCGATAGCAGATAATATTTACCGCGATGCAGCCTTTCAGGATTCTTCGGGAAAATTTAGCCGCATTATCTTTGATCAGCGCATAAGAAACGCTGGGTTAAATGAACAGAGCTATGTGATATCTCAACGAGGAGCCGCCATACGTGAGCAAGTAACCGCTACATTTGTCGATGACCTCCCCGTGCCCCGTGCTCTCCTATCAAGTTTCGACCGCTATCAAAACGAAAAGCGGTCATTGCGTTTTTTCAACCTTCCGCTATCAGAGGCGGGCGACATCAAAAAACCGGATGAGAAAGAACTAAAGAAATATTATGAGGCGCACAAACAGGTCTTTACCGCACCTGAGTACCGGAAATTAGCTGTTTTGGTTCTGAGGCCTGAAGACCTGAAAGCCAATATTGAAATCAGTGAAGACGATGTCAAAGCTGCTTATGAATCTAGAAAAGATAGTTTTACCATTCCAGAGCGCCGCCATATTCAGCAGATTTCGTTTCCTGACCTCAAGACAGCCGAAAAGGCCCACAAAGAATTACAGTCAGGCAAATCCTTTTTAGATATTGCAAAATCACGTGATTTCAGTGAAAGCGATATCGATCTTGGCACCATTACAAAAAAGGAACTTGCTGATCAAAAAATCGCTGAAACCGCCTTTGCTCTAAAGAAGGACAAGTTCAGCAATCCGGTCAAGGGTACACTCGCAACTGTCATTCTTCGTGTAACCAAAATCGAACCTGGTGCCGTCACGACCTATGATCAAGCCAAAAAAGATCTGCGTGACAGTTTGGCGATTGAAAAAGCCCAGAATGAAGTGCTTGATATACAAGACTCCGTTGAGGACAGTCGTGCATCGGGAGCAACTTTGGAAGAAGTATCAAAAAAGCTGAATATCAAATTTGTAGAGATTGATGCCGTTGACAAAGAAGGTAAGGATCGCGAAGGCAAAAAAATCAACAAATTATCTGAACTAACTGCAATCTTGCGTACAGCCTTTGCAAGCGATGTGGGCGTGGAAAACGATCCTATTGAAATCAGTAAAGGTGGGGTGGCATGGGTTGATGTTATCGATGTAATCCAGGCAAAACTTAAACCATTTGACACAGTTAAGAACGATGTTACTGAGGCCTGGCGTGGCAAGGAACAGCGCCTTGCTCTTGCTAATATGGCACGGGGATTGGTTGAGCGTGCCCGTAAAGGCGAAACTCTTGAGGATTTAGCAAAACCCTTTAAGGCCAAAGTTCAAACCTCTAAAGCCGTAAAACGTAGCGAAAATGCTGAGGGTGTACCTGCTAGCGCCATTGCACAAGCTTTTGCCCTGCCCAAGGATGGCATTGGCTCAGCAGCACACCAGGACAAGAAAGGACGCATTGTTTTCAAGGTTGTGAAGATTGAACGGCCGGCTGATCTTACCACCAAAACGGCGGATGAAATTAAGCAACGCGTCAGACCTACACTCGCTAATGATTTTTTGGCTCAGTATATTGCGGGTTTACAAAAAACTTATGGAGTAAACGTCAACCAGCGCGCTCTAGAAACCGCTATGGGGCAAGCTCGGGGCCTGTAGCTACCGCCCTCGATGAAACAAGTTCATAAGTTTTCTCTTTTGAACTTTTCGGTGAGTTGTATGCCAATTCTGTCACCGTGAACAATGACGTCCGCTTTCGCTATCGGTTTTTTATTGGCCTGGATTTCAACCTGATCGTTCTCGCCTGTTTCCAGCTCAATAACAGCGCCACGTCCCATACGGAGTAATTGGTGGATCGGCATAGAGGTCTTGCCAAGAATCACGGTCAGCTCAATCTCTACGCTTTGAATCGATTCCATGCTTGCCTCCTAATGTATAGTTTCTGATAAAATCGAATAAGAACCTACTATTCTAATCATTCATGAATGAGGTTACCGCTTGGTAAAGGGAACAACTTTAGAAAAGCAAAAGTGCTTGTATAACGCCGAACGCCCCGTCGAATGGCATGTAAGCAACACCTCCGTTCCTTATGAGACAGCTATTGGGGATATGGAAACTCATGTGGGATTTATCACCTCAGGCCAAGCGAGGGAGCGCATCTGGCTTCTTGAACATCCGTCTCTTTATACCGCCGGAAGCAGTGCCAATCCCAGCGACCTCCTTAAGCCGAACCAATTTCCCGTCTACAAAACTGGTCGTGGCGGGCAATATACCTATCACGGCCCTGGACAAAGGGTCGCCTATGTGATGCTCGATTTAAAACGTAGGAAACCAGATGTCCGCGTTTTCGTGAGAACCCTCGAGGATTGGATTATCGCAACTCTTGCTAATTTTAATATAAAAGGTGAGCGACGTGATGATCGCGTTGGTGTCTGGGTTGCTCGGCCGGAACGCGGTTTAGGTCACGAAGATAAAATTGCAGCGATTGGCGTGCGCGTGCGCAGATGGGTCACATTTCATGGCATCAGCATAAATGTTGATCCGGAGCTTGAGCACTTTTCAGGAATTGTCCCCTGCGGTGTGAAGGGGCACGGTGTTACAAGCTTGGTTGACCTCGGAATACCAATATCCATGGCCGAATTTGATGTGATGCTCAAAAAAGAGTTTGAATATTATTTTGGACCGACTGTTTCTGTATTTTGATATCTGAGACTTTTAGCGACATAGTCGATCAGATGTAAGTCTGACGATACGTCGCAGATAATAAACCAATACAATGACACGAGTAGTACCTGACCAACTTTTTGATGACATCGCTGACGCAGGGGTTACGGGCTTATGGGTAACGCCCAGCGAAATAGGGAACATTCCCCATTTAAAAGGGGCTTATGTTCTAGCGGTATACTTGGAAAGCACCATTCAAATTGACTTCCTTCCAACGGGTCTTAGCCAATTGATACCTGGTTGGTATGCCTATGTGGGAAGTGCGTGGGGGAGCGGTGGTATCCGCGCCCGTGTTAAGCGGCATTTCCAGCAAAATAAAACAGCGCATTGGCACATTGACCGACTAACGATGAAATCTGCCAAAACGGCAGCATTGGCGGTGGCTGAAGGTTACGAATGTGAAATCGTAAGCAAGTTGCTCTCATCTCACCGTTTCAAAGTTGCGATTGCGGGCTTTGGAAGTTCAGACTGCCATGTCTGCGAGAGCCACCTATTGGCTGGAACTTCATCATGAACACAAGAGACCCGATATTCGTCGCACTATGACGGGTCGTTTCATCGCGGCAAGTCGTCTTGACATCGCAAAAACACAATTTCAGTGAATGTATTCAGTATATTGTGCCCGCAAGCTACAGTAAAATAACTGTGGGCCGGGTCTAACATTATTAGGTATGAGGTTATCATGATAAAAACAGTGGCCTGGCCAGCAGCATTTGATTTTCCAAAAAGATTGAAGAAAGCAACACTCCTAATTGGCATTAGCCTTTTCAGTATTGGTCTTATTACAACTTCGTTCATCGATGGGGCCGTCGCACAGGACGCATCTAAAAAGTCGAATACTTACAATAATGACAGTCCGTCCTCGTCAACTATGTCGCGGGGTGCAATGGTCAATGCGAATGTCGATAGTTTCGCTGAACGTCTCCACAAAAATGGCGGAACCCTGAAAGAATGGATGAAACTGGTGCGTTTTTACAAAATATTGGGAAAAAATGACAAAGCATTAGAGGCTTTAGCAGACGCAAAGAAAAACCTGCAAGCAAATCCACAAGCGATCAAACGGCTCGATAGGTTTGCAAAATTTATGGGGTTAAAGTCATGAGGTGAGCACAGCACGCGTTAGGTCACGAACTCATACCATTTTTAACCACATTTATGAGTCCGTGACCTAGTGCTAAATGTCTCCAAAAAGAAAAACTATTTGTTATGAAAAAAAATTTGTTGCTCTTCCTGTTTCTGCTTGCTGTTCCGATTATTGGTTGGGGTATTGGAGCGGGAATACAAGCGGACATAGATAGTAAGCTCGCCAAACAGGGGCTTGTTGGTTCGCATGAAGCCTGCAACAACCCAAAAGCCAGATCAAGCGCCAAACTAAAGTCTTTCTGTGATCAGATTGATGAGATTGAGATTTTAAAGAAAGGAAGTATTTACACAGGTATTGCCGGCTTAATGCTGCCGTTCATTTTTTGGGTCTCCTCTATATTGATTGGTGAAAGCCGATCTTCGATGGCTAATTTTTTTCCCCCACTTGTCCGGGTTTCGCTGCTTTCTCTTGCGGTGCTTATCCTCATTCAAGGTGTGATCTTTGTTTACAGCATATATATAGGCGAGAGCTATTTGCTGGGCAGGGTACATCTCTTCTTAATCGGTACCATTGGAATAGGCGCACTGTTCGTATTTATCACTTTGAGTAAATATGCGCTGACATTAGGCGGAAAAAGCGAAGCTCAAGTGGAGGGGAAACTTCTCGCGAAGAGCCAATATCCAAAGATTTATAAAGTCGTTGATATGCTTGCGGAGAAGCTCGGCGCAACTAGCCCGGACAACATTATTGTCGGTCTTGATACGACCTATTTTGTAACCAGTGCAAAGGTAAAAGTGCCTAATAGAGAGGAACCTGTAGAGGGCGAAACCCTTTATCTTTCACTACCATTGTCACGTCTTCTCACCCTTGAAGAATTAATTGCAATTATTGGCCACGAACTAGGTCATTTTCGAGGTAATGACACGATTTACAGCCTCAAGTTTGCACCGGTTTATGCGGGGATTCAGCTGGCAATTGATGAATTGGACACAAATAACAACCAATATAATCTCATGCAACTCATGGCTCTACCAGCTCATGCATTGCTGTCCTTTATGCATGACGTTTTCGCTACGAAAGAGAGAACCATTGGTCGTGAGCGCGAGTTAGCTGCCGATCGAACAGCCGTAGAAGTATCGTCACCAGAAATATTCGCTAGATCATTGATAAAGGTTGCTCTCTTCTCATCAATTTGGGAACAGATGCGACATGAAAACCTCGACCGATTAAACCAAGGCAGGGTTACGCAAAACCTGAGTTTGGCATTTGCTAATTCAGTTCGATATGACGTCGATCACAACAAAGTGGAGTTGCATATCAATGATATACTTGAAGTTAAAATTCCACATCCGACTGATACACACCCGCCCATAGGCCAAAGACTAAGGTCGATCGCCAAGACGATACCAAAATTTACGATTGCAGATTTGAAAGTGCCTGAGAACAGTGCAATCGAGGCCATTGAAGACTACCTGCCGATCGAGGAAGAACTAACTCTAGTTGAACATAAAGTAATGGTGGCAGCGGGCCTTGCCCAACTGCCCAATGAGGAAGAGCAATCCGAAGAGCAGCAATCTGATCAGATTGTGCTCAATGCATTCTACACGCTGACCGCAGCCTTTGTTACAGCGGATGGCAGGATCGATGATAACGAGATTTCTGTCGCAGAAAATAAGTGCCGGGAGTTATTACCTACTTTCGATGCAGTAGATTTTCGCGAATATTGTTATCATCCTGAGAACTTACCTGATCCAATGCCGGCAGCTGAAATCCTATCATCAGTTCTGACGGATGAAGGCAAGAGCGCGGTCCTTCGTTTACTAAGTTCCATTGCGAATGCGGATAACAATTTGTCTGCAGAAGAAATAAAATTATTGCGCCAGGTGGAAAGTGTTTTTTATAGCGCCGCCAAACAAAGCCAGCAACTCTAATAGCCAATCTAATAACCCAACGCCAGGCCGTCTTTACGGGGCTCTGAAGCGCCCGCAAGAACACCGTGATGACGATCTATGGCAATGATTTGTCCTCCACCCCAAGGTGCATCCACACGCATGGTCTTATGTCCCATGTCTTGAAGTTGTTTTTCAACGTCTTCCGGAATAGTCTGCTCAAGCCCAAGCGCATCCTCCTCAAAAAATACTCGCGGGCAATCGAGAGCCTCTTGGGGGTCCATGCCATAATCAATCATGTTAGAGAGGACATAAACATGTCCCGTTGGCTGAAAAGCCGCGCCCATAACACCGAAGACAACCGCAGGTTTGCCGTCTTTAAGGGCCATAGCGGGGACGAGTGTATGAAGCGGCCGCTTCCTCGGGGCTATGGAATTTCTATGCCCTGCTTCAAGACGGAACCCTAATGCACGGTTATGCAATGTTACACCTGTTTTGCGCGTGACAATACCACTACCAAACGCCTGAAAAAGTGAGTTGATAAAGGAAACTGCCATGCCGCTTTCATCAACCACGCTTAAATAAACTGTATCAGTCTCAGGAGGCGTCGGGATAGGGCCGAGATCGGGCACACGCATGTCTGGATCAATACGCTCAGCTAGCTCATCCGCTAACGCGTCAGAAAGCATATGGGCTAACGGTACATCAGCTTGGTCCGGATCCGCAACGAATTCATCCCGCACCGCATAAGCAAGTCGAGCCGCTTCCATGATTAAGTGATAGCGTTTGGCACATACCGGATCGGTGGCATGGTTTGGAATGCGCGATAAAAGGTTCAGCATAACAAGTGCCGTCACACCCTGATTGCTAGGTGGTAACTCGAAAATTTCGAGATCACCATAAGTCCCGGATATAGGCGCAACGTAACTGCAACGCTGAACGGCAAAATCCTCCAGTGTATGCAACCCGCCAAGAGCTTTAAGTTCATCTACTATATCTTCCGCAATCTCGCCCGTATAAAATGCGTTCCGCCCCCCCTTCCCTATCAGGCGTAACGTGTTAGCAAGAGCCGGGAACCGAATAACCTGGCCTGCTTTCGGAACAGCTCCATTCAAAAAGAGATGTTGTTTTGCTCCGACATGCTTGCAAAGCTTTTCAGCTACGCCTGCCCAATCCCAAGCAACACGCGGCGCGATCGGAAATCCCTCATCAGCTTGCTGGATCGCTGGTTCAAGCACATCGGCAAAGGTCATTGTACCGTGATCATTAAGAAGCGTTGCCCAGGCATCGATAGCGCCTGGTACAGTCACAGTGTGAGCGCTGGTGTCTTCAAGCTCACTAATTCTCTCTTTGGCAAACCACTCCGCTTCAGCAGCCAATGGTGCGCGTCCTGCTCCATTTAACCCAATAAGACCGGCGTCAGGTTTCCAAAGAAGCGCAAAGCAATCACCGCCAATTCCCGTCATATGTGGCTCAACCACAGCAAGCATGGCCGATGCCGCAATTGCCGCATCGACTGCATTGCCGCCCCTACGTAGAATTTCAATTGCCGTAAGACTTGCCGCTGGATGAGAGGTCGCACACATCGCTCGTGTTCCGTAAACAAGCGAGCGCCCGGGACTATGGAAACTGCGCATGTGCCCTCCCCGTATGATATGTTCATATTAGAGATAACTGACTGCTCTATAGATTACTCAATTTTGAAGTCCTGGCCAGTTACCAAGATTGCTATATATACCTTCGCACGAAGGACTTACGACCCTTATAAGTCGGATGAGCCGCTCCTATTGTATTTCTTGGGAGCCAGCTTTCAAGCTCAGTTAAATAACCGTTTGGTAAATTGAATGCACGTGCACCTGGAAGCACGGCGGTTGTTAGATATTCCGGCCGCACTCGCCCAGCATATCGCCTGGAGCTGACATAGAGAAGCACCCGAGCTTTCATATCTCTTTCAACTAAATCAACTTCAATGATGCGTTTAACATAATTACCCCATCGAACACCTTCATATTGATCAAGAGCATATATGTGATGAGGGCCACATCTCCAAAGAACACCGTAAACCTGAGAGGCCTCTGCGGGAGCAACATTCGCGGTTCCTCGGGTGGTAATAAAAAAGCGCCAGTTCTTAAGGCGGCCAACACCATGTACTCGTGCGCCGGGACAACGCTCGGCCATCTGTTTAGGTGACATGTTGGAGCCATACGCAAAATATAAAAGCAAATTATTGAAACTCCATAATCACGGCATCAACGGCCAGACTATCGCCTGGCTTAGCGTTGATCTTTTTGACGATTGCATCCCGCCCCGCCCTTAGAATGTTTTCCATCTTCATAGCTTCCACCGTGCAAAGCGGTTCGCCCGCTTTGACATCCTGACCTTCCTCAACCGCAATCGAGACGACAAGGCCCGGCATAGGACAAAGAAGAACTTTGGACGTATCGGGCGGCGTTTTGATCGGCATAAGAGCTGCAAGTTCCGCTTCACGTTCGGTGTAAACATAGGCCACACCGCTTACGCCGCGATGGGTTAACTCAACCCCATTTAACCGAGGGCGAACCTGCATAGTAATCTGCTCACCGTTTAATGTGCCTGTCCAAAGGGGATCACCTAACCACCAATCGGACTTAAGCGTAATCTCGCCTTTTTGTTTGTCCGCACCATCGTATAACGCAATCTTAATGGGCTCTTTCCCTTTTCCAGAGACACGAACTCGCGTGCTGTTCTTGCCAAGGACAACAACACGGTTTTGTGCAAAACAAACGTTTTGACCCTGCATCTGATGTGTGATTTTACGGCGTCGCTGATTGGTTATATGGTCGATGGTAGCTGCGACCGCTACCAGTTTGTCCCGCAGTGTCCCCTTAGCAATTCTTGGCTCAAAACCATCAGCATATTCTTCTGCGATAAAACCCGTCGAAAGCTGACCTTCACGCCAACGCGGATGCTTCATGATCGCTGCAAGAAAGGGGATGTTATGTTGTATGCCGTCAATATAGAAGGCATCAAGAGCCTCACTCATCAGATCTGTTGCTGCAATACGATCCCTGCCATGGGTGATGAGCTTGGCTATCATCGGATCGTAGAACATAGAGATCTCTCCACCTTCATAAACACCGGTATCGTTGCGGATCGTCAGGCCATTAATCGTGCCTTCTTGAGGTGGATGGTAATGCACAAGCCTACCGATAGAAGGGAGAAAGTTGCGAAAGGGATCTTCAGCATAGATACGGGCTTCAACGGCCCACCCTTTAAGTTTTACATCCTCTTGTCTAATAGTGAGCGTTTTGCCTGCAGCCACGCGGATCATCTGTTCAACCAGGTCAAACCCAGTAACAAGTTCGGTTACAGGATGTTCCACCTGAAGGCGGGTATTCATTTCAAGGAAGTAAAAATTACGGTCCTTGTCGACGATAAACTCCACCGTTCCGGCGCTCTCATAATTAACAGCTTTCGCAAGGGCAACAGATTGTTTGCCCATTTCTTCCCGCGTGGCTTTATCAAGAAAAGGACTTGGAGCTTCTTCGATTACTTTCTGATTACGTCGTTGAATTGAACACTCTCTCTCACCCAAATAAATCGTGTTCCCGTGACGATCCGCCAAAACTTGAATTTCAATGTGCCGCGGATCTTCTATGAACTTTTCAACAAAAACCCGATCATCGCCGAAGCTCGATTTTGCTTCTGATACGGATGATGCGAAGCCTTCTGCCACTTCTTCACGCGAGGTGGCAATACGCATCCCCTTGCCCCCACCACCGGCAGAGGCTTTAATCATCACCGGATAGCCAATTTCCTCGGCGATCTTAATAGCTTCATCAGCATTCTCGATAACGCCCAAATACCCTGGAACAGTACTGACCTTCGCATCGTTGGCGAATTTCTTGGACTCAATCTTATCTCCCATTACTTCAATGGCTTTTACATTGGGTCCAATGAAAGTGATGTTAGCTTTATCAAGTGCCCGTGCAAATTCTGCATTTTCTGAAAGAAAACCGTAGCCAGGATGTATCGCTTCCGCCCCTGTTTTCTTGGCAGCGGCAATTATCTTATCAATAACAAGATAAGAGTTAGCTGCAGCTGGTGGGCCAATATGAACGGCCTCATCGGCCATCTCAACATGCAGCGCATCACGATCCGCGTCTGAATAAACGGCAACAGTGGCAATGTCTAAGCGACGTGCCGTCTTGATAATACGACACGCAATTTCCCCGCGGTTTGCAATAAGAATTTTTTTGAACATCTGGCCAGGTATTCCTGCGTTTAAGAGGATCTAGGACGGCACACTGACGTGAGCTTTGATCAGACAGTAGTCTTCTATTAGACCTCAAGCCTGCGCAGGTAAACTGATCGAAAGAACAAAAAAATACAATGGTCAATTAGAGTCTTTTTGAAGATTTATCAGCCATTCCTACAGGTAATGCCCGGATCAAGTCCGGGCATCCAGCAAGGCCTTACCCGTCCCCCTGCATAAATCAAGTTCGATCGTTCCATTGCACGCTAAGCAGCCAGCTCAAGCAATGGTTTTAGAGAAGGATGAATATCCGGTGACTCCGTTTTGAGAAAACGCAAAAGCGCCAATTCATTTTCATGAAGCTTATCTTCTCGGCCAATACGATCCTTCAACCATCCCGCCTCTTGAGCCGTAACCCGCTCACCGGTGATAAGTTCCAAGCGCTGAGCCTCAAGCCTTGCAAGTGCGGCTTCTTCGCTGCTTTGCTGTTTATAGGCTTCGATAACACTCTTAAAACCTCCAGAGACCATCTGGTTTAGAAATCCGCTTATCCCCTGCCGCTCATCGAGCCATGCCGACCGTTTTAGAGCTTCTTCCCGGCTTGGTCCTTGATAGCCAGATCCAGTCATTACATGGTTTGCAATTGCTTTTACAAAGAGGTCAGACCATGTGGCATGGTTTTGAGCCTCACTCGTAGCGTCATTGATATCAAACAAAACTTCCGCTTCTTCCCTCGTTATGGCGATATTTCCATCGCCACCAAAGGCATAGAGAATTCTGCGTAAAAGATCGACTTCAGCCTCACCAATAATTCCCGGCTCCAGAGCCAATTCATCTCGAAGAGGTCCTTTGCCATTCAATACACCGTGCTTAATTTGCTCTAACGCAAAACAAGCAAGGCGTGGTGGGCTCCAGCGTGATTTTTCTAGGACATTAACAAGAAGTTCGAGCTCTATGGCTGTTTTTACACCGCCTCCGTCTGAGATCCGTTCAATCAACCAGATCGCGTTATCGAGTGTAATATAGCCCTTTGGCTCATCCTGAAAGACGATGTAGTCAGTCAATGTATCGACAAAAAAGCCGTTCCAGGATGAATCTCCCAAGCTGCAGATCTGGTGAATTCGAAACAGCGCATCAGCTTCCGCTACCGATACCGCTCCATCAGAAAAAATACTTTGTTTGAGTCTCAAAACATCATTGGATGTGATAATCCCCCGCTCAGCAATAGCAGCAAGCTCAGGCGGCAAATCATAGACTGGCATGTGAGTCCCCGGTTATGCAAAACTAGATCTAGGAGACTAAAAGCTTATGGTTGCCAATTAGCTAACAGAGGTTAACGGGGGGGCTTTTTAGACAACGGCAATAAGGAAAAACTCAAAATTCATAGCCAAAAAGGTCGATTTCCCGAGCATACCACTCAGCCATTAAATTACGTGATTTATCACTATAATAGTCTTTGTAATTACCTTCTTTACCTTTGGAAACATTTACCTTGGGCAGAGTGATTTGTCCCGCCAAGCCAAGTTCCTTGAGGACCTTACCGAAATCCTCGCCCAAATTTTCATAACGGCCGATGAAATCCATACAAACCTGGTTATCAAGCGTATAGAGGTCATAATTCTCCACCCAGGCACGTTTTTTATTCGCATTAAAGTCATCAAAGGATGGCCGTGGGTCTTTTGATTTGGTTTTGTAATAATACCAGGAAACCTGCCGGTCCCAGGGGTTTCTTTCAAAGGTGAATTTATAATAACTGTTCCAAATACTCGGCTCGACATATTGCTTCACACGCCATGCCGGCATGTGCTCATAAAACCCAACGCTTGGGTGATAATGCCGCTCTGGCCGCCCTAACATTTTACGCCATAACGGACGTTTTGGTTTAAGCGGATGTTGGAGACGATAATTCTGCGCCCTCTCATCCTTGCGATGTGCTATGAGCTGTTTTGATGCTGGCGTGATGACATCCTCAGGTCCGCAGATATCGCACAAAGCTGCCTCAATACTGGTTGAAGCCGTCTTATAGGTTTTGATGTATATGAACTTATGGGCGTGTGACAGGATCATGGTTGAGATAACATTAGAATTGTTGAATTATGGATAAAAGGCAGGTGCACTCTTAAATTATTATCAATTCAGTATAAGGGCGGATGTGTTTTTACTCGTTCATACGCAACAAACACTCGTCATTCCCGCGAAGGCGCACTGCTGTCCGGGAAAATTTGGAAATGCATCTCCACTTGTCGTGTCGTGAGGTTTGACAGCATACTCCAATAACCTCCCTCCTGGAGGGGGAGGTCGGCACGGAGTGCCGGGTGGGGGGGGATTCATAAGACAATTCATGCTCTTGCACTTGCCTCCGTCACCCCCATCCCAAACACCATGCGCCTTAGCTCTGGTGAGCTAAGGCGGTGGCGTTTGGCCTTCCCCCCTCGAGGGGGAAGGAGCGCAAGTGGCACCGTCAGAACCAAGTCCCGATACTCCGAGATAGCGTTATGTCTTTTTATATCAACCACTTTTCACCTTCACCTAAAAATTCCCCGGACAGCAGTGCGTGAAGGCGGGAATGACGAGTGTTTGTGAGAATTTGAACAACATATAGCCTATCCATAATTGGCGTTAAAGTGGAATATTATCGTGTTTTTTCCAAGGGTTCTCGACGGTCTTATCCTTGAGCATATTAAGCGCCCGGCAGATCCTGCGCCTTGTCGAGTGTGGTGGAATGACCTCATCAATATAACCGCGCTCTGCTGCAATAAACGGATTAGCAAAACGGTCTTCATAATCTTCAATCCGCTTGGCGATTTTCTCCGCGTCGTCAAGCTCAGATCTATATAAAATTTCAACCGCCCCCTTCGATCCCATCACAGCAATTTCAGCGCTTGGCCAAGCGTAATTCACATCACCACGGATATGTTTTGACGACATCACATCATAAGCTCCGCCATAGGCCTTGCGCGTAATCACTGTCACCTTAGGTACCGTTGCTTCGGCAAACGCGAAGAGCAGCTTGGCTCCATGCTTAATTAAGCCGCCATATTCCTGTGCCGTACCCGGAAGAAAGCCAGGTACATCAACAAAAGTCACGATAGGAATATTGAAACAATCACAAAACCGTACAAAGCGGGCTGCCTTACGTGATGCATCGGAGTCAAGCACGCCTGCGAGCATCATAGGTTGATTAGCCACAACGCCAATTGTCTGCCCCTCCATACGCCCAAAGCCAACAACAATATTCTTGGCAAAACTCTCCTGGATCTCAAAAAAATCAGTTTCATCAACGACCTTTAAGATCAACTCCCGCATGTCGTAAGGCTTGTTAGGATTATCGGGAATAAGGGTATCAAGTGACATTTCAGTGCGGTTTGCATCGTCCTTCGTTGGCAAGGTGGGCACGCCAGCCTGATTGTTAGAAGGGAGGAAATCCATGAAGCGGCGCATCTGCAAAAGCGTTTCGACATCATTTTCATAAGCGCGATCTGCGATGGAGGATTTGGTCGTGTGCACGCTGGCCCCACCAAGTTCCTCTGCTGTAACCTCCTCATTAGTAACCGTCTTCACGACGTCAGGTCCGGTCACAAACATATAGGACGTGTCCTTAACCATGAAAATAAAGTCTGTCATGGCCGGCGAGTAAACGTCACCCCCCGCACAAGGTCCCATGATCACCGAGATCTGTGGAATAACGCCAGACGCCAAAACGTTACGTAAAAAAACCTCTCCATAACCGCCGAGCGCAGCAACTCCTTCTTGAATGCGTGCCCCACCTGCATCAAAAAGACCAATGATGGGAGCGCGGTTACGCAATGCCATATCCTGGATCTTGGTGATTTTTTGCGCATGCATTTCAGAAAGTGAACCGCCAAAAACAGTAAAATCTTTGGCAAAAACATAAATGACCCGGCCATTAATTGTGCCCCAGCCGGTCACCACTCCATCGCCAGGGATTTTAGTTCGTTCCATGTTGAAATCGGTGCAGCGATGCTCGACAAACATGTCAAACTCTTCAAAAGAGTCCTCGTCAAGAAGAAGCTCAATGCGCTCACGTGCTGTGAGTTTGCCCCGCTTATGCTGGGCTACAATGCGTGTTTCACCACCACCTAGTTCTGCATTAGCCCGTCGTTTTTCGAGTTCTTCCAGGATGTCCTTCATCGCATTTCCCTGATTTTAAGTCATGTAACCATACAGAGGTTTACCGAAACGCTGAATAACATGGCAAGGGCAATGCGAAAAGCTAGGGGTCTGATTTTGTTGAAATCAAAACCAGACCCCTATGAGGATTGATTAGAATAAGACAAAAAATAGCTGCTAAATCGGCTCGCGGCCAAGGGCCTTCATAAGCTTTTTACCGAAGTCATGTGTGGCATCTGTCAACACACTATCTTGAGCTTTGAATAAGCCGAAGGCAAATTTTTGCCCTGCATCACTTTTTAGGAATGCGAGATATTTCTTTAGCTCTGGCATGGTCAAGCTACGATATGTATAGATAAAATTGACCATAAGGACATTCGTCACGGCAGCTTTGATCTTGCCAGACTGTGCTAACATAGCGTTCCTCAACTGTTCAAAACTTGGTCCTTTTTGCGGAGATGTATTAGCAGCTTGCATCCCGATTACCATCGCGATTTGGCTGTTCACAGCAAGTGCTGTCGCCGTTTCGGACAATTTGAGCGCTTTGTCTAAGGACTGATAAAGGGCGATACGATCTGGTTGTTTTTTACCCTCAGCCAATATTGCCGCAGCTTTCTGCATTATCTCGGCCTGCTTTTGCGGAGCCTGTGCGGCTTTTTCCAACGCTGTGACTTTCTTGCCGAATTTCGAGTTGAAATACTCAAACAATGTTTTCTTCTCTTCAGGAGTGAAATAATCCTTGAGTTTATCGCCAACGCGAGAAGACAACATATTCGGTTTAAAAGAAGCCATGACTGAGCTTTTCCAAGCTTCGGCAAATTCCGGTGTAATATTTCCTTGCTGTTGTTTTAGCTGCTCCAAAGCCCCTATGAAATTCTGAGGTAATCCCTTGAACGCACTATCGGCACCCGCCAACTCAAGCAGCTGCTGTGCGGAAATTCCCTCTTTAGCTTGTGATGAAGTTATTTGGAGTACTGTTAGGAAAACCATGAAAATCGACACTAACATCGATAATCCTTTTCTCCGAATTTCCTTATTCATAGGAAGATCCCCTTTATTGAATTATTATTAGATATTTGTTGGTCGATTATTATAATGAGAGTTCTAAAGACCTACTCTCTCATTTAGGATATTTCAGACTATTTAATGAAATATGTTGTTTTTTTAACACTTAGAGTTAAGATAAATTCATAACCTATTGTTTTTACAATTATTTATCTGCTTCAACATCCGGACAGTTTGACCCGATCTCTCTACAATTGAACCAAGGCAACAATCGTAAGTTGCAATTCTATAACCTTTAAATTGCTAACGATCCAAGCAGCTCGACAAATTGGGATGCCGCTTGTAATTCACGCCACTGGCGCTGCCGTCGTGCGGCTGCCTGGTCATCTTCCCCCCATTTGGCGATTTGCCAATCTTCATCAACATTGGCAGCGCGCCAAGCCTCTTCCGCCGTCAAATGTTTAGTCAAAACTGTAAGCCCTAAAATAGCGGACCCCATAAGAGTTGTCATATTGTGCAGGGCAGCTAACTCAAATACATCATATGACTCAAGATTATCGCGAATCCGCACAAGCGTAGTGCCGGATTGGTTGACTGGCATAACCCCCTGCGCGCACTTAAACTCAATCTTTAATCTCTCATTAAGCCAAGCCAAAATCGGATCCCACAGCTCCCGCTGCCGTTTGATCAAAGCCTCCGGTTCTTCCGCACGGTAGCAAAGTAAATCAGAATTTGCATAGCACACGATCTCTTCAATCACAGACGCCTTGCGATTCTGGACCAAATCGATAGCTGTGTTAGCATGTTTCAAAAGCGGCATGGTTGCGGGGTCGATTTTATCGCCCTGCTTTGACCACTCTATCGCAATTTCTTCAGCTAATTCCTTGGACGGTAAAACAAGCTTATTCTTTTTTGGTGTACGCACAGACTTGCTATCAAGCAGTACAACAAAACCGCCTTCGCATTTTTCTACACCAACTTCTTTATAAAATTTATGGGGAAGCTTGTGATCTAAGTCCCCTTTACCCGTAGATTTTCGACCGGAATGGAGCGGGACATCCTTCCGATCACTTGTCACGCAACCGCCTCTATTTTTTCGGTAACGCCGGATATAAGACGCAATAGTGCTGGAAAATTGTGAGCGATAGAATACGCGCCTGCATCTCGTAAATCGTCCACGGAATGATATCCCCATGAGACGCCGATTGCTTTTACACCAGCATTATGGGCCATAAGGATGTCATATGTAGTATCACCTATCATAATTGCGTCCTCAGGATAAGCGCCTGTCTCCTCCAAGGCCTTTTCAATCATACCAGGATGTGGCTTTGATGGTGCGTCATCGGCAGTTTGAATGGTGACGAAATAATCTGAAATTTTGTGACGCTCGAAAACAGCACGAACACCGCGCCGTGATTTCCCCGTAGCGATACCGAGGCAAATATTATCTCGGCGTACAAGGTGCTTGAGCGCAGTTTTAGCGCCATAAAACAGAGGCTCAACATGGTTAGCCTCAAATCTGAGTTCCTGATAAGCCGCTCTATAGGCTGCGCCAATTACTTCAATTGATCGGCTGTCACTTTCCGGACTTAACCGGCTAATAGCCTCCGTCAGTGAAAGCCCAACAATACCAAGCACGTCTTCCCGCGATGGCCGCTTCAATCCGTGGTCTGCAAAAACCTGGTTCATGGCTGTAACGATGATGTCCTGACTATCCACCAAAGTGCCATCGCAATCAAAGAGAATGAGATTCATGTGAGTTGCCCCCTTGTTCATGTCGCATTTGCACAACATGTTCCATCCATTTGTTATCGATCGATTTATTAGCGTTCAAACACCTCCTCTGCACACAGGCCGACCTCCCGAAAGCCTGCGTCGCAAATAGATGCTCTAACGCAACAACTTCACACAAAACATCCAAATAAATATTGGATCGATATATTTAGGCCGTTGTTCAGTCTCATGGGCTGATACTCAACAGACCGTAGAGCGTTTCCATTTATTGTGCGTTTGTAAGGTCCGCACCTTTTTTCTGTTACTTTTATTTTGCTACATTTTTTGACAGAAAATCAGCCCCTACTTTTTACCGAGAATAATTCTCAGCTTTTTAGTTTATCGGGCAGACTTACTTCTGCTCTCGAATCGAAATTGAGCAGTTCCCACGTTTTTAACATATGTTGTGGCAATGGAGCAGAGACTTTAAGTTTTCCACCATTCGGATGTGGAATACTTATTGTGGTTGCATGCAAGTGAAGAACTTGGGGAATCTCGCCACCGGGATGGGCATCTGCTCCACCATATTTGCCATCTCCGACAATCGGATGCCCAATCGCATTCGCGTGAACCCTGAGTTGGTGCGTCCGCCCTGTCACCGGCCGCATAACAAGCCAGGCAAATTTTTGGCCAGCGATGTCAACAATTGCGTAATCAGTTTCGGCTTTTTGCGCAGCACTTTCTTGAAGATCGGCAATACGAACTCGTTCATCACCCTGCCCGCCTTTTTTTATGAGCGGCAAATTAATTGTTCCCGCGGCATGCCGTGGAACCCCCATGACCAAGGCCCAATAGATTTTTTCGGCCGATCGGTGTTTCAACGCCTGCCCTAGTTTGGAAGCAGCATCACGTGTACGGGCTAATAAAAGAACACCACTTGTGTCCTTGTCGAGCCGATGTACCAAGCGTGGACGCTCGTCAAAATCGAATTTAAGTCCGTCAAGCAAGCCGTCCAAATGGCGATCCATGCGCGTCCCGCCCTGAACAGCCAAGCCGGGGGGTTTATTCAAAGCAATGACAAAGGCATCCCGATGGATAACCAGGCCCTGAGCGAAGGCAATATCCTCAGGTGCAAGATCTTTTTTCGGCGGCTTGGTTTTTCTTTCTTGGGGCAGCGGCGGAATGCGGATCTTTTGACCGATGGCAAGGCGGGTATTGGCTTTAACACGCGCTCCATCAATTCGGATCTGACCACTACGTAAAAGTTTTTGTAGACGCCCGTGAGTTAAATCCGGGTAATGCAAACGGAACCAGCGGTCGAGCCGCATACCCTCTTCATCCTTTTTGACATCACAAAGCGTCACACTGCTCATTGTAAAATTACTCGTGCTAAGGCAAGCCCAACAAAAAGAGCAAGAATAGAAAGTATAACGGAACTGCTCAAATACCCCCATGCGGCAAGCATTTCTTTGCGTTCCCAAAGAACCGCAAAATCAAGCGCAAAAGCAGAGAACGTCGTGAATCCCCCAAGAATACCAGTAGCAAGAAATGTACGGATTTCATTGGAAACAGAAAAGCGCAACGCTATCGCTTCAATTAGCACCCCCATGACCAGTGAGCCAAACACATTCACTGCCAAAGTGCCCCAGGGAAAGCCGGGGCCCAAAAACCGCAACGCCGCAACGCCAACCAAATAGCGTCCCGCAGCGCCAATCGCCCCTCCAGCGGCGGCCATAATCATCATTTTCATGAAATACTCTCTCCTGTAACCCAAATTGCGCTCACAATTTATACAAAACTGAAAAACTGAGAACCGCTAAGTTTGAGGGATGGCTACTCAGGCCGTTCAAAGGTCAGTGACGCCCAAAAGCTGGACCAGTCTGCTTCTTTTTTATTCACGGGCTCGAACATGTGGACCGCGTTGAGGAGGTATTTACTGCCAGGCGCTAGCTTGACGCGTATCCGACCGTCTTTGTCACTTATATATCGACGTGGCTCGTCTGGCTGTTTGCTATCGAAGACCTTGACCGTAGTATCCGCGAGAGGCTTTCCATGTAAAAGCAAACGCACAGGCAAAATTGCACCAGCTGGCAGAGTGTAAGGATTTTGTTCTGCGATCAATTCAAGGGGCAGTCCGACAGCACTATCATTTCCACTGCTATGGTTGGTCGAAACAAGTATCTTAGCACAACGCACGTAGGTTTCCTTCGTCCCGGTCTTGCCAAGACCACGTTCAAGGTGGCGCGGCAGAATATGTTCGAGTCCTTCATTTCTCAAATAACTCGTGAATTTTTGCCAGGTCGCAAAGGACAACTCATCAGCTTTGCTTTGATAAGCAATCACCGTTATACCAGGTGTCGTAAGCCTCATCTGGATTGCCGGATCATCTCCATCAACACCGTCAATTGGGCGCAAATCTTTACTGTCTTTAATCACAAAACGCGTAAACCAATCACGAATGAACGGTAGGGAATTGCCTTTGAAAAACTGGCCATTCCTTATTGTAATGGTGATCGTCGCGCCAGCTTTTGGCGTATAGTCAGATGCTTCCAACCAAAACTCATGTGCTTCAGCTTGGTGAGGGGCAACGATATAGCTGAATAAGGCAAATACCATCGTGCCTATAATCCATCGCCGTGTTTGTTTTAACATTGGCAAATCGTATTTTCCCTACAACGAAAACCACCTTACAATGCTTGCAACTAAAGCTCTTTCTTGCTTTAACGGCCAGGGGTCAATGATAACTAACGGCGGAGAATCGGCCGAAGTGAGACGATGTCTGGTTCTTAGCATCATAATTGCGAGCTTTTTAGTCCACACAATCGCAGTTTATGCTCATGAGATCCGTCCAGCAATCGTAACGGTTACAGTTAACGCTGATCAGCGCTATGAGATTGAACTGCGCGCCAACCTCGAAGCGTTGATTGCTGAAATAGGAACCAAACACAGCGATACGGATCAATCACCACACGCAAACCTATATGATGAACTTCGGGCTCTATCGGCGGATGAGTTACAGGCACGGTTCACCGCATTTGCACCTCGGTGGTTGGAGGGTGTGGACCTTAGATTTGACAACAATCGTATGAAGCTGAGGATTTCGTCGATCGCCATACCGCCACCTGGTGATCTGGCACTAGCGCGTATCTCCACGGTCCGGTTTTTTGGAAAGATTCCCCCTAATTCGAAGTTCCTGACCTGGTCTTACGCAGCACAATTTGGCAATAACGTATTGCGAGTCAAGCGCCCAGACGCCGACAAAACAATAACAAGCTGGCTCAAGGACGGGGCCTCAAGCAAACCGGTGCCGTTGCGTGGAAAAACTATCAAAAACGCATGGAATGTCCTGTGGGACTATGCCGTCATCGGTTTTGAGCATATCGTTCCCAAGGGACTTGATCATATTTTATTTGTGCTTGGCCTCTATCTTCTGAGTTTACAGATCAGCCCCCTGCTTTGGCAGGTAACAGCCTTCACGATTGCCCATTCTATTACTTTAGCACTTGGCTTATATGGCATCGTGCAGATATCACCTTCAATTGTAGAACCCTTGATCGCACTATCCATCGTTTATGTCGCGGTTGAAAATATTATGACATCGCGCCTCAATCCTTGGCGACCGGTTGTCGTATTCGGCTTCGGTCTACTTCACGGACTTGGCTTCGCTGGCATACTTCGGGAAATAGGCTTATCGCGTCCGGATTTTGTGCTGGGTCTTATCGGCTTTAACGTCGGTGTGGAGTTCGGCCAATTAACTGTCATAGCGCTGGCCTGGATGACGACCGGTTTGTGGTTCGGCAATCGTCCATGGTACCGACAGCGTATCGTCTTACCCGCATCCGCTGCTATTGCAATGATTGGACTGTACTGGTCAGTCGAACGCGTTTTGCTCGCTTAGGAACAAAGACCGTTCAATTGGCGCGGACATCTCAATTGATCTAGGGTCTGTTGAGTATCATCGTGGAATGGACAGAAGTTGGAGGCACTTCGGCTATGCCGCAGAAGCTCAAAGCAATGTAACACCATGACTACAACGATGTACCATGATACAGCGATGAGCAATTACAACGTGCGGACCAGGTCGCACTAAATAGAGGAACCTACTTCAAAGTGCGATAACGCGAACGCCTCGTCGAACACTTCCTAGTTGGGTGAAGTATACGAGCATTTTGGTGAGGACCGAAATGTCCGCGAAGCCGGTTATAATTGTAGAAGCGGCTATTGAGTAGAGCTACAGCTTTTCCATTCGAAATCGCAACTGTAGTCGGTATGCTCACATATTGACGACACTTAGAGCCAAAGGCGTGGACTGGATTGGCCAGGAATATGGTCACAATAATTGCAGTGGCACTTAAACTCACAAGTCTCATTTTTTTCTCCGTCAATAGTTGAAAAAGTTGATTGCATTCAATTCACTCAAACAAGAGACTTAAAAGTGCTGTTGAAACTACACTAATTTTCAGTTTCGCACTATTCACTTTCGATTGTTTTCTATCGGACGCTTCTATAATTGCGAAAGATGCATTCGAACCGGCCTTAGGAGCCTACATGCCAAAAGGCGAAACACGGGCCGACTTTGCAGATTGGAGTTTTGCTTTAGCGCTAGAGTATCCATTCGGGCCTCAGGGAAAAGACGGGGGTGATCACACTCTAACACGGCCCGTCAAACGGCCAGCGATATACCGATCCGTCCCCCGCCGCCGCAAGGGCGAGAAGACACTCGCTCGCGGCGGCTCACAATCAACTGATTTGCAGAAAATCATAAGACAAGCGAGATGAGGTTAGATTGAACATCTCAGAGGCGTATGACGATCGGCTTCTCGATCAGTTTTGGTTTCATAGGGGTTTGAGGCATAAGCCCCGGAATAACGCCTTGTTCACGCTGTTGGACCGTTGTTTGACGCCATGATTGACGTCTTGGAACACGTTGAAGGCCGACCGGATAGATCGTCAATTTATCTGGCTCGATTTTAAGCCTCAAAAAATTCTTATAATCCATGATCCGCATTGACGAAAATGCATGATCCCAATGCATCCGCCCAAAACGACACGTCAGAAAAAAATAGATCCCCCAGATCATACCGCCGACAATGGTGCCGATGAGTATCATTTCTATTGGAAATGCAAGATAATGCCAGAACGTATCGAGATATGTGTCCGATCCACTCCCGGCTGTGAGCCGTTTGTAGACTTCCATATTCAAGAGATTTACCCCCACATAACCACCGAAAAGTGCTGTCATATGCGCAAGCCAATGCAGGGAGCCAACAATAAAACGTGTAAAAAGACGCTTGCTATCAACATAGAAAATCAAGATGACAAGACTACCAACGATGCAAACCAAGAACAGAGGATTGTTGAGGAGATCATCACCAATAAAACGCAAGAGCCACTCAACACCTAAATAATACCCATCCGGACATTTTAGATAAAGCTGTTCGGCCCCTGTTAATGTTGATCTGTTGGATCCGCCTGCGCCTGATATACAGACAGCAATCGTATTACGAAACAGGTAAGTGAACAGCCAATAAATTAAACCGAGCGTAAAACAGAAAGATAAATTTCTGAACAAAAATCCAAGACTACGCCACGCCAGCCCGTTGCTTTCTGATTTACTCGGATAACAGGCTCGGATTGAAGTGTCGGTTTTGATGTTTTCGCCATCAGTTTCACTTTTGAGTGTAAATTTATGGCTGTTTCCCTTCCAACTGACATCCACCTCATCACGCAATTGATGAGTTGGATGTAGATAAGCACCACCACCTCCTGAAGTTATCAAATGAAGGTCTTGGTCACTGGAATAGTAGCGACTGTAATGATGCACATCTCCGGCGAGAACAACGGCAATTTTTGCATCTGCTTTGTGGGCAATCTCGCTTATACGTCCTAAGTTCCGATAAGACCATTCGGCCCCCATACGTTTGGCATAAAGCCAACTCGGTTGAGGCATGCAGAGAATGATTTTGTCGTCAGGCCCCATGCGCTCACTAACGCGCCGGAAATAGTGAACCTGACCGGTATCCAGATATTGATTGAGCTGAATATCGGCACCCCAGATCCACCAATTGTTGGGTAGCTTCACGGCAAAATAACTACGGTGTTGCGGGCAAACCCATCCACCAAGATGTAACCGATCCGTAAAACCTTCACGCGCCTTACAGAAGTGATAATCAAAGGCAACCAAACCGTCATACCAATCGTGATTACCTGGAATTGCGAAGACCCGACGCTGAGCGTCATCAGAAGGATAAGCTCTACGATAGGCTTGAAACGTACGTCTCTCATATTCGTCTCGCGACGCGAATGGATAGACCTCGTCACCCCCCATAATTAATAATTTGCCCCCAGACAGCGTATCCGTACCCTCAACATCCAACTGCTCCGGCGACATGAGAGAGGCGATTGCAAAAGTTGGATCAAACCCGTCGCCAATATCAGCAACATAATCAATCCAAATCGCACCTGCATTGTCGGCAAGATCCTCATCAGCATAGTCGTAGCGCGCTACAAGCTCATCTGGATTTACATCATCTACAGCAGACTGAACAATCCTTTGATCGGCATATTCTCCAAATATGGCTGAGATAAAGGCCCGCCTTGCGATACGCAAAAGCAGTAAAGGCCGAAACCAACGTACCATGCCAGGTAAAGCATCAATTTCTAGGAAAGGCTTCTGACTATCCGACACAACATCCCCCCAATACGCAACTCTATTCGACTATTTTTTGGGCGGCATCACTATAATGCCTCCCCTACATCGTGACGAGAGAAACTTTGTCCGATATTTGGTAGGTATCAATTCATGCTGTCGGAGAAGATGTCCCTCCCCTGTCCAAGTATCCGGAGTCTTTTCGGTTTTGATTGAATCGAAACCAGGCTCTAAGCCTTTGATTTGCCGCGTTTTCGGACGGAAAACCGGTGTCCACTTTTCCTGAAAACACTCAAGAGCGAGACGCCTAGATCAACCCGCGTTTAAGTGGATTCACTTGAGCGCTGAAAAGTTGATCGATATCAAAAGGCTAGAGCATGCAAGTGAACGCATGTGAATGTGACATGCTCTAGATGGATTCCCATTTGCAATTCTTGCTTAATCCCTTGAAAACAATGGTGGAGGTTTTGGAAGCAATTTCAAACCGACACCATGGCGCCCAAGTGGGCGCCGGGCCTTAATGGCCTCAAGTAGGCGAAACCATAGGCCAACCAAAAGAGCCCGCCCCTTCGGAGGCGTGAGCGGAGCAAATTGCCGTGAGATATGTAAAATGGTGAGCCCGGCAGGAATCGAACCTGCGACCCACTGATTAAAAGTCAGTTGCTCTACCAACTGAGCTACGGGCCCTATTATTGTGAATCCCCTTGCCTTCTATCGGTTTTTCACACGAAGTCAACCGGGTAAAAAACAAGGAAAGCAAGGTATAGAATATCGAGACGAAGAGTGCCAACAAAAACAACCAACACTAACAGCCTTTTGATTATTTTCTTTAGCTCTGATCATACCTTGATAATCAGCTTACACTGCCGTCAGATCCAATAGCAAATATCTGCCCAATAAGCAGCATCCTCTTGTTCAAACAAACTGAATATAGTAGGCGGACAGGACCTATTCTGCCCTTTATAAAGTCATTTATGACCTCGCACCAGCCTATGACAGTAAAATCACAGCCTGCCAATGACGACCAAACGTGGCGCCTTAAGGCTATTGGTCTGATGTGTGGCGCTATCATCAGTTTTTCCGTATTGGACGCTACAGCTAAATATTTGAGTGGAGTTGTACAACTACCCGTTGCAGAGGTTATTTGGATACGGTTCCTGGCACATATGCTGTTCACTTTTTTATTTCTTAACTCGATCAGTATTCCTAAGTTAGTGAAAACCGATAAGTTAACACACCAAATCTTGCGCTCCCTTTTTATGCTGGGGGCGACGGCATTTAACTTCATCGCACTAAAATATCTCCAGCTAGATCAAACCGTCACCATTTTCTTTCTAACGCCTCTTATCGTTGCCGCCTTCGCAGGTCCCTTTCTCGGTGAGTGGGTCGGTTGGCGTAGGCTTCTTGCTATTCTTGTTGGTTTTGTCGGCGTGATCCTTGTCACACGGCCAGGCTTTGGGGGCATTCATTGGGCAATCGTCTTTTCTTTTGCCGCGACCTTGAGCTACGCATTATACAATCTCATGACCCGTTATCTGGCACGCTATGATTCCTCCGAGGTCACACAATTTTACTCACCCCTAGCCGGGGCGCTCATCATGGCACCATTTGCGTTAGCAGTTTGGGAATGGCCCGCAGATATATGGACATGGACATTATTAGCATCGCTTGGCCTCTCGGGAGGCTTTGGCCATTGGTTGCTGATCATTGCTCACCGCCACGCACCGGCTCCCATTTTAGCACCGTTCGTCTATTCGGGTCTGATTTCCATGTCGATTTTTGGTTATTTGATCTTTGATGACATTCCTACTTTGTGGACGTTGTCAGGCGGACTCATCGTTATTGGAGCTGGCCTTTACCTGCTTTACCGTGAACAAAAAGCATAGCGACAGGTTCACGTTGTTGCCGTTTTATCTGTTTCAACTTCACCAGCTTCGCCTTTGCTCCGCCGCCTGCGCCGCCACGTTGCAAAACGCCAAATCAGAAGTAGGGCAGACGCTATACCACCTATTGCAGTCGCAAGTTGATAGACAGGATCGAAGGCTTGGATCTTGTAAAGCACAAGATCCCACCACCTGACATCAACCTCTATCTGAGTTCTGAATGTTCGAATGGTCACCGGAGGAAGGGCCTTTGTCCCCTCCCTCAGAATGGCTGAGACCTCTAAGTTCAGGACCTTATCCGTACCTTCCTCCAGAGGTGTTACAAACCATGTCCACTTAACGGAAGAAAGGCTCGTAACTGTCCGTTGCTGTGCGCCGGAAGGCTCGATCTTGAAAGCCGCCCCTGAAAGCTCTGCCTGCATTATACGAGATATTTTGGTCTGACCGGTCTTGACTTCACCCGGAAGTCCCTCAAGTTCCTTTTTATGATCATCACGGCTTGTTTTTAAAGCCAAAGTAATTTGTGTTCTCTTGCCTAGATACATCGATTTAGGATGATTATAGGCAAGCGGCACTTCTTTTAAGTTTTCAATGATTTTTTCAAAATCCGTGCAATCACCACCACCTATCTGACCTAACTGTTCGCACTCCGATTTTGTATCCGTTGCAGCAAAACCGGCCGCACTCTTTTCAGAATCAGGTGCCTTAAAACCTCTCGATTTAAACGCACGCTTAGCACCATCTCTTGCACCAATTGCCTTTTTTGTAGTTTCAATATCAGTTTTTTTGCCATTGGCTGTGGCAGCAGGCGGTGATACGGCAACCTTTGGTCTGTCGTCAGGATCTACGCCAGCCTGGCCTGACGATGGCGGTTCACTTTTTGCTTCTGCTTTTTTGGTTATGATATTTTCTTTCTTACCTTCAGACGCCTGAGGAGCTGGAGCCGGCTTTTCAATAGGCTCAGCACTTCTCTCTGCCTCACGAGCAGCTTCCATTCTCTGAGCCTCAACTTCCTTGCGAGCCTGCTCCTCTGCCCTGGCTTGAGCCTGACGTTGCTGCTGAGCTGCCTCTTGGCGTGCTTGTTCAGCTTCCTGCTTTGCCTTTTCAACCTCAAAAGGTTTCGTGGCCCCTACCTCAGATTGAGGAGCCTCTGCCGGCTCGCTCACAGCAAGCCTTTGCAACACGTCCTTTGTTTCACTCGTTTGACCAAAAACTTCAGAGATAATCTTCAGTTTGTCATGAACCTCTGTTTTGGATTTTGCGTCTTGCGATACGATGCCCAGAAACTCAAGGCATGCCACATGGAAATAATAGGCACCGACTTGAGATGCACCAACACCGCCTGCTAGCCGTTTAAGCTCTTCAAGATCTTGCATGGCTGCTTTACGAAGATCTTCGCCTTCAGCCTTGCTGGCGACAAGACGCTTCGCTGCGTTGCCAATAACTCCTTCAAGGCTTTTATCTGTGATTGACGGTTGAATTCCGCAAATCGAGCTCGCTGACGCAGAGCCGATGGGAACAAAAAGCAATAATGCCAGCAAAATATGCCGCATCATTGGGACTCTCCCTTATTATATCCTTTGAGACCTTAGGTCGTAGTGATAATTTGTCGTAGTGACAATTTAACGTAAGTCTGCGCCAGACCCTAGAGCATAATCACTCTCATTTGAACCATTTGATTGAAAAGAAAATAATAAGGCTGCTACGATCTTGGCCTTGAAAAATATGGAAATAATTCGCAGGTGAGACAATCCGTCGCCAAGGGGATATGGTTTCATAATAAGCCATGATTGGAAAGTAGCACTCATTATCATTCGTGCTAATCGATCATCAAAATTTATATTTTGCACCTAGACATGGCTCTATTTTAGGAAACACTCGCCATTGTTGAACTTACCAACGCCCGCCGATCAAAAGAAATCGACTTGATCAGTGCAAAAACCGGCTTCCCGGATTGAAGGGCCAATTCCATGACAGCTTCACGTGTAATGCGTGCACGCAAACGCCCCCCACCAACGTCGATCAGAATTTCAGCGAAAGCAGTCTCAGGTTCTTCGACGATCTCGCTGATAGTTCCGGCCAAAATGTTACGTATGCTTACTCCTTCGGGGCGATGCGTTGCCAAGGCGACATCGCGCGCACGGATGCGGAGGCGAACCTGTTGCCCAAGGGGGATATTGGCAAAAGGGATCGTAATGGTCTGACCATGATGTTCCAAGCGGGTTACTTTGACCTCGTTATCATGACCCGTGACACGTGCTGTAAGAACTATACCAGCTTCGAACCGCCCGGTTTCGGGTTGAAGGTCAAGTCGCTCCAGTATCTCCTGAACTGGACCATCGGCAACTTTACGCCCGGTAGAGAGAACAATTACATGGTCGGCAAGTCGTGCAACTTCTGCAATATCATGACTGACATAGAGAATAGGGATGGACAAGGTCTCATGCACAACCTCAAGGTAAGGAAGAATTTCATCCTTGGTTGCACGATCGAGTGCAGCAAAAGGTTCATCCATAAGCAGAAGCTGCGGTTGTGAGAGCAATGCGCGCCCTATGGCAACGCGCTGACGCTCACCACCGGATAGGTTGGCCGGTGCCCGGTCGAGCAAATGTCCAATACCCAGCAGCTCAACAATGTCATTAAACTTGAAGGCGTCAGTGGTTTGAGCCTTTTTGGCACGCTCAGTGCCATAGAGCAGATTTTTCCTGACCGAGAGATGGGGAAACAGACTTGCCTCTTGGAACACATAACCAATCGGTCGCTCATGAGGTTTGCGGAACACACCTTTTTCGTCATCCTGCCAAGATTCACCCCCTGTGCTTAACCGGCCTGGCAAGTGATTTAACCCTGCAATGCAGCGAAGGATCGTGGTCTTGCCACAGCCGGAAGGTCCGAAGAGAGCGGTGATACCTTGCATAGGTGCTTTGAACGCTATGTCTAGATAGAAGGTGCCTAGCACGCCGGTAAATGCTGCCTCGATTATCTCTGTACCACACCTCATAAACCGGGCCGCCTTATCCGCTTTTGAAGAATCATCATTGAGAGTATGACGATAAAGGAAAAGATCAGCATTCCACCTGCAAGAATATGAGCCTTAGTCCATTGCAGCGTCTCCACATAGTCATAGATCGCAACCGATAGCACCCTGGTCTCCCCAGGAATATTACCGCCGATCATCAAGACAACACCGAATTCACCGACCGTATGGGCAAACCCCAGAACAGCTCCCGTTATGAAACCCGGACGCGCCAACGGTACCGCAACTGTCCAAAATGCATCCCAGGGTGAAGCCCGCAATGTTGCGGCAACCTCCAGCGGGCGATCGCCAAAAGCCTCAAAAGCATTGCGGATGGGTTGTACAACAAAGGGCAATGAATAGAACACTGATCCAATCACTAGCCCTTCAAACGTGAATGCAAGGGACCGGCCACCGAAAAGCTCCGCAATCCATCCACCAGGACCATTGGGACCGAGAAAGATGAGGAGATAGAACCCGAGTACGGTTGGCGGCAGCACGAGAGGCATGGCAACAATGGCAGCCACGGCCTCCTTCCATCTGGCCTGACTACGTGCCAACCACCAGGCAATTGGTGTTCCTACAATAAGGAGAAGTATGGTTGTCAGGCTAGCCAACTCAAGAGTTAGTCGAATGGGCGGCCAGAGTTCAGTAAAATCAGGCATCGGATTGAATATACTTAGTTGTCTGCGCCACCATATCCATATTTTTCCTTGACCTTGCGCACATCTGATCCCTTTAGAAAAGTCAGGAAAGCACGTGCTGCCTGATTGTTAGCACCCCGTTTTAAGAGCACTGCATCTTGGGCAATGGTTGAATAGAGGTTATCGGGCACGATCCAGCGCGAACCATTATTGTGGTGAGCGACCTGTGAGAGAGCAACAAAACCAATCTCCGCATTCCCTGTTTCTACAAACTGATAGGTTTGGGCAATACTATTACCCTGGACAATTTTTGGCGCGAGCTTGTTATAAATGCCAAGTTCTTTCATTGTTTGCACGGCAGCGGCACCGTAAGGAGCGGTCATCGGATTTGCTATGGCGAGCTTAGTGAAGTCCCGTTTCGCGAGCGTCTCTTGACCAATAACAAGCTCTTTATTCGTACTGAATAAAACGATTTTTCCTGTTACATAGGTAAAGCGGCTTTCAGGAACCGCAAAGCCTTCTTTGACCGCCTGTTGCGGTCGCACTTGGTCAGCGGCGAGAAAAACTTCAAAAGGTGCGCCCTGTGTAATCTGGGTATAGAGCTGACCGGTCGAGCCAAAGCTAAATATGGCCTTATGGTTGGTCGCTTTCTTGTAAAGTGCGCCAATCTCTTTTACCGCCATGGCAAAATTGGCAGCAACCGCAACCCGCACTTCGCCAGCATGTGCTCTCTTTGCTACTGCCAGTGATATCAACAGTCCTGCAAGCAGAATCAAAGTGGTATTTAACCAAAATCCTTTCTGAAATGGCTTCTGCACATTCAACATGATCATTATATTCCTTATATTTTGAATGGGCGCATGGGACGGTAGCTAACACGGTGTTGGATGGCAAGGAGTTATAGGAGACTGCGATTACTTCTATAATATGTAATATAGCATTCACTTCTGTATGGAGGGTTTTGTGACAGTATTTGAGCCACCATTTCGAGCTGCTAACAAAGAAGAGGCGCCCCTACTGGCCGAGCTTGTCAATTATGCGGGTGAAGGCCTACCTCTTTATCTTTGGGAGAAATTTGCAGAGCCTGGTGAATCCGCATGGGAGGTCGGCAGCAAACGGGCTGCCCGTGAGGAAAGTGACTTTTCCTACCGCAACGCAGTGATCATCGAACACCAAGATAAGGCAGCCGGTTGCCTGATAGGCTATAAAATACCCGATCCCCCTGAGCCAATACCGCCAGACTTGCCTGCACTCTTCAAACCCCTTCAAGAGCTCGAAGATCATGCACCAGCCACATGGTACATCAATGTGCTTGCTGTTATGCCAGCGTTTCGAAATAAGGGCCTTGGCAGCCAGCTTCTAACCTTTGCCGAGAAAATTGGTCAGAACCACGCCGCTCAAGGCATGAGCATCATCGTTTCCGATGCCAATGCCGGCGCCCGCCGTCTTTATGAACGCCACGGCTATCGGGAGAAAGCTTCCCGGCCGATGGTGAAAGAAGATTGGCAGAATGAGGGAGAAAATTGGGTGCTACTGACGAAGGGGTTTTAGGGGTGGCTAAGCAGACTATTCATGCCCTACCCACCCTCGCTGGGCGGGTTTTGTAAACCCGCCCATATTGTTCATTGCAGTTATCTGATAGAAATATTGCAGCATGAACGTTATGGTTCAGGTTACAAACCCGAACCAGCGATGGGGTGAAAAACCAGCCGGAGCGCCTAAGCCCCGGCTGACTTTTGGTTCAGTCCCTAAAAGTAGTAATCCTTCTCGGACCCGTCATAGCGCTTTGATTTGAGGCAGCACTTCTTGAAACCGGCGTCCTGAACCACAAGGACATAAATCATTGCGCCCTAGCTTTTCGACGAGTTCCACGTCGCCGTGAACATAACGCTCACCACGCTTAACATATGTTTCAGATGGGAAGGACTTGCGGCGCTTGCTTGTGACCTCAAAAGGACGGCAAGTTTTCGATATCGTTATACCTAGTCATGACACACCTCCATAAATTTGTTGGAAGGTTTACAGCACCATAAATAGTGGAAAATGCATCCTATTCAAGGGTGAAAACAAATTGGTTTCAAAATAAAACCTCCTCGCTGGGCGGGTTTTGTAAACCCGCCCATAGTGTTCATAGCAGTTATCTTATAGAAATGTTGCGGCATGAACATTATGGTTCGGGTTACAAACCCGAACCGGCGATGGCAGAATAAAGGGGGAAATTGGGTGTTGTTGACGAAGGGGTTTTAGGGGTGGCTAAGCAGACTATTCATGCCCTACCCACCCTCGCTGGGCGGGTTTTGTAAACCCGCCCACACTGTTCAGTGTGGTTGTCATTAAAATCTGGTGGCATAGATACCCCCGGCTAAAGCCGGGGTTCTATGGCTTCGCCGCCGCTTCGCGGCATTACAGCTCCTCACGGAGCTGACCTGAATCCTGGCGTCCTTGACGCTCGACATAACGTTTAATGGTGTGCTCATCAATACCCACGCTGCTTACGAAGTAGCCCGGCGACCACATAATATTTTCCTTCCAGTATACTTTCGAAAGCCACTCAAACTTCTTGCGCATAATCGACGACGATTGGCTCTTAAGCCGCCCCATAACATCTGCTATCGCATATTTGGGCGGGATCACCATAACCATATGTACGTGATCCTTATCAAAGCCAATCGTCTCTATCAGCACGCCGGGCATACTTCGACACAGCTTGAGAAGAACTTTATGTAAGTATGCACTAACGCCAGGTTTCAGGATCCTACGGCGGTATTTACACACCCAAACAACATGATACTGCAAACGGTATGCGCTGTGCCCAGTTGTGATAACTTCCATAAATCAAAATACCGCCTCCGGGCTCATTCATCCACGCCTAAAGGCGTGGTATCCTGTCTGCGACCGCATGAACGTTATGGTTCGGGTTACAAACCCGAACCAGCGATGGGGTGAAAAACCAGCCGGAGCGCCTAAGCCCCGGCTGACTTTTGGTTCAGTCCCTAAAAGTAGTAATCCTTCTCGGACCCGTCATAGCGCTTTGATTTGAGGCAGCACTTCTTGAAACCGACGTCCTGAACCACAAGGACATAAATCATTGCGCCCTAGCTTTTCGACGAGTTCCACGTCGCCGTGAACATAACGCTCACCGCGCTTAACATGTGTTTCGGATGGGAAGGATTTGCGGCGCTTGCTTGTGACCTCAAAAGGACGGCAAGTTTTCGATATCGTTATACCTAGTCATGACACACCTCCATAAATTTGTTGGAAGGTCTACAGCACCATAAATAGTGGAAAATGCATCCTATTCAAGGGTGAAAACAAATTGGTTTCAAAATAAAACCTCCTCGCTGGGCGGGGTTACAAACCACAACTTCCGATTTTTTTACCATCGCTCGCGAACCTCACTCGCAAAATCCTCAAATCTCCCTCGCGCAATGGCCTCACGAATACCCGCCATCAGCTCTTGATAAAAATGCACATTGGCCCAGGTGAGAAGCATGGCTCCGAGATATTCACCGGACTTCACTAGGTGATGCAAATAGGCCCGGCTATAGGCATTGGCGGCCTCGCATGCGCTTCGCTCATCCAATGGACTCACATCTTCAGCATGTCTGGCATTTTTAAGGTTGACCTTCCCGGCCCGAGTAAAAGCCTGACCATGACGGCCGGAGCGGGTCGGCATGACGCAATCAAACATATCAACGCCGCGTTCAACTGCCGCCAAAATATCTTCAGGCGTGCCAACCCCCATGAGATAGCGTGGCTTATCTTCCGGCAACAACGGTGTTGTCAGTCCAAGGGTTTGCAACATGAGCTCTTGTCCTTCACCAACTGCCAGTCCGCCAACCGCATAGCCATCAAATCCTATATCAATCAAAGCTTTTGCTGACCGTTCCCGCAACTCCGGATAGACACCCCCCTGAACAATACCAAACAAAGCTTGTGTCGGGCGTTGGCCAAATGCCGTTTTGGACCGCTCCGCCCAACGCATGGAAAGTTCCATTGAGGCTTCAGCCTCCTCTGCCTCGCAAGGATAAGGGGTGCACTCATCAAAAACCATTTGAATATCGGTTCCAAGCAGGCCTTGGATTTCAATAGAGCGCTCTGGTGTCAACACATGTTTCGAGCCATCGATATGAGATTGAAAGGTTACGCCCTCTTCCGTGATTTTCCGGAGCTTGGCCAGAGACATGACTTGAAAACCGCCTGAGTCCGTCAATATCGGGCCATGCCAATTCATGAACTTATGCAGCCCGCCAAATTGCGCAATACGTTCCGCCCCGGGGCGCAACATAAGATGATAGGTATTGCCTAAAATGATATCTGCGCCGGTTGCCCGCACCGTTTCGGGAAACATGGCTTTGACCGTCGCCGCCGTGCCAACCGGCATAAAGGCCGGTGTATGAATGATCCCACGTGAAGTTTTGATCTCCCCGAGGCGGGCATCACCATCTTTGGCTTTAAGATGAAATGAAAAGTGTTGGGTCATATGGCTTTATTCTCCCCCCCCACCCCAACCCTCCCCCTCCAGGGGGGAGGGGGTTTAAGGCTGTGTTTATGGATAGATAAGATCAACCTTGATCATCTTCCCTAAAAAAGAAGAGAAACATAGAGCACACACTCCAATAACCTCCCCCCTGGAGGGGGAGGTCGGCGCGGAGCGCCGGGTGGGGGGGAATTGACAAGAAAGTTCATACTTTTGATCTTTCCTCCATCAATTATTGCAATCTCTTATTAAGAAAACACGCATCGCCATAGGAATAAAACCTGTACTCCTTCTCGATTGCATGAGCATAAGCCTCTTTCATAACATTCAGGCCTGAAAATGCAGAAACCAGCATAAAGAGCGTCGAGCGAGGGAGGTGAAAATTGGTGAGCAGGCCCTCCACCACCTTAAACGTATAGCCTGGCGTAATGAAGATATCTGTCTCTCCTGAGAAGGGAAGAATTTGTCCTTCATTGTTTGCTGCACTTTCCAGCAAGCGAAGTGAGGTCGTACCGACGGCAATGAGCCGACCTCCTCCTTTTTTTACAGCGTTTAACCTGTCTGCCACGGCTTTACTTATCTCGCCCCATTCCGCATGCATTTTATGGTCTGCCGTCTCTTCCACTTTTACCGGAAGAAATGTTCCCGCCCCCACATGCAATGTCACGTGGTGTCGCGACACCCCTCGTTCACTAATCGCTTTTAAGAGACGTTCGGTAAAATGCAAGCCTGCAGTGGGTGCGGCCACCGCCCCTGATTTTTCTGCAAATAGGGTTTGATAATCATGCACATCTTGCTCATCAGGTGCCCGTTTCGAGGCTATATAAGGCGGCAAAGGCATTGTTCCGACCAAAGCCAAAGATTCATCGAATGCCGGACCTGTAAAGTCAAAAGTAATAAAAACCTCACCGCCCTGCCCTTTTTCTGTAACCTCCCCCACGAGCCGTCCCATAAAACAGGTTTCATCCTCACTGCCAAATAAGAGCCGGTCTCCAACTTCAAGCTTGCGGGCAGGTCGCACAAATCCCCACCACTGATTGCCGCCTTGCCGTTTATGAAGTGTGAGTTCAATCTTTGGTGTTGTCTCGCCCCGCCCCACCCGCCGTCCTATAAGGCGCGCAGGTATTACCTTGGTGTCGTTGAAAACCAGCGCATCCCCAGGTCTAAGAAGCTTAGGGAGATCCAGCATTGTACAATCATGAAAAAGAACATCTTCACATGGATCAACAACCAGAAGTCGCGCTGCATCACGAGGCTGTATGGGCCTCAGGGCAATTCTTTCAGGTGGCAGCTCAAAGTCAAAATCATCTACACGCACGGTTTAACAATCAAAAAAGTTGGGCTTGGGCTAAGAGGCGCTTTTGCTCGGCGGGGTTTGCAAACATGGGCACTAATTTAAGAATTGAAGCTGTATTTATACGCTTAATACAATACTGTAAACTCATCGTCACGCCTTAGTAGATGGGGATCCAAATGTGAGTCAGACTTGGATTCCCGCCTTCGCGCACTGCTGTCCGGGAAAATTTGGAAATGCATCTCCACTTGTCGTGTCGTGAGGTTTGACAGCATACTCCAATAACCTCCCCCCTGGAGGGGGAGGTCGGCACGGAGTGCCGGGTGGGGGGGATTCATGAGAAAACCTATACACTTGAATCTGCCTCCGTCACCCCCATCCCAAACACCATGCGCCTTAGCTCTGGTGGGCTAAGCCAGTGGCGTTTGGCCTTCCCCCCTCGAGGGGGAAGGAGCGCAAGTGGCACCGTCAGAACCAAGTCCCGATACTCCGAGATAGCGTTATGTCTTTTTATATCAACCACTTTTCACCTTCACCTAAAAATTCCCCGGACACCAATGCGCCTTCGCGGGAATGACGATGAGTGAAATTCGTTTCTGTAACATCTTATGTTATTCATGCATGTAAGTTACAAACCCGAACCAACAGCGGGTACAAGCTTACAGTCTAACCTGCATCTGCTGCAACTTGCATCTTCACAATCTTATCTGGATCAGGAACCGGTTCGCCGCGCTTAATCTTGTCCACATTCTCCATGCCCTCAATCACTTGGCCCCAAACGGTATATTGGCCATCCAAAAAACCGGCTTCATCAAAGCAGATAAAAAACTGACTGTCTGCACTATTTGGGGACTGAGCGCGCGCCATGGAAGCGGTGCCCCTTATGTGGGGCTCCTCAGAAAACTCAGCAACAAGATTTTGTCCGGAACCGCCCGTTCCTGTTCCCGTTGGATCACCTGTTTGGGCCATAAAACCATCAATGACCCGATGAAAAACAATCCCATTATAAAACCCGTCCCGTGCCAATTCCTTGATGCGTGCCACATGTTTTGGGGCAAGATCAGGCCGCATTTCGATAACCACACGGCCATGGGTAATCTCCAGGATAAGGGTATTTTCCGGGTCTTTAATATCAGCCATTAAATCTGTCCTGATTTATATTGCAAATTGGGATAAAGATAGGGCAGCCATTAACTCACTGCGCATCAGTAGCGACCTGCATTTTGACAATGACATCCGGCTCACTCACTTCGCCAGTTTTTGGCTTTCCCTTTTTGATAAGATCAACGAATTTCATACCTTTTGTAACCTCGCCCCAGATTGTGTATTGGCCGTTAAGCCAAGGCGCCGCCTCGAAGCAAATAAAAAACTGACTATTAGCGCTATTCGGGTCCTGGGTGCGCGCTGCTCCAATCGTGCCGCGCTTAAAGGTTTCATCCTTTGAAAATTCCGCCGCAAGATTAGGGTATTTAGACCCACCATTTCCTGTCCCCGTGGGATCGCCGGTTTGTGCCATAAAGCCACCGATGACCCTATGAAACTTAAGCCCATCATAAAAACCTTCACGGATGAGTTTCCTTACCCGCTCAACATGTTTCGGCGCAAGGTCAGGCCTCAACTTGATCACCACACGGCCATATTTCAGATCAAGATGAATTGTGTTTTCAAGTTCCTTAGCCGTTGGTTCTTTGGCAAAGCTGATCGACGGCAGCACCAAACAAACGGTAAGTGCAAAGGCATATAAAATCGATCGCATCATTAATACCTTTCAGACTGCTGGAAATTCACCTTAACTTAGTTGGCCTAGATAATTGCTTAGGACTTAGCAGGAAACTTTGCTCTCAATTTTTCTGCAACCCTTGGACTGACGAAAGGCGTAACATCACCCCCCATTGTCGCAATTTGGCGAACGAATTTCGCTGCGATATGGCGTACTTCTGGTTTTGCGGCAAGAAAAATAGTTTCAATTTCCGGCATCATAGCCCCGTTCATGCCAGCCATTTGCATCTCATAGTCAAAATCACTTGTATCTCTTAAGCCCCGGACAATGGCCTGCGCCTTAGCATCCCTCGCGGCATCCACTACAAGATTATCGAAAGTCACGACGAAAATACCGGTTCCTGTTTTCTCTGTTATAGGCTGAATTTCTGCCTCTAACATGGCTACACGCTCATTATCGGAGAAGAATGGTGCTTTCCCATGATGCACTCCAACACCAATAACGAGCTGGTCAAATAAGAAAGCTGCTCGTGTAATGACGTCGATATGCCCTAGAGTCACTGGGTCAAAGCTGCCTGAATAGAATCCAATACGGCTCATAAGATGATCTCATAGCCCAAGGTGGGGCTCTGGGACAAGTTTTTATACATGACATTTATGGGTTATAAGTCCGAATCTTTCGGGAGAAGCTGATGAACAAAGTTTTAATCATTATACCAGCGCGCATGCAAGCCGCTCGTCTGCCTGGCAAACCACTGGCCAAAATTGCTGGCGACCCCATGATTGTTCATGTCTGGCGCCGGGCCATGGAAGCGGAAGCAGGCCGTGTTGTCGTAGCGACAGATGATGAAGTAATTTTGTCGGAAGTTAAAAAGGTGGGTGGAGAAGCCGTGATGACTCGCGCAGATCATATCAGCGGTTCAGATCGTGTTTTCGAAGCGGTCACCCAGATTGATACGGATGAAACCACCGAGCTTGTCGTTAATGTTCAGGGCGATCTGCCAACCTTAGACCCCGCATTAGTCAAGGCCTGCCTCGCCCCACTGAAAAACGAAACCACTGACATTGCTACAATTGCAGCGGAAATTCTTCGGGAAGAGGAGCGTAATAACCCGAATGTGGTCAAAGTTGTTGCTACACCTACTGCCTCCTCAAATATACAGCGAGCACTCTATTTTACACGCTGCACCGCCCCCTTTGGTCCCGGGCCGCTTTATCACCATATCGGTATCTACGCGTTTCGCCGAACGGCTCTTGAGCGCTTTATTTCACTACCACCGGGTATTTTGGAAAAACGTGAGCGTCTTGAACAATTGCGAGCCCTTGAAGCTGGCATGCGGATTGATGTAGCGATCGTTGACACGGTGCCGCTTGGTGTCGATACTCCCGCCGACCTTGAGCGGGCTAGACGACTGTTGACCACGGACGATAAAGTTTCTTCCTCAAGTCTGACAGAAAGACCTTATTCTTAATAATAACTACCTATCAGAATTTCCAAGCATGATGTCTAAAACTGAAAAAAACAGAATAGTTTATCAGGGTGAGCCCGGCGCTAATTCTCATTTAGCCTGCCGTGATGCTTATCCCGATATGGAAGCCGTTGCCTGCCCAACTTTCGAAGATACACTTTCTGCTGTGCAGGTCGGGATAGCTAAACTTGCCATGATCCCGATCGAAAATTCGATCGCAGGCCGTGTCGCGGATGTTCATCATCTTTTACCGGATTCAAACCTTTTCATTGTCAGCGAACATTTTGAACGTGTGCGCCATCAGCTTTTGGCTTTACCTGGTGCAACACAACAATCTCTGAAGTCGGTTCATAGCCATGCACAAGCTTTGGGTCAGTGCCGCAAAGCAATACGAAAGTTAGGCCTCACACCTGTGCCTGAAGCAGATACGGCAGGGTCGGCACGCATAGTTAAAGCATCAAATGATCATTCTATGGCAGCAATTGCCTCGAAGCTCGCTGCAGATGTGCATGGTCTGGAAATTTTGCGCGAGGACATCGAAGATGCTGAGCATAACACGACACGTTTTCTTATTCTCGCATCAGAAGCGGATAATGCCGGACCTAATGATGGTCAAGTTATCACAACCTTTATCTTCCGCGTACGCAATGTCCCAGCTGCCCTTTATAAGGCTCTTGGTGGTTTCGCCACCAATGGCGTGAATATGACCAAGCTTGAATCCTACCAACTTGAGGGCACGTTCTCAGCTACCATGTTTTATGCTGATATTGAAGGACATCCAGATGAGCGTCCTGTGCAATTGGCGCTTGAAGAGTTAGACTTCTATTCGAGTGAAGTCCGGATTTTGGGAACCTATAAGGCAAACCCCTTCCGCAAAGAGGTTCTTGAAAAGAACGCACACCTAAAGCTTGCGCGACAGGGTGCCTGAAATGTACGCTTGTTAAGTGAAATAGAACAGGAATTAACAATAAGTTACGCCAGCTCTCCCAATATGAAGTTCTTACTACGTCTCAACTTCCAATTTTGCCAATTTCGGGTCCATATCATTAGTATATGACACAATTAATTTTTCAAAATTACTTTACGAAATCTATAAATATTCAACCTACAATACTCCTAATCAAAGAAGTCATGAATACACGTGACAAAATAGTAATCATGGCTAGAGCATCCCATGCTTAGATGGAATCGCTAGGATGCTCTAATTTTTTGATATCGATCAACTTTTCCACGTTTAAGTGAATTCACTTAAACGTGGGTTGATCTAGAGCCTTTTCGGTTTTGATTGAATCAAAACCGAGCTCTAAGCCTTTGATTTGCTGTGTTTTCGGACGGAAAGCCGGTGTCCACTTTTCCTGAAAACACTTTGGGGGTTGGGACTTTGAGTACTGGTAGCATAGACCATCTATGGATAATTTTTTGCTGTGTCCTGGTTTTCATGATGCAACCTGGTTTTGCATGTCTGGAGACAGGATTTGTTCGCTCAAAAAATACGATTAACGTTGCTGCAAAAAATTTCACTGACTTTGTTCTTGCTTGTTTTTGCTTTGCCTGTCTCGGCTATGGAGTGATGTTTGGGACAAGTATCCTAGGCCTTTTCGGATGGTCTGGAATACCGGCAATTGCCAATAGCAAATCAGACTATCACTTTCTGTTTCAGATGCTATTTTGCGGCACAACCGCAACAATCATATCTGGCGCTGTTGCAGAGCGCATGTCTTTTTATGGCTATGTGACTCTTACACTCATCGCATCGATCATTATTTATCCGACCATCGGACATTGGATATGGAATAATGATGGCTGGTTAGCTCAATTAGGGGCCTATGACTTTGCTGGTGCAACTGTCGTTCATTCGACAGGCGGCTGGGCAGCATTAGCCGCTATACTGGTTATAGGTCCGCGTAAAGATAGATTTGATAATCCGTATTTTGATAGCCAAGTACAAAATTTCCCATTTGCAATGCTCGGTGTTTTTCTGCTGTGGATTGGTTGGATTGGATTTAATGGTGGAAGCAGTCTTAGCTTTACTACTGAAACACCAAAAATCATTCTGAATACCTTACTCGGTGGTATTGGTGGAGCAATGATCCCACTTATTTTGACCGCATGGGATCATCAACGTGTTAAATTTCCGCTCGTTCTTTATGGCACAGTAGCTGGTCTCGTTTCTGTAACTGCAACAACACCTTTCATGACGCCCTTTAGCGCCATAGCCATTGGTTTCATTGGGGGCGGCCTTTGCGTTGCAACAGACAAACTTATTCAGGCATATCGTATTGACGATGGTATTGGTGTTATATCATCCCACCTTACCCCTGGAATTTTCAGCACTTTGCTTGTACCGTTTTTTGCTAATAGCGATGTGTTGCTTGCAGCTGGTGGTTTCTGGCCTTTGCTATCAGCACAACTTCTTGTCATCCTAGCCACAGCTTTTTGGGCATTCGGGGCGAACTTAATTCTCTTTCGAGCTGTTGATCGTTATATCCGCCTACGGGTTCCGATCGCCGTTGAGGTCGCGGGTCTTAACGAAGCTGAGCATGGAATCATATCAGAGTTTGCCGGTATTCAAAAACAAATAGAACAGCAAATTCATGCGGTCGACATGTTTGGCAATATTGAGGCGCGTTCAGACAGCGAGCTCGGTAAAATCATAAAAAAATATAATAAAGCAATGGCCTTGTTCCGGAAAAAGCAGGAACAATGGCTTTCTGATTTAGCCCATCGTGAAAGTCAAAATGACTTATTAAAAACACGAACGACCGACCTGGAGGCCATGTTGGTAGAGCGCCAGGCCCGCTTAAACGAGGCCAACGCGAAAATGAATAAAATCATGGGTCTGCTCGACCGAGCCATTGAAGTTGGCAATTATGACATAACGCAACGGACACGCCTTATTGGCAGGATCTCGCTAATTTGCGCGGAATCATTACGAAAAATCAAAGACCAGGCAGACCGTACACAAAATTGTTCTAAACCGAGGGATCTCGCCCGTTCAATCAGCAAAATTGGAGGACTAAGCCATAGGCTGGTTGATCGTCTCGAAACACTCAAAACTCTCGTCAATCTCGAAGTCAAAGACAGACTGATCGGTGAAACTCAAATAGACATCAATGATTTGATAGAAACAATCATTGCAGAAAAACAAGAAACTCAACGCATAAAGGCGGTGAAGCTCACTCTTCAAGAGGACTTGCCATTAATTGTTGGTGAACCTGGCTTGGTTTCGATAGCAATAGAACGCGTCATTGAATCTGCAATTTTGCGGCACAAGAACGAAATCACAGCGACAACAAAAATAACCAATGAAGGTATTTGTGTCATCGTGACAGACGATGGCCAACCTGTCCCAGAACGCGGCATTGAAGTTGTGACAGATCCCTGGAACTCCATGTTGAACCAAGACAACATTAATCCACTAAAACTCGACCTGGGTCTGGGGTTAACCAGAAGGATTGCTCATTTGCACAAAGGCAGCCTTAGCATCAAAAATCGCGACGAAGATGGAATCGAGTTTTTCTTAAAAATTCCTCAGCAACGCATTATCGCCCCCGCAAAACAGGCCTCATAATAAGCAACTACAATATCAAATCCAAACTGAGGTTCTCTATTGCTGCGCCGGTGGTTGCTGCGGACTTTGCTGTTTTTTCTCAATGGCCTTTGCCGCCTGTTTCTTCTTAACGGTCCGATACTCCTCAACAGTGTCGAATAATTCACCCATAGCTGCCGGACTGATATTTTGCCCGGGCAAACACGTTTTATCGGTAATGAGCTGCAAGAAAGTTTCCGGATTGATGCGATCTGAATACCTACTAAAGCGGCGTTCAACACGATAAACCAGGGCATTCGCAAGATACGCTTCTTTCGAGCTATCAGCACATGCGAGTTTCCCAAATAAGTTGCTGAGCTCTTCTGCGTCTGGCTTCTGACCGTTCAGTGTCTGCCAAGCACGATGTTCATCAGATGTCGCCCACGCTGAACTCGCATTATGGTCAAGGAGTCTTTCTAAACGTTTTTTTACAATTTTCCGGATTTTTTTATCTTTTATATTCCGTAGAACACGGTATTCTCCGTAATATCCCTTTGACGGTTCGATCTTCAAATCATTGATCCCAGCCAAAGTAATTTGCTCTGCACTTAAAGTTGGGACCATCCAAATTTTTGTTTTGATAAGGTCAGTCCCTTGTAACTGTGCGCCACTTAAGTCTGTGCCACGTAATTCAGCTTCTTGTAGACTGGCGGCTTGCAATTGAGCTCCGCGTAGAGATGCACCAGCCAATTTTGCCCCATTAAGATTAGCGCCTTGTAATTGCGCATTGTCAAACTTAGCCCCTTGCGCTTTCACACGTGATAAATTCGCACCCTGCAAATTAGCACCTTCAAAAATTGCCCCTACCAGCCAACCTTGTCCTAAATCGGCTTTTTGGAGCTGGGCTCCTCGTAAATCCGCGCCAGCCAATCCAAGATACCATATTTTGCTTTCCCGATTGACGGAGATCCCTTGCAATTGTGCCCCTTGCAATTGTGCATGTCTCATTTCTAGTGCGCCAAACTTAGCATCGCGTAAATTGGCACCCTGCAAGTCCGCGCCAATCATCGTCGTTCTGCCGGCAAAAATCGCACGCCGCATATCTGTATTTTTCATTTGGGCTGAGTCAAATTTTACGCTGTGAAGATTTGTTTCGTAGAATCGAGCGTTATGCAAAACTGAGCTGGTAAAATCGGTACCTCTTAAATCAGACCTATCAAATGTCGAATAACTCAAATTTCGAGCCCTCAGTGAAAGAGTGGTTTCTTTCGGATTCCATTCGCTGTCCTTCACAAGGTCTGCATTAACAACGACGAGATTGCGTGCAAAAATACTCTTTGTCTCGCTATTGCCCTCATCAACAGGTCCTTCGAATAAATAGGCTGTTGGCCAGAAAGCAACACGTTGGGACTTTCCTTCCCCTTTCTCAAGCGCCTGACCATACGGAACCGGTTCAGGCCAAATTTTACGCATCGCAACGTCCAAAGTGCTATCTGGAAGGGTCGCTATACAAAACGAGAAAAAGATTGCGAATAACGCTACGAGATTTGTACCAAAAAAACCCGCCGTATTGTGGCGTACATTGAGCGATAACCCTCTGAAAAATCCAGCATCCAAAAACCGGTAAAGCGTTCCCATGATCAGGTAAATGACAATATCCGCAACCAAATACCACTGATGCCAGGCAGTTGTTTCTGCGTCATGATAAGGAAGGTATGTGATTTGGAAGGCAAGCAGGGTAGCAATCGGTAAGAAAAAGAGCGTGCCCCAACTCATCGCATTAAGGAACCATAATAAAAGCTTTGAGCGTCGTGGGCCGGCGATAGACTGTGTAAAAAAATAAGCGTGAAGCTGACGACGCATGGGATGTGTCCGATAGGCATTTGGTCCTTCATGGCGTGTGAAAACATGGTCAAGCGCTCGAACCTTGCCTGCCAACATCTCATGCTGTATCAAAATCCCGAAATGAACAAACACAAGCACAAGCGGCGCAAATAGGAAGAAGCTCTGAAGATCAACTTCGACCTGTAATATCGGTTGATTAACCGGAGTGTTTAAAAGAAAGTCTCTATGCGTCACTCCCGCTAAAGCCACAAAGAAGTAAGCCATTGCCGCGATAAAAAGAATCCACCCATTGCGAGCAGCAGCACTGGCTTCATTTACGCTCTCAAGCAATCCTTTAATCTTAGGATTTGCATAAGCTCCGTCATAATTTGGCAAATTTTCCGCAGTTTGTTCCATAGCTCCAAAAACCCATATTTTAATTTTATTTTGCTCCGGCCCCCTATCAGATTGTTTTGGCCAAAAAGAGAAAACATTAGGTCGGAAGTTAGACTTTCGTATCAATCCAAAAAATCCAACCTCGTCAAGTATCTCTGCCTTATATTTGTTAGCACGTAACACCTATGAGGAGAAAGAGATGAGGCTCAAAGAAAAAGTAGCCATTATTACAGGTGCCGCCTCAGGTTTTGGCCGTGGCATAGCAGAACTTTTTGCTGAAGAAGGAGCCAAGGTAGTTATCGCTGATAAAAACGGAGACGGCGCTGAAACTATAGCAAAAACAATAGGTCCAACGGCTCACGCTGTGCAATGTGATGTTACGAAGAAAGCAGATGTTGAGAAAATGATCGCCGAGACCACTCAGTCATTTGGTCGTCTTGATATCATGGTCAACAATGCCGGTTATACCCACCGCAACCAATCACTCCTGACTGTTGATGAAGCCACATTTGACCGTGTTTATGATGTGAACGTCAAAGCCATCTATCTGGCAACACTTGCCTGCGTGCCTGTTATGAAAGCGCAAGGCGGTGGCGTAATCATTAATACTGCATCCACCGCAGGGCTCCGCCCGCGTCCAGGGCTAACTTGGTATAATGGCTCAAAAGGCGCCGTTATCACCTTGTCAAAATCGATGGCGGCCGAGTTGGCCCCTGACAGCATTCGTGTCAACGCCATTTGCCCTGTAATTGGAGAAACGGGGCTTCTGGAAGATTTTATGGGCGTTCCTGACACTCCAGAAAATCGGGAAAAGTTTGTGGCTACTATTCCCTTGGGTCGTATGTCACGACCTGAAGACATTGCAAAAGCTGCCCTTTACCTTGCATCAGACGAGGCTGAGTTTATCACTGGCGTAGCGCTCGAAGTGGATGGCGGAAGATGTGTATAGATGGTGTTCGTGGAAATTATATAAGCCCATCTGCAAAGCTCTGAATAAGCGCATTCGAAATAGAGATTTTTGCCGGCACTGTAAGCTCTTCAGCATGTTTTGCAGCTAGCATTTGTTTAGCCTCTTCCCGTGTGAACCAACCCGCTGCAAGAAGCTCTGAGTCTTTTAACTCTAACTCTGTGGTGAGAGCTTTACCGACACAGCCTATCATAAGAGAATGGGGAAACGGCCAGGGCTGACTAGCCACATATTGCACGTGCCCTACTTCGATACCGGCCTCCTCACGCACCTCACGGCGCACGGCGTCCTCAATCGTCTCACCAGGTTCAACAAACCCCGCAAGAACAGACATGAATTTTTCTGGGAAGCGTCGCTCATGACCAAGCAGACAACGTGTGCCATCAGTAATCAGCATAATAACTGCAGGATCGGATCGTGGAAAAATACTGCGGGCACAAGCCCAACATTTACGCCGCCACCCTCCATCCTTGATTTTTGTCCGTGCCCCACAACGCCCACAGCAACGATGATCCTTGTGCCAAGAGCTAAGTGCGCGTGCTTGGCCGATTAAAGACAGCTCATCAGGTGATATAACGCCTTGTAGAGCAAGACTTCTCAAATCCACTATGGGTTTAAGATAATCTGGTCCGAATGGTAGTGTACCCGCATCATCCATATCAATTGCTACCGCAAAATGAGGGATGTTTTTCTTATCACAGCCAAGGAAAAAGGCTGTTTTTTCAGTGAGATCCAGTGAAGTAAGCTCCTGCAGCGAGAACCAACGGATACGGGCCTCGGTCCGATCATTGTTTGATAAAATCGCAGGGCTTAAGTCTACAAGCAGCAGAAAGCGTGCGTCCTCGCGTTGGCGCTCCGTGATAACCCAAGCCTCATCTCCCCGCTTGACACTCATACGGTCAAGTGACAACGCTGGTCCGATTGTCGGACTAAAGGGAAGTTCAATTGGTGCCATGCATTATCTTCAACTTCGTTTTTATATTTTGCAAGACCTTATCTAAAGCAGATTTCCAACCAGTATACCAACAGGGTTGTAAGAAATTTGGGAAATTTTGTTCCAAGGGCTTGCCATCCCATCATGTAGTTCTGGTATACTTCTAACCCGGGAGGTTGGCGGCGGACGGGTCCCTCGCCAACCGGGTCAGGTCCGGAAGGAAGCAGCCCTAACGAGTTTGACGCGGGTTGCCGTTCAACCTCCCACCAGTCAGGACAAAATTTGAGAAGCCTCAAGACTGTAATTAGACTACGTAGAGGCTAAATATCGGACAGCAATAACGACCTAAGATCAAATAGATAAGAAAGATTGGAAAGATTGGCCGGTCGCAGACCCTATTTAGGGTTTCACAACCTCCTATAAGTCCTGCACAGGCTGTAACTTCATGACCAAAAGCAAAAAACCAACCTCAAAACCCAAAAAACAAAAAGCCGTATCCAACAAGCCAAACGCAGAGTCCGGCCATTATGTTGTGCTTGCCCGTAAATACCGGCCACAGACATTTGATGATTTGATTGGCCAAGACGCCATGGTGCAGACTTTACGCAATGCTTTTGAGACCGGTCGCATTGCTCAAGCCTATATGCTGACGGGAGTGCGCGGTGTCGGCAAGACAACGACAGCACGTATTCTTGCTCGCGCTCTGAACTACACCAAAGGTGATGAAAGCGTTCCCACCATTCATATGCCGGAACATGGCGAACATTGTGCAGCAATCATGGAATCCCGCCATGTGGATGTGCTTGAAATGGACGCCGCATCCCATACCGGTGTCGACAATATTCGTGAGCTTATTGAGAGCGCTCGCTATAAGCCGGTGTCCGCACGATATAAAGTTTATATCATCGATGAGGTACACATGCTCTCTAAGGGGGCTTTCAACGCTCTCCTAAAGACGTTAGAGGAGCCGCCGGAACATGTGAAGTTCATTTTTGCCACGACTGAAGTCCGCAAAGTTCCTGTAACCGTGCTTTCACGCTGTCAGCGTTTTGATCTTCGCCGTGTCGACAAAGATATGCTGATCGTACATTTCAACAAGATTGCCAAGCTTGAAAAAGTAAAGGCTGATGATGAGGCGCTCGGCATCATCGCCAGAGCCACCGAAGGTTCAGTCCGTGATGGCCTCTCTCTTCTTGATCAGGCTATGGCTCTTGGCGCCGGGAAAATTTCAGGTGAGACTGTACGGGGCATGCTGGGCCTTGCAGATCGTATGCGGGTCTTCCAATTACTCGAGACTGTATTTCAAGGAGATGCGGGCAAGGCCCTAGGCTTTCTTGATGAGCTTCACAGTGATGGGGCTGAACCGGGTCAAATTATTGCTGATTTGGCCGAGGCCGTTCATCTCATAACCCGCATCAAAGCCACTAGCGGCAAAATAAATGATCAAACCCTCAGCGAGACGGAACGGAGTTCAAGTCAGGAGTTGGCGAATAAGCTTTCCATGGCCCAGCTTGGCCGAGCATGGCAAATGCTGCTTAAGGGTATTAACGAGGTTAATTGCGCCCCAAGGCCTATTGCAGCTGTCGAAATGGTGCTAATACGTATGGCCTATATGGCAAATTTGCCGACACCGGATGAACTCATTCGGGGTTATGATGGCGAGCGATCTTTGGCAAAACCTAATACTGGGCGGGCACAAGGAGAGACTTCTTCTGATCATACGCCAACAAGCAACAATGTGTTGGCAGGCCCCTCTGGGGCACAAAGGGCGGTTGGCTCTGATACGGATCCCAGCGTAACACATGACGCTTATCAGACACATGTAGAGCCTATAACAGCTTCTCAAAAAGTGGCCCCTGAGCTAAAGAGTTTTGAGGATGTCGTTGCTTATGTGGGGGAAAAGCGCGATGTAAAGCTTAAGATCGGGCTTGAAGAGCATGCCCGTCTCGTACACTTTAAAACAGGCCATATTGAACTGCAGTTTACAGAAGGTGCACCGAACAAGCTTGCCAATGAGCTTGGAAGAAAACTTACCGATTGGACGGGTGAGCGATGGATTGTTGTTGTTTCTTCTGAAGAGGGGCAAAATACTATTGCCGAACAGCGCCGCGCCCGTGAAGCTGCCGAGTTAGACCGTGTGAAAGAGCACCCTTTCGTCAAGCACGTTTTTGAAACATTTCCGGAAGCCCAGATTACCGCTATTCGGGAACCGGGCAAAGACGGACCGGAGGACAGTGAATGAAAGATTTTATGAATGTGATGAAGCAGGCTCAGGACCTGCAAAAGCAAATGGCCGACATGCAGGCTAAACTAGACGAGCTTGAAATTTCCGGGACGTCAGGCGGCGGGCTTGTAACCGTGACACTCACCGGCAAGGGCGATATGAAAGCTGTTAAAATCGATCCAAGCCTTATCAAGCCTGATGAGATTGAAATTCTTGAGGACTTGATCGTGGCGGCCCATGCTGATGCCAAAACCAAATCTGAAAACGCAGTAAAAGAAAAAATGGAGGAAGTTGCAGGCGGCCTAAACCTCCCACCGGGCATGAAGTTGTTTTGATATGAGAGAAGAGAACTCATAACTCATTGGCTTGCATCAGATCCTAACCAGGCAATCTTTTTTTCTTATGCATTCTGAACGGCACTCTGCCCAAAGGAATTACAATCATGAGCCGCAAAGCAGCAGGCCCTGAGATCGAACGTCTGATCCAGCTTTTAAGCCGTATGCCGGGGCTCGGTCCACGGTCTGCTCGCCGGGCAGTACTACATCTTGTGAAGAAAAAAGATCAACTTTTAGCACCACTCGCAGCCGCCATGGCTGATGCGGTCGAAAAAATTATTATCTGCGAGACTTGCGGAAATATTGACACCCTTCAACCTTGTTCAATCTGTCAAGACCCACGCCGTGACAAAACCATTATTTGTGTGGTGGAAGAAGTCGGAGATCTTTGGGCCCTTGAGCGCGCAAATGCTATCAATGCCTTTTATCACGTATTGGGAGGCACACTCTCTCCCTTAGATGGTCGAGGCCCCGATGATCTCAACCTTGCCAGGCTGATTGAGCGTGCTCAAAGCGACTACATCAAAGAAATTTTGCTTGCCTTGAATGCAACCGTCGAAGGTCAATCGACAGCACACTACATTACTGAACAGCTTGAAGGTTCAGACGTCACGGTTTCGCGTCTCGCCCATGGAGTACCGGTCGGTGGTGAGCTTGACTATCTCGATGAAGGAACGCTTGCGGCAGCCATTAAGTCACGCCGCCCTTTATAGAACCCACCTGTTAACGAAAAATTAACCAATCCTAAGATAGAGTTAACTTGGGAGTGCGTCTGATGATCTTTTGTGTGTGGGGTAATGCATTGGATATCGGACAATTCATCTATGGCGTAACGGAGTGTCTTGATTGGTTTTTTGTTCTTATTCGGTCGAGCTTTCAACGGTTAGACAAGGGCAAGAGCAGAGGGATATTGCCAAGTCTGTGGGCACCAAGGGTGATGCTGGCGTACATTGAACCTATTTTAGTTACCGCTAGGCGAGCCGATCCACAAAGAAGACGGCACAGAGCACGATGCACGCACCGGTCAAGATGGTCGACAATGAGGGAGAGTGCCGGATACAAGCCGCCTCAGGATCGCGTGTTTTTACACCTAAACCGTCGTAGTCCGACACGACTTTATCACCATCACGGCCCTCGTCACGCTGTTCGGCACAGGCGTAGAAATACTTTGGACTAAGGCTTGTTGTTTGTTCGTGCTGTTCCTTGGCAAACTGGAAACGTTTAGAGACTTCATTCTTCAACAACCACTTCAAAACCACCAAAGATTAACCGTTTACCGTCAAAAGGCATTGGGCCTGTGGGCTTCATACGTTCATCAGACATAGCTTTTGGCATAGCCTCATCGCGCACTTCGCGAGACGGCCAAAGTATCCAAGAAAAGCAAACGGTCTCATCTTCCTTGCACTTTACGGCCATCGGAAACGAAGTAACCTCGCCATCTGGCACATTATCACCCCAGCATTCCGTCACTTTCAGGGCGCCATATTCCTTAAACATTGCAGCGACAGTTTGAGCCTTTTCTTGCCACTTTTCACGATTGGCTTTCGGTACCGCACAGATATACCCGTCAACATACTTCATCCGGTTTTCTCCTATATTCCTCACGAAACGTGGTTTCAAGCGTAACTATATCAGGTCTATCGAAATCATAGACATAAGATTATTGAAATGGTCTTTTTATGTTATGTGACGCTCAAGGGTGACTGCTAAGATCATGTCTCAAACTTAAAATTAGGATGGCCGCTATGCTCTCTGCTGAGATGAAACAGCTAATCCAGAATCATAGCGCCGGCATGGTTGCGACAATTAATGATGATGGGACACCATCTGTGTCGCCCAAAGCGACCTTCATCATCATCGACGACGCGACAATCGCGTTTGGCAATATCCGTTCACCTGGTACTCTTGCCAATCTTCGCAAACGCCCCGCGGTTGAAGTTTGCTTCATTGATGTGCTCACGCGCAAGGCAGTTCGCGTCACTGGCACGTCGACGGTCATACAAAAAGCCGAGGCCAGCCCCGACCTATTAGCGGCTTACGAAACCGCATGGGCCGATTACCTCTCACACATGTCGGCGTTCGTAAAAATTATGATCAACGCGGCCGAACTCATCCTCTCTCCCGCCTATGATCTCGGCCATACGGAAGACGACCTACGTCAGACTAATCTTGCAAAATTAAATGCGTTGTGAAGTGTAAGAGCTTTCGTCCGGTTTCTGACACTCGCCCCTCAATGCCCTCAATGTATGACGGAAGGAAATTAATAATCTTATCTCTAATTTATACTCACTTTAGATCGATTAGGGTAACCGCCCCTAAAAGACTAAGTAGCAAGCAAATTGGCACTATGACCCGTGAAACCTTCCAAAGCCCTAACATCGCCTCGCTAAGTGATGCCCCACGATCTAACGCTCGCCGTGCGGAAGGTATTAGCCAAATTACAGCATTGGAAAACATTAAACCTAGTGGCAGAGCGGCAAAAAACAGTGGTACAAGAAGTAAAAAGCTGGAAATAAAGGAACGAAATCTTCCTATATCATTCCAAAATTCTCCTAGCTTATTTGCATGATCAGGATAAATGAGGGTGTGGATCAGCCACATGCATTGAAAAAATACAAAAACAATAAGAACTGTAGTAATCATAGCTAGTATAAACATAGGAACATGCCATAGGCTCCTACGACGTTGTGCACGTTGACGACTTTCATAGTAATATTTTTTCATCGTGAGCACCTTAAACGGATTTTTTATGTCATTGGAATTACAGAAAAAAAGCGGTTAAAATAAATTTTTGCCAAAGAATATTTATCATGTGGCTTATGAGTAAGATGGCTGAATAGGATCAAAAGAACGCATAGTACAGTATTTATATAACGATCGGCCTACCCTCAGCTACAGCCCCTCTACCACAATCTGCTACGCTGCTCGGGGTCAGGAGCGGCCATACAATAAACTCCAATAAGGCTCCTAGCTGCGTGACGGCGGAAGCCGACTTGCCATATACTCCAGTGCCTCAGTGGACACATCCTTGATCGGTAACGTTATGAAGTTGGGCATCTCTAAATACTCCCTTCGGGACATCCACCACCCCCTGCCATCCGCCATATTCTGCGATAATTAGGCGGATGGCAGGGGTGGTGGATGGTTTTTAGAGGTATCCAGCTGTTGGGGGCAAGGAATAGCAACCAACAGTCATCTAATTTCCAGAGTTCAGAAAATGTCGTCCATGGCAGCGATGTTGTACCTGCCTCCGTCGCAATGGATATACTGTCATTTGTTAGTGTCACAGAACCTTTGCGGCTTGGGATCGCTGTCAACTTCCTGCGCATCTCTGCATGACGCCATTGCCACAATGTCACAAAAATGAGGACAAGCAGAAGTAAGCCAGCTCCAACTGCACCAACGACCCATGATCGATCACCCTCCCAGAGCAGAAACATAAGTGCGGCACAGCTCATGAACAGAGCCAAGATGCCGAGCTTGCCAAGTCCACCCATGATCCGGCGTTGGATAAAGGTATTCACCGCATTGCGCATTGTTTGCTCATCATAGTAAACAGTGAATTCCATCCTATCACGCCTCTTTGGAGAGTTGGCATTTATAGCGTTATTTGCAGCCGAAACTACCGCTTCATAGCCATCCGCTGGCGAAGCTAGGTCATCGGCTAAAGCCTCCTCACAATAACGACAAATCACTTTTTCAGAGATTTTTTAGGAAGTGGAAACTCCTACGAACTGCGTCTTTTGAAAACGCTTCCTAATAACCAGCCGACAAAGGCTCCGATGATTGCTCCGATGGCAAGGCCGGCAAGTAGCACATATTCAGAAGCTTGCGATACTTCATCAGGGCTTTCAAATGTGAGACTACTAATGTAGTCCCCTCCATAATTCGCCGCGAACCAACCGCCAGCGACCATACCGGCCATGATGCCTATGATGGCAAGGATCGGTCTCATTTCACCTCCCAAAACCAAATTTCACGAGATTTACCGTAATTTTCTGTATAACCCAACCAAGAGAACCATTGAATGAGCCATTTGGCACTTGTCCGGTAGCCATTCCAAACATCAATATGATCGCCTGTCGGCGTGGTTTCACCTGAGCGCTTCCAATAATCTTTGAAAAAGACAATGCCGGTGCGGCCAAAAAGAGCTTTATGGAAGTTTTTAGGATCATCCAGTTTTTCAACGCGTCCGAGTCCTTCAATATTGGACCGCGCCAGCGCATTGGCTAGTTCCTGGGCAACAAGGACATACATTCTATCTTTCGGGTGGTACCAGGACATGCGCATACTGCCGAGCTGTCCAGGTGTCACACCGGCTTCTCGTAAGGCAACGCCCATGCGAATAGCGCATTGATTGGCAAAGGAGGGTGTACCTCTGCGCTTTAATTTACCCTCAACGGTCTTGTCCTCAAGCATAAGGGCTGGAAATGTCACTGAATTATTCAGTGGATGATGGTTCCATAAATTTTTGAATTCTAAACTAGCCGACATGGCTTCACTTGCATGACCGATCAACACCAAGCCACCAATAACAGCCAATGTGATACCTCGTAGAACGCTCATGTGAACTCCCAACTTATATCAATAATATCTATAAAACTTCTGGGTGTGCCTCCATGAGGACGCGCACTCCGCTTTAAAGAGATAAGCCTTTATACCCTTTTGAAACCAAACCATGAAGCTGATAAATGGTAAAAACCAAGAGAATAAGAGCACCGGCCTGATGCGCAAGACCAAGACCAAGAGGAACATGGGCAAGGAGCGTCCAAATTCCAAGGCCGACTTGAATGAGCACCATAACCACAATGAGGGCCGCCCGTAGCATATGTTTTCCCTCACCAATATGCCTGCCTACCAATGCAAGGTTGAGACAAGCAAAAACAGCTATACCGTAAGCCAATATGCGGTGATTAAATTGAACCGTCAGCACATTCTCAAAAAAATTGACATACCATGGCGTCATAGCAAATAACCCATCCGGAATAAACTTGCCATCCATTAAGGGCCATGTGTTGTGTGACAGACCGGCCTTAAGCCCTGCTACAAAGGCGCCGAAGATAATTTGCAGAAAAACAAGCACACAAAGCCCGACTGCGAAAAAAATTAGATAGCCGGAATGAACAGTGTGGGCGGGGTTACAAACCCCGCCCGGCGACAGGGGTTGTTGCTGAAACTCTCCGCTAGACCCATCCACTGCTGGATCGGGTATGTAACCCGATCCGTAACGTTCATACTGCTGTTTCTCTGTGAAGTGGACGGAATGACGGGAATGAACACTATGGGAGGGGTTACGCTCCCTGGCCAACGACGGAGAAGCTTCACTACCTGCCTCCCCATCCTCAAGCCCCAAAGCCACCCAAAAAATATAGCTAAAAATAAGAACAGCCAATCCAAGATGAGCCGCCAAACGGTACTGGCTAACATCCACGCGGTCCACCAATCCGCTTTTCACCATGTACCAACCAAGGAGACCTTGCAGTCCCCCAAGAACGAACATCAAGGTAAGCTTCGGGAATAAGGCCTGTTCGATACGCCGTGTCAGCCAGAAAAACAGAAAAGGCAGTAAAAAAGCGAAACCAATCATCCGGCCAAGAAAACGATGGCCCCATTCCCACCAAAAAATAGTTTTGAATTCACTGAGGTTCATCCCTTTATTGACGAGTTTGTATTCCGGGATTTGTTTATATTTTTGAAAGGCGTCCTGCCAATCTGTATCCGTTAAGGGTGGAATGATCCCGATAATAGGTTTCCACTCTGTAATGGAAAGCCCGGAATCTGTTAAACGCGTCGCGCCACCCACCAGCACCATAACAAAAATAAGAGCAGTAAGAGCAAATAACCACACCCTTATCGCACCATGTGCATCTGTTTGGGGTTTATGTGTCTTGGAACTTAGTGATGCGGATAAAGAAGCCATGGCTTGTGTTAAATCATTGCCGTTCAGTTTGACAAGACACAAATGGCAGAATGAGGAGAACGCAGACTGGGTAGCAACCATTTCAAACCCAGTCTGCTAAAAAATACTATCTTACTCTGTACATTTACAAATAATAGGCCTATTCGTCTTTGCCCTCCCATAAGTTCTACGGCCGTCGTTGGCTGGGTTCTTACAAACCGTTGATGCCGTGGGCTTCGATTTTGTAAAGTCTGGTGGGTTACATTGTAGACTTTTGCAAAAATTTTTGCATTTGGTTATGCCATCCTGAACCGCTAGTGTGTTAAGAGTGCCCTTCTTCATGTCCGCTGCACATGCTTTCTTGGTGTCATATCTTTTTCCAGCAAAGCCATTAATGTTTTCCTGAGCACAAACAACGACACCCCCTTTTAGTACGACTCCCTTCAATTTCTGTGTGCTAAGAGAAGGCCTTTTTATGAGGTCTCCTTCTGCTGCAAAACCTGAAGTCACCATGAATGCGAGAACTCCACAACCAAAAATAATTTTCAAAAAATGAGATTTCATTTTCATCATCTTTTCTCCATCGTTTAGAAAATACCTGGGACCCACCCAAGCTCTGTCGACAGCTACGTAACGATGGAGAAAAAGTTTCATGCTTTTTAAAAAAATTCTGTATGACGATGATTAAGTAGTGAAAATTCTTGATCTGGTTTAATGAGGAATTTGCATCTATAGTCAGATCGAAGTTCATTTAAATAGAAATAATATTACGTATTGTTATTTTGAGTAATTTTTATGGACGACGATGCGGCTAATGTAGATTTGAGCTTTCTTATTATCCGGATGAGTAAAGGCGATCAGTCTGCATTCTCAAATTTGTATACTCGTACAAACCTGAAACTTTTCAGCATTATCTGCCGTATATTAAAAAGGCGAGAGCTTGCTGAAGAGGCCTTGCAGGACACTTACGTAAAGATATGGGAACAGGCAGAAAAATTTGACCCGTCATTAGCATCTCCCATAACCTGGATGGCGACGATAGCACGAAACAGAGCAATAGATATAAGCAGACAACATCCAGAGCGCGTTTCCGCGCGCTCCGAAGCAATCAAAGAAGACCTCCCCACACCAATTGTTGACCCCCTTAAGTCCGTTGTTCAAAATGATAAGTTGCGTAAGTTAGCAGGCTGTTTAGATGAATTGGCAGAAGACAGACGGCAAATGATTATACTCGCCTATTATGAAGGTTGGAGCCGGGAGGAATTAGGAGATAAATTTGAAAAGCCGGTCAACACCATAAAAACAATACTCAGACGAAGCCTGGCACGACTGAAGGAGTGTCTTAATGGCAGCGAATGACACAGAAAATGACCGGAATGGCCTTGCTTCTGAGTATGTGCTTGGAACCCTTAGTGAAGTTGAGCGGATCGAAGCTGAACGACTTTTGGAACATGATTATGATTTTAAACAAGCCGTTTCATCCTGGCAAAATCGGTTGGCTCCCCTATTAGATACAATTCCCCTTGTTGATGCGCCTTCTTCTCATACATTTGATAAGATTATGCGCCGGGTTAATATGCGTCCTTCCGCCCAGCAAGATGATACACATATCACAAAACTAAAACGCAGTATGAGTTTTTGGCGCGCTTCTGCCATTGCAGCAAGTATTGTTGCAGCCTGTCTCATAGTGACTATTATCAGCAGAGAAATAACACGCCCTCCAGAAGGAAACTTCGTCGCGGTCTTGGAAACAAAAGACCGTATTCCAGCCTTTGTTGCTTCCCTAGATCTCAAGCGGAAAATTGTTCATGTGGTTAGAATAGGCCCATCACCCGCGCAAGATAAAAGTTATGAATTGTGGGCCTTAGGGGCGGGAAGAAAAGAACCGCAGTCATTAGGCGTAATAAGCGAAAGCACAGATATTGCAGCCGATAAACTTGGACGGATAGAATCTACATTGTTGCAAAAAACAACATTTGCAATCAGTCTTGAACCAAAAGGCGGTTCACCGACCGGCAAGGTGACAGGTCCTGTTTTATTTACCGGAAAACTTGTACCTCTTACGAAGAAATAGCGTAACACTGCGATAAAACCTTTGCGACAAGGCAGTCAATTCAATCCTATGAGGGCGATATGTCACCCCGCATTAAGAAGCTTATTGGACTTGTCATACTCTTGGTCTTTCTTGGCTGTTACGTCATCTTAGCTGCCGGGCTCGCGCCTACTGTTCTCAAAGGGCGTTCGTCTTTGTTTGAGCTTTTTTATTATGCAATAGCAGGCCTTATTTGGGTGCTACCAGCGGGGCTCATCATCACCTGGATGCAACGACCAGCAAAATCCCGCAATCCGAGCAATGATTGAAGGCGTTAGCGCTGTTATACCTTGGGATATTAAGATTTATACGATGCGACAATGCTATACACGCTGTCATACGCGGTTTAAGGATATGATACGACTATGGCCCCGATTGAACAAAGTCACACTGCAAGTCTTGAGACAAATCTTGAGCAACCCCCAAAAGCTGTAAGACCGGTTTTACAAGCCTTATTTGTGGGAGCAAAATTACGTTGTCCAAACTGCGGCAAAGGCAGCATATTTTCAAGCTACCTTAAAATTGCAGAGACCTGCAAGATCTGTAAAGAAGAGCTTCATCATCACAGAGCAGATGATGCTCCATCCTATTTCACGATTTTTCTTGTCGGCCACATCATTGTCCCTCTGATAATGGCCGTAGAACTTGGCTTTAGACCTTCCTACTGGGTTCATGCCGCTCTATGGCTCCCTCTATCGCTTGGCTTGGCACTTGCACTTTTGCCTCCAATCAAAGGAGCAATAGTGGGATTACAATGGGCTCTATACATGCATGGTTTTGAATCAAATGAGAAAGACTGATCCCAATACAATTGTTCTTGTGTGAGCGGGAAAACTTTATGAACGACCGTGCAGAACGCCTGACCAAATTTGATAGAGATATTTACTTTCCTAACCTTCGCCCAAAAGACGCGGCAACACTGATCATAATTAGAATGATAAGGGGCAAGCCGCATGTGCTTATGGGCAAACGCCATTCTGGTCACAAATTTTTACCCGGCAAATTCGTATTTCCTGGAGGACGAGTTGACCCGGCAGATAGCCGTCTCAAAACATGTGATGAACTTCCACAAATTATTCGCAATCAGTTATTGGTAGATATGAAAGGCCGAGCAAGTCCTGCGCGTGCACGTGCCTTGGCACTTGCTGCCTTGCGTGAAACCTTTGAAGAAACCGGTATTTTAATCGGACAAAAATCCCTTTCCACAACAAAAACCAGATCTATGGCTTGGAAGGCTTTTTTTTCTTATGGTGTTGTTCCGCAGCTCCGCAAACTAAATTTTGTTGCCCGCGCTATAACACCACCAAACCGGTCACGGCGTTATGACACCCGCTTTTTTTGTGTCTCGGCTGACGAAATTGCGCACGAGATTTCTGCACAAGATAATGAACTCTCAGATGTCCACTGGCTAACATTCAATAAAACTTCTGCGCTTGACCTCCCCCTAATCACCCGTGTTGTCCTTGAAGATCTTCAGGAAAAGCTGGGTTCTGATGGCACAATCGATTCGAAAAGCCCGGTGCCATTTTACTACATGCGCAATGGTCGCTTTCAACGAGATATCATCACAGCCACTATGTCCACTTGACATCAAGCTGGATGAGGCTAATTTGCTGATTAATGATTTCAGCTTAGGTCACGAACTCATAAATGTGCTGAAAATGGCGCTAGAAACGGCAAAAAGATGCAAGGAGAAGCGTGCAGACAAGGGTTGTTTCCCTTTTCAAGCGCTTCGACGCTGCAGATTGAAGCCGTTTCAGCGTCCGGAGGATATGGCCAATCTGTCCGACTACAGCGTCGCAAAGGTTTGAAAATGCACCACATTTCCTGCACCTTTGCTTCTCGTATTCGAACAGATTGGCTCATACCATTTTTAACCACATTTATGAGTTCGTGACCTAGAGTGCTTTCGGGGAAACTGCGACCGATTAAGTCCGAAAGTACCGGTTTTCTGAGTAAGTTGAACAACAAGACAAGAGTTAGGATCCAAATTCGAGTTTTATCAAAATCGAAAAGGTTCTAGGTTCACTTAGGAAATTACTATGGCAAAGCCTACCACACAAAAAATTAGACTCGTGAGTTCTGCTGGTACGGGTTATTTTTACGTGACGAAGAAAAATGCCCGCACAATGACGGATAAGCTCGTCATTAAAAAATATGATCCCGTAGTCCGCAAACACGTAGAATTCAAAGAAGCGAAAATTAAATAGTATCACAACAACTTCAGTCGTAGCTCAACATCTCACTTGAGTTTTTAGATTTATGAAAACCGCAATACGTCCCCTGCGGGCGAAGCTGTGACTTCAAATTCTAAGGAGATGCTTTGGTGAAGAAGCCCAGTAAAATTTGGAGCCAGAGTAAAACTTGGTGGGATGAGATTGGGGCCAGCCCCGCAAACACTCGGCAGCGGGGTAAATCCGAGACTCGCGGGGCTGACCTGCAAGCCAAATGGACCAAAGAGGGCGTTGGTCATTTGACTTGGTGGCCAGCTGAGAGTCGGCATCAACGAGGAGGCCACTCAAGCCGCTACTCAGCCGGCCAAACCCTACGGACCCAGGAGATGCGGCGGACCTGAGCATTCCGCAGGGCAAACTAAATCACTTAGGAGATGACATATGGGAGCATTCTGTCTAAATTGTAGCGGATTTGCTGCTACTTAACCCCGTTATGCCCTCCCTCCATGCATTCGCGTTACGAGTACCTTTCAGATAGATTACCCTACGCGTGCATAAAATCAATCTTATCCAATTATCACATACAAGAAATTCAAGACCTTTGTAAAGTTTTAAGGTTAAGGTAGACCTTGCCTGTGCAAAGTTACCTGCGTCGATTTGCCGCACTCAAGAGATTGCCAATTTAAAACAATGGCCTACGTCTGGAACCCTTTTTATGAACAAAAAAGGTGCATCGAATAAGGTCCTTATACTCAATTATTAAGTTTTTGGTTCCACCGTCATATATAAGAGATTTCCCCTTAATGACAGAGCGTTCGTGCATAAATCACGTTTGTTTTTATGATTTTGGTTAACTAAGGATTTCTTACGGTCTTAGTGCTTTGCAAGGGCAATTTGAATGATGTTTGCCCAATAGTTTTGTTTTGGATTTTTAGATCTTGAGAACACACTATACTTTCAGGCGATCTTCAAACCACATCAAAATCCGTTAGTTGCGCTATAATACTTTAATCTTACAAAAAATCGGGGTTCGGGGTTAAGCTGCATCAGTAACAACCCTGTTGCGCCCATGGTTTTTAGCACGGTACAGAGCTTGATCGGCACGCTTAAAGAGGATTTGTGGCGTATCGCCAACTTTTTCGAGAACCGCAATACCAATACTAACAGTCACATCAATTGAAGTATTGTCATCAATAACAAATGACTCGTTAGCAATTCTTGCCCGCAACCTCTCCGCCACGGCGAAAGCCTTAGATAAATCCGTATCAGGCATAATTACGACGAATTCTTCACCACCCATGCGACAGGCAAGGTCAATGCCGCGGATACCTTTGCGAATACGTGCAGCGAACTCTTTAAGGACAATATCACCAGCATCGTGACCATAGGTGTCGTTGACAGATTTAAAATAGTCAATATCCGAAACGAGAATAGATAATGGTTTACCGCGTAATTTGGCTTCTTCTAGCAAAGTCGTTATATGGCTTTCCATATAACGGCGGTTATAGAGACCTGTCAGCGGATCAGTAACCGCCATTTCAACGCTTGCTTCCAACTTTGTCCTGAGAGAATCTGCATAACGCTTACGTCTAATCTGTGTACGTACCCGCGCAAGCATCTCGTTTTTTTCTATCGGACGTGTCAGATAATCATTGACGCCCATATCCAAACCTCGAAGCAAACGGGCATCATCACCGAGCTCAACAAGCATTAAGATCGGGAGATGGCGTGTGCGATCAAGGGAGCGCACTTGGGAACAGAGACGAAGGCCATCGGCTCCTTGCAAATTTAGGCTGACCATCAATAAGTCGTAACGCTCTTCTGCCAGTTGTAGGAGAGCTTCCTGTGGGTCGGTTTTCACATCAATGGAGTGAACCGTTTGGAGGGTTTCCACTATGCGTTCAGCGGAGCGTACATGATCTTCGACAAGAAGAATTCGTCCGCCGCTGCCCGCAGATTTCGGATCTCCTAATACGTCATCTGCTAATCCCATTTGCTCGGTCGTAACAGCGCGCATCGCCATTTCATCTGTGAGCGTTTTGAGACGAGCCAAGTTTTTGACCCGGGTAATTAGGGCAATATCATCAACCGGCTTGGTTAGGAAGTCATCGGCACCGGCCTCCAAACCGCAAACCTTATCCGAAGGCTGATCAAGTGCCGTGATCATGATTACAGGAATATGTTGTGTTTTTGGGTTGGTTTTTAAATGCTGACAGGCTTCAAATCCATCCATGCCTGGCATCATCACGTCAAGCAAAACCACATCTGCCTGCTCCTGTTGACATAAAGCAATGGCTTCAGGTCCACTACGTGCGGTTAGAACCTCAAAATATTCGGCCATCAAGCGTGCCTCTAGCAGCTTAACGTTTGCCAGTATGTCATCAACCACTAATATGCGGGCAGTCATAGCAAATCCTTAGCTTTTTATGCCTCGCCGATGAATTGGCGGATTGTGTCTAAAAACATAGGAACGGAAATCGGCTTAGAGATATAAGCCTCGCACCCCCCGTCCCGTATTCTCTCTTCATCCCCCTTCATTGCAAACGCTGTTACTGCAATGACTGGAATGTCTTGCAAATCATCGTCTTCTTTCAGCCATTTTGTGACTTCCAGCCCCGAGACCTCGGGGAGTTGAATATCCATTAAAATCAAATCGGGACGATGCGCTCTTGCTAACTTCAACGCTTCCATCCCATTACGCGTTTGCAACGTGCCATAACCATGTGCATCAAGAAGGTCATGAAACAACTTCATGTTCAACTCGTTATCTTCGACGATGAGAACTGTCTTTACCATTTGCCTTGTGCCCCTTTTTTCAGAGGCATCGTTATCTGTAATATGTCCCCAATATTCCATTGTACCGCCTGTCCTGCACTTAACCACATAATATGGTGTACAAAATTATTCTCATTCAGAAAGGGATCCTATCTATTTCACCGCAATCGGGTAACTAACTCTTTAAGAAATCCATAAAATTAGAAATATTATCGAGGTTGCGGAGACTACCTATGGATTTCTAAGGATTAGCAAACAATGATAAAAAATGAAAAAAGTCTTAAAAATGCTGTTAAATCAACAACCGCAAGCATCAGCCTCGAATATGCCGAGGAAATTGCGATTCGTGCCCTCACCTTTTTAGCGGAAGACGAAGCCAAACTAGCCCATTTTTTGAACCTTACCGGCCTCAGTCCCGACCAGATCCGGACGGAGGCGCAAACTAAATCTTTTCTTGCGGGCGTTTTGGACCATTTACTCTCTGACGAGTCCCTCCTTCTTGTTTTTTGTTCCAATAATGATATCGACCCTGCAATAATTACACCCGCACGGCACACACTCGATCCGAGCAAGGCTGATTTTTCATGAGCGCAGCGACACGCATCGGCATAGATCTAGGCGGCACGAAGATTGCTGCAATTGCTCTTGATGGTGAAGACAATGTTTTGGCAGAAAAGCGTATTGCCACGCCTCGCGAAGATTATCACGGTACAATTGAAGCAATCGCACACCTAGTTGACGACCTGCAAAAAATGGTCGGCAAACAAGGTTCTATCGGGATGGGAATGCCGGGGTCCATTTCACCAGCGACAGGCTTTGTGCAGAACGCTAATTCCACATGGCTAAATGGGCGGGCGTTGCACAAAGATCTCTCTGCCCGCCTATCCCGGCCCATTCGCCTGGCAAATGACGCCAATTGTTTTGCACTGTCTGAAGCCATCGATGGCGCAGGCTCGGGAGCAAATTCGGTTTTTGGAGTGATCCTGGGCACAGGATGTGGCGGCGGCTTGGTGGTAAATGAAAAAATTATCAATGGCCCCCGGGGCATAGGCGGCGAATGGGGACATAATTCCTTACCCTGGCCTAAGCCTGATGAACTGCCTGGCCCAAATTGTTGGTGTGGACGTTATGGCTGCATGGAAAGCTGGGTGTCAGGCCCCGCCCTCGCCAAGGATTACTGCGGTCAAACGGGTGAAATAGCCTCTGCGGAAGATATTGCCGCAAAAGCTCAGCTTGGTGAAAAGGAGGCACAAAAGGCCTTAGACCGTCATGCCTCCCGTCTCGCGCGTGGACTGGCTATGGTCATAAATATTTTCGACCCTGAAGTGATCGTATTGGGAGGAGGTCTGTCACAGCTTTCCCATCTTTATCAGGATCTTCCCAAACGCATCTCACCTCATATATTTGCTGATCATGATCACGTAATCATTCGCCCGCCTGAGCATGGTGATGCAAGCGGCGTACGAGGGGCTGCTCGGCTTTGGGATGAGACAAGACTGGATACCTCTAAAAACCATCCACCACCCCTGCCATCCGCCTAATTATCGCAGAATATGACGGATGGCAGGGGTGGTGGATGGCCCGAAGAGAGTAATTAGAGATGCTCGACTGTATGAGGCGAGATAAACGCCTTGCTGTAGTCTTCTTCACCTAAATTGCCTTGCTATATCGCGAAGACGTTTGAACGTGGTATGCATCAAAGCAAGCCGCAATGTTTCTAATATAAGGGCGACCTAGCGCAGTTACCTCGACAACACTGTCTGCGACCTCAACGAGCCCGTCATCCTGTAAAGGCTTCAGCGCCGCTAACGCATCAGAAAATACGTTTCGATCGAAGCCATCCGCCATCAAATTGAGATCGACTTTGAAATCACACATCAGTCGCTCTATAACAGCACGGATACATCTATCATGATCTGTTATCAAAACACCTCGGGCAATTGGAAGGTGTCCGTTATTCAGTGCTTGTTTGTAGCGTCCGAGATGGGGTTCATTCTGAACATAGCCTGCGTTGAATGTGCCTATTGACGAAGCGCCAAACCCAATGAGAACATTTGCCGGATCGACAGTGTATCCTTGAAAATTCCTCCGCAATTGCCCGTTCTTTTGAGCCTTTTGCAAGGCATCTCCAGGCTTAGCAAAATGATCAAGGCCAATAGGCACATAGTCAGCCTTACTTAATTCGCTGGCAATAGCTTCAGATTGCTGCAGTCGTTCAGCTCCACTCGGTAATAAGGATTCATCAATGGCTTTTTGGTGCTTTTTGAACCAAGGAACGTGGGCATATCCGAAGACCGCTAATCGGTCTGGTTGAAGTTCCACACACATGGTTGCAGATTTGCGAACATGTATTTCGGTCTGACCAGGCAAGCCATAAAGCAAGTCCATATTTATATTGGAAATGCCCGCACTCCTCAGGCGATGAACTGCTGAACGAACTGTTTCAAAAGGTTGGGGACGGTTAATGAGCGCCTGCACATCCTCTGAAACATCCTGCACGCCTAGACTGACCCGCGTCTTGAACTGATATCCAGTAAGCACTGAAATGTGTTTATCAGTCAAATGTCTCGGATCGACTTCCACTGCAAGTTCTGTATCCCGGTGAAAAGAAAACTCTGAATGAAGTAAATCGATAAGGTTTGCCAAGGTTGCCGCCGGCAGTGCATTAGGTGTCCCTCCGCCGAAATGAATATGTTTCACTTTGGCTGATCGTGAAATAAGTCGAGCAACTTGCCTAACTTCATCTTTTAAGGCCTTAACATAATCCGTAATACGCTCATCGCGATTTGGGACAGTTGTATGACAGCCGCAATACCAACAAAGCGCGTGACAAAATGGTATATGTATATAAATGGAAATTGAATCGTTTGGCCCTATCGTCTCCAGCCATACACGATAGTGGCCTTCATTTATCTCTTCAGAAAATTGTGTTGCTGGAGGGTAGCTCGTATAACGCGGCACGGTTGCCGTTGCGTATTTGGGTATAAAGACAAGCATGTTAGAGCTGCGATCCTGCCTCCAAGACCGTCCTTCGCATACAATGGTAAGTCTTATATCGACGATACAATGTCACCCCAGCCTAGATTTTTTACTGAAGCATTGAGCTAGATCAACCCGCGTTTAAGTGGATTCTCTTAAGCGCGGAAAAGTTGATCGATATCAAAAGGCTAGAGCATGCAAGTAAACGCATGTGAACGTGACATGCTCTAGATCAAATACGATCAAGGAGATCAGCTACCCCCCTGAGCAAGACTCTCTCTCGCAAGCTGCTTGCCCATTTCCACCGCTGGTTGATCAAATGGGTCAACGCCTAAAAGCCCGGCTGCAAAAATCGTCTCCAGCATGAAATGCATCATAAGCCCACCGAGAGCTTGCTCATCGAGCGGTTTGACATCAAACGTTCTCACTGCCCGACCTGCCTTTATGAGAGATTGGGCGATCGCATCTTGTTGTGCAGTGACAAGATCTCCGACTCGACGCCCTGCCATATAATCGAAATTTGCAACACGGGCGAGATCTGCATCGATTTCGGGACCTGTACCCTCGCAATCAGTTCTGAGTAACGTCACCATATGGCACGGCGGGCCGTCCATATAAAGCTGTAGCTGGCTGTGCTGATCAACAGGACCAAGAGCCGCGACCGGCATGGTCCCCTCCCCGTTCTTGCCAAGGCTTTCCGCCCAAAGCTGCACATACCAACTCGCTAACCGTCCCAACCGGTCCGAATAAGGCATCAGCACCATATTTGCAACGCTTTTTTCCTTTGTGAGAGCAATCGCGACAGCCGCGCCAAGGGCGGGCGGACAGCTCTCAGGCACATCCGTTGACAACATTGTCTGAATGACCTGCCGAGCCCCAGCTCTTAACGCTCTTACATCAAGGCCAACAGCGAGGGCCGGGAGAAGACCAACATTAGTGAGGCCAGCATAACGTCCGCCAACTCCAGGGTTGTGATCTAACAAGGGAATATTATGTTCTTCAAAAAGTGTTCTGAGGCCGTTTATTTTGTCGGGCACCGCCGGTTCGCTCACCCCAAGGAAAATTTTTGGAATCTCCCTCGCAAGCCCGGCATCCTTCACAACCCTCAAAGCGACAATTGCCTGTGTAAGCGTTTCCGCCGTGCCGCCGGATTTGGATGTTACTACGAAACGCGTTGTTGCTAGGTCGAGACTTGCAAGGGCGCGCTCCAATGTACGCGGGTCGAGATTATCGTAAAACCGCACACGTGGGCGCCTATTCTGATCTTTGGTTTTTTCGCCCGGAATGAACCAGCCGCCGAGTTGCGCGATTGCTTGCCCACCAAGACTTGACCCTCCGGTACCAAAGAATATGAGAGTTTTGGCACCTTCACTTAGTTGTTTGAGCGCCTCCTCGGCGGGCGCAATATCGTCCTGCTGCTCAGGCACATGAAGCAAAGGAAGTTTTTTTTCGGCATAAGCTTTTTTGAGATTGGCGAGATGGGGAGCAAGTCGCTCAACCCATGCTTCAAGCATCTCATGGCTCAATCCATGAGCACCTATCGCCTCTTCGAGGCATCCGTCAATTGATTGAATAACCCCCATCCCGCACTCACCCCCTGCGGTCATATAGCATCGGAATCAGCCCCGAACTTTTTCTTTTGGCTTAGCCTCAGATTTCTTTTCTACCTTTTCCGGCTTGCCGACGATTGTCAAAATGAGACCGTCCGCCTTGAGAAGACGTTTTGCAACTCTGCGAATTTCCTCCAATGTCACAGCCTCAATCATTTTATTGCGGTTCTTAATATAGTCTGCACCGAGATCCTCCACCTGAATCCAAAGAAGTTGTGAGGCGATTTTGGAATTCGTATCGAAACGAAGCGGATAAGAGCCCGTTAGATATTGCTTAGCATTTTCCAGCTCTTTGCTCGTCGGCCCATCTTTTGCCATACGTTGAAGCTCTTGCCGGATAACCTCTATGGACTGCTTAACGTCTTTGTTCTTCGTCGCCACCCCACCAATATAAACAGCACCATATTTTTGTGGAGAAAGATAACTATAGACGGAATAGGCGAGTCCCCGCTTTTCACGAACCTCTGTCGTTAAGCGTGAGGAAAAACCTCCACCACCTAAAATATAGTTGGTCACATAGGCGGGAATGAAATCCTTATCCTTGCGCTTGATACCGCCATGTCCAAACTGCACAACTGATTGCGGCACGTCCATCTCAATGGTCTTGTCTTTAGGTCCCTGCGGTGCTTTGGCTTCTTCCACCTTTTTGAGATCCGCCTTGACAGGCAGCTTACCAAAAACCTTATCGAGCAAAACTCCCAATGTCTTGGCATCAATATCGCCAACAACTGAGATCTTCAGATTATCTCGAGCAAAAACCTTCTTAGCGTAGGTCTTCAGATCCTCCTGCGCAATTGCTTTGAGCGACTCAAACGAGCCCTTCAGCGGACGGGCATAAGGATGCTCGCCAAACGCAAGCTTTGACCATTCCATTGACGCAACCTTGCCTGGATCGGTAAGATCAAATTTAAGCCCCGTCACAATCTGCCCACGAATACGCTCGATCGCCTCGTTATCAAATCGTGGCTCATTAAGTGCCAAACGTAAAAGCTCAAAGGCCCCATCGCGCCGCTCCGTGAGTGTTTGAAAGCTGCCGGAAAAAACATCCATTGAAGCATTAAATCTTATTTTGGCTGCAAGCTCTTCACGACGCTCTTGAAATGCCGTTGATTCTAAATCTCCCGCTCCCTCGTCCAGCATGGCTGATACAAAATATGCAACACCTGGTTTTTGATCGGGATCCTGTAATGCACCGCCAATAAATGCAAAACGCATCGAGATTAAAGGAATTGCATGCTCTTCAACAAGCCAGGCTTCAATCCCGCCTGGACTTTTAACCTTTTGGATTTTCATTGCCTCAGCCGATTGCGGTAATAGCGAGAAAGCAAAAAGCAGGAAGGTAAGCTGCAGCGTGCGTAAGAAATATGAAATAGCCATTTTAAAAAAACAACTCCCTTATCACCATAGCCTAGGTTACGACTTTGATGGTTTCGATGCTCCGCCAGGTGTCTGCCCCGCAGCCTTTTTAGGTACTGGGAGAAGCAGGCCGGTTACAGATCGCTTTTCACGCAAATATCTCTCGGCCACTTTCTTGATATCCTCAACAGTAACTTTTTTTAGTTTCTCCGGCCATTGCTCAATGTCTTCTATAGTCGCACCATTCACAAGTCCCCAACCATATCTTCGTGCAAGTCTGGACTGGCTATCACTCCCATAAACATATTCAGCGATATAGGTATTTCTTGCACGATCAAGCTCTTTTTGCGTGACGCCATTCTTAAGAAACGCCGCTATCGTCTCGTCGAGAAGTTTTTCCACTTCCTCAATGGGTGTGGTGCCAACTACAACCGCATAGAAACCCAACCGACCATAATCGCGGCCTGTACCTGAATACCAGCCACCCGCACTCGACGCTTTTTTGGTTTCAACAACCAGCTTCTTATAGAGCTGACTTGTCGTGCCCCCTCCAAGAATTTTCATCATAAGATCAAGAGCCTCAGCTTCTCCGTCCTTTGCAGTGGGATAGCTTGGCACCAAATAGAAGCGTTGTAGTGTGGCTTTGCCTGCGCGTTCATCTTTCAAAACAACACGGCGTGGGGCCTGAGGCTTAGGCTCTTTCGGACGTGGAATAGAAACAACATTCTTATTATGAGGAATTTTCCCATAGGTTGCTTTGGCAAGCTTAAGAACTTCATCTGGTTCGACATCGCCGGCAACAATAAGAATTGCATTATTGGGAGCATAGAATTGCTTATAAAAATCCAGCGCATCTTGCTGGCTTAATGCTTTCATCTCATTTTCCCAACCAATAACCGGAATGCCATAAGGATGGGAAAGATAGAGAGTAGCGAGCATCTGCTCATCGAGAATGCTTGAAGGGTTGTTGTCAACGCGCGAACGACGCTCTTCAAGAATAACCTTCCGTTCGGTAAGAACATCCTTTTCTAAAAGACGCAAATTGATCATGCGGTCAGCCTCCATCTCCATAATGAGAGGCAGCCTGTCTTTGGCGATACGCTGAAAATATGCGGTCGCATCTTGACTAGTGAACGCATTATCTTGCCCGCCATTGCGAGCGATGATCTTGGAAAACTCGCCAGGCGGAATTTTCTCTGTTCCCTTAAACATCAGATGTTCAAGAAAGTGAGCAATTCCCGATTTTCCGGGACTCTCATCTGCAGCACCTATTCGGTACCAAACCATATGCGTGACAACGGGCGCTCGGTGATCGGGAATTACGACTACGTCCATGCCATTGTCGAGCTTAAACTTTGTTGCACGCGTTTCTGCGCGTACAGAAGTGATATCATGAGGTAAAACTGTCATGGCGGACCCAATAATTGCCAAGACGTATAGCATAATCCGAAGAATAGTGTTTCTCAGCATATCCATCCCAAGGCAGAAAATATTCGATCGATTGATTGAGTATGCGGTATACATCCCCACCAAAGTCATCTTGCGCTTAAATCAACTCATTTCGACACAAGCTAATCTCGTGAAAACGCATCAAGCATATAGATTTGGGCAAAAAGGCCAATTTCAAGACTCGGCCCACAGTGAAAAATCGGAGTTTACATAAAAATTAAGCGCAGTGCTACTGGACTTCGCCAACGGTTTTTTCGCCTTCGCCTCTACCTATGCCTCCAAAAAGCCCCTCACCAAATATTCCTTGCCCCCGGGGCTCCTGACCAGTGATCTTCTCAAATTCGTCAATATCACTCTTATCGCTATAGTCGATTTCGCGAGCCTTTTTCTCTTTTGCTTCTTTCTTAAGTTTTGCAAGTCTTTTGGCCTTTAAATCCGGGTCATCTGGCCAATTTTGCTGCGCTGTAGCGGTGGCTTCGGCTTTTTCCGGGTCTGGTAAGCGCTTCACATCAGGCGGGATAACGAGTGGCGCCCGTCCTTTCAGCTTCGGCTCCTTTTTCGCTTTTGTCGAAAAATCAAGGCCAACGGCCTTCAAAACCGGTGCATCAACTTCGAGATCATAGCCACATCCATTAAGAAGAAACGGAATCACAAAGAGAGCGGCTAACCCTTTATAGAATTTCAGCACATGCATATGCCTATCCTGTGATCTTGTCTGATGGACACGAATTTTATACATATTGTCAGCTTTTACGAGGCATTTGAGACCTTTTTACGACTCTTAATGAATAGCTCATACAAGAGTCCGATAACACCTGCAACGATTGCTGAGTCTGCAATGTTAAAAACATACCAATAATACCCAAATGCATGAAATGAAAAAAAGTCGGCAACAGCACCGTAAATAACCCTGTCAATAGCATTTCCCAGCGCCCCACCTATGACCAAACCCACTGAAATTGCAGAGATTTTTGTATCTGCCCGTGCAAGCCACGTCACCAGAAAGGCAACCGCAATAAGCGCAAACACAATCAAGCCAATTTTTCCCCAAACACTATTTTGGGGAAAAAGGCCATAACTTATGCCTGGATTCCAGAGCATAACAAAATTGAGGAAAGGCGTGACCTCAACCACTCCGCGCTCAGCAATTCTATAAATATGAATCATCCACCATTTGTGGAGTTGATCAATAACCAGCGCAAAAGCCGCAAAACTAAGACCTATCCGACTTAAAGGCCCCCATATGGGCCAATTAGAGATCTTCTGTTTCATGGCGTGCTCACCACCCCCAACACCAAATCGTTTATCATTTATTGTTCCGCTTATTCTGCACCCTGCCGGGCATCGAATTGTTTGACGGCTTCCACATCACGGGGGCTTAAATCCGGATAATCTGGGTTGGAGCCAACATCGGATAGTATTTTCCAACACCGGCTGCATTTTTGCCCTTCGGCCTGTTTAGACACGACTGCAACACCTGTGACATCGTCAAGGCGAAATGCTTCATCAGGGCCTTCTGTTAATTTCAGCTCGGCCTGGCTGGTAATTGCGATCTCCGCCCAATCAATACCTTCACATGCCTCGCCAAGTTCTTTGTCTGAAATGTAAATAACGGGTGCGGCTTCGAGGGATGACCCAATGTGCTTGTCGCGGCGCTCAACCTCAAGCGCACCAGTCACTACTTTGCGAACCGTCCTGATTTTAGCCCAACGCTTGGCCAGCTTTTCGTCTTGCCACTCCGTTGGAACTTCGGGAAATTCAAGAAGATGGACAGATCCATCCTCGTTTGGATTTCTTGAAAGCCAAGCTTCCTCCATCGTAAAGGGCAACATAGGGGCAACCCACGGGATCACACAATCGAAGAGCTTGGCAATCACTGTAAGAGAAGCCTTACGGGTCACGCTATCATAAGGATCGCAATAAAGAGCGTCCTTACGCACATCGAAATAGAAGGCCGACAGCTCAACCGTCATGAAGTTGAAAATGTGCGAGAAGATCCGCTTGAAATCAAAATCATGATAGCCCTTACGGACCACCTTATCGAGCTCTGTAAGCCGGTGCAGCATAAAGCGCTCAAGCTCCGGCATATCCGCATATGCAATGTCTTCACCCTCGTAATGGGCGAGCGAACCCAACATCCAGCGCACCGTGTTGCGCATCTTGCGGTAAGCATCAACATTGGTTTTCAGGATCTCAGGGCCGATACGCAAATCTTCCGCATAATCAGATGACACCACCCAAAGGCGCAATATATCGGCACCGGATTGTTTGATCACATCTTCTGGCGTAACCGTGTTGCCGAGGGACTTAGACATTTTGCGTCCCTCCTCATCCATGACAAAGCCATGAGTGAGAACAGCTTCATATGGTGCACGACCACGGGTGCCACACGACTCAAGCAGTGAGGAATGAAACCAGCCGCGATGCTGATCAGACCCTTCCAGATAAAGCGACGCCGGCCACTTTAAGTCGTCCCGCTCTTCCAACACAAAAGCATGGGTAGAGCCTGAATCAAACCAGACATCTAAAATATCGTCGACCTTTTCCCAGTCGTCGCCTTCATACTCATTGCCGAGGAAACGTTCCTTCGCCCCTTCCTCAAACCAGGCATCTGCGCCTTCTGTTTCAAAGGCTTGGATGATCCGGTTATTGACCGTTTCGTCTTTCAGGATCTCACTATTTTCCCGATGCACAAAAACCGTAATAGGCACGCCCCAGGCGCGTTGACGCGAGAGCACCCAATCGGGCCGCGTCTCGATCATGGACCGCAACCGCTTCTGCCCCGCGCTTGGCACAAAGCGCGTCTCATCAATGGCCCTGAGAGCACGGTCTCGCAACGTATCGTTGCCCCCCTCGCCAAGTGGCTTATCCATATGAACAAACCATTGTGGGGTGTTGCGAAAAATGACCGGCTTTTTGGACCGCCAGGAATGAGGATATTGGTGTTTTAAACGGCCACGCGCAAACAATTTGTCATGCGCGATGAGCTGGTCAATCACCGCCTTATTGGCATCGCCCTTCTTGCCCTTGTCAGTAACAACTTGTTTGCCTTCAAAGCCCAGAGCATCCTTAGTGAAGCGGCCATCTGCTTCAACTGTGTAAGGGATTTCCGTATTGATTCCCCCTGCTTCGAGATCAGCTTTATTGGCCATCCAAATTTCAAAGTCATCCCGGCCATGACCGGGTGCCGTGTGTACAAAACCAGTGCCAGCCTCTTCCGTGACATGATCGCCTTCAAGGAGAGGTACGCGGAACTCATATCCACCCCCAAAACCTTTGAGGGGGTGGTCGCACGATTCAATTGAAGTCGGGTTGATATCAGCTAACCGTTTGAATTTGACCTTGGCTTTTTCAGCACTCGCCTCCGCCAGAGAGTCAGCGAAAATCATTTTCTCACCAGGCTGCGGACCGAAGTCGTTCTCAGCCTCTGTAATTTCATACAATCCGTAATTGATCCGCTTTGAAAAACTGATCGCACGGTTACCGGGAATCGTCCAAGGTGTCGTGGTCCAGATGACAATTGATGCTTCCTGAAGTTGCTGCATGTCACAACGTGCCTCGGGAATGTCCTGTACATTGTTGATAGGAAACTTCACCCAAACCGTGTCAGACTCATAATCTTCATACTCCACCTCAGCTTCGGCCAAAGCGGTGCGTTCCACCACCGACCACATCACCGGTTTTGAACCGCGATAGAGCTGCTTGGAGGTTGCGAATTTCATCAGCTCTTCGGCGATCTTGGCCTCGGCTTTAAAATCCATTGTTGAATAGGGATTGTCAAAATCCCCCTCAACGCCTAAGCGGCGGAACTCTTCGGCCTGAATGCCAATCCACTTTTGCGCAAACTCCCGACATTCCTTACGGAACTCATTGATCGGCACATCGTCCTTATTTTTGCCCTTAGCGCGGTATTGTTCTTCGATTTTCCATTCAATGGGCAAGCCATGGCAATCCCAACCCGGTACATAGTTGGAGTCATAACCCGCCATCTGCATCGAACGGGTCACCACGTCTTTCAGAATTTTATTCAGGGCATGACCGATATGAAGATGTGCGTTGGCATAGGGCGGACCATCATGGAGAACATATTTTTCCCGGCCCTGGCTCGTCTCACGCAGGCGTCGATACATACCGATCTTATCCCAGCGTGCAATAATCTCCGGTTCCTTTTTAGGCAAACCGGCACGCATCGGAAAGTCTGTTTTCGGCAGGAACAGCGTTTTGGAATAATCGCGTCCTTCTACTGCCCTTGTGGCGTTCTTTTCTTTCGACATAGTTTTTATCATGAGGGAAATATTCCCGGCCTCGATCATTCTTGCTTATGGGGTTCTACAACAATCGTCATTGCAGGCGAACGTTAGTGAGCGTGGCAATCCAGATATAAGACAAATCAGATCTTAACTCTGAGCCGCGTTTTAGCAACGCCGCAGCATATAATCTAGGGCCTTTTGTAAGCTTGATTGATCTCACTCATTGTGGTGCAGGTGCTTGTTGGGGAATTTGTCCGCCTCCGCTTAAGTGTTTTCGCCAAAACCAAACAAGCCACGGAATACCGATAAGAGCACTAACAACCGCCACCCACCAATAAGAATGAAATTGAGCCAAAGTCCAGTTTTGCTGCTCGCCGTAGATTATAAACTCCGCCAAAACCACAAGAAAGACAATCATATTATTTGCAATATGAATGATTATTGGTCCGATGAGAGAGCGGGTATGAAGGTAAACCATAGAAAGAATAACACCAAATATAACGGCGCCAAGAGTATCCATATGGAGAAGACCAAAAAGTAAAGAGGAACAAGCGACAGCTCCTACTTTGCTAATTTTTTTCATCAAACGATTTAGAAGAAAACCCCGAAAAAATATTTCTTCGAGACAGGGCGCTATAAGAGTTAAAATTAAAGTATTTATGACACTGCCTATAATAGCCTCAAGATCAGCTCTCCACCATAGTATTGGCGAGGATTCCAAAATCCAAAAAACCACGAGCTCAGGCCAAATAAATGACAAGGGAAAGTAAACAACATATATACTCAATATCGCGATTCCAATGAGTGGTATGGCAAGAAGAACATAGCGGATAACATCTTGTCGTGGTGGGACCGGTCCTAAAGAGAACTGGCTTTTCTGACCTGTTCGCATTAACGCAGCGTAGAGAAATACAGATAAGAGCCCATACATCCCTATGCCATAAGCCGCATCTGAAAGAGGTGTGTCATCCAACTCAAGAGCGGCGGGCCAAATGACGGTAATAACAATAATTGGGGCAATCACTGAAATAATAAGGATGATGAGTAACAGCCGCGCGGATATTGCACTCAGAGCATTCGAGGGAGAAGCGTTACACATTTTTATGTCTGACGGTTTTTGGTTTAAGTCGCAGTGTAATTAGCAAGCGGAAAATGAGCCATCGGATCCTGCGCCTCAATGGCAACTAACATCTCCTTGGCCTGTGCACAATCTGCATCAATTTGGGCTTTAAGGGCTTCGGGCGTGTCGAATTTCATGTCATCACGCAGAAACGCAATCAATTCGACGACAATAGAACGGTCATAAAGATCTTCCTCAAAATCAAAGATAAATGTCTCTAAAACGGCGGCACCATCATCAAAGGTCGGGCGGGTTCCCAAATAGGCCGCTCCCTGATAGCGATCTTTGCCGACATAGATTCGTGCAGCGTAAATTCCGTGCTTTAGGTCTTGCCCTTTTTCAAGTCTGACGTTGGCGGTTGGAAAGCCTAATTCCGCACCGCGCTTTGCACCTCCCTCAACCTTACCACTTATACACCACCAGTAACCGAGCATATCTGCTGCAGTGCGAACGTCTCCTGACCGCAGCAAGTCACGGATTTTGCTGGAGGAAAATACTGATTTACTCTCACCAACTGGTGAAACAACGGTAACGTCGAAGCCATACTCATCACCGAGTGACTTCATAACATCAGGATTGCCCTTCCGCCCTTTGCCAAAAAAGAAATCATAACCTGTAATGACGTGAGAAACCTCAAAGGCGTCTACAAGTACATTTTTCACGAAGTCATGGGCTGTAAGGTTCGCAAGCGAGGTATCAAATGTCAGAGCCACGGTAACATCGAGCCCAAATGCCTGAAGGAGTTCGCATTTACGCTCAAGCGACGTCAAGCGGAACAACGGCACATCTGGTTGAAAGAATGTTCGCGGATGGGGTTCAAAAACCATAACCCCCGCTGGTACGCCTGCTTCCGCCGCCCGTTCCTTTGCGACGGACAATACTGCCTGGTGCCCGCGGTGAACACCATCGAAATTGCCTATAGCAAGCACCAAGCCTTTGAGAGACTCAGATACATCATTATGAGAGCGCAAGATCTTCATGCGCTCTCGCTACATCGCTAAGACAGAACAATCAAGATAATCATCAATTGCGGGTCGGCACCATCAAAACGGCTTCGCCTTCCAGGACCGTCTTCCCATCGACAGAACAATCGCAAATCATGATAGCACGATTGCGATCCTCGATGAGTTCTTTAATCCGCGCTTTAGCAACAACCTCATCCCCGATGCGCACTGGTGCGCGGAAATTAAGGCTTTGCGATACGTAGATACAGCCAGGTCCGGGTAATTTGGTACCAATAACCGTGGAAATGAAACTTGCCGTTAAGATTCCATGAGCAATACGTTGCTTAAAAATTGTGCTTGCCGCATAGTCTTCATCGAGATGCACCGGATTATTATCACCAGAAATTTCCGCGAACCGCTCAATATCCTGTTCGGAAACCTGCCGTTTATAAACGGCCTCCATCCCAACTTCCAAATCTTCAAAACAATAACCAGGTCTCACGTACATATTCATCCGTACATACTCCCCCGTAAGTGCCCTATACTGATTATGATATTATATGCACTGCAACGTAAATATTATATGCACTGCAGCGTAAAATAAAGCTGTAACCAGAAAAAAAGCCCAAAAAAAAGGGAAAATGCACGTATTACGAGAACTCTCTCAACAATTAACCCTATTTTTAAGCCCTCTTTGTAAGCTGCCCCTCTACGGATGAAATGGTGGCAAGACCAAAATCCGTATTGCCCTGCTATTTTTAGCGGGGCGTTTGCAATCGATTAACGGGTTTATGTGAGTAACAGGCAGAAAGCTGCCATTTTGGGAATGGGGGATAGGAGAGCGTAATGTCGGTTGATCTTACAATGCCGATTCTCGTAGTCGACGACTATAAGACTATGATTCGGATTATCCGCAATCTTCTGAAACAACTGGGTTTTAATGATGTGGATGATGCCGCAGATGGCTCAGAAGCACTGGGCAAAATGAAACAACGGAAATACGGTCTTGTGATTTCCGACTGGAACATGGAGCCAATGACGGGTTATGAGCTCCTCAAAGAAGTGCGGTCTGACGAAAATCTTAGCCGTACACCTTTTATTATGGTGACAGCGGAATCTAAGACGGAAAATGTTATCGCAGCTAAAAAAGCTGGGGTTTCGAATTACATCGTTAAACCATTCAATGCCGCAACATTGAAAGCCAAAATTGACGCTGTATTCGGTGACTAATCAAAATGCAGCTGGCTACAAGCCGACTGCAAAGTATGGAATTTCTTTTGAGTATTAAGTAACGAGTCCAAGGAATGTACCATGGCTGAGTCAGACGCCAGCTCTATGAGCACAGCATTTGAAACCCTAAGCAATGATGCGAAGAACATAAAAAAGGCTGAGAATGTTGCGCTTCTTGATGTTCTCTCTCTGGCAGAATCGTCAATCGATAATCTGCGCACCATTTTGAGTTCAATTGATTCTCGCATTTACACAGAATTCCGCGAGATAGCTCAATATATTGCGAATACAAAATCTGAAATTGGACAACTTCAAGCCAATGATCTTCGCAATCAACGTATACCTGACGCAGGTCGGGAATTGAATGCTGTTGTGGAAGCAACGGAAGATGCCACAAATCGCATTATGGAATGTGCTGAAACGATTATGACTGCTGATCCGAGTGATCATGCGACATATCATCAAACAGTCAATGACAATATCATGGCGATTTTTGAAGCATGCTCGTTTCAGGACATTACAGGACAACGCCTTTCCAAAGTGGTGGAAACACTTGAGTTTATTGACAAGCGTGTGAACAAATTTGCTGAAGCGATCGGCGTAACCGATACAGATGGGCCAATCGATGAGGAAGAAGCCGAGCGTGACAAACGCAAGCAAGAGCAAATACTTCACGGACCTCAGCATGAAGGTGAAGGCGTAAATCAGGACGATATTGATTCAATGTTTGGCTAGAGCCTTTTCGGTTTTGATTGAATCAAAACCGGGCTCTAAGCTTTTGATTTGCCGGGTTTTCTGACGGAAAACCGGTGTCCACTTTTCCTGAAAACATTCTAAACAGATTCCGCAACTCCGTTTTTCATAGACCCAAATAAAAAGGCCTCGCAATTTGCGAGGCCTTTTTATTGGAATAATAATTGGATCCGTCAGTATTCGATTTTACTAGAGCATGTTAAGCTCAAGTAAATTCGCTTAACATGCTCTACTTCTTTGATATCAATCAATTTTTCTGCATTCAAGTGAATCCACTTGAATGCAGATTGATCTATTTCAAGTCATTGAGGTAGTGGCGTAACAGCCAGTTTAAACCTCTGGTCCATGACGTGTCGTTATTGCCACGAATATCAACGCTCCTTACAAAGACATACTTATTTGTCTCCGCATCTAAGACATAGACGTTAATGTTCAATATTAGGTTGCTCACCTTTTGCACGGTTCCCCAGCCAACCAACTTGGTCCCAACCTTTTTGCCGTAGTCAGCCTCGCAACTGCATTGCCCGAAATCCTGCCCTTTTTTGACATCGTCCATAATGTCCGCCGGTACCGGCTCAACTTTAAACCGTTTGCTAGATGCCAACTTCTTCTTAATCAGCCCGTCAAGCAGCTTTAACCGCTGAAATTCAGCCTCACTAGGGGGCTGAATAGATGTATTGATAAGCCGAAACCCGAAGAAGGCAATTGAGCGGATGTCTTTAGTTTTTTGTTCAGCAGCGCTCAGGACAGGCCAAAGCACAGTTAGCAACGCTATGGCAGTAACTAGTATTATGGTTGGGGCTCTGAATATTCGGCAATTCATTAGAATCTCTCACATTCCGCATCAAAAAATGACTGCCACTCATCTCTAAATACCCCCTTCGGGCCATCCGCCATCCCCTGCCACCCGCCTAATTATCGCAGAATATGGGGGGTGGCAGGGGATGGCGGATGGTTCTTAGAGGTGTCGAGATTGTCCGGCACCCAATATGCAACGTTCTTCTATTTCCCTAAAAATAATTTGCACACTTTAAAAGACAATCTTGGTAATATTTTTAGCTATATATTGCGAACCAAAGACAGAGAAATGGTCATCATCGGCATATAGGAAATTACCACTGTAAGCGCAATTGCGCCCCGATCGGTTTAAATTCACTCTTCTCAAAAAGCTTAGTGATCTCGGCTCCACTCGCCTCAGCATCATCTTTATGCCTTGTCACATGAAGCCCGCTGGCAACAAAAAGCGCATCATACCCAGCTCCCTCGGCACCTGCCATATCTGTTTTTAAGCCATCACCTATGCAGAGCACCTTATCCCGTTTAACAGGCTGCCCCCTCTCCTCTCCAGCCTTTAATAGCGCCAAGTCATAGATGGGCAGATGGGGTTTTCCCGCATAAAGAACCTCCCCACCCAGCGCTTGATAGGACTGCGCCAAAGCCCCGGCGCAATAAACCAGCTCAGTTCCTCGCTCGACCATAAGATCCGGATTGGCACAAATCATGGGAACATTGCGATCATGAAAAGCTTGAAGTATCTCTCTATAATCGTCAGGAGTTTCAGTGACGTCGTCATAGAGGCCGGTGCAAACAAGCACCTGACTTTCTTCAGCTTCAACAAAATCAACATCAATACCATCAAATACGGGTAGGTCCCGTTTTGGTCCCAGATGAAAAAGTGGTTTTGAGGCATACTGGCGAATAAGGCTGCGCGTCACATCACCTGATGTAACAATAGCATTATAAGCATCCTTACCTATGCCAAACCGATCAAACTGTTGCTCAACGGATTTGGCCGGTCTTGGAGCATTTGAAATAAGAATGACCGTACCGCCAGTGACAATAAACTGGCGGCAGGCCTCCACGGCCTCCGGAAATGCATGGCGGCCATTATGTATAACGCCCCATATGTCGCAGAGCCAAACATCATAACGTGGCACAAGCTCACGAATAGATTCAAAAAGCGGAATGGATGATAAAGACATAATATCTATATAGAGAAATATAGGTTAAGCGGCTTCTGTTAGACTCTTACCATCAAAAACCTCCTGCCGGACAGGCCTAGGCTCCGAGAAAAGGAACCCCTGGCCAAGCTCAATATTGAAATCCATAAGCTGCGCTAAACTCCGCTCATCTTCTATCTTTTCAACAATCAACTGAAGCCCATACCGCTCCAAATAATTGCGCATGTCAGCAGGGTGAATCCTGCCACCGGCTTTTTCAATATCATCAAGGAGAATTTTTGAATCGATCTTGATAAAACGAAAGCCCTGATCATGAAGCGACTGATAATCAATATTGAGGTCACTGACCTTATCAAGCGAAAACCTGAAGCCGAGTTTTGCTAGGGTATTTAAGCTCTCTATCTCGATGGCACTACAGTTTTGGGTTAAGTCCTGACTAAACTCAAAAAAGAGATTGTCGGATAGTGCCTTGTTTTCATCGATAAAGGCAACAAAGTCCGGAAAAAATTCCGGATCAAGCAATGAATGCGCTGAAATGTTGCAGAAGAGTCCCCTACCGCTTCCTCGTTCTGCCAATCGCCGAACAACTTGAACTGACCGAAACAACATCACATTATCAATCAACGGCATAATGCCAGCCTGCTCCGCAACATGAATATAATTGTCCGGCATAAGTAGTTCGCCGGTAACATTTCTCAGCCGTGTAAACGCTTCATAATGGCAAACATTGCGCTGTGGTAGAGTAACAATTGGCTGGAGGTAGAGATCGATCTTTTTTGCAGCAATTGATTGGCGCACAATTTCCAGCATCTCAGAGTCAATGCGGCTTGTATCAAGACCAGCCAAAATTGGGCCTGCCTCTTCCGCCAGACTAGCATGTTCAGCTTCTTCTTCCGCATCACTGCTTATCGGTTTGTCATTATTCGAGGGTAGATGGGTTTTATCGGACAGCGGTTCATTTGAAACCGGTGGAGCCGGTTGATTAGTAGGTGATGAGCGCTCCGGTAAAGACGGTGTGATGCTCCTATTTTCAGAGGCGATTTGTTCGGCAAGTTGCTTTACCAGCGTCTTGACAACCTGCAACTCGGAATTCATTCGCTTTTTATAATCTCTATGTTCGGTCTTGAGGTTACGACCTAGCGTTACAATGCGCTTCTCGACCCGGGCTATTTCCTCCTCTAACTCATCGACATATTGGTCGCGCATCGTAAAAGCTTTTGCCATTTCATCGCCGTTAAGTTGAGCTTTTAAACGCCTCACCTCTTCAAACAACTCGTCTGACAAAGCTAATTTTTGAACGCTTTTATCGATATGTGCTACATCCTCCGCCAAACGAGCCAACGTCCGCTCCACAGTCTCGGTCCGTGGGATAAGAGCTTTTGAAATAACGACCTGGCGGGCAACACCATGAAATCCAGCCATGAGAAGAAAAACCGCCACCCCGGAAATTAGTGACAGCAGAAATCCAAGCCTCACTTCAATATACAACCCGACAACTACGGCAATCGTAATAATCGCCATAGCAAACATGACCGGGATATCAAATTGAATGCTCGGTTCCGCTTTTCGTTGCCGCTTGTCTGACTTTTTCTGTTTTCTCGCCATAATCCGCGAATCACCCTGCCCATATTGTTAAACATCCCTGTTCAGCGCCCATTGAGCAAGTGCCTGGTGAAAAGCACCCTCAAATATCAACCAATATCTCACCTAATCACTTTCTTTTGAGCAAGTGTGACGCCACAAAAAGGTCCGGGGTCGTATTATCTGTTTCTTGACTGTTCAGCCTTGCGGATTTCACTGCAAACTTTGCCGTAAAGAGAAGCAAGGGAGAGCAAACACCATGGTGATATTTGGGAGGTCTTGTCTATGAGCAAGCATTTTAAATTTATTACAACTGCAGTGGCATTGACTTTTGCTGCTGCTCTTGCAGTTGGACTAAGCACAAGCACTGCACTTAGCCAAAAAAAAGCACCTTTCGGTGAAAAAGAAGATCAAGATTATGCTGGCAAGCTTTGGAAAGCCATGACGGCTGCAAAATTGGTTGGTAAAAATTCAATCAATACTCGTCCTTATGAAGGCCAGGCTCCACACGGCGCTATCCTACAGACAATCGATACATCAATTAAGGTCGGTGGACATACGGGACGTCTGATTGTCAAAAGAAACTATGGTCCTGGCGGCATCACGATTAATCAAGTCTGGAGTGATCCTGCCAAGCACCTCAAAGCTGTTACAGTCATGTTCAAACGTGAAAAAGGATATGACAAGGACAATCAGGATTGGTTCTGGGTGAAATATAAGGCTTCAGGTGAACTTGATAAAAACCCTAAAGGCATGATGCTAGCTGGCCGTGTCGCTAAGGGCGCAGATAAAGGTTGCATTGCCTGCCACTCGGGCGCTGACGGTAAAGACTATCTCTTTATCAACGATAAGTAGGATTGATCCCAATCTAGGTCACGAACTCATAAATGTGGTTAAAAATGGTATGAGCCAATCTGTTCGAATACGAGAAGCAAAGGTGCAAGAAATGTGGTGCATTTTCAAACCTTTGCGACGCTGTAGTTGGACAGATTGGCCATATCCTCCGGACGCTGAAACGGCTTCAATCTGCGTTTTTTTGTCTACCGCTTCGCTGCTTGAGACATTGTTGTCGAAGCGCTTGAAAAGGGAAACAACCCTTGTCTGCACGCTTCTCTTAGATCAACCCACGTTCAAGTGAATTTACTTGAACGTGGTAAAGTTGATCGATATCAAAAAATGAGAGCATCCAAGCGATTCCATCTAAACGCAGGATGCTCTTGCATCTTTTTGCCGTTTCTAGCGCCATTTTCAGCACATTTATGAGTCCGTGACCTAGGCTGGATCTCACACTGTTGCTACTTATGAACTCTCCAATATAGTGATAGAGTGAGTCATATCAGTGGAGGCGGCACCATACAGGCGCCGCCTTTTTCTTTGCAGTTTCGTGTTATATTTACATTGTACAATTAGTGAATAAATAGCATTGCAATTCAATGGTTTTTTAGAGAGTCTTAGTACAATCTCTTGAAATATGATTCCTTGGTGTCCGGTTGATACTCACGGTCATCCTTTTAACGATTTTGCCTCTTGGCTTACAATCGAACGACTAATTAATGACTGAGACAATAGTTCCGCGCCGAAAACACAGCTGGCTAAAATTGCTTGAGCGGTTGGTTCGCTACCGGCTTATCGTTCCGCTAAAACGTAGCAAACGTGAGCCTCAGCACACAGCACGTGGCGTCATGGTTGGCGTGGCTTGGGCTATGACCCCATTTTTTGGGGTGCAAATGGCGCTGGTCTTCTTGACATGGCTTATTAGCCGCAAGCTATTTAATTGGGATTTTTCGCTCGTTAGCGCTCTTGCATGGACTTGGGTCACCAATATTTTTACGCTCTTACCGTTTTTTTATGCGTTTTATTTCACAGGGCAGCTTTTTTTAGGTCACTTCAATGATGACGGCGGATATAATCAAATTAAGTCCATTTATGATGGCTTTGAACAGGAAAACACCGGGTTTTGGGATAACCTCCTAGCTTGGCTTAATATCCTGATTTCAGATATCGGGATTCCGCTGACAATTGGTTCCGTTGTATGGGCACTTATATGCGGATGGTTATCCTATCATCTTACTTTGCGTTTTGTTATCCGTTACAGAAAACGCCGTGAGGCAAAAACACCTTAATCTGCATCTTTCCACAAATACACTTGACATTCTCAACCAAGGCTCCTAAATCACTGGCGGACCATTAGCACTCATTTTTAACGAGTGCTAATATTTTTCCCACAACACCCAAATATGGACGTTTTCGTTCGAGGGGCAACCTTTAAACGGGAGATTAAGTATGAAATTCCGTCCGTTACACGATCGTGTAGTCGTTCGTCGTGTGGATGAAGAAACCACAACCGCCGGTGGCATCATCATTCCGGATTCAGCAGCGGAGAAGCCACAACAAGGTGAAATTATTGCTGTTGGTTCTGGTGCACGCAGCGACGAGGGCAAAGTAACACCGCTTGATGTCAAGAAAGGTGACAAGATAATCTTTGGCAAATGGTCAGGCACAGAGGTTAAAATCGAAGGTGAAGAGCTTCTGATCATGAAAGAGGCAGATATCATGGGGATTCTTGAAGCATAAATACTGTCGGATACTTTTTTGCTTCACCCCGTCACAACCAGATAATAGTTATTAATTTAGGAGATAGAAATGGCTGCTAAGGAAGTCCGTTTCTCTACTGATGCCCGCGAGCGTTTATTGCGTGGCGTTGATATTCTTGCCAATGCCGTCAAAATCACATTGGGCCCAAAGGGACGCAATGTCGTTCTTGAAAAATCCTTTGGCGGACCCCGCACAACAAAAGATGGCGTTACCGTTGCTAAGGAAATCGAGCTTGATGATAAGTTCGAGAACATGGGCGCACAGATGGTTCGCGAGGTTGCGTCCAAGACCAATGATGTCGCCGGTGACGGTACAACCACAGCGACGGTATTGGCACAATCTATTGTACGCGAAGGCATGAAGGCTGTTGCGGCCGGCATGAATCCAATGGATCTGAAACGCGGTGTTGATAAGGCCGTGCTTCAGGTTGTGGAATTTATCGAGAGCAAAGCAAAGCGCGTAAAGTCCTCAGAAGAAATTGCCCAAGTCGGCACAATTTCGGCCAATGGTGAGAAAGAAATTGGTGACATGATTGCCGATGCCATGCAACGGGTTGGCAATGAAGGGGTTATTACTGTCGAAGAAGCCAAGAGCCTGGAAAGTGAGCTTGAGGTCGTTGAAGGTATGCAATTCGATCGCGGCTACCTCTCTCCATACTTTATCACCAATGCTGATAAAATGATCGCAGAGCTCGATGATCCTTATATTCTCATTCACGAGAAAAAACTTTCTAACCTGCAAGCTATGCTGCCTGTTTTGGAAGCGGTTGTGCAGGCAAGCCGTCCGCTGCTGATCATTGCTGAAGACGTTGAAGGCGAAGCCTTGGCAACTCTGGTGGTCAACAAACTGCGTGGGGGCCTCAAGATTGCCGCTGTCAAGGCGCCAGGTTTTGGTGATCGCCGCAAAGCGATGCTTCAGGATATCGCTATCCTGACCGGTGGCGAGGTCATTTCTGAGGACCTCGGCATCAAGCTTGAGAATGTAGCGCTCGATATGCTCGGCACTGCCAAGCGCATTTCCATCACCAAAGATGACACAACTATTGTCGATGGTGCTGGCAAGAAGAAAGATATTGAGGCGCGTGTCGGTCAAATCAAAGCCCAGATCGAAGAGACAAGCTCTGACTATGACCGCGAGAAACTGCAAGAGCGTTTGGCAAAGCTTGCTGGCGGTGTTGCTGTGATCAAGGTTGGTGGCGCTACCGAGATTGAGGTTAAGGAGCGCAAAGACCGTGTTGATGATGCGCTCAACTCCACACGTGCTGCCGTTGAAGAAGGCATCGTTACAGGTGGTGGCGTCGCTCTGTTGCGGGCTTCCAAAGCACTCGATGTTGAAGGCGAAAATGACGACCAAGATGCCGGCATTAATATTATCCGTCGCGCACTTCAGGCGCCTGTTCGCCAAATTGCGGAAAATGCGGGCGTTGAGGGCTCTATCGTTGTTGGCAAGCTCATGGATAAAAACGGCCTGGCCTTCGGCTATGACGCACAAAATGACGAATATGGCGACATGTTCGAAAAGGGCATCATCGACCCAACCAAAGTGGTCCGCACCGCTCTACAAGATGCCGCTTCTGTGGCCGGTCTTCTGATTACTACGGAAGCCGGGGTTGCTGATGCGCCTAAGAAGGATGAACCCGCAGGTGCCGGTATGCCTGATATGGGTGGTATGGGCGGCATGGGTGGTATGGGCGGCATGATGTAAGCCCAATACACCTCAGCCTATGAATTAATAAAGGGCCGCTCAAATGAGCGGCCTTTTTGTTATATATTAATACGGCTCAAGCCTACCCAGAGCATCCTGCGTTTAGATGGTATCACTTGGTTGCTCTCTGCATTTGTCGTGCTTCTTATCGCAAAACCGGTATCCCCTTTGAACCTCTCCATCTCACACCACGACAGAGTCCATGTCACCGAGAGCAAACTGAACGTCCTCTCTTTATGGCGTCCAGTTATCTGCGTGGACAATATCAGACTGCAATAACGCCCTCAGGTCAAACCAGCCAAAAGGATTTGGTAGGCAAAGACTTACCACAATCCTATGAGTGAAGGTTTTTGCAGTCTCCGATAGTAAGGAGAAAAATCATGAAACCGAGCTTGGCGTTTATCACTCTTTTCACTCTATCTGCTGTTGCCGTACAGCCAACGTTTGCGCAAGGCCAGAGCCCCTCAGTCACATTTAAAGCGAAAGGCTTTGATCTCAATAGTTTTCAATCACAAATCCAGGCTCAGGTATCGGGGAAAAAGACCGTAGGCTATGCTTTCGCAATCGCAAAAGACGGCAAGATCGTCCGCAAAAAAGCAGGTGGCAAACGGCTTAAAAAAGGCGAGGGCAATAAAAAGATGACACCGGGAACCCGGCTCAATGTTATGAGCGTCTCTAAGACCATCACAGCCGTTGCCGTATTGCAGTTGCTTGAAAAACGCAATCTTTCCATCAATGCTCCAATTGCACCTTGGTTACCCAAAAATTGGAAAAGAGGATATGGATTTAAGAAGAAAAATAGCCTGACATTTAAGCATCTCCTCACCCATACTTCAGGTCTTCGGCAACGCTTTGATGAGCTGAAAAAGAAAAACAAGCATGGCCCCTGGGGGAATGCTTGGGATGGTTTGAAGTTCATCGTCAAAAAAGGTGTACGTAAAAAGCACGTGGGGAAACAAGGTAACTTCTACAAAAATGCCAATTATGCGCTCTTTCGCGTACTCGTTCCGGCACTCTTATTTGGCGGTCCGAAAACGGTCACTAAGCAAGCCCATGTCGGACAATATATGCTTTATGTCGGCTCTAAAGTGACGGCCCCAAGCGGTATCAAGACACTCGCATGCGTTAAAGCAAATGGCTACAAACATGCCAGGGCTTATGACGTAAGTGGAAAGGTCAAAGGTGGTTCACTACCCCTGACATCCATGACCGGATGCGGCGGACATGCCGGCTTTCAGCTGTCCGCAGTTGAACTTGCGATGTTCATGAAAGCGCTACGTTGTAGAGGTAAAAAGTCCAAGCTTTTGTCCAAAAAGAACTGCAAACGCATGAACCAACACCGGCTTGGATGGAATAGGGCATCCAATGGTACTGGTAATCGCAAAGGCAAATATTGGCATGGCGGTGCTTGGTTCGGCGGTAAAAACAAACCAAGACGGGAAATGCTAAGCTGCGTAATGCAGTTTCCAATGGGTGTCGAAGCAGCTTTGGTTGTCAATTCCGGCATAAAATCCGGAAAAAGCCCTTGCACGATTCTCCTAAACGCTTTTGAAGGTGCAAAGAGCTAACGAAAATTCAAGAGATGAAGCAATGGACCGTCCAATATGGGCGGTCCACCGCATCCCACTCATTTTTCGTGCGGAATAAGCTTGGTGAGCTTCCAGTCAAACTCTTGAAACTCCATAACGGCTGTCACATCTGGCTTTGACGCAGACGCAACCTTAGCTACTGCAACTTCAAACTCCGTCAAACTGTTAAAGCCAAGGGATTTGATGTTATCGAGACTATATTCAGACTGATCGGCCTTTTTGGACTTTACAGATCTTTTCTCTTGATCAGTCTGGCTCTGTTTATCACCGGTCAAGTCTTTCAATTGATCACTAAGGCCTGGAATTCCCTTTGCTGTTTTTTCCACGCCCTGCAAAAGCTGGCCAAACACGTTGGAGGATTGGCTGTTATCCCCTCCCCCGCCCACTCCTAATTGGGTGAGCATATCATTAAGACCAAATGCATCCAGGTCAATTTTGCCGCCTGCCGCAGCAAGTCGAATTAAGCCTTCCGGTGTCATATAGGCTTCAACTATCAAATCCACGATTTTAGCAGTCGGGGCGCCCAATTCTTTAGCCAGCGCACCACTGGCTCCACCCGAAATGGCTGAGGATCGTCTCTCCATCTCTTTTTCAACAATGGGTCTTATTGCCTCCTTGAAAGAGGCCCTTAAAGATGGCCAGTTAACTTTTTGCTCAAGAACAGGTTTGTCCTCGCGCTTAAGGCCATCATAAATTTGATACATTGAAAAAGCTGGCCAGGCGAAATAACCAAAAATCAGTAAGACCACAAGAAAAAGCACTATACGTTTCATGGAAATCCCTCCCAGATGAGACGACAAAATCCTAGCTTCGTAAACCTGTGCGAGCTTTTTCTGCCAAATCCATCTGCGTGCTGGCATTCACCTCATATTACGTAAGGGGAAAATCAGGTTATACCATAATGAAATTGCCTTGGAATGTCCGAACTCTTACAAGATAACAATGCTATATTCCTTGGCGGTACGTACAAACTCCTAGGATAACACGATCTTCACCTCAACCCTGTAGAGCAAAAGTCATCTCTGTGTCCACTGAATTTACGCGCATTAGGGCGTTCTCAACCAAGACTGTATCAATAAAAACATCTCAACTTTCTATGATTCGCATATCTCATATGGAAAATCGGTAGGCCTTAATGATTGTGCTTCATCAATTCCCTCGCGCTTTCGGAATACCGAATGCAAGCCCGTTTTGCATGAAAGTTGAGACTTATCTTCGGCTTGCTGGACTCGAATATAGAATTGAACCTCTCGTGAACCCGGCAAGAGCACCGAAAGGTAAAGCTCCATACATAGTCGATGGGCACAAAACGATTTCAGATTCTCATTTCATCATAAAATACCTGAAGGAAACTTATGGAGATCAGCTCAATAAGGACATGTCAACGGAAGAGCGTGTCTACACGCACACCATTTCCCGCATGGTGGAGGAGCATTTATATTTCGCCATCATGTATATTCGCTGGATACCCCCTGAAAACGCTGTCACAGTTCGTGAAACCTATTTTAGTACCTTGCCATCTCTCCTACGTGGCTTTGTTTTCCGCTGGCAACAGAAGAACACATTGAAAGGCCTGCTTGCCCAAGGAATTGGCCGTCACAATATTAAGGATATCGAACAACTCGCGATAGAGGACCTTGAGGCTCTTTCCGCCTTGTTAGGAGATAGATACTTTTTTGGTGGAGCACGTCCACGCGAAATTGATTGTACGACATGGAGCTTTATTGCAAATATTATCAACCCGCCTTTTAAGAGCCCTGTAAGGGAAACCGCTCAGGAAATGAGCAACCTCGTAGCCTACAATGCTCGCATGGCAAGACGCGTTTTTCCCGATTTGAACTGAACCGATCAGTTAAACTCCAATCATCTTGAGCAAGCACCCTTTAAGCTCTTTTCCGTCATGATATTTTCAAGATCTATATCGGGAAAACGGCCGCTTCAACCGAAGGCAGAAGCTTAACTTCAACTCAAAAAATGTAATGAAAATCGGGATTTTTGGAGGCCACGCCCGGAATCGAACCGGGGTATACGGATTTGCAGTCCGCTGCGTCACCACTCCGCCACGTGGCCATCTGGAAAGCCGAAATATATAACATCATCCGGCTATAAAAGGCATCATTGAATTCGCCCTCATCTAACACAGTTCACAATTACGTGAACATAAAATATAACGCAAGAGCGGTACTAAATGAGTATCCGACCAATTATAGAAGATTGCGGACACATACATTTTTGCCGATCAGAGTGAATCGCTTTATACGTAATATATAGTAGATTATATAGTTTGCGCTCAGTCACAATAAATAGTCTCAAAACGCACTGATCTCATTTAATGGAAGATCATGTTTGATGTTAGCCGGTAAGGCCAGGGAAGCTGATGAGTGATTTTGCCGCCGCACGTGCCAATATGGTTGAAGCGCAGGTCCGCACAAATGATGTGACGGATCGGCGGATAATCAATGCTATGGCTGAACTACCGCGGGAAGCTTTTGTTCCGGCATCAATGTGTTCATTGGCATATATGGATCAAGAGATCGAATTGCGCTCAGCAACGGCGGATATGTCAGCACGCCGCCTGTTGGCTCCTATGCCGTTGGCAAAATTGATTCAACTCGCCGAAATACGCCCAGATGATCTTGTGCTAGATGTTGGCTGCATGACTGGCTACTCAACCGCGATCCTATCCAGACTTGCAGATTCGGTTGTCGGCTTGGAAAGTAACGAAGAACTTGCAGAACAGGCTGCAAGAACTCTAAGAGATCTCGGTGTTGATAATGCAGCGGTTGTTACCGCTCCTCTTAAGGAGGGCTATCCTAGTGAAGGCCCATACGACGTAATTCTACTAAATGGCTGTGTTCCGGAAGTGCCTTCAGGGCTGTTCGATCAGTTAAAGGAAGGAGCACGCTTGGTTGGCGTCATATCTCAGACAGGTATTGGCAAGGCCAACCTTTGCAAAAAAGTTCACGGAGATGTTTCCTGCCGTCCTGCGTTTGATGCTGGCGTTTCCTCACTTCCTGGATTTGAGTTGAAGCCTGAATTCGTGTTTTAAGCCAATTGCATGCGAGAAACACAAAGAATTTAAAAGGTGTATTGAGATAACGGCATGAAAAGTTGTTCGCCGTTAATCATAGAAATCACTTACCGCCCGCGAGTATGGCGGAAGATACCATCAGGTCCTAAGTTGCGCTTGAAGGCTGTTTATACTTGGGGTTGCACTGCCATTGGTTTTATCCACACCGGATATCACCTTTTTAAACATTTGGGCAGACGGCTTTGTAGACATGTTTTTACCGAATTGCGCCAAAGATAGGAATTTATGTCTCTATATGTTGTCGAATCGTTGCTTCTGTGTGACGCAGTGCAATGAATCCTCTTTGCACCTACAAGTAATAGGCGACAAAGTGACGTTCTTAGGAGAAAATGAGTGAGGCGGGCCTGGCTCAAGAAGCTAGCTCGATTCTGGCAAAAAAATACAAAGAATAATATTTCTTGAGGCTACATGGTTGATTATCTGAGCTGCTTTATGCCGAAACCCATTAGGGTGCGTTGGGGCTATCTTCTCATGACATTGGGCATGATGTTATGTCTCTGTGTCATCTTGCCCGGATTCAGTAGCGCTGAAACATTAAACGAAGCGCTCGCGGCTGCTTATCGCAATAATCCAACATTAAATGCCGAGCGAGCCAAGCTACGCGCCATCGATGAGGAAGTGCCAAGAGCTAAATCTGGTTTTCGCCCAAGGGTCACGGGATCTGCTGAAACTGGTTTCGAGTCCAACAATACATCCCCGCCTTCAATTACTGACGGCAAAAACTATCCATCGGGTTATTCCGTTACGCTTAATCAACCGGTATTTCGTGGTTTTCGCACGATAAATCAAGTACGTGAGGCGGAGGCAGGAGTATTTGCCGGACGAGAAGATTTAAGGGCGGTTGAACAATCGGTCTTGATCAATGGTATCACTGCCTATATGGACGTGGTCCGCGACCAAGCAATTGTTCGGCTTAGACAAAATAATGTGAAAGTGCTGACCGAGCAACTTCGCGCGACACAAGACCGTTTCGATGTTGGTGAGGTTACAAAAACCGATGTTGCACAGGCAAAAGCTCGGCGAAGCGGGGCAGTTTCTCAGCTCAATCTTGCCCAATCTAATTTAAAAACAAGTCGCGCATCATTTCACCGTATCATGGGTCATCGTCCCAGCAATTTAAGACAGCCTACATCAATAGATAGGGCGCTGCCTCGCTCACTTAGTGAAGCAACTCAAATTGGGGACAATGAAAATCCCACAGTTCTTGCCGCAGTATTTAGGGAAAAGGCCTCACGCCATGCTGTTGACAGAATTACCGGTGAACTATTACCTGAGGTTCAAGTAGAAGCTACTTATTCTAGAGCGTTTGATCCGATAAAAGGCACCCAGGAACGGGAAGCCACAACAGTAACTGGCCGAGTGACTGTGCCATTTTATCAGGGTGGAGAAGTGTCTGCCCGTGTTCGACAAGCAAAACAGACGAATGATCAGCGTGTAAGAGAGGTTGATCAAGCCCATCTTCAAGTGCGATCAGACGTCATATCGGCATGGGGGAGGTTAGATGCGGCCAGGGCGCAGCTTGAATCCGACAAAGCACAAGTTGAGGCCAACAGAACAGCTTTAAGCGGGGTTCGTGAGGAGGAAAAAGTTGGGCAGCGCACAGTGCTCGATGTATTAGATGCGGAACAAGAGCTCCTTGATTCTCAAGTTACACTTGTCAGCACAAGGCGAGACCTTGTAGTCGCTTCTTATACGCTATTATTATCGATTGGACGGCTTACTGCCGCTGATCTAGGATTACCGGTTGCAATTTATGATGCTGAAGCCCACTACCGACGTGTTAAATATAAATGGTTTGGGCTTGGATCAGAGAAGGGTGACCAAGAATATAGGCGCCATAATGCCAGATCCAATAAACGCTAAGTATCGGTCACACTTAATGTTTTGTGGATTAGATGTGATTCCACGCAACTTATATGAATACAGGGGTGGAATCCTATGGCTAACATAGTGTTAAGTGACTCTCTCAAGGCGCTTCTTGCGCACGCACAGCGCAAAGCCACGTCTAAGGGTGGAGGTAGGCACGGATGAGCAGGGCAGATCAAGCTGCTGAACCGACAATGGATGAAATCTTAGCCTCAATTCGGAGGATCATTTCTGATGAACCCCCGGAAGCAAAGAAGGCAGATGATAAGGTTGCTTCTCAGCCAGCAATGGCAGAACAAGTAGAGCCAAACGGCTTGGCTGACGATATCACACGGGCTTTAAAAAATGCGGAGCCCAGCGGTGCACCTGATGATGATATCCTCGATCTGACAGAAGCATTACCACAAGCTCAGGAAAATCTACCTCAATTTCAGCCAGAATCTTCACAAATGTCAGGTGAAGTTAATCTTAGCAGTGGCCCTGACTTGATGGCCGAACCTTTGATAGAGGAACCAATGCCTGGCATGAGAGCTCCTCTTGATGTTGAAGCTGTTCCACAGATGCAAGGGATGGATATAGGTGAAGCTCCTAATGCACCCTTGCCTCAAAATGCACCCTTGCCTCAAGATGATTTTATGTTTGCAGAACAATCGGGTGCAGGTGCAGGGCCCATGTCAGAAGAACCGCATATGCCATTGCCACCCGGTCACTTGGGAAATTTACCTCAAGGGAATTTACCCCAAGGGAATTTACCCCAAGGGAATTTACCTGGCACAGATATGCCTGGGGGAAATATGGCCCCTCCACCTGATTTAGGATCTCCCGATTTCGGAATGCCGCCCCCTCCTGGTTTTCCCAACCAACAAATGGAACAACCGCAATTACCTCCGGGTCCTATGGGGCAAATGGGCCCCGGGGGTCAGGTACCACCAGGCCCACCCCTTGACCAAATGCCACCTCCAGACTTTTCTGGGGCAGATTTTTCTGGAGCAGATTTCCCTGGGGCAGATTTTCCTGGTGGCATGCCTCAAGCAGCATCTATGCCGCCACCGCAACTGCCGGACGCCATGCCTGCGCCAGGCACGGACGGTATGCCCCTCCCGCCGCAATCTGAACCACCGCAATCCGAACCAATGACGGAAGCGCAAGCTGTAACCTTTGGGGAACTGTCTCAGCAAGACGCCATTTATGCAGGATTGTCGGGTTTGCCCGGTCAGGAAGTTGAGGTTGGCATTGAACCCCAAAATGCACCTCAAATGCATGCTGAACCACCATTGTTGGGTGGAGCTGCAGAGAATCATATGGCAGCACCTGACAATTATGCTCATGAGGCCCCTAATCACGATACCAACCTAGGAATGGCAGTTCCTGTTTCCGAAGATCTCGGTGCAAATCAACAAGCTAACCCAAATGAGCTGCTCGATACTTTTGTTGAGCCGCAGGAAACCAATCGCGACCCAGCCGCCTTCGCACCCGCAAGACCGGAAATGCTTTCACCTGATAAGTCCGTGGTCAGCCATCAGTTTCCCGCTCCTATCGCCGAGAGCAGGTCTACAGAATTAGAGGTTGCGCAGAGAGGAACGTCACTTGAGCAAAGCATAAAAGACATGCTTAAGCCCATGCTTCGTGAGTGGCTTGATGATAATATGCCACGCCTTCTCGAAGGTGCCGTGAAGGAGGAAATATCCGCTCGTTCAAAAAAAGACGGAGATGGTGAAGGGTTTTAATTTAACCCACTCCCCTCAATCCGCACATCTCTGACTTTATTTCTGCCTAATAAGAGATTGCAATATTCTCACACCTTATGAGCTTTAGACACGCTTTGTACCAGATAGAATCATTTTGTACCGGATAGTATCATTGATTGTCTTAAATGCTTGGCTATTTTTTGTCACCCATATGCCCAATCTGCTAGTTGACAGGGGACGGCAAGAGGGCGTAGGACCGGCGAAGATGTAAGTAACACCGTTCTCAACGAAAATGCTCGAAAAAAACTATCAGCCTTCTGAGATTGAGGGGCGAATATATCACCAATGGGAAGAAGCGGGGGCTTTTGCTTGCGGCCGAGCCGAGAGAGCTGATGCACCATCCTATTGTATTGTTATCCCTCCCCCAAATGTAACAGGCTCGCTCCATATGGGGCATGCTCTGAATAACACCATTCAAGATATTCTCGTGCGTTATGAGCGCATGCGCGGCAAGGATGTGCTGTGGCAGCCCGGCATTGATCATGCAGGAATTGCCACTCAAATGGTTGTTGAACGTCAGCTCATGGAGCATCAAGAGCCGGATCGGCGGGCTATGGGCCGTGAGGCCTTTGTCAAGCGTATTTGGGAATGGAAGGAAAAATCCGGCGGGACAATTATCAACCAGCTTAAAAGTCTCGGAGCGTCGTGCGATTGGTCGCGCGAGCGCTTTACTATGGATGAAGGGCTCTCACGCGCTGTTTTCAAAGTCTTTGTAGATCTTTATCGCGCGGGTCTTATTTATAAGGATAAGCGCCTGGTCAACTGGGATCCAAAGTTTCAGACAGCTATTTCTGATCTTGAGGTTGAGCAGGTAGAAACCAAGGGACATCTGTGGCATTTCAAATATCCAATCAAAGGGGAAGAAAACAGGTTTATCACCATTGCGACGACACGCCCCGAAACCATGTTAGGGGATACGGCTGTTGCGGTTCACCCGGATGATGAACGCTATAAGGATTTGATCGGTAAAAACTGCATTTTGCCGCTTGTCGGACGGAAAATCCCAATCATTGCGGATGATTATGCCGATCCGGAACAAGGATCCGGTGCTGTTAAAATCACTCCGGCTCACGACTTTAACGATTTTGAAGTTGGTCGCAGACACGATCTTGAGCTCATCAACATTCTTGATGAGCATGCCAGTATTAATGAAAACGCACCTAAAGCATATCAAGGACTCGATCGTTACGTCGCACGCAAAAAAATTGTTGAGAATCTTGAGGCTCAGGATTTGGTCGAGAAAATCGAAGACCATGTACACACGGTCCCCTATGGCGATCGCTCGAATGTCGTGATTGAACCTTGGCTGACAGACCAATGGTACGTGGACGCCAAAACCCTGGCAGCCCCCGCCACCAAGGCAGTTGAGGACGGGCAAACCGTTTTTGTACCAAAGAATTGGGAAAAGACCTACTTCGAGTGGATGCGTAACATTCAGCCCTGGTGTATTTCGCGCCAACTCTGGTGGGGGCACCAAATTCCGGCATGGTATGGCCCTGATGGTGAGGTTTTTGTGGCGCCGGATGAAATGGAAGCTCAAAGCCTTGCTGAAAAACATTATGGTGAAAAAGGCGTCAAGCTCCGCCGAGATGAAGACGTGCTCGACACTTGGTTTTCATCCGCTCTTTGGCCATTTTCAACCCTTGGCTGGCCCGATGAAACGCCAGAACTAAAACGCTTTTACAAAACTGACGTGTTGGTGACCGGGTTTGACATCATCTTTTTCTGGATTGCCCGGATGATGATGATGGGGCTCTATTTTATGAAAGAAGTACCCTTCCATACAGTCTATATCCATGCCCTTGTCCGTGATGAAAATGGGAAAAAAATGTCGAAGGCTGAAGGCAATGTCATGGACCCATTGGATTTAATTGACGGCGCTGATATCGACACATTAGTTGACAAACGGACAAGAGGTCTGCGCAAACCTGAAGATGCCCCGAAAATAGCCAAAGCAACGCGCCGGGATTACCCTGACGGCATCAAACCTTATGGTGCTGACGCTCTCCGTTTTACACTGGCTGCAATGGCAGCGCAGGGTCGTGATATCAAACTGTCCATCTCGCGGGTTGAAGGGTATCGCAACTTTGTCACCAAGCTTTGGAATGCATCACGTTTCTCGCAAATGAATGAATGTGTTCGCATCGAAGGCTTTGACCCGTCATCAGTTAAACAGACCGTAAACCGCTGGATTGCAGGAGAGACTCAACGTACCGCGGAAGCTGTAAGCAAAGGTATTGAAGCCCATCGTTATAACGAGGCCGCAGGGGCTATTTATCACTTTGTCTGGCATATTTTCTGCGACTGGTATCTTGAACTCATTAAACCTGTCCTGAACGACGGGACGATAGAAGCTCAGACAGAGACCAGAGCTATGACTGCCTGGACTCTGGATCAAATTTTAAAACTTCTCCATCCTTTCATGCCATTTGTCACAGAAGAGCTTTGGGCGCGGTTGGCGGAACATGGACCTGAACGTGATGCCATGCTCATTTTATCGGAATGGCCAAACCTACAAGGTCTCGCACATGAAGAATCGGATGAGGAAATTGGCTGGATCATCCGCCTTATTACAGATATCCGTTCTGTGCGTGCGGAGATGAATGTACCTCCTGGTGCACGCATTCCTCTTATCTTGACCGGAGCGAATGACATAACAACAGTCCGAGCAGAACGTCACGAAGAAACAATCAAGCGCCTCGCCCGTCTCGAAACGATCAAATTAGAAGAAGATATTCCCAAAGGTGCGATTCAAATCGTTATCGATGAAGCGACCGCTGCTCTTCCGCTTAAGGAAGTTATCAATATTGAAGCAGAGTGTGACCGCTTGAAACGTGAAATCGAGAAGGTAGGCTCAGAAATTAAAAAGCTTGATAGCAAATTATCTAACGAGCAATTCACCTCACGGGCACCAGAGCATGTTGTCGAAGAACAGCGTGAACGCAAGAGTGAAGCTGAGGAAACAGCCGAACGACTCAAGGCAGCCTTGAAACGTATCCAATCGGCCGCATAGAGTTGCCGCATAGAGTTATTGTCCATAACTCAGGTTATTTAGAGCGTTATGAGGCTTTATCGGATGATGTCTTGCAAATCTCTCGCAGCGCCTCCCATTCCGCAGATGTGAGAAGTTGCCGCGTCTTCCAATTTTTCAGAGACTTAATCGTTTTCACGCGCTCAGGTAAGGATGGATGCGTGCTTAGTAAATCAAATACATTACTCGAATCATCATCGCGCACTGTTTTTTTTGTTATTTTCGATTTCCCGAAGGGGCTTTTCTTTTGCAAGCGTGCAAAGAACTCAGCCAATGGTTTAGGCGAAAGTTCCACCTTTTTCATGATCGCGATGGCATGAGCATCAGCAGCACGCTCTGCATCGCGGGTATATTTAAGTTGAAGAAGGAAGCCCCCGATCTCGCCGAGCGTCCCTGCCGAACCGCCAAGCAAAAGATTAAGGGTCGCGGAGATACCAAGTGCCCGAACAATTCCGGTCTCGGGGTGAAGTTCAAGCCCATGCCCCATCTCATGGGCCAATACACCTGCAAGTTCTTCTGGCGTCTTTACAAACTTAATGAGTTTACCGCTGACCACAATCCGCTCGCCTGGCGCGGCAAACGCATTCATAATGCTAAGATCAGCAACTTGGACATCAAACGCCCTGCCGCTTGGGACGCCTTGACCAAGGCGAGCCATAATTTTGTTGAGGGCTTTTTGTCCGGGCTTGTTATCACAGATTTTCTTACCGCCAACTAATGCATGCGCGACCTGATCGCCAAACCCTTGACGCATCTTATCAGGCATCAACCCGGCAATTCCGCGAGCAACACTAATATCAAATATCCAGATGATAGCAGCAATAAGCCCAGCTACGGCTACAATGGCAAACATGGGGACAAGTACGCGCCGCCCTTCGGCTCGTTTTGAGAGTTGCGGCGCATGGCGCAATAACTCTGCAGCGAACTCAACATTTTGCACATAAAGATGCCCGCTGCTTGCAGAAGACAAACTGATATGTGCCGGCTCTCCGGGCGAAAGGGGCTGAGCGCTTCTTATCTCATCATAAAACCAAACTTCGTTGATTCCAGCATCTTGCGAACGGATTTTTAGTCCTATCTCATCAAACAATAGGGTGACGTCATGCGCCGCCGCCGTTTGGCCATCGCTGTAAACTCCTGAAAAATTGCCTTGTTTGTCAGAAGGCATCAATATCAAACGCCTCAGCTAAACCTTCGCCAGTACGATCCATCTCAGCCTGGCTTTGAGCAATCTTCTGGAAATCTATTGATCCGTCAATACCCATCCGGTTAACAAGATAGCGTGCAAGACGCATTTGTACAAAAGGAACGGCAATGCCAAGGGTCAATAAAGCAATCAACATATTGCCAATCATAAGTCCGATTAAGCTGCCTGGTGTTGTTTGAAGACGGAAGCGCGCCTGGTCGATATGTGTGGATGCTGCGAAATAATTGAAAACTTTTGAGTTATACCAAGCGCCGATAATCACCGCCGCAATAACAAAGCCGAATATGATCAGATAGAATAGTCCAAGCGCCTTAAGAGAGGGCTCGCCACCTTGCTGTGCTGTAACGAAGAAATCCTTCCACACAAAGAGATAAACGAGATAGGCACCAATAGCATAAAGCGCGATCATACCTAGCCAAAATATTGTAAAGGGGCGGTAGAGAGGTCCTGCACTTCCTTGAAAACGCATAGGCATGTTTCCGAAGCGTGTGTCATCTGTAAGAAATTTCTGAAGCTTGACCGAAACCCAAGGGATGATCCAACCAAGAGTTAGAGGGATAAGTGCGCTCGTCCATAAATAAGTCCAACCATAGCGCCATGGGGAGCCTGCCATTGTGCCCCGGATGCCGCGCCAATTGGTACGTGAAAGCCGATAGCGACGAGCTCTATATTGAGCAACGCCGATAAGATACATAATGATCACAAAAAAGATAAGTGTGGCTATGGCTGTCTTCGGATCATTGGGGCCAAAATAAAATTGAGCGCTCACGAGAGCCGCATAAAGCGGAAGAATGATTAGAAAAGTCACGATTAGAAAGCCAAGAAACAGCTCTTTGCCCGTTCCGGTATATTGGAGGGGCTGCCCTTGGAGGTGAACTGCCGACCAAATCTTTCGGCGGACTTCAGTTTTTCCCCAGAAATGATAAATACCGAGTGTTAAAATCCGCAAAAAAAAGATTTTGAAGCACAAACCTAACAGTCCAGTAATAGGACGCCATTGCAGTGAGATTTGTCCGGGAGGATGTGGTGGTACACGGTTTTCCATGATAAACCCCTTGGTGAATTTTATGTTTTATCTTCGCATTATTATTACGCTAATCATGTTTATTAGCGGTGCCCGAATAATTGGATATGCACATCTTTTCTAGATGCCTCTTTATGTCCCATTGCCTCTTATTTAACTAACATAAAGTTCAGCCTGTGTTCCTTCTGCAACTAGCGCGAGAAGAATGCACTATCATACAATTAATAAGCATTATGGCCCTCGACTCCGCGATTAACTTAGTTAAGATTTCTCGTGGGAAATGCCTGGTTTGAGTAACGGAATACCTTTCTTATTCATTCTTGGGCATGCAGAGGGCGTAATTTCTTGTATTTTTCTGCCTTTATCTAGTAAGCGATAAACCGCTCAGAGTAAGACGGTGCTGATGCCAATTATCCACCGTAAGTATACTCTTTTGAGTGTGCTCAGTGGTGAGGAATATAGTTATAGGGGGGACTTTATTCATTTTTGTTGCGAGCCAGCAACATAGTGCGGCCTTCTTGCCTCGATTGCGCCACAAAAATTAGAAAACATAGCTGACAGCGGGAGTTAAGGCCCAGATGTGATTAGGGCAATGTCACTGTGAAGAAACTGGGCCGCATTCCATAAAGATCACATAATAAGCGGCTTAATCAAGAATGGGCATGTAATTGGGGGACCGGCATAAGCGGGGGACCGATGGTTGTCGATTGCCTAATGCTGAGGTGCGGACGCAGAGAAACAGGGATACGAAGAGCCCCAGATGCCAAGCGATAAAGCAGAGTGAAAACTGTTTTTGATGAGTTTCAAAGCGTTTTTGATGAGTTTTTGTTTAAATTTGACGGATTTTGAAGGCTTGTTATGGACGCTAAGACAATAGATAAATCCCGGTTACCAAGCCGCCATGCGACAGAAGGGCATGAACGGGCCCCGCATCGCTCCTATTATTACGCAATGGGGCTCACGGAAGAGCAGATCCATCAGCCCTTTGTTGGCGTCGCCACCTGTTGGAATGAAGCCGCCCCCTGCAATATAGCTTTGATGCGTCAGGCTCAATCCGTCAAAACAGGTGTAGTGGAAGAACAGGGTACACCTCGTGAGTTCTGCACCATCACTGTGACCGACGGTATTGCCATGGGACATCAGGGCATGAAGTCCTCACTCGTTTCCCGTGATGTGATTGCAGACTCAATTGAACTCACTATGCGCGGTCATTGTTATGATGCCATGGTTGGCGTCGCGGGGTGCGATAAATCATTGCCGGGTATGATGATGTCAATGGTACGCCTCAACGTACCAAGCGTTTTTATGTATGGCGGCTCTATCCTTCCGGGCAAGTTTAAAGGCAAAGACGTCACTGTTGTGGACGTCTTTGAGGGCGTTGGTCAACATTCCGCCGGCAATATGTCGGATGAAGAACTCCATGAACTTGAATGCGTAGCATGTCCAAGCGCGGGCTCGTGTGGAGGCCAGTTTACGGCCAACACGATGGCCTGTGTTTCCGAAGCAATTGGACTCGCCCTTCCTGGCTCCGCCGGGGCGCCAGCACCCTATGAGAGCCGGGATGAATATGGCAGAGAAAGTGGGCGGGCAGTAATGAGGCTGTTGCGCGATAATTTGCGCCCTCGGGATATTGTAACCCGCGAAGCTCTCGAAAACGCTGCAACAGTGGTAGCGGCAACGGGTGGATCAACCAATGCGGGATTGCATTTGCCTGCAATTGCTCATGAAATCGGCATTGAGTTCGATCTCTTCGATGTCGCGGAGATTTTCAAAAAAACACCTTACATTGCAGACCTGAAGCCGGGCGGTAAATATGTGGCGAAGGATATGTTTGAAGCCGGTGGTATGCCGGTTTTACTCAAAACCCTTTTGGATGGCGGCTATCTCCATGGGGACTGCTTGACGGTAACAGGACGAACGATTGCTGAAAATCTCGAAAACGTGAAATTTCGTGACGATCAAAAGGTGATCTATCCGGTCTCAAACCCCATATCTCCTACAGGAGGTGTAGTGGGGTTAAGAGGCTCACTCGCTCCCGATGGGGCGATTGTAAAAGTCGCCGGCATGAAGACATTGCAGTTTCGCGGTCCCGCAAGATGCTTCGACTGTGAAGAAGAAGCCTTCCATGCGGTCGAAAACCGCAATTACCAAGAAGGCGAAATCATCATTATTCGCTACGAGGGCCCTAAAGGGGGCCCAGGCATGCGGGAAATGCTCTCTACTACTGCCGCTCTTTATGGACAAGGCGCTGGTGAGAAAGTGGCATTAATTACAGATGGTCGTTTTTCAGGAGCGACTCGAGGATTTTGTATCGGTCATGTTGGCCCCGAAGCAGCAGCTGGCGGTCCAATTGCGTTAGTGAAAGATGGTGACATGATCTCAATCGATGCTGAAGCAGGAACTCTTGATCTTGAAATCAGTGAAGATGAGTTCAAGCGTCGTCAAGAGGAATGGAAAGCTCCGATCAATCAGTATCAAAGCGGCGTTTTATGGAAGTATGCAGATCAGGTCGGGCCAGCACGCACGGGTGCGGTGACGCATCCCGGAGGGAAAGAAGAAGTTGTTTGTTACGCAGATATATAAGGGAGGGGTGAGCGGAGCAATTGCCTTTGCTTTTGCGCTTTTAAGCTCCCAGCCCATCCTAGCAGAGAAGATGAATTATGCCTCGCCCGTCGAAGCATATCGTCAAGGTATGGCTGACTATCGCGCAGGACATGTTAAGCGGGCTGTATCAGCTTTGGAATACGCAGCAAATAGCAAAGTGCCTGGTGCACAACTTTGGCTGGCGAGGATTTTTGCGCAAGGCGATGTCATCACGCGTGATGATGCAAAAGCTTTTGCCTATTACCGCAAAATTGCAAACCAATTTGTAGAGATCAATCCACACCACCCTGTTGCGCCATATGCCTCAGAAGCTATGGTTGCCCTTGCCGGCTATTATCGCAAAGGGGTTCCTACCGCCCATATCCGTCAAAACTATACAGAAGCTGCAAGACTCTATCATTATGCCGCAAGTCATTTTCGTGATCCGATAGCTCAGTACAATCTTGCTCGCATGTATTTGTCAGGCCACGGCGTCAAAAAGAATAGTCAGCGGGCCGGTCAATGGCTATTTAGTGCAGCGAAGAAAAATCATGCGCCTTCGCAAGCTCTCCTGGGTGAGCTGTTTTGGAAGGGCGAGGTAGTGAGCAAACCACGCAACCCGGCGCAGGCTCTGGCACTCTTACGCCTTGCTACTAAAAATGCATCTCCTGATGATTTGCCATGGGTGCAAGAGCTTTATGAAAATATTCTTGCGAAGGCTAAGGAAGAAGACAAAGAAAAAGCGTCAGAAATTATTCGGAATTGGCGAAAGCTTTATGGTAAAGACGAGGTTATGTTGATTACTTTACCGCCTAATTTCCCTGAAGATGATTTCTTTGAGGGCAAACCGCTTCGAGAGAGAGGTGGAGCTATTGCGAAAGATGGCGGAGAAGCCTCCCCAAACGGTCTAGCTTTAAAACGAGGCTCAAAGAAAGCTCAAAAGCCAGGCGTAGGTGGATCAGGCTCCTTAATGGGGGGATCATCTACTGATCTTGGAGATGGCTTTCGTAGTAGTGTTGAAGGCCAGGGTATTGAATCTCATAACAAGAGCACCCCAACTAACGGCAGTGGAAGCTTCGCACCTGGAATGGGCGGTAGTTACCAATCATTAGGTCAGTAAGTCACACATCCAGCATGATCCATATCGGAACATGATCAGACGGTTTTTCCCAACCCCGCGTAAATTTGTCAATCTCACAGGCTTTTAGACAATCCGCAGCCTGAGGTGAGAGTAAGAGATGGTCAATACGGATGCCATTATTCTTTTGCCAGGCTCCGCGTTGGAAATCCCAGAAGGTATATTTATGCGCCTCGTGATGGCAGGCGCGGAAGGCATCGGTGAGTCCGAGATTAATAATACTGCGAAAGGCCGCTCGTGTCTCAGGTAGAAAAAGCGCGTCATCCTTCCATGCCACCGGGTCATGAACATCATCTTCCGCGGGAATAACATTATAATCACCTGCCAGTATAAGCGGCTCTTCATAGCTCAAAAGATCTGATATGTGATCTTTCAAACGCGCCATCCAAGCAAGCTTATAGGGAAATTTTTCGCTATCGGTTGGATTACCATTTGGCAGGTAAATACTCGCCACACGCAATGCGCCCTTTTCAACAGAGATAACGACCTCCGAGTACCTAGCTTGTTGATCTTCATCGTCGCCAGGTAAGCTGGGTAAGAATTCATCAAATGGCTTTTTAGAAAGTATAGCAACGCCATTAAAGCTCTTCTGTCCATACACAGCGACATTGTAACCAATATCCTCAAAAGCCTGGGTGGGAAAAGCTTCGGTGATCGATTTGATTTCTTGCAAACAAACCACATCAGGTTCGGCTTGTGCCAACCAATCTTTCACACCTTCAATGCGTGCCTTTATGCCATTTATATTCCATGTCGCTATCTTCATCGGGATACCATCTTCAACCTTACGCTCTTCAGGATGTGGCGCAGGTAATCGCTAAATTGCCACCATAACCTAAAGTCTTTTCGAGTTAATTAGAACAATATATGTGAGACAAATTTTCCCGACTGGATATGCAGATAGGGCTATAGTTGGTCAGCAAGCAGAATTGCTATTGGTGCGAGTGGTAAGGCAATAAGCCATCGAAACAGAAGATAGGAAATGGGTGTTCATCGCCCTCATCAATTGATACCTCTAAAAACTATCCACCACTCTCTGCCATCCGCCTAATTATTGCAGAATATGGCAGACGACAGAGAGTGGTGGATAGCGCGAAGGGAGTATTTAGAGATGCCTAATTAAGCGGAGCTTTTTGAGAAGTTAAATCTCGATTACAAGACAACAATACTGCCACCTGCCTCAAATCTTTAAAATATGAGCGAGAACATATCTTTTGTATCTCAGACGCAAGCCAAATCTGTGAAGATTATCGCTCAAACTTAATCTGGAAGTCCTTTGGAGGAAAGTGTAAGAGAGTCGTTGACTTCTATTTCTACTAACTTCAAAAGATATGCAATGAACTCTAGATTATAAGCCTCAGCCTTTAATATTAGCGGGCGTATTTCCTCACCTATTTCACTTATTATTTTGCGCTTTGCAGAAGTATCATTGTATCCAATATTGAATTGTTTCCAAGGTGTAGACATATTATCAGCCTCTAATCAAAATATATTTCCTTTATATAACCTTTTTTCATTTTTGCACACCTTAGAAAAATTAATAATTTTTTATATTTAAGAAATATACTTAATTAGTAAATGAAACTACGATTGCAAAACATAACTGCCAATAAAGCAATTCAATTCACAGTATTTCTTAGGGGCATTCTTCATCCATTTATGAACTTATGAAAATGAATCCGAATAATTCTCAATATCATTTGAGATGCTGTGGATCCTTCAAATTTTTCACTTTTATTTGACCTTAGTTTTGCTGTGATGCCGTTGAACCCTCGGACGTCTTTTATTGATGTATAACCGTTTTGAGTAAGGGAAGCATCTTCAATAATACCAGTTACAATCTCTTGATTTTTCAGCCATTGCCATAACCTCAGTGATTCATATTCCTCTTTCTTTAAGGCGCCAGTAGAAGTGAGATCCACCTTCGCAGGGTATGAATCATATAATTTAGATAATGCTAGAAGTATTGTACGGCTGAATTCTTCAGAATTTTCATGTGAGAAAGAATCTGATTGAGCTTCCGTCTTGGGGTGCTCATATACATCAATCATTTGGACATCTTCCCGCTTACGCTACTACCAATTCTGCCGCATACAGTTTTTGCAATTCAATATCATTAGCTTATTTTTTGTTTTGAATCCATACTCCGAACGTGGGTAGTCTTTATATCTTGGTAATTGCATCGCTTTCTCTGAAAGCGCTTTTGAGAGCGGGGATTAGAAGACTGGATACCTCTAAAAACCATCCACCATCCCCTGCCACCCGCCTAATTATCTCAGAATATGGCGGGTGGCAGGGGATGGTGGATGGCCCTAAGGGAGTATTTAGAGATACCCGACTGCAGAGGAAAGGCGACCAGCGCACCACAAATCCTGATACGCTGGTCTTTGCTGATTATTTGACGGTAATTGTGATTTTTTCGGACATAATAGGGGGCTTGTGAACTATGTGGCTCCAATCCCCAAGCACAAGTTGTAATGTGTGCGTTCCAGGCGTGAGTTTAACAAAGGCTTCTGTTTGTCCTTTGCCAAAGTGGCGGTGCATTTCATCAGAAGGAATGGGCTCGCTTAGCTCTTTGCCTTCAATTGTTTCATCAATAATCAGATGATGATGACCTGTATGTGGTTTTTCTGTTCCCGCAGGTGCAACCCCCATTCCACTCAAACCAAATTGGATTTTAACAGGTGAGGTCACGGTATCGCCGTTCTTTAGATTGATGAAATAGACTTTAGCTCCTTTGTGCGAAGGTGTGTCGCCCGCAATCGCCATGGCTGCGCTGATTAAAACAGCCGTTACGGTAATTAGGGAGATCAGGATGTGTAGCATTATATTCTCCTCCCAAGAGTTTTTACTATTGATCTATGTCGGTGGTCACTAAACACTTGTCAGCAAAAAATTATTCGATCTGGTTGACACATAAATTCACAAGGCTTGAGTCCTAGTGCAGCACGCGTTTAGATGGCATCGCTTGGACGCTCTATCTTTTTGTTGTCGCATATCTTTTTTCGCAAAACCGGTACCCACTTTTGCGAGATATGCTTTAGGGTATTTTTAGGAAAGGTGTGTGCGGTTTTCCCGTCCGGTCAAAAGGTTGCAGTGGTGTCACGCACAGATTTAGATTTGTTGATACAGGATATTGCGGCCCTACTGCCTCGTATGTGGCGGTTTGGAGTAGCGCTTTCCGGCAGCCGAGATACGGCGGATGACCTTGTTCAAGCGACATGTGTCCGTGCAATAGAGCGGGCACATCAATTTAAAAGAGGGACGCGTCTCGATAGTTGGCTCTTCACCATTCTCAGCTCAATCTGGAGAAACCAGCTCCGTGCAGAACGAATTCGTCGTGGTGAAGGCTTTGTCGATGCTGATAATGCGCTTTTGGTTGATGGAAATACCGTTGCGGAAACGAAGATTTTTCTCCGTCAAGTGTTGGAAGAAGTACAGAGGCTACCTGAAGCTCAGCGCGTAACGATTTTTTTGGTTTATGTGGAGGGGTACAAATATCATGAGGCTGCGGAGATTTTGGACATACCTGTCGGCACGGTCATGAGCCGGCTGGCAGCGGCCCGTAAGGCCTTAAGTAAAATTGATGAAGAGGTATCCCGTATCCGGCAATGAGTAAGACAAGCGATCAGGGAATAGTTTCGGATGAGGAACTTGTCGCCTATCTGGATGATGAGATCGACGGTGCACGCGCTAAAGAAATCGAGACACTTTTAGAAGAAAATATTGAACTCAGAGCGCGATTGGATTTGCTCCGGCAAGGAGACCGTCCTTTTGCAGACGCTTATGATGCTTTGTTGCAAACCGCACCCGTCGAACGTCTCGAAACTATGCTGGAGGATGTTTGTGAAAAGCGGGCAAAGTCCGTAACGTCATCTTGGCGAAGAGGCTCGGCTGGTGCATGGCTTGCACTGCCAGTGTTGGTGCTATTGGCCGGCATCCTTATCGGTTATTTGGCAAGCCGTACGCTGAGTGGACCTGAAACGGAAGCTCCGGTCTCAGGTCTGGGCGAAAAAAACTGGCGGCAAGCTGTGGCTGAATACCAAATTCTCTACAGTCGAGCGACATTGGACCATGTCAAAAATTCGCCAGATGCCACTGAACAATCATTCAAAAACCTCTCAAAGCATTTGGGGCGTGAACTTGTATTGAAAGACCTTCAACTCAATCGCTATACTTTCAAGAGGGGGCAAGTCCTGTCATGGCGCGGTCGACCACTCATACAAATGACCTATTTGCCTGAAGAAGGGCGTCCACTTGCTTTTTGCATCACTCCCGTTGATCAAAAAAACCAGGAACTGAAAAAGGAAAACCGCGAAGGAATGAATATTGTCCATTGGGTGCAAGATCGCTTCGGTCTTATGGTGATCGGCTGGCAAAACTCAGATGAATTGGAGCGTGTTGCCCGTAAGCTCAAAAAGAAATTGGATCGCATATAGATGACAGTCGAGATGTTTTTTACCTTTGTTGCCGTCTGCATTGTCTTGGCAATGACGCCGGGGCCTGCGATGTCACTCATTATCGCAAATAGTACGACACATGGCACGCGTGCCGGATTATCGACCGTTGCCGGAAACACCATGGGGCTCATCCTTCTTGTGGCGGGGGCCACACTTGGCATGTCGTCGGTAATGGCGGTCATGGCCACCTGGTTTGATTGGCTTCGTTGGATTGGCGCAATTTATCTAGTATGGCTCGGCATAGCCCGTATTCGTGCGGGTTTAAAAGGGACCAACCTTTCCCCCGAAACCGGCGGAAGGAAACGAGAATGGTTCCGCCAAGGGTTTCTTGTAGCCCTTAGCAATCCAAAGGCTCTTCTTTTTCTAGGTGCGTTTTTTCCACAGTTCATCACCCCATCAGAAGCGCTATTACCTCAGTTGAGTACCCTAGCCCTGACATTTGTTCTTGTACTCACAACGATTGATGCCGCTTACGCATTTTTCGCTGGCAAACTTCGTCTTTGGTTTCTATCCCGGCATCGGTCAATTACCGATTACATTAGCGGCACGCTTTTGATTATTGGCGGCTTCTGGTTGGCAATAGCCAAGCGATAGAGCGATCACTTCGATCCAGAGTTTCGGTCACGCAATTCTTGCCAATAAGCAAGCCTTTTTTGAATGTCCCGTTCAAATCCCCTTGTGACAGGTTGATAAAATATTTGTCGCTCCAACATATCCGGGAAATAGTTTTGCCCGGAAAAACCCTCCTCCGTATCATGGTCATAAACATAACCGGCGCCATAGTCCTCATCCTTCATCAATTGGGTTGGCGTATTGAGAATATGTTTTGGCGGTGGATGCGACCCTTCTTCCTTTGCTGTCTGCATAGCAGCTTTGAAAGCGGTATAGGCGGCATTGGATTTGGGAGCGGTTGCCAAATAGAGCGTTGCTTGGGCAAGCGCTAACTCGCCTTCGGGGCTCCCAAGAAAATGATAGACCTCTTTGGCGGCATTAGCTTGTACCAAGGCTTGTGGATCAGCCAATCCAATATCTTCGATCGCCATGCGTACAAGTCGACGTGCGATATAAAGCGGGTCCTCTCCCCCCGCCAACATACGGGCCAGCCAATAGAGGGAAGCATCAGGATCTGAGCCGCGGACCGACTTATGCAGCGCGCTGATCAGATTATAATGACCATCCTGGCCCTTATCATAATTAGGGGCTCGGCGCTGCACGAGCGTAATAAGTGCTGTTCTGTCGAGTGATGGTTCATCTTTACCAACGGCAGTCCAAACCTCTTCAACGAGATTAAGCAGGCTGCGCCCATCCCCATCCGCCATATGAGTGAGGGCGTCTCGAGCGTCATCCGTCAAAGGCAGCAGACGCTTCTCATGGGCTTCCGCCCGTTTTATGAGGCTCTCAAGATCTTGCTCCAAAAGACGATTAAAGGTCAGGACCCGTGCTCGGGACAAAAGCGAAGAGTTCAACTCAAATGAGGGGTTTTCTGTGGTTGCACCTATGAGCACGATTGTGCCGTCTTCCATATGCGGTAAGAAAGAATCCTGTTGTGCCCGGTTGAAGCGGTGAATTTCATCAACAAACAGCAGTGTCCCCTGCCCGTCCCGCCTGCGTGTTTTGGCTGCATCAAAGATCTTTCGCAAATCTTGTACGCCGGAAAATATTGCGGAAATTTGCTCGAAATGGAGATCGGTTTCTTGCGCCAACAGCCGTGCCACTGTTGTTTTGCCAGAGCCAGGAGGGCCCCACAAAATGATATTGCCCACGCGGCCCGCTTTCAGCATACGGGTTAAAACGCCGTCTTCCCCGACAAGATGATCCTGTCCAACAACATCACTGAGACTTTTAGGGCGCAATTTATCCGCCAGGGGACGAGGTGCACTCTCTTCGAACCCTGCAGCTTCAAACAAACTTGTCATGATAAGAATCTAAAACATTATCAACTCTTTTGGAATCGAATTGATAGATGTAAACAAGTCACGGATCGGAAGCCTACTTTACCTAACAGAAATGCCCGTTACAGGTCGTAAATGCCGTCAGGGATTATTCCGTTTCCATATCCGGCCGCTCATCATCTCCGTTTGTGCCATTACCCTCATCAGAGATGTGTTCAACGGAAACGACGCTCTCACCCTCGCCCGTATTAAAAATCGTGACACCCTGAGTACTCCGGCCCGCAATTCGGACATCATCGACCGGGCAGCGGATCAGTTTGCCGCCATTTGTCACGAGCATGATCTGATCTAAATCTTCAACTGGGAAAGAGCCTATAAGTTTGCCGTTGCGCTCATTCACGGTCATAGCAATAATGCCTTTGCCGCCACGTCCCGAAATTCGATATTCGTAAGCTGACGAACGTTTGCCATAGCCATTTTCAGAAACTGTAAGAACAAATTGCTCTGCAGCGCTTAACTCAGCATAACGGTTCTGATCCAAGGCAATTTCTTCCCCCTCACCGTTTTCAAATTCAGCTTCACTTAGTGGATCGCTCTCTCCATTTGACGCCCTTCGCACTGCATTGGCTTGTTTGATATAGGCTGTGCGTTCAGCCGGTGTTGCCTCCACATGACGCAATATGGTCATGGAGATAACTTTGTCATCTTCTTCAAGCCTAATACCGCGCACACCTATTGAATTACGCCCGGCGAAGACACGAACCTCGGTTACCGGAAACCTAATGGCTCGCCCATTGGCCGAAGTCAGCAACACATCATCATTTTCTGAACAGATCTGCACCCCGACAATGCTATCGTTTTCGTCAAGCTTCATGGCGATCTTGCCGTTTTGGCGTACCTCGACAAAATCGGAGAGATCATTGCGCCGGACAGAACCACTTCCCGTTGCAAACATGACATGGAGCTTGCTCCAACTTTCTTCATCCTCGGTAAGCGGCATAATGGTGGTTATGCGTTCACCTTGTTGGAGCGGCAGAAGATTGATAAGTGCCTTGCCACGAGATTGCGGTGCGGCAGACGGCAAGCGCCACACCTTCATTTTATAAGCCATACCCCGGGAGGAGAAGAACAAAACCGGCGTATGAGTATTGGCGATAAAAACCCGGGTTACGAAATCTTCGTCCCGCGTCGCCATACCCGATCGGCCTTTGCCGCCACGACGTTGAGCCCGGTAAGTCGATAGCGGTACACGCTTGATGTATCCCTTATGAGATACGGTAACGACCATATCTTCACGCTGGATCAAATCTTCGTCTTCAACTTCGCCTTCAGCTTCAAGAATTTCCGTGCGGCGTGGTGTCCCGAACTGATCTTTGATTTCTATCAATTCTCGCTTGACGATACTGATGATCCGCGCTCGAGATTGGAGAATATCCAGATAATCAGTGATCTTCTCGCCTAAGGATTTAAGCTCATCACCAACCTCATCGCGTCCCAGCGCAGTTAAACGTTGCAACCGCAAATCAAGAATGGCCCGAGCCTGCGCTTCCGACAAACGATATGTGCCATCTTCAGAGACTTTATGCCGTGGGTCAGCAATGAGTTCTATTAAGGGCGCTATGTCCCTAGCCGGCCAATGGCGTTCCATTAATTCCGTGCGCGCCGTCGCCGGATCCGGCGCCTTACGGATAAGCGCAATCACTTCATCAATATTGGCAACGGCGATTGCCAGCCCAACAAGCACATGCGCCCGTTCCCGGGCCTTGTTAAGCAGATATTTTGTGCGGCGGCTGACAACTTCTTCGCGGAAACTTGTAAAGGCCTGAATGAGGTCCTTGATATTCATCAGCTCCGGCCGGCCGCTATTGAGGGCAACCATATTGCAACCGAAGGTCGTTTGCAGCGGCGAGAAACGATAGAGTTGATTGATCACCACCTCAGCAACAGCATCACGCTTTAGCTCAACGACGACGCGCATGCCGTCACGGTCGGATTCATCGCGAATATCGCTAATCCCCTCAATGCGTTTATCGCGGACAAGGTCGGCGATCTTTTCAATCATCGAGGCCTTGTTCACCTGATAAGGAATTTCCGTGATGATTACCGCCTGGCGGTCTTTACGAATTTCTTCAACATCCACGCGGCCACGCATAACAACCGACCCGCGCCCTTTATGCTGGGCAGAGCGTATACCCATTCGCCCAAGGATTAATCCTCCTGTTGGGAAATCCGGTCCGGGAACAATTTGATTAATCTGATCAATGGTAATTTCAGGGTCATCCAATTGGGCGATACAGGCATCAATAACTTCACCCAAATTATGAGGCGGAATATTTGTGGCCATGCCAACGGCAATGCCACCTGCTCCATTGACCAGCAGGTTGGGATAGCGCGCCGGCAAGACAACTGGCTCCGTCTCCGAGCCGTCATAATTTTCCCGGAAATCAACCGTGTCCTTATCAATGTCATCCAGAAGCGTATGAGCAACCTGGGCAAGACGGCACTCCGTGTAGCGCATTGCCGCAGGGGGATCATTATCTATGGAACCAAAATTGCCCTGCCCATCAATAAGTGGCAAACGCATGGAAAAGTCCTGTGCCATGCGGACCAATGCATCATAAATCGCAGAGTCGCCATGAGGGTGATATTTACCCATGACATCACCAACGACACGTGCAGATTTTTTGTAAGGTTTATTCCACGCCAGGCCCATCTCATGCATTGTATAGAGAATGCGCCGGTGTACCGGCTTGAGCCCATCACAAACATCAGGCAGAGCGCGAGATACGATTACGCTCATAGCGTAATCCAGATAGGATCGCTTCATCTCATCTGTAATGGAAATAGGCCTGATATCAGAGGGCTCGCCGCCCCTGTCATCGCCAGACCCGATTGTATCTCCCGTGTCCGCCACGATCTCTTTATTATCCTAAATTTATCAGCCTGAAAAAATGCCTGTTCCCCGGACTCTTTTTGAGCCCGCGGGGAGGGCTTTCTATCATGTACGGAGAAGCTCAACAGAGCGTCTTTTACTCAACAAAATTATAGCCCATTTCAGCCCGATTCCGCAACTATAGATGCCCCTTGTCCTCAGAAAAGGGGGAGAAAAATTTATTTATATTCCAAAGGCTTATGATTTTTTTTGTGGATCAGTGAAAAAGATTAGCGAGGCACATCAACCACGACCTCCTTACCGCCTTTTTCATGCACGCTATCATAGGCACGTATCGTAACCTGCTTCACGTCATCCGGGATTTTTACGCCGTTAAGTGAGCGGGTAAAAGGCTGTTCTGTTTCGTGTGGATGAGCCAAAATCCGTTTGCCTAAAATCTTGTCGTCCGGCCCCACAACCTCCCACTTATTTGCAAAATGCTTCCAACCTTCATCACCATGACGAACCGTAACATCAAAACGGTAGGTCCCCTCTGAGGTTTTGGAAATTTTCACGTCAACAACATCGGCTTCGCCAGCATAGGCGGCGGTAAAGTTACATAAGATGACGGCGGTTGCATAAAAAAACTGTTTCATGGGGCTATAAATCTCACTGAAGGAATCGGGTACATTAATCATATTAGGTCATAGACTCATATAGTCGCTATAATTTCTTTTTTCCAGCGGTTATACGAGTTTTAGGTATAAGTATCTTTTTGAAGAAAAGCAGGGATAAAATATGGCAGCCCACGGCTCAAAAAAAGTTATTTACGCAGCACTTGTTGGCAACTCGCTGATTGCCATCACAAAGTTTGCGGCTGCGGCGTACACTGGCTCATCGGCGATGTTTTCTGAGGCGGTTCACTCGGTCGTGGATACGGGAAATCAAGGGCTTCTGCTTTACGGATTGCGCCGCGCTAATCGTCCGCCTGATGCAAAACACCCTTTCGGTTATGGTATGGAGATCTATTTCTGGAGCTTTGTTGTCGCGATTTTGATCTTCGCGGTGGGTGCCGGTGTATCGCTTTATGAGGGGTTGCAAAAGCTCTCACATCCACATCCCATTTCAAACCCCATGATAAATTTTGTCGTGCTGGGCGTTGCTATGGTTTTTGAAGCTGTTGCCTGGTGGATTGCCTATAAGGAGTTTGGCAAAATCCGTGGCAACGCCGGCATATTTGAATCTGTACGCCGGTCAAAGGACCCAACCGTATTTACGGTATTGTTTGAGGATACGGCTGCTATGCTCGGTCTGATTGCTGCCTTTATCGGCATTTTCGTTGCCTACGCCTATGGCCTTGCTTGGGCTGATGGCGCCGCCTCGATTGTCATCGGGTTGATTTTGGCAGGCACGGCCGCCCTTCTTGCTTATGAAACAAAAGGGCTTTTAATCGGCGAGGCCGCCAGCAAAACAGTCTCAACAGGTATTCGTGATATCGTTGGTGAAAAACATGCGGTCCGCAATATCAACGAGTTGCGGACTATGCATCTCGGACCCAATGACGTGTTGCTGGCCTTAAGCATTGACTTCCGTGATAATTTAACGGCAGGCCAAGTTGAGCGGACTATTTATGAGTTGGAGAAAACCATCAGGGTCCGCTTTCCCGAAATCAAACGGCTTTTTATCGAGGTGCAAGCTCAACGCGATCATGAGGAGATTACTGCGGCAGAAACGGATACGCAGTCGCATGAAAGCTCCGAAGGGTAGATGTAGAATTCAACTCATTATCATTACGTCATCACAAAAATAAAACAGACGAGAAAGCCGAGTGCGAGCGTGATAAGACGCTCCTTATGCTTTGTGAACCAATTACTAATCATCTTAGGGAACCCACGAAACGCAAACTTTAGAAGAGAAATAAATCCCAGAAGTGCGAGAACCAACAACGCCCAAATGTTAATTTGGTTGGAGTCGACAGACGTTTCCCCAACATTGATAAAGAGCAAATGTCCTGTTGTAACGCTGACGCTGACAAGCACTGCAAATGAGCCGAGCGCCAAGGAGAACAGCAAGACGTAACGCAGGGCAACCATCACCACGTCCTCCACCACCTATAATTATCATAGGCAAAGGACGTAAATATTCCGGTAACGTAAATTGCACGCATTCGAGTGTTTTCAGGAAAAGTGGACACCGGTTTTCCGTCCGAAAACACGGCAAATCAAAGGCTTAGAGCCCGGTTTGGATTCAATCAAAACCGAAAAGACTTTAGAGACCGAAAAGGCTTTAGAGTGAGTGAGAGTAGAGTGAACCATTTGATGGAGGAAAACAGACCTACTGCAATCTCAGAGCATAGGGACTGCATATTCTCCGACCGATTACACCCTATGTTGGCTTTTACAAAGAAAGCCAGCATCCCTTATATCGGGTACATGTCGGGCCCGCTAGATCCCCGCCATATGGCTGATCGGATTAACGGGCTTAGACCCTTTACGTAACTCGAAATGCACCTGAGGCTGCGTAACAGATCCGCTTTTACCGGCCTTTGCAATAATCTGACCGCGTTGGATCTTATCTCCCCGCTGCACAAGGAGTTTGCTGTTATGGGCATAGGCTGAAACCCAATTACCCGAATGTCGGATTAAGATCAAATTACCATAGCCTTTAAGCTCGTTGCCAGCATAAGCCACAACACCGTTTTCAGCCGCCTTCACAGAAGTGCCAAAAGGTACGGCGATATTGATGCCGTCATTATGCACACCCTTCGACTTTTTCCCGAAAGATGAGATAACGCGCCCACGCACAGGCCAACGGAAATGAGACTTAGAACGTGCTGTCGGCTTGGGCAGTTTTCTCAGGCTAGCAACGCGTGTCTTCCTAGGTGTGGGCTTTAAAGTTTGCTTCGGCTTGCTTGTCGGATAGGGAATAGGTGCATTCTTTAAAGACGCCACACGTGTTCGCTGTGAAGTTTTAACCGCAATTTTTGTCGGTTTGGCCCGCAAACGCTTTTGAACTGTTTTCGAGCGCCCTCCCGGAATAGTCAAAGTTTGACCGGGGCTAATGTGGCCCGTATCCGAAATTTCATTTGCCCGAGCAAGACTTTTTTGATCAATGCCATGACTGCGGGCAATGGAATAAATCGTATCCCCTGGCCGCACTTCATAGGTCTTAGCCCTTACTCTAGACTTTGCAATTTTGGACCTTACAGTCCTTGCTTTTGTCAGATAGAGCCTCTGCCCAACAGAAATATCGTTATTTGAAAGATTATTTGCCGCCCGAAGTGCTTGCACGGATGTTCCATGGCGACGGGACAAACTATATAGCGTATCACCTGGTCTAACGGTGATTTGCCTACCATTTGAAGTCTCTTGTGTGGAAGATGAAGACCGAGAAGCAGTATCTCTTGGCGAAGACCATGTAGGTGGCTTTTGATCTGTCAATCTTGCAGGATTAACAGAGGCCACACGCTGCTTCTTAGGTGCGCTGGAAAAACCTGACACAGGTGGTAGAGAAGATCGGTTTGTGCTGTAGCTCTCTGACCGTTCAACAGGAGCGTAATCTCTATCATAAGACGGGGCATCTCTATAGCCGTGATCAGCCCCATAGCCATAACCACCCGAACCATATGATCCCGCATTACTATAATTGGTTGTAGGTCCATACCTACCGTATACGGGTTCACTCGGGACCGGCCTAACGGACCCCGTGTCATTTTTTGAATCGGTGAGACCGAATATTGGAAAATCAAATCGAGAAAATGCGGAACTGCATCCGCCCATAATGATAGCCGTCAGTAAGGTTACTGACAGACGGAAAAAGGGGCGATTAACACCTTTACCACCGCTCAGGCTACGCGCTTTACAACTCATGACTAGCACACCTCGTTACCCAGTATGAGTTAGCCCCCAAAAAGTAAACAAACCTTTAATGATGGATTCTTTTTGCCGCGAAATATGAGGAATCTCAAATGTTATGAACACCTTATAGCGCTCACAACCGATCCCCACTATCTGCTATAGATTGCAGCTTCAACCACCTTAAAAGAGGTTGTAAAAAGTAATTTTGGAAATAAAAAGGCAAAAATATCAAGGTTTACAAATTAGGCTTTTAACAATTTCTTGACCTAATTTATTAACTCTCAAAAGCAGCCGCAAGTTTTTGCTTACTTTCTTCATGAGTGAGATTTAAAAACAATGGCGTGACAGAGATCCACCCTTCATAAACTGCCCACAGATCTGTTCCCTTATCCGGTTTTGAACGTCGTCGTTCAAAGCCTAACCAATAATATGGATTGCCACGTGTATCCATCCGGTCTTCAATTTTTAGAAGGTCCTGATTTCTCTTCCCCTGCTCGGAAATATGGATGCCTTCTACATCATCCGGCTCCCGGTCTGGAAAATTGATATTGATAACCACGTTCTCCGGCCAGCCAATATCAAGCAATCGACGTACGAGCCCCGCGCCATGGGTCATGGGTGTTTCCCATTTGATCTTGCCGGAGCCATCAAAATTATAAGCAAGGCTAAGTGCAATCGACGGCACTCCCAAGAGCACACCCTCCATTGCACCTGCAATGGTCCCTGAATAGGTTACGTCGTCTGCCATATTCTGCCCCCGGTTCACACCTGAAAGAACCAAATCCGGTTCTTGGCCAAGAAGCAAATGCCGCACTCCCATAATGACGCAATCCGTTGGTGTGCCTTTTACGGCATAGGTTTTATCACCAAGCTTTCTTAACCTCAGTGGCTCATTCAGTGTAAGGGAATGGGATGCCCCGCTTTGATCTGTCTCAGGTGCGATGACCCAAACATCTTCGCTCAAATCAGAGGCTATCTTTTGCAAAACATCAAGCCCGGGAGCTTCGATGCCATCATCATTGGTTAGAAGGATGCGCATAAATTTGCCTATCCAGAAGCTTTTTCAGTTAAATAGAACTGCGTCTGCGGGGCGCGGTTTGTAACCGCGCCCTGAACCGTTCATGCAGGGGTTAGTCAAAAACAAACAGCACACTTGGGATAAATATGCCTGAACACTGCGGACGAGGTTACAAACCCAGTCCGGCAATCTGGAATACCTTTTACTCATCGCCATTGACGCGGTAAACGTCAAACATTGCCTTTAATGCGATCAATGCCCCCCAAATAGGGCCGCAAAACATCAGGAACAATAACGCTGCCATCTGCTTGCTGAAAATTCTCAAGCACGGCGATCAGCGTACGCCCGACAGCAAGTCCGGAGCCGTTAAGTGTGTGAACAAAACGCAAGTCTTTGCTTCCTGATAAGCGGTAGCGAGCGTTCATGCGCCGTGCTTGAAATTCGCCACAAACGGAACAGCTTGAAATTTCACGATAGGCCTCTTGGCCCGGCAGCCAAACCTCAATGTCATAAGTTTTACGCGCGCTAAATCCCATATCACCCGTGGACAAAACCACAACCTGATAGGCAAGCCCTAAACGCTTGAGCACTTCCTCCGCACAGCTTGTCATGCGCTCATGCTCTTCCCGCGCCTCTCCAGGTCTGGTAATGCTGACCAGCTCCACTTTGGAGAATTGATGCTGGCGGATCATGCCGCGCGTATCTTTGCCTGCAGCGCCTGCCTCTAAGCGGAAACACGGAGTATAAGCCGTAAAGCGCAACGGCAATCTATTCTCATCAATTATGCTATCGCGCACAAGATTAGTCAGAGGCACCTCTGCCGTCGGAATCAACCAAAAACCATCTTCCGTGTGAAACTGGTCATCGGCAAATTTCGGCAACTGCGCTGTACCAAACATAACCTCATCCCGCACAAGAAAAGGCGGTAAAATTTCCGTATAGCCAAATTCATTTGTATGCAGATCCAACATAAATGCCGCAAGAGCCCGTTCAAGCTTAGCAAGCAGCCCTTTAAGAACCACAAAACGTGACCCAGACAATTTTGCCGCTGTCTCAAAGTCCATTAGGCCTAATGCTTCGCCAATCTCAAAATGCTGTTTGGGTTCGAAGCTAAATGATGGCGGCTTACCAACAGTGCGCACAACAACATTTGCACTTTCATTCTCACCAACAGGAACATCATTGAGAGGGCGGTTGGGCAAGCCGGAAAGAGCATTATCAAGAACTTCGTTAATTCGCCGCTCCTTTTCCTCTCCCTCTTGAATAGTGGTTTTAAGCTCAGCCACTTCATCAATGAGAGCCTGGGCAGCGTCTTCATCACCCGATGCTTTGGCATTGCCAATTTCTTTGGAAGCTGTATTTCGGCGCGCTTGGGCTTCTTGCAAGGCGCTAACGTGGTTGCGACGCATTTCATCAAGAGACAAAATATCCGCAGACCTAGGCTCAAGCCCTCTTTTTTTTAGTGCGTCATCGAAAGTTTCTGGGTTTTCCCGGATCCATTTGAGATCGAACACGGGCCATCTCCGCTTTTTCTGATTATCAATGTCGAGGTGATATATAGCCCCGCATCACCTATACGCCTTGGGAGAACATGCGTCTAGCCTGCATTTTTCAAGATGCTTGGTAATATCTGGAATTAAGCCGTTTCGCTTGCTTCACTTTCAGTTGAGGCCTCTTGCCGTTTCTTCTCGACAATTTGTACCGCATAGATCGAAAGTTCGTAAAGAAGCAGGGTGGGAAAAGCGAGGCCAAGCTGACTGATAGGGTCAGGCGGGGTCAAAAAGGCCGCAGCAGCAAAAACGCCAACAACTGCATATTTGCGTTTTTTCCTCAGCGCGTCTGATGTCATAAGCCCTGCTCGCGCCATGAGTGTTAGAACAACAGGCAATTGAAAACAAATACCAAAGCCTAAAATCAGCGTCATGATTAGGCCCAGATACTCGCTCACACGTGCGGTCAACTGAATTTGCACATCCCCGCCCGTTTGCTGCATACCGAGAAAAAACGCCATAGCAAGCGGCATAACAACAAAATAGACCAGTGCACTACCAAGAACAAAAAGAACAGGGGTGGCAAACAAATAGGGCAGGAATGCCTTGCGTTCGTTTTTATAAAGCCCAGGAGCAATAAACATATAAAGTTGTGAGGCAATAACTGGAAAGGCAATAAATATAGCTCCAAAAAGAGCCAATTTGAGTTGAGTAAATAAGAACTCTTGCGGGGCGGTGTAAATCAATTCAATGGGCGTATCTTTTCCAACCGCTGCCCGGTAGGGATACAACAAAATATTATAAATATCTTTGGCGAAGAAAAAGCAGACCACAAATGCTAAGAGAATAGCAACAAGAGCCCAAATGAGTCGTGAACGAAGCTCAACAAGATGTTCAATCAACGGGGCCTTGGTGGCTTCAAAATCCTCTTCTTGTTCTGTTGACATTAAGCACCGCTCTTTTCATTACGGTTTGTCGTCACCGCTGGGGCAGATTCTGCATCACTCACAAGCTCAACATCTACTTCCTCAGATTCTAAAGAATGATCCTCCCGCACATCGTCAACCTCTTTCTCATCATCGTCAGAGCTAAACTCATCGTCAAATTCATCTTCCCGTTTTTTGTCGTTATCGAAATCGATATCAAAATCACTTTCAAAACTTTTTTTGATATCTTCGAGAGGATTGATATTGCCTAAATCTTCAACCTCCGAGCGCAACTCCTGCATCTCGGTGTCCTGCATCGCCTGATCAAACTGAGTGCGAAATTCATTGGCCATGCCTCTGAGCTTACCCATCATGCGGCCTAAGCTGTTCAACATGCGCGGCAGATCTTTCGGTCCAACGACAAGTATCGCCACCGCTGCAATAATAAGTAATTCACTCCAGCCAATGTCTAACATCAGATTGCTGCCACGCATCAATGCCAGGCATAACCGAAACCGGCCACCTGACAATATTCAAAACAGGTGTGAGACCCGTTCGAAATCCCACACAAATAATTAGCTGGTTTCAGTCTTTTCCTGAGTAGTCGTCTTGGCCGCATCGATCGTATTAGAGGCATCATGTTTGATGCTTTTAACCGGTTTTGCTTCCGCCTCGTCTTCTGTAATACCCTTTTTGAAGCTCTTAATTCCTTTGGCAACATCTCCCATAAGTTCGGAAATTTTGCCACGGCCAAAGAGCAAAACGAGTAAAACAACCACAATCAGGATTTGTGTCCATCCCGGCATCATAGCTGGGGGTCTCCTATATTTACCTCATACTCTGCTTTGCAATCACTATCGCAGAAAGCCTCAAAACCCGCAAGGCGAGCCTGCAGAATGGTTGGTTACGCTTAAAATACGATCTTAATACTATTTCTCATTAGGCGGTAGAACGCGGAAATACAAGCACCTTTTCCGGATTTACCTCAACCCTAACTTCTGCGCCTGGTACTGGGGCATCATCTTCACCCACCCGGGCCAAAAGCATGGTATCAAGGCCCTCCACGGCAATTTCCAAAAGAGCGGCATCACCGAGGAATTTTGCTCTTAAAACACGGCCCATGCGGCCATTTTTCGGCCCAACCAACGTAATGGCACCTCGTTGGCGAACACATAGAAGAGCTTCCTGTCCCTCCGCAAGGCCATTTGCAGAAAATATCCCTAACGGCGTATCAAGTTTACCCTGACTAACCCGACAATAAAATTCATTAATTTCAGAAAACATCCTGGCGACATATATATTTGAAGGGTGGCTATAAAGTCCTTCGGCAGTCCCCTCCTGTATAAGCTTTGCCTCACGCATAACCGCAATCTTGTCGCCCATGCGCATGGCCTCTTCAGCCTGGTGCGTCACGATGATGCAAGTGGCACGGGTTTCGCGCAAGATCGTTAATGTTTCTTCCCGTATGGTTTCGCGAAGCTGGGGATCAAGCCCGGAAAATGGTTCGTCCATTAAGAGCATGCTGGGCCGGGGGGCAATAGCCCTGGCAAGGGCAACACGCTGCTGTTCACCGCCTGAGAGAATATGGGGATAATCTTCCGCATAGTGGATAAGCCCAACGCGCTCAAGGGCGGCACGTGCTTCGCGCAATGCCTCCGTTCGCCCCAGAGCTTTAAGCCCAAAGGCAACATTTTCCAAAATCGTTAAATGGGGGAAAAGCGCGAAGTCCTGGAACATAAGCCCCACACTCCGCTTTTCTGGCGGCACAAAAAAGGATGGTCCAGAGACCTCTTGCCCGTTCAATAGAATGCGCCCGGATGTCGGGCGCTCTATGCCGGAAGCAAGCCTAAGTAACGTGGTTTTACCGCAGCCGGAAGGACCGAGAAGGCAAACGATTTCACCTGGCGATATATCAAACGAAAAATCCTTAACCGCAAAATTGTCTCCAAAACAACGTGAGACATGTTCAAACGTTAGACCTGCAGCAATAGTCGCTGCGGCTGTTCCACGCGGTCCCCATCCCGTAACAGAGAATTGGTTTTTCAGTCTCTCTCGATCCGTCTCGTTGCTATCCACGTGATACGCCATACGCCAAATACTCGAAATCAGTCTATGCTCACCTGCGCAAATTAAAGTTTCGTAAAGAATGCACCGCACTCGACGTCATTCCCGCGGAGGCGGGAATCCAAATCCGACTCACATTTGTATCCCCATCTTCATGGGGATGACGATGAATTTGTAGCAAGATATAAGCATATAATGCAGCTTTTACTCTTAAGTTAGAGCCTACAAGGGAAACGACCTGAGCTGGATCAACTCGCCTTATCACGAATATGAGCCAAGTCGTCACCTGATTGGTCATCTTGTGACATGATTCCGTCGTTCCCCAATGGCTCATCGTCTTGGATCTCCAGCTCCGCCTCAAACGGCAGATCCTCTTGATTATCTTCATCCTCAAGGGGATCTTCATCATCTTGAAGAATTGAGGAATCATCGGGTACCGGCACACTAAATCCTGGCGGTAGATTGCTATCAAGTAATCCTGCCCCTTTTAGCTCCCTAAGACCGGGCAGATCCTTCACTGTATCGAACCCAAAATGGTTAAGGAAAGCATCCGTTGTCCCATAGGTTACCGGACGGCCAGGCGTGCGCCGCCTGCCGCGCGGGCGAATCCAGCCTGTTTCCAGAAGTACGTCGATCGTACCCTTGGACGTGCTGACCCCACGAACCTCTTCTATCTCGGCACGTGTTACAGGCTGGTGATAGGCAATGATAGCCAGCGTTTCCAATGCCGCACGTGAAAGACGTTTCTGCACGACAACATAATGCTCCAAGAGAAATGCCAAATCCTCAGCCGTACGGAAGGCCCATTTCTTTGCAACCCGAACGAGATTGACGCCACGGCTTGCATAAAGCCCTTGCAGCTCATCCAATAAAGCTCGGATATCATCTTGCTCGCCGAGATGCCTCGACAACGTCTCTTCGTCAAGAGGCTCGGAAGCGGCAAATAATAACGCTTCCAAAATTCTGATTTTTTCATGCCGATCCGCAGATGGCAAAGCTGTCACATTTGACGGAAAAGAGGGAGATTCACCGCCATCTTCCGTTTCGGCCTCCCCAGGACCGGCACTGAGATCTTCTGTATACGTGCTCATGTTCTGTCTCTTGTCCTCATTGCGATGCGAACTAGTGTCCCGAATCTAAAGTTCGTGTCATTTTCGCATAACCGGTATCCACTTTTGCGAGATATGCTCTTGCGTAACTCAACTCCCAACTATTCTGACTCAGATACACATTGCCTTAAATATAGCGGCGCAAAGGCCTGGTCTTGTTTCAACTCCAGATACCCATCGCGGGTCATCTCCAATGTTGCGCCAAACGTGCTGGCAAGAACCGTCTTGCGTTCATCCTCCAAACTCAGGAACTCGGTCAAAAACGTCGCAATTGGAAACCAATCAAGCGAGATGCCTAGCATCCGTGTAAGGCGCTCCTTGGCCTCCTTAATCGACCAAACATTACGCGGCACCATCTTAACGCTTGTTATGGCTGTACGTTGGCGCTGCTCCGCATAGACCTTCAACAGGTCATAAACATTGGCCTGATATTCAGGCGTTCTTATAAGACGAACGCCTTCCGCCATACCGCGGGCAAAAACATCGCGGCCAAGCCTCTTACCCGTCATAAGCTTTGCCGCCGCGTCTCGCATAGCTTCCAATCTTTTTAGCCGGAAAGCCAGAAGTGCGGCGAGCTCTTCACCGCTTGGTCCTTCTTCGTCATCTTCTTCCGGCGGCAATAGCAACTTGGACTTTAGATAAGCAAGCCAAGCCGCCATAACAAGGTAATCCGCCGCAAGCTCTAGGCGAAGTTTGCGCGCCTCGGATATGAAATCAAGATATTGTTGCGCAAGGGCCAATACAGAGATCTTTGCTAAATCAAGTTTCTGATCGCGGGCAAGCGCAAGTAAAAGATCCAAAGGCCCCTCAAAACCATCTACATCTACAATAAAAGCTTCCAGGTTAGAGAGGCGTGCGTCCGCATTATCTTCCTCAAAAAGATCAGACGTTGCCGCATCCTGATCCTGCTCCCCGTTTCCGGAAGCTACAGCTTCATTTTCCCCATTTGAGATGCCGTTAGCGGACGTCATTCTAAAAGCCTTTGCATTTATGCGGTTCGTTGAAAAACCGAACGCGACTTGAGTAAATCTCCATGAAGAAACGTTAGCAACACTCCATCCGGCAGGGTCTGAGAGCAGCTTGAGGCCGTACCACAACCTCCCATGTTATCACCGGGCCTGACTTGGGCATCCAAAGGGAGGCTTTTGCTCTATACACAATCCCACAAGATATTTCCCCATATCCCAGATCAAAAGACACAAATCAAAAGACATAAATCCGTGGTTTTAAAGTGAGACATATTTCGCCGTTATCATTATACCGATTCAACCTGCACTGCTAAAGCCTCCGCCATGAAGGCTTGAGCACGATCCACATCGAATTCTTCTGCCGGTTTCAAGCAGCTCAAAGCCACATTAAACCGCCGAATCCCCGCATCTGAAAGCTCAGGCACCGCCTCAGCAACAGCACACATTTCACCAAAATCGCCATTGCAATGCAAGGCGACGTCGCATCCGGCGGACAATACGGCATGAGTACGCCTCCCCATATGCCCCGAAAGCGCACCCATGCTGAGATCATCGCTTAACAATAGGCCTTTAAATCCGATATCCCCTCGAATCACGCGCCCTATTATAGAAGATGAGGTGCTTACCGGCTCATTTTCATCGAGACTGGGGATAAGTAAATGACCTGTCATGCCTAAGGGCATGTCTTTAAGGGCACGGAACGGCGCAAAATCAACGCTTTCCAATTCAGCCCTTTCCGCTTCAATGGTCGGCAAGCTTTCATGGCTATCAGCGCCCGCACGCCCATGGCCCGGTATATGCTTGATCACTGGCAGAACCCCAGCCTGCAGACAGCTTTCCGCCACGGCCCGTCCCAAGGCAATAACCGTGTCGATATCCGTGCCATAAGCTCTGCTGCCAATAATTTCATGGGCCCCGGCAGCAGGCACATCAAGCACCGGAATGCAATTCACGTTAATGCCGAGCTCTGTCAGATCCCGAGCCATAAGCCGTGCAACCAGGCCCACGGCCTCAAGCCCACGCCTAGGGTCTTGTTCATAAAGATACGTAAAAGCCCGCGCAGGCGGATATTGAGACCATTGAGGCGGTTTTAAACGCTGCACCCGCCCCCCTTCTTGATCAATCAGCACAAGGGTTTGATCCGTGCCCAGCGCACTTTTGAAACTATCGATGAGTTGCCTGACCTGATCCGGCGTTTCACAATTGCGATCGAAAAGAATTAGGCCGAGGGGTTGGGTCTCCGAGAAAAACGCTTTTTCCTCTGCACTCAGCGCCGTCCCAGCGCAACCCGAAATAAATGCTCGTGAAGACATATATGCGGCAATATCTTCTGTTTCTTATGGGGTCAAGTCTGAATGAACAGCCATTTGCCGCTCTTAATCCATTTCAGCTATCCTGAATTATCCCCATACGGATTTTGCGAGCGAACGTTATAGATGTGCTATCGACTAACGCCTACTTGAGCACGAGCGAGCGCGGCAATCCAGATGCAAGAAATATCACGCTGTTGTCTGGATTGCTTCGTCGGCAAAAGCCTCCTCGCAATGATGAGATGATAAGTTACTCTTTCTGGGGAACCCATAAGCGAAAAAGCCCGGCAAGAGCCGGGCTTCATATCTTCTTTGTTAGAAACTAAAAAATAAGGCGAATTACATCGGCCGCACGATGCACGCCTTCAGACCTGCGTTTTTAAGCTTTTTGCAGAGATCGTTAGCCGTATCCCTGGTGCCCATCGGCCCGACACGTAACCGGTACCAAATCCCCTTGCTGCCAAGATCGGCACGCTGAATAATTGGTCCATAGCTATCAAGCAGGCTGGTATATTTCTGTTGCAGATTAGCGAAGGTCGCCAACGCATCCGTTTGTGTACGGCGTGCGGCAATTTGCACGACAAATTTAGAAGATCCACCGCTGGATTGAGCTGCGGGCTTTGCAGCTTGTGTAGGCTGTTTCGGGAGAGCAGCAACCTGCGTTTGCGAGCTTGCCGCTTTGGGCTTAGCTGCAGGAACCGGTACGCCACTTGCCTGCTGCGAAGTCGATATCGTACCCGTTGGTTTTTCTGCAGGCTTTTCAGCGGCGGCAGAGGCCTGAGAAACCTCGTTAGGTTTTTCCTCGGGTTGATCAATATTGCCAATACTCACGCCCTGAGGCTGAGCGACCTCTTGGCTTTGTTCAGATGCTTCAGGTTGCGTGGTAGTCAGCACTGTACCATCCGGGCGGACCACAAGTGTCTTAACCTTACGCGGCCCACCCTTTTCCGTTGATGCTTTTGTTTCGCTATCTGCCGGTGACCTATCACCTTGCTCTTCGCCCGATTGCGTGCCACGCAACGAGGCTAACTTGGCATCTGAGTTTTGAGAGGTGGGTTTTGTCTCGTTTATGTTTTCCGCGACTTTACTGGTCGTAATGACCGGTTCTTCGCGGGAGACCATTTTTTCAGGCGTCCCATTCGCTTTAGCCTGTCCCGGCAGACGATCATAAATCAACTTATTCTGATTTGGAAAATCTTTGCCACCGGGATTATCGGGCTTCACTTTAACGGGCGTATTATCAGCGGCAATCAATGGTGGTTGCTTGCTTGCCGTATCGCTACTGCCACCACTACCGACATTCAAAACACCATTTTTATAAGCGTATGCAACCCCGCCGCCGACAGCTAAAGCACCAACAAGCGCAAAGGCAACAAGAACCGTCTTCCGGCTACGGGGCTCATCTTCCTCGAAGTCCTCAACCCCATAGTCCTCGTCATAAAAACTTGCATCAGCAGGATCATCAGGATCAAAATATGACTGACCTTCGGCTTCCGCAGCATAGGACGCGGTTAGTTGACCCGGCTGCTCAGACTCGTAAGAGCTTTCATAGCTTGAATTGTCATAACTAGGGAGTACACTAGGCTCAGACATAGGAGACCTTTCAACAGAACGCGCGGCATTCCTAAGAAGTGCGGGTGTGTCATAGTCCTCGCTTGATGTCGTGTCATAAGTTGGACTTGAGGACGTATCGTAATTCGTTCCCCCCTGAGCATATCTACTTTCGCTTGATGGATATTGCGATGCCGTATGTTGTGGCCCAGAAAAGCGCTCAGTATAACCCGTAGCGGAATCTGTTCCATAAGAGCTTGTCTGATCCGTATTCCCAAAAGCTTGTGAGTGTTGCTGTTCCAATGCCGTCATGGAATCTTGATGTGTATGCTGGGCTTGCTGTTGAGCCTGATAAGCTTGTTGTTGCGCTTGATAGGCCTGTTGCTGAGCCTGATAAGCCTGTTGTTGAGCTTGATAGCTTTGTTGCTCTTGGGGGTTCTGATAAGATTGTTGTGATGCAGCGACATAAGGACTTTGCTGATGATAGGGCGAAGTCGTTGTCTGCGCTTGATAGGCAGAACTAGTCTGTGCCGCTTGTTGAGCTGCCTGAGCTGCTCGCGCTCGCTGTACAGCTTCATATTGAGTATATTGCGGATCAACAGCCTGGCCTTGGATTTGCCCCGTTGCCTGTTGCTGTTGATACGACGCATGTTGCGTTATCCCCGCCTGCTGAGCATAGCGTGGATCTGTTGAATGTTGCTCCTGATGTTGTAATCGTTGTTGTTGATCAGAAGAATCGGACTGACTGCTCGCGTGCTGGCCAGCATTGTAAGCAGATTTGTCGTCAGAGGTTGACATTGTTAAACTTCCCTCGAACCGAACCTCGCGTCTTTAACATAATCTGGACTCTTAAAAACAAACTAGCAGGATTATGTCAAAGACCATACCGCAATTTATGTGATATCATGAATACGCATCAGAAGTCATCGCATTTCGCGAATAGCCTTTACTCCTAGAATTCCAAGACCTGAAGCTAACACTTGTGACGCAGCAAGAATAAGCGTAAGCCGTGCTTGAGTTAATCCTAGGTCATCATCTCTGATAAATCTTAATTGTGGCGACTCTTTGCCTCGGTTCCAGAGAGCATGAAAATCTCCAGCAAGATCATATAGATAGAACGAAATACGGTGAGGTTCGTGAGCTGTAGCAGCCGACTCAATAATCCGTGGAAAATGTGCGAGTCGACGCATTAAAGCGATTTCTGAGCCGTCTTTTAGCAAATTTAGGTCAGGTGATTCGATTTTGGGGCTCTCCGGATCAAGGTCTGCAATAATCTTTTGCGCCTCTCTAAAAACGGAACAAATGCGCGCATGGGCGTATTGAACATAGAATATTGGGTTGTCCCTTGACTGTTCAACAACCTTAGTAAAATCAAAATCAAGGGGCGCCTCATTTTTCCGGTAGAGCATCATAAAACGCACCGGGCCGGAGCCAACCTCATCCACCAAATCACGAACTGTAATAAATTCACCCGCCCGTTTTGACATTTTTACAGGCTCCCCAGCCCGGAAAAGCTTTACAAGTTGACATATTTTTACATCAAGCGCCCCTTCGCTATCCGTTAACGCTTTTACGGCCGCCTCCATGCGTTTGACATAACCACCATGGTCTGCACCCAAAACATCTATCATCGTTTTGAAGCCACGGTCATATTTGCTTTTGTGATACGCCATGTCAGAGGCAAAATAGGTGTAATCCCCGTCTGCCTTTAACAAAGCCCGATCAATATCGTCCCCAAACTCAGTTGCACGAAAGAGCGTTTGTTCTCGGTCATCCCAATCATCTGGTACCCGGCCCTTAGGTGGTGGAAGTTTACCTTTATAAATAAGCCCCTTCTCCTCAAGCCATTTCAGGGTTTCAGCAACTTCATTCGTCTCACCCTCAATAAGCGAACGCTCGGAAAAGAAAACATCGTGCTTGATGTCTAATACAGCAAGATCATCCTTGATCATTTCCATATTGGCGGCAACCGCTGCATCACGCAAAATGGGAAGCCATTCATCTTCATCCTTATCAAGAAGCTTCTCACCGTATTTTTCAGCAAGCGCTTCACCTACGGGAATGAGATAACCGCCTGGATAAAGGCCTTGAGGAATTTCACCAATGTCTTTGCCCAAAGCTTGGGCATAGCGCAAATAAACTGACTGCGCCAAAACGTCGACCTGAGCACCGGCATCGTTAATGTAATATTCCCGCGTAACATCAAAGCCTGCAAATTGCAGGAGGTTGGCGAGCGCGTCGCCAAAAACGGCCCCACGGCAATGCCCTACATGCAGAGGACCTGTGGGATTGGCTGAGACATATTCGACATTGACTGCTTCGCCCTGTCCTATATCGCTACGGCCATAATCCGCGCCCTGTTCGAGAATGGCGGCCGGAATATCGATCCAGAACGAGCTGCTCAATGTCAGGTTAATAAAACCAGGTCCGGCGATTTCAATGTTTTCGATATCTTGTATATCGCGCAACTCTTCGGCAATCTTTTCCGCAAGATCCCGAGGTTTCATCTTTGCATGTTTAGCCAACACCATGGCAACATTGGTAGCAATGTCACCATGAGATGCATCGCGTGGCGGTTCAACAGAAAGCCCTTTTGACAGGCTAACATCTTGAGGCAGAACGCCTGCGTCTTTAAGGCGCCCAACAGCTCCGACAATTTGTGTCTCAAAATGAGTAAAAATATTCATTAGAGGTGTTTCTCGATAGACTATTATAAATGGCTTAGTGTTCAGGGGAGCTAACGCAACTCAGGGGTCTGGTCAAACAAATGATAGTGTGCCCTCAGTGCAAATCGATCCGTCATTCCCGCAACAAAATCACAAACATGCCGTGCCTGCAGCTTTGTCTCAACATCACATGCGATCCCACTCCATTCCTTAGGCAAATTCTCAGGGTGTCCCATATAATGACCAAACAGGTCTTTGACAATCACTTCAGCCCCCTCCATAACATTACGCACCCGGTGATGACCATAAACAGAGGATTGAAGCAAGAAACGGAGTTCATCAAGAGCCTCACTCATATGTCGCGAAAATGAAATGACCGGCTCTTGGGCATGGCGTATTTCGTCTGGCGAAGAGGGCTGCAAGGTCTGCAAACTTTTCCGTGCTTCAATGACGACATCATTGACCATATGCGTGATAAGGCGGCGATTTAACTCATAGATCAACCGGGACGCATGCAGCTCACCATAGGCCCCCTCTATCTCCATTAATATCCGCCCAATAAGCGGCACCTCTGATATCTGTTTTAAGGTGATCAAGCCAGCACGCAATCCGTCATCGATATCATGATTGTTATAGGCGATATCATCTGACAGAGCTGCAACCTGCGCTTCGGCAGAAGCGTATGAAGATAAGGCTAGGTCATGCTTTTGTGCGTAAATTTTTATTGCTTCTGGAATCCCTGCGTCTTTATAACGGCCCACCGGTTGTCCAGCCTTATCCAATAGAGGACCGTTATGCTTGACGATCCCCTCAAGCATTTCCCAAGTCAGATTCAATCCATCGAATTTTGCGTATTTGCGCTCCAGTTCCGTAATAATGCGCAAGCTTTGGGCATTGTGATCAAAGCCCCCATAATCCCGCATAGCCTCATCCAGTGCCGCTTCACCAGCGTGACCAAAGGGCGTGTGTCCAAGGTCGTGAGCTAAAGCTAAAGCCTCAGCTAAATCCTCATCCAACTTTAAAATCCGCGCAATAGATCTGGCTATCTGCGCCACTTCGAGACTATGGGTCAGGCGTGTGCGATAATGATCCCCTTCATGATAGATAAAAACTTGGGTCTTATAAGTGAGGCGGCGAAATGCCGTTGAATGGATAATACGGTCGCGATCCCGTTGATAAACTGACCGGGTCGGACACACCTCTTCCTCGTGAAACCGTCCACGGCTTGTCGTCGCCGAACAGGCATAAGGTGCACGCTCACGATATCCTGAATTTGCGGAACTGTTTTGCATATGAATAAACTTACTATCAAGGTCACGACCACCTAAATCATTCATTCGATTGACAATGCCGGGTCTGATCTTATCTACTTGTTAGAAAGACATTTTGACAATCATGATTTGATGAAAAGCCGATGACACAGCCATCTGTCACAGTGAGCGACAGCGCAGCTAAGCGTATTTTGCAAATTGTAGCTAATGAGTCTACCGACACCAAATTGCGCGTTAGCGTAGAAGGTGGCGGCTGCTCTGGCTTTCAATACAAGTTTGATCTTGTTCAAGATCAGAATGACGACGATCTCATGATTAATAAAGATGGAGCTATTGTCTTAATCGATCCGATTTCGCTCATTTATATGGTCGGCTCAGAAATTGATTTCGTTGATGATTTGATTGGAGCCGCCTTCCAAGTCAAGAATCCTAATGCCACAGCGTCTTGCGGATGCGGAACATCTTTTTCCATATAAACCTTGGTATTCGGTATACGGACCATACTAAATTGCAAGACTGACGGATGGTTTAGCAAATGACTAAAATCGGGCCAGATTCAACGGTCCACAACTCAAACGTGCGGATATCTTGCTTAACAACCCCTAGTGTCTGGATAATATTGCCAATATGAGCCTAAGGTAAAACCTAATGGAGACAGGGAACCTATCCAATAACTATGCGATGAATTGGTAAGTTTCTAGGGCGGCAGTAACCCAAGCGTATTCAAGCTTTCACGCTACCAACCTTCCTGAATTTAGGACTAAGTGCCTATTATCTTGGGATTAACATGGTTGTCATATCAGAAATTACGCAGTTCTCTTATGTTTGTATTGCAATTTTTCTTACTGTGATGCCCTCCATATCTTGCCCACCCCCAATAACAAATTTTTTGAACATGGTTGAGCATACGATGCTCCAGGGAACACGCTGGAAACCGATGAATTTTGACATAGTGGGAGGCTTAGAAAACCAACGAGAATAATATTCAGTAACGAACTACTACTGCTGGGATAATTACTACTAGGTCACGAACTCATAAATGTGCTGAAAATGGCGCTAGAAACGGCAAAAAGATGCGAGGAGAAGCGTGCAGACAAGGGTTGTTTCCCTTTTCAAGCGCTTCGACGCTGCAGATTGAAGCCGTTTCAGCGTCCGGAGGATATGGCCGATCTGTCCGACTACAGCGTCGCAAAGGTTTGAAAATGCACCACATTTCCTGCACCTTTGCTTCTCGTATTCGAACAGATTGGCTCATACCATTTTTAACCACATTTATGAGTTCGTGACCTAGGGTCTACTATCTTGATTAGGGAGTAATTCAAAACTGCCGATTATTTCGAATTTAAAAAAAATTTGGAGGGAGTATGTGCAAAAATTTTCGAACTTCGCTCATTATAGTTATATTGACATGCACCGCGATATTAGGGGGGATGACCACTGCCTTCGGCGAAAAAGTTACATTGCGTCTCAAATCAGGGGGGTTCTCCATTAAGGGAGAACTTCTTAGTTTTGATGGAAGCGCATATATTATTCAATCGAATGTTCTTGGAGTTATGTCACTCGATGCCAGCAAGTTCAGTTGCATAGGGGCGGCATGTTCAAACATAGGTGCCGCAGCCCCTGCCACAAGGACTGGCCCACCTGCTGATCCGATCAAGTTTAGCGTACATGGCTCCAATACGATTGGATCGAAGTTGATGCCAGCGCTAATTCGAGGATATGCGGAATCTGTAAACGCAACCGTCAAACAGCTCAATGGGAAAAATGATCGAGAAGTTATTATCGAGCTTAAGACCCAAACCGGGAAGACGCTGGCTAAAATAGATTTGCAAAGGTATGGATCGTCGACAGCATTTCCTGCGCTTGCAAACAGAAAAGCACTGATTGGCATGGCGGACAGATCCATCAATACTGATGAGGAAAACCTTCTCGCCAAAATTGGTTACCCAAATATGCGCGCTGCAGGACATCAGCATGTAATTGGTCTTGACGGTATACTCATCATTTTATCGCCTCAAAACCCGATCAAGTCTCTTTCAACCGAGCAACTTGCAAAAATTTTTGCTGGACAGATCCAAGATTGGTCTGAAATCGGTGGAGCACCCCACCCAATTAAGATCTACGCTCCTGATAATAAATCCGGCACATTCAGCACCTTCAGATCCCTTGTCCTCAAACCACGCAAGCTCAAAATCTCTTCCCAGGCCCAGCGTTATGCTTCAAACGCAAAAATTTCTGACTTAGTTGCAAAAGATCCCGGTGGAATCGGTATTACGGGCTTCGCTTACAAACGCAATGCTAAACCGCTGGCTATCAAAGATAGTTGCGGCCTCATCCATAGGCCCACAATATTCCATGTGAAGACAGAGGCCTATCCTCTCTCACGACGCCTTTATCTATATACCACGGATTATCCTCGCAATAAGCATGCTAAGGGGCTACTTCAATACGTACTTTCACAAAATGCCCAACCCATACTTTCTAAGCTAGAATTTATTGATCAGACAATTGACTCGCTCCCATTTGAAGCTGAAGGTGGGCGCATTGCCAGCGCGATGACCGCACCACCCGAAAATTTCAACATAGCGCGGATGAAAGACCTCATTACAGATTTGCGTTCTGCTGAACGGCTGTCATCTACGTTTCGTTTCGAAACCGGCTCGTCTGAACTCGATAGCAAATCCAAACAAGAAATACGGCGGGTTGTACGGTTGTTGAAAAGCCGAAAGATCCGCGCAGAACAAGTAATCCTTGCAGGTTTTGCCGATTCTCTCGGTGCTTTTGATCAAAATAGAGGCCTATCACTTGTTCGTGCCGAAAGCGTGAAAGACGCTTTAGTTCAAGCTTCTCAGGGTGAATTTGATCCATCACATTTCATCGTAAAAGGCTATGGCGAACTGTTACCTGTAAGCTGTAACGACACCGAATTAGGCAGACAGAAAAACAGACGCGTTGAAATATGGGTTCTTGAAAATGTCTTAAGCGCACCAGGAACCCGCGCTATCCCGTCGGCACGTAGCCTACACAATTCTGGTACGGACAAAAAGAAACAGATAAATCGATTCCCAAGCCGTCTTTAGGTTGAAACATCATGTGCAAATTGTCAGAGCGTTTGACAATTTGAGCGATTACTTATCTCGGAGCTCGATTGCCTGGTCAGCCGTCCAGTCATAAGTGCCGAGATCACGCTCGCGGACGGCTTCTTTCCAACCGATTTCTTCTGCGCGTTTCTTGAAGTTCAAGCCTTCGGGGGAGTGCCGGGTAATCCCGTCAAATAGGGTTGCAATCATCTGAGTATTGGATAGCCCCATAGCCTCAATTGCTTGATTGATTACGAGTTTCTGCATCATCAATTGATTAACCGGAACACTGCATATGCGCTCCGCGAGAGCCTCCACTTCTTCATCGAGTTTACCATCAGGGACTGCCTTGTGAACGAGACCAATTCGCTCGGCTTCCCGGCCATCGATTTTGTCACCGGTAAACAACATCCGTTTAGCGCCTTCCGCACCGAGCCGGTAGACCCACATAGCTGTCGTCGGACACCCCCACACACGGGCAGGCATATAGCCAATCTTTGCCGTTTCCGCCATGATGACTAAATCTGAACAAAGAGCGATATCCGACCCACCAGCAACAGCATAGCCCTGCACTTTACAGATCACCGGCCGATAGCTACGCCAGAGTGACATGAAAAGCTCTGTGTTTCGCTTCATGAAGGCATAGTCCTTCATCGGATCCCAAGGCATATCTTGAATGATGGTGTTGGTCTCAGTAGCCTCAGCATAGGCAGTCAGGTCATATCCCGCCGAGAAGGCGCGCCCCGCACCGCTCAATATGATGACGTGAACACCATCATCAGCATTTGCCTCTGCCACGCAATCAGAAAGCTCTTGCGGTAACTCATCGTCTATTGCGTTCATCACTTCTGGGCGATTGAGCGTAATACGACCTATACGACCATCTTTTTCATAAATAACCTTTGGCATGACCCGACCTCCTTGAGCATGTCTCATTCAGTTAGAGCATATCTCGCAAAAGTGGATACCGGTTTTGCGAAGAAAGATATGCGAAATCAAAAAAATTAGAGCCATGGTGCGATTAGTTGTAATTGCACCATGGCTCTAGTATGCACTATCTTATGAATGCAGGCTGATCTAGCAATCCTGCGCCAAGTTAGCTATAAGATCTGTGAAAAAATAAAGAGCTTGCCCTTTACAGAGGCAATCTGAAATCAAAAGTATCGCAGTAGTGACAATCCCAGAATCGAAACCAACCAAACTGCCCTTATGGAAAACTGTAGGTGATGCCTATCGGCTAACGTGGGTCCATCTTGGGTCACTTTGTCGTATCGCATGGCTTTGGGTGATTATATTTATCATTTTTTCCGTAATTGCGTATCACCCACTCTGGCCCCTAGAACTAGAGTCGAGATCTAACGAAAAAGCGATCCTTCCTCTATTCGCGCTGAGCTTGCTGCCAACAATTATTTCCCTCGTAATGGAGTCTTCGGTCTCGGTTGCGTGGCACCGGCTTTTGCTGCTGAATGAGCGAACCGCTCAAACGGTGTATCTTCGACTTGATCACACCGTATTGCGTTACTTTGGACGAGCTCTGATACTTACATTGCTATTTATGGTGCCTCTATTCCTGATGATACTTCCAACTCTTTACCTGATACCGGATTCCAGCGACATTGTTGGGGCTAGCATATCGGAAGATGCGCCCACCAAAGAAATGATAGAGACTATATTAACCGTGGGTTTCCTTGTGCTTATTGGTGGACTGTTGCTAACTGTTCTTTCGTATGTGCCTATGCGCCTATCACTTGCGCTTCCTGCCCGTGCACTTGCGCACAATCAAATTTCATGGCGTGAAAGTTGGCGACAAACACGCTGGAATTATTGGCGCCTATTTATGGGAAGCGTACTGACACTAGCGCTTCCATTGCTGCTCACAATAATTCTCACAGTTATTCTGCCGGAAACAAAAACGCAAATTGAATACGCATACACTACGGCACTATTTGACGCTTTATGGTTCGTAGGAGGAATAATTTGGGTCAGTTTTCTATCACTTGCCTATCGGCATTTCTTCAAAGAACTTTTTGAGTGATCTCTGATTGCCCTGAAAATCAGGGACACCCTCTACCTGCCAATCACTGTGTTGAAAACGCGGCCACGCCGCTTGATCGAAAATCGCCATGAGCGCTGAGGACGGCTTATGGCCCCTCTCAACTCCCGGACGTTAGCGATATTCTGACCATTGACTTTTAGGATAATATCTCCCGTTCTCAGCCGCCGAATATTATGTGCCAAAGACCCTCTACGGATCTTTAGGATAACGACGCCTGAGAACTCATCAAACGAGTGCTCTTCCGCTAAAGCAGGCGATAAATTTGCAACCTGCGCACCCGCAAATGGGTTTCTTCCTTTGAGCAATGTGATATTACGTGGTGGATTTTCAGGCGCTGCCCTCAAATCAACTCGCACCTCTTGCAGCGCACCACTTCTGATAATTTTGAGTTGCGCTTGTCCTCCAACACCTTTCGTCGCAAAGCGATACCGAAATGCACTTGGGTCAGTCACCTTCCGGTCATCAACACCAACAATCACATCACCTTGTCGCAAACGGGCCCGATCTGCCGGACTGCCTTTATGAACGTTAATCACCAATGCGCCGCTCGGTCGATCGATCCCCAATGAATCCGCAATGTCTGACGTAACAGGTTGCAGCTTCGCACCAAACCAAGGACGCTTAACCGTTTTTCCTTGTAAGGCGGATTGAATGACAACACGTGCCATATTCGATGGAATGGCGAAACCTATACCATGCGAACCACCGCTGCGCGAAAAAATCGCCGTATTAATTCCCACCAAACGACCATTCATATCTACAAGCGCACCGCCCGAGTTGCCGGGATTAATGGCGGCATCGGTTTGTATGAAGAATTGATAATCGGAAATACCGACCCGCGTGCGCGCAAGTGCTGAGACAATGCCGCTGGTGACCGTCTGACCAACTCCGAAAGGGTTGCCAATCGCTAGCACCAAATCACCCACCTCAAGGCGATCGGAATCCTCGATCTCTAGAAAAGGAAACTTTTCCCCTTCGCCATTAATGCGCAGCACAGCAAGATCGGTCCGCTCATCTTTTAGGACAATTTGCGCAGAGAATTCGCGCTTATCAGCAAATGCGACTTTAATATTTGAGTTCACTCCCCCCTTTATGACATGAAAATTAGTAACAACCACGCCCTCAGGGCTGACAATCACGCCTGACCCCAGAGAGTTTTGTAAACGCCGTCTTGGAATACGGAAACCTCGACCTAAAAAGCGACGGAAAAATGGGTCGTCAAAAATTGGAGATCGTCTTTGCTGGACCCTTCGCTTAACATAGACGTTGACCACGGCCGGCGCCACGCGTTTAACCACCGGTGAGAATGATTGGATTACATCAGCCCGGCTTTGAGGCACAACTTTTCTCTGTGCCTCCGCCGGTGAAACCAGTCCGAAGCCCATAACAAGTGCGCAAAAGCTCCAATATAAAAAAGCAGATGTTCCATTCTTCATGAGATGTATCCTCTCATAACAGAGAGACTGGATATGATCCTATTTAAGCGTCCTTATCCATAACTCAGGTATTTACCACTTTAACCTTCATATCGCTCTAATCACTGCTTCATATAATGAAGATCTTGGCACAAAAAAAGAGCAGCCGAAACCGCTCATATACGACAAACAGATTTTATTGGATTGGTGAGAAGAACCTCTCGAAAGCTATACAGCAGCTTCTTCCACATCCTCCTCTGATTGCTCTTGGGTCGGACCTGAATCTTGCCCCTTAGCGTCCTCGTCACGATCAACGAATTCAATGACCGCCATTGGCGCGGAGTCTCCGTAACGAAAACCCGCTTTAAGCACGCGAGTATAACCACCGGCCCGGTCTTCATATCGAGGGCCAAGCGTTTCAAACAATTTCTTGACCATAGCTTCATCTCGAACCCTGGAAACGGCACGACGCCGAGACGCTAAGTCTCCCTTCTTCGCAAGCGTAATCAGCCTATCAGCAACACGCCGTAACTCCTTTGCTTTGGGCAGGGTGGTCACAATTTGCTCATGCTTTATTAAGGCAGCAGCCATATTCGCAAAAAGCGCTTTGCGGTGACTCGGAGTTCTGTTGAGTTTGCGGCCTGCCTTGCGATGGCGCATCACAATCTCCTTATTGGCTCCCTCTTGGCGACCTGTGCAATCAAGACGCCTAGATTTTTCTAACAACAGAAGTGCTTCCCAAAAATGGAAACAGGTTTTCCGATAGGAAGCACAACACAACAAAGTTTAGGGATCTGATTTTGATTAAATCAAATTCGAAAAAACCCTAGTAGTGATCTTCAAAGCGCTTGGCAAGTTCTTCAATATTCTCAGGCGGCCAGTTAGGCACTTCCATGCCAAGATGCAGCCCCATGCTCGCAAGCACTTCTTTGATTTCATTTAGCGATTTGCGGCCAAAATTCGGGGTCCGCAACATCTCCGCCTCGGTTTTCTGAATAAGATCACCAATGTAAACGATATTGTCATTCTTTAAACAGTTGGCGGAGCGCACTGAAAGCTCCAACTCGTCGACCTTTTTGAGAAGAGCGGCATTGAATTCAAGCTCCGGTACTTTCTCTTCGACGGTTTCCTTTTGCGGCTCTTCAAAATTGACAAAGATCGAAAGCTGGTCTTGCAAAATGCGGGCACCAAGGGCAACCGCGTCCTCCGGAATCACGGAACCATCGGTTTCGATTTGCATTGTCAGTTTGTCATAATCAAGAATTTGGCCTTCACGCGTATTTTCAACCCGGTAAGACACTTTCTTTACCGGCGAATAAAGACTATCGACCGGTATAAGACCGATCGGAGCATCGTCCGGACGATTGCGATCTGCCGGGACGTAACCTTTACCAAGATCGACTGTAAATTCCATACGGATCGAAGCACCTTCATCCAACGTACAAATCGGTAAATTTGGATCAAGGATTTCTATTTCACCACTCGTTTCTATATCGCCTGAAGTCGCAACGCCGGGACCTTCCTTACGCAAAACCATGCGCTTAACGCCTTCTGAGTGTACCCGTATCGCTATCTCCTTAATATTGAGAACGATATTGGTCACATCCTCACGGACACCCGTTATCGAAGAAAATTCATGAAGCACGCCATCAATATGAACCGACGTTATAGCAGCGCCTTGCAGTGATGATAGCAACACACGTCTCAATGCATTGCCAAGTGTCATACCAAAACCGCGCTCAAGCGGCTCAGCAACTATTGTTGCTTCGCGTTTTGTATCACGCCCAGGCGTCACTTTGAGCATGGTCGGCTTGATGAGATCTTGCCAGTTTTTTTTCAGCACTTGCGCACCCTCTTGGATATCACGGGCGAGTCTTGGACCCTAAATTTCTGATTTATCACATTCCCGATTGAAAAACCGGAATCTGCTTTTTTGGAAACACTAGCGTCCTAACATCTCGTCTCAGTTAAAATCATCTGTCCCACAAATTCAGTGGGATAAAGTTTATACACGCCGGCGCTTACGCGGCCGACATCCATTATGTGGTATGGGCGTAACATCCCTGATTGACGTAATTTGAAATCCGGCAGACTGAAGAGCCCTTAAAGCTGATTCACGCCCAGAACCAGGCCCGCGCACTTCAACCTCCAACGTTTTCATACCGTGCTCTTGAGCTTTCTTGCCAGCGTCCTCGGCAGCCACCTGTGCGGCATAAGGTGTCGACTTCCGCGATCCCTTAAAGCCCATCGCACCGGCTGATGACCAGGAAATGGCATTGCCTTGTGCATCGGTAATAGTAATCATCGTATTGTTAAAACTCGCACTCACATGCGCAATACCTGACGTAATATTTTTTCTTTCACGCCGACGGACTTTTGTCCTTTCCTTAGCCATATTTTGCTCTCAACCTTTGCTCTTTCATTGCATCCTTATCCCGGAGACCTTCATCCTTTTGGCCTCATCTGCCCCATCTGATAGGAATGCTATTTCTTCTTACCCGCTATCGGCTTCGCTGGTCCCTTACGGGTGCGCGCATTGGTATGGGTGCGCTGTCCACGCACAGGCAAGCCACGACGGTGGCGAAGACCGCGGTAACAGCCAAGATCCATCAAGCGCTTAATATTCATCGCAACCTCGCGCCGAAGGTCACCTTCAACCATATATTCCCGGTCAATAACTTCACGGATTTGGATGACTTCCGCGTCTGACAGTTCATTTACCCTGCGTTCTGGCGGAATTTTGACCTGCTGACAAATATCCTTGGCATATTTAGAGCCAATTCCATGAATGTAAGTAAGTGCAATCTCTACGCGTTTATTCGTAGGAATATTCACACCAGCAATACGGGCCACGTTATTCTCCCCTCGAGGATGTCATATATCCGTAACAAAAAGCGAAACCTTTGAACGAACTGATAAAAGAGGAATGCAAATGCAAACATGACCAGTGACCGGAGGCTGCCCAACCGCCGGGACCAATCTTTACCTCTTCCAGCAATGAGATGCGCTGTTTTAGCGGATCTTGCCGGTTTTCGTCAACCGGGCAGCTGAAAGAATTCGCATTTCATTATCCTAGCTCGTTCAGCACCTCCTCAATCTGTTCGGATACTGTTTCTATAGAAGTCATACCGTCTACGGATTTAAGTTTCCCAGAACTACCATAATAAACAATCAGCGGTGCCGTTTGTGCATGATAGGCGTTAAGGCGGCTTCTAACCGTTTCCGCGTTATCATCTGCTCGCCGCTTAAACTCCTTCGAGCCGCATTTATCACAAATACCGTCCTCAGCTGGGCGTTTAAACGTATCGTGATATCCCTCACCACAATTGGCACAGGTAAAGCGCCCTGTAATCCGATCAACCAGCTTATCATCATCCGCCTGCATCTCGATCACGGCATTGAGGATTTTGCTCTTCTGAATCAGTAATTCATCGAGGGCTTCTGCCTGAGCGACAGTTCTCGGAAAACCATCGAGAATAAACCCTTTTTCACAATCAGGCTCATCGATACGATCAGAGATAATGCTGATGACAATATCATCCGAGACCAGCTCGCCACGGTCCATGACTTCTTTGGCTTGTTTGCCAATTTCACTCCCAGTCGCGACGGCAGCCCGCAACATATCCCCCGTTGACAATTGTACAAGCCCTCGACTTTTCTCGATATACTTTGCTTGAGTACCCTTGCCTGCCCCTGGAGGCCCCAACAAAATCAAATTCATCGCCTCTTTGCTCCCCGCAATTTGGCCTTTTTGATCAGCCCTTCATATTGATGTGCCAGAAGATGGCTCTGCACTTGTGCAACCGTATCCATCGTCACGCTAACCACAATGAGCAACGATGTCCCTCCAAAATAAAATGGCACAGCCGCATAAGATATTAGAAACTCAGGCAAAATGCAGACAAGTGCAAGATATGCTGCCCCAACTACTGTGATCCGCGTCAACACATAATCTATATATTCAGCTGTACGTGCACCTGGCCGGATACCAGGAACAAAGCCGCCATACTTCTTTAAATTATCTGCCGTCTCCTCTGGATTGAAGACGATGGCCGTGTAGAAAAAGGCAAAGAAAACAATAAGTGCGACATATATGATCAGATAAAGCGGCTGTCCTCTACCCAATAAGGCGGTAATATTGGTCAGCCATTCTGGACCGCCCTGCGAAAGCTGAGCCACGGTAATCGGCATAAGCAACAGGGAGGAAGCGAAAATGGGTGGAATCACGCCTGCTGTATTCAGCTTGAGCGGCAGGTGAGATGAATCTCCCTGGAACATGCGGTTGCCAACCTGACGCTTGGGATATTGGATCAACAGCCGGCGCTGCGCACGCTCCATAAAAACGATGAAAGCAATCACAACCAGTGACATTGCCAATAAAGCGATGAGGAGCGGTGCTGACAGGGCACCCTGCCGGCTCAATTCGAGTGTTCCGACAAGAGCAGAAGGAAGTTCTGCAACGATCCCAGCAAAAATGATAAGCGAAATGCCGTTGCCAATGCCACGCGCTGTTATTTGCTCCCCAAGCCACATTAAGAATACTGTACCGCCAACAAGCGTAATAACCGTGGTGAACCTGAAGAACCAGCCCGGATCAAGAACAATTGTACCTGCGCCTTCCAGACCAACCGCAATGCCATAAGCCTGAAGTGCGGCAAGAATAACCGTCCCGTAACGTGTATATTGGTTGATCTGCTTACGGCCCTGCTCCCCTTCTTTCTTGAGCTGCGCAAGATGTGGGGAAACCGTTGTCATTAACTGAATAATGATCGAGGCCGAGATATAAGGCATGATATTCAGGGCGAAAATGGCCATCCGACCAACCGCACCGCCTGAAAACATATTGAAAAGCCCAAGAATTCCAGATTGGTTTTGCTGGAAGACCTGAGCCAACGCTTCAGGATTGATTCCCGGCAAGGGAATATATGTGCCGAGTCGGTAAACTAAAAGCGCCCCGAGGGTATACCAAATACGCTTTTTTAACTCACTCGCCTTGGCAAAGGCTGAGAAGTTAATATTGGCAGCAAGCTGTTCGGCAGCGGAAACCATAAATTCAAGCTCCAAATAGCTCGTATCATCTGAGGCAAATTATAAGTTTTGCAAAAGAGTCTACAAGCTCTTCATGAGACTGCAATAATTTGCTTCAAGAGCAGAGAATAAGTCCTTGCCAGCCAATTTTCTTCCTGTCGATCCTAAGCAGCAAAGCGATGGATCATAGATATGACGGTTAGACATTATTGCAGTCGGATACTATTTTTCACTTTTTTCAGCGGACTTCCCGGACTTCTTTTTCTTAGGTTCTGTCTTGGCTTTTGCTCTTTTTGCATCAACTTTTACCGCTTTCGCCTTCGGTTTTACGATTGGTACAAGGGTTACAGAACCGCCAACACCCTCAACCGCCTTAATGGCGTTCTCAGAAGCACCTGTTACTTCAAATGCAACCTTGGTTTTCAGTTCGCCAGATCCAAGAAGGCGAACACCATCCTTCACGCGGCGGATAATGCCTGCTGAAAGAAGAACATCCGCGGTAACAGGTAGATTTGCATCCAACCGGCCTTTGTCAATGGCGGATTGAATACGCCCAAGATTCACCTCATTATAATCTTTAGAAAAAGGGTTTTTAAAACCACGTTTCGGCAAACGCCTATGAATTGGCATTTGCCCGCCTTCAAATCCTTTGAGGGCTACACCTGACCGAGATTTCTGACCTTTATCGCCTCTTCCGGCCCTTTTACCAGTCCCAGAACCAGCGCCGCGCCCGACACGCTTTCTTGGTTGCGTAGCACCGGGATTATCTCTTAATTCATTGAGCCGCATGGTTCCGGTTCCTTCAAGCCTGCTCTTCTACGACACGCACTAAATGATGAACTTTAGCAATCATACCCCGTACCTCGGGTGTATCCGGCAATGTCCGTCGCCGCCGTATCTTATTAAGGCCAAGTCCGACGAGAGTCGCCCGTTGTTTCTCACGACAACGAATCGGACTGCCTATCTGCTCAACTGTAACAGTTTTTTCTGTCGTCTTTTTTTTAGCCATCTCTTAATCACCCTGTCTGTGCTGGATAGAGCGTCCTATAGACCTTGCAATCAAATCAAGCCTCAACTTGGGGCGCTGTTTCACCAGCACTATCACGGCGGCGGGCAACAATTTCACTCACCTTTTTACCGCGCCGGGCCGCTACTCCGCGGGGGCTATCTTCGCGCCTTAATGCGTCAAAAGTTGCCCGCACCATATTATAAGGGTTTGACGTGCCAAGCGATTTCGCAACCACATCCTGAATGCCAAGGGTTTCAAAAACCGCGCGCATGGGACCGCCGGCAATAATACCTGTGCCAGGGGGGGCCGAACGCAAAAGAACTTTGCCTGCACCATGCCGGCCTGTGACATCGTGATGAAGTGTGCGCCCTTCACGCAAGGGGACCTTAATAAGATTGCGTTTGGCCGATTCTGTAGCCTTACGTATAGCCTCCGGCACCTCACGGGCTTTACCATGCCCAAAGCCCACACGGCCCTTTTGATCGCCGACAACAACCAAGGCCGCAAACCCAAAACGCCGGCCACCTTTCACCACCTTGGCCACGCGGTTAATGTGGACAAGCTTATCTACAAATTCGCTATCGCGTTCTTCGCGGTCTCTACCTGGTGCACGTGCCACCTTGAAATTCCTTTTCAGCTCTTCGCTCTAAAAGTTTAGCCCACCCTCGCGGGCTGCATCCGCAAGTGCCTTGACCCGGCCATGATAAATATATGGTCCACGATCAAACACCACATCCTTCACCCCTTCCTTGACCGCACGCTTGGCAAGGAGTTTACCAACGGCCTCTGCTGCCGACTTATTGCTCCCTGTTTTGAGCTTTTCACGAAGCTCTTTGTCGAGGCTTGAGGCAGCAACCATCGTATGTCCCTTCTCATCATCAATTAGCTGGGCATAAATGTGCTTGGAAGACCGGTGTACCGAAAGCCTAGGCCGTCCATTTGAAGCGCGACGCAAAGCTTTGCGCACTCTGAATTTCCGGCGATCAATTTTTGTATTTGAGGCAACCATGCTTTAGGCCCTACTTCTTCTTTCCTTCTTTACGGAAGATATATTCATCTGAATATTTTATGCCTTTACCCTTATAAGGTTCTGGCTTGCGATACCGCCTAATTTCAGCGGCAACCTGACCAACCTTTTGCTTCTCAATGCCTGTAACGATAATCTCCGTTGGTTTGGGGCATTGTATTTCTATACCCTCCGGCACTTGATAAACAACGTCGTGGCTCAGTCCCACTTGCAGTTGCAAATCCTTGCCTTTGAGCGCGGCGCGGTAACCAACACCTTTTAGTTCTAGCTTCTTCTCAAATCCCTGGCTAACGCCGGTCACAATATTTTGCACCAATGTGCGGGACATGCCCCACATGGACCGTGCCCGTTTCGTTTTGCTACGAGGATCAACTTTGATGCCCTCATCCGTCACGCTTGCGATCACATCATCGACAAGCACGACAGCAAGCTCGCCCTTAGGCCCTTTGACGCTTATTTGTTGGCCATCAATGTTTGTTTCCACATTGCTAGGGACCGGCACAGCCTTTTTTCCGATCCGAGACATATCTTCAACCTCTTCTTTAGACTGTCAGATTGAGAACTCTAACGCTTAAAAGACGTTACAAAGTATCTCGCCACCGACATTTTCTTTGCGCGCCTGGGTGTCGGACATCACGCCTTTCGGCGTCGAGAGAATGGCTACACCCAGCCCATTCGCGACGGTCGGAAGGTTTCTAACTGACGAATAGACCCTCCGTCCCGGTTTTGAGACCCGTTTGATCTCTTTTATCACCGGCTCACCGTCATAATATTTCAATTCAATTTCTAGCTCAGACTTGCCAGCATCATATTCAACTTGTGCATATCCCCGAATGAAGCCCTCTTTTTCGAGCACATCAAGCACACGGGCCCGTAGCTTCGATGCGGGGGTCGAAACTTTCGACTTATTCCGCATTTGGGCATTTCTTATCCGGGTTAACATATCCCCTAAGGGATCCGTCATCGTCATGGACGTTATTCCCCTACCAACTCGATTTGACCATCCCAGGAATGAGCCCTTGCGAAGAGAGCTCTCTGAGAGCAACACGAGAAATTCTAAGCTTGCGGTAAAAACCGCGTGGACGGCCTGTCAATTCACAGCGATTTCGAATCCGCGTTTTTGATGAATTGCGCGGAAGCTCCGCAAGTTTGAGCCGCGCCGCAAATCGCTCTTCTGCGGGTAAGCTCTCATCCTTGGCGATCGCTTTTAAGCGCGTTCGCCGGCTCAGATATTTTTTGGCAAGTCTGCGGCGTTTCTTGTTCCGCTCGACTGCGCTCTTTTTTGCCATTCATTCCTCCTTTTTAACTGAAATGCTAGTTCCACCTCAGTTACGGAATGGGAAGTTAAATCCCTTCAATAGACTCTTTGCCGTTTCATTGGTTCTTGCTGTTGTGCACACCACGACATCAAGCCCCCACATCGCATCTACTTTGTCGTAATCAATCTCGGGAAAGACAATGTGCTCTTTTATTCCGAGAGCATAATTGCCGCGCCCATCAAAGCTCTTTGGGCTAAGCCCCCGAAAATCACGCACACGAGGCAAAGCTACTGTGACAAGCCGGTCAACAAATTCATACATCCGGTTTTTCCGGAGTGTAACCTTAGCGCCGATTGGCATGCCTTCACGCAGCTTAAACGTTGCGATAGATTTACGTGCCTTGGTAATCACCGGCTTCTGCCCGGCAATCAACCCCAATTGGTCGACAATCGCATGAATCTTTTTTGGCTCCGCCACAGCTTCACCAATGCCCATATTGAGCACAACCTTGTCCAACCGTGGCACTTCCATTGGGTTTTTAAACCCAAATTCCTTTATCAAAGCGTCCCGCACCACCTCGTTATAATGAAGCTTCATGCGTGGGACATATCCAGCCTCAGCCATCAATCACTTCTCCCGACCGTTTGGCGTAACGCACTTTGCGCCCGTCGTTAAGAATCTTAAATCCGACACGTGTTGCCTTACCGTCTTTTGGGTCCTCAAGAGCCAAATTCGAAATATGAATTGGCGCTTCCTTAGTAATAATACCGCCTTCCTGATTTGCTGTTTGGCGTTGATGGCGGCGCACCATATTAACGCCCTGCACAATAACCCGGTTGTCCTTCGGCATGACCTTGAGGACTTCACCATGCTTACCCTTGTCTTTACCGGCCAGCACGATCACATGATCACCCTTTTTGATCTTGAGTTTCACCGGCATCTCAAAGCACCTCCGGAGCCAATGATACAATCTTCATGTGGTTCTTCGCCCTCAACTCACGTGTCACAGGACCAAAGATACGCGTACCGATTGGTTCGCCTTGATTGTTGACGAGTACGGCTGCGTTCCGGTCAAAGCGAATAACGCTGCCATCCTGCCTACGTACACCTTTTGCTGTACGGACTACGACAGCCCTCATGACTTGTCCCTTTTTCACACGACCACGAGGGATAGCTTCCTTCACGCTGACAATGATTATGTCGCCAACGCTTGCATATTTGCGCTTTGAGCCACCAAGCACCTTAATGCACTGCACCCGCCGCGCACCGGAATTGTCGGCGACATCGAGATTTGTCTGCATCTGGATCATGACGCCTGCCTTCTATCTTACCTAATTTCTCTCTTCCGTTTACGCGCTAGCGCAAAATACTTACCTTGATGACCTTAATCACCTTGATGACCAAAATGGCCTAACTTCATGTACTGGTCGCACCCTCACCCGCTACGACCGTCCAACACTTATTCTTCGAAATCGGCGGACACTCCTCAATGCGCACCCGATCGCCAACCTTGCAAGCATTGCTCTCATCGTGAGCATGATATTTTTTGCTTCGTTGAATAGTTTTCTTAAACAGAGGGTGGGTAAAGCGGCGCTCTACTTTTACCACCACTGTCTTATCATTTTTGTCGCTTACCACGACGCCTTGGAGGACTCTTTTAGGCATATCTCTGTCTCTCTCATTCAAGCCTTCGTGGCTTCGGTCCGTTTTTCCTGTTCAATCGTACGAATACGGGCGATATCGCGGCGGACTTGACGGACCCGAGCGGTGTTCTCCGCCTGTCCTGTGGCCGTCTGAAACCGTAGATTAAACTGCTCCTTCTTGAGCTTTATGAGCTCATCGTGAAGCTGATCGAGCGTTAATTCCCGAATGTCGCTCGCCTTCATATCACACTCCTCAATCTCGCCCTTAACCGGGTAAGCTTTCACCAAGACGCATGACAACACGTGTCTTGATCGGCAGCTTAGCAGCAGCAAGACGCAGGGCCTCGCGCGCAACCGGTTCCGTCACACCGTCAATCTCAAACATGATCCGGCCCGGCTTCACTTTAGCGGCCCAAAACTCAGGCGTTCCTTTACCTTTCCCCATGCGCACCTCGGTCGGTTTCTTTGATACCGGCACATCTGGAAAAATTCTAATCCACACACGTCCTGCCCGCTTCATATGGCGTGTCATAGCACGCCGCGCGGCCTCGATCTGACGTGCCGTAATGCGCGCAGGCTCTTGCGCCTTCAGACCAAAAGAGCCAAAATTAAGCGCTGTGCCACCTTTGGCCGCACCTTTAATGCGTCCCTTTTGCGCCTTGCGGAATTTTGTGCGTTTTGGTTGCAGCATCTGATTAAACCCTATTTGTTAGCAGCAGCACGTTGACCGCCGCCTTCGCGACGCGAGCGTCCGCCGCCAGCTTCTTGTGCCTCTACAACACGGCGCTCTTGGGCCATTGGATCATGCTCCATGATTTCACCTTTATAGATCCAGACCTTAATGCCGATAATTCCGTATGCTGTAGTACCGAGCGCCGTTCCATAATCAATGTCAGCTCGTAACGTATGAAGAGGGACTTGCCCTTCCCGGTACCACTCCATACGCGCAATCTCCGCACCGCCAAGACGTCCGGAACAATTAATGCGAATACCTAAAGCACCAAGTCGCATCGCTGACTGCACAGCCCGTTTCATGGCACGGCGAAATGCCACGCGCCGCTCAAGCTGTTGTGCAATACCCTCGGCAACAAGCGTGGCGTCAATTTCCGGTTTGCGAACCTCGACAATATTCAAATGCACATCTGCATTGGTCATGTCGCAGAGTTTTTTACGCAACGTTTCGATATCAGCGCCCTTCTTGCCAATCAGGATACCCGGACGAGCAGTGTAAACCGTGACACGGCATTTCTTATGAGGCCTTTCAATAATGACCTGGGAGATACCTGCCTGCCTCCGGCTCTTCAAAATGAAATCCCGTATTTTCAAATCTTGGTGCAAAAGATTGCTGTATTCAGCACCATCGGCAAACCAACGGAAATTCCAAGTGCGGTTGATGCCGAGCCTTAGCCCGATCGGATTAACTTTTTGTCCCATTAGGCAGACTCCTGCACTTCTCTGACAATCACTGTCAGTTGTGAGAACGGTTTAATAATCTTACTCGCCCGGCCACGCGCCCTAGGACGCCAGCGTTTCATTGTTAAATTCTTACCCACGAAAGCTTCGGCGACAATTAGCGCATCAACATCAAGGCCATGATTGTTTTCTGCATTAGCGATTGCGGATTCAAGTGTCTTTTTCACATCGCGCGAGATGCGTTTACGCGAAAAAGTAAGGTCAGCAAGAGCCTTCTCAACCTTTTGACCACGAATGGTGCTCGCAACGAGATTAAGCTTTTGCGGGCTCACTCGAATATTGCGGGTCACGGCCTGTGCCTCATTATCGGCGAGCCTGCGTTCGCTTTTTGGCTTGCCCATGCCTTATTTCCTCTTTGCTCTCTTATCAGCCGCATGGCCGTAATAAGTCCGCGTTGGGGCAAACTCTCCAAATTTGTGCCCAACCATGTCTTCGGTTACCAGAACCGGGATATGTTTTTGTCCGTTATGAACCCCAAAAGTGAGCCCAACGAATTGCGGAAGAATTGTTGAGCGCCGAGTCCAGATTTTTATAATCGCATTGGAACCGCTTTCTCGCGCCTTTTCGACCTTCTTAAGTAGAAAGCCATCAACGAAAGGACCTTTCCAAACTGAACGTGTCATTGCGTCTCTTCCTCGGCCTAACGTTTCTTCTTCAGATGCCGGCTGCGGATGATATATTTGTCCGTAGATCTGTTCGAACGAGTCCGCTTACCTTTTGTTGGTTTACCCCAAGGTGTCACAGGATGACGGCCACCGGAGGTCCTCCCCTCACCGCCACCATGGGGATGATCAACCGGGTTCATCGCCACACCCCGCACCTGCGGCCGCTTGCCTCTCCAGCGCTTACGGCCAGCTTTACCAAGCTTGATATTGGCATTGTCCGGATTTGAAACCGCACCAACCGTCGCCATGCACTCAGCGCGAACCATCCGCATCTCACCCGAATTCAACTTCAAAATCGCATATCCTGCATCACGACCAACCAGCTGCACGTAAGAGCCAGCAGCACGCGCCAATTGACCTCCCCGACCTTGCTTCAATTCAACATTGTGGATAATCGTACCAATCGGCATATTCGCAAGCGGCATGGCATTACCCGGCTTCACGTCAACCTGTTCACCGGCTATCACCGTGTCACCAATACTGATCCTCTGCGGGGCCAAGATATAAGATTGCTCTCCATCTTCGTAACGGATAAGCGCGATGAAAGCCGTCCGGTTCGGATCATATTCTAACCGTTCGACTTTTGCAGGCACATCATATTTGCGCCGCCGAAAATCAACGATGCGGTAAGTCCGCTTATGACCGCCGCCGCGTCGTCTCGCTGTAATGCGGCCTTTGTTATTCCGTCCGCCTTTTTTCGTCAGCCCTTCAGTCAGTATTTTGACCGGCTTTCCCTTCCAAAGCTGTTTGCGCTCAACAAGGACCAGATTGCGACGGCCTGGCGTTGTAGGCTTAAAGGTTTTTAATGCCATGGCTTCTATCCTCTATAGCCCTGTCGTGACATCGATACTGTGACCTTCCTCAAGAGTCACAATAGCTTTTTTGAAATCACTTTGACGCCCAAGCCTACCGCGGAAGCGCTTGACTTTCCCCTTCCGGTTTAAGGTATTCACGGACTTAACTTTTACATTAAACAAACGTTCCACCGCCGCCTTGATCTCTGGCTTGCTTGCAGAACGCCGTACCTTAAACATGACCTGGTTATGCTCCGACGCCATTGTCGCCTTCTCGGTAATGATCGGCGACACAATTACGTCATAGGCCTCGACTTCATTCATCTCTCTAATTCCTTGATCAGGAGCTTACCCATCCTGATTACCGCTTGCGAACCGCTCTTCAAGCGCTTCCAATGCAGCTTTGGTCAAAACCAATTTCTCCCGGCGCAAAATATCATAGACGTTAATCCCTTGGACCGGCAGCACATCCACATTCGGAATATTCCGTGCAGCGCGCCCAAAATTTGTCTCAATCTCCGCACCGTCAATAATAAGCACCGACCCTAAACCAAGCTTATCGAACTGCTTTTTCAAACCACCCGTTTTAGGGTCTTTGGCCTCGGCCTTTTCAAGCACAACAAGCTCTTTAGCTTTCACCTTCGCAGAAAGAGCATGGCGCAAGGCTAATAATCGCACCTTCTTAGGAAGATCGATGGCATGGCTTCTTGGTTTGGGCCCAAAAGCCTTACCACCACCTCGGAACTGGGGCACCTTTTTATCGCCATGGCGTGCACGGCCAGTGCCTTTTTGCCGATAGATCTTGGCCCGCGTCCCCCGAATGTCCGAACGCCCCTTAGTGGCATGGGTGCCTCTTTGTCGCTTAGCAAGCTGATAACGCACCATGCGATGTAAAATATCCGCTCTCGGTTCAAGGCCAAAAATTGCATCAGACAATTCAACCGTGCCAGCTTTTTTGGCATCGAGTGTGGTGACCTCTGCCTTCATCACTCCTGCCCCTTCTCTTGGTTAGCTGCACTGGCTTCGGTCTCTTTATCTTTGCCCGGAGCTTTGCTTGGCGCATTCCCTTGCTTGGCTTCATCGCCCAAGCGAAATGCTCCCGGTGTAGGGGCCTCTTCCGGAAGCGACTTTTTGACCGCATCGCGGATCAATACCCAACCGCCTTTGGAGCCAGGTACAGCCCCCCGGACCATGACAAGACCACGATCTATATCCGTTTTTACAACGCGTAAATTCTGCGTTGTTACGCGGCCTGAGCCCATCTGGCCGGCCATTTTCTTGCCTTTGAACACCTTACCAGGGTCTTGGCACTGGCCTGTGGAACCATGGCTTCTGTGACTGACAGAAACACCATGCGATGCCCTTAATCCACCGAAGCCGTGACGCTTCATGGCACCAGCAAAGCCCTTACCGATGCTCGTGCCTGTCACGTCAACAAACTGACCTTCAACAAAATGGTCCGCTGTCAGCTCCGCCCCAACTTCAATCATATTATCGGGACTGACACGAAACTCGGCGAGCTCCTTCTTAGGCTCAACTTTGGCCAAAGCAAAATGCCCACGCTCTGCGCGCGAAACATTCTTCACCTTGGCAAAACCTGCGCCTAATTGTAACGCTGTATAGCCGTTTTTATCTTCTGTACGATGGGCAACGACCTGACAGTTATTCAGTTTCAAAACCGTAACAGGTATGTTCTCTCCGGATTCCATGAAAATCCGGGTCATTCCCATTTTTTGCGCAATGACACCTGACCGCATCGGTCTCGTCCTTAAATCTTTCTAGGGCCTTCTCGACTTTGCTTCTATCAAAATCGAGCCCTAATTCTCTGTTTTGTCGTGCAACTTACCCGGAAGACGGGTTCATACTTTCCGGAGGCACCCACGATTTCAAAAGCATCCGATCTCAGGCTATGACCTAAAGCTTAATCTCGACATCAACACCTGCAGCAAGATCTAACTTCATTAGAGCGTCCACCGTCTGAGGCGTTGGATCAACAATATCTAGAAGCCGTTTATGCGTCCGCATCTCAAACTGCTCACGGCTCTTCTTATCGATATGCGGCGAGCGATTGACCGTGAACTTCTCAATCCTTGTCGGTAACGGTATAGGACCCCGGACTTCGGCTCCCGTACGCTTCGCGGTATTCACGATCTCTTTGGTCGACGCATCTAGAATCCGATGGTCGAAAGCCTTGAGCCTGATCCTAATGTTCTGGCCTTGCATTTTGCTCACCCTAAAAGGTCAAGGACACCCCGATTTGGAGTGTCCTGTTGCCTTGATTGCTACTCTATTATCCCAGCGACGACACCTGCACCGACGGTTCGTCCGCCCTCCCGGATGGCAAAGCGGAGCTTCTCCTCCATCGCGATCGGAACAATTAGCTCAACTTCCATCTCGCAATTGTCACCCGGCATAACCATCTCCGTGCCCTCAGGCAAACTCACAACTCCCGTTACATCCGTCGTACGGAAATAAAACTGAGGGCGGTAATTCGTGAAAAACGGCGTATGACGACCACCCTCATCCTTCGTCAATATATAAGCCTCAGCCTTGAACTTCGTATGCGGCGTAACCGAACCAGGCTTGCACAATACCTGACCTCGCTCAACCTCCTCACGCTTCGTGCCCCGAAGCAAAACACCTACATTGTCTCCAGCCTCACCCTGATCAAGAAGCTTCCGGAACATCTCAACGCCCGTGCACGTCGTCTTCTGTGTCTCCTTAATGCCGACAATCTCTATCTCATCACCAACATTAACAACACCCCGCTCAATCCGACCCGTAACAACCGTACCCCGACCCGATATCGAAAATACATCCTCGATCGGCATCAAAAACGGCAAGTCTTTCGGACGATCAGGCTGAGGGATATAATCATCAACAGCAGCCATCAACTCCAATATCGTCTCTTTACCAATATTGTCATCGCGGCCCTCAAGCGCCGCCAAAGCAGATCCCTTAATGATCGGTATGTCATCCCCCGGAAACTCATAACTACTCAAAAGCTCCCGAACCTCCATCTCAACAAGCTCCAAAAGCTCCTCATCATCAACCTGATCAACCTTGTTCAGATATACAACAAGCGCAGGAACACCTACCTGACGCGCCAACAATATATGCTCACGCGTCTGAGGCATCGGACCATCAGCCGCAGAAACAACCAATATCGCGCCATCCATCTGCGCCGCGCCCGTGATCATGTTCTTCACATAATCAGCATGACCAGGACAGTCCACATGCGCATAGTGACGATTACCCGTCTCATACTCAACATGTGCCGTCGAGATCGTAATGCCACGCGCCTTCTCTTCAGGAGCCTTGTCAATCTCGTCATAAGCAGAAAACTCAGCGCCACCTGCCTCCGCCAATACCTTCGTGATCGCAGCCGTCAAAGTCGTCTTGCCATGATCAACATGACCAACCGTACCTATATTGCAATGCGGCTTCGTCCGCTCAAATTTCTCCTTGGCCATCTTGGCTCTCCATTCTAAGCTCTCTAACTATCGATCACACAAATCTACCAACTCATATTCGACAACTATTCTCAAGCAAACTTGGCTTGCACTTCTTCAGCAACAGCCTGCGGCACTTGGGAATAATGATCGAATTGCATTGTGAACTGCGCGCGTCCCTGGCTCATGGAGCGCAAGCTGTTCACATAACCAAACATATTTGCAAGGGGCACCATGGCATTGACCACCAAGGCGTTACCACGCTGCTCCTGCCCCTGCACCTGTCCGCGCCGACTATTTAAGTCACCCATAATATTGCCGAGATATTCATCAGGGGTCACCACCTCAACCTTCATAATCGGCTCAAGTAGTTTCGGCGCGGCTTTCATAGCTCCTTCACGGAAGGCGGCACGCCCCGCAATCTCAAACGCCATGACGCTTGAATCTACCTCATGATAAGCACCATCGGTGAGTGTGACCTTAATATCGAGCATAGGGAAACCGGCGAGGACGCCTGTCTCAATGACGGATTTAATGCCCTTCTCAACGCCCGGAATATATTCCTTCGGCACATTACCGCCAACAATCTTGCTTTCAAACACAAAGCCAGAATTAGGCTCGCCTGGCTCTATGGTGAGTTTGATCCGTGCAAACTGACCAGAACCACCAGTTTGCTTTTTGTGGGTGTAATCAACCTCAGCGAGCTTGGTCAGCGTTTCACGATAAGCAACCTGCGGCTGGCCGACATTCGCTTCGACCTTAAACTCCCGCTTCATGCGGTCGATAATAATGTCCAAATGAAGCTCGCCCATGCCGGCGATGATTGTCTGCCCGGATTCCTCGTCCGTAGAAACCCGGAAGGAGGGATCTTCCTGCGCCAAGCGGTTCAGCGCAACACCAAGCTTCTCCTGATCCCCCTTAGTCTTCGGCTCCACCGCAATCTCAATAACCGGTTCAGGGAACTCCATACGCTCAAGGATGACCGGCTTACTTGGATCACAAAGCGTATCCCCTGTCGTTACATCTTTAAGACCGACAAGCGCAACGATATCACCTGCAAATGCCACTTCAATCGGCTCGCGATTGTTCGAATGCATGAGCAACATCCGTCCAACACGCTCACGCTTTTCTTTCACCGTGTTGATGAGCGTTGAGCCAGATTGCAACTTGCCTGAATAAATCCGGCAAAATGTCAGGGAGCCGTATTGGTCGTCCATCAGCTTGAATGCCAATAGAGATAACGGTTCATCATCTGAGGATTTGCGTACGACCTCTTCACCTGTCTTAACATCTATACCCTTAATGGCGGGCACATCAAGCGGAGAGGGTAAATAATGAATAACGGCATCAAGTAAAGGCTGAACACCTTTATTTTTGAAAGCGGAACCGCACAAAATGGGGAAGAACGTAACCTCACAGGTCCCCTTACGGATTAGGGCACGCAAAGCGGCTTCATCCGGCTCATTGCCTTCAAGGTAAGCTTCCATTGCCGCCTCGTCCACGTCAACGGCAGCCTCTATAAGCGCTTCACGATATTCATTAGCCTGATCAACAAGATCTGCTGGAATATCCTCCTCGTGGAACTTAGCGCCAAGCGATTCCTCTTCCCATATGATCGCCTTCATTCGTATGAGATCGATAACACCCTTAAATTCACTCTCCGCACCAATTGGAAGCTGGAGAACAATCGGTGTCACGCCAAGCCGGTCTTTGATGGTTTCAATGGACTTAAAGTAGTCTGCGCCGATTTTATCCATCTTATTGATGAAGAACATCCTGGGCACACTATATTTGTCGCCCTGGCGCCAAACAGTCTCTGTCTGCGGCTCAACACCGGCATTGGCATCCAGCAAAGCAACCGCACCGTCCAACACGCGCAAAGAGCGTTCAACCTCAATGGTGAAATCCACGTGGCCTGGCGTATCAATTATATTGATCCGATGTTCCTTACCAAGGTCATTGCCATCAATATCTCGGAGCGTCCAGAAGGTCGTCGTCGCAGCAGACGTAATCGTAATGCCGCGCTCCTGCTCTTGCTCCATCCAATCCATGGTGGCTGCACCATCATGCACTTCACCAATTTTATGGCTCTTGCCTGTATAATAAAGCACCCGCTCTGTCGTGGTTGTTTTACCAGCATCAATATGGGCCATGATGCCGATATTGCGGTACTCTTCGATGGGAGTTTGTCGTGCCATTGTTCTTCTGCCTCGCTTTGGCCTTTACCATCGGTAATGAGAAAAGGCCCTGTTGGCCTCTGCCATGCGGTGCGTATCCTCCCGTTTTTTCACGGCTGTACCGCGATTATTGGATGCATCCAGCAATTCACCGGACAAACGTTCAACCATTGTATTTTCGTTACGGTCGCGCGCTGCCTTGATGATCCACCGAATGGCCAGCGCCTGCCGACGGTCTTGACGAACTTCCACCGGCACCTGGTATGTGGCCCCGCCAACGCGCCGAGAACGCACTTCAACGGCGGGCATCACATTCTCAAGGGCCTGATGAAACAACGGCACAGGATCTTGCTTAGCTTTTTGCTCAATTGCATCGAGTGCTCCATAAACAATACGCTCAGCAACAGACTTTTTGCCGTCTAACATGATGCTGTTCATAAGTTTTGTAAGCACGATATCCCCGTATTTAGGATCAGGGATAATTTCACGCTTTTCTGCTCTATGCCGACGGGACATGTCCTTCTTTCCCTAAATCGCGCTCAAATAATTATTACTTAGGCCGTTTTGCCCCATATTTGGAACGGCGTTGCTTGCGGTCTGAAACCCCTTGGGTATCCAACACACCGCGGATAATGTGATACCGAACACCAGGCAAATCCTTCACACGCCCCCCACGGATCATAACCACGGAATGCTCTTGTAAATTATGCCCTTCGCCCGGAATATAGCTTGTCACCTCAAAACCATTTGTCAGCCTGACCCGCGCCACTTTACGAAGCGCTGAGTTTGGCTTTTTCGGCGTAATCGTATAGACGCGCATGCATACGCCGCGCTTCTGAGGGCACGCCTCCATGGCAGGGACTTTATTCCGCTTAACCTGCTTTTTGCGCGGTTTGCGAACAAGCTGTTGTATAGTTGGCATACGTCCTATCTATCCAATAAATGCCCCAAACGCGTGCGCTTACCGCACAGCAGCGCTTGGTACGAAAACTCAGAGGATCTCTCCGCTAAAGCACTTCCGGGAAAATAAGAACCGGTTTTCCCATAAGATGCGTATAGAAACAAAAGTTTCCCGAGCAGGAGATCATGCCACCCAGTTTTGCTTCGGTTATTTTGTGACAGCGTTTAGGTACTACTTGACCGCAAATTCCAAGCAAGCAAGATAAACAGTCTACCGCCTGTCACGAAAGTTTGCACAAAATACGCTTGGCAATATTTGACGTCAACCCAAAAAACACCGTTTCTTATTAGAAAATGCAAGGTTTTATGCATTATCATCACTGTTCTGGATAATAAGGCGTTAATTTTGCCTCATGGGAGACCACAATAACCTTGAGTCCTCAACCTTTCGTGCCCCTCTGCCACCTCAATCCTTTTTGCGTGAGTCATCATTGAACGTGATTTTGGCTGGTGACAATGAGAACAAAGGAGACTGGAACGAGAGCATCCTAAATGGGAAATTCTGTTGACAGTTTTTTGAAAACTGATTGCCCTGAAAGTCTCCAATTGCTCTCAGCCATTTTAATTCAGCGTAATTTTACCCCGTAGGACGATGTTACGGCCAGGCTGCAAAACATCTTCTTTCTTAAAAGAAACATGATTGCGAACATCATCATCAAGTAAGTTTTCACCTTTGATGCCGATCGTCATTTCAGGCGTGCTCCCATCAATCTGCCCAAGCTTTATTTTATAATTGAGTTCAGCATTGAGGAGAATATATCCGCTGGTTGCCTCCTCATTGACGGCAACATCATCTTGACGGAAAGCATGGAGCATTCCTAGACGGGCAAAAAGATGCTTTCCACGGTAAAAAATCCCCCCACCCGCACGTTGCGGCGTAATTCTTGGTACATTGCCGCCTTCATCAAATTTCGCGCGAACAAAATCATATTGGCCATCTAAACCAATTGTGCCATTTGCAAATTCCATCAAATCTACGGAGCCAGACAATTCAACGCCATAAAATGTCGCGTCCCGTTGCGCATAATTTATTTGGGTCAACTCTTCACTGTTTCCAGCAATGCAACTCTCGAACTCCTCACCACAACTGTTCCCAGTGAAGTTCTTAAAGATGAACCCTTCAAATTGGGTGTAATAGGTTGAGCCGTCAAAACGAAAACGTCCCTTACTCCTTTTCAAACCAAGCTCAAGCGTATGCGCCTTCTCCTTGAATAAATTAGGATTTCCGATTTCGAATGTTTCAGTGGCTTCGTGCGGACCTTTGGCAAAAAGCTCCAAAGCATCGGGGGCACGTTCAACATACTGGCCTGTTAAGCGTACAATCACTCCATTAGACAGTTGATAGAGCAAACCTGCGCTCGCACTATAGGGTGTGAATTCAGCTTCACGCGCTGTTATCTCCTGTTCACCCCCGCCATCAGGTAAGAAATCCGTTGGAAAATCAGAGGTCGCACCCTCTATATCAACAGTCTCAACTCGACCTGCCAATTGAATTTTTAGCTTTTCAGTCGCCTGAAATTCTTCGAAAATATAGGCTGCTATACTGTTTGTTTCATTCGGTGCTAGGAGTTCACCGCCTTCACCTGCAGCACCGAGATCACGAAAACCATACTGAACCCCAACAGCACCTTTCATATTGCCAAAGGCCGTTGGGAAAGGCTTATGAAGGATTTCGGCACGGGCTTCATATTGCTTATTAATGAAGGTTGACCCAATGCTGAGTTCACCGCCTTCTTCCTCTTCACCTTCTTCGTGCTCTTCTTCCTCTTCCTCGTGACCGTGACCACGGCCTATTTCGTCATGTTCATAATCCGTATAGCCAAACCAATATTTCATGGCCGAGACAAAGCTGTTTCTTGGACGGTATTCTCCCTTACTGGTGATTTTGGTTTGTTCCAGATCAATTCGGAGATCACGTTCAACCGCCTCTTCACCTGGGATAAAATAGAGGCTTGAGAACCTCGAATAAGAAACGCCTATATATCCATCCTCAAACACGAGAGATGCTCCTAATGCTCCTCCTTCCGAGTCAAAGCTTGTGTTTTCCTGAGTTCCCTTCGGAGTGTCATAATCACTGCCCCTGCGCTTATAGAGATCACCATGAAAAGCAAAATTACCTGATCCGCCTTCAATAATAAGAGCTCCCTCGCCACCTTCATCTACAGAGCTATATGCGCCTTTGCTTTCAAAACGATAGAATTTACCATTCGGTATCGCATCCGGGATACGGTTGTTTGTCGCGTTAACTACCCCGCCAATAGCCTGTGATCCCCACCGTAATGTCGCAGGTCCGCGAACAACTTCTATTTTTTGCTGCGCAAGTGGGTCAATAGGAACGCCATGATCTTCACTTAATGCTGAAACATCGTGCACTCCAATGCCGTTTTCCTGAATACGGACACGGAAATTATCAAGTCCACGGATAATGGGGCGGCTCGCCCCAGAAGCAAAAGTAGAAGACGTAATACCCGGCTTTGTGAAAAGAACATCGCCAAGACTTCTCGGCGCCCCACTCTCTAATTCGTCTTGAGAAACAATCGTAACAGGGAAAAAGGTTCCATCATCACTTGTTTCGAGAGGACTTGCAGCCTCAACCACAACGCCAGGCAATGCAATCTCTTGTGCATGTCCTACCCCAGAAAATGCAGACACAAGACCCATCGCTATGCCTGCCACACCACATAAACGCAACATTAGAAACGACCTCACTGGGAATACAATATGTTATAATATATCATTACCTAACCTTGAGAATTTGAATCAATCAAATTTTGGGCTAAAGACAATCGTTTGTGGAATAATGTGGATAAAATGTTACATTATAACATTTGAATGGTGGCCGTTCACGTGATCAATGAATGCACATCTATGCGTTAAACAGAAAGGTTGCACGGCAAATTCATGAGCTTTGTTAACGTGCAACACTGTTCATAAGCCGCTGATCCAGGTCAATGATATAATCCCTACCGTAATCCTTGTTCTCAAGCTCTTCAAAGAGCACTTGCGGCAGATCTTGTTCAATCTCATCAGAACAAGAAGCTGCTCCAAGAGCAATTGCCGCAACGGTGTCGACATCGCCTTCAAAATTAATACATGTTTTCAGCAGATCGCTCATGCAATTGCAGCTCTTTATGGCTGTAATCGCCGCACGTACGCTCATCCAGCCCTTAGATCCCACTTTGCCTTTCCAAGGAACGTTCCATTGACCATTGATATGGCTCTCAAGAAAAGCGCCTAACTCCGACTTGCCTCCTAAGTGATAAATGAAATAGTGGCTTGTGAGAGCTGCTGCAATCGCGGCGGCAATACCATCTGGCGTATTATGAGTTACAGCCGCCTGAATACGGCTATATTCAATAACCTCATCAATTGTTGGCAAAAGCCCCAAGGGACAAGCTCTCATTGAAGCCCCACTCTTATCGCTCTCAGGCTTGATATCACGTAAAAACGCTTCGTGATCTTTGATTTTTTGCAAAAAAAGATAGAAATTTCCGGCATATCCTTCCCGCGGATCACGCTTGAAGGCACCAACGAAATGTTCTGCAATAAGGTCGGCTGACCATTTGCGCCCGTCAAGTAACGCCTCGGCAATGGCGATACTCATTTGTGTATCATCGGTGTAACATCCGGGCGCGATATCATGGCGTGGATGTTTGTAATACCCTGATAAATCATTATTTTCGCGTGTGAATTTGGAGTCAACGTATTCAAACGCTGCTCCATATGCATCACCAATCGCGATTTCTATAAGCATAAGCAAGTCTTTTAGAATTTGATAATTTAAATTACCAACCCTAATTATAGGTTATGACAATAATTTAACCATTAGTTTTAGAATACTCTGTAGAATTATTGTCGATTCATTGATTGACAAGGAGTATAGCGCCAATGATAAATGGCCCACATCATTGCGCTGGCTCTGCCAAACATACAACTGAGAAAGTTTTTTCTCATTTGCAAAAAATATGTATTGCACGCGGCGGTTTTCTGTCTCTCAATGACCTTGAAGAAGCTTATACAGAATTTTGTGAGAGCTATTTAGGTAACTTCCAGAAATTTGAAGACACTTATTCGAAGTGTACGGCATCGCTGAATCAACATCGCGGTCTGTGGAACCGCGATCATATGACGAGTTTTGTACTTCTCGCTCTTACAGGCGACCTTATCCGAAAATACTTTGCCAACCATATTAAGTGGGCTCCTAAGGATTGGGTCAACACGTTCACTAATGGGCTGATCAAACATTTAAAAAATCATAATCTAAACATTTGTAATAAGATTGAAGAGCTATATGGCGAACTCGCTCTCACTTATGGAAGCGACCTTAATCCCTCACGATTTATGAAGGACGAAAAAGCACTGCCAATTTTCTTGGAATTTCTGCTACAGCTTGTTGAACTTGGCAAAACAAAAAATATCGTGCCAACCATAAATGCTATTAATCATGAGCTTGGGATTAAGCTGGATAAAACAGCGCCTGATCCGGTATTCATCACGAAACACGATTTTGAATATTATACGAAGTTGATCCTAACGAATAAAAACGGAAACGCCCTACGTAAACGCCTCATCGAACATCCGCTATATCTTTGAAAGAGTGCCCGTCCCGTTTCGTTTGGTAACCTGAACGAAAACATGCATGCTTTTTATTTCTGCGAGAAAGCTGTAATGAATACCATGGCAATTTTTACAAATCTCGCCCAATGAAGGAAGAGACAGGTTCGGAGATACCTACCAATATTTTCCAAGGCCAACGGTATCGAATTTATCCAAAGCCTGCGACCGTGACACCCCAATCGCCTCCAGCGCTGAAATTTGATGTGCCATGCGTTTTCTCTGGCCGGAGGAGGTTTGTAACCCCGTCCGCACTGTTCATGATGCGACAGAATTCAGCAAATCTTCTACAAAATACTACCCAACGCACGTTCGGACTTGTAAGGCAAACCAAACTGGCCACGCTGCTCTTTATTTTGCAGAGAATTGTTATGAATAATATGGGCGGGCTTTTTGAAACCCGCCCAATGAATGCTTAATAAAAACTAAAAGGGCCGTCACGTTAAAAGCTAAGCGGCACCCTTAGCCTCCGCGGGCTCCGCATCGTCTTCCTTGGTCAAAAGCGGTGTTTCACTTTCGGCCGCCCTCTTTTCGGCAGCTCGCGCCTTCTCTTCAACGATCAACTGATCCCGATGAACGGCAACCTCACGTATGCGGTTGCGCATGCCACCCGTACCGGCCGGGATAAGACGTCCAACGATGACATTTTCCTTGAGCCCCTCAAGCTCATCGCCCTTACCGTTAACCGCAGCTTCTGTAAGCACTCGTGTTGTTTCCTGGAAGGAGGCTGCTGAGATAAAGCTGCGTGTCTGCAGTGAGGCCTTTGTAATACCAAGCAGGATCGGGCTTCCCGAAGCCGGTTTACCGCCACCCGCCTCAATCCGGGCATTAACCTCGTCGAACTCGACCTTATCGATTTGCTCACCTTTAAGGAAATCGGTGTCTCCAGCGTCTTCAACTTCGATTTTTTGTAGCATCTGACGGACAATCACCTCTATATGCTTATCATTGATTGTCACACCTTGCAGGCGGTAAACATCCTGGATCTCATTCACAAGATATGAGGCAAGTTCTTCGACACCCTTAATAGCCAAAATGTCATGAGGTGCAGGAAGACCATCGAGTAAAAACTCACCCTTCTCTATGCGATCCCCTTCCTGAACGCTCAGATGTTTGCCTTTAGGAATAAGATATTCAACCGTCTCTTCAGACTCATCGTCCGGTACAATAGAGATCCGCCGCTTATTCTTATAATCGCGGCCAAATTCAACCGTACCCGAAATCTCCGCAATAATAGCGTGATCCTTAGGTTTCCGAGCTTCAAAAAGCTCCGCCACACGCGGAAGACCACCGGTAATATCACGGGTCTTGGCGCTTTCCATCGGAATACGTGCAAGCACGTCACCTGCTTTCACATTTTTACCGGGTGCGACCGACAAAATAGCATCCACGGAAAGAAGATAACGCGCCTCACCACCACGCGGCAGCTTGACAGGCTTACCACCTCTCTTTTTGTCCTTAATCACAACTGCTGGCTTCAGGTCACCTCCGCGGGGATTGGCCCTCCAATCTGTAATCACGCGATTTGTAATACCTGTTGACTCATCATATTGTTCGTTGACGGAAACACCTTCCACCAAATCCTCAAACTCGATGACACCATCAACCTCGGTGAGAATTGGCCTGGTATAAGGGTCCCACTCAGCAAGTCGCTGGCCACGCTTAATTTTGTCACCTTCATCAACCCGAAGCTGTGAACCATAAGCCACCTTATTGACGGCAAGCTCGTTACCATCACTATCGAGGATCACAATCGCCGTGTTCCGTCCCATTGCGACGAGCCGACCCTTCGAGTCCTTCACAATATTGCGGTTACGTATTTTGATGGTTCCGTCGAAATTTGATTCCATGAACGACTGATCAACCACCTGCGCCGTACCGCCAATATGGAAGGTCCGCATAGTAAGCTGGGTGCCTGGTTCGCCGATTGACTGCGCGGCAATAACACCGACCGCCTCGCCATGATTAACCGGGGTTCCGCGAGCCAAGTCACGGCCATAACAGCTTGCGCATATACCGTTAGTGGTTTCACAAGTCAGGGCTGAGCGAATCCGCACTTCCTGAACTTGCGAATTATCAATGCGCTCCACATGTGGCTCATCTATGAGCTCGCCCTTTTCAACGATTGTTTCACCAGAAGCTGGATCAACAATACCATCAAGAGATGTCCGCCCAAGAATACGCGAACCGAGCGATACAATAACCTCACCGGCATCAATGACAGCTCGAGAGGTGATGCCTCTTTCGGTTCCGCAATCCCGTTCATTGACGATGCAATCCTGAGCGACATCGACAAGACGGCGTGTGAGATAACCCGAGTTCGCTGTCTTGAGTGCCGTATCGGCAAGACCTTTACGTGCCCCGTGAGTAGAGTTGAAATATTCCAGCACCGATAGGCCCTCCTTAAAGTTGGAGATAATCGGCGTCTCAATAATTTCACCCGAAGGCTTAGCCATCAACCCCCGCATACCGGCAAGCTGTTTCATTTGCGCAGGTGAACCGCGAGCACCGGAATGGGCCATCATATAAATGGAATTAACAGGTTTTTCGCGGCTGCTTTTTTTATCGATCTGAACAGCTGATATACGGTCCATCATCTCCGCAGCAACACGGTCCGTACATTTTGCCCAAGCATCAACAACCTTATTATATTTCTCTCCCTGAGTAATCAGCCCATCATTATATTGTTGCTCATATTCACGGACGAGATCATTGGTCTCAGAGACGATTTTATCCTTGGTTTCAGGAATAACCATGTCATCCTTACCAAAGGAAATGCCGGCACGGCAGGCATAAGAAAAGCCAAGTCCCATCGTGCGGTCGCAGAAAATAACCGTCTCTTTTTGACCGCAGTGGCGATAGACCACATCAATCATGTTAGAGATTTCGCGCTTGGTCAGAAGCCGGTTAACGAGATCAAATGTTACTCCAGGCCGCCTTGGCAGCAACTCGCCCAGTAACATACGACCCGGGGTCGTGTCATAGACCTCCGATGTTATATTGCCTTCCTCGTCCACACTCTGAAAGCGCCCTTTGATCTTGCTATGCAATGTAATGACGCGCGCATCAAGCGCATGGTGAATTTCAGCAACATCACCGAATGCCATGCCCTCACCCGGCTCATTCTCCATCATAAGCGACAAATAATAGAGCCCAAGGACGATATCCTGCGATGGCACAATAATTGGTGACCCATTGGCTGGATGCAGAATATTATTCGTCGACATCATCAGCACCCGGGCTTCAAGCTGAGCTTCAAGGGATAACGGCACATGCACGGCCATTTGGTCGCCATCGAAGTCCGCATTGAAGGCCGCGCAAACGAGCGGATGAAGTTGGATAGCTTTACCTTCAATCAGGACAGGCTCAAAGGCCTGAATACCGAGACGGTGTAGCGTCGGCGCCCGATTCAAAAGCACAGGATGTTCCCGAATAACCTCATCCAGAATATCCCAAACCTCCGGCCGTTCCTTTTCGACCAACTTCTTAGCTTGCTTCACTGTCGCCGCCATTCCCTTGGCATCAAGGCGGGAATAGATAAAGGGCTTAAAGAGCTCAAGGGCCATCTTCTTAGGCAAACCACATTGATGCAGCATTAACTCCGGACCAACCACGATCACCGAACGGCCAGAATAATCAACACGCTTACCTAGTAGATTTTGGCGGAACCTGCCCTGCTTACCCTTCAGCATATCGGCAAGAGATTTAAGCGGTCGTTTATTGGCTCCAGTGATCACACGGCCTCGCCGTCCATTGTCGAACAGCGCATCGACCGCTTCCTGAAGCATCCGCTTTTCATTGCGGATGATGATGTCCGGTGCCCTAAGTTCCATCAACCGCTTTAGGCGGTTATTCCGGTTAATTACCCGCCGATAAAGATCATTGAGATCAGATGTTGCAAAGCGTCCGCCATCCAATGGTACGAGAGGACGAAGTTCAGGAGGAATGACCGGAACAACTGTAAGGATCATCCATTCAGGTCGGTTACCCGATTGTATGAAGGCCTCCACGACTTTGAGGCGCTTGGCAAGTTTTTTTGGCTTAAGCTCTGATGTTGACTCTGCAATCTCCACGCGCAGATCATCGCGGATTTGCTCGAGGTCAAGCGAAATGAGGAGTTCCCGGATAGCCTCCGCTCCGATACCGGCAGTAAAACTGTCGGGGCCGAATTCATCCTGCGCCTCAATATATTCCTCTTCCGTAAGAAGTTGACGCTCCTTGAACGGCGTAATACCTGGCTCAATAACGATATAATGCTCAAAATAAAGGACGCGCTCGAGATCCTTGAGCGTCATATCGAGCAAAAGACCAATCCGGCTCGGCAATGATTTCAAAAACCAAATATGCGCGACAGGTGCGGCCAGCTCAATATGGCCCATACGGTCCCGACGCACCTTGGCAAGCGTCACCTCCACTCCGCATTTCTCGCAGATGACACCTTTATATTTCATACGCTTATATTTGCCGCACAGGCATTCATAGTCCTTGATAGGACCAAAAATACGTGCGCAAAATAGTCCATCCCGCTCTGGTTTGAATGTCCGGTAATTTATCGTTTCCGGCTTCTTAATCTCGCCAAAAGACCAAGATAGGATCTTTTCGGGTGATGCGATGGAAATCCTAATTTGATCAAAAGTTTGGCTTTGGGCCTGGGGATTAAAAAGGTTGATAACCTCTTGATTCATCCGGTGTCTCCTCACAGGCGACGGTTAGGGCTGACCGTCTGTTCCTGATGTGACCTCGCTATTCTTAACCTACCTGCCATAGCCTGAACCAGAATATGGTATAAGCTAAGGCGAAACGGTCCGAATGGATGCCCCCCATCCGGACATAATTTGACTATTCAGCAGCCTGCGATGGAGGCAGCTGTTGCGGACTCTGTTCATCTGTCGAGCTGGTGTCGACTTGCTTCAGCTCAACATTAAGTCCAAGTGCACGCATCTCCTTAACCAACACATTGAAACTTTCAGGGATGCCGGCTTCAAACGTGTCATCACCACGAACGATGGCTTCATAAACCTTTGTCCGTCCTGCCACATCGTCCGATTTTACGGTGAGCATTTCTTGAAGGGTATAGGCTGCACCATAAGCTTCCAGCGCCCAAACCTCCATTTCACCAAAACGTTGTCCGCCAAATTGCGCCTTACCACCCAAGGGCTGTTGTGTCACAAGACTGTAAGGACCAATTGAGCGGGCGTGAATCTTGTCGTCCACGAGATGGTGCAATTTGAGCATATAAATATAACCAACCGTAACTTTGCGGTCGAACTCATCACCTGTACGGCCATCAAATAGCGTAACCTGTCCGGAAGCATCAAGTCCTGCTTCGTCAAGCATCTCGATGATATCGGCTTCATGGGCGCCATCAAACACAGGCGTCGCCACGGGTACGCCATTACGCAAATTGTCACCAAGTTCCATTAGCTCGCCATCATCTAATGTCGCGATTGTCTCTTCCTTGCCATAAACACGCTTAAGGGCGTCCTTTAAGGGCTTAACCTTCTCTGACTCATGATAGGCGTCAACCGCTTCACCAATCTGACGTCCAAGCCCCCTACACGCCCAACCGAGATGGGTTTCCAAAATTTGGCCAACATTCATGCGGCTCGGAACACCGAGTGGATTAAGCACGATGTCAACCGCAGTACCATCCTCCAGATAAGGCATATCCTCAACGGGAAGAATCTGACTGATCACACCCTTATTGCCATGTCGGCCGGCCATTTTATCACCAGGCTGGATTTTGCGCTTCACAGCAACAAAGACCTTGACCATCTTCATCACACCCGGCGGAAGCTCATCACCACGCTGCAACTTATCGACCTTATCAACGAAGCGTTGTTCCAAACGTTTCTTAGCGTCCTCATATTGCTTGCCGATAGCTTCAACTTCGCTCATCGCCTTTTCATTTTTGAGCGCAATATTCCACCACTGACTACGCGGAATATCGCCAAGAATTACCTCGGTAATCTTTGCGTCTTTTTTCAACTCCTTGATGCCAGGTGCGCTGGCAACCATTTTCCCTGTAAGGGCTCCGCGTAAACGGCTGTAAACATTACGGTCGAGGATTTGCAGTTCGTCGTCCCGGTCCTTAGCCAGACGCTCAATCTCCTCGCGCTCAATGGACATTGCACGCTCGTCTTTTTCAACACCGTGACGATTAAAAACGCGCACTTCCACAACCGTACCGGCCACACCAGGCGGCAGTTTGAGTGATGTGTCGCGAACATCGGACGCTTTCTCGCCAAAAATCGCCCGGAGTAATTTTTCCTCCGGAGTCATCGGGCTTTCACCCTTTGGCGTAATTTTTCCGACAAGAATATCACCCGGTTTCACCTCAGCCCCAATGTAAACAATGCCTGCCTCATCAAGGTTTTTCAGCGCTTCCTCCGAAACATTGGGGATATCACGGGTGATCTCCTCCGGCCCCAGTTTGGTATCACGGGCCATAACCTCAAACTCTTCAATGTGCACGGAGGTGAAAACATCGTCGCGAACAACGCGTTCAGAAATAAGAATGGAGTCCTCGAAATTATAACCCATCCAAGGCATGAAGGCGACGAGTACATTACGTCCCAGCGCCAAATCACCGAGATCGGTCGATGGGCCGTCTGCAATAATATCTCCAGCTTCAACACGATCATTGACACGCACCAGCGGCCGCTGATTGATGCATGTGTTCTGATTTGAACGCTGGAATTTCCGAAGGTTATAAATGTCCACACCTGATTTGGACGGATCCGTTTCTTCGGTTGCCCGGATGACGATACGGGTGGCGTCAACCTGATCGATCACACCGGTCCGGCGGGCAGCAATGGCTGCACCAGAATCACGCGCCACGACAGATTCCATACCAGTACCGACAAGTGGTGCTTCAGCCGTGATCAATGGCACGGCCTGGCGCTGCATGTTTGAGCCCATAAGAGCACGGTTCGCGTCATCATTCTCCAGGAATGGGATTAACGCTGCTGCTACGGAGACAAGCTGCTTAGGTGACACGTCAATAAAGTCAATTTCATTCGGCGGCACCAAATGTACGTCACCCGCCTGGCGACATGTAATCAAATCATCTTCAAATGTACCCCGCGACGAAAGTGCAGCATTAGCTTGTGCAATGGTGTATCGAGCCTCCTCCATGGCGGAGAGATACACAACTTCATCGGAGACCTTACCTTTCACAACACGGCGGTACGGACTTTCAATAAAGCCGTATTTGTTCACGCGTGCAAAGGTTGCGAGAGAATTTATAAGCCCGATATTTGGACCTTCAGGGGTTTCAATCGGGCAAATGCGGCCATAGTGGGTAGGGTGAACGTCCCTTACTTCAAAGCCCGCACGCTCTCTCGTTAAACCACCAGGACCAAGTGCTGATAGACGACGCTTGTGGGTAATCTCTGAAAGTGGGTTGGTCTGATCCATAAACTGCGAAAGTTGCGAAGACCCAAAAAACTCCCGCACAGCCGCAGCAGCAGGTTTTGCATTGATCAGGTCCTGCGGCATGACGGTATCAATATCAACAGAACTCATGCGCTCCTTAATGGCACGCTCCATTCTGAGAAGGCCGAGCCGATATTGGTTTTCCATGAGTTCGCCGACCGAACGCACACGCCTATTCCCAAGATGATCGATATCATCGATCTCCCCTTTACCATCCCTCAGATCAACAAGGGTTTTGATAACGGCAAGGATATCTTCCTTACGTAGCGTCCGTACTGTGTCCTCGCATTCAAGATCAAGCCGCATGTTCATTTTTACGCGGCCAACAGATGAAAGATCATAACGTTCGGGATCAAAAAACAGACTATCAAACAAATTTTGCGCCGCTTCAGGCGTTGGTGGCTCGCCAGGACGCATGACCCGGTAAATGTCGAGAAGCGCCTCCTCATGGTTGGTATTCTTATCGGCATTCAGCGTATTACGGATAAAGGCTCCAGTGGTCACATGATCTATATCAAGAACCGGGATTTCCTTGACCTTGATCTCACGAAGTTTTTCAAGAAGCTCTTCGGTAATTTCCTCACCAGCCTCACCGAAAATTTCACCGGTTTTTAAATTGACGAGATCCTCTGCCAGATAGCGTCCATAAAGATCAGCATCCGTCACCAAAAGTTCTTTAAGGCCTGCTTCCTTGAGTTTATTGGCAAGACGGGCTGTTATCTTTCGGCCAGCTTCAATTGCAACTTCTCCGGTTTTCGCGTTAATCAGATCAGTTGCAGGTTTTTGGCCACGCATACGTTCAGGATTGAAGGGAACCTTCCATCCCTCTTTCACTGACTTATAATGAATCCGGTCATAAAACGTTGAGAGAATATCCTCATCATCAAGGCCAAGGGCATAAAACAAGGTCGTCACGGGAAGTTTGCGTCGACGGTCAATACGCACATAAACGAGATCTTTGGCATCAAACTCGAAATCTAGCCATGATCCTCTGTAAGGAATAATTCGAGCTGCAAAAAGAAGCTTACCTGAAGCATGCGATTTACCACGGTCATGATCGAAGAAAACCCCGGGCGAGCGGTGCATCTGGGAAACGATAACCCGTTCTGTGCCATTAATTACGAAGGTCCCGTTGGACGTCATAAAAGGCATATCGCCCATATAGACATCCTGCTCTTTGATATCTTTGACCGAACGAGCACCGGTCTCCTCGTTCACATCGAAGACAATAAGACGAAGTGTTACCTTCAGCGGAGCGGCATAGGTCATCCCACGCTGCTGACACTCTTCAACGTCATATTTGGGCAGCTCGAATTCATAGTGAATAAATTCAAGTGTCGAACGCTCTGAAAAGTCACTTATGGGAAAAACCGACCGAAATACGGATTGTAACCCCGCATCCGGACGCCCTCCCTCAGGCTCCTCGACCATCAAAAACATCTCATATGAGCGCTTTTGCACCTCAATGAGATTTGGCATCTCGGCCACTTCGGAGATGCTACCAAACATTTTTCTAACACGCTTGCGACCCGTGAAAGTCTGCGCCATCTTAGTTCCTCATCTCACTCATCAACGGTTCTCCCGAGTCCCCAGCTATAAAGGGGCTCATAAGTACCGTTCCCGTCCCGGCCAAATGTTTTGATCAGGGTCGGCCCTGGCGCCGACCCTGCTAATCCGCATCCGTACTATTTAAGCTCGACCGATGCGCCAGCTTCTTCGAGCTTTTTCTTAATCTCTTCTGCTTCGTCCTTAGGAACGCCTTCCTTCACAGGCTTCGGCGCGCTTTCGACAAGTTCCTTAGCCTCTTTCAGACCAAGGCCTGTGACAGCCCGGACTTCTTTGATGACATTGATTTTCTTGTCACCAATAGAAGCCAGAACAACGTCAAAATCGGTTTTTTCCTCTGCACCACCAGCATCCCCACCAGCGGCTGCACCGGGTACAGCCGCAACAGCAACCGGTGCCGCAGCCGAAACACCCCACTTGTCCTCAAGCAGTTTGGCAAGTTCTGCCGCTTCAAGCACAGTCAGGTTAGAGAGGTCATCTACAATTTTTTCAAGGTTAGCCATATTCTTTCACCCTATCGGTTTTAATCTCGTGTCGACTTAAATTTGCCTACGCCGCCTCGCTCTTATCTCCATAGGCACTCAGGACGCGGGCGAGCTTGCCTGCAGGTGCATTGACCACCTGAGCAATCTTCCCGGCCGGTGCTTGTATAAGACCAACAAGCTTACCTCTAAGCTCATCGAGCGATGGCAGACTCGCCAACGATTTCACACCGTCAGAATCCAACACCACCGTCCCCATCGTACCGCCAAGAATGACAAGACTTTTATTGTCTTTGGCGAATTTGACGGCGATCTTAGGTGCCGTAACGGGATCATCCGAGTAAGCAAGCACTGTTGGTCCTGTGAACAGTTCCGTAATGCCCTCGGCGTCCGTCCCTTCAAGCGCAATTTTGGCGAGCCGGTTTTTCACCACCTTAACCTGGCCACCTGCTTCACGCATTTGCCTGCGAAGATCAGTCATCTGCGCAACGGTCAAGCCGGCATAGTGGGCAACGACAATCACACCTGTGTTTGAAAACACATCGCGAAGTATCGTAACGAGCTCACGTTTCTCAGCTCTGTCCACTTGGCTCTCTCCAATTTTACGAGATCGGAAACCCGGTCTCGTTGTTTCGCCCTGCCGTCAATAACGCAGCGGCTGGCTTGCCGCGACGCCTTGGCGACGCTACCAACCTGTCCTCCCTGCGCCTTGAAAGACAGCACGGGCTTCACGAGCATCAAACCGATAATAGAAGGACGAAAACCTTCCTATATCTGTTTGTCTCCCATCTCATGCAGGCCCATTTGACTTAAGCTGCGATAAACAGCACCTGCAATCTCGGACAGGTTGAAACCGGATTTGAACATATAAATTCGATATCCAAGTTCCGGCTTCATTTCCCGAGCGGCTTACCGCTCGAAACTTGCTTTATCAACGATCTTCAACAATGGCCGTTGATTAATAATGTCCACACGCCACTCTCAATTTGCACCGCTCAAGAGCCAGTAACACTCGTCAGATCCACCCTGACACCCGGCCCCATGGTCGAGCTAATCGCAGCGCGTTTTAAATAAGTTCCCTTTGCTCCTGATGGCTTGGCCTTCATAACTGCATTTGTCAGTGCTTTAATATTCTCAACAAGCGCATCCTCAGAGAAGCTTGCTTTACCTACACCGGCATGAATAATGCCCGCTTTTTCTACGCGAAACTCAACAGCACCACCTTTGGCAGCCTTAACCGCCGCTGTCACATCAGGCGTCACCGTACCCACTTTCGGGTTTGGCATTAAACCGCGGGGACCTAGAATTTTCCCCAATCTGCCAACAAGGGGCATCATGTCAGGTGTTGCGATGCAACGGTCAAAGTCAATGCTACCTTTCTGCACCTGTTCAACAAGGTCCTCCGCGCCAACCACATCAGCTCCGGCGGATTTTGCCTCATCTGCCTTGTCATCTTTTGCAAAAACAGCAACACGAACCTTACGGCCCGAACCATTTGGCAACTGACACACACCGCGCACCATCTGGTCCGCATGACGTGGGTCAACCCCCAGGTTCAAGGCAACTTCCACCGTCTCATCGAATTTCGCGCTTGCACTTTCTTTTACCAGTTTCACAGCTTCGGTAATTGGGTAGACCATTTTGCGATCAATCCCCTCACGAGCCTTACGAATACGTTTCCCGGCCTTCGGCATAATTTCACTCCTGAACCTGAAGGCCCATCGAGCGGGCCGATCCGGCGATGATCTTGATTGCCTGATCAATATCGTTCGCATTGAGATCCTTCATCTTTGCTTCAGCGATCTCGCGAAGCTGATCCCGTGTCACAGAGCCTGCGATCTCACGGCCGGGAGTTTGTGAGCCTTTATTGAGCTTGGCTGCCTTTCTCAAGAAATAAGACGCTGGTGGCGTCTTCATCTCAAAAGTAAACGACTTATCCTGAAAGACAGTAATCATCACAGGGACAGGTGAACCTGCTTCCATCTCTTGTGATGCTGCATTGAATGCTTTGCAAAACTCCATAATATTAATGCCACGCTGTCCCAGCGCCGGACCGATGGGTGGTGACGGTGACGCTTGTCCTGCGGGCACCTGAAGCTTCAGATAGCCATCTATTTTTTTTGCCATTCTTCTCCCTCCGGGCCATTTCGGCCTCGGGTTTAATATTCAGACTGTAATAACGTTCAACAGCCAAACAGAAAAAAGTCTTTATTGGCAAAGACTTAACATAACATCCATAGTTGAGGTTATTGCAGTCTCCTATTAAGGGTTTGTGGTCTCGGTTTCGACAGCACTGGCGGTGCATATTGAACCTCCCACATATTTTGGACCAGATAGACTAAAGCTTTTCCACCTGGCCATATTCCAACTCGACCGGTGTTGCCCGGCCGAATATTGAAACGGCCACCTTCAAACGTGCCCGTTCTTCGTCAACCTCTTCGACAAAACCATTAAACGAGGCAAAAGGCCCATCAGCCACACGCACCTGTTCGCCAATTTCGAAAGCAATTGACGGTTTCGGCCGCTCTACCCCGTCCTGAACCTGCTGCAGGATACGGGTTGCCTCATCATCGGAAATCGGTATGGGCTTATTCTCCGTACCGAGAAAGCCTGTAACTTTCGGCGTATCTTTAATCAGATGATAGGCCTGATCCGTCATTTCCATTTTGACAAGCACGTATCCCGGAAAGAATTTGCGTTCGGCATTTACCTTACGGCCACGGCGCACTTCTACAACTTCTTCCATAGGAACAAGAACTTCATCAAATAATTCTTCTAACCCTGCTGCCGCAACCCGTTCTTTAATTGATTCCGCAACCTTGCGCTCGAAATTCGAATAGGCGTGGACAATGTACCAACGCTTGGTCATCTGCATCTCTCGAATAATGAACGTTTAGATACGCCTCAACCGTTCTGTTTTGCCTTATCGCCCAAGACTTAAGAACTGGCTGACCCCCCAGCTAAGGATCTGATCCGCAATAAGAAAAAACACTGCAGCGAGCAGTACCATAACAAAAACCATGATCGTGGTAACAACCGTTTCCTTCCGCGTAGGCCAAGTGACCTTGGAAGTTTCGCTTCTTACCTGCTGCATAAACTCTACGGGATTAGTCTTCGGCATAACAACAAGCGCTGCTTCCAGGACGCCACACAAAATCACCACAGGCGTCAACTATGTTTATTCTTGCGGGAGAAATAAAAGTGTTCATATACACTAAAAATCCAGAAAAACAATACCCTATATGAATTATTTTCGATTTTTTGAACAAAACAGTTTGTAAACAAAGCTCATAATGTGTGTCTTGGCAGGAGTGGAGGGACTCGAACCCACAACCCCCGGTTTTGGAGACCGGTGCTCTGCCAATTGAGCTACACTCCTATAAGTTGTACTTCACACAAATCGCTACTTGAGCAGATTATTCCTTGTGATGTCGCGCAAAGCGCTACCACTCGCCACTCGGCTTGTTACTTGAGCGCGTGTATTTATGCGCTGCCGCTCGCAATTCTGCTCGCTACTTAAGAACAGATCTGTCCTATAAACGCTAATTCAAAGCATTGCAGAACATGCTTTTTACTCAGCGTCATTCCCGCGAAGGCGGGAATCCAAGGCTAACTCACATTTGGATCCCCATCTACATGGGGATGACGATGAGTTTGCTGCAATATTTTGCAGCAATATAATGAGCGTGTAATCGCTGCAATTTTTTTTAAAGTTAGCGGTTATGGACGTTTATACACTATCCTCTACAATTTAGTTAGCCATTTAAATACGGATCGTCTTGGACATAAATCGAAATTTACCTCCAGCAAACGTTTACTACTCTATTATCCCAGCGACGACACCTGCACCGACGGTTCGTCCGCCCTCCCGGATGGCAAAGCGGAGCTTCTCCTCCATCGCGATCGGAACAATTAGCTCAACTTCCATCTCGCAATTGTCACCCGGCATAACCATCTCCGTGCCCTCAGGCAAACTCACAACTCCCGTTACATCCGTCGTACGGAAATAAAACTGAGGACGGTAATTCGTGAAAAACGGCGTATGACGACCACCCTCATCCTTCGTCAATATATAAGCCTCAGCCTTGAACTTCGTATGTGGTGTAACCGAACCAGGCTTGCACAATACCTGACCTCGCTCAACCTCCTCACGCTTCGTGCCCCGAAGCAAAACACCTACATTGTCTCCAGCCTCACCCTGATCAAGAAGCTTCCGGAACATCTCAACGCCCGTGCACGTCGTCTTCTGCGTCTCCTTAATGCCGACAATCTCTATCTCATCACCAACATTAACAACGCCGCGCTCAATCCGACCCGTAACAACCGTACCCCGACCCGATATCGAAAATACATCCTCGATCGGCATCAAAAACGGCAAGTCTTTCGGACGATCAGGCTGAGGGATATAATCATCAACAGCAGCCATCAACTCCAATATCGTCTCTTTACCAATATTGTCATCGCGGCCCTCAAGCGCCGCCAAAGCAGATCCCTTAATGATCGGTATGTCATCCCCCGGAAACTCATAACTACTCAAAAGCTCCCGAACCTCCATCTCAACAAGCTCCAAAAGCTCCTCATCATCAACCTGATCAACCTTGTTCAGATATACAACAAGCGCAGGAACACCTACCTGACGCGCCAACAATATATGCTCACGCGTCTGAGGCATCGGACCATCAGCCGCAGAAACAACCAATATCGCGCCATCCATCTGCGCCGCGCCCGTGATCATGTTCTTCACATAATCAGCATGACCAGGGCAGTCCACATGCGCATAGTGACGATTACCCGTCTCATACTCAACATGTGCCGTCGAGATCGTAATGCCACGCGCCTTCTCTTCAGGAGCCTTGTCAATCTCGTCATAAGCAGAAAACTCAGCGCCACCTGCCTCCGCCAATACCTTCGTGATCGCAGCCGTCAAAGTCGTCTTGCCATGATCAACATGACCAACCGTACCTATATTGCAATGCGGCTTCGTCCGCTCAAATTTCTCCTTGGCCATAACCCGTCTCTTCTTTATTCAGGTTTCAGATATCAGGTGCCAGGCGTCAAAAAGGATCTGATACTTGATACTTGGCATCTGACACTTGGCATCTGACGCCTGATTTGGAGCGGGTGAAGGGAATCGAACCCTCATCTTCAGCTTGGAAGGCTGTTGCTCTACCATTGAGCTACACCCGCTTTCAGGTTTCAGATATCAGGTACCAGGTGTCAAAAAGGATCTGATACTTGATACTTGGCACCTGATATCTAACTGGTGGAGGGGGTTGGATTCGAACCAACGTAGGCATAGCCAACGGGTTTACAGCCCGTCCCCTTTAACCACTCGGGCACCCCTCCTGTGCTCTCGAAATGGAAAAAATCCATAAAAAGCGGCCCCACTGTTACCAGCAAGGGCAAACAAGGTTTATGGGGAGGGGACGTCGCCATGTCAACAGGAAATACAATAGATTAGGAGTGTGTTTTCGAATCCAACGTTCGTAACAGCACATGCTGATATTTATATAAAGAAATAACGCTGTTAAATGACGCTAGCTTACGATTTGAGATGCCAGGAGCCCACCATGTTTGCTGACAAGCTCCCAACATTGCAAAGGATTATTTCTTTTGACGTTCTCGCCAAGCTTGAAAAAACGAGACCGGCTCGCTCCCTTTAATCTTAGGCCAGATATCGTTAGCTTTAACGACATTACCTGCAATATCATTTTTGAACGCTCTTTGGATCTGTGCATTCACATTTAGATAGAGTTTTCCCTTATGGATGGTCCACATATGCGGGTTTCCATCAAACTTTGTTTGTTGCGTCACACCGAAGGCGCAATAACCACCATATTGAGGCGCATATTTATCTGGATCAGCCTTGAATAAATCCTGATGTTTAGCCGAGGCAAACCAATAGATTGCCCCCTTGTGAAGAAAAGCATGTTCGGATTTTCCCGATCGCGGCTTTCCCTCGGTAAAATAGGCCACGGGATCATATCCATGCATTGCCAGGGGAGCCGGAGGGTCTTTCGGATTGGTTGTGAACGTCAAACCTGGACTGACATTAGTTGCAGATGTACCCAGATCTCCGCTCTTGCCTGCAATAGAAGGAGCACTGACACAAGCTGCGAGCATTAAGACCGCAAGCGCTATAAACAATGCATATTGTCGTCTCATACCGATTATTCCTATTATCATCGATTGAACATTTATGCTGAGACTTTAGGCATTGGATTCCGAGCTATGAATGATGGAAAATCCAATATAACAAACTGATCGTCCAATATTTTAGGTTGATCGATTGTTATTGGTGCAAGGTATGTCATAGGAAAACATCACCTGTCGAAAGAAAGGCATACCAAGAAGTGGAAGATGCACTTAGCACGATATTTCGACTGATACGGCTAAAAAGCTGCGTCTATTTTGAAAGGGATTTTTGGTCCCCATGGGCTATGCGGATAGAGGGGACGGGTTTCGCCCAATTCCATGTCATCACCCGAGGGCAATGTGTATGTGAGATTTATGGCCAGCAGATACATACTTCAGCGGGGGACATCCTGCTCTTTCCAAAAGGATGCGCTCATGTGGTGGGGGACCAAGCAAATAGACCTGCAATTCCTGGACAAGATGTCATCGCCTCACTCAATGGGGAAAACCCGCTATTCAGTGAGGGAGAGCACCCCACACGCCTTATTTGTGGTCACTATGAATACCATGCCCGACCTGGGCATCCTGTTATCGAAGAATTACCTTCCCTTGTGCATATTCGCTCTTTCGAGGGGCCGGCATATCACGAAATTCAGTCTGTACTACAGCTTCTAATGCAGGAATTAAATAGGGGCGAACCTGGCATGAGTGCGATCACCGAGCGCCTATCGGAAGTTCTTTTGATCAAAGTCTTGAGAGCTTACTTCGAACAAGAATCCTATATGCCGAGTTTCTACGCTGGTTTGGCTGATGCCCGTTTGGCAAGGGCCATCGCATGTATTCATCGCAACGTCTCGGCTAACCTAACACTTGATGTTTTGGCCAAGGAAGCGGGAATGTCACGGTCAGGTTTTGCTGCAGATTTCAAGGAAAAAACAGGAATAGCGCCTATTGAGTATCTGACTAAGTTGCGCATGCTTGTTGCGGTTGAACTCTTGCTGGACGAAGATGCCTCCATGGGACAAATTGCTGAACAAGTGGGTTATGAGTCGGAAATAGCATTTTCACGGGCTTTCAAGCGGACCCTTAATATGACGCCGTCAGAATATCGGCGCCAACTTTAGGTCACGAACTCATATAGGTCACGGACTCATAAATGTGCTGAAAATGACTAAAAAGAATACCCACGCAAAAAAACCTAGACACCCCCCAAGCAGAAGACAGAAAAGCGATGGTAAAACATCCTTGCACCTTTACGGTCTACATGCGGTTGAGATGGCTTTACAAAACCCCGAAAGGCATATTTACAACCTCCGAGCCACTCAGAACGCCGCTGAAAGGCTCAAGTCTTGCATTGAAGCCCGCAATCCCACCGCACAAATTGTGAGCCCCAAAGAGATCGAAAAATACCTTGGTCCGGACGCTGTTCATCAAGGGGTTTTGCTCGACGTTGCTCCTCTCCCCACACGCGATCTTGAGGAATTTGAGGGCGAAACGCCCATTCTTGTGCTTGATCAAGTTACCGATCCACACAATGTAGGTGCAATCTTGCGATCTTGCGCAACCTTTGGCGCGAAGGCCTTAGTGATGACGGCGCGCCATAGCCCACCATTGTCCGGCGCGCTGGCAAAAGCCGCTTCCGGTGGACTTGAACATGTGCCGGTGGTGCTTGTCGCAAACCTTGCACAAGCTCTAAATCAACTTGGTAAAATGGGGTTTTGGCGTTTGGGACTTGATGGCGGGGCCAGTGAGCGGCTTGAAGATGTCTCAGTTTCGGGCCTACTAGCCTTGGTGCTCGGCGCTGAAGGCAAAGGGCTTCGCCGCTTAACCCGAGAACACTGCGATACCCTCTGCAAGATTTCCGCAACCGGCCACTTCAGCAGCCTAAATGTATCTAACGCTGCGGCCGTGAGTCTTTATCATATTCAACGCAAGACATTGCAAAAGTAGATAGCTCAGTTTTTATCTCACAAAACACGCAAAACGCTCGCTCGCAATGAGGAAAGACTAACCTCATAACGCTCTACCAGGGCCGATGGCAAGTCTTCGCGCTTTGTGTCGTGGAGTGGGCTCACAAAAGTAAAAAGAGCCGTGCGGACACCTTGGCACGGCTCTTCTCTTGACAGTCCTGCAGCTCTCAGGTCGCCGTCAAAACTTTTTTATGAATTAGTCGCAATATCTTGGCCGATAGCAGCGACGCACCTCTTTGCAACGCTCTTCGCCATATTTATTAATCCAGCATTTTTCGCGCCAACGACACCGTTTCGGGCCTCGGTAACAATGACCAGCAGCATAATAGTCATCATCATAGTAGTGACGATTGTGGTGATGTACTATCGCTCCTAAAGCAATTGCACCAAGAATCCCACCGACAACAGCAGCGCCGCGATGACGCCGTCCCGCATCGGCATCATGAATAGCCGCAAGGTTCAACCCAACAACAAGAACCAAACCGGCAACAATGCTTGGAAACTTTTTCATATGCAAATCTCCCCAGAATTGAATACGCATTCTGGTTATCTCAATCAATTAAACTCGTAAGCATGACTCGTTAGAGACCAACAGCTTACGTCAAGATTGGATGGAGATTAGCAGCGCTTATCTGAACGGAATATGAACGATGGTTCTGAAAACAAAAGCTAAACAAAGTGTAGCTAATCAAAGAAAAATGAGCCGCCACTTTTAAGACAGTGGCGGCTTCTTTATAACATTCGATTAGGGTTAGCGTACATTAATAATGATAGCGGCGATAACGATAGTAGGGCCGATAGTACCGGCGGCCATAATAGCGCCTTCCATAATAACGCGGACGGTAATATCTCCTATAACCTCGACCGTAGTAGCGCCGACCATAATACCTCCGGCCATAATAAGGTCGATAGCCATATCCGCGACCATAACCGTACCCACGGCCATAACCATATCTACGGCCATAACCATAGTATCCCACATTCATAGTTTCGTTTGCTTTGTCAGTGATAGCACCCAAATTGCTCGGGATATGCGGAGCGCCTTTGGCGGAATTTAAAACTAGAAATCCCGCTAATCCCATAACCGCACACATAATAGTGAAAATTCTCGTCATCGTAGGAGCCTCCTGCTCATTGGCGTGCCCCCCAAAGCCACTTTTCAATGAGATAGAAAGTGCCACCTAATTTACAGAAATATTCGATGGAACGGCACTCACTTCTTTTAACGATTCCGCGATGGGCTTGCTCCTGACAGTGGGTGTGCTATTGAATGTGCTGGGAAATACAGAATCACTTATATTGGGTCGCAGAGACCATTATTGGGTCGTAGAGACCATTGGTCATAAACTCAATTTCAGTCTTGACCAGCCAAATAGTTTTTGTTCGTTTACCCACTGGTCGTTATTGTGCTTCGGTGTTATATCCTGGCTTTTAGGCATCGCGCATGGAAAAGGCACACAAAATAGCCGGCTTAGCTCAGTTGGTAGAGCGGCTGATTTGTAATCAGTAGGTCGGGAGTTCGAATCTCTCAGCCGGCACCACTTTATGTATCTCACGCCAATTCGCTTCGCTCATAGCTCCGATGGGGCGGCCCAACGGGCCGACGCCCACTTGGGCGTTTGGGCGCGCAGTGTTCGAACCTTGTGTCCCAGCCGGCACCAAACAGCCTTGTCCGGCCTGGAGACATAGGTAACAGAACTTACATTTGCGGCCAACTTATCAACCAACCTTCTTGATTCGACCGATAAAATCACTCATTTCCGATCTTAGATCTTTGAGGACATCTTCTTGTTGAGATAATTTTTGGGAGGAATCAGTTAATTGACCTGCTGCGTGTTCGGCCTCATCGGTCGTTTCGGAAACTTTGACTATACCGGAGCTAACATCACTTGTACCAATAGCGGCTTCTTCGACATTACGTGAAATCTCTTTTGTTGCGGCACTTTGCTCCTCGACAGCGGAGGCTATGGTCGTCGATATCTCGTTCACTCGGGTGATCGTTTCGCTGATCTGCTGATTGGCGTCAACTGCGCTATCAGTGGCCTCTTGGATACCGGCAATCTGTGCTGATATATCCTCGGTCGCTTTCGCCGTCTGTTCAGACAATGTTTTGACCTCAGATGCTACAACGGCAAATCCCTTGCCTGCCTCACCGGCACGGGCAGCCTCTATCGTTGCGTTGAGAGCTAACAGATTGGTTTGCGCCGCAATTTCGTTGATCAATTGGACGACTTCCCCGATTTTCTGAGACGCGACTGAAAGTCGTTCGATTTGATCGCTCATGTAAACTGACTTTTCGACCGCGTCGGAAGTGATTTCCACTGATTTTACGACCTGACAATTAATCTCCCCAATTGCATTGGTTAGCTCTTCTGTAGCACTCGCTACACATTGCATATTGGTCGAGGCCTGTTCAGCTCCTGCGGCGACAGTTGTGGCTTGCTTCTTAGCACCGACGGATGCCTCACTGACGGCTGTAGATACTAGTTGAAGTTCGTCCACGGCAGAAGTTACAGAATCGACCACATTGCCCATCTGTCCCTCGAAGTTATCTGCGATCCGTGTGAAATCATCATTGCGCTCCTTAATGAAATGGGTCGCTCGATTAATTGTTTGAGCTGCATCAAGATACGAGCCGATCATTCCATCTTCTATGATTTTCCGGAAATACCGGTTACGACTCACATAATCGAGAGAGGCCTTCGATTCGCGAATATACGCGTCAGATCGGTCGATCATCAGATTGATTTCGTGCATCAATTCGCCAAGCTCACCTTTTTCAGTGATGTCAATAATGCGGGCCTCGAAATCACCCCGTGCAACCGCTCTGCAGACGTTCAGAGCTTTCCTGATCGATTGGGCCGTATTGTTCCTGAACATTACTGTATTCCTTGTTTCAGCTCAGTTGCGGATTACTTGGTTTCGGCACTACTGGCAAAGGCTGTTCTGTGATTGTTATGATGGAACTAACTTAGTGTCATGACAAATTCGTCGTATGTGATCCCTGCTTCTTTTAGCAGAGCGGCAACCGCGAGGCTGGAAGCCTGTAGCCCCTCTTTTCGGTTGGTATGTTTTTTCTCTTCATTCCGCAATTGCGCGTAGAGTGGAACAATTGAACGGTCGATTATATCGTGATTTGGCACACGCCTACTGGAGTGGTAGCCAATCAGTTGACCGGAACTGTCATAACTTGGGGTCACATGCGCAAAGACCCAATAGTGATCACCGTTCTTGCAACGATTGATCACATAGGCAAAAATTTCTCGACCGTCCTGAATTGTATCCCACAGCAGTTTGAAAACACAGCGGGGCATATCGGGATGCCGGATAATGCTGTGCGGTTGCCCGAGACATTCTTTTTCTGTGTAACCTGCGACCCTCAAGAATACCTTGTTAGCATAAGTAATGCGTCCCTTCAGGTCTGTCTTACTGACAATGATCTCATCCTTTTCGAAGAAGCGCTCTACACCGGTGAGATTTGACTGCTGAGTCATTTCATTCCTCATTCGGCTATATTTTATTGTGGCAAAGGAGAAATCTCGAGATTACATATTCTGGACCGCGCACACATGAGCTACAGAGCCACAAATTCCAAATCACACTAAGATCTACAAATACTTTTTTAATACTATCTTAAGGTGACAATATCCTTACGCTGATAAGATCGACGGTGATAGACAATAATCTTCGCACCATAACCAATCACGACCTCATATACATAACCCCGCACCGGGACTTGAATATGCCAGAACCACACGACACGACATAAAGAGCGAAGACTTGCCATCGGCCCCGATGATTTTACATTTTGAGGTTAATCTTTCGTCACCACGGGCTATCATTTGATGCCCTATTGCGAGACAGGCTCCCTTTCCAACCTCTTTCATAGCAGAGTCGAAAGAAACAATTGCGAGTGAGCGGGGCAATCCAGAGCTCGAACTTTATGCGCTTTTTCTGTTTTGCTTGGATGCTCTATCTTTGTGTTGCTGTACATCCTTTTTTGCAAAAGTCGCTACCGATTTGCAAAATATGCTTGTCTTATGATTTTTCATAAAAAGCAAAAAAATTAATATTTCAACCGTTATCGCCAAACTGCGACTTGTTATTTTAAAATAATCTCTGGAATACCGTATATCTCTGTAAGCGATCCCCCTTCAGCAATTTTGGCGAGAGCACGTTCTTCCTTTTCCAAGACCGCCTTTGCTGCATTGAGTATGTCGTCCACTTGTAGAAACGGCACGACGGTTACACCGTCATAATCTCCTATAATGAGATCACCGGATGCAACAGTCACACCCCCACATGCTATCGGTCCGTCAATCACGCCGCCAAAGCTCTTGTGGGGGCCCCGAGGCACCACCGCACGCGCAAAACAAGGAAAACCCATTTTTACTATCTCAACGGAGTCACGCACGGCACCATCAATCACCAATCCCTGAATCCCACACTCGACCGCTGAGCGGGTTAGTAAACCGCCCCAAAGGGCACTATCTTCAAAACCTTGTGCATCGCACACCAAAACGTCGCCCGCCACACATAGACTAATAGCGGCATGTAACGCACTGTTGTCAGACGCCATGCACTTGATGGTACGCGCTTGCCCAACAATGCGCATTGTTGGGGCTAAAGGGCTGATCGCACCTATCATAGCCATTGAGCGCTGCTGGCAGTCCGAGGCAACAGAAGCGGGAATCGTAGCCCAATCCGCCAGAGTTTTTTCTGGTAATCGGGGGATTTCTATATCGTGACGTTGAACACTCATTTGTCAGCCGAGGCGAAGCCTGAACCGGCTTTCTCATAAGCCCTGCGTGGTGGGGCAAAGACGTCAAGGATGATCATCCCATCTGACCCGGACTCCATCGTGTGAGGTAGGTTGCCTGGCGTGCGCCAGAAATCACCTTTGGTGACGGGAACAGCCAGGTCTCCTTGGAAGCGTGTCCCAGAGCCTTCAAGGCAAATACCCCATTGTTCCTCCGGATGATGGTGCAGCATCCCTTTTACTGCCGGTTCGAACCGAACGACTGATATCATCGCCTGATCACCAGTAAAAACTTGTGTAGAGATGCCGGGTGCCAACTCGCGACGTATGCCGGCATCCATATCGTCTAAGTTGAAAAAATTCTCGGGACGCATCTTCCTTCGCTCCTAACTTATGCGTTCACTTAACTGCAATCTCCAGAAACTGAGAAGACAAATAAGCTTCATCTTTCAATCAACGGCTTTAAACGCGTTGATGTTAGTGTGCCAATAATATCAAATTGTCCATTGCCAAGCGGTGCAATTACCAAAACCTCCCCCTCCCCCAAAGCCTGTCCGGTTGCCGCGCGACCGAGATTACCGTGAGCAACAAACATGTCGTTAACATCGGTAGCTGGCCTAGCTGCCAGACGCTTACGTGCACGCATAACAATAGCATCACGTCCACCAACAAATGCTTCTGAACGTAAATTCATAAGATCAACGGTTGACACCACTTCCCGCCCAGATATCAACTGGGCAGTTTCCATGGTACGACAATAAGGGCTGGCGAAAACCTGGCCTAATCGAATACCAAGCGAACGAAAAGCTTCGCCGAGGGCACGAGCATCCCGGCGGCCTTCCTCAGATAACTGTCTAACCTTACGGGGATCACAGCTAATCCAGTCGCCATAAGCGCTGATATTGTCACTCTGAGACCAATCCGTGGCGGCATGTCGAACATAGAGATTATATCCGCCGCTTTTCAATTTCTCGATTAAGAGAGTATCGCGATCGCTTTCCGATTTCTGAGCCACGACCGCGCCAGATATCGTGATCAAAAACAGCGAGCAAAGAACTCCCACCCGAAGGAGACGTTGGAATAAACGACTTCTTAAAGAGATGATTGAGGCCACACGAATTAGGATCCGTATTTAACAGAGCAACCATAGGCCCGGGTAGCAGCTTGCGGCACCGCTTGCCCTGCTTCGATGGCGTTTAAAGCTGCTCGGACATAATTTTTCGCAGTTTTTACATCGGCATGATTAGCCGTGGGTTTGTCGTCAATAGCTCCCTTATAAACAAGAAGCCCCTCTTTATTAATGACGAACATGTGAGGTGTTGCTGTGGCTCTGTATGCCCGTCCGATTGCTCCTTTAGGATCCAATATGACGAAGGCTGGAAAAGCTTTCCGTTTCATAGTCAGTTCATTTGCCTCATCGCCCGATACATATCCCTCCTTGCCCGGAGCTGAAGAAATAATGGAAAGCCAGATAATCCCTTTATCCTTTGCCGCTTTTTGCAACGCCTGCATATTCCCTGTTCCATAATGTTTTTGAACATAAGGGCATCCGTGGTTGGTCCATTCCAGAACAACTGTCTTACCGCGTAAAGCACTGAGCTTGACGATCTGGCCAGTGCTATCTTTGCCGGAAAATTCGGGCGCTGGTTTTCCGATGATTGGTTCGGCCTGAACTGAAAATTCCCCTACCGACATGAACAAAAGGATTGCCAAAGTTGAGATACTAAAATGCCTACCGATGGTTCCGGCCATGGAAAAATTCTCCTAATGAAGACGTTGTGACGTCTTAAAGATGCTACAAGTTAAGATTCTAAAAGGTTTAAAGTAATTTTAGCATAACCAGATGACCGAATGTTGATCTACTACAGCAGGCCAACAAACATATTTACGTGATCGCATTAAAACTCAAACTTTTGCATTTGAAATGCGTAACATCTCGCAACTTTAAACGCGCGTTCGACGTTCAGACAATAATCTGTTTCAATGGGATGATTGAAAAATCGAAATCCGAAAAGAGGCAACATTACAAAATGGCGGAAGTAGCGGCTACAATTCCGTTCTGCATTTGAAGGAAATGTTTAGGGCCATCCGGCGTCGACATTAAACCCGGTCTTGATAACAATCTCATGACGTGGTGTTCGATCACGGCTCATTTCCATATTACCGAGGAGTAGAGACTTGGAAAAGATCAATATTCAGTTCACGCTTTTTTCCGCATTTTATTCACCGCTGATTTCAACGATGTCGGGCGGTTTCCTCAAAGCTGAGGGGCTCGAACCTACTTGGTCAGTTGCCGCCCCAGGCGTTTCTGCGATATCTGCCTTGGAAGACGGATCTGCACACGTGGTTCAATCAGCCTTAAGTCAAGCATTTACCCCTCTTGGAAAGGGCGAGGTCCCAAAAGCTGTCCATTTTGCCCAAATCAACGAAATGGATGGATTCTTTATCACCGGGCGATCAGCGGACCCCAATTTTTCCTGGAACAAACTGGAAGGAGCAAGCGTTATTTTGTTTGGGGGCGGCCAACCGCTTGCAATGTTCAAATATGCCTGTCTCAAGGCAGGCATTGATTTCGATAAACTCAATATCATAGTCGCGGGTGGTGCAGCTGATATGGATAAAGCTTTCCGTGAAGGGCAAGGAGATTATGTCCAACAACAAGGACCATTTCCGCAGCAGTTAGAAGCTGACGGGATTGGGCATATTGTAGCGCAAGTTGGCCCACAAATTGGACCATGCGCATTCTCCAGCCTGGCCGCAATACCTGCCTGGCTTGAGACGGACATAGCGAATGCGTTTACACGCGCTTATCAGAAGACACGGATTTATATCAATGAAACGCCGGCTTCAGAAATTGCAAAAACCGAAAAAGAGTATTTTCCAAATATCGATGAAAATGTGTTGGCCGCCTGCATTGCAACCTATCAGCAGTTGGGATGTTGGACACCACATATCGAAATTACCCGTCCGGCATATGAGGTGACCTTAGATGTATTTGAATATTTCGGAACCCTGAAAGAACGATACCGATATGAACAGGTGTGCACTCATCCACCAAGTACTGATTGAGCTTGAGCATATCTCGCAAAAGTGGGGACCGGTTTTGCGAAAAAAGATATGTGACAACAAAAAATAAAGCATCCAAGCGATTCCATCTAAACGCGGGATGATCAATGTTTTCGGAGGTTGTGGTTAATCTGAAATCTGCATGATCAGCCTAGTGAGGTGAATTTGAAGTTCCTAAAAGGGTGTGCTGCGAATATGATAGGAACTTCAAATTCGTAAACCTCACTAGATTCAAAAATTGGCTAGTGTCCTTTCGAATCTAAAGTTCGAAAAGTGCCTGACTGAAAATGATACGAACTTTAGATTCGGGACACTAGGTCACGAACTCATCTCAGCCTAATAAGTAAGTTGGATGGCTTCTGCTTTGGTGCACCGCAATAAATCTGGACTTGACCTCTCTCGCCAAATCCTAATTCAGGACCTAAAAGCAAATAGGTTCTGCTTCACACATTTCGTCTATGCCAATGGTATAGTGAGCCAATGAATCAACAAGGCTCTTTTGGGATAGCTCATGCATATATTCGCGAGTCGGAGCGCATCAAACTGATTCGCAAATACAACATTTTTGATCCGAAGGAGCGTAGACCTCATAAAGCTGGAAAAAGGCGATAAAAATAAAATATTATCAAAGGGGTACCTTAATTTACACCAATATATAGAGAGCAAACGTTTGACAGTTATAGGTATGCAAACTTTCTACCGTCTATCTTCTTTTCACGACAGATTCCTACTAAAGAATAACCCCTATTCGTACATTATGGACCTCGTCATCAAGTTGCCACCATTCTAGCAATTTAACGCCCAGTTTTGAATGTAGCAAGTTACTACGTAGATTGGGGAGCTGCCTCAGGGAGTGAGCTTTATGAGGCACATTATAGGGCGCTTAGTAAGTACTTCTATTTTTGCCTGTCTTGCTCTTAGTAGCACAATAATTTTGCATAATAATAATGTGCTTAATGACAGAGCGTTAGCACAGTCTAATTATAATAACTCTTCGGCTGCTCCTAAAGAAGCAGCAAAGGCTGGTTGGTCTGCCAACAAGCAAAAGACAACAGCAAAGCCTGGTGAAAAAAAGCCTGGTGAAAAAAAGAAGGCTCTTACAGCCGAAGAAGAGCATGCAAACCTCTTTGCAGAGAACAGGTATCCGTCAGCAAACACCTGCGGAATTTGCCATCCCAAACATTATAAAGAATGGTCTGTATCTCAACACGCCTATGCTCAGCTGAGCCCTGTCTATCTGTCATTAAATAACAAAATCAATCAACTGAGTAATGGCTCAAATGGTGATTTTTGCTTGCGCTGTCACAGTCCCATTGGTGCCAACCTTGGCGAGAGTTCATTTATGTCCAATCTGGACAGGCATCCTACTTCTCGTGAAGGAATCACCTGCGTCGTATGTCACCGTATTAATAAGGACTATAACAAAGCCAGTGGCCGCCTCGCCCTTGTTGAAGGTGGTTTAACGGAATCTGTCTTTGGACCATCAGGCAATAAAGGCATGGAAGCTGTTCTGGCAAAGCCGGACAAATTTCGTGTGGTGACCAATCCGAAAGAACCCGGAAGGCAAATTCATAAAGAAAGTAAGAAATTCTCCTCTCTGTCCTCACCGGTATTTTGCGGCACCTGCCACGATGTCACCTTGTTCAATGGATTCCGGCTTGAAGAAGCATTTAGTGAATACCGTTTATCGCCTGCAGCTGCCAAAGGCGTAACCTGCCAGGACTGCCATATGGGCAAAGTGCAAGGAAAGTTTCTTGGCAGAGGCAAAAACTATGATTTTGGTCCTGCAGCCGTTGTGGGCGATATCCCAACCAAACCAAGAAAAATTACAAGCCACTTTTTCGCCGGACCAGATTTTTCTGTCGTTCACCCCGGAATTTTCCCGCACAATCAAGAAGCGGCTGCATTCAAGACTATGCGCGAATGGCTAAAGTATAAGCATGAAGAAGGCTGGGGAACTGACAAGTTTGAAAACTCCAAACCGGCAAATTATAAGTTTCCAAAAGCATGGCAATCTATCGATGACCGCTATGATGCGCGCGAAATACTCAATAAGCAGTTTGAACTGCTGGAATATGCCCGCATCAAACGCTTAGAAGTTTTGCGCAATGGATATGGCCTTGGTGATGTCGTTGTCGAGAAAGCCAATATAGGTGGAATCAAATTCCGAGTCCAAGTTAAGAATTTGACTGATGGCCACAATGTTCCAACCGGATTTACAGGCGAGCGATTGGTATGGCTTGATGTGACCGTAAAAGACCGCGAAGGAAACGTTGTTTTCCGCTCAGGCGATCGGGACCCAAATGGCGATCTCAAAGATTCTCATTCGTCCTACGTTCATGCAGGCAAGATTAAGCAAGATCCATATCTCTTTAGTCTGCAATCGATCTTTGTGACCCAGAATGGTCGCGGTGGTGAAATTGCGCATGTGATTCCGATTCCGTTTCCAACATTTGCGCTACCTCGCGTGTTACCCTCGACGACTTCGTTGGTTTTCACGGGCGAACCCGCTACCGAACGTAATCATAAAAAAGGTATCGAGCCCAATGGCGTAAGATGGGCGAAATATGAAGTAAAAGGGCGTGCTCTCACAGGAAAAGGTCCTTACAAAGCAACGATCAAGCTCTTAGAGCAACCTGCACCAGCAAACCTGATTATCGCTATGCAAGATGTTGGTTTCGACTACGGAATGACACCAATGGAAATCGGCAAGAAGATAATAGAAGGTACTCAGGAGCTCTGGACGAAAACCATAACTTTTAACATCAGTTCGAAATCTGCCTCTCGGGCATCTGTAGGCAATAACTAGATCTTGAGGGGCTGGAAAGTAATGAATAGAAAACGTGCATTCATGCGAAGTCCTAACACGTTCGCAATTCTCATTGCGGCCTGCGGGATGACCCTTATTTGCGGCTCGACGGCTAAGGGTGCTGGCGAGACTGAGCAAATGAAAAGTTATGGTAAGGAGACCGTAAAATCAAAAACTACGAAAGCCACTCATAAGAAAGCCACTCATAAGGCCTCACATCAGAATAAACACGAAGAAGAAGAAGAGAAGTGGTATAGTTGGTTTTGGCCTCTTGGCGACAAGGTAGGCGTTCACAAGCTGAAAGATGAATATGTTCCCTTCGTAACGGAAAAAAGTGTTACGCGCTCTGTCGACGAAGCTTTGACACGCCCATCTCCATCTGGCCGCCCGTCAAGAGGGCCGTCTAGCAACCTTTTCAGCACGTCGGATCCAAGTAAACGGAGAGGATTTCAAGCAAATACGGGCAAGGCGGACGAAAGAATACGTCTTCTGCCTACCCGCCCTGCACTTGCTATTGAATCTGGAAATGGCTTCCTCGATACAGGAAATCTGGATTCAGGTTTTGAAGTTCCAATAATTGGTGCTGTTTGGCAGCCGAGATTGTGGGCTTACCTGATAAACCGCACGGCGTTTCAAACTTTTGACAACGGTATATCCGGGAATCCGAGAGAGACAGAAATCGCCAATCGACTTGACATCTTCTTCAATCTCCAATTGACAGGCACGGAAAAAATCTTACTGGGTCTTCGTCCCGTGGATGACAACGAACCAAGAGAGTTCACGCGATACACCTTTGATGGCCGTGATGAAGGTTTTAATGAGTTTTTCAATGTCGGTCTTGAAACATTGTTCTTTGAGGGAGACCTGGGAAGCTTATTCCCCGTTCTGGATAAGGCTGGCCTTTTCCCATTGGATTTTGGTTTTACCGTTGGACGCCAGCCGCTCGTATTTCAGGAAGGTATTCTGATCAACGATACGATAGATGCTGTCGGACTTATCAGAAACAACATTCCGTTTCCTGGTACATCTAATTTCCGTGTCTCGGCTATGTGGGGCTGGAACCGCCTCGATAGGAACGATCGTGGACGCAATGCTGATCGCACAAACATGTATGGCTTATTCGTAGCCGCAGATACTCAAACCAGCACGTTAAACCTCGATACCATCTATGTCGATGACTCCGACAATGCGAGCGGGTTTTATATCGGGGCATCCGCCATCCAACGCATGCCGCTATGGGGTGGTATCAGTACTGCATTCCGCGTCAATGCTTCCTTCGCGTTGGAAGACAAGATTCCGGCAGAAGTTGGAGGGGGCAGTGTTGTAGGTGATGGTGTTTTGTTTACCGCCGAACTTTCAAAGACTGTTCCTGGCTCGGATGACATCGTATATTTCAACTCATTCCTCGGCATTGACAATTATACGCAAGCCGGGCGTGAAGCGATCGTTGGCGGGCCATTGGCGAACACTGGTATCCTTTTTGCGTCTCCGAATCTCAGCACCTATGGCGCTGAAATCAATCCGTTCACAGGCAACTCAGTAATTGGTGGAGCAATTGGATATCAAGCATTTTGGGACAATAAGCGCCGCAACTTGATCTTAGAAGTTGCCGGCCGTCATGACTTAAGTGGTGAGGGAGAAGATAGTCTTGGCCTCGGCTTCCAGCTTCAGCAAGCGGTGGGACGTTACGTTCAGCTGACATTTGAAGGCTTCTACACGTTCAATGAAATAAGCGATGATGGAGCCGGTCTGCGAGCGGAGCTCCAGGTGGTTTATTAGATACTTCCGGAAACTTGAGAGCCCGCTTCCCAGTTAAGTTGCGCGGCAAAACAAAAATTGGAGTTTGGTTTTGATTTACGCAAAACCAAACTCTAAGTGTACAACTTAGAGCATATCTCGCAAAAGTGGGTAGCGGTTTTGCGAAAAAGATGTGCGGCAACAAAAAATGGAGCATCCAAGCGATTCTATCTAAACGCAGGATGCTTTGGGTCACGGAGCCTTGCTTGGTTAAATTTGGTCCGATGATATGCTAGTGGTAAAAATTACCGGTTTAGCCGGATTTCTCATTATCCTAGCCGTAACCTTACGTGCTGCGTTTAGCGCTTATGCCTTTGCAGGGCGCACTATGCGTCAGACCAAATTAGAAAAGAGAGCGGTTCGTCAATTTACCACGCGTGCAGTTAAACTCATTGAAAACAAGAGTGGCCCCCAACAGCTTTCATGGAATGGGACAAGAAAGTTCCAAATTGTTCATCGTGTTTATGAGGACTTAAGTAACGATATTTGCTCATTTTATCTTGTGCCCTATGACAGTAGGCCAATACCTACCTATCTCCCTGGGCAATATTTAACATTTGAGCTCTCAATTCCGGGGCAACCACAACCGGTCATACGCTGCTACTCTCTTTCCGATACACCATATGAACAGCAGACATTTTATCGGATTACGATAAAAAGACTTCTGCCACCCCCAGATGCTCTAGAAAGAATACCGCCAGGACTATCTTCCAACTTCTTTCATAATGCACTTCTTGAAGGAAGCATTATTGATGTTCTAGCACCCGCAGGGGAGTTCTACCTCAACACCCACTCGCACAAGCCTGTTGTTCTCATCGCAGGCGGTGTGGGATTAACACCGCTCATTAGTATGCTGAACTGGCTGGTCACCACAAGAAGTCAGCGCGAGATATGGTTCTTTTACGGCGTGCGCGACCGTAGTGAACATGCGATGTACGAACATATGGAGATGATCCGCGTAGCTAACCCTAATGTACGCATGGTAACGTTCTACAGCCACCCAACCTTAATATGTCAACAAGGCATCGATTACGATATCGAGGGTTTTGTAAGTGTCGATGTTATCAAGAGCATGCTCGAAACGGTAGACTGTGAGTTTTATATCTGCGGCCCCCCTCCTATGATGGAATTAGTGACACAAGGTCTGGAGGAATGGGGGGTTCCGGAAGAGAACATTAGGTTTGAGGCCTTTGGTCCTGCATCTGTAAAGAGAGTGACCGACCGTGGATTTGACGTCGACACAGGTTCGCCAGAAGAAGTAGGAAACACCTTCCAAGTAACGTTTCTGCGTTCAGGAAAAACTGTCACCTGGAATAAAACTCAGGGAACAATTCTCGACCTTGCTGAAGACAATGGTGTAAAAGCGCGCTCTGGTTGCCGGGCTGGGAATTGTGGAACATGTAAAACCGCGCTGAGGGAAGGTGAAGTTGAATATGCTCACCGCCCTGGCAAAGCTCCCGAACCTGGTTTTTGCCTTCCATGCGTAGGACAGCCAAAGACCGATATCGTGATTGATATTTAGAGCAAGATCACCTGGATACCTCTAAAAACTATCCATCATATTCTGCGATAATTAGGCGGATGGCAAGTGATGGTGGATGGACCGAAGGGAGTATTTAACCTGAGTTATGGATAAGCTACATCCTCTTGAGGCCCTACACACTCGGAGTCATTCCACACGAAGGCGGGAATCCAAATGAGCCTCACCGACAGTGTAGCGTTGTTTGATTTGGGCACGACGGTTCTGAGAGAGCAGTTTGAACTTATCTTTTTGGAAAAGAGACGTTTTTATCAGAAGGAAGCTCACATTTGGATTCCCACCTTCGCGCACTGCTGTCCGGGAAAATTTGGAAATGCATCTCCACTTGCTGTATGCGGAGCCTTAACGGCATACTCCAATAACCTCCCCCCTGGAGGGGGAGGTCGGCACGGAGTGCCGGGTGGGGGGGGGGATTCATAAGACAATTCATGCTCTTGCACTTGCCTCCATCACCCCCATCCCAAACGCCATGCGACTTAGCCCTGGGGGGCTAAGCCAGTGGCGTTTGGCCTTCCCCCCTCGAAGGGGGAAGGAGCGCAAGTGGCACCGTCAGAACCAAGTCCCGATACTCCGAGATAGCGTTATGTCTTTTTATATCAACTTCGCTGGACGGGGCTTGCAGCCCCGTCCACACTGTTCATGAAGCCGTTGACAAAAACCAATGGTGAAAGAGGACATAAAATAGGATGAAACAGGGAGTTTTATGCTCCGATGCCAATAGTTGGAAGTGTTGTTTGATGAACATTGCGGACGGGGTTACAAACCCCGTCCGGCAGAGACTGAAACTTTCTGATTTAAACCGGACACTAATGCGCCTCCGCGGGAATGACAGCATTTGCGGCTTGTGAGTGCATTAATCTCTCACCATATTTTCTTGAATTGGTTGTAAATTAAAAAGATCAGATCACATCTCTTATCCATAACTCAGGTTATTTAGAGCGTGATGCCCACCCGGCAAAACTATTCGTTTCAACGGCTTTACTTTAAGGGTTTGGAGAGGGCTGGCCTCAAGCGACTTGTTATTGGTTCGGAAATATAAACCCGGGTTAACGCTCCTCCGCAAAACATTCTTCCGGAGAAATAGAAATAAGTCTGTATCCTCTATCCTCTCAAATTAAAACGGACAGCAATAGTGCCTACTTGGGAAGCCTTGTTTTCATGAGCGGTGAGGTCACGTCGTTCACATGATATTTGTGACAAAGCAGGCAATCGTCACGCGATACATTATTCCCGTGGCAGGCAGAGCATCGTTTTTGTTGTACGGGTTTGAAATTAGATTCAAACTGTGCGGGATTATGGCCTTTATAACTGTTCTGGTATTTGGCAGCGTTGTTAAGATCGTGACAGGTTAAGCATCCTTTCTCGGAGAGAATGCTTAAATGTGGTTCATGAATAAATGACGTAAAGCGCCCCTTCTTAGAAGATACCGAGGACGTCCCCCAATTTACCCGCCGAGTTTCGCCTCTTGCAATATCGACACTATGACATTTCGTACATTGTCCTTGTGCGTCTTTTGATGTCAATAAGTCGAAAACCGGTGATGCAAGATTTTCCTCTTTTGCATTATAGAGTTGGCCAGAGAAATCCAACCACGCCCTCAAAAATCCATCGGCATGGCCCGTAGGTCGATACAAAATAGAAAAGTCCTGCCGATACCAGCCACCAAACTCTGCCCAACTTTCCGCATCAACGATTCCGTCAGACGGAACAACACTTGCCTTTTTAGCCGGACTAAGCCTTACAGTTGTTTTCTTTACAGGACGCGGCTTACTAGCGGGTTGTTTTCTATCTTCAGCCGGTACAGGAGCGTTAGAAGGTTTAGATGTTCTCCTTTTTACATTACTTGACTGGCGAGCTTCGGTTTGTTTGACGGGTTGCGGCTTGACTTCTCTGGGCGGACGATTGTCTGTTTGATTGGCGGATTGCTTTTTATCTTCTTCCGACGGACGATCGTCAGCCTGTTTAACGGACCGTTGAACAGGCTGTTTGGTGGGCTGTTGAACAGGCTGTTTGGCGGGCTGTCTCTCATTTGCATCTGCCGGACGGTTATTAGTTTCAACTACAAACTGCTTTCTTTCTTCATCTGATAGAAGGGCGGCACGCTCCTTGGCAGATTGTTTCCTTTGTTCATCCGAGAGCAAATCATCAGTTTGACCAGACGCCTCAATCTTGACAGTAGCCGACGGACGATTGTTGGCTTGACCGGCAGGCTGTTTCTGAACAGCGGCCGAAGGTTGATTGTTGGACTGACCAGTAGGCTGTTTCTGAACATTATCTGATGGCTGACCTTCAGCTTGGCCGTCGGGCTGCTGTCTATTATCCGATGGACGATTGTCAGCCTGGCCGGTAGCCCCGCTCCCGTTATCAATTACAACCGGATCAGACGAGCTGGCAGAGGGAGACTCTTGCGCATCTTCTGCAGGTGGTTTGTTAGTATCAGTAGGTTGCTGTTCCGTTTCTCCGGAGGGCTGACCTGCAGGCGGAGGAGGTTGTTCCCCTCCTTTAATCAATCGACCGAAGGGATCAATTCTCCAATTTCCCGTATCGGCCGGTTCTTGGTTTTGAGCAAATTTTCTGCCTTTTTCTCTGTCCTGACGCTCAAAGAGTTTTGCTATGTCAGATATTTTTTGACTGTTTGGCACAAACCTTACCGCTTCGTCAGAATTAAGATTAGCAGGTGTTCCAGGTTGCTTCTTTGCACCACTTTTAACGGTAGATTTGGTCGTTGTCGTCCATCCATTTTGGGCAACGGGTTTATACCTCTTCATTTCGGCGTCGAGATTCGGAAGCCATTCGCGTTGCGCATTAATAAGAACATCTCTTGGTAGCGTCGCAATTAGTTTGGCTAAGAGTGTTTGGTCAATGCTTGTACCGGTTGCTGGGCCAAGCTTGCTCATAACGTTAGATTTCCCGGACGTAGAAAGCATGTGTATGAGATCTTTCACTTCCCATACAAATTTCTGAACTGCAGCGATCTCTTCGTTTGATGCCTCAGATAAATCCAGCAAATCAAGCTTGCCAACCGTGCTAAGTAATCGTCTACGGTTTTCATCCCAGCCAATCAAAAGTTTCATAAAAGGAGTTATTTCTGCCTCGGAGTCCGTCGGCCACTCCCCAATATTGATATTCTTCTCCCGAAGAGTTTCAACATCAATTCCTGGCAAAGAAAGTAAGGCAATGCCTTTAGGCCCCGACGCTCTCTCAGTGCCAACAATTTGTCCGACATGGCAGGCGAAGCAAACCTGTTTGAAAGGTTTAACACTCATGACTCGCTTGTCTTGAGCGGTTGTATGACAATCAATGCATACTTTGGGAATAGCGGGCAAGAGCAACTCATTTTCAGCTTTTATCTTTGGAAAATGCTTAGCGAAATGACTTGAATGATCAAAGAAAATACGTGTGCGGCGTTTAAATGGGTAATTGCTAAACTCCGGATGGCCTTGTTGAAAGCTACTAAACTGAACAGTATGGCATGCCTGGCAACGTACATTCGCCATGGCTGTTAAATTGAATTGCCTGCCTTTATGCTCTTTATGACATGTCGCGCAAAAGACATTCCCATTGTCTCTGCTTCCAGCAGAAAAAATTATGTTGCGCAGATGTGCCGACATCGGTGACGAAGCGGATGCCGCAACTTTTTCAAGCCTCTTAGTACTTACCTGTAATTTTCTCGATGGGGTTCCGTGGGGGCTCAACGGTGAATCGCCCATCTTATGACAAGTCAAACATGCTTTACTGTCTTTATGCGGATTAGATGCCGAAAAGACGGCCCCAAGCCAACTAAACTGTTCCTCTCCAATATTAGAATGGCAGTCCCCACATTTTGTCAGTGAACTATGCGCAGTAGTCACCGGGCCTGGCATCAACAGCTGCGTATCACTTGCATAAGCGATAGTAAAAATGACAATGCCTGCTACAAATATTGCCACCAATTTAGAAATCGTCTCACGTTTTGCGCGCAATGTCTTGACAGGTTTACATGGCGGAATCCGTTTGCAGCATTTTCCATTAGGGCGGGGACCTCGTTTACATGGTCCCCCTTTTGAAGGTGGCCGCCCGCAATGCCATCGCCCCTGTTTTTTTCCTGGAACACATTCAAAAGTATTGAGACACCTGCCACGGGCATCTGGCCCTGCTCGACAGGGTTTGCCTGCCTCAAGGCGTCCGCAAATCCACTTTTGATGCAATTGATCCAATTACGGAGCTCCTGAGGAATAGGCGTATATGATAGCTATATGCAAAATCGATAGCAGAATTAAGCTATAAGCCGTGGGAATATGAACAAATAGCCAAACTTTCAAAATGCCTTGATGGGCATATTGGAAATCTAAATTATCCTTTGCAACAACAAGGTTTTTCATCACATGAAGCATCTCTTTGCCGGATTGATCTACATACCGTTCCAAATTCTCAATATCCCTACATATACGCTTCAAGGGCCTCCTCGAACTGCGCAGATGCGCAAACAGATTTTGTGGTCGGCGAAAAAAATTATGCAACTTTTTTACATAAAGGTCTGAAATAGAGCGAGAGCCAGTCGTATTTAGTGAATTTGCCGCCAGTGCGCTAACATCCATTGCTAATTGAGACCTGAAAGATGGGATCCTTTCAAAAATGATTTGCTGGGGGCTTTGTGCGAGTTTTACGGGGACCGTCCAGGATAAATATGTACCAATCATGCCGCTTACACATACGAAAACAAATAAAGACCACATCGCCCACTCAAGAAAATTGTCGGGTAATGAAAACTCCGTATGAAGAGCAAAGATGACTGCCAAAAAATACCCCAAATAGATATGAGCTTGCATCCAACTTGCTGTCTTACCCCACGGCAACTTGGGAAAATTTCTGCGGAGTTGGAAAAGGATTTGCATTGCCATGCCGACAGCCAACACCCAACCATCAAAAAATCTAGGATCAAGAAGGGCGGAATCATAAAGCCATAACAGCCAGTATAGGCACACCAATGCACCGACAGTAATTGCACTATTTCGAATGAAACGTTGCATGTCTACGGTTTGATTTCCAACCAATCAGACAGTTTTTTTACGTCGCGAAGGTTAATGCGGACCAAGGCATCATGTGGACACGCTTGTTGACATGCGGGTCCGTTACTTTGCCCCTCACACAAATCACACTTTGTCGCTCTAAGAATCGGAGCGCCATCTCTGTCAATAAGTATGGCTCCGTTAGAACCTTTAACTTCTGTCATACGGATATTGTTATAAGGGCACGCGCTGGCACACGTCGTACATCCTATACACGTCTCATCGTTAATTACGACGCTTCCGCTATTCGCATTGCGATGAATGGCCCCTGTCGGACAATCGATAAGACATACCGGGTCTGTGCAATGCATACAGGCGTTGGCCACTACCAAGTTTTGGGAGGCATTTCCATGCCTAATAAATCGAGGGATATTATTATGGGTCGAAGCACACGCACGGACACAATCGTCACAATCGACACAGCGGTCGGTATTGATCGCCATCGCCTGGGTGCCGTTGATAAGCCTATTATCAACGAAAAAATCGAGCATCGTTTGATCAATACCAACATCATTTGCATTCAGCGATGCTGCAGCTTTTGATCTTTTGCGACGTAAATAATACTTCCTTATGGTCTTATTCGGGAGAACAGGAACCATCAAATCTTCAAATACTTTTGTTGGTATTTTTACAGCTTCTACATAGCCAATCACTCGAAGGCTTCTTTGTGATTTGCGGTCTCCCCGACCATACAAACTGTCCATGATTTCAGTAAAACCAAACACGTCGCCTTCTGTTAAATAGCCTACCGTTTTCTCACCCAGATCAAACCGCTCACTTACACGCGCAAATCCAGCATGTATTAAAATCAGGTCATCCAAATAATGGTCTTGTTGAATGATAATAGGTTCATGCTCGGCAATGGCTGCACTACCATATTGACTTGAAATATCGCGCTGATAGCGATGCGACCAGTCATAGCTGCCATATGTTTGAAAAGAACAATGGCTTGCAATAATTTTCAGGGTCTCATTGTCCACATTGTCAAACAACCTAGAATTCATCATGTGAATCCAAAGGCTCCGCACCCGGTACAGTTCTTCGATATGATTGCGAAATGAGTCCGACCAATGCATGAGTTCGCGCAAACCAGGCCATCGAATCTCAAGCAAGATGACTTTGCTCTCGGCAAATACAGTCGTTTTTCTCGGAGTTCGTGTCTTCGCTTCTAATTCGCCGAATATGTCATGACGGCCGGACACAAATGTCGGAACCTTGGCAATTAGTCGGTTTACATTTCGAATTTTTGTTGGTCTTTTAGGAGCGCCAGGAGGCCTACTTCCAGACCTTAAGCGCCTCACCAGCAATGACTTTAGCCCCCTTAGTATCTTCAAAACCGCCTGACCTAGCCACCTGGCCGACTGACCTAGCCATCGCATCAATAAAGCTTTGCGAGAGGTGGGCCTCCTTCTAGGCTTTTTCTTCTTCTTGGCAGGCTCCGGCAAAGGTCCGGTCAAAATCCGGACAGAACCATCCAGAATAAAAAACAATGAGTCCCCATAGTCACCGTGATGATAGATAATATCCCCGCGGGCATAACGGACAATGCGCATATCGTTTGCGATTACTCCGTTTAGTGGCACATCGTCAGGGAAGTCCACCGGACTAATTTTGCTAAAAAGAGGGGCAGAAAGAATTTGTCTGATAATTTTTGGACGTAAGCGCCTACGCCCAAACGGCTTGTCCCAGCGGCGCTTTTTTTTGACAAGCTGAACTTGTGTCACAGACTCCTCCACATAATACAAAGTTCAACAGGCACTACGCTCATTTAACCGGCGCACCTTTATATTTGTCTGGGCCTGGAATGATATTATCAACGCCAGTAAATGTACTCCCATCATATCTGGCTAAAAGTTGTTTAATTTGCGCAGCTATCCCATTCGCAGCTGCGGTTAGGGCGGCATTGTTATTAAGCTTAAGTCCTGCAATGTAACCAAGCTTCGCAATTTTGATCAGCTCCGGAGAGCTGCTGACGGCTCTTGCGATTGCAGCCATATTTTTGCGCGCAATCGCGGCTCGTTGTGCCATTTCAAAAGCATAGTTTTTTCGTTTAGTCGCAACACCTACAGCGCGAAGCGCCGTTTCAAGCTCGACAGCTATGCCAACAACATACATCATACGCCTACGATTTTGACTGGCGTTAGTATTGGTTTTCCCTTTTGAATACCAAAGGTTGTGACGTACCTCACCTTGTGACCAGGATACCAACTCAAATTTGCTGCCGGCAGGATGCCCGCCAATATTGACGAGCTTTTCCTGGGGAACAACATGGCAGCTATAACAATTCTTAGCCAGTTTATACAAAGTTGCAGGCCGAATCATCCCAGCAGCTTCAGAATCTTTCCATCGCTTCGCTGCTTGTTCTTTTGATTCTAATTCTTTCTTTTTGGCACCGCTAAATTCAGCATGACGTTTAATATAATCCTTTCCAGCCGCATGGCATGATTCGCACGAGATGCCCGAAATAGGTTTTGGACGGCCCGCCTTCTTTCGAGACGTAAAATGGCAATTCAAACAAAGGCTCTTCGATTTAATACGTTTAATTTGCATTTTGTCCGCAATTTCTTTGGCTTCCTTGCTTCGCGGCATGATGCGAAATGTCTTAAAATGATGCGTGCCCTTCCAAACTTCTGCTTCGTGTTTATGACACTCCGCACAAGCATTAGCTCCTTCAATTTTGTCAATGTCGACAAAAGCTTGAGAAGCTGCGGTATCAACCCAACAAAACCAAAGAACTACGTAGGAAAAAAATATTCTTAGACCCCGAAAAAATATGCGCGCATCAAATACGCCCATGAGATTTGCCTCCATATATTTAAGCATTTTTAGTTGATCCACTGCACTGGAGGTATTTATTATTAGAACACTCTGAATAATAAAGTAAAACCTAAATATCACCCATTTCGGGGCATGGATGACATGGTAATTACTCACTTATTCTAGTAACTACAGAAATTCATAAGCATCATTTCCACAATTACAACACTTCCAAAAAATATAGGAAATGGATTCTCTAGCGTTCTTCATTGTCTATTCTTGACCTAAAATTTAAATTACAGAGGATCAAGTAAGCCAGACGCTACCAAATAGCATTCGGGGAGCAGTGCACTTTATAATACTATTGTTTAACCCCAAAATGCCCCTAGAGCATCTGACCTCGTTATCTTAAGTACTAATTAGGCGATACGTTGGCAGAATTTAGGCTTTAAGGGTTAGTCTTTCTCTTAGGACCTTCCCGATTTTGATTTTACCGCCCCCTGTTAGAAAATTGGTTCCTCGCTTTTCGGTCTATCATGTGGATACCTCTAAAAACCATCCACCACCCCCTGCCATCCGCCATATTCTGAGATAATTAGGCGGATGGCAGGGGGTGGTGGATGGCCTGAAAGGAGTATCTAGAGATACCCATGTTCCTAAATTTAGATAATTAAGGGAGACATATATGGTTGTCCGTATCGATAAAAATGGTCCTGTTTGGACGGTGATCCATGACCGCCCAGAAGCACGCAATGCCATGGACCCAGAGAGCGCAGATGCGCTGACAGCTGCATTTTTAGAGTTTGATGGTGATGAACATGCGTCTGTTGCGGTCTTTTATGGAGAAGGTGGCGCCTTTTGTGCCGGTTGGGATCTCAAATATGTAAGCACACTCGACCCGAATGCACCTTTAGGTGAGTTGGATATCCCTACTGTCGGAACAAAGGGTAATGGTGGTGAAATTCCGCGGGGACCTCTTGGGCCATCTCGGCTTGAGCTTGATAAGCCCGTTATTGCAGCAATTGAGGGTCCGGCGGTTGCGGGAGGTATGGAGCTTGGTCTTTGGTGTGATTTTCGTGTTATGGCCGAGACGGCCTATTTTGGAGTTTACTGCCGACGTTGGGGAGTTCCACTCATAGACGGCGGCACAGTTCGTCTACCACGCATTGTTGGTGAGGGCCGCGCCCTTGAAATCATTCTGACAGGCAGAAAAGTTCCGGCCGATGAGTGCCATCGCATTGGCCTTTGCGAATATGTGGAACCCACGGGGACGGCAAGGACCAAAGCAGAGGCGCTTGCACACGAAATCGCGAGGTTCCCTCAAACTTGCGTCCGTGTTGATCGTCGCTCAGCTATTGCGAGCCATGGTCTATCCATTCGTGATGGCTTGATTCAGGAGTGGTATAATGGCCGTGAGGCACTCATCGACAATGGCATCGATGGCGCAAGACGTTTTAAAGATGGTCTCGGCCGCCATGGCGACTTTTCCAAGATTTAGAGTCTCTTATATTCTACGAGAAAATGGCGGATGGGGTCATCCCTCTGATCATAAAATTCTTGAAAGCGTACCTCGGTAAGACCGGTCGCCTCAAAGGTTGTAAGATCCTCACGCGTGAGGGGCCAAGGCGGACCCTCAATAGCGTCAGTGGCTTCCCGCGCCCGAGTTATGACCAGCACCGTTCCACGAGGCGCAACCAAGGAGGAAATTGCGACCATGGCATTTCTCACATAATCTCGCCCCTGAGGCATGGCTTGCAGATTATAAGTTTCATGAACCAAATCGAACGCACCTAACCACTCTTTAGGCAGAGCAAAAAGATCCGCGCCATGAAACTTTATTCCGCTTTCAGAAAACCTTTTCTTCGCCCATTTAATGGCTATTTCCGATAGATCAAAAGCTGTCACATCCCATCCTGCCTCGGAAATGAGACAAGCATTGTCACCGAGGCCACAGCCGATATCCATCGCGCTTCCCTTATGGCCCTCATAGGCCGCCAGCCATTCAGCAAGCTTAAATCGTGGCGCGGCATCAGCCCAGGGAATGGCTGCCCGTTCTCCCTCAGCTCGTTCATAGAGTTCATCAAACCAAGCAAGGGGGCGTCCTTCTTCTTCCGCTTTTGATTGCAACTCATAGGATGCTTGCCGAGCAGCAAGGCGAGCAGCAGCATAGTCCTCAGGTGAGAGCTTGCTATCTTTCACGCCTTCTTCTCCCATTTGCCCTGATCATTTTGCTGCCAATAGGTGACCTCATAGCCGGATTTCGCAGCAGCTTTCCACTGCTTGCGCGCCTGAGCCACCGCATCCTCGTCATGACCATCAAATAAATAAACCGCCCGATCATAGCTAGCCAAATCCTCTGCATCTGACCCATCGACGAAAAAGCGGATATTTGCACCATTGGGGTTGTCATCTGATGTGGTGAGGAAAACCAGCTGCATATGAGCATGGCCTTCTTTAGCTGTGCCATGAGGCAAGAATGACTCCTCCCTATATGTCCAAAGCAACATATCAAGGGCCTCAATGCGCTCCTCACTCGAAGCCTGAACCACCGCACGCCAACCACGCTCTAGTGATTTCTCAAGCAAGCCCGGTAGAACACGCTCCAGTGGCACACGTTCTAAGTGATAAAAAAGAACTTCTGTTGCAGATTTTTCACTCATAGCTCAGAGTCATTTTCACTCAAATTGAACTACTTTAACAGGGCGACTTTGCCATCACACATAAGGATTTTTACCTTTGCGCATATGTAAACGAATAGGCACCCCTGGCATATCAAAAGTTTCACGCAAACCGTTCACCAGATAGCGCGAATAGGCTTTAGGTAAACCTTCCGGCCGCGAACAGAAAACGACAAAAGTTGGCGGGCGAGCATTTGGCTGGGTCATATAACGCAGCTTTATCCGGCGCCCACCGGTTGCTGGAGGGGCATGCCTGTCAAGGGCCTCTTCAAGGAAACGGTTAAGGGCGCCTGTCGGTATGCGACGATTCCAAATCTCATAGACCTGAAAAACCGCCTCCATCATCTTATCAAGGCCACGACCGTTTTTTGCAGAAAGAGGAATAACAGGAACACCTTTGATTTGTGGCAACGATCGTTCAACTTCACTACGCAATTCTTTAATGAATTTTGTTTTTTCCGTAACCAGATCCCATTTATTTACTCCAATTACAAGCGCTCTCCCCTCCCCTGCAACGAGATCTGCAATGTGCAAATCCTGCTTTTCCAGTGGTCGCTCCGGATCTAGAAGCAAAATTACAACCTCAGCAAAGCGTATAGCGCGCAACGCATCTCCAACCGACAAATGCTCTGCGCGCTCAGAAACCCGCGACTTACGGCGCAGCCCGGCAGTGTCAAACAATCGTAGTTTATGGCCCTTCCATTCGAAATTGATCCCAACTGAGTCCCGCGTCAAGCCAGCCTCCGGTCCGGTGATCATCCGTTCCTCATTAAGAAGCGTATTCACCAATGTTGATTTACCTGCATTAGGACGACCAACAACAGCGACGCGTATGGCCATATTCTCTTCAGCCTCAGGCATGGGATCATCGCTATGTTCTTTGCCCGAGCTTTGGCTAATCTCTTCAATGGTCTCATAAAATTCACTAAAGCCTAAGCCATGCTCCGCTGAAATGGCAATGGGATCGCCCAGGCCCAAATTGAAGGCTTCATAGAAGCCTGCTTCACCAGCCTGCCCTTCGCACTTATTCGCGGCCACGACAATCGGCTTACCAGACACACGTATAAGATCTGCAAAAGTATGATCTATTGGCGTTAGACCGGAACGTGCATCGATCATAAAAAGAATAAGGTCAGCCTCCTCAACAGCCGTCTCGGTTTGTGCGCGCATGCGCGCAACTACCGAACCCTCTTCAGCCTCCTCTAAACCAGCTGTATCGATTAATCGGATTGAAAGGTCACCGATTTCGGTCTCGGCCTCCCGGCGATCCCTGGTCAATCCAGGCATATCATCGACAAGCGCTAACCGTTTGCCTGCCAAACGATTAAACAAGGTCGATTTGCCGACATTGGGTCTGCCGATAATAGCAATGGTGAAAGGCATAAGATCACGGTTCCAGGAAAAAACTATACAACACCGCCTTCGCAGTTGGATTAGGTTTGTAACCTACGGGATTCACACATCTCATACACGATACGATACGACACGACTCTCCGTCATTCCCGACATATGCCGGCCCGGGAGGTGGGTATGTCTCGGCGTAAATCCGAGCATATCGTCGGGGATCCAAGCGGTGTTTCGTGTGTCTCAGAGCAAATAAGCCGTCAGCTTATCTATTAGGGTTATGGCAAATGCGCGGAAAGCCACTCAGTTCAAAGCAATGAGGCGCGCCTTATCTGTATAGACATACATGCGTCCGTTTGCGACAACTGGTGAAATATAGACCGGTGTATCGAGGTTCCGTTTGGTAATGACCTGCCCTGTTTTTGCATCCGCGCCAACCATCTGACCCGCAGATGAAACAAGCCACAATTTACCCCCAGCCAGAACCGGCCCACTCCAATTTTTTGCCTTTGGAAGCTCTGAAACCCAGCGTATTTTGCCGGTCTTACTTGTAAGCGCAATTAGCCTGCTATTCACATCAACAATGAATATAGAATCGCCTGCAACCCATGGCGTCTGTGAGCTCGCGATATTTTGTGTCCACAACCGTTCACCCGTATTCCTTGCCGTAGCCAACATGCGCCCGGAATGGCTTACCGTATACACAACACCATTTGAAACTACGGGACGCGCCGGACTGCTGAGAGCAGAAATCGAGGACCCTCTACGGCGCCTTGTTAAAGTCTCTGACCAAACTGATTTTCCAGAGCTCGCTTGGAAGGCCACCACTTCACCCACTGAATAAGGAACGATAACATAATCCCCCGAAACAGCCGGGCTGGCATTACTCAAAAGCGTTGCATTCTCAGGCAGTCCTCTCGAAGTCCATAGCTCAACCCCGTCAGGTCCCGCCAAACAATAGAAGCGACCTTCTGTCGTAACAACATAAAGCTTATCGCCTGCTGCGGTTGGCGAATTGCGGATAGGTACCCTTAAGGCCTTACTCCAAATTTGTTTACCAGTCGCTGGATTTAATGCCGCCACCGTTCCGTAGCCGGTTGCTACATAAAGCCGGCCATTATCTATCGCGAGGCCTCCTCCGAACCCCTCTTCTTCATCCTCGTTTTCCGGTGTCATATTGGCTTGCCAAACCTTCTTACCACCTGACGCAGAGAAGGCGCGAACCTGACCATGCGTATCCAGTGTGAAGATCTTGCCTTGATAAACAATCGGGCTTGCAGTCAATTGGCCGTCAGAACTCGATCCTTCGCCTGCGCTCACACCCCAAACTGTTTTGAGACCACCTGAAAGCGCAAGATGGCCCGGGGCATTGTTTGGCTTACCACCAGGTTGTGTCCAGGCCTGATTAGCACTTGGCTTTGGAAGTAGAATAGGTGCTTTCGCCGCTGTGGTGTCAATCTTAGGGGCATCCTTTACACTCATCACGGCGAGCCGTTCACCTGGAAGCTTCTTCTCTTCCTCTTTGAACGGATTTAGCTGTGAAAGGCTTGGCACTGAAGAACAACCGCCAAAGACACTTAAGGCCAGAAAAAACAGCCCTATTCTAAGGTAACTTGTAAACCAACGGGTCATATTGGACCTATGCCGTTTATCCCTGTTTCTGAAATCGCATTAGAGCGTTCCACGCTATATTACTTCTTGTTATTTTTATGCTCGGATTTTGTCTTATCTACGCCCGACTCTTTTTTTACAACAGACTTGCTCGTATCTTCTGCTTTTGCATCACCGGATGCGGGTTTGGCGCTTTGTTCAACGATGAGCGCTAACATCATTTCCGCACGCTGGCGAAGATTTTGTGGTACAGCAGGATCCGCCAATGCGGCATTATAGAGTTTCTCAGCCTCTTCCAAGGCACCTACATTAAAGGCTGAAAGCCCCATAAGCTCCCGAGCAGAATGACGCCATGGATTATCTGCTGTCGTCATCTTGCCAAGACGTGATTTTATCTCATCAAATTTCGCTTTATCAATTCTCAGCATAGCCGCTTGAATGCGAGCAAAATCTCTTAAAATGTTATCGCTCCCGGCAGATGCAGCAATCGCATCAAACGCCTTAACGGCTTCTTCCGTTTTACCTGCTTCGGCCAAGCCCGTTGCCAGCCGGAAGCGGGCCAAAAGCTGATAACCGCCAGGTCCTTCGTCAATCAGCTTTTGAAATATTTTCGTTGCATCATCCCCCTTCCCGTCACTAGAAAGAGCTTGTGCCTTGAGAAAGACGGCTCCACCATCGGCTGCCCGCTTAGCCTGCCAATATTGCCATCCTTTCGTGCCCGCAACAGCGATCACAATTGCAAGTGCGACACTTACAATTAAGAACCCATATTTGTCCCAAAGGTTTTTAAATTTTTCCCGCCGAATTTCTTCATCAACTTCGCGGAAAATATCGCTGTCGGTCATTATCTATTCACGATCTATTACGCCGGTATAAAGCTGCCATACTCTGCACTTAACCTTGCAGAGAACGCGACTCATTTAACATCAAAAGACTCATATAATTAGCGCGTGCAGCAGAACCAAGCAAATTGATAAAATATGCTTTTCCACTGCACGCCCCAAAAGAAACCGTAATAATCTCAACTTTAGGAGCTGATCCCTGCCAACCAATTGAATCTCAGAGACTAACTGCCTGTCATTTTGGACTTTTTCGTGGCTATTTCTTAAGAGGTGATGTGTGTGTTCAGCTCTTAAATTCGTTAAAAACTGCCAATAAATGATACGAATTCAATTTCAGGGCATCAAGCACTTTTGTCTTGTGTTTTTACAGAGGGATCTTTCATTCCATAGGTGTGTTCCTCAGCCGGGAATGTACGAGAACGCACCTCATCTGCATATTCCTTCACGGCTTCCTCAATCGCTGGACCGATTTTCCCGAAAATCTTGACGAATTTCGGCACACGTGGGTTTAAGCCTAACATATCTTCAAGCACCAAAATCTGCCCATCACATTCAGCCGACGCTCCAATTCCAATCGTGGGAATTGGTACGAGTTTCGTAATCCTAGCGGCAAGCAGTTCCGCCATGCCTTCCAGCACCACTGAAAAAGCCCCAGCTTCCGCTATAGATTGAGCGTCCTCTTCTATGCTTGCCCATTGCGATTGTTCTCGGCCTTGGGTTTTAAACCCTCCCATCACATTAACGGACTGAGGTGTTAGCCCGATATGAGCCATCACTGGGATGCCGCGCTCGGTTAAATAGCGGATTGTGTCCGCCATACGTGCGCCACCCTCCAACTTAACGGCGCCACAGCCTGTTTCTTTCATCACACGCGCTGCGTGCCTAAAGGCAATTTCGGGACTTTCCTCATAAGAGCCAAAAGGCAGATCCACCACGACCAATGCATGACTTGACCCCCGTACAACAGCAGCACCATGCATAATCATGAGGTCAAGCGGCACCGGCACAGTGGTTTCATAGCCATGCATGATCATGCCGAGAGAATCTCCCACTAGAAGAAAATCCACATATGGATCAATGATTTTAGCTGTATGAGCGTGGTATGCGGTCAGTGAAACGATCGGGTCCCCTCCTTTGCGCTTGGTAATATCGGGAGCCGTATTCCGCCTTGCTGGCGCTTGTATTGACATGAAGCCTTCCTATTCTCTGACTGCTGGTTGAAAAATTGAATCTCACTTGGGCAGAATTCAAAGAGACTTTCCTGTAGCACCCATTTAAAAACCTGGTTCAGGTGCAGGTATAGATATCACAGACGACTGCAACGCATCTTGTCTTATATTTAGGGATCAAGTCCGGCTCTGCCAAATCCTTTTTACTTATCGCCTTAAATTTGACGTCTACATGTCATGACCTTTTTCTTCGGCTTCCTTCTTCTGCCTCCGCATTGCACTCAGTTATATAGGCCGTAAGAGCATCCATTGCCTCATAATTCACCATAGAACGAACTTCACGCCCTTTCCTGCGTTGGGAGATCACACCGGCGCGTACGAGAGCCGTAAGATGGTGGGCGAGGGTTGAAGCGGGCACACCTAGCCGTTCTTGCACTTGACCAACATTCAGCCCCCCCGGCCCTGCACCGGCCAACAACCGGAAAAGCCGAAGCCTTGTCCTATTGCCAAGGGCATCCAGCATCTTTACGGCACCAGCTTCTTTTAGTCGAACTTTAATCATTATATATCTAGTAATCTAGTTATATAGTTGAGTCAAGTTTTCTGGGAATTTGTAGAGACAAGAACGACTTAGAGTGCTTCCAGAAAAGTGGGCACCGGTTTTCCGATAAGAAGCACGGCAAAACAAAGGTTTAGGGTCTGATTTTGATTCCATCAAAATCAGAAAGACCCTTGTGCCGACCTAATAACTAGCGAGATGAGGCTTGGCAGTGAGGATAATTAGCGCAGAGATTTTTCGAAAATATCTTCAAACCTTTTTCCGGCACCAAAATTGATACATGCAGCTAAAGGTCTTAGGATTTTTCTGCTCAAATTGATGCCAATTTTCTAAATCAAGGCAGTTTGGATCATCTGGAAATTGCTCTGAAAAAGAGTTTTTAATGCGCGGGTCCTGGAGGTGAAACCCGAGAAACTCCAAGTCATTGCCCTTAATAAGGCTCTCTAGCTGGGGAATTGTGAAGCGATGCTCCTGAACATGGAATAGTAGATCACGCACTTCAGAGGTTGAAAAAAAGTCTCTAAAATAACAGAGCTTTTGATAAAGTTCCGGTTGATTATTTTTGAGTTCGCGGCGGATTTTTCGGATCCCCTCCGTTGACACATCAATCGACTTACCGTCTACAAGTTGACGTAAGCGAACAATGTCCTCCCTGGCAATTTCACTATATAACGCCAGCCTGATAAATCCCCCCGGTTTTAGAAGGCCCAGTAAAACTTTTAGGCCAGCCTCCGGTTCCGCCATATGATGCAAAACGCCGCCACATTCGATCATATCAAATTGTTCATCTAACTCACTCAATTTTAAAATATCGGCTTGAGCAAATTTAATATTCGAGACCTGGAGCTCTTCCGCCTTGCGTATTGCATAAGCAAGGCTAGTTCTGCTGAGATCCACCGCGAATACGCTAGAATTATGGTAACGAAAAGCGGAAGTTATAGGTTGTTTCCCCGTACCGCAGCCGGCTGTCAGAATTTTAGGCGCATCAGTTGTCGGCTCTAGATGCGGTCGATTGGGAGCAATATCAATGAGCACATTCTGCGTATACTGAAGAGAGTTCATCACAGACAAGCTATCCCAGCGAGGATAGGGATTATTTTCATATTGTGATTGAACTGCGACCGATATGTTGTCATCAATGGACGTCAGTTGCTCAATATTTTTTGCAATCTCCTTCTCGCGTGAGGGATTAACGATCAATTGTTGCAGCGTATGTTTAAAAGCGTCATCTGCCTGATTTTGGACGCTAGAAGCCCAAATACGTATGTCCTCAATTGTGTGCAGTGGGCGATAAGAAGCAAATAGAAACAGAGCATACTTACCAGGCGTACCGCCGTCCGCTATGGTTTGGATGATATGTCTTTGCAGCACATCAATTTTTTCATGCTCTTCATCTGAAACATACCAAATATATTCATTTAGAAAGCTTTGCAAAGCTAATGCATCAAGCAATTCAAGAGATGTGTCCGAAATTGTTTTATCTTCACTGGCCGCGTTGAAACGCTCAAGGAACACTCTTCTAACGTTTGTAAGAAAGCTCTCCACTTGAGCACTTATGATTGCCGAGTTTCTTAGATGCGCGATGAGAACACCGCTGGTTTGATTATCTAAGCTTGAGAAGTCGACCTGGCTTATGTCCTCTGCTTCAATCTGGGGTTTGAGAACCTTTGATATCAGCGCCATGCTGACAGCATTAATGGCGTCGCTCTCAATTTCCGGGCTTTCAAAACAGCGTATGATCAGCTCTTTGAAAAATGGTGAAACATCAATTTCTTTTATATTACGAAGGGTCTCGGCAAAATTTGTAAGGGCTCGTGAATAATCCGGCTTAATCTGTAAAGCTTTCTGATAACATTGAGCAGCCTCCTCAAACCTGCCGAGATTCTTCAATGCAACACCTAGATTGCTGTGGGCTTCGGCAAAATCGGGATTGCTTTCAAGAATAATTTGGTATCTGGCAACCGCTTCTTCATACTTACCGAGATACATCAGGGCATTACCATAATGGAAATCAACATCGGCATGTTGTGAGCCGCACTTAATGGCTTGCTGAAAACACACGACGGCTTGTTCAAATTCATTTAAAATCGTCAAGACTATGCCCAAATTAGCATATGCCTCACCATAATCAGGCTTAAGTTTCAGCGCTTGCCGGTAACCGGCAACCGCCTCTTCAAACTTGCCAAGGTTCCTTAATGAATTTGCAAAATTGAAATGGGCATCAGGATAATCAGGATTAATCTTTAAGGCCCGTTCGTAATTGGCGATGGCTTCATCAAATTTACCGGTATTGTTTAAGGCATTTGCCAGATTATTGAGAGCGTCAGCATAATCAGGTTTAACCTTCAGGGCCCGTTGGTAGCTCGCAATGGCTTTATCAAATTTCTCCTGACCGGCAAGTGCCACGCCTAAGATATTAAACACCATGTAGGAGCGGGGAAATTTTTTAGCGAGCCTTCTTGCCCTATTCTCAACTTCTAACAGTTGTCCCGAATTATAATAAAATTCAAGCTCCTGCAGACCTCTCTGAAGCTTCTCAATTTTCGCGTCTGTTCGCCCCGAAGCTTTGCCGAGGCGGTTTGCTTTTGGGTTTGCGAAAGCAACCATTTTTAAGGCCCTCTCATTGTTTGAGAAACCCGGCAAACTTCAAAACTATGCGGATTTGTTTTCAAAAAGAAATGGTGCTACTGCACGTAAGAGCTGACTTAAGATATCATAGAGAATACTTTTTACTTCGTGTCGTTCCGGCAACCCAGGCTACGCCGAGGCGAAAGACGGAAATCCAAACCTGACTCACATCTGGATCCCCGTCTTCTAAGGTGTGACGATGAGTTTGCCGCAATACGCAAAATATATAAATGCAGCCTTCACTTTTAAGTTAGTGCTTATGATCACATCTCATTATGCTTGGAGAGTGGTTAATGTTGTGTTCTCTTTTCACCATCTAGAGCATATCTTTTTTAGTAAAAGCTAGTACCGGTTTTGCGAAAAAAAATATGCGACAACAAAAAGATAGGGCATGTTTTAGTGAAAGCAACCACACTACATGACATAAGACGTAAAGGAGCCCAAAACAATGCTCGCCGTCATTGCGAGCGAGCATTTTGCATGTGCTATCGGTTAGAGCGGGATGAGGAAAAGTGTGTGCGGTTTTCCGCCCGCATCCCGCTCGAACTTATTAAGAGCGATCAGGTTTTATGATTTTTGGTTGATTCAACCAAAAATCACCCTGATCTAGCACCTACTTGAGTACATTATATATGCGCTACCAGTTGGCACCTATTTGAGCGTGAGCGAGCGCGGCAATCCAGAATTTTAACCTGAGTTATGGATAAGAGATGTGATCTGTTCTTTTTAATTTACAACCAATTCAAGAAAATATGGTGAGAGATTAATGCACTCACAAGCGGCAAACGCCGTCATTCCCGCGAAGGCGCATTAGTGTCCGGTTTAAATCAGAAAGTTTCAGTCTCTGCCGGACGGGGTTTGTAACCCCGTCCGCAATGTTCATCAAACAACACTTCCAACTATTGGCATCGGAGCATAAAACTCCCTGTTTCATCCTATTTTATGTCCTCTTTCACCATTGGTTTTTGTCAACGGCTTCATGAACAGTGTGGACGGGGCTGCAAGCCCCGTCCAGCGAAGGTTTAAATCAGAAAGTTTCAATCTCTGCCGGACGGGGTTTGTAACCCCGTCCGCAATGTTCATCAAACAACACTTCCAACTATTGGCATCGGAGCATAAAACTCCCTGTTTCATCCTATTTTATGTCCTCTTTCACCATTGGTTTTTGTCAACGGCTTCATGAACAGTGTGGACGGGGCTGCAAGCCCCGTCCAGCGAAGTTGATATAAAAAGACATAACGCTATCTCGGAGTATCGGGACTTGGTTCTGACGGTACCACTTGCGCTCCTTCCCCCTCGAGGGGGGAAGGCCAAACGCCACTGGCTTAGCCCACCAGGGCTAAGTCGCATGGTGTTTGGGATGGGGGTGACGGAGGCAGATTCAAGTGTATAGGTTTTCTCATGAATCCCCCCCACCCGGCACTCCGTGCCGACCTCCCCCTCCAGGGGGAAGGTTATTGGAGTATGCCGTTAAAGCTCCGCATACAACAAGTGGAGATGCATTTCCAAATTTTCCCGGACAGCAGTGCGCCTTCGTGGCGGGAATGGCTCCGAGTGTGTAGGGCCTCAAGAGGATGTAGCTTATCCATAACTCAGGTTAATTTAGCGCTCTTCTGGATTGCTTCGTCGGCCTTTTAGGCCCCCTCGCGATGACGAAAAACATAGTTTTCACCTCTTTCGTCTCTTGTGTCGTGTGGAAAGCAACTTTCAGGCGGCTTCTTTTGTAGCTTCCGCGATTTCAGCAAGCTGGCGAACAAGTGCACGCGTTCCTTTGAGACGTGTCTCAGGCAGATCCCAATCTGCACGATAAACGAGCTTGTGGTCGGGTTGAATTTTCACCACTCCAGATCTTTCAGTCACAAATGCAATGAGTCCTTCCGGATTGGCGAAGCTGTTATTGCGGAATGTCACAACCCCGCCTTTAGGTCCGGCCTCAATCTGTGCGATCCCAGCGCGACGGCAAAGCACCTTGATCTGGACAATCTCCAAAAGATGCTTTACTTCCTCCGGCAACGGCCCAAACCGATCCACCATTTCCGCTGCAAACCCCTCAATTTCATTTGCCTCCTCAAGCTTTGACAGGCGTCGATAGAGCCCTAACCTCAGTTGCAAATCCGGCACATAGGGCTCCGGAATAAGAACCGCTGTACCAATTGCGATATTTGGTGACCATTGGTCTTCTAAATCTAATGCATCCCCGCCCTTCAATGCAGCAACAGCCTCTTCCAACATCGATTGATAAAGTTCGAAACCAACCTCTTTAATGTGGCCCGACTGTTCTTCACCTAAAAGGTTCCCCGCGCCCCGAATATCAAGATCATGGCTTGCCAACGTAAAACCGGCACCGAGGGTGTCGAGCGATTGCAAAACCTTAAGCCGTTTTTCGGCCGCAGGCGTCAAGGTCTTGTTCACCGGTATTGTGAAAAGCGCATAGGCCCGAGTTTTTGACCGCCCAACCCGGCCTCTCAATTGATAAAGTTGTGCCAGGCCAAACATATCGGACCTATGAACGATCAGCGTGTTGGCAGTAGGAATATCTAAGCCGGATTCTACAATTGTTGTTGAAAGAAGAACGTCATATTCCCGGTCATAAAAAGCGGTCATAACATCTTCAAGCTCACCTGACGGCATCTGTCCGTGAGCATGGGCGACCTTAAGATCCGGTACATGCTCCGCTAGAAACTCTCCTATCTCTGCGAGATCCGAAATGCGGGGACAAACATAAAAGCTCTGACCGCCACGGTAACGCTCCCGTAAAAGCGCTTCGCGTAAAATAACCGGATCAAAGGGCGTTATAAATGTGCGTACTGCTAATCGGTCAATCGGCGGTGTGGTGATAAGGGAAAGCTCCCGTACACCCGTTAGCGCCAACTGAAGGGTGCGTGGGATCGGTGTTGCCGTCAAGGTCAGCACATGAACATCTTCACGGAATTGTTTCAGGCGTTCTTTGTGCTGGACACCAAAATGCTGTTCTTCATCAATGATGAGAAGCCCAAGATCGGCAAACTCAATTGATTTCCCCAAAAGCGCGTGAGTGCCGATGACAATGTCTAGCTCACCGGACTTAAGCTCCTTTTTGACATTGGCCATATCGCGTGTGCTCACAAGTCTTGAAGCCTGGGCAATCCGGACTGGAAATCCACGGAAGCGTTCTGCAAAGGTGTGGTAATGCTGACGCGCCAGCAATGTCGTAGGAACCACGACGGCAACCTGCTTACCTGACATAACGGAGACCAACGCAGACCTGAGAGCTACTTCCGTTTTTCCAAACCCCACATCGCCGCAAATCAGCCGGTCCATGGGCCGGCCACTCTCAAGGTCCTCAAGAACCGCATCGATACTGGCTTCTTGGTCCTCGGTTTCCTCATAAGGAAAACCGGCACAAAATTCATCATAGATTCCATCGGGCCGCGCGAAGGCCGGAGCTTCTCTTAAGGCCCGCATCGCCGCTACTTTGATGAGCTTGTCAGCGATATCACGTATACGCTTTTTGAGCTTGGCTTTACGGGCTTGCCAGGCTGTCCCGCCTAATCGATCAAGCTGTGCACCAGCTTCGTCCGAGCCATAACGGCTTAAAAGCTCGATATTTTCGACAGGAAGATAAAGCTTGTCGCCACCGTGATAGATAAGCTCCAAACAGTCATGCGGTGCTCCCGCGGCTTCAATTGTCTTAAGACCTTCAAACCGGCCAATGCCGTGATCGGCATGGACAATCAGGTCACCCATATTGAGACTTGCAGCTTCTGTTAGGACATCACTGCCCTGTTTGGGACGCTTGCGCGAACGTACCAAACGATCACCCAAAATATCCTGCTCACCAATGACGGCAAATTCCGGCGTTTCGAATCCAGCTTCTAGGCCCAAAACGCAAATCCCAGCCGTAAACCCACTCCGTTCCAAGAACTCAGGCCAACTGTCCACTTTCACGGTATTTTCAAGACCGTGATCCTTTAGGAGAGACGACAGGCGTTCACGTGCACCCGGGCTCCAGCAAGCTATCAGAACCTTTTTGCGTTGCTTCTTGAGGGTTTTGACATGTGCGGTAACGGCATCAAAAACATTAATTTCTTCGTTAGCACGCTCGGTTGCAAAATTCCGTCCCCGGCGGCCTTTTAAAGACAAGGTCTCCACCCCTTTAACATCCTCAGGCATTTCAAATGCGCTAAAGGACCGTATGGACCTATTTTTTAGAAGGTTATTCCATTCTTCTTCCGTGACAAAAAGCTCATCCGGTGCCACCGGCTTATAAGGGGCCGCACCAAAAGCCTTTTGTTCCAATGCCTCAAGGCGAGCTTGATAATGATCGGCAATCTGTTCGTTGCGGCGAAGCCTGGCATCTTCCGCCAGATGGTCGAATGTCACTAATGCATCTGGAAGATAATCGAAGAGAGTTTCCAATCGCTCATGAAAAAAGGGTAGCCAATGCTCCATACCCTGATAGCGGGCACCACTGGAAATGGCTTCATAAAGCGGATCTTCACCAGTTACCGCACCGAATAGTTCCACATACCGGCTGCGAAAATTCCGGGTAACTTCCACCCCAAAAGGCACTTCACTCACAGGCAAAAGAACCAGCTTTGCAACATTGCCGCTTGTTCGCTGGGTTGCAGGATCAAATTTACGGATGGATTCCAGCGTATCCCCAAAGAAATCAAGCCGCAAAGGTTGGCTATGCCCTGGCGGAAACAAATCCAGAATGCCACCTCTTACCGCATATTCGCCCCGCTCCATGACCGTACTGGTCCGGACATATCCGGATGCTCCAAGGCGGGTGGCAAGCCTCTCCATGCCGATTTGTTGACCTGGCCTTAGGCGAACAATCGTCTCTTTCAAATAGTCTTGGGATGGAACGCGTTGGATGACCGCATTCATCGTTGTGAGCACGATTATTGGTGTCTTACGTTTGGTAAGAACCAGTCGTGCAAGAGTTGAGATCCGCCGGCTTGTAATCTCAAGATTTGGGGAGACCCGGTCATAAGGAACACAATCCCATGCTGGAAATTTCATTACCTTAACTTCGGGAGCAAAAAAACGAAGTGCCGCGAAAAGTGCAGCCATGCGTTGATCATCCCGCGCAACATGAAGACATAACGCGGCCTGATCAGTGAATTGTCCAGCATTTTGGACCAATTCCCCTAAAAAGGACGCATCAAGCCCCTCAGGCACTCCAGTTAGTAAAACGTGCCCCTGACTATCACCCAACTTGCCAATCATCACTTTATTATTATTCACTGCACTTACGGTTTAATGTCATGATATTGTCTGATCGCACCTACAAATAATGCGAACTCCCCTTCTGCCCCATAACGGCCATATATGATCCACTGCTCCAAATCACGGTCTGATACAGCCAGAAAGCGCTCAAAATCTTCAAGTGTATCGTCATCCATGTGATGGACTTCTGTCTCCGCAAACTTGCCTAAAAGCCAATCCATTTCCTTCATGCCCCGATGCGAGGCCCGGTAAAGGGCTCTACGGCGGCGTGCTTCGAGATCATCTGGTTCTCTATTCATGCTTTTTTGATTATCGTCAGGATTTAACAGTTACCTGCCATTGGCGGCTTGACTATATATGCAGCTGCCGTCAACCTTCTTAGTGATAATATATTCGTGCGTAGATATAGCGCCCGTCCGGTCTCCTGTCAGCCTGAATGATGTCTGATGGGGATTTTATCAAGGTACCTCTAGCCAACACGCTACTCATGCGGCCAACTCAACTTAATCCCCTTTTTTCAGACGTCACCAAGCTGGATGGCATAGGCTCCAGATTAGCTACCCTTTTGAAAAAACTGCTTGATCCACCCTCGGAGATCTCCACTCCCCGCGTCATAGATCTCCTATGGCATATGCCAACCGGTGTTATTGACCGCCGTGCACAGCCAAAAATTATTGATGCCATTCCAGGTCAACTTGCAACCCTTAAAGTACGGGTCAGCCAACATCGCCCACCTCCCAAGAGGGGCCGCGCGCCTTATCGTGTTTATTGTGAGGATGATACAGGCGGTATTATCCTAATCTTTTTTCATGGAGATAAGCGCTATCTTGAGCGTGCTCTGCCAGAAGGTGAAATACGTCATATCAGCGGCCGCATCGAGACCTATGGCGACCAACTACAAATGCCGCATCCTGACCATATTATCACCGAGGAAGAATTTGAAAACCTGCCGCTGCTTGAGCCGGTTTACCCTCTGACGGCTGGCCTTTCCGGCAAAGTTCTACGTAAAGCTATTCAACAAACCGTTTCGCAGGCTCCAGATCTCCCCGAATGGCAGAACGAAGCTTGGCTTAAAAAAAACACATGGTCAGATTTTTCAAGTGCGCTAAATACTCTGCATAACCCGAAAACAGAGGCCGATATCTCTCCCGCAAGCCCAGCGCGGCTTCGCTTGGCCTATGATGAACTTCTTGCCAATCAACTCGCCTTAGCGCTTGTGCGCCGAAATTTAAAACAAGTTCGCGGACGCCCTATTAAGGGAACAGGCAAGCTCAAGACACGCCTTATCGAAGTCCTACCGTTTTCACTCACATCCTCGCAAGAAAACGCCTTAACAGATATCGCCAAAGATATGGCTGCGCCTTATCGCATGCTGCGCTTACTGCAGGGAGATGTAGGCAGTGGCAAAACCATCGTTGCATTGTTTGCAATGGTGGCCGCCGCAGAAGCAGGGGCCCAGGCCACCATGATGGCCCCTACAGAAGTTTTGGCACGTCAACATTTTGCTACCATTGAGCCTCTCGCTGAAGCTGTGGGGCTTCGCCTAGGACTTCTCACCGGGCGTGAAAAAGGGCGCACACGCAAAGATTTACTCAGCCTTTTAAAGGCAGGTGAGATTGATATTCTTGTGGGTACCCATGCATTGTTTCAACGTGAAGTGGAATTTTCTAACCTTGCACTAGCAATTATTGACGAACAACATCGCTTCGGCGTTCATCAAAGACTGGCATTACAAGGTAAGGGTGGTGTACATGGCGCAGACGTCTTAGTCATGACTGCAACACCCATTCCTAGAACTTTGCTGCTTACACATTATGGCGACATGGAAGTATCACGGCTGACTGAAAAACCAGCAGGCCGTAAGCCTGTAACAACCAGAGTGATTCCGGATGAACGGCTTGAAGAAGTGTTTGCGGGCCTCAAGCGCACTATCACAAATGGTGCGCAAGTCTATTGGGTATGCCCACTCGTCGAGGGATCTCCCCATATAGATATGGCTGCAGCAGAAGAACGGCATGCGCACCTTAAACAGCGTCTTGGAGATAAGGTAGGGCTCGTGCACGGTCAAATGCGGGGCCCTGAGAAGGATGCTGTCATGGCAGATTTTGCGGCCGGCAATCTCTCAGTTCTCGTCTCAACCACGGTGATTGAGGTTGGCGTGAACGTTCCAAATGCCACAATCATGGTTATCGAACACGCTGAAAGCTTCGGTTTAGCACAACTACACCAATTACGAGGCCGTGTGGGACGGGGTGAGGCGCAGTCCTCTTGCATTCTGCTTTATCATTCCCCTCTATCAGAAACCGCCCGGGCACGACTGCAAACCATGCGGGAAACAGAAGATGGCTTTGTGATAGCAGAAGAAGATTTACGCCTGCGTGGTGGTGGAGAGGTTTTGGGTACACGGCAAAGTGGCGCTCCAGAATTTCGGTTGGCTGATATTCCCGCATTCAAGGAACTGTTAGGGGCAGCCCGTGATGATGCGGGCATGATTATGGAGCAAGATCCAAAGCTTGCATCACCGAGAGGCGAGGCTCTACGCACGCTGCTCTATCTTTTTGAATGCGACGACGCCGTCCGGCTTTTTCAAGCAGGGTGATAATGCGCTAGAGCCTTTGATTTGCAGTGTTTTCGGACGGAAAACCGGTGTCCACTTTTCCTGAAAACACTCTAAAATAGAAAAGCTCTGCTGAAGACAAAAAAAAGCAAGGTCTTTTGACCTTGCTTTCAGAGTTTTGTCTGTTCCCCATCTATTTGATGACCGAAGCCCTAGCTGGGACATTTTCCCAGGCAAGTCATCGATAAGAGGCAGCAGCCGAGGTATTATTTCTACTGGCGCGCCGGGAACATCCTTCCTCCCAAGACTTGAGCCGTTGATATCTGTCTAACGTTATATGTAGACAGGGAAGGCTCTTGATTTGTTCTTGGATAAGCAGAGTAGCGAAACTGCGGCTTTCTGTCACGTATATTACAAAAAATATTTCCATTTTTTTGTAGATATAAAGGCGTATCCAGAGGTTATGGTAAATTCACCAATGATAAAGTTGATCATCTCTAAATAAATCTCACTAAGGTCTGTTTTAATCTATGCAAACGAAAGAGACTGAGTCGGCTATATTAAACAGCGTTCCTGCTTCTAACGCAGCTGAACGCCCCTAGGTTATCGGAAAAATGATTAATTGAACAAAGTTTTCCTCTCATGGGATTGCCACAAACGTAAGAAATCGCTATTAGCGGCCTACAGATGCTTATAAATCTACGGATGCCTGTAAATAAAGCGAATTGAAAAAAGGGCTTCCAACTTTTCCCTGGCGAGTGATTTTCTCAAAGGTCTATTATGCGCCTAAGCCGTTATTTTCTGCCAATCCTGAAAGACGATCCCAAAGAGGCGGAAATTGTCTCTCACAAACTAATGCTTCGTGCAGGCATGATCCGACAATCGAGCGCCGGCATTTATTCTTGGTTGCCCCTCGGACATCGAGTTTTACAAAAGATTGAGCAGATCGTCCGGGAGGAGCAAGACCGCGCCGGCGCTATTGAAATGCTCATGCCAACGATCCAGCCTGCTGATCTCTGGCGTGAAAGCGGACGCTATGATGACTACGGCAAGGAAATGCTCCGCATTACCGATCGCCATAAAAGAGATATGCTTTACGGGCCAACCAACGAAGAACAGATAACCGAAATTTTCCGTAATGCCGTCAAATCCTACAAGGATTTGCCACGCAATTTATACCATATCCAATGGAAATTCCGCGATGAAATCCGCCCACGCTTTGGCGTGATGCGTGGCAGGGAATTCTTGATGAAGGATGCCTATTCTTTTGATTTAACCCCTGAGGAAGGGCGGCGCTCCTATAATAAAATGTTTGTCGCATATCTTAGAACATTTGCGCGCATGGGCCTTAGGTCCATTCCCATGGCTGCCGATACTGGCCCAATTGGTGGCGACCTTAGTCATGAATTTATCATTCTGGCAGAAACTGGAGAAAGCGAGGTTTTCTGCCATAAAGACTTAGTGGAATTGGATGCCCCTGATTCCGATATCGATTTCGAGGCTGACTTAAAACCTATCATTGAGCAATGGACGAGCAAATACGCCGCCACCATAGAGAAACATGACCCGCAGCGCTTTGAAACCGAGGTACCCAAGAACAAGCAGATTTCAGCAAGGGGCATTGAAGTTGGTCACATTTTCTTCTTCGGAACCAAATATTCTGAGCCGATGAAATGCGCTGTACAACACGCTGAAGGTGAGCTTGTTAACGTCGAGTGCGGCTCTTACGGTATTGGCGTTTCCCGCCTTGTCGGAGCCGTAATTGAAGCTAGCCATGACGATAATGGAATTATATGGCCCGACACTGTTGCCCCTTACAGAATTGGACTGATCAACTTAAAATCAGGCGATAAGGCAACAGACAGCGCCTGCGAAACGCTTTATGAAAAGCTCTCCAATGCAGGAGCTGAGGTTCTCTATGACGATAGGGACGAACGTGCTGGTGCAAAATTTGCCGCCATGGACTTAATTGGTTTGCCTTGGCAACTAATCGTTGGGCCAAAGGGCCAAAAAAATGGCCAGGTAGAAATTAAGAACAGGGCAAGTGGCGAACGTGAAAACTTGTCCGAGGACGATGTTGTGGAACGCCTGTTAGGGGCTGTCTAAGATTTTTTATTAGGTATATTCTCAATGACTGCGCAAAGCGATACAAAGCCCTTTTCCCTCTTTGAGTGGATCCTTGCGCTCCGTTATCTGAGAGCCCGCCGCAAAGAAGGCTTTATCTCAGTTATTGCGGGCTTCTCCTTTCTTGGCATTACACTAGGTGTAGCCACTCTTATTATCGTCATGTCGGTCATGAACGGTTTTCATAAGGAATTGTTTGCAAAAATTCTTGGCCTAAATGGCCATATGGTAGTGCACAAGACCGGAGGTAATTTTACAGACTATAACGAGGTTGCCCAACGTGTCCGCAAGGTCGATGGCGTCAAGAGTGTGATGCCACTCATTGAAGGCCAAGCCATGATCTCGTCGCCAGCAATTGCAAAGGGAGCCTTGATACGAGGGCTGGCCGAGGCCGATCTTAAGGGATTAGAATCCATCTCCGGCAATGTACATTTTGGAACCCTTGATGGCTTTGATGAAAAGCCCGTTATTGCGATCGGCACTCGTTTAGCCAATGCCTTAGGTGTGCGAGTTGGAGATTCCGTAACGCTTGTTTCGCCACGCGGGGCATCCACACCTTTCGGTATAGCCCCTAGGGTCAAACGCTATCCAATAGCGGCAATTTTTGAAATCGGTATGTCGGAATATGATGAAACGATTGTTTTTCTTCCCCTTAAAGAAGCCCAGCGCTATTTCAACCTTAAGGGCCGTGTGAACGTACTTGAGGTCATTGTTAATGACCCTGACAAAGTTGGAAATTTGCACAAACCGGTGATGGAAGCGGGAGGGGCGGAAATTCATGTCAATGATTGGCGTCAGCGTAACCGCAGCTTTTTCCAAGTCCTTCAAGTTGAAAAAAACGTCATGTTTTTCATCCTGCTTCTGATCATTGTTGTAGCCGCTTTTAATATTATTGCCGGACTGATTATGCTTGTGAAAGATAAGGGGCGAGATATTGCCGTTTTGAGGACAATGGGGGCGACGCGGGGCGCAATAATGCGTGTCTTTTTAATTACCGGTGCGAGTATCGGGATTGTCGGAACTTTGGCGGGTTTTCTTCTCGGTGTTCTCGTATGCGCCAACATTGAGGCAATCCGTCAATTTATTGGTCGGATAACAGGCACAAATGTTTTCGACCCAACTTTCTATTATTTGTCTAAAATGCCAGCGGAAATGGAAGCCAGTGATGTTACACTAATCATGATTCTTTCTTTTGCTGTTTCAGTTCTTGCCACTATTCCACCTGCACTGAGAGCTGCGCGGATGGACCCCGTTGAAGCCCTTCGTTACGAGTAGGCCCGTGGAGCAAAGACATACCGCACCAGTTTTGAGCTTAAGAGGGGTCGTGCGAACCTTTAAGCAGGGCTCTCGGGAGATACGTGTTTTACAAGGCGCCGAAGCCGACATCTATCCGGGACAAGCCGTTGCACTTGTTGGCCCTTCAGGCGCAGGCAAGTCATCGCTTCTACACATTGTCGGTCTTCTCGAGCAACCCGATGAGGGAGCTATTATTTTAGGAGGCCAGGATTGTGTGGGATTAAACGACGATGACCGGACCAACCTCCGGCGTACCCAAATCGGTTTTGTTTATCAATTTCATCAATTGCTGCCCGAGTTTTCAGCACTTGAAAATGTTACACTACCCCAACTTATTAGAGGCGAAAGCAGAACATCAGCGAAAGACAAGGCTCGCGCATTACTGAAAAGCCTTGGTTTGGAAGACAGAGTAGATCATCGGCCTGCAGAACTTTCCGGCGGTGAACAGCAGCGTGTCGCGATTGCGCGTGCTATCGCAAATAGCCCGTCAGTTTTGCTTGCGGATGAACCTACCGGTAATCTTGACCCTCAAACCGCTGACCGGGTCTTCCAACAACTTGTTCAGCTCGTACGTGCAACTGGCCTTGCAGCAATTATAGCAACTCATAATATGGCTTTGGCGGCACGAATGGACAGGATCTTAAGGCTTGAAAACGGCCAACTCATCGAACACGCTGTAGCCAAAACCTAAAATCGATATAGATGGCCGGTAATTTGCCCTGAAGACCGAAGGCATTTATATCGAGCTCACCTACCCCGCACTAAATATTTACCCTGTCTGTTGCAATCATCATTGCGAACCGAGTATCCTAAAATTTAATTGGACTGCTTCCGCTTCGAGTCCGCTTCGAGCAAGTCGGTACTTTGAGGCATTTCCGGAAAAGCCGGTAGTTGCCTAATCTAGAAGCAGTCCCAAAACCGCGTCGGCAAACCAATGAGCGAGACGGGAAACAAGGTGACATAATCATCGGCTTTTGAATTAGTAGAGGTTGTCCAAGGGAGAAACTGCCATGGAATGCCGTGCAGCTATTGCTTTTGAAGCTGGCAAACCACTTGAAATTGATACTGTCGAACTTGAAGGCCCTAAGGCCGGAGAAGTGCTCGTTGAAATCAAGGCGACCGGTGTTTGCCATACAGATGCCTACACACTTTCCGGCGACGATCCCGAAGGACTGTTTCCAGCGATTTTGGGTCATGAAGGTGCGGGCGTTATTGTGGAGACGGGCCCGGGTGTTAAGTCACTGGAAGTGGGAGATCATGTCATTCCACTTTATGTTCCCGAATGCCGGGAGTGTGAATATTGCCTCAACCCTAAAACTAATCTTTGCCAATCGGTCCGCGAAACCCAGGGTCAAGGCCTCATGCCTGATGGATCAAGCCGCTTCTCCCATAAAGGACAAAAACTCTTTCACTATATGGGGACCTCGACATTTTCAAATTACACGGTGGTCCCTGAGATCGCGCTAGCTAAGATCCGTAAAGATGCCCCTTTTGACAAGGTTTGTTACATTGGTTGCGGTGTAACGACGGGGCTGGGTGCGGTCATCAACACAGCTAATGTTGAACCGGGCTCAAACGTCGTTGTCTTTGGCCTTGGTGGCATCGGTCTTAATGTTATCCAGGGGGCACGCCTTGTGGGTGCCGATCAAATTGTCGGGGTGGATGTTAATCCAGGAAAGGCTGAGTTGGCGCGCAAATTTGGGATGACTGATTTTGTTAACCCTCGTGAGGTCCAAGGGGATCTTGTGGCACATCTGGTTGAACTTACCAATGGCGGGGCTGACTATAGCTTCGAATGTATTGGACGTGTTGATACGATGCGTCAGGCTCTTGAGTGCTGCCATAAGGGCTGGGGCGAATCTGTGATAATCGGTGTTGCGGGGTCTGGCCAAGAAATTTCGACGCGTCCTTTCCAACTCGTTACAGGGCGAGTTTGGCGTGGCACGGCCTTCGGCGGCGCCAAAGGAAGGACCGAAGTACCCAAAATTGTTGATTGGTATATGCAAGGCAAAATTAACATTGATGACCTGATTACCCATAAACTACCCCTTGAAAAAATCAACGAGGCTTTCGATCTGATGCATGAAGGAAAATCTATTCGATCTGTGATTACATTCTAATTCAGCAAACCCAGCTAATGCAGCGAAATCGAGCCAAAGTAATGAAACTGGAAGCATGATTAACAATATTTTGTTAAGGGCTTTTGGTTGAGCTGCGTTGCAAGGGGGCGCTGACTATCCTATAACCGCATGAATCTTAGAATTTATATGCGGTTCAATATGCGTACTAGTCGTGTAAAGAAGCGCTGATATGAAGCGGTATAGCCCCCTGAAACACTGAAATTTCAAGAGAATTTCGAAAAACAACGGACAATATCATGCCTTGGAGCGATCAAAGCGGTGGTGGTGGCGGTTGGAAAAGCGGTGGCGGCGGCCCTTGGGGCCAAGGACCACAAGGCGGTAACCAACCCCCAGATCTAGAAGAATTATTGAAACGCAGCCAGGATAGGCTGAAGCAGGCCATGCCTGGCAGTGGTGGTTCGAATAGATACATCTTCTTGCTAATCCTTGCCGGCCTCGTATTATTTTGGGCGGTTCAAAGCTTTTATACGGTTGATCCAGATGAAGAAGGCGTTGTTTTACGTTTCGGCGAATATTCCCGCACGACCCGGCCAGGCTTTCATTTCATCATTTGGCCTATAGAGACCGTTGAAACACCAAAGGTTCAACGAGAAAACCAGTTGAATTTTACAGGCACGGCAAATGAGAGATCTACCGAAGGGTTAATGCTCGCAGGTGACCAAAACATCGTTGATATCCAATTTACTGTCCTGTGGAAGATCGCAAATGCCCAAAAATTTCTCTTTAATGTACGTAATCAGGAACGTCTTGTCCGTGTTGTAGCGGAAAGCGCTATGCGCGAGATCGTAGGCCGCACACCTGCAGAAGATATTCGAACCAAGGGACGGCTGGATGCTCAAGAAGCCGTTAAGAGCCTGATTCAGTCAACACTTGACACATATGATTCTGGGATCCGCATTAATGCCGTGAATCTTGAAAAAGCTGATCCGCCATCTGCCGTTATTGACGCTTTTGAAGAAGTTCAGCGCGCTGAGCAGAACCAGAACAAACTTATCCGTGAGGCTGAACAATACCGCAATAAACTTCTTGGTCAGGCTCAAGGCCAGGCTGCAAAAATTGTGGAGGACGCTAAAGCCTATAAGGCTAAGGTCACAGCCGAAGCTCAAGGTGAAGCGCAGCGTTTTATCTCTGTTTATGAAGAATATGCAAAGGCCAAGGCCGTGACCCGCAAACGTCTGTTCCTCGAAACTTTGGAAAGTGTTCTTTCCAACTCCAATAAAGTGATTATTGAGCCTGGCGGTGGGTCCGGAGTGGTGCCTTATCTGCCCCTGCCTGAAATCGCAAAGCAAAAGCAGAGCGGCACAACCAGTCAAGTGGGAGGCCGATAATGCGCAGTGTCATAAATGTATTACTACTGATTGTTTTAGTTGTAGGGCTTCTTACCGCTTATTCGGCCATGTTCATTGTTGATGAGCGTCAGAAAGCTCTCGTGGTCCGCTTAGGTCAAATCCAACGAACCATTGAAAAACCTGGCCTTTATTTTAAAGTCCCTTACGTTGAAGAATTGGTCTATGTACCTGACCAAATTCTTTTTTTCGAAAGTTTGGATAAGAAGGTTCAAGTAGTTGATGGTCGCCGTTATCTTGTCGACGCGATTACAATGTTGCGTGTTGTCGATCCGAAAAAGTTCCGTGAGACTGTACAAGCGAATTTAAACAATGCGCAAGACCGCATTGAGACGCGCTTGGACGCCGCACTACGTCAAACCTATGGCAAGCGGACTTTTGACGCTGCTCTTTCCAAAGACCGTGGCTCCATGATGCACGAAATCCGGAATCAGGTTCGTGGTGAGGCTAGATCTCTTGGTATTGAGATTGTTGATTTCCGTATTCGGCGTACGGATCTTTTGGATGAAGTGCTGAAAGATACTTATGAACGGATGAACTCAGAGCGTTTTGCAGAAGCCGAACAATTGCGAGCTATCGGCGTTGCACAAAGGGATCGTATTCGAGCTGAAGCAGAACGCCAGGCAACGGAATTGGTTGCTAAGGCGCGCAAAGAATCAGAAATCATCCGCGGTAAAGGTGAGGCGGAACGCAATAAGGTCTTCGCTGAAGCATTTGAGAGAGATCCAGAGTTTTTTGCCTTTTACCGCTCGATGAAGGCATACCCAAAGAGCCTTGAAGGCAAGGATACGACATTGGTGCTAACGCCGAATAGTGAATTCTTCAAATATCTGAAGGATTCTTCCGGCAGCGGCTCCGACAACAAAAAGCGTTAAGCTCTGATGTATTGCGTGGCTTTGCGGCATGAATGACTTGGTTGTCGGTATCGGCCTAGTTCTAGTCATTGAGGGGCTTTTATGGGGGCTATTTCCTGGCTTAGCCACGCGGCTGCTTGAAATTGCTTCTGAGATGCCTGAATCGAATTTGAGATCATCAGGTGCCTTCGCCGTTGCAATTGGGGTGCTTATAATATGGTTTGTGCGGGGATGATTGCTGCGCCGGTTAGGAACAACTGGTGGTAATAAATATTAGGTGACACACCTATCCGGACGATGTCAGTGGAGAGTCTTGAGATGATGCAGGTTCATAATTTCATAGGTTGTTCTATAAAGGGTTTTTTGGCAGCTCTTTTGACACTTGGCATTTTAGTTGCGAGTCCTCAGGAAAGTTCTGCTCGCGGGCCAAAGTCCGTGGCAGATGTCGCTCAACCTTTACTTGACGCCGTTGTCAATATCTCCACATCGCAAACGCTAAAAGGCTCTCGCGGCATTCCCCTGCCTCGCGTACCCAAGGGTTCGCCTTTTGAAGAATTTTTTGAAGAATTTTTTAATCGCAAACAACAGGAAGGTGGCCCTCGACGCGTTAACTCACTCGGTTCTGGCTTTGTCATCGATCCAAGTGGGATTATTGTGACCAATAATCACGTTATTAAAGACGCTGAAGAAATTATTGCCAACTTTAATGACGGTACAAAACTGAAGGTCGTTAAAGTCATCGGGCGAGATCCCAAAACTGACTTGGCTCTGCTCAAGGTCGAACCCAAAAAGCCATTGAAGGCTGTAAATTTTGGGGATTCTTCTAAGATGCGTGTCGGCGATTGGGTGATGGCTATTGGTAATCCTTTTGGCTTGGGAGGATCACTGACAGTTGGCATTATTTCTGCGAAAAAGCGGGATATTAATGCGGGACCTTATGACGAGTTTCTGCAAACCGATGCTGCTATCAACCGCGGCAATTCCGGCGGTCCGCTCTTTAACATGGACGGCAAAGTCATTGGCGTGAATACAGCTATCATCTCACCCACAGGTGGCTCGATAGGTATTGGTTTTGCAGTTCCTTCCAATACGGCAACCCATGTGATCGCCCAACTTAGAAAATATGGCGAGACACGCCGTGGTTGGTTGGGTGTTCGTATTCAGACCGTAACGGATGAAATCGCTGAAAGTATAGGCCTGGATACTCCTGCAGGCGCCCTAGTAGCGAGCGTCACATCGAACAGCCCGGCAGCAAAGGCAGGCATTGAAGCTGGTGATGTTATTGTCAGCTTCGATGGAACTGATGTCCCTAATATGCGCATCTTGCCACGCCTTGTTGCTAAAACAGATATCGAAAAATCTGTTGAAGTTAAAATTCTCAGGAAGGGCACTGAGAAAACTTTGACCGTGAAGATTGGTAGGCTGGAAGAGGGGAAAGCTAAAGAACAATCAAAAACCGAAACGCCCAAGGGTGAATCTAAAACACAATCTCTTTTGGGCCTTTCCATTTCTCCATTGACGGAGGAGCTGCGTAAGCGCTACCGGATTGGTAAAAAGGTGAAAGGCGTTGTCATTACAAGTGTTGATCCTGGAAGTGTGGCCGCTCAGAAAAATATTAAGGCAGGGAATGTCATTGTCGAAGTCACTCAGGAAGAAGTGAAAACACCCAATGATGTTCAAAAACGGGTCCAAGAAATCAAGGGGTCCGGGCGTAAGTCCGTTCTCTTGCTCATCTCCGATCCGAAGGGCGATCTACGCTTTGTCGCCGTGCCAGTAAGCTAAAACGGAAAACTTGGTGATCTCACTTAGCGTCGAATGATGATGCGCGTATTCCGTCGACCATAGCGGCGGATCAAATGGAATAATCGCGCGGCGTTACTTGGATGCAACCGGATACATCCATGGGACACGGGCCTTCCCAGGCGCCGGGTTTGATATGTTCCGTGAATGGCGTAGCCACCTAAGAAAAATACGGAATGTGGCATGGGCGTCCAATTATATTTTCGGGAAAACCACCTTCTCTCCAGACGTTTCGGCCGAAAAACCCCTGAAGGCGTGCGGTATCCTCGTCTGCCTGTCGATATACGCCACGTGTAGTAATAAACCTCATTGACATAGACATGCATGCGTTGGCGAGATAAATCAACGGCTGCGACCACTCGTGCTGCTTCTGCAGATGAAGCAAAAAAAAGTGAGATAATAAATCCGGCCAACGCAATACGCTTCATAACGAGTTCACAGCCTCCCAAAATAAATCCTATGTGACGATACAAGAATTTTTTGCATCACTTCATATGGTACACTTAAAATCAGAAAACAAAAAAAATATTAATACACAACGAGTTAATCTTATAAACTCATACATATAGATAAGAAGGGATGGGCAGTTCCTCAACCCTTTAGACATATCCAAATCCCTTTTACTGATTTGACCATGAACTGCTTTTACAGTTTTGTATTATCCTTAGGAATTTTTAGGCGCTAACGCAGGACAAATAATACCAACCTGGAGGAAACCTATGACGAATGCCATCCAACTTTACGAATATGGCGGCCCAAATGTCTTACGTTGGGAAGAGGTTGATATTCCGTCACCAGGGCCAGGGGAAATCCATTTACGTCAACACGCGATCGGGCTTAATTATATTGATGTTTATGTACGCACAGGCCTTTACCCTCAAGAGGGTTTCCCAGTTATTCCTGGAATGGAGGGTGCTGGTGAAGTCCGAGCAGTTGGTGAAGGTGTGAGTGAGCTTTCCGTCGGCGATCGTGTTGCCTATGCAGGGCCAATCGGCGGATACGCCCAAGAGCGTATCATCGCCGCTGACCGGGTTGTAAAAATGCCGGAGGATATCGATTATCAAACTGCGGCGGCTATGATGCTCCAAGGCATGACGGCGCGCTATCTCCTACGCAAAACTTATGAAGTTAAGCCAGGCACGACGCTTCTCTTTCACGCAGCAGCCGGCGGCGTCGGTCTAATCGCCTGTCAATGGGCGGCGCATCTTGGCGCAACCATCATTGGCACTGTTGGCTCCGAAGAAAAGGCTGAACTTGCCAAGGCCCATGGCTGCCATCACACAATCAACTACCGAGAAGAAGATTTTGTTGCGCAGGTAAAAGAAATTACAAACGGCGAAGGCGTTGATGTTGTCTATGACTCTATTGGCCAGGCAACTTTCCCTGGTTCACTCGACTGCCTGAAACCGCTCGGGCTTTGGGCGACATTTGGTCAAGCATCCGGCCCCTTGCCGGATATCAATATGGGCCTTCTCGCACAAAAGGGCTCGCTTTTCGCAACCCGCCCAACCCTTTTTACCTATATAGCAAAACGTGTGGATTTAGTGGAAACAGCCAATGACTTATTTGACGTGGTCACAAATAGCCACGTAAAAATTTCAGTTAATCAGACTTATCCACTGCAGGACACCGCCCAAGCGCATCAAGATCTTGAAGCACGCAAAACCACAGGATCTACTGTTCTATTACCGGGATAAGCAAACGAACTTAGCGTAAAGGGTTTTGCCTGATTGCGGGGGATCAGGTGGTAAATATCCAAAACAAAGTCTTGGATGAACCGCTCGCCACAGCGGCTGATCGCTCACGCGCGCCAGAACGACACTGGCTCTATAGCCTTAGAGGTGTGATCGCTCTGACATCAATCTATTCAGTTCTTCATGTAGGTGCCCGGCTCTTAGCCTCACCAAACCTTGGGGAAGATGACCCCTTTGAGACCATCTACGCCCAAGTTCTGCAATTAGGATATTTCCCAACGCAGCCGCCACTTTATGACTGGATATTATGGGGTGTCCAGCATGTCACTGGGCCAGGACTGATAAGCTTTCTCATAATAAAATATGGCTTGCTGATTGCCATTGCCGGTTTCCTGTTTCTCTGCACGCTCCGGGTTACCCACCATCCGGTTTGGGCCATTCTCGCCGTTGAAGGGCTTGCGCTTATCTACCAAATCAGCTGGCGTTTCCATGAGGGCTTTACGCATACCGTTATTGCCATGTTTGCGGTTGTGGCAACACTTTGGGCTTTTTTCCGTATTATCGACCATGAGCGCGCAATTACTGATTTTGGACTTCTCGGCCTATTTGCTGGATTGGGGCTATTATCGAAGTTTAGTTTTGCAGCCTTTTTTGGCGTTCTCCTTTGTGCGGGATGGCTGCAACCAGCTATCCGTCAAGCTGTATTCAGCACAAAACTAATTTTTTCATTTGCCATCATCGGAGTAATTTCTGGCCCATTTTACTGGTGGCTATTAAGTGATCCTAATCATATTGCCCTGCTCATGGCAGGCCCGCCCGATGAATATCATTTAAGCCATGCTTATAAGGCGATGCGCGGCCTTGGCGACGCTATCACTGTACCTGTTCTCTTTCTGTCGCCATTTATTTTTTTATTGCCAATCTATTTTCGAACAATACCGTTGAAAGCTTGGAAGGACCTTTGCGCACCTATCAATCGGACGAACCAGGCCAATCTCGAACAGCTTATTATGCATCTTACGTTGTTGGCTCTTGTAGCTCTTGTTTTAGGCGCGCTTATTGGCGGTATTTCATCTTATCCGGTTCATGCCCTTATTCCGATTTTTCTGCCCACAATCATTTGGCTCACGGCATTGGCCAAACGATCTTGCAAAAATGAGGAAATACGGAAACAGTTTATGATTTTGGCCTGTATTATTGCCTTGGTCGCCTTTGTCGCCCGCATAGGAAATATGTTTATCCTGGACCCCTTCTGTAATACATGCCGCTGGGGTATCCCATATACCGCTCTGGCACGAGAAATTAGGGCCCTCGGGTTTAAACATGGAACATTTCTAACCGTTGAGCATGAATTGGCAGGCAATCTAAGATGGCTTTTTCCCAAAGACAGGTTTGTCAATCGAGATTGGCCCAATTTTGCACCACCACTACGATCTGATCAGAAACAAGATCCCCAGCTTGTCATAGTCTGGGGCCCCAAATTCGATAAGGCGACTGTAACTGAGTTTTTAAAAGCAGATCTCCCGCAAGGCGTTTCCCTTGACAGGGCAAAAATTATCCGCATTCCCTGGCATCATCTCTGGAAACCGGTAGGATACCGATATTCGGAATGGAAAGTTCTTATTGTTCCGGATAATCGTTAGCAATTTCACGAAATACCAAATTGCAAAAACGTCCAACAATAAAACCGGCAAAGAAAATTTGCCTAACAGGTATAGCGGTCTTCTATAAGGGCATCTGCAGCGTATGACAAAACCAATAGACGTCTATTTTTGGCCCACCCCCAATGGTCATAAAATTACTATCATGCTCGAGGAATGCGGGCTGCCTTATGAAATCAAATGGGTCAACATCGGCAAAGGAGATCAATTTAAGCCTGATTTTCTTGCCATCTCTCCAAACAACCGAATGCCAGCAATTATTGACCCCCAAGGACCGGATGACACCCCTATTTCGCTCTTTGAATCCGGTGCTATTCTGCAATATCTCGGCCGCAAAGCCAGTCAATTCTATCCTAGCGACGAAAGAGCCCGCGTCGAGGTCGAGCAATGGCTTTTTTGGCAGATGTGCGGACTTGGTCCCATGGCCGGTCAAGCGCACCATTTTAGAAATTATGCCGCAGACAAAATTCCTTATGGAATCCAGCGCTATACGGACGAAGTCAATCGTCTATACGGCGTCATGAACACCCGGCTTAAGGACCGTGATTTCCTGGCTGGTGCCTATTCTATTGCAGATATCGCAAGTTTTCCCTGGGTTAGGCCATATAAGAGACAAGGTCAAAATCTTGATGATTTTCCTTATCTCAATGCCTGGTTTAAGCGGATTCGTGCGCGCCCCGCTGTTGCCCGCGCGCTGGATATAGGCCGGACGGAAGCTGCCAGTTTCAATTTGGCTGAAGACAAGGAAGCTCAAGCCATTCTCTTTGGTCAAAAAGCACGATGAGGTAAGAAATATATATTTGGATCTAGAATCGTGGTTAGTGAAATCCAAACACGCATGGTGAACAAAAACTTTAAAACAGCCCGATTCACAGAACAGAGCGAGAAGTAAGGTTCAAATAAAAACAGTCAGTATAGCTTTGTAATACCTTGTAAACAGCACATTAAACCTTCAAATTTACCAGATTTTGGCATCACTGTGACACGATCTGCCCCTATTGAAACACCCTTTTCCGAAAAAGAAGAGGGGTACACGCTGTGTGTTTTCTGGGTAAGCCAATACCGGTTCTCCAATAAGAAAATACACCAAAGAGGATTGACTTGCCTCGCTGGAAATGAGGCGGGAAAAAGGGACGGATAGTGAGATGGCACGAGGGGAATTATCTACGGTCGAAAAAGCCGAACTTGCGGCTCAGACCGGTGCTCCGGATGCATTGTTCGAGTTGGGCATGATGTATTCGACGGGACGGGATGTAGAACCGGACCTTATTACAGCCCATAAATGGTTTAATCTTGCTGCGATGCGTGGAAATAAATCTGCTCTCATTTACCGGATGGAAATCGCACTTGAATTGAGCAAAAACGATATCGCCGAAGCACAAAAGCTAGCACGGGAATGGCTTCGACACCATTGATCGTCTCTAACAGAAGACTGCAATATCTCTTTTACCGAGGTTACTATTGCAGTCAAAAATAATGCCGTAATAACTCTCACTAAGCGCTTATCATCATCCAGGAAAGCTTCTCAGACTGGATTGCCCCAGTAGAGCAAGGGCAAGATTATCAATGCTCATATGGAACAAGGTCCTTGAGGGTTGGCATTACCTGCTCGTTCTTTCTCTCTTTAACAAATTCCCGTATGGCACGAATGACTTTGTCATCCGCGGAAATGGGAATCTCATCATATCTACGATCTCCAGCAAATCGACCATCTCTCAAAATCACCTTCACACTGGACCCATCTAGCAACCCGATTTTGAACAACTCCCGTGAGTTGCGATTTATCGTACCATCCCCGGTACGCCCAGAAAATAACCTGGTTAACCTTTCAACAAAGGACCATGGTCCTGGCCCAAAAATATCTCTCCACAAAAACATGAGACGCATGTCTTTGCGAAGTGTTTCTTTAACAAGGCCAATGCTCGAAATATCTTTGTAGAAAAATTCACGGACATTTTCGTAAATCCGATTGCCCGTGACCAAATCTATAGCACCTTCATAAGCAACCACTTGTTTCGGTGTAAAGCAAAGCACAGTTAGGGCGCGAGGGGTATATCTCAAAACATGATCCTGACCATAGCGGCTGGATCGGAAAGCACTGCCCATCAATTCGACTTGTGGAAACCCTGCCAACACAATCGGCGCGGCCAAACCGGAATGGCTGTCGAGGTCAATAAGCTCAAAGGCGCGCGACTCAAGATCTTGCAATTCCTCGACAGTCCACTCATCCATGGCTTCGTCATCAGGACGAATGATACTGAAATAATGCCAAAAGATACCGAAGAGAACGAAAAACAAGCCAATAAAAAAGGCCCAATCGGTCGTTAGATAAAATCGAAAAGAATCGTCAAAACGTGTTGGATTGACTATGAGACCTGCTCCCCCCAGCACTAAAAGAGCCGACCAAAAGGGTCTCTTGCCAAAATAAACACCTATGCGCCGCCTCCGCCTATCTTCATCTTCAGACATTGCGTCTCTAGGTCGTTTTCTCTGTCTTTTTCCCTGCCGAAGTTTAACGCCCTCTCGATCTGGCCCGTTCGAATAAGTACGAGAACGAATTTGATTATGCCTCGGATGCGCTGGATGGATATGCGTAGCTTCATTCCCCTCAAAGGGGTGAACAGTAGGTAGTGAGGCCTGTTTGCCCTGAGAGAACTGCCCTTCACCGGTCTCCTCCCAAGAAGATTTTATCACATCATGCTGGCGCTCCTCGAACACTCTCGGACGGGCAGGATGATGAGCCGGTCTATTTACAGGTCTTTGATTTTTACCAAACTGTTCAGGCCCCTTCTTGTCATAAACATGGTTTATTGGCGTATCAGAATTCATCGTGTCCAACTCAGATGAAAACCGTTCAAGCGCGGAGGCTATTTCATGCAAATTAGGAAATGGCACGTCCGGCCTTGAACCAGAATGGCTGGCCGGTTGCTCTGCTGCAGGTATAAGTTCCCGAGGCCGAAGTGGCATTTGCAACTGTTTATCGGAATGCGCCCTCTTCGATGGTGGGCGCAAACCCTTAACCCGACGGCCGCCCCAGCTGTTGGGCCGTTTTTTGTTTGATTTCAACTGCAGCTCTCCCCGTTATCACCCGTTGCAGTCCGAATTGTCGGGCCTAATCAATAGGCGTGTATTGATCCCCTCTGGCCCTGCGCAGCTAATTGCTAAATTCTGAGCAATAAAGTTTTTATTGCCGTATGTTTTGAAGCTCCCCTACTAAAACCGTCATTGAAATAAGCGTTCAAAAAAAGTCTTCCTCCTCCGGCGGCGCTCCCTATAAACGCGACGACGTCTTGGGCGTTCATACCAACTTGATGAACGACCACCCCACCACCAGCCATCGGAATCGTATGAAGATGGTGCAGGTTTGGGCTTCGGTTTACGAAGTCTCATTTCATTGGCCACGCCATCCGGATCCGTGACACTTAAAAGACCGTCGTTCCATTTCCACTCAGCTTTACGCTTTCCCCAACGAAATGGTTCTATGGATGCTATTTTCTTCGAATAAAGATCCAAAACGGCAATATATTCCATACGTGTATTATCGGGTGCACCAGTACCAGCAAAATAGCGTAGCAAGCCTATCCCCTTATATGTTTGTTTCAATCTTGACCATTCCAAAATTTTGGGAGGTTCTTGCCCGTACATCTCCAAATTAACTTTTAGATTTGGGTATTGTTCATTTGTTGCAAAATAACGGTTCTTTAGAGAACGCCGGATAATCCAACCATCTACATCTGCCCCTAAAGGTTTGGATGCCTGCTCCACCTTCTCGCCGGTTAATCTCACAATCGCCTGTCGACTTACCTCTAAATCAGAATTTAGCGCAACCGCCTTGCGGTGATCTTCAATAGCTTGAGCGACATTACCCACCGCTTCATGTATTTGCCCACGGACTTGATAGGCCCGTGCATTCTTCGGATCGAGCTCAATAGCCTTCTCTGCGTCCGCTAAACTTTTATCCGTTAGCCCCATGGAGAGATGGGTTTCCGCACGATGATCAAAAGCTTTTGCATGTTTTGCATCGAACTCTATGGCCTGAGAAAAATTGTTGAGCGCTTCTTTATAGTTCTTGAGTTTTGTGTAGGCTGCACCACGCCCTATCAATGCCTCTACATCACTTGGTTCGATCTTAATCGCTTTTGAATAATTCTTTACGGCCAGTACATTTTTTCCGTTCAACGCATAAGCCCTACCGCGGGCTTTATAAAGTTCTGCATTTTCCGGATCCGCTTTTATTGCGGACGAAAAATCTCTAATAGCCAGAGAGTAGCGCTGTAGCTCAAGCAGGGTTTGTGCACGATTATACAATGCCGCACCATATTTAGTATTCAAAGTCATCGCTCTGGAGAAGTCCCGGACCGCAGCAAAATTACGATTCAGAGCCTTCTGTGTTTTTCCTCGACCATTAAATGGCACGGCATTTGTCGGTAAAAGCTTGATCGCTTTTTTATAGTCGCGGAAGGCCTCTTCATATTGCTCAAGCAGCAAGTAGGCATTGGCGCGGTTATTGTATGCAGCACCATAGGAAGGCGACAACCTGATCGCTTGATTGAAGTCCTCCACTGCCTGTTCCAAATGATTGAGCTCCATCAGAACATTGCCTCTATTGTTATAGGCCGAGGCATATTCCGGGTAAATCTCTATGGCTTGATTGAAGTCGGCAATCGCATCTTCACGCTTAGCAAGGCGCCATTTCGCAACGCCACGGTCATTGAAAACACCAGCTTTTCGTGTTTCAGGCAGCTCTTCCGATGCTAGCGCCTGATCATAATGACCTATCGCTTTGTCATAATTGCCCCGCATAAGCGCAGCAACACCTTCTTGCGCCTGCAGCAAGGCCTGTTTGCCCACAGCCCCGGCTCGATCGCTCGGCGTCACCAACAAAAAAAGAATAAGCGTGGCTCTTACGAATCGCATGTGTCTGCACTCTATTCCCTATGGCAAAATAACATGCTGGCGGCTGTTGTGTCTTATTTGTTTTCCAAGTCTTAGACCGATTGTTAATAAACCATCATAATCGCGCATTGTGTAGAGCAGCCAACATCTAGATGGAATCACTTGGCTGCTCATTCTTTTTGCTGTTCCATATCCTTTTTTGCCAAACTGGGGACCATTTTTGCTCGATATTTCCTATGTAACTGTTTGAATCATAATCGAAATTAATCAAATTTTATTAGACCCATCAGATGATGGCGGAAACACGGCGCGCCAAGCCAAAACCATTGCTGCAGCGCTTATCGCAAGACATGCCATATACCAGGCCTGCCACATTCCCCAACTGAATGCCGCAATAACACTGGCGGCGACAAAGGCTGCATAAGCATAAGGTTGCGCGGTTGAATTAAGATGATTGATCCACCGTAAGATTGCGAGCCCGACAGCTAATAGGAAGAGGGCCCCAACAGCGCCAAGCTCATACCATGTTTGCAAATACATGTTGTGGGCATGACGGCCGGTACGCCGCGGATAAGCCTCGCCAGGGGATGGTTGCTTTTCTGTCTTTGGTATAGAATCGTACAAAATACGCGTGGAGCGCACCCCTACGCCAAGCACAGGAGCCTTTAAAGCAAGCTCAGACGTATAATCCCATAAAATTATCCGTGCTTTTGCCGTTCTTGGAAGCCAAGAGGCATGATGCAAATCCGCCTTATAGGCCATCATAACTAGCGGAATCACGAAAAGAACAACAGTGGTCCACCCCCCAACAATAAGCCAGCGGCCAACGCGTGGTAAAAAACGGACCAAAAGAAAAGCAAAGACACTAGTAATGAACGCCAGTGCAGAGGTTTGATGTTCCGATATAACGACGACCATAAACCCGACAACAAGCAAACCGACAGTCCAGAGCTTCCTTATATGGACATCTTTCCAGAGTGAAAAAGCAAGCATTGCCGGCCAAAACAACAACATCATGGCCCCGACTTTTCGATTCAAAACATGGGCACCAACTCTTGTAACAATGTCGTCCTTGACCAAAACATGCTTTGTACTGATAGGACGTAAGATCGAAATTTCAGTAAAGACCCAGCGTGTAATCATACTATTAGTTAATAGTTCCACTGCCAAAAAAACGCAGCCTACCGCAGTACCGACAGCCAGGGCACGGGCTGCAATGACGAGGGCATCGTCACCTTCTTGTAGAATGGAACAGATCGCGAGATGGGTAACCACAATGATTGCAATAAAGAGAAAAGTCTTGCCATAAGCGACTTCAGGGCTAAGGGCCCAAGAAGAATTGATGAACAAATAACCTGAGAAAACCATTAGGATAAGCATAATTGGATCCAAGCTCACCCATTTATGCAGGCTGGTTCTTCTGACAGCCTGACCGACAAGTCCAGCTATTCCGAATGTCGCTAAAACAGCAATTGCCATTCTGGGCGCAAACACCAATACCGAGGCTATTAGTGCAAATGTGATGCGAATAAGTGTTCCATACCAACTCAGCCCAGTTTGCGTACGCACTGGCACAAATGTCTCTGCCATGGCTTTCTTTCTTGCCTATTTTTTTCCAAATAATCTGAGCCCGTTATTAGCACGAATTAGAGGGGTGTGAACCCAAATTGACATGATTCTATTTAGCTTAAGTCCGCTCTAACTGCTGGTGCGGATAACCTGAATATCTAGTTCACGGATCTTTTTGCGAAGCGTGTTGCGATTGAGGCCAAGCAATTCCGCAGCTCGGATTTGATTACCCCCTGTTGCAGCCAGAGCCGCCATAATTAGCGGATGCTCCACTTTGCGCAAAACCCTGTTATAGAGCCCGGCAGGTGGCAGATCGTCTATATAACCTGAAAAATAGTCAGACAAGTAGTGTTCAACGGATTCACTCAAATCCATAGTTTGCGCCTGCGGATCATCAAATGCAGAGGTTGTATTTGCTGAAAGTTCCACGTCAATTAAATCAGCTGTTATGGTTTCTTGGTTGTAGAGAGCCGCGAGACGGCGGACAAGATTTTCAAGCTCACGGATATTTCCCGGCCATGAATAATGTTTCATTTTCTCAAAAGCTTGGGGCTCTACCGTCTTATTTTGCAATCCTTCTCTTTGGGCTTCGCTCATGAAATGGCGTACCAAATCCGGAATATCTTCAAGGCGCTCGCGAAGAGGCGGCAGGCGTAGCGGCACAACATTAAGCCGGTAATAAAGGTCTTCGCGGAAAAATCCTTGGTTGATCTGCTGAAGAAGGTCGCGATTTGTTGCAGCAATTATACGCACATTGGTCTTTATAGGCGTGCGCCCTCCAACAGTTGTGTACTCTCCTTCTTGCAAAACACGTAACAAACGCGTTTGCGCCTCCATTGGCATATCGCCAATTTCATCAAGAAAAAGCGTCCCCCCCTCGGCTTGTTCAAACCGGCCCACATTCCTATTTTGCGCTCCCGTAAAAGCCCCTTTTTCATGACCGAAAAGTTCTGACTCAATGAGCTCACGTGGAATAGCCGCCATATTTATGGCAACGAAGGGACCGCTTTGGCGTTTGCCATATTCATGAAGGGCCCGTGCGACAAGCTCTTTTCCTGTGCCCGACTCTCCTGTAATCATTACTGTCAGATCGGTCTGCATAAGCCGTGCAAGAAGACGGTAGATCTCCTGCATGGCTGGCGAGCGGCCTATCAGAGGAAGCCCTTCAGCGTTTTTGTCAACTTGTGGACGTGACGGCTTGCCAGGCTCCGCTAACGCTCGACCGACAATAGAAACTAATTCATTTAAATCAAATGGCTTTGGCAGATACTCATAAGCACCACGCTCAGCAGCTGTTATTGCGGTCATCAGTGTGTTCTGCGCGCTCATAACGACGATCGGAAGTTCAGGCCTGAGCTTTTTAACACGTGGCAAAAGGTCAAACGCATTTTCGTCCGGCATAACGACATCGGTGATTACTAAGTCGCCTTCCCCCTGAGAAATCCAGCGCCAAAGCGTTGCCGCATTGCCAGTAGCACGTGGTGAATAACCGGCTCGCGCAAGGGCCTGATTGAGAACAGTCCTAATTGCGGCATCATCATCGGCAATGAGTATATTACCTTTTGCCATTCCTCATTTTCACTCCCACAAGAAAACCCCTAATTCCTATTCATTTGGAGGTGAGCTGTCCTGTAACGGCATTAACACGCGAAAAATTGTCTTACGTGCTCGAGAGTCGCATTCGATAATACCGCCATGGTCACCAATAATTTTTGCAACCAAAGCCAACCCCAATCCAGTACCGTTTCGTTTGGTTGTAACAAACGGATCAAACAAATGACGTTTTAAATCTTCCGATACCCCCGAACCGTTATCTTCGACAGATATTTCGAGTGGCAAACCAATTCGCGTTTGCGAACCCGGTACGGAAAGGCGAACACCAGGACGAAATGCTGTTGATAAAATGATTTTACCGTCCCTCCGATCGCTTTCGATCGCTTCTGCTGCATTTTTTACAAGATTGAGAAAAGCCTGAATAAGCTTGTCGCGGTCTCCAGGAACGGGAGGTAAGGATGGGTCATAATTTTCTGTAATAGTGACATGTCTTGCAAACCCACTTTTCGCGATTTGCTTCACATGACTCAGTACATCATGAATATTCACCGGTTCTGGTCCAACTGGCCGCTCATCTCCGAATGCGTCCATGCGGTCAACTAATTTGCAAATGCGATCTGTCTCGGCGCAAATGAGTTGAGTCAATTTTCGGTCATCATCCTGCAGTGTGCCTTCCAGAAGTTGCGCGGCTCCGCGGATCCCAGATAATGGGTTTTTAATTTCGTGAGCCATGACAGCCGCCAGGCCAGAAACAGATCGAGCAGCAGCCCGGTGTGTGAACTGGCGCTCAATCATCTGGGCCATTGATCGTTGTTGCAACATAACAAGAATTAGATCAGGAGTTTCGGGAAGTGGACCAGCATAAATGTCGACAAGAAGTTCAGTGCCAATACGAGGCGTTCCGAGATCCACACCGTATTCATTCAAGCTCGCATTGCTGCGACGAACCTGTTCTATCAACGCCAAAATTGGACTGCCAAACGCCACAAGCTCACCAAGCTCCATCCGGCTAAGCACCGTTGCACTTGTCTGAAAAAAGGTTTCTGCAGCAGCATTTGCATAAGTAATACGATCCTCAAGCGCAATGAGCAGCACCGGATGCGGCAACGCGTTTAAGACAGAATTAGACTCGACAGATTGATTTTCCATCCACCCACTACTCATCTCTTGCGGAGCCGTGCTCATGCAGCCCTCTCATATAGTTCAGTGTAGAACTTTGAAATCATGTTACGTACTCGGCTTGGCTCCGCTTCGCGGCATAAACGCCTGCGCCAAGCAAGAAAACTGTCTTCATTTTCCGCCGATCCCTCCACATACCAGCCAAGATGTTTTCGTGCATTGCGAACACCTTGTTCTTTACCGCAATGGCTGAGCATTGCGTTATAATGCGCCTGCACAATTTTCATTTGATCTTCAAGTTGAGGTGGCCCTGGATCACGGTCCGTGTCTAACAAGGTTGCAGCCTGACCAGGTAACCACGGTGCTCCGCAGGCACCTCGCCCAATCATGATGGCATCAGCTTTCGAATCTTTTAGAACACGTTTAACGTCTTTGAGTGTTTTGATATCGCCATTGGCAACTACGGGAATGGAGACACGCTCCTTTACCTTGGCTATGAAAGCCCAATCTGCACGCCCTTTGAAAAATTGACAACGGGTCCGGCCATGAATTGTGACCATCTTTATGCCCGCTGCTTCAGCACGGTGTGCAATCTCAGGGGCATTAAGACTGTCATGATCCCAACCCATACGCATTTTAACTGTCACAGGAACACTGACAGCTTTGACAACGGCTTCGATAAGTGTGAGTGCATGATCAGCATCACGCATTAGCGCCGAACCCGATAAACCTTTGGTTACGTGTTTGGCCGGACACCCCATGTTAATGTCAATGATGTCCGCTCCAAGTGCTTCGGCTCTGCGAGCACCCTCGGCCAACCAATATGCATCCCGTCCAGCAAGCTGAATGGCGAAAGGGGATAAATTTTCACCTTTAGCGCGCCTGATAGTGTCAGGGCGTTCTTTGACCAACTCTTTACTTGCTATCATTTCCGAGATAACAAGACCTGCTCCTAACTCATATGCCAAGCGGCGAAAAGGAAGATCGCTAATCCCTGACATAGGAGCAAGAAGGACGCGGTTTTTCAGCCGAACTGAGCCAATTTGCAATGGCCCATGCAAAGGTCTATGTGCGGCTTCTCGGACTTGCTTATTCGTCTGCCTTGCCATGACTGCCTATAAACTAGGCGCCCCCAATATTTGCGCGAACATTGTGCAAAGTAGTATGAAAAAACCTTTCAAGCAAGCTTTTCCATTAAAGTATGGATCACACAAATTTCGAGAAATCTGGAGCAAGAACTATTGACAACAATTGCAGTCATTGTAGCTGCTGGGCGCGGAATTCGGGCCAACAATGACAATAGTTTAAATATACCCAAACAATACCGTAGATTGGGTAATCATACTGTACTGACAAAGACGCTTAGCGCATTTCTCAATCATCCCGCGATCAATGCAGCTATTACCGTCATTCACCCAAGTGATAATGATCTCTATCACCAATCAATAGTGGCATTAGATCATGAACCCCTGCCACCGGTTTACGGCGATGCCACACGTCAAGGCTCCGTCTTGGCAGGACTGCGTGCTCTTAAAACGGCCAAGCCTGTCACGGTTCTTATTCATGATGCCGCACGGCCTTTTGTAAGCATGGAACTGATTGACCGTGTGACCGATGGCCTCAAAACACATCGCGCTGTCCTCCCGGCTTTAACTGTTACAGATACTATCAAACGAGAAAGATCTGGGGGCTTTGTTGAAGAAACCATAGACCGCTCAGGACTTTGGCGCGCACAAACACCACAAGGTTTTTATTTTGAAGATATTCTTGCCGCTCATGAAGCCGCGGCAAAATTTGAGAGTAAGCAAACATTCACAGATGATGCATCGATCGCTGAATGGCATGGGATTGATGTCGCTCTCGTTAAGGGAGCCGAAAAAAATATTAAGTTGACGACGCCCGAGGATTTCGAACAGGCACGGCAGATATTAAAAGGGGCTGTAATGAAGTGTGGTAAAGTTCGCACGGGAACGGGTTTTGATGTCCACGGCTTTACGAAAGGCGATCACGTCATTCTTTGCGGTGTGAAAATCGCCCACGACAAGAGCCTAAAAGGTCATTCCGATGCAGATGTCGCACTCCATGCTTTGACGGATGCCTTGCTGGGGACAATTGCTGAAGGAGATATTGGCACACATTTCCCGCCCTCGGACCCCAAGTGGAAAAATGCACCGTCTAACCTTTTTCTTCACGATGCAGCACAGCGTATAGAAGCTCGCGGCGGGAGAATAGAAAATGTTGACATAACTCTGATTTGCGAAACGCCAAAAATCGGACCACATCGCGAGGCCATGCGGGCAAAAATTGCAGAGTTTTTGACACTTGATATCGGGCAGGTCAGCGTTAAAGCCACGACAACCGAAGGCTTAGGCTTTACAGGACGCCGTGAAGGCATTTCCGCCATGGCCGCAGCCTCGGTTTGGCTACCCGAATAGGAGACGGTAGGAACACGACTTGAGAAGATAATTTGAAACTCATTGCACCGTTTGCTCTAACACCATCCCGTCATAGGCCGGCTCGACGTGATCCGGCAGTTCACGGACGAGTGTGTCATAATCAAGGTCCACATGCATATTAGTGAGTATGGCCCGTTTCGGTTTAATGCGTTCAATCCACGTCAATGCCTGATCAACATTGAAATGGCTTGGATGCGACCTGTAACGTAAGGCATCAACAATCCAGATATCGAGATCCTGCAAGTGCTCAAGTGAAGCCCGCGGCAAATCATGAACATCGCTGGAATAGGCAAGGTTGCCAAAACGAAAACCAAGCGAGTCAATCTCACCATGATGTTGCAGGTAGGGCAAAGCCGTGATGATGCCACCGCCTCCCTCAATATGAAGAGGCACGCCGGGTGTAATGTCATTGGCATTCAATATAGGTGGGTAAGAGCTGCCGGGCGGCGTCTCAAAACAATAGCCGAAACGGGTTTGAATCACCTTAACCGTTTGCTGGTCCATATAAACGTCAACACGTTTTTGTGCCGTTAGAGCCAAGACACGCAGATCATCGATTCCGTGGGTATGATCGGCATGATCATGGGTAAAAAGCACGCCATCGACCCGGCTTGTATCTGTGCTAAGAAGTTGCTCACGAATATCCGGCGAGGTATCAATCAAAACATTTGTGCTGCCTTCCTGCCCTTTTCTTTCAATAAGTAAAGAGCAACGGCGGCGGCGGTTCTTTGGATTTTCCGGATCACATGCGCCCCAATCGCCACCGATCCGTGGAACACCCGCCGATGATCCGCATCCCAAAATCGTAAATTTGAGTCTCATGCTGATTCCGTTGTGTCAAAACATTCAGGCCGATGCATCTTGGAAAAAAGACGAAAGAAATTATCAGACGTAATGCGCGCCATATCCTCCACACTCACGTCTTTAAGGTCTGCGAGTTTTTCGAGCGTATGAACCACAAAGCTAGGCTCATTGCGTTCGCCGCGCTTAGGCGCAGGTGCGAGATAAGGCGCGTCGGTTTCCACGAGCAAACGATCCATCGGTGCATCAATTGCCGTTTGCCTAATTTCAACAGCGTTTTTGAACGTCAATATGCCGGAAAAAGAAATATAAGCTCCAAGTGCCAAGCCCCTACGTGCCAAATCCGGCTTAGAAGAAAAACAGTGCAAGAGCGGCTTAAAGGGACCGGCCTTTATTTCTTCTTCCAGTATTGAGGCCGTATCCTCTTCTGCGTCCCTAGAGTGAATGATCAAGGGTAGGCCGGTTTCACGCGCAGCCGCAATATGAACCCGGAACCCGGCAGCCTGCTGATCGCGTGGAGAATTATCATAATGATAGTCAAGTCCCGCTTCACCAATGCCGATAACTTTCGGGTGCTCTGCAAGAGCAATAAGCTCTGCTGCTGTGACGTCAGGCTCTTCCGCTGCATTATGCGGATGCGTACCTACAGTGCAGAACACCGTTTCATAATGCTCCGCAATTTTGAGAATGCGCTCAAACTGCCGTACACGGGTGGAAATTGTCACCATAAGCTTGACACCAACATCCCCGGCGCGTGTCACCACATCATCCAGTTCTCGAGAGAAATCCGGAAAGTCGAGATGGCAGTGACTATCTATGACGGCAAGTGGCATTTGTTGTGACCTAGCGTCTTGTTTTAAGTTCCACAGGCGTATCGTTCTAATTTGTTTAGGTATGTTATGAGTTTTCTGGCACATGCGATGATGGCGGTGAGCATTATTTTTACTTCTTTCATTTCTTGTGTCGTGTGGTCAATCAAAATCGGATAAGCTCTAGAGCATCCCACGTTTTCATAAATTCGCTTGGAGGCTCTATCTTCTTGTTGCCGCATGTCTTTTTGCGCAAAACCGGTATCCACTTTTGCGCGACATGCTCTAGGATAGCGCCTGGATGGATAAGAGGCAAAATCTTGCAACGATTGCGCTTATAAGCGGTGCCATAGCCATTGGCCTCTCGCCTATTCTTGTACGTTTGAGTGAAACCGATCCCATTGCAACGGCGTTTTACCGGGTTGCTTTCGCCGTACCCGTTTTTTGGTGTTTAACAGCCTCTCCAAATAGAGAGATTGAACGGCCTAAAGACATAACCGCCTGGCTCACACTTGCTCTGGCGGCAACATTTTTTGCAGGAGACCTCGCCTTTTGGCATCTCTCTCTTCAATACACATATGTCGCCAATTCTACTCTGTTGGCAAATACAGCACCGATTTTCGTCACACTGGCTTCATGGCTGCTCTTTTCAGAACGTGTCAGTATTTCCTTCCTTATTGGCCTCATTGTAGCGATGGTTGGTGTCGTAGCATTGTTGGGTCAGAGTGCTGGCCTGGGATCTCAAACGCTTCTGGGGGATGGTTTGGCTATCCTCACCGCGATTTTCTATTCCGGATATCTTCTGACCATTAGCCGTCTAAGGAACCAGTTCGCAACAACAGATATCATGATGTATAGCAGCGCAATTTGCGCGCTTATTTTGGCTCCTGTCATGTTCTTAGTAAATGAGCAAATACTTGCAACCTCAATGATGGGATGGCTAACGCTTCTAGGTTTGGCATGCATTTCTCAGGCTGGCGGGCAAGGCATGGTGACATATGCTTTAAGACATGTACCGACTTCATTTTCCTCGGTCACACTCCTGGTGCAACCCGTCGTCGCAGGGCTGGTTGCCTGGTTTTTGTTTGATGAGAAGCTTACCGTACTTCAGCTTGCCGGTGTGTTCGCTGTACTTTCAGGAATACTCCTCTGCCGGCGCGCGACACTGAAATAATCTTAGAGCATATATCGCAAAAAAGGATACCGCATTTCAGACAAATTGCTAAAACCTAGCAAGTTGTCCCTCGATCGCCTCGGATAATGCGTCGTAGTGATCGATAATCACGTCCGGATTAAGCGTCTCGATTGGCTGATCTGTATAGCCGAAACTCACACCGATCACAGGTACATTCGCCGCTTTCGCAGCCTTAATGTCATTAATACTATCGCCAACCATGATGGCCCGCTCCCGCACTCCGCCAACCCGCTCGATTGTTCCCGTTATATGCGCCGGATCGGGTTTACGAACACCCAATGTATCGGCCCCGACGATTGCTTCAAAATAATGGTCGAGCTTGAGTTGTTGTAAAAGCTTGACCGAGAGATGCTCCAGCTTGTTGGTACACACGCCAAACCGTGCGCCCTGGTCACGCAAATCTGAAAGCACAGCTTCTACATTTGGAAAGGGACGGCTATCGACAGCAATGTTGGCACTGTAATGGTCCAAGAATTGCTGAAACATTTGCTCCATTTGTTGTGCGTCAACCGTCCGGTTAGCAAGCGCCAAGCCCCGCTCAAGCATGCGTTTGGCCCCCTGCCCAACAAGCTTGGTGACATCTTCAGGACTTGCTGGCGGGCAATCAATACTTGCCAAAACATGATTGAGTGTCCGTAACAGGTCCGGCGCGGTATCGATGAGCGTCCCATCCAAATCGAAAATGATTGTGAGATCTTTCATGTTACTCCCTAACTTGATTGCATCCGCTCCAGAACAATGAGGCTGAAATCATGATCATCACGCGGCCCCGCCTCATGGTGTTTGCATATAGTTTCGCGCCACTCATCCGGATCAAGCTCAGGAAATGTTGTATCCCCCTCAGGTGAGGCATGAACCCTGGTCAAAAAAATACGATCGGCTTTATCAAGCACAGCCTTATAAATCTCTGCGCCGCCAATCACGATGACGTCATCGACTTGGCGTTCATGAGCAAGCTGTTGCCCAAGTTGGAGCGCGGCTTCTACGGAGGAGACAACCTCAATCCCATCTGCCCAAAAATCAGCGTTACGGGTCACAACAATATTATCGCGATAGTCCAGCGGCTTTCCGATGGACTCAAAAGTTTTGCGGCCCATGATCACCGGTTTGCCAAATGTGAGGCGTCGAAAATGCTTCAGATCGGACGAAAGTCGCCAAGGCAATTGCCCCTCATGTCCAATGACGCCATTCTCAGCAACCGCAACCACAAGGGAAATGCTCATCTTGATTTACCTGACAGGTTGCAAAGTTCAGGCCCTAGGTCACGGACTCATAAATGTGCTTAAAAATGGTATGAGCCAATCTGTTCGAATACAAGAAGCAAAGGTGCAGGAAATGTGGTGCATTTTCAAACCTTTGCGACGCTGTAGTCGGACAGATCGGCCATATCCTCCGGACGCTGAAACGGCTTCAATCTGCAGCGTCGAAGCGCTTGAAAAGGGAAACAACCCTTGTCTGCACGCTTCTCCTTGCATCTTTTTGCCGTTTCTAGCGCCATTTTCAGCACATTTATGAGTCCGTGACCTAGTGTCCCGAATCTAAAGTTCGTATCATTTTCAGTCAGGCACTTTTCGAACTTTAGATTCGAAAGGACACTAGCCAATTTTTGAATCTAGTGAGGTTTACGAATTTGAAGTTCCTAAAAGGGTATGCTGCAAATATGATAGGAACTTCAAATTCACCTCACTAGAATAGAGGCTGCATTTATATACCCAATGTTCTGCTGCATATTCATTGTCATCCCCTGCCACCCGCCTAATTGTCGCAGAATATGGCGGGTGGCAGGGGATGGTTTTTAGAGGCATCCAATTGCATTCTCTGTAAAATCATAAGTAAGCGTAAAGAGACTTAAACCGACACCTGGGCCTTGATATGAGGATGCGGCTCATAACCCACAAGCTCAAAATCCTCATAGACGAAATCAAAAAGACTCTGAATCTCAGGATTTATTTTCATGCTCGGCAGAGATCGCGGTTTACGCGTTAGTTGCAGGTCCGCCTGTTCGAGATGGTTCAGATAAAGATGTGCGTCCCCGAATGTATGCACAAAATCTCCGGGCTTGAGATCCGTGACCTGCGCAACCATCAAAGTCAACAATGCATAAGAGGCGATATTGAACGGCACGCCAAGAAAAATATCGGCCGAGCGCTGATAAAGCTGGCACGAAAGTCGTCCTTCAGCCACGTAGAATTGAAAAAGACAATGGCACGGCGGTAAGGCCATGTGATCAACGTCAGCCGGATTCCAGGCACTTACAATATGACGCCGTGAATCCGGGTTATGTTTTATGCCGTCAATCAAAGCAGTTATTTGGTCAATATATTGGCCCCCTAGCGCTGGCCAGGAGCGCCACTGATAACCATATACCGGGCCTAAATCGCCCTTCTCGTCCGCCCATTCATCCCAAATTGTAACACCATGTTCCTTCAGATAACGGATATTGGTGTCACCTTGTAAAAACCATAGGAGCTCGTGAATGATGGATTTTAAGTGCAACTTCTTGGTGGTTACGAGCGGAAACCCTTGGCTCAGATCGAAACGCATCTGATGACCGAATACACTGAGCGTACCGGTTCCCGTACGGTCTTCCTTGCGCACACCCTCTTCGCGCACTCGTTTCATGAGATCAAGATATTGATGCATAATGCCACATTAGGCGATTCTCAGATAAAGGTCAGAATATTATCTTATTTGAGTTCCACGAACCAACGGATATCGATAAAGACAGCTGTGTTGTAGACAGCATGGCAGAGAATACAAAGCCAAAGACTTCCAAAGCGCCATAAAATATAGCTCAACAAAAAGCTCATAATCAAAATTGTGGAAAGAGCTTGTACAGAATACCCGTAATGTAGCAGCGTCCATAAGCCGCCAGTGATCAATGAGGCGCCAATAATTCCAAGAGGCGTGTTAGCTAGTGTTGAAAACAAGAACCCACGGAAGACAAGCTCTTCAGAAAAAGGGGCTCCTATGGAAACCACAATGAGAACGAGCCACCAATAGTCTGATTGTGCAACCAGTGCAATCTCTCGGATATCAGCCAGCCAGTCATAAGGGAATAGTGCGTATATGATTGTGAAAACGGCTATAGCTGCGACCGTAAAAAAAACTGTAACCAAAAGTGCAAATAAAAATCCGCCGGCAAAGGGTTTAAGACTTAGCACGCCTTCTAAAGTGGCCCCACGTCTGGCTGTAGTCAGCAACATCATCAATATGACAACGATCTGACCGCCTACCATGAAAAATAGGCCTAGAATGCCCCAATCAAATTCAGATAGGGCGATCTTATTATCTACGCGAGTGACATCACCATAGAACACTTTCATAGCGAGGCTAAGTGCTCCATAGCCTAGCGCGAAAAAGAGAAGCACCACCAAAACTATCATCAAAAGAGCCTGGACCGGTGTCCAGGGTGTATCAGTCTTGTAACGCGGTGGACCTCTTAAGAAATCAGAGGCGTTCTGCAATAACGACATGTATTTTCGATCTTTAGAGTAGAGTTCGTCTCAAATAATAATGAATGGTGATATGCAGTCTGTTCTTACCAAATACAATATGTTTTAAATTCCCGGATGAGACTTTATTCCCTTGCTTTTTGCTCCCCACTGAGGGCTATATTTTGACCGTGTTGGTAATTTTGGGGCTATGCACAATGAGTGCAGAAGCATTCAGCTTTAAGAAAATACTGATAAGCCTATATCACGGCGCAAGCAAGAGATCGCAGATCTTTCGTTTTGGACTCTTAGCTTTCGATCTCGTGACGATCTTATTTTTTGTTTTTTCCTCTCTTATCGAGCGCCCTTCTTTCGTTGTGGTCATTGAATTGATTATTGCCGCTATTATCACGGCTGACGTTGCTGCCCGGTTTTGGATTTCACCAAACCGAGCCCGCTACCTGTCCCAATTCACCACATGGATCGATATTGCCATCATCATTACGCTGCTGATTCCGTTCTTTGTGGAGAATTTCATTTTCCTCCGCGTACTTCGGGCAGTTCGCTTACTTCGCTCTTATCATATTCTCAAGGACCTTCGGAAACGCTACCCCTATTTCCGGCGCAATGAGGACGTGATCCAGAGCGTCCTAAACCTTTGTGTTTTTATCTTCGTCGTCACAGCACTTGTTTTCGTATTGCAGGTCAGGTCTAACCCACAAATCAACACATATATTGATGCGCTTTATTTCACTGTCACCACACTAACAACAACCGGCTTCGGCGATATTACATTGCAAGGAAGTAGTGGCAGGCTGTTAGCTGTAATCATTATGGTGGTCGGGGTCGCCTTGTTCCTAAGGCTTGTGCAAACCATCTTCCGACCACAAAAAATCAGTCATAATTGCCCTGACTGCGGACTTAGCCGCCATGACCCAGATGCTGTTCATTGCAAGCATTGCGGACGCACGCTCAAGATCGAAACAGAAGGGGCGACGTGATGTTTTATCAGGCAGTGAGGAAATTTGACGATGATAAAATCTTGCTGGTGTTGATCGTTTAGGAGCACATATTTTTCATATTGATGATCCTGGAGCTTGTTCCTGCTTTGATCGATTGGGATATCATTCTATAGGAAGCGGATATCGTCATTCACTTTTGACACTTGTATCTCGGGGACAACACTGTACCAAGGGTTTAAATGATAGTGTCGCTAATGTATTTCTGGCGAAAAAAGCAGCAGAATTGGCTCCAGGTGTCGGTCAGGCAACAGAAATAAGGATAATATCAAGAGAAGGTATGCTGTCTCTTGAAGATTCGTTAATAGAAAAATTACACGCTACAAGTGAAGTGGTAAACAATCATAAGAGTCCAGAGGAGCTGGATAAGACACATAAACTACCGTTTGAGGAAAAACCAAATGGAAAAAATGACAATAACTATATTTTTTCTTGATATTGCTTTGTGAATATTGAGTTTGTGTTTCCCGAATAAATATATGCGTAATGCTTTTTATAAGAGTTATCCTTTCTGCATCGCTTCTATCGAACTAGATTTCTTTGTAAAATCAAGAGCATGCCCATCCGTCTTATGAGCTTACTTCTTAAATTATGCAGCCCCCGCCTTAAAAAATTCACATATTTTGTCAGATTGACAGCCATCAGTGACGTCTAAATCTTTTTTTTGTCTTTTCAAGGCCCTATATTCTTTGTGCTAGATTCGTCTAGCTATGGCGATAAATGACTGTCGGAATAAACCATTCGGACCCGGGGGCGGTACCCGGCGCCTCCACCACAAACTGCAATCGTCTTGCATAGCTACTCTTTGATGAGGCGGTTTGAGATGGGGGCGAAATAGGATCGACGAGGGTGTAAAGGACATGTTTTCGCTCGGCATGGTACCGCCGTTATCGGGCCGCTAAAATAGTTGCCAACGACAACTATGCGGAGGCTCGTCTCGCTGCTTAATGCAGTGCGACAGCTTCGATATTAAGCCCTAGCCGGTCGCACGGCTAGGCGCGGTTTCGGAGGGCACCGGGCAACAGAAGCCCTCCACTTCGTTGCTGAAGCAATTTGTGGTTTTAGAAAAGTGATACTTTTCTCACAGCGGTAAAACGGTCATCGGCAATAATAGCAAGTTGAAAGACGTAAACAGGGTATGTCGGGGGATCAAATACATTACGAAGAACTTGCTCAGGAGGCGCTGAGAGGTGTCATCCGCACCGTTCTTCAGCGTGTTGCCAAAACAGGCGGTGTTTTGCCTGGGGATCATCATTTTTATATTGCTTTTGATACCCAGGCAGATGGTGTCATGCTTTCCAAGCGGCTTAAGGAACAATATCCTGAAGAAATGACAATTGTCCTTCAACATCAGTTTCGCGATTTCAAAGTGACGGACACGTATTTTGAAGTTGGGTTATCCTTTAACGGGATTCCGGAACATCTGAAGATTCCCTTTAAGGCAATTAAAGTTTTCTTTGACCCCAGCGTACCATATGGTCTCCAATTTGGTGCTGCCGATGTCGCTAATGATGATAACCGAATCGAGCAGATTATGCCGGAGATTATAAGTGACAAGGAAGAGGTTGGTGGTGCACCATCCATCTCCGAACCGTCACAAGTACCTGAACAACAAGATACTGAGGCGGATGAAGGCGAGAAAGATGAAGAAACAACTTCAGCCAAGATTCTAGAACTCGATACGTTCAGGAAAAAAGAATCGTAAGGTCGTTGATTTGTTTCGCATCGCGGCCCTTAAGTTTCCTATTTAGTGGGTTTTCCTATTTGAAAAGAGGCATGCTATGAGCGAAACTCGCACAGAATCCGACTCCTTCGGTTCCCTTGAAATTCCCGCAGATAAATATTGGGGCGCACAAACCCAGCGCTCTTTGCATAATTTTAGGATCGGCAATGAAACAATTCCCAAGCCACTAGTAAGAGCGCTCGGCATTGTCAAAAAATCTGCAGCCCTCACAAATATGGAGATGGGGACGCTTGATGAGCGGGTTGGCAATGCCATTTCCGAAGCTGCCCAAGAGGTTATTGACGGCAAGTTCAACGATCATTTTCCACTTGTTGTTTGGCAGACCGGTTCCGGTACGCAAAGCAATATGAACGCCAATGAAGTGATTGCAAACCGGGCCATAGATATTCTCGGTGGCGTTATCGGTTCAAAGGAGCCCGTACATCCAAATGATCATGTCAACCAATCACAATCCTCAAATGATACATTCCCGACAGCCATGCATATTTCCGCTGTGGAGCAAATACACCGCGAGCTGCTTCCAGCACTTGAGCATTTGGCAGGTGCTCTCGGGAAGAAAGCTAATGACTGGCAAGACATCATCAAGATTGGGCGCACCCACTTACAAGATGCCACGCCCCTAACGTTAGGGCAGGAGTTTTCAGGCTATACGGCACAAGTTACACACGGTATCGTCCGGGTAAAAGCGGCTTTGTCACGCCTTTACCCTCTTGCGCAAGGCGGTACGGCCGTAGGGACAGGGCTCAACACCCAAAAAGGCTTTGCAAAAAAATTCTCTAACCACGTGGCGGAAATTACCGGCTTACCATTTACAACGGCGCCAAATAAATTTGAGGCCTTAGCGGCGCATGACGCTTTTGTTGAAATGTCGGGAGCATTGAATGTGCTCGCAACAAGCTTGTTTAAGATCGCAAATGATATTCGCCTACTTGGTTCCGGCCCTCGTTCCGGCTTAGGAGAGCTGTCCTTACCCGCAAATGAACCTGGCTCCTCGATCATGCCAGGCAAGGTCAATCCCACACAGTGTGAGGCCATGACTATGGTTTGTACGCAGGTAATGGGTAATCATACAACGATCACCATGGCTGGCAGTCAAGGTCACTTCGAGCTTAACGTGTTCAAGCCTGTTATGGGCTATAACCTGCTTCAATCAATATGTCTTCTTGCAGATGCCTGCACCAGCCTGACGGATAAATGCATTGTTGATATAGAGCCAAATCGTGAACGCATTGCTGAGCTTATGGAGCGCTCGCTTATGTTGGTGACAGCACTTGCCCCGCATATTGGTTATGACAAAGCTACTGAAATTGCTAAGGCGGCACACAAAAATGGGACGACTTTGAAAGAGGAAGCTATGCGATTGGGTTATGTTTCCTACGAAGAGTTTGATCAGGTGGTGCGCCCGAAAGATATGATTGGACCAAACACGTAGAACATTATGGCATCTCACCCGCGTAAACATTCGCTCACCATCGCTGGTCACAGAACTTCTGTATCTTTAGAGGAGCCTTTTTGGGAAGCACTGCGAAATGTGGCTGCTGATAGGGGTAGTTCAGTGACGGTTCTTGTTGGCGAGATTGACCGTGAGCGTGGTGATATGGGGCTTTCCAGCGCAATTCGCGTACACCTTCTTAATTATTACCGGAATGGCATAAGCGAGTAATTTGAATACAAGTTGGTCGAAATATTTAATCCTCGCTAGGACTTTGTGAAATGATAAGTTGCGACCGGCATAACCGCGCATAGGTTCCGTCGCGGGCAAGAAGCTCTTCATGGGTGCCGATTTCTGCGATCATTCCCTTATCAAGAACACAGATTAAGTCCGCGTTCTGAACTGTAGACAAGCGGTGCGCAATCATCAGCACGGTTCGTCCCTGCATCAGTTGATTTAGCGCATCCCGAACCTTGACTTCAGCTTCTGAATCTAAGGAACTTGTAGGTTCATCGAGCAGCAAAATTGGTGCATTTTTGAGTATAGCCCTTGCGATTGCAATGCGCTGGCGCTCGCCCCCTGAAAGCATATTGCCGGCTTCCCCCACGGAGGTTTCGTAACCTTTTGACATGTTGACAATGAAATTATGAGCAGCCGCTGCTTCTGCTGCCTTCACAAGCTGTTCATTGTCAACCCCTTCAGCCCCATAAGCAATATTCGCCCCAACACTATCATCAAACAAAACCGGCTCCTGAGTAACAAGAGCCGTGGCTCGCCGTAAACTGTCAATCGTCACCTGAGTAATGTCCTGCCCATCAATGAGAACGCGCCCATTTTGGGGGTCAAAAAAGCGCAAGACGAGATTGAGAAGCGTGCTCTTGCCAGAACCGGAAGGACCGACAAGTGCCATTGTCTTACCTGCCGGAACGGTGAGACTGACATTGTCCAAAACAGGCTTACCGGGCTCATAAGCGAAGGTCACATTTTCAAACGCAATTTCGCCAGCTCTCACACTGAGCGCAGGAGCATTGGGGATTTCTCTAAGTTCTTGCTTACGGTCAATAATTCCGAACACGCGGCTTGCGGCCGTCACCCCCTCCTGAAGGGTCGTCTGAAGAAGGGCAAGACTTTTCAACGGCTGAAACAGCAACATTGCCGCAGCCATAAAGCCGGTGAAATGGCCAAGGGTCATCTCGCCCATTAACCCCCTTGTTCCAGCATAATAAATGGCAAAGGCAAAACCTACACCCGAAAGAAGCTCGGCAATTGGATTAGACAGCGCACGTGCCCGGGCTCCACGCATTGTAAACTCAAGCGCCCGGTTGATGACACCTTTGGCGCGGGTGATTTCCTTTTCTTCCTGACTATAGGCCCGTACAACCCGAATACTTCTGAGAGTCTGGGAAATAAGCGCTGTTAAGTCTCCTGTTTCTTGTAGAGATTTTTTTGTTGATTTGCGCATTTTCCTGCGTTGCCTGCCAAGCAGGAAAATTCCTAGTGGTACACAGGTCGCCATGAGAGACGCCAAACGCCAATCCATCCAAAACATGACAGCGACAATCGCAATCACTTTTAGGACATTTTCGCCAAGGGCAATCATCGCTTTGCTGGCTGTATATTGGACCAGGTTAGCATCATTAAGAAAGCCGGCGATAAAGCGCCCGGAATGCACATCTTCCACCCAGCTCAAATCCGCACGCGCAAGACGTTCAAACATACGAATACGCATATCTGCGATAAATCTAAGGCCAAGATAGCTAACCGTGACATTTGCACTGTATTCTGAAATCGTTTTGATCAGAGTTATGACGACGACGGCCAACGTTACGGTATAGACCATGGCCTCGTTTCGCCCGATAAAAATCTCGTCAACGGCTTGTTTGATAAGCAAAGGGACCGCACCTGAGGTCGCGGCAGAGAAAACCATAGCCACCCCTGCAATAAGCAAGAGTTTCGTACGCGGGCGAAAATGCTCCAGCCAAATGCGTTGGACAACAGCTCGTGTTGAATAGGCTACCTGAAGATTGTCGTCTTGGCGCTCAACTGAGCGTGCATCACTAAACAGTGTTTCTGTCACGCGTTTTTCCACTGGACGATTTCCCACGATGACCGCCACAGATTGGTATTCGTGACGATTCACATAACCCTTGATGTTCTAGAGTATTTTCGTATCTGGGTAAACCAAACAAACCTTCACGTCGCCGCTAGATTTAACCGACGCATATATCGATAATCCTGAATCTAACAGCATCTTATGGACTTTTGCAGGCCGAAATACCATATCAATTATTTCAGCTTTCACACATTCAAGAAGCAAAATTAGCACTAAAACATTCGAATCTCTCTATCATTTTGTCCAAAAGAGCCATGCGTAAATTCTCAATCCATTTACTAAAATACATTTTACCCGCCTATTTTTTCTCGCTCTTTTGTGGGGCTGTTATTTTCTTAGCGCTCTACAATATACGTCCACCGACAAGCTTAGAGATCAAAAATTTAAGTGACCTAGCTAATGAGATTTGGCACATATCTCGGCTGGGTGGAAAATATGTTAGTCCGCTGGCAATCCTAGCAATTATATGCTCTGAAATATTTCGCTGGCAAAACTTTTGGATTTATTTTGGAGTTGCGATTGGGGTTACAGTTATCTCTTTTGCTATCCTTGTAATAAGATTGCATGGACCTCCCTGGGTGCTCTTCTTACCTCTGCTCCGAAACAACTCACCAATCGAATCTCTAAACACTGTTTCTTTATGGGAATGGTTGTTTATTGCGGTAACTGGCGCCATTTCAGGAATAGTGTATTGGTCTATTGCAGGAAGGCATGCCGGTAAATGGCATACATGACATCTCTAAACAAAAAAGCCCTGCGTAATTTTTTAATCCATCTTCTGAAGCATATTTTACCTGCATATTATTGTTCACTCTTCTGCGGATCTCTTTTTTTCTTGGGAGGTTATAATTTGAGTCCGCCGACGAGCTTAGATATCAAAAATTTAGATGATCTGGTTGACTCGTTTTCGGCAATATTCTTGATTGCTGGTGAATGCGTGACTCTGCTGGCAATCTTAGCGATTACATGCTCTGAAATATTTCGCTGGCAAAACTTTTGGATTTATTTTGGAGTTGCAATTGGAGTGACCCTTATCTCCTTTGCTGTCCTTGTGATAAGATTACATGGACCTCCATGGGTGATGTTCTTACCTCTGATGCCGGACGATTTACCACCACTCGAATATCTAAAAGGGGTATCTCCCTATATATGGGCAGTCATCGCGACAACCAGTGCAATTTCAGGGACAGTGTACTGGCTAATCGCAGGAAGGCATGCCGGCAAATGGCAAGAGGCTCCCACATAGTGATAAACCACAAAAGAAATCAAACCAGTTGACCTGTAAGCCGGGTTTTGTCAGCGAACAATGCTCGCCGGATGACCATTCATCTGCGACGCTTGTTACCAAACGCCTGATGCAACCAACCCGGACGGTAGCCTGGAAACGGGCCTGGAGCTTTCGCCCCGTACCATCCCTATTCGGTTTTGCTCCCGGTGGGGTTTACCATGCCGCCCCTGTTGCCAGCGGCGCGGTGCGCTCTTACCGCACCCTTTCACCCTTACCTCGGAGCCCAAAGGCCCAAGGCGGTTTGCTTTCTGTGGCACTTTCCCTAGGGTTGCCCCCGCCGGGCGTTACCCGGCACCGTGTTTCCATGGAGCCCGGACTTTCCTCTCCGCCGGCAAATACGCGCCGGAACAGACACGGAGCGGCCATCCGGCCAACTGGCTTGAACAGGATTATACCAGACTGGAGCAACGTCCAACAGCAAAGAAAACAATTCGGCCGGGCCGATACGGCACCACGACATACGCAATTCATGATACATACCATCATGTGACACAATGTCTTCACAGAGCTTTTACTCGTATGATGACTCTATTAGGCTTAGGCTGTGACGATGAATAGATTTTGAGTCTGTTCCATGAAACATCTTCTAATTACCTTACTTTTTTGGACTCTCGCGCTTCCCGGGTTTTCTGTCATAGCAGGAGATAAAGAAGCGGGCCGCAAACCTAACCGCCTGATAAAAGAGGCCTCTCCCTATTTGCGCCAACACGCTTACAACCCTGTGGATTGGTACCCCTGGGGTGAAGAGGCTTTTGCCAAAGCGCGCAAGGAAAACAAACCTATTCTGCTCTCCGTTGGCTATTCAACATGCCATTGGTGTCATGTGATGGAGAAAGAAAGCTATTCCGATCAGGGGATTGCCGATCTCTTAAACAATCATTTTGTACCGATCAAAGTTGATCGCGAACGCCGACCTGATGTGGATGAAACCTATATGATAGCCACAGAGCTTTTAACCCAAAGAGGTGGCTGGCCGAACAATGTCTTCCTGACGCCAGATCTTAAGCCCTTTTATGCCGGAACCTATTTCCCAAAAAACGTCTTCACAAACGTTCTCACAACTATTCAGAAAAGTTGGGAGAGCGAACAAGCCATTGTCAAACAAGATGCAGAGAAAATTGCAGGCGCCATCAGTCAGGTTATGACACGCCGTATTGCGGCCGCAGAGATAACACCGAAAGTTTTAGAAGGAGCGGCAAACACACTTCTTAAAACCGTTGATAGTTTTTACGGCGGTTTCTCTGATGCCCCCAAATTTCCGCAAGAGAATCTTTTGTTTTTTCATCTCCACATCGCTGAGCGGGACGGCCACAAAGAGGCCCTGACAGCCGTGCGTGCTACTCTTAACGGCATGCTCAATGGCGGCATTCAAGATCATATTGGTGGTGGCTTCCATCGCTATTCTGTCGATAACGAATGGCGCGTGCCGCATTTTGAGAAAATGCTTTACAATCAAGCGCAGATTGGACGCGCTTTGCTCCGTGCATACCGGCTCACGGGGGAGCCGCGCTATCAGTCGGCTGCGCGTAGGACACTAGACTTTGTTCTGAATGAAATGACGAGCGCTGAAGGCGGTTTTTTATCTGCTTTTGATGCCGATAGCGAAGGGGGCGAAGGGCTCTATTATCTTTGGACACCAGATGAGCTGAAAAAAGTTCTTAAGCAAGACGCAACTTTTGCGACGAAAGTATTCGGTGTCACAAAGGAAGGAAACTTTGAAGGACGAAATATTCTTCATTTTCCTGAATCACCTGTTGATCTTGCCTATGAACTTAAGCTTGATGAGGCAGACTTTTTTTCACGCATTAATCGGCTCCGCAAACCGTTATGGAAAGTGCGCAAAAAACGCACACCGCCTCACCGCGATGATAAGATTGTTATGGCCTGGAATGGTCTAATGATTGCTGCTCTTGCTGAAGCAAGCGAGATCCTCTCTGAACCCCGCTATCTTCAAGCTGCCAGCAAAGCCGCTAATTTTCTTTGGACAAAGATGCGAAATGATAAGGGTGTGCTCTTTCGTGCCTTTTTTAAGGGAGATGCGGCCCTTCAAGCAACACAAACTGATTATGCGGCTTTAGCGCTTGCTCTTATCGCCCTTTATGATGCAACCAATGATGGGGACTGGCTGCAGCGTGCCGAGGATGTAACTGCTGTCATGATCACACGGTTTGAGGACAAGATAGCAGGCGACTTTTATCGCACTGCGGAGACAGAAACATTTCAACGTGGTAAATCCCGCAGTGACGCGGACACACCATCAGGCAATGCCTTAGCACTTGAACTTTTTGCAAAGTTGATGCGGCGCAGCCGCAATCCTGAATACCGCCGGAAAGGGGAAGCTCTACTGGCTGCGTTGTCAGGACTGGCTTTGCAATCAGTAAATTCAAACGCCTATGGATTGATGGCTGCTGATGTCTTTCTACGTGGAGAAACCGGGCCAAGACAGTATCTTGCTAAGGGCACAGTTAGGGCAACAGGCATGGTCGATAAGGAAAAAAACCTTCTCCGCGTCATCTTAGATATTGCGCCTGGCTGGCACATTAACGCACATAAACCGCTGGAGGATTTTTTTATTCCAACAGAACTCATCATCGAAAGCGGTGAAGAGAAGTCAAAGATTACCTATCCCAAACCGATACGCCGCAAGCTGGATTTCCACAGCAAAGAACTTGCCCTTTATGAAGGACGTGTTGAAATAAATGCGCCTTTTAAAAAAGGGGCAAAGATCAACTTAAGGCTGCAAGCCTGTAGCAACAAAATCTGTTTGGAGCCGGAGACCGTGGTGATGAACATCTCTCTCAAAAAAGGTTGATGCTTCCCACTTTTTAGAGTTCCACACAGCTTACATCGGCACTTACATATTTTGTCGGCTTGATACGCCGTTCTATACCATTAAATCTGTCATTTTGCCGACGTCGGCGGTCAGGACCAAAAAAAGTTTTCGTCCAAACATATTTGTGAGGATGGCTCAAAAGGTGGACTAGCCGATTATATACGTCCTTTGGCCGAATTGGCTTGATGAGGAATTCTTCAAACCCAGCATTGATAGCACCGTTCACAGTCGAAGTACGACCATCGGCTGTGACAAGAATCAACGGCAGGAATTTATTTGGGCTATCATACGGAGCGCGTACGAGCCTGGCAAATTCAAAGCCGTCAAAGCCCGGCATCTTAAAATCGACGAACGCAATATCAATGGAGGCCGTTTTCAATATCTCGAAAGCCGCTACCGCATCAGTGGCTTCATGCACATCACGAATCCCGAAGGATCGCAACACTTGCCTCATGATCGAGATAAAATTCCGATTGTCATCTAACAATAAAACAGACACACGCGAAAGATCTATAGGAACACTCATATTCCATCCATGAAACCCCTCCGAGGATTAAAATAGATAAAAATTGTTACAATTTAGTTGAAAACTCTTGCTTCAAAATCGGTCACAATTAAATACTTAGTAAACATTTATGATTTGGGGTTGGGGCTCAAACATCAAGGACTCGCAAATTATTGGTCGAGCCTGGTGTTCCGAAAGGAATGCCGGCCACCACAACCAATTGATCGCCACCCTTTGCAAACCCCTCCTCCTTTGCAATCAAGGAAGCCTTTTCCGTCATCTGCGAATAGCTCGAAATATCCTCTGAATGCACGCTATGAGCCCCCCATAAAAGAGCAAGACGGCGCGCGACATGCAGGTGCGGTGTAATACTGATTATAGAATTGTTTGGGCGCTTGCGTGCAACACGCGATGCGGTTGTTCCACTGGAGGTAAAGGCGATAATAGCCGCAGCTTCGATTGTGTCTGCAACATCACCGGCAGCCGATGAAACCGCATGCGGTACCGATAATTCAACGGTCGGCTGCAATGCATCCACTATTGAACGATATGCCTTATGCTTCTCTGTTTGTTGGATAATCCGGCTCATCATTTCAACGGCTTTTACCGGATAATCTCCGGCTGCTGATTCCGCTGAAAGCATAACGGCATCAGCGCCATCATATACAGCCGTTGCTACATCAGATGCTTCAGCTCGAGTTGGCGCGGGCACATGAACCATAGAATCGAGCATTTGCGTCGCAATAATAACCGGCTTACCTGCAAGACGGCAGGCGCGTACGAGTTCCTTTTGCCGACCAGGCACATCTTCCGGTGGTATCTCAACTCCCAGATCACCCCGAGCCACCATAATAGAATCGACCAAAGCAAGGATTTCATCAATATGGGTAAGTGCGGTAGGTTTTTCGATCTTGGCCATAACAGCCGCACGGTCGCCGATCAGTTGGCGAGCTTCAATAATATCCGACGGCCGTTGCACAAAAGACAGAGCAACCCAATCCACCCCTAATTTAAGGCCGTATTCGAGATCAGCCCGATCTTTTTCCGTGAGAGGGGAAAGATCTAAAACCGTCTCTGGCAGATTGATGCCCTTACGGTCTTTGAGCTTTCCACCGATGACAACCCGTGCCTCAATGTAATCTTCATTGCAGTTTGTTGCCTCAAGACGCAACTTTCCATCATCAATCATAAGCTGGTGCCCAACATCCATGGCTGAAAACACCTCTGGATGCGGCAATGTCACTCGCTCGTCGTCACCCTCTATGTGATCTGGGACAAATCGTATTGTAGCACCAGGTACAAGATTTACTTCACCATCCTTGAGAGTTCCTATTCTGATTTTTGGGCCTTGTAAGTCTTGTAGAATGCCGATCGGCCGACCGTTTTCTTCTTCCAATTTGCGGATATTGTTATAACGCTTCTCGTGCTCTTCATGGGTTCCATGACTGAAGTTGAGCCTGAAAACATCCACACCAGCTTGATATAATTGCCTCAATATATCGATATCAGAACTGGCTGGACCGACTGTAGCAACAATCTTCGCGCGCCGATTGCGTTTCAAAGTGACCTCCATCTATTTTTTATAGATTGGCATTTCCCCCGCAACCGGCATAGCCACAGAATCACACTTTAGTCTACCGTTATTTCTATTTCCTCGGCCCTCACAGCAATAAAAACTTTGATAGTGACGCTATGCCAACACAGCTCCATCTTTTTCACATGGTTTTTATCGAGGAACAAGTTTCCTCCTGTTTTCTCTATTCATTGCCCGTATAAATCGAGAGTACTCCGGTTTGAAATTCCCGCCCTGCCAATGATTGCTCCAGAACAGACCGTAAGGCGGCTGAATGATCTGCAGATTTCATTGCCGCCAATGCCGCGTGCAAGTCAGAAAGGACCTCGTTTGAAAAAATGGCAACCAAATGCTCAGCGCCAAAAGGAGGTTTATCAACTCGAAATTTTTGACGAAACATTTTGCCACGCCAATTTTTTTGCGCCTCACCTGCACGCTCTGGGGCAGGTGTGTAAAATTCAATGCGGCCATTTGGCGGTAAGTTAAACAAGGTAAAATAAGGATAGCGGACACTGGATATTTGGACCTCGACAACGTCCCCCTTCTTATAACGCTGATTACCATTTGGCAGGGTCATATTAACAGGATTGCGGGCCATCTGCACTTTGAGCCATTTTAAGCTGGCCCATTTGATGAGAACCTGACGAACCGTGGCTTCGGTCACACCTTCTGCAACCATGCCGCCGATAGAATGCTCCACCCTTCCTTCCTTTACATTCCAAATCAGCTCGGCATCAATCTTGTTTTCGACTATATCAATTACCTTGAGCCCCTTAAGAGCGGTATCCGGGCCATCTTCAACCGCAACGCGAAGACGCCCAAAATCAGCTTCCCGCCTCTTGCCAAGCAACGTAGCCGGTTCAATCGGTTTTTTATTCTTAGTTACTCTTTTTACATTGAAAAGCGGACGTGCCGTTCCGCTAATCGGTAGAACCTGTGGAGTTTGCTGATTTTCCACATGAGCATGAACCGCAGGCACAAGATAGCCTAAGAGTTCGAGTTGACTAACAGCCCCATCCTTATTGCGGTCGGCAAATCCTTCCAATGCACGAGCAAAAGCCCAACTCAGCGCTCCGCGCTGTTTTCCCTCAATTTCAATTTCAGGCGTCAACCGATCATCTGATGTGGCACCAACAAAGGTGACATTCTTATAATCTTTCTCTGTAAGCTTTGCGGTTTCCACAACTGGATAATTGAAATCGTCATCGATGATGTCGCGGAATTTGCCTTTGCGGAAACGTATCTTGCCCCGTGTTGCCCGATGCATTGTTCCGGAGTGGCAGGAATCCGCAACAAAGATAACTTGGATGCCTTTGTCGTCTGCTTGTTTCAACCAAGCAAAAATCTCATCATCAACAATGCGTTCCTTGAGCCCCTCACCTTCAGGGCTAAACTTGGCAAGAAGAAAGTTTTCGTTCTTACCATCATCTTCCCCACCCCGTTCTTTGGGTTCAGCTTCTTGATCACCATGACCGGAATAGGTAAATATGATTGTATCACCCGCTTTTGCATTTTTTACAAAACTCTCCCACGTGGATTGAATATTATTCCTCGTGGCATCCCCATCAAGAAGACGAACTATTTTTTTTGCACCGGCATTTTGCAATACATCATAAATATCATTTGCATCATTAACCGCCCCCTCTAGGTCATTGTGGGTCCCGATATAGTCATTAATACCGATGATCAGACCGTATACATCGCCTGCTTTTGCAGACCCAACACCTATAAGAAAAAAGGCAATCGTGAGAACGGATAAAAGCTGTGGGAAATAAGCGTATGCCCGGTTCGATTCATATGAGCTACAGTATCCAGAACATCCCGCGTTTAGATGGAACCGCTTGGATGCTCTATCTTTTTGTTGCCGCATATCTTTTTTCTCAAAACCGGTACCCACTTTTGCGAGATATGCTCTAGAGCATCCCGCGTTTAGATGGAACCGCTTGGATGCTCTATCTTTTTGTTGTCGCATATCTTCTTTCGCAAAACCGGTACCCACTTTTGCGAGATATGCTCTAGAAAATCTGGTCATAATAGCATCCCCTGTATTTGCCGACACCGAGGCACAGCTGCCCGGTTTAATTCAGAAGTTTCAATCTCTGCCGGACGGGGCTTGCAGCCCATAAGCGCTAACTTAAGATTTAATAGCTATTTATGTGCTTAACACTTTGCAGCAAACTCCGTCATCCCCATGTAGATGGGGATCCAAATGTGAGTCAGACTTGGATTCCCATCTCCACGCACTGCTGTCCGGTTTAATGCTTGAAGCGCTTGAAACGGCATCTCCACTTGTTGTATGCGGAGCCATAACGGCATACTCCAATAACCTCCCCCCTGGAGGGGGAGGTCGGCGCGAAGCGCCGGGTGGGGGGGATTCATAAGACAATTCATGCTCTTGCACTTGCCTCCATCACCCCCATCCCAAACGCCATGCGACTTAGCCCTGGGGGGTTAAGCCAGTGGCGTTTGGCCTTCCCCCCTCGAAGGGGGAAGGAAACAAGTGGCTCCGCCAAATCCCTGTCTCGATACCTCGAAATAGCCGTATCTCCTGCCAACAAAATCGTTTTTCACCTCTCACTCTAATTTAAACCGGGCAGCAGCGACACCGAGGGGACAAGCCTCACTAATTTCAGGCGTGAACCTGCTCGGCCAAGTTCAAGATGCCGGTTTTTTTGATCTTGTACTTTTTACAGGAGGTAAAGACTTAAGGTAAGCCGCAATGGCAGCTCGATCTTCGGCTGTTAGCTTTGCCATGTTTTCCTGAACCTTGGTCATCGTACCGCCAAGAACATCGAAAGAGGGTGTAAAACCAGTTTCAAGCGCTCCTGTGATATCTTTTTCCGACCACGTCCCAATGCCGTCTTTATGAGGCGTAATGTTGGGAATATACCCCTCGCCTTCTGGTGCCGGACCCCCTGAATAACGAGCATCAGTAACAATACCGCCAAGTAGATTTCGTGGGCTGTGGCATTCACCGCAATGTCCGGGGCCTTCCACCAAATACGCACCACGATTGATCTTAGCGCCCCTGGCTGGATCCGACTTGAATTGCTTGCCATCAAGATACAAGAATTTCCAAAGCCCGAGACCGCGACGCAACTTAAACGGCAATGCCAGGTCATGATCTGGAACTTCAGACTTCACTGCTGGCAGCGTATCTATGAAGGCTTTGAGATCAAGGACATCTTCATAACGCATGCGCTGATAAGAGGTGTAAGGAAAGGATGGATAATAATGTTGGCCGGAAGGCGAAACACCTCGCATCATAGCGGTGACGAACTCTGCTTTGCTCCACCCGCCGATACCGGCTTCTTTATCCGGAGAAATATTAGGAACATAAAAAGTGCCGAATGGAGTTTTAAGGCACCTTCCACCAGCAAGTTTTGACGCATCCTTCGACTTTGGATCATCGCATTTAGCAGAAGCCGGTGCTGCATGACAGGAAGCGCATCCGCCAGCGTAAAATATGTACTCACCTTTTTTAGGATCGGGCGTATGTTTCGGGAGGGCTGATGCATTAATTGTTTCAGGGATAGTGAGAAAATAAAAAATACCGGCTCCAATGATAGCAAGGAAAGCCAGTCCCCAGATTAATTGGCGCATCTTACCTGCCTCAATTTTTCTAACGCTTCGTCTCAAACATATCTAGCAACATGCTTGAGAAAGATGAACCCGTTTTAAATAAGTTTTATGAGGAGATTTACAGGTGGTGACCCTATCGGATGCCCATGTTTAATCTGGACACCCAATAGGAATTTTCTCTTTCTATAGGGCTCCATAATTTTTAGGAACCCCAATTAAAGCTTTAATTCTTTTTCAGACGATATTTTTCGTGGCAGCCTTTGCAAGTCTCTATCATACTCTTAAAAGCTGCAGCAAATTGTGCCTTGCCACTGGCAGCAGCTTCAACGGCCTTGCCACTGGCTTCCTTTAAAGCCCCGCCCTTCTTTTTAAAGTCGTCCATATTTTTCCAAACTTCAGGTTTTGCAGAAGTTTCGGATTTACTTGAAGCGGGTTCTTGAGACCCTTCAGGGAAAAGCGTCAAAAATTTATCGGCGCCACCATTGATCGCCATCATTGCTTCCTTAGCTTTGGCGGCATCGTAATCCATTTCCCCCTTAATCATTTTTACAGATACACCAACCGATTTCCCAACCGCTTTCATCAAGTCCTTGCGGGCCTTAATGGGATCATCGGCGGCATGAATTGCCGTGGCTCCCAAAGCTATTGCCCCCAGGATGACAGACATTTTGATAATTTTCTTCATAGCTTCCACTCCATGTTTTCACGCTTAGTTTTGATCGCAGAATCAAATCCCACCTGAATCTAGTAGATTGCGTTACTATCTTAACTTTTCAAGGTCACGCCCGCGATTCAACGGCAGGTTGTGGTCTAGCCATTAGGCAAAATTAGGGCTACATCAAACTATATTTAGATATCCGTGCTTATTGGATCAGCGAGGCTTTCCTAGATTGATAGGCATTAGAGTGTCCCAAGATAGTAATCTTTGTCAATGTATATATTGATTTTTTAAATGGCAATCATAGAAACACAATTAAAGGAATGTCATCATACATGCGCCATGGCGGACAAATTTTAATCGATCAGCTTCAGACGGAAGATTGTCAGCTCGTTTTTTGTGTTCCTGGCGAGAGCTTTCTTGCCGCACTTGATGGGCTATATGGAAGCTCAAGGATACAAACAATAGTGTGCCGTCATGAAGGCGGGGCCGCTATGATGGCCGAAGCTTATGGCAAGCTTACGGGCCGGCCAGGCATATGTTTTGTCACGCGTGGTCCGGGTGCCGCAAATGCTATGAGCGGTGTACATATTGCCCGGCAAGATTCCACCCCGATGATTTTATTCATCGGCCTGCCAAAACGAGAGCACCGTGACCGAGAGGCTTTCCAAGAAATTGATGTACGAGCGCTTTTTGGTTCGATGGCCAAATGGGCCGCAACAATTGATGACATAAAACGTATTCCTGAATATGTGAGCCGGGCTTATCATGTGGCTCTTTCGGGCAGGCCAGGCCCTGTTGTACTCGGCCTGCCGGAAGATATGCTGCAACAGCGTGCACGTGTCATATCCGCCAAACCGGTGGAAGTCTCCATCGCCCATCCTGGCGACAAAGAGCTGGGGCTTTTGGAGGATACTCTGCGCAAAGCAAGCAGACCTCTTATGATTATCGGAGGGCCAGGGTGGACGGCAAATGTTTCCGATAGAGTTACAAATTTTGCTGAACGCTTCGACCTTCCTGTCGCTGCAGCATTCAGATATCAAGATTGTTTCGACAATCGCCATAAAAACTATGTTGGCGATGTCGGCATTGGCATAAATCCCGCACTTGCCAAACGCATAAAAACCGCAGATCTCATTATTTCGATGGGTCCCAGGCTTGGTGAGATAACCACTAGTGGCTATACCCTCCTAAATGTGCCGACTCCGGAACAGCTTCTGGTCCATATACATCCCGGCGCTGAAGAGCTTGGGAGTGTTTACCAAGCCAATATCCCCATACAAGCGGCGTTACCGGCTTTTGCTGAACGGCTCAACCAACTTGATCCTCCGAACCCAATTCCCTGGGAGAGTTGGCGAAAAGCAGCACGCATCGATTATGAAGCCAATATCGAACCGGAGGAAACCTTAGGCACGCTCAAGTTGGAGCAAGTCATACGCCTGCTTTCGGAAATGTTGCCGGAAGATACTATCGTCACAAATGGTGCCGGTAATTACACAGCCTGGCTGCACCGTTACTTTCAATACAAACATTATAAAACACAGCTTGCCCCAACGGCTGGTTCGATGGGATATGGCCTACCTGCCGCAATCGCAGCAAAGCTCCGTTATCCTGACCGCCGAATTGTCACCTTCGCCGGTGACGGATGCTTTATGATGACGGCGCAAGAACTCGCCACAGCCATACATTACGGATTGCCGATCATAATTATTGTTGTAAACAATCAAATGTTTGGCACAATCCGGATGCACCAGGAATTAAACTATCCGGGCCGAGTTCTGGGGACCAGCCTGACCAATCCTGACTTCGCGACCTTTGCCAAGAGTTTCGGTGCTCATGGTGAAACAATAGAGCATACAAAGGATTTTAGACCTGCCTTTAAACGGGCTGTTGAGTCCGGTCAACCTGCCGTTCTTGAATTAAGGACGGATCCGGAAGCTCTAACCCCACGGCATAATCTTAATGCCTTGCGCCGCATGGCTTCCCCAGAACAAGAAAAATCATAAACTAACCTGAGTTATGGATAAGCTACATCCTCTTGAGGCCCTACACACTCGGAGTCATTCCCGCGAAGGCGCATTAGGTCACGGACTCATAAATGTGCTGAAAATGGCGCTAGAAACGGCAAAAAGATGCAAGGAGAAGCGTGCAGATAAGGGTTGTTTCCCTTTTCAAACGCTTCGACGCTGCAGATTGAAGCCGTTTCTGCGTCCGGAGGATATGGCCGATCTGTCCGACTACAGCGTCGCAAAGGTTTGGAAATGCATCTCCACTTGTTGTATGCGGAGCCTTAACGGCATACGCCAATAACCTCCCCCCTGGAGGGGGAGGTCGGCACGGAGTGCCGGGTGGGGGGGGATTCATGAGAAAACCTATACACTTGAATCTGCCTCCGTCACCCCCATCCCAAACACCATGCGCCTTAGCTCTGGTGAGCTAAGGCGGTGGCGTTTGGCCTTCCCCCCTCGAGGGGGAAGGAGCGCAAGTGGCACCGTCAGAACCAAGTCCCGATACTCCGAGATAGCGTTATGTCTTTTTATATCAACTTCGCTGGACGGGGCTTGCAGCCCCGTCCACACTGTTCATGAAGCCGTTGACAAAAACCAATGGTGAAAGAGGACATAATAGATACCCCCGGCTAAAGCCGGGGTTCTATGGCTTCGCCGCCGCTTCGCGGCATTACAGCTCCTCACGGAGCTGACCTGAATCCTGGCGTCCTTGACGCTCGACATAACGTTTAATGGTGTGCTCATCAATACCCACGCTGCTTACGAAGTAGCCCGGCGACCACATAATATTTTCCTTCCAGTATACTTTCGAAAGCCACTCAAACTTCTTGCGCATAATCGACGACGATTGGCTCTTAAGCCGCCCCATAACATCTGCTATCGCATATTTGGGCGGGATCACCATAACCATATGTACGTGATCCTTATCAAAGCCAATCGTCTCTATCAGCACGCCGGGCATACTTCGACACAGCTTGAGAAGAACTTTATGTAAGTATGCACTAACGCCAGGTTTCAGGATCCTACGGCGGTATTTACACACCCAAACAACATGATACTGCAAACGGTATGCGCTGTGCCCAGTTGTGATAACTTCCATAAACAAAATACCGCCTCCGGGCTCATTCATCCACGCCTAAAGGCGTGGTATCCTGTCTGCGACCGCATGAACATTGCGGACGGGGTTACAAACCCCGTCCGGCAGAGATTGAAACTTTCTGATTTAAACCGGACACCAATGTGCCTCCGCGGGAATGACAGCATTTGCGGCTTGTGAGTGCATTAATCTCTCACCATATTTTCTTGAATTGGTTGTAAATTAAAAAGAACAGATCTCATCTCTTATCCATAACTCAGGTTAAACTAAGTTCTTGTTGAAGATTTATTGCAGTCTCATGGTCCATCTCAATCAAAGGTGAGCGCACTCGCTTCCATGCTGGATCATGTTTCGAGAGTGCGAGCATCGCCTTCAACATCGGGATCATTGGATGTGCTTGGATGGATTGCCGTGTTGTTGTAACGTTAGCTTGGATATCTTCGGCCTCCGAAGTTTGCCAATTGTCATAAAGGGCCCGGATCGCGCGGGCATTGACATTTGCCGTTGCTGTTATGCAGCCAGCTCCACCAGCTCTTAATGTCTCTAAGAGAAACACTTCGGACCCTGCAAAAACATTAAGGCTTGGAAAGTTTTCAATGATGGCCTTAGTGTTGTTCCAATCGCCGGAAGAATCCTTAATGCCGACCATAATCTCCGGGTAGGCCTCACAGAGCTTCTCGATGAGATCTAATGAAAAGCCCACCTGCGCCACAGGTGGAATGTGATAGAGATAGAGCTTCAGCCGATCATCGCCGGTTTGCTCAATAACGTCGGCAAAATAACGGAAAAGCCCCTCATCACTCACGGCCTTGTAATAAAAAGGCGGCAAGATGAGGACGCCGCCACACCGATTGGTAAGACTATGTTTTATGAGCGTGACCGTATCAGGAACCGCACATAATCCAACACCGGGCATAAGTAGTCCAGGATCAACACCCCCCTCAACCAACGCGTCAAGCAAACGCATTCGTTCCTCAAGACCGAGAGAAAGCGCTTCACCGGTTGTGCCAAAAACCGCAAGTCCTGTACAGCCCTGTTCAATGAGCTGGTGCCCGAGAGTCGTAAAACGCTTATGATCCGGCATTCCCTCTTCATCAAAGGGGGTCAGCATGGGAGCGAGAACACCTTGAAATATTGCTTGCTGATTCAAACCAGCTTCTCCAGATAAATCCCAAATATCCTATACTGGCATTCTATACGGGCATTGGGATTGACGGTTGAGGTACGGGCACATGATAGCCTTTCTGCACCGCAGGCCGCTCTGCAATCGTCACATACCAACGTTTTACATTGGGATAGTCATTAAGATCCATCTGTTGCCATTCAAACCTGCTGATCCAAGGCCAAAGTGCGATATCGGCAATTGAATAATCTCCGGCGACATACTCAAATTCGTTTAGACGCTTATCAAGCACACCATAGAGGCGCTGTGCTTCCTTATGATAACGTTCCTCCGAATAAGTCGATTTACCGGGATTGAATTTCAGAAAATGATGCACTTGGCCAAGCATCGGGCCCGGACCGCCCATCTGCCACATCAGCCACTCCACAACCCGCCATTTTGTATCAAAATCTTGTGGCCAAAACTTCCCGGTTTTTTCCGCCAAATACATCAAAATGGCGCCGGATTCCATAAGCTTGATCCCTGTCTCTTGATCAACGATGCCGGGAATTTTATTGTTGGGACTAATTTTTAAAAACTCAGGCTCAAATTGCTCGTCCTTAGTAATATTGATGCTATGGACGGTATAATCCAAACCCATTTCCTCAAGAGCGATTGAAACTTTTCGCCCGTTTGGCGTGGACCAGGTATAAAGATCGATCAAGGAATCCCCCTCGGTGTTAAAAGTTGCGTGATACTCCGGTAGAGTATTAAAGCTGATGATCTACAGCAATGCGCATAAATCGCGAAACTGTTCCCTTTTGCCGGAAAAATGAAGATCATATTGCCGTCAAAAACAATTCCGAATCCATCATCATCAGTGGAAACATGTGAAAAACATCTGCAGTGAAATCCACTTTGGATCAATATGTAAAACAACCTATTTACAATGCTTTATTTAAGACAGCTCATTAATAACATTAATAATAACCTTTAAGAAATCATGTGTTCGCCGCGATATTGTCACAGTCTATTTATGTGATGGCCACCATCCTTTGGTTAGAGATCCTAACTGCAAAGGGATTCATTTTTTGAGGCCAAGTTACTTGTGAATTTCACTCACGAGTAACTCACACACATGCGGAATAAAAACATGCTAGCAACTGCACCAAGTCCATACATTGTTGCCAATACAGAGACACGTTTTACAAGATATGCCATCTACTACGTACCCGAAACAGACACTCCGCTTGCACAATTTGGACGCAGCTGGTTTGGGTATGACGTCGAAACAAGTAAGGATATTGGACACCAAAGCGTTTACGGTTTAAGTCCTGAGTTCATTAAGAAAATAACAGAAACACCTCGCCATTACGGCTTTCACGGAACATTGAAAGCGCCTTTTCGTTTAGAAGCAAACCAATCTTTAGATGACCTTAAAGATCAACTCGCCTGTTTTGCAACCAGACGGTATAGTTTTACGCTTGGAAAACTCGGCTTAACCCGTATAAACAATTTTTTGGCGCTTTGCCCGACCGAAAACACGACGCGAGTAGATCAACTTGCCACCCAATGCGTTATGGGCTTTGAAGCATTCCGTGCACCGCTCACCAATATCGAGCGCAAACGCCGTTACCAAAGCCAACTTACAACGCATCAAAAGCTCATGGTTGAGTTTTGGGGCTATCCGTTTGTGCTGAGTGAATTCCGCTTTCATATGACGCTTACCGGCGAGCTTTCTGATTATGACTTGGAACAAACTATTCCTTCGCTGACCGCTGCATTAAGTTCAATCAATGATACACCAACGGAGATCCGTTCGATCTGTCTATTAGGTGAACCGCGAAATGGTGCACCATTTGAACTAATTGCCCGCTTCCCATTGAGTTCCGGATCTCTTTTTTGAAGCCGTGCTCTGACTTTACACGACTAGGTCACGAACTCATAAATGTGCTGAAAATGGCGCTAGAAACGGCAAAAAGATGCGAGGAGAAGCGTGCAGACAAGGGTTGTTTCCCTTTTCAAGCGCTTCAACGCTGCAGATTGAAGCCGTTTCAGCGTCCGGAGGATATGGCCAATCTGTCCGACTACTGCGTCGCAAAGGTTTGAAAATGCACCACATTTCCTGCACCTTTGCTTCTCGTATTCGAACAGATTGACTCATACCATTTTTAACCACATTTATGAGTTCGTGACCTAAGGTTGCAGACACGTTTTTGCCCCATCTGCAACCCTATTCATTACTCAGCCGAAATAGTAACTGGCTTTGCCTTGCTTATAACTTGATGCCAACACGCGACACCTCGTCCCAGGGAATTGCCCTAGGATAACGCAGGTGTTACAAAAACATGCGCAGACAATATCAATCACATTAAGCGCTACGTTGAACCAACCCGAAGGAAGCAGGCAAACATGACCACATCATCGGATGATATTGTCCAATCTTTTCTCTCGAGTATCGATCACAGCAAGCAATCCGATACACCTTATGCGCATTGGTTTCTATCTGATTGCCTACCGCATCAGGCTATCGACGAAATTATCTCCCTGCCCTTCCCAGCCCCTTCGTTAGATGGTGTTTCTGGCAAACGGGAAGTTCATAATGCCACGCGTAAATATTTTGATGCTGACAACCGTCAAAAATTTCCTGTCGTCAAGGCAGTATCGGATGCTTTTCAGGATAAAAAAGTCACGGCACGTATTGCAGAATTTTTCAACACGGATTTAGATGGGTCTTATCTTCGGATCGAGTATGCCCAGGACACAAACGGCTTTTGGTTGGAACCTCATACCGATCTCGGTGTTAAGCTCTTCACCATGCTTATTTACATTTCCAAAGAAGAAAGCCATGCGGATTTGGGAACTGATATTTATGATACCAATTTGCAACATGTAGGCCGCTCACCATTTACAAGCAATGCAGCTCTAATTTTCGTTCCATCAAACATTACTTATCACGGCTTTGAACCAAGGCCAATCGAAGGCGTGCGCAAATCTCTGATCATTAATTACGTGACAAATGAGTGGCGTGCTCGAGAGCAGCTTGCCTTCCCCGAAACCCCAATTATATGAGCTCGGTATCCTCTGCTCATTTGCAGTAAAGAGTTTGAGCGATAGTGCAGTGTGGTAGCGTGTGTGCTCATGTGCAGGTTTTAGGACGTTCGGCGCCCTATTACTGTGACTAGATGTGAAGCTTCAAGAGGTTGTTCCCGGTTAGACGGAGATGAGGGGGAATGACTTTCACCGTCGACAAGATAATAGGCTATGTCGTCTCCAATAACTTCTGCGCTGTGCTCATAGAAGTGAAGAATGCCTTCCTGGTCATTGAGAAATCCACCCTCATAATAGGTAATAAAATCGAGGCAGAGTTCTAAATCGCGGTACTCTTCGAAATAAAGATCGTCTACCACCTCATTCGTCGTGGGTAATGTTACTTCCATCATCGATATTTTTCTTTTCCCAAGCGATTTTTACGCTGGAGCGAGCGTACCTGTCTTTTTGATCTCGGATGGCATTTCAAATCATCAGTCATTTATGTTCACACAAGAAACTGACGATTTTCTGACATAGCTTATCTGCATCAGGTCAGCGCCCTTTAATTATGTTGAGGCTTGATGGCTGAAACGAATGTCAGCCCAAAACAAAACGGTATCCACTTTTGCGAAAAGAGGATTAGCGCCAACAAAGAGTATAGAGCATCCAAGTTCCATCTGGCCTCTGGATGTTTTAGAACGTTTTTAGCTAAATTATCATTCATTTAATCCCATCGACCTACGTAGCATTACCGAGACGTCTTGCGGTCTACTTAAATATCTCGGTGTTTTTTGCGCGTTTAGTGCAGCTAACCACGGATTCATCCTCCGTTCTCAGCTCATTATTCTGGATCTATCTCCTAATGATAGTTTGAGAGGATTTTGGGCTCATGCCGAACGTTAATGGGGTTGGAAACAATTCGAATAACACAGACCAAACGAATAATGCCGACGGGAATTTTTTAGACGAAATTGGTAAGGCTGCAAAGCCTTCAGAGGGACAAACAAACTCAGCATTGAATACATTTGGCAGCGTGATCACAGGGGATTTAAGCACCCTCATCCCAGCCGCCCATGCAACCGGGCCCGGGCCCTATGCAGAATATGACCCTGAAAATTTCCAATATGATCCACCGCAGATTGCTGTGATCGACGCCTTTGATCCCAATGATATCTTTTTCAATTTGGATAGCAGCAGTGATGTGTCACGCCCAGACATATTACTTGATGAGTTCGCAGCAGAAAATTGGATGGGTCAAAATCCGCAACATGGAAATCAGGTTGTTAGCCAAATTATGGAGACGGACGCCGATGTACCGGTTGTCGCGTTATCGGTTCGGTTTGGAAGTTTGGATACCGGACCATTAATGGATCAACGCATTAATGAGATTATTGAGCTTCGCAGAGAATATCTGGAAAGCGGTGGTCAAAAGGGACGAAATATCCGCATTATCAATATTAGTTCTGATTATCGTTTGCCGCCTGATTTAGCAATAACAGCAAAGGCATTGGGTTTTGTCATTGTCACTGCTGCTGACCGGGATAAGAAATTTACGGGGAGGTTTGAACTCATAGATTTTGATTCCAATACGATCAACGTAGCGCCTTTAAAAACTGACGATCAATTAAACGAAAGCACCAATCGTGGAGATGGCATTGAGGTGGCTATGCCGGGCACAAAGATACCTGTGCCTTTTGTACAAGACTTTGAGGATGCTGAGCCAGGATTCGTAGAAGTCAAGATGAGCGGATCGTCATTATCCGCCCCGCAAGTTTCCGCTATTACCCGTAAAGTCATCGAGCAGGCTGAGAAAAGTGGTGTTTACATTACTGAAACACAGGCCAAGAAGTTTGTTTTTGACAGTGTGGAACCTGTAGACACCCTCAAAAATGATTTGCTGACAGCAGGGCAACCAAATGAAGACCGGGCGTTGGAGCTTTTGCAAGATGCATTGAAATATGCTGTTCCGCGAACAGATTCTAACTTGCCTATTATACCAACGCTGCTCCCTAAAGTGTTGCCGAAAGGCTATGATGTAGACCTACGTCAGCAATGGTTGGATGAGATTAAAGCTGGCGGTACTCTCAGTGAATGGCAAACCCAGCGGGTACTTGGAGATATCAGCCGATTAGATTGGATTGAGTATTCCGACGATCACAGAGATCGAATTATCGAGTCTGTAGAGACAGCGAATGCGCTCTCAAAACTCAAGCGTGAGAAAAAGAAACGTGAGATCCTAATACGAACGAACGGTCCCGGTCACATAACAAGTCAGGCTGCTCAAGAAGAGATAGATGAGATCGACAAAGAAATTGAGCGTATTCGGTCTGGCGGCGATGTTGAGGGGACGAATGCCGGTGTTCATTTTCCTGATGAAGGTGTTGGTGAGGGGTCTGGCTCTAACTCTGGGACGGGCATGACCAATGCTGTCAGCGAATTTACCCGCATAGCAGACAAAATTCATCAAAAAGGCTACGAGTCTTTAACACTTGGTGAAAAGTCACAATGGGCGGAGTTTCAGCAGACCATTGAATCCAACAAAGCCGATATTCAACACCGCGCAGAGCAAAATCCTGCAGATGCGTTTCTACAAATGTTTTCTGACTTTGGAAAAGAACTTGAAAGTATACCTGAGCGGATCCATGAGTTTGATCCTTTAGATCTGAAAGCGGCACATGATTCCGTTTTCGGAACAAACACCTTTTTCGGAATACCCATACCGATCATAACCGGTATCACCAGTCCAGTCTCTCCATTTGCGTTTGGTGAGACAGAAGGCGGTGGAGGCACGGATGAGCGCTATCTGACCGGACAGTATGTCGATCCGCAGGCCGTTGAAGAATACAAACAGCTCAGGCGACAAGCGGATGAAAACGGGATCGACAGTTTAAGCCCGAAGGACCAAGGGACGCTTGCCGAATATCAATCCATCATCGCGAAAAATCGCGCACGAACACTTGAAGATCCCTCTGGTACTCATGAAATTGTCCCCTACAGTTTAACGGTGCACGGCGAGTTAATGGACGACTTCATCGAACGGTCAAAAGAGATATATGGTAGTAAGGCTGTATCTGAATGGAAGGAATATATAAGCAATCCACGGTATGAAGTTATTGTTGATATTGTCACAGATTCAAATGGCAACAAAATCATTATCGGTGCCGCAAATTACTACAACCTCAGTGGTGGATCTATCCAAGGGCAGCATCTGTATATGGGCGAAATTGAGTCTCATAGTGACCTGGCTGGCTTGCGCTTAATAGAAAAGGCAGTAAAAGAAGCTCATCGTCAGAACCTGCCACTTGTATTTATACCATCAGGTAGAGATGTTGAGTCTTCATCTTATTATGAAACCCTTGGCTTCGAAAATATGGGGCCGCAGACCGGAGAGTATGTACTAGATAGGGAGGGGCAAGAAACATTCCTTGCTCAGTCTGAGCAACATTCCTTCAAGACGATCAAAAAGAATGCCCTTAAGCAAGGAATAAAAAATTTAGAAACTGCGCTAAAGTCAGTCGATGGTACTAGCGCGGAATATTACCTAAAGGCAATAGAAGAAGCTAAAGAAGAACTCCAGCGCCTCGAGGGCGGCGATGTTGATGGGACGAATGCCGGTGTTCACTTCCCCGATGAAGGCACAGATGAGCGCTATTTGGGATCGGATGATGTTGAGGAATACAAACAGCTCAGAGGCCAAGTGAATGAACATGGTATTAACAGCTTAAAGCCAGAAGACCGGGCGAAGTTTGTCGGATACCAAGCCATCATCGCTGAAAATCGTGCCAAGGCCAATGCCGAAGCTGAGGCGGCCCATGAAGTTGTCTCTTACAATCCGGCTGAGCATGGAGATTTGTTAAACGAGTTCCTTGCGGAAGCAGAAGACAAACACCCTGAATCAACCTTTTATGACGATTGGAAAAAATGGGCAAAAGATCCAAATAAACATACCGGCTTGCTTCTTGATGTTAAGACAGATGCATCGGGAAATAAGCAAATAAAGGGTATTCTCTTTGCTGTTCATGATAGCAAGCATAGTGATACGCCTCATATTTATATTGAAGAGACCGAGTCTCTCGGTGACCAAGCAGCTTTACGCCTGATTAAGGCCGTCATAGATGATGCCAAGAAAAGAGGGGTTACGATCCTTGGAGTTTCGCGGCAGGGATTATTGAACTATTATAAAGAAATAGGATTCAAACATACGACCAAAATTCAAGATGACGAATTTAGTCTACAGCACATTGAGTTAGATGCGGATGGGCAAAACTATTTCTTAGATTTATATAATCAATATTCACCGGCCACCATTAAATATAATATTGTTAAGCAAAGAATAAAAAATTTAGAAAACGCGCTAAAGTCAGTCGATGGTACTAGCGCGGAATATTACCTAAAGGCAATAGAAGAAGCTAAAGAAGAACTCCAGCGTCTTGAATCCGAAGGCGATGTTGAGAGTACGAATGCGGGCTTAGGTTTTGCGGATGAGGGAGTTGGTACGGGTTCTGGGACGCAGGCATCGGGGACGGGTGTCACTGGCACGCATGCTCCTGGTTTAAATCCTTTAGAGTATGCATTGGCGTTGGTTGGTGGTGCGTTATTGAAGCCGGTTATGGGTGCTGGCGAGGCGGTCCTCAATTTGGTCCAGGGTGAGGGCCAGGGTCAAGGTCAGGGTGAGAGTGAGTCTGAGGGTAATAATACGCTACCCAACCCGGTGGTGGGTCCTGAGCAACCCAATTTCTGGACGGATTTTCAGGATGCGGTAGGCGGTTTTACGCAGACCCTCGAAGACATTGATCAGAATATCCGGGACGCCGGGCAAGGGTTTCTGGAATTTACCCAGCAAACCCAGGCTGCGACGGCGGACTTTTTCAAAGATGTGTTTGGCATCAAAGATGAAGGGGGTGAAGATGGCCAGGCGGCGCCTGACACGTTTTTCGGCCTTCCCATTCCGGTGTTCCCGCCGATCATCCCGCAGATTTTCGCCGAGCCTGACAACTCTCAGGTTCAGGGTCCTGGCGATTTCAGCAAGGTTGATTTCAACAATCTAGCGGGCTCACTGCCCTTTATGGGGACGTTGGCGACGGCGATGACCAATGCCACGGGCGGCAATGCGACCTATACGGGCAATATGAACCTGCTTGAACGTTTTGACATTGACCCGACGGCAGGGGTTGTGGGTTTGGTTGGCGTCAATAGTGCTGATATGGTTCATTTATGGATCCCTGGTATAGACGTCAAAGACGACGGGACAATAGAAGATAGCTCGATGTATTTCGGTGGTCCCGCTTATGTGGGCAAGCATTTTGGCGTCAAACAGACCAATATCCCCAATGTCAAAGTGCTTGAAGATGGCCGTTTTGGTTTCAGCCACGCTTTTGTTTTGCCGGATGTGGGGGATAAATATCTCGATGGGGCGCGTCCCTTTGTGGCTATTAATGTGATCGCGTCGGATGAGAACATTACCAAGGAGTTTGCAGAGCTTTTCGGTGGGGGTGGTGACCTTGATGCCTTTGTCGCCAAATATGGTGATCGTGAGGATATGAATATCAGCCTTGTTCCGGGTCTGATCGGCGATCCGCTTGAAGCACAAGGTATAAAAATAGCCAAGTGGACGAAGGTTGCCGATAAGCTTGCGGAGAAAGGCTTTAAAACGGGGCCGCGTGTCGGTGTTGGCGCGGTCATCAAATTGGATAATGTGGGGAACATAGAATCTCTGCTGAAAGACGGTGTTGTTGTCGACAAGTTCGGCAATGAGATCGCGGTTGAAGACCTTCCTGATTACCTGCCGGAAAACATTAACACTGCGGTCGAGGTTTTAAAGGCTGTTGATGAGAACACGCCGGATGAGCTTGCGGATCTTGCTTTTGATTATCTGTTTGATACGTCACCTTTCGGAATGGGCCTTGATGCAATTGCAGGAGAGGACCCCCTGGAGCCAATGACCCGGGAGGAGATGTTAGCGAAGATTGAAGAGCTTAAAGAAGCTGCCAAGGAAGATGGTCAGACGCAGGCGGGTTGGTTCTTGGCTTATGACAATTTTCTGAAAGGCATTACGTCAGATTTTAACGGTTGGATTAATGGGACGAAGGATGATGGTTCGCTGGGTTCGAATGCGACGGTTGGTACGGTTCGTGAAGCAGCACAGGGTGAGCTTTTGGCGAATTGGGATAAGCTTTCTCCGTCGCAAAAGCTTTTGATGCATGCGAACAGTGCGTATTACCGTGATTTGGGGATTGCTTTGGGTCCTTTATCTGCGACGGAAGAGAAGATTTTGCTGCAGTTTAACCAGACGTCGTCATCGGGTGATTTTTCGATAGCGAGTTTTGATGACATTGAAGGTTTTTATGAAGCTGTTGAAAAGCTTGAAGAGCAAGAGGAAGCGGAAGAGAAGCAGGCCGAGCAGTTAGAGAAGGTTCACGAGACCCTTAAGGGTCTGGGGCCCATTCTGACGGAGATCTACAATGGGGAGCGTGCGCCGCTTGGCGAGGGTCGTACGGATATCACGGCGACGGTTATTCAAGGTGTACCGGAAGGGTTTAAGAAGACGACGGGTTTTGAGAACTATGTGACGAGTGTTGATAAGGAGGGCAATGTCAAGCTGGGCCATGCGGCGGGTTTGGTTGACTGGGCAGCGTTTGGGAAGCTTTTGCAGGAAATTGCCGAGGGGAATGCGAATAGTGGTTCGGGTTCGACGAGCGGGGGGAGCGGTCCTGCGGGGGTTTCCGGTTTGAGTGAGCAGGATGTTGCGCTCTCAAGTGATTTAGCGACGGTTCTCTTAGGTGTGACGTCTGATGGCCGCTTGGTTTTAGACACGAGTGTTTTGGAAGACAACAAGCTTGTTGATCATATATCCGGACTTATCAGCGGTGATGAGGGTCCGTCCTGGGGGAGTACGGAAGCGGTTGAGGCTTTGAAGAAGCGTATTTTGCTGTCGTTTGAGAATGAGGGTGCAGTGAGCGATGTTGATCTTGACCCTGCGGCGACGGCGCTGCGTGAGGCGCTTGTTTTGGATGAAGCGTCCTTGAAGGATATGACGGCGGAAGAATTTGCCGAACGGATTGATGATGGTTTGAAGAAGAAAGCGCAAGAAGAGCGTAATGCGTTTTGGGATGCGCTTCATGGGGGTGAGGACCCGGCGAAGGGTTTTGTTTATGAGCGTCCTGTGAATGTCGCGGTTGCGATGGATGGTTTAGCCGCGCTTGATGGTTTGCAGATGGGCGGTGTTAGTGTGAACATGGCGCGTGGTTTGTTTGGTGTTATGGCGGAGGCGCGTGTGCAAAGCGCGTCCGGGACCTCGGCGAATTTTTCTGTGAATGCCTCCAGCCTTGGTTGGCAGACCTTCAAGGGTGTTGAGCATACGAACGCATTGAGCAGTGAAACGCTTGCGGCGATGAAGGAAGCGTTTTCGCGGATATCGGTTCCGCGTCAGCAATTGGCGTGGGCGTTTGAGGTTGCGCAGGACAAGGCGGGTTTTGACAAACAGGTAGCGGATCTTGATTTAGAGATCCGTGAGTTGCAGGACCGTATTGACAGTGCGCGCAATTCGGGTGGCAAATGGTCTGACAAGACGCCGGAACAACATGCAGCGGCTTCGGCAGCGAGAACGGAACGTCGCGAGAAGATGGAGGCGCTGTCAGCGGAACGCGAAGCCTTGCAAGAGAAGAAGGAGGCTTATGATGAGGTTTGGGAGCGCAAGGGTGCGGCGTTATCGGATTTGCGTGCGCTGCTGAGCGGTATGAGCAGTGTTATCTTGGGTCTTGAGGGTTTATTGGCGGCGAATAGCGAGATTGTGGGGACGGATGCGCAGATAGAGCATTTGCTATTGGGTCTTGATGATCTTGAGACCAATCTTGTGAATGAGGGTTTGCGTATGTCGGCCTCGAGCGGTGAGTTTAGTGCGGTCCGGGATGGTTTGATTGGTCAGTTTATGTTTGGAGCGGCCTATCAGGAGAGCGAAGTCACGTCGTTTGATTTTATAAATGCGGATTGGCAGCAGCGTATGTCGAGCCCTGGCTATTGGGCGCAAATGGGCAAGATGGAAACCGAGATGGACCATCTTAAGGACTTTATGGTGTTGGTTCAGGAGGAGCATGACAAGCTTGAGGAGATCCGTAAGGAATGGTTTATGGCGTCTCCGAACAAGAACCTTCTGAATAAGTACCGGGATGAGCTTGCAGAGATCCGCACGAAGCAGATCGGGATTTTGGAAGCGGCGAAGGCGGCGGCGGGGGACAATCCGACCTATCAAGCTGTTCTTGATATTCAGATTAAAGACATTGAAGGTCGGATGTCGGAGCTTAGCAAGAGCTGGAAGCGCGAGACGGCGAGCAATCAGCGCCGTCAGGCTCATGAGAGCCTGCAGGAAGCGAAGGGCACCTATAAGGAGTATGAGAAAGATTTTGATGCGCTGACGCAGAATTATTTTGCCGGTGATGCGGAACGCCAGGATGGGCAACGTGTTTCTGCGCTTCAGAAGGCGGTTTACAGCCTATTGGAAGCCTATATGGCGGGAGAAGATGTTTCTGAAGATATGGGTGCAGATGTTCAGGCTTTGATGGACGGTCTGATGGTTGCGATGGAGAAGACGGATGGCAAGCTTGCGCGTTTGAACCAGGCGTTGTCGGGTGGTGATGAGTTGCGTGCGAGCATGCTGGACTATGCGCTTGACAAGGCGGCGGGTCAGGCGATGCAGGCTGAGATGGCGGGTATGTTTACCACGCCTGGTGAGGGGTCTGAGGCGACGACGACTTATCTTGATCTTCTGAAAGAGAAGCAAAATCTTGAAGCTCAGGTGAGTGGGCTGGATACGCAGATTGACGGGTTTTATGGCACTAAGGAAGGCAATTATGAGCTGACGGGGCAGATTTATGATGCGAGTTCTTATCTTTCTGCTCAAGGGTCTGGGGCTATTGATCTTTTGACGGTTGGGGATCATCGCGCGGCCTTAATTGAGGAGCGCCAGGCGGCACAAGCAGCGGATCCGAATCTTGTGTTACCGCCTTTGGAAGAGGCTTTGGGCTTGCGTCTTGAGCGTGATTATCTTGAGAAGCTGCCGGAAGGCGTAGCGGCGAGTGCGCGTGTGCGGTCGTTGGAGAGCCAAATTGCCAATCATATTAAGTATATGGATCAGCAGCAAAAAGACGGCAAATATAAGAACACGGGCAGTGGTAAAGCCAGAAAGAATAAGGACACGAACACGCTTCATGGGCTTCAGGATCAGCTTGTTGCGGCTAAGAAGGACGTCGTCGGCAAAGAAGCTCTTCTGCACCAGGCGGTTCGCAATCTCATTGAACATGGCGGTGAAGGCACACTGTTTAATATATTTGGTGATGTTCAGGCCGATGAGACGATAACGCCGGCGAGCGCACTTGAGACGGTTTTGGCGGAGTTGACAGTGATTTCGCCGCAGCATGCGCAATTACGTGTGCAATTGAACACCGCCCAATCCCGTGTTGCTCAAGCGCAGCATATGGTTGACAACACCTCAGGCAGTCAGAGGACGACCTGGCGAGGTGAGCTTAAGAAAAGACAGGACAGTCTTGAGGTTGTTGAGGGTCGCTTAGCGCCATTTGAGGCGGAGCTTGCGAAGCGGGAAGAGCTTTTGGCGGGCCGGGAAGCGTTTTTAGCGGCGCAGGCTGAAGGCCAAGAGCCGGATGCTGAGCAACTGCAAGCCTGGGCGGCGACCTTTGCGGGTCTTCTTGAGCGCTTAGAAGATAAGATGATCGCGAGCCAGGGGACGCTGCGCAGCAATATCGGCCCGGTGCTGCCTCATTTGGATGACCCCGCCACGGCGCAGTGGCACTGGGACAACATTGATGATACCGCCAATGTGACCTCGAGTATTGAGGGGGCTTATGTTGCGCTTCTGGCATTACAGGGTTTGGAGCAGGAAGCGAAGAGCTTCCTTAAGAACGGGCTTGATGCTTATCAGACGGAGACGATGACGGCTTGGGGTGTTGCGGAAGGCGAGCGCACGAAAGCGAAGGCGCAATTGAGCCTGATTGAGCGGCAGCTGGTTGAGAACCATAATTGGGTTGATGTTAAGGCGAGCTACGCGCAGGCGGAAGCGGAGGTTGATGGTCTTAAGCTTAAGCTTGATGGGCCTGAGGATGACAGTGCCCCTGCGGAGATTGGGACGCTTGCGGGCTTAGAAGCGGATCAACACCGTGAGTTGTCGCTGCAAGGGGACCGGCTGAACCTGCTATCAGGTTTGAAGGCGGTTGGTGAGGACACCTCTGAGGCGCTTGCGGCTGAGCTTGCGGCGGTTAAGGAGAAACACGCGACGCTAACGACGCAGTTGAATACGGCGAAGGGTCGTCTGGCGAGCGCTGAGCGTGCGCTTGAGAGTTGGAAGGACGCCAGATCCAGCACCCAAAGAAACAGCGCCGTCCGCACTTGGACAGATGAGGTTAAGGGCCGCAAAGAGAGCGTTGCAGTTTATGAGGCGCGCTTAGCCCCTGTTGATGCCCAGCTTAAGGAATTAGAGACGGTTTTGGCTGAGCGGGGCAGCCCTGATGCGCAATTGGCGACGCTGACAGCGCAAGTGGATAAGTTGATTGCGGTTTATGAGGATGAGCAGGCTGAGCTGGAGGGCAAGCTTGCGGAGCTTGCGAATTATCCGCCGGAGTATCTGGAAGGGTTGGATGTGTGGGTTGACTGGCGTGTCAGCATTGCCAAGAGTTCAAGTAAGATCACGCGCGCAAAATATGATGCCCCTTTGAAGGAGGCTGAGGCGTTTATTGCGGAGGTGAACGCTTTAGTGGCGGATGCGGGCCCGCGTGTTGCGGCGCAAATTGCTGAACTTAAGGAGTTGAAGGCCGGTCTTTCGGGTCAGAGCACGCCTGAAGCGGCCTTGGCGTGGGCTGAGAACACATTGAAAGCCGGTATCACGGCTGGTGCCGAGGCCATAGACACGGTTGAGACACAGATCTCGACGACCCTCTCCAGTGAGCTTTCGGGCACGCAATGGGAACAAGAGCAGGTCCTTGCCAATCGTGAAAAAGTTGCAGCGCACCAACAGGTTCTGAAAGATCAGGAAGCGTCGATGCTTGCCGGCTTGCAAGGTCTTAAGTTTGAAAGCGTTGATGAGCTTTATCTGCATGTGCATGAGGCGGTGGCTCTGGAAACAGAGATTAAGGCGGCGGAGCTTGAGGTTAAGACGCTTGAGCAGCGTGCTTATGACTTGTCTGTTGATGGTCGTCGGGCGCGCGCCGACTTTACGTCGGAGAAACAGGCTTGGAAGGGTGAGAAGAGTGCAACGGATGCGGCTCTGGCAGAGGCGCAAGCGAAGCTTTCGGGTCTTCAGGCCAAGCGTGTTGGCAATAATGATTTAGCCGGCAGTCTGAACATCCAATGGGGTTCTGTTGCGCATACGGTTGTGGCTCTTGAAGGGACTTTGGCCGGGTTTGCGCGCCCTGAGACGGATGCGCGTGTTGAGGTGCATGATTTTGCCGGTGGTCTTGGGGATTGGCGTCTTGTTGAGACTTTGTCGACGGCGAGCGGCAGCAAGGGGGGCTACACGGCGACGGCTGTTGAAGGCGGCAGCGTTCAGATCAGCGGTGATGGCAATAAGGTCCATGCCAACCTTGCGCATAAGATGGATCTGAGTGATTTGTCGGGAGATGAGGTGACCTTCACGGCGGACTTTGATTTCCAAGGTCATGCCTCATACAGCACGGCGCGTTTGTTAATAAAAGATGGTGTGACGGGTCAGACGCTGAAGCAGTCTCTTCTAGCCAATAAGGAGTTTGGCAGCTTTGAAGGTCGGCAAGTGACCATTGACCGGAGTGTTTTGGATGGGGCCCGTGATCTAAGCAATGTTGTTGTTGAGGTTGGTCTTTATGACAGTCATGGGGCTAATTTAGGAGAAAGCCTGACCCTGCATAATCTGAGTTGGGAATATACCGGTGATGGCAGCCATGGCTTGAAAGCGGCATTTGATGAGACCTTAGCTTCGCATCAGGATGCGGTTGCGGATGAGCAAAGCATGTATGCAGGTTTTGTGACGAATTATGAAGGGAAGGCTGCGGTTTTGGCGGAGACCCGTGTTGGTTTAGAGTCTGATATGGCTGCAGCGACGGCGCGTTATGACGCGGTTCACTATACCTATGCGGATTATGAGAGCGTTTATATGCAACTGCAGGAGAGCGAAGCGAGTGCGACGCGATTTGCCGATTTGATGGAGGCGCATTACACGACCTTGGATAATGATCCTGAGAATGACGAGACGCGTCATTTTTGGTTGAGCCCGGAAGCGGCGTTGCAGAATATTTTTGAGCAGTCGGATGCGGGTGCGAGCAATGAGGCGAGTGCCGATTGGGCGGCCTTTGCTTTAGGGAATTTCGATACTTTGACGGAGTTGCGTTTGGGGATGGCGGATCTTGGTTTAGAGGTGTCGGTTAAGAATTCTGAAGCCGGCCGGCGCATTGTGACGCCGGCTCATGATGATCCGGGGTCAGTGTTTGGCGATCTGGCCTTTTTGCGTCATCAATTGCTCAACTCCGGTGAAGGGCTGAGTTTGCAAGAGATGCAGGCGGTTGAGACGGGGCTCAATTTGACGATCCTGAAGGCTTTTGCGGATGCGGGTTATTTTGAGGCGGAACGTGTGGCGCTTGAGGGTCATCCTAAGGCGGCGCAAATTGCAACGCTTGATGAGCAATTGGCTGAGACGGCTTATGGTGTTGTGCATGAAGATACGGGCGGCAAGGTTCATACGGATGAATTCCACCGCATTATAGATGTGTCTGACCTGCAAGGTGACCGTTTGGTTGTTGATTTTGACTTGCAAGGGGTGGCGCAGGACAGAAATCCAAGCCGGGCGGTCATTGTTGTGAAGAACGTCGAAGATGGAAGCACATTGTTAAGCACTCAGATCAATGCGCCGCTTGCGGGTACGACGGATTGGCAGCATACCCAGCTTGATTTATCTGCCCTGCCTCATGGCAAACCGCTTGATCTTGAAGGTGTTGATCAGGTGGTGATTGAGGTGAGAACTGATTTTGGTGCACAGGTGAAAGGCCTGACGGTCAGCGGTCATCAGCACAAATTGCAAGGGGCAGAGCGAGCCAAGGCTTTAGCGGACCGTGATGCGCTGATTGAGAGCTCCGACAATTGGGGTTGGCAGTTGGATATTGCGGAGAGCCGGTCTGAATTGCAGGCGAAGCGAGATGAGCTGCAGGCTGAATATGATGCCGCGCCGACGGAAGCTTTAGCGCATGAGCTGGCCCATCTTGATGCGCAACTGACCAAGGCGCTTGATGATGGTATCCGTGCACAAGTTCAGGAGTTGTTTGCGGATCTCGGTCTTGAGGAAGGCAAGCCCCTTGGGGCGTTGGATTTGCGCAAGACGGGGATGTTGAGCCATCTGGACACGGAGGTGTTTGTGATGGACAGCGAATTGCCGCCTGAGAGGCGCAGCGATGCGAGCAGTGACGAGAAGTTTTCTAATCTGAATGGCTTTTTGCTGCGCAATCTGGAAGACGGTGTTAACGGAGCGGATGTGCTCAAAGGTGTTCAGGAGATCCTGGGAGGTTTTGGCAAGGGGAGAGCGGATAAGAACAAGAAGTTGGTAAACTATAAAGCGTTTCAGGAGTTTGAAAATATCAGCCTGACGGAAGGCATTACCGATGAGATAACGGCCTCCAGGGCGCATCTTGACCAATCGGTTGCGCGTTACGGAGAAAAACATAAGGGCCTGATGGGGCAGCGGGAAAACGTTGTCAAGGCGCAAGCCGATCCGATGGTGATACTGGAACGCTCCATCGGTCAGATGGATCTGCGTTATATGATGCCAGCAAGTGCTAAGCTCGTTGCCACTAACGACGCCGACGACACGACCACAGAGGACACAACCTCAGATGACACAGAAACAGCGGACACAGAGACCGAGAGCCCGCTCACACTGAGCACAATGAGCCTCGCCGACATTCTCGCAAATGAGGATCTGCAAAAACTCCTCGGCATCGAAAACCCAATCATTATCTCAAATACAGAGACAGACAACGCAAATACCAACACAGAAAATGAAACAGCGGAGACGGAAGAGACGGGGGCTACAGAAGAGAGTGCGTCACAACCCCGTCATGGGTCTCATAACTTTGCAGATGGTTTGGGGGCTTGGAGCAGTTATGAGATTATTAATGACGGATCGAATGACCATGGTGGTGCGTCCCGCAATGATTATGTAACGGAAGTGGTTGATGGCGGTGTCCGGATCAGTGGTGATGGTTACCGGACGCAGTCGGGTGTTGAAACGACACTTGATTTGAGTGATTGGACGGGTGATTTGACGTTCACGGTTGATTTGAGCACGCAATCAGGCACAACGCTGAGCAGTGTGACCAATGCGTATTTGGTTTTGCTTGATGCGGCGAGTGGAGAATTTTTGACGCATCATGCGTTTGTTGAGGGTGGTGTTACGACTTATGATAGCAACAACCAGGCTGTGACGATTAGCCGTGATGCTATTGCGCAAGAGACTTTAGGCGATGTCACAGTTAGAGTGGCAATGGTCGACAACTGGGCCACCAACTGGAACCAAGCCCTCACAATCAACTCAATCAGCTGGGATTATATGAGTGATGAGGAGGCTCAGGCGTAACACAGATACACCGAACAAGCGTCATAAACCAAACTCATAAACCTGTAGTAAGTGTGGTGATGTGGTTTCCAGCTCTACTGATCCGCTTTCCGAGACTAAACATCTAGAGTCTTTCACGTTTTGATAGAAGCATATCCAGCGTTTTTGAAGTAGTTTTCACATTCGTCTGGTATGATTGTTCCCACCAAATATCCAATGTATCGCCAGGCGTCGTCAATTGTCCGTTTCTGAGCCATGCGCATCCAATGCTTGATTTTGGAGAAGGTCTGCTCGATCGGGTTCAGATCGGGAGAGTATGGTGGCAGGAAGAATAGATGAGCTCCCGCAGCTTTGATTGCATTTCGTACGGCCTTAGATTTGTGGCTCCCCAAATTGTCCATGACGACAATATCGCCCTTACGCAGAGTTGGTAGCAATTGTTGATCAACATAAGCGCGAAAGCATTCACCATTGATTGGACCATCGAACACGCATGGTGCGGTGAGTTCGTCACAGCGCAAAGCCGCTAGGAACGTCATAGTGCGCCAACGTCCACAAGGGGCAAAACCCCGTAACCTCATTCCTTTTACTCCCCATCCACGCAGAGGAGCCATATTGGTCTTGATCCAAGTTTCGTCAATAAACACGAGACGTTTGGGATCAAAGCGGCCCTGCCAATCTTTCCAGCGTTTGCGCCGCCAAGCCACATCTCGGCGCCCTCGCTCAAGGGCCAACAGACTTTTTTTTGAAGCTAAGCCCCTCACGGCGCAGAAACAGCCAAACCGCATTGTGAGAGACTTTCACCCCACGAGCAACAAGTTCATTTTTCAGTCCATGCAATGTCATATGGGGCGTCTGCTTAATACGCTCTAAAATAAAGTCTCGATGGGCATCCAAAATCCGACGGCGATGGCCACCCATCTTGCTCGGCGCAACGCTGCACGTCTCACGAAATCGTTGACACCATTTTACAACCGAAGAAACAGAAATACCAAAACGTGCAGCAACAAAACGACAACTATTGCCAGCCTCAACACAAGCAACAACACGTTCTCGAAGATCAGTCGAATAAGGCTTAACCATGCATGCTGGCCTCCTCTCTAGCATGCATCCTGAATCATATTTATCCCATCTTGTGAACCCAAAACGATTCAATTAATCCGTGAAACGCTCTAGAAGAGCAAAATCCCGATGCCGTTTGGACGTTCAATGCCGGCAGTTTACTCAAGGTAGGCTTCCCCTGCCCTTGATCAAGGTGCGCTATGGCGAGCCCACCATGGCTCTGATCTCCAATAATCTCCTGCAGAACCGGGCGCAAACGGTGGTTTAGGACACAATGAATTTACGATCCATAACCATAATGCGCACAATGCTTCAGCAAACGATGGCGCGGCAAACGCACATATTTTCTATGGTCAATTCTATGACTACTACTGGGGCACCTGTCTTCCCCGCCACGATATGCCAGACTTAGGCGCTGTAGGTAACCCTTGGCCTTCTGCTTAACCCCAAATATCTCCATCATCATAAGGCCGGGTTGGACAGTAATTACATCCTTTCTGTTTGGCATTATGAACTTCGAGGACATCACCATTTCCAAAGTCTAATGCGACACCCCCGCGGAAATATGAAACTGTGAACTCGGCATTCTCATGCTCGAGCCGGATACTGTCTTTGTTCTTCTCAAAATCCATAATCGCGTCGTGGCCATCACCGGGGCTGTAGACGAAGACATCAGCGCCGGGTCCACCATAAAGTTTGTCACTACCGGGACCACCGGTCACGGTATCGTCACCTGTGGCTCCATAAAAGAAGTTCATACCGGCATCGTTGGAGTGGTAGTTCACATGTTTTCCACCATAAGTATCTCCACCATGGTTAGAGCTATGGCTATCTCCTTCAAAACCCTCCTTGTGCCGGTGATGATGATCACCCCAGCCACCCTGACACCCCCAGTTTCCATGACTATCCCAGCCAACATCCGTGAAGGGATCGTAAGGTGTCGGAATATAGCCATCGCCATAGACATTGTCGTTACCGGCGCCACCATCGACGATGTCGTTGCCACCGTTACCGAAGACGTTGTCATTGCCGTCATTGCCATAGACTTCGTCATCGCCTTCACCACCATAGACATTGTCATCACCATCACCACCGGAGACAATATCATCATTCCCTGATGAGGTATCACCACCCTGATCATTGCCTTGGCCTTGATCATCACCTTGACCCTCGTCGTCGCCTTGACCCTGGTCATCGCCATTCCCATCACCCGGCATATCATCATCATTGTTATCACCGGTATTATTGTCGTCATTGGTGCCATCGCCTGTGGTATCGCCAGGCTGACCAATAACCGGAATATCATCTGTCGTCCGGAAGATATCATCCGGCAGATCCGTCAGGCCCGTATTGCGGGCAATGATGTCAGCAAAACTCTGATTTTCTACGGTGTCATAGAAATCAAATTCTTCGACACGATTGAGGTAATAAAAGCGGTCACCCTCCTGCAGGCGGTCAAATTGTTCAAACAAGACTGCCCAGAAGGTCTGACCAACAACACCGCCGCGAATGTGTTCTTCTGCCAAGCCACCGACCCAGAGATCAACCCGATCAATGCCTTTGACGGTGTTACCATCAACAAGATCGATATTTGGATTATATTTCTTGAAGTCAGCTATTTCGTCAGGTTGCAGCACGAGATCCGGATAGGCCTGCTTAAATTGGGCGATAACCGTATCGCTCAAACCATTGCGGTCTTGAAAATCTTCCCAAGAGTCGTATGGCGTTAGATCACCGGCACGGTCCACCGCTTCCATGACATAGGGATCGGTAGAGGCCATAAGGTCCATGCGTACCTGATTCAATGTGCCAAGGCCGATATCCCAACCGCGTGCAACATTGAAGGAGAAGAGATCTGCATTAATGCGCACGAGATCATTGCGAACAGCATCAACAATATTAAAGTCTGTTTCTTCCGCAGCTTGCGTGACAATGCCGCCAACGATTGGCGCAACGCCCAATTCCGACATCCCAGGCTGTGGCGTAAATCCAGGAGGGAGAGGTTGAGTGAATGCATCCGGATCATTTGTTGGATTGAGGAAGGCATTAAATAGGCGAACATCTTGAGGTTGCCCATTTTCATCAAGCACCGTAACGGTCTCAGCCAACATGGAATGGCCAAAGCGGAAAGCCGCTGCTGCAAACTCATGAGAAATTCTTGCATCAACGCCTGGATTATAGTCGTCAAAACTATGTTCACCGCTGCCAGGCATTCCGCCAAGAAGTGCATCAAGGTATTCATCAAAGACGACACGTTGATATTCGGCTTCATTGATAATTTTTGCAGCTTGGAATAGCTCTTCTGCTGTGCCGTTAAAACCTTTTTGCGTCAGCTGGTCGACATGGAAATTATGGTTGCGGGCCCAGATCGTGTGTATGGATGTGAGCGTGTAATTTTCGTTCGCACGACCATCGCCAGCTACCAAGTGATCTTCCAGGCTGATGAACGGATTGGTATCGAGCAAAATGGCATGGCCAGTGCCCATGAAATTGTTTGAAAGATCCGCCAATATGGTCTGATCAATATTGCCGGCAGTGTCTACCAGACCAGGGAAAATTTCCTGGAAGCTCTTTGGACCACCATTAAGCTCAACATCATCAAAAATAGTGTTGTTATCCCAATGATGGCGAACGAGTTGGCCTAACGTCGGTAACAGATTGAACTCAGGATTAACCGGATCTGGTGAGCCTGCGAACAATCGCCCTGTCAGACCGCCATTGTCATCGCCTTCACGCAAGAATGTTCCGACGAGTTCTGTTGAGCCATAGGCTTGGTTTTGGTCAACGAAGGGAGAGGTACGATTCAAATGCTGCGGAATACCGTCGGTATCAACATGATCCACTTCACCACGTGTCAGATCAGCAGGATCGTCATTACCACCACCGATCGGCAATGTGCCGCTACCACCCTTGGGCAAAAAGTCCAGACCGTGATCAAAATACTGACCGAAGGCATTGAAGAAAATATTTGCCTTATCAGCCTTTGGCAGATCTGCTTCTTGACTCCCTAGAATGTTACTAATATCACGCGGATCAAGACCATTATGGATCGGGTTTACGTCGCGATTGCCTTTGCCATCATCGGTGGTCACAGGATCACCGTAATAGGCATTTGTCAGACGGATGAAGGTCTGATCGGCAGAACCAAAATCAGGATTGGCCTGGTTATTGCCGGTGCCTTCTAAATCGCGAATGCCGGTCGCATTCGGATCTTCCAGATTGTCGGACGGTAATCCTCTGACAAGATTTAAAAGTTCAGCAATATCACTTGCCGTGATATCCAACGCCAAGTCGCCTGAGTTGTTGCTACCATTGTTACCGCCTCCGTTGCCGTTACCGTCACTGATCGATGTCGTGCCATCACCATTGTCGGTCATTGTAGCACCATCAGGAATTTGAACACTATCTTGCGGCCGAAGCTCACCAATGATTGTGTCATTGCCACCGTTGGAATTGAACACAACTCGGTGCTGAGATCTTAAATCTGAGATGTCGACTGTGTCATCATCGCCAGAACCTGTGATCGTGATTGTGCTTGGATCAAGGTCCGTGCCTGCGAAATCTCCAGACACGATAAAGGTATCGTTGCCGCCACGGCCATTAACGTCGATGTCATCAACGCGATTCAATTCTGTAATGACCGTGTCGGTGCCTGGCACACCTGTGGTCCGTGAGACGACAATATCTGTCCCAGCAGCCAGTGTTTCTGCTGCACCGCCTTTTCTTGTCAAATAATCGGCTCTGGTTTCGATGAAAAATGTTTCATCATCTGCGGAACCTTCGATGCGCAACCGATCATCACCACCACCACCGTCGATAATGTCACGGCCATCACCGGCAATCCAAAAGATGGTGTCGTCTCCGCCATTGCCATTTACGACGTCGTTTCCTGCGCCACCGGTGAGGTCATCATCACCACCACCGCCAATAAGCGTGTCATCGTCACCATCTCCGTTTAAAATATCGTTACCGGTGCCCCCACGCAGTGTATCAAGACCATCGCCACCGTTGGCCGTATCATTACCAGCATTGCCTCTCAGATCATCATCACCAGCATCACCATTCAACGTGTCGTCATCCGCCCCACCACGCAAGATATCCGTGCCATCCCCTCCGTTCAGAATATCGTTTCCGGCATTGCCTCTGACATCATCATTGTCAAGGCCACCGTTGAGCGTATCGTCGCCAGTGCCGCCGATCAGGAGGTCATTACCTCCATCACCATTTAGGATATCATCACCGGCGAAACCGCGAATGGTGTCATCACCGCCAAGACCATTAATCAGATCAGCAAGCGGTGTACCGTTAAGGGTATCAGGGCCGGGTGTGCCGTCTATGCTTGGAATTCCTGGATCCACGGCCACAAGTGCGGTTGGAGCCGAGACAACAGATTCGATGACTTGATTGCTATCGACATAAGTTCCTCTGACCCGCAATGCAAGACCAACCAGATCTTCCGTGACAGTGAAGAACTCGCCCCTTGCAACGCCTTCCTCACCCGCAGGCGTGATAATGGGAATATCAACAAAGGCACCGGAACCAGGTTCCTCCTCAAACTGCCAAACAAAGTCGAGCGGAGAATTGATGCCATCGCCGTCAACGACAGTACCGAGGGTTGCCCGTAATTCTTGCCCGACCTGTGGTGTCGAATCCGGGGTGCCTGACGTGGCATCTGCAATTGCGAGTAGGCCAATTGGGGCTATGTTCAATCCTGGTATAGCTAATGACTGATCAGCGAATTGTAGCCGTTCAATGTTTCTCAAAAGGTCAGAACCGTCTCCACCAGCATTATCTGTCACTGACACAAAACCATCGCCATCCGTGTCGGCAAACCCGTTTGCGGTTCCCGAACCTTCAACCGTGTAGTCAGAAAGATTTCCTGAGAAGACGGCTGTATCAAAATTGATGCCACCCTGGTCAATAATCTCACGAACGATATGAATATCGCCAGGATTTATGGCTCTCGCAAACACTGCTTCGTGTAATGTTTCAAAACCACCAACAGATGTTGGTATACGCTCATCATTTCCATCCAGGAGAGGCGTACCCGTTCCTGGATCAACATCAAAAAGCTCACCCTGCATATGGTCAGCTGTGGCAATGGCATCACCTGTTCCTGGATCACGGATCAGCAAGCGGACACCGAGTGCAAGGTCACCATCGATAATGTCATTACCGCCCCGGCCTTCGATCACATCGCTACCATCCCCTCCAAGAATGATGTCGCCTTCGGCCCATTCGGTTACGGTGCTGTCAAATAATGCTGTGCCATCAAAATCCCCTCCAAAGTCACCTTCACGCAACCCCTGGATCAGATCAAAATTGCGTAGAACGTGATCCCCGCCATTATTGAGCGTACGCAAGATAAGCTCATCAGCATCACCACCGCGTAGAATGTCGGCGTGGGCAGAGCCTGACAGGCCTTCGACTTGGTCAAAGCGATCCTGAATTGTCTGAGGTGACGGCGGGATTGGGGTTTCGTCAAAAGCGCGGAGGAAAAAGTCTGCCTCAACACCGGAAACATCGTTGAAATAAGTGGCCCAGTCAAAGCCGTTGACGCCTTCAAAGCGCTGGATGCCAATACCGCCAACCATGACGTCATCGCCGGACTCTGCGTCATAGTCATCATCTCCAAGGCCAGGGATAAACACATCATGACCGGTGATCGTGCTATTTAAGAACGGGTCACCATTGTCTCCCTGAACAAGGTTATTACTGCCGTTCCCTTCGAGCCAGTCATTTCCCTCACCGCCGAAGATGATATTTTCATCCGTTCCGGCTTTGATAAAGTCATCGCCAAGACCACCAAAAGTTTCGCCCAAGTCAGGGCCCATAAGTACAAAATCCTTGCCGTCACCGGCAAGAATGAGGTCTTCACCAGCGCCAGAGAAAATGGCATCATTTCCATCAAGCCCTTGGAGATTATCCTCACCGCCAATGTCCGTAATGATGTCGTCACCAGAACCACCGATGATGATATCAGCGCCATCGCCACCTTCGAGGTCATCATCACCATCGTCACCCCAAATCGTATCGTCACCTATGCCACCAATGATGGTGTCGGCATCGTCTGTACCGCCAAGAACCACATGCTCCCCGCCGGTGTAATGAAGATAGTTGCTCTCGACCAGACCTGTGCTTGGATTATCACGTATAACAAGTGGGATCAGAATGCTGTCACCAACAGGGTCGCCATTACCACCTGGAAGCTCAGTAACCCCATCTGCAGCCAAATTGGTGACCTGAAGCGACGGGTCGACTTCAAGAATGAAGTTTGGTGTCGAGAAGATGTCGCCTGGTAAATGATCCCCGCCATTGTCGCCAATATCCGTGTTGCGGATGATCATGCCCGCGAATGAATTTTGCTCAAGCTGTGTGACAAAATTCAAACCAGCCGTACGGCCAAGATAATAGAAGCGGTCACCGTCTTGCAGCCTTTCCATCTGATCTTCGAAAACGAAGTTAAATGTGGAGCCCAGCATACCGCCAAATGGCTCAATCGCCTCGGCAAGACCGCCAATCCAGAAGTCGACGAGATTAAGACCGGATTCCTGTGTCTCCCATGCACCCGTACTGTTCAAGAAATCAAGCCTGTCCGCAGGCGCACCTGGGCCACCAACAACGATGTCCAGGGCGGCTGCGCGCTTATCTGCCAAGGTTGTCGCACTGGTAATTGTTGAATGCTGGCCATAAGAAGCAATAAAGTTGATGATGGATTCTTCATGTTTCAGATGAAGCGCAAAGTCAAACCAACTTTCATAAGGTTTTAGCTTGGTATCACCGGTTCCGGCAAAAAATTCCGCGCGAGCATCATTAAGCGTTGGAATACCTGTATCACGGCCACGTGCAATATTAATAGCTGCCAGATCAAGCGGAAGTCCTAAAAGATTATTACGCAAAGCACCGGTAACGAATTCATCAATCTCATTGCCTTGCTGACGTGTCATGCCGCGAACGATGGCACCGGCCGCTGCCGCTGCATCCTGCGCATCAGCACCAATGGGAACAGAGCCATCAGCTTCAACCTGTTGGTGAAAACCAATTGGATTGAGAAACGCCTTGATAAGGCCTGCCTCGGTCAGATTGCCGTCAGAATCCATAAGATCCACAGTTTCCGTGAGCATGGAGTGCCCGAACCGATAAACAGTATGTGCAAACTCACCAACGATTTTAGCATCGACGGTGCCTTCAAAGCTGGCAAAAACATCTATGAGGGGTTGCACCTTGCGGCCAAATTCCTCAAACACCAGATGCTGGTATTGCATTTCGGTGCCAAATTTCGCCGCTTGGAACAAGCGATCACCATCCCAGGTGAGAGAATCCACCGCTGCCTGCACGGCAGCATCAAAAGCTGCATCAGATGCAAAATCATCACGATTTACCGGTTGGAAACCTGCCGGCAGGGGATCAACAAGATAGCCTTCGAGCAACGCTATTGCGTCAGGGACATCGCCACTGCCATCCGTCGTGACAAGCGTCTGTTTGGTATGCTCGACAAGGCGATTATGTTCCTGGTGAAAGACATGGTGGACAGCGGTTAGGCCAAAGTTCTCGTTTGCGCGACCATCTCCTGCGATGAAGTGTGCATCAAGAAGATCACCATCATAAGTCCCTGCTGGCGGCAGACCATCCGTTGGATCACCATCTTCATGACGTGTGAGGAATAGACCCGTTTGTGAATCAACCGGATTGGCCGCATGGGCGATATCAACAAGGAAGGAAAAGCCAGTGCGCTGAACCGTCAGACCTGTCGCCGCCTCAGCATCCGCCACACTCACAGGCGTGGCAAGATTACCTTCAACAAGCGAACCATCCGACATCACAAATTGCGGAAGTCCATTTGCACCGCGCAGAAACTCGCCATATTGATCAACAGCGAAGAGAGGTATGTTGATGGCCTCAACATCTGTCAGTTCAATGCCGAGGAGATCCCGGGCTTGGGCTTTCACATCCGCCCAGGTCGCCATGCCTCCACCAGCGCCTTCAACAAGTGCCCCGGTTGCCACGGGAGGATTACCTAAAATACCACCCTCCGGCACATACTCTCTTAAAAAGATCTGATGAGAGGGATGAGAGGTGTAGGTTTGGTTTTGATCGACAAAAGGTGAAGTGACATTTACCGCATCTGAAACATCATCGTCTGTACTGAGAAGGCCATCAGGACCCGGGTCAACAGTGGCGCGGGTCAGAACCATAAAGTTCGTGGGGCTGCCTGGCACAAAGAGTGGGTCATCCGGCTGAAGCGGAATAAAAACCGTACCGCTACCGCCTTTGTTGACAAGGTCTAGACCGTGGTCAAAAAACTGGCCAAACAACGTCATCCACGAATTAAAAGGTGCAGATAACCCTTCGTCCGGCGCGAGATTTGGGATAAAAAAGAACTCGTCACCAGAACCTGCCACACCATCGGGATTGATGAGTTCAACCCCATCGCCCAAAATATCATCACTACTTCCGAATACACCATCTAGACCCGGATCAGCTTCGGCTGCCGCAACTGCCGCTGGGTTATTGACGGATTGATCGACGATCAGATTTGAAATGATGCGCGGGTCGGAATCAACAACATTGCCATCCGAACCTGACGTATTGCTCGGACCATCGCTAACGGCATAATCCGTGTTTGTAACCACCGGTGAGCCGGGAGGGCCAAGAGGAAACGGAACTTCAGAATTCCCAGTCGCTGCATCATCCCGATAATCGGGATCAAGTAATCTCGGGAATTCACCAATGGCCCCGAAGTCTGACTGACCCTCTATAAGATTGTTAAGTTCGCCTGTGATCGTGCGCATGCCGATCGGTTCAAAAGAATTTGGAACGAGGTTGAGCAAAGCTTGTCTGCTCGTTTCAATGTCAGCGACAGTCCATACACCACCACTGGTGTCATTGGTTTGCTCAGCGTGTGTTTCTGAAACAAGAATACCGTCGAGAATAAATTGTAAATCATGCTTAACGAATTTAACCACAGAAATATCCTCCCACAAAAAAGTAAGCCTCTATCAGCTCTTAAATTTTGTTGTTCTTTAGCTGATGAAAAAAATGAAGACTGGCCCACCAAAAGCTTAATAATTTGCAGCACACTGCCTCATTTTGAGACGATGCTATGCAAATACGCACAGCTCTATCTATTAAGAAAGACTTATGCTCGACGAGCTTTTTTATTTATTAGGGTTAATCTTGAAAGTCGTTTAACGCGTTAACATCAATACAATAAAAGTATTTTCGAACTTCCAAAGACAGCTTAAACCTGTTTCGATTGCTATCACGTATTGCTGCATTGACTGCCTACTTATGCATAAAATTGCACACTACGGAATTCGCAGTTTCCTACGTAAAACCCCTTACGTAACAAGGGGTTAAAACTGCTCATAATTGAGGGATTCAAAAATTGTTCGGCGTGAAGATGAGGCTAATCCAATGGTTCAGAAAAAAGTGAGTAGCTTCCATTCTGCGGTTGGAATTTTGCGAAGGCAGTTTTTCAAAGCCTTCATCTTCTCGATGTTTTTGAACCTCACCATTCTTGTTGTGCCCCTTTACATGCTGCAGATCTATGACCGGGTTTTGTCATCTCAAAGCACAGATACACTCATAGTACTCACTGTACTGGCTGGTGGTCTTCTCGTTGCTATGGCTCTTGTAGAGATGGCGCGTTCCTGGCTTCTTGTTCAGTCTGCAACTTGGCTTGATAACGCTCTTAACAGTGGGCTCTTTAAGCTTGCTTTAAGCAATCGACTTCAGGGAGATCAAGGATCGGCAAGTCAACCCATGCGCGACATGGACACTTTGCGCTCATTTCTAACCGGGCCCGGACTGCCTGCCTTGTTTGATACACCGTGGGTACCACTTTATTTGGGTATCATGTTTTTCATGCACCCTGTGTTTGGATTTATTGCGGTGTTTGGTGCATTTGTCATTCTCTGTATCGCCATACTCAGTGAACTTTCTACAAAAGAAGCGACCAAAGAATCCAACACTGCGCATCAAACATCGAATAGTTTTCTTGAGTCTTTATCCCGGAATGCAGAATCCATCCATGCAATGGGTATGGTCGGCAATCTGAGCAAGCTTTGGTTAAAATCCCATGAGGCTGGTGTCGCTTGGCAGGAAGTCGCAGGCGATCGCGCCGCCATTCTGAATTCAATTGCGAAGGCTTTTCGAATGTCTTTGCAGGTCGCCATCTTAGGATCAGGCGCATATCTTGCCATTCAACAAGTTATTACACCAGGTGTCATGATAGCTGCATCTATCATTATGAGTCGAGCTTTAGCCCCCGCTGAGGCTGCAATTTCAAACTGGCGTTCCTTCATCGCAACCCGTCAAGCGTATCTAAGATTGAAAGAAATTTTTGCCGCCGTAGAACATACGGAAGAAAAAGCACAACTCGAATTGCCACCGCCAACAGGGCGGCTAGAAGTTGAAAAAGTTTTTATGCGTCACCCAGGAAGCGATGATTGGCTCCTGCAAAACGTAACATTTGAGATTAATCCTGGTGATATTTTGGGCATAGTTGGCCCAAGCGGCATCGGCAAAACTTCACTTATCAAGCTCCTTGTTGGTTTAAAAAAGCCAAATATCGGGAGCGTCCGTTTAGATGGGATGGAGCTTTGCAATTGGGGTTTTGAAAAGATCGGCCCTCATATTGGTTATGTTCCTCAGGATGTTGAGTTATTGCTCGGGAGTGTCGCACATAATATCTGCCGTTTCTCAGACATAGATTCTGACCAAGTGGTTGAAGCCGCCAAGCTTGCCGGTGCCCATGACCTGATTGTCAGACTTCCTAATAGCTATGACACTGTCTTAGGAGAAGGGGGCAGCAAAGTTTCCGGTGGTCAGCGGCAACGCATTGCGCTTGCGCGGGCCCTCTACAACGACCCAAATTACATTGTTCTTGATGAACCGAATTCCAATCTCGATTTGGAAGGTCAGCAAGCTTTGCAAACTACTTTACGCAAATTAAAAGCGATGGGGAAAACAGTGATTGTCGTATCCCATCGGGCATCCGTGCTGGCTATGACCAACAAACTGCTCGTTCTCAAAGCAGGTAATGAACACATGTTCGGTCCAAGAGACTCCGTCATACAAAAGTTGGAAAATCAAGCACAGCAGCAATCACAATCCTATACGCCAAAACAAGCTGAGATGGCGTAGGCAGAGGCACCCTATGAATAAACATCCAGGTTCCGCCAGCGGAGTATTCGATGACATTGCTTTGCCAAACCGTAAGGCGGGACGGCGCAAAGCGATGTTATTCGGGGTTAGCGTCATTGCAGCAACGATTGCGGGCGTGGGAGTTTGGGCAGGAAGTGCTCCCCTCTCCAGCGCTGTTATCTCTCAAGGACAGATCGTCGTCTCAAGCAAACGTAAACAGGTTCAGCATCGTGAAGGCGGTACTGTCAGAAAAATTAATGTGCGCGATGGAGAAAACGTGAGCGCTGGTGATACACTTATCGAATTAGACAATACAGAAGCTCATTTGCATTATTCATTGACGCGCGCTGCTTATTTCTCTGCACTTACCACAAAACACCGCCTTATGTCTGAGAAAGACGATATCGACAAAATTGCATTTCCAGTCGAGATCGTTGAGGCAGCAAAGAAAAACGTAACAATTGCGAACTTACTCAATAACCAGCGCCATGTTTTTATTGCTCGCCGCACAGAAAGAGATGGGCAAATCATTGTTCTAAGACAACGTATCGCCCAAACCGAGGAAGAGGTTCGGGGCTATGAAGCTGAGTTAGCTGCATATAAAAAACAAAACCGGATTGCTGGAACAGAATTAGAGCTTCTACGGAAACTGTTAAAGAATGGATATACAACGAGAACTCGGGTGGCTTCTCTTGAACGTGAAAACGCACAACTGGTTGGAAGCAAGGGAAAAATAACAGCGCAAATAGCACGTGCCAAAGCCAATATCGGTGAAGCAAAATTACAGATCTTGCAGATTACAAAACAATTCCGGGCAGAGACCTTTAAGGAATTAAAGGAAATCGAGGAACGCATTTACGGATTGAGAGAGAAATTCGAAAATGCATCAAAGAAGTTAGAACGACTTCGCATACGTGCGCCAAGCGATGGAGAAATCGTCAATATGAAATTGAGCACGGTTGGCGGCGTGATTCAGCCAGGAGAGACAATTCTCGAAATCGTTCCAAAAGATGACCGGCTTATTATTGAAGCGCGTATACGCCCTGTAGATATCGATCAGATTTCTGCGGGGCTTGAAACAGAGTCACGCATCACCGCCTTTCAGCAGAGAACTATGTCGACTTTGCATGGACGCGTAAGTCTTGTCTCAGCAGATGCTCTTACAGATGATCGCACCGGCCAACCTTATTTTGTCGCACATATAGAAGTGTTGAAAAACGATAGAACGCTTGACGCTGTGAATAGACTGCACCCGGGAATGCCAGCTGAAGTGATGATCAAAACTGGGCAGCGGACCTTAATTAATTACCTAATCCAGCCAATAAAGGACAGCATCAACCGCGCGCTACGGGAGCGGTAAAAACGGATTATCAATACTTCAAAACTCTCATGAGCTAGAGATCCTTTTGCAGAAGGAGATATCAATGCCCCCCAAATCAAATATCCTGAAAAATGCCGAAAAAGAGAACGTCGATAAAGCTAAGACAGCACCAAGAAAAACGCGTCTTGCTAAAAACAGACTAGAGATGACATCATTGGCCGCACGTCAGGCGATGCAATCAAAATTGCTGGCCGCCAATTTTGGAAACATCGTTTCGCTGCTGATGCAATCGCCTATACACAAAGATCTCAGCTTAGAAGAATTGAGCACGGTGATGGTACCAGCGATGCTCTCCAATCAGTTTGCAATTGCTGAGGTACGCGGAAAAACGAACGGTTATACAAAACCGACAGGGCTTGCATTCTGGGCAAAGGTTTCTGAAGACGTAGACAGAAGACTTATTAAAAATCCGGAAAAGCAGATTCGTTTGGCTGCAAATGAATGGCAAAGCGGAGAGATTTTTTGGCTCATTGAGCTATTCGGTGAAAAAACTTTTGTCTCCTCGCTTCAAAGAAATCTGAAAGAAAAAGTTTTTAGAGATCATCCCGTTAAATTTCGTACTCTAGACGGCTCAGGAAAGATTATCATTAGAACACTAGAAGATACCGTTGAACAAAATGATGACGTTCTTGTTGTGAGTGCGTTTAAGGGACAAGAGTAATTGCTCTATTCGTGTCAACATAGATGACCGTCTGGGCTTCTTTGTTTAAGCCATCTAAAACCCCATCCGCCAGAATATGAGTGCGTACAAACTCAGAGGTGTAGGCGATACGTGGGGTTATGTCTCTCTCCTTTTATGCGCATGCTGCAAAGGGTCGGCCGAGCTCTAAGCGCAGCTTATCATCAATCTCATTGATCATTTGATAGTAAGCGTCTAATCTCCTGGTGACGCTTTTGAGAAAGTTGTTTCTATTGAGTGAGACTTTGCGTCGCTATTGGCTCATGTTCCATGGCAAAGCGTTACATTATCTCGATGATCAATGGCCGAGACTGATCCGCTTGCTTTTCACTTCTGAAATTACGATGAGCACGGGAATGACGCGCGCTTATCGGCGTGGTGTCATTCAACCACTTGTCACATTTGAGAACGGTAAAGAATTCCACCTTGAAGTTCTGTTGAAATTATTGAGCCTTGGTTTCAAGGTTCATGAGATTCCCGCAACAATTACTTGGCCGGATTATAAGCTCGAAAAATTGAGCAAAAAAAAGAAAAGAAAGTCCTCCACGCGCATATTCAAAACAATCCGGACTCATCTTCGCTTTTTGGCGATCGCACAACCCGTCCAATATTTTGCGATCTTTTCGCTACTGTCGATCATCACCGGTTTTGGTTTTGTTGGCGCTGCCGTCTGGAATTTGTTTATTTCACAGCCTGCAGTTTATTTCGCCATTATTGGTCTCGTTATGTTGTTGTTTGGCATTCTTTTTTTGGGGTTTTCCGTACAGTTTTACCAAATGCGGCAGGGTCTTGTAGAGATGTGGCGCAATGACTACCCAGCACCGCATCCACCATCACGGCATGAGGGCGTTGAAGTTTATCCCGCCGTCGAAATCCAACGCCAACTAAAACAAGTTAAGGTTTAGAGCGCATGTGTGGAATTTCTGGGTATGCCGGTTTTCATGATCGAGAGTTATTGGCCCGAATGAATGAGAGCATTTTTCATCGGGGACCAGATTCTGATGGTATGGCGGTATTTCCAGAAGAAAAAATGGCCATTGGAATGCGCCGGTTGGCGATTATTGATATCTCAGGGGGCGAGCAGCCCTTCGTTTCCTCTGATCAGCGGGTGCATCTCGTTTTCAACGGTGAGATTTATAATCACCGAGAGCTTAGATCTGAACTTGAAAAGCTTGGATATAAGTTTCGTACACAATCTGATACGGAAGTTCTTTTGGCAGCCTATTTGGAATGGGGTGAGAAGGCGTGGTTACGCCTATCCGGTATGTTTGTGATCGCTGTAATTGATCGCCGTGCTGCGGAACCTGTTTTGTTGGTTATCCGCGATCATGTTGGTATTAAGCCCTTATATTTTGCACAAAAATCCGGGAAGTTTGTTTTTGCGTCTGAAGTGAAAGCTTTGTTGTTATGGGGGGGCTTATCTTTAGATATTGATCTGAAGGCCATATCTGATTATTTGGCGTTGCGATATGTCCCTGGGAACGGGTCGATGTTTCAAGACATCAAGAAACTGGGTCCCGGATGTCAAGCTTCCTTTCGCGCCGGAGTATTGACGATTTCTCGGTGGTGGGCACCTCCATCTGAAAACGCACAAGCTGCGGACATGTCCCGCCAAGAAGCTAAGGATGTCATTGCAACGGCAATGCGTTCAACTATCGCAAGTCACATGATTAGTGATGTTCCGGTAGGAGCGTTTCTTTCAGGGGGAATTGATTCAAATGTCATTGTCGCGCTTATGGCAGAACTTTCCTCTCAAGCTGTTAAAACCTTTTCCATTGGTTTTAAAGATTTTCCAGACGATGATCGACGCCTTGCCACAGTAACAGCAAAACACTTTGGGACAGATCATCATGAAATTGATTGCACGGCTGAGGATTTCCAATCCCTCTCAGATATTGCCTGGCATCTAGATGAACCCATCGGTGATGCAATCGTGGTTCCCATGTATGTGCTCGCACGCGAAGCACGTAAATCTGTCCAGGTGGTCTTGTCCGGTGAAGGGGCCGATGAAATGTTTGGCGGCTATATGTTTCATCGCAAATTAGTCCAAATGGCACGATTGCAACGATATATTCCTGGGCTTGCATGGGAGGCTGCTGCATGCCTTATTTCGATTTTACCACCCGCTCTCCTTAATAAACTCTTTGATTACCCTGGAGAACTTGGACACCATGGTCGGACGAAAATTGCCATGCTTCTCCGCAGTCTAAGGGATAATGACCTTGGTACGCTTTATCGAAAAAGCATCTCTCTTTTTGATTCCCAAGATATTCAACAAGCAGCCCTAAACCCATTGCTGTCCATTGATCATAATGTGCCAGCTCCACCAGACATGGGTTCAGGAAGCGATCTGCAGCGCTTAGTAATGGCGCAATACAGCGATTGGCTCCCTGACGATATTTTGATGAAGGCCGATAAAATGACAATGGCTCATTCATTGGAGGGGCGCGTTCCCTACATGGACAAGGCTGTTATTTCCGCGGCAGCGCAGATACCAGATTGCCATAAGCTAAGCAAAACGGGAAATAAGCAAGCCCTGCGCGATTTTGCTTCCGACGTGCTACCAAGAAATGTCGTAAACGCACCTAAGCGCGCTTTCTATGTTCCTCTGGAATCCTATATCCAGAACGAAAGCATGAAGGATCTGATGAATTGGGCTCTTGATCCGGTTCGCATAGCGAAACGTCATCTAATCGATACCACTTGGCTACAGGCACAACGCGAAGCAAAGCATGATGCTGGCTTCTTACCAATGAAACGCTTGTTTTCTATTGTCATGCTTGAACTCTGGTTTGAGCGGTTCTGTCCATCCGCCAGTTGGCGATAAATTTGTTGAGTGAGAGCACGTGAGAATAGTCGTTCAGAATTTTAAGACCGGGGCACTCTCTGTTGCAGAGGCACCTCAACCACTTGTTCGTTCTAGCGGTGTTTTGGTGCGCACTTCAGCATCTTTGATTAGCGCAGGCACCGATCGCTCAATTATCGGATTGGCAAAAAAAAGTTACCTTGGCAAGGCGCTTGATCGCCCTGATCTTGCATGGAAAGTTATAAATAAAGCAAAAACTGATGGTCTGTGGTCTACATATAAGGTGGTCCAGAATCTAATCGCTGAACCTATACCCCTTGGTTATTCTCTTATCGGAACCGTTATTGGAATTGGACGAGATGTCAATGATGTCTCGTTGGGTAACCGGGTGGCTTGTGCGGGACTTGGTTATGCAAACCATGCAGATGTGATCTCCGTACCCCGTAATTTGTTTGTATCTGTTCCTGATAATGTCAGCGATGAGCAAGCTTCCTATGTCACATTAGGAGCAATTGCTATGCATGGCATCCGCCAGGCCAATCAGCAATTTGGGGCAACGGTGTTAGTGGTGGGACTTGGGCTTGTCGGACAGCTCACGGTACAAATGTGTAACGCCGCAGGTTACCGGACGCTTGGACTAGATTTTGATCCGCGTAAACTAGAGCTTGCAAAATCTTTGGGTGCGCGAGACGCTTTTCTTCCTGAAGATTCAAATTTATCCGCGACGATTAAGGCGCTCACTTCTGGTCAGGGAGTTGATGCTGTTCTTTTGACAGCTGCATCAAGGGAAAGCGGCGCAGTTTTCGAACAAGTCGCAGAGCTTTGCCGGGACAGGGCCCGCGTTGTTGTTGTCGGCGATATAAAGATGGATATATCGCGCCGGACTTATTTCGAAAAAGAACTTGAAATCCTGCAATCTAGATCATATGGCCCCGGACGATATGATCCAAATTACGAAGAAAAAGGACAAGATTATCCTATTGGATATGTGCGTTGGACCGAGCAACGCAACATGAGCGCTTTTTTGGACATGGTATCGGCTGGGCGGTTTGACCCCTCGCGTCTCACTACCCATAGGTTTCCGATTGAACAGGCGGAACAAGCCTATGGGCTTGTAAGCGGAAAAACAGATGAACTTACGGTTGGGATTGTTCTCGACTATCAAAACAATCAGGAAAAGGACGATAGCGAGCCCAACCATATCAATGGGAAAGCCACTACGCTTCCAGCCTTAAAGCAGAGAATAAAGTTGGGCAAAGGAAAGATTGGCCTCGGCGTTATCGGAACGGGTCAATTTGCAAAAGGCGTTCTTCTTCCAGCCATCATGGAAACAGGTGGGTTTAAAGTTATTGGTGTTTCCTCAGCACGGGGACTGTCGGCAAATTCAGTATGCAACCGCTATGGAGGAGCCTATGCGGATACGGATACCTCTCGGCTGTTCAATGATCCGGATATCAATGCTGTTTTAATCGCAAGTCGTCACGACAGTCATGCCCGCTACTGTATTGAAGCTCTCAAACATGGAAAGCATGTTTTTGTCGAAAAACCGCTTTGCTTAAATTTGGAAGAGCTTACGGCAATTAAAGCCGCAGCTCGGGAGTCTGAAGGCACTTTAACCGTTGGCTATAATCGCCGCTTCAGTCCTCTTATTCAGAATCTTAAGCGGCATTTTGATGGATGTGTCGAACCAATGGCGATGATCTACCGGATCAACGCCGGCAGGATTCCTCTTAAGTCTGAAATGGGATGGGTCCACGATCCTGAGGTAGGAGGCGGGAGGGTTATCGGAGAAGTTTGCCACTTCATAGATACGCTTCAATTTATCAGTGGCGCCCGGCCGCAGACTATATCGGCTTTTGCGGTAAATACTGGAAATGCAATGTTGGCCGGAAATGATATCGTGACCATCACAATCGGGTTTGATGACGGGGCCTCAGGTACCATCCACTATTTTTCAAATGGTGATGGCAGTTTCCCGAAAGAACGCATTGAAGTGTTTTGTCAGGAGCGGATTGGTGTTTTGGATAATTTCCGCAAACTTGATCTCGTGTATGCAAACAAAACACGCTCTAAGCATGTGAAGAATTTACAAAAAGGCTTCTCAGAAGAAGCCGATGCGTTTCTTGCAGCATGTCAGGAAGGTAAAAGTGCGATTTCGTTTGACTCTCTTTGGGACACTTCCACGGCAACATTTGCTGCCATGGAAGCTTTGACTATGGCATCGCGTGAGGATATGGAAGACGCGGAAGTAGAAGCTAAATAACGCATGACGTTGGGGGGGCTCAGTGCTTAAAACTCTGGTGAAATTTGTAAGGGCTTGGGGTGACAAAACGGCTAATGTTATTCTTTTGATTGCTATTTTTTGTGCCTTGGGGCTGATTGTGCATCAACATTCCCACCAGGCTGCCCATGCTCCTTACATAGCTGTTGATGATGCATTAGGTAATATCTCCGTAACCATGGTTGAGCATGGGCGGAATGGATTTCTGGCAAGTCCACTTCAAGGCGGTGCTGATGCGCCATCACGCGCACACAATCAATTCAATTATGGCATTTTACCCTTTATTGCGGTTGCGGGGTTGGACTGGCTTTTCGGCACATCTTATGCCGTTCATCGTGGTATTAATCCATTGTGTCTTATCGCTATTGTCTTGTTAGCTATCGTCACATTCCGATCTTGGAACGCACTTTGGATTGCAGGATTATTTGCGTTTATTGTGACATTTTACTGGTGGCCATCAATATGGCCAATGATGCGGCCTGACGTTGTCGTTGCTCTGCTCGCGGTTTGCGCTACGGCTTCAGCGACTTGGGCCCTGAAATCTAATCATTTATTTGCCTGGCTTGGTGTTGGTTTTTTTGCGGTATCAGCTGTCTCAAGCCATCAAGTCGCCTGGGCTTTTGTTCCTTGGACATTCTTCATTTGGGGAATGGGATGGATTTTGCTTCGTCTCGAAAGGAAGCAACATACCACAATACCTATAAAAGAACTTGTTTGGGGGCTTGTAGGAGGTGTTCTGGCTATAAGTATTTATTTGATTGGTATTGGTTTCCGGATCGACGAGCTGGTTGAACTTTTATTAGCGTATAAAAAGATGGTTGGAGATAGACATGGAGAGAAACGAGAATTTTACGATCTTCTTCAAAATCATTGGACTGCGATTTGGGCTATCAATCCTTTACATCGTTTAAAGTGGGTTTTATCCTCGGTATCACTGCTTGGATTTATGATCACTATCTATCATCTTGTTATCAGGAGTACGGTAGTTCGGCAAATCGTTGCGCTTGTCTTCCCGCCTGTGACTGCGTGGATAGCATACTACTTATCTCTCGGCTTCTACCCAAACTTTCACAGCGGATATTACATATTGCCTCAGGCCCTTGTGATCTGGTCTGCATGTGTGTCTCTTTTAGTATTTTTTCTTACCGTAAAGCATCGAATACCGTTAGAGCCTCGATATATTCAACAATTACTGTCGATAACGATTGTTGGAATGCTTGTAGTTTTTATCGCCATCGCTAAGCCAACTTACTGGAGCCGCATGGCGCGGAATATGGTGTCTTTTTCTGAATATGAAAGCCGTGTCTTCGAGACAATTCCATATGGAGCGCGCGTTTTTGGAGCAGTTCAATATGGTTTAGACAGTGGAAATCGCGTTAATCTCATCCGTTTTCCTGAAGGGGTTCAGGCTTTGTTGTATTACAAACCATCTCTACGCTTTGAATTAGCGCCAGATCATTTGGTGATATATGAGATGCTTCAGCGAAACTTGTTCGACTTTCTTACTCTTCGAACGATGAAGTCTCGATCGGACAGCGGCGCTATATGGAAACTTCAATCATTTATCTTACCGGAAACATATAATCTTGCATCAATTGTCGATGCTCCACCATACGGACAAACATTAGTATATACCAAAAATCATACACTCGAACCCCAAGTCGCAGTCCATGATATTGGATCTAAGATTTGGTCAAGACAGCTTACTAAAATTAGCGCGACGAATATTCGTTACAATGCAGCACCTGTTCGCATAAGATATTATACTAACAATAAGGAGTATAAGACAGTAATAGCAGACGCCACAGCTACAATCGATCTACCAAAAGGTGATTATTTCGTCAAAATCAGTTTATCTCGTTCAACGAATGTTTCGGGTGGCTTTCTAATTGGATCTTCAAGAAAAGAACTTGAGCACCGCCCAGGCGATCTTAACTTTATCCAAGGTGTATCCCCTTATTTCCGAAAACATCGTATAGCTTATACACTCATTCGTCATCCAGGCGGTAAGATGTATATTAGTCAATTGGACGGAAGAGCGAATGGCGGGTTTGAAATTATTTCAATTCAAAAAGTTGCAAGCCTCAAATATGTCGAAAAAGAATTACCCCCTCCCTCTTCTTGGTACGTGTCTTCAAAAACAGGGAAGGTGTTTGCGAACAGTCATGGAGGTGTAGTATATGAAGGTGATAATACGGATTTTGGTTATCAATTGATTAGCTCTCCGATCCCTGTCCTTAAGAACACAAAGGTCGAAGTGAACCTATCCTTATTCACTAAGTCAGGCAATATTGCGCTTGGCATTCTCACAGGCGATCAAAAAAAATGGCTTGTATCTCCCCAGAGAACAACAACAGCGTCTACAAACACTGGTGATAATGAAACAATCGTACTGGTTATCGCAAATAATAATCGTAAAAAGAAAGATGAAAAGAGACATGAAAAGACCAGCTTTCATTTTTCAGGCGGGGTCATGCGCACTACCGGAAATACGGCACCACACAAAGGGAACTTATATGTTGATGACCTGGTCAGGTGTATGCCTAAAGTCCGCGAGAAGACAGGGAAGGATTGTGAGAAAGATGTTCGAGGTTGATGTCAACCTAGAGCATATCTCGCAAAAGTGGTTGCCGGTTTTGCGAAGAAAGATATACGAAATCAAAAAATTAGAGCATGGAGCGATTAGTTGGAATGGCTCCATGCTCTAAGCTAGTTTTGTGGTAATGATCTCTACTGAGTTGCAAAACTGTACTCAAATAGAGCTTTGGATAAACAAGCAATTCAGTGGAAAACCTTGAATTGTATTCCTCATATATTGGATTAGAGTCAGAACTGAGTTAATTTAATAAGGCATGGACGTTAATTAACCGGACGGGATTAGTTCATTCAACAGAGCACAACACATCTCCATTCGGGAGGCTGTACGGAGACTAAGGGGCGGGGAGCAAAACCAAGTCATGAGTCATGACTGCATACTCTGCGGGAGCCATCTCCTAACATCATCTGTTGTTGCCCTGCCTTATGGCAGCATTCATCTTTGCCGGAATTGCGGATCAGGTCTCCTGTTCCCGCGCCCGTCTCAAGATGATCTCACCGAGACGCATTCAGAGCAGGATTATTTCGATCATCCCTATTTTTCTGAACGTCGCACCTTAACTCCCTCACTCGAAGCACGTTTTAAAGCAAGAGTAAAAATGCTCGAGGAAACTCTTGGAAAATTGGAAGGCGCGAGATTAATCGAAGTAGGATGCGATACAGGCCTCTTTTTACAATTTGCCCGCGATCATTATGGCATGAATGTCGAGGGTGTCGACGTAGTCCCGCAAGTTTCAGCAGAGGCTAAGAAAGCCGAGGTTCACGTACATGTGGGAGCATTGGAAACACTCAATCTCGAAAGCAACGCATATGATGCGGTGGTCGCTTATGATCTGATAGAACATGTTGCAGACCCCCAGGGCTTCCTATGTGAGGCCAATCGTATTCTAAAACCGGGGGGAGTCCTTGTTTTTGAGACGCCTAACCTCAAAGGTCTTGTCTATCGAATTGGCTTGATCCTAGGGCGTATTCGTCCTCTGAGCCGACTGATTCAACCGTTGCAAAACCGCTTATGGCCACCTTTTCACGTTCAGTATTTCACGGCAGTGTCCGCGACTGAAGCTATTGAGAGATCAAAGTTCAGAAAAATAAGAACCTGGACACGAGAGCTTTCGGGCGACGAATTGGCGGTATCAAATCCACTGGTGAAATTTCCTGTTCTAGTGATTTTCAAGATTGCTCAGATGGTTTCTTGTGAATCTTTATTGGCTGGCATTGCACACAAATAATTGTGCACGAAATAGGTTGGATGATAGCAAATGAATATACTTGGCATTACAAGCTTTTTCCACGATTCATCCGCATGCCTTCTTAGCGATGGTCAAATTGTTAGTTATGCAGAAGAGGAGCGTTTTTCTCGCCGTAAGCATACACCTGAATATCCCCAACAAGCTATCGACTGGGCCTTGTCCGATAATGGATTGACATTGGATGACATTGACGAAGTTGTTTTTTATATGTCGCCAAAAGGATATTTTATGACAGGTCTAGGGGCTGTTCTGTCCAACTTCCCGCGTTCGCTTAACTTAATGCGCCGTTCTGCAGCCACGACACATCCCGTTAAGAGATTAATACACTTAAGAAACCTCAAAAAAGAGATGGTCCGTAATCACGGAGGAGCAGGAAACTTTGATCTTGTGTTTATGGACCACTACCGAACACATCAAGGCAGCACCTTTTTTGCATCTCCCTTTGAAGATGCTGCCATCATAACGATGGATTTTGCTGTTGATGGCACTACGGAAGTAATTGCCCATGGCCAGGGCACAAAAATCAAGGATCTGATAAAACACAAAGTTCCAAACGGTTATGCGTTGGTTTATGCCACAGTTACACATGTATTAGGTTTTAAATGGTATGACGAATTTAAGGTCATGGGCATGGCAGCATATGGGGAGCCTAAATATGTTGACCTTGTTGAACAGCTATATCATCTTGATGATGAGAGCGGCGATTTGAAACTCGACCTGAATTACTTCGAGTTCCAAAACTACGGTATGTCCAAACTTTATTCTGAAAAAATTAAGGAGCTGTTTTGGGAGCCGCGTGTTCCTGGAAGTGAAATTACACAGCGCGAATATGACCTTGCCGCTTCACTTCAAGAGGCAACGAACCGCTATGGCATCAGCATGGCGAAACTTGCACAGAAGCTTACAGGTTCAAAGAACCTATGTATGGCTGGAGGTGTTGCTCAAAACTGTTTGATGAACCAAGTTATTTGTCAATCAGACATATTTGAAAACATCTTTTTGCAACCTTTGGCTGGTGATGTTGGTGGATCAATCGGTGGGGCTTTATATCAATATCATGCTGCTCATAGCCAACCTCGCAAATATGAAATGAAGCACCTCTATCTCGGTCCATCTTTTGTGACAGATAGCACGCAAGCTGTCGAAAAGACTGGCCTTAAGGAAAGGGCAAGTGATGATTGGCATGGCGATGTAGCAAAAGCGATCACGGATGGATTGGTTATTGGCTATTTTGATGGCCGCATGGAAGCCGGACCGCGGGCGCTTGGCTCACGCTCAATCATGGCAGACCCGCGTCGTAAGGATATGAAAGATATTCTCAATGCTCGTGTGAAGCATCGCGAACATTTTCGGCCCTTCGCACCTTCTGTCCTTGCAGAAGAGGTCGATACTGTTTTTGAGCCGCTGCCAACGTGTCGGTCGCTTGACTATATGATTGTAACAATGGATGTGCGGAAAGACTGGTGTTCACGTGTTCCTGCAATCACTCACAATGATGGAACAGCACGTGTTCAGGCTGTCAAAAAGGATGTCTCACCCAATTATTATAAAATCATTCAAAAGTTTCATGAATTAACGGGCGTTCCGTTGGTCGTAAACACATCCTTTAATGATAATGAGCCTATTGTGTGCCGGCCCGAGGATGCCATTAATTGTTTTAAGAGAACGCAAATTGATCTCCTGGTTCTCAATGGACAGCTTTTCTTCCGGGAGGACAATGCTCATGCTGTCAATAAAACTGTAGAAGCTCTTTGAATTTAAAATTTTGCCAGGAGTGTAACTGCCAATACAGCAAAACCATAACCGCAAACACGCCGAAGGGTGAGGGGCTCTCCAAGAAAAAATTCTGAGGCTAACGCAACCACAACAGCCATAGTAATGAGGTTCAAGACGAAAATTTCTTGAAGCGGGAATTTACGTGTCAAAATGATGTAACCAATGCTAGCAACGCCATTCACTGCAAACATGAGATAGAAAAATTTGTTTTGTAGCGCGGACAAAAACATAGGCCATACACCTGCTTCAATCATAAGGCTCCGGGAGAACTTTGCGATAATTATTTGTCCAAGTGCTAAAAGTGAAGCGGTGGCCACAACCAAAGCATACTTAATAGCTGTGTGCCCAATAATGTCATCTGAAAATGGCATTGCGCTAACCTTTAGAGTTTTTCTGTTTTAGATTGAACCACATTCTTCTTCTGCTTAAACGACAACACCTTACAAATTAAGTGCTGCAGAATTATCCGATTATTATCATAAGAAGCATAAAGATCCGATGGACCCATCCAACGATATCAACAACTCAAATCCTTATTTAGAAGTTGCTCTTCCATTAATCGGCCAAGCTATGTCCCGATTAGATGGCGAACCAACTTCAGTTAGCTATGGCAGCTTTGATAGAACATGGTGGTGTTGGAAATTCACTGATTTTTCCGCTACACGTTTTCAGGAAGGCATCTATACGCTTGCTTGGTTGCAAACATCACCAAATGCACCGAGTGAAGGAAAAAACAATGACCGCTTGCTTATTTTAACAGAAGCAGCATTGAAGTTTTGGTGTAAACTTCAACATAGAGACGGTAGTTTTGATGAAGCTTACCCCTATGAACGCAGTCTAGCAGCTACGGCATTTACGCTTTTCTATATTGGTCATGCTGTTGATATGCTGAAAGACCGATTATCACCAAAATGCCTTTCCCAAATAAAAGACGTCATCATAGCAGCAGCGCAATGGCTTGTGGCGAACGGTGAATATCACGGCATTCTGTCAAATCATTTGGCCGCGGCCGCGGCCGCCTTGCAAGTCTCACATGATTTGATTGAGAACAAAGATTTCATAAAAGCGCGCGATCGATACCTCGGGATTATTTTTGCACATCAGAATAAGGAAGAGGGATGGCTTGAGGAGTATGGTGGGGCTGATCCTGGCTATCAAAGCCATGCACTTTTTTATCTTGCAGACATTCACCGGCGCGCAGAAATCCCGGAGCTTGCACAAAGACTGGAAAAAGCTATTGATTTTAGTGCATGGTTTATCCATCCGGATGGCACGATGGGGGGCGAGCATTCGAGCCGGGGGACTAAGTTTGCATATCCGGCAGCTTATGAAATGTTATCTCATGAGATTCCAAGCGCTGCTGCTATAGCAAACTTTCTTCGCAAGTCTATTGCTCAGCAACGTGGTGTGGGTCCAATGCAAATGGATGCCTGGAACCTATTTCCAGTTTTAAACAATTATCTTTTTGCTGCTGAAGCTTGCAAACCAGTGGCATCAGCATCTCAACTTCCCTGGCAAAAGGAAGGTGCAAGTTTTATTTGCGAAAACGCATCTGTCGTAACTGCAAATCGAGGAGGCAGGGTTTTGGTTTATGCTCCGGGACTTGGTGGCACAGTTAAACTGTGGAATTCTGAGACCGGGCAACTTTATTACGAAGATTGCGGATATGGTTTGAAGAATGGAACAAAAACATTTTCCTCACAAAACAACTCTGACTGGCAAAAAAATGATAATGGTGTGGGAGTTCAAAAAACAGATGATCTTGTGTTTTCTGGTTCAAGTTCTTTTATGAGCATCCCATCGTCACGACTTCATCCCATGAATTTTCTCGCTTTTCGCATATTTATGTTGACAATAGGCCGGTTTCCTAAAGTTGCGAGATGGTTCAAGGCTTTGCTAGTTCGCGTTCTTATTCAAAATCGAAAACATCATCACGGATGTTTGCATCGCCAAGTTCGCTTTTTGTCAAATGGCACGTTGGAAATTGATGATAGATTAGAAAATATAGACTGTCAGATCTTCCCATTAGAACGACATGTTCCTATTCATATGGGGTCATCCCGCTATGCCGATACATGGGATTTCTTGGGTGCTCGTATAGCTTGTACAGAACCAGAATCTCAAGGCAATGGCAGTTTTTCGCGCAAGGTGATTATTGATGGTTGGTGAGATTTTGAGAAATCAGCGACAATCGTCAGAATTCGTATTTTACGGCCATTGAACAACTGGTAGGCAAGGAAGTCCATCGCCCATACATCATTCGATCTTTGCAGTAGGACGACGATCTTCGCGAAGCTTGCCGAGACCTTCTGTTTTAGGCGCTTATTCCTGATCTGCAAACCTTCTTCCCTATAGAGCCAGCAACACACACTTGGCGCTTACGTTCTATACTTCTTGTGTCAAGGGTCTCGACGGCAGATACCGTCAACACCCAATCCGTCATCAACCTACTCCTGCTTCAGTGCAATTTGTTGCTCAGAAAAACGGGACTTCCTCATCGTCTTTTCTCCCATGCCTAACCAGGGACATTATGAGAAAATTCCCTCAACAAATGGTCCAGTTTTCGGGAGGCAGGTCAGAGGCGTTAAGGGGCCCCGGGATGATGCCCAGTATTTTTTTAGGAGCTTTATCCTGTTTTTAAATGTTGATTTTGCTGTAATTTCTCATGGACCGAAGTACGACGATTTTTTAAATCTTCTGAGAGATCAGCCAGGAATTTTTCCATTTCTGAGGAGAGTTGACCTGCAATTTCCATAATTTGATCGGAAACAGTGAGAACCTGTGACGTCACATTGGTTGTCTCATGTATGGCATTTGTGACGTTCTCGACACTTTGTGCCGCCCGCGCACTTCCATCTGAAGCAGCTCCAATACTATTCGCAATTTCTTGAGTTGACGTGTCTTGCTCCTCAATGGCAGCCCCAATGGCTGCGGTTACCTGATTGACATTTTGGATCGATTCCAAAATTCCGCCGATTGCCTCAACTGCATTTCTTGATGAGGTTTGTATGCTTCCAATTTGTGAGGCTATTTCATCTGTCGCTTTTACGGTTTGTTCCGAAAGTTGTTTGACCTCCGTAGCCACAACTGCAAATCCTTTGCCTGCTTCTCCTGCTCTCGCAGCTTCAATGGTTGCATTAAGCGCAAGTAGGTTTGTTTGTTCAGCTATATCTCTAATCATTTCAACGACAGGACCGATTTTCTCTGAGGCATTGGCAAGGTTAGAAACATCTTCATTGGTTGCACTAGCGACATGTGAGGCCTGCTCCGCAAGATCTGTTGCTTTAGTTGCCTGAGAAGAAATTTCTTGTATTAATCGCGCCGATATCCTTATTGGCAGTGCCAGGGTCCATATGTTCTTCTTCAATGCGCGCCAGCCACCAGGCCCGAAAGTTAAGAGCATCATTGCGAGAGATCTCTGAAAGAGCTTTGTCACCAATAACACGAATAAGATTTTTGACGGCCTTCTTTCTCGGGTTAATCCATTTCTTAACTTGGTCCGGAGCCTTCCCACGAAGGCTGTCACGGGCGAATTCGAAATAATAATCGAGCAGAGAACTCAGCTTGATTTCAGGCTTCTCAGAGCCGCCTAACACAGCGTGAACAGCGGGCTCTTTTGCAATCTGTTTACTGTTCTCAAGTGCCTCTAACCTGCCAAGAATGTCATCAATATGCCCAACTGCAATCTCAAAACTTGTTTTATAATTGACGCCCAAAGCGCGGGCGCGGTTCACGGCACGGGCATAAGATTTGAGTGAATTCTTCTGACCACCTGAGGCCAACTCCTCCCAAAACGCCTCCGTCTCACGATTGATACGATCGCCAATCACCATCGCTTCTTTTGGGCAAGCCTTTTTGGTCGAGCGTTGCACGATTACGCGCCCATCGAGATGCGCCACATCTTGCGGTACCCGGCGCACGTAATACCAATAACGTCCACGCTTTGTCAGATACTCGCCAACCATTTTATGCGTCATTTTGTTAGACAAAATATTATGCAATTTGTAATGCAAAATGGCGGAGCCCACATGGAAAAGTCGAGAAATAGCGTGAAAAACAGTGAAATATCAGTGGGATAGGAATTTACTTTTGGAGTACTTATGGCGGAGAGGAAGGGATTCGAACCCTCGAGACGGGTTACCGCCTACTCCCTTAGCAGGGGAGCGCCTTCGACCACTCGGCCACCTCTCCACCACCGGGTATACAGGCGGAAAACCCTTGAGATCAAGCGGTTTTTAGAAATGACAAGGAGCTCCATCCACAACCTGCTTGCTCATCTTAAAAAGAGCAAGACAAAATTCCTTTATGCATGTGGGCATCTCTAAATACCCCCTTCGGGCCATCCGCCATCCCTTGCCACCCGCCTAATTATCGCAGAATATGGCGGGTGGCAAGGGATGGCGGATGGTTTTTAGAGGTATCCATGTTGCTGGGCACAAATCTTATCTCAACGGCCTTGCTGTTAGCATCATGCCGGAAAATATTGGTCCATCAGTCGGTTGCGATAGGCCACGAGGTTGGCGTGTCGCGATGTCGCGCTTATGAGGGGTGTATCAAAAATATCGCAAAGAAGGCCGGCAATGGTGGCAAATAGGATTGCGTCAGCACCGCAAGGCCTGTTTCCCATCAAATAGGGTTTCTCGCCCATGAAGGCGGCGATGCTATCAATACCGCGCGTGGCTAGGGATACAACTTCCGCCTCAGAGTGTCTTCCAAAGCCATGCCCCTTGAGATCGCGTTTAATCTTTCGCCGAACAACCGAAATGATGATGGGGCGCATTGGCGCGGGAACCGTTTCAAAAAACTTGGCTGGTCCAGCGTTAAAATTATCATCATTAATCCAACGCGAATGCAGAATCGCAAAGTAAAGATTATCCTCACACAATTTCTCAAAAGCCCAGGCAATACCCCGCTCAGAATCACTTAGACCCTCGTCGAAATCGATGCCATATTTCGTCTCCAAATGCATCCGTATGAACGTCGAATCCGGCACCATCGTGCCATTATCATCCATATAAGGCCCCTTGCCCTTTGGTGCCTTACGTAGGTCGGCCGTCCTTGTCCTAAACTCAAGGCCCGCCATTTTCAACAATACCAATGCCTTCATACAAAATGGACTGGGATCAGGAAGTCCAAAATTTGGACCAAACGTGTAGAGCACAATCATCATCGGCACCTCATACACCCTTATATATGTTGGCTATTAGACTTATTGGTGGTCTTTATCAGGTTTTGCTATGAGATGGAGGCATATTTACACTTTAATTTGATAGGCTTGCGTTATATCTAATACTGAGAGGTTTATAGGGTGAAGCCCATGTCTCAGAAGTCATCGTCAGATACAGTGCTTGGCCAAGCTGTTATCTTATACAAATCCCCAAAAATTAAGGCTTTTTGGGGCATATTAAGTCTTTGTCAGCCAAATCCTTTTTGCACGTTGCGCCCTAGGTCACAATTACAGCCTGGTCTTATGTGGAATCGTGATAATGTTCATGCGTAAAGAGGACCGTTAATATGCCTGTTTCATGGCTCGATGTCTTACTCATTGTCATCATGCTGATCTCAGGGTTTCTTGCCATGTTGCGAGGTCTGACGAGAGAGGTCCTCGCAATTATGTCGTGGGCCCTAGCAGCCGGCACGACGCTTTTGATTTGGCCTCGATATCGAAAAGATGTTCAGCAATATATTCAGCCCGACCTCCTAGCAGATGCCGTATTGGGTATTGGGGTTTTTATTATTGCGTTGATCATTGTCAGTCTCATAACAACCAGATTTTCAGACAAAGTCCTTGATAGCCGCGTGGGTGCGCTTGACCGAACACTTGGTTTTGTTTTTGGTCTTGCCCGAGGCCTCATCCTTGTTGTTATAGTCTATTTGTTCCTCAGCCCCCTGATGCCGGAAAAAGACCATCCCAATTGGGTTCGTGAGGCACGCTCTTTGCCACTTATTGAGCAAACCGGGCAAATGATTTTGTCATTGGTACCAGAAGATCCGCTTGCACTCATTCCCGGTGTCAAAAACGAAGCAACAGCACCCGGCAAACAATCTCAACGTATAGAGTACAAATCCAATCATTCATCGAGCAAAAGTCGGGGATATCGGTCCGGCGAGAGACGCGGGATAAATCAGCTTTTTGAAAGCACACAAAGCAGCCAGTGATGTATAGTGCTGGACGGAATGACGAAGCTTGGAGCGAAGGCGTGTCACAGGGTATCGGAGCAAAGAGTAACCGTTCTGGATCAACCTTAACAAGGTTAGAAGATGATCGGTTACGTGAAGAGTGCGGTGTATTCGGAATCTATAACCATCCTGATGCCGCGGCGCTTACAGCACTCGGCTTACACGCCCTTCAACACCGAGGACAGGAAGCGGCGGGTATAGTCACTTTCAATGGTGACCATTTTAATTCTGAAAGGCGTATGGGGCTCGTTGGTGATCACTTTACAAAAAAGCCTGTCATTGACCGTTTAGCTGGCGATAGAGCCATTGGTCATGTGCGTTATTCCACGACGGGTGAAACGATTCAACGCAACATCCAGCCTCTTTTTGCCGACCTTAATACAGGTGGATTTGCGATATGCCATAATGGCAATTTGACTAATGCTTTAACACTACGAGAAAAGCTCATAAAAAGCGGGGCGATTTGCCAATCGACATCAGATACCGAAGTGATCCTTCATTTGGTCGCACAAAGCCCAAAAAAACTATTCATCGAACGCTTTATGGATGCGCTTTTGCAGATAGAAGGTGCATATGCATTTGTTGGTCTGACGAATAAAAAGCTTGTTGGCGCCCGCGATCCACTTGGTATCCGGCCACTCGTTTTGGGCCAGCTTGGAAACGCGCCGGTTCTTGCATCTGAGACCTGTGCACTCGATATTATTGGTGCTGACTTTATTCGTGATGTCGAAAATGGTGAAGTAGTAGTGATCACCAAACGAGGGGTTGAATCCCATCGCCTCTTCCCTAAGCGCCCACCACGCCCATGTATCTTTGAATATATTTACTTTGCCAGACCAGATTCCATCGTCGGTGGTCGCTGCGTCTATGATGTCCGCAAACAGATGGGACATCAGCTCGCACGTGAAGCTCCTGTTGATGCAGATGTTGTTATTCCGGTGCCCGATTCCGGTGTTCCAGCAGCCATCGGTTACGCGCAAGAATCCGGTGTCGCTTTTGAACTTGGCATTATCCGCAATCATTATGTCGGACGTACATTCATCGAACCAGAACAGCGCATTCGCCAACTTGGCGTCAAACTAAAGCACAGCGCCAATCGTGGTCCGGTTAAAGGCAAGAGGGTCATTTTACTGGATGATAGTGTCGTACGAGGCACAACATCGGTTAAAATTGTCCAGATGATGTATGAGGCTGGAGCTAAGGAAGTACATATGCGTATTGCCAGCCCACCAATCACCCATCCTGATTTTTACGGCATCGATACGCCAGACCGGCATAAATTACTTGCCGCCAATCATGATCTTGAAGGAATGAGAGCATTTATGGGAGCAGATTCGCTCGCTTTTCTCTCTATCAATGGAATTTACAAAGCCATGGGATATAATCAACGCGATGCAGAAACACCGCAGTTTACCGATCACTGCTTCACGGGTGATTATCCCACGCCGTTGCGGGATCGCGAAGGACCGCCACCGCAAAAACAGCTCTCACTTTTGGCAGAGGCAAGTTAAGTACGATCTGTGAATTTATCTATGTCATTCCAATTTCCTCTTTACGGTGGATGACAAGAATTGAAACTTTCCAACTTCATTTCGAAGGGAAAACAGGGAGAAAGCCGTGAAAAAAATCTCTTATTTTTCACCCGTAATTGCTCTTGTGTTTTTGGGCTTTGCAGGTACCACTCAAGCTGCACAAATCAATACCGGTGGTAAGCAAGGCGCTTATTTCGGCACATTCTGCCCTCTACTGGAGAAAGCACTCAAAAAATCGCAGTTCGAACATAAATGTGTACCCTCTCGAGGCTCGAGGGAAAATATGATACGTGTGTCAAGCAACCCCGCTCAAGTTGGGTTTTCTCAACTCGATGTTTATGCATTGGAAAAAAGCTTGCTTGACGGTGAAGACCAATTTCGCACCATGCGTTCAGATATCGCTCAAGAATGTTTGTTCCTGGTCTCAAAAAATAAGGACCTGACAAATTTCGGACAGGTTTCTGCGAATGCCGACAAACTGAATTTCATTTTACCTCCGGAACGCAGTGGCAGTGCGGGTACATTTGAGTTTCTACAAAAAATCGATCCGGATGGGTTGGGGAAAGCAAGCAAGTCTTCTTACGCCGTCAGCACTGATGAAGCTTTGGCGGAAGTTCTTGAGTCAGATGACTCTTCAGCCATCACTCTTTTTGTACAATTTCCAGATCCAGACAATCCACGCTTTAAAAAAATCGCCGAAAAAGGCGGACATTTCATCCCGGTTATTGACCGCAATGTGTTACGTCAAGATATTGGCGGTGAAAAAATCTATTTCGCGCAGGAAACGGAAATCGTGAATCCCAAGTGGGACAAAAAAAGCGTCAAGGTGATAACGGCCTGCACGCCAATGATCCTGTTTACAGGCGCGCCCAATAGACTTCCCAAGGGCAAGGAACGTCAAGAGCAAAAGGATTTGATAAAAACCGTCAAAGCGGTACCTGTCGAAGACCTCCGGCCCAAAAAAGGCCTTTTCTCACGGCTTCTTAAGCAGACGAAATCGCTCTCCGCTAAAGGACTTGAACAAGTTCTCGACGCCAGTGAAAAAGCCCGTGAAGCTGCTAAACCCATGGTGAAAAAAGTCAAAGAGATGGCTGAGGACGCAAAAGATAGTGCCAAGCCCATGATGGATAAGGCCAAGGAAATGGGTGAGAAAGCGCTCGAAAAGGCCGGTGAGATGGCTGATGATGCCAAGGAAAGCGCTAAGGAAATGATGGAAAAAAAGAAATAGCAAATCAGGAAAAGGTACTGAAGCAATAGTAGGTATTAGATATTTTTTTAACACATAGAGTATCCAGCGTTTTTAAATAGAAACATTTGGATGCTCTATCTTTTTGTCGACGCATATCTTTTTCTTGCCTTGGCGAAGCGAAGCTTTTGCTTCGCCGTAGCCAGGTTGCAAAACCTTATCCACTTTTGCGGGATATGTTCCTAGCGAGATGAGATTAGCACAACAATGGACGCAGGCATTGGTACCATTTTCGGGTTCGCCAACCCCACCAATCTGCACAACGGTGACGCCAAACCTCGCATCTCTCTGTGACCCGACCAAGCCAGCAACGATACCACCTTAAGCAGCGATGGTAGCGTACCGTTCGCCACCCCCAGCGCCGGGCGCAATACCTTTCAAGCCGGGAACAAAAACCGGAGTGGTAATCGCTATCACCATCCTCATAATATCTCTGGCCATACCGATCATGTTCGTGTTGATGGTGGTGATGACGGCGATGATGATGACGATTGTGAACGCGTTGAAAAAGATCGTTTCGAAAAACTTTTAGAAAAAGAGAGTCTATTTTTGGTGGTACTGCTGACGCTGATACATCTTGGGATGATAGGAAAAAACCCGCGAAGATCAGACCCGCGAAAAACCATAATATTCCACGCATGTTCCGCACCCATATATGATTAGGGGGCCCGCATAATTATGTTTTGCCGCAGTAGAATTATCTTAATATCAGCATTTATTGTCTTATTATAATTAGGCTTATGGTTAACACCTTGTATTCAAACAATATTCCAGGACACTTCTAACAAGTCTAACTTCTGGGTTTATCGCTTGGAAGGGCGAATTGCATCAACAATGTACGCTGAAAGAGATTGTGATTATCATCCGAGATTATTGTAATGATTGTCTCACCACTTCGTGAACGATGCACAGCCATGCCTTCCATATTGTCAATGGTGTGGTTTGCCCGCGCTTCAAAAAGAACCTCGCCGGAGATTTTAGCGCGCCGTTTGATCTCCCTTGACCTGATGCGGCGTATACGCATATGTAAGCCTTCCGACAGACGAAAGCGGCGCTCAAGAACGAGGAGCCCACCATCAGGCAAGGCGGCGAGGCCGGTAATGTCGTAACCCTTTAAGCGGCGTAACCAGATCTTCCCAGGCGTTGCCCCCCCAATCAACCAGCCTTGAAGGTAGCCCTTGGGGTTTACCCACCGTTCCGCAAAGGCAACTATTGTACCTTTTAAACGGCCTTTCTTAATGATCGCAATCCCCTCAAGCCCCATATTCCCTTTCAGTCTTCTTGCCTCCTTTGGCAATTTTATTGAACGTTTCAGGGATCCGGGACCATTTTTACTTACAGGAAAGACTCCGATACGATGACGCTGCTCAAAAGCAATTAATACAGTACCCTGGCGGGTATCTCCTTTAACAAGTGTTATGGCCTCAGCGTCATTTTTCCCTTTACCAGCAACTATACGCCCCTTCTTGCCCCTGATAGGACCAATACGCGGGTTTTTGAGTGCACGAAGACGTTTACCATCGTAGGTAATTTCAGCCGTCAACCAGACACCTGAATCTGAAACCGCAAGCATGTGTTTCCCCATCTTATCAAGTTCTAGGCCTGAAAAGCCGCCGAAGTAAGAGGATGGAGACGACAAAACGAGACCGCCACGCCAAAGAAGCTTACCGAAAACTTTTTGCTCCGGTTTTTGGTAATCAAGATCAAATTTTGAGGATTGAAGAGGAATTGTTTTTGGCCGCAGTTTCGTAAGATCTGACTTCGCCTGACCAGTTGATGAGAAAATGAGTGCGGCACCTAAGAGAGCCACCATAACATAAGCTCTTCTGAAAAATTCGAAGCGAGGGCAGGCGATTTGCATCATGCTCTTATCATCCAATAAAAGTTGGGATCTATTGAAATATGATTACAACTTAATGTAGTGGGTGTTTGTGATGACGTGTGCGGTAGCGTTGCTTACCAGTTTGGTCATCCTCAAACAATTCGGCAAGTTTATCGGTGAGAGCACCAGCAAGCTCTTCGGGATCGGTAATTGTAACCGCTCTGCGATAATAACGGGTGACGTCATGTCCAATCCCAATTGCAATTAACTCAACAGGTGAACGGGTTTCAATCTCTTCAATAACTTGTCGTAAATGCCATTCCAAATAGGAACTGGAATTCACCGAAAGGGTTGAATCATCAACCGGGGCCCCATCGGAAATCATCATAAGGATACGCCGTTGCTCATGACGGCCCAACAAACGGCTATGAGCCCAGGCCAAGGCTTCACCATCGATATTTTCTTTCAAAAGGCCCTCACGCATCATGAGCCCTAAATTTGTGCGTGAACGCCGCCACGGACTATCAGCAGACTTGTAAATGATATGCCGCAAATCATTAAGCCGACCTGGTGCTTGAGGTTTTCCTGAAGACAACCAATCTTCACGCGCAAGCCCTCCTTTCCACGCACGTGTGGTAAAACCCAAGATTTCAACCTTTACGCCGCATCGTTCAAGGGTGCGCGCTAAAATATCCGCACAGCACGCAGCGACCATAATTGGCCGCCCGCGCATTGATCCTGAATTATCAAGGAGAAGGGTCACCACTGTATCGCGGAAATCCATATCCCGCTCACGTTTAAATGAGAGCGGATGCAACGGATCTGTTACGACACGTGATATGCGGGCGGCATCAAGTATGCCTTCGTCTAAATCAAATTCCCACGCACGATTTTGCTGGGCCAGTAAGCGGCGCTGCAAACGGTTTGCTAATCGAGCTACGGCGCCATGTAAGTTCTCCAGATTTTTATCCAAAAAAACTCTGAGGCGCTCCAACTCCTCTCCGTCACAAAGTTCCTCAGCCATAACCATCTCATCATGGGCCTGGGAATAAATCTTGTAACCAAAAGCTTCCGGCTCATCGAGAACTGATGCGTTTGGTCGCCACGGCTCACTGGCCTCCGGTAGTTCTATACCTTCGCTGTCCGCATCGAACAGATCGGTGTTATTGGTCTCAGCGTTTTCGGCATCTTCGTCGCTATCGCCGTCATAAAGCTCATCTTCGGCAGTCGCCTGAGAGGCATCCGAGCTTTCGCCCTCATCAGAGGCTTCCGGCATGCCCTCTTGATCATCGACATCCGCCTCGCCTGAGGCCTCTTGCTGTCCTTCAAGATTTTCGTCTTCTAGGTCCAAAGCTATAAGAACATCACGTAATACTTGTCCAAACGCTTCTTGGTCATCGACAAATTCATTCAGCTTATCGAGAATCTTCCCTGCCCGCTGTTCCACCCATGGCTTCCAGATACGGGCAATGGGCTCTGCGCTCTTCGGGGGAGCTAGCCCGGTGAGTTGTTCACGCACGATAAGGGCGAGAGCGTCTTCAAGTGGTGCATCGGCCCGATCTGAGATTGTCTGATAGTGTGGCTGACTGTAATGATCCTCAATTTTTGCCGTCAAGTTTTTTGCCATGCCTTGCATGCGCTTGGCTCCAATGGCCTCTAGCCGAGAACGTTCAACCGCTTCAAAAACCGTACGTGCTGGACCGCCAGACGGCGCAACGGAGTTATGGACGCTCGGGTCATGACAAGCGGCCCTTAGAGCGGCAGAGTCTGCATAGCCACGTATGATGGAAATTTCAGCATCATCTGGCTTTCGAGAGGGTTCCGGCACCCGGACCACATTTCCATCAAAACCGGCGGGATCAGCCGTATAAACAACCTGTAAAGCGCTATTTTGCGCAATCGCACGAGTGGCAAATGTTAGCGCTCGCTTAAAAGGTTCCGCTGGTCCTTCCTTACGTTTTGGTGAGACGGGCATGGAGGATGTGACCTCTTTTCAGTCGTTATTCGCAGCAATGGGCCGCGAATTATTGATTTTCTGTTTGCTCTCTCTGCTCTTCTATTAAACGGATTGCTGAAATTAATTCATGCCCTTTGAGAAATAAGGGTGATAAGGGAAGTCGGCTATTCCCCAAATCATCTTCCCCAAATTCTTCCGATTGTACAGAGTCTTTACCTATGACATAAAACCTCGTCTTACCCTGGCCGGGAAGAGGGTACTCCGAGACTTGCTTTAAGAAATTTGTATAGTCTTTTGATAATTCAATAAATTTTAACGCAATTTCTCTCACTTCTGGATGTTCTCCAGCGCCTATTATGCCTCCACCGTTACTAAAATATATACTAACACTGCCATCTGATACGGCCACTAAACTGTACGAACCATTTTCGAAACCTGTCTCCATCAATATGGCAATTGGATAGGTATTTCCAATGCTTGCCATAAAGTCATTATCTTTTGACAAGCTAAATATCTGATCCCTTAGATTTGTATAGGTGGGACTTATTTGCACTTAACTTCTCCAGACGCGGATACGTAATGTTCTGATAGTCTTTTCCCTCTTCAACTCAACACCATATTCGCCGTTGATTGCGGTAATTCCACATCAAAGCAACGTTGATAAAACTCTGCAACCAGCCCCCGTTCCAACTCATCACATTTGTTAAGAAAGCTCAGTTGGAACGCAAAACCAACATCATCAAAAATTTCTGCGTTCTCCGCCCAAGTAATGACAGTCCTCGGGCTCATAACCGTTGAGAGATCACCATTCATAAAAGCGTTACGGGACAAATCCGCTACGCGAACCATCTTCGAAATCGTTTCACGGTCCTCTTCGGTTGAGAAGCTTTTCACTTTCGCCAAAACAATGTTGACTTCATCATCATGCGGCAAATAATTCAGGGTTGTAACAATCGACCAGCGATCCATCTGCCCCTGATTGATCTGCTGTGTTCCATGATATAGGCCGCTTGTATCGCCAAGCCCAATTGTGTTGGTGGTGGAAAATAAGCGAAAGGCTGGGTGTGGTTGTATGACCTTTGATTGATCAAGCAGTGTCAGTTTGCCAGAAACTTCTAAAATACGCTGAATGACAAACATAACATCCGGACGCCCGGCATCATATTCGTCAAAAACCAGAGCTGTGTTCGATTGCAGAGCATAGGGGATTATGCCCTCCCTAAACTCTGTGACCTGCTTGCCATCGCGAATGACAATGGCGTCTTTGCCAACAAGATCTATACGGCTCACATGGCTATCTAAATTGACACGGATGCAAGGCCAGTTTAATCGGGCGGCGACTTGCTCAATATGCGTGGATTTCCCGGTGCCATGATAGCCCTGGATCATCACCCGGCGGTTATAGGCAAACCCCGCCAATATGGCGAGTGTGGTCTCACGATTAAACAAATAATCTGGATCAAGTTCAGGGACATGCTCTTCTGACGTTGAATAAGCAGGTACTTCCAGATCGGTATCAATACCGAAAACCTGACGCACAGAGACCGTCATATCCGGTTCCGCAAAGGCACCATAATTATTTTCAGCTTTCATATGCGAAATACCCAGCCAAATTAATTTTTACATCACCTGTGTATTAGGGGCAGAATGTAGAATTAGCACAAGCCCGACTGCTTTAAATAGTTATATGCTTGTATAATCTCACGCAACTTATCTTCAGATCGCTTGTCCCCACCGTTTAAGTCCGGGTGATGCCGTTTTACGAGGTCCTTAAACCGGCTTTTGATCTCAGACGCAGTTGCTCTTTCGCCCAAATTCAGCGCAGTTAGACATTTGCGTTCCATATTTCTGATCGGCCGGCGTATCGTATCTCTTGTTTCGCTCTCGCCTGCTTCTTTTCCGAAAAAACCAAAGGGATCACGCATGGAGGCATTATGGGGAAAACCGTCTGATTTTAGTTTTCCGTGCACATCCTTTTCCGATGCACCGTCATGGCTCCAAGAATTAACGCCCATCGACCAGGTGGGCCGGTGACCAGTAATTGCGGACTCTTGGAATTTAGTGACATCCTCGTCACTCATACCGGTAAAATAATTATAAGATTTATTATATTGGCGAACATGCTCCAGGCAAAAATGATAATATTCACCATCGTGCCCACGCCCCTTTGGCGCGGGATGCTCAGCTCGCTCCGCGCATCCAGGCCACTGGCACTCCGGCAACTCCTCACGCAAACTCCGATCATCTTCCGGTTTTACGCGGATACCGTCGAAATATTTTGAATCAAGTTTCATTGATCAAAGTATGGTATGTCACAGTAGATTTCACAAGATGACTATAAGCGAAGAATAAAGAGGCTGCATGACAGTTCAAGATATTCTAGATCAGAAATTGCGGAAAGCCTTCAATCCGCAAAAGCTTGAAATTCAAAACGAATCTCACTTACACCATGGTCATTCCAGTTCACCGGAGACAGGAGAAAGCCATTTTCGCGTTCATATAGTTTCTGACAGTTTTCTAGGTAAGTCACGCATAGAATGCCACAGAATGGTGAATGAAGTCCTTGCAAATGAATTAGCTGGGCCTATCCATGCCCTAGCAGTTAAGGCGGAAGCACCAGGTTAGGTCACGGACTCTACAGTCACAAACAAAATGAGTAATTTAGTTCTTTACACCTTTTTGCGGACCCAAGGGGGTGATACGAAGTGCGGTAACCTTATTACGCTGGCGACGCAACACCTCAAAGCGAAAACCATAAAACGTAAAGGCCTGACCTGGTTCAGGTATTGTTTGCGCTTCATGGATAACAAGTCCCGCAATTGTTGTCGCCTCCTCATCAGGCAAATGCCAATCCATGTGCCTGTTGATATCCCGGATTGGAACGGAGCCATCAACATTAACGGTGCCATCAGGCTGAGGACGTACCCCTGGGACAACAATATCGTGTTCATCGGATATTTCGCCGACAATCTCTTCTAAAATATCTTCAAGAGTAACGAGCCCCATCACCACGCCATATTCGTCCACAACCAACGCAAAATGAGCTTTACGTTTTAAAAACGCATTGAGCTGGTCCTGAAGCGTTGTCGTATCGGGAACGAACCAAGGCGGTGTGCTGATCGATAATATATCAAGATCTTTCAGGTTACCTTTTATCTTGCTAAGTACCCGTAGCAAATCCTTTGCATGGATTACACCAATGATATTTTCAGGCTCCTGCTGCCAAAGTGGCAACCGTGTAAAGGGGCTATTTAAGACGTCATCCACGATTTTCTCAGGCGGATCATCAGCATTTAGTGTCTGCATCTTGGTACGGTGGACCATAACATCTGAGACTTCGAGTTCATGCAGATCCAAAATACCGCCCAACATATCCTTATCGAGCTTAACGACGGTGCCTTCTTGGTGATGCAAATCAATCGCCCCTCGCAACTCATCATGAGCGGAGAGAAGACTGACGGAATCATCGATCTTCGCGCCCAGCGCTCGTAAGATCGTACGGACCATAATCTGAACAGCCTTCGCCACGGGCGCGAATAACAGGACAATCGGCCGTAAAATTGGAGCAACAGTGAGTGCGGTGCGGTCTGGGTGGGAGATTGCGTAAGTTTTAGGCAACACCTCTGAAAAAATAACGACAAGAGCCGTCATGATAAGTGTCGCAACGGCAACCCCGACTTGGCCAAATAAAGCAAGAAAAACGCTGGTTGCCAGCACCGAGGCAAGGATATTGACCAAATTATTGCCCAGTAAAATCGCGCCTATGAGGCGCTCTTGCGCCTGAATAAGGCGATTAACGAGACGGGCGCGAGTGTCGCCAGCTTTTTCCAAGGCGTGCATGCGTGCACGCGAAGCCGCTGTCAACGCCGTTTCCGAACCGGAAAAAAAGGCCGACAGTAAAAGAAGTGCAAATATTGCAAACAGTGTCAGAGCAATGCCTAATGTCATAGATCACTACATTTTGTTACAAGAAACGCATCAACCTCCTCTTTTGACACATCACTATTGACAAAAGCTTCACCAATATCACGAACCAAGACAAAAGCTGGTTTACCGTCCTTAACCTTTTTGTCCTGGGCCATGTGGCGCCATAATATATCGGCGGTTGGTCTATCTTTACCAGGTATGTCGTTAATACATGTGGGAAGGCCGACCATGCTCAAATGTTTTTGAACACGTGACGCTCTGCCTTCGGCGCAAATCCCCATGCGTTCGGAAAGTTCAAACGCAAGGCACATGCCAATAGCGATGGCTTCACCATGTAAAACCCGTCTGGAATACCCCGCCCATGCTTCAATAGCATGCCCAAATGTGTGGCCAAGATTAAGGAGAGCCCGCTTGCCAGACTCACGCTCGTCTTCTGCAACAATTGCAGCCTTGGCCTGGCAGCTCACCTCGATAGCATGCATGCGTGCAGCATGTTCGTTTCTGAAAACTCCCTGCCAATTGTTCTCAAGCCAGGCAAAGAAAGACGCATCTCCAAGCAAACCATATTTGACAACTTCCGCATAACCGGAACGGAACTCACGCTCAGAAAGTGTTTCCAGAACATTTGTGTCGGCGATAACGAGGCTTGGCTGGTGAAACGTACCGACGAGATTCTTGCCGTGAGATGTGTTGATACCGGTTTTACCACCAACGGAAGAATCTACTTGTGCTAAAAGCGTGGTTGGTATTTGAACCAACCGCACACCGCGGCGCAAGATGCTCGCAGCAAATCCAGCAAGGTCGCCTATAACTCCCCCTCCCAAGGCCACAACAAAATCACGACGTTCAAGCCCCATTTCCAAAAGTTGCTCAGAAGCCTTTATCAACTGCTCAAAACTCTTTGTGGCTTCACCCGCAGGCAGCACAACGATCCCTGACAAAAAATTCTTATGTTCAAGGCTTTGCTTGAGCCTATCTAAATATAACCTCGCAACGACTTCATCGGTAATAATAGCACACTGGGCACCCGGGGCACCCAGGGCGTATTTGGCAACCAGATCGCCAGCTTTATCGATAAGATGAGGTCCGATTTTTATGTCGTAACTACGCTCCCCAAGCGCGACCGGTACGGTCTTAACACCATCACCGCCAATATCTGCAGACATAGATTCTCTTTTGTTCAGTTCCATGGAGTATTATCTATTCAGGTTGGCGTTACACCGATGTGTCATCGTTATTAACAGCCAGGCGTTTAGTCAGAGCTGTTAAGATTTCTCCAACAATGACCTCATGAGGTACGTCACGACTCTGGATGGTGATATCTGCCTTGGCATAAACTGGATATCTGTCATCAAGAAGCTTTTTCATAACGGCTTCCGGGTCTTCTGTTTTTAGTAAGGGCCTATGATCGCGCCTCATCACCCGTTCCATAAGCACGTCGAGATCAGCCTTAAGCCAAATAGAGATACCACCAGCTTGAACATTCTCTCGTGTTTCCGCATCCATATAAGCCCCTCCCCCGGTTGCAAGGATCTGAGGACCATCATTTAGAAGGCGTGCGATGACCCGCCGCTCCCCGTCGCGAAAATAAACTTCGCCATGTTCTGCAAAAATTTCGCTAACACTTTTACCAGCCGCAAGCTCTATTTCTTTATCAGCATCAACGAAGGGTAGTTTCAACAACGCCGCTAGGCGCCGCCCGATAGCTGTCTTGCCGGCTCCCATCAATCCAACAAAAACAATGCTTTGATTGCCAAGGGATTGCACAATTGCCTTGGTATTCTCCGCACCTGGAGGATGTTTGCGCCTTCTAAATGTTTTAAAATCAAAACGCATAAATTTTGCCAAAAATAGGTGTTTCAGGGTAGAACTCACTTAAGAGTTCTGTGGATTATATAGGTCTTGGCGGCAAAAGTGAAAATGAGGGCTTGGTCTGACAGCATACCGAGCCATAATGCCGCCAACTTCAATAATCAAAAACTAAATTCGATTCGAGTTCATAAATGCCGAGCTTAATCAGATTTCTAACGGTTTGCGCTATATTTAGCGGGGTTCTTTTTGGCGGCCTATACATACTTGCGGAATATTTCGAGCCTGAACCTCGGGAAACCACTAAGGCTGTCCGCAATGTTAAACCCCGTCAATAAGCGGAATAAACTTACTTCTATCGATATTTTCCATTTTGTGACTGCGCTAGCACTTATTTGCATACTTTGCAGTGATCCGCTTTTTGCGCAAACCGATGATCGGCGGCGAAATGATGCCCCTTTGGGAAGCATCAAGCGGCAAAGTTTGCCGCCAATCGGTAAAAGTAATAAACGTACTGATGGCGGCTTACCGCGAAATCTTTGGAAAAGTCTGTCTGTTCCCGGCATTGAAAAACTTCTCGTCAACATCCCCCTGCCCGCAGCCTCTCCCACCTTACAAAAGCTGTTGTCCCGCGCGGCCCAACATCAAACCCCTGAGCCAAAGGGAAGCGTACAAAAAGGACATTTCTTGGCGCTCAAACTGGAAATATTGTTTCGTATTGGGCAGCTTGAAAGCATCATAAATTTGGTTAAGCGCGAAGGCAGGAAATACCAAGGCCCCGTTCTACAAACATATTATGCCTGGGCTTTGCTTGGTACCGGATACCTTAAGGAAGCCTGTGCTGAAGCCTCCCGGATCCCCGTAAATACCAGCGGTATGCCAACCCCGATCCTCGGCAAAGCCCTTATGCTTGTAACCTATTGTGCTGCAGCGAATGGCCGGGTGGAAGCCGCGAGGCTGACAAGCGAGCTTGCCAGGGACCAAGGAATAAAAGCACCTATTCCTTACGCCGTGCTTGATCGGATTGCGAGTGGGGTAAAATCTCCTCTGCCTGGCCTGAAACGCATCTCGCTCAGAGATTATGTTTTTATGCGCCTCACCAAATGGAAACCCGAAAGTAGGATGCTTGAACATTCTGAACCGGCCCTCCTTATCGCTTTAGCTCATGACAAAAACCTACGTCTCACGCTAAGACTTCGTGCTTTGGAGCGCGCTGTAAAAATAAATGCGGCCGACGCCAAGAGACTTGCAGATATATATGGAACGCTAAAATTTCCGGCCAAAGCTTTTCAGCACCCCATGAATGCCCCTATTTCTGGACCGAAGCAGCGCGCCCTTATCTTTCAGGCGATCAAGACAGAAACATCACCTCTACGCAAAGAACGGCTGATCATAGAACTCCTTAAGATCGCCCGGCGTGAGGAGCTTTACACTGCGATTGCTAAAATTCTCGCTAAAGATATTAGTGCTTTACAGCAGACAAACACGCGGTCCCAGTTGGCCGGGATAATGATTGAAGCTCTGCTGGCGGCAGGCTATTACAAGCAGATTATTGATCGTACGGCACAAGCAAGTGGCCGCGATGATGTTCAGACCCCTTGGCTTCTGCATTGGCTGACACTTGTTGATATTGCACAAAGTGAGGAGTCAGCTCTCAGTGATGCAGGGCTTAAATTTGTAACACGTCAAGCCCTCGCGGGGCAGTTTCAAGCAGATGTTTTGCATAGGCTCGTCACTGTCCTTGATGCCCTCGCTTACAACATTCCTATACCTTTATGGAATGCTGCAAGCCGTACCCCCCAGCCCAAACATGGGCATCTCCCGGAAACAGGCCATTTGAGCCGTCTGCAAAAAGCTGCAAAAAATGATGAAATAGGCCGCACAATTCTTATGGCTATGACAGCCCTTGGCCCTCAAGGTCCCGTTGGCGCTCACATGATCGCACTTGGCGACACCATTAAGGCATTAAAAACGGCGGGGCTTGAGGCGGAGGCCCGTCAAATCGGTTTCGAAGCCCTCTTCGCCATTTGGCCACGGGCAAACATAGAGGAAAGACTGCAATAATCTTGACTAATAAGCTAATGGGAGGTCCTTGCCTGCCAAATCCTGTTACCCCACCCTGCTCTCAGGTCTTAGGTAGCGAAGCCATAGGCTGTAAATGTGCCAGCTGGGCGTTATTGCAGTTTTGTATAATTTCTATTTGAATTCTGAGAAAGGAGGAATTGGTGCACATAAAAAGCAAAACCCAGTCATGCTCAAACCATTTGGCCCAGTTCCTCAAAATGTTTAGTGCTGAGCGTGGCGCTGCTCAAAACACACTTGAAGCCTACCGTCGCGATCTTGAGGCTTTTTTCGCCTTTTTGGATGAAAATCAATTGACGGACTTAACGGTGAAAACGCAGGATATTCAAGCCTATTTGCGGGAAGAAGCTAAGTCCGGCCGTGCGTCAACGTCACGTGCACGCCGGCTTTCATCGATTCGCCAGTTCTTTCGCTTTCTTATGACAGAAGGTTACCGAATTGATGATCCGGCCGCTGCAATAGAAGGTCCTAAACGTGAACGCACGCTTCCCAAAATTATGTCGTTGAAAGAAGTTGATTTGCTTCTTGAGGGTGCTCGGCAGCGTGCAACCAAATCCAATGGCATGAAGCGATTGAAAGCACTGAGGCTTTACTGCCTTTTGGAGGTCCTTTATGCAACCGGATTGCGCGTATCTGAGCTTGTCACCCTGCCCCGTTCTACACTGCAGGATGGCGACCAACTTCTTGTTATTAAAGGGAAAGGTGGACGTGAGCGGATTGTGCCACTGAACGAACCAGCACGGGAAGCCATAAAAGCCTATCTTTCAGAGCAAAAAGACACAACTGAGGAGTATAAAACAAATTCCGAGTGGCTTTTTCCGTCTTGGGGGCGTGACGGCCATATTACCCGGCAGCGGCTTTCCCAAGAGCTTAAAAGGCTTGCACGAGATGTCGGTCTTGCACCTGAACGTATCTCTCCCCACATATTGCGACATGCTTTTGCAAGCCATCTGCTTGAACGTGGTGCGGATTTGCGTGCTGTTCAACAATTGCTCGGCCATGCCAACATATCAACAACACAAATTTACACACATGTCCTTGAGGAACGTCTTAAGCGCCTGGTACAAGAGCATCATCCCCTTGCAAAAGAACGGTTTTCTGACAACTGACTTTTAAAGCTGATAAAATAGAAGGAAACAAATTGTTACAGTCAGATGCTTGACAGAAACACATTAGAAAGCGAATCTTTCTGGTCCGAAAAGAAAGGCTTAGAGTTCTTATATTCAAGAACTCATAAGATCTCGGAAATGGGAACCACAACTGTTTTATTGGGGTCCAGAGGCAACATGAATATAGGGGGTAACCCGTAAAAGGCTACCGCGGTCACGCACGACATGAGACTGCTGCAACACCTGTGAGCCCAATAGTAGAAATGGACTTGGCAAGCAAGGTGTGTATAGGGTTTAGGACTCTCCAGTCTCATACATAAGTGTTTGCAAGCAAGGAGCAGCATATGGCTGGCGCAAATGTTCTTTCATATATGCGCACCTATCTTGATTTTGAAAAGCCCATAGCCGAACTCGAAAGCAAGGTTGCTGAGCTTCGGGCTTTGACAAAGGACGAAGGCTCGGTCTCGATCACTGAAGAGATCAGCAAGCTCGAATACAAAGCTCAAGAGTCGCTTAAAGACATTTATGCCAATCTCACACCTTGGCAAAAAACTCAGGTTGCACGACATCCGGACCGTCCACACTTTTCTGATTACATTTCCCGATTAATAGACGATTTTGTACCCCTTTCCGGCGACCGCTATTTTGCTGAGGATCACGCCATCGTTGGTGGCCTTGGCCGTTTTCACGGTCGTTCTGTCATGGTGATCGGTCATGAAAAAGGGTCTGATACGGAGAGCCGTATCAAACACAATTTTGGTATGGCCCGGCCTGAAGGTTATCGCAAAGCAGTGCGCCTAATGGAAATGGCGGATAAGTTTCACCTCCCCTTGATCACCATTGTCGATACGGCCGGCGCTTATCCGGGTATCGGTGCAGAGGAACGGGGTCAGGCTGAGGCGATTGCTCGTTCCACCGATTGTTGCTTGCAATTAGGAGTACCGATTGTGGCTGCTGTTATTGGTGAGGGCGGCTCAGGCGGTGCCGTTGCCATAGCCTCAGCAAACAAAGTGGTGATGCTGGAGCACGCCATTTATACAGTCGCCTCTCCTGAAGCTGCCGCCTCAATTCTCTGGCGGGACTCAAGCAGGGCAAAAGACGCCGCAACCAACATGAAAATCACTGCGCAAGATTTGGAAAAGCTCGGTGTGATTGATGCCATCATTCCCGAGCCGCTTGGCGGCGCTCACCGCGAATCGATTCAGGCAATCTATGAAACGGGTGCCATGATAAATAAGATGCTCAAGGAATTTGATGGGTTGAGCCCGCATGAGATTCGCAAACAACGCCACAATAAATTTCTCGAAATTGGCCGCTCACTCTAGATATTAACTAAGCAAATGCCTTTTTATCTATCTTGATATTTATAGCCGCCATGCAGCGGCGAGAAATAATACTATATAAATCAATAACTTACCTATTCGCACATAGTTAAGCCAACTTTAGGTCACGAACTCATAAATGTGGTTAAAAATGGTATGAGTCAATCTGTTCGAATACAAGAAGCAAAGGTGCAGGAAATGTGGTGCATTTTCTAACCTTTGCGACGCTGTAGTCGGACAGATCGGCCATATCCTCCGGACGCTGAAACGGCTTCAATCTGCGTTTTTTTGTCTACCGCTTCGCTGCTTGAGACATTGTTGTCGAAGCGCTTGAAAAGGGAAACAACCCTTGTCTGCACGCTTCTCCTAGATCAACCCACGTTCAAGTGAATTTACTTGAACGTGGTAAAGTTGATCGATATCAAAAAATGAGAGCATTCAAGCGATTCCATCTAAACGCAGGATGCTCTAGCATCTTTTTGCCGTTTCTAGCGCCATTTTCAGCACATTTACGAGTCCGTGACCTAGAGACTTAACAGACCTGTTAAGAAGGATTTCACTCATCAGGGACAATGTATTAGTCTTACTCGCAACGAATCAGTTGTGAAGCGGTAGCGCGAGGGGCACGGCGCATGTTTGCATATTTATCCCGCCTAATTATTGTGGTGGCAGTAGTGGCTACGATCACAGGATGTGGCGGGGGAACCATCCCGGCACTCAAGCCTCTTCCGGCCGAAGCCATAGCGCTTCTGGCAAAAAAAGGGATGAAAGAGCAATCCCCCATTTTTATCCGTGTCTTCAAGGAAGAGTCCGAACTTGAAGTTTGGAAAGAAAAGGACGATGGGCGATACTATCACTTCAAGACTTATCCTATATGCCATTGGTCTGGAAAATTGGGTCCCAAATTAAGAAAAGGCGACAAGCAGGCCCCTGAGGGATTTTATCGCGTCTCCCAGCATCAATTGAATCCAAACAGCAGATTCCATCTGTCTTTCAACCTGGGCTATCCTAATGCCTACGATCGTGCCCACGGTCGGACAGGAGCACATCTTATGGTTCATGGGAATTGCAAATCAGCTGGTTGCTACGCCATGACGGATGCGCTTATGGAAGAAATTTACATCCTTGCGCGAGAGGCTTTTATCGGCGGGCAAGATACGTTTCAGGTGCATGCCTATCCATTTCGCATGACAGAAGCCAACTTAAAACGCCATCGTAAAAACAAATGGCATGGCTTTTGGAGAAGTCTCAAAGAGGGGTATGACCATTTCAATCTCACACGCCTTCCTGTAAAGGTCAACGTTTGTGAAAAGCGATACCTTCTGAACGCCTCTTTTGTTAACGCCAAAGCCAAAGTAAAAGCCAATGAAGTATGTCCGGCATATCAAAAACTACAACCAAGTATTTTTGCCGGTGCCCCGCAATCCCTTCATGCAGACAGTTTAGGCACAGCGTCCATTACCACTGTGGCTCAGCCCGTGAATAATCAAACCGGCACGCCTACTTCTGCCAGGAATCATTAATACGATATAGCCGCCAAGCCTTCCAATTAGAGTCGCGATATAACTTAACCTGGGTATCTCTAAATACTCCCTTCGGGCCATCCACCTGAATTCCGTATAAAAACACGGCTGAGGGTATTCCCAGGATTTCCAATTGGATCACATATGAAGCCGGAAACTCCTTATGGATGTCCGGACTTGATCCGGTAATCCAAAAAAGCCTCGTTTACAAGTTCAACCTAAACTCAGGTTAAGTTAATCACGTAGGAGCGACTTTATAGTTTGGGCAGACATATGTGGTTGCACAAGAGCGAGATGAGATGAGATGAGATTAGATTGAATCATACCATTTTTAACCACATTTATGAGTCCGTGACCTAGGGTTGCGTGGGCCGGATGTCTCGGGACGTAAGCAAGAGCACCTGCCCTTCGGTGGTAAGCTCTTCCGCTTGCTCCTCATCTTCGACCATACCGAAACGGGCATCAAGACTATCAAGAAATGTCGTGCAAACATCAATCAATGCAACAAGGCGAACCTTTCCACCAAGCAAGAAATTTTCATTTGCGGAAATACATACTGGTTGGCACACCCCATCCTCTTCATCTCTCAGCGTTTCAGTAAACAGCTGTCTAGACTCAATCAAATGCTGTGGTTGCCCCTCCCCATTAAAAATGGCCTCTTCATTAGTTTCAAGAATATTACTTGCATCTGCCACGATATCCGTCGATGTGGTAAAAAGATCGATGAGCGGACGGAAATCGGATTCAAAATTGCGCAAATGAAGAGCCCAGTGACGGGCTTGATTGATTTTGGTTACCAGCAAAAATTCATAAGTCCGAATATGATCGAGAAAGCGATGAAAATCATCTAGACGGGATAAAATATTTTCTGAACTTAGCCCAGGAGAAATAGGCTCCGAAACATAGCGTAGGCCCATTATCTGATCGGCGACTTCAATGGCCGAGCATAAATGGTCGCTCAATAAGTAAACAACAGATTGCAGCTGCTCTTCATTCTGCATTGTAGCGCCTCCCCGCAATATGCAGACGCGCAGCTTACCAGCTGTGCCCCCGATCGCCAACACATATACGTAGTTGCAATAACTTAACTCACGATTTTATCACAAGCCTTTGACATACAACACTTTTTCCCCCACCATCTAGAGCAGTACAATACCCGCAGGCAAGACCACCCCTTCTTCAAACAGGCAAAAGAAGATTCGACACGTCACAAGACTTGATTCTTAAACTCATGGTTCAAGGTCACCACAAGCCCGGTAAAGCGGCCTTTTTTAGCTCATGAACAACCGCTTGTTGATCCGCATGTGTCACATTTCAGACAAGTCCCATTACGGACTAATGTAAAATTACCGCATTCCGCACAGGACTCCCCCTCATATCCCTTAACCCTGGCTTCCGCCACAAGATCCGCCTGATCTTTAGCTGCAAGTGCTGTGGAGCCGACAACAGCCATAGTTTGCGAGCCTGCCTCAGCACTAATGGCCATGGACGCTGCCTCGGGTTGACCGATCGCTGAGCTTAAAGCGTGCTGTATGGCTGCAACGGGACTATCTGAATTGGTTGAATTTGCATCAGACTCAGAATTTGTTGTTTGTGAAGACTCGCCTGAAACCATGACGAGCTTATTATTGAGACTGCCACGCATCAGCCCCCGGCTTAAAAACCGCTCCGCGGTAAGAGCGGGTGCCTCACCCTCATTTTCACCTGATCCCATAACCGTATTGCCTATCTCACCAGGATCGACATGAGCGAGATCATTGCGTGCTAGATATGAAACGGCCAATTCACGGAACACATAATCAAGGATGGATGTTGCATTTTTGATCGAGTCATTGCCACGCACAAGTCCCGCAGGCTCAAACCGTGTAAAGGTGAAAGCATCGACAAATTCTTCCAGCGGCACCCCGTATTGAAGGCCGAGAGAAATTGCAATGGCAAAATTATTCATCAGCGAGCGAAAGGCCGCGCCTTCCTTATGCATATCGATAAAAATTTCACCAAGCCTGCCATCCTCATACTCACCCGTTCTTAGATAAACCTTATGACCACCAACAATTGCTTTTTGCGTATAGCCTTTACGCCGCTGAGGAAGCTTTTCGCGTTCAGCTTTAAGGCGTTCACGTTCAATAATCCGCTCAACAATGCGTTCTGCAAAAATCTCCGCACGCGAATGAGGTGCTTTTTCCGCCACTATGTTCTCAACAATATCATCATATTCGTCTTCCGTATCGCCAAGTAGTTGAGCATTGAGAGGTTGAGACAGCTTTGAGCCATCACGATAGAGCGCATTTGCCTTAAGCCCTAAACGCCAGGATAAGAGATAAGCGCTTTTGCAATCCTCAACATTTGCTTCATTAGGCATATTGATGGTCTTGGAAATAGCGCCTGAAATAAAAGGCTGAGCGGCGGCCATCATGCGGATATGACTTTCCACCGATAAAAACCGTTTCCCCTTACGTCCACAAGGATTGGCGCAGTCAAAAACCGGCAAATGCTCTTCTATTAAGCCAGGCGCCCCTTCAAGGGTCATAGCCCCACAGCAATATTCATTTGCCGCTTCGATATCTGTTTTGGAGAACCCTATTTCGGTAAGGAGATCAAAATCGGGGGCATTAAGCTTATCAGTTGCAAACCCCAAAACGTCCGTACAAAACGCTTCGCCAAGGGTCCATTTGTTAAAGACAAACTTGATGTCAAAGGCACTACCAAGCGCCTCTTCAACAGCCTTCAGCGCCTCCTCCGTAAAACCCTTTGCTTTAAGCAATGTATGATTGACCCCCGGCGCGTCAACAAGTGTGCCGTGGCCCACGGCATAATCTTTGATGGCTTGAATCGTGTCTTCATCATATCCAAGAACATGAAGAGCCTCAGTGACAGTTTGGTTGATGATTTTGAAATATCCACCACCGGCCAATTTCTTGAATTTTACAAGGGCAAAATCTGGCTCAATTCCTGTGGTGTCACAATCCATGACGAGCCCTATTGTACCTGTCGGCGCAATCACGGTGGCTTGCGCATTGCGGAAACCATGCAATTGACCAAGTTCGATGGCCTGGTCCCAAGCGCGGCACGCACGCTCGATAAGCCGCATATCGGGACAAGCTTCATGATCCAGTGGCACCGGAATTGTGGAGACCTGGCCATAACCGCTGCTGTGTCCATAAGCTGCCTTGCGATGATTGCGCATGACGCGAAGCATCTCGCGGTCATTCTCATCATAGCCTTCAAAGGCCCCCTGCTCCTTGGCCATTTCAGCAGAGGTTGCATAGGCAATACCGGTCATAACCGCCGAAATAGCGCCGCAAAGCGCACGACCTTCCTCTGAATCATAGGAAAGCCCAGATGCCATCAAGAGCCCGCCTATATTAGCAAAACCTAACCCAAGGGTACGATAACGGTAAGAAAGCTCAGCGATCTGGCGCGAGGGAAACTGTGCCATAAGCACAGAAATCTCTAGTGTGATAGTCCACAACCGCACCGCATGCTCAAAGCTCAAAACGTCGAAGCGCTTCTGTTCATCCCGAAACGCCATAAGATTTAACGACGCGAGGTTGCAGGCCGTGTCATCAAGAAACATATATTCTGAACAGGGATTGGACGCACGGATCGGGCCTGAATTCGGGCAGGTATGCCAATCATTAATTGTGGTATGAAACTGTATGCCTGGATCGGCACACGCCCAGGCGGCATTACCAACCTGCTCCCAAAGTTCCCTTGCTTTGATAGACTTAACAGGCTTGCCAGTTGTGCGCCCGACTAAATCCCAGTCACGGTCCTTTTCAACCGCATGTAGAAAGTCATCGGTAACACGAACCGAATTATTCGAATTCTGGCCGGAAACCGTCCGATAAGCCTCCGAATCCCAATCGGTATCATAGGTTGCGAATTCAATATTTTTGTATCCCTGTCGCGCAAACTGTATGACACGTTGAATATAATTATCTGGAACTTGATGTTTGCGGGCGGCACGAATCTCACGCTTGAGCGCCGGATTTTTTTCCGGCGTAAAACAATCATCGCCTGAGCCTTCGCAATTAACACAGGCTTTCATAACCGCGGTCAAATGTTCAGCGCAGATTCTTGAACCTGAAACAAGTGCCGCGACCTTTTGCTCTTCGCGGACCTTCCAATTAATATAATCTTCAATATCCGGGTGATCGATATCAACCACAACCATTTTCGCTGCCCGGCGTGTTGTCCCGCCGGACTTAATGGCGCCAGCCGCCCGGTCGCCGATTTTAAGAAAGCTCATAAGGCCGGATGATTTTCCACCGCCGGAAAGCGGCTCCGTTTCCCCTCTAAGCTTAGAGAAATTAGACCCCGTTCCTGAACCATATTTAAAGAGCCTAGCTTCACGAACCCAGAGATCCATAATCCCGTTTTCATTGACCAGGTCGTCTTCAATTGATTGGATAAAACAGGCATGAGGTTGGGGATGTTCATAAGCCGTGGCTGAACGCACAAGCTGACGCGTTTCAAAATCCACATAGAAGTGCCCCTGGCTTGGGCCGTCTATACCATAAGCCCAGTGCAGCCCCGTATTAAACCATTGCGGGCTATTTGGGGCGGCCATTTGCATGGCCAGCATGTAGCGCATGTCATCATAGAAGGCATAGGCATCCTCTTCCGTGGTGAAATAACCGCCCTTCCAGCCCCAATATGCCCAGGTACCGGCAAGACGGTCAAAAACCTGCCTGGCATCCGTTTCACTGCCAGTGCGCTCATCCTCTGGAAGGTTTTTGAGAGCCGCCTTATCAGCCGTTGAACGCCATAGCCGCGAGGGAACTGAATTCTCCTCTACCTTCTTCAACTTGGCTGGAACACCGGCCTTGCGGAAATATTTCTGCGCTAAAATATCAGCCGCAACCTGGCTCCAATGTTCAGGAACTGCAAATTTCTCTAACCTAAAGACTACTGAGCCGTCAGGATTGCGAATTTCGCTCGTCGCATCGCGAAAGGAAATTTCGTCGTAGGGTGATTTGCCTTCTTTTGTAAAGCGCCGTTCAATCCGCATATTGCCCCTCAAAATGTGCACATAGCCTAGACATGCTAGCCCATGTGGCCGCACCGACATTGTTGAAATTTTTGTTTGAGCCCCTGCAAGAAACGGTAGTTTTCCTACCCTTATATCCCTTGCTTACACACGACTTCGCCAAGTTACGCGGCATTTTCTGTTGGAAAGCGCAAACTCAGAAATAGAGCCGCACCCAATAAATTCCTCAATCGGATAGGGTGTAGCCCTCAAGCCATGCGCACGGACTTAGTGAAGGCTGTTTATGCCTTGTAAGCCCGTTCCAGTCAGTATCCTTAGCTAAAGTGACTCGCCACCATTCGTCAAGGGGTAGTATGCCCTTAGGGTTAAATAACTATATATTGTATGGATTGTGTAAGGCAGGTGGGCAAGCTGGGGAAAAACTATGAGCTGCCCGAAGACCCTTTTCTTGCCCTGGACTATACGATGATTCGAGTTTTCGTCAGTGTTTTTTTCTTGGCTCACTTTGCTCAACAGTGGCTTTTCCTCAATATGACCGTGGCAAACCGAGCACATGTTCCGATAAATAAGAGAGGATCAAGTTAGTGGAAATGGGAGCGACTTGATAAAGCCTAGTCTCTCTAAACTTGCGCTCAATATCAAACTCGGTTGCAAACCCGAAGCCACCATGGACTTGTAAGCACATATCGGCCGCTTGCCATGAGGCATCTGCCGCCAGCAATTTCGCCATATTGGCTTCTGCGCCAACCGGCTGGTCACGTTCATAGAGGCGCACAGCTTTTTGGACCATGAGGGCCGCAGCCTCGGTATCGGCATAACATCTGGCAATTGGAAACTGCACGCCTTGATTCTGCCCAATCGGCCGGTCAAAAACCACGCGCTCATTCGCATATTGTGTCGCCTTTTCGATAAACCAGCGCGCATCGCCAATACATTCCGATGCAATAAGAATGCGCTCGGCATTCATCCCACTAAGAATATATTTAAGCCCCTGCCCCTCTTCACCGATCAAATTTTCTGCCGGGACTTTGAGATCTTCGATAAAAAGCTCGGTCGTAGCATGATTGAGCATCGCCGGAATAGGCCTTACCTTGATCGTCTTGTCCCGCTCTTTAGCAAGATCAACCAAGAAAACCGATAACCCCTCAGTTCGCTTTTTAACCTCGTTCTTAGGCGTTGTGCGCGCAAGCAAAAGCAACAAATCGGAATGCTCCGCCCGGGACGTCCAGATTTTTTGTCCATTAACGATATAAGAATCGCCGTCACGTTTCGCGAAGGTCCGCAGGGACAACGTATCCGTACCACTTGTGGGCTCAGTCACGCCAAAGGCCTGCAACCGTAGTTTCCCAGTTACGATTTGTGGTAGATATTTTTCTTTCTGCTGCTCCGAACCATAACGCAAGAGTGTTCCCATCGTGTACATCTGAGCATGACAAGCAGCACCATTGCAGCCTGTTTTATGGATCTCTTCAAGAATCGCAGATGCTGCACCAAGCCCAAGCCCACTGCCACCATAAGTTTCAGGAATAAGAGCCGAGAGAAAACCGCCCTCCGTCAAAGCCTGCACAAATTCCGTCGGATAGGCCTTCTCCTGATCTGCCTTCTGCCAGTATGACCCCGGGAATTTTGCACATATCTTACCAACAGCCTCCCGAATTTCCGGATGCTGAACAGTATCATCGATATCACTGAGCATTTCGGTTCCATCTGGCATGGCAATTTGTAGTCCTTTGGTCTTATGGCAACATTGCGGGTCTGTGCAGACAGGCCCTTTTAAAAAAGTATAATAACAATGTTGTTTTCGGATTGTCGTTAGGATTATCGAGCATGGCTGAGCTTAAAAAATATCTAAATGTTGTCGCCGGTGAAAGAGTCGAAGCTATAGAACAAAAATGGTTTGAAAGTATAAATCCATTTGACGGGGCCCCCTGGGCACTCATTCCACGATGCAGCGCCCAAGACGTCGACCGCGCGGTTCGCGCAGCTTATGACAGTTTCAAACATGGTCCCTGGCCTTCACTCACCGCAACAGCACGCGGTAAACTGCTTAATCGTCTTGGCGCGCTTATCGATGAGAAGGCTGAAGAAATTGCAGATCTTGAGGTGCGTGACAATGGTAAGCTCAAAACCGAAATGCTCGGCCAGGCACGCTATATAGGGGAATGGTATCGGTATTTTGGTGGCTTAGCTGACAAGATGGAAGGCGGTGTGCCATCTGTCGATAAGCCTGACATGTTTGCCTATACGCGCAAGGAACCATTGGGTGTTATAGCCGCAATTATTCCTTGGAACTCTCCACTTCTTTTGACCACTTGGAAGCTTGCTCCCGCACTTGCTGTAGGAAACACGGTGGTTATTAAACCATCGGAATTCACATCCGCCTCAACGCTCTTCTTCATGGATCTTATTGAAGAGGCTGGCTTCCCGCCAGGGGTGGTCAATACAGTAACAGGCTTTGGTGCAGAAGTTGGCGGCCCGCTCGTCGAACATCCTCTCGTTGCAAAAATCGCTTTTACGGGTGGTGATGCGACAGGTGAGCGGATTTATGCCGCGGCGGCCTCACATCTCAAACATGTCAGTCTGGAGCTTGGCGGCAAGTCGGCGAATATCGTTTTTGACGATTGCGATATGGATAACGCCGTGAAAGGCGCCATCTCCGGCATTTTTGCTGCGAGCGGACAAACCTGTATTGCCGGATCGCGGCTTTTGTTGCAACGCTCCATCCATAATGAATTTACATCCAAGCTTGTTGACTTCGCTAAGACGGCAAAGCTCGGTGACCCTCGTGACCTGGACACACAAGTTGGTCCTGTCACGACACCCCAGCAATTTGAAAAAATCTTGTCCTATATCGATATTGCGAAAGAGGAAGGTGCCGAATGTCTGCTCGGCGGCAAACGCCCCGACGATCCGGAACTAAGCAAGGGATGGTTTGTCGAGCCCACAATCTTTGGCGGTGTGAATAATGAGATGCGCATTGCTCGCGAGGAGGTTTTTGGGCCGGTGCTCACCATCATTCCCTTTGATGATGACGATGATGCGGTCAGCATTGCCAATGACAGCCAATATGGTCTGGCCGCAGGCGTTTGGACAAAAGACATGGCCCGTGCCATTTCAGTTTCTAACCGCCTTGAAGCCGGAACCGTCTGGATCAACACTTACCGGGCTGTCAGCTTCATGATGCCTTTCGGTGGTTATAAACGCTCAGGCCTTGGCCGGGAAAACGGTCAAGTGGCTATTGAAGAATATCTGCAAACAAAATCCGTTTGGATTAGCCTCTCAGAAACCGTGCCAAATCCATTTGTCATGCGTTAATCACTTTCCCTAAAGCTTATTAACGCCTATAAGTTTGGTCTCTGACTTAAAAAGAAAGATCAAGATCTATGGCAGATGAACCCATTGCAGCGCAACTTAATCCCTATATGGTCGAAGTGGAAGAAGGCAAACGCTATTTCTGGTGCCGCTGCGGGCGCAGCAAAACCCAACCCTTCTGCGATGGTTCCCACCAAGGCACGGGATTAGAGCCTTTGGAATTTGTTGCTGAACGCACCGAAACTCTCAATCTCTGTGGCTGCAAGCAAACAGAAGACCCACCCTTCTGCGATGGAACGCATAATATTTTGTAGAGTTTTTCGTATGATCCGTTTACCGCAAACCAAACAATTTAAAACTGGAATTTTCTAACCATGATGCCATTGAGTGCACGGGAGGGTTTGGAGGTCGAATGACTATGCCAAAAAAACTTTCATTTTCTCAGTGGGAAGAGACCTAGCGCAGATCACGTTTTGATGAAATCAAAACGCCGCGCTATCTTTTTGTTGTCGCATATCTTTTTTCGCAAAACCGGTATCCACTTTTGCGAGATATGCTCTAGCAATTTTCATAATCCAAAAGGAAATATAATCGCCATCACGACTCCCCACCGCCCCATACTTTTGGCGAAGCTTATTGTCTGTCTGAATGTGAGCTTGGCTCAACTAAAATTACCGAAACCTTCTGGGTTTCTTGCTAGAAATTTCAGATGCAATATGTCTCCATTTAATAATTGCACTCTCCCCTCCATAATATTTTTATGGTCAATAAAACGTCTATTGTAATTCTGCTCCTGGTCTACACTCTCTTCATAATAATCCAATGCACTCCTGAGATTTGAAATTTCTGGTTCTAGCGACTGAATTTCTGCCGTCAATAAGTTTTGCTTAGAACCCAATTCATCAAGTCTTCTCATTTTAGTGATTAGATCGAGCTGTAATTTAAAAAATTTTGAACTGAATCCGTTAGCCATATATTCATCAATTAATGCAGTTCGTGCTGCAGATACTAACCCCTCCCGACGCATGCGCGCTTCTCCTATACCGTTTAAATTATTTTTTGCAGCATCATATCTATCTACTTTTTCTTCTATACCATCTTTTATTCTGCTTAAACGTTCAAGTCTTTCCGTTGATTGCTCTAAACTTGCATCAATGTTCTCTAACGTCTTCTTGGCTTCCTCTAGTGTTTTCTCTAGAGTAGCTATTTGCTCTTCTATATCGCTGCTTCGAACACTAGTGAGGACAGCGGAGAAATTTTGCTTCTGATTTTCGACACTGTCTGTCTGTGTAAGATCAGCTGTTGAATGATTTTTAGTAATATCTGAAACTGACATCTGCTGACATCCTTATAAGTCTCGTAACGAAATCCGCGTCTTTCACAGTTCTGCGACTGAAAAGAAAATTCTGATTGGGATTAAAGTTATCATTACCAAGCAAGGAAAAATATCCGTGTGATTACTGACGCATTTAAAAAAAAATCACTTATAAGCCTAAGTAGTACCGATGACGTAGAGGGAAAGTGTTTTACCTCTCCATTGGATAGATTCCGTGAACCTGTCAGACTTGTCCCAGCTGCCTTATCAAAAATAATCTGGTCTTCTTTATATAAACAGCCGCATGAAACAACTATAGGGCGCAGTTACAAACTGCGCCCTGCTCGTGGTTTTCCTTTATTTGCTAAAATTACAAACCCCAGCAAAAGGTTTGACCGTCTAACAGACCTTAAGCCGCTTCCTTCACCACCGTGCCATTAATAACCAGCTCATGGTTTTTGGTGGAGATCCGAACGGTTTCGCCGTCCTTGATCGTGCCTTGGAGAATAAGCTCGGCGAGAGGATCTTGAACGCTTTTTTGAATGACGCGTTTAAGTGGCCGTGCGCCATAAGCTGGGTCATATCCTTTTTCGGCCAACCACTCTTTCGCTTTATTATCCAACTCAAGCGTCATCTTGCGATCGATGAGGAGACTTTGCAAACGTTCAAGTTGAATATCGACAATTGCCGTCATTTGTTCCCGCTGCAAGCGATTGAAGAGGATGATCTCATCCACACGGTTTAAAAACTCAGGGCGGAAAGAGTCGCGCACAATTTTCATGACTTGCACTTTTACCAAATCAACGTCTTCCCCCTCTTTCTGATTGACCAGAAATTCCGCTCCAAGATTGGACGTCATGATGATCAGCGTATTTCGGAAATCAACTGTACGCCCTTGACCATCGGTCAAACGACCGTCATCAAGCACCTGCAGGAGTACGTTGAAAACATCCGGATGCGCCTTTTCAACCTCATCAAATAAGATCACCTGATAGGGCCTGCGGCGCACCGCTTCCGTTAAAGCTCCACCTTCTTCATAACCGACATAGCCGGGAGGCGCCCCGATCAGCCGAGCGACGGAATGCTTCTCCATAAATTCAGACATATCAATGCGGACCATCGCCTGCTCATCATCAAAAAGAAACTCGGCAAGCGCTTTGGTCAGCTCCGTCTTACCCACACCTGTGGGGCCGAGAAAGATGAAAGACCCAATCGGTCTATTTGGATCTTGCAACCCAGCGCGGGCTCGGCGGACGGCAGAAGACACAGCGGAAACTGCTTTGTCCTGACCAATCACACGTTTAGAAAGCGCTTCCTCCATACGCAAAAGCTTGTCGCGCTCTCCTTCAAGCATGCGATCAACAGGAATACCTGTCCAGCGTGAGACGACATGGGCAATATGATCCGCGGTAACAGCTTCTTCCACCATCAAATCGGAAGGCGTATCAGGCGCCGCTTCGGCCTCAACCAATCTCTTTTCAAGGTCGGGAATAACGCCGTAAGACAATTCGCTGGCACGCTCAAGATCACCTTTGCGCTGTGCTTGATCAAGCTCCAATCGAGCCGCTTCAAGTTCCTCTTTTAATTTTTGTGCGCTTGAAAGCTTATTCTTTTCCTCTTCCCAACGCCGTGTCAGCAGATTGGCTTCCTCTTCAAGATCCGCCAATTCTTTTTCCAGCTTTATCAGCCGATCTTGAGAAGCCTGATCGTCTTCTTTTTTCAAGGCTTCGCGTTCAATTTTGAGTTGAATGATACGCCGGTCAAGCTCATCAAGTTCTTCAGGTTTTGAATCAACTTGCATCCGCAACCGGCTTGCTGACTCGTCCATAAGGTCAATCGCTTTATCCGGTAAAAACCGGTCGGTAATGTACCGGTTGGAAAGCGTTGCAGCTGTAACAAGCGCATTGTCGGTGATACGGACACCGTGATGGAGTTCGTATTTTTCCTTAAGCCCCCGAAGAATTGATATCGTGTCTTCAACTGTTGGCTCGGTAATAAAGACCGGTTGGAAGCGCCGGGCGAGAGCGGCGTCTTTTTCGACATGTTTGCGGAATTCATCCAAAGTGGTTGCCCCGACACAATGCAGCTCACCACGGGCAAGTGCTGGTTTTAAGAGATTAGATGCATCCATGGCACCATCGGCTTTTCCCGCACCGACAATGGTATGCATCTCATCGATAAAAAGAATAATACCGCCATCTGCCGCCGAGATTTCAGAGAGCACCGCCTTGAGCCGCTCTTCAAACTCACCGCGATATTTGGCGCCGGCAATCAGTGCCCCCATATCAAGTGCCAAGAGCTTTTTATCCTTCAAACTTTCCGGCACATCGCCATTAATGATCCGAAGAGCAAGACCTTCGGCAATGGCCGTCTTGCCAACCCCCGGCTCGCCAATTAGAACCGGATTATTCTTAGTCCGGCGCGAGAGCACCTGAATGGCTCTGCGGATTTCTTCATCACGGCCGATAACCGGATCAAGCTTACCCTTTGCCGCCTCTTCCGTTAAATCACGGGCATAACGTTTAAGGGCATCATAAGCCTCCTCAGCTGACGCAGAATCAGCTGTTCTACCTTTTCGCAATTCATTGATTGCGGCATTGAGACCTGTGGGAGTAATGCCAGAATCAGCCAAAATTTTACTTGTGCCAGCACTCTTCTCCATAGCTAATGCCAAAAGCAAACGTTCAGCGGTTATAAAATTATCGCCTGCTTTTTGAGCAAGCTTTTCCGCTTGATCAAAAACACGTGCGAGAGCTGGGGCCAGATAAAGCTGGCCAGCACCGCCTCCTGATATTTTAGGCAATTTATCAAGGGCCTGTTCCACGGCGAGGAGCACATCCCCCGGACGCCCCCCCGTCCTGTTTATCAGACCCGCTGCAAGCCCTTCTTCATCATCCATGAGGACTTTGAGAAGGTGTTCCGGAGCACATTGCTGGTGATTTTCACGTAAAGCTAGGCTCTGTGCGGATTGAACGAAACCTCGAGAACGATCGGTATATTTTTCAAAGTTCATAGCTACCCCTCTTCAGCACATGCACATTGTCCCAATATAGGCCCAATATCCATGTCTTAGATCACTATTTATGTGCTACCGGCTAGCGCCTACTTGAGCACAGGATCACTATTTATGTGCTATCGGCTAGCGCCTACTTGAGCACAGGATCACTATTTATGTGCTATCGGCTAGCGCCTACTTGAGCACAGGATCACTATTTATGTGCTATCGGCTAGCGCCTACTTGAGCACAAGATTAAATACAGGACCCGCAATCGGCATCCCACTTCCAATATATAGTATTGCCGCAACGCAGCAAAAAGGGGCATGATCTCGATCAAATGATGTAATACCAAAGGAACTTAACAGCTCCTTTGGCAAGCGCGACTGCGCGTCGCACCTAATGGCGCGTAAGCCTGCATGGCGTTTGAACGCCTATCGGTCATTAATAATGACCGATGGTATTAGGAGGAGACAACCTTGGTTGAACAACCAAAAGTTAATGCGCTTTACCGCTATCCGGTAAAAGGATTAAGCCCAGAACCGCTTAAAAAAACTGAGCTAAGACCTGGTGAAACGATTGCATTTGATCGGATTTACGCAATTGAAAATGGTTCTGGACGTTTTGATCCAGATGCCCCGAAATATCTGCCGAAAATCAATTTCCTTATGCTCATGCGCAATGAACGATTGGCGGCTCTTAAGACTGACTTTGAAAAAGATACACATACTTTAACCATTCACCGCAACGGCAATCAGGTTGCCAAAGGCACGTTGAATAGCCGTATTGGCTGTCAGATGATCGAACAGTTTTTTGCGGCTTATCTGAAGGATGAACTCAGAGGGCCACCTAAAATTGTTCACTCCGATGGTCATAGTTTTTCGGATGTCGCGGCAAAATGCGTTCATATTATCAATCTTGCGACGGTTAGAGACATAGAGCGCAGTGTCGGCAAACCGATTAACCCGCTTCGCTTCCGTGCAAATATTTATATTGAGGGCTTACCACCTTGGCGGGAATTTGAATGGCTAGATAAAGAAATCAAAATCGGCGACACTAAACTAGATGTATTTGACCGTACTGAGAGATGTGAAGCTACGAATGTCGAACCGGAAAAAGGCACTCGGGACATGGCCATTCCCGCCACACTCTTGCGCATGTTTGGGCACAACCAGGTCGGTATTTATGCAAAGGTCACATCAGGCGGCGTGATAAGTGAAGACACTATCCTATGTGAGCCAGCATAATGCATCCCGCGTTTAGATGGAATCCACACGACACAAGAAACGAAAGAGGTACCCGCTTTTGCGAGATATATTCTAGTTTTCCGGTAACAAGTTGGGTATCTCTAAATACTCCCCTCGGGCCATCCACCATCCCCTGCCATCCGCCATATTCTGCGATAATTAGGCGGATGGCAGGGGATGGTGGATGATTTTTAGAGGTATCCAGTTGATTTACGCCAATTGGTTCTTTGAGCAGCTCATTAGCCGACTGGCAACTCGACTGTGCACCATGCCTTTTGGACGTGAATTTCCATCGAGCACTTGATTAGAGTGCTTCCGGAAAAGTGGGCACCGGTTTTCCGATAAGAAGCACGGCAAAACAAAGGTTTAGGTCACGGACTCATAAATGTGCTGAAAATGGCGCTAGAAACGGCAAAAAGATGCGAGGAGAAGGTACTAATAGGTGGGAAAACAAGTGGAAAAGCTGGGGGAAGAAACAAGCTGAATAGACAGCTATAACGATATTCGCTTTACTGTGACTGAAGAGCCACGTAAAGTCTTAACACCCCCCGCAAAAAAAGGGCCGGTCCAAACTTTGTGGACCGGCCTCCCTGCGAGAGCCGGAGCTGTCAATTCTTATTCTTTATTTTAGTGGCGGTTCCGGCTCGTCCCCAAACTTGTATTTAAAGCTGACGGCAATAATATCGGTGCTGTTATCTACGTCAGCCAGCAATTGGATCGGATTTATTGGGCTCGCAGCTCGTGTCACTTGCCTGTTAACCTGAGCGTCCTCGAAGAAGATATGCGTATACGCTAAATCTAAAGTGATATTCTTGTTCCATCTGTAGGTCGCACCGATGCTCGCCCAAATGCGATCTGAGTCGGGAAGCTGAGCCAAGCGGGAGGTTGCCGCTTGAACAGGTGACTCTTCATATGCAACACCTGCACGAACGGTCAGAGCTGGATTGAAATCATGCTCCAAACCAACCGAATAGAAATACCCATCCTCCCAATTTAACGGGATAGACTCGATTACTGCTCCTGGAGTAAGCCCTGTGAACGCACCTAATGGAGTTGGGGTAACAGCAATTGCATCAACTTGATCAAGGCGGCTCCAATTTGACCACTCAAATGTGCCAAGCACACGCGTGTTTTTGGTAATCGCCTGGCGAAGACTAACTGTGACTGTTTCCGGTGTCTCCAGTGTCGCTTTTGTCGACGATAAGACGCCTAAACCCACAACAGAAAAAGTACCTTCCAACTCATGCTCGACCGAAGACCTAAAGCCAACACCAATGCTCGTCCCTGGCATAGGCTGCCAAAGAGCGCCAGCGGTAAACCCGAATGAAATATCATCAGCATCTAAGACCGCACTAGCGGCTCCAACTGCCGGTCCCGAAGCAAACTTGAACCGCAAGTCCATGCTCTCGACCTGAAGCCCTGCACCGACCATGAAATTCGGTGAAATTCTGTAAGCTGCAACCGGGTTTACATTGATGGTGAACAGATCTGCTGTACGGCCATGGTTAGACCCTGCCCAATTGCTGTTATCTGGTTCCGTAACCAATCCAAAAGGTGAATTCAGCCCAACGCCAACGAAGAAGTTAGGATTATAATCGGTGAATTGATGCCCCAAATAGCTGGCCGGAACAAGCGCTAGATCCGCGATATCACCGCTTTGCGCACCAAAGTTGCCAGCGAAAGGAGGCCCCAGCAAAGTACTCCCTGGCTGTGCTGTCAGGGATGTATCCGGGATGATGAGTGAGGCGTGAGATTCCGTATTAGTGCCGGAACTGACTGCAAGTGCTGCTGGATTCCAAAATATTGAACTCAAATCACCGCCAGCCGCAACCCCGGCAAAGGCTGATCCTAATCCTGAAGCTGATTGCTCCCGAACAGCGAACCCACCTGCAAATGCCGATGAAGCCCCCATAATCCCCGCACAAAGCAGAGACACAAATATGATATTTCTTTTCAATTTCATCATCCGGCTCACCCACATACGCTCTTACGAAAATGTGTCATTGAATTTTGACGTTCGACCTTTTGCTCTACTTGATTTTAAACAGAATCCATCACCGTTATGATTATATTTCTACTCCAAGACCATAGTTTGTGACAATGTCTGCCACAGTGTTGACAGGCTTTGGTCACTTATTGGTGTTGTGAGGCCACACCAAAAAAGTGAGCATTGATAGCCAAACGCGCAAAAGTTGCCTGATAAAGAATTCTCTTTAACGTCAACTTGTTATCTTGTCAGGCGGTCTGTCTCTTATCTATGTTGGGGTTGGAATTTCGTCATGAGTCCTGCTTCGCTCCCTTGAATCTTGAGGAACTTACTCTGGCATTTTCTCAACTCATGTTGCTGAACTGTCACGCATTCTTCAGCCATACGGACTTTCATAGCAAGACGTTCCAAGGCAAACAGCAAAGAAGGACCAGGACAAACCGTTTCGCGTACGGGAAGAATAATGCGTTTAAAAAGTGGCAAAGCATGAACCAAAGCGGGATGAGAAAACATAGCCCCGCCCTGATCATCTCTGCGCTCCGCCCAATCCGATACAACCAACAGATCCGGTGGAAATGCAATAACACGCTCTATAGGCACATAAGATACTGTTCTTACACCTAACTTATGGGCCTGGTTGCGTAACCCTAAATGATTGAGCAACGCGCCTATTAAACTCTCACGTCCTGTCACATATCCAGCCCGTTGATAGTAAAGCGCCGTGCGTGTGTTCCCTGTTTCTTGAGAGCGCGTCACTTCAAGCGTTTTGTCAAATTTTTGCGCAAGATTAATGCCTCGGGCTTCTTGTCCAATAGTTTTCGCCACGTGAAGAATTTTCTCCCTGACATCCTTAAATGTCCCGATGGGAGGAATGATAAAAACAGGTATTCCTTGACGACGCAGAAAATTGATCGTTTGCCGTTTGTTATAGGCGGAGGCAAACACAAGATCAGGCTTCAAGGTCAATACACTTTCTGTTTTGTCGCGAATCCGCGCAATCCCCTTTGCCTTGTCTGCATAAAATGAGAGTGCACTATTATGTGCCGAAGGGCTTAGGGCAAGAATTTGCTTTCTATCCGCCAAAGCGAGTAAAAATTGGTCGGCACAAAGATTAATGGAAACAATCCGCTTTGCCGCCGCCGCATGGGCTGTTGATATCCCTATGCCCCAGAGAAGCAGGACAGCAAGTCCGTATATTAAAACCTGAACTTGTAATGACACATTTTGCAGAAGATCCCAGAACGTACCCCCTCCGGCGGGGCGCGGTTTGTAACCACGCCCTGAACCGTTCATACCGGGGCTTCCAAAAGATAGGCAATATACTTTGGGCAAATATACCTGAACAGTACGGACGAGGCTTGCAGCCCCGTCCGGCGGGGTGTTGTTGTTCTTAACCCTAAACCACAAAGATCGGAGTTTTGTGGATGAAGCCCTATTGGATGCCCGGATCAAGTCCACTGCTGTCCGGTTTAATTCTTGAAGCGCTTGAAACGGCATCACCACTTGTCGTGTCGTGAGGTTTGACAGCATACTCCAATAACCTCCCCCCTGGAGGGGTAGGTCGGCGCGAAGCGCCGGGTGGGGGGGATTCATAAGACAATTCATGCTCTTGCACTTGCCTCCATCACCCCCATCCCAAACGCCATGCGACTTAGCCCGGGCGGGCTAAGCCAGTGGCGTTTGGCCTTCCCCCCTCGAAGGGGGAAGGGCGAAAGTGGCACCGCCAAAACCATGTCTCTATACTTCGAGATGGCCATAGGTCTTTTAAAACAAAACACTTTTCACCTTTCGCTCAGAAATAAACCGGACAGCAGTGGGCTCGCCCCGGTGATCCAGTAGGGAGGTTTTTATTTTGCACAGAGGCCTGAGGTCCTGGGTGGGGTTTATAACCCGCAAAGAGGCATCTGGATTGCCGCGCTCACTTGTGCTCGTGCTCAAGTAGGCGCTAGCCGATAGCACATAACATATAGCACATAACATAATGCTTGCTCGCAATGATGACTTTTGCAAACGCCCCAATAATTGGCTACGAAAATTACTTTGCCGCATCACCATCTGCACCAAGCTTAATGCGCACACCGCCATAGGCGGCAATGCCAGGCGTTTCTATGCTGAAAATCTCCTCATAATCTTCGTCGAGCACATTATCTATCCGGCCGAAAAGCTCCATATTGCTGGTCACTTTATAACTTCCCGTAAGACTGACGAGGGTGTAATCATCCAATGTGACGGCTTCAGAAAAAGGAGCTACAAATGCCGGAAGAAATTTGAGGTCCGTCATCTTGCCGTTATAAGCGACGTTCAGGCCAAGCTGCCCCCGATCATTAAGGAAACGGTAATTGACCGCAAGATTTGCACTATGTTCGGGACGGCGAACCTCCTGAACGCCGTCAGGGTCTTTTGAATTTGTATATGTGTAGCCTCCAGTGATATCAATATTTTGTGTGGGGCTTAGCTTTAAAGAAACTTCAACACCTTTGCGCTCGCTTTCCCCATCAAGATTTTCCACAGTTGATAAAGGGAAAGATGGCACAAACCTAATCTCGTCTCGTAGATTTGCCTCAAAATAGGTCACGTCAAGGACAGCCCTTTTGTCCCATAGCTTTTGTTCCACACCGACATCCCAACCTTCTGATATTTCAGGAGATAAGTTCGGATTAGGCAAAAAGCCGGATGCAAAACCGAACTGCTCGAAAAATGTAGGATTGGTCACACCTGTTCCATAGCTCGCATGGATACGGCTGCCTGTTTCAGGAATGAGAATGGCGCCGGCTAATCGATAAGTTGTCGCATCGTCAAATGCCTCATTCTCATCGAACCTCACATTGCCAAAGACGGAAAGGCGGTTTGCAACCAAGCCCTGATATTCGAAAACATATCCCGTGCTTGCACGGGCTTGCTTCCCGACGGAACTTCCACTTTCAAATGTCTCGCGCTCATATTCTACGAGACCTGACAGGGAATGAGTCGATGGAACGGTTCCTGAAATTTCACCCTTAAGTGTCGTTTGGTAAGCTGCCTTGTATCGTTTGCCATCATTGAAAGATGTTGCAGCACCCGGAGGAAAACTGAAAAAATCAAAGAATGTGACATCTTGATTGCTGCTTGTCGTTGTCCCCCAGACCTTATGCTTCCACCGACCATCGAGCAGGCTGAGTGTCAAACCGGCCTTACCAAAAACTTCTTGGATTTCGGTTACTCCTATCCCGTCAACAAATAAGCCGTAGGTCGGCGTAAACGGAAAAGCAAAATCCTGAGGGTCGTCATCTGTTCTTTTTTTCTGATACCGCAGCACGCTATCAAAAGTGAGGTTGGGCGCAAGCTGAATGCCCCCCTTGAACATTGCGGAAATATGTTTTGTTCCGTCCTTTTCATCGCCAAATTGAGATAGGTTGAAACCGCTCGAACGCCGTCGGACAACTGAGGCATAAAAATGCGCGATATCGTTGCTTCCACCTAAGGAAACACTTTCCTGATCTGTGGTGAATGATCCACCTTCCACACTCGCAGTTACTTGAAATGGGCCCTTTCCTTGTTTGGTCGTAATATTAATCACACCAGCTAAAGCATTCGAGCCGTAGATGCCGCTTTGAGGACCTCTTAACACTTCAATCTGCTGAATATCTGAGGCCAGAAGGTTTGAAAAATCGAACTCACCGGTACCGGAAGCGCTAACCTCAATCCCGTCAATGAGCACCAGCACATGATTGGCTTCAGCGCCGCGAATACGGACTTGTGTGAAACCGCCAAAAGATCCCGACCGGCTCACATGAACACCCGGAAGTGATCTTAAAGCATCTGCCGCGTGTCTGATTTGCTTCTGTTTAAGCTCTTCACCTGTGACAACCGTAACAGCGCTTGCTAGCCTAGAAGCTTCAACCGGTTCAAGCGTAGCGGCTTCAACAATAACTCCTGGCAGCTCTTCAGCGGCGCGTACAGATAGCGTTGTAGCTCCAGCTAAAAGGCCGGCACAAAACGTCGTATGCAAACAAAACTTAACTGTTGTTTTTCTGAAAAGTGGCATGGTACGGGACCCCCTGATTGCCGATTAAACGACGCGCAACAGAGGTCCGCTTCCCAAGAGTACCCTTGGGAAGTTATGACACCTATTTGAAAATTCGAATGAGCCACGACGACCCTCCACTACGCATGAGGATCGCCACCACTACGGATTGATAACCGCTCCCACGCACACCCCGCGCGCAAGATGGGTGACGCCACGCAGGCAGGTCTCCTGGCTTGCGGGTCGATGCGCCACTTCGCCTTCCCAGCGCGATTAAACCAAACTGCAATGACGCCCAACGGATAAAACCAGCAAAAAGGATTTGGCTGGCAAGGACTCACAAAAAACTATGAGTTAAGGTCATTGCAGTTCCATATTAAGCACCAGTGGCTCAGTTGAAGCACGCTCACCGCTTACAGTTGCGGGGGCAGCCACGGCATGGGGTCTGAAACAAACCGGCACCGTGTTCCCTTTTTCGTCCCTGATCACGTTTGATCATATAGGAACCTGCGCAAGGCTTAGTCTAATCAAAGGTAAGTATGGGATGTCAAGCTATGTGTTATTGAGGTAGTGGGTCAGTTTGAAATTCGGTAGTGTCTCAGTTTGAAATTTGGTTCTACAGATTAACATTGATTGCTTAGCCCCGGGTAGTGTCTCAGGTGTTTTTTTATGATCGAAATTTCGGTCCCAACTTCATTTTTCTCACCTTCCAGAAGGCGAAAAATGTGAAGTCCGGGCTACTTACTTTCTTGAAATATGTGGTAGCGCAGTTTCGTGTCAGTATTGATGTTGCCGTTTAATGAACTCTGACATCAACGGCACTGCCAGAATGTATTTTCCATGCCTCTTCTTAAAAACAAATCCTCTTTCTGATAGGGACGATAGCATTTGGTTCGCGTGACTTGTTGAGAACGCTTTATTTAGCACGCGGCCTGACATTTCCACAATCTCCTGCCCCGTAAACTCGTCTTCACAATTTGCCAACAATGCGATGACCTGCATGAATTCTCTCTGTCTGTCCGTGGCTTTATCCCACCTTGCAGCAAAAAAATCCTGATCCAACTTCCTTATGATAGCTGGCATGGGGATGACTGGTTCTTCGTTTTCGTTAACTTGAGCGAGATATAGGTCAAAAATCTCCTTGCAAATGAATTGGATGAAATAAGGATATCCACCAGAGTATTTTGTAATTAGATCAACCGCTGAGCCCGCAAAATAAATTGGGCACTCTTCATCTTCGATGGGCTTTAGGATTGCTTCTTTCGAGTCTTCCACACTAAGGCGATCTAAGAACATAATGTGAAACATCCTTTCACTGTACGTTCTTGCATCTGTCAATTTAGGAAATAGCGTTGGTAGCCCAGTAAGAGCGAGCATGAATGGTAGACCACCTGGCGAGCGCTGTATTGACTGAAATACATCCAAAAGCAATGAGAGTGGGTATTCGTTTTTTTTTGCATGATCGCTGAGATTCTGTGCCTCATCATAAGCAAAAATAATTCCCTTATAGGGCGACTGTTCAATCATTAGACCCGCAAAACGAAGCGTGGCTTTTAATTTATCCTGAACTAGCCCTGGAGTTTTTTCATAAATTTCCCAAAGATCTTTAAATTCGAATGGCCTCCTTTTTGTGACGGCATTTGCCGTAAAGCCCATGGGAAGTTCCAACTGCTGTTTCGTTACCAATGGGCTAAGAATCAACGATAAGTCAGTAACAACTCTTTGTGCCACGCGATCTTCAGTAAGACTTGCAGCCTCGGTTAGGTCTTCACCTGTCCATAACCACCCAGCTTGTCGAGCGATTGGCTCAAACTCTCTCAGTAGCACAGTTTTACCAATCCCTCTCAAGCCAGTGAGAATTGCGTTTTCTGTGATCTCATCTTGCGTCAAGAGTCTTCTAAACTCATCCTGCTCCTTGGTTCTGCCAGCCAAGTAAGGCGGAGAATGCCCAGCTCCCGCCTTGAAAGGATTTGCGAATAAATCGATTTGCATATCAATCCTCATAAACCTTCACGACTAAATTTAGAAAAAATACTAAATTTAGTCAATGCACTAAATATGTATTGATTTCTCGCGTGCCAAGATGAGACACTACCGTTATTGAAGGGGGGGGAAATATGCGGTCCCCAGCTCGCGAGGTGGATTTGAAGTTCTTATGATGGCAACATACTCGTTCAGGAATCTCAAATCCATAAACCTCATGAGATTCATAGAGTTGTTAGTGTCCCACCGAACATCTAAGAGAGTTGGCACATCAATGATCAAGATTGGCAACTTTGCGGTTACCAATCTCAACACGTGTTTCTCCGAACACTACCACCATTACGCTAGGTCTCGAATAAGTCACATAAACCAATTAACGGCTTTGTTGAAGACGCCGTTGCCACCAACCACGCCGACGCGGTTCCTGAACGTCTTCACTCACGGATTTTACGTTATCGCTTACAGGTTTCTCGTCAGAAAGCGGCTCTGAACTCCCTAACTCAGAATTTCCGGTGGGCTTTGTTGCACCTATACTGATCGGTTCTTCCGTTGCGCTCTGCTCTTTTGCCTTGGCGGGTGCTCGTCTTCGAGGAGACCGTCCTCTGCCATTTGTCCGAGAGGAAGAGGGTTTTTTGCTTTCCTCACGATCAGCCGAAGCAACCCGTCGTCTTGGTTTCCTTTTTCTGTCAGAGGTGCTACTTGCTTTTGCAGAGCGTTTTTCACCCTGTGTGCGACCAGCCTCCTCACCCGGGGCCTCTAAATCTTTGGCATTAGAACTCCCATGCGCCTCGATGGCACTATTTTCGTCAGCCTGCGCTGCACTGCTGCGGTGACGCCTACCGCCACGCCGCCCACGGCGACGAGGTTTTTTGAGATATTGACCCTTGTTCTCTTTGTCCTCACTACCTGAAGTGGGATCCGCATTGACAACCGCTTCACTCTCGTCTTTACCCAACTCATCTTCATGAGCGCTTACTTTACTTTCATCATCTTCCTGCTTGCGCCTGGGACGCTTACGTCGACGAAGACGTTTGTTATTGCTTTCCGCCTTTTGCTCCTCTGCCCCTTCTTCAGGAGCCTGAAAAGCCCAGTCCATTTGCACAACAACATTGCTGTCGCTATCACCACTTGAGCTTTGTTCACTGTGCTCCACGGAAAAGTTTGCGCCATGAAGTTGCTCACTCGCAGCAATCGTGAGTGTGGCACCATAACGGGATTCAATGTCTTTTAGATAAGGCCGTTTTTGGTTGAGTATGTAGAGCGCCACGTCAACTGATGCTGTTGCTACAAGGCTGGTTGTCGAGCCGGTAATAAGCGTGTCTTCAAGTGCACGGAGTACGGAAAGGGCAACGGATTCCGTGGAGCGGATGATACCTGTGCCCTGACAAAAGGCACATTGTGTTGTTGATCCTTCGAGAACACCAGTCCGCAATCGCTGCCTTGACATCTCAAGCAATCCGAAATGGCTAATCCGGCCAACCTGGATACGGGCACGATCATTACGCAAACATTCTTTGAGCTTTCTTTCCACGGCGCGATTGTTACGTCGCTCATCCATGTCTATAAAATCAATAACAATCAGTCCTGCAAGATCGCGGAGACGAAGTTGCCTGGCGATTTCTTCAGCGGCTTCTGCATTCGTCTTGAGGGCCGTTTCCTCAATACTGTGTTCACGGGTTGCCCGCCCCGAATTAACGTCAATAGCGACCAATGCTTCGGTCTGATTGATAACAATATACCCCCCGGATTTCAGCGTAACAAAGGGATTGAACATGGCGTTCAACTGGCGTTCGATCTTATGGCGGATAAAGAGTGGCTCAGCTTCTCGATAAGGCTGGACATTTTTTGCGTGGCTTGGCATGAGCATGCGCATGAAGTCTTTCGCGTCCCGATAAGCAGCGTCGCCCGCCACTAGAACCTCATCAATTTCTTTGGAATAAAGATCGCGAATTGTCCGCTTAATAAGATCCCCTTCTTCATAAACAAGGGAGGGAGCTGTTGATTCGAGTGTGAGATCCCGGACATTTTCCCAGAGACGAAGCAGATATTCATAATCGCGCTTAATCTCTGACTTTGTGCGAGACGCTCCCGCAGTGCGAATAATAAGGCCCATACCCTCAGGGACCTCAAGTTCGCTGGCGATTTTCCTTAAACGTTTGCGGTCCGTTGGATTAGTGATTTTACGTGAGATACCACCTCCGCGACCGGTGTTTGGCATAAGAACCGTATAACGGCCCGCCATGGACAGATAAGTCGTTAATGCAGCCCCCTTATTGCCACGCTCTTCTTTGACAACTTGAACGAGTATGATTTGCCTGCGCTTGATGACCTCCTGAATTTTGTATATACGGCGGCGTTTCCCGACGCGCTCCGGCACTTCCTCTAGAGCATCCTCGCTGCCAACTGACTCAACCCTCTCATTGTTGTCGGCATCTTCGCCGTCAGTCTCATCAAGCTGCCCACTTTCATCTTTTTCCCGCGCGGAATCTTCATTATCCGCATCTAAATCCGTATCTAAAGGATCACTTGCGAAAACTGCCCTGCTTTCACGATAAGCAAGCGCAATGGCATCTTCTGACGACCTTTCATTTTTATTGTCTGTTGAAGCGAGCGTGTCTACGGTTTCAGAGAAGTCTTCTTCTCTATCGTCATCTTGATCTTGAGGTTTTTCAGAAACACTGACTTCATCTTCGGCTGCAGCTTCAGCTTCAGCCTTACTTTCCTCTTCAGCCTCTTCCTCTAAAAGAGCCTGACGATCGGCAACCGGAATTTGATAGTAGTCGGGATGAATCTCGCTAAACGCGAGGAAACCGTGACGGTTTCCGCCGTAATCAACAAACGCCGCCTGTAGTGACGGTTCAACTCGTGTCACTTTTGCAAGATAGATATTGCCGCGAAGTTGTTTCCTAATAGCAGATTCGTAGTCAAACTCCTCAACTCGGTTGCCACGCAGAACAACAACCCGGGTTTCTTCCGGATGTGCTGCGTCGATAAGCATTTTGTTTCCCATAATTGGTATCTCCGGTGCGCCGCCGCAAGCAAAAGGCTCTCCCCAGATAAGACAAAGGAGAGGTATATTGGCTCAGCGTTTTGGCGCAGATTTGTGTTAGCGCCGCCAGATATGGGCCCAATAAATGCAAGCACGTGGCTGGTCTGCTCATTCCGCTTGAATAGCGAGATATGGCGTATAGCAACCGGTGTCTAGCCGGAATCTTCGGGCGATATGTTATCTGCGACGTTGTCATATTCCTCTTTCAGCCACTCAGAAGCCGCATGAGCATGCGTCTCGTGGCTATCTTCAAGGGCAACAGCCCCATTCTGTGTAACGAACACTGGCCCATCGCTTTGGCATAGCCATCGACCGGCCATAAGATTAAGCGCTCTTCGATACGGCTTGCGTCTAAAGCCAGCGAGAGCGAAAAACTCATTAAATCAACGGTTTCAGGTCATTAGGTTCCTGTGCGCTTTGATAGCTTTAAGACCTGACCCTAAACCTTTGTTTTGTTGTGTTTCCCAACGGAAAACTGATATCCATTTTTCCTAGAAACACTTTAAAATAAGTCGAATCTCCTGAGATTCTAACGCAATCATACGCGTATGTTGTTTAAAGTGTTGACCAAATTGCCTTTGAATTCATGGCATTTCGTTCATGCTGCTTAAAACAATTTGTATACCTAAATGAGTCCGAAGTCTGGCAAAAATCATGCTTGACCCCGTTTTTATTCCCAAAAGACCAATATAAGGTATCTCAATTACGCGATAACTCAGCAAAATCGAACGAAACGCCTTAACCTTTTATTACGTTCAGTCATATGGTTTTGGCAAGTCTATCGAGGTTACGTTCGGTTAAATACACAGCAAATGACAAGAGCAAGTTAACCACGAAGCATTATGAATGCATATCGGAATTTATGCGGAGTGTGATAATTGGGGTCTTTTTTTGGCTCGTCTTTGTTGTTAATTACAACAATATCCATCATAAAGCGTGGGGCGAGTGGGTGGAGACTAATGTTTAAACGGCGTTTCAGCCAAAAGTGTTTGCAAGAAATACGCCCCCCCAGACGTTATCTATGGGGGAGACCAGTTTTTTGCCTGGAAACACGACAAAACAAAAATGCGCTGTGGACTATTTCAGCCATATTTTCTTTGGCATTTAGCTATTTCTGCTTGCTGTCAAACGCGTTTGCTCTTTCTGAAAAAGAATCACCGAAGGTTGTTGCCACGGATGCACGATTGGGCGGCGATAGTCTTCGCACGCGATTTGTTGCCGATCTCTCAAATACGGTTGCTTTTCGACTTTTCACCTTGGCTGATCCGTACCGTGTCATTGTAGATATGCCAAATGTCAATTTCCAGTTGAAGCAAGGAATTGGGACCAAGGGGCGTGGGCTGGTCAGCGCTTACCGCTATGGTCTGTTTGCTCCTGGCAAGTCTCGCATTGTGATTGATTTGCATAAGCCAGCACTCATTGACAAAGTTTTCGTCATAAAACCCAATGCCGGTCAGCCTGCACGATTCGTTATTGATTTTGTTCCGACTGATCGCAAGACTTTTATTGATAAACAAACTGAGCAACGCAAACGTGTCAGTAAATTAGATCTGCCTCAGGAAGTGAAAAAAAGTGCTGTAAGAACAGCCCAAATTTCGCCAGGGAGCGGGCTGAAATCAATAGGTGAGTCTAATAAGAAACCTCTGGTCGTTGTCGATCCAGGTCATGGCGGCATCGATTCTGGTGCGATTGGTTCCGGTGGAACCTATGAGAAAAATGTTGTTCTGGAGTTTGGCAAATTATTAAAAGAAGAATTGAAGAAAACGGGCAAATACAAGGTCCAGATGACTAGAGAAACGGATGTGTTCGTCCCATTACGCGAACGTGTACAGTTCGCGCGACAGCGAGCCGCCAATCTGTTTGTCTCTATCCATGCCGATGCCGTACCTCACCGCAAGGCAAAAGATGTTCGGGGTGCCACGGTTTACACATTATCCGAAAAAGCGTCCGACAAGGAGGCTAAGGAGTTGGCGGCAAAAGAAAACCGCTCGGATATCATTGCCGGTGTTGATTTGCCCGCAACTTCTGATGAAGTAACAAGCATATTAATAGATTTAGCGCAACGGGAGACAAAAAATCACTCTATTGCCTTCGCTACCCTGTTAGCTCAGAATTTAAAAAGGAAGACAAGAGTGAAAAAGGATCCTCTGCGGTTCGCCAATTTCCGGGTACTAAAAGCACCTGACGTACCTTCGGTGCTAGTGGAACTTGGATATTTGAGCAGTCAGGCTGATGAGAAGCTTTTCAAATCGAAAAAATGGCGCAAAAAGGTTGCGCAATCGATTGTAAAGTCAATAGAGGTTTATTTCTCTAAACGCCCTTTGCATCAGCCATATTAGGCAATACGATCTAGGTTGCTGTTAGGACTAAAGGCCATCTCACACGTTGATTCGATGTGAAAACACACTTGTTTTTGCCTTTTGTCGCCATATTTACCTTTCAGCGTACTTAGCGCATGGCGTAGAAGCGGGCCTATTACGGAAGAAGATCGATGCAAGTTACATCGCCTATTTTGCCACCTCTACCAAAGAAGAAAAAGCGGCCAAGCTTGTTGTTGAGATTTATCGGCATGATCTTTGCCGGCGGTGTTATCCTATTGCTAGTGGGGGTAGCGGTGGCAGGTTACTATCTCTTATCCGTTATCAAAGATCTCCCTGACTATGAGGCTCTGGCAAAATATGAACCTCCGGTCATGACACGCATTCATGCAAATAATGGTTCGTTGATGAAGGAGTTTGGGGATGAGCGGCGCATTTATGTGCCGTATAACACCATTTCGGAGAAGATCATCCAAGCCGTTATCTCTGCAGAGGATAAAAACTTTTTCAAGCACGGTGGGCTGGATTTTCGAGGAATTGTCCGTGCTGTTATTACGAATGCTAAGGATTGGTATTATGGTACCGGCCGCCGCCCTGTTGGTGCGTCCACCATCACTCAGCAGGTCGCAAAAAACTTCCTTCTATCAAGTGAACTCAAATATGAGCGTAAGATTAAAGAAGCCATACTTGCGATCCGGATTGAACGTTCATTCACTAAAGAGCAGATTTTAGAACTTTACCTGAATGAGATATTTTTTGGTCTACGTTCATACGGCATTGCCGCCGCGGCTCTTAATTATTTTGGCAAAAAGCTCGATGAAGTTACAATAGAGGAAGCTGCATACCTTGCTGCCTTACCCAAGGGACCAAACAATTACCATCCGTTTAAGAAAACAAAAAAAGCGATTGAGCGGCGCAATTGGGTTATCGGAAAAATGTTGGAGAACGGCTTCATAACTCAGGATGAAGCTGAAAAAGCAAAGGCTACTCCGCTCAATGTTAAACCACGGGCTCTTGGTTCCCATTTGTTTGCAGCCGAATTTTTTGCAGAAGAAGTGCGCCGCGAGCTCGTTGTTATGTTTGGAGAGAAAAAGCTGTCTAGCGGCGGACTTTCTGTGAGAAGCACACTCAATCCGGAAATGCAGCGTTTGGCACGTAAGGCCTTGGTCGATGGACTGGTGCGCTATGATCGCCGGCGTGGTTGGCGTGGTGCCGTAAAGAAAATTAATACAGTTAGAGATTGGGGAGCAGCGTTGGGGAACATAGAGGTTCTGGGTGATATAGAACCTTGGCGGCTAGCGGTTGTACTTGAAGCCAATGCTACGGAGGCAAGAATTGGTCTGAGGCCAAAGAAGCTTGTGTCTGGTCAGTTCGAGAAAAAGCGCGAAACTGGCATTATTCCGCTTGAAGAGGTCCAATGGGCACGCCGGGCCATTTCAGAGAAACGGAAAGGTCCAAAGCCCAAAGCTGTAACGGATGTTCTTTCCGCCGGTGATGTTATCTATGTCGCCCCGAGAGAGAAGAAAAAGGACGAAGAAAGCAAGAAAAAGCAGAATGAAGATGAAGTGGAAGTAGATCTCGCAGGGCAATGGCAACTCGTGCAGATCCCCGAGATCGAGGGAGCTATTGTCGCAATGGACCCACATACTGGCCGTGTTCATGCCCTAGTGGGAGGTTTTAGTTTTGCTGAAAGCCAGTTTGACCGCGCAGTACAAGCACGCCGCCAACCGGGGTCCGCATTCAAGCCCTTTGTCTATGCTACCGCACTCGACAATGGCTACACACCGGCAAGTGTTGTTCTTGATGCCCCAATAGCGATCGACCAAGGTGGCGGACAAGGTATCTGGCGGCCTAAAAACTACGGTAAGAAATTCTATGGGCCCTCAACGTTACGGCTTGGTATCGAGAAATCACGCAACTTAATGACCGTGCGTTTAGCTCAAGATATGGGTATGCCGCTTATCTCGGAATATGCGCGGCGTTTTGGAATTTATGACAACCTCTTACCTGTTCTCTCCATGTCGCTTGGTGCGGGTGAGACAACATTACTAAGGCTCACAACGGCATATTGCATGATTGCAAATGGCGGTCGGCAAGTACGAGCAACGCTAATTGATCGTATCCAAGATCGTTATGGCAAGACCGTATGGCAGCGGGATGGGCAGAACTGTGAGCGCTGTCGTGCGAAACAATGGGACGGTCAAGATGAACCTCAACTTGAAGATAATAGAGAGCAAATTATAGATCCCCACACAGCTTATCAGGTAACATCAATGCTTGAAGGCGTTGTCCTGCGCGGTACGGGATATCGCGTCAAAGCCGTTGGTAAGCCGCTTGCCGGCAAAACAGGGACGACCAATGAGGAAAAAGACGCATGGTTTGTAGGTTTTTCCCCTGACCTGGTTGTTGGTGTCTTTGTTGGATTTGATACGCCTAAGCCGATGGGGAAAGGGGAAACGGGGGGTGGTGTTGCTTCTCCGATTTTCCGCGATTTTATGAAAATGGCACTCAAAAATAAGCCCGCAATTCCATTTCGCATTCCCTCCGGGGTAGAGTTGATCCGCATTGATGGAAGGACAGGCCTTCGCGCTTCATTGGATGCAGAAAGAGTTATTCTCGAAGCCTTTAAGCCAGGCACGCAACCTCCGGACGACATCAACATTATTGGTGTTCAACCTGGTGGAGGCGAGGGAGAAAATTCTATTTTTGTTCGACCTGAAGCGGGAGGGCTTTACTAACCTAATTTACTCTACACGTGGGAAAGGGGGAGATGGAAAGAATATTATGAAAATTTTCTGTGCGTTATTCCTATTGCCGTTGACCTCACTGTATTTATTCCTTTTTGTTTTATTTCCTTCTTATGCTTGGGCGTTAAATGGATCTGATGTTCAGGAGCGGATGAGCGCCGACGTACAAGCGGGAAAGCCTTTGGTTGCACATCTAATTGTAGCCTTGGCGGATAACAAACATCAGGGCATTGTTCCAACGACAAAGACCTTGGGTGATGGTCAAAATCCGAAGACCAATTTGTATTGGGGGGCGATGTATGGTGTTGATTCTTTTATCCCTGGAAAGGGCAGGTGGAAGCGTCTCAAACTTGCGGACACTCCTCAAGCGCCGATATTGAAAAAGAGTGTTTTCTATCGCAGGATTATGCGCGGAGGCAAATGGGTTGATGCCTATATTGTTGCAGAAGCGTGGGACGGACGCTTCATTCATCAGGCGACAAACCGGTTTCTGGGATTAAGCGCAGGGGCTCATACGGAGACGATCTCATTACGCAAGCAGGAAAAAATCATAAAAATTGAAGCTGGAGGAAAAGCTCATCTTACAAGCTATATTGGCCACAATAGCTTTTTGGATGTATTTCCATTAAATAAATGGTTCAGAAAAAGGATTGGACAGGAAACAAACTCGCTTCCACGCAGCGCCGTTGTTCTTGCATGTCAAAGCAAGGCATTTTTCTCCAATTTATTGAAGACCAGCGATGCACATCCTCTCATTTTGACAAAGGGCAATATGGCGCCGGAAGCATACACGATTGAGGCCATTATTAGGGCATGGTTTCAGGGCAAGAGTCTCAAACAAACCCATCTTGCTGCAGCGCAGGCTTATAAGAAGTATCAAAATATCAGCCTTCGAGCTTCTAAGTTGCTTTTTTCATATAAGTGAAGAAACGGGTCATAATGGTTTCTGAAACAGCGTTCAGACATAATATTTTCAAAGGAAGACAAATCAATGCGGGCAGAAACGCAGAACATTGTTGATGAGATCAGGCAGTCATTATCTCTGCTTAGGAGGCATCTTTGACTGGGATACCGCTAAGACCCGTTTGGACAAGCTGAATGCGCGCGTCGAGGATCCTAATCTTTGGAACAATCCACAAAATGCTCAGAAAATTATGCGGGAACGCCAGCATCTTGAAAGTTCCATCACAGCTTACAGTAATCTTGAACACAGCCTCGACGACAATATCGCACTTATCGAGCTTGGCGAAGAAGAACAAGACGAAGATGTTGTTGCTGAGGCGGAAGGCGCACTCAAAGACCTTCTGAAAGAGGCCCAGAAACGCGAAGTTGAAACGCTTCTTTCTGGCGAAGCCGACGCTAACGATACCTATCTCGAAATTAATGCCGGTGCGGGCGGCACAGAAAGCCAGGACTGGGCGCAAATGCTCATGCGCATGTATATGCGTTGGTCTGAGGCAAAGGGTTATAAGGTCGAGTTTATAGGATCGAGCCCAGGGGAAGAAGCTGGCATCAAGTCAGCAAACCTTTTGATCAAAGGTACAAATGCTTATGGCTGGCTGAAGACGGAGTCAGGTGTTCATAGGCTTGTCCGCATATCACCTTTTGATTCCAATGCCCGACGGCATACGAGTTTTGCTTCCGTGTGGGTTTATCCAGTCATTGATGACACAATAGAAATCGATGTAAATGAAAGCGATTGCCGGATTGATACGTATCGTGCAAGCGGTGCGGGGGGCCAACATGTGAACACAACAGACAGCGCTGTGAGAATTACACATGAGCCAACTGGCATCGTTGTTCAATGTCAGAATGAACGCTCTCAGCATAAGAACCGGGCAACTGCTTGGTCAATGTTGAGAGCGAGGCTTTATGAGCTTGAGTTGAAAAAACGCGAAGAGGAAGCGCAAGCCCAGGAATCGCAAAAATCAGAGATCGGCTGGGGATATCAAATCCGGTCTTATGTGTTACAGCCCTATCAAATGGTCAAGGACTTGCGTACGGGTATTGAAAGTGGCAATCCGAACGCCGTACTTGACGGTGAGCTTGACGCCTTTATGGAAGCAGCCTTGGCACAAAGGGTTCATGGCGGTGGAGAAAAGATTGATGATCTTGCCTAAGAACATTGCAAGCGCCTCTTGGCATAAAACCTCACAAGACAGAGGACTTCCCTCCAGCTTACGCTCATATTATGAATGATTTTTAATTTGCCGTTCGCTGTTTGCGAAACCATCTTAAGAATAGAACAACCATATAGGAGACTGTGTCTTCTTCCAGATAAAAAAAGAGGTCCTGACATCTATCATGCCTAGCAGCAGCAAAGACCTTGCACTCGCCTCCATGGTTCTTGCCGCCATGGTGGTCATCATGCCACAAGCGGCCTTTTCAGAGGACGCTAAGCGCCATCATGCTATGTCGCTTATGGGCACCCCCAAATATGGCCCCGATTTCAAGCATTTCGATTATGTCAATCCAAATGCGCCAAAGGGTGGAAGAATACGCCAATGGGCGAGAGGCAGTTTTGATACCCTCAATCATTTTGCAACAGTTAAGGGGCGGGCTGCTTTTGGATTGGTGCTTATCTACGACAAATTGATGGCAAGAAGTCTTGAGGAGCCAGGGACAGAATATAGTCTCATTGCTGAATGGGCTTCTTATCCTAATGATTTTTCTTCCGTGACATTTAAGCTGAAAGAGACTGCGCGTTGGCACGATGGCAAGCCGATTACGGCCGATGATGTTGTTTACAGTCTCAACACACTGAAAAAAATCGACCCGCAACGACAGCTCTATTACAAAAACGTCGTTAAGGTAGAGAAGCTTGGTGAGCACAAGGTTAAGTTCACTTTTGACGTCAAAGGTAATCGCGAGTTGCCTCATATTGTTGGTGAGCTGACGATTATTCCGAAACATTATTGGACGGGTAAAGACAAAGATGGAAATCAACGAGACCCAGGCAAATCGACTTTGGAACCGCCATTGGCCTCAGGGCCCTATAAAATTAAATCCGTTACACCGGGACGTACAATCATCTACGAACGGGTGAAAGATTATTGGGCTAAAGATTTACCTGTAAATGTTGGCTTGTATAATTTTGATGAAATCCAGGTTGACTATTACCGGGACCAAACAATTGCGTTACAAGCGTTTAAGGCTGATCAACTCGACTTCTTTCAGGTTACAAGCTCCAAGGACTGGGCAACAGCCTTGAACATTAAGGCCATCAAGAAGGGCTGGGTCAAAAAACAAATCGTGCCCCTGAAATCCGTTGAAGGTATGCAAGCATTTGTCTTTAATATCCGGCGGAAAAAATTTACTGATCCACGTGTTCGCCAAGCCTTCAATCTTGCATTTGATTTCGAGTGGTCGAACAAGAATTTGTTTTATGGCCAATATAAACGCCAAGCGAGCTTTTTTGACAATTCAGAGCTTGCTTCACGCGGTCTGCCTGAAGGTAAAGAGTTAGAAATCTTGAACTCTGTTAAAAAATCCGTGGCGGAAGAACTCTTTACCACGGAATATAAAAACCCGCTCAATAAGACCCCACAAGATTTCAGAAGGAACTTGCGTAAGGCTTCAAAGCTCTTCAAAGAGGCTGGATGGGCGATCAAAAACGGTAAGCTGACAGATAGTAAAGGTGAAACGTTCAACGTAGAATTTCTTTTGGTATCACCGCTTTTTGAGCGCGTGGTTCTGCCTTATACGCAAAATCTTAAGCGGTTAGGTATTGGTGCAAAAGTACGCACAGTCGATGTTGCACAGTATAAGCGGCGGCTCGACAAATTCGATTATGACATTATTGTCGGTTCCTTCCCGCAATCCTTTTCGCCAGGTAATGAACAGCGTTTCTTCTGGGGCTCAAAAGCGGCTGACCAGGCTGGAAGCTTCAACCTGATTGGTATAAAAAACCCTGCTGTAGATAAGATCGTCGATAACGTTATTTTTGCGAAGGATCGAGCAGAGCTTATTGCGGCAACACGGGCGTTGGATCGGGTGCTGCTCTGGAACCATTATGTTGTACCGCAGTGGTTTATCCCCTATGCGCGGATTAGCTATTGGGACCGTTTCGGCCATCCTAAATCTCTTGCTGTTTTGTCGCCCAATTGTGATGCGGCATGTCAGAAAAAAGCAACAAGTAAGGAAAACATGGTCATAACACTTGGTGTCGGACAGCTTTCCACCTGGTGGTATGACAAGACATCTGCTGAAAAACTAGCTGCTATACGTTAATGCTATTGTGACGGAGCCGTTTTGTGACAAAACCTGAAAAATGCACCATCGCGTCTGTTCTAACTCGCTGTATGTTTGCGGTTGGTTTTTGTTTTGCTTTGGCGGTGACTTATGCTCAAGCGGCGGAAAAACGCCATGGCTTATCTGCTTTCGGTGATCTCAAATATCCGCCTGATTTCAAGCATTTTGACTATGTCAATCCTGAGGCACCAAAAGGCGGGCGCCTATCAATGATAGGAACTGCAGGCCTTGTGACGTTCGATAGTTTTAATGGTTACATTTTGAAAGGTGATCCTGCCCAAGGTCTTGGTATTTTGACGGATATCGATCTTATATTTGACAGCTTAATGATCCGGGCTTGGGACGAACCGGATGCAGTTTACGGCCTCGTGGCTCATTCAGCGGAAGTGGCGGATGACAAAAAATCCGTCACCTTTTATATGCGGCCAGAAGCCAAGTTTGCAGATGGGACCCCGATAACGGCAGAGGATGTTGTCTTTACCTTTACCACGCTCAAAGAAAAAGGCCATCCGATCTTCCGTGTGCAACTCCACGACATCAAAAAAGCTATTGCTCTTGATAAGCATACCGTTCGCTACGAATTTGACGCAGAACATACCCGTGACCTGCCCCTTATTGCCTCATTGCTTCCGATTTTCTCAAAAGCCTATTATTCCAAGCATAAGTTTGAGAAAACCACATTAGAGCCGCCGCTTGGTTCGGGACCTTATGAAATCACGAAATTCAAACAGGGCACATTCGTTATTTATGCGAAACGCAAAGATTATTGGGGCAAGGATTTACCGGTCAATCGTGGACGGCTCAATTTTGATGAATTGCGTTATGAATATTATAGGGACCGGGTTGCGGAATTTGAAGCGCTGAAGGCTGGAGCGTTTGACCTGCGTGAGGAATTCACGTCAAAAGTTTGGGCGACGCAATATAATATCCCCCAAGTGAAAGAGGGTAGACTGAACAAAAAAAGCTTCCCCGATCAACGTCCCTCCGGAGCTCAGGGTTTTTTCATTAATGTCCGGCGCGATAAGTTTAAAGACCGGCGTGTTCGTCAAGCGCTGGATCTCGCATTTGACTTTGAGTGGACCAACAAAAATCAATTCTATGATCTTTACAAACGTACGCACAGCTATTTTGAAAGCTCCGAAATGAAGGCAAAGGGGCCGCCCAGTGAGGAAGAGCTGAAACTGCTTGAGCCTTATCGTGATAAATTGCCCAAAGAGGTTTTTGGACCGCCTTATTCTCCACCTGTCTCAAATGGCTCAGGGCAAGATCGCAAGCTCTTACGTCAAGCTTCAAAGCTCTTAAAAGAGGCTGGCTGGGTCACTAAAAACGGTAAGCGGGTTAATGATGAGGGCAAAGAATTGAGCATTGAATTCCTTATCTTCTCGCCAACCTTTGAACGGATCATTACGCCCTTTATCAAGAATCTGAAGCTCCTAGGGATACCTGCAAATATCCGCCGGGTCGATCCGGCGCAATATCAAGAGCGGCTGAAAAGCTTTGATTTTGACATTACGACACGACGCTATATCATGCCCCTTACACCTGGAATTCAGCTCAGAAATTATTGGACATCGTCAGTTGCCAATGTCAAAGGCAGCAACAATCTTTCTGGCATTCAAGACCCCGTCATTGATGCACTTACCGAAAAGGTGATTGCTGCCAAAAACCGCAAAGAGCTGAACATAGCGGCGCGTGCTCTCGACAGGGTTTTACGGGCAGGCCATTATTGGATTCCTCATTGGTATAAGGCATCTCATCATATCGCCTATTGGGATAAGTTTTCCAAACCGAAAACAAAGCCACGTTTTCATCGCGGCGTAATTGAGACATGGTGGTACGATGAGGCTAAGGCTGCGAAATTGAAGACGAATTAGTTGGTCCTAAAGAAAAGCCCTTCGCTTTGCTCAGGGGATTTTTTCACGGGGTGACAAATTAGCGAGAGGAATATTCTTTTTTATGGCGGCTTATATCCTAAGACGGCTCTTGCTCATTATTCCGACAATGCTTGGGATCATGCTTGTGAGCTTCACAATCATCCAATTTGCGCCGGGCGGCCCTGTCGAGCGGATTATTGCACAGCTTACCGGCACCGATGTTGCAGCCACATCAAGGATCGGTGGTGGACAGAGCGGTGATTTCGGGTCCGGTCAAACAAGGCCCGGAACTGGAACCGGGGATACAGCCGTTACGTCAAAATATCGTGGCGCACAAGGGCTCGATCCGGAATTTATCAAACAGCTTGAAAAGCAATTCGGTTTTGATAAGCCAGCCCATGAGCGTTTTTTTCTTATGCTTGGCAATTATCTTACGTTTAATTTTGGCGAAAGCTATTTTCGAGATGTCAGCGTCATCGACCTTATTATCGAAAAAATGCCGGTTTCGATTTCGCTTGGCTTATGGATGACATTCCTCTCTTACGGTATTTCTATTCCACTTGGGATCCGCAAGGCTGTGAGCGATGGATCCCGTTTTGATATATGGACGAGTGCGGTTGTTGTCGTCGGTTATGCCATTCCCGGATTTCTTTTTGCCGTTCTTCTCATCGTATTGTTTGCTGGCGGCACTTTCCTCGATTGGTTCCCACTGCGGGGGCTCACATCTGAGAATTGGGACCAACTTTCGCTATGGGGCAAGATCGTTGACTATTTCTGGCATTTAACTCTGCCCTTGATTTCCATGGCCTTGGCAGCGTTTGCAACCACAACATTCCTGACTAAAAATTCGTTTCTTGATGAAATCAAAAAACATTATGTGATGACAGCGCGGGCTAAAGGCTTGAGCGAGGGACGCGTACTTTATGGTCATGTTTTCCGCAACGCCATGCTCATTATTATTGCTGGATTTCCTGGGGCGTTTTTGTCAGCCTTTTTTGCAGGTTCTCTTTTGATCGAGACCATTTTTTCTCTCGACGGATTGGGACTTTTATCTTTTGAATCGATCGTTAATCGTGACTACCCAGTTGTCTTTGCAAATCTTTATATTTTTTCTTTGCTTGGGCTTTTCATCAATTTAGTCACCGACTTAACTTACACATTGGTCGATCCTCGGATTGATTTTGAATCACGCGAGGTATGACCGGATGGACGCTCGCAACGAAACTCTGACAATTGCAGATAAGGCAAAAGCCTATGTGACAGAGGCCCTAAAGCGTCGGGATATTTCGTTTACATTGTCGGCGATTAACAAGCGGCGTTGGGAAAATTTCAAAGCCAACAAGCGGGGCTACTGGAGTTTTTGGATCTTTTTATTTTTGTTCTTTCTGACCCTTTTTGCAGAGTTTATTGCCAATGATAAGCCGCTCATGCTCTCTTATGACGGTGGTTTGTATTTTCCTGTTTTTGTCACCTATCCCGAGACCAAATTCGGTGGTGAGTTTGAAACCGAAGCGGATTACCGTGACCCGTTTGTTAAGAACCTTATCAAAGAAAAAGGCGGGTGGATTGTCTGGCCGCTTATCCACTATAGCTATGACACTATCAATCTAAATCTGCCGGTCCCCGCGCCTGCGCCACCTTCGGCTGAAAACTGGCTTGGTACAGATGACCAGGGACGAGATGTTGTTGCCAGAGTTATATACGGGTTCAGAATATCCGTTTTATTCGGGCTCATACTCACCATATTCTCATCGATCATCGGAGTGACGGCAGGGGCTGTGCAAGGTTATTTTGGCGGTTGGGTGGATCTTTTTTTCCAACGGTTTATTGAAATTTGGACAAGTATTCCCTCGCTTTATCTACTGATCATTATTGCTGCGGTAATCACACCTAGTTTTTGGATATTGCTTGGCATTTTGTTGTTATTTAGCTGGGTTTCTCTTGTCGGTGTGGTCAGAGCCGAGTTTTTACGAGGTCGTAATTTTGAGTATATTACTGCGGCGCGAGCCTTGGGTGTTTCTAACCGCAAAATCATGTTCCGCCATCTTTTGCCAAACGCCATGGTGGCGACGTTGACCTTTATGCCATTCATTCTCAATGGTTCCATTACCACCCTCACCTCGCTTGATTTTCTTGGCTTTGGTCTGCCCGTAGGCTCGCCCTCACTTGGAGAACTTCTTGCTCAAGGGAAAGCCAATCTTCAGGCTCCTTGGCTTGGTCTCACAGCTTTCTTTGTCATTGCCACGATGCTTAGCCTTTTGATCTTTATTGGCGAGGCTGTGAGAGATGCACTCGATCCACGTAAAACATTTCAATAGGGAAAACTGAGCACCAAATGAGCACAACAAACTCCTCCTCTCCCCCCCTTATTGATGTGAAAAATCTTTCGGTAGATTTCCGCGTGGGCGGAACTGTAACGCATGCTGTCAAAAATATTTCTTTTGACATTAAGAAAGGAGAAACAGTTGCGCTTGTGGGGGAATCCGGTTCTGGCAAAACGGTTTCCGCACTTTCAATTATGCGGCTCCTACCTTATCCGACAGCCAGCCACCCGAGCGGTGAAATCTTCTTCATGGATAAGGAAGTTCTCAAGCTTGAAACGGATGAACTGCACACCATCCGCGGCAATGAGATCTCAATGATCTTTCAGGAGCCGATGACCTCATTAAATCCTCTGCACACAATTGAAAAGCAGATTGGGGAAATATTGGAGTTGCATCGAGGCATGACCGATGAGGAAGCCCGGGAGTATGTTCTCGATCTTCTAAGGAAGGTTGGTATCCGCACGCCGGAACGGCGGTTGGGAGCTTATCCGCACCAGCTTTCAGGCGGTCAGCGCCAGCGCGTCATGATTGCCATGGCACTTGCCAATGAACCAGATCTTCTTATAGCCGATGAACCGACAACAGCCCTTGACGTCACAATCCAAGCGCAGATTCTTGAGCTTTTGAAAGACCTGCAAAATGAACTTCAAATGGCTATGCTGCTAATTACACATGACCTCGGTATCGTACGAAAAATGGCGGAGCGGGTGAATGTGATGAATGAAGGGGAAATCGTTGAAAAAGGCGATACGGCTGAGATTTTCGAAGCACCTCAACATGCTTACACCAAGCATTTATTGGCCTCAGAGCCAAAGGGTGATCCGCCTCCTGCCGATACAACAGCTCCAGTAGTGCTTCAAACTGATAACCTCAAAGTTTGGTTTCCTATTAAAAGAGGGCTGTTGCGCAGAACGGTCGATCATGTAAAAGCGGTGAACGGCCTTTCACTCAAATTGCGGGCCGGACAGACGCTCGGTGTTGTGGGGGAGTCCGGCTCTGGCAAAACGACACTTGGGTTGGCACTTTTGCGATTAATCGCAAGCGAAGGTCCTATCGCCTATGTTGGCAACCGGATCGATTCATATAATTCCAAACAAATGCGCCCCTTGAGGCAGGAGATGCAAATTGTCTTCCAGGATCCTTATGGCTCTCTTAGCCCAAGGCTTTCGATCAGCCAGATCATTTCAGAAGGGCTTGTGATCCAAAATCCAGACCTCACACGGGATGAGCGGCGAGACCGCGTTTCTCAGGCGCTTGAAGAGGTAGGCCTTGATCCCGCTTTTCAGGATCGCTACCCACATGAATTTTCAGGAGGCCAGCGTCAACGTATCGCGATTGCACGCGCCATGATACTTGAGCCTAAATTTGTCATGCTGGATGAACCAACGAGTGCGCTGGACATGTCTGTGCAGGCTCAGATTGTAGATCTTTTAAGGGATTTACAAAAGAAACGTGATCTTGCTTATCTTTTCATCAGCCACGACCTTAAAGTGGTTCGAGCGCTTTCGAATTATGTCATTGTGATGCGGCAAGGAGAGGTGGTTGAAGAAGGTCCGGCACAAAAATTATTTTCAAATCCTGAAACCGATTATACAAAAGCGCTGTTAGCGGCGGCCTTCGACCTCAAAGTCTCTTATCAGGATGCTGTTGCGACTTAACATAACCTAATACAACATAATACCATGACACTTCTGGTTCTTATAAGGCAGGCTGATCCTGCCCCCCTAGTCACGGAATTTTCCTTACGAGCACCGAAAATGAAGGTGCTGACCTGGCCCACTGAAGAAAAAAGCCAAGGTATCCGCTACGTGCTGGCCTGGAACCCTCCGAAAGGTGTCTTGGAGGAATATCCAGACCTTGAAGTGATTTTTTCTTATGGAGCGGGTATCGATCATCTTATTGATGATCCGGACTTACCGGATTGTCCTATCGTGCGTTACGTCGATCCGGACTTGACTTTGCGCATGAGCGAATACGTCGTGTTACACACATTGCTGCATCACCGCCGTCAAACGGAATATATCGAGTTTCAACAAAAGAAAAACTGGAAGGAATTGCCACAACCCGCAGCTAATGAAGTGCGCGTAGGTGTAATGGGTCTTGGGGTCTTGGGACGGGCGGCAGCGTTGGCGCTCGATACGCTTGGGTTTCGGGTTGCCGGCTGGTGCCGATCACGCAAACATATTCCCGGCATTGATTGTTATGTGGGCAGTGCCGAGCTTAGAGAGTTTCTAGGGCGAACTGATATTTTGGTATGTCTCTTGCCATTAACTGAAAAAACACAAGGCCTTTTAAACCGTGAGCTTTTTCAAGGTCTTGCTCAGGATGGGGCTGGACCCGGACCTGTGCTCATTAATGCGGGCCGTGGGGGGCTGCAGGTGGAAGAGGATATTATTTCTGCTCTTGATGCGGGTGAGCTTTACGCCGCTTCGCTCGATGTTTTTGAAACTGAGCCTCTTAGTATCTCAAGCCCGCTCTGGAACCATCCCAGGGTTCTCATTACGCCTCACAATTCCAGCGTGAGCGATGCGCGCGCCGTCGCAAATTATGTCATCCGGCAAATCACACGCTACGAACGGGGTGACGCACTTGAAAATATCGTGGATCTCAAAAGGGGGTATTAATTTTCCCTGATCCGTGAGCTTATGGATCAAGGGTTTTGTAACCAGAATTAGGGTCAAATCTCATGGAGAAACCGCAAAATGATATACCCATCGCGCTTTCCATCGCAGGCTCAGATTCTTCTGCGGGTGCGGGCATACAGGCCGATCTCAAAACCTTTTCGGCCTTAAAGGTCTATGGCGCTACTGTCATAACAGCGCTAACAGCACAAAATACCATGGGTGTGCAAGCGGTGCATGCCGTACCGCCTGAGTTCATCACAAAGCAACTCGAATCTGTTTTTACGGACCTTAACATTCGCGCTGTCAAGATAGGCATGATTGGCGGAGCGGACGCTATTAAGGCTGTGGCGGAGGGCGTGAGACACTTTTGTCATGTGCCTGTCGTTCTTGATCCTGTGATGGTAGCAACAAGCGGCGATCGGCTTTTGGATGAGGGGGCGGAAATTGTTCTTGTTGAAAAGCTCTTTCCTCTCGCTGACTTGATTACGCCAAATCTGCAAGAATCTGCACATCTCCTATCAGAAAACATTGCGTCAGATGAAACCGTGATGAGTGACCAAGCTCAGCGCCTCATGAAGCTTGGAGCCAAGGCTGTTTTGGTCAAAGGCGGACATCGTGACGATGGTAAGGGCATTGGTGAAGAAGCCATGGATATTTTGTTTGATGGTGAAGTTATCACCCGATTTGCCGCACCTTGGATAGAGACAATGAATACCCATGGCACAGGATGTACACTTTCTTCGGCAATTGCTGCCTACCTTGCCCATGGTAACACGCTCGAAAATGCTGTGCACAACGCCAAATCCTATCTGACGGACGCTCTGGCAGAAGCCGATCAGCTCTCTATCGGTTCAGGTCAGGGACCCGTACACCACTTTCACAAGCTTTATAAGTCCGGAACTTAAACAGTTGCCGCTACGACAATTTGTCGCTGCTCGCCAAGACCTTGAACCCCAAGATGCATTTCATCGCCTATTTTTAGGAAACACTGAGGTTTACGGCCCATGCCGACCCCGGGGGGTGTGCCTGTGGTAATCAGATCGCCCGGAACAAGCGTCATATAATGGCTGATGCAACTCACAATTTCTGCAATAGTGAAAATCATCTTGGATGTTGTCCCGGACTGAGCACGTTCGCCATTGAGATCCAGATAAAGATCAAGAACTTGAGGATTAGGAATTTCATCCTTGGTAACGAACCAAGGGCCTATTGGACCAAAAGTATCAAAAGATTTCCCTTTTAACCATTGCCCCGTGGTTTCAAGCTGCCAGGCTCGCTCTGAAATATCATTGCAAATAGTATAGCCTGCGACATAATTGAGAGCGTCTGTACTGCTAACATTACGTGCCGTTGTACCGATGAAGAAGGCAAGCTCGACCTCCCAGTCGCCTTTTTCGGAACCCTTTGGTAGGATCACATCATCATTTGGGCCGCAAATACAGGATGTCGCTTTTGTAAATAAAATTGGTTCGTCCGGTATGGGCATGCCGGTTTCTTCGGCGTGATCGACATAATTCAACCCAACACCTATAAATTTGGGTATTTCGGCCACCGGAGGGCCAAGGCGGGGCGTGTCCTCAACGACAGGGAGTGTCAGCGGATCGAGTTGGCGTAGTCTTTCTAATCCTTCCGGACTCAACACATTCCCCTTGATATCATCAACTTCAGAGGATAAATCACGGATAGTATTGTCGGAACCTAGAAGTCCAGGTTTCTCTTTGCCTGGCTGGCCGTATCTTAAGAGTTTCATCTTTTGTCCTTACTTTTGGCTGTCATGCCTGGATAGAGCGCGATACGTGCTTACAACTAGGGCCTTTAGGTCCATAAAAAATCAGTGATACGATCCCACTTATCTGAAAAGTGAAGATCTTTAAATTCTGTTTTTGCGTTTGGAAGATTATAGGACACATATGCCTTCTTTAGGATTTGGGATCGAAAAGCTTGGTTTAGCTGTGATTCGGGCGCCAATAGTAGCTCTCATTATCATAGTCATTTTGTCCGGGCTTTGTGCTTTAGGTATTCCGAAGCTAAAAACCCATGGAACTCTATCGGAGCTTTTTCGCTCAACCACAACTGAATTTCAGAATTATGCGGAAATGAGCAAACGTTTCCCAACCAGCGAGTTCGATATTCTCATTGTTGTAGAAGACGAGAATATTATGAATCCGGAGCTATTGGAGGAAATCCGCACAACTCATTTGGAACTGCAATTTTCTGAAGCTGTGAGTGGCGTTATCTCCCTATTTTCAATGCGTGAACGGCCAAATGAAAAAGGTTACGCAGCACCAATGCTTCCAGCGGAATTCCCCGAGGGAGAGGAATTCGAAAAGTTAGCTAGTCGTGTCGCTAATCACCCCCTTGTTACAGGCAAGCTTTTATCGAAGCGTAGCGGCGGTAGCCAGCTCACCCTTATCGTTCTTTCACTAAAGCCTGATATTGTCGCCCAGAAAGGGTTGGAAACAACCGTTGATGAGATTAGAGAGACAGTAAACGAGACTCTCGGCGAAACTAAAGCAAAGGTCCAACTGGCAGGCGTACCCATTATGCGCCTTGAAATCCGTAATGCCATAAAACGAGACCGGCTCATTTATAATACAGTTGGCTTTATAGTCGGTTTTATAATTTGCCTCGCCTTTTTCCGCCGCCCTATGCTGGTTTTCATCGCCTCAATATGTCCTGCTTTATCTGTCCTTTGGGCGCTCGGCATTTTGGGGCATTTAGATCAACGGCTAACGACCTTCATCAATGTTATTCCGCCACTCGTCATGGTGATTGCATTTACAGATGCTATGCATATGGTGTTCTCGATCAGGAGACGTTTACGCCAAGGGGACGACCGGTTTAAGGCCGTCAAACATGCCGTTAAAACCGTCGGTCCGGCATGTGTGCTGACCTCACTCACAACTTCCATCGCAATGTTATCCCTGACCCTGACAGATTCCGGGCTTATCAGGACATTTGGCTATTCAGCCGCACTTGCAACGCTGCTCGCCTTTGTTTCAGTGATTATGATTGTACCAATGCTTTCGGTGCTTCTAATTCGCAATGAGGAAAAATTCGTCAAAGAGGAAGTTACGCGATCCGTTGCAATAGATTGGCTGGGGCGGGGTTGCACGAGCTTAGCCGACTGGCTGAGAACACGTCATATCCCAATAGCTGTTTTAGGCCTTGTCTTGGTAAGCATTTTTATTGCAGCACATTTGCAACTTGAGCCCCGTTACCGACTGAGTGATCAGGTGCCTGATAGCAAACAATCCCGCTTCGCAGCCGAACGGCTCGATGCCAAGCTAACCGGAGCTTATCCAGTACATATTATGATCCGGTGGCCTAAGACGAAGACCATAAGCTCACAGGACGTCATCAATGCTATCGCAGAGTCTCATACGCTTCTGGAAAGACAACCGAACATTGGCAATGTCTGGTCGTTGGACACACTCGCGCGCTGGCTTAAAGAGAATGTGGGGGATGCCAGCCCGGAGATTATCATAGATTATCTGGAAAAACTGCCAAAGCACCTGACCATGCGTTTCGTAAATTCAGAAGATAGAGCTGCATTGGCCACTGGTCGCGTTCCCAATTTGGATGCAGACCAAAGCGTTCCCGTTATGCGTGCCGTTGATGCTCAGCTTAATAGGTTACGCAGTAAGTATAGGGATTTAGAATTTACTGTAACGGGGCTTGCAGCTGTTTCGGCTTTGCAAAGCACGAACATGATTGGCCAATTGAATCGTGGTTTAATTGCCGCTGTTGCAATTGTAATTGTATTGATCGGTGTGGCTTTTAGATCAGGTAAGGCGGCTCTGCTTTCAATCTTTCCTAACCTTTTCCCCATTGTTGCTGCTGGCACATTGCTTTATCTGGGTGGGGACGGACTTGAATATGCAAGTGTTATCGCCCTAACTGTGGCATTTGGTTTAGCGGTTGATGATACGATCCATTTCCTCAACCGACTTCATATCGAGCAGGGACGAACACCATCCACAGCTGAGGCTGTGTATCAAACGATTGGCCGTCTTGGCCCGGTATTAGTCTTGACGACAATTGTATTGGTGCTAGGTCTTGCTGTAACAGTGATTAGCGAATTACCGGCGATGCGCTTGTTTGGGAAGCTCTTCGTCACTACGTTAACAGCAGCCCTTGTCGGCGATTTACTCGTATTGCCAGCAATTATCTTAAGTTTGAGAAAACTGGGGCTGGTAAAAAAGGAAGCGTAAGGAAGCATGATGTGGAGCCAAACAAATAATCACTTAACACGGATTTTTCTTATTCTGGCAGTTGGGTTGATGGTCAATCTGACGGCGACAGAGGGGCAGGCTAACCCATACCTAAACCTCAAGGGATCTTGGAAAGGCAGTGGCACAATTTCGCCCTCCGGCGAAAAGAAGGAGCGGGTTATCTGCCGCGTACGCTATAATGTCGGGGGCGGGGGCCGAAATATTTCCCAGAATATTAGCTGTGCCGGAACTGATTATAAAGTCAGTGTCAGTGGTGATTTGCGCTATCGAAAAGGTAGGATATCAGGATCTTTTAATGAGTCGCATTATGGCGTGAATGGCCGTGTTACGGGAACCGCGAGAAATAGCAGCGTCAGACTTAAACTTTCAAGTCCAGAGTTTCAGGGGCGGATGTCTATCAGAGTTTCAAGTAAGAAACGTCATTATGTTACAATTTCACAATTTGACCAAAACCTACGCCGTTATGTGCCTTTGGCTTCCATACGTCTCAGACGACGGCGGTAACTGATCGCTGCACGACTGCTGAGATTTGTCAAAGCCCAGTATTGAAATTTTCATGCTGGGCTTTTTGCTGTTTCAGAAAACCAAAAATCTGGTCAGCAATCTTCCGGAATCGACTTACAGAACATGCAAGGAAATTGCGGGCAGGAATATTCTATTAATATTTTTTCATTGTTTACAAAGACTTATAATGATTGGTTAAAGTATAATGCCTAATTGTATCGATAAAAAACTGTATTGCTTTTACGAATATTTTTCACCATCTCAATGAAAAATAGTTCTCAATAGGAAAAAAGCTGTACAAAGTTTTCTTGTTTATGCCGCAATTTAGGACATAAGTAGACCTCACTATCTAAGCCACTTGCAGGTTTATGTAAGTTTATTCAATAGCTTGGGGGGGACGCAAAAGGGGAAACAATGGTACGTAAATGTTTATTTGTGTCGCTGCTCTATTTAACATTTGCTTTTGCCACACCTATTTATAAAAACGCATCCGCCCAAGAGACAAAAGAACAAGCGATCGCACGTGCCAATAGCACAACTGTCACCGTCATTACTGGTGATATTCACAGCACAGCGGCAAAGTTAACCCAAGACATGGCAGTGATGTTCAATAGAGACGCAGGACAGCGTGTACTGCCCTTACTCGGGCTGGATTCAGTTTCTTGTGTGTCCGATGTTTTGCATCTAAGGGGGGTTGATATTGGAATTGTTCATCAGGACTCACTGGAAATGCTTGGCAGAAAGCAGGCATTTCCAAATATCAAACAACGGCTCCAATATATTACAAAGCTTTTTCAGGATAAAATTTACATAATTGCCAGCAGTTCCATAACCAATGTTAACGAACTTGCAAACAAGCCGGTGAATTTCGGACCAGGAGGCCTTAGCCCCTATACAACGCCTGCCTTGTTGTTCAAAGCATTGAAGATCAAAGTTCAACGAACAAGCATGTATCATGAACAAGCTATCGAAAACATCAAAAGCGGTAAAATTGCTGCCACCGTTATCGTTGGTGGCGGATTAGAGATGATTGCCAATAAGCTTCAGGCTGAAGATGATCTTCAGCTTTTACCGATACCCTTGCCTAAGGGCCAGACTGTTTACACTCCCGAGAAGCTCACAAGTAAAGAATATCCGGAACTTATACCGGCCGATAAGAGTCTCGGGACCGTTTCTGTTCCATTGGTAATGGTGGTAAACAGATGGTCTAATACACATAAAAGATATCAGAAAGTCGCGCGCTTTATTGAGGCGTTATTCAGCAAATTTGATAGATTTCGAGATGACCTCTACCTACCACAATGGAAAAATATCAATCTCGCTGCGCGACTACCAAATTGGACGCGGTTCCCGCCTGCCCAAAGTTGGCTCAAAACCCGGCTGACGGCCAGCTCATCGCCTTTGAAACGAATCCAGAAAGAGTTTTCTTCCTTCCTAGCTCATCAGACAGTTGCAACCAATACCCAACTGACTGACGGACAAAAGAAGGAAATGTTTGACGTCTTTCTAAAGTGGCCCAAAAATCCCGTTAAAGCCAAAATCACCGTAAGGATGACCTCGAACACGGGTGTTGGAAAAGTGATCGGTACTGTCACGGCAAGCAACGCCGAAATATTAGTCGCCGGCCGAAAAGAAGGAGCGCTGTTACTCAAGCCAGAACTAAAAGGTTTGGCCCCCGGACGTCATGCATTTCATATTCACCAAAATCCAGAGTGTGGCCCGGCTGAAGAGAACGGCGTAATGGTTCCCGGTTTAGCAGGGGGAACTCATTTACGGCTATCAGGTACTGGAGAGTTAAGCGGCACCACCTTCCAGACCTATTTGGGTAATTTACCCGATGTACAAGTCGATGCTGATGGATGGGCCAGAAGGGAGCTTGTTGCACCCCGCCTTACGCTTGCCGACATAGCGAATCGTTCGTTGATGATCCACAAAGGTCAGGATGACGGGTCTCCACGGCTGGCCTGTGGTGCTGTGAAGTGAGTACCCATACTACACAATCATGATGAAGGGCTTGAAGTCTGGGCGCCAATTATTCGCAGCTCTATGAGGCATCGGGCCCGTTCCCAGTCCAGCCGTTCAGCACTGATTTTAATGACGGTACCATCTGCTAGGGTTGCATGAGCACGGTGGCGAACCTTGAAACCATCACCTGGCAAGGAACTTTCAGCCCATGATGCTTTAGAGTAGGCCGTCCGCTGCTTTTTTAACAATGCACGATAAGCAGCCTGGCATTGTTCGTTGTCTGACGTGCCTTGGGAATCATAGCGGTAGAGCTTAATTTCGTTGACCTTACCTTTGATTGTATGTGCCATTAACTGCCACTCGAGTCCGCCATATGTGATGTAGGCACCCACACCATAATTGCCTGCACATAAGGCCCCAATTAGCGCCCCCGATCCCATACGGTTCATGCGCTTAAAGGCCATCGTTTCAGTCATTCCCAAACCAACACCCAAAAAAGCTGCACTTTTTGGTTCTTTGCTTTGGAGCGCCATCATGCCGGCACCCACCATGGAAACCAATAGGATGACGCTTACGACCCCTGCCGCAAGCTTTCCTAATTTACCCAAAACTTCCTCCTAGCAACTTATGGCTTCCTCCTAGAATTTATATTTGCACCAAATTCTTTTAAAATTAAGCCTTAGATTAGGCTTTGTTTCGATTTTGATTAAAACGAAATCGGCCCCTAATTCTAGTGTTGCAACGCAAATAACCGAGAAAACCGGTTTCTGTTTCTGACTTTTATCCGGTCTCGCCTACCTCAAGCATTGCTTGACAATCCATGCACTCCTTTGATTAGACTTGCCCCACAAAAATCAGGCCTTTGGGTTTCACTTATCATGTTCGGGAAAGTTATGCGGGCTTTACGAGGCTGTTTTCAGTTTTTGTCTTACTTCTTCCTCACAGTAGCGCTTACTCAACATACTTGTCAGGCAGATGAGTACAGGTTGTCCTGGCGAATGGAGAACCCTTTTCGTCTCTTTTATGATCCGAAAGACACTGAAAAATTTATATCCGCATTTAGAAGAGCCAAGGAACTTAATCCGGGCTCACCTATTCTGGCTACAGAGCGTTTGCTTCAGCAAGAAAGCGACCGGGACGGTTGGGCGGCCAGCTTATTTTGGAAAACGTGTTACGGGCAGGAGAGCGACAGCTTTAGACATTATAATAAGAAAGACAGGTGGCGACGTAAACACTGCTCAGACTATGTCCACCCCAAAGCACATAATCTTCTGTTCGAACTAAAAGGTGACAACATTGACGGGACTTGTCAGTGGATAGTGCAAAAGGCTGCTACTAATGAGCCTCTCGTCAAAAACACCGGCGCTTGTCGGGAAATGACGATTAGGGTTCCCTATAAGCCTGGTCGGAAGTATCGAGTTCGTGTTGCTCGCGAAGGTTCAGTGATTGCACAAACGCCTGACGACACTCCCATCGAAATTCGGGACCTTCTTATTATAGGACTTGGTGACTCGTTTGCCTCTGGCGAGGGCAATCCAGACTTACCTGTAAAATTTGATCCGAAATTGCAAATGGATTACGGACGCCTCAAGCTCAGATGGAATGGCGAAATAGTGGACTTGTCAGGCTATCCGACACGCTACTCTAAAACTGGAGATCCTACTGACCTTCATACAGACGCCTTTTATGAGGCGAGAGCGAAATGGTGGGACCGAGAATGTCATCGCTCGCTTTATTCTCACCAACTGCGTGTCGCTTTACAAATTGCCATTGAGAATCCTCAACAAGCGGTGACATTTATAAGCTTTGCGTGCTCTGGAGCTGAGGTTACGCAAGGAATATTAGCGCCGAAACCTATTCGGGAATGCCAGCCTGGTGAAGACAAACGATATTCATGGCGGGAAAACGAGGACATCTTCATCGGCCAATTACCGGGTCAACTCACCGCGCTTTCTCGGGATATATGTCGTAGCGATATCAAAACATCGAAAATCAGATCAGCAATTATAAGTCGGCTAAAAGTTGGCGCAGGTAACACCACATCGAAAGATAAATTTCTCTGGAAACATGCTCAAAAACTCATAAATTCCTCAATCGCTCATTGCCCAAAATCTAAAAAGCGAAAAGCTGACTTGGTACTTTTGAGTATCGGAGGGAACGATATGGGTTTTAGTCCTGTTGTTGCCCACGCCATACTTCACGACAAAGCGCCCTTCCGGAATTTTGGCCGTGATACCGTTCATGATGCGGCGGTGGCTGAAAAACGGATTACCTATATCAACGCGCGATACAGCGCTCTTGCGTCAGCTTTGAAAAGTTATGTCGGTGTTAAAGGAAATGCTTACGGTGGGCAAAACAATGTCGTTATCACGGCATATCCGCCAATCGCATATGATGAGCAAGGAACCTTGTGTTCCAAGAGCAAGTCTTTTGATGTTTTTCCTCCTTTTAAAGTGTCCGAACAACGCTTGAAGGAAGCAGAGCACGCCTCGGACAAACTATTCACACAGATGGGGCAGCTTGCAAAAAAATATGGTTGGAAATTGGTCAGCTCACACAGGAGCCTCTTTCGCAAACATGGCCTGTGTGCCGAAAACGATGCAGCATCCGTAAGAACAAAATATATCCGCGTTCCACGATACCAAGAGGCTAAAGGATGGCGCCCCTATTCTCCGGTAGACTATCTACCATATAAATCTCGTCAAAGGTGGATACGAACCCCGGCAGATTCATTTTTAACAGCACATTATCATTCGGAACGCGGGCTCCTCGCACAAGACCGTTGCTCGAAACGCGCGAAGAATCTATTGGAAACTCTGGAAGGATTTAACGGCAAGGTAAACTACTGGAAGCCTTTGCAGCTTTTTTTCGCGAGCATCTATGGTGGGGCGTTTCATCCCAATGCCGAAGGACAAGCCGTCATGGCAGACGCCGTCATGAAAGATTTACGGAAGGATCCAACGCTGTCTCGTGAATTGGGATTAGAGTGAACTATCAGTTATTTTACCCAGCCACGCAAACGCCGCACGGCTTCAGTCATATCACCCGTCTTTCCGGCATAAGAAAACCGAATATAATATTGTCCGCGTTCGGGATCAAAATCCAGACCAGGCGTAACCGCAACGCCAATCTCATCCAGCATCCGCTTAGCAAACGACAAACTATCATCTGTCAAGTGCTGGACATCGACATAAAGATAGAACGCACCATCAGCCGGTAAAATTCCTGTAAGCCCCATCTTGGGCAGCTCATTAAGAAGAATCTCACGGTTTTTTTCGTAGACCGCCTTATAGGCTTCAGTCTCTTCAAATGACTCAAATGCTGCTATAGCAGCGAATTGAGAAAGAGCAGGTGGGGAGATATAAAGGTTCTGAGCCAGTCGTTCGATCGTTCTGACAAGATTTTCTGGAACAATCATCCAACCAATGCGCCAACCCGTCATTGAGAAATATTTTGAGAAACTGTTAATGACAACGGCGTTATCGGAATAAGAAAGCGCTGTCTGGGCAGGTACTTCATAATTAAGGCCATGATAAATTTCATCGGAAATAAACCATAGACCTAGGCGCCCACACGCCTCGGCAAGTTTTGCAAGACCATCACCGATCAGCATTGTGCCCGTCGGATTAGCCGGGCTTGCTAACAAGAGCCCATCAAGGTCCTCAGACTGCACCATTGCTTCTAGATTGTCTGCAATCGGCATCCATCGTGTTTCAGCCGTGGTTTCAATGGTCTGGGTAACAATCCCCAGCGCCTTCAAAATATGGCGATAACTTGGATAGCCCGGTGATGGGAGAGCAACCCTTGCTTGGGCATCAAATAGTGCCAAGAAGCTTAAGACAAACCCGGCAGAAGACCCGGTCGTGATAATGACCCGCTCCGGTGCAATGCTACAGCTGTAGTAGTCTAAATAATGCTTGGCAATTCGCTCACGAAGAGCTGGCACGCCGAGGGCTTCTGTATATCCCAAGCGGTCATTTTTCAGGGCTCGCTCTGCAGCTTCAATAACAGGGCGTGGTGCACGTGTTCCGGGCTGGCCGACCTCCATGTGAATAATGTTCTCACCAGCAGCCTCCCTTTCGTTCGCTGATGCCAAAACGTCCATGGCGATGAATGGCGCAATTTCACCACGGTTGGATGGAGCAAGGAGTTTTCTCGCCTTATTGATCGTGTTATCTCCGGTCAAAACCATAAGGGAAAACCTATTTTCTCTGAAAATTTATCCTGTTTTAGGAAACGGTCGGAGCTGTCGCTATGTTGCGGTATTGCCTGCCTCAAATGAAGTCAACATCATTGATGCTCGAGCCACATCCTTGATACACCACTTTCAAACTTAGCCACCACTAACTTTCACTGCTAATTCAAACTAATGCATTCCTGTGCATCCTTAAGGCGTTGGTTGATCTGCGGATTCCGACGTAACAAATATTCGAAATCTTCTCTTTCAAGGATTAAGAGATTAGTCCTTGCCAGCGCGACAGCGTCAGCACTATGCACACGTTTTTCCAAAAGCGCACGTTCTCCAAAAAAATTATCTCTTGTAAACGTAATGACCTGTTCACCTGTATCAATTTTAACCTCACCATGCACAATAAAATACATTCCTCTTGGCGTTTCACCTTTTCGGAAAATGATGGTTTGTGGTGCAATGATTTCAGATTGAAGTAGAGTTGCAATCTCAGCAATTTCACCAAGTTGAAGTCCATGAAACATGGGAACTTGTGCCACCATACTCCAGGTAACAACAAACTTACGCCGGTTTGCTTCCTGACTGAACCCGGTTGCAATAATCGCAATTGGAAGCGCGAACATGGCAAGGCCGAACACCATGATCATGCCACCAAAAATCTTTCCTAAGCCCGTGATCGGCACAACATCGCCATAACCAACTGTCGTCAACGTGGCAAGTGCCCACCAAGCGGCAGCCGGAATACTGCCAAAAGCCTCAGGTTGAATATCTCGCTCAAGGAAATAGATACCGGTTGAAGCAAAAAGTAATAAGGACACCATCACCAAAAGCGCTCCAAGGAGCGCACGAAACTCAGCCTGCAACACACGGGCCAAAGTTTGCAAAGCTGGAGAATATCTCGCCAATTTGAAAAAACGAAAGAGCCGTAAGACCCGCAATACCCGAAGGTCAATTGGTACCAAAAAGCTTAGATAAAATGGCAGGATTGCAATGAGATCGATAATAAGAAGAGGCCGCATGGCAAAATGAAGCCGCGCCTGCAATGGCCGTTGTTTCTTTAAAGTCGGAATCTCAACGGAACTCCACACCCTAAGCACATATTCAATTGTAAAAATGGCCACTGAGACAAGGTTGAAAAGATCGAAGTAAGGCCCATAGGTGGCTTGTAATCTTGGCACTGTCTCCGCAGCAAATGCAATAACATTCACGACAATGAGAATAATTAGGCCGTAATTGACAACAAGGCTTATCGCGTCTCGTGTCGGACCCGTTTCCAAAATTTGATGTATCCGTCGCCGGTAATGGTACGAAGGATTATCAGGATATTGGTTTTCGCTACCGGCGGTCATAAGGTAAGCACCCAGAGCCCTTTTGATAAATTCAAAGCCATTCTGACGGCGGCATTTTATAACAAGATCAAGCAAAAGATTGCAGACCCTAACCGGGATACAGTCAAGAGCTTTTGCACTAGGTCACGAACTCATAAATGTGGTTAAAAATGGTATGAGCCAATCTGTTCGAATACGAGAAGCAAAGGTGCAGGAAATGTGGTGCATTTTCAAACCTTTGCGACGCTGTAGTCGGACAGAGCGGCCATATCCTCCGGACGCTGAAACGGCTTCAATCTGCAGCGTTGAAGCGCTTGAAAAGGGAAACAACCCTTGTCTGCACGCTTCTCCTAGATCAACCCACGTTCAAGTGAATTTACTTGAACGTGGTAAAGTTGATCGATATCAAAAAATGAGAGCATTCAAGCGATTTCATCTAAACGCAGGATGCTCTAGTATCTTTTTGCCGTTTCTAGCGCCATTTTCAGCACATTTATGAGTCCGTGACCTAATCTGGACGCAAAATACCCTTTCCACTGGTTAAACGAATGTTTAACCAGCAACCATAGACTTTGTTGGTACATAAAACATGCAAATCAATCGGCGGTGGGCCCCGTTGGGCGTCCTCAATGTCAAGAGACTTGCCCAAAACACCTGCATCACCTGGCACGCCCTTCTTTGAGGTGAGTCACACCGGCCGTGCAATGGAGTTGACCGGAACTTACCAAAAGCGTCTCACGCTACGGCGACAATTTAACGATTGGTTGCACCACAACCTAAACCCCAGCGCGTTCCGTAACCCAGGCCGCAATCGCCGCATGAGCTGCATCGGCTTGATTGCCATCCGGCCCGCCGGCCTGCGCCAGGTCAGGACGCCCACCACCGCCTTTCCCGCCAAGTGCCTGAGCACCCGCTTTAACGAGGTCGACGGCATTATAATTACTTGTTAGATCTTCTGTCACGCCAACAACAATCCCGGCCTTACCTTCATCCGTCACACCAATAATTGCAACGATGCCCGATCCGATCTGCCTTTTGCCATCATCAACAAGACTTCTAAGGTCTTTAGGCGCTATTCCTTTAACTGTCCGCGCCAGCAAACGTACATCCCCCAAGTCACGAACCGCATCTCCATTACCATTGGCCCCCGTACCGCCCATAGCCAGCTCGCGTTTTGCTGTGGCCAAATTACGCTCAAGCTTCTTGCGCTCCTCAAGCAGGTTTGTAAGCCGTGGAATAATTTCATCTGCACTCGTCTTAAGCAGATCTGCAGCTTGTTTAATACGCTCATCTTGGGCATCTAAATATGCCCTCGCTCCATCCGCCGTGAGCGCTTCAATACGGCGCACGCCAGCAGCAACGGCACTTTCGTTCACGATTTTTACAAGTCCAATATCACCAGTTCGCTTGGCATGGGTACCGCCGCAAAGCTCGACAGAATAGGACTTACCAACTTTTTCACCTTCCAAAGCCGTACCCATCCGTACGACCCGAACCTCATCGCCATATTTCTCGCCAAAGAGAGCAAGGGCTCCAGCTTCGATAGCGTCATCAACCGCCATCAGTCGTGTTTCGATTGGTTCGTTCTGTAAAATAATCGTGTTGGCAATTCGCTCTATCTCAGCAAGCTCCTCTTCGCTTACAGGCTTAGGATGAGAAAAATCAAAACGCAAACGTCCCGGCTCTACCAAAGACCCCTTTTGCGCCACATGCTCACCCAGCACATACCGCAACCCTTCATGCAATAGATGAGTGGCAGAATGGTTAGCCCTTGTTGCTGTTCTCTTGTCGTGATTCACATCTAGTGCTACAGCATCGCCTGCTTTTAAAGGCCCCTTCTCGACCACACCGAAATGTACAAAAAGATCCCCAAGCCTCTTCTGGGTATCTGTAACGCGAAAGACCGCCCCCTTCTCAGACCGGATTTCTCCCTGATCGCCAACTTGACCACCAGACTCCCCATAGAACGGCGTTTGGTTTACGACAATACACGCCTCATCCCCCTTTTTAAGCTGCTTAACCTCTTTACCGCCACGCAAAAGGGCGACGATTTCACCCTCAGCGGTTTCTGTTTCGTACCCTAAGAAGTCTGTCGCACCGACACGCTCGCGAACGTCAAACCAGATTTTTTCGGTGGCGGCTTCGCCCGACCCGGCCCACGCTTTGCGCGCTTCTGCCCGCTGGTGATCCATGGCTTCATTGAAACCATCTTTGTCGACACCAATACTACGAGGTTTTAGGGCGTCTTCTGTAAGATCGAGGGGAAAACCATAAGTATCATAAAGCTTGAACGCCACCTCGCCGGAAAGCACATCCCCCTTGCTCATTTCTCTAGTTGCTTCATCAAGAAGGCTAAGTCCGCGATCAAGTGTCTTACGGAATCGTGTTTCTTCAAGTTTCAGAGTTTCCGTAATTAAAGGCTCTGCACGCGTTAGCTCCGGATAAGCCTGTCCCATTTCCCGTATGAGGGAAGGCACAAGTCTGTATATTAGAGGCTCATGAACCCCCAATAAATGAGCATGCCGCATCGCCCGTCGCATAATCCGGCGCAGCACATAGCCACGCCCCTCATTGGAGGGCAACACACCATCAGAAATCAAAAAGCTTGTGGCTCTCAGATGATCGGCGATCACTCTGTGGCTAACGCCATGCTCGCCTTCTGCTGGAACATTGGTCGCTTCTACAGAAGCTGCAATAAGAGCCTGGAACAGATCCGTCTCATAATTGTCATGGGTACCTTGCAACACAGCCGCAATGCGTTCCAGCCCCATGCCTGTATCAATAGAAGGCTTCGGCAAGTCGATACGCTCATCAAGCGTCACCTGCTCGAATTGCATGAAAACCAAATTCCAGATCTCAATGAAACGGTCACCATCTTCGTCAGGTGAGCCCGGGGGACCTCCTGCAATATGTTCGCCATGATCGAAAAAAATCTCCGAGCATGGACCGCAAGGCCCGGTATCTCCCATGGCCCAAAAATTATCACTGGTCGGAATACGGATAATTTTGGACTCAGGCAGGCCCGCAACCTTTTTCCAAAGATCAAACGCCTCATCATCCTCGGAATAAACCGTCACCAAGAGTCGCTTGGCATCAAGGCCAAACTCTTTGGTTACCAGGTTCCAGGCAAGCTCAATCGCCAGATCCTTAAAATAATCACCGAATGAAAAATTACCCAACATCTCAAAGAAGGTGTGGTGACGTGCGGTGTAGCCAACATTGTCGAGATCATTATGCTTACCGCCTGCCCGCACACATTTCTGAGATGTAACCGCCCGGTTATAGGGCCTAGTCTCGGTGCCGGTGAATACATTTTTGAATTGCACCATGCCCGCATTGGTAAACATCAATGTTGGATCATTGCGCGGCACAAGTGGGGACGATGACACAATCTCATGACCATGCACGTTGAAATAATTCAAAAATGCCGAACGTATCTCGTTAACACCGCTCATTGCTCTGACCTAAGGGTTAAGGATAAGAACGCTTACAGGTTTCCCCGGATTCCAATTGGATGTTTTGAAACCGGTATTTCCCTATTGGATCACCGAGGCAGGCCCGGTAATGACACTATGGCATGTTGCACAGCCTTCGAACTTCACTCTGACGTCATGCCCGGATCAGTCCTGGCATCCAATAGGGCAGTCTCGCGAAGCTAGAGATCAAAAAGCGTCTCAAATAACGAAGTGCGAGACCAAAAAGTCTATTGCAAGTTCAATGTCTCGTCTTTTTCCTTAAGCTTTCATATCCATGATTAAGGTTCTTTAGCAAGATGCGTTTTACAAGGGGGGCTTTCTTATGTCCAGAGCAACCAACCTCCTACCGATCAACCCACACTCTTCTTTTTCTCCTCAGCTTTGGCTTCAAGTTCTGGGTCCTCGCCCTCTGCACCATCCTCAGGTTCTCCATCAAGAATCTGCTCAGAGATAAGCCCCGCATTCTGACGGATAGCATGCTCAATTGACTGAGACATCTCCTGATTGCCTTTTAAAAATTGCTTAGCATTCTCACGGCCCTGGCCAATACGCTGACCATCAAAAGAGTACCATGAGCCGGATTTCTCCACGATACCGGCCTTAACCCCAAGGTCTATGAGCTCGCCCATTTTGGAAATACCCTCACCATACATGATGTCAAACTCAACCTGTTTAAATGGGGGGGCCACCTTATTCTTCACAACCTTGACCCGCGTCTGGTTGCCCACAACCTCATCACGGTCCTTAATAGCACCAATCCGGCGAATATCGACACGCACCGATGAATAAAATTTAAGCGCGTTGCCACCCGTCGTTGTTTCCGGGCTGCCAAACATGACACCGATTTTCATACGGATTTGATTGATAAAAATGACCATGCACCGGGATTTAGAGATCGACCCGGTCAGTTTACGCAGGGCCTGGCTCATGAGCCGCGCTTGCAAGCCGGGCAGACTGTCACCCATTTCGCCTTCGAGTTCCGCCCTCGGCGTAAGTGCCGCAACAGAATCGATAACAAGCACATCAATCGCCCCAGAGCGTACAAGTGTATCTGCAATTTCAAGGGCCTGCTCGCCTGTATCAGGCTGAGAGATCAAAAGTTCGTTTAAATCAACACCTAATTTGCGGGCATAAACCGGATCAAGTGCATGTTCCGCATCTACAAAACCGCAAACACCACCACTTTTCTGTGCCTCTGCAACTGTATGCAAGGCTAATGTTGTCTTACCGGAAGATTCAGGCCCATAGATTTCAATAACCCGTCCCCGCGGCAAACCGCCAATGCCTAGCGCAATGTCGAGACCGAGTGAACCTGTTGAAATTGCTTCAATCTCAACCACCTGGTCATTCTGCCCAAGCTTCATAATCGAGCCTTTACCAAAAGCCCGTTCAATTTGACTAAGCGCGGCGTCTAGAGCCTTTTCTTTATCCATCATGTCCCCCTCGATGACACGAAGCATGGTATCCCGCATCTCATAACCCTCTTATTTCACGAGTTTCAAATAGGAGCAATCCGGTCGAATGTACACTATTTGTTCACGATAGCAAGAGACACGTTAACCTGTTGACATTAAACAGTGTTTTGACAAATGTTCAGACAATGTTCCTGTTAATATAAGCTGAACACCTAAAAAGTGATTCTTAAAGTTTGAAGCCCTTCGGGTTTATGCACCCCCTTGATCAGGCTAAATCGCCATAAGCCATAACCCCTAGTGTCCCGAATCTAAAGTTCGTATTATTTTCAGTCAGGCACTTTTCGAACTTTAGATTCGAAAGGACACTAGCCAATTTTTGAATCTAGAGCATGTTGCGCTCAAGTGAGTTCGCTTAACATGCTCTACTTCTTTGATATCGATCAATTTTTCTGCATTCAAGTGAAGCTACTTGAACGCAGATTGATCTAGTGAGGTTTACGAATTTGAAGTTCCTAAAAGAATATGCTGCAAATATGATAGGAACTTCAAATTCACCTCACTAGGTCACGAACTCATCTCTATCCTTACTTTATTTTGCTACGCAGCCCTTGTCCTGCTCAACCTTGAGAATTGTTGCCACATTGGCAAGCTCAAATTCGTTCAAGATTTCCTCTGGGGTAGAGCTTTTGCAGCCATCATTACCAAAGGCCTCTTTTTCCTTGGCCTCTTTGAAGCAATATTTTTTTGCTGCGTAAATGCTGTTTCGCATAAACCAAAGCTCCTGACACGGAGCTTTAAAAAAACGCTCTGCTTCGAGCTTGCGGCTTTCATAACCTTCAAGCGGATCTGCAGCTTGAGCTAGACCGTTTTGCAAAACCACCAGACCGGCGAGCATGCCTACAATATAAAAACGACGCATCATCCCACACTCCAATTAAACAGATACTACGATATATAAGTACTATCATCCCCTTTTGTATATCAATTATAGAGCTATCATGCTTTTCTTATGTCTGAAGCGTCTCCTTAACTGCCGCAGCAAGCTGTTTCAGCGAGAAGGGTTTCGGCAAAAAGGCAAACTCCTCATCTTCCTCCAAATTCTTTTTAAAAGCATCTTCCGCATAACCAGAGATGAAAATAATTTTGAGTTCGGGATTACTTTTCCGCAATTCTTTTAGAAGCGTTGGACCATCCATCTCTGGCATGACCACATCGCTCACCACCAAATCAATACGTCCATCATGGGCTTCCATCATGTCGAGAGCTTCAATTCCCGTTGATGCTTCAAGAACCTGATAACCACGGGAGGCAAGGGCCCTGGCCGCAAAACTGCGCACGGCCTCCTCATCCTCCACCAAAAGCACACATCCTGAACCCGTAAGATCACGTGGCTTATCCCGTTTGTCCGTTTTAACCGTACCGGTGGCTTCTTCTTCCTCTTCCACATGACGCGGCAAGAATATACGGAAGGTTGTACCTTGGCCCGGCTCACTTTCAGGAAAAATATAACCACCCGTCTGCTTGACAATGCCATAGACCGTAGACAGACCAAGCCCCGTCCCCTTACCAACCTCCTTGGTTGTAAAGAAGGGCTCGAAAATTTTCTCGAGAAGCTCTTGCGGAATACCGCACCCCGTATCCGTCACTTCCAAAAGCACATATTCACCGGGCGCAATCGTAGCATTGTTACGAATAAGTGCGTCCCGTTCGCTGACATTGGCTGTATGTATGGTCAAACGCCCGCCATCAGACATAGCATCTCGGGCATTAACGCAAAGGTTTACAATAACCTGTTGAAACTGTGTCACGTCTGCCTTAACGAACCAAAGATCACGGCCATGCACAACCTTAAGCTCAACCTTCTCACCGAGAAGCCGGCTTAACAAAATTGATAAATCCGAAAGAACATCCGTAAGGGATAACACCTCAGGTCGAAGCGTTTGCTGGCGTGAGAAAGCCAAGAGCTGACGTACAAGGCTAGCGGCACGATTAGCATTCTGCTTAATGTTCATAATGTCTTTGAAAGCAGGATCCGTTGGCCTATGGCTCGCAAGCAAAAGGTCCGAAAAACCAATAATAGCTGTCAGAACATTGTTAAAGTCATGAGCAATGCCACCTGCAAGTTGTCCCACAGCCTGCATTTTTTGACTTTGCGCAACTTGGATTTCGAGCGATTTCTGCTCCGTCGTCTCGATCGCATATAAAATGGCGGCTTCCCTACTGCCCGCCGCTTGATCAATAGGGCTGACAAAGAGCCTGCCATTGCGCTCCGCCTCAGCATCCAAGGTAATATCTACCGGGGCAATATCAACCTGCCCTGCCGCTGCCGCCTGCAACATCTTTTCCAATGCATCCCGGTCAGATGCATCAGCCAGATCATATATGGATACACCACCATTCATCATGCCACTGCGCGAGCGGTTAAACATGCGGGCAAACGCCGCATTTGTCCCACCAATCCGTCCTTCCGAATTCACCGTTGCAATGGCGATAGGTGCCGAATGGAAAAACCGTGCAAACCGAACCTCCGCCGCCCGAACATCCTCAGCCATTTCCGCACCATGAGAACGGTTTAACACCATGGTGCGTGTTTGCACGGCTCCCCCAGCGGCTGGCACAACCCGATGCAGCAAACGAACGGGTAAGCTCGTACCATCTGCTTGGATGAGGTCGATATCAAGCTCCTGCGTACCGGAACCGCCAGTCTCTTCCACAGCCCGCGCCAAAAGTGCAGCCCCATTGCCGGAAACAAGCTCAGATAAAGTCAATCCGCCATCCGCAATTGCCGTAAGATCAAGGCCTAGCCACTCGGCCAATGTGGCATTCATATAGTCAATCCGCCCCCTCGGGTCGGCAGAGAAAAAACCAACCGGCGCATCGTCAAGATAGGCGATCGCCTCCTGCAACTTTTGAAAAGCTTCTTCTTGGCGCATGCGCTCGCCCGTAATTTCGGCAATACGCCAAACAGATAACGGCCCGCGAGCATGACTACTCTCCCCCGGCATCTGATCAACGGAAATGCGAAACCATCTAGATCCGCCATCACCTGATCCGGAAGGCCCCATGGAGCCTTGTATACGAAACTCCTCCTCCCAAGCCTCACCTCTAAGAGCTGCGCGCGATAATCTGAAAATATGATCTGATATCAGTACATCGCCTGCAAAGGCTTGCTCAACGGTTGGAATATGGTCACTGTCACCATTGGTAAAAAACCGGAAATAGGCTTCATTGGCGTAGAGCACATGGCCATTACCCCGCGTTATCAAAAGCCCTTCCGACAAATTATCGGCATAAGCCTTTGTCAAATCATCCTGATGAACGACACGCTCACCAAAATGCAGAATACCGACTGCTCCTGCAAAAAGCGCAAAAACTCCGATCACCGCCAGGCCCGTCAAAATGGTCAAGACGAAAGGTTCTGCGGAATCACGGGAAAGCAAAGCGAGAGAAATGGCGGCAATAGCCAGGAGAAGGGCCAAAAGAACGACTAATCCTATTGTGCCGTCGCGCGACATTTTTCGGCCAGTCAAAGATAAAAAGCGGTAAGGGGCTTGAATCTCACTCATGAGGGCGACCTTAACCGATTCGAACCTTAGAAACCTATGTAAACCAATTTATATACGCCTAATTTATTTGCCCGTGCTTTAATTGAAGCTCAGGTCTCTAACATTTAGCCATTTTTTCTGCCTGCTTGGCGTCTCAAACGCATGACATAACCGATAACCTCAGCAACGGCCTTATAGTGTTCGGTTGGGATTTCATCGTCTATATTCACGCTGGCATGGAGCGCCCGGGCAAGAGGCGGATTTTCAACAAGCGGTATGTCGTGTTCCTCCGCTACTTCTCTAATTTTAAGAGCAACTGTATCAACACCCTTTGCAAGGCAAATGGGAGCGTCCATGCCAGGTTCATATTGTAAAGCAACTGAATAGTGAGTCGGGTTTGTAATCACGACCGACGCGTCGGGCACATTCGCAAGCATGCGTTTACGCCCACGCTCCATACGCACCTGGCGGAGTTTTGATTTGATCTGCGGGTCACCTTCAAGCTGCTTATATTCATCACGAAGCTCTTTGACCGTCATCCTTTGCTTTTTCCACCAAGTTTGGCGTTGATAGGCGAAATCGAGTGCCGCCAAGATTGTAAGCACAGCAAGACTGCCAACCAATACTTTAACGGCCATAGACTGCGTGAAGCCTAAGAGAGCAGCCGGATCAAGCCGTACTATTGTGTCTAAACTGTCCCGGTTCGGCCAAACGATAAAGGCAATAACCGAACCAACAATGAGAAGCTTCGCTAGGCTCTTGGCGAAATTAACAAGACTCGTCATAGAAAAAAGGCGCTTAAAGCCTGAGAAGGGAGATATTTTTGAAAGCTTCGGTTTGATAGGGTCCAGGGAAAAAACAAACCCTTGCTGAACAAAATTTGCCCCAAGAGCTGCTATTGCCAATAGGAGAAATGGAAGCGCCAGAGCACTAAGCACAGCGAGCCCCAGTGTCCAGAAAAACCGGCCGAGGCTACCACTATCTAATGGGATATCATGCGCATTGGCGAGTATTCCTTTAAAGGTAATACCAAGAGAAGACGCCATATTATCCGAAAACATCATGATAAAGAGTGTAGCAGCGAGCATAATGAACCAAGAATTAACCTCTTGGCTCTTAACGACGTCACCCTTATTGCGTGCTTCTTCAAGTTTCTTCTGAGTTGGGTCTTCTGTTTTTTCGTGTTCTTCGGGGTTGTCCGCCATTAGGTTTTCCCGCTCTTTCTATTGGAACCCTATAAAAGATATGGTTTCAGGGCATTTCCGAAATAATCCATGTACCAAAACATCAGCGTGCTTAAGAGAAATAAGAAGAGCACAAAACCGAAGAAAATATTTGCTGGCATGGCGATAAAGAAAATCTGCACCTGAGGTATGAGGCGCGAGAGCACGCCAACACCAAGATAAAAAACAAGACCAAACACCAAGAAGGGGGCCGCCAGTTGCACCGCAATACGAAAAGCGTTTGCAAGCGTTAAAAGCGCGACCTTGGCAAAATCCCCGGTTGGGAAAAATTGCCCTGCCGGAAACAATTGGTAACTGTCATAGATTGCAGCAAGAAGCAGATGATGCAAATCAACCGCAAAGATCAGCGTCACTGTTAACACTGATAGAAAGCTTGCAAAAAGCGTTGACTGTATGCCTTGTGTAGGATCGACATTCTGCGCAAAAGCAAGGCCTGTTTGCACTGCGATCAGAGAACCTGCAACCTGCACACCGCTAACGATCAACCTCACGGATAAACCGATTGCAAGCCCAAGAATAGCTTCCTTGACCAACACAGCCAGCATCGTATTAAGACCTGTCGGCAGCTTGGGCAAAGCTGACTGGATCAAAGGAAAGAAAATAAGGGTCAATGCTAGCGCAAAAACCAACCGTATGCGATTTGGCACGGTGCGATCGCTAATTCCCGGCAAAGCCATCACCATAGTTCCTACACGTGCGAAAATAAGAAAAAACGTGAAAGCCGTCTGCGGTAAAAAGTCGAGCGTTATTGTCATATGAACTCATCCCGAGGTGATGAGAAACTTCTGTCTTTCTTTGGCCTCTTTTAGACTCAGGAACACTCCTGATGTCCAGATTTGACCCGGGCATAATGTGTTGGCACTAACTTTAAGACTTCCGAGAGAGAGCATTATTCTCAGCGTCATGCCTGCGGAGGTAATAATCCAAGTCTGACTCACATTTGAATCCCCGCCTTCGCGCACTGCTGTCCGGGAAAATTTGGAAATGCATCTCCACTTGTCGTGTCGTGAGGTTTGACAGCATACTCCAATAACCTCCCCCCTGGAGGGGGAGGTCGGCACGGAGTGCCGGGTGGGGGGGGATTCATGAGAAAACCTATACACTTGAATCTGCCTCCGTCACCCCCATCCCAAACACCATGCGCCTTAGCTCTGGTGAGCTAAGGCGGTGGCGTTTGGCCTTCCCCCCTCGAGGGGGAAGGAGCGCAAGTGGCACCGTCAGAACCAAGTCCCGATACTCCAAGATAGCGTTATGTCTTTTTATATCAACCACTTTTCACCTTCACCTAAAAATTCCCCGGACACCAATGCGCCTTTGTGGGGATGACATCTGAAGATGATTTAAAGCTGCAACAAACCTAAAGGCTGGAGATCCAATGAGGATCTAACAAATAGGATCATACACTTGCAAAGGCCCTACCCCCCAACAATGTGAACTGCGATGCGGGACATATAGGCTCCCATTGCTTCCCCCATAAATGGAAACGCTATGAGCATCGTGAGAAAAATCGCTATAATTTTGGGAATAAATACAAGCGTCATTTCTTGAATTTGAGTAAGAGCTTGAAAAAGTGCGATTAAAATACCGACAATAAGCCCGATAATCATTGGCGGCGCCGACACTTTCAAAAGCGTGAAAATCCCGTCCCTTGCAATATCAAGAACTTCAGCCCCGGTCATGGTTATTTCATCTTCCCTTCAAAGGTCTTTTTAATATGAAAGGGCAATAACTTTGACTTATCAGCTCATCCTAAGCCCTTGCCCGCCAATTCCTTTTAGCCCATCTCATTATTGGCTGTTTTTGTTGTCTCGCATCAAATCGGCATATTCAGAATTTCCTGATAGGCTGTAATGACCCGGTCGCGGACGGCTACCATCGTCTCAACAGCTACTTCGGTTTCTGCTACGGCCGTGACAAGATCAACAATATCTGACCTTCCAGTCGCCAGATCCAATGCCTTTGCTTCAGCAACTCGACCGGTATCCGTCGTGTTTTGAATTGCGTTGTTCACAAGATCCCCAAAATTTCCAGCAGTTCTGGTCTGATCGGTCTTTCCGCCGAGACGGGCGATTGCACCGTAGGCCTGAGCGGCTTGTGCTGGGTTTATGCTCATGATTTTATCCTCTCAAACCGGTTCAAGCCCGCAGAATATCCAGCGTCCGCGACAACATGCGGCGTGTTGCAGTGATGACATTTAAGTTGGCCTCATAACTGCGCTGCGCCTCACGCATATCCATGCTCTCTATCAAAGGATTTATATTCGGTGTTTTGACGTAACCTTTGGCGTCAGCCATAGGGTGTCCGGGTTCGTATCGCTGGTTAAATTGGCTGCGGTCGAGCTTGATGCGGCCGGATTTAACAACTGTTGCCCCCAATTCCCGGTCAAATTCTTGACGGAAAGTCGGAATACGTCGGCGATAGGGTTCCCCCCCCTTTGTCTTTGCCGTTGAGTTTGCATTTGCGAGGTTCTCGGCAATCACACGCATCCGCCCACTCTGTGCACGAAGCCCCGCTGCAGCCACTTTCATAGATCTAAAAAACTCCATCTCTTTCCACCCCTCCTAATATAGGCTTAACCGTTTCTGCCCAACGCAGTCTTGAGCAACCCTAACGAGCGTGAATAAACCGTACTCGCCATCTGATAATCAAACTGGTTTTTCGCGACCTTCATCATTTGCTCTTCAAGGACGACAGCATTGCCCTCAGGCGTAATCTCCCAATCAGTTCGTTTATCGGAAGCAAATCCTGGGCCGCCCGCAGAAATCATCCCACCCTTAATATGGGCTTGATGGGTGCGGGCAGTTGAAAGCGAAGATAGCTCATGTGTTTTTAGAACCCGGCCAAACTCCATAGGCCTAAGCTCGCGTGCCCGGTAGCGCGGCGTATCTGCATTGGCAACATTCGCCGCCAAGACGTGTTGACGTGCTTGATGCCATTTCATCTTTGTTTTCAGAAAATCTATAATTCTGAGATCCCCAAAAGCCGCCACAGGCTTATCTCCCCAAAAACGTCCATCTTCGAAGGTAAGGATTTGAAGTTCCTGAATGAGCTCATTGCAATTACGATGGAAACTTCAAATCTACTTCACTGGGAAAACTTTGCCTGGCTTAGGGTTAAAATGCAGTTAAGAGCGATGTATAAGGGGGGTAGGTAGATTTCCAGCAATCAGATAAACGCCCTTGTGAGGTTTCAACTTAACGTGTTGTTAACGCTACATGCGGCAAATCTTGCCTATCTGGAACAACACAGGCTGCGTGCGACGAATGCTGGATTGGGCGTTAATGCGTACAACGATTGGTGTCGGCTATGGACATTCTTTATTACATCTTCGTTTTCTTGCTAATCCTTGGAAGCATAGGGGCAGGATATTGGTTTATCAGGGAATATGTTGACCAAAATGATCTGCCTTCAATGCAGTTTTTAAAACCTCGCGAGAAACGGGTGGGTGTCGTACAAGCAACATCGGTTGATGGACGGCGTAAGCTTGTCCTTATCCGCCGGGATGATGTTGAACATCTCATCATGACCGGGGGGCCGGTTGATGTAGTGGTTGAGACCGGCATTACGCCTAAACATTCAGACGACGTATTGACCCTGGGGGAAGAAGAACAGGGTCTATAGAGGCTTGTCTAAGAATTCTAGACAGGTTTCTAGCGCGCGTGGCCAAGAATGGTCGGCGCAAAATCATGATTGCGGGTAAATCTTTTAGGCTAAATTTGGCTCACATTATTCCATTGGTCATTAAGAATAACCGGTGGGCGTTTAAACACCAAACTGGCTCACGCACCACGAGGTGCGGCGCACAGCCACGCATACTAATTGCCTTTGTGTCAAACTCAAAGACAATTAGAGCATCCCGAATTTTGATGGATTCGCTTGGATGCTCTATCTTTTTGTTGTCGCATGTCTTTTTGCGCAAAACCGGTACCCACTTTTGCGCGACATGCTCTAGCGTTTCAGGATGGAAAATAGCTGTTTCCATTTGGGCATCTATTCTATTTTTCTCTGCAGATCCGGTAGCCGCACAAGGCGTAACAATCGGCTTCGGCGAGGGAGCTGGTGTTACTGAACGTGCTATTCAACTGATTGCGGTAGTCACTATATTAAGCCTGGCGCCATCCATATTAATTATGGTGACCTCTTTTACACGAATTGTCGTGGTTCTCTCACTTTTACGTACGGCAATCGGTGTTCAGCAATCCCCACCAAACACCGTTGTTATTAGCCTGGCTCTTTTCCTAACAGCTTTTGTGATGACACCTATTTTTGAAAAGGCTTATGAAGTCGGCGTGAAACCCCTCATAGAGGAGCAGATTGAAATTAATCAGGCCTTTGAGCGAGCATCAAAGCCTTTTCACAGCTTCATGCTTTCTCAGGTGCGGGAAAAAGACCTTGGCCTCTTCATAAAGCTCTCTGGTGAAGAGCAGCCTGAAAAACCGGAAGATGTCAGCCTGCGCGTTCTGGTGCCCGCCTTTATGATTTCAGAACTCAGACGCGCCTTTGAAATCGGATTTCTGCTGTTTGTTCCCTTTATCGTTATCGATATGGTTGTCGCGTCAGTGCTTATGTCTATGGGTATGATGATGCTTCCGCCAGTGATCATCTCATTGCCGTTTAAAATTATCTTTTTCGTTCTTGTTGATGGCTGGCATATGGTTGCCGGCAGCCTGGTGCAAAGCTATGGGGGGTAGGAACCCTGCAAAGTATCCGAGCGCATCAACATCTATGTGCGGCATATACTGTCCTGCACGTTCGGTGAGACTTTGACCGTCATTTTTAAAAGTAATTTAGGCCAAACACTAATGCCTACAAAGATAATTACTATCGCCAGAATAACTGCAAGCTCAATAACAAACAGCAAAGCCAGCAAAGGATTAGCAGCAGCTGTTGCTCTTAAGTGCAAATCTGAAAACTCTTTGAATATTTCGTTGGTGAGAAGGTCTTTATAGCCAAAATTATGCGTTTCCGAACCCTGGCGAGAAACAAGCATTTTCATTGCGACAAACGGTAGAATGCCCACAGCATATAACATATAGCGCCAATCGAAAGCATCATCCAACATGTCTCGAATGAGTTCCTTTTGGGGCTCTGTCAACTTGTTCGAACCAAGCAGCTTCTTACCCAAGGTTGCCATCTTTAGCCTTGACGGTTGGGCAAGCTCTAAAAAGATCCGAACAATGATGGGATAAAGGAATACAAGGACTACCATTACCAATAAGGTTGTCGGTACGTCTTTTAGCATGCCGCTAAACTTCTCCATGTTTCCTACTCCTCACCTGACACAATTATCTGCCCGTTCTTGGCTTCCTCTTTTTCCGCAGCGTATTATTAACTTTCGCTTCATATTGCTTTTTATAACCATCTTCCTTTCCGCCATACATAAGATAATACCATAGAGCATAGCAGAGGATTGATATTATAACTAAAATTTGGTGTTCAAATAAAAACTTATGGATTGTATCCTGCACTCCAAATAAAAATGACCATGTTTCGATTATGCCCCCGATTACCGAAACGTGTAAAATAATTCGCCTAATAAATCTTAAAACCAAGAACCTTTCCCACCTAGAAACAAAGAGCAAGACCTAGTGAAATCTTAAAAACAAGATAATATATAACAAGATTCTTTATTCTTAATAAGAAAATTTAAAGCTAAAAGAAAGCAAGTAAGAATTTATCTCACGCATTATATCATTTTAAAGAAGTAATATATTGCAATTTCACACTTTTTATTTCTTTCTATATTTAAAAAGAAGCAATAGAAATATTGAGGAAAACTTCTGATTCTATTTTTTATTGGTTGGTAAGAATACCGCTTCGCAATAGGTACATTAAGCTCGCGGCTCGACAGGTTCATTAGCGCTGGTTTTTGAGGGTTTTCCTTTTGGCTGCGAAGTACGGTCATAACGCTGACGGAATTTCTTCATAAACGCATCCAGTGTATCGACGCTTGCGATCTCCTTGGCCAGATCTCTAAATGCTTTCCCTCGAACTTTAATAGGCTTAGTCACCACCACGAATGATTCCGCATCGGGGCTCTTGATCATTTTGGGATAGAATTTCTTGCGCAAGCGGTCGAGTGCAAATTGATCATCGGCAAGCGAATAAGATATAGCGGCGCGCAGCACGTCGAAACGTTCCTCCTCCTTCAATACTCCACCATCTTGCCAACGCGATCCAAGGATCCGCTCGAACTGCTCACCGGCCTTACGCCATTTTTGAGCATTCCACAGCGCATCAGCTTTTAATCGCTCAATCTGCTCCCCCTTCATTCCGTTTAAAATATCAATCGCCCCCTCGACGCGTCCCATTTCACCTAACGCACGTGCCTCCAAAAGGTCTCGCCTCTGTCGAATTTCTTCGGGCAGATCTGGCTGGCGTGTATGGCGTATAGCGCGCAGCGCGAGTGCCGGTTTACGGTTCATGAGGTGAACCATAGCCAAGCGCGTCGCAACCAGCGCTCGAGCAGCTCCCTTAAGGCGTTTTGTTACTTGGTGGTCAAGCAATTCGGCAGCTTGATCAAGAAGGTCAACAGAAATCAACCGATCCGCTAAGCGGCGTATCATCTGATCACCCAAGCGGCCAATTGGTGTTAATTCCCGGTAGTCATAATAAAGACTCAAAGCCGCAACGGGAGCCATACGATTGCCTTTACCATGCAGAAAAAGGTCGCCAAATACTTCCTTCATTTCATCTTGGATCAAAAGGGCAAGTCTGTCCTTGGGAAAGGCGAGAACTGCATTCTTCATGATATCAAAAGCATGCCGATATTTGCCCTTGGCGACGTAGAGTTTTGCCAGTTGGCGCAATGTGCCAAGCTCTATTTCATCTCCCCGCCATACAACGCTCAACCTCTCAAGCACCTTAATGGCATCATCGGGTTTAATACGCCCCGAACGTAGAAGCAGCGAAATCTTTTTCAGTTCAGCTTCTGCTGCAACGGTCTCTATTTCACTTGAAATAGCACGTGTGTAGCTCTCAACTGCATCATCCACGCGGCCTATTGCATCAAGATATCGTCCGCGTAAAAGCTCTGACTGAGCGTTCATGGCGTCTGTAAGATTAATCCTTGGAAGGGCGTCTAATTCATCAGCCGTGCGGGCTAAATCACGCACTTCAATAGCTGCTTTTGCCGCCAACAAGCGAAAGCGGGCTTGAATATCAAAAGGATAGTTATGCAATACATGTAAGCTGTCCTTAAATTGACTAAGGGCCTCTTTCCAGTTCTTGTTGCGGAGTTCTAATATACCTCGCCAAAGCGAAGCATGCTTATCATTAGCCAATGCGTGAACATACAGGTCTTTTCGCGCTTCATCCAAACGCCCCATCAAAGCATTTGCTGCACCACGTAAAATATTAAGCGCCGGATCCGAGGCAGCTCCCGGATCCGACAAAACAATCTGTCTGATAATTCCGAGGGCTTCCGGAGCGAGTTGATGGGACATATAAAGCCGCGCAAGCTCAAGTCTAAGGCCGTTTCTTTTAGCTTTTTCAGCTCCTGCAATCGCCCGTTCAAGTTCACCCGCTCGGCTTGCAAAGCGTGCGATCCCTCCCTGCTGCCATTTTTGAAAATCGATAAAGCCATGCTGAACCTTCATGCCGCGATCCAAAGACTTACGGCCCGGCTTATACTGGTGTGCGCTCCCGGCAGAAAGTGTTAAACCCTCGCTACGTGTGATCATGATTTCATCCACACGAATTCGAACCGCTAAGTCATCAGTATGTGGCTTAACGACCACCCCATGCGCTGTAGCTAGAGCCATAAACTCAACGAATTTCTGAGGCTTTATGACACTTCGCGACGGCCCATAAGCTGTTACTACTGCGAGCCGATCACCAAGCTCGGGATCTGTCAACCAATGGACGCGCCCCGGTTCTTTATAAGCGATCGTCACGACTGATTTTTTATCTGACCTAATCCCTCGCTTAAGGCTCAGTATCTTAGAATCAGCCGCTATCATGTCACCAATATTAATAATCCAAGCGGTGTTTTGTTGTGATGCATAGGCAAGCCACGGCTTAGTTAGTTTCATCCGGACAACCTGCACGTGTCCCAATTGCTCCACCCCAACATCTTTAACGATATTGCCTGCCTTCTTTTTAATTTCCTTCGCATCAATCGATGTATGGCTATCAAAAACAACCCAAATCGTTCGTGCCCGTCGAAAAACTGCTGCAGCCACAGGCTCACTGAATGGAAAAATCAATTTCAGCGACTGCTCCGTTTTCATTACATCGGCATAAATTTTTCCGTTCTTTTTCGTGGTATGCTTATTTTGTTTGCCCTTTTTCTGTTTTTTTGTTTTTTCAGGCGGAGAGGCCTTTTTTTCTGCGTCACCTTTTTTAGGGAGAGCTACCATCCCCTTCGATGAGGGTAAATTCATAGGCTGGACGTCGTTTGAAGAGGCCGATGTCTCCCAATCTCCAAAAGCTTCTGGCTGAAGCCCAGATGGATTAAGATCGGTTTTGTCCGTCAATAAAACTTCATTCGGTGAAGCTTTTAGCTTCTTTTTTATTTTTTCAGAAAGTTGTTGTCCCGCGAGCTGAATATTTTCCTCTTTTCCCTTATCATCAGTGGGTTTTACAATTCGTTTTTGGATTTTTTTAATCGTGTCGGATGCTTTCTCCGCAGCAATTTCTAGATCTGAGTTAGGACCAGTTAAATCAACAATATAGGTTTTTCCTTCTCGAAATCCGCGCACATTGGCTTCGGGATTGATTGTAAATTCAATTTCCATACCCTTCTTACCATCTTCCAGAAAACGGTGCTCCACCTTCTGCAAATAAGGTGGTGGATCAGCTTTCAAATGCGACAGGTCTGCATGGGCAACTTCTTCAAATTGAAGAACAATTTTCTTGCCATTCCGCGATAAATTTGTCCTGACAAATTTATTCCACTCAAAAGCAATACGACTAAACGTCGGATAGCGGCCAATTCGGATCTTTAGAACATTAGGGTTTTCCGCCAGTCTGCGTTGGCGTTCTTCTTCCCGCAATTTTTTCTCAGCCTCTTCAGCCTGGCGGGCAAGTTCAGCAATAACCTCCTTGGGAAGTGATGGTGGCAAGCCGACCCAATTCGCTGGAAGAATATCAACGAAGAGCTTATTGCCAGCTTCAATCAAGTTGACTTTATAGATGTTTGTGAGAGCAAAGCGGACAGCACGACCATCGGGATCCACGCGCGCAACACCTATATATTTGGCAAGTTTTTGTGTGACCCTTCTGAGGTCAACTTTAACGGGCTCTTCGAAGCTTAGTATAAAGATACTTGAAGAGAGGGCCTGCTTATATTTTGGAAAACGACTAAAATCAAAAATTATACGCCCATAACCTTGTTCAAGGCGAGCCTCTAACTTGGCTTGGATCTGAGCATTAGCGGGAACAGATATCAGAAGAAAGGACGCGGCAATAGTAATCGCGACAAAAAGTCTAATTAAGAAACCCGAGACATTGATAGGCCAATATGTCGATTTGCTGGGGCCATGATGCAAATCAGTTTTTTCATAGATCAAATTTTTATTTTGCGGCGTTTCCGAACGGAAAACCGGTGTCCACTTTTCCCTGAAACACTCTAATGCTCTGAGGTGTTGCATCACGCAACTCCCTTTAATTTCTCCCCCTGAAAACTCAAATCGTACTTGTATGAGATGGTGAAACCTGCCACATGCTCGCAAGCAAAAGAGTAATAAAGACGGCATTAAAACCTGATTAACATTTCTCGATCGTTCTCAAGATTCTCAAATGCGGGTCTGCCTAAAAAGAACAATTAGACGCCTATCAAATGGGTTTAACCGGGGTCTTTTCCTTGGATTTTAGGCAAAGATGACCGGTCTAAAGTTGCGTTGTTCTCCTGACTGGCAAGCTCAAGAGTAAGCCGCTCCGCTTGATTGGAGTTCATTGCTGCAAGAATTGCCGCCATTTTTGTCGCTTTCATACGCTGAACAATGCCCGTTAGGATTTTTAAATCCAAGCGATTAAAAATCCTCGCAGCATCCGCAGGTTTCATTGTGGAATACATCTTAACCAACCGCGTAAATTGTTCAGATTGAACCTCCTCCTGCTTCTTAAGTTGCGCTGTAATTCGTGCCTCAACGACCTTAAGTTCTGAAATACGTGCTTGAATGCGCTTCTCAGCCGCTTTAAGCAGATTTTCCCTAAGTTGGAACTCGCGCTCACGCTTCTCAAGTAATTTACGCCGGTTTGCCAGGCTTTGTAGAACAGCAAACTCCGAACGGGTCGGACTCACCGCCGGACCAAGTGTCGGCTCACTATTGTCATCAGGAGATTTATCGGCAGTCTTATCTGGCATCTTTGCAGCATTTTTATCCGACTCTTTAGTTTTTAGCTCCTTGGAAGGCATTTTCGCCTGAGCCGTTTTTTCTGCACTCTTAGTATCTTCAGATGACTGAGCTTTGTCGGCTGTTTTTTCCGTTGCTTGGGCACGTGCGGGTGCAGAGCCGGAAAGAACATAACCTCCGCTAAAGAACATCCCAGCCGTCTTAAGGCCCAATAAGCAAAGAGCGGCAAATGCAACCAAAGGCAAAACCCTGACAGTTCCCATCACGCAACATCCTTTTTCCCGGAACCGGTCTTATCCGATTGAGACGGAGCCGGAGCTACTTTACCTGCGGCAAGTTTGCTTAGTCGAAATTGAGGCCATAATTGTGCTCTGACGGCTTGCTCAGGACTAACAGTCCCGTCTTTCATTGCATGTGACGCCCGACTAACCGCGCTCAATTTACCCAGAAGCCCCCCCGCCTCTGTAAATTGGTTGTGCAGCTTTTGTGTAATGGTGCGCGCTTCTTCTATACGTTCACCGAGATCCTGTTCTGCATCGCTCACGGTTGTTTTAAGATTGGCAATTGCATTTTCCGCCTGATGCGTTGCTACATTCAGATCTCTGATCACGGCTCTAAGCTTGGTTTGATCCTTACGCAAATGATTAAGTTTGCCATTGAGAATTATGCAGTAGACGATTGTGGCCACAAGCAGTGAAGCCACCAGTCCTTCAACAATAAATCCTAAGATTGATCCATTCATTGCGCCGGTATCTCCATATTTGCCTCCCCAGCCATATTTTCAGCATCATTCTCGGCATGTTCGGTTGGCTTTGTGCCGCTCTTTATAGCTTTGGGAATACCCCGCAAGACTTTAACCGCGATGTTTTCTCCAAGCCTTCCCATATTGCCTACGGTCAACGGAATATCACCACATCTAATGGTAACGGGATCTTCAGGACCACAATTCAAAAAAACCGTATCTCCTGTCTTAATGTTCATAATCTCATGGAGTGGAAGCATCATGTCATGAAGGACGGCTTCAACGGAAATTTCCGTCGACCAAATTTCGGTTGCGAGATGGCCTTCCCATATATTGTCGCGGCCAAATTTCTCGCCCATGAAGCCTTGCAATAAAAGCTCACGAATGGGCTCAAGTGTTGCATAGGGAAGGAGCACCTCGAAACGTCCTCCGCGATCCTCCATGTCGATCCTTAGTTTAATGAGAATGGCTGCATTTGCCGGACGTGAAATCGCAGCGAAACGTGGATTAGTTTCAAGACGTTCAAGATCCATTTTTACAGGTGAAAGCGGTTGGAAAGCAGCGTCCATATCTTCGAGAACAACCTCAATCATACGTTTGACCAGGTTGGTTTCGATGGTGGTGTAAGGGCGCCCTTCTACCCGAGCCGCTTCTGTGCCCCGCCCGCCAAGCAAAACATCAACGATGGCATAGATGAGAGATGAGTCGACAGTAATCAGCCCGTAATTATCCCATTCAACTGCCTTAAAAACTGCCATCATTGACGGCAAAGGAATAGAGTTTAAATAATCTCCAAAACGCATAGTCGAAATATTATCTAGACTGACTTCGACATTATCCGAGGTGAAATTGCGAAGGCTCGTGGTCAAAAGCCGTACTAACCTGTCAAAGACAATCTCCAACATCGGCAGGCGCTCATACGACACCATAGCCGAATTGATGATTGCACGAATGCCACTTGTATCCGTGAGCGACTGTTCATCAAGATCAAAACCAAGCAGATTATCGATTTCGTCTTGGTTGAGAACACGCTCGGCACCACCTTCATTATTATTACCTTCAGGTTCAGGGTCATCGATCATCGCTGCCCATTGGGCAGCCACATCATCGTCTAAACCATCATCGCCACCTTCATCGTCACCGCCAAGCTCAGCACCCCATGCCGCTGCGAGTTCATCCTGGTCTAAGTCATCGCTCATAAGATCCCCGCCTTATTGCACAATGATTTCTTTGAAAAGCACCCGGTCAATCCGGTTTGGATGAATCGCCAGGTTTATACGACGCAGCAACTCTTCTTTAAGGCGGAATATTCCTGCAGATCCCTCCAGGTCCGAACTTCTCAATTCACGAAGGTAGACCTGAAACATATCAAGAACTCTTGGCATAACGGGATCCAGAGCTTTAAGTGACTTGTCTTCATGTGCTTCGAGAGAGACTTTTAACTTAAGATATTGAGCGCGTTTATCATTTGCGCTGAGGTTCACCACCATTTCCGGAAGATCATAATAAGCCGCCGGCTGAACCTCCTCTACTTCTTCCGCCCCCTCTTCAAACATACCGAAATGGGAAGCAGCAATGTAGCCTCCGCCGAGAAGCAACAAAACTGGCACCAAATAAAAGGCAAGCATCAACTTTTTTTTGAGCCCGCTTTTTTTGCCTTCTTCTTCAGAGCTTTCTTCTTCATCATCTGCATCAGCAGCTTCAAGCTCTTTCTGTTCCTCGCTCATTCCCGCATATCGTCCCCAGAAGACATCCCCTTAGGTGGCTTATGCTTCGCACATTCAAAGACACCTTCTCTCCACATATAAATCTTTAACGGGCAATCAGTTAAGGATTGGTTTCAATACAGCCTCTTGCGGCAAAATTTGCCGGGAATTTTTTTCCTGTCCGGACATAGCTGACCTAGGTCGCTTCAATATAAGTAATTGATTTTGTTTAATTTTACACTTGGCACAACCCCTGCATATTTACACTTAGCCCCTCTGGGGCAAATTTTGCCTAGGGATATTTCTGGCAGTTCAGGCAAACAGGGCGCAAAACAAACTATCCGGTTGCAAGAATGGAAAACGCGTTACTCATAGGCCTCTCTAATCAAATCGCTTTGCAGCGCAAGATGAACGCCATTGCAAACAATATGGCTAACATCAATACGGCTGGCTTTAAAAGTGACAGCGTCCTTTTCGAAGAATATCTCATGCCAATCGCACGAATTACACCGATGACCGGCAAGGATCGCATTCTTTCATATGTTAACACCCCCGGTCTTTTCCGTAATTTCAGCCAGGGACAGACAGAACAAAGCGGCAATGAGCTGGATGTGGCAATTTCCGGTGATGGTTGGCTTGTGGTTCAGACACCAGAAGGGGAACGCTATACACGCGACGGTCAACTCAAACTCGATACGCAAGGCCAACTCGTGACCAGTGACGGGTTTGTCGTTCTTGGTGATAGTGGCCCCATTACGATCGATGTTGAGGAAACCGGAATTGTCATTGCCGAGGACGGCACCATCTCCACCAGCCAAGGTGAAAAAGGCCAGTTACGCGTGGTCCGCTTTGAAAATAACAACTCCCTACATAAAGAGGGAGACAACCGCTACTCGTCGAATGAAACCCCAGAGGTTGCCTCGGAAGCACGGATAATGCAGGGAATGGTCGAAAAATCAAATGTCAAACCTGTTTCGGAGTTGACAGAAATGATCAGCACGGTTCGTGCTTATACCACTGCCGCCCACATGCTGGAACAAGCTCAAGAATTACGCCGTCGGGCCATCGAAGACCTGTCGGGAACTCAAAACGCTTAAACTCTGTCTTAGTGATAAAGGTGAAGGATAGTTAGTCATGCAGTCTTTGCGAATTGCCGCAACCGGAATGCAAGCGCAACAGTTGAATGTGGAGGTGATCTCCCACAACATCGCGAATATGCGCACGACCGGATACAAGAAGTTACGTGCAGAATTTCAGGATCTTCTCTATCAAGACCTCCGGCCGGTCGGAGCAACCAGTTCAAATTCTGGCACAATCGTACCGACAGGATTGCAACTTGGCTTCGGTGTCAAAACTGGCGCCACGTCTCCGGTTATGAGCCAAGGCAGCCTGACCTTTACAGAAAAAGATCTTGATGTCGCAGTTCGCGGTGAAGGCTTTTTCGTCATCTCTCTTCCAAGCGGACAAACCGCTTATACACGTGATGGCTCATTCGAAATTGATGCCAATGGAAATTTGGTAACGCTTGATGGTTTTCAAATCGACCCTGGCATTACCATACCGAACAACGCATCCAATATTACCATCAACCAAACCGGCACCGTGGAAGCCACAATCGGTACAAGCTCAACACCGACTCAGCTTGGACAAATTCAACTTGCACGTTTCGTCAATAAGGCGGGCCTTCAGAGAATTGGCGACAATCTTTATTTAGAAACCGCTTCGAGCGGTTCTCCAACCTCGGGAAATCCTGGAGATGCTGGTTTTGGAACCGTGTCACAAAAATTTCTGGAAGCTGCCAATGTTAACGCAGTAGCCGAACTTTCAGATCTCATTGCCGCTCAGCGAGCATATGAAATGAATGCAAAAGTCATTAGTGCATCCGATGAAATGATGTCTGCAACAGCAAACCTCTTGAGATAAGGGCTGACTGATGTCTTTGCACCACATGCCTAAAACACGCTTTCCAGCGAAACAACATGCCAATTTTGTGGCCTTGTGGTCCTTATGGCTCACTCTTCTATTCGTTACACAATCTGCTTTCGCACAATCAGCGGATGCCCCCCTTGTGTTGAAAGAGCGGATTGAGGTTTACGCCAATGTTGTAACGCTTGGTGATCTTTTTGAAAATGCGAAAGCACAAGCACATATCCCCGTTTTTCAATCTCCGGAACTTGGCAAGGAAGGTCTTGTAAATACAGCACGGATAGCTGCAGCCGCAAAATATCATGGCCTTATCTGGAATAACCCCGGAGGCATTGACAAGGTTGTCGTCCGTCGACCAAGCCGCAATATTTCGCTCGAAGAAATAAAATCCCTCGTCCGTGATGCCATAATTTCGGATGTGGGGGCGGAAGAGGGTGGCAAGCTTGAAGTGATATTTACGCGGGGCATGAAGCCCGTCCATGTCAACCCAAAGAACCAAGAACCTTTGCTGGTCAAGCACCTTAATTATAATGCCCCTACGGGACGTTTCCGGGCTGTGCTTGGCTTTGACTCTATAAAATATAATGCGAGGGATGTTGTTATCAGAGGTCGCGCCACGGAAACGATCCAGGTCGCTGCTTTAGCCTTCCCGGTCAAGCGGGGATACATCATCAAGCCGCAAGACATTACGACACTCAGCATCCCCAAAAAAAATCTCAGGCGGGGTTTTATAAAAGATAAAGAAGACCTTATCGGCAAGATGGCAAAGCGCAAGCTTTCCCCTAATCTTCCCATACGCAGTGTTGATCTTGAAATTCCAAAAATGATCCACCGAAACAGTTTGGTGAACATCATTTTTGAAAAGGGCGGTCTCATGCTCAAGGCCGAAGGTCGGGCACTAAACAACGCTGCCAAAGGAGAAATTGTAAGTGTTCGCAACACACAATCGAAACGTACTATCGAAGGAATTGCCATAGGTGCAGGGCTTGTTTCAGTATCCGGCACACGCCCACGCATACCGGTCACAAAGTCTCGCAAATCGGCTGGGGCGCGCGCCTCTTATGTGGTGAGGTAGTCGTGTAGGTAGCTTTGTATTGAGGTATCGTAACCCAAGAGGAAATGGGGATTATGCAGTATAAGATGTGGCTTATTGGTGCGTTATGCGTCGGCCTGCTGTCGGCATGCTCAAGTTTTGATCGCTTGGCAACAGTGGGTTCGACGCCTCCACTTTCACGTATCAATAACCCAATGACCAAACCAGGCTACCGTCCGGTGAGCATGCCTATGCCAGACCTTCAGCCTGCCACTTATAATGCCAACTCGCTTTGGCAAAACGGTGCGCGTGCCTTTTTCAAAGATCAAAGAGCTGCGCGAGTTGGCGATATCCTCACTGTTTTGGTTGAAATCTCCGATAAAGCGGAAATCGATAATGAAACCAAGCGCAGCCGGAACAACAGCGACGCAGTGGGACTCAATAGCCTGGCGGGCCTTGAACAAAAGCTTGCCAAAATACTTCCAACCGGAGTTGATTTTTCCAACTTGGTTGATGCGACCAGTACGAACAAAAGTGAAGGTGCGGGATCTGTTGACCGCGAAGAAAAACTCACGACCAAAATGGCGGCGATCGTCACACAAAAATTGCCCAATGGCAATCTTGTCATCGAAGGCCGCCAAGAGATCCGGGTGAATTTTGAAGTCAGAGAGATTATTGTCGCCGGTGTAGTGCGTCCGGAAGACATAAGCTCGGAAAACACCATCCCCATTTCAAAAATTGCTGAAGCCCGAGTGGCCTATGGCGGACGTGGTCAGATTACCGACGTTCAGCAACCTCGTTACGGCCAACAGGTCTTAGATGTGCTCCTGCCGTTTTGATCGAAAGCCAAGATTATCTTCTGGTGTCGGCTAAAAGGGTCCCAGGGTTTTTTTTGAAGATTTCCATAAGAGCCTCAATCTTTGGTGATTTTGCGCCTTTACGCCAAATCAACACAATCTGCGCGCGATTTTGTCCCTCGGGCAACTCATGAATACTCAGCCGATCTTTACCTGGAAAGGCCTCTATGACTGCCCGCGGCATGAGCGAAAGCCCCATACCGGCAGCCACGCAACCAAGCATCGCATGATAAGATGACATTTCGATAATTCGGTCAGGCATTTCACCACTGTAGGCAAACCAATCTTCTAACCGCTTACGATGCGGACAACCATTCTCAAAAGTTAAGGCCGTCTTTGATGTCTTACAATTTGCGGGCTTGATCGACTTTTGACCTGCAACTGTAACAATCACTAATTCTTCTTCGTAAATAGGCACTTTCTCAAAAGGCACATCCGCAACCGGATCAGCCACCAGTGCAGCGTCAAGTTCGCCTGCAAGAATCTTTTCAGACAATTGTTGGGGGTTGCCCGTGTGCAATTCCAACGTCACTTCTGGATAGCTGCAATGATATTCACTCAACGGCCCCGGGAGACGCACGGCTGCAGTGCTCTCCATTGACCCAAGCTTCAACAAACCGCGGGGCTCTGAGTCATGAACGGCTTCACGTGCTTCATCCGCCAATGCAAGCAACCGATCGGCATAATCGAGTAAAATCTTACCTGAAGGCGACACATGTAATCGCTTACCTTCTCTAATAAATAACTGCACACCCAGTTCTTCCTCCAACTGGCGAATCCTGGTTGTCACATTTGATTGTACACGATGAAGTTTTTCTGCCGCCCGCGTTATCCCACCAGCACGCACCACTGTTCGGAAGATGTGCAACTCAGACAGATCCATTGTTCTCTCCAAAAGAATGATTACATCATAATTATTCATTTTTAGAGAATAAATGCAAGTGGTAATAATCTTTACATCACTATATGCAGCCCGATAGCTGCACCAACAAATTGGAGGCTAACATGCTGAAATATAATGAACTTGCCGGGAAGCCCGAGCAATGGGAACGTGTAAAACGCCAGGCTATGCGTCGTGCACATGTCGAGAGATCAAAAATGATGCACAAAATCATAGGATGGATTTCTGGGCGTCTGAAGAAAACAATTGGGTCCGTCAGAATGAGTGCCAAGACTCAATTGTCCAAGGGCGTTCGCCACGTAAAGGATTCGTTCTCGAACACTATAAAACCTTCCGGTGTGAGGAAGAAAAAACACTACTTTTCCCTGGCCAAACAGAAACTTGACGATCTGCCACTTGTTAAAGGGGGGCGCAAACACGTGATCAGTTATTCAAAATTAACACGTGGTTTTTCAAAATCAGTATCAACTCGGCCTCATCGCGAAATTGAGCAAACTGCCCCCCTTTATCTTTGTTTCCATGAAATAAAAGCACAAGATTATTTGCTACCGAAACCCAAGCGAGAGTTTGTTTGTAAGCAGCAGACATAAGTCATACTAAAGAGCCGTATGAGACTCTCGTACAGCTTTAATTTACGCGCATAATCCATCTAGGATTTTGTACAGATCCCTTTGTGCAGCCCTTAATGTCTGCGTGTCGCCATCCCCAACATAATCTAGGGAAAAGACCGATGAAGCTAGATAACTTTCAAGGCTTTCGGCACTGGCATATGTCGGTACGCACGACCAGGAGGTTGTTTTGTAATGTTGCATGTAAGCATGTGTTATTGACTTAAGATCAGACTCCTCACCTAACCCCGGCAATATTTTGTCATTGCTTCAATGGCAATGGAACGTTGCGGTTTCAAAATATCAAGGGGTGCCTTTCGTGCAATTTGCGCCATGCATTGTTGCAAATCTTTGTCTTCAATGATTTTAATGACCTTTGTGAAAAGCTCGCTAATGCCCACCCAGAGATATTTCTCGTTGGCCGGGCGATTATTGGCCAAAGGACCACTAATATATCGCGCCATTTCTCTTATACGTTCAGTAGAGAGAGGATGTGTCGCGTGTTTATGAAGATATGCCTGCCACTGTTGATCCGTTTTGAATTCGCCGCGATGCGGCATACTATAGACTTGCGCCTGAAAGAAGAGAGCCGCGCCTAATGGACCAGTTCTGGTCCGCTCTAAAACTTCAAGAGCGAAACGGTCAGATTGCATTTCGTCAGCACGCGCTTCAGCCGTTGTAATTTCGTTGTAACCCCGATGACGAAAATAAATATGCCCCAACTCGTGGATAAGAATGAAGGCAAAAGCTTCATTGCGCAGGCTGAGAGATAATTCATCAACTTTGGGATTTTTGAGGGCATCTTTGGGGATGCCAAGAGCATCAAGGATCATAGGATAACGCGCGTTAGGAAAACGCCCAACCTTGCGATATCTGAGCATTGTAAAATAGTGTTCTATGGTGTTGTATGTGTATTTATTGTGATGAAGCCAGGCATAGGCGGTTGTCAAATCCTCCAACATCTTTAGCGAAAGCAGCGGCATAACCACAACCAAACGCCCGCCATCCCGATAAGCGTAGAAATTCAAAATATAGTCGTCCTGTTTTGGATAAGGAAATTGGAACTCGATATTCTGCAGAGCCTTTTTTTCTTTTGGGCGTAAAACAGGGATAATTCCAAGCTTAAAAATCTTACCAATTGCTTTGCGAAAACGCGGCTCGTCTTTTACCAAAATTTGCTTGTCATAAAGCTTGTCAAACCCCTGCGCACGTGCTGGGGATGTATGAGTAAACGTAATGCATGTCACAGCCACTAACATTAAAATTGCGATGATCTGGCTTTTTGGCATTATCATTTTGGCCTCCTACTTTGACTTGGCCTGTTGATGATAAAACTTTAACATGGACATTAATTTGTTGGATGAATGCATAATATCACTTCGTGCAAAGAGGGATATTTCACTTTGGAGGACCAAATATGCCTGAGAACGGAAAAGATCCCATTGTTATCGTTAGCGGCGCACGGACGGCGATCGGAAGTTTTCAAGGTGGCCTCTCAGATGTAACCGCACCGGCACTTGGCGCGAAAGCAGCGGATGCGGCAATACAGCGTGCAGGTCTCGATGTAAGCGACATAGATGAAGTGCTCATGGGATGCGTGTTACCTGCCGGTCAGGGACAAGCGCCAGCACGGCAAGCGGCTTTTGGCGCCGGGTTGCCAGAATCTGTCCCTTGCACAACCGTCAATAAGATGTGCGGCTCCGGCATGAAAACCGTGATGATGGCCTATGAGGCGCTTCATGCCCGCCCTGATAATACAATCCTAGCCGGCGGTATGGAGAGCATGACCAACGCTCCCTATTTGCTGCTTAAAGCCCGCAACGGCATGCGTCTAGGGCATGGTCAGGTCTATGATCATATGTTCTTGGACGGCCTTGAGGATGCCTATGACAAAGGACAACTTATGGGATGTTTCGCTGAAGACACGGCTGAGAAATATCAGTTTACACGTGAAGACCAGGATGCATTCGCGATCGAGTCTTTAAAACGTGCCAAGCAAGCTAATGAGGATGGAACGTTTAAGTCAGAAATTGTCCCTGTGACCGTAAAAACGCGTAAAAGCGAAACGGAAATCAAAAAGGATGAACAACCTTATGCGGCCAATTTGGATAAGATTCCGCAATTAAAACCAGCGTTTCGCCAAGACGGCACAGTAACACCTGCCAATTCAAGCTCAATCTCAGATGGGGCTGCTGCCCTTATTTTGACCCGGGAAAGCACGGCTGAGAAGAAGGGCCTTAAACCGCTTGCACGGATATTAGGCACATCAAGCCATGCGCAAGCTCCGGCTTGGTTTACAACCGCACCCATCGGGGCTATCGAAAAAGTGCTGGAAGCGTGTGGCTGGGATAAGGACGATGTAGATCTGTTTGAAATTAACGAAGCTTTTGCGGTGGTGACGATGGCGGCCATGCGTGACTTGGCGCTCGACCATGAAAAAGTAAATGTCCATGGCGGGGCGTGTGCATTAGGTCATCCGGTCGGTGCATCTGGGGCCCGCATCCTCGTTACATTGCTTACCGCTCTTGAAAAATACGACATGACACGTGGTGTTGCCTCGCTTTGTATCGGCGGTGGTGAGGCAACGGCAGTTGCGATTGAACGGGTCACATAAAGGCACCTGAAAAGTTTTCTGTAACTGAGGCCAATCAAGTAAAATAAGATCACTGCATGGCTGTTACGCCCAATTTGAGACATCAAGCTATGTGTTTAGTGTGATGAGCCCAATCACTGACCTGCCGTGATTTATGTCAATTCTTTTTATGTCGATGAAGAAGAAATTTCATGCTTGCTGCAGTTGACGTTCACTATCTTCGCTCAACCGCCAGTGTGGGCTGTGTCATATTTGATGATTGGCAGGCCAATACATCCATAAGTGAACACACTCTCACACTCAATACCCATGAACCATATACACCCGGTCAATTTTACAAGCGTGAACTGCCATGCATCTTAGCAATAGTTGAGAAACTGGATACGCAGATCGAGACTATTGTCATTGATGGATATGTATGGCTCGCCCCCCATCAACCCGGCATGGGCCATCATTTATTTGAGGCGCTTAATTCCCAGGTTTCGGTGATCGGCGTCGCAAAGAAAACATTCACAGCAAATGATGCGGCCAAGCCTATATACCGAGGAGAGAGTCAACGGCCCCTCTACGTAACTGCCTCCGGTATAGACCCTGAGATGGCTGCTGACGCTATCCAAAGTATGCACGGCACCTATCGCATTCCAACCCTGTTAAAACAAGTCGACGCACTTTGCCGTTGTGCCGCAATGGATGCACACTGCCTAACGTAAACAGCTGCGCTTAATCCACGCCAACATGAGAGATGAAAGTTGCCAGACCTAAGTTCCGACGATTATTTTGCCGCATTAAAAGATGCTGCTCAACGCCAGCATGGCCCCGAATTGAGCGAAAATTTGCGTAATGCTATCAACGCTATTGTGGACCTTCCTGATGATAATTATGCGGAAAAAACGGCTAAGATTCTGGAAGTAGTTAAGGATGCGGCGTCTCCAACTGGCTCCGGTTTTTTAGCTGTATGGCTTGGCGCAGGTGTAGAGCAAGGGAAGGACCCAGAGCTCACTCTTCAACCAATACTTGATACCTTTTTAAAATGGGGCGAGACGATAGCAACCGCTCCTGAGGAATCTGAAGAAGATGACCCTGAGCCTGATGAGGAAACGATATTTGGCATGCAACTTCTTGGGCAAGCACTTGTTGCCCATCTGTCACGCGCACCAAACCAACGCAAGCTGATTTCAGAAACAGAACAGATTTTCAATGAGCTAGAGCGGATTGAACATCTCTCAGTGGGCGCTGGTTGGATCTTACAGCTTCTGCGGCAATGCAGCGATGAATTGGTTATCCTAAATGTTGAAAAGAAAAAGGGCGTTCTTGTCCGTTACGAAAACATTTCCAATTGTTTTCATTTATTCACGCTTCTGCAAGGAACGCTCGCTGATGTCATGCCTGAAGCAAATAATGTGTCCGATGACCTAACAGCAATTGCCAGAGGGGAACAAGAAGGCGATGTTCACGATGTGGCGTTGTGGCACTACGGACAAGGAAATGTTCCCGAACCCGCAATTGCGGCCTCTGTGTGGGGCGAAATGAGTCCCAAAGAAATCTTGAGGGTCGATGGATCTCAGGTTCTCTTACTTTGGCCGCCAATCCTTGAGTCAAGATCCTGGAATTCGGGCTTTTTTGTTCCTTTCTTAGCGGCAAGCCCTCCCAACGTTGAATTAACTAATATACTCTCAGCGGCGGAAATAGAACAATGGTGGTCGCGGCTTGATCTCCCAGACCCAAAACCTTGATAATAACATTGGCAACAAATAAGAGTACTTCCCATTTAACAAAAAGCATTTTTCATCATTATGTTTTACATCATCTCAAAAGTCGTTTGGTTTTTTCTGCAACCGTCCAGCCTTCTCATAAGCTGTGTCCTGCTTGGCACTCTATTGCTTTGGACCCGCCGGCAACGGTTGGCAAAAACATTCTTAAGCTTTGGTGGTTTGGGATTGATCGTTGCAGGCTTTACACCGCTTGGAAGCTTAATGATGCTCCCTCTTGAAGACCGTTTTCCACGGCCAGTTTTAAAGAATGAGGCAGAGCTTCGAGGCATTATCGTCTTAGGCGGTTTTTTCTCAGACCCTCTCATGGCACAAAAGCGTAAAGTCATGGCGTTAAATGAAGCAGCGGAACGCATTATCGCGAGCACAGCTTTGACAAAACGTTTCCCAAAAGCGCGATTCATTCTATCCGGCGGGTCATCCCAAATCATTCTCTCCAAACTTCCGGAAGCCAAAGTCGTAAAACAATATTTGTTACCGGCTCTAACCATACCCCCAGACCGTGTCGAACTTGAAGACCGCTCGCTCAACACTTATGAGAATGCCATTTATACGAAGGCTTTGGCTAAGCCTGATGAGAACGGATACTGGCTGCTTGTGACGTCCGCCTATCATATACCTCGCTCGATAGGATGTTTTCGTCAGGCCGGTTTTAAAAACATCGTGGCATGGCCGGTGGATTACCGCACAATGGGACCATGGGATCTCCGGTTTTTCAATGTTCCTTCCGAAGGGTTAAAACAGGTCGACTTGGCCGCTAAAGAATGGGTTGGGCTTTTTGTTTATTGGTTGACAGGCAAAACCAATGAACTTTTCCCCGGACCAAAATAGGGTATTATACCAATGATCTTTGAGTTTAACTCAAAGATCATTGGCAAGCGCAACTGCGCGCCGCGCCGAGTGGCGCGTAAGCCTGCGTGGCGTTTGAACGCTTATCGGGCATTAAAAATGGCCGATGTGTATAATATGGAATTGTTGATGCGTGACTCATGCGCTACCTACTAACAGACTCAATAATATGACCATCCATTTGCTTAAGCTTTGCGTTGGCATAGACAACATTGATGATTTGCGTGAATGCCAAGCTGGGCGGTTGCGCAATCTCGGCGAAATTGTCCATATCACACGTATGGTCCCCAAACGCAGCAATGAGTTGACTGGGGGCGGCTCTCTCTATTGGGTTATAAAGGGACATATCCAAGCACGCCAACGCATACTAGATATCATTCGTTTTTCAGATGACGAGGGCATTAAGCGGTGTAGGCTGCTGCTCGACAGTGACCTTATTCCCGTACACCCACAGCCACGGCGGCCCTTTCAGGGTTGGCGTTATCTTGATCCACACGACGCCCCGCCAGATCTTCCCCAAAATGAGGCGGAAACTAAAATACCGGAAAAAATGCGGGATGATTTGATGGAGCTGGGGCTACTATAACTTACTATTAGAACTCAAGCTTTTCATGGGCGGAAGGTCCGATTTTGATCGGCGCATAATCGGACCCTAAAAATCAAATGCAGGCATTATCTTTGCCTGGGTGGCGGTACGCTCGATCTCTTGCTGAATATAGAAAACAGCCAAAATAACCGGCGCTTGCATTGCGATGATGAAGCCAATTGACAGGGCAGCTATAAAAGTCCGTGCAGCAGGTGCCAACTCAGCCGAATAATAGGCCTGCACCCGATTGACCTTAAATCTCATAGTATTTGCATAATTTTTATAAGGCAGGGAGCGAAGCCTTTTTAGCTTAGTAAACAAAATATTGAACAGCCCCCTAATCATTAACAAATTATTGTTCGTGCTGGGGCCATGCTTCACATTAGCAATCAATATCCGCCTGATCTTGCTGAAAAACTTACAAGTCAGCTTTGTCAGAGACATCTCTCTTTCTTTATATGGCTTTTGCGTCTGCCAATATCGCTGATCCGCAGCGAGATCCTCCAAACTGCCAACAATTGTACGAGGAAACGCCCTTTGGACCGGTGTACTATACTCTCTCTTATAGCCTGCGTAGGAACGCAATGATCTGGCGGAATTCACTGTTCCCGCAAAACCGCTATTTCTTGCGTTTCTCTTTAAGTTGTAATCAAGTGTCGGTTTCACGATCCCAGCATCCTTACATGCACTCTATTATGCGAACTGTTATACGAACAACTGGGCTCACTATTTCCCGAAAAAGTAAAATATAAGTAAAAAGACGTTCGATAATGAAATATATTTTTGATTAATACTTATTATTACGAAGTTAATTACATAATTACTTATCTTTAATATGTATTTATAAAAGGTTTCTTGCAAGTATTTGATAATATAATCTAGTTTTAACGTAGTTTCGGAATAGCAACATTATCAATAAGACGTGTCTTTCCCAAAAATACCGCAACAAAGACACGTGCGGGTTCACGCACTTGACCTTTAATGAGGGCCAATGTTTTAACGCTGCGAACCTCAAGATAATCGATCCGGAAGCCTGCCGTGTCCAGTTTTCGGCTTCCGGAAGACAAAACCGAAGATACCCTCCCTCCCCGTCCAAGTTTTTGTGCAGCATCTTTTATCGTTTTATGAAGTTGAGGTGCGATGGCGCGCTCTTTTTCTGACAAATAAACATTACGGGAAGAAAGTGCCAGTCCATCTTTTTCGCGAACTATTGGACCACCCAGAATTTTTACTGGAATATCCAGGTCACGAACCATACGCTTAATAACAAGAAGTTGCTGGTAATCCTTCTCACCGAAAATAGCTATATCTGGAAGGCCTTGATTGAGAAGCTTACAGACAACCGTGGCAACACCTGAAAAAAAATGAGGGCGAGAGACGCCGCAAAGTCCCTCCGTTAACTTTCCAACGTTTACGGAAGTGGAAAAATCAGAAGGATAAATTTCGAGCGGTTTCGGCACATAAATCAGATCCGTTTGCAGCTCGATAAGCTTAGCTTTGTCTCTTGCTTCATCTCTTGGGTAGGTCGCCAGATCCTCTTTTGGACCGAATTGTTTAGGATTTACAAAAATCGAAACAACCGTATGGTCCGCTTTTTTCTTGGCAAGCTTCACTAGCGATAAATGTCCCTCATGGAGAGCGCCCATGGTTGGAACCAGGGCAACCGTCTTACCGGCTTCCCGCCAAGCATGAATGCGTTGGCGTAATGTGCGTACCGTTTTCACAATTCCAATGCTTGCAGACATCTTGACAGCCCTTTAACTTAATACGACCTATTAAGTATGTGATCCAATAAATGTATAAATTTGGCGGACCATAGCAACCAAACATACGGTTCGCCAACGTAGCCATTAAAAGAAAGTACGATCATTCACAGCAGATTTAATTCATGCAGAATGGATGAAATGAGTGAGTCCAGACCCTAAAACACCTGCAAAGACTGAAGGAGGGGAAAGCCAACTTCCTAAGAGTGAATCAAGTTCCTCTGAAATTGATGCTTTTCTCCAACAAGTTCGCACGATGAGCCCATCAACATCTGGCGGAGCAAGGGGACGCTTGATCTTCGCGATGGATGCGACCATGAGCCGGCAACCAACCTGGGACCTTGCACTTGGTTTACAGGCGGAAATGTTCCACACGGTAAAAGCCATAGGCGGGCTTGATGTGCAACTTATGTATTTCCGTGGTTTTGGCGAATGCCGGGCCAGCAAATGGGTGAGCGATCCAGATGCTTTGGCACGTCTTATGACCCAGGTTTCTTGCCAAGGCGGATATACACAAATCCGTAAAGTACTTATTCATGCCGCTCGTGAGACAGAAGAACAAAAGGTCGGTGCACTCGTTTATGTCGGCGATTGCATGGAAGAAGATATTGATGACCTTGCAGGTTGCGCTGGCGAGCTTGGTTTGTTGGGCGTGCCAGTTTTCTTATTTCAGGAGGGCGATGACGAAAACGCTGAGATTACGTTTCGTGAAATTGCTCGGTTAACGCAGGGAGCTTATTGCCGTTTTGACGCCGGGTCTGCTGCACAACTTCGTGAGTTATTATCAGCGGTGGCCGTTTATGCGACGGGAGGACAGAAAGCGCTTGAAGATTTAAGCCGACATCGTGGCGGCAGCGCACGCCTTCTGCTGGAACAACTTAAATAGCAGCGCACCAATAAAACATGCCTCAGCTGATCCTTTTTATTACAATCGCCATTCTCATTTTTCTTCTTTTGCACAGCTTTGCAAATGCTAATCCCTATTTGCTCGCCCGCAAGATACGAAAAATGGGTGGATGGCTTGCCTTGTTGGGTGCGTTTTTTTTCACTGCCACGGGGAGGTTTCCGCTCGCTGTACCACTGGCAATATTCGGTATCACCTTGCTCCTGCGTAATATGATGCGAAGCGCACATCATCAAAGAATGAGGCAAGCCGGAGGCGCAGGACAACAATCAACTGTACGTACCAGCATCTTGGAAATGGCGCTCGACCATAATACCGGCAGCATGGACGGACGCATTCTCAGTGGAAAATTTGCCGGACAAATACTCTCTGCACTTTCTCTTGAGGATCTTCTTGCATTTCGAACATATGCAATGGCTTCAGATATGAAAACTTGCCAACTCCTTGATGCCTATTTGGACCGCACACACCCTGAATGGCGCAAAGCAACGGATGAGAAGACGGACAGCGACTATGAGGCAAGTCCTGGGGGCGATGGTCGCATGACTAAGATGGAAGCCTATCAAATATTGGGGCTTTCACCTGGAGCCAGTGCCGAGGACATTAATCGAGCACATCGTACATTGATGAAACAGTTTCATCCTGACCAGGGAGGATCCACTTATCTTGCGACAAAAATCAATCAAGCGAAAGATTTGCTCCTTGGAGAATAGATGGATTTGGGTCAGGTTAATCATTCAGAATTTTCTTGGAGTAAAAAAGAAGGCAGATCTTCCCTATTAGGGTCTTTCCGATTTTGATGGAATCAAAATCAGACCCTAAACCTTTGTTTTGCCGTACTTCTTATCGGAAAACCGGTGCCCACTTTTCCGGAAGCATATTCTCTATATGATCGTGCTTCTTATCGGAAAACCGGTGCCCACTTTTCCGGAAGCACTCTAGATCAACGGATCAAACCCGGTGCTACCCCAAAGGTAAGGCAAGAACCTTAAACTATTCTCAGACGTCATACCCGGGACCCAATCCAGACATCCAAAGGGCATTTAGACACAAATCATTCCAAGAAAATTTCTGGTAGCCTTATTTAAAAAATTTCTGCACCTTCATAAGGTGGTTTGAAAATTGGAATGATAAATATGAGACAATGATAAGTATGAGACATTGCATGAAGATTAGGAGACGTCTTTCTGTACTTATTCCTGCGGTCTTTATCCTGTTTTGGGCGAATTATGTTTCCGCCGAACCGTTCACGCTTCAATCAGTTCAGAACAAAATTGAAAAGCGCTATCCGACGGTCACACATATTACAACCCATGATCTTGCGGAGAAGCTCGGCTCAAATGAACGTGTACTTCTCTTCGATGTCCGTGAAAAGGAGGAATATGCCGTCAGTCGAATCCCTGGTGCACGAAGAGTTGACCCATCAAGTTGGTCTTGGAGTTTTATCAGAAACTATGCCAAAGAGGTTCAAGGCAAGATTGTGGTTTTCTATTGTTCGGTTGGCGTACGCTCTTCACGCCTCGCCGAGAGCGTTCAAAATGAGCTGAAAAAAAACGGAGCCAAGGCCGTATTCAATTTAGAAGGCGGTATCTTTGCCTGGCACAATGAAAGCCGCTCACTTGCCAATACCCGCGGGCCAACCCGCATGGTTCACCCATATGATGATGAGTGGGGCAATCTTCTCATTTATCAGAAGTTGAAAAGTACCCGATAGAATTTTAGCGCAGGAGAGCTTCCAACTCATCTTGCGGAATAACTCTATCAAGATGGGTAAATCGGCCAAAAGCAATAATCTCTTCTGCCTTGACACGAAGGTTACCCAAAAGCGAACGAATAAGACTTGAGCCGAGGGTAACGCAAGCAACACCGGCATCCTCAAGGGACTTCAAATCAGGTGCTGAGGAAAGTGAAACGGAAATAGCAATCGGACCATCAATGTTTTTGGCAAGACGTTCAACGATCTGCAAATGTTGAACGCCAGGTATGAGCACACAATCCGCGCCCGCATCAAAGTAAGCTTCCGCGCGTTCAATGGATGAGTCAAAAGGTGAAGCGCCAAGCGGACCTAAGAAAAAAGTCTCCGTACGTGCTGTAATGACAGCTGGAATATTAACCTCAAGGGCTGCCGCTCGGGCTGCCTTTATGCGATTGGCCATTTCTTCCGTGGACATCACACCATGGGCACCATTACGGCTGCCATCACCAATCGTCACACCGGCACAGCCAATCGTTAATGCTGCTTGAACACCACGTTTCACATGATTAACAGACCTGTCGAGCCCGCCTTCAAGATCCGCATTAACCGGGCACGACCATCCTCGGGATATTCGCCCCGCAGTCAAAAGCAGTTCCTCAAGCTTGAGTCTTTCATGGGGCTGATACCCGTTAGCCCAAGCTATCGCTGCCGCTGACGTTCCAATAACTTCAAAACCGGAGTCGGCCAGAACGCGTGCGCTAGCAACGTCCCAAACTTCTGGCAGGACACACACGCCATTTGAGATGATTTTATCTCTCAGAATCTGAGCTTTTTCAACTTGATTAATTTCATTCATTACAGCTGTCTGCGAGACTCATAAACCGCATTGATCCCCAATAAAAAATACCAAACCCCATACTTTTGCGCACCTTGGATCTCAAATATGTTTAACTCATGACATATGGTATACAGCTTGCATACGTTAAACTACCGCGTCCTTAGTACTAATAGGCGCAGTTATATGCCTACATAATTGGATAGTGGCACTGTCTGTTAGAATAATAATACTAATCTGCGTAAATAGTGAATGGAATTTTTTAATCCTACTATAGAAAATTCAACCTTCAAAAATAAATCTGTTTCAGAGGAACCCACACTGTTAGGTACTTTTTATGCACCCATCCATTGGTTCCCCTATAGCGGATTGGGCACCAAACCCCTTTGCAATTTCCTCTACTCTCAATGTCAATCTCAAACGGTGGAATAGCCCCCGCAGATCGTGAATTTGTTGTCGGATTTACTTTGATATCAAGAACATCATACTCAGAAACGCCAACAATACTATAATATGTTCTATCCCGGAGCCGGTCCTTAGCAAGATATTGTTGTTTCACCCAGCCTGACAAACCGTGATAGCGAACAAGGCACCATCCACCAGCACACATACCCAGGCTATATATGCCACGCCCATTGAACGGGATAACGCCAATACTCAGATCAAGCTCAGAAGGGCCCTGGCGTATCTTAAGCGTATCAAGTCCCATAATATGGACAACACGATAGGAACCATAAGTGTTGGGACCCCAAGGATAGGCGGAAGCCGTCAATGGCAAAAGTATAATAGAAATCAGTACAAAACCCGCAAGCCAAAGAATTCTCAACCTATGTGCGTGCAATGAATTACCCCCCTGCTTAAACTTGTGCATCGGCCCAATATTTGCCCACATCGTCAGCAGTGGCGAAATGACATATCATCGCTGAATATGACATGAACGACTCATACAGATTAGGGCTAGTCGAAGGCGACATGCGAGCTAACTAGAGTATCCATTATGATCAAGGTCTAATTTTTTGCCATTTCCGATTATCTCTGACAAGTGCGTTTGCAATTGTTATGAGCTTGCGCATGATAGCTGTAATAGCAAGTTTTGCGGGTTTTCCTGCGGCGATGAGGGCGTTGTATTTGGCGCACCTGAGGCGGCTTTAGAAACGCTTTTTCTTATCAGACCAAATCCTGGTGATACCTACACCGTCAATCATGATTTTGCCATGGAATCACCATATGTCCGTAAGTTAGTCTAAGACTTCGCCAACCGGGTTGCGAATGGCAAATCAGGTTTGCATCTAAACAGGGTGCCACTTAAGTGGCCAGCAACAAAGCTATACGCCCTTGAAGACTATCGTGTCTCTCTTGCAGTTGCTGGTGGTGGCTTGAGAGCTGTCGTAAAAAAGAACAGAACGGTTTCCATATCGACTGCAATATTATCATAGACGTACGGTATTCAAAAAAATACAAGCTCAACATCATTGATAGTTACGGGGTGAGGCTCTATATCGACGAGGCTATCTTCGCCGCTTTGCAAGACCTCGGATGGCTTCATCCTTTCATTATCCGGTACAAATGGACTGTAAAGGCAGATAAGAACGGAAAGCTGATTAAAGCGTTATGAGGCTAAATTGAAAAAACTCAAGATCAAACGATCTTAAAGTCATAGCCAGAATACCGGATAAAAAGGGTGTAAGAATCCTCTGGATTCTCCTAAAAAATCGAGGCATGTTGTCTTGTAATTGGAGTGGGGAAGCCTCTATATCCGCTATATGTAAGGGAGACGATAATGAAACAAGGGAAATGGAACTCTTCTTTGTTCGCATCAATTGCTATTGCCTTAGGCTTTATCGCAATCGCGACAACACCGACACATGCTGAGGATGACACCGGAAAAATTGTTGCGAATGTTCCTGCCGAAATTTCTCAGATCATTTCAGGCGGCAGTTGGAAGAATGACAAGAACAACGGTTTTTATCGCACAATTGTCGTCAATTCAGGCGATAAGCCAGATAACCTTACAACTCATGTTTATATCCAATGGCTTGAAGTCAAAAAAGGTAGACCCCATCCGAAAATCTTAAAATCCATGGCCATCAAGGAAGTTGGGGAAAAGAAACTTTCCAACGCCTTCGCTGATGCAGATGGAGAAAAGGAAAACGAAATCGTGGTTCTCGTTTCGTCCTATGATGCCAAGAACGACAAAGACATTGAAATCTGGGTTAAGGCAACTCAGCCTGGGGAATATAAAATTGTACCACCACAAGTTGATAAAAACCCACCAGAAGCTGATAAAGAACCGACTGACAAAAAGAAATAAACCGCCGGGGCATTTGAGAAAATGCCCGGATTTTTTTTGTGTAGTACGACATTGCTAGAAGGCGAATTGACAAATTAGCTCCAGGCCCTATTTTGGCTTCTAGATTTTTGCTAATCAGATTCGCGTCAAACAGATTTTCAAGCTAAACAAACAGGCTGGTTCACCTATTCAATCCCATTCACAGATGAGCTTCAATGATCTAGGCTTGAGCCCAAAAGCTCTCGATGCAGTAGAGAAAGCAGGCTACTCAGACCCGACGCCTATTCAGGCACGTGCTATTCCCTTCGCTGTCAAAGGAAGGGATGTACTTGGCATCGCACAAACAGGTACGGGAAAGACCGCATCTTTTGTCTTACCGATGTTAACGCGGTTGGAACGCGGTCGCGCACGTGCTCGTATACCTCGCTCTCTTGTCTTGGCGCCAACCCGTGAGCTTGCAGCACAGGTTGCGGAGACTTTTGAAGAACTTGGTAGCAGCCACAAATTAACGGTGGCGCTCCTGATAGGCGGTGTTTCATTTGATGAGCAGGACCGTAAACTTGACCGGGGAGCAGATGTTGTCATTGCAACGCCCGGACGTTTGCTCGATCATTTTCAGAGAGGAAAGCTCCTTTTATCGGGCGTACAGATACTCGTTATCGACGAAGCCGATCGCATGCTGGATATGGGTTTTATTCCTGACATTGAGCGTATTTGCAAACTTCTGCCATTTACGCGTCAAACACTGTTTTTTTCGGCGACAATGCCGCCAGAAATACAGCGTCTCGTTGACGGATTTTTGCAAGCCCCCAAACAGGTTGAAGTCGCCCCGCCCGCTACAATGGCAAGCACGATTTCTCAAAAATTTTGTCACTCTTCAAGCGATCCTAAAGAAAAACGAGACGCACTTCGAAGGCTTATTCGTGACGATACCGTTCAAAATGCTATTATTTTCTGCAACCGCAAACGGGATGTATCAATCGTCTTTCGCTCTTTACGAAAGCATGGGTTCAATGTCGGTGCTCTTCATGGCGATATGGATCAGCATCAGCGAATGGCAACTTTAGACGCCTTCCGCAATGGCGAAATTACCTATCTCGCCGCAAGTGACGTGGCGGCGCGAGGACTTGATATTCCAGAGGTAAGCCACGTCTTTAATTATGATGTGCCTGTCCAAGCTGAAGATTATGTACACCGAATAGGGCGAACCGGGCGTGCAGGACGCCAGGGATATGCGGCAACCCTTGTAACCCCAAAAGATATGAAGGTCCTTAAAGAAATAGAGAAATTATGCCACGAATCGATAGAGTGGATTGGAGAGAGTCCCTCGAAAGAACGGCAAAAAAGACCAAATCAGTTCAGAAATTCTTGTTCAACCGAGCATATGAAATGCCAAAAACGTAAGCCCAGCTCCTCTGGAAAGTCAGGAACTTCCACAAAATCCCGTAATCAAAAACGCGTAAAACAAACATCAGATGATAAACAAATAGCTTCTGCAAAACGCGGGAAGTCTCAGAAAACAAAAAGAAAAGAAAATCAGGTTGTCGGAATGGGGGATCACGTCCCAGCCTTCATGACACGCCCTGTTCGTCCCTCACGATAATGTCGTACATTATTCAAAATCACCCTAGGGCTTTACGGACATTTAACCCAAGCAAATGATAATTTCCTGAGAAGGTGACACCTTCTTTACCAAGAACAAGAGCTGTAGCGTAATGTTGTAAACTTACGCGAGTTTTCAGTACGCATGCCTTTTGTTCTATATTGAGAGACCAGGGGAAGCAGACGTGGCTGAGACTCGGAAACCAACTGAATCAGAATGTATTGAGCGGACCATTGAGCTTGGCGAGAGAGCTCTTGGTTATTTAAAATATAATGGAACACCTGCTATTCCACGCAATTATGAGCTTTGGTATACCTACGCATCTGGAGCCAATAAATCCCTTGTCAAAGCAATTCAGGGGGCTCTTGACGATAATTCAAGATTGAGCCTTGCAGAGACAGAGCGGCTCTGTGAAATGTATCTCTCTCCTAGCCGTGTCTCGGAACAAATAGAAGAAGTCGGCCTTCAGCTTAATGCCGAGATCAAAGAGATCATGACAATGCTGAAAACGGCTTCAGATTCCAATTGCAGCTTTGGACAATCTCTGGATGGAACAGCAGAAAAGCTCAATGAAGGGCTCAGTAATCCAAACCAACTCAAGGACGTCGTTGCCACACTTGTGGAATCAACGAAAGAGATGGCAAAAAATAGCCGCGAACTGGAAACTCATCTTGAAGATTCCCGGCGCCAAATTGAAGAACTGAATGTTTCTCTCGAAACCATTCGCGCTGAGTCGATGACCGACCAATTGACCGGCATTGCCAATCGCAAACGTTTTGATCAAAAACTGGCGTTGGAAATGGGAGAATCCCTTGAAAATAAGAAGCCACTTTGCCTTCTTCTTGCAGACATCGACCATTTCAAAAAATTCAACGATACATATGGTCATCAAACCGGGGATCAGGTTTTGCGGCTTGTTGCCTACACCATGAAGACAAATGTAAAAGGACAGGATCTTGCTGCACGTTATGGTGGTGAGGAGTTCGCAATCATCTTACCTTGTACTGACCTCAGCGGTGGAATTTCCATTGCTGAGACAATACGCAAGGCGGTACTCAACAAAGAGCTTGTCAAAAAAACCACGGGCGAAAGCCTAGGCCGTATTTCACTGTCCATTGGTGCCGCCCTCTTCCGTCCTGGTGAATCCGCAGAGACATTGATTCACCGCGCTGACGCCTGTCTTTATGCCGCTAAAGCAGCAGGACGCAACCAGGTCAAATCTGAAAATGACCCAGATATAAATTTGGAAATTAATGCAGCTTAATTGTCTGTGAAGTGGCTCAGCGCCTGTTCTCACTTCTCACAATATGCCTTGACCGCATCCATATCTTTTTCAATGGCCTTCTTGATCATACCTTTGATCAGAAAATTCATGACCTTAGACATGATTTTATCGGTCCTGGCATCCATCACCAATTTTAACTCAGTCCCCTCCCCTACCGACCTGACGGTGAACAAAGTATCCCATAACGTTCCATGGCTATCAGCGATAATCCGCACGCGGTCATTCTCAATATATTCGGTGATTTCCAGTTCCGTCGTCGCTTCTTTTCCCCCCATAATACGTGTTTCGCGAAAGCGCGTGCCTACACCTGATTTAGTGTCTGAAACTATCTCGGCAGAAACAATATGGGGAACGGCTTTTGAATAATTATTGATGTCGGCTATGGTCTTGAAAACCATGTCAACCGGAGCATTGATTGTTCGTGTTACGATTGTCTGGGTCATATTATATTTTCAGCACTTAGAGTGTTTTCAGGAAAAGTGGACACCGGTTTTCCGTCCGAAAACACGGAAAATCAAAGGTTTAGAGCCCGGTTTTGATTCAATCAAAACCGAAAAGGCTCTAATTTGCCTAACCGACTTTAGCAGTTTGAGGCAATTTCTCTAATACTGTGACAGGAAATAATCAATACCATCACGGTCGATTGACCAGCCTTGCACGGATTGTCCCCTCTAAGCTTCGAATGTCTGAGAGAACGCCCGCCGGATCGTCAACACCGCCCTCGGCATCTAGAACCACATAACCAATTTCACCATCTGTTTGATAGTGTTGTGCGGCGATATTTATCTTGCGTTGTGCGAACACATCATTGAGGCGTTTTAGCTCTCCTGGCAGATTATGCTGGACCTGGATAAATCTTGTAACGTTTTGCGTCATCGGCAGTTGCACTTGTGGGAAATTCACCGCACCCGTTGTTGAGCCCACATCCGAATATTCGACAAACTTACGAGCAACCTCGGCTCCAATCCGCTCCTGGGCTTCTTCTGTTGACCCGCCAACATGGGGCGTCAAAATGACATTGTCTAAACCTTGGAGTGGACTTTCAAACACCGATCCATTCGATGAAGGTTCCACTGGAAATACATCAATGGCCGCACCTCTTAAGTGCCCCTCTCTTAGCGATGCCGCCAGCGCGTCAAGATCCACGACCGTTCCACGCGCATTGTTAATGAGGAAGCTGCCTGGTTTCATGATACGCAGTTCTTCGGCACCAATCATGCCACGCGTCTGTTCTGTCTCCGGAACGTGGAGTGTAACAACGTCGGAATGGGCAAGGAGATCGTAAAGATTCTCGGTGGGGGCAACATTGCCATGTTGCAGCTTATCGGTGTGATCATAATAGATCACGCGCATTCCCATGGCCTCGGCAAGCATTGCTAATTGGCTACCAATACTGCCATACCCGACAATACCGAGGATTTTTCCTCTAATTTCATGACTATCGATTGCCGATTTATCCCACTTGCCCGCATGAGCCGCAACCGACCTTGGAAACGTCCGGCGTAAAAGCATAACAATTTCTGCAATGGTCAGCTCGGCAACACTGCGGGTGTTGGAAAATGGTGCGTTAAAAACGGGGATGCCTGCGCGTCGCGCCGCTGCCAAGTCAACTTGGTTAGTGCCGACAGAAAAGCACCCAATCGCAATAAGACGCTCAGCACGAGCAATGACGTTTTCCGTCATTTGTGTGCGCGAGCGGATCCCAAGCATCCGCACCCCTTGCAAGGCTTCTGTGAGTGCATTCTTATCCAGCGCTTTAGTTACCCGCTCGATACTCGTATAGCCAGCCATTTTAAACGCTTCAACGGCTGTATCTGAGATGCCTTCAAGAAGCAAAATGCGAATTTGTTCTTTTGGAAGAGAAAGAGCGTTTGTCATTTAAGTCGATCTTTTAGAAAAGTTTCGTGAAAGCTTGATGGGAAACATAAAGGAGAGACCTAACAAAACTCTTTCATTGTGGTCGATCTAGTGAAAAAACACGATCAACGACCGCATAGTCCGTATAGCCAAGACGGGCGATAGGTTTAAGACGGGTAACATCAACCAACCCATCCACTATGACTTCATCAGCAATGTGAATGCCGAGCACTTGCCCAATGACCATGGAGTAATTGCTAGGGCCACCCCCTTTTCCAGGCAATTCAATCGTCTTAAAATATTTACATTCAAAAGCAACCGGTGATTCCTTTATCCGGGGCGGACGAACTATTTCCGAAGGCAGAGGCGTCAGCCCTGCGAGGCGCATTTCGTCGACATCAGGTCCAACCGGCGCAGAAGTTTTACTCATCTGTTCTTTGAGATCATATGTTGCAAGCAAGCAAACAAATTCTCCCGTTTCTTCTGCATTACGCTGACTATCTTTCCGACCGCTTGAGGCAAACATGACATAATGAGGGTCTGTTCCCACAGCATTAAAAAAGCTGTACGGAGCGAGGTTAACAATCCCTGCACGGCTTATGGTCGAAATCCAACCGATTGGGCGTGGCGCCACAAGGGCTTTGAACGGATCGTGCTTCATCCCATGGGTGTTTGAGACAGCATCATAAAACACTTGAAAGGTATCCTTAGCTTTAGGTCACGGACTCATAAATGTGGTTAAAAATGGTATGAGTCAATCTGTTCGAATACAAGAAGCAAAGGTGCAGGAAATGTGGTGCATTTTCAAACCTTTGCGACGCTGTAGTCGGACAGATCGGCCATATCCTCCGGACGCTGAAACGGCTTCAATCTGCGTTTTTTTGTCTACCGCTTCGCTGCTTGAGACATTGTTGTCGAAGCGCTTGAAAAGGAAAACAACCCTTGTCTGTACGCTTCTCCTAGATCAACCCACGTTCAAGTGAATTTACTTGAACGTGGTAAAGTTGATCGATATCAAAAAATGAGAGCATTCAAGCGATTCCATCTAAACGCAGGATGCTCTAGCATCTTTTTGCCGTTTCTAGCGCCATTTTCAGCACATTTATGAGTCCGTGACCTAGAGTTTGCTGAGATTTTTTTAAGACCATTCGGTCACAATATCACTTAACAGGGGGCGGTTACGCTCCTTGGGCGGCTCTTGAGCCGTGCCAATATAAACAAATCCGGCAATGCGTTCATTATCATTAAGCCGTAAGGCCTCCCGTACACTTTCATTATAGGAATACCACTCAGTAATCCACTGCGAAGAAAAACCCAGCGCTGTTGCCGCGACAACCAAGTTCTGACAAACAGCGCCTGCTGAAAGTGTCTGCTCCCATTTCGGAACGGCCGGATGATCTATTATGCTTGAGATTGCGGCGACCACGACCGGAGCACGCATCAAGCGATTTGCCTCAGCCTCTAAACGCGTTGGGCTTGGATCTTGCTCTTCCATTTTCCAGGCTTCGGCCAGCACTTCGCCAAACTTTGCTCGTGCATCACCCTGAAAAACTATAAAACGCCAAGGTGCAAGCCCTTTGTGATCCGGCACACGCGCAGCAGCCGTCAAAACCTGCGTTAACTCTTCCTGGCTGGGTCCAGGGTCACCAAGCTTGCCAGCAACAACCGACCGGCGCGTGAGAAGAAGATCAAGTGTCTGCTTTGTCATAGCTTTTTAAGACATTCATGACTTTGCGCTGTCAGTGCCTTTTATAAAGTTGATAATCCCTGAAAAGTCCATATCACTATACCCAGAAGCTGCGAATAGTGAATAAATTTGTGCCGCTTGAGATCCTAAAGGCGTTATGGCTTTGACGGATTGCGCTGCTTCTTGTGCCAACCTCAGATCCTTCAACATCAAGCCTGCAGCAAATCCCGCCGCATAATTATTATTCGCTGGAGAATTTGGCACCGGGCCGGGAACAGGGCAATAGCTCGTGACTGACCAACATTGCCCCGATGAGGTGGACGCAACATCAAAGAGAGCTTGATGATCAAGGCCCAACTTCTCGGCAAGAACAAAGGCCTCACACACGCCGATCATTGAGACACCAAGTATCATATTGTTACAAATCTTGGCCGCTTGACCGGCGCCCGCGTCTCCACAATGAACAACCTTTTGCCCCATAACTTCAAGGATGGGTCTAGCCTGGGTGAAAGCCTGCCCCGTACCTCCAACCATAAAAGTTAAGGTCGCAGCGATTGCTCCTCCGACGCCGCCGGACACCGGAGCATCTATAGCAAGCAAACCAATGTCTTCTGCTAATTCATGCGCATTGCGAGCCGAGTCTACATCAATGGTAGAACAATCTATAAAAAGTGTTCCGGTCTTCGCATGCGCCAACACATCATCATAAACCGTCAAAACATGACTTCCGGCTGGAAGCATTGTTATGACAGTATCCACATTCTTTACCACCTCAGATGCGGAACTTGTGATTGTGATTCCTTTGTCAGCTGCCGCATTACAGGACTCCGGCACCAAATCAAAACCCTTAACGGCATGCCCGGCTTTGACCAGATTGTCCGCCATAGGCAACCCCATATTTCCGAGACCAATAAAACCAATATTTGCCATAAGAGTTGTCCTCTAATTTATATGCGAAAACTCTACTAAAATTATCCGCATGCTCCCTCCGTCAGTCCAAGCTCCGTTTCGCCAAGTGAAGCGAAATACTCCGCGATCATCTCCTGCGAAATATCTTCTAAGGTTGCCGGGTTCCAAACAGGCTTATTATCTTTCTCAATTATGATAGCACGCACACCTTCAAAAAAATCATACGCCTGAAACAAACGCAGGATTAGCCGATACTCCATGTTCAGACAGGCCTCTAAGTCAGCCATTTTTCTGCCACGCCGCAGTGCCTCAAGCGTAATTTTCAAACTCAAAGGTGATTTGCTCAATATCGTTTCAGCTAGTTTCTTCCCCCAGTCATCTTGCAAATCATTTATAGCCTCCAAGCACTTCTCAACATCATCAAAACGAAAGACTTTATCAATGACCTCCCGTTTTCCAGGTAACTCCGGCTCGGTCTGAAGTTTTGGAAATCCAGCTAGAATGTTATCAACTTTTTGAAACGGATCGGACTCATAATCCGTGTGGCATAATGCTTCAATGATAGTAGAAACATGTGCTTCACTAATCGCTATATCGGCAAAACCGGTATAGACCGCATCGCGGGCACCAATTCGTGTGCCGGTCAAACCAAGATATGTCCCCGTTTCACCAGGTGCATGTGAAAGAATCCACGAACCACCGACATCAGGCATTAATCCTATCCCGGCTTCTGGCATGGCGATTTTAGTGCTTTCCGTCACGATACGATGAGACCCGTGAGCGGAAACACCAACACCACCCCCCATAACAATGCCATTCATAATAGCTACATAAGGCTTTGGATAACGAGCGATAGCGGCATTAAGTTCATATTCCTCCCGCCAGAACATTTCCGCCATACCATCTTGTGCCTGCCGGCTCTCATAAAGCGCCCGCACATCACCACCTGCACAAAAGCCCCTCTCCCCAGCGCCATCGATAATGAGGAGATTAACTTGATCATCAGTGGCCCAAGCGTTGAGCTTGGCCTGCAGCCCACGCACCATGTCGAAGGTAATAGCGTTAAGTGCTTTAGGTCGATTAAGCGTAATACGGCCTGCAGCCCCCTCGCGACGCAATATAAGATCTTCAGTTTCAACCGTATCGTCCATCAATTTGCCTTCCCAATCACGTCACGTGAAATAATTAGGCGCATGATTTCGTTTGTTCCTTCAAGGATTTGATGCACGCGAAGATCACGAACAATTTTTTCAAGACCATATTCCGAGATATAACCATAACCGCCGTGGAGTTGGAGAGCGTCATTTGCGATCTGAAAACCTGCATCCGTTGCAAAGCGCTTTGCCATGGCGCAAAAACATGCTGCATCCGGCGCGCTTGCGTCAAGCTTAGAAGCGGCCTTGTATAGAAGCGCGCGTGCTGCCTCTAATTCCGTTGCCATATCTGCGAGCTTGAATTGCAACGCCTGAAAACTGCTCAATGTTTTTCCAAAAGCTTTGCGCTCATTCATATAGCTGACCGCTCTATCTAGCGCTGCCTGTGCACCGCCAATTGAACACGCGCCAATGTTTACACGGCCACCATCGAGCCCCATCATCGCAATTTTGAACCCCATCCCCTCATCACCAAGACGGTTTTGGACCGGTACATGACAATTATCGAAAATAACCTGCCGGGTTGGTTGAGCATTCCACCCCATTTTTCTCTCTTCACTGCCAAATGAAAGTCCTGGAGCATCTTTTGGAATAATGAGGGTTGAAATTCCGTCTGCTCCCTGGCTGCCTGTTCGCACCATAGTTACATAGACTTCGGAGATACTTGCACCGGAAATAAATTGCTTCGAACCATTGATGATATAGGTATCTCCATTCTGCTCCGCCCGTGTTTTCAAGGCGGCGGCATCTGAACCTGCTCCAGGTTCAGTCAGGCAATAACTGGCAAGCCATTCCATAGTCATTAATTTTGGCAACCAGGCGTGACGTTGTTCATCCGAGCCGAAAGCATCAATCATCCAAGCTGACATGTTATGAATGGAGAGATAGGCAGAAATCGTCGGACATCCTGTTGCCAGAGCTTCAAAAATAAGGGCAGCATCAAAACGGCTGAGCCCGGATCCGCCGACATCATCTTTTACATAAACCCCGCCAATTCCGAGAGCCGCCGCCTCCCGCATAACATCAACCGGGAAATGCTTATTTTCATCCCATTCAAGTGCGTGAGGTGCTAATTTATCGGCCGCAAAACCAAGCGCCATATCCTGGATAGCACGCTGTTCCTCGGTTAACTCAAATGTCATCATCGGGTCTCTTTTAAGGATCTAATTACGGCTCTCTGTAGATAGAGCGCTATGAGGTTAAATTGAATCATTCTGCCGAGACGTTTTTGCGTCAAGATCAAGCAGATCGGCGCAGGGCGTACTGGGGGTACGTTCAAGACGAGCTGCGCAGATAATGGCGCAAAAGCGCCCGGCCCTCAAGGGTTTGGCTCCGGCGGCCATCCGCGTCGTCAAGCGTCTCGACCGATGCACCAACATCGCCAGCACAAACAGAATTGATTTAATTTAACCTCATAGCGCTCTATAGATATTGTACACCCTCGCAAAGCGCTGTTCGAACGCTTTATAAATGTATAGCTGGTAGCACAACTATAGAGAATCATTTTACGTTTGTTCAGGGGATAAGCTGATGGCCGTTGACCTAACACCGAATGCCGCATTGACGTTGCGCCATGGCAATGCTGAAACAGAAGAAATGAAACATGCTGCTCGGTTTACAATGATCACGAGTCTCCCAAATATCCTGACTTATGCGCGGATTGCTGCGGTTCCAGCGCTGGTCGGGTGTTTCTTCTTGCATGGAGATTTATCGAATTGGCTGGCATTGGCCATTTTTATTGCCGCTGGTGTGACGGACTTTATGGATGGTTATCTTGCTCGTGCATGGGCGCAACAATCTGCCCTTGGGCGCATGCTTGATCCAATTGCAGATAAGCTTTTAGTATCGGCTGCGCTCATGATGTTGGCTGCAAATCAAACAATTGCGGGCTGGTCGCTCTGGGCTGGTGTTATTATTCTTGCCCGAGAAATACTCGTTTCCGGCCTCCGGGAATTTTTGGCTGAGGTAGCGGTAAGCGTACCGGTCACCTGGCTTGCAAAATGGAAAACAACTGCACAAATGCTAGCTATAGGCTTTTTGCTTGCAGGAATGGCTGGTGATAAGATATTCCCATTCACCACATTGACGGGCCTCGTGCTTCTTTGGATTTCTGCGATCCTTACCTTATATACTGGTTATGACTATTTCCGCGCCGGACTGCGTCATGTGATTGATCATAAAGATTAAAGGATTTGAGCTTGAAATGAAGCTTCTCTATTTTGCATGGGTACGGGAGAAAGCCGGTATAGATCAGGAAGAGATCGATATTCCTGACGGCGTTGAAACTGTTACCGATCTGATTAGTTGGCTTAAAACACGCGGGCCTGAGTTTGAATCAGCATTTGAAAGAGCCGATGTGATCCGCGCAGCACTGGATCAAACTCATGTACCGCATGACACAACAATCGCGGGCGCACGGGAGATAGCCTTTTTCCCCCCAGTAACGGGGGGATAGGCCTTTATTTCAATACCGTTATTTCAATGGAGTGAGTGGCCTCTCACGTCACCATGAAATTTAGTCGCCATTAAACTTATATGACACCACAAACCGTACGGAATGGATATTGGGATCGATATCCAAACCACCATCGGTCATGATTGATTTCGCCCAAACTTTATTACCATATTTGCTCAACTTCGCATCATCAGCCAAATACATGTCTGAGAAATTATGCTTAAGTCCTTCAAGCCATGTATAGCGATACTCCAGCCGGGCCGACCATCTGTTAGAAAATTGCCTTTCACCACCGATACCCACAGTAAAGCCATGAAGATTGTCGGAGAATTCATGTGTCCCTGCGAAATGCTGGGTATGCGGATACCCTACGCTCGTCTTCTTACGCGTATACTGCGAAGCATGAATATCTAACACGCCATCAACTGATGCATATGTATATCCGGCCAGAACATAAGCTAAAAATTGGGGACGTATGAGATATCCGGCACGAAGGCCTAATGTGAAAGAAAAATCTTTTTCAAGCTCTCCGCTTACATTTGTGGTTACAGGATAATTTCCATATTTTGCGACATATGACGTATTGCTAAAGGAAAAATCTGCGTCAGCTTTTCCAAAATCAGCATCAACAAATGCACCCAGAACAAAATGGTTAGAGACTTGCCGATCATACCCAAGCATAACTGTGCCAAACAACTTCCAGTCGCCATCTAAGTCGCCACTGTGCGAGATATCATAATAACCGTAATGTGGCTTCTTATATACTGTATGAGCGCGTTTTACGCATTCATACATAAACGCGTAATGCGTATACTTGGCGGGATCGTATTTTTTTCCGCAAGGAAAATCACCGTGTCTAATTTTGTTTTTGGAATCGAAATCAAAATCGCCATCTAATTTTTGTATTCCAAGCCCACCACCAATATAAAAGCCCGTCCAAATTGGTGAAGCCCACTTAGCTCCCCACTTCTCAGCTTTTGCCGCTGACCCCGCGGAAACCAACAATAATGCTACAACGCATACAACTCCACTAAAACGCAACTTACTCACGAGATATTCTCCCACATTTTTCAACCCGGTTATGGGTTGTCCAAAACAAAAACTTCACCCTGAGCTGCGTAAAGCACGCCCCTCTGACGCGCCTCAAAAGGCACGCCTGTCTTGAGACATCTCTGCCTCACGTCAAATTTCGCTAAAACAGCCCCCGCACGTGCTGGTGTCTTCACAGCACGCTGCCTTATGCAAATGCATACAGATGACGTATTCTTGACCACTCAAATACTCATCTGCGTGAATCTGGATGCACCCCCCAAGAAGGTGTCGGATCGGTTAGATAATTTGGCTTCTGAAAACGGCCAATTAGAGCAATAACCTGCGCCAACGGTTTTTCTTGTCGTGCTACAGTGTTATTTTTGCTTTGTATTTAGAAGAAACCTGATAACCATTTCTGTCAAGAAAAAGCTAATTCAGCTGTTTATGTTATGAGTCCATAACATTGTTTTTATTGACGTTTTCTCTGTAATGGATAAAATTTTTCAGATACATGTGCCCAGATGGCAACATGATGCATTCTTGCCTCGGTGCTGATAGAGATAGAAACTTAGCCTCCCAAAACCAAATCAAAGGCTATAATCCGAATAACCGACAGCGCATTGTTGAAATACAGACCCATGATCCATATTCAAAAAGATGATTTTGATATAAGCACCGAGTGCGAGGCCATCAGGGCTGGGCGTACTGACATAGGTGCTATCGTTACCTTTACCGGTGCGGTTCGAGATGTGGCCAAGGGTGAAACCGTTACGGAAATGACCCTTGAACACTATCCTGGAATGACGGAAAAAGAACTTGCCAGGATAGAACGGAAAGCCAATGAACGTTGGCCCCTTCAAGCAAGCCTGATCATCCACCGATACGGTACGCTTAAACCAGGCGACAATATTGTTTTGGTGATCACAGCCTCCGCCCACCGCCAAGCGGCTTTTGAAGCGGCTGCCTTTCTCATGGACTATTTGAAAACCAATGCGCCGTTTTGGAAGAAGGAGACAAGCTCAGGTGGTGACAAATGGGTGGAAGCGCGAGAAAGCGATGATCAGGCTGCGGAACGGTGGGAGAAGAATACATCAAACCAAAGATAGGGTTTGTGCTAAAAAGTTCTCTACTACTTGATGTCACAAAATGCGCTAATTCATATCTATGGCATCTACACAACCTAATCCATTCCATCTAAACGCGGGATGCTCTATCTTTTTACTGTCCCATTTCTTTTTTCGTAAAACCGGTACCCACTTTTGAGAGCATCGCAAAGGGAAACCTGCACCACCAAACAGGCCATAAAGAAGGGCTATGAACTGGCCCTCGGCTCTGAGGCGGCGGAGGCGATAATCGGCATGGTCTTCATCCACAAGTTCCGCAAAGCGATGCCATGCAGTTTATCCAGAAATTTAAACCGGACAGCAGTGGACTTGATCCGGGTATGCAATAGGATACCGTTTCCAATGGAGTTAACAATTTCTGGAAAGGTGATAGGATGCTGATCAATCTCAATGGCCGCCGGATCTATTATGATTTGACCGGTGCAGACGGTGCACAAATTGTCTGCCTGACACATTCATTGACATCCGACAGCGGTATGTGGGCGGAGCAGCTCCCAACATTGCTTGATGCCGGCTATCGGGTGTTGCGACTTGATATGCGCGGACATGGTGGCAGTGATCCTATACCGGGCGATTATACTATGGAGGAACTTGCTGACGATGTTGCTGCTGCACTCGATTTTCTCGGTATTGCCAAAGTGCAGTTTGTTGGGCTCTCCATTGGTGGCATGTTGGGACAGGCCTTTGCCCTTAAACATTCTGATCGGTTGCACTCAGCCATGTTCTGCGATACCGCACCGAAAACCCCACCCGGAGCCAAGGGACTTTGGCAGCCACGTATCGACGCCGTAAAAGAAGAAAATTCAGTTGCCCCACTTGCAGACGCCACAATGGAGCGCTGGTTCACTGATGCGTTCAAACGTAACAACCCACAACGATGGCAGCAAATACATACGACTATTGCTGAGACGCCACCGGCCGGTTATCTTGGTTGTGCCGCAGCAATACTCGATTTTGACTTCGAGCCGGAACTTTCTTCGATAGAACTTCCTGTGCTGGTTGTATGTGGTTCAGATGATGAAGGTACGCCGCCCGCCGGTAACAAGCGCATTACAGAGTTGATCCCTGATGCACGTTACGAAGAGATCGCGACCGCGCGGCATTTTCCTAATGTGGAATATCCAGAGCCCTTCAATCGCATCATGTTGGCTTGGCTCAACGAACATCGATGAAGCGCCAGTGCCTGTAATCACGTTCATCCGATCCCGGGGCTAAATGGTGCCATACGACAACAATTTGATGAAATCTTATTTTGCTTGATTGTTTCGCTTCGTCGAATCGTTTTAACTCACTCCCTAATATTTAGTTATCTCACCTTAAGTTTTGAGCTGTGAGCACATTATTTGAGCGCATAGCACACTATTTGAGCGCATAAAAGTCAGTTCATTTGCCAAGTTTTCATAGGGTGATGTGATCACCCATTCCAGTCACAGAGTTCACCAAATTCGTTGCTTGTTTGGAAGTTTGGCCTTCGCGTCACACCGGGGGCAAGCGTTATTGCATTTTGGATCATATCTCGTGAGCATTGGGGGCGATTATGCGCGGGCTTATTACATCTATTTTTATTGCTAGCGGTCTTATCCTTTTCAGTGCGACTGTGGCGAGCGCACAAGACCAGATAAAAGTTGACCATGCGGTCAACATGGATCTGGCGGGCCCTGCCCAACTCTCGAGAAGTAGACGCAGATTAAGGGCTTCAGCAATAGCGCAAATGAGATCAGCAATCGATAGATGCGATTATCAAGCTTACCAAAAAGCAACGGAAGATTTAGGCGCGAATGACATTGCTGCGTATCCCCATGCCGATTGTAGCCTGGCATTTACTCTATCCGTTGGTGGACGTATTGGCACGGTTGACCGTCCAAGCGCTATGTTTCTTCGCACAGAATTAGGTGGAAATATAATAAGTCCCTATTTTTTGAATATTGATCGTGGAAATACCGATTTCACAGGTTTTGATATCCGGGACGTAAAATATGCTTGGATTGATCCGTTTGGTTTTTTCACGAATGACGAGTTGGATAATATGTTTTTTGGCCTATACTTTGGTTATTCCTACGCCTCAAGCAGCTTGAATTACACTGCACTCCAACTATCAGCTGGTGGAAATCAGGTTGGCGTCTTAAGCCCAGCAGGTCCCGGTGCGCCTTTAGGTGGTGGAGTTGTTACAGCAGCCGGCTTTGGTGATGTAACAAACATCGTCTTTTCCGATTTTTATGATGAGCAGTTTTTTCGGACCGGAATCCAAAGGACGCTTAATCTCGGGGCGAATATCTCTTGGACACCACGGGTTGGTTATGCCTACAGTTATGTTGAAGAAAAAAGCGCTCTTTCTGCAATGACAAATGCTGGCACCTTTAGTATCAGATATGACAATCATAGCGAAACCGATCGGCATATTTTAGAATTGGGGTCTGAAGTAAGGGTCAACATTGCCAACAATTTTGGTGTGTTCGTTGACGGGGATTTACGTTTCATCAACAATAACGCACACGGCTATTCCAAGTTGAGAGCCGGTAACTTCGCACCTGAAATTGGACGATTTTCAAGGTCAGAAGGCGATGTTGGTGGTCGAATTGGTGCAGGGGTGTTTGTTGAAAATGAATTTGTTCAAGGTCGTGCAGGTGTTGAATATGAAACTTGGCAGATCCCTTCGGTGCATATACCAGGAACATCACCTGCCTATTTAACATTTGAAGATCGTGATTCTGTCACCGGCCGGTTTGATTTCACTTTCAAGTTTCCGCCTTTTTAGATAGGCCCATTTGAGTGACTGATCCTCGTGAATGAATTATGTTCAGTTCTTCCTTTTGAGCAGATTTCGCAATAATGAAAGATGGAATAAGCGAAGGTGACAGTAAAGAGATGCGAAGAGGGAAAACAGTATCTACAAAATGCTGTTGGAGATCCATCGCTTCTCTTAAAATAACTAGATCAATCTGCATTCAAGTGAATTCACTTAAACGTGGAAAAGTTGATCGATATCAAAAAATTAGAGCATCCTAGCGATTCCATCTAAGCGTGGGATGCTCTAGGTCACGAACTCATAAATGTGGTTAAAAATGGTATGAGCCAATCTGTTCGAATACGAGAAGCAAAGGTGCAGGAAATGTGGTGCATTTTCAAACCTTTGCGACGCTGTAGTCGGACAGATCGGCCATATCCTCCGGACGCTGAAACGGCTTCAATCTGCGTTTTTTTGTCTACCGCTTCGCTGCTTGAGACATTGTTGTCGAAGCGCTTGAAAAGGGAAACAACCCTTGTCTGTACGCTTCTCCTCGCATCTTTTTGCCGTTTCCAGAGCCATTTTCAGCACATTTATGAGTCCGTGACCTAGAGATGAGAGGCTTTCTCATTTAGCTTTGATCTAAAAATCGATTTTCAGTAATTAACTGGCTATGATTCAATCAAACGAAAAGCCGAGAAAGAATATCTCAGACGGCTTGTCTCCATCATAAAGGACGATATATCGTCCCTGGCCACGATCGATTTCTTGCCAGAATATCTCGTCGGTACTGTGACCAAAGTTTTTCTCTCCTCGGATCAGGACGCTCTCAACAAGGTCTCGAGATGGTTTGCTTGTGCCAAAAAGGTCTGTCAAATCTTTCTCAGATAGGGGGCAAGCGGCATGGTAGTCCGATCCATCAGAAATGCGCATAAGGTCGAGAATTGAACCGGTTCCTGATTCCATCGCTGCATCCACCGCATCGTCTATCGAATGATGTTGAGCACCTGGCGCCGGAGATGATGCGTCGGGCGGAAATTTGAACTGAAACATGTAGGATGGTGGATTAGCTGACTGCATTGCGGGGTCGTAGCGACCCGCCTTGAATTCTTGATCACGCAACTCCTGCAATGCCGTTTGAATATCATCCTTATAAGGGGTGAAGTAATAATATGGATGAGAGCCCATCGTGATACTCCAAAAAAACAAACTAATATGTCAAACTCATAACGCTCTCTTTTAAGTCTGGCAAGGCCTGATCGAGGCACCCTACGGTGTGCCAGTCGCGATCTTAGGAAAGGGGGTCCCAAATGAACTTGTTCCACAAGCTGCAGTTAAAGTCCAAATTACTATGTATCAAAAATTCGCAATAAGAGAATTTTGGATCGGGGGAGTGAAAGAGAGTGGTAATATGGAACAGCTATTTTTCGTGCTAACTATGGCATTCATGTTCACGCATGAGCTTGATGCAATTCGCAGACATGAATGGCGGATTTTTCCTGGGGCTAATTTGCTTTCGGATGAACAAGGGTTTCTTGTTTTCATCCTCATACACATTCCTCTATTTGGATTGGTATTATGGGCCTCATTCATTGGTGTGGCTGGGACAACCAACGTTTTTCAAATAGCTTTCAGCATGTTTTGCATAATTCATATTTTTTTGCACAAACTGAATGAGAACCATCCAGCATATGAATTTAAAAATCCATTGTCACAGTTTCTAATATGGGGAAGCGGCTTTGCTGGCGCAGCCCACATTCTCATTGTCTATTTGTAAAAATATAGGGAAGGCGGCTCGTGACAAAACTGATCCATGAGATTCTATCTAAACACGGGATGTTCTAGTGAGGTGAATTTGAAGTTCCTATCATATTTGCAGCATACCCTTTTAGGAACTTCAAATTCGTAAACCCCACTAGTGTCCCAAATCTAAAGTTCGTATCATTTTCAGTCAGGCACTTTTCGAACTTTAGATTCGGGACACTAGGTAATGGAGTCATAGATGTTGAACCGCATAAAACCCGATCCAATCCCATCCATCAATCCGGTTCCGGAATACCTCGTAGAGGGGAGAACTAAGGAGCTTTATGAGGACACCAAGCATGTGTTGCAGGTTCCTTGGATGGGGGTAGTGACCATGGCATTTGCGCATTATCTAGAATTTTATGAAACGTTCTGGGGGGCTGTGCGCCCGATAATAGCGAGTTGTGAAACGGTAAAGGCCTGCCAAATCTTAAGGTTGGGCATTGAACAGAATATCAAAAAGCTTGCGCCGCCGAAGCGCTATGAGGCACTGCGGGAGTTGGGATATGGCCCTCGGGAGATTGAGAATATCAAACAGTCGATTGAAGTTTTTTCTCATGGAAATTTTCTCTACACGATGATGGCCACATTATCCCGCCTAGCTCTGGAGTTGGATGAATTTCCATCTCGATCAGACACAACTCCTTTTAATCAGAAACATGCACCAAATGTGCAGATACCCTTTATCCTGATGGAAGAGCATCACGCGGACAAACAGACGAAAGTGGTCTATGAGTCAATTCGGAAAACACTTGGACTACCATTCGTGAATACAGATTACCGGGCCTTGGCCCGTTGGCCGACCTATTTCCGGCTCGTCTGGAACGACCTTGCACCGATTGTCGTAGCGGATGAGTATGAGGCAATAGTTGCAACTTTACATGATCGTTTTGTTGTAGAGGCGATGAGGCTACCCAATCCGTCAGGCGCGACTTCTCAGGATTTGAAAGAAGCTGCTCAGCGTTCTGCATCAGTCCAAGAGGTGTTGGCAGTGAACCAACTTTTTCAATGGCTTTTGCCAGGTCTTATTACCAATGTCGCTTTTTTCAGAGAGCAGTTGCAATAGATCTAATTCGTTTGCAATACGCTCAAGGCAACAAGACCGTTGCACCAAGTGTGGTACCGCTTTCAATTGCTTCGTGAGCGGCGACGGCATCTTTCAAAGGATACTCGTAATTGACATTGGCTTTGAGTATGCCGTTGCGAATAGCGGTAAAAAGAGCATCTGCGGTAGCAACCAGGTCCTCACGCTTTGCAACATAGTGCATGATGGCAGGCCGGGTGATAAAGAGCGAACCGCGGGCGCCGAGATCGGTAATAATGTCAATCGGGTCAGGCGGACCAGAGACATGGCCATAAGCCGCACAGACACCCATTGGCCGTAGGCAATTAAGCGACTTTTGCAAGGTGTCGCGACCAATGGATTCATAGACGACTGCCACGCCCTCACCATCTGTGATGTTGTGCACACAAGCTTCGAAATCTTCCTTACCGCGAACAATCGGATGATGGCAGCCCGCCTCACTCGCAGCTTGCGCTTTAGCTTCAGTGCTCACCGTGCCAATCACTGTCGCACCGAGGGCGCGTGCCCATTGACAAAGAATGAGCCCCATACCACCAGCAGCCGCATGAACTAAGATAGCGTCACCGGATTGAACCGCATAAGTGCGATGCAGAAGATAATGTGCCGTCATACCCTTCATCAAAAGCGCCGCCACCTCACGCCCATCAAGTTCCTCTGGTAAATGCAGAAGCTTGTCTGCCGGATAATTACGTACTTCTGCATAAGAGCCGAGCGGCGGAATACCATAAGCCACCCGGTCTCCTTCCTTAAACTCATTGACATCCGAGCCGACACCCTCAACCATGCCGACGGCTTCAAAACCTAAGACGCAGGGGCGTGGCGGGACCGGCCACGGGTGGGAGATGCCGCCCCTGTGATAGGTATCGGCAAAATTAACACCAATGGCCGTATGTCGGACTCGCACCTCTCCTGCGCCAGGTTCAGAAACCTGCCATTCCTGCCATTGCATAACATTTGGGGGACCCTGTTTGTGAATGACTTGGGCCATAGGCATGATTAGAGCTCCTTGAAGGCGCAACACTAAACTTAGATAAACGGATCATATGACCATTGAAGTAGGGCTTGGCGTTGACGTCGGCGGCATGAGAAATCACCAGGATCACAATTGGCGCGGATCTGTCCGGCATGGCGGGCAAAGGCTTTCCAACGTTTGATTTGGATGTCGTCAATTTCGGGCAATCGCCTTCCAAGGTAATACCGACAATACCACTGGAACCAACCTCGCGGATCAGGTCCGTAAATCCACCCCTTCTTTCTCCACACAGATAATGGTTGTCGGCTTTTAATACCGAAATAATTTAAGGCAGGATCCGGTATTTCACTGATCTTGGCGTTTTCAAACCAGGCTTCTGGAAATTCGCTCATACAATCATTGCAATATTTACCCTCAAAAACGCCGAGTTCCAGCATTTCCTTTGGAGAAAAATGGGGGTGGAACGGATCAGAAAAATTTTTCCCAACAGGAGCCACGAGTTCGTATTGATAACCCGTCTGCATCTTGTCTTTGACTTTGATGACGTTGCCGATCGCCATAGCGACGCTGTTCCTCCCATGAACATAAGCGCGTCCAAGTGTTGCTTGCAACCGTACTCCATTGGAATTAACGCTCTATCAATTCACCAGTCATCACATCGAAAATGAGCAAGCGACCGTCCACAGTTTTTGCTTTAATAACCCAATTTTTTTTGAATTTTTTAATGGCCTCGCTTTGGTTCAGCATTTCTGGACCTGAAACAAAAACGGCATAATGAGAAACTGATGCAACTACATTTTTGTACTCAGACAAACCACCATTTTTCGCTTTTTGGCCTCCAGCGATATCTAAGGTTGAATAGCGCTTGAGTAATTGCTTTCCTTTGTAAAAAGCGATGGCCAGGTGATCTGCGCGAGGATTGTGGCCACGATGCCAGGGGCCGACACGCACTGTGAACGCCTCTACTTTATGGAAACATCTGATAAACAGTTTGTGGCTGAACCAGTCAAATCTGTGCAGCAAGACATCTTTCTTTTTTTCCACGCGGTAAATCTCTGTGTGGCCTTGTTGACGTGGTTTGCCATGCGGATCGCTTACGTGCTTGGGAACAGATTTGGCATAACAGCGCCCATAGTTCCCTGTGACGACATGAGTGAAATTGCTGACTTCCGAGTCGGAAAATGCAGAGGTGCCAAACAAAAATACTGCCAATGCCATTATGAATATGTAACCCAAATTATGCATTTTTCATTGCTCCAAACTGGCACCATCCCTGTATTTATCAGCAGGTCCTAAACCTCACTAGTGAATGTTCTTTTTAGCCAGCTATCCAATAATAGAAATGACAATATGGCGAGGCATGTAAGTAACGTCGGCAAGATAGCAAAAAATATTGCGAGTTTGTTATGCTCCCTATGCGCGAAGATCCATGGAAGGAATATGCTGACAAACGCGACCATAGAAATTAGGTTTAGCACATAGTAGCCGATGCGCATGGTAACGTCTTGCATCTCCGGATTTGTTGCAAATCCCCCAAAGAGGAATGAAGAAGCACCGATGGCGATATTGAGTAAGCTCGACAAGGCGAGTAGCCCAACTGCTTTTAGTTGCATCTAGAAATTGCCTTCTGTCCTATCAAATATGCACGGCGTGAACAGACTAGGTCACGAACTCACAAATGTGGTTAAAAATGGTATGAGCCAATCTGTTCGAATACGAGAAGCAAAGGTGCAGGCAATGTGGTGCATTTTCAAACCTTTGCGACGCTGTAGTTGGACAGATTGGCCATATCCTCCGGACGCTGAAACGGCTTCAATCTGCAGCGTCGAAGCGCTTGAAAAGGGAAACAACCCTTGTCTGCTCGCTTCTCCTCGCATCCTTTTGCCGTTTCCAGCGCCATTTTCAGCACATTTATGAGTCCGTGACCTAGATCAACCCGCGTTCAAATGAGTTCATTTGAATGCGGAAAAGTTGATCGATATCAAAAACTAGAGCATGTCGCGCAAAAGTGGATACCGGTTTTGTGCAAAAAGACATGCGGCAACAAGAAGATAGAGTGCTTCCGGAAAAGTGGACACCGGTTTTCCGACAAGAAGATAGAGCATCCAAGCGATTCTATCTAAAAGTGGGATACTTTAGAATATCTCGCAAAGTGGATACCGTTTTGCGATAAAGATATGTGACAACAACTCTGAGGGTAATGAAAATGCATATACACTACTAGCCTTCGGCCCATGTGAGGGCAAGGCTATCCAAATTAGAACTTGTGCCCGAACCTCTTCACCAACTTTTAAGAGTTTTTCTCCAACCGGGCGATGAGGCTTGATGTATCCCACCGGTTGCCGCCCATTTTTTGAACTTCCGAATAAAATTGGTCAACGAGAGCTGAGACCGGCAAGTTCGCGCCATTGCCCCGCGCCTCTTCGAGACAAATCGCTAAATCTTTACGCATCCAATCCACCGCGAAGCCGAACTCAAACTCACCATTCATCATGGTCTCCCAACGATTTTCCATCTGCCAGGATTGAGCGGCCCCCTTTGAGATGGTGTCCATAACAGCTGGAATATCGAGACCCGCCTTGTGGGCAAAATGGATGCCTTCCGCAAGGCCTTGTACTAATCCTGCAATGCAAATTTGGTTGACCATTTTGGTGAGTTGACCCGCTCCGGCAGGCCCTAAGAGCTTAACCGCACGAGCGTAGTTTTGCATCACCGGTTCGGCCTTGGCATAGACGTCACTGTCACCCCCCACCATCACAGTTAGAACACCGTTTTCAGCACCTGCCTGACCACCAGAAACGGGAGCATCAAGAAAACCAGCGCCACGCTCCTTTGCGGCCTCATAAAGTTCTCGTGCAATATTGGCTGAAGCGGTTGTATTATCAATAAAGGTCGCCCCGGATTGAAGGGTTTTAAACGCACCGTCTGGGCCGAGCGTTACTTCGCGTAAATCATTGTCATTGCCGACGCAACAGAAAATAAACTCTGCATCTTTTGCGGCTTCTGCTGGTGTGGCCGCTGTCGTTCCCCCATATTGAGTGGCCCATTCATCGGCCTTTTCCCTTGTGCGGTTATAAACAACCAGATCATGTCCGCCTTTGGCTCTGATATGACCTGCCATGGGGTAGCCCATCACACCTAAACCGATCCAAGCGACTTTGCTCATTGCGCTCTCCTAATGGTCCAATACCAATCTGCATAGATTAACAAGAGTTTTATCGGATTGCGGGCTGCTTGTCAGGTCCTACTCAGATAATACTATTTCACTTATGTGGGAGAACATAATGCAGCTGGCTACCCCAAAGTCTGCGTAGAGCGTTAGTAGCCCCGGACAAGCCTAATCGAAGGTCAGAATAATAACCTAAGAGGAAAAATGGCGAAGCCACTAACCTAATTAGAGCCCATAAAATGGGCTCTAGCCATGTGGAATACCACCATGAGCTTCACTGCCCCAAAGGTCTTCGACTCTCGCATCTCGGCCACAGCCATAGCGGTAGATTTTGTAACGCACCGGGTTCTTCTTGTAATAATTTTGATGGTATTTCTCCGCATTATAGAAGGTACTTGCGGAACGAATCGGTGTGACGATAGGCTTTTTTAAAGTGCCTGAGGCTTGTAGTTTTTTCTTTGACTCCTCCGCCAATTTACGCTGCTCGGGAGTAGTGGCAAAGATAGCCGTTTTATAGCTATGTCCTCGATCGCAGAACTGGCCGCCCGCGTCAGTTGGATCTACGGTGCGCCAGAACACATAAAGCAATTTTTTGTAAGAAACTTTTTTAGGGTCATATACAATCTTTACAGCTTCATAATGGCCTGTACCGCCTCTCACCACGCTCTTATAGGTTGGGTTTTTTTTATGCCCGCCTGTGTAGCCCGATATCGTACGGACCACGCCAGGTACTTTATCGAAGTCTGACTCCACACACCAAAAACAGCCGCCAGCAAAAATTGCTATTTGGTATTTTCCAGCCGCGGCTTTGCCTGGTGAAAACAGGATAGAAAAAGAGGCTAGGACGAATGAAAGAACGATTATCAATGCGATACGTAACGGAGGGATCTTAAACATTTTCATACATTCAATTTTTCAAAGATTGATGATCAGGATGAGCTTTTTTCAGGCTTGAATGTCAGGGCTAAGCCATTGTTGCAATAGCGAAGACCTGTTGGTTGAGGACCGTCTTTAAAAACATGCCCTTGATGTCCGTCGCAGCGGGCACAATGATATTCTGTGCGTGGATATCCAATCCAATAATCAACTTTTGTGCCAACGCGTCCAGGGATCACATCATAAAAACTCGGCCAACCTGTCTTGCTGTCATATTTTGTCTCTGATTTAAACAAGGCCAGATCACAGCCAGCGCAATGATATATCCCTTTGCGTTTTTCAGAATTGAGAGGGCTTGAGTGAGCACGTTCTGTCCCCTCTTCTCGTAAAATATGGAATCTCTTTGGTGAAAGGCGTTTGCGCCATTGCTCCTTGCTCAGGACCAGGCGTTCAATAGTACCAGCAAATGCTTTCGTACCACGTAGAAGGCCAACGAATGTTCCCGCAGCAAAAAGGCCCAAAAACCGTCGTTTTGTAAAGGTCATATCCGTCCTTCCAGCAAATTTGTTAACTGCAAATGATGTACTGTAAGGAAATACGAATATAATGCGCAAAAAGTTTCAGCTGTTCAAGAAACTGTGAAAAACAGGATTTCGTGTGATTAATCCAAATGGGCTCACGCCGCCCAAATTAATCAAATTAATAACGGCGGATTAGACCAACCAGACGCCCTTGTACTTTCACCCTGTCCGGGCCGAAAATACGTGTTTCGTAAGTGGGGTTAGCCGCTTCAAGAGCAATTGACTGCCCTTTTCTGCGTAACCGCTTTAATGTGGCCTCTTCCTCATCAATAAGCGCCACCACGATATCACCGTTCTCTGCCGTATCACATTTACGGATCAACACCGTATCACCTTCGAGAATACCAGCATCAATCATGGAATCACCTTTAACTTCAAGCGCGAAATGCTCGCCCTTAGTCAAAAGTTCTGGTGGAACCTCGACATTATGGCTGCGATTTTGAATAGCTGTTACAGGAACACCAGCCGCGATCCGCCCCATAAGAGGGACAGAAACCGTTTGAGGAGGCTCACTGCCGTCCTCGTCTGTGCGGATTTTTCCAAGGCTACCTTCAATAACGCTTGGCGAGAAACCACCTTTGCGTAAAGCCTGAGTCCCGTGCGGTATGGCTTCCGGGAGCTTAACAATTTCCAGTGCCCGCGCTCGATGCGGCAAACGCCGAATAAATCCCCGCTCTTCAAGAGCTGTAATTAGCCTATGAATTCCTGATTTTGATTTAAGGTCAAGCGCATCCTTCATCTCGTCGAAAGATGGTGGCACACCCGTCTCTTTAACCCGCTCATGAATAAACATCAGGAGCTCTTTTTGTTTTGGTGTGAGCATGAGTGACACCTCGATTTTAAACGCATCTCTGGTTGGTTTGGCCTAAGAGTTAGATTCTTACTGCCGCTTTAACGAATCTCTTCATGTACAAATCATGAACATTTATACTTGTTCCGCTTGTGTTCTGCAAGTTAAATGTGGCGTTCAATCTCTTAAGTTTACGTAAATCAGATGACGTTTCCATGCATTTGGGTAAACTTTGTCTTAAAAGTCGAACATAAGGATCTGAACTTTGCTGCCTTTTCGTGTTGTCGGAGCAAAAGGCTCCCTCACGATAAAGCAATTAGCGCGGCTAAATTCTGCAAGAAGAGAACTATCCTGACTGACGATAGGTGTTACAATTTTTTCTCCATCAACGCTTACACCTAGATTTGCCCGCATATAATGCTGACGTATGCCATTTTTTTCGAGGTCTTGGGTAAGAAGGGCGTAAAGCGAATGCAGATTATTGTTTGCAAGGCCAGATAAGCGGTGAATCATTGGCACCAGAAAGATGCGTGCACAAATAAGCGCAGACACAGGATTGCCGGGAACACCGAGTACCCGCTCCGAACCAAGCCGACCAAACATAAGCGGTTTGCCTGGACGCATGGCTATTTTCCAAAAGTCAAGTGTCATACCTTCTTCACGGAGGGCTGCTTGCACCAAATCGTGATCGCCCACTGAGGCACCGCCTATAGTGACCAAAATATCTGCATTTTGAGCGCGGGCAATCGCTTCTTGCAGGCTCTCCGTTGTGTCTTTTGCAATGCCAAGCAAGTCGGCCTGACCACCGACTGCTTCTACCATCGAAGCAAGGCCGTATGGAATTGATGAAATAATCTGATCAGAAGCCGGCCTCTCGCCGGGGAGAACCAACTCATCACCAGTTGCTAATATTGCAACTCGCGGTTGACGATGAACAATTACATTGGCATGGTTCATAGCCGCTGCCAGAGCCAGATCACGGGCTGTCAGTTTTTGGCCTGCCTTTAAGAGAATATCGCCTTCAGAAAAATCAAAGCCACGAGGGCGGATGAAACGGTCTGTCGCGCGATGTTCAAGAACGGTGACGCTATCGCCCTCTTTTTTTGTATTCTCTTGAATAACAATAGTATCGGCACCCTCAGGCACAGGCGCACCCGTAAAAATCCGGACAGCCTGCTCTGAGCCTATGCTACCGGAAAACCCGTGTCCAGCCGCAGCTTCACCAATAATGTTTAAGGTTGAAGGAAGGGTCTTAATATCTTCTGTGCGGGCTGCATATCCATCCATTGCAGAAGCATGAAAAGGTGGTTGTGTAATCCGGGCTGCCAGGTCTTCCGCCAGGACCCGTTGTCCTGCCTCACGTAATGGAACTTCCTCTGCGGGCAAAGCCTCTATGTCGGCCGTCACGCGTGACAAAGCTTCCTCGACCGAAAGAAGGGTCATGTATTCATCTATCCTTATCCCTATCTTCAACCTGGTAGTCGCCAGACCGCCCGCCTGTTTTTTCAACAAGGCGGATATCTGAAAAGGTCATCGCCTTATCGGCTGCTTTTAGCATGTCATAAATGGTGAGACATGCCACAGAAACAGCGGTGAGCGCCTCCATTTCAACGCCTGTCTTTGCCGAGACTTTTACGAAGGCCTGCACGTGCAGCCCTGGTGGGTTTGTGACGGGCTTAAAATCGACGCTCACTTTTGTAACCGGCAAAGGATGGCAAAGCGGTATCAGTTCATGAGTACGCTTAGCCGCCATAATCCCTGCAATTCGGGCAGTGGCAATAACATCGCCTTTCTTGGCTTGACCGGCTTCTATCAATGTCAGAGTTTCTGCGGACATATGCACAAAACCCTCGGCAATTGCAGTACGTATGGTGACATCTTTGTCAGAGACGTCGACCATATGTGCCTCACCTTGTTCATTCAGATGCGTCAGACGCTGCTCATTCATGGGGTCATCTCATTGTGTTGCGGGGGCATGTGAAAGGAGCGCTCGCGTCGCAGCCTCAACATCATCTTGGCGCATCAAACTCTCTCCAACCAGAAAGCATTGCGCTCCAACTTGAGACAATCTGTCTAGATCTTTATTAGAGAAAATACCACTTTCCGCAATTATGATTTTATCTTTAGGAATCAGAGGCGCGAGTTGTTCCGTGGTCTCCAGCGTAGTCTCAAATGTTTTCAGGTTGCGGTTATTAATTCCGATCAAAGGTGTATCCAGTTTTAAGGCGCGATCGAGTTCGGCTTCATTATGCACTTCCGCGAGAACGTCCATATTCCAAGTTTTGGCCGTCTCTATAAGGACCTTAGCCTCGTCGTCATCGATCGCAGCAAGAATAACAAGAATACAATCTGCTCCCCAAGCCCTTGCTTGTACGATCTGATATGGCTCCAACATAAAATCCTTACGTAACACCGGCAACTGAACAATATTCCTGACTGCAGTCAAAAATTCGGGACGGCCTTGAAAAGAGGGCATATCGGTTAAGACTGACAGGCAGGCTGCTCCACCTGCTGCATAAGCCTTGGCCAAGGCTTCCGGATCGAAGTCGGCACGGATCAAGCCTTTCGAAGGACTGGCCTTTTTGATCTCGGCAATCAAGGCATAACTGCCATTTTCCGTTTTATGGCGGAGGGCTTCCGTAAAGTCACGAACAGATGGGGCATTACCTGCCAGAATTTCTAATTCTGGCAGGGACAGTGTCGATTTAGCCGCCACTATTTCTTGGCGCTTATAGTTTATGATTTTCTCTAAAACGTCAGACATTATTTCTGTTATGGTGTTATCCTAACGGCCATTATTAATGACCGTTTAATTGCGTTCAAGCGCCACTTAGGCTGCACGCCTCAATGGCGTCCACAAAAACTGCATTCGCAGTTTTGTATTATTCCTGTTCACCATGTTCATGAGTTAGTGCAACAAGAGCGTCAAGGCAGCCTCTTGCTTGACCACTATCAATGCTATCCGCGGCAAGCGTAGCGCCATCTTTCAAAGTGTCTGCTTTGCCAGCTACGAGAAGGACAGCAGCGGCATTTAAAATAACAATGTCCCGAAATGCGCTGTTCTCCCCCAGAAGCACGTGGCGTATTGCCTCTGCATTTTGCTCTGCATCTCCCCCTTTGAGATCATCGACTTTGGCAAGGGCCAGTCCAATATCTTCAGGGCTCACTTCAAAGCTTGAAACCTCCCCATTACGCAGTTCCGCGACGAAGGATGGCCCGGTAGTCGTAAGCTCATCAAGACCATCTGATCCATGGACAACCCAAACATGTTCGGAACCTAGATTTTTTAGCACATGAGCAAGTGGTTCAAGCCAGTCTCTGGAAAAAACGCCGACTACCTGCCTTTTAGTATTTGCCGGGTTGGAAAGCGGACCTAGCAAATTGAAAATGGTTCGCGTTCCAAGTTCGACACGGCTTGGTCCAACATGTTTCATCGCTGCGTGATGTGCCGGCGCAAACATGAAGCCAACTCCAGCCTCACTTACACAATCTGCGACGGTTTGAGGCGTAACATTGAGATTGACTCCCAGTGCAGCTAATACATCAGCTGACCCCGATTTTGATGACACCGATCGGTTGCCATGCTTTGCGACAGGAACTCCTGCACCTGCGACCACAAAGGCCACGCAGGTAGAAATATTATGAGTTCCCTTTGCATCGCCCCCAGTGCCGCACGTATCAATCGCACCCTCTGGTGCCACTACATGAGTTGCCTTTGCCCGCATTATCCGAGCGGCGCCAGTGATTTCATCAACCGTTTCGCCACGGACACGAAGAGCCATGAGAAAACCACCGATTTGGCTTGATGTTGCTTTACCCGACATCATGATTTCAAAAGCTTCAGAAGCCTCATCCAATGTTAGGCTTTTTCTTGTTGCAACCTTTGCAATAAATGCCTTGAAATCCGTCATATCTCCCTCGCTTTCAACGGAGTTTATGGTGTTGATTCAAGCTGTTTACTTTTCGCACGCCTTTTACTAATACGCTTCGATCGTTTTACACCGGCAAGGTCCAAGAAATTTTTTAAAAGGGCATGCCCATGCTCTGATGCAATACTCTCCGGGTGGAACTGCACGCCATGCACAGGATGGGTTTTGTGTTGAAGCCCCATGATTGTACCGTTCTTGGTTTCCGCTGTGATAGTGAGAGATTTTGGCAGGCTTTTACGGTCTACAATCAAGGAATGGTACCGCGTGGCTTCAAAGGTTTTTGGGAGCCCCGCAAAAATGCCCTTACCCTTATGATGTACATCAGAAAGTTTCCCATGCATCAAGGTCGGAGCCCGTACAATCTTACCGCCATAAACTTGGCCGATGGCTTGATGTCCAAGGCAGACGCCTAGTATAGGAATATTTCCGCCTGCTTGTTCTATCAAGTTAAGACAAATACCGGCCTGATCTGGATCGCAAGGACCAGGCGAAAGTACTATGGCTTTGGGCTTGGATCTAAGCACCTCTTCTGCAGCAATTTTATCATTGCGGTGAACCGTACACTGCGCGCCAAGCTCGCCTAGATAATGCACTAGGTTATAGGTAAAGCTGTCGTAATTATCGATAAGGATGATCATGGGAAGTTGTTACGCCCCATACAAAGCCTTCGTCAAGCCTTCACAAATTTTTGGGCGTCATGAAGTGGTACAAATGTCCCATTTGTCTATCAATACTTTGCCAGTCACCTAAATCAAATCTAATAATCGCAACAGCAGCCGTTGGAAATTTTCCTATTTTTTGTACGAAGTTACTAGAGGAAGCCGTATTAATGAGAGATAATGTGAGAGATTGAAACCCTGGATTATGCCCGACAAGCATGACACGGGTATATGAAGGTGGAATGTTTCTGACAATATCCAAAAGCTCACCAATGCTAGCGTGGTAGAGTGCTTCTTCGTAGCGGATTTCCGGTTTATAGGTCAGCTCGACAAAAGCAAGGTCAATGGTTTGGCGTGTACGTTTGGCCGTCGAGCACAAAACCAGCTCAGGTGTAAGAGAATTCTGCTCTATATATCGTCCCATTTTGGGTGCGGCTTTTTCACCCCGACGGGAAAGGGGACGGTCAAAATCGTCAAGGGTTGCATCATCCCAGCTTGACTTGGCATGGCGGAAAAGAGAGAGCGTTAGCATCACTGGCCACGTTTAGCGTGCGCAGCAAACCGCACAGCTTCCTCTGCAGCGCGAAAAAGCGCCTTTGCTTTGTTTACGCATTCGATCTGTTCGTTTTTGGGTTGTGAGTCGGCAACGATACCGGCACCTGCTTGGACATACATCATACCATCTTTGACCAGCGCCGTTCTCAACACAATACAAGTATCCATTTCTCCATCAGCAGAAAAATAGCCGACACAGCCTGCATAAATCCCGCGCTTATCTTTTTCCAATTCATCAATAATTTCCATAGCTCTAACTTTTGGGGCACCCGAAACCGTACCGGCCGGAAAACCGCCCATAAGTGCATCAATGGAGTCGTGTTGGGTGTCGAGCTTGCCAATCACATTGGACACAATATGCATCACCTGGCTATAGCGCTCCAAAAAGAAGCTATCCGTAACCTGAACGGAGCCAATTTGTGCAAACCTGCCAACATCGTTACGTCCGAGATCAAGCAACATCAAATGCTCGGCACATTCCTTTTTGTCTGCCAAAAGCTCTTCGCCGAGTGCATCATCCTCTTGGGGTGTATCGCCGCGGGGCCTCGTTCCGGCAATCGGCCGAATTGTTACTTCGCCATCACGCACACGCACCAGAATTTCTGGACTCGAGCCCACAACGGAATAGCCGTCAAATTGAAGATAAAAAAGGAATGGAGAGGGATTTGTGCGTCGGAGCGCACGATAAAGCGCGAAGGGCGGTAAATGAAACGGAGTCGAAAACCTCTGACTTAATACCACTTGGAATATATCACCCGCGGCTATGTATTCCTTAGCTTTGCGAACCATGCGTTGATACGTGGCTGGTGAGGTGTTTGATTGCGGTTTTGGCAAGACAATTTTGGTGGCATCAATGTCGGAGGTGTGAGGTAGGGGCTCATCGAGACGGTCAATAACCAAACGCAACCTATCCAATGCCCGCGCATAAGCAGTTTTTGCCGAAAGGCGTTTTTCAGGACGTACCGGTGTGACAGCCGTCATCTCATCTTTAACAGCATCGAATATCACCATGACGGTTGGACGGATAAGGACACTGTCTGGTAGTTCAATCGGGTCGGGTTTCTCAACTGGTAGATGTTCGATTAGGCGAACTGTATCGTAGCCCATAAAGCCAAAAACTCCCGCTGCCATGGGAGGCAGAGCTGCGGGTAGGTCAATTTGAGATTCGGTCAATAGCGTCCTTAGGGAAGAAAGTGTATCCTCCTTGGTTGCTATAAAGCGGTCGGGATGTGTTTTAGGGGACCGGTTAATTTCAGCTTGGTTGCCGGTTGCGCGCCAAATGATATCGGGCTCGGTACCGATTATTGAATAACGCCCCCGCACCGAACCACCTTCCACCGACTCCAAAAGAAAGCTATTTGGGCGATTATTGGCGAGTTTAAGGAAAGCAGACACCGGCGTTTCCAAATCCGCAACCAGTCGGGTCCAAACCACTTGCGCCTCTCCTGCATCATAAAGGCGTTTAAAATGGTTAAACCCCGGTTCAAATAAACCTGGTGCATTTCCTTGTGGCATGAGGGTCATAAGGTATCTTGATTATTTCTCTATGTGATCGGTGTCAATAAAACCGTTTTTGCAGCCACTTTAGTCATCAGTTGTTCGTACCATCGATGAACATGCGGCATGCTTGGTCGATTTATCGGTAGGTGTAACCAACGATGCACAGCACAGGCAACGGGAATATCTCCCATAGTAAACTGATTACCCGTCATAAAGTGCCGATTGGCCAATAAGGTATTCAATATCGTTATTTTGGTTTCGGTATCTTTAATAGAAGCTGTTATTGCCGCATCATCTCTTTTATCAACCGGTGTTCGTATAAGTCCCCAAAATGCGGCGTGCATGGAAGGAGATAGGGTCGTTGTTTGCCAATCCATCCATCGATCCGCATCTGCCCGTATCTTCAGATCATTTGGCCAAAGTAATCCGGCACCATGTTTTGCGGTAAGATAACGCACAACCGCGTTTGATTCCCACAATATAAAACCATCGTCATCAATCACAGGAATGCGCCGGTTTGGGTTCATGGCGTGATAATCATCCGTATCGACGCCACCAAATGTCCCTCCGGCATCAATGCGTTCATATGAAATGCCTAATTCTTCGGCGCACCAAACCACTTTCTGGACATTGAGCGAGTTTAAACGGCCCCATATTCTGAGCATGTTTCACCCTTTTCCAGGACTGCAATCAAATTGATTCCAAAGGGGATGATAATGCTCTAATAGATCAGATAAAGTCAAAATCCTAATTATGGTCCAGGTCAGTTTGGGAGGTTCCATGTTCGATAAAACTCAGCATCATGGCCAGTTTATCGAGGCTGCCATGCAACTCGCAAGCACACAGCCTTGGCGAACGATCAGTATCGCAGACATTGCGGCAAAGGCTGGCTTAACAGAAGTCGATTTTAAAAAGGCTTTTTCCTCTAAACCTGAAATGTTAGCAGCGTTTTCTCAAGCGGTTGACGCGGAGGTGCTCAAAAAAGTAGGGCCATCGAGAGCAGATGACCAAGAGGTGCCTCGTGACCGGCTTTTTGATGTCATTATGACACGTTTCGAAGTGATGACGCCTTACAAAGCGGCCCTTAAGAACATTCACCGTGATTTGAGGGGAGGATTAAATTTCGGAGATATTCCGCTCACACAGTTCGTTAACTCCCAGTATTGGATGTTAGCTGCTGCCGGTATTCCCGCAAATGGTAGCCGTGGCATATTGCGAGTGCCAGGCTTGTTAGCGGTTTACAGCAGTGCAATCTCTGTTTGGCTACAAGACGATGATCCTGGTCTTGCAAAAACGATGGCTGTGCTGGACCGGCGTCTTCGCCGGGGCGAAAATATGCTTGAGCGCGTCGAAGCATTCTGCGTCCAGGGGTGCAATGCTCTGAAGAGCTTGCGCTCGGCAGGAGTATCAAAGAGCGACGATACGGTGCCATCTGAAACAAAAGAGAAGCCTGCGACCCCGCCTCCATCAAAGGGTGACGAACCTGGCCCGGCAGCTATGGGAGAGCCAAGTGCCGGATAACAGTGTAAGCGCTGAAATATCCTTCGATGATTTCCTTCGTGTTGACATCCGTGTGGGCACCATAGTGGATGTGCAGCCTTTTCCTGAAGCGCGGAAAGCGGCCTTTAAGCTTTGGATAGATTTTGGAACAGAGATCGGAGTGAAGAAAAGTTCGGCTCAGATAACCACTAACTATGAGCCTGATACTCTTTTTGGTCGCCAGGTGGCTGCAGTGGTGAATTTTCCACCAAGGCAGATAGGTCCTTTCATGTCTGAAGTCTTAACTTTGGGATTCCCGGATGAGGCGGGTGAAGTGATGCTTGTCACACTTGACCTTAAAGTCCCAGATGGTGGCCGTCTTTTCTGAGAAATAATATAACCTGAGTTATGGATAAGAGATGCGATCTGTTCTTTTTAATTTACAACCAATTCAAGAAAATATGGTGAGAGATTAATGCACTCACAAGCCGCAAACGCCGTCATTCCCGCGAAGGCGGGAATCCAAATGTGAGCTTCCTTCTGATAAAAACGTCTCTTTTCCAAAAAGATAAGTTCAAACTGCTCTCTCAGAACCGTCGTGCCCAAATCAAACAACGCTACACTGTCGGTGAGGCTCATTTGGATTCCCGCCTTCGTGGGAATGACTCCGAGTGTGTAGGGCCTCAAGAGGATGTAGCTTATCCATAACTCAGGTTAATAAAGCAATAGCGCACAGCAAGCTTAGACAGGAATCGTAATAACCGCCTTGAGACCCCCTTCAGGGCTCTCGCTAAGATGGATATCTCCGCCATGACCTCGGGCGATATCTCGTGCAATGGAAAGCCCAAGCCCCGTATTGCCCTGATCTTGGTTGCGAGCGATATCCAGCCTGTAAAACGGCCGGAAAACCTCTTCCCTTTCTTCAAGCGGAATGCCAGGTCCATCATCCTCAACCTCTATACGCAGCCGCTTTTCATTCAATTTGGCGCGTATAACAATGTGTTCAGCGTGGCGGGTGGCATTGCTAACAAGATTGGAGATAGCACGTTTAAAGGCATGACGGCGCAAGGGTACAATGATGGACTCAGACTGTGCAACCAACTCAACAGCCTTCCCAAGCCGTGCTGTATCGTCACGAAGTTCTTTCAGCATTTCACCGATATCGGTTTCTGCAACATCTTCGCCACTGTCACCTTTGGCAAAGGCAACATAATCCTCCAGCATATGCTGCATTTCATTCACGTCGGAACGAAGAGCCTCCATTTCAGGAGAATCCTCTAGCATCGCGAGCTGTAGCTTAAAGCGTGTAAGGATTGTTCTGAGGTCATGGCTAACCCCTGCAAGCATTGTGGTGCGTTGTTCAACCTGGCGCTCAATACGGTCGCGCATTTTCAGGAAAGCACGAGAGGCTTGGCGCACCTCGCGGGCGCCTCTGGGCCGGAAGTCCCTTGGAACAGGCCGTCCCATACCGAAAGATTCAGCTGCCTCGGAAAGTCTCAGTATCGGTTTGATTTGATTACGTAAAAACAAGATCGCGACGGTTAATAGCACCAATGACGTGCCTAGCATCCACGTGAAAAAAATATGAGAATTGGACGCGTGGGTCTGGCTACGCCGCGCGATGACGCGGAAAACGGCATCATCAAGTTTAACTCGGATTTCAACATAGTGCGAACGACCAACTGTATCGATCCAGAAAGGCCGCCCAACGTGCTTGCGAAGCCCTTTTGACAAGGTACGGTCAAGAAGCGAAAAAAAAGGTTTCGGACGAGCGGGCGGCAGATCCTCAGATGGTAGGATCTGAATGGAAAGATTACCCTTTTTTTTAGCAATATTGATTAGTTTTTTTCGATATTTAGGCGTATGAGGATAGCTCTCATAAACGGCTATCAGCATGGCAATATCACGTGATGTGGCATGTGATAGCCGTTTGGTTACGGTCTCCCAATGCCGCTCCATGAAAACAAATGTAACGACCGATTCCAAAAGCACAATCGGGGCAATGATAATAATCAGGGCCCGTGCATAAAGCCCTTTGGGCAATCTCGCGGTAATCAGGCTTTCTAAGCGTGCGAGTAATTTGTGCGGCTCCGGTTTCTCGGTAGCTTCAGCCTGTCCACTTGGATGTTCGGTAAGTAAAACCATTATTCAGCTATTCAGCATGAAGAATATAGCCCTTGCCCCGGACTGTTTGCAGATAAATTGGATTCGAGGGATCTGCCTCTATTTTTCGGCGTAGGCGGTTGATTTGAACATCCACCGCACGCTCATTTCCATTACTATCTGAGTTTGCAACAAGCTCGTGGCGCGGGATTGGTGTGCCTGGGCTCTGGGCAAATTGCCGTAGCAAGTCCCTTTCGCGCTCCGTCAGTTTGATATGTTCATCATTACGTTTCAATTCCCCCCTAGCAATATGAAATACGAAGTCTCCCATTCGTATCTCGGTATGCAAGCTTGAATGCGCGTCAATCCTCCGGCCCAGGATATTCTTAATTCTAAGAAGCAACTCCCTAGGCTCAAACGGCTTGGACATATAGTCATCAACGCCAATCTCCAATCCCTGAACACGGTGATCCGGTTGGGATTGAGCCGTCAGTATCAAGATGGGAACGTCCATATCGGCACAGAGGTCACGCGCAAGATCCAAACCCGACTCTCCCGGCATCATAACGTCGAGAATAAGTAAGTCGAATGCAAGCCCGCGCATTGCGCTGCGTGCACTCGCAGCGTCCTCGGCCGTTGTTACACGGAAGCCGTTATCAAGGAGATATTTACCCATCAGGTCACGAATTCGCTGATCATCATCGACAATCAGAATATGCGAGGCGTCATCCGGTGGAATCTCTTTCCTATTTGTATTGAGCTGTTCACTCATTTTTTCTTTCCTGTTGCACAAGATCGGACACAGGTGCATTCAAGAGTTCAGAAACATGCATACGCTCATCGCGTGAGATCATAGTGTACAGAAACTTGCGTATCTCATCACGTGTATTTTTATCCATATTTTCAATGGCCTGAGAAATGCGATTCAGTTGAGGTTCCATGAGACTTGCCGCCAACTGCCTACCCTTTTCCGTCGGGAACAGCAGACGTTCACGCTTGTCAGACTTGCCTGCCTTTTGCAAGACATAACCTGTATCCACTAACTGCCTAAGTACTCGGGCAAGACTTTGCTTGGTGATATTAAGGATTTTAAGGAGATCTGCTACCCGTAATCCGGGATGGCGGTTGACAAAATGCAAAACTCTGTGATGCGCTCGGCCAAATCCAAATTCAGACAAGATAATATCGGGATCGGAGATAAAATCCCGATAAGCGAAGAAGAAGAGTTCGGCAAATTCGAGGAGTTCGGTTAAGCGTGTACCATCCAATATTTTATGGTTGCACTCCTGCACGCAACTCTTACTCTCAGATACTGATTGACGCATTGATCTCATTATGTCAGCCATGTTGACATATTTTGAGGTCATTGTTACGCCTTGCAAGGTATTTTTGCAATTTTTTGAGCAAAGCTTCGCATTTTGCCTAATTTTTTATTATTCTTGGTGAGGAATTAACGGTCAATTGGCGTGGTCGTTTAAAAACGCGCTTCGTGTAACCGGAGCCGGAGGAAATAATCATGGCGACAATTCCTTATGATCAACGCGATGGCGTGATTTGGATGGACGGAGAAATGGTGCCTTGGAAAGAGGCAAAATTACATGTCCTTTCTCACGGACTTCATTATGCCAGCAGCGTGTTCGAAGGGCAGCGAGCCTATGGTGGCGAAGTGTTTAAACTTAATGAACACTCGGAACGGCTTCACGAATCGGCCCGTATACTTGGCTTTAAGATTCCTTATTCGGTTGAAGATATTAACCGCGCCTGCCGGGAAGTGGTCCAAGCTCAAAATATTAAGGATGGTTATGTCCGCCCTATCGCTTGGCGAGGAAGTGAACAGATGGGCGTTTCAGCTCAAGAGAATACCATTCATCTCGCCATCGCGGCTTGGGATTGGGGTTCTTATTTTGATCCGGCTGAACGGCTTAAAGGTTTGCGCTTAAACATCGCCACATATCGGCGCCCTGATCCGGCAACGATCCCTGCCAAAGCGAAGGCGGCAGGCCTTTACATGATTTGCACCCTTGAAAAACATCGCGCGGAAGCTGCCGGTTATGCTGATGCGCTTATGTATGACTGGCGTGGCCGTGTAGCGGAATGCACGGGCGCGAATATTTTCTTTATCACAGGCGAGACACTCCATACCCCAACACCGGATTGTTTCCTTGATGGTATTACCCGGCGAACCGTTATTGGGCTTGCAGAAAAACAAGGCTTAGAAGTGGTTGTGCGCACCATCATGCCGGAGGAAATGGAAAATTTTGAGCAATGCTTCATTACGGGCTCCGCTGCTGAAGTCACTCCCGTATCCGAGATCGGGCCTTATAAATTCACAGTCGGTGAGATCACTGAAAAGCTGATGAACGACTATATCGAGCTTGTAAATACGCCTGCTCCCGTTGCGAAGGCGGGATAGTTCTGACCCGAGGGGGGTTACTCAACGGTTTTCTTTTTCGCTTCTTACTCAATATCGCTGGGACTAAACATCTAGCACCCAATATATATTGGCATGCGGAACTGTGCCTGTGTTTAATCATCGCGAAACCAGGCATATTTTAAAGAATTCTGACGGATTGATTTTGCAATCTCTTCTGGTTTGGATTCAAGGCAAGAGATATATTATTGGGAGCACTAAATTCTACTTTGTTGTGGGCAAAATCCAAAAAAAGACATCCAAACCCAACGACACGGTGCTTGAAACAAGCGATCCCTTGATGATTGGTTTTCCCCGTGAACTCCTCTTGATCGACAATATGATAACCATCAGGTGACATTTTTTTAAATAAGACCCTCATCTCGTAAAAGATTAATGGGTTTCCGTGTTCATCAACTAACCTTACGTTTGTCTCATAGCTTTTGTTCTCAGATCTTTCCATATTCTGAGGCTTTGTTTCTTTTTTACGAAACCATGGAAGAATTATTATGACCACTAATAATATGAACCACGGTAGTAAAATCAGGTATGACATCGGAACTTCATGCTTTTTGCGATTAACTTTTTTGATATAGAAATGCAGGTTAATCGTGTGTCTATATCCCTCGTGAAATTTTCAATCAGTTTAACTGATCATAGCGGGACCAATATTTTTATGTTCACATTATACAAACTTTTAACACTCGCCCTCAACTATGCGCGGATTTTTGAAAAATATATTAAGTCGCTTGTGGGTCAAAACCGAAGTTTCGCCATCCTGCTTATCTCTGCTCTCGCGCCCAAGGATACAGTAACCACGCCAAGCCCACTCAGGTGGAACAACAGCCGCCAAACTCATACTGATTATGGCCATAGGGGTTGACCGCTTATGGCATTTCACGAAGTGATTGATTGAATTTTCAAAGTCTGCGACACGCCTAAAGTCATCTTTTTTTTCAAACGGAGGCATTACCCGTTTTTTTTACCGTGTCGAGACTTCTCTGAAGATTTTTGTAAACTCGATCGCACCACAATTCTTGCGGCGCTTTACGATAATACGCGCAATTTTTTGCAGTAGCCCATTTGCCGTTAAATTCTTCGCGACTGGGTTGCGATAATAACCACCCCGGCTGAAAAAATTTGATGTTGGGACGCCGCGCGCAACCCGTGTCATCATCTCCAAGCCGCGTCCATATCCTACAAGGTTCATCAGCTCAAGCTCCGCTCCACTGACTGAATTAAAGCCCTTTTTCCTTGCGGCATCTATGATGTTTTTAAGTTTGTAGATCTGCAAAAGCGGGCCTATATCCGCATCCAGATTAAGCGCATGCACGGCATAACCAAGCGACGTTTTACCGAGTGCCACATACTCGCGCCAATTGTTCCGCTTTTTGTATCTGAGAACACCGCGCTTAACGTCCCGAACCATTTTGCGTAGCATTTGTGCTTTGGCTTTAAGCTCGTTTTTCCTGGGTCCCCGAGCCATCAGTGCTTGAAATTCAAACCGCTTGGCAAAATTTTTGCCCTCTTGCACCAGGATGGAAGAAGAATTTGCAGCCAATAATTGCGCATAGCCCAGCGCCGTTGAAGCAGCGCGACCTTTTGGCTTTATCGGCCGGCAGTTCTGATCAACCGGAAAAACACCTGATTGGCGGAAATAAGGTCCAATGCCCCCCGTTTCCAATGCATATACGCCAACCACTTGATCCGCTGTCAGCCCTACCGTCAAAGCCTCCAAGGCATAGGACTTCTTATATCCACGCTCATTTGTTGGGCGCGGTTTAAAGCCATAAATACGTTTCGCGGCCCTCAGAAAATCAGCAACCACAGGCAGTTTTGGCCGAGGCTTTACCGGACCTTTCTTAAGATCAAGACATTTTGGTCTTGACGGTCCTTTATAAGCAGGCGGATGGGTTAGTACATAATCTTTGTGCAGGATTTTTTGTTTTTTACGCCGTTTTTTTCTGCGCAGAGCCCTCTTCTTACCTACCTTCTCCCAATAGATGTTTGCTCGGCTATTATAGGTTGCATATGCCTTTTTGTATGGTGCGCTAATGCGCTCACATGATGTCAGTTTTTTAGCGAGCTTTGTTGGTGGCGAGGACTTTTTCGCCCATGGGAGCTCTTCAGCCCAAACCATTTCAGACATAACAAACGGTGTGCCTATGGCGAAAAAACCCGCCAAACACATAAATCTCAGAGCATTTTTACGACAAACTTTCCCCATATCACCCGACTATTTTAGTTCAGCCCCTCATGTAAAAAAATATTTATCCGGTATCGCGCAAAAGATCGTCAACATGTTTAGCCATATGAGGCATGCTTATCTGATTATATAAATCCAATGCCTGCTGCCAATATTGATGAGCCTGGATTAAATCACCCCTCTGTTCATACAGGCTTCCTAGGTTGCTATATTGGTTGGCAGTAATTTCTCTCATCCCTATTTTCTTTGAGAGTTCGAGGCTTTTGAAATACATTCTTTCTGATTCTTCCAAATTTCCACACGCCAAATTTATTTGGCCCGAATTATCATATTCATTAGCTAGAACGATATTACTACCAACTTTTTCATGAAGCTCCATTGCTTTACGATGTAACTTTTTAGCCTCTTGTAAATCCCCTCGTATGCGAAATATTATGCTCAAATTGCCAAAATCAGTAGCTATGCCAAGCTTATTTTTAAGTGCTTGATTCAATGCCAATGCCATTCGATGCTTTGATTCCGCTTTATCCAAATCCCCACGCATTTGATAGATTATACCCAGATTGCTGTAGTCATATGCCATGACCAGCTTGTTGCCTGACTCTCTATTGATACCTAACGCCTCATTGTGCTTTTGTTCAGCTTTATCTAAATCTCCTCTTGCTCGATAAATTATACCAAGATTACCAAGGTCAAACGCTACACCTTCATATTTGAAACTAAGTTCTTCGGTCAGTTCAAGACTATACTGAAGCTTAGACTCCGCCTCTTCTAAATCACCACGCAACCGCAAGATCACACCTAAATTTGCATGGCTGGCAGCAATATAACGTTTGTTATTAAGCGCTTCACTATGCGCCATGCACTGACGATGCAATTCTTCTGCTTCATCTAGGTGCCCGCGTGTTCGCAGGATAATGCCGAGATGGTTACTACATTGAGCAATACCTGTCTTGTCATCCAACTCCTTGCTGAGTGCCACAGCTTTACGACAAATCTCTTCAGCCCTGCCCAAATCGCCCCATGTCCAGTAAATCAGTGATAAATCACTCATGATATCAGCGGTAACAGATTTGTCCTCTGTATGATTACCAAGCCCCAAAGCCTTTTCGAAAGATTGAGTTGCTGCGTCAAGCTTACCCAAACGCCATTGGAGACTTCCCAAACCATGCCACCCGTCTGGATCATCAGGATCAAGTTCAGTTGCCTTAGCGTATGCACGGAGAGCTTTTTGCGTATCATATAAGAAAACTATATTTCCTAAATTGCGAAAGGCATGGGCAGCTTCCTTATTCGCTAATGCCCCCTCTCGTTCTTTAGCCTCTCCAATCTTTTGAAAAAGTGCCTCAGCCGCATCTGTTTCACCTGCACTTAGTTTTTCTAAAGCCTCTGCCATGCCAGGTGTACCTTCAGCGACTGCTGTTTCCATCTCCTTTAGGGTGCGCCTGAGTGCATTGATCTCCTCTTCCCTCTCTTTTAGTTGAGATTCAGCAAAACTAGCTCGTCTCTCCGCTTTTCCATGTAAGCGAGCCTCTTTTATAAGCTTTTCTGCAAGCACATCGGTGCTAGAATAAGTGACTTTGGCCGCACTTGTTATTGCAATTTGCTCATTTTGACTTAAGTTGGTTGCTGATTTTTTTCTTTTTTCTCGAAAACTATAAATTGTAAGAAAAAACATGAGGATTGTTGCCACCGCGGCAAGAATACTAATTTTTTCCAGAACATTTGCACCAGGTATATTATTCCAGACATCCTGCAGAAACTCCATCACTGCCCTCTCCGCCTAGCTGGTGACAAATACACAAGAAGTATCTTCAGAAAAATACTAAGCCGCCTCCATACCCTTCCCCTTTTTGGACTGAGAAGTCCCTCCGGACTGTGCTTCATTTTTCAGATCCGGTGGCACGGCTTCATTAAGAAGGGCTTGGACGGCCTCATCAAGTTTCATAACCTTTTGCTCTTTAGACCCTAAGCGGCGAATGGAGACCGTACCTTCCTCCGCTTCCCGCTGACCACAGACAAAGATGACCGGCACTTTGGTTACCGAATGCTCACGCACCTTGTAGTTAATCTTTTCATTTCTGAGATCAAGCTCAGCGCGTAGACCGGCTCTGTCTAATTCTGCATGCACCTCACGGGCATAATCATCAAACTCAGAGACAATGGTGGCCACTACAACCTGCAATGGTGCAAGCCAGAGCGGGAAGCGGCCCGCATGATGTTCCACCAAAATGCCGGCGAACCGCTCAAGAGAACCAAACATGGCTCTGTGGATCATGACAGGCACATGCTTTTCACCATCAGGACCAATATAAAATGCCCCTAATCGTTCCGGTAGATTTAGGTCAACCTGAACCGTACCGCACTGCCAGTCACGACCAATTGCATCACGTAGCACATATTCAAGCTTCGGCCCATAAAACGCACCCTCACCTGGGTTCAATTCGCAGTCCATGCCCGCAACTTCAACAGCATGCTTTAATGCAGCTTCAGACTTGTCCCAAACCTCATCGGCACCGACGCGTTTTTCAGGACGGTCGGAAAATTTTATCACCACATCCTCAAAACCGAAGTCCTTATAGATCGACAAAATAAGCTCATTGAGCTTGACGCATTCTTCGGTAATTTGGTCTTCCGTGCAGAAAATATGTGCATCATCCTGCGTGAAGTGGCGCACACGCAAAAGTCCATGCAAGGCACCTGAAGGTTCGTAGCGATGCACTTTGCCAAATTCAGCAATACTCAATGGCAGCTCGCGATAACTTTTCAGCCCATGCTTAAAAATCTGCACATGGCCCGGACAGTTCATCGGCTTGCAACAAAAGACACGTTCATCGGGTGTTTCCGTTACAAACATGTTCTCGCCAAACTTATCCCAGTGGCCGGACTGTTCCCAAAGTGTGCGCTCCATCATGTCAGGTGAATTGACCTCAACATAACCCGCGTCATCCTGGCGGCGGCGCATATACGAAATCAATTGTTGAAAGAGCGTCCAACCCTTAGCATGCCAAAAGACGGAGCCTGGCGCTTCCTCTTGGAAATGATAAAGATCCATCTCCCGGCCCAGGCGGCGGTGATCGCGTTTCTCCGCCTCCTCAAGCATATGCAAATGTTTTTTTAGATCTTTCTCACTGGCCCAAGCGGTTCCGTAAATGCGCTGAAGCATGGGATTGTTTGAATCGCCACGCCAATAAGCACCCGCAATACTCAAAAGCTTGAAGCCTTTACCCACTTTGCCCGTAGACGTCATATGCGGTCCGCGGCAAAGGTCCAGCCAATCTCCCTGACGGTATATTTTGACGTCCTCATCTTCCGGGATGGCGTCAACCAGTTCGACCTTGTAGTCCTCACCTTGTTCCTTGAAATATTGCTTAGCTTTTTCCCGGCTCCAAACTTCCTTCGTGAAAGGTGCGTCGCGCATAATGATTTCGTGCATTTTGGCTTCGATCTTTTCGAGGTCCTCAGGATGAAACGGTTCTTCCCGCGCGAAGTCATAGAAAAAGCCGTTCTCGATTACAGGACCAATCGTAACCTGCGTTCCGGGGTAAAGCGCCTGTACGGCTTCGGCCATAACATGAGCCGTGTCATGGCGGATAAGCTCAAGTGCCCGTTCGTCATCTCGTGTGATAATCGCAATTTCCGCATCGGCCTCAATAGGATCGGCAAGGTCTTTCAGTTCGCCATCGACCGCCATGGCGACCGCTTTTTTGGAAAGCGATTTAGAAATAGACACCGCTAGCTCAGCACCGGTAATACCGGCATCGTAGTCGCGTTTATTGCCATCAGGGAAGGTGAGCGTAATTTGAGACATTGTTTTCTCCTCTCACTCGCTGCCTACAACGCAGGTAAGATGAACTGTTGGACGTTATTGCAGTCTGATTGGCCTATTTGTTCATATTGTTTCAAAAACAACTGGGCTTTACCACATAGGTGCTAACATAAAAACATCAGCTGCACTTAGATATCCCTTGCAGCAAACTCATCGTCATTCCCGCGAAGGCAGGAATCCAAATGTGAGTCAAACCTGGATTCCCGCCTTCGCGGGAATGACGATGAGTAAAAGGATTGCTTTATGACTTTTTAAGTTAGTACCAATGGGTTTGCCCCGCACAATCATTGCTTTTGCCCCGAGTTCTCCTCAAATGTCAAGATGATATGCTTGCCAGTCCAGCGACCATAACGCCACGGTGCAAAAGTATGACGCTCATCTTTCAGGTCAGGCACCGGGTCAAGGCCATGGCTCCCGCCAGGCCAACACCGGGCAAGCCGCGAAATAATAAGCCAAAAGCCCCTCCACGCTCCATTTTTATCAATGGCTTCAAGTGCATAGTCTGAGCAGGTCGGAACATGACGGCACCGCCAACCGACAAAAGGCTTTAAGGTAAGCCTATAAGCATAAATAGGGATCTTAAGCAAAATACGACCTAGCATCACTCACCGAGCATCGTTACCCATAGGGCTCACCATTTTTGCGCGTAAATATCCATTGCCCATCAACCTTGTGCGCTTTCATATCGACATCTGAATACTCAACCTTATCGTCAGACGTACGTGTTCCAACTTCAAGATATTTTACCGGCTCACAGGTCTTGTTCACAAGATGATGGGCGTCTTGGACCCCTGCCGGGAACCCAGCACTCACGCCGGGATAAAGAACCTGCTCGCCCTCATTTGTCACAAGCGTAATATTCCCTTCCAAGACATAGATAAACTCATCTTCTTTCGCATGCCAATGACGTTGTGATGACCAAGCCCCTGGCTCCAGCGTCACCACATTAACCCCAAACTGCGATAGACCAAGTCGATCGGTTAAAGACTTTTTGAGACGCCCCTGCAGCTCCTTTGTATAAGGATGGGGATAGAGAGATCCACGTCGAGCCTCGATATCTTTAGGATCAAGAACAGCCATATTTGCATATCCTCCTGGGTTGAAGTTTCAGAGGATGCCTATAGGTTTGCCGCTTCCTCTTTTCCAACGCTGTCTGTACGAGAACTCTCAATCTTGGAAAGTGCGTCTTCTACCGCATCAAAAACAAGAAGGGTGGAGGCATGACGAGCTTTAAAATTACGAACAGGTTCCAACACTTCCAAATCCTGCCACTTGCCTGTCGGCGGCATTCCTTCTTCTTTGAGCATGCGCCGCATCTCGGCACCAACAGCTCTCAACTCATCAGGGCTTGCACCAATAATATTACGCGCCATAATTGCAGCTGATGTCTGTCCTAACAAGCATGCTTTCACATCTTGCCCAAATTCCGTGACCTTATCCCCCTCCATTTTCAGGTCTACCGTAACAGTCGAACCGCAAAGTTTCGAATGGGCTGTCGAGGTCGAATCCGGAGCGCTCAGCCGCTCCGTCAGGGGGATATTGGCTGCAATCTCTAAAATACGCGTACTATAAATTTCGTCCAATTGGGTCATAAGCTAAACCGTTTGGCTAAAGATACCTTTTTCTGCCATCTCTTGCACGTGGCGACATGCCACTATATATCGAAGAGAGAACCAAATACGAAGGTGAGAACAGGATTAATAATACTATATGCCTGATATTGCTGCTGAAAAGGCTTTTTCAAGATTAGCCATATTGCCAATAAAAGTGTTATTTTTATCCTTGCGCATTTGGTAAATGTCGCAATCTCCTTATAATGGACTTACCTAAACATAAGACTCAGACAGAGGTATGAAAAAAACGGGGGTATGGGAAGAATGGGCCCCAACGAAAGGCTGAATTTATGGACGCGATTATAAAAAAAATGCCAACTGCAAAAACTGCCGTGTTGGGGGCGGGACCAGACATAGAGCGGCCTAGTCGCGAAGATGCAGAGGAAGCCGTTAGAACACTTATTGCGTGGGCGGGTGATGATCCGGAACGTGAGGGGTTATTGGATACGCCTAAGCGTGTTGTCAACGCTTATAAAGAGTTCTTTAAAGGATATGACGAATGTCCCGTAGATGTGCTTTCACGAACATTTGACGAAGTTGGCGGTTATGACGATATCGTTATGCTCCGTGATATTGATGTCAATTCCCATTGCGAGCATCACATGATCCCTTTTATCGGCAAGGCCCATGTCGCCTATCTCCCAACCGATAAAGTTGTCGGCATCTCTAAACTCGCCCGAGTTGTGGAGATCTTTGCCAAGCGGCTTCAAACCCAGGAAACCATGACCGCACAAATCGCCGAGGTCATCGATAGAGTGCTCCGGCCAAAAGGTGTTGCTGTTATGATTGAGGCCGTTCATCAGTGCATGTCGCTAAGGGGTGTCCAGAAACCGAACGTCACAACTATCACCACGCAATTCACCGGCCATTTTAAGGATGACGCGGAACAACGGTCGCGTTTCATGCTTCTATCGAAAGATAATAATCACAGCTAAACTGAATCTTTATAGCTTGAAATACGCGGTGAGGATAATCCAGTTATATGGAACCATTTGCCAAACGGGGCGACAAAACAGAAACAGAAACCGGAACTCGTTTTGCACCCAAATTTGATGAAAACGGCCTTTTGCCGGTTGTTGCGACAGATGCAGAAACCGGCGATGTCGTCATGTTGGCTTACATGAATGCTGAAGCTTTGACCAGGACAATAGAAACCGGCGAAGCCTATTACTGGAGCCGTTCACGTCAAGAATTGTGGCGCAAGGGTGAAACCAGCGGCAATGTCCAGCGTGTTCTTGAAATTCGCACCGATTGCGACCAGGATGCCATATGGATCAAGGTCACTATGGGAGGTTCTGGGGCCGCGTGCCATGTGGGCTATAAGTCGTGTTTTTACCGTGCTATCCCTCTCAATAATGTACCCAACTCTGATCTTGTGCTTGAGTTCAAGGAAAGCATCTAACCAGGTGCTGAAAAATACCTCGCTTTAGGTTACGAACGACGAACGGCGGAGATCGTATAGATGGCTGTTATTCAGTCGAATATCTCAACTCAAACCTCAGAATTTAATGACAATCAAACGGCCATGCGTGAGGCCATCGCAACCGTGGAACGCGCTGTGAAGGCTGCGCAGGAAGGCGGCGGAGAACGGGCCCGCGATCGTCATCAGGGGCGCGGAAAAATTCTTCCCCGCGAACGGGTAAGTCGATTGCTAGACCCAGGCTCGCCATTTCTTGAGATTGGCGTCGTTGCGGCTCATGACATGTATGAAGGCGCCTCCCCCTCCGCCGGGATTATTACTGGAATCGGATGCGTTTCCGACCAGGAGGTTATCATTGTCTGCAATGATGCCACCGTTAAGGGCGGCACCTATTATCCCATGACTGTGAAGAAGCATCTCCGCGCCCAGGAAATTGCAGAACAAAACAATCTACCTTGCATCTATCTGGTCGATTCGGGCGGGGCAAACCTCCCTAATCAGGACGAGGTCTTTCCTGACCGAGAACATTTTGGACGTATATTTTTCAATCAAGCAAATATGTCCGCTCAAGGCATTCCTCAGATTGCCGTCGTTATGGGGTCGTGCACAGCAGGCGGTGCTTATGTACCTGCCATGTCAGATGAAACCATCATTGTCAAAGAACAGGGAACAATATTTCTTGCCGGCCCGCCTTTACTAAAGGCGGCAACAGGTGAAGACGTGACAGCGGAAGACCTTGGCGGCGGTGACGTGCACACAAGACTTTCCGGCGTTGCCGATCATCTCGCCCGTGACGATGCCCATGCCCTTGCTTTGGCACGACAAACTATTGCCGATCTCAACCGTTCAAAGCATCATGACTTAGAACTTAAAACTCCAGAAGACCCTGCTTATGACGTGGAAGATATTTTGGGTATTGTGCCAAGTGATCTGCGTAAACCTTACGATATTCGAGAGGTCATCGCCCGAATTGTCGACGGCTCCCGTTTAAGTGAATTTAAGGCCCGCTATGGCAACACACTCGTCTGTGGTTTTGCCCATATTCACGGTATTCCGGTGGGCATCATTGCTAACAACGGTGTTTTGTTTTCTGAAAGCGCTCTCAAAGGGGCACATTTTGTAGAATTATGCTCACAACGCAAAATACCACTTGTATTTTTGCAAAACATTACCGGCTTTATTGTTGGCCGCAAATATGAAGCAGAAGGCATTGCCAAACATGGTGCTAAGCTTGTCACGGCCGTCGCAACCTCCAAAGTACCAAAAATTACCGTAGTGGTTGGAGGCTCATTCGGCGCTGGAAATTATGGCATGTGCGGTAGAGCTTACAGCCCCCGTTTGCTTTGGAGCTGGCCGAATTCCCGCATCTCGGTAATGGGTGGTGAGCAGGCGGCGGGGGTGCTTGCGACGGTTAAGCGTGATGGTATTGAGCGTCGTGGCGGCACTTGGTCTGACGAAGAAGAAACAGAGTTTAAACAACCGATTATCGATCAATTTGAGCGTCAGGGGCACCCTCTCTACGCATCGGCCCGGCTTTGGGATGACGGTATTATCGACCCACGCAAGACCAGGGATATTCTCGCCCTTAGTCTGTCAGCAACCTTAAATGCGCCGATACATGAAACATGCTTCGGTGTTTTCCGTATGTGAGGGCGAAGAGATATGTTCAAAAGAATTCTCATTGCCAATCGCGGGGAAATCGCGTGCCGGATCATGCGCACCGCTAAACGGCTCGGTATACAGGCGGTCGCCGTTTATTCTGACGCTGATGCAAACTCAAAACATGTGGCCTTGGCGGATGAAGCTTACCGGCTAGGGCCGGCACCGGCTGCGGAAAGTTATCTTTTAGCAGAGAAAATTATCGCTGCCTGCAAAACAAGCGGTGCGGAAGCTGTGCATCCTGGCTATGGCTTTCTGTCTGAGAACCCTGACTTTGTTGAAGCCGTTGAAGCGGCAAACCTAACCTTCATCGGACCGCCTGCATCAGCTATTCGCGACATGGGGCTCAAGGACACAGCTAAGAAACTCATGGAAAAAGCAGGCGTCCCCGTTGTTCCCGGTTATCACGGAAGCAAACAGGATAAGGAGTTTTTATCGCAAAAAGCAGACGAAATCGGTTATCCCGTTCTTATCAAAGCTCGGGCAGGCGGCGGCGGCAAAGGCATGCGCCGTATTGATGCGCCCCAAGATTTTGAGGCCGCCCTCGAAAGCGCACAGCGTGAAGGCAAAGCGAGTTTTGGCGATGATCGTGTGTTGATCGAGAAATATCTCACTAAGCCGCGCCATATTGAAATTCAGATCTTTGCTGACGGCCATGGCAACGTGATCCATCTGTTTGAGCGGGATTGTTCGCTGCAAAGACGTCATCAAAAAGTGATCGAAGAAGCGCCCGCCCCAGATATGCCTGAAGAGATACGCAAGGAAATGGGCGCTGCGGCGGTTCGTGCGGCCAAATCCATCGGCTATGAAGGCGCGGGCACAGTGGAATTCATTGCAGATGTCTCCGAAGGTCTTAAACTTGAGCGCTTTTATTTCATGGAAATGAATACACGTTTACAAGTTGAGCACCCTGTAACCGAATACATCACCGGTCAGGACCTCGTGGAATGGCAGCTCCGAGTGTCAGCAGGCGAACGCTTGCCCGCGCTGCAAGAGGACCTCATGATAGATGGCTGGGCATTTGAGGCGCGGATCTATGGCGAAGATGTCGCGAAGGGCTTTCTGCCGGCCACCGGCCGCATAACCCATCTCTCACTCCCAGATGAAGAAAGGGATGTGCGCGTTGATTCCGGTGTACAACAGGGTGATGAAATCACCCCCTATTATGACCCAATGATTGCTAAACTGATTGTACATGGACCAACCCGCGAAGCGGCCCTTAACAAGCTCAATTCAGCACTGGCGGAAAGCTTTGTCGCAGGTTCCGTCACAAACGTTACTTTCCTTCGCACTCTAACTGAGCATCCAGACTTTAAGGCAGGTAATGTCGACACAGGTCTGATTGACCGCAATCTGAAAAATTTGATTTCAGAGCAAAATCCGTCACAAGAGGCCCTGGCTGTTGGCGCATTGGCTGCTCTTGGCCTTACAAAACCTAGGCGGGGCACTGATCCATGGGACTCGCTTGCAACATGGCGATTGTGGAGCGACGCCAAACATTATGCACACCTTCGATGGCGAGAAGAATTCATCGATCTCTACATTGTCTCTAAAGGCAGCGGCATTTTCGAGGTTACGTCTTCTCAAGGTAAAATCCAGCTCACAATTTTGGAACAACAGGAAAATGGGGTTCGACTTGATCTGGGCACCCGGATCACCTCGGCTATTACCGTAGAGGGGCGGAACTCTATCACTGTTTTTATTGATGGGAAGTCTTATGATTTTGAGCTACCTGATAAGCTGACGGAACTAGAAGACGATACCGTTCAGGACGATCAGCTCATCACCCCCATGCCGGGACTCATAAAATTGGTGCAAACCAAAGCTGGTGCCAAGGTTTCAAAGGGCGATGTCTTGATTATCCTGGAGGCCATGAAAATGGAGCATTCCTTAGCCGCACCGAGAGATGGCAAAATAGCACAGCTTCATGTCTCTGAAGGCGATCAAATCGAGGATGGAACAGTTCTGTTAATTATGGAGAAAGAAAACTCATAAACGTATATTTGAACGTATATTTGAAAACATGGATTTATTTTTCATCTTTTTTGGTTTTTGTTTCGATAACACGTTTAAGTGACGCCTCAGGGGTTGCATATGCCTCCTGCAGATCCACACTCCAATAGCGTAAATCGGTTAAAAGGATTGGATCATTCGTTATCGCACAGCGTACAAAATCACCCGGCGTCAAAACCTGAAACTCACCGTCTCGGAATTTGATCTTTGCCTCACCTTTCAGGCCTAAAAATTTTTCAAAACGGTTCATCTCATTCCTCGTGACCCATAGAACAGAGGTAACCCAAATTTTGTTTAGGTTACCTCTATTCTAGATCTACACATAAAGCAGAATAACCGTCTTACACCCATTTCGCCAAGATTCAATTGAGCGTGTTGAAATTTGGCTAATAGGATTGCCGCTAAAAGAGCGAGCCTTGCTCATCTTTCTTTCCTGGTGCACGCATTTGCTTGCCACGTTTCTTACTTTTCTCATGAGCGTCACCGGCCACTTTTGCTTTGATGTTAACTGAGCCATGGTCCTGTACTTTTTCCTCAGTATTTATTTTGAATGCTTCTGCCTTAACGTGGCCATCTGCAAACTCAATCTCCAAATGCTGGCCGGGTCCGACCTGTGCCGTAGTCCGAACCATATCGCCTTTACCATCACGAACCAGAGCATAACCACGGGCTAACACATTCTTATATCCCAAGGAAGTTAGAAGTTTTGTTTGTCCCTCTAGTCGATAATGATGGCCTTCAATAGCATTACGCATAGTGCGTCTTGCGCGCAAGCCAAGATTATCGAGTGTTTGTTTTGCAGTCCCTATGCGATGTTGAATGGTCGTCGGCGATAAACGACTATTCCAATGATTGAATGCCATACGGTGACTTTGTATGGATTGACGGAGTGCGGGCACAAACCTATTCGCGAACACAACAAAACGAGTACGATGAGCCTGGCTATTGGCATGCAGGGCTTGGCTAAGTCGGCCGGAAGCGGAGTCAAAACGCTGCCGAGGTAGAGCAATAATGTCCTGTAGCCGTGGCAACCCTCGCCCTGCCGCTGTAAGTTCGGACCGACGCCTCTCAAGAGAGCGATGCATATTTATGCCGAGACGCGCAGCAAATTCGCCGGTGCGCTCAACGAGGTCTGAATATTTTGGCACGGCCCATTCAGCCGCTTTGGTTGGCGTTGGCGCACGGGCGTCTGCAACCAGGTCAATCAATGTCCAATCGGTTTCATGCCCCACGGCAGAGATTAACGGAATTTGACTTTCACTCGCAGCCCGCACCACGATTTCATCGTTGAAGCCCCATAAATCTTCAAAGCTACCACCACCACGTGCGACGATAAGTAGCTCGGGCTTTGGCACACCGCTTGTCTCATCTAACTCATTGAAGCCGCGAATAGCTGCTGCGACTTCATTTCCACACGTCTCACCCTGCACACGCACCGGCCAGACAATAACATGGGAAGGAAATCGCTCTTCAAATCCATGCATCATATCCCGTATCACGGCGCCCGTTGGCGAGGTTATAATTCCGATAATGCGAGGAAGAAAGGGAAGCGGCTTTTTTCGGTCCTCATCGAATAGCCCTTCTGCAGCCAGCTTCTTTTTACGCTCTTCGAGCAGCGCCATGAGAGCACCAATCCCGGCAGGCTCCATAGCATCAATAACAATCTGATATTTGCTTTGTCCGGGATAGGTTGTAAGCCTTCCCGTAACCACAACTTCAAGGCCCTGTTCTGGTTGGATTTTAAGCTTTTCGGCCTGCCCCCGCCACACCACACCGGCAAGAACTGACTTTTCATCTTTTAAATCCAAATAGATATGCCCCGAGCCTGGACGTGATATACGCCCCAACTCTCCACGTACACGCACATAAGAAAATGTGTCCTCAACCGTACGTTTCAGCTTAAAGGAAAGCTCTGAAACGGTGTATTCGGCAACATTGCCTCCCTGAACTCCGGATGACACAGAAGAGCTGACCACGCGTTAGATCCTTGATTTTCCCAATAAAGTGCAGATGTTATATCTACCAGCTTTTATCTATAGTACGTTCGACAAAAATCCTGTTTAAAAGAGAGTCATAGATCATAGCAACCATTTCAATTACTGAATTAATCAAACATATGCATTGAAAGGCGGGATGGCAAATTCCATGAATGTTCTTCTTATTGGCTCCGGTGGGCGTGAACACGCTCTAGCATGGGCGCTTTCCACAAGTCCGCTTCTCGGAAAACTTTATTGTGCTCCCGGCAATGGAGGTGTTGCGGATCTGGCCGAATGTATTGAGTTAGATATTGCCAACCATAAAGCGATTGCAAAGTTTTGCACAAAGAATTCCGTTGGCCTGGTCGTGATTGGACCGGAAGCTCCCCTAGTCGCAGGCTTGGCGGACGATTTAAGAGAGGCAGACCTTAAAGTCTTTGGCCCCAGCAAAGCAGCCGCCCAACTTGAAGGCTCAAAGGGTTTTACAAAAGACCTATGCGCCGAATATGGCATCCCCACCGCTGCCTATAAACGCTTCGACAATGCATCGGATGCGAGAGAGTATGTACAATCACAAACAGTCCCGCTGGTTGTCAAAGCCGATGGACTCGCCGCAGGAAAAGGGGTGGTCATCGCAGAAACTTCGGAAGAAGCTCTTGAGGCAGTTGACACCTGCTTTGAAGGCAAGTTTGGAGACGCCGGCAGTGAAGTCGTCATTGAGGATTGCCTTGTGGGAGAGGAAGCGAGTTTTTTTGCTCTCGTAGATGGCAATACCGCTCTACCCCTTGCCACGGCACAAGATCACAAGCGTGCATTTGACGGTGATAAAGGCCCTAACACCGGTGGCATGGGGGCCTATTCGCCAGCTCCAGTAATGACGGATAAACTCTGCAAGCGCACAATGGATGAGATCATTTTACCGACCGTTCGTGCAATGGCGGATCGCGGCATGCCCTATTCAGGCGTCCTCTATGCCGGGCTTATGATTACAGATCAGGGACCCCAATTGATCGAATATAATGTGCGCTTTGGAGACCCGGAATGCCAAGTCTTGATGATGCGTCTCAAATCAGATCTTCTACCAGCACTCCTTGCAACTGCTGATGGAGTACTTAGTACGTTTGACCTGCGTTGGCATGATGAAACCGCCCTCACCATTGTCATGGCAACCGAGGGTTATCCGGGATCATATGAAAAAGGCTCACATATTCTTGGACTGGAACAGGCCGCCAGCGATCCTTATGTAGAAATTTTTCACGCTGGAACAAAATTGAAAGCCGGTGCATTGCAAGCCCATGGCGGACGCGTTCTAAATGTTACAGCGCGCGGCTCATCCGTACGGGAAGCCCAAGAACGTGCTTACGGCGCCATAGAGAAAATTGATTGGCCTCAAGGCTTTTACCGCAAAGATATTGGGTGGCGCGCTATCAAAAGAGAAGGACAGACCGCATGAATGCACTGCCGGACCTGTTTCCCGGATTTGAAAAGAGAACGTTCAAGACATCTGGTGCTGAAATCTTTGCTCGAATTGGTGGTGAAGGCCCGCCCCTTCTGTTGCTTCATGGGTATCCGCAGTGCCATGTCATGTGGCACGAGTTGGCACCGGCATTGTCTGTTCACTTCACCTGCATCTTTCCTGATCTCAGAGGCTATGGATCAAGTTCAGCGCCGGAGACTGATGAAACGCATTACGCCTATTCCAAGCGCGCCATGGGCGAAGATTTTTTTGAACTTATGGATCAACTTGGACACGACACATTTACACTCATTGGCCATGATCGCGGCGCACGTGTCGGCTACAGGATGGCACTCGATAAGCCGGAACAGATCAAGAGGCTTGCCCTGCTCGACATTGTCCCGACCCATACGGTTTGGCAACATATAAACATCGAAGATGCTCTAAAAAAATATCATTGGACATTCCTTGCCCAACCCACACCCCTTCCTGAAAACTTGATTGCCCGTGCCCCGATAGACTATCTGGAACACACGCTTGCAAGTTGGACGGCTTCTCATGATTTGTCGGCGTTTTCAGAAACTGCCCTTTCTCACTATCGCGCTTTCTTCTCAGAACCCGAACGCATTCATGCCATGTGCGAAGATTACCGGGCCGGAGCAAGTTACGATCTTATAGAAGATGATAAGGACGTAGGTGAAGACCACAAGATCACATGCCCAACACTCGTTCTTTGGGGTGAAAACTATAGTGTTGGGACAACCTCAAACACGCTTGAGGTTTGGCGTGAGTGGTGCGTGGATGTCCAAGGCCATGCTATCAATAGCGGCCATTTTTTGGCCGAAGAAAACCCTCAAGAAACAATCGAAGCCCTCTTAGCTTTTCTCTTACTTGAGTAGAACTCTATGATCAAAGTTGCTCATAAAACGACATCGGCTCCCGCACCTCAAAAAACATCCATTGCCTTGGTGCTTGGCGGAGGAGGTGCGCGGGGGCTCGCTCATATCCTAGTGCTTGAGGTTTTTGACGAGCTGGGGTTGAAGCCGGACCAAATCGTCGGGACCTCAATTGGGGCGGTTTTCGGTGCTGCCTATGCTTCGGGCTTATCTGCTGAAGAAATCCGCGAGCAGGCTATTAATAACCTTGGTAAGCGCACTGAAATTTTGAAAAAATTATTTGCTCACAAACCCGAAACACTTTTTTCGTTATGGAATTTAAGCCCTCTTTCTTCATCGTTCATGAAGCCGGAAGCTTTACTCAACAAGATATTGCCCGACAATATCGCCCAGGATTTTGGAGCCCTTCGAATTCCACTCAAGACGATCGCAACCGATTATAATACTCAAATGCCGATCATTATAGAGGAAGGTTCACTAATCACCGCGATTGCCGCCTCGATCGCATTGCCGACCATCTTCACGCCGGTACTTAAGGATGGAATGGCCTTGATCGATGGAGGGCTAACAAATCCTCTTCCCATTGATGTAATTGCAGGGCAAACCGATTTGTCTATCGCCATAGATGTGACGGGCGGCCCCGTGCGTAATAAAAAAAAGGAACTTCCATCTATGATCAATGTCCTGCTCACCGCTTCTCAAATCTCGCAAAACGCGATTATTCGTCAAATGCTAAAGACATATACACCGGATATTTTAATCCGTCCGCCCGTGGACCGCTTTCAGGTGCTGGCGTTTTACAAGATTAAGGAAATCCTTGAGTCCTCACTTCCAATAAAAGATGAACTCAAGCACGCACTTGATGAAGCTCTCACCCGCGCCGCACTTTGAAAAACTCTTTGAGAAGCTCTGCTGACCGCACTTCGCTAAAACCACTATAAACTTCAGGAGCATGATGACAGGTTGGTTGTTCAAAAAAACGTACACCATGCTCCACACCGCCCCCTTTAGGGTCCGCTGCACCAAAGTAAAGCCGGCGGATACGCGCATAAGAAATAGCGGCTGCACACATGGTACAGGGCTCTAATGTGACATAAAGATCCGTGCCCGGAAGCCGCTCACTGCCAAAAGCTTGACATGCGTCACGGATAACTAAAATTTCAGCATGTGCCGTTGGATCTTTTAGTTCGAGGGACCGGTTCCCAGCGGATGCAATAATCTCCCCATTACTCCCAACCAAAACGGCACCTACCGGCACCTCACCACGCGCTGCCGCACCCTCAGCTTCCTCGAGTGCAAGGGACATAAAGCTGTCATTGTTCACCACGTTTTCCACCGTGAAAAAATGGATCCCGCTAGAGCTTAAACCATCTGATGGAGGAAAATCGGTTCACTCGACTAGGCGCGTTGCGTAGCGCGATATGGTGCATCGGGCAAGCGGCGCAATGACACCGATGGGCCGATTTTCCTGAAAACACTCTAGATTAAAAAAATTGGCTAGAACGCCTAACCGACCTGAGCTTGATCCCCATCATCTTCGTTTATTTTAAGCGAGATGACCGATGAATCAAGCTGCTCAATGGCTTCCACTGGTCTTGGACCGATCTCACTTGCTATTACATCGAATTCCGTATCTGATTGCAGCGTTTGTTCGCTCAAATATTCGAGGAGATCAGTTCTGCGCTCTAGAAGCTGGCTTGCCCGAGTTTCTTCAGCGCGATCCATCTCCGCTGTATAAGCGCCGTTACGCAACATATTTTCAATAGATTTAGCTACCAGTCGGCTAATACGTTTCCCGTCTTCCTCATTGATCGTTTTAGACTTTTGCGCATTGTTAATACGCGCAACAAATCCCGCTGACATCAGCGCCACTTCGATTTGATAGCGAATATTCTCCTGGCTGGCATGTTTGACCTGGTGCCAGACACTGGAAAGAATATCGTTCATGTCATTCACGACATCCGCTGCGCCAAAAAAATCAAGGCATTTTGCGCTACCAGAATCGATGCTGCCAATGGAAAGGGAAACATAATTTGATTTATGGAGGAAGCAAAGGTTCTCATAAAAATCATCAACGGAACGAATGACATCACTCACGACTGCCGTATCTGTTAGCGCATTTTTCTTTTCCGCAATGAATACCCGTAGCCTTTGCACCTCACGCTCCAGGCCATCTTGCAGTTTTACAAACAAGCCGTTTTTATCTGTTTCCCGGATCAAGAGATCGCACATTTTGGGTAAGATATAGACGACATTATAAACGCCTATATCCACATCAGATATGAGTTTCTGCGACATCCCCCTGTTGTTTTCAAGAAGACCCGACCAAAAATTCACGTTTATCAATGGGTTTAAGCCAAAAAGCGACATAAGTTGCTTTTCTTCTTCACCAAAATCAATGTGATGTTGGGAGAATATACTATAAGCCATCAAAGCTTTTTGCGTGGCGCTTTGATCTTCACTCTGCTGAGAACTCCGCCCAATACGAAGAACTTCGCGGATTTGCGCTGCCTGTAAGGCTGCACTTAAATTATTTACCGCCTCAACTATCCGATCCCGACGCATGACTCCTCCAACTAATTATTCCTCGTCAGAACCGTAATTTGTAATATGATTCTCATGTTTTGGATGAACACAATTGGAGCCTACTAACAGGTTATGAACCGAAAAAAATCAAGAAATGGCGTCAATTTGGGTCGAGCACCTCGCATCTGAGGTTCGCATCATGTTTGAGAGGGATCGTGATAACCTCTTTACTTTACCGTTCAAAGCCTTAGGTTTGCCCTTTGCATTAGGTCACGGACTCATAAATGTGGTGTATTTCACCATAACAAATTTCAGAAAAATGACGGTTCCCGGCGGAAATTCTGCTAATCTCATGCGCATTGCTAAGGCCATTGCCCGTTCTGGCTTGTGTTCGCGCCGGGATGCAGAACGCCTAATCGCTGAGGGTCGGGTTGTGGTAAATGGTGAGGTCTTAGAGAGCCCTGCATTAAATGTGGGACCGGGTGACAATGTCCTTGTAGATGGAACGCCTCTCGGCAAACCGCCTCCTGTCCGATTATGGCGTTATCACAAACCCAAAGGGCAGGTGACGACCCATAAAGACCCGCAAAACCGCCCAACCGTATTTGATGCGATGCCCGAAGATATGCCACGCATTGTCTCGATTGGACGGCTTGATATAAATACTGAAGGCCTTCTCCTCCTGACAACCGACGGAGCACTCGCCCGTCATCTGGAATTGCCGGCAACCGGATGGCTACGCCGTTACCGGGTCCGTGCTAGGGGTAAGGTCTCGGAACAACAGCTTGACCGGCTTAAGAACGGTGCTGAAATTGACGGCATAAGCTATGGCCCTGTAGAAGCTGTTTTGGACCGGCAACAAGGGGCAAATAGCTGGCTTACATTTGGGCTGCGTGAAGGTAAGAACCGGGAAGTCAAGCGATTGGCCGCCCATCTCGGACTTGAGGTCAACAGGTTGATTCGTATTTCTTTTGGCCCTTTCATGCTTGGCGATCTAAAACAGGGCGCACTTTCCGAAATCACGCCGAAAGTGCTTGCGGAACAGATTGGGCCTAGCCTTGCACGCCAATTCAGGCTCAAACCACCAAGTGGTCGGCGGCGCGGAAGACATGGAAAACGTAAATGAGAATTGTCGGTGGACACTTTAGGGGCAAACGCTTGATTGCGCCGACAAATAATAACATCCGCCCAACATCAGATCGGGTCCGTGAAGCTCTATTTAACATCTTGATTCACGGTAATTTTCTAGAAAATCTCGGATTTTCGCTGGAAGAAAGTCGGGTCCTTGACCTTTTTGCAGGAACCGGAGCTCTTGGGCTTGAAGCTTTATCACGAGGTGCAAGTTTTTGTCTTTTTGTCGAAGATGATGCAAAGGCTCGCAGCCTAATCCGCAGTAATATCGAGGCACTTAACCTCACTGGTGTCACCAAGGTCTTCCGCCGTGACGCCACTATACTTGGTGAAGCTGGACGGTTCGGCAAATTTGATTTGCTGTTTGCCGACCCGCCTTACGGACTTGGCTTAGGGGAGCGGGCTTTGATGGCGGCGCATGAGGGTGGATGGTTCAACGATAATGCCCTCTGCATTCTGGAAGAACATGCAAATGTGGAGATCTCTTTACCTGATGGCTTTCAGCTTCTTGATCAGCGAGAATATGGCGAGTCGCAAATTTTGATTCTCAACAGGCGCTGATGCCATACAACCGTATTTTGATATGAGTTCGTGACCTAATCATTCTGAGTTTTGGGGTAAAACCATGATCGTCCGTCAACTGACAACTGGCGTTATTAACCGCATTGCGGCAGGCGAGGTTATTGAGCGGCCTGCAAGTGTTGTTAAAGAACTTGTCGAAAATGCCATTGATGCCGGGGCTCACCGAATTGATGTAGTGACTTCAGGCGGCGGACGAACGCTTATTCAAGTGCAAGATGATGGCCATGGCATGGATACAAACGACCTCGAACTCTGTGTTGAACGCCACGCCACATCCAAGCTGCAAGATGACGACCTCTTAAACATTGCTACCCTTGGTTTTCGTGGTGAAGCTTTGCCATCGATAGGGGCCGTTGCCAAGCTCAAGATTCAGACACGATGCGCCACATCTGGTAATGCCCATGAAATTGCCGTCGAGGCAGGCTGCAAGACAGCAATCAAACCAACGGCTCTAAATCGCGGGACCTGTATTGAGGTGCGAGACCTATTTTATGCAACCCCCGCCCGTCTTAAGTTCTTAAAGTCAGAGCGCGCTGAAAACACCGCCATAACGGACGTGGTCAAACGATTGGCCATGGCACATCCGGATATCACCTTCACTCTGTCCACTGGAGAGAGAACATCACTCCGCCTCCCTGAAGTAGCTAAAAATGATGAGCAAGCGCTTCTGAAACGCCTCGGGCGGATTATGGGAGCAGACTTCGTTGAAAATGCCCTCCCCATTGCCGCCGAGCGGGAAGGTGCTCGGCTCAGTGGTTTTGCTGGTCTGCCCACATTGCACCGGGCAGGTGCGCAATTGCAATATCTCTTTGTCAATGGCCGGCCGGTTAAGGACAAGCTGCTCGCCGGGGCGGTGCGTGGGGCTTATGGTGACTTTTTACCCCAGGGACGCCATCCGCTGTTGACGCTGTTTTTGTCCGTACCACCACGTGAGGTTGATGTGAATGTGCACCCCGCTAAGGCCGAAGTGCGTTTCCGTGATGCCGGCCGCGTACGCGGCCTTCTTGTCGGGGCATTGCGTGAGGCCTTATCCCAAGCAGGTCACCGGGCAACAAACACTCTTTCTAATGACGCCTATCAATATTTCCAAAAAGGTAGTGGCAATGGTCGTCACTCCTCTTGGGGAGCGGGGACTGGGGCTGGGGCTTCCGCTGTGACTGCAAACCGCTCCTCTTGGGTTTCGCCTGGCTTTGCTGAGGCGGCACAAGCACCACTGGAAGGTGTTGATGAGGCAAGCGGCGACTTAAGCGCCAACACCGTTGAGCCACCATCTGACCTCCTTGACCGTCCGCTTGGAGCGGCACGGGCACAACTTCACGAAAACTATATTGTTGCACAGACACGGGATGCGATTGTCATTGTCGACCAGCATGCCGCCCATGAACGGCTTGTCTATGAGCAGATGAAACGCGCCCTTGAAAAGGGAGGAGTGGAACGGCAAATTCTGCTCATTCCAGAAATTGTGGATCTTGATAGCGCAAATGCGGAACGTTTGGCAGCTCGTGCAGACGAGCTAGCAGAGCTTGGGATTGTGATTGAGGCTTTCGGTCCCAACGCCGTTGCCATACGCGAGATGCCTGCCCTTTTAGGCGAGACGGACATTAAGGGGCTGGTTCGTGACTTGGCTGATGATTTAGCGGAAACAGGTGAAGCTTTAAGTCTGAAGGAGCGGCTCGAACATGTCTGTGCAACCATGGCGTGTTATGGCAGTGTTCGCTCTGGTCGTCGTCTTAACGGGGAGGAAATGAACGCTCTCTTGCGTGATATGGAAGCGACACCCCATTCCGGCCAATGTAATCACGGCCGCCCTACTTATGTGGAGCTACGCCTCAACGATATCGAAAAACTCTTTGGACGGCGGTGAGGGAGGCACATTTCCACAAAACCTAAACCAATTAACGGATTATAAGCACACGCGTTATAGACTCAATAATTCCTATTGTTTTAAGGGAAAACTAGATATTTGGCTGAATCAACATCACCTAAAATTCTACAATGACTGAAACACACACTCCCAATGAACTAGAACAAACATGCAAGCGCGAACTTGACCGTCGGCGCATTTTGAAGGGCGGCATTATGGCGTCTCATGACAAGTTCACGAGCTTTTCCTGCACGATCCGAGATATTTCGGATACAGGCGCCAAGCTCAAAGTGGATCCCCTAGCGGCTTTGCCGGAGACCTTCATTCTTATGATTGACTTGGACGGAATTGAAGTGGATTGCCAGATGGTTTGGCGGGATGGCAATCATATGGGGGTCAAATTTACATCTGAAATGCGCCAAAAAGAGCCTAAGCGTGCTCAATCTCTACAACCAACTGTGGCGAAACAGAAACCAACCTTAAGGCGTCGCCCTTTGGAGCAGAGTTAACCCACTCATTTTACGATCAACTCACGAATCGCTTATCTTGTTCTTTTGCTTAAAGGTTGGTGATCGTGATCAAACTCGCTCCCTGGATACTTGGCGCTGTAATCGTTGTGGTCGGTAGTATTATGGTCCACGATATTCTCTACCCTAAGCCGAAGATCATTCTCCGGTATGATCAAGTCCAAGCACAAAGCCGTTATGATGTCAGTAAGGTTGCACAAGCCCGCACGCGTTATGTGCAAGTTGGCGATATCAAGAGTTGGGAAGTTGAACTCCCGAGCGGTGTCTGGGTAGGATGCGGAGGTGATTGTCAAGAAGCACTGAGACAAAAACATCTCGATTTCTTTGAGACGATTCAGGAGGAATCTCGTTAGGGCCTTCACCTTAAGAAAGCAAAACAACCCACGCCTGGTAAGCCAGTCCTGCTACCATCGCCCCTGTCAGCGCGAAGATCGTGTAAAGGATAAAGAGCGGTCGCTTGACAAGGGCATAGACACCAATGGCGGCCGGGATGCAGCTTACACCACCGCCCATGACAAACGCCATTGCCGCGCCCGGAGCCATACCAACCTTCAGCATGCCGGAGATCAATGGTATGGCCGCATAACCATTCAGATAAAGAGGAACGCCGATAAGGGCGGCAAGCAGAATAGAACCTACACTGCCACTTCCTGCATAGGCGGCAAATTGCTCTGCAGGCACCCAAGCGAGCAGCAAACTCTCCAGGAGGTAAGCGAGCGACAGCCATTTCAAGAGAAATAAAAATGTCTTCAAAGCTTCACGCCAAAAAGTGTCACGCCGTGCCTGCTCCTCCCAAAACCTCCAAACAATATCTTGAGCTTCCGGCTTGTCGGAAGGTCCGCAACATTTTTTGCCAATATTATCACGTAAGGGATTTTCAAGAATAGGATGTCCGGAAAGAGCCAAAATGCCAAATCCACCCAGCAGACCAATAAAGGCACCGAGTATTGTTTTGGCTATAGCGAAGCTCAAACTGATCTCACCAGCGGTAATGATGAACATTGAGGGGTCCATCAGAGGCGATGACAACCAAAAGGCCATAATGGGCGCCAGTGGCACCCCCATCGCCAAAAGGGCCGCGATGATCGGAATGACACCGCAAGAGCAAAACGGAGAAAGCGCACCAACAAGTGCTGCGAGCAGAATGGAAAGTTTTTGCCGGCCTTGAAAAGTCTTGGCAATAAGCTGATCCGCCCCCGTGGCAGAAGTGTATGCCGCTGCAAGAATCGCGAGCACCAAATAAGGAGCGATCTGCAACAAGCTCTCGACGACAGTCTTTGCGCTGGCAATTGCTTGAGAAGGCACAAATAAGGCGAGGCCTAAAAAAATGACCGCGAAAATCAACCACGCCCGTTCAATCGAAAAAATGAAGTCACGACTGCGCTGTGTGAGTTCCGCGGCTGTCATCTCTGATCCTTAGGGCATTTCAAAAATTTAATAGGTCTTATGGAATAATCGGTAAACCAGTTAACCACTGATGCACACCAAAAACAAAGATAACATAAAGAACGAGCCCACCGATAATCGCGATAAGATCATTACGGGGCGGTCCTTCCATTTGTGCAACGGGGCCGGTAGCGCCTCGACGTTTAACCGACATCAGATCCCCCACCGCCCAAATCAAAAAGCACCCAAAAAGAAGAAGATCGGCAAGTGTTCCATTTGCAAATAGATGCGCCAGTGCCCAAAGTTTTATGGAAAGAATCATTGGGTGCTTGAGGGTCGCCTTGATCCTGCCGGGCAAGTAAGTAGATAGAAACATGATAAAAACTGGCAACATCAAAAGTACCGTAATATAACGGAACCAAGATGGCGGATCATAGATTACGGTAGGTTCCTGGCGTGCTAAGCTATACCCCCAAATAATGAGAATAAGCCCTACAAGCGATACGAGCGTAAAAAGTCCCTTATACGTATTTTCGCCGAATTGATTGACGAGCCGCGTTCTGATCCCCTGTTCCATCGGCAAGGCATGGGATGCAAAAAAGATAACAAGACCAAGAATGAGCAAAACCATGGAGTATTCCTATCCTATTAGTTAGGTCAAACATTATATCTTCTTAGCACCTCTATTGACAGGAAGGCTTAGAACTCCCTAAGAGTCTCTCCAAGAATTTTGTATAGAACGTATTGTTTGCATCTTTTGTAAACACGCCGAGAGCGAAACTTGAGGCCAGCTCATGCAAGAACACGTCACTCAAGACAATAATAACAACCTTATTAAAGGCGTAACCGGTGATTGGGAACTCATTATCGGTATGGAGGTTCATGCACAAGTGACCTCCAATGCGAAACTTTTTTCTGGTGCATCAACGGAGTTTGGCGGCGACCCAAATTCACACGTCAGCCTAGTGGATGCTGCCATGCCCGGCATGCTCCCCGTCATCAATAAGGAATGCATTGCCCAAGCAATCCGCACCGGGTTGGGCTTGAAGGCTAAAATCAATCTCTATTCCGTTTTCGACCGTAAGAACTATTTCTACCCCGATCTACCGCAAGGCTATCAGATTTCGCAGTACAAATATCCGATCGTTGGAGAAGGTGAAGTTATTCTCGATTTCAAAGACGGCTCAAGCGTAACTGTGGGCATAGAACGGCTTCACTTGGAACAGGATGCAGGTAAGAGCCTCCATGACCAGCATCCTGATTGTTCCTATGTGGATCTTAACCGCTCCGGCGTCGCTCTTATGGAAATCGTATCCAAGCCTGATTTACGATCCTCAGATCAGGCTAAGGCTTATGTCGGCAAATTAAGAACGATCTTGCGCTATCTTGGCACTTGTGATGGCAATATGGAGCAAGGTTCAATGCGGGCAGATGTCAATGTATCCGTTCGCCGTCCTGGCGAACCTCTGGGAACGCGATGCGAAATTAAGAACGTCAATTCTATCCGCTTTATTGGTCAAGCCATTGAATATGAGGCGCGGCGGCAAGTTGATATTCTGGAGGATGGTGGTTCGATAGATCAGGAAACACGGCTTTTCGATACAAAAAATGGCGAGACACGGTCCATGCGCTCAAAAGAAGAAGCGCATGACTATCGTTACTTTCCCGATCCCGATCTGCTCCCCTTGGAGCTTACTCAACACTATGTGGATGAGCTTGCTGGGAACCTACCTGAACTGCCTGACGAGAAGAAATCCCGCTTCATGAAAGATTACAACCTTTCAGCTTATGATGCGGGCGTTTTGGTCACATCGCGCGCAGCATCAGATTATTATGAGTCGGTCGCCAAGGACCGTGATACCAAGCTTGCAGCCAATTGGGTAACAGGTGAGCTTTTCGGCGCACTCAACAAACTTGGCAAAGAGATCCAGGACTCTCCGATTTCGGCTCAAGATCTCGGTACCCTCATTGATCTGATTTCTGACAAAACAATTTCTGGCCGCATTGCAAAAGATGTATTTGAAGTAATGCTGGAGACCGGTGAACCACCGAGCAAAATCGTCGAAGAACGCGGTCTCAAACAGGTGACCGACACAGGAGCGATTGAGGAAGTCGTTGATGAAATTATTGCCGCCAACCCTGAGCAGGTAGAACAGGTCAAAACGAAACCAAAGACACTTGGATGGTTTGTTGGCCAGGTTATGAAAGCCACACAGGGAAAAGCCAATCCACAAGCTGTCAATGAAATATTGAGGCAGAAGCTTGAAGTTGGCGAGGAATAGATTTTTCAAGCTCCTGTAATATATAGATTTTGAACTGATCAGTATACATTCTATCTATTTAAAATCCAGTAAACTACTTGTGATTTTCTTAGATAGAAAGAAATAAATTAAAAAACTAGCAAATGAATCAAATATCGCCTAAACACTTAGCAACTTGTTTTCTAATCTCATTTACATGCTTTCTAGGGGGAAATAAATGCCTAGGGAATATCGCAGTCTTACTTTTACGAATACAGAGCTGCGGGACTTGCTGCTTGAATACGCTGATGAAACAAATCAACAGCTTCATCTTCCAGAAATTCGCGCAATTCTCATTGATCCAGACAAGCAGGAACAGCTTATATGTTTTTGCTCCAGTGTCGATCATCAGAGTAATGAAGCCATAAATCTCGTTCCTGATTTTGTTAAGTCTGCGATTATCAATTTTTGTGCAGATAACAAAATACCTTTACCGGCCTCTGCAAGCAAAACATTACTCGCGGAGGGAAACAGCCTCTCATTGATCTGCCGCACACACATAGAATATGTGCTCAGCCAAAATGAAGTGGCTGTGTGAAGCTTTAGCGATATGAAGTTAAATTAAATCAATTCTGTTCGTGCCCCAGCGTGCCATTCCCGCTAGGAAAGTGGCGAAGGGCCATGTTGATGCATCGGTCGAGACGCTCGATGACGCGGATAGCCGCCGGAGCCAAATCCTTGAGGGCTGAGGGCCGGGCGCTTTTGTCCACTATCTGCGCAGTTCGTCTTGACCGTATTCCCAGTACACCCTGCGCCGATCTGCTTGATCCTAACACAAAAACGCCTCGGCAGAATGATTCAATTTAGCTTCATCTCGCTTGTCTGTTGAGTATCAGCACACGAGGTCACGGAGTCTGCTTTATGGTCAAAGTGCGATCATCAGCCACCCAGCAAATGGACCTAATATACCGCTATCAACGTCATGTCTATGATCTAACGCGCAAGCCCTTTTTACTTGGCCGGAACAAACTTTTACAGGAACTGCTTCCTCCCAAAAACGGCTATGTTCTTGAAGTGGGCTGCGGTACTGGACGCAATCTGATCCGTGCGGCTCAAATATACAAAGACGTATGTTTTCTCGGAATTGATGTTTCCCAGGCCATGCTGGAAATAGCTTTGCAAAGAATACGCAGCGCAATGCTCACCTCAAGGGTCTTACTGGCTCACGCTGACGCAACCCAATTTGATGGTGGAGTTACTTTCGGTCGAGCAGAATATGATAAAGTTTTTATCTCTTATGCGCTTTCAATGATGCCGGCTTGGAGAGAAACGCTTACCCGCGCATTTCAATGTCTTGCACCAGGCGGATCGCTTCATATTGTTGATTTTGGTCAGCAGGAGAGGATGCCAAATTGGTTTAAAATAAGCCTTGAAGCTTGGCTTAAACTTTTTGCTGTCACGCCTCAGCCTGGTTTGCGTGAAGAACTCGAACGCATTGCTAAAAAACAAGGGGCTAAATTGCAGTTCACGTCTTTGTATCGCGGCTATACCCATTATGCTGTGCTACGTAAGACATAGTATGGGACGGAAGACACCTAGAGCCTCATAACGCTCTATTGACGCCTACCCCGCAATTTCTCTTCCTCATACTGTATAAACCAGCCGATCATCTGCCGCCAAAGCGCCTCTGCCAATTGTGGTGGGATACCCTTTTCCTCGGCGCGCGCGCGAACCTTATCAATAACCTGCTGGATACGCCAAGGCACTGTCGCTTCGTCTGGATTGCTTTTAAGTTGCCACGCCCGATCAACATAACCAAAACGTTCAGCAACCAAATCCACAAGCGCTTGATCAATGTTGTCAATTTCGGAGCGGACCTCGTCCATTGAAGTACAGTCTTGTGGCACACGCCTGGTCATGAGGCATGGCTCCACCAATTTTCAGGCACCGGCAAAGGTCCCGCCGCATCTTCAAGCACCTGCCCAACTTGGAACAAGGTTTCCTCATCAAAATATTTGGCTATTAACTGCAACCCCAAAGGCGTCCCTTCCTTTGAGAGTCCTGCCGGAACCGAAAGGCCGGGTAGCCCAGCCATGTTTACTGTGACTGTGAACACGTCATTGATATACATTTGCACGGGGTCCCCCGAAACTTCACCGATGCCAAACGCTGGGCTCGGCGTCGTAGGCGTCAATAAGACATCAACCTTGTCAAACACATCGCTGAAATCTTGTTTGATCAGCGTCCGCACTTTTTGTGCTTTATTATAATAAGCATCATAATAGCCGGCGGAAAGCACATAGGTGCCGATGAGAATGCGCCGCTTAACCTCGGCACCAAATCCTTCGGCACGGGATTTTTCATACATATCAACGATGTCATTTCCGGGAACGCGTAACCCATAACGCACACCGTCATAGCGAGCAAGATTAGATGAGGCCTCCGCCGGCGCCACAATATAATAGGCGGGCAAAGCATATTTGGTGTGCGGTAGGCTTACATCTTGAATCTCTGCACCTGCATCCTTGAGCCAGGCGATCCCCTTTTGCCAAAGATCTTCAATCTCCTCCGGCATACCGTTAATGCGGTATTCTTTGGGGATCCCGACTTTCAGTCCCTTAGCACCGTTGCCCAATACTTTTTCATAATCGGGAACCGGCCTGTCAACACTTGTAGTATCTTTAGGGTCATGACTGGCCATGGATCGCAGCATAATGGCGGCATCTTCTACCGTTTTGGTGATGGGGCCCGCCTGGTCCAAAGAAGATGCAAAGGCAACAATTCCCCAGCGCGAACACCGCCCATAAGTAGGCTTAAGACCGACCGTGCCAGTAAATGCCGCAGGTTGGCGGATGGACCCGCCTGTATCGGTTGCTGTCGCGCCAAGACACAGATTTGCTGCAACTGCGGAAGCCGAACCCCCGGATGAGCCCCCTGGGACAAGTCCGGTTTCATCGCCCTTCCGCCGCCAGGGATTAACACAGGGGCCGTAATAGCTCGTCTCATTAGAGGAGCCCATGGCAAACTCATCATTATTGAGCTTGCCGAGCATGACGGCACCGTCCGCCCATAAGTTGGCTGTGACCGTTGATTCATATGTCGGTGTAAAACCATTGAGAATATGTGAGCAGGCTGTGGTACGAACACCCTTTGTACAAAAAAGATCTTTTACCCCTAGCGGAATGCCTTCCAGCGGTCGCGCTTCTCCGTTGTTTAAGCGCTTGTCACTCGCCTCAGCCATCCCAAGGGCTTTTTCAGGGGTAACCAGCACATAAGTATTAAGCGCATCATTTGCCTTATTGATGGCCCCAAGATGAGCTTCCATTAATTCTTTCGCCGAGAACTCCTTGGCGGCAAGTCCCTCACGGGCCTCGGCAATGGTCATTTCCGTAAGAGTCATTTCCGTAAGATTACTCATGCCTCACTCCACAACCTTCGGCACCATGAAAAAATGGTCATCACTTGCTGGCGCATTCTTTATGATGTTGTCTGGATAACCACCATCAGTGATTTCATCGTCCCGCTTTTTCATAGTCATCTCGACAACACTTGAGCGCGCTTCAACACCTTCCGTGTTAACTTCGTTGAGTTGTTCGACAAAATCCAAAATTGAACTCAGTTCACTTTCCAGATTTTTTGCCTCTTCATCCGTCACCTGGATGCGGGCGAGCCGGGCAATATGACGGACAGTGGCCTCATCAACTTGCATGTTCTTATCCTTTTTCAGGAAATGGCCTAGGAGAACGGGAATTCCTCTCGCAAATCATTTGGAGTCATAGCCCGCAAGAAGCTGGGGCGCAATAGAGAGTGGTTTTAAGCACCTCCTAGTGAGACATATAACTTAATGTAATTTTACAACATATTTATATAAATAATTGATTTAACTTGCAAAAAATATATGAAAAATCTGGTTTTTCGACTAAGTTTCTCCGTGTGGCAAAGTGGTAAGGAAGGCAATATCGCAGGCTGAGAAAATCTATAACAAGCATTTCAGAATTTAAGCTGATCGTTAGCCTAGAGGTGCGTTATGGCGTTGATAATTAGATTATTTTTCCTGTCATTGTTAGTGATATCCGTTTCGGCATGTAATCCAGCATATAGGATTTCGGACAATGAACTAAGGTTGGCCAAATCAGGAAAGCTGGACAAGACAGGCAATGCAGTGGTTGTAGCTGGAGGCCGCTTTTATGCGCGTAACCTATTTGGTGCTGGCAATGGCCCGTTGAGTGGTCATTTCTATCGTGCGCCGCAAAAGCCTGATCCTGGCCAACTATTGCCGACCATACTCATTAACAGCAACTATTTCGCGAAGGACTTACACAAAGTCTCTCTGATACCCGCAGGTACATGGGTCATGCATAATTGGATCGGCAGTTTCGGAAATGCCAAATATTATTCTAAAAAACACAAGCATAATGGATGGGCGAGATTTACTGTTAAGCCTGGCGAAGTTGTTTATATTGGCGAACTCGTTATCCGTACTTACCATGACTCATCAGCACCTAAAGGACCGTTGAGCGTTAGAAACAACATGGAAGAAGCCAGACGTGCATTGGCAAATGAATATCCGAAACTTGCAAAAAAACTCATTTACCGGCCAATGGCAGTTACACCCTAAAGTCGGTATGCGCGTCAGCTATGGCCCCTAAAATAATGGCGACACAAGACATCTATAAACACTCGATAATAATCGACAGGTCGGTCGACGATGTTTGGCGTGCTTTGACACAAAAGATCATTGTTGATCGTTACTATCTGGCCCCATTAGGTGCTGACATCACGGCCGTTGGAGACGAGCTTTATTACGGCATGCCTGAGAATAAGATTATCGTCGGACAAATCGTTACACTAAGTGCACCAGCAGAATTCACACACACATTCCGCTTCACCGATAGCTCTGACCCAACTGAAACGCTCGTGACATACCGCCTTACGACATCCAACAATAGTACACGCCTGGACCTTCAGCACAGCGGCTTCGCAGCCGAGAGCAAGCATTTTGCTGATATCTCTGGAGGCTGGCCCATCATTCTCGATCGCCTAAAGGTTCTTTTAGAAGAGGGAGGCACAAAGTAAGAGCTCACCTAGCCCTAAAGCGACATCACGTTGCACGCCGTTGACCTGGATGAACACTCTTGCCGAGTATGCCTTCCCCTTTTCCGATCACATCTCCACTTGAACCGACAATCAGAGGATCAGGCCTGCGCACGAAATGGGTATCTTTTTCTGGATAAGGCAAAGAATAGAGGAAATGTCTCATACAATTTAGCCGGGCCCGCTTTTTATCGTCGGATTTAATTATCGTCCAAGGCGCATCAGCCGTATCCGTGTAAAAAAACATCGCTTCCTTTGCTTCAGTGTATTCATCCCATTTATCCAAAGATTTTCGATCAATAGGCGATAGCTTCCACTTTTTCAAAGGTTCCTTTTCGCGAGATTTGAAGCGACTTAATTGCTCCTGACGTGTCACGGAAAACCAGTACTTGAATAAAAACACCCCGCTGCGAACAATCATGCGTTCAATCTGCGGGCACTGGCGCATGAATTCCAAATAGTCTTGAGGAGAGCAGAACCCCATGACGCGCTCGACACCGGCGCGGTTATACCAGGACCGGTCAAACAAAACGATCTCGCCACCCGATGGTAAATGTTCGATGTAACGTTGAAAAAACCACTGCGTACGTTCTTTTTCGGTTGGTTTGTCGAGTGCAACCACTCGCGCCCCACGGGGATTGAGATGCTCAGTGAAACGCTTTATGGTGCCGCCCTTTCCTGCAGCATCCCTGCCCTCGAACAACAAAATAATTTTTTGGCCTGTCGCTCTGACCCATTCCTGAACTTTGAGTAATTCAATCTGTAACTCAGACTTCTGTTTCTCATAAGCCTTTCGGCCAATCTTCTTCTTGTAGGGATATTCGCCGGTCTCAAAGACCTTCCGTACTGCGGTAGAATCGTACTGCGTCTCTGCCGGATTATCGGTATCATTTTGGAAGGGCTCAGCAACCTCCGGTCCTAATTCATCAACACGATCATCGCTGTTCCGGTGATCAATCTCGCCAGTGCTATCCATGTCACTCATAACTTCAAGGCTTTTGCTGTCTGTATCGCGCTGGCGGGCCATTCTACCTCCCGGTAAGTTACTAAAACTCATCTTTAGTCAATCGCTGAGAACGTGCCAAACTGCATTGATTTATATCAATTATCCCAAAGCCTGGCAGAAGTGATGCTGTACTGCTGCACACCATCTTCTGAGCGTCATTTGCCGTGGCTTTTTTCCAGGATATGGAAGCTGACCGTGCTTGGCAAGCCAGTCCTTATTGGCCTAAGAGCAAGATCACCTCTCTGCCCTTCACTTCCTCTCAACAACCTCTCGAATAATCTCCGCCTGGCGCTCATAAATCTCTGGCTCAGACAAATCGAGATGGCCTGCACCAGGGATGACCAGCATTTGTTTTGGTTCACGGGCCACTTGAAAAAGCCGTCGTCCCCAGGCAATGGGAACAATGGTGTCCTTATCACCATGAAAAATTGTGATCGGTGCTTTGACCCGATCCACATATTTATGCGATTCAAATTGGTCCCACATCAGATATTTTACAGGGAGCCAGGGATAACGTTTTGCACCGATATCAGCAGCCGATGAGAACGGCGCTTCCAATATGAGAGCCGCCGGAGTTCGTTGAACGGCAACCTGAACAGCCACGCCAGTGCCAAGCGACTCCCCGATAATGATAAGCTTGTCTAAACCGATCCCTTGTCCCTTTAGCCAATCAACAACGTGGATGCCGTCGCTCACCAGTCCTTCTTCAGATGGTGATCCGCCGCTCCCGGCATACCCGCGGTAGCTGTGAAAGAACACGCCAAAACCTAATTGCCGATAAGCCTCAATCCGATCCTTGCGGCTCCAGATCGCTCCGCCATTACCATGAAAAAAGAGAATGACCGGAGCGCCATCACGTGGTGGCACATACCAGTTGATAAGGCGTGTCTTATCTTGTGTCACCAGTTCCACTTCTTGTATGTGCGTGAGCCCGGCGCTCTCAGGCGTTACACGATCCGTAAACGGATGATATTGGAGCTTGCGCTGCAATGCATAGAGCGCGCCCATCACAACCACATAGGCTAAGGCAAGTAGCAGAACCGTTTTCATGAAGCGTCTGACCAAAGTTGATGGCATTACCGCAAACTTAAACGTCTATATGTTCACCAGTGTTCAACACCTTAACATTATGCCCAGCCATCTCGGCAACAAACTTATCCGCTGTTTGGTCGATAATCGGAAAGGTGCCGTAATGGCAGGGAATGATCGTTTGGAAATTGAAGAATTTTTTACAAGCTATAGAAGCCGTCCATGCGCCCATGGTAAAACGGTCACCAATGGGCACGATGCCGATTTCTGGTTTATGAAGTTCATTAATTAACTCCATCCCGGGAAAGAGGTCCGTGTCACCCATATGATAAACGGATTTTCCCTGTGACGGCTTGATCATAACACCACAAGGATTGCCAAGATACACCACCTGCCCGTCAACAATCGATCCTGAAGAATGTAAGGCATTGACAAATGTCACATCAAAATCATCTTGAGCAACCGTACCTCCTGTATTGGTAGGATCAACGGTCTCAACCCCCTTGCCGTTCAGATACATGGCGAGCTCAAAAACTGCGACCAGTTTTGCTCCTGTCTGTTTACAAATCTCAACTGTATCGCCCACATGATCGTCATGGCCATGGGTCAATACCACATGCGTCACCCCTTCAGATACTTGATCGACAGGTATGTCATGGGTTGGATTGCCCGTAATAAACGGATCTATCAGGATCTTGCTCCCTCCTGTTTCGATTTTAAAGCAGGAATGGCCATAGCAAGTGATTTTCATGGATTTCACCTCTTCTTAGAAAGGCTGGTTTTAAATCTTATGAATTCGATTGTTCGGACGGTAATTTCAATTCCACCTTCGTTACACCAACGACAAAAGGATTACGTGCTGGATTATTGAACAATGTAAAAACTTTCAACAAACCTATTTTGCTCAAAAACTTTACTAATCCGATGGTGAAGTCTGTCAACCATCCTTTACCAAAGAGAATGACCGGCGGACGCGCCTGCAGCTTTTGGATTTTCAAAACTTCTTCGCGTCGCTCTTTTTCAAAACGTTTTGCCGCTTTGTCCAAATCAACTCCCACCTTTCCCCGTTTGAGCAAGGGGATAAAATGGTTAGCAGCGATGACCGCGTCGCGCAAAGCGATGTTAATGCCCTGCGCACCAACCGGGCTCATAGGATGTGCAGCATCGCCAATGAGTAGCATGCCAGGCACGGACCACCGGGGGTAATGATCGCAAACAACATCCAACAAAAAGGGGTGAATAGCCTTGCCCTTTTGGCTACGCAGATGTTCTGCCATGGGAGGATTTACATGTTTGGCCATCTCTTCCATCCACCCGGCAATCCCCATTTCGCGAAACTGCTTATAGCTGCCTTTACGAATGAGCCAGCCCACTTGTAGCTTGCCGTCGTATGATGGAATGAACAAGCCCAGGTGCCCATTACCAAAAAAGCCGCGCACAGTAGCAGGTTCATCTTGATAAAAGGAAGGCTCATCGATTTTACACCAAACCACATCAAAGAATTGCGGATTACGGGGCTCGTCAAGCGCTGTTAATTTTCTCAACGTCGAAAAACGCCCATCCGCAGCAAATACATAGTCAGCCGAAATTTTGTGTTCTCCATCCTGCCCGCTGACGCGCACGCCGGTAATGCGCTCACCATCCAGCAAAGGCTCAAGAACACGTGCGCCACGCAAAAAGGAAAATGTCTGGTAGCGACTTGCCTCTCCAACCAGCATCTCCAGCATAGACGGCTGAGAAACAAAACGTGGGTGATAATCAAAGTCTTGCCAGTCGAATATGACTTCCCCGAGCCGCTTTCCTTTATAAAAGAATTCCGCCCTTTCAAATTCTGTGTGAGGCAGGTCATCAAATTCTTCCCACAAACCCACTTCACGAAACATGGCTTGCCCACTGGGAGAAAGCCCCTCGCCACGGAATTCTCTGGAAAAATCATGTTGACGTTCGATCAGTAGGACCGGCACGCCATACTTAGCTAATAGGTAGGCCAATAAGGCCCCGGCTGGCCCGCCTCCTACAACAATTGCATGGTATCTATGTGGCCCACTACCAATCATAACTATATACCCGCTTCATTTCCTCTTGGCTTGATTGCAAAGCTCGTATAGGGGTTAGGATTTAAATCATGACTCAAGATCCGACAATACCTATTGAAGACTTACCGGAAAAGCTAATCACCGGACAAAGGTTACTTGGCCTCGATCTGGGGACCAAAACCATTGGCCTGGCACTTTCTGATGTTTGCCGTACAGTTGCAACACCAATGGAAACGCTTCGCAAAAAGAAATTCATGCAAGATGCTGCAGAGCTCCTGGACATTGCCGTCGAGCATGATGTCGGAGCTATTATTATCGGCCTGCCTCTTAATTTGGATGGTAGTACTGGCCCGCGTGCACAAGCAACGCGTGCATTTTCGCAAAATTTAGCTAAGCTTACAGACATACCTCTTGTCTTTTGGGATGAGCGTTTGTCCACAGTGGCGGTAGAAAGGACCTTGCTTGAAGCCGATGCCAGCCGCCAACGGCGCTCAGAAGTCATCGACAAAATGGCCGCAGCTTATATTTTACAGGGCGCTCTTGACCGACTAAAAACTTTGAGCTGTGATCAAGATGATCTAGAGCCCTCTCCATAGAACGCTCCTCAAATCTACATAAAATTTTGCCTGTAATCCGTCCAATTTTTGTAAACTAACTAAATCATTATTCGCTGAAAAAATTTCCAGCCTGAGCCCCTGTTCGTCTACGGCCCACAATTCTTCGTTAATTGTAGGTTAATACCGTCGCATTAATCTCGTATATTATAGATTATCCGCCCTCTTTGAGGTGCGGGGGATTTGCGTAAAATAGATTTTTTAGGGTCTTAAGGTAGGATCCCGGAGAAGGTTATATTTTCTTCGCATGGCGGGTGACACGATGTCTAAACTGAAAATTGGTGTTGCACTTGGCGGAGGAGCCGCCCGCGGCTGGGCTCATATTGGTGTTTTGCGAGCACTGATGGATGCAGGTTTTGCCCCAGACGTTGTTGCCGGCACATCTATCGGAGCTGTTGCTGGTGGATGTTATGTCGCTGATAAACTTGATGAACTTGAAGCGTTCGCCAGAAGCTTAACGCGACGGCGTGTCTTCGGCTTTCTTGACTTCAATCTTGCTGGCTCAGGGCTCATTACCGGCCAACGACTATGCGATGAGTTAGATGATCATCTTGCCGACTACTTTATCGAAAAGATGAAAAGGAAATTCGTTGCCGTTGCTACCGAGATTGGTGCCGGCCATGAAGTTTGGCTCGACAAAGGCCGCCTGGTTGATGCTATGCGTGCATCTTATGCGCTACCGGGCATTTTCAGGCCTGTTAATATTGGGGGACGGTGGTTAATTGACGGCGCACTTGTCAACCCTATTCCCGTATCTATCTGCAGAGCACTCGGCGCACGCATTGTCATTGCTATCAATCTAAATAATGACATATTTGGCAAGGGTGGCGTCATTCACACGCATGGGGCGGTAGAAGAAATTCCAGGTGCAGAACAGGAAGAACAGCTTAAAAAGGATAATGGCCGTTCAGCTGTACATTTGTTACATCGGCAATTTTTCGGTCGTGGTGATGGGGCGCCTGGCATTTCAAAAGTGATGATGGACGCGTTCAACATCACCCAAGATAGGATCGCACGTGCTCGCCTAGCTGGCGATCCACCCGATATCACGATCTCTCCTCAGCTCGGGGAGATCGGACTTTTTGACTTTCATATGAGCAATCAGGCAATTTCCGCAGGGGCGGAAGCAACCAATGACACGCTCAAAGAAATTGAACGAGCTATAACAGCCTATGCAGCTTAGCGATCAGGAATACAGTCATCCTGTAGCAATATATTCACGCATGGAAGCGGCTTCCATTTCCGTTTCTGCAATACGCTGTTTCACAACATCACCTATCGAGACAATACCAATCAGTTCGTCATTCTCCACTACCGGCATATGACGGAAATGTCCCGAGGTCATTTCACTCATGAGCATTTGAATCGTATCTGCTTTACGGCAAGTGATGACCTTGCGTGTCATATGAGTTGCGACAGATTGCGATAAAGCATCGGGCCCAATCTTGGCAAGACTGCGAACAATATCCCGTTCAGAAAGAATGCCCGCAACTTTGCCATCGGACTCAACAATAACGATCGAACCAATACCATGCTCAGCAAGAACTTGAGCAACATCGAGCAAACTTGACTCGATATTCGCCGTTACAACGTCTTGACCTTTTTCTTTAAGTATTGTTGAAACGTTCATCTTAATTTCTCCCCAAAATCCCTCCTCTTTATGTGTAGCATCAAGCTTAAGACTTCGGCTCCAGTGCTAGAAGTCCTTAGCATCATCAAATGCAAAACAGGCTAAACGATGCCACGTAAAGATCGACGGTATTTAAGCGGTACCAAAGTGCGCAGATAATGACTTATTTGGCCTGGATGGTCCGGCTCATTTCTTAAGGTCTCTATGTTTTTGATAGTCCCAAAACCATTCATGAAACCTCTAATTCATAGTGTTTCCACTTGGAAAACCGCTATCTGCGTACGGATTATAACCGAAAAATATGGCTTTCCTTGCAACACCCAATTACTGACGCACTGAGCCCTGTTCCACTATGTGTGAAATGACCTGCACATATGAAATAAATCATTATCTGCGCACTTTGCGCATAAAGTATAATGTAACAAAGTATAATCCTGTGCAAGTCCAGCTTGTATATTGGTTACCAACTCTACTTAATCATCAATAGAATCCATAAAAATATGAACCAAGAATTCCCGCCGGAGATCGATGGTTCAAATATTGACAATAATGCTTTAATGTCCGGGCCTATGTGGCAAATGTCCTATAAAAAACGCCTTTTGCAGGATCTAGAGCAATGGACCGCAAAAGGCTGGATAACTTCCGAAAATGCAGAAGAAATTCGAGCCACATTACCGCTGACGCCCCACTTTGCGCGCTTGCCCGTTTTGCTTGGCATTTTGGGTGCGGTGTTGCTGTGCTTCGCTGCTATGAGCTTCGTGGCCGCTAATTGGCAAGACATTCCAAGATTAGTACGTCTTGCCATGTTGCTGATTACGATGTGGGCGGCTTATGGCGTCGCCATTTGGCTCCATCGTTCCTCATATCCCCTTTTTTTTGAAGCCGCAATCATCGTTGCGGTGGGGTTGTTTGGCGCAAATATTATGCTCATCGCTCAAATGTATCATATTGACCGCAGCCCCTCGAATGGGGTCATGCTGTGGGCAATCGGGGCACTACTTACCTCTCTGTTGGCAGGTTCACGTGCAGCGCTAATATTTGCATTTGCTCTGATCTGTTTGTGGAGCGGGCTAGATGCCATACACAACATTCCAATATTTCAGTGGCAATTTATACCCCTTTGGTTGCTGGCAAGCTTGATCACCGCACGTATGGATTGGCGTCCGGGCTATCATCTTATGATCCTGACACTCTTTTTCTGGCTCGCTGTTAACATGGCCCTAATAAGCGACTGGCTGAGCTGGCACAGAATTAATGGAGGGGTACTCTTAAGCGAATTAGCACTTATCTTTTTTGTGCTTGGCACACTTCCAGCACAACAAAAACTTAAATTAAGCAGTGTAGGATCTCTATTAGGTATTTACGGATTGGTTGCCCTCCTGATTTTGCTCTTCGTTCTACAGGTTTCTGATATTCAGGGGTATATAAAGCGGGGCACATTCCAGATTGACAACATATGGATGTATTCGTTGGGCTTACTGCTGTCGGCCCTTGTTATTGGCATAGCGACTTCAGTGACGCGCGGCAGTATGACCAAATCTGATGGGCTCATATGCCTCATCACCGGGGTGGCGGTACCTGCCTATTACATCCTCTACTACACTTACGGACTGACATTGAACCAGCTTGTGATGTCTTGGAGCTATGCACTCGCTTTCTTACTGTTCTGTGTTTGGGCAGCAGGATGGGGACAGAGACATCACTCGCGCACCATTGTCACCATTGCCCTCATAACTTTTGGCGCGGAAGTCCTTTATATCTATTTTGAAACACTCGGCAGCTTGCTCGATACCTCTTTGTTCTTCCTTATCGGCGGTCTCTTGCTTATCGGATTAGGAGTCTTGCTCCACAAAATTCATCAACGCCTGACCCTACAAGAACAAGCTAGTGAGGCTCTCTCATGAAAAAATGGCCTTTGTCCATAACAGCTGGGATTGTTATCGCTACAATATTGCAAACGGCTGCCCTGGGCTGGATCATTGTCGAACGGAGCCTGCTGCTTCGCAACGGTAAAGAAGTTCGCCTTGCCGTTAGGCCTGTCGACCCCCGCGATCTCTTCCGAGGCGATTATGTTGTTCTCAGATATGACATCTCTTGGATTGGCCCTAATATTACAGGTCCAGACCACGGCTTCAAAAAACAAGATATTATCTATGTTGGAATGAAGGGCGGAAGTGATGGCCTTTGGAAAGCCGTTTCCGCTCACAAAACATTGCCACCGCCTGAGGACAACACCGTCTTTATCCAGGGTAGGGTAAAATACCCTCGCTCTTCTTGGCCAGTGCCCATCCGAAACCAATCTTCGCAACAAGAGCAATCTCCGCCCTGCCCAGACAAAAAAAGCTGCTATGGCATAACAGTCAAATATGGATTGGAAAGCTATTTCGTTCCTGAGGGAGAGGGGCGGGAATTAGAGCGCATTCGCAATAAAGGCAAGATCGACATTCTTGCAGCAATCGATAATAGCGGACGGTCCGCTATCAAAGCTTTGATTGTTGATGGCAAGAAAGCTTATGTAGAACCTTTGCTCTGAGCTGCGGTAGTCTTACGGTCAAAAAAACCAAAAGTAAAAAGGCCGCAGGCAAAACCACCAATATGCGCTTCCCAGGCAACCGCCGTACCTTCGCTGAGACCAATGGCGCCTAAACCAAAAAGCAGGTTAAGCGCAATCCAAATACCTAAAAAAATCAGAATACGGGGGTCAGACAGCGACTCACGAACACTGGCCAGCGGTGTTGATCGAGGATGATCCTTGATCATCCATAGTTTACCGTTCTTATAAGCTCCAAACATAAAACGAACCGCCCCGGCCATCTGCCCGGATATTGCCGCAGAAGCCCCAACCACCGGCGCAAGATCTCCCCAATGCATCATCAAATGGGTAAGGGCACCGGCAACACCGCAAAGAAGTGAAAACAGGAGAAAATTTACCCCGCCAACGCGCCTGGCGATTGCAGTACCGAATGCAAGCAACCACAAGGAATTAACAGCAAGGTGGGTAAGGTCACCATGAACAAACATATAAGTTACAAATGACGTAACCTCACTCACTCCATATCCGGGGATATCGGTAATCAAGCCAGTATAACGCGCTGGTACAAATGCGAGTGTCAGCAAAAAAACGTAATCGGTTTCCGCTGGCAAAAGTGCTCGTATGCCATGTATGAGCACAAATGATCCAACAGTGAGGATGACAACCCGTGGTGCATTAAGGATAGGAGGATTTTCTTCTATCAAGGAATTCTCAAGCCTTATTCTCAAATTATATTATCAATCTTTCCTTCCTCCCTATTTCTCATAACTATACACTTTAGTATAAGACAGCAACCGCTTTCTTCTATCGCTTCTACAAGTATATGGCTTCCCTAAATTTTTGGCATGAGATCTGCTCATCATAACCTGTGAGCGCTGTTTACAGCTTGGCTGTCTCATTTTGGGATAGGCAACAATAGACGGATAATACTCTAGCTGGAACACCTCATATGATGCAACAAAAACATGAGTAAATATCGGCAGAATTAAAGCCATGAAACAAAAAACAAGCCTTGTACTTTATAAATATTGGAACGAAGTAAGGAGTGGGCGTCTCGCCCCTTGTCGTTTTGAAATAGAACCAGCTAAAATAGTCCCAATTCTTCCAGATACATTCATCATCGAACATAGCGATAATGATACTTACAAATTCCGCCTTGCAGGAACTCGAATATGTCACTCTTTTGGCAAAGAGCTACGAGGAATAAATATTCTAGACTTGTGGAATACTAAAGATAAAAAAACTATTGAGCGCCTTATACTTAGCTCTGCCGAAAAAGCCAGTGGCAGCTTTATTCTCTTTGAGGCCACAACTGCTGCGGGCAGGTCGGTCAATTATGAGATGACAATACTCCCTCTGGTGCAATCCGGTCACACCATAAACCGGTTTCTTGGCTGTGCCGCTCCAATGACGAAGCCGTTTTGGCTTGGAACCTTGCCTTTAACGAACTTTGAAATCACTAATTATCGGGCATTTTGGCCTGACCAAAACCCCGATTTTCTAACATTGGGTTCTAAGACTGATGAAACCCCGCCAATTATTAACAACTCAAATCGCATCGTCAAAGTGAACCAGCGACTTTTTCGTGTATATGAAGGAGGCCGCCAGGAGTAAAAAATATGCCTGAAACACGATAACCAGATATCGGTTCATTTTGGGACATATTTGTTCGGTGGTTTATCTTTTTGTATCAGATTGATTGGGGCTTAGGGGTTCTTTAACTCGGTTCTCCTTATCCTTCTCTTTGAATGAATGCTCGACTTAAAGGTTGGTTAATAAAAGGTACCTGTACATGAAGTCAGCTATGCAGGGCCGTCAGCTTGAAATACGCTCGTCACGAATTAGAAGAACAGCTATGGCCAAAACCGTGCCCGCTAATGCTCGCCCCGCTCTCTCTCAGCTACCGCAAACTGCAGCTGACCGTCGTAAATATAAGAGAATAAAGGTCAACTTGCTCGGGCGCTTTATGCTTGAGAATAAACAAGAATATCCGTGTAAACTCCTTGATATCTCACCTGGCGGGGCCTCTATGATAGCGCCGGTGATCGGAGAGCCTTGTGAACGTATCGTTGCCTATTTCGACCATATTGGGCGAATTGAGGGAATAATTACCCGTACCTTTGAAAGCGGTTTCGCGATTGCGATCATAGCAACCCCTTATAAACGTGAAAAACTAGCGGCACAGCTCACTTGGATCGCCAATCATAAAACCTTAAATCTGCCAGAAGAACGGCGCCATAGCCGAATTGTCCCGCAAAATACCCAAGCGACTATCAAATATGCTGATGGCACTGTCTCACAATGCCGGCTTCTCGATGTTTCCCTTAGCGGGGCTTCAATCGATATAGATAAGAAAATAGAAATTGGAACGGAAGTCATGCTCGGCCGTCTACGAGCAGTGGTTGTACGGCACCATGAGCACGGGATTGGCCTTAAATTTCTTGATATCCAAAACCCTACTGCCCTACGAAAATATTTCGGCTGATTAAGCGCCCATCCGAGAATAGTAGCTCTCGATTGAAAAAGATAAAATTTTACACAAATTGTAGAATTTAAAAATATAATAAAAATATCCTAAAAATAGATCATAATATAAATATAATATCCATGTGATACTTACAAGTATATAAAAAAATATATGCAATAGTATTCCCTGTTAGAGACGGGGAACGAGTATGAAATACAAAAGTGTGTGCGCTGTTTGTTTTGTTTTCTCAAGCATCCTAGCATCACCCAGCTCAGCTCAACACGTGATAGCTGTTGATGGGCAAAACATGACATCTCCTTATATGCGCGTTTATGGCATGTCTTTGCCCCCGATTGGATATGTACGATTTTGTGACCGTCATCCTGATGAGTGCGCTACACGGGAATCAGATTTAAAGCGGATTTCTCTAACCACGGACCGCTGGCATGACCTAATTATGATCAATAACTATGTCAATCAGTCCGTCTTGCCGGTAACAGACAAAGAACTTTATGGCCGCATTGAGCATTGGACGTATCCAAACTCGAAAGGCGATTGCGAAGATTATGTTCTTCTCAAACGGCGGCTACTTATGCAGAAGGGTTGGCCCGCAAGCTCCCTACTTATCACTGTGGTTTTGGACGAAAATGACGAAGGGCACGCCATCTTGACCGCTCGTACGGCGCAAGGCGACTTTTTGCTCGACAATAAAAATCAAAGTGTCATGAGCTGGAATCAATCGCCTTATCGCTTTGTTAAGCGACAATCTTATCGCGATCCGCAAACGTGGGTGTCCCTCATTCCAGATGAAATAGATCAACAAATAAGCGCTTCCGGATCTCCAATTACAGAGGAAGATGATCGCTAAAGGATATTGCTTTAAAGGGAAAGCAAACCGTTTTTCAGGCCCGGTTGTAATCACCTCCCCTCCCATCCCCGACCCGCCGGGCTTGATTAAGGAGCCGGTCTCATAAGAGACCGGCTCTTTTATATTGTTTGCGCTTGAAACCCGTGCGCATAACGCTGCCAATTCTCTACATAATGCTGGGAGGCTTGCATATTTGACCGGACTTCTTCTTCTTTTAATGCCCGTATCACCCGACCAGGCATGCCCATAACAAGAGAATTATCAGGTATTTCCTTGCCTTCGGGAATAAGTGCATGAGCACCAATAATGCAGTTCTCCCCAATGCGTGCACCGTTAAGTATAGTTGCCCCCATTCCGATCAGACTGTTACGTCCAATCGTACAACCATGAAGCATTACCATATGTCCAATGGTGCAATCTGGACCGATTACCATTGGATAACCCATATCGGTGTGAAGTACGCAACCATCTTGAATGTTAGAATTTTCCTTAATATGGATAAGTTCGTTGTCCCCCCGGAGTATTGCACCGAACCAGATACTCGCCATTGCATCCAACTTCACCCTGCCAATAAGCACAGCGTTAGGGGCGACCCAATACTGTCCGTCTTCCGGCAAGTCCACACCATTACCATCAAGTTCGTAGAGCGGCATCTTGACCCCTTTTTTATACGCGGACACCATAGCTCTCTTTTGCCATGCATCACATATCATCGTGAGTATAAAATTCGAGTGACTGAACACAAGGACTTATAGGAAACTTGAATTAGAGCTTTGCGCTGAGATCCAGAAGAGTCTCTAAGACGACAACACCAGAAAAGAAGCTCCAAAGCGTAGCGATTGATAAGGAGAGAACCAGCCAATAAAGAGCACGGTTTTCAATGAGAACACCACGTATCGAATTACGTGTGAGAATAATAGGCCCGGCAAAAACCCGAGCTGTAACCCCTACAATACCCCAGATAAGCCCAGGCGACGGTTTGATAGAAAAACTCAAAGGCTGCCCCGTGACAAGCTGGGAAAAGCTGGCGCAAAGACCTGCGGTTACGAAACCAATTATCGTAACGTAGAGATATAAAAAGAAATCATACATGACACAAAAATTGCCCAACGTAGAAAAAAGCGCCCAGAAAGATCCTTAATCTATATTATGCCCGAATAGCATATTTTCGGCACTTGGTTTCTCTGCTGGCAGTTAACATCTTAACGGTTGGCAGCCCATCAAAGTGGTCTTAGTCCTGCTGGGACTATCGAAGATCATAATCCAAAATAGCCATTTGGAACTGGTAGGACAAATCATCATCCCCATCTTCATCGTCGCGATACAACACGCCGATAAATTCGTCGCCAATATAAACTTCAGCCGAGTCATCCTTTTTAGGGCGTTGGCGTACCTCTATTGTCGGCAACTGGAATACCTTCTTAAGATAGTTTTCAAGCCGGATAATCTCGTCTCTATTCACCGGCGCCTCCTGAATTGTTAGGACTATACATCTGATACCCGCCTGCAGGCTTAGGCCCCGGCAAACAGGCTAGTTTTACGCATGAATCAAACCCGGCGAAAGCCTCATATGACCAAGACGATCATCAATTTGCATCGTCTTGTGTTTCACCCGATAACATCTGGTTCATGGACCGCGCAGGCTCATGGCATCCAGCCGGACCAACAACTCGAGCCGGCACACCTGCAACTGTCGTGTTTTTAGGAACACCTTTGAGAACGACACTTCCCGCAGCCACTCGAGCGCAAGATCCTACACAAATATTACCCAAAATTTTGGCCCCAGCGCCGATCATTACACTTTGGCCAATTTTGGGATGACGATCGCCTGTTTCTTTGCCGCTCCCCCCCAATGTCACACCATGAAGTATCGAAGTATTGTCGCCGATCTCAGCCGTCTCTCCAACAACGACACCGGTTGCATGGTCGATCATAAGCCCCCGACCAATTTTTGCTGCCGGATGAATATCAACACCAAAAATACGTGATGATTGACTTTGCAAATATAAGGCAAAATCCAATCGCCCCTGTTTTAAGAGCATGTGTGCAAAGCGGTATGTTTCAAGCCCGTGAAATCCCTTAAAATAGAGCAAAGGTTCGATCATGCGGTTGCATGCTGGATCACGGTCATAAACAGCAGCAAGATCTGCCCGAAAAGCCTCACCCAGGCCGGGCTCTTTTTTCAAAACCTCTTCGAAGATTTGACGCAATAATCCGGCGTCAACGTCTGAGTGTTCAAGACGCTGGGCAAGGCGGTGACACACCGCATCCTCTAAGCGCTCATGACTGAGGATTGTTGCGAAGATAAAACTCGCAAGGGCTGGTTCATTATTTGCAGCATCTTCAGCTTCCTCACGAAGCTGAGACCATATGGGATCAAGGGTCTTAAGTTTCGGCTCAGACGATAACTGTTGCACCATAAATCTCTTCCTCCGGACCCTATTACTATGGGGTCCTTATTGGAGACTACAATAACCTTGACTCATCAACTTTTGCCAAGTCCTTGCCCGTCAAATCCTCTTTGTTTGGTTACCTGCAGGTCGTTATTGCAATCCGATATTACTGAACTTTGCGATATAACAGGCATGTTTTCACAGTGAGTGCAAGGGGATGAACCTGGAAATCATCTGAATTGAGGTGAGAAATGGTGTTGTGCTCTCGCACTAAAAATTCAAGAAGCAACAGCAATATCAGCTGAACCCTTAGCTTTCTTTGATTTAGCAACCTTCAAGCGGATGCCGATATAACGGATACGCCCACCAATTTTCGCCTTTTGAGTGCCAAATTCGCTGAACTGGCGGCCAAAAACCGGCAATGCCATTGGCTCTTTTGAATTTTCGTTACACCAATCGCAATAATCCTCATAAAGAGCCATCGCAGTGATGCTAGAGCCGTCTACCTTTTCAATCCGAGAGGTATAAAATCTCTCAAGATCACTTTTCGGCAGCATAAGCTTATGAACTGGGCCCTCCACGCTGGCAGAATTTGTAGCGCCACCTGAGCTTATTTCAGGTTCGTATAACACTGCTGTTTTGTGGTTTTCACCCTTACGAGGCTCATCACCGCGTATGTGACTAAAGGCGACAAAAAGTCCCATCCCAGAACCAAGCTCAACGAGTATCGCCACCAAAATCACAAGACCCGTTTGAATTTTTGCCGTATCAACGCCGGTGAGTTCGGCGAGCAAAGCCGCCTGAGGATCTGCCTCCGCAACTGCAACACCTTTGGTTTGCTGAGAGATATGCGCAGTTTGAGCTTTTAGTTTTATGATCTGCCCTTCAAGCTTCGCCGCCTGCTTGGCAACGGCAAGCTCTTTGCGCAAATTTAGCACCTTCACACATAGCCGTTGGGCGCGGAAGGCCGAAGAAGTGCAATCGGATGTCAACACACCTACCGTCCCCAGCGTACGGCCTCTCCTGCTTTTAATCGGTTGTGCCAGTAACGCTTTAAGGTCTGCATCCACCTCACCAACGGAGCGGTGCTTAGGAACCCAGCTTAGCTTTTTCTTTGCCCTATCAAGTTCAGCGCGAAGATCCTGATAGTTTGTTGCCTCCACGACGCGAGCGCCCGCGGTGTCCTGACGGTTAAGTGCAGCAAAACCGATAGCTGAAGAAAGCGAATAGGCCGTGCAGACCACCCAAAGCATCGACCCCGCTAAAATATGAATAAAAAGCCGTTGACGAAACGCCCACATAACGAAGAAGGGGAGCAATGCTTTTAGGCCATCAGCCGCAGCACTCGCCGCGCCATAAATATGCGCATCTAACTCTGTTTTGCCTAAAATGAAGCCGAAACGCCAATTCATCGCCGCTGAGACAAAGAGCAAAACGATAGCGGCTAAGGCTCCTAATATGCTCAAAAAATATCTCATACGCCCTCTCCGTCCCCAGTCTGTTTAACCCAGCCCTTTGATTTGAGAACAAAAATGTGAGGGGATTCACCGATGATTGACTGATGGATGCTCTGTTTTTACAAAATACTCTTTTTTTGCAAAATGCGCTGTTTTCACAAACTAGCTTATGCCTCATTACCCCATACACATCAGAAAACGATATGCAGAGGCGGTAGGAGCAATCCACCCAGACCATCAATTTTGTACGCTAAACACAAACTCAGGAAACTACACTCGGCTGCCAGAGCCGAAATCCCTACATTGATTTACTTCCATCCCTTGCGTGTCCGCCATGACCCAAGTGCAAAAAGTATCCTCAATGTCAGGGATTTCACTACGAGGAACATTCGTGAATCGGCCCCCTCGCATTTGAAGCTAGCAGATTCGGCATATCCTGTTAATAAACTGTTCACTTTTCCACTGAAATCCCAAGCAAAACCATTGGATATAGTTGGTATCACTGGTGTATCGTTTCCGTGAACACATGTTCTTCTTATGTTCTTTTTGTTGTTAGGGCGAGAAAACTTTACCTGGATACCTCTAAAAACCATCCACCATCCCCCGCCATATTCTACGATAATTAGGCGGGTGGCAGGGGATGGTGGATGGCCTGAAGGGAGTATTTAGAGATGCCCACCTCCTATAGGATCCTATAGGAGGTCACTCTTGGCGTGCAAGAAAATCAAGTGCACCATCCTTATACATCCGGTCGCCTACCACCTTCATATGATCACGCCCTTCAATCTCCAAAGCTTCCGCACCTTGGATCATTGCGGCAAGCTCTGTTGCTGAGCCGCCAATCACATCTTCCGTACCCACTACCACAAGAACTGGCACCTGAATTTTCCCTAAATTTTCGGCCGTGATTTTTTCTCGTGACGAACGAATGCAAGCAGCAAGGGCCTTGAGATCGCTTTTTGTAGACTCCGCAAAAAGACGGAAACTAAGTGCCGTTTCATTAGTGACATCATCACTGCTTGGGGCCTCTAACGCCTTGGCTATGGGTCCCGCACCGCCAACCCCTCGCACCATATTGCCGCCAAGCCCTGCAAAAATTGCACTTCGGACCCGCTGAGGATGGGCCATCGTCAGAAAAGCCGTAATGCGTGCACCCATTGAATAGCCCATGACATCGCATTTTGAAATGTCCAAATGATCTAATAAGCGCCTGGCATCCTCCGCCATGAGACCGGCCCCATAAGCTTCCGTATCATAAAGCTTTTCACTTTTGCCGTGACCTCGATTATCAAATGCAATAACACGAAAACCGGCCCGGGTGAGCGTACTCACCCAGCCAGTATCAATCCAATTTGCGGAAAGGTTAGAGGCAAAACCATGAATGAGAAGAATAGGGCGCCCTTCTCCTTCGTCGATATAGGCAATCTCAATGCCATCTGACAGAAAGCTGTTCATTAAATCTCCTCTATCATTTGTTTGCCGTCATGGGTATGGTTTCACACTGATTTGATAAAACAGACCAATATGTGAGGAACACTCATGGCGGATCCTGTCGTCACACATTTTTGCAACGATATTGGTGCAGAAAAAATTCATATCGGTGTCAAGGAGTTCAAATGTATGGGGGCTCGCCCTCCTTATGACCATCCTCATGTTTTTCTTGATATGGGGGGCGATGATCAAATCATTTGTCCCTATTGCTCGACACTCTATCTCCATGATCCGAATTTAACGGCAAATGAAACAGATCCGCCCTATTGTGCTTATAAACCGAACGAAGCGGCTTAGGGTTAGGTATCTAATTACTGGCACGAACTAAAATTTTTAAGAGAATGCCTTTCGTTCAGTGTCATTCCCGCGAAGGCGCACCGCTGTCCGGAGAATTTTTAGGTGAAGGTGAAAAGTGGTTGATATAAAAAGACATAACGCTATCTCGGAGTATCGGGACTTGGTTCTGACAGAGGCACTTGCGCTCCTTCCCCCTCCAGGGGGGAGGTTATTGGAGTATGCCGTTAAGGCTCCGCATACAACAAGTGGAGATGCATTTCCAAATTTTCCCGGACAGCAGTGCACCTTCCTGGGGATGACGTCAAATTTGCCGCGATACATTCAACAAATAAACGCAGCTTATGTTTTTATGTTTGTGTATACGATCTTATTTCTCAATTTTTTGATCTCTGACAATGGTAACCACTCATACTGAAATGCCGATACTGATCATCGGTGGTGGTATTGGAGGGCTAACAGTTGCCATAGCTCTTAGCCGAGCAGGTTATCAAGTTCATATTTTAGAGCAAGCGGATCAGTTTTCTGAAGCCGGTGCCGGTATTCAGTTAAGCCCCAATGCTTTGTACATTTTAGAGGACTTGGGGCTCACATCATCTCTCCTCACTTTTGCAACGCCGCCCGAGGGCGTTCGAATTTTCGATTGTCTGAGTGGGGAATGCCTTACAACAATTCCATTTGGGGCCGCCATTTCATCCCGATACGGGACACCCTATTGGGTGACACGCCGTGCAGATCTTCAGAGCGTTTTGTTAAATGCAGCTCAGAGTGACTCCAATATTACGATCACTACATCGTTTCAGGTTACAGCAATTCAACCTTGTAGAGATGGCATCGAAGCAAAATCTGCTGACGGTACCACTTTTACAGGCATCGCTTTAATCGGAGCAGATGGTTTGTGGTCAAAGATACGGAGTGCACTCGGTTTCTCTCAACCGCTGCGTTTTTCCGGGCGAACAGCTTGGCGCAGTCTTATCCCGATAGATGACCTCGAGGCACCGTTCACTGAACCGTTCACGGGCCTTTGGTTGGCGCCTAAGGCTCACCTTGTCCATTACCTGGTTGAAAATGGCCGCACCCTCAATATTGTCGCCATTGTTGAAGATCAATGGCATGGAGAAGGCTGGGGTATACAAGGCAACGCCTCAGATCTGCTTGCCTCCTTCCGCCCTTTCACCGACCAGATATATACACTTTTGGGACGTGTACAGGAATGGCGCAAATGGGCCCTCTTCGAGATGCAACCCTTGCAAGGCTGGAGCAAGGGGCCAGTTACGCTTTTGGGTGACGCAGCACACCCAACCCTGCCTTTCCTTGCCCAAGGAGGTGCCATGGCTATAGAGGATGCTGCCCAGCTCGTTCACGAACTCAAGAAAAGCAAAGGTAATTTTCCGGGAGCCTTCCGCCGCTATGAACAAATACGCCGACCAAGAATAACCCGCGTCCAAAAAACCTCCCGCACTATGGGAAAAATCTATCATATGAGAGGGCTCGCCCGCCATGCCCGCAATGCTAGGCTAAGATACGGCTCACCAGACCGATTTCTAGCACGATATGACTGGCTTTATGGCTATCGCGCAAAAGACGGAGCTTGAGAAAAGCCCCGGACCGGGCTACCGGCACCAGCAAATACTATATCTCCACGGACATCATAATTCGATGGCACCGCTGGCAGTAAGGTCGCATTACCCGGATAGCCGCGATCAGAAAATTTAAGAGCAACTCTTTGAGTAGGTACGCCCCCTCCGCCCGTACTAACATAAATATCGTGCCAGCCATTGAAACTCTGCTGGGCGATAATCACAGGCGCCTTAACACGGCGGATAGTGGAAACTGTACGGTATCCAGGTGACCCTGGCGTCAAAACAGCAAGTGTACACCCGGTTTTAGCACACCAGTTTCCACCCGTAAAAAGAACGAGAATTTCTGCCTGACCATCTCCATTGAGATCAGCACCCTTAAATTGATAAGGGCTTTTTTTCTCCCGCTTATTGATTCTGTAATTTTCTATTGCACGATGTGCACGAGCTTCATCAACGGGCATAAGGACTGAAACGATGGGTTGTTCTGCACTCTCTGGTCCCCGCCGTGGTGCATCAAGACGAACAGGGCCAGAACGGGACTCCAGCCCCGGACCAGAACTGTTCCCGCAGCCGCTCATGAGTAATGCGACGGCACAAAGAACACAGGCAATTCCGTGGGATGCTCGTGACGTTAGGTAGGATAAATGCAACATAACCTCATTCATGATATGCTTTTGCACAATCACGCTATCTTATTCACTAATGAGGTCGTATTGAGGCTCGTAAACCCGCTATATTCAGTCTTTTTTCGCCGGTAAACACTCACTCTAAAGCTTACATTCAGCTCTAAAGCTTTACATTTGCCGTTGGGTCATCACTGCGTTGCAGGGTTCCATCAAAAACGGTACCCATTTCAATGCCGATCTCTTTGTGGAAAATATCACCTTCCACATGGGCCGTTTTGTGAAGCATTACTTTTTCGCCGCGAATAGCACCTGTTACGCGCCCGAAGACAACAACCTCATTCGCAACAATTCCTCCATCGACCTCTCCGTTCTCGCCGACAACGAGTGACGCACAATGCATGTCACCTTGAATCCGACCATCGACGGTCACTTTGCCCTTTGAATGTACATTACCAATGATGTTGAGGTCGGCACTAATAATTGTCCCAAAACTACCTGACTCATTGGTCTTCTTTGTGACATCTTTGCCACCAGCTTCCTTATTGGTTTGCAGCATTTGAATTTACTCTTCATACACGGTTTCGGTGTGCGGGTACTAAAGCACATTTTGCCTAACAATCACCACAGAAAATGTGCTGTCGTCAAACGCAAAGCGTGTTTGATGTGAATTATCAATAACACAGTTGCCTTTTGGTCGATCCCAGGAAGGTAAATTTGACTTCCCACCATACATACATGCCTGCCGGTTTTGGAACGTCAAATCCATAAACCCCACTAGATTCATAAAGTTAATCATGCCCCAGGTCCAACAATCATTAAAATATGTCCTAATAACTTAGGCCCCAGAACAAAACACTGTTAACAGACGTGAATTTTGTCCGTTAAATATAATTCTTCCCATTATGTGTCCAAATAAAGACCAGTAACACTTAATCACGCAACTGCATCGATGCATATATGTAATTGGAAGTTAGTGTTGACTGAGGAGTTCAATGCTAAGATAGGCTTTTACGCTCTGCTTCTTAAGATTTTGGATCAAGTGAAAATTTAATTGAACATTTCAGACGGTTATAGCGACAACTGTGTTGAAGCAGAAATTCTTCTGATCAAATTTAGAGGTGTCGCTGGATGACCAAACTGAATGTTTCACTCTATGCTGCTTTATTACTCGTAGCAGCAAGTGCAACATTGTTTCCAATGAATACATCACTGGCTGATGCTGGGTTGATCTGCAAAAACTCTGTTCGTATCGGCTAGAGCGTTATGAGGCAAACTTAAATGGAACCAATGTGATCCACATAAGAAAGGATGGCGATGCCTAGGTCACGAACTCATGGAATACTATGTAAGGAAGTCGGATTTAATCGATAAGTGTAAGCATGGCATAAACAATTTGGTGTGAACAGTGAAGTGCTTTTGGAGTCCTCAAAAAAATACACATAGAAAAATTTTATGGCGCAGAAAGAAAAAAAAGTTCGACAAATAGGCCTTGGGCTTGAACGGATTGGCCTTATTCCACTGAAATTTCCGTGGTTGTCTTTTCTGCTTGTTCTTCTGCTTTTAGCAAGCTCTGTCATGGGCGTGAAGCGGTTAAAGGTCGATGATTCATTAAGTGAACTGTTTCGTGCTGATACAAAGGAGTTTCATCAGTATCAGCAACTTGCGCAACGGTTTCCTTCAAGTGAGTTTGATGTTCTCATTGTCGTAGAGGGTAAGCCGCTTTTGGAACGACCTTCACTTATCGCACTTCGTGATTTGGTCATAGAGCTTCAATTCGTTGAGTCGATGACCGGTCTTGTTTCTCTTTTTTCAGCACGCGAGCCTCCTGATCTGGAAAAGGTGCCGCCACCCCTTTTCCCTTCTGATTTGCCGGAGGGAGAGGCCTATGACCAATTAATCAAAAAAGTTCGAGCAAACGAAATCATAAAAGGCAAGTTGTTATCTGACGATGGGGAGCTTGCACTGATTGTTATCGCCCTCAATAGAAAGATGGTCAAGAGTCAGGGACTTCGCACGGCTGTCGGAGAGATTCAAAAAATTGTCGATGAGAATCTTAAAAATACTGGACTTCGTGCGCAACTTTCTGGTGCGCCTGTCATGCAACTTGAAATACGTAATGCTGTTGAACGCGATAGTTTAATCTATAACGGCCTTGGATTCCTGGTTGGCGCACTGATTGCGATTTTCTTCTTCAGACGCATATCACTTATGATCATAGCAGCGGCACCACCAGCGATTGCAATTCTCTGGTCGCTCGGCGCTTTAGGATGGCTCGATTTTCGCCTCAACCTATTTCTCAATGTGATGTCACCATTGATTATGGTGATGGCCTTTTCCGATACAATGCAAATCACCTTTGCCATGCGGACCCGACTGCTCGCAGGCGATGATCGTTTTGCGGCTATCCGGTATGCCATTCTTACAGTTGGACCGGCCTGCGTGCTTACCGTTGCAACTGCAGCCGCGTCGTTTATTACGCTCCTGTTTTCCAGTTCAGCTCTTATTAGGACGTTTGGTGCTGCCGGGGCTTTATCGACAGCCATTGCATATATTGCAGTGATTACGCTTGTTCCTCTTTTCAGCGTCCTTCTATTAAGAAATGAGACTTCCTTTGTAAAAAAGGTGGAACACAGAGATCGAGCCATGGATGCGCTCAGGCAGTTTTGCGAATGGATTGTTGATCGGATTGTGAACCACCCGCTCATTTATGCGGTGGTTGGCATTGGTCTCCTCATCGGCTTTGGCTACATACATTTAACGCTTGAACCAAGATACAGGCTAGCTGATCAGGTGCCGGATCGTGAACAAGCGCTGGCCGCAAGCGGGCAGCTTGATACCAAACTCACCGGTGCCAATCCGGTTCACATTTTGATTGAATTGCCAAAGGGCAGTGATCTTTTTGATCCAAAAGCATTGTCGATTATTGAGGGCGTACACAGTATTGTCGAAAAACAATCCGGCGTTGGTAATGTGTGGTCCATAGAAACATTGCGGCGCTGGCTTAAAGAGGCCGGGAAAGCCGGCATCCCTATTCTTAAGCAATATGTGGAGCTGCTGCCGGAGCATTTGACACGGCGTTTCATATCTGTTGAACAGGATGCCGTTGTTGTGACAGGACGAATTCCCGATGTCGATGCAAGTAAAATCTCTCCCTTGATACAGAAACTTGATCAATCTCTCGACAGTGTTCGTCAGCTCCATCCGAATGCACAGATCTCGGTAACGGGACTCTCGGCAATTGCAGCCCGTAATAGCGCTGCCATGATCAAGCAACTTAATCTTGGGTTGACCTCGGAAATGGTTTTTGTCGCTATGCTCATAGGGCTTGCATTCAGATCTATTCTTATCGGGTTTGTAAGTGCACTGCCAGGGCTCTTTCCGATTTTCGCAGCCGGCACCTTGCTTGCGATTACTGGTGAAGGTCTACAATTTGCAAGCATCGTTGCATTGACGGTTGCCTTTGGTCTTGGCCTTGACGCAACGATCCATTATCTCAATAGGCTCCGTCTCGAAGACCGTCCAGATGAGGACCCGGCAATTGGCGTGAAACGTGCGACCGTGCTTGTGGGGCCAGCGCTTATATTGACGACAATTGTCCTTGCTTTTGGACTTGCGGTGCCCGTGTTCTCAGACCTGCCTTCTCTTCGTTTGTTTGGTCGGCTTTGTGCCATCACACTTATAGCCGCACTCATTGGAGACCTGATAATCCTTCCCTCGACACTCCTTCTCGTGCGCAGAGCTTCCAGATATTTTCGTAAGGGCGCCGTGAAGGAAATCGCCCAGTAGTTACCCGCAGAGGCTAACCCAACAGATCGAAGGACAAAAAGACAAGGCAAAACAAAATACCTATGACTGGCACCCAACTCGGCACGATAAAAACACCGTCAGGAGCCGGTTCTCCACGCAGCTTAATTCTCAACAAAGCAAGGTTTACAAGTGTGAAAACAGACAAGGTAATGCGTGACGTCATTTCGGCCAGTCCAGTTAGAGGAAACACCAAAGCGAGGATGAGAATAATACCAACCACGATACCAGTGGCCAAAAGAGGAGTGCGTGTTACAGGATTGACGTATGCCAACCACTCCGGCAGGTTCCCTTGATTGGCCAATCCATAAAGCACCCGTGAAGCCATAATCATTTGCACGATCACACCATTGAGTGTGGCTATAATTGCAATTGCGGTAATCACTATGGGAGAGAAACCCGTGGTCTCGCGGAAAACAAGACCAAGGGGGGCCTCGGATTTTGTCAAGCTCTCAAGCGGTACCGTCAAGACCGCAATCGAAACGACGAGAAAATAGACAAGTGTGGAAATGACGAGCGTAAGAAAAATCGCCCATGGCATCGCTTTTTTAGGATTTTTGGCCTCTTCGGCCACATTGACCAAGTCTTCAAAACCTATGAATGCAAAAAAAGCGAGCAGACCCGCACTCGCTATACCAATCCAGATGTTTAGATCCGTAAAGGAGGGAAAAACACTCGGAAGCTGAAGAGCAACACTGCTATCACCGCCAAGACCTGCAAAAATAATAGCAAGAAGACCTCCAACCTCAATAAGCGTAAAAATGCTCGCAACGGTTATGGACTCAAGAATTCCCCAAGCGGAGACAAAGCCCATAAGGAGCACCACAATGAGGATGAGAACACTTACGGGTAGATCAAAAAATTGCCGTATGTACCCAGTGCTGCCAATGCTTATAGTTGCTGCAGAGACAACCCCAGCGGAAACAACCAAGAGTCCTACAACCAGTGCCAGCAGGTTTGATCTCAAGCCCTCGCGAATATAAGCCGCCTCCCCCGCACTCACAGGATACCGGCCTGACAATTCAGCAAAAGAACTAGCCGTAAAGGCCATGACAAGTGCAGCAAGAATAAAAGAAGTAGGCGCATAAAGCCCTGCACGTCCTGCAGTTGCGCCAATGAGGACATAAATTCCTGCACCAATCGTAACACCAAGTCCATAGAGGACGAGGTGTGCGATAGAAAGAGAGCGTTTCAGCTTTATCTGTTTTATCTGCTGGTGGGCATTTTCAGAAAATGTTGTTTGGTTCTCATTCTGTGTCATGCCTCTTTCTTTCTGTATTACGAACGAAACGCTTTGATATGAGTCAAGTTTTGATATCCAAATCACTGCAATAAGTGCGCTGGTGGAGTAATAAACCGATGACACTTGAACACGACCATACAGCCGAAGCCATAGAAGCCCGGTTATCTGAAGAAAATCGTCCAAACTATGTTCGAGACTGGGTTTATGGCGGGATTGACGGGGCGGTCACAACATTTGCGATTGTCGCTGGTGTTGAGGGTGCTGAATTGTCTTCTCGCGTTGTCCTAATTCTTGGCGTTGCAAACTTAATTGCTGATGGTTTTTCCATGGCCGCAAGCAACTACAGTGGAACCAAGTCAGAGGTTGACGACGTGGTGCGCTTACGCGAAATCGAAAAAAAACACATCGCAGTTGCGCCTGAAGGAGAGCGGGAAGAAATCCGTCAAATTCTTCAAAGAAAAGGGCTTTCTGGAGAAGCTCTCAACGAAGCCACTCAAGCAATTACTTCAAATGAGGAGGTCTGGGTCAATACCATGCTGATCGAAGAGTATGGCCGATCGCCAACGCTGCGCTCTCCGTGGCTTTCGGCATGGAGCACATTCGCCGCTTTCCTTATTTGTGGAGCAGTACCTCTTCTGCCTTTCCTTTTTTCCGCCGTTGAACCTTTTCTCACGTCTTCGATATTGACCGCACTTGTCTTTTTCGCCATAGGTTCGGCAAAAAGCCGCTGGTCTCTTCAGCGTTGGTGGCATTCAGGCTTAGAGACATCGATAATCGGACTCACCGCTGCCAGCGCGGCTTACGCAATAGGGTATATTTTAAAGAGTCTTATTTAAAAAGCTGAAATGAAGAGATAGTTTTTTCATCGCGCCTTTTTTGGAGATTTCTCGGCTGATTGCTCCATGATCTTAAGGGATTGGCCAACCATATGATTGCCGATCTTAGAAAGTTTCTCGGCCTCTTTCATATATTGCCGGAAAGCGGTTTTCAGAAATTTCGAATAAACCTCATAAGCTTCATGCGCTGTTTTGCAGTTTGCAAACTTGTTGGTCGTGTCGATATCTTCCTTTAGCCGTTTATTGACAAAATGGGTCATCTCTTCATTGAAAGAGACCGTGTTTTCAAAAATCATTTTATTGATTTCACCAAGAGCCTCGAAAGCATTTTTCTGCATATCTGTAAAGGACTCTAAGTTTAAGGATGTTGAATTGTCAGGGACGCTCTCTTTTTTTGTTTTTGACATTTTCTCGGCCATAGCTGAACTCCTTACTTGAGAATTGGTACCCTCCCATAATCTATTTATCTCAAAGCGATTTTATACGTCGAACAATCAATCACTCTTTTCAATTGAATGCGTTGATTCAAATCAACCCACAAGTATGAGCTTAATGGAAATATTTTATTGTTGCTCCTGGATATAAAAGCGATCGGAATAATATTTCTTGATAACGCACTAATATGAAACCAATACGGACTTGGATATTAATCTCAGATGGTGCGCGAGCTAGGGTCAGGACCTTTTAATTTTATACAATTCTGTTGGTAAGGGAGGGAAAAGATGCAAGTAAAACCGGCGAAGGACATGCCAAAGCATATTCGAGACGGTTTTACGCAGCAGATTTTTTATTCCTTACCAACCTGAAGGGCGAGGCTTATTTATCCTCTGCCTGCGTTGCAAGCCCTTGAAAACCAAACAAGGTTTCCCGCGCGCTTGCGCCTCGTCAGAGAATAAATCTGCTCTCGCAGAATGGATGAAATTAATAGGTCCTGACCCTAGGATCGTAATGAATGACGGCCCTGGACACGGCATCAAGTCATTGAAGGGGTTGGATTTTCGTGAAGAGTCCCCATCAGTTCAAGAGGTTATGGCAGATCGCCCAGGTCGAGTCTTTAATCGCATTGGGCCAAGACGCCATTCTATGGAGTCTCCAAGGGACGCACATCGTGAGGCAAAGCGGCGTTTTGCAAAACGACTTGCTGACTTTCTTGAAGAAAGATTGAACGCGGCGGAGTATGATCGCCTAATTATCTTTTCAACCCCGGTCACACTTGGCGACCTTCGAGCAAGTTTATCTGACCAAGTTCTTGCAAAAATTTCTGACGAGATACCAAAAGATCTAACGCATTTGTCGAATGAAAAACTCATTCCTCATATCGAGGCCGTTTTGGCGATCTAATAACCGAGTGCGTTTCTAAAATATTTATGAACCGCCAAAACGGTCATATTTGATTTTGATCAATGCGCTTGTGGCAACTTTCGTTATTAAGAAGCCATGACATAACAAACGTTGACAATCATGTTTGTGAATACCCGGATGTGAAATTGATTTTGGGAGGTTCCCAATGAGCATAAGATCTTTTTTACCGTCCTTACGTTCTTCAAACGACCTAAAAGAAGGAGACGCCTTTTATTCCCTTCATAAGGAAGTTGACCGGCTATTTAACGAATTCACTCGTGGTTTTGGCGTACCGGCTTTCAGAAGTCATTTAGGCGAAGGTGAGAGCAGGTTCTCGCCTCGAATAAATGTCAGTGAAACAGATACAGCTATAGAGATTTCTGTCGAACTGCCCGGTGTGGAAGAAGACAATATCGATGTGACACTTGCTGATGATGCCTTGACAATCAAGGGTGAGAAACAATCCGAGGTAGAGGATAAATCGAAAGATTATCATTTGATTGAAAGATCTTATGGTGTCTTTCGCCGCTCTATCCCTTTGCCTTTTAAGGTGGCTGCCGAGAGTGTCAATGCTAAGTTCGATAAAGGTGTTTTGTCTATCTCGTTACCTAAACCGCCTGAAGTTGAGGCCAAAATTCAAAAAATTGAGATTAACTAGAGCGTATCTCGCAAAAGTATATACATACCGGTTTTGTTAATCTGCGGCCCTCCGTGCCAAGCTTCCTTGAGGCTATCCGGGTCTTATATATGACGTACATGGAGGACCGCTACATGTCGTCTGTAGGTCTTAGTTAGTAATCTGGAGACATAACGATGGATACCAATGTTGGAAATGCTGACCGCATCTTACGGGTGCTTATTGGCGTGTCGCTTATCTTGTTTGCAGCCTTTGCAACCACTATTCCTTATAGCTGGATAGGATGGATAGGCGTTATCCCACTTTTCACAGCACTCGTGGGCTGGTGCCCAATTTATAGAATGATTGGTGCAAACACATGTCTGAAAGGTAACGAACCGTAATGATGATTTTCGGCTATCCACGTTTTATGTGGGTTTTAATATGCACGGCCTTTTTTATGCAGCCAATTACACTCCCCGCAAAGGGAGAGGATAAAGCTCTTACTAAGAAGGGTCAGCAAATAGCGGAAAAACTGTGTGCGCGCTGTCATGCTATTGGAAAAAAGGGAGAGAGCCCCCTTAAAGAGGCTCCTCCCTTCCGTACTTTTGCGGCGAAATGGCCTACAGAATCCCTGGAAGAAGCATTAGCGGAAGGCATCGTCGTCGGTCATGAGGCGATGCCCGAATTCCAATTTCAGCCAGACGAAATAGGGGCATTCCTAGCTTATTTGAAAATACTTTCTGGCAAACAATAACCGTCTCGCCGATGTCCGCTCATATTAAGTTGTCAGATTTGATCCCGCTCACTGCCGTAGCTAATCGGAAGCCACGGCCTCTTTTAATCCATTCAATGATTGACTCAAGTCAAGGCAATTTCTGCTCTAACTGATAGTTTAAATCAAACTTCCCAAGCGATTCAGGAAGAGCGACCATGGCTTACCGTACAATCCTCGTTAATCTGAATGATTCAGCTCGAGCATCGATTTTGCTCGATATCGCAATTTCTCTGACAAAGGAAAATGATGCTCACCTTATTGGGCTTCATGCCATACCTGCCGTTCGAATTCCACCGATGACGGCAGCAATGGAAATCCCCGCCCACGTATTTGAAGCGCAGCGCCAAGAATTCATACAAGAAGCTAACAAAGTCCGGGCTCTATTCGAAGAAGCTACGGCAGAGGATGCCATTTCAGCGGAGTGGCGCACAGCTCCATCAAAAACACCGCAGATTGGAGATAAAGTTTTGGACCATGCGCGTTGCGCAGACCTAATTATTGTAAGTCAGGGAGACCCAGAAGGGCCGGACACTGGCCAGGCTGATTTGCCTGAACTGTTGTTGATGGAGTCTGGACGGCCGGTTCTGGTCATCCCCACAGCGGGTCAATTTGATAGCGTTGGTAATTATGCATTGGTCGCGTGGAATGCCAGCCGTGAAGCTGCTAGGGCCGCATTTGATGCCACACCAATTCTACGTAAATCAAAAGAAGTTAAGATTCTTTGGGTTGATCCAGAAAAATCATCCGCCACCGATATCGAAATTGCAGGAAGTGAAATTGCGACAAGTCTTTCCCGTAAAGGAATCAAAGTAGATGCCGCTCATACAATGTCTGGTGGCGTCGATATTGGCAATACACTTTTGTCACGGGTTTGCGATAACGGATCTGATCTTCTTGTGATGGGTGGTTATGGCCGGTCGCGTCTTAGAGAGTATGTGTTTGGTGGTGCGACGCACCATGTTCTTCAACATATGACCGTTCCGGTTCTTATGTCTCACTAAATCAAGGAAAAAGACGGATGCCTTTGAAGAAGATCCGCTTGGAACTCGCCAGAGATCACGATTTTCCTGAGGGAAGTCGTGATCGAGGCTATGAATTTGTGGCTCCGTTAGATGAAAACGGACACATCGCAACTGATGAATGGCATTCAAATCGCGAAAGTTGCCGTGTGCGCCGTTTTTGGGACAATGAACCGACGGAGGTTGGCCATCTCGTAAGGAAGCCAGATGGCCGATGGGCGTTTCATTATGATATTCACGGTGATGAAGATGACGATGAAACCGGATACCGGTTTAGCAGCCACACCTTTTTGCCCGGAGAATATGTCTCCATTCTTGAGCATGATGATCAGCTTCGAACATTCCGAATAGTTTCGGTAAGAGAGCTTGATTAAAAGTATTTTCGGCTACAGGCAATTATTATAGCAAAAACTTTAAATTATGCTTGCGGGGCGAGCTAACTTGCATGCGGCCCACGCATTTCTTTAATCGTGGCACGAATCCGCGTCCAAATTTTTGCCTCCACCTCATTACCTTCGTTCACATATTCTCTAATTTTTTTTGCAACAACTACCTCAGCCTTATCGCCATGAATTTCCATCATGCGCTTTGCATAATTATGAACTTCGGCCATACGCATAGGACTTCTCCTCATCGTCTCACTTCTATGTGGAAAGTATAAGAGAAATTTTGCCTTTGATCTTTGAGGCAAATCAACGAAGTGTCCAACTTTGTTTGTTCTATGAAAACATTGCAGTGCCATATTCTGAGTTTGTCACAAAACGCTTCCTTTAGAATGATACTGAATTCGTCAAAAGGTCTAGCGAGATGAAGTCTTTCGAGTTTACAGCTCTACCAATCTGGACAAACCTTATTTTGTTTGGACTGGCCGCGACAACGGTATGGATTGCCGGAATCCGGCTCTCTAAATACGCCGATGGCATATCAGACCGTTTGAAAATCGGAAAAGCAATTATGGGGCTTGTGTTTCTTGCTGCCGCAACAGAGCTTCCTGAACTCGTCACAACAATTACCGCGGCATTAAAAGGTAACGCCCAGCTGGTCCTCAACAACATGTTTGGCGGCATTACTATGCAGACTGCAGTTCTCGCTGTCGCGGATGCTTATGCCCTCCACGCCACACTTACATTTTATCCACGCAAGCCAACTCCTGCTCTTGAAGGCACCCTGCTGATCCTATTGCTCGCACTCCTGTTAAGCGTTTCGTTTCTTGGGGACATTGCCCTCCTATGGAATGTTGGTATTGGCGCTATTTTGCTGATGATTGCTTATGTGCTTTCGATTAGTATCTTAAGAAATTACGACACGAATTCAGGTTGGCGCCCTGTCGAAGTTCCTGAAGAAGATGGCATAATCTTTAGCGGGAAGACGGGGCAAGAGCTGGATCAGGTTTCCTTATCACAGCTATTATGGCTATGTTTTGCAGCAACTCTTGCAATTTTTGCCGCAGGCATTTTTTTAGTCCAGCTGGCCGATACTTTGGCTCAGCAAACCAAACTTGGATCAAGTTTTATCGGTGTAACTTTGCTCGCAGCGGCAACATCGCTCCCTGAACTTTCAACAACAATTGGCGCCGTCCGTTTGGGGGCGTTCACGATGGCCATCTCAAATATTTTTGGGAGCAATCTCATAATGTTAGCACTTCTGTTGCCAGCAGATGTTTTTTATCGCGAAGGTGTTCTGCTTGCAAAGGTCGACCGATCAGCGACTTTTGCACTTCTATCCGGAATTATAGTTACAGCTGTCTATGTCGCCGGCCTTTTACTCCGTAAGAAAAAACGTGTTTTCGGGATGGGCATTGATTCCCTAGTTGTCCTCATTGCCTATCTGGGCAGTCTAGTTGTATTTTATTTTCTTCGTTGAATTTGATTTCAATCAATGGATAGAGTTCAGACATAGGCTTTATTGACCTCCGTTTTTGGATCGGATGAGGCTGGACAAATGAGACCACGATATTTGAAAAAATTCAAAAAGTTGGCCCTTGGCACAACAGTGGCTCTAATCGGTTTAGCCGGTTTAGCTGACGCAAATGCAAAAGAGCCATGGGAGATTATATTGCGCCATCAATTGAAGGAAGAAAAGCGGTGCATGGTTAGTTATTTTGTACGATTACGCGAATTTGAACTTGCGGGAAAGAAGGGAATCGAAGCCCGTGTGCATTGCACCGATGGCCGCGAATTTGATGTGGTACGGCGTGATAAAGGCGAAAAGTTCGAAATCAAGCTTTGCAGTCCCGTTGTTTGCTAAATCAGCCTTTTGGTCTAATCAAGTTTTGTTCGTTCAATAATACGGGCGCCGCTGATTAACCGATCACTCGGATGAAGAACAACCTTGTCTCCTTTTGCCAATCCTGACTTGATCTCAGCAAGTTCTGTATTGCGTTTTCCTATTTCAATTTTACGTAAAGTGGCTTCTGCGTCTTCAACGAGGAAAACGGCCCAACTCTCCCCTTTACGGAACAATGCACTGATAGGAACTGTTAAGGCATCTTTTGCCGTCCACACCGTGACGCGGACGAAAACTCGATAATCATGACCGAGACGCTGCCATTTTTCTGGAGGATCCTCAATATCTATCCGTACTTTGACGCGCTGTTCCTCAATGCCAAGCGAAGAGACTTTCATAAAACCTGCAGGTTCGATTTTGCGGACACGTGCTTTAAGTATCCCTTCTCCACCCCAGTTTTCGACCCGCACTTCAGCACCCTCGCGAACTCGAACGGCATCGCTTGAAAGCAAATCTGCAATAATCTCAAGATCATGCGGATCTCCGATTTCCAGGATGGGCGTCCCCGGCGCAACCACTTTTTCGCTCTCCGTGATGATTTTGAGCACCTGCCCCGAAACAGGTGCCAGAACTTGCACACAACAAGACCCTGAGCGCTTGCCTGAAAAAGAAGTACCTGGTTCAATCAGATTAGCGCGTGCACTGCTAACCTCCTGTCGCCGCACATCCAGTTCAGCACTGGCTGTTTCCAATGCCGCCAACTTAGTTTGAACATGGAGGCGCGCCTGCTCCAGTGTCCGATCGGAGATCGTTCTTCTTTTGGCAAGTTTTTCAGCGCGTTTGAGGTCGCTTTCTGCAAATCCTAACTCAGCCTTTGCACTTGTTACCTTGGCTTTTGCGAGTTTTTCCGAGGCTTCCGCGGCCTTGACAGCAGCTTCCCTGGCTTTCCTTGATCGTTCATCAAGGAAGGAAGGGGCGACCGGTTCCAGCGTTGCTACTAATGTTTTATTTTCTTCCACGCGGTCTCCAACCTCTCTGGGGGAGCGCAGAACACGGCCTGTGACCGGTGCAGACACCGTATAAATTTCACGGATTCTGGTAACGCCCTCTTCATTTACTGTGACTTCAAGAGGACGTTCTTTAACTTCTGCCGTGTCTACTGGAATTGGTTGCGATCGGAAAGCCATATAAAATCCAGCGGCAATGCTCACCGCAACGACTGTAATGAAAATTCTTTTGCCCCAGTTCGCAACCATGGGCTTACTCCCGTGTTTTCAGGACCTTTATTAAGTCAAGACGATCAATGCGCCTGCGTACAATCAATGCCGAAAGCGTGGCTGCCCCAATTGTAATTAATGCCGCCATGGCGTAGGTCTGTGATTCGATAACCATCGGCACACGATAAAGCTCATTATCTAATTGCGTGATAATCGACCACGCCATTCCATAACCAATAAGCCAGCCAAGAGGGATGGCAAGGACAACAAGGAGCGCAAGCTCGGTCAACAAAATGAAAGATACTTCCGTTCGTGTGAACCCTAATACACGCAGGCTTGCCAGCTCCCGTCCTCTTTCAGAGAGGTGAATGCGTGCGCTGTTATAGACCACACCAAAAGTGATCGTTACCGCGAGAACGAGATAAACCGTCGTCATGATGACGATGTTCTCAGCCAATGTTTTCCGGAAGTTTTTGAGAGACGCTTTCAGCAAAGCAATAGAAGAAACGATTGGTAGAGATTTTAGCTCGCGATAAAGCGTGTTCTCCTTTTTACGGTCAATAGCCAGGCTTGCGCCTGTGATAACACGGCCATCCCCTAGCAAACCGTTCAGCGTATCGAGGTCCATATAGGCCTGCAAACCCAGATATCCTTGAATACGGGCCACAACGGGCATTTTGATAGTGGGTTGGCTCCCATCCATGATCTGAATAACAAGTGTTTCACCAATTCCGACACCTAAAAGCTCGCTGAGTTTGTCCGAGATGATTACGCCTGTTTTCGGCAAGACCATCGGTTGCAAATCCGGGTCAAGAAGCTGGCGTAAATCTGTGCCTGGATGGATTCCTGTAATTGAAGTTCTGCGGTTTTTATGACCAAACCTTAAGATCGCAGCTACATTACGATGAGGTTCGACGGAGAGCACTCCTGGGAGTCTATTTAATTCTATGGCGGTTCGTTCAGGCCTAATTTCTGAAAACTCCACCTGTGCATCTTGCCGCGTAACTTGGAAGAAAGTGACGTCGATCATAAATTCCACTGAGTCGTCAGTGAACAGTGAAGCAACCAAAAGAGCGCAAGAGAGGGAAATTCCGAGCAATGTAAATGCAGCTCTCAATGGCCACCGCATAAGATGGCGCAAGACCATCATGAGGGATTGTGGCAGGTGTTTATAAATCCCGAGCCCTTCCAACCACATGTGCCCATAACGTGTAGGTGCCGGAGGTGACATGGCAACGGCTGGAGAAAGAGCCATAACTTTAAAAACAGATCGTAAGGCACCAAGTATTGCTGCTGCGATACTGACCCCCGCCGCGATTATAAAAATATCCAGCGTGTTCAGGAAAACCAGGAAAGGAAAATGATAAAACTCACCATAAAGGCGCGTGAGACCGCGGCCGAGCCAAACGCCCGCTCCGAATCCAATCCCGATTCCAATTATAGTGATGATAAGAACGAATTTGAGATAATGCCCCGCTATGGAGATTTGGCCGTAGCCGAGGGCTTTCAGAAGTCCAATTTGTTCCCGTTCTGTTGCGATCAACCGAGCAAGAGTTATGTTAATCAGAAAGGCAGCGACGCCGAGAAAAATTGGAGGTAAGATTTGGCTCATACCTCTGAGTTGCTTCAGCTCAGCGTCCAGGAAAGCGTGGGAGCTCTGATCTTTCCTTGTGTAAGCGCCACGCCCGCCATAACGCTCCAATATGGCATCTACACGCTCAATAATGGCTTTCTCCGAGGCATCTCTGCGTAGACGTAAACTCGCAAAATTGAAGGCGCCCTTAAGGTCATATGCGGCCTCTGCAGCACTTTGTGTCATCCAAAGAACGCCGAAGCGGCGATCATCCGGGATTAAGTCCCCTGGGCCAATGGCGTAGATGAACTCCGGGGACAACACCAATCCAACAATTTTGAGGTGCCTTTTTCGACCGTTCAAAATAGCTTTCAGTGTTGAGCCAGGAGTGAAGTCATGGGCCTTTGCAAAATTTTCATTGACGACGATCTCATCTTCACGGTTCGGCTCCGGCAAGCGGCCTGATCGCAAAAATAATGCGTTGAGGAGAGGGCTGCCGTGTTTAGGCAGAGAAATCACAAGACCGGAAGCTGGCTTGGCCATTCCTTCAATGTCAAGCAAGGTACCGCTCATTATTCGCGTTTCAACAGTAGCTACGCCAGGGATCTCAGAAAGTTCGGCCTTTAGATGGTCAGGCGCACGTTTTGCGGTGGCAAAAATGTGGGCGAAACGATACCGCTCATAATAAGCCTCCCGCGTTTCGTAGAGGGAACGATAAGCGCCAACACCAAGAAGTAGTGTTGCCACGCCACAAGCCAAAACAAGTGCAATAGCGAGTGCTTGCCCCCATATGTGTATGAGATCACGAAAGAGCTTTTTGTCGAGTGCACTCATAGCTTCACCACTTGACATCTTGCGGGTTCAACCGCGTTTTGTTTTCTTCCGTCTTTGCAATTTGTCCGTCGCTAAAATAAATGACGCGATGAGCAATGGCGCGAATAGCTACGTTATGGGTGATGAGCGCTGTGGTCGTGCCGAGTTCTTCATTAACAGCAAGAAGGGCTTCAAGTACGCCTACGCCTGTTTTTGAATCTAATGCTCCGGTCGGTTCGTCACACAATAAAACTTCTGGACGTTTGGCAATCGCACGCGCAATAGCAACGCGTTGCTGTTCCCCACCTGAAAGCTCGGCTGGGAAATGATCCATGCGGTCACCCAGATCAACCAGCTCTAATGCTTCTTCCGGGCTCATAGGCTTCTGCGCGATCTCTGTGACAAGCGCAACATTTTCACGGGCCGTCAGGCTTGGAATAAGATTATAAAATTGAAAAACGAAACCAACATGGTTACGTCGATAGAGTGTCAGCGCCGTTTCACTGAAATGGATGAGATTCTCGCCCTTAAAATACACTTCACCGCTGGTTGCCTGATCGAGACCACCCAGAATATTGAGTAGTGTCGACTTCCCACTTCCCGATGGTCCGAGAAGAACAGCAACTTCACCTGCATAAAGATTAAGGTCAACGCCGCGTAACGCCTGAACTTTCAGCTCACCTGTATCATAAATCTTTCTTAGATCCTTGGTTGCAAAGACCACTTCACGCATGCGTAATCTTTCTATCCGAACTGTCGAGATTCAATATCTATAGGCTAGCAGGCGAACATGTTTTGAGTTAGATCAACAAAAAAATCTAAATTGCTGAACGGATTGAGGGCTATTGATAAAAATTAATGCGAATTGGTAACCGCTATACAAATAGCTCACTTTGACGCACAAAGAGAACGAAGTGCTCCGCAATCAACCCATTGAAATAGAAACGTTGTAGACGGCTGGACTATCCCCGCCACCCTCCTGGTGCAATAACCAATAGAAACTCTCGGAAGCTGAAATGAAATTCAAGTTAAGACCAAAAGATTTTGGCCGGAACGTTCTCGAATAGAAAATGAGAACTTCTTCATGGTCATGTAAAATAGGCCCGGCAGAATAAATCTGCCGGGCCCAGGACGTGCTTGAGAATTCATGCATTAAGAAACGTTGTCATCATCATCAAAGGTGATGTTGTCTGGCGGAATAAAACCGCTAGAAATTTTATTTAGCCAATCGAGGAAGGGATCGGCAAAACTCAAATCCCAATCTTCTTCTAGCGATACGTAGCCAGGCACTGCGGATCTGTAGAGATTCTCAAGATCAATTTTTTTACCATTTTTAGTAAACCCGTGGAAAGTCTTGGTAGTGAAATCAATATCTGTCTTAACACTCCAGCCAACTCCAGCCCATGGTATTATTGGGGCGGACTTGCCGCCTGGGTGGATTAACTTTCCTATTTGTTTGCCAAATTCATCCCTGAAGGATTGATTAGAGGATTTTACACCCTTTGTGATTTTGCTTGCCACGTTTTTGCCAGCTGAACCTATCTTTGATCCTGCCGCTCCTGCAAGCGGTGCAACATAGAGGGGATTGAGTGCAAATCCCACATTTACCGTGAAATTTCCATCAGCCAAACTGTCCTCAATGAGGATCCAGAGCAGGACCTTGTCTCCTCCCAACACTTTTGTAAAACCGAAACCCGCTTTTATTTCATCAGTAAATAAGTTGTCTTGGAAGTTACCAGGTATACCAACACCACGCATAATCTTCTGCAACCGTGCAGAAAAGAGAGACCCTGTACTTACAAAAGGTATAATCTCCACGCCTCCAAGCGGATTAAGCTCATCTGTGAACTTTGTAAGGGTAAAAGTCCCTGGCCTCGCATTGGCAAACTTGGATGGGGGCCGCGCTATTGGATCTCGTAAGGTATGGCCAGCAAGTGCGATCGTCGGAGCACCCATATCCAACAAAGTGGCAAATTCATCGTTAGGCGGAGAAATATTTGGTGGTTGCTCAGTGCCGTCTTCAATACGCTCCCAAGCATCATGCGCATCATCTATGGTACTCTGTGTGGTCTCAGTAAACTTGCTTATGCTATCACTCAACATGGGAATGTAGGTAGTAAAGAACTTGGCTGGGCTACCGGCCATGTCTTGAAGTTTGTCACCGATGTCACGACCATTGACCTGGTAGTCCTGGAAACGACTGAATTCGTCAAAATTAATATCAATTTCCCAACCTATGCCGCGCAAGCCTGACTCTCCTTCACCAGTCTCATCGAACGCCTTATCAAGTGCCTCATCAAGACTATCTTTATCCCCTTGAATCTCAGCCCCTGCCCAATTCATGATTTGTGTAAGAGCTTCCTTGAATTCTTCCCTTTCTTGTGTATCTCGTTCACCGACAATGTGCCCGGAGAAGGCAAGTCCGAAATTGAGGATAAAGTCATTGTCTCCGTCCTCAATAAGATCAACAGTACCTACAATTTCGGGAGAGCTAGAGTCCCCTGCGAGAACGATTGAACGGCCGACTTCGAGATTTTCACTACGAAACTTACTATTAATAATGTTGCGAAGTGCATCGGGACCATTATTCCCCTCAGCTGCCGAGCTTATTAAAGTTCCCAGCTCGTTCCAATCCCCAAGACTGATTGGCCGTGTAGATTTAAAGAAGTCATCGCCACCATGAAACTTAATAAAATCGAGATTTCCGTCTCCGGTGTCAGATATTGCGCCGTCTATCGTATATTCAGGCCTTGTCACCAGATCCTGGAATGATGCCTCATCTTCTGCAACTGATGTGATGTTTACGCTCACATTCTCAGTGTCAGCGTTGCCATTGCTATCAGTAACCCGAACAGCCACTGCCCCTGATCTTACAAACGGAAGGTCAACATCCTTCTTTACAACAAGCCGGTTACCGTTGATTTCAAACAAATCGCGCAGAGGTTCTGTGGCGCCAACGATCTCATAAGTATAATCATTGTCGAAAGACTCATCATTTGTTTGTAGAATGCCAACCGTTCGCCCCGTCTCAGCATTTTGAGGAATGGTGCCACCAATCAGTTCAATCTGATTTGGTATTTCAACTTCATTTACGGTTTTTATGGTTATGCTCTCAGTGTGGAAAACGGTACCATTATGGCTGGCTTCGATAATCACATCATGGAAAACTTTGTCCTCAAAGTTCAGCTCTGCGCCATGCTTTACGATAATCTTACTACTCAAAGGATCAGGGCCATTGACCGTATCTATGCGGTCGATCTCAAAGAACTCACTCACCTTGCCTTCTGAATCTCTCAACCTATAGGTAACCTCTCCCGATCCATCACCACCTGTCGCAGTGAGAGTCGCAATATCAGTATCGGCTGGGGCATTCTCACGAACAGACGGATTGCCCCCAAAAGCAAGGACTGGAAGAATATTAAAATCCGTTGGGGGTTCGGGGATATCGTTGACAGTAATGGCAATCCCCTCCATACGGAAATGGGCAGGGTTTATTGTGTCTATGGCTTTAACTTGCAGATTATCAATATTAATGCCAGGTGTCAGCGTTGCCCCCTCTTTGACGCGAATGACATTTTCACCTTCTCGGATCTCATATTTGTCACTCTCAATGAGATTGCCCTCATCATCAACAGCAAACAGCTCATAGCGAACCGTATCGCCAGCATCATCCTTCACCGACATGGTTGAAACAATGGTGCCTGCCGGTGCGTTTTCATCAACACTTGCCCCATCAAAGAACATGTCTTCAGGAGCTTCTTTCACATCCTCAAGGTTGATCGTGAATTCCTCAGTATATGTGAGTCCCTTTCCACCTTTGTCCGTAACGACAATAGTTACGGTATGAGTTTGGTTATCCTCAAAATTGAGATCTTCACCGTTGGCGACTTGAAGTTTATTGTCTTCAATCTTAAACCGGCCACCGGCATCTTGCTTAACGCCATCAATCTCGGCGAAATCGAAGGTGAACGTATCACCATCATCAATATCTGTGGCAGTCAGAATACCAATATCCGTCCCATTTGATGCGTTTTCAGGCACAGTGTCATTGGAAAGCTGGATATCTTCCGGCTTCTCGTTTACATCTCTGACTCTTATCTCTATCCATTCGTTATATTTCCCGTGCTGATTATCGTCTACCTCCACCAAAACTCTATGTGTTTCATTTTCTTCATGGTTGAGTTTGCTCCCGTCTAAGACACGGATGATATGTTCACCGTCTATAATTTGAAAGCGGTCATCAGCATCGTCAAGCAATCTGTATGTAAAATTATCACCTATATCAAAGGGAGAGGCGGACAATGTTGCAACATGATCTCCTTCCTTCGCGTTCTCGTTGACAAAGGCTATATCAATGTCTTCGTCTTCATCAGTCTCCCCATCCGTGATAATTATATCGTTCGGTGGTGTTCCGGGTCCCGGGTCGCCCGGGAGATCAAGAATTTCAAGCGTGTAATCCACGCTGTGTTCAGCTTGACCGGCTTCACCTATATCGGGATCATCGACCTCTACCGTTACATGGAACTGATGATCAGCATTCTCAGGGTTTTCAAAATCTATGTCCGTACCGGCTTTCAAGAAAAGCTGATTACCAATAATTTCAAACTTTTGATAATCACCTTCTTCTTTAAGCCTCAAATTATTTACTCCAAGCACATCATCCCTGATGACAATATCGGCAACTCGCAACGGTTGAGGTAAATCTCTATCTTCACGAATGCTGGGTACAACGCTTACTAACTCCACCGTCGGAGCTTCATTGATATTTTCGATAGGGATCTGCAGGACTTCCTGGTGGATCTGACCTGTGCCGTCCGTCACCCGAACCGTGAGGCTATGCACCGCAGCCGTCTCAAAGTCTAAAGGACCGGCCACATAGATCTCATCTGCCTTCTCACCTAAAGCCGCATCACCAAGTCTAAACAAACCACCCGCATCATTGGTCAACACATAGCTGAACGTCTCACCCAAATCAGGATCGATACTATTCAGCTTGCCAATCGATGTGCCAATGGCCGTGTCTTCCGCAACCGTCGGCGTTAATCCCATAATCCGTTGATAAACATTCGGACCACTCGCCGTCCATGTAAACACAACCTGATCACCAATAGCCGTCACCTCAGGCAACACGCCACCTGCGCTATTAGTCACCTCATTGACCAGAACCTCACCACCCATCGCCGCGCCGCCCGCATCATAACGTTGCGCAAAAATGCTCGTCCCGGATTGCCACACAATCACATAACTATCATCAGAAAGCGTGGTGATATTGGCAAAGACTTGGTTCCCCGCCACCGTCGTATTCACTAAGGTCTCTGCGCCAATCAGCGTGCCGTCAGCGGCAATATGTTGCTTATAAATACCTGTGCCACTGCTATCCTGGTTCGCTGATTGCCAAACAACAACACGCGTCCCATCTGCAAGATAGGTGATATCCGACCATATCTGATCGCCAGCGGTTGTTGTATTCACTGGAATTTCTACGCCAACCTTGTTGCCCGAGGCATCAAAGTCTTGCATATAGACGCCATAACTGCTGCCGTCTTGGTTCTGCGAGGACCAGGTGATGGAAAAGCCGCGCCGATTGTCAGCGATAATATTTGATCTGATTTGGTGTGATGCCGTCGTGGTATTGACCGGGATCTCGCCACTCGCCGGTGCGCCAGTGGCATGATACATCTTCGCAACAACACCCCAACCAGACCCGTCATGGCTCTGGGCCCGGTAAGTGATCACAAAACGGCCATCGCTCAGAACTTCAATGTCCTCAACTGCTTGCGCCCCAATTGTTGTCTCATTCACCTGGAATTCATCAACAAGAACATTGCCAGCAGTACCGATGATCTTGGCAAAGACACCCGTCCCATCGCCGTCACTTGCCGTCCAAGTCACCGCAATCCTGTCACCGGAAAGAACAGCGACTTTGGGGAAACGTTGGTGACCCGCCGTCGTCGTATTGACCGGGATCTCATCGCCAACCTTGTTGCCAGCCGCATCAAAAACCTGCGCAACAATGCCATAACCAGACCCATCACTCGGTGTCGATTCCCAAACCGTCACATAACCGCCATTGCTCAAGGCTGCACTCTTCGCCCAAGCCTGAACACCACTCACACTCGTGTTCACACGCGTCTCTGAACCCGAACCAAACAAACCGTCATTCGAAACAACATCCGTCAAATAAACCGACGTCGGGGCCTGATCCACATTATCAATAACCAAAGTGTGGCTGATCGTGGCCTCTACTTGTCCTACCTCACCTATTGTCGGATCATCCACATGGACCGTCACGTCAAACTGATGATCAATATTGGCAGGGTTCTCAAAATCAATATTCGTGTTGGCTTTTAAGAACAATTGATTGTCAACAATCTCAAACAACTCCGCATCAGCACCTGACAAGGACAAGGCGTTCTCACCCGGCACATCATCAGTGACAACAATGTCCGCAACCTTCAGCGGCGTTGACATGTTCCGCGTCTCAGCAATGTTGCTCACAACATTTACCAATTCCACCGTTGGCGCTTCATTGATATTTTCGATAGGGATCTGCAGGACTTCCTGGTGGATCTGACCTGTGCCGTCCGTCACCCGAACCGTGAGGCTATGCACCGCAGCCGTCTCAAAGTCTAAAGGACCGGCCACATAGATCTCATCAACATTCTCACCTAAAGCCGCATCACCAAGTCTAAACAAACCACCCGCATCATTGGTCAACACATAGCTGAACGTCTCACCCAAATCAGGATCAAGACTGTTCAGCTTGCCAATCGACGTGCCAATGGCCGTGTCTTCCGCAACCGTCGGCGTTAATCCCATAATCCGTTGATAAACATTCGGACCACTCGCCGTCCATGTAAACACAACCTGATCACCAATAGCCGTCACCTCAGGCAACACGCCACCTGCGCTATTAGTCACCTCATTGACCAGAACCTCACCACCCATCGCCGCGCCGCCCGCATCATAACGTTGCGCAAAAATGCTCGTCCCGGATTGCCACACAATCACATAACTATCATCAGAAAGCGTGGTGATATTGGCAAAGACTTGGTTCCCCGCCACCGTCGTATTCACTAAGGTCTCTGCGCCAATCAGCGTGCCGTCAGCGGCAATATGTTGCTTATAAATACCTGTGCCACTGCCATCCTGGTTCGCTGATTGCCAAACAACAACACGCGTCCCATCTGCAAGATAGGTGATATCCGACCATATCTGATCGCCAGCGGTTGTTGTATTCACTGGAATTTCTACGCCAACCTTGTTGCCCGAGGCATCAAAGTCTTGCATATAGACGCCATAACTGCTGCCGTCTTGGTTCTGCGAGGACCAGGTGATGGAAAAACCGCGCCGATTGTCAGCGATAATATTTGATCTGATTTGGTGTGATGCCGTCGTGGTATTGACCGGGATCTCGCCACTCGCCGGTGCGCCAGTGGCATGATACATCTTCGCAACAACACCCCAGCCAGACCCGTCATGGCTCTGGGCCCGGTAAGTGATCACAAAACGGCCATCGCTCAGAACTTCAATGTCCTCAACTGCTTGCGCCCCAATTGTTGTCTCATTCACCTGGAATTCATCAACAAGAACATTACCAGCAGTACCAATGATCTTGGCAAAGACACCCGTCCCATCGCCGTCACTTGCCGTCCAAGTCACCGCAATCCTGTCACCGGAAAGAACAGCGACTTTGGGGTAGCGTTGATCGCCCGCCGTCGTCGTATTGACCGGGATCTCATCGCCAACCTTATTGCCCAAAGCATCAAAAACCTGCACAACAATGCCATAGCCCGAACCATCACTCGGTGTCGATTCCCAAACCGTCACATAACCGCCATTGCTCAAGGCTGCACTCTTCGCCCAAGCCTGAACACCACTCACACTCGTGTTCACACGCGTCTCTGAACCCGAACCAAACAAACCATCATTCGAAACAACATCCGTCAAATAAACCGACGTCGGGGCCTGATCCACATTATCAATAACCAAAGTGTGGCTGATACTGTGCTCAAATGTCGTGCCAAGCGCCGGATCATCCACATGGACCGTCACGTCAAACTGATGATCAATATTGGCAGGGTTCTCAAAATCAATATTCGTGTTGGCTTTTAAGAACAATTCTGTGCCAACAATCTCAAACAACTCCGCATCAGCACCTGACAAGGACAAGGCGTTCTCACCCGGCACATCATCAGTGACAACAATGTCCGCAACCTTCAGCGGCGTTGACATGTTCCGCGTCTCAGCAATGTTGCTCACAACATTTACCAATTCCACCGTTGGCGCTTCATTGATATTTTCGATAGGGATCTGCAGGACTTCCTGGTGGATCTGACCTGTGCCGTCCGTCACCCGAACCGTGAGGCTATGCACCGCAGCCGTCTCAAAGTCTAAAGGACCGGCCACATAGATCTCATCAACATTCTCACCTAAAGCCGCATCACCAAGTCTAAACAAACCACCCGCATCATTGGTCAACACATAGCTGAACGTCTCACCCAAATCAGGATCAAGACTGTTCAGCTTGCCAATCGACGTGCCAATGGCCGTGTCTTCCGCAACCGTCGGCGTTAATCCCATAATCCGTTGATAAACATTCGGACCACTCGCCGTCCATGTAAACACAACCTGATCACCAATAGCCGTCACCTCAGGCAACACGCCACCTGCGCTATTAGTCACCTCATTGACCAGAACCTCACCACCCATCGCCGCGCCGCCCGCATCATAACGTTGCGCAAAAATGCTCGTCCCGGATTGCCACACAATCACATAACTATCATCAGAAAGCGTGGTGATATTGGCAAAGACTTGGTTCCCCGCCACCGTCGTATTCACTAAGGTCTCTGCGCCAATCAGCGTGCCGTCAGCGGCAATATGTTGCTTATAAATACCTGTGCCACTGCCATCCTGGTTCGCTGATTGCCAAACAACAACACGCGTCCCATCTGCAAGATAGGTGATATCCGACCATATCTGATCGCCAGCGGTTGTTGTATTCACTGGAATTTCTACGCCAACCTTGTTGCCCGAGGCATCAAAGTCTTGCATATAGACGCCATAACTGCTGCCGTCTTGGTTCTGCGAGGACCAGGTGATGGAAAAACCGCGCCGATTGTCAGCGATAATATTTGATCTGATTTGGTGTGATGCCGTCGTGGTATTGACCGGGATCTCGCCACTGGCTGGTGCGCCAGTGGCATGATACATCTTCGCAACAACACCCCAGCCAGACCCGTCATGGCTCTGGGCCCGGTAAGTGATCACAAAACGGCCATCGCTCAGAACTTCAATGTCCTCAACTGCTTGCGCCCCAATTGTTGTCTCATTCACCTGGAATTCATCAACAAGAACATTGCCAGCAGTACCGATGATCTTGGCAAAGACACCCGTCCCATCGCCGTCACTTGCCGTCCAAGTCACCGCAATCCTGTCACCGGAAAGAACAGCGACTTTGGGGAAACGTTGGTGACCCGCCGTCGTCGTATTGACCGGGATCTCATCGCCAACCTTATTGCCCAAAGCATCAAAAACCTGCGCAACAATGCCATAACCAGACCCATCACTCGGTGTCGATTCCCAAACCGTCACATAACCGCCATTGCTCAAGGCCGCACTCTTCGCCCAAGCCTGAACACCACTCACACTCGTGTTCACACGCGTCTCTGAACCCGAACCAAACAAACCCTCATTCGAAACAACATCCGTCACATAAACCGACGTCGGAGGCTCGTTCACATCCGTGATGTTGAGGGTGTAATCGACCGTGAGATCAGGTGTATTACCTACTGTTGTATCATCTACCTCAATAGTGACATTGAGTTGGTTCTGGGCCTCAAAATTCAAAACAGTCCTGGCCCTCAAATATAATCCTGTACCGATAATTCTAAATTTCTCCGCATCAGTACCGCTCAAAGTCAGTACTTCTTCCCCAAACGCATCGTCAGTGACAACAATATCTGCAATCTTAAGATCCCTGAGAACAGGCGTTTTTTCAGCAATTTCAGTAAGCCGAATATTGGTGAGATCCACTTGCATTGGGGGGTTGTTCACATCCACAGGAACTTCAGCTGTAGTGATGGCTTTAGCTTTTGCCTTAGAAAGTTCTTTCGAAAATTCTGTATCTTCGAATTTTTTTTGCAATGAATTGCTAACGTTACCAATGCGATCAGCTGACATTTACTTAAACTCCCTTAATTATTCTTGTTTTCCTTAAGATGAATGCTTTATTTTTTCTTGTTTCTGTTGTTCCAGCATTACATCGGCTTTTAAATACCTATGTATTAGCGCGTAAAACACTTAACGCGTACGTATACCTATTAGATCCGTACGTAGGATTGCTTAAGTAATACGTAAGCAACCAGCATGCCACTTTAGAAAAATGGTCTATCTAACTGATATTTATTGGCTATTTTGAATGACAACTTTAGGAGGGAAACTTCTTGGGCGGATAGCGCTCATCTTGAGCGCTCAGACGAGCGGATGCCGCTCATGAACACGACATTGATCTAGATAGTGGTGAGAGAACCTAACTTTTCATATTCCGCCAAAACTTATCTACTGGCCTTGTCAGCACATAAGACGAGAGCAATACTCAACATCTACTCAAAACGAACAGAAGATCAGAGAGTGCAAGCTGCTCAAACTGGATACCTCTAAAAACCATCCACCACCCCCTGCCATCCGCCATATTCTGCGATAATTAGGCGGATGGCAGGGGGTGGTGGATGGCCCGAAGGGAGTATTTAGAGATGCCCAGCTCGGCAGCAATACAGATTAAATCATTTAAAATGAGAACAAAAACCGGACAAATGTCCTAACGAGCCTGTCCTGATGGGCTTGTCCTAACGGATCATTCTCAAACGAAAGAGAACAAAGCGCTCAATCGCTAGCCCATTGAAATATAAGTAGCGCCCCTAGATAGAGAAACTTCGAACATAACCCAAGCTATCCCCAAGCACCCGACGTCTACCAAAATAAAGCACACGAAGTGTGTGGTGCCCCTGGGACACAAGGTTCGAACACTGCGCGCCCAAACGCCCAAGTGGGCGTCGGCCCGTTGGGCCGCCCCATCGGAGCTATGAGCGAAGCGAATTGGCGTGAGATACATAAAGTGGTGCCCCTCGAGGGAGAAACCTCGAACACAACCCGAGCTATCCTCAAGCACCCGACGTCTACCAAAATAAAGCACACGAAGTGTGTGGTGCGCCTTGAGGGAGAAACCTCGAACACGCTTTTTGAGACTTTAGAGGAATGGAATAGATATCTCAATGAAGAAAAGATTGACCTGAAAGCCCCTTCAATCGAGCGGCCAAAGATGCATCGCAGGGGGCCGTCACGATGAGAAAATCAAACGGTTCCCAGGATACGCTCAGCAAACAGTTTCAGGCCAACGCCGCCCACTCATCCGGGAAAAAGAAATACAAACCCCCACAACCTTTTTCGATCAGGTTCAGCGAGGAAGAGCGGGCACGTCTTCGCCGTGAGGCAGGCAAACTTTCCCTGGCCGCACATATCAGACAAAGGCTCTTCGGCGATGCGGCCTCCCCCCGCAAGACGCGCCGCCCTGTCAAAAAACGCCGCCGCCCCACACTCGACCAGCAGGCCCTGGGCAAAGTGCTCGCCGCTTTGGGGCGTTCCCGCCTGGCTTCCAATCTGAACCAAATCGCCAAAGCGGCCCATATCGGCTCACTGCCTGTTACGCCCGATCTGACGGAGGAGCTTCACACAGCTTGCGCCGATATTCGGGCCATGCGCCGTGATCTGATTGCGGCGCTCGGGATCAAACCGGAGAGCGGCGAATCCTCCTGCGCCAAAGCGACGGAGGAGTGACGTGATTCTGGTTAGCAATCAACGCGGCGGGGCCAAGAATTTGGCGTTACATCTGCTCAAGGATGAAAACGACCACGTAGAAGTCTATGAGATGCGGGGCTTTGCCTCGGAAAATCTCATCGGCGCATTGAATGAAGCCTATGCGGTGAGCCGGGGAACGCAGTGTAAGCAATTTCTGTTTTCCGTATCGCTCAACCCGCCCCAGACAGAAAAAGTCAATATAGTGGATTTTCTGGAGGCCATCGAGCGTATCGAGAAGAAGATGGGGCTGGATGATCAGCCCCGCGCTATTATCTTCCATGAAAAGGAAGGGCCCGGCGGCCCGAGACGCCACGCCCATGCGGTTTGGTCACGGATCAATATGGAAGAAATGAAGGCGGTACAACTATCCTTCACCAGAAAAAAGCTGCGCTCGATTTCCCGGGAGCTCTTTCGGGAGCATGGCTGGAAAATGCCCCGCGGCTTGATGGATTCGAAAGAGCGCGATCCCAAAAATTTTACCCTGGCCGAGTGGCAACAAGCCAAACGCATTGGAAAAGATGCGCGCGACATCAAAACCATTTTCCAGGATGCCTGGACGGTCTCAGACTCCAAGGCCGCCTTTGCACATGCGCTTGAAGAACGGGGCTACAAACTGGCCCGGGGCGACCGGCGCGGTTTTGTGGCTGTCGATCATCAGGGTGAGGTTTATTCTGTTCCCAAATGGGCGGGTGTTAAAACCAGACAGGCCCGGGACCGGCTGGGCGATGAACAGGCTTTACCAAGCGTGACAGAAGTCAAAGAGCAGATTGCCAATGAGATGCTGTCCGCCATGGCGCGGCTCAAGGACGAACTGACTCTTCAGTCTCAAAGGCAAAGCCGGGAATTTGAAAAGCGCCGCCAGGCGCTTGTCCAGCGCCAGCGGGAGGCGCGGCAAAAGCTCAAGGAAAAACAGGACAAACGCTGCATCGCAGAAAGCCGGACACGGCAAGCGCGGTTTCGCCCGGGCCTTAAGGGGCTGTGGGACCGCCTGCGCGGCGAACATAGACGTATTCAAAGGCTGAATGAACAGGAAGCCGGGGTCGCTCTTGTCCGTGACCACGAAGAACTGGATCGCCTCATATTCCGGCAATTAGAGGCGCGCAGGCAGCTGAAACGGCCTTATATTGAGTTGATTCAAGAGACGATGGCGCAAAAACGCGGCCTTGAAGAGGATACGAAAGCCTATCAGAAAATGCGCGATGAGCCCTCTGCCCCTGATGACCGGACGCGGCGGAAAACAAGGCGATTAGAGAGATGAAATATTCCCTCAAATGTGCTTGCCACAAATGCCATCATAACAAAGGAAATGTTCGCTGTTGCGCAACGGCGAACATTGTGTTAAACTTATGATGTTATGCTAGATTTGTGCCCATGGAGATTCGCAATATCAAGCATAAGGGATTGAAAAACTTCGTGGAAAAGAACGATTCCAAAAGGCTGCCACCTGAGCGGATCAAGCGGATTTCGCAGATCGTGGCCTTCTTGCTCGATATGACAGAAATCGACGAGTTTTTCGACCTGAAAAAATGGCACGCGCATGTTCTGTCCGGTGACCGGGAAGGCGTTTATTCGCTGATGGTTTCGGGAAACTGGCGGATGACGTTTTGTCATGATGTGCAAGAAAACGAAATTTATGACCTTGATTTGGAGGATTACCACTAAGAGGCAAGATGATGGCTATAAAACCGAATTTTGAGCCGCCCCATGTGGGCGGGTTTTTAAAAGACGCCGTTATCCCGGACGATTTAAGCGTAACGGAGGCCGCTAAGCTATTGGGCGTTGGCCGTCCGGCCTTGTCCCAGCTTCTTAATGAGCGCACTTCTCTTTCCCCGGAAATGGCCTTGCGTTTTGAAAAGGTGTTCGGGATAAAAATGGATACGCTGCTTCGCATGCAGGCCCGCTATGACGCCTGGCATATGCGTCAAAAACAGGGTGATCTTGATCTGCGGCCCTATCAATCCGTTTAAGCCTTATGTGCTTGCGGGTGGGAGCAAAAAAACCAGAGCTGTTTTTATACGGGTTGGTCCATTATGAGTAGAAATCTTTAGCCCTGATCTGCTATAATGTATTTTATGAGTGAACAAGACACGATACAACAATTTGAACTTTCCTCCTGGGCTGCGCCTACGGATGAGGATATCGCACGTTTTGAGGCCTTAACACCAGAGCAGCAACGCCGTGTTTTTCAGGCCCAACTTAAACGCGCTGCCAAAAGTGGCGTAAGTGACCGCGCGCCTTCCGATATTCTGAAAAGCGTTCTGTCCCGCCACAACAATGCCCGGATATAAACTCTCCAAACAAGCTGCCGCTGATCTTGAAAGCATCATGGAATATACCGATGATATGCATGGGCCATATCAAACAGTCAAATATGCGGAAGGGCTGGAAAAGTGTTTTGAAACCATTGCCAGCAATCCAGCGATTGGGATGCAAAGTGAAGACTATCCCGGCTACAGACGCTTTTTGCATGGCAAACATATCATCTATTACGAAGTTGAAAATGAAGCTGTGCTGATTGTTCACATTGTTCATGGCAGAGTCCACCCGGACAGCCATTTTTAAACTCATAATATGCTAAGCACACAGTTTTTCACGATAGCGATAAACGCCTTCTAAGCGTCTTTCCGCCACATCGCAATATTTCTGTTCAAGTTCGATGCCGATATAATCACGGTTATTCAGGGCAGCAGCAACGGCTGTCGTGCCCGAACCAGAAAATGGGTCAAGAACCAAGTCTCCCGGCCTTGAAAAATTTTTTATAAGCGGTGCGATAACACTCACGGCTTTTTCGGTTGGATGCGTTTTGTTCCCTGTATAGGCCCATGGCTGCACATCGCTTATCGGTTGATCTGGCTTTTGGGGGTTCCCTTTTGCCAGAATAAAAGCTGATTCATGCTGATATTTGGCATAGCCCTGTCTGGAGGCATAAGTTTTGGGCCAGACAATATGCCCTACACTACGAAAGCCAACCTTGGCCCATGCGCCTGCAAATTCAGCAATAGCCGCCCAGCCATAGAATGTGATGCAGTAGCTATCCGGTTTAAGAACCCGGAAAATTTCGTCATAGACAGGCAGAACCACATCCGGGTTATCGTCATTGGCAAATGTCCGCCCGGTCCGGTCCCGATATCTGCAAAGGTAAGGCGGGTCGGTTACAACAAGATCAACACTATTTGCTGAAAACGTTGAAAGTATTTGATTTGCTTCGCCACAAATTATTTGATTGGTATTCATTTTTCGTTCCTTTCTTTTTCATGACCAACGGGAATGAAACACCCCCGCGCATGCACCCTTGGCCAGCGCCGAGCGTCCAAAAAAAGAAACAAAAGAGAGCGACCGAGTGATAACGAGGTGCACCATCTTGGACGGCTCGATCAAAATCCGGCGATGGGTCAATCATCTTCTCGGGAGACCGCCCCGCGGCGGCAAGATGATTGACCCACAGCCAGCGCGTCGCCGGTTTTGATGTAAGCTGGAAGGAAGGGTGCCAGGCGCGAGACTTCGAGCGCGAAGAAAGTGGCGGCCAACAGGCCGCCGCCATATTCCCTGCCCGGGATCGTCACCCGAATGGGCCGAAACCGCTCAAAAGCGGGTTCGGTGGAGCTTGGAGAGGAACGAGCCTAGCGGAATAGAGCCCAGTCCCCGACAGGGGAGGCAGCCATCGCACGCCCTTGTGATCAATTACATAAATCTGAAAACAGGATGCTCATATTGCTGATGATATAGTCATAGTGAGTCGTTCAACCTGACGATTCATTAATACGCAAAGAAAATACTAAACAAACCAATGACAGAAGAAAGAGAAGTCCCCGATATTGAAGAATTTCTGAGGAGTATGAGGCCATCTTCAGTGCCTGATGAAGCCCTTATAGCAAGCCCGGAGTTGGGTAAGGAAATCGGGTCTTGGAAAAGAAGTTATGCTGTTAGTGTTTTATCCGGACTTCAGACTGATCCGGAATACCATGCCAATGACATCCGAATAGAATGGCTTCAAAGGCTAGTTCTCAATAAATCCTCCGGGAAAAGAAAACCGACATCAAAAAATCTCTCCAAGGCAATGAATCAGTTCCTTGTCGAGGCTCAGGTTTATCGACTGGAAGATCCTTTGGAGGACCTTTTTTGTGATCTCATCAATACACAGGAAGGAAGTTACAGAATCTTTTTAGGGCGTTGGGAGTCTGCGGCCTCTTACACTCAAACTTTGTATGATGCATTCGTCTCACTTCCAGAGGATGAAGCCAAGCAACAGGCCTTAAGTACTGTTCATGCACTCCTTTGCCTCAGTGACGTTCTGGCAGATCGAGCAAATGTGGATCGAGATACGCTGTCAAGTGGCAAACCAATGGGGCAAATACAGCTGCCAGGAAAAGAGAAACTTGACCGCCTTGGTCGACGTGTAAGGTTCAGCACCACTGCACTGGGTAAACTTAACATCGATATCAAAACGCTATCACCCTTTGTATTGAAACCTGATCATCTTGCGTTCGTAAGCGATAGGGAGTTCGGTGATACACCTCTTGAATTTCATCCGCTTATGCTTGAGGGGAATAACTTAGTTGTGGTTTCCCCTTCAAATATTTCAATGGCTATTCGAGCTGTTCTAATCAACACTGCTATCTCAGGAGGAATGAAGCGTTCGTTAGAACGACGACTGCTCGAACAGCAAGAATCATATTCAGAACGGACGGGGTTTTGGCCCACCCCTCACATACGCCTTTCGCCGCCAAATAAACTGGGGCTGCGCGCATCTGTCTGCAAATATGACGAGGGGCACTACTGTCATATCATTCAATTGCCCGTTTCTTTCGATGGATTTCCTCAGGTCGGCTTTTCCTCGCTACGAAAACTTACTGAAGAAACAAGCAAGTTTATATCCGAAGACATCCAAAAATTCTGGAATTTTATAGAGGAACAAGGTGATTGCCGGAAAAGTACAACAGTTCTACTCCTGAGCGGTTGGGGACCACCGCACAGTGTGGCTACACCCTTTGAGGAAACCACAGCTCCTGATCATTGGCAGTTTATGGCGTTAAGTTTTTCAGATGCCGCAATCATGGGGGCTTGCGACAACGGAAAATTCCGGGACATCGTACGGCTATTGCAACAAAGTCAACGACTAGAGAAAGATGGTTTCTCTTTCATGAATCCGAATGGATTGTTGAATCTATTTGGTTTCTGGAGGAGTACTGAAGGCAATCTGATCCCGGAACATATGTGGGATATTGAGCCACCTTTTAACCTCGTCATTGATGTAGGAGAAGTGCTTGTCCCGAGGCTGGAAGGTATATCAAGACAGGACCAAAGAACACTTCCGAGGCCCAGTGGTGAATATAAGATCGTTCAAAGAAAGGACTGGAGTCCGGAAGGACTTAAGCCGATATACACGAGCGTGAGTGATATAATTCGATCACGTTTGGTGGGGGCAGTATCGGTTTTTGGCCGAACATGGTGGATTGAAGCCGAGATGCGACAGGAGGACCGCTCCAGATGGAATTATCAAATATGGAATGCCATTCTTGAATGGCTTGCTGCAGCCGGTCCAAAGATTATAGAAAATCATGGGCATATATTCCCCCGCGGCTCATATATCCTCTCAATTAATTTCCCAGCAGCACGCGACTTGTATAGTGGGGATGACAGCAGAGTTGGTTCGGAGCTTAGCTTAAGCGAAAGTGTGGTCTGTAGGCTATCATCAAGCACTAAAAACTTTGCGACGATAACTATCAAGGATGATTGGACGAATTACCTCGGTTCGCCGGAAAATGACGCTGAGGTGGAATTAGTCGCATCAGTTCTCGAGGGAATTCTTGATAGAAATAGTGAAGATGTAACGCGTAACACCATTGTTCAAATAGTAAGAGACTCAATTGGTTCAACCTCCTGGCGATGGCTTCATTTGTTCAAAGCTAAAGAGCCTATCCAACGCTTGGCGGCACAAGGGCTTATCGGTCCTTTTCAATCCATCTCGTTCTCCGCACATTCTTTAGTCAAATGTGGATCGGTATGGTCCTATCGGGACCGCTCGGCTGGTAGTGAAATAGACGGTGAAGATGAGTGCCGCAAATTTCTGAAAGATTATCGAGACAATATGCTGGACTCTTTTATCGAGGATATCAGGCGATTTGATCGAAAAACCCTCATTTCAGTTGCCGCACATTCTTATCAAGCAGCTCGTGGCGAACGGAAACTGTGGCGGGGGTCAATACGCGCCTTAAGGGCAATTCGAGGCAATGAGGCCGATGAAGCAGCTTTTTCGAGGCAAAATGAGATCAATGCCTTACAAAGAGCAACAAAAACCGTCTGTGAAATAGCCGCGTGCGAAGCTACGACAGAAGGTGGTTTAAAGCCCAGCCGGGCGGAAATAGATGAAATGTACGCAAAGGCATTACTGCTCTTTGGAAACGGGCAGTTGTTTTCGGCGATCCGCGGCGGACTTATCGAGGCAAAACTACGTGTTAGTCCCGCCGGTGATGTGTTGAGTGAAAGAAAAATATTCTCCCAGCTTCTGGAGCCAAGCGCAACGTGGATGCACTCGCGCGCACTGAACGAAGCGGACAAGAGATACGGAGAATCACAAAAAGAAGAAGAGGTTTCCGGTGAAAGAATGGAATTGGATGCCAACTTTAGAAAGGCTATTGAAACGGAGTATGAAGCATCCGTCGAGGCCTTTGTCGATATACAGTATGCCTTGTTGCAGATCGCTGAAAGTCGCAATGAGGGAGTATTCTTTGCTAAGCATTCAGAATTACAAGAAGCCTTGAAAGCTAATGAGGCTTATTCAGATGAAGATGTTTCAGTGCTATTAGAGCGCTTAACATTGAAATCAAGACCAACATGGTTTTCAGGGTTATCTGAAAATGACCGTGATGTAAGTCGATTTGACCGTCCTTACTCTCTCATAAATCGACCTTTGCTGGCCATTGACAACGAAGATGATCCTACGGTTCTCGTATCACCGATCATCGTTTCGGATGCGATTATGTATTCGTTTTCTGGATTGTATGAAGGAGTTCTGCAGGGCAAATACTGGACGTCATCAGAGGCACGGAAATTTGCAGGATTAATGGCTAATGCAGCTGGTGAAAAATTCGAAGATATCGTCGAGGCCCGACTAAGAAATTTGGGGCTTGATACCCGAAAGCGATGTAGATTGTCAGCGCTTCTAAACGATAAAGTCGATCCTAAGTATGGAGATATCGATGTTTTTGTTGTTCCCCAGCATAAGAAGACGGTCTGGGTGATTGAGACAAAGAACCTGAGTCTATGTCGAACAGAAAGTGAGGTGGCCGCAAGGCTTTCGGAATATCGCGGCCAAATGGTCGTTGATTCAAAGGGAAGAAAAAAGCCGGACAAATTGCTGAGACATATCCAGCGAGTTCAATATCTTCGGGACCGTCGAGATCGGCTTGCCAAGACATTGAAACTTGAACAGGTTCCGGAAGTTAAAGGGCTAATTATTGTAGATGTCCCTCAACCTATGAACTTTCATATGCTGGAGGAGCTGCCGGATGCTACCAGTGCTTTTCTTGATGCAATCAATGAGTTTGAGTTCTGATAGCTGCGAGTTGAAGAAATCATTCAATCGATGCGGTCAAATTATCAATCGAAAGAGCTGAAGGATTCGGATCGAGAGGCTGAACGAATCAGTTCAAATAAGCTCGACGGTAAAAGCCATAACGTAGGACTCCCGGCATGGGATAACCGTATCAACTAAATAAACAAAGAACATTGTTATCTCTATCGGAAAAAATTGCCACCAAGCAAGCCAAGTCTATCTATTCCCGTTTCGACAAGCCCATCAAACATTTCAATAAGCGCATCGGCTCTTTTTTCATGCTCAAAGAACTGACGTTGTCGGAATGATTCTGTTAAAACGGGGGGCTTTCCGAGAAAGAATAGCTTGTCCCGAGAATAAACCTGCACAATGTTATTGATCCAATCTACCATCCAAGGTGCTGCACTCAAAGATGCACAATTTGGAGTAGAGTACATTATACGTGGAGTACAAAAATAAACACACAGGTGCGGTGTTAGGGGCATCAGCACCTGCCCACAAATCCTATTGGCTAATAAACTGCTGGTAACCCAATCAAGGGTTCCATCCCCGAAAATAAATTTTTTAAGGGGAGAATGAACCAAAACAAAATATTGGTTTGAGATCAGTTCTTGTTCGCAGAGCCTCTTGGCGAACCTGAAATTCTGGTACATGTTGCCCTTGCCAACATCTTCACTGGCAGGAAGGCCAAATATACTTGGGTAACGTTCGTATTTGTCCCTATGTGCTGGGCTGCGGATCAGTAGTGATAGCAGTAACAAAAGAAGCTCTCTTTGAACACTTTCGTCCAAATGATAGAATTTGCATAAATCACGTAATTTTCGATCGCGCTTGAAAAGTAACCTGATGGAGCTCAAGAACTCAGCAAGGGTTCGTCCAAATGGTTTAAGTTCAAGAAGTGCGTCGATCACCCTGGGTATACTGTCATCAGCACTTAGAAAATCATCCTCAAAATTTGTTTCCCAAAGACTTCCCTGCAACATGGTGTGCCCGTGAGATTTATAGGCGATTTTTCGCTTGTTCGCGCGCTTCTTGCCAATTTTTCCATTTGGTTCTATCCACCAAACATCCCCATTCTTGTCAGCCCAATGCTTTTGAAGCACAACGGGCCACCAATGATGTTCTCGGGATTTCTGATTTCCTGTCATTCAGCTATCGAGAATTGTGATTTAGCGAGTCAAACAGATAATTATGTCCTCCGAGTTTGAAGGCAAGTTTTTTCGAGCTGCTAAAATTGGAAGGACAGCTGCTCGTGGTTGCACAGATAAATATCAGGACTTGACGTTAGCGAGTGGGTTCCAAGGGGCGCGATAGCCCTTTGGTCGTGGTTCATCGGCGAAACGATGACGACATCCAATCCGCGTAGGGTTGGTCGATGGGGTGCAGGGGAGAGCGAAGTCTCCCTGCGAGTGGTTGAACGGCGATACGTTCTATTGGCGCATGAGGGCTCAATGCCTGATATGCGCCAAGGCTGGGGGTATCCAACAGGGGCGCGCAGCGGGCCCCTTTGGCAAGATTGCGTGTAGTACACGCACATCTTGCACCGAGCGAAGAGAGGTGTGATGCGCTTTAGCGCACAGCTCGCACCGAGCGAAGAGAGGTGTGATGCGCTTTAGCGCACAGCTCGCATCCTTTCTTAATGTTCAGTTCTTTGCAAAAATTGAACTGCTGAAGAGGGTCTTCAGCGCATGATCTGGGTCGGGCACATCTTTGGTTCACCGGAACCGTTCGCAAGCAGGATCGGGTCATGCATGTTTCATTGATCTGCACAGATGGAGGGGAGTTCGAACAATGTCCCGAATGCAAGAACAGATAAGAAAACAACAAACAAAGACTTATGCGGGCATTGATGTCGGCAAGGATCACCTGGATATTTTTGTCCACCCGATTGGGGCCCAGCTAAAAGTCAAAAATCACAAGAACGCCATACAAACCCTGATTGGAAAGCTGGCCCGGCATGGCGTTCAGCTTGTCACTCTGGAAGCGACAAGCAAGTATCACTGTCTCGCCCATGCCATGCTTCATGATGCAGGAATCACAGTTTCTGTTATCAATCCGTTTCGTTCGCGTCAGTTTGCGGACAGTATTGGAAGGCTGGCGAAGACAGATACCATCGATGCTGAATCTCTCGCTCTCTTCGCAGCGCGTATGAATCCGGCCCCCACACCGCCGCCGGATGCACACTCCAGGCAGCTTCGCGAACTTCATACGGCGCGGCGGCAAGTTCTGGATGAAATTTGCGATTTGAAGAGGCAGTTGTACACAACAGATCACCCGATAGCCGTGCGGCAAATCAAAGCCAGGATTGCGATGGGAGAGCGGCACAAAGCGGTTCTTGAGAAAGAAATCCAGAACTTAATCTTCAGCCAGCCGGACCTGAAAAACAAGTTCGCTATTCTTACATCCATTCCCGGTATTGGCAAAACGACCGCTGCCATCCTGCTAGCTGATCTGGCAGAACTGGGGAAAGTAAACGCCAAGGAAATAGCCGCCCTTGCTGGTGTTGCGCCTATGAATTGGGACAGCGGAACCAAAAATGGAAATCGTATGATCCGGGGTGGTCGCAAGCATGTTCGTAACGCGCTTTATATGTGTGCCATTAGCTGCATTGGACGTTCCAGCCCTTTGAGTCTAACTTACCGCAACCTGGTGCAACGAGGGAAAAACCCAAAAGTGGCGCTTACCGCAGTCATGCGGAAAATGATCATCATTGCAAACACTTTGATTACTGAAAATCGCAAATGGCAGATTGAAAGCCCTTGTTGACAGTGCAGGCCGGGACGAGCGGAGCCCTCATACAGCTCAAGCGAGACACGGCCTGCTGCCACTGACCTCACCTGTAAAAATCTTCATAAAAAGAAATTTTATGCTTGATTTTATACACAGATGCTTGCGGAACATGCAAAGCATGTGACGGGAGCGCTTTAGCGCACAGCTCGCACCGAGCGAAGAGAGGTGTGAAGCGCCTTAGCGCACAGCTCGCATACGTTGTCAACAGCGGACTAAATATGCACTATTGTGGCAGAGCAAAAGTGCACCGTTAAAATTTGGAAAAGACACCTAGATCATTTGCAGCGGCGGTTGATCGAATTTGATTTCCCGATTAATGATATTTTTGGAATAATCATAGATTTTCGACAAATTTTTTCTCACGATTTCCATAATCCGCCCCTCAATATCTGTAATATTTCCTTCCTTCAATCGCACTCTCACATTTACGATTCCCGGTGTTGCTATATCTTGTCCAATTCTGCTAACGAGTAAACATTCCGCTTCGATGACCTCCTCGATCTCACGAAAAACTTCACCTGCGATGAAAGTGGCACAAATATTGTACAATTTACCAACATGAGTTGTTGGGTTTTTCCCAGCCAACGCCTCTAACGTGGTAATTCGCATTGGTGAAATAACTCCGTTAGCTCGATTCCCTCTACCAGTCTGACCGTCGTCACCTGACTCAGCAGAGGTTCCAGTCACAGTGGTATAGACACTTCCAGTGTCGGGACTGTCAGCGGCGTTCACGTGAACTACGACATCATCAAAGCCTGCATCATTAGCCATCCGCTGAATCTCGCAACAATATTTATCCTTGATTTCGCCATGTTGATGTATGTTCCTGCAATACGCATCAACAATTCCACAAGCCAGAATCAACTCGATGCGATCTTTGTGTCGAAAGCCCATCACTTTTATATCTTCACCGACATCGGGCCAGTCGGAATGCGCTTTGCGCAGAAAGTTTTGTTCTATATCAATAACCAGTTGTTCTAATCTACTTAGAGGCGCATATCCTACGCCACATGATGTGTCATTTGCTAAAGTATCCCCATCACGATCAAATACTTCACTCAAGAATGCTGAGCCTGGTCGAAGCAACGGCTCTATCACGATATGCTCTACCGGATTAAACATATGCATATTCTGCTTGAACCACTTTTGGGCAGTATCATGCGCGATCTCCAAAATAGGAATCTCCTCCTCCCCAAATGATTTAGTGGCCCGACCAGCTATAAACATTCGACAGGGTTCGAGCACTTTACCACCACCAAAGACTGACTCAGCGCTTCCACCATACAAAAGCACCTTATCCACGTTGTGATGCAGGACAGCGCCAAATTTCTGAAGGTAGTATTCAGACAGAGATCGGCTTACCTCTTCACTTACAGCGTCACAAATTGTATCGGGATGTCCTCGACCCTTTCTCTCGACGACTTCGATGGAATTCTCAGGTGAACCACTTTTCAATGACGTTATCACATTCATTCACATTTCTCCTGAGTTGCTCAAAAATCGCCGGCTGACATCCAGTCATGGCCCTGAAGGTCAACTTCGCATCCAATCATTTTGAGTCGCTCGAGAAGATCCTTTCTAGGTCCAACAGTGTTATCCATTCGAACAACGTGGCGACCAAGCAGGTCGCTTATTGTGCGTATCTCGCCCACCTGAACGATAATAACTTTGTCTGGTTTCTTGGCAAACGCCATGCCGGTCTCGAAAATCACGTTCGCACGCGGTTGATTTGAATATTTCTCTTTAGGTTCGTCGTTATTATGTAGCTCGTCTCGAAGGCGAGCAATGTCATCTCCAGTAAAGAGAGCTACGACAGCTGCTGCACTATCCATTGCACGATCAACTACATCACCAACGTAGGGAGCGGCACCACTGGAGGCACTATGGATGGCATGCGACCACTCCATTGGTATTAACCCACCAGCTCTCAAAAGTGCAAACAATGCAATTCGGGATTTTTCATTTCGCCCGTGAATAACAAATACGTTTCTGTTTGACATTTTCGATACACTCTTGCGAATTATTGAACTTTGCTGTGAGGATATTTGCATGATAGCTGAAATCCGATCAGACAACAGGGCGTCAAGATCGTCTTTAAATAATCTCCAAGGCTTCAAATGTTCGTTCAATGCTCTCCGTATATGATCAAATAGGAGGTCACTAAAGCGCATATCGCACTCAACAGTATTTTTGAATTCATAGTACCGCGATGAAATAAAGTGCCGTATGTTCTCAATAAGAGTTCCAAAAAGATACGATTCACGCATTGCAAGTATCTCAATTGAAGTTAGCTCCTGGAAAGCAGGCCAAAGGTCCAGCGCTCTGAAAACTTCCCTCCAACAAGCCATATCGTGAATAGGATAGGTTGGTGAAAGGAAATCGAAAAATCGTAACCCAATTGGCAGTCCGGTTGGTATTGTGCCCCCAAAAATGTTGACATAGTGACTCACATAATTTTCAGAGACCATCACTCGGAGCGTCCGAGAAATCTCATATTCCGAACAATCTATAGTATCCTCAAAAAGCGAGTGTGTAACAGCGCGAGTATTGCGACTACTAATTGCCTCATGGACTTTGGCGCTGAGATTTTCAAATGAACGTGGGTCTTGTCGGAATCTCAATTTGCTCGCGCTTTTTATTAAATGAACATCATCAACGTGTTTCAAAATTATGCCTGAAATAGAGTCTCCCGTATCGATGTGACTGTTTGATATTTCCACACCTTTGCGGGCAATTACACGCCACGTATTATCGTAGTACGATGTATATCGTTGAAAATTATCTTTAATATTTTTTGGATATTGCTCCTTCTTATATTGTATAAAATCCTCTAAGGAGTGAGAGGAACTCACCAATTCGATATGTCCGGATTGAAAAAATCGCCCATACTTTTGGAAAAGCCTCCAAGCGTGTTTGTTCTCAAATACAAGTGAAAGCGAAAAATAGCACTTCTCATAAGTGGATAACAACGCAAGCCTAAAGCATAACTCCACCGCTCTCGTCGGAATGTCATCGTATAACGAAAAGGCACTCAGTAATTCACGATCCAGAAAGTATAAATACAATGGTCGTGACCAATGAGGTTGCTCACGTTTAATTGTCGATACCATATTTCAGATGCTGATATGACGATATTCGATCTAAAATTTGACTGATCTTATCTTGCTCAGCCGCATCGTCTTCGAAATCAAGCTGCCGCGGTTGAATCGGAGAAATATCAGATAATTTTGAGCCCGCAGAAAAAAAACGGATCGGCTTCTCCAAGTTCATCGCATATTCGATTTCTGCTAGTACGCCATTTGCTATTGGACCAAAGGTCCATACTTCGTCCACTATACGCACAATATTGTTGTTCGCGCGCCTTACTTCATTACGGTCAACAAGCTCGTATAGAAAATACCCCCACAAATTGAAGGGATTTAGTGGCACTCGGCCAGCGTCAATGGCGTACGCTGTGATCAACATTCGCGCATAAAATAAATGTCTTGATTGCGCAGTGTAAATTATCGGTCTAGTTTCAAACAAATCCGGCACTACTTGAATTTCCCCCCTTTAAAACGGATAACACATCTTGCGCCGCGAGACTGCCGCTGAGAATAGCAGGAATTAAACCACGAAAGAGACCTGCGGCATCACCAGCACACCATATTTGTGCTCCGGGAATTCGTAACCCGTTCGACAGCTGCGGATAGTCGCCGACCCCCTCAATTGCTGGAAACAAGCATATACTTTCCTCGTTCCGCAATGAAGGAGAAAAATGTATAATATCTGATAGTGTAGATGTCAAAAGCGCTAAATACTGTGATGGCATATATTCAGAGAATACGCCGCGAATGAATGCTTTCTTTGGATACCATGGTCGATTTGCAATGTTTATCTGTGAGTTTATTTTATAAAGCAACTCATTTAGAGGTTGCCAGATGGCTCGACCCGTCCTAGCTACTGAATATGCTGCGGACAATGCAGCATCTGCAAGATTTTGCTCATTTGAACGAAACCTTAATAGAAGACCAAAATTCGAGAACTGTGTCCTTGCTCCGTCAGACCTCCCTGATAGAGCAGCCAGTTCGTTGGAACTACCATAGGGAATAAGCCAAATCTCCCCTTGTCGACATGTGCAGAATGTTCTGACCTCAACGTTACTCGTCGGCCAAATGAGCTTTATGTCGTTCTCATGGTTTGATTGAAAAAAATCGGCGTTGCTCCGCGTGTCTATACGTATACCAACATCTTTACGTAAGTAGTTCATAGGAAGATCGTCAATAGAAAGATTATCAGCAATAGAAAACCGCCCAGTGGCTAATATAATGGCGCGGGCAGAAATTTGATAAGGATTAGTGCCATCAATTTCTGCTAGATATTTCATACCTTTCTTCGTAATTTGACGCACATTTGTATTGGATCGGATATGTGTGCGTGAATACATGTATAAAAAATTGATCAAGCTCAATCGTTTTTCGTATGAAGCATAGTATGAAGGGTATTGCTTCTTGCACGAATCAATAGTGAAGCACCAATTGTTCGGAAGGGGTTCGACGGGTATGCCGTGGGCCTCTAATAAGTTGGCAGCGTAATGCCATGCCGCAGATATTTTTTGCCGCGTTGCGCACCTGTATAAGTGGTGACCTGCAGGAAAGTAACTAAATTTACCATCGGAATATAAGCCCGCACCACCTATTCCCTGGCCGAGATCAGGTGCCCTTAGGTGATTGCGTTGCGAAATTTCAAATCCACGTTCGCATAATTGGAACTGAACATTATTATTTTTCAAGATATGAGCAGCGAAAAGGCCAGATGGACCACCTCCAACGACTAGTACGTCAACTGACTTAGTGTTCATTGCACTAATCAGACCGCTGTAGGGTGTGGAATTGATTGGACATAAATACTTCCCTCTCAAACATCCATGCAGATGGTTAGCAACAATCCTGCATGAACTAATTCAATCTTAATCAAGTGCAACTGAATTAAGTTTATATGTTTTTCATAATATTGAACAAGATAAAATTTGTAAAAACACGAAATAATCCCATTTTATGAAATGCAATATTGCAACTGTTATTTGTTTGCTAAATCATCAGAGAATTGATTTGCTTGCTCTAATCGCTTAATGGATCGGCTAAGAGTCCAGGGCGCAACGCCAAATCCATTTGCCAATTCTGTAGTGGTTGCCCGTCCATGCTCAATTTCTGCACAGGCAAATTCAAGCTGTTCTTGTGTCAGTTTGGGTGGGCGACCAAGACGTTTACCTCTACGGCGGGCGGCTTCAAGGCCTTCTTTGGTGCGTTTGATGAGGATACGCCGCTCAAATTGAGCGGCTGCAGCCAGCATCGTGTAGGCGTATTCACCGACCGGCGTTTCCGTATCAAGAAGGAGCGTGGCAATCTGAAATCCAACCCCACATTTCCTCAGTTTTTCAGCGGTTTGGATGGCATCGAGTACCGAACGAAAAGCGCGATCCAAATCCCACACGATAAAAGTATCGCCTGGCTGCAAATGAGCGATTACCTGTTCAAATACAGGCCGAGATTTGTTGGTGGCGGACACTTGCTCGACATGCAGCTCATCGCAAATATCTTTCAGCCCGTCAAATTGCCGGTCGTGACGTTGTTCCGGTGTGGACACACGCAGATATGCAACTCTTTTTCCCAAAAGCCCCCCTTTAGATAAAATTTCCAATAATTACAGTGACATAAAAAACACCCCGTTTTTTTAGGCTTGCAACATAATGGACCGTTTTCGTGTTTCCCATTTAGCCATTTCAAGTCTCATAGCGTTGTTCACCCAAGTCACTGATAGCTCTGAATGTTCATAATATTATAGCAAAAACTGCCGACGTTATGAAAATATCAACAAAAACGGTCGGTTATGAGAGGGGTTGCTGTAAATTTAACTGCATTAATGCTTGGAAACACCCTATCCATGACTTGTGCAAATACAGCGAATGCATCCAGCAATAAAGGCACAGATTTCACCTCAAAAATATTGATGGAAAAAATGGAGCCGATGGAGCGGTTTCATTATGTCTCGGGAATGATCGAAGGTATGGCCTATTCCCGTTTTGCGAAGGATAGCGCAGGGGGCCAAAAGGATGAGCGCGGGATGGTCTGCATTCGCAACTGGTTTCATGAAGGCGGTGACAATCGAAGTTACCGATTTCTCGAAAAGGCGTTCAGGAAATACGGGGACTATCCGCCTGCGGTCGTGATTTACACCATCATCAAGAAGAAGTGCGGCACGTGATGAAGGAAATGGTCAAACATATTGCCAGAGCGGAATTTTCCAGGCGCGCAGAAAAGGAGCGCAAGAAGCGTTTTGAAGTGAAGCAGCGACGCGAAACCCACAAAGAACGTAGAGAGCGACTGGAAGAAGAGCTAGCTGAATTTGCCGATATGGTCTCTTTGGCAACCGCCTCTCAGATTAGTGAATTCGAGGCGCGTTTGGAGACATACGAAACCGCCACTGTCGAAGCGCTTTTAGAAAATGAACTCAAACTCGAAGAGGTTCGGTCGGAAATCGATGATATGTTGGAAAAGGCCCATGTGCTTCAGGATGGCCACCGGGTTTTCAAAACAAGAGATGGCATTCGCGTTTTCGACGAACACGGTGTTGAGCTCAAAAAAGCGGAAATTGATGCGAACAACATTGACGATAACCGTCCGCGTTGGGAGGCATTCAAGGCAGCAAGAAAGCATGAATCACAACTTGTCGAAGAGAGAAAAGAGCTGCTTGAATATCAAGACAAACTCGATGCCGCGCGGAAGCGCCTGGATGATGACGACCTGACCTCGCAAGAACTTGACGATCTGGGCACAGAACTGGATGCGGCCATGCCGGAATCGGTGAAAGCAAAGCTGGGACTGGAAAAAGCAACAAATCTTGCGATTAAATCAAGTTTTAATGTATCCGCTACGTCCGATAGCGCTCGTCAGCCGGTACGATTGGGGCTGGAACTATCTCAACCCGGCTGGTCATGAGCATTTAAGTGGCCTTATTCCGTTTCAGGAGGTTTGGGCTTTTTCAGCGGAACGATTTTCCCGGATTTCAGGCCTTCTTCAAAGTCATCTTCCTCCAGCGTCCGCATTTTTTCAGGATGCGTTGCCGTCATGACGGTATGGAAGATGTTCCAGTTTGTAGTGTAGATCAGCATGTCGGCGGGTATGCGCCCGAAATTATCTTTCAAGGTAAGATTGCAGGACGGATGGGCCGCCAGCAATGTGACCAGTCTTTCATTCTGTCTGAATATGGCGATATGCAAGGCCGTGAGACCGGCAAAGGGGTCTTGGAGGCTTATCTGATCGGGGTCGGCTTTGAGAATTTTTTCGGCCTGTTCATTTCTGTCATTGTAGACAGCCCTGATAAGGGAATATTTCTTGGTGCTCGCCCCGCGATCGGACAAATGCGATAATATGTTTTTCGCGCCGGATTTGGGTTTTGGTTTCGGTGCTAAGCTCATATCAACTCTCCAATAGACAGCGGGCTCTCAACGAGTTTCCGGATTTCTTCTGTATTTTCCAGTTCCGGTTTTATGAAGTGGAGGTTTTTGTTGCGCAAAAAATCGCTTGGCTTTTTATAATAGACAAGCTCTTGGGGAAATGTCGTATCCACCTTGTTTTTTAAATAAGGGACAGGCGCTACCGATATTTGCGCGGAGCCTGACAAATAATAATCAGCCTCGATAGGATCGGCAAATTCCTCTCGCATATGATCCCGCTCAGAAGAGGCAAGATGCTTCCACTCCTCACGGGCGCGCTCTTTGCCGGGGGGCAAATAAATAGACAGACCATAGGGATTATTGAGCTGATTATGATTTTTACTGCTGATCAACATCGAATGTGTTTTGGGAACGCGGGAGAGGCATTCCCGCAGGGTCACGTTAAAACTGTTTGAGGAGGCAACGCCCACGCCTTCATAAACCATCCGTATATCCAGCGTTTCGAATGACCTTGGAAAGAGCAGCGACATGGGGAACTCGGCGGCGTGGAAATAGCTGCCTGATGTCCGCTGCAGGATCAGGATGCTCCGTTCATTGATAAATTGCTTGATATCCAGGGACCGGCCTTTTTCATCAATATGAGAAAAGGATTTCCGGTTTTCGAAAAACTTTCTAAGGAAGGTTGAGGGCAAATATGAATTGCCATCATTCGCGGGAGCGCACAGATAGACACCGGAAAATCTCTCAAGAATTTGCTCATCCCACTCGTCAACGATGTTCGGCGCCGGTATATGATAATAATAATCGCGGGATGACGTTCCAAACTCGCTGAAGATCGATCCCGGTGAGAGTTTTTCGGGAAAGTCCGGGTCGAACTGGTCTGTGATCCAGTCAACAATGATATTGGTTGTCTCGTCGTTGAGCCTGTTTTTTTGAAGCCGATAGAAATTCATGCGCTGAAAACTCACGCCGCGCCAGAGCGTTATTTTATCTGCCATCACGGACCAGTTCAGGTCCTGATATTGGTTTTGCAAGTCAAAGAGTTTTTTGATTATCCGCTGCTGCGCGTAAGCGTCGTAACGCATTCGCAGGTTATCTGGCATCTTTTGTTACACCGCTGTTACACCCGGGCCGCCTTTTTCGTCCTACGAAAGAGAAAGCTCGCCGGATCGGGCAATCTGAAAAGACAAACTCAAATTATGTGAACTCTTAACCCTCCGGCGGCGCAATCGTCAACGCGCCCCACGCCGTGACTCGTGGATTCTGAAGTGCTCGGGCAAAACAGGCTAAGCAAAGATGGCTGACGACAATCATCATTCCAGTTCAGGTTTCAAAAAGTTTTTGGGTAAAAACCGTTTTCGATCACATGATCGGAACCCAAAGACCCAAACGGCTCCGGCACTGTCCAAAAGCCCGGTCCAAACGGTCCGATCCTACATCAAGCCTCTCGTTCTCACCGTGGAGGAAACCTGGGAAGCGCCCGATTCCGATCAATATGATCACGCTTACCAGGGCTATCTCGAAGAACTGCACAGACCAATCGACGCCATCGAGCAGGAGATTCAGCAAAAGTTGGCGGCTTTCCGCTGCAAGGTGGAACAAATGGTGGAGATCGCCCCGGACCTGTTTGACAAGGCTTTGAGCCGCTCGGCTTTTGAAACTGGCTATCTGATCGAGCGAGGCGGGACTCATGACAAATAGAAAGTCTGAGTCCATGCGCGTCCTGCGGGATGTTGGCTATCAGGCCCGGCTGGAGGAGCGGCGTTTTAGAAATGCAAAAACCGAGTTTGTTTTCTTAAGCTGCCTGGTCGCGCTGTTGCTGGGGGTCGATTACACCATGGCGCGGATCATGTTCGACTATCTTGACCCGACTTTGGGCGGCGTGAGCCTCGGTCCTGAGTTTCTGGCCTTAAGCGTGCCCACCGCCGTGGTGGCCGTCCATCTTCTGATTTCAGATGATGACGGCCAAACAATCGAATACCGCCTGCGCCGCCTGGCCAGTGTCGGGGTATTTATTTTCTTGTTCGGCATGGCGGCCATGGTGGCGCTGGTTTATTTCGATGCGGCTGATGGTTTGGGAGTATCCGGGCAAAACGCGCCGATTGACGGCACGATCGGCCAGGAGGATATCGGCGGGGACCAAAGCCAAAAATCCTGGCTCTTATCCCTCTTCGGCAAACTCTTCTCAAGTATTCCGCCGATTATTTTCTTTTTAGGCATGACGGTGATCCTGTTTGTCACGGTCTATGCCTGTCACCGTCTGATGACAAAGATCGAAGAGCGCTATGAGTTTTTCATGAGGGACAGAGGACGCGCCCGCGACATCAAAGCCCTGATCCCGCAAATCGAAGCAATGCGCGCCGAAATCGAAGCCCGGGAAGCGGCGCGTAAATCTCTCATCAAAAAACTGCCCCGAGATGCAGAGAAGCGCTTTTCACAAATTGCATCTGCGGAGATTCACGCGGCCCTACACCGCATGAAAAAATCCGTAAATGGCCTCAGCGAAAGTGATGAGTTGATGGACGGGATTTTCCAGCGCAAGGCGGCGCTCCCGCCGCACATAAAAACCCGTGAACAGGGCCTAGAGATCATCGCCGATATTCGCCATCGCACCAGTCCTTACGCCATCCTGATTGATTTGAGTTACATGCCGCCTGAAGACGAGGAGGATTAATTATGCACACGACTTTTATTCGCTTTGCCGCTGCCATCGTCATGTTGATCGGCGCGAGCACAGCAGCGCAGGCCGGGCCACCACAACTGGTCATCTTTGCTCTTGATCTGTCGGACTCAGCCTCCATTGCGGTTGACATTAATACTGCCAAACAGGCCGGTCACTATGTTCAGTCTGTTATCTCAAAGATGGGGCCCGGTGACCTTGTCAAAATCCGCACGCTCGGTACAGCCGGAATGGCCGCGCAGCAAATCTATATCAATGTGACGCTTGGCAAAAAGGCTCGGAGTCGCCCGCATCGCATCGCGCCCAGGATTGGCGGCTTAATCCACTCTTTGCCGAATTTAGTGAGGGGCGGCAAAATCAAAATCCAGCCGCGCACCAATATTATCGGCTTTCTCGAAGCGCTTGGCCCATCCCTCAATTGCAAGAAGATACCAATACGGATCGTCATTTTTTCTGACGGGATTGAATGGTCGAAACAGCTCAGCGGCAAGGATTTGCTCTCGGGCAAAAAATCCCTGCCTGCGCCCTCCGGCCCGATCCTTAAAGGCTGCACCATCGAAATGCGGGGCCTGGGTCAACAAAACACAAAGCTCGGCAGTGATGGGCGCTGGTTTCCGATTTTAAAGAAAGAGTGGACGAGGTTTTTCAAGAAAGCAGGCGCAGCGCGGTTTAACGCTTACGCCGCGTTTGAATAAACCCGTGCAAAAGGAGACTCCTCAGATGATCAATCCCGGCCAAAAAACCACGACGATTATTGATATCAATGTCAAGCTCCTGGGCGTGGCCTTCTTTGGCGTCCTGGGCTGGTGGCTGTGGTCACATAGCAGCGCCCTATGGTGGCAGTTTTATCTCATCGGGGGCCTGTGTCTGGTGGGCGCGCTCAGCTGTGCCATCAGGGCCTTAAAGCTCATGCGCGATCTTTATGTCTGTGACAAGACTGTGAAGCAATACCGCAAGCATGGCGATGGACGCAAAAGTTCGAGGCTGGCGAGCGACGCTGATCTGGAACAAGGAGGCCTGCTATGAGCCAGCCCTTTGGCCGCCGCTTGCTTGGTCTGACGATGGAAGACAATCCGCGCCCCATTTATGAACCCAGGCGCGCCCATTCCATCACTTACGCCGCGGCGGGGGGCTGGAAGACAAGCGCCGGGTCCATGACCTGGCTACTCTCCATGCTGGCTGATTCCTCTCGCGGCATGGTCATCACGGATTCCAAGGACGGCGAGATGGCCGCGCAAGTGGCCCGTCTTTGCTCGGCCTATGGGCGCAAGGTCGTGATGATCGATGATTTCAACGTGTTCGGCGCTGATAATCCCTACCGGATCGAGCTGAACCCGAAAGGGTCGCTGAGCGCGGCTTACGAGGAGGGATTGGGTGAGCTTTTGTTTTCCGCCGAGAGCGCCAATTACGCGCTGATCGAAGAGCCCAAGGACGGGGATGAGAAAAACCGCTACTGGCGCAGTAGCCCGCGCGGCTATATCGAGTTCGCGCAGCGATCCCTGCTCCGGCGCAATCCGAGACTGGCGACGCCCGGAGGGGCGTGGTCGCTGCTTGCCGACCCTGAAACGTTCAACAAGATGCTCGACATTGAGACGGAAGAAGGAGACCAGGCTCTCAAAGCGCGCGCCCGCAACATTATCAATATGCGGGGTAATGTGCCGGATCATCACGGCCAGCATATTGACGCTGCCCTGGGCGCTTTACGCATTTTTGAAGCAGGCTCGGCCCTGCATGATGCGGGGCGCGATGCCGAGACTACCCATCTTGATTTACTCCGCGACAACGCCATTGTCTTTTTAATCGCGCCGCAGCGGCATATGGAGCGGCTTGGCGCTTATTATGCGCTGCATCTGCAATCCTTCCAGCATGCATTGTTGACGGGTCTGGCCGGGCCGACCGACTTTATCCTCGAAGAGGCCAACAACACGCCCATTCAGTCCCTGATCAGCAAAACCACGGTGGTCCGGGCCTTTGGCGGGGCCTATCATTTTGTAAGCCAGTCCAGAAAAGCCATGCAAACGCGCTTTGGCGAAAAGCTCTGCGCCATTGCCGAGGAAATGGCCATTGTGAAGCAGTATTTCGGCTTTTCTGATTTTGAGGAGGCCGAGCGCGTCTCCAAGGCCATGGGCCAGTCGCTTCATGTCGGCGCAAGCCTGAATGTGAGCTCCGAGCGTTTGGGACTTTCCGGCGGCTATCAGGCCGGTCTTGAGCGGGTCATGACGGCGGATGAACTCATGCGCCTGCCTGACGATGAGCAAATTATTCACGTCAAGGGGGTGGGCTGGATTCACTGCAAGAAAATCCGTCAAAACGAAATCGCGCCCTATTGCCACGCGCTGGATGACAATCCGCTCGAAGGCGGAAAACTTCCGCCTGATCCCAAAGTCACCCTGAACATCCGGAAAAAAGGAGAAGCGCTATGAGCATCCGGTTTTTACGGGCTCATTATTTTGTCTGGATCGCGTTGCCGCTGGCAGGCCTTCTTGCCTATCTGCTCTTGGGCCTGCCGCATATCATCTGGTCTTATGAATGGCGGGATAACGGCACGTATGACCCGGCAGCTCCCCGCCATTATACGCGCTGCACTTTTATCGGGCCGTATGGAACCTTCACCACTTATCCGGCAAATGGCAAATGCAGCTGGGTCCTGTTTCGAAAAAGCGGGGAGAAGGCCTAATGCGTGTCCACGAGTTTCAGCCAGGGCGCGGCCGGTTTCCAGTGCAGACGATGTCGTTTGGTGAGTTCAATGCGCGCCAGGGCTTTGAGCACATCGAGCACGGTTTCCTGATCGACCTCGCCATCGGCAATTTGCTGATCGCAATGATCACGCGGCTGAAGGATCAGATCATAAGGCGCAATGGCGTGCCAGAAGCCCTGGTAATCCATCGGCTCCAGCCATGCCTCAATGTCATCAATATATTTAAATGGCCTCACGATTTGAAACTATCACGGGGCGTTCGGCCCACGCAAATTTGGCAAGCCAAACGAGGGGAAGGCTCATGAGGTCCAGCACGGATGATGATATCAAGCGGAGCTTTGATTTGATCTCGCTCCGCCGTGAAGCCGCCAAAATGCTCACGGGAAGAGAATGGAGCGAATTTCAGAAGATCAAAAAGGCGTATGAGGACAAGCGCCGGTTTGAGCAGCGCGCCTATGAGCTTGAATATGACACCCGTGTGGAAGTGGTCCGCGAACGTCTGATCAATCAGGCGGGCGAAAAAAATCTGGACTTCAAACATCGCTGGTTTAGCCATGACCGCTTTGACAAATCCGCGATTAATCGGCAGGCGCACAGGTGGGTTCAGGATCAGCATCAGCGGCGGCTGGCCCATCTCGAGGCTCGCGAAATCAAGGATATCGACAAGTTGCTGAATTGCTGTGAACGCCGCCGGAAATTACGGGAAAAGCCCAGGCGGGATTTTGACAGGGCCACGGACAGACGAAGCGGGAAAGAAAGGCGCGTGCGGACGAGGCAGCGCGAGAGGTGAAATTAACGCGAAGGAGTAAACAGATGAACTATCTTTATGATCCAAAAGAAATGGACCGGGTGATGGAAGCACGGGAAAGCTATTCCGGCAGGCTGCTCACGGACATGCAATTCGATGAAGGCATGGCAATTACCGGCATTCTTGAACGAGAAATCCGCAAAAGCGGAAAATTTAAGGAAAAACTCGGGGATTATGCCTATGCGCTGTCGCGTTCGGAAAAGTTCGATGTGATGAAGGCGGAAACCGTTATCCGCGATCTGTTCAAAATCCGCTGCGGTCAGTCCATGAACGAGATGCGTGAGGCCTATAGGGCCCAGGAAGAAAACCTCACCGAAGAGCAAAAGCGTCAGGCCTATCAGCATGCCGCCGAAGTTGGAGCCATGATTCGGGAGGGCGACAAGATGACCTTTCACAGAGCTTATGCCCATCAGGCGTCCGTCATGGCCGATGAATTGAACATTACCCATGCGGGCGCAAAGGCGCTCATGAAAGAAAAGTTCCAGATCAAGGAGGGCAAGGACCTCTATGAATGGGGCAAAGAGCTGGAAGAGGAGTATTACCGTCCGCAAGTTGAGGCAGAAAAGAAAGAGCGCGAAGCCCAAAAGGAAGTTCAAAAGAAAGACCCGCAACAGCAAACACGAACTCGTTGAGGACAATCCCATGTCAACCATCATGTATATACGCGTTCCGCGCCGGGGTATGGAACATTATTTTCGTGAAATAAGGGAGGCTCATCTTGAGGCCTTCGGGATTCACCGCGCCCTGTTTGATCCGCTTTATGACGCCTTTCACAAGATTCGTACCATTGAACAAAAGGAAGGCAGTGAGCTTGATTGGCTCGAGCGCATCCTGAGCATGTGTTTTGACACCGCAACGCCGGAGATGAAGCTGCCCTATAATCAGTGTTTCCGGTTTCAACTCCTGCTGCTTGTTCTGGCCGAACTTGCTGACATGGAGGACATCTTTGGCAGCGGCTTCAAGGACGAATAGTCTTGCCTATCTGCTGCCGCCTGGGCAGAAGACGGAAAGTAAAGAAAAATCTATTCCGCCTACCCGAATATATTGCCGGGTTTTTGAGAAGTATATGTCAAGCAACAGCGCAAGGAGGTGCAAAGTCAGCGACCCTCCCGGTCCGGCCCGACAATGTAAGGAAAGGAACCAGCTATGAGTGAAGACGGCACCGGCGATCCACCTTTCGAGCGTCCCGATCTGGATATACGCAATCCGGTTGACCGGGAAATTTTGGCGGCTTTGCACCGGGCAAGAGCAGAACGATTGGCCGCTAAAGCCCATAGCAATGCGCTCAGGCAGGCCGGATGGAGTGAAGAAATACGTCGCTCACGCGGAAAAAGCCGCAGGCGAGTCCGGTAGGTCGGCGCTATCCATGACTGGGCGAAACCGGAGAATAACAAGAAAAACGCAAGATTATTATGCCGGTTTTTCTTGAGCAAACAGGAATATTATCCTAGTATGTTCTTTTTTTGTTCCTATGCGTAAAAGTATAGGGAGCTGAGTAAGGAGTAATGGATTGAAGAAAAAGATGGAAGATAAGGGAAAGGAGAAAAGCGGCGTGCTGGCCGGTGAGGCGGCGCAAAACGAGCGTCCTATGAGTCTGACCATCGATTGGGACCTGTATGGGCATTATCTTGAAGATTCCGATCTGAGCGACGATCAAAAGCGCGAGCTGATCCAAACGCTCTGGAATATCGTCGTTGGCTTTGTTGATTTGGGATTCGGCATCCATCCGGTCCAACAGGCCTGTGAGCAAAAGGAGGAAATCGGGGATTTTATCGCCTCAAAGGCCGTAGATTTGTTAAACTCAGAAAATACACCCACCCATGAAGTAAAGAGTGCAGACGGGAACCCCCTCCCGTCCGGCGGGAGGAGTCAAAAGTGAGCGCAGGCGAAAAAAAGGAAACGCAGCCGCAAAAGGCCGTTATCTATTGCCGGGTCTCCAGCAAGAGGCAGGCGGAAGACGGTAGCGGGCTGGACAGCCAGGAACATCGCTGCCGCGACTATGCCGCCGAGCGCGGCTATCAGGTCGAAGCTGTCTTTCCCGACGATGTCAGTGGCGGCGGGGATTTTATGAAGCGCCCGGGCATGGTGGCGTTGCTCGCTTATCTCGATGCCTGCCCCCAAGAAAACTTCGTGGTCATCTTTGATGATCTCAAGCGCTATGCCAGAGACACCGAGTTTCATCTGAAATTGAAACGTGAAATGTTGGCACGGAATGCAAAGCGCGAATGTCTGAATTTCAAGTTTGAAGACACGCCCGAAGGCAAATTCATTGAAACCGTGTTTGCCGCGCAAGGCGAGCTTGAGCGCGAACAAAACGGGCGGCAGGTGCGCCAGAAAATGCAGGCGCGGCTGGAACAGGGTTTTTGGGTGTTTCATGCGCCGGTTGGCTATCGCTATATCGAGTCAGAACGCGGCGGCAAGGAACTTGTCCGGGATGAGCCACTGGCCTCCATCGTGACGCAGGCGCTCGAAGCCTATGCCTGCGGGCGTTTTGACTCCCAGGCCGAGGTTAAGCGGTTTCTTGATGCACAGCCCGAGTTTCCCAAGGGGCCATGCGGCGAGGTCAAACAGCAGCGCGTGACCGACATTCTGACCCATCCCCTTTATGCCGGATATATCAGTCATAAAGACTGGGGCGTAAATTGGGTCAAGGCCCATCATGAACCGCTGATTTCTTTGGAGACATATGAGAAGATACAAGAGCGTCGCAAGGGCGCACTTAAAGCGCCGGCCCGGAAGAATATCAGTCTGGATTTTCCGTTGCGGGGCTTTGTGCTTTGCAATGATTGCGGCAAGCCGCTCACCGCCTGCTGGTCCAAAGGGAAGTGCAAAAAATATCCCTATTATCTTTGTGACACTAAAGGCTGTGTCAGTTATCGCAAATCTATTCCCCGGGCACGTCTTGAAGGTGACTTCGAAGACATTGTGCGTGGGCTACAGCCAACGGCAACCTTATTCACCCTGGCGCGCAGAATGTTCAAGAATGCCTGGGATCAAAGGGCCCGTCAGGCGGCGATGGCGCTTGAGACGTTAAAAGAAGACATGAAGGCTGTTGAGAAGCAAATTGAAGAGCTTTTAGAGCGCATTATGGATGCCTCCAGTCCGGTGGTGATTAAAGCCTATGAGGGCAAAATCGAAAAGCTGGAGAAAGAACGTGCGCTCATGGCCGAGAAACTGAAAAACCAGGGCAAGCCCAAGGGCAGGTTCGAGGATTTTATCGAACTCTCCTGCGAGTTTCTGGCAAACCCCTGGACTCTCTGGGCTTCCGGGCAGTTTGCCCTCAAGCAAATCGTGCTGAGACTGGCTTTTGCCGAGCGGATTTCTTACTGCCGGGAAAAGGGCTATCGAACACCGAAAATAGCCTTGCCCTTCAAACTGTTGGAGGACTTCCGCATGGGAAAGTATGAGATGGTGCGGACGGCGGGACTCGAACCCGCACGGCTGTTAGGCCTCAGGATTTTAAGTTCTCAAAGACTTCAATAAAATCAAAGACCGTTAGGACAAATTCTCTTTTTGTTCGAATTCTAAACATCATGGACTTCACTCAGATGTCCTAATGGGATTGCGCTATCTATCTAAATCTCAATCTCTCCTTGATCAATCTTTTCTCGTATTTCTTTAACTTCACGGCTAATGCGATAATTCTCTCGGGCTAAGATAGCAGGCACATCACGAACCTGCCGAATAAACGCAACAATGATAATATGATTATCTGAGACCGGCACATACACTATGTAGTGTTCCCTCACCGGATAAAGCGAAAGCCCCGTACCACTGGCTAACTCATTACGATCTCGCAAGGACGCGTGATTTTTTGCGATATATTCTGCTCCCTTATGGAGATCCACAAAATATTTTTTTGTCAGCTCTTTGTTCCATCGTGACAATGACCATGCTTTTGCAAGCCGCAAATCATTTTCAGCCGTTTCCGTAAGCGTGTATGACTTGCGAGGCAAAGCCGTTAGCCCTCTTCGACAATATCAAGAATTGATTTTTCAGAAAACCGGCTATTTTTGATATCATCCAAACCCTGCAAGACACGCTGAACCACTTGGCGATTTTGCATGTCTTGGCGGATCAAATCACGAATATACTCACTGGGGGTTGCATACACATCATTGTCGCCGGTCCGCTCATCAACATACCGCCGCAATTCATCAGTGAGTGACAGATTTAAACTGCTGCCCATGCTATTTCCCTATTGGTTATGGATAGGAATAATTTATGTGATCTGTCGATAAATGTCAATATTCGTCATAGACAGGTCTTATACGTAACTCGGATTTTCTGCGAAATCCAGTCATAAATGCCGATTAAATCGGCTCTCGCATCTTCTGAAATTTCAACGATGCTGCGTTTCACGAATCTTCTCTCGCCACCGCGTGACGTGAACGAATTTCATCAAAGACATCACCTACCGGAAAAGTCTTTGAGCGCCCCTCTTTAACCGCATCATAGGTTGATGCAACCTCTTCTTTGAGCCAACGCTCGACAGCTTCATCGCGTTCCTGCAGGGCGCGCAAACCTGCGCGCACAACTTCGCTTCCACTGGCATAACGACCAGATTTCACTTTGGCATCAATGAACGCGGCATGTTCTGGGGGTAAGCTAAAAGTTCGCTTTTCGATTCCTGACATGGCAAGTCCCTATCTCTTCATGGCAGTATATATAACATAAAGGTATGAAATATTCATACCTAATTATTGAAAGAAAGCCTCAATCCGCGCTCCCGCGAAGGGAGCGACCATACGACAGAGTACAGGCACGACTGACAAGCGTGTTTCAATCCGCGCCCCCGCGAAGGGGGCGACCTTCAAGGCCCGTTTTAAAGTGAGCGATGCAACAGTTTCAATCCGCGCCCCCGCGAAGGGGGCGACACGGGTATATTCCGCATTATTGAGCGCCATGGTGTTTCAATCCGCGCCCCCGCGAAGGGGGCGACAATTTCCTCACGTTGATGATATGGCACATCCATAGTTTCAATCCGCGCCCCCGCGAAGGGGGCGACGGAATATGCCCGCAAGCGCCTCGACAAACAGGACGTTTCAATCCGCGCCCCCGCGAAGGGGGCGACACGGATACAGCCCTGAGTGAACACGAAGACAACTGTTTCAATCCGCGCCCCCGCGAAGGGGGCGACGTGCTCATTGATGATCCGCACATTAGGCAACCTCTTGTTTCAATCCGCGCTCCCGCGAAGGGAGCGACGTGCCGTTTAGCTATTCGGCGCCGACAATGGCTGTTTCAATCCGCGCTCCCGCGAAGGGAGCGACGCAGCGTCTCCAAGCGCACCTTATAAAGCTGTGTGTTTCAATCCGCGCTCCCGCGAAGGGAGCGACTTATGAAACGGGGCTTCTCGATCGTCACGGCAATGTTTCAATCCGCGCTCCCGCGAAGGGAGCGACAAAATGAGAGTTGCGGATACTGGCTTGCTATAGAGTTTCAATCCGCGCTCCCGCGAAGGGAGCGACATGCGCTGTGGAGCCTGTTTAGACTGGCCAGCAGAGTTTCAATCCGCGCTCCCGCGAAGGGAGCGACCGATTATCCGGTTTCGCGTCTGCTAGCCTATCGTGTTTCAATCCGCGCTCCCGCGAAGGGAGCGACGCGCCCTGTATCTAAGAGTTTTTGGAGCGACGCGCCCTGTATCTAAGAGTTTTTGGATTGCTTCAGTTTCAATCCGCGCTCCCGCGAAGGGAGCGACATTGCCATGGAAAACAGCACCGTCGAGGCCTGGGGTTTCAATCCGCGCTCCCGCGAAGGGAGCGACATTGCCATGGAAAACAGCACCGTCGAGGCCTGGGGTTTCAATCCGCGCTCCCGCGAAGGGAGCGACGCGGCTTTAGTTCCCATCGTCCTTGAAAGCTTTAGTTTCAATCCGCGCTCCCGCGAAGGGAGCGACGCTTAGCAACCGTAGATTATGCAATTAACGCTAGAGTTTCAATCCGCGCTCCCGCGAAGGGAGCGACCGCTGTGATTTATCCGGAAAGAGCGCCGCCATGCCGGTTTCAATCCGCGCTCCCGCGAAGGGAGCGACCATCTGGCGCGTTGGTTATTGGCAAAATCCATATGTTTCAATCCGCGCTCCCGCGAAGGGAGCGACGAAATGTCGATGAAATCCGCAACATTGTTGTTAATGTTTCAATCCGCGCTCCCGCGAAGGGAGCGACGATCTGTTGGCACGGCTCTTTCAAGAGCATTGGAGTTTCAATCCGCGCTCCCGCGAAGGGAGCGACCGTTTGTATCTAACACAATGTCAAAGAACAGAAAATATAACGTCATGCGCGAACCACTTCGAAAGTGAAGCAATTCATCTGCCATGTCGCAATCAAAAAAGCTTATCCCCTTGTTTTCCCTTGCAAATTGTCTTTTGCGAACCTATCTGGCTTTTCAGTGACGCTTTAGGTTCGCATTAAAATATTAGTGGATCATCAAAATCGCGAGCAGGCTTTGCTCCAACATGCTCGATACGACGGCGCCAATTGGCTCCAAGCTGATAAAACCGCAAACTGTCTGTTTCGGTATTTATCTCTTTAAGGAGTCTATCCTTAAGTTCCACCCACTGAGCGGGCTCAATCTCACATTCGAAAACCGAATATTGCACACGCTGTCCGTAGTCTTTACAGGCACGCGCAACCCGTCGCAATCGTTTGGCGCCCCCCTCTGTTTCTGTGCTCACGTCATATGTAATCAGAACCATCATCGGAAATGTTCCTATTTCCATATAAAAGGGGGATAGCCATCAATGTCCCCACGTAAGTGCCTAGCAAACAGCTGCGTCTGCACATGAAACAGTAAACCAATGCTCATTTTTTCATTGAGAAATGGATGAGTAAGTTCATCACGCTTACGTTCTTGATAAGCGACAAGAACTTTCTTACGACCATCTTCATTCAGCAACACCGCACCATTTTCCATCTGACGAAAATCTTTTTCTCCAAGCTGTTGCCGGTTGATCAAAGAAAGCGTCAAACGATCCGCTAAGAAGGGACGAAATTCTTCCATGAGATCAAGCGCAAGACTTGGACGTCCAGGACGTTCCCGATGCAAGAAACCAACTGCAGGATCAAGACCGTTGCTTTCTAAAGCGGAGCGCACATCATGCATGAGAAGTGTGTAGACAAATGACAAAACTGCATTGACCGAGTCACGTGGTGGACGGCGGCTGCGTGTTGTAAAGGTAAATAGGTCTTTTTGTGCCCGTATTAGGTGATCAAATATTCCAAAGTAAATTTGTCCTGCTTCTCCTTCAAAACCGCGTAGCGTGTCAACATCTGTTAAAGTTTCCACCTTGCGGGCAATCCCTGTAAAACGCTCAGAAACTTTTTGTAATTTTTCTGTTTCTTCCTCATTAAGACTGTTCCCATGGTCACGCAATGTGCGTTTGAGAACCGCTCGCTGGTTGAGTGTTTTGCCAACAATGATATTGCAAACAATTTCCGAGCATTTATCTGGATCGTCTGTCCGGCGATATTGTTCCCGGCGCAGAAGTACGTTCCCACGTGTCGGTCCCTCAACCCGCGCCAAAAAACGCCCATAATCCGTCAAGTAAGAAACACAGACATCGCTCTCAGCACAAAACCCCATAAGTTGGGGACTCATCAAAACTCGGCCAAAGCAGACAATGCCACCAATCGTATGAATTGGAATTCGACCTAACTCTTTATTTTCTAATGAAATAACGACATTAGCTCCATCCTTATTCAGCCAGGCACCTTCTGTCGTAATGTAAAGCGTGTTTAAATGACGGCGCATGGACAGCTCCCTACTATTCTGCGATCCTGCGCGATAACCAGTTCTTTACTGGACCACGCCGTTCAAGTTGCTTCGGGCGGCAAATCTCATTGAGCGAGCAGGCATCACAACGTTTTTTCTCATAGATTGGAGGAGGTGTTTTCTGAGAGTGGATCAATTGGCGAGTCTCAACTGCAGTTTGTGTGGTGAGTTCCCGCAACTCGTCATCAAATGCGATGACTTTGCGGCGGCGGTTCTTGCCATAGAACAAAGCACCTTCCGTCAAAGAACATCCAAACATGTCTTCAAGACATATCGCTTGCGCACAAAGTTGAACCTCATCTGCTCGGTGCGCCTTGGGGCGACCGCGTTTATATTCAATAGGATAGGGTCGGATCTCAGGTGGTTTGCCATGCAATTCCACAACATCGGCTATACCGACAACACCAAGCTCTCGAGAAACAAGTGGCATAGCCATAACTGTCTTCACGCCGCGACGGATTTCATGACCAGGTTCTGTATTACGCTCATGAAAAATCCGCCCCTCTGCCGTAAACAGATTTTCAGCCCAAAGCTGTTCCACATGAATGAGCGCGCATTGACGCGGGCAAAAGAGATAGTGCTGTAGGGCTGAGAGGGAGATGAGGTCCTTCTCATCATACTCCATCGGCTTATTCCAAGCTAAAATGGCTCTATTATCTCTATCCCGGCAGGCAGATTGTTCCGGTTGATATCAATCGAATAGTCATGGAAAGCTCGAGCTGGCGGCCAGTTGTGAGTCCTCGGATCACCGATCGGGAGAGTATCGCCATTATAGCGTCGCGAAACGGTTATCCGCTCGAAGAGCTTGTGTGCCCGCTCGTTGCCGAGGGCACTTTCGTGTTTAAAAATCACCAGTTTTCGGCCAGCCATCTCACCGCGCGCGGCTGAGCGATCATGATCAAACATATTTTTCAAGGCGTTCCAAATCAGAGTGAGGTCTTCTTCACTGAAGAACGTCTTTTCAGCAAGCTTGGCATTGATATAGCCATGGGCGCGGTAAAGACCGTAAGGAACGATATGCTTGCGGCCCATAGTGCGGTTGTCCGAGCGGGCATCATCATCCTCACCCGCTTCACGTGACTTTTTCTTCTCAGCTTCATTGGTCGCAGCCATACGGGTAATGGAAATTTCCATTGGCAAGATTGGCTCAGCCGAACGGGCAAAGGTAAACTGTACGGGCCCGCGCACCTGACCACAATTAATGCCAGTAGACATCACCGCGCCAAAAGTGCGCACATCAAAGAAATTCTGGCACATCCAGGTGCGCAGCTTGATGGCCTCTTCATCGGATTCAGGTGAAAGTTTCTTGGCTTTTTTAACCTTGTCGTCATCAACGCGGATTGCCTTATAGGCTTTGCGATGCTGTTCATTGAGGATAGCATTTTCCTGTACGTAGATGCCCCGTCCGTCTGCCGCTCCATTCGCACCATCTCCCAACATCTCTACATAATTGCGGACCTTGCGCTTAAGGGAAACATCGGAGACGAGACCTTCTGATGTTTCCGGGTCCATGCGCGGCAGATTGCCAGCGTCCGGGTCGCCATTGGGATTGCCGTTCATCACGTCGAAGAAATAGACAAAATCATAGCGGTTCTCGATTGTGGTCATGGTTCATGCCCCCTCTGTTTCGGCTGGTTGGTCTTTTGGTTTGGGTTCTGCTTTGGTATAGAAGAAACGCTCTTGATGATAAAAGCCGATAAAAAAACGCCCCTGATCTTCTGGCGGTAGCATGCGCGGAAATTCATCAGATAGCTTGTCAAGGATTTCGGCGGCTTCTTGATCACAGCGTATAGCCGCACCGGGATGCTCACCTTTAAGAAGATTGGAACGGTTATGCTCATAACCGCGCATCAGTGTTGGGAAGATGCGTTGTGGCGTTGCGGATGCAGACCCGATATATTTGTCGCGTAACGTCGCATTGCGCTTGGCAACGGAACTTTCCGCGTAAGTGTAAGTAGCGAATAGCCGTCCGAGCAAATAGCCCGGATTATTATTTTCTCTCCTAAGAGCCATTAGGTCGTCCTCCTGTGGAATTTTGGAATTCTGTCGGGTTAGGCGCATATCACGGGTGAGCCACGCTTTGATCAGTGCGGCGCGCGGGCCGTTCAGCACCTTATCGGCACGGATACGTTCGATCACAGTTGTCAAAAGTGTGCGCGGATAAGACTTGCCGGTCAGAATGGCCTCCATAAGCTCGCCGCCGAGACGGGGTGGGACATGTTTCCATTTGTTCTTATTAACTGTCGAAGGCGCTAACTGAATTAGCAAATGCTTAACATTGGGAAAAAGATCATCGAAAGGATTAGGCTTGATCTGAAGATCAAGCATATGCTGATGAAGCCGCTTAGCTAAATCTCCAAAAGAATCAATAACATAAAATCTGACAGCAACTCTTGCGTTGTTAGGAGAAAGGCCTAACAAGTGTACGATGGTTCTTTCGTTTAATTTAGGATCAATTTCTTTTGCAGTGCCTTTCGCCACAGTTTGAACTGCAGCACGGATTCGTCCCGCATCAGCGCGATCGGGATCGAATTCACGGTTAGAAAATACAATTTCAAGCGTGTTTTCAGCGCATTCAGCACTTTCTTCATCGGTGCCTCTGTCCTCGGCCCAGAAAACAACAGTCGTATTCCCCACCAATAAACTGCGACGTGCATTTGGTGAAAGAAGCCAATTAAGCGCGGTTCCATACCTGAAAGTAGTTTCTTCAGAAACCGGTGCATTTTGCCCCTTTTCTTTTTCGAAAGATTTGAATGCTGCTTCATTAAATGAAACTATAGGAGCATCATGTTGTTTATCCTGAGGACTAATAGGGGGAAGACGAAAGGAGGGATGTAACCTTGCTGGTGGGCATCTGTTACCCGTGACCAGACATTGAGCAGGCTTTTCGCTTGGTTGCTCTTCAATATAGCGCCGCCATATTTCTTTTGCCTCAGTGCGGTCATGCAAGAAACGCGGATTACCATTTTCATTGGTATCGCCAGAGAGACAGAAAACAAGATTACGATCTTTCAATTCAGGATCGATACGAAGCTGCTTGAAACAATCTGGGTTCCATTGCTCCAGAAATCGCAATAAAGCGATGCAGCCTTCGTCTCTCGTGTTCGATAACCAACGTTTGTGTAGTGACTTAAAGTTTTCAAAAGCCTCGATTGGGCTCCCGCGTTTCATTTCCTTTTTAACGACCCCTAGCGCATACCCTGTATTATCGCAAAATAGAAATGGATCTGCGGCGGCCTTGTTGTTGTGATCTCTTAATCTTGGGATGATAAGGTTTTTTAGTTTTAATTTATCCTTATCGGGGACCCGGAGATCAATGGTTTCGTCAACAGTTCCATCTGCTCTCAACATCAATGCAAAACCCACTGGGCGTGGAAGATAGCCTTGTGGAGGGACTAAGCCACGTCTATCGAGACGATCGTAAAAAACATTCAAATCTTGCAAAATGCTCATATGGCAAAGGCCTCCGGCCTAACCTTTGTGAGATTGAGCACCCCATCTTCCAGCCGAGCGCGGAAGAAGACAGGCTGGTTATCGCTCTGATAATCAATGTCATAGAGCATCCAGCCAAGATCACGATTGCGATTTTCTTCAGGGAGGTTGGATGTGGGGAAACCGTCTTCTATGAGTTCAAAGTCAGCGGCAAATTCTCGGCACCCAAGACAAGGATGGTGGAAGCACTGCCCTTTAGCGGCTCGCCGGTTAAACATCGAAATATGCTTGTCCGCTGTGTCATCATCTTGTGCTTTTTCGGTCAAATCAAAATGGGCCTCAATGATATAGGCGGGTTTGTAAAGCGCCATTGTTGCCCGCTGCACGCGGTTGTCTTCAATGGATTGCCCAAGCTTCGACAAGTCATTTTTGTTCATTGCCGACTTTATACCTGTCTGACCAGCTATGGGAATTTTGCTGACTAGCTCATTACGGCGGATCGATTGAAAACGGATCGGCTCCAACACATGAATGCGGTCAATGGTCCAACAGATCGCCGGTTTCCAATGAATAGCTTCTAAAATGCCTCGTGCTGCTGAAGGTGTCATGACATCGTAAGAGACGCGCTCAGCCTTCATCTCCGGTCGCGTGAAACAACCATAATCACCCCAGACATGAAGTTTGACGCCGTAGGTCATTTGTTTCTCCTATCAATATCCCGAATGCACATGCCGAAATGTCGGCTTACGCCAGTCTAATCCTCGTCCATCTGTATAGAGGTCGTGATTTTCGAGAATAACAAATTGCTGTCCGAACTGTTTTTCGTTGAGATATATCGCGGCACCTTCAACAAGTAGACCTTGCCGTCCGCTTCGCGGAATCTGAACAGTGTAAGGCTGAACGTCGCGTGCAAGCTTGCCCATAACATAGGCATCCTGGATTTTATCAATCAGTTTTTGTGGTGCACCGAAAGCCTGGCTTGCACGATGAGGAATAATGACAGGAACCATAACGTCCTCAATCAACCGAAAGAGATTTCCAACAGTCGCGAACTCAAAATCGAAGTTTTCTATAAATTCAGTAAGCAGGGGCAATACTTTGAAACCATCTAATTCGATATCACTACGTTGCCAATAAAGCCTTTTAAAGTACGCCCTCATCGTTTCCGGATGCAGCGGATCGTCATATTTATCGAGAACCATCCGTGCCGCTTCGGTAAATTGTTTGAGTTCTGGTGGCATGCCGCGGTCTTCTTTTTGCTCTGGCTCAAAAATAGTGACAAGTCCCCCTTCATTTCCTAACTCGCCATTGCGATTGCAGCGTCCGGCTGCCTGAGCGATCGATTCAAGTCCCGCCAATGCCCGCCATACTTTTTGAAAGGAAATATCAACGCCAGCCTCGATTAAACTGGTTGACACCAAACGAACCGGGCGTTCATCTTTAAGATCATCCCGGATTTCTCTAAGGACACTTTGCCGATGGAGGACGGTCATTGTTGTTGAGAGATGGCGCGCGCCTTTCAAAGATCTTTTCGCCATCTCTTCATAAAATTCCAACGCGTGGATGCGGTTATTGACGATGACGAGACCATGATCGACGCCACCAAGAGCATTGATTAATTCACCATCGCTCATGGGCGTTTGTCCACGCTTGAACTGGACCCGGTTTAACCGTTTAAAGAGCTCAAATGGGTTCGGTGCTATTTCACGCGTCTCATCAATTTCAAGCGCTTCTTGGGAGGTGAAACCGTCTTTCCTACGCACGGCCGGCTGGGTTGCTGTGCACAACACCACGCTCGTACCGTAACCACGCGCTAGCTCCTTTAGTGAGGCAAGGCAAGGTCTGAGAACTTTCAACGGCAAGGTTTGCGCTTCATCGAGAATAATGACGGATTTCGCGAGATTGTGCAGCTTACGACATCGGGAAGTCTTATTAGAATAAAGGCTTTCGAAAAATTGCACGGCCGTTGTGATAATGATCGGCCGGTCCCAGTTTTCAGACGCTTTTCGCAGTTTGGCAAGCGTTTCTTCTTCAGGAGACAGGTTTTTTAAATCATCTTCAAACGTCCTCTCATCGCCCCAATCAAAGGCCGAATGATGTTCTAGGATAGCATCACTGTCCTTGAGAGCCTCACGAAATACATCTGCGGTCTGTTCAATAATGGACGTAAAAGGGATTACATAGATGACACGTCTCAATCCATGTTTTATGACATGGTCAAGAGCAAACGCCAAGGAAGAAAGCGTCTTGCCGCCACCGGTCGGCACTGTCAACGTGAAAAGCCCAGGCTCTTTCTGTGCTGTGGCCCTGCATGCTTGGAGAACCTCAGCACGCAAGGCATTAACATCGGTTACCTTAGCATCGGCACTTATCTTTTCGAGATGATTGGAAAGTTTTTCATGAAGCGTTTTGAACGAACCACACCATTTTTGTCTTGGAGGTTGATTTTTGATATTGGCGTAAAAAGCTTCAGTTTCTAAATAATCTGCATCCACCAAACAGGAAAACAGCATGCGGATGCAAAAGGCGTAGGCGAAGTCATCTACGGAACCACCAGCAATGGGGTGAGGAACTTGTTTCGGTGGAGCAACCAGATTATTATCATATGGCCAGTCGATGAATTTTGTGCATTCAAGCCACTCATCAAGCGTCTTTTGACCGCCACCATCGCCGCCGTAATTTGCGAGGCCCGCATGGTGACCCGCGATGCAATAAGCAAGAATACGGCCGATTTTCTTATCAAATATTTCAGAAGCAAACTTCGCCCCTTCACCAGCGTGAGAAACGCGTTTACCTCCCTCAAGCCGCCTCTGAAACTCGGGTTTTACCTTACCAAGGTCATGCAAATAACCTAAAAGCTTGGAGAATTCTTGCCCACCAAATAATTCTGCAAATTCACTAGCGCATCTGGAAACTTCATAAAGATGTTTATCTAATTCTTCCCAATCTGATTTATCTTTTCTTTCTGTAGAATGCGCAAAAAATATAGTTTTTTGAGGTTTTACTTCAGAAACTAGCATTGGATAGTATTTCCATATTCGTCACTTTCTTGAGAATATGAAAATACATAAATTAGATCTTTTTGGATAAATTCTTTTGAAGGTTGTGGATATTCATTTGTACTTGGGTATGTTCGTTCCCATTTAAACTTACTTCCAAGTTTAACCAAGTCAGTTTCTACTGGCCTGTCTAGTCTCAAGCGACAGCGTAAATTTTCTAAAACAATGAGCAGGTTTTATCGCCAACAAACTTATCTTTTTTGACATCTGCTTCGCTTAAAGCTCAGTACCGTGCGCTACCTCGCTAAGGTTCGGTTTCACCTCACCTAAGCTCACCCAAACCAGCTCCGCTTGTCTTATCCTAGGCAGGTTACGTCCACTGACGCGGGGCAGCCTCTAGCTATATGATGAGTTACTTTTCAAGCAACAATTTTGTTTTCTTTTCCCGACAAATTGTAATGGGCAGCGCTTAGCATAGGCCCGCCGCAGTGGTGGGCAACCGTGTCGTACTCTTTGTTCTCTTATTACTTTTTGTCTCACATCCACGGTCCTCCAGTCCTTCGTCCTTCCGGCTTATTATGAGCATTTTCCCGAAAAGTAGGCACCGTTTTTCGGGAAAATGCATTGGGTGCACACCACCTTATGCGGCTGGGCCTTGAGCTGCGCTTCACTGCCCCTCCCTCTGCCGGGAAAAGATTTATGTGGGGTTGAGACGTAAATTTGAGAGAGGTGGGGAAGTATTTGAGACTATGCCGATTGTTATTTGACCATCGGAATTTGTTCTCCAGTGACGCGTGAATTACCCTTTTGCGGTACAAGGATTTGACCCGGCGATGTCGCCGAACAGACGGAGAGATTCAAAATGCGGAAATGAATCGTCCCATCCTTTTTGCAAAGTTAACGGTTGGACAGGGAGGTTATGGACCATCTCGCCGGTGATGGACTCGACCGCATGTCCAAACAGTCATGCTGGACTTCATTCCCACAAAATGGAACAAAGATTTCGTTGCGATACAGCTTTCCAAACAGATCGCTTGCTTGAGGGTGATATGAAAATATTTGCAAAAAAATGTAAGCGCCTAATCTCCTGGTGACGCTATTGAGATAGCTGTTCCTATTGAGTAAGTCTTTGCGTCGCTATTGGCTCATGTTCCATGGCAGCAGCGCTTCGAGATCGGGAGCGGTGATCGCTTTTGGCAATTCGGTGAAGATATGACGCAGATAGGCGTAGGGTTCCAAGCCGTTTGCCTTGGCGGTTTCAATCAAGCTGTAGAGGTTTGCTGAGGCTTCGGCTCCTGCTGGCGTGTCAGAGAACAACCAGGCCTTTCTTCCGACAACGAACGGACGGATGGCGTTTTCGCATCCATTATTATCGACCTCGATGCGGCCATCATCAAGCACACGGATCAGCCTCGGCCATTGATCATCGAGATAATGCAGCGCTTTGCCAATCAGTGTTTGCGGCGGAACTTGGCAGATCGATCGATCACACCAGCCACGCAATTCATCCCACACCGGCTTTGCTTTTGTCTCACGCAACTGTTTGCGCTGATCGGCATCAAGCTCGCCTTTTCGCGCCTGACGTTCAACACTGTAAATCCTGCCGATCAGGTCCAGCCCCTGTTTGGCAAGACCTCCACGCCCGGTCTTGTTTTTAACCTGCGCCTTCAACGCTTCATCAAACTTGCGCCGCGCATGAGCCAAGCAGCCAACGGCAATAACGTCATCGCATCCCGCGACCGCATTATAGCCCTTATAACCATCGCTTTGCAGATAACCTTTGAAGTCTTTAAGCAAACAAACCGGGACCGAACCACTCCGCGAAGTGTCATAATCAAACAAAATTATTGTTCGCCCCGGAGGGCCTCCCCGCCTCACCCACATATAGGATTTCGATTGGGCGGCCCTGCCTTGTTCCTTTAAAACCTGAACCGTCGTTTCATCCATCTGTAAGAGGTCATAATCAAGTTGCGTCTCGTTCAGCAGAGTGATCAGCGGCATAACCAACTCACCCGCCTTGATCATCCAATTGGCCATCGTCCCACGGCCAAGCTCAACACCAATCCGCGCAAACATCGTCTCTTGGCGGTAAAGCGGCAACCCATCCTGGAACTTGGCCGTAACAATATGCGCAAGCAAACCAGGTGATGCATTACTCTTCGGAATGGGCTGTTTCGGCATCGGCGCGATTGTCACCGCCGGGCCGTCATCTTCGATACCTTCACATGTCCGGCAAGCATACTTAAACCGAACATGGCGCAAAACTTCGATCTTTGCCGGAATAATATTGAGTTGTTCCGATGTTTCTTCACCGATGCGGGTTTTCATACAGCCACAGGAACAACGTTTATCCTCTTCCGGGATATCATGCTCAATGCGCGTGCGTGGCAAATGATCAGGTAAGGCTTTGCGGCCTGGCTTCTTGCGATTGTGTTCGCCAACCGTTGTTGCTTCTTGGTCTTGCCTCTCCGTTTTACAGCTCTCAACTTCCACCTCATCAAACAGATGAAGCTGACCCGGTGGCGTCTTTTCAGATTTTGCCGTAAAGCGTTTGTAAAGCGCCAACCGCAACTCTTCCTGAAGAAGCGCAATCTGCTGGTCCCTTTGATGTAACAAAGCCTTCAGATCATCAACATTTTCAGGATATGCTTCTAGAGCTTTGCCCGCCTCTTCCATAAGCAAAGACATTATCTGATTTGCATGAGCTCTTGGCGCAACACATGACTTTTTTTAAAGCACCGTGCGGTATGCAAGTGAGCGATGCGGGCGCATGACAGCCAAATCATACCCATCCAGAAGCCAGTTCAGTTGTTGACCATCAAGGGTTATCACATCGCCGTCCAAATGATCCGGCCATCTAAACCGCTCACGTTCCAGGCGTTTCTGCCACAGACAAAAACCAGAGCGCTCCCAATACAAAATTTTGATCTTATCCCGTTTGCCGTTGATAAACACAAACAACTGGCCGCCGAACGGATCACGCGCCAACTGATCCTCAACTAAAATCGAAAGACCGTTTATGCCTTTGCGGAAATCAACCGCATCACGGCAGAGCCAGACACTTTCAAGATCAAGGGACGGACGCATCATCTAAAGGCTCTTGGCAAGTTTAAGCAGGCCAGACATCATGGCTGGATCAAAAGCACCGCGGCATTCGATACTGATGCCGTTTGACAAATGAATGATGGTTGCACAAGAAGAGCTCGGCGCAACACGAACCAGCTTAGCTGACCGGCTATTGCGTTTCCCCGTGATAAGCCCCAGCTTCTTGAAACGTTTCTTTCTTAAATAAAAAGCGTTCAGGTCTAACCCATGACGATCCGCATAAGCTTTCATCGAACTCTGAGATGCCATACACGTTTCAATATGCTCAAGCCAAGCACGTTCCTTGTCACTCAACTCCCCGCCGTCCATACCGACCTCCTGCAAATCCTAACAGGAGATAGTCTCTCAAAGCATCATAACAAATAACAGATGCGGTTGTTTGAGCGGTTACAAAAAAATTTTTACCGTAGCAAAGACGTCTTTGCGGTTCAGAACGATAAAATTTGCCGAGTTGGCGATGAGATTTTCATCAACGATAGGGCTTATCGCAAAGGTTCTGAGGCAAGATATTCAAGGCCGCAACATGTCATTCTGGACCAATTATTTCAATTTAGATGCGAAGCAAATTTTTTTACTCTCAACTCATAAAAATGCGTTCGATAGCCGATATTTCGGAGCGATAAATCGCGCTCGGATTTTGGGAATCGCAAAGCCGATTTGGCTCTCGGAAACACCGCCGAAGCCAGCCCGGACTGAGTGATTTCAGAGCAAAAAAGCACAACGAATTTTTAGAAGAAAATCAGGCTCAAAAAGGCAAAAAATTAGGGCAAGATACAAGAAACAGCACCTCGGTGCTGTTTGGACATTGTCTGCACATCCTATTTTTGGTGCCAAGGCACCTAGCCCTAGTACTAATTCTCAGGTAACGCATTGGATTTGATTATTTTTTTTGGTGCTAAGGCCCAATTATCCTCATTTCGCACCCCTTCAGACCAATATGACAAGTCAGGAGTTTTAGAGCTATGACAAAAGACGATTTTAAATCCAAACTTAGACTTCTTAAGGCTCAAAAAACAAAGCCTCGTTTGCGGACAATCAGAGGACTGGCAAAAGCTGTCTTTAAAGTCTGTGATCGGCAAGACAAACTGAACTTCTTATACGCTAACCTTAGTGAGAAACCCACACTATCACCCCTATTAAATTGAGCTCTGCAAGTTTGTAAAACATAATAAATAGCCGTTGGCTTACTTCGTAGTTTCTTGAGCAAGTATTTTCCACTATCATCTGAAATTGGCTCGATTGGAAACTTGGAGACTTTGGCTAAACCAGAGTACCCAATTGTAGGCGAATAACGATAGCGGTGGCGGGGTATGGCTCAAGACGATGGCGTATCAGTAGAAGAGCCAATAAGGGACGAGCATGTTGAGACTGACACCGGTCGAAATGACTTAGAAGACTCCATTAGAGCTGCGGAAGATGCCGCTTTGCAAAAGCAGCTTATCGCACTTAAATCTCAAAAGGCTGCAGGTAACCGTCCACTCAACAAACCACATGAGCGATGGCTTGGTGATTTTTTGGACCAAGATGGTAAGACCGGCTTGCTCCCTGCGGAACAGAAACTGCTAACAGCGTCTATCCGGGGTGAGTGGTGCGAGCTGCGTCCGGATAGGCCCTCAACAGATGCAGATCCAAATGAACGCATCCGTGGTTCGTTCCTGCGTTTTCTAGCCCTTGGCGGCGATGATAATGTTTCGATTCATGAAGCAGGTATCCAACTCTCTGGGGCTATAATAACAGGTGAACTAAACCTGCAAGCCGCAAAGCACGTTTTACCTCTCCAGCTCCATCATTGCAAGTTTACGGATACCCCTAATTTTAGCTATGCGCATCTGGCTAGTTTATCGTTCACTGGAACATGGTTGCCGGGATTAGTGGCTGTTAGCGCCGAGATTTCGAGTGCCCTACAATTCAATGATGGTTTCGAGGCAGAGGGCGAGGTTCGGTTTCAGGGCGTCAAAATCGGTGGCTTACTTAGCTGTTCTGGCGGTAAGTTCCGCAATCGCACGGACGATGGCAAGGGTAAGGCATTTGATGGTGATCGTGCGGAAATTATGGGGGATGTATTCTTCGACGATGGTTTCGAGGTCGAAGGGAGAGTGATACTTTCTGGCGCAAAGCTTGGTGGCTATCTTGTCTGTGATGGCGGCAAATTCTGTAACCATACTGAGGATGGCAAAGGTGAAGCATTCTCCTGCGAGAATACCGAGATCACAGACAGCGTACTCCTTAGAGGCGGCTTCGCAGCTGAAGGTGTCACGCAGCTTTCGGGTGTTCAGATAGGAAGAGATCTTGTCTGCAGCGAGGGCTCGTTTCGCAACCGTAATCATATTGCACTCTCTTTTAATCGAGCTGCAACTACGGGCTACGTATTTTTTAGTCACGGTTTCGAGGCTGAGGGTGAGGTTCGGCTTCAGCGCACCAAAATCGGTGGGGCGCTTAGCTGTGTTGGCGGTAAGTTCCGTAATCGCACAGACGACGGCGAGGGTAAGGCATTTGATGGTGAACGTGTCGAAATTATGGGGGATGTATTTCTCAGGGACGGTTTCGAGGCCGAAGGGAGAGTGATACTTTCTGGCGCAAAGCTTGGTGGCTATCTTGTCTGTGATGGCGGCAAGTTCCGTAACCGTACTGAGGATGGCAAAGGTGAAGCATTCTCCTGCGATAGTGCTGAAATTATGGGAAGTGTGCAACTCATCGATGTTTTCGAAGCAGAAGGTCGGGTCACGTTTTGGCAAGCCAAGGTCGGCGGCCACCTTAACTGTATGGGTGGCAAGTTCCGCAACCGCATTACTAATGGCGACAATGACGCATTATATGCTGTTGGCGCAGAGATCACCGGTGACGTATTTCTCAGAGACGCCTTTGAGGCAAAAGGTCGGGTTAATCTTTCAGAGGCGAAAATAGGTGGTTATCTTGTCTGCACGCATGGCAAGTTCCGTAATCGCACAGACAATGGAGAAGGTACGGCATTATATGGCTATGGGGCTGAGATTAAGGGACATGTCGTCCTCAATGGTGCCTTCGAGGCAGAAGGCCAAGTCTCCCTTTGGCAGGCTAAGATCGGTGGTAACCTTAATTGTTGGGACGGCAAGTTTCGTAACCGCACTGACGATGGTAAAGGTAACGCAATCGATGGCTATGACATTGAAATCATGGGCAATGTACTTCTCCATGGCGCCTTCGAAGCTCAAGGCGAGGTCTGGTTTGCAAAAGCAAAAATCAGTGGGGATTTCGTCGCTAATGAGGGGACATTTAATAACGCTGTCCTCGCACCACTTGATACGCAAAATGACCGTCGCCCGCAAGCGGCAACAGCTTTGAACCTTAACAGAGCAAATATCAATGGGGTTTTACGAACTGCCCCACCAGATGCACCCAATACCCAGTATCCTAAAATTCATGGGAGCGTAGATCTCCAAGGCGCTTATGCGCACCAATTGATAGATCATCCAGAAGCCTGGCCGGGTGAAAACGGCACGCCCTGGATTACAGCAAAAGATGGGCGGCGTCTTCTTTGCACAATTGCTTTAGATGGTTTCACCTATGATAGGATTGAGGGTCGAACCTATGACGCTAAGACCCGTAAGGCATGGCTCAAACGTCAACCGAGCGCGCATCGCTTGAAAGACTTCCGTTTGCAACCTTATGAGCAACTTGTTAGCGTTTTGCGGCGCATGGGACACGATAGGGATGCGAGGGCCATTGCTAAAGCGCGCCAGGGACAAGAACGCTTAGCCAGGCTGAGCCGAAGCTGGCCAGGTATGAGAGTTTTGATCAGCCGTCCACGGTTCCTCTTGTCACTCTGTTGGGCAGGGCTTGTGTTCCTCTTTGAATGGATTTTCTTTGGCTGTGTTGCGGGTTACGGATATGGCAAAAAGCGGCTCATTATCATGCTTATAGCTCTCTGGTTAGCCGGTGCATACGTCTACATGCAAGCGGCTGAGCAGGGCCTGATGGCTCCAGCAAGCCCTGTTGTCTTCACCAATAAAACACTTGTAGCGGCTTGCAAAAACAATTGGACGACCTGCCAAGCTTTGCCAAAGGAACATACAGCATTCGATCCTTATCTTTATTCCGCTGATGTGATGCTGCCGATTATTGCCTTTGGTGTTGAGACAGACTGGGATCCCATCTACGCAAAGACAGCTACGGCAGAACTGCCTCATGGCAGTATTTTACAGCTTCAAATTATGAACTGGAGCTGGCAGGTTCCGCATTGGGGCTTGCGTTTTTTCTATTGGCTGCAGATAGTGATTGGTTGGAGTCTTAGCGCACTGCTAGTGGCTGTCTTGTCTGGCATCATGAAAAAAGAGTAATCTTTGCATTTACAAAATGCTGATTCAAAAATTACTGCCATATAACTCAACAACTTCACTTCCCTTCCCGCTTTTCACGGCTTTTCTGAATTGATCTGAAGACCTGTTTCGCTCATGCTTAACTTATGGTTTTAAATGATAACGCCGATGCACCATCAGGTCGCTTTGGTGCGTAGGGTGAAAGGTTTGGGCTACCAACAAGATGGTAAAATCTGTCCGATATCCAAACGGCCCATGGCCTGCTGAAATGCGGGCCGATATGGCGGCAGCCTATTTGGATGAGCCAAGCGTCGAATCTTTCCTCAAAAAAGTAGGGCATATTTATCCTTATCCAGTGCGAGGACTCAAATCTTCAAGGAAATGGAGCAAAGAGACCCTTGACCGGACAATCGCTAACAGGCACGGTTTACTTCGTCATGCAGAGGATATTGTTGAGCTGATTTAATGCCACGATTTAAGAAACCGCCCTGTTGGCCCAGATACATGGAGTCAAGAAAATTGAAGGATGGCTCCGTGGCCTATTATTGGAAGCTACCCACATGGGCGAAAAAAGCTGACTGCAAAATAGAGGCTGAAGCTCTAGGGAAGGACTATGCCAATGCCAAAGCGCGATGTGACGATGTCCTTAACCCACAATTAGATGCCTGGAGAAAAGGAGAAACCGTTTCTCCAGAAGCACGTGTCGGCACCCTCAAATGGCTGGTAGAGATATTTAAAGAAGACGAAAAATTTTCTTCGTTAGGAAGCTTGACACAGCGAGATTACCAATCTGGTTTTGAACTGATCACCTCATATTCATTAAAGAATGGCAGAAGATTTGGAGAAACGAGCTTAAAGGCGGTGACGCCAATTGTTATAGACAAAATATACAAGAAATTGAGTGCGCGCTCTGACGGATCGCAAAGAAGAACAACTGTAAACAAAGCGATGCGCGCAATGCGACGCGCATGGAATGTCATGTATAGGCGTTACCCGAATGATGTTCCTAAACAAAATCCATTTGCAAAAATGGACCTGCGAAGCTCAGGGAAAGAAACATATGCAGCCTCCCGTCAGCAGCTTTGGGATTTCGTAAAAGCAGCAGATGCCCTCGGCTATCCAAGCATGGGAACTGCCGCAATGTTGGCATTTGAGTGGCTCCTGCGAGAGACGGATATTATCTCAAAGTTTTCTTGGCTGGATTACCGACCACCAGAACGGCCCGATGCGGTTCGGTTAAGGCATGGAAAGACAAAACAGGTTATTTGGCAGCCTCTTACTGATGTGCAAGGAAATCTGTTGTTTCCCGAATTGACTGAGCGCTTAGAGGCGATGCCACGCAGAGGACCTCTTGTGATAATGCGTGATCATTTAGATAAAAATCGCAAGAATTATCTTCCCTATAAGCGGTTCTGGTTCAGTGAATTGTCCCGCAAAATACGTAAAGTAGCAGAGCTCCCAGATGCTTTATCATTTTCTTCGTTTCGGCACGGAGGATTAACTGAGCTTGGCGATGCCAGAATTGACGACCAGGGCATGATGGCTCTGTCGGCACATAAGACGAGAGCAATGCTTAACGTCTACTCAAAAAGAACGGAAGATCAGAGAATACAGGCGGCTCAAGCTCGGCTGCAATACAGGTTAAATCATTTAAAATGAGAACAAAAATCGGACAAATGTCCTAACGGGGTTGTCCTAACGGATTATTCTCAAACGAAAGAGAACAAAGCGCTCAATCGCTAACCCATTGAAATATAAGTGGTGCGGACGGCGGGACTCGAACCCGCACGGCTGTTAGGCCTCAGGATTTTAAGTCCTGTGTGTCTACCAGTTCCACCACGTCCGCTAACCCCCGCTTTATGCGATGGTTAGGGCGTGGTTGCAATAAGGATATTGATTTTTACCTACCTAGATCGACTAAATCGATACAGATAGGTAAAAACCCCTCTTAACGGAGGTTTTGTTTTACGAAATCCTCAGCTTCAAGCGCAGCCATATCCATAAAATAATGGATCATTTTGAGATCGTGCTCAACTGCTGTCGCTTTCATTGTGGCTAAGCTGTCTATGATATTTTGAGCCACCTTGAGTTGCTCATCAATATCACTAATGTTGCCATCTATTTTTGAAGTGTATTGATTATTCTCACGATCAGCCTTTGGCGACGAAACCTCTGGCTTCCGCAAAGTTTTAGTAGCACCCATAATGTCCTGTCCCCTTTTCCGAGGGCATTATAAATTTACCTTTCGAATAAGCGCAACCATAACGCTCAAGGATCAACAAACTCTTTTCAAGGGTGTGATTTTCGCCATAGTGAGGTCCTTTTCACTTTCACTGAAATCTCCACTGCATTGCTAACTTCCCAAAACCAAAAGCTACTCCGGTGGCAGGGGATGGTGGATGGTTTTTAGAGGCATCCAATTTGCTGTTCTAGATCATCTCCAACAACTATCGAACTCTAACGGTGCTCCAAATAAAACGTCTCACCTAGCAAATGGTGGAGGATTTCAAACAAAAACCATTAGGCGTTCGGACACATCTTTGACAAAGATAACCTCAAAATTTACGAGTGTTTTCAATAACTTTCGCTTAAATATTTACAGCGGTGGCCGCAAGCGAAAGAGCTTATTGAACCAGTATCGCAAATTATAAGTATAAAGAAAATCTATTCTTTACGAAGACACAATACTATGTTGTTCGTGAACCCCTTTAAGAAAATCTGGAATATCTCTATCTAACAGGTAGAAAAAATGACTTGGGCATCTCTAAATACTCCCTTCGGGCCATCCACCACCCCCTGCCATCCGCCTAATTATCGCAGAATATGGCGGATGGCAGGGGGTGGTGGATGGTTTTTAGAGGTATCCACTTGCAAAAATCTCACAGCTCAATGAAGCTATGTGTCCAATTCTACTTAAAAATCATGAGGAATAATCCGTTCCTAATAGCCGAACAAAATTCCAATCTTGCGCCATGAGTGCCGCAAAAAACTTGTGGAAAATATTGATGGATTTGCAGTGATAAATAGTGATAAACGGCTTCGCCACATAGAAATCCGATTGCTGCCCATGAAATAATCCATTCTCTCTACCAAACTCCAATATAGTAATCTTATATGATTCAAATGACATATTTGCTCTCTCCAAAATCCCTGCTTGCAGGGGCCTTTCTAACTCTGCTTATAACGCCTAATCCAATATGGAATGGGCCTGTAAATGCTGACCCTTTACAGGCAGAACCCGAGGCTGCAACAGGCACTCGGGTGAAAAAACTCGCAAAAGCAAAAAAATTCATGATTGCCGCTGCCAATCCTCTCGCAGCAAGGGCAGGCCACGATATTTTGGCAAAGGGAGGTAGCGCTCTTGATGCTGCCATTGCTGCGCAATTAGTTTTGAATTTGGTAGAGCCACAATCCTCCGGAATCGGCGGCGGGGCGTTTATTTTACATTGGGATAAAAAACGACAGAAATTGAAAACGTATGACGGACGGGAAACAGCGCCTCTTGCTGCCCGCCCAGATCGCTTCTTGCGAGAAGACGGCAGTCCCATGCCCTTGAGAGAAATTATTCCCAGCGGTCTTTCCGTTGGTGTCCCCGGTCTTATCCGTGTGCTTGAAATGGCTCATAAATACCATGGCCGACTGCCTTGGAGAGATCTCTTTACACATGCGATTCAATTATCTGAAGAAGGATTTCTGGTATCAAAACGGTTGCACAAATTATTGCAAAATAGATCGGCCGAGGATTTTGGACCAAATGCGCGGCGTTATTTTTTTGATACATCCGGCACACCCTGGCCGGTTGGTCACCGCCTCAAAAATCCAAGATTTGCACAGACCCTTCGCATGATTGCTGAAGGCGGTGCCAACGCTTTCTATGAGGGGCAAATCGCTATCGACATTATTGAACGGCTTAAAAACGCGCCCCGTTATAAAAGTGATATGACACTTGCAGACCTCAAAAGCTACCATGCGAAAGAGCGCCCGCCTCTTTGTATTTTCTATCGGGTATACAAAATCTGCGGCATGGGCCCCCCTTCTTCTGGAGGGCTAACAGTTGCACAGGTCCTTAAGCTTATTGAGCCCTTTGATCTTGGCGAAACGCCTCTTAATACCTCTGCTCTTCATCTTATCGCAGAAGCTCAAAAGCTGAGTTATGCCGATCGGAATCGATATGCTGCTGATGCGGATTTTGTCCCTGTACCAAAAGGCCTGTTGGATGAAGGTTACATTGCCGAGCGCAGACAATTAATCAGTACTCAGGAAACACTTGGCAAGGCAAAACCGGGAAATCCACCTTTTACAAGAAAATCCCAATATGGCCGTGACGCCACAATTGAGAATTCAGGAACAAGCCATATCTCTGTAATAGATGCCCAAGGTAATGCGGTTTCCATGACCACAACGATTGAGGCTGGCTTTGGCTCACGGATGATGGTCGGAGGTTTTTTGCTCAATAATGAGCTAACAGATTTTTCGCGGGTCCCAAGGGACAAAAAAGGCCGCCTGCTCGCTAACTTGGTTCAACCGGGTAAACGTTCGCGAAGCTCAATGGCGCCAACGATTGTTTTCGACAAATCAGGCAAGGTTGCCATGGTTGTAGGATCGCCAGGCGGCTCACGCATAATTCTTTATGTTCTTAAAACCCTTATCGGCCATATTGATTGGGGCCTTGACGCACAAGCTGCTGCCAATCTTATGAATTTTGGGAGCCGCAATGGTCCCTTTGAAATGGAACCAGGGACCCAAACGGGCGCTATTACCCGGGCCCTTCAAGCACTTGGCCATAAGGTTCGCATCAGGCCCATGACCAGCGGCGTCCATGCGATCGTTGTAAAATCAGAGAGCTTTGAAGGTGGCGCCGACCCGCGACGGGAAGGACTTGCCACTGGCGATTAACCCGTATGCCTTTCGAAAGTTACGGGTTAAAATCAAAAGATGACAACTAAAGCTCTTTCCATCACCATTTTAGGTGCAGGTATTACAGGGCTCTGGCAAGCGGTCACTTTGGCCAAACGTGGCCATAGCGTGCAGCTTTTTGAAAAGAGCCCTGAACCCTTCACACATTCTGCAAGCGCCTTAGCCGGGGCAATGCTGGCACCTTATTGTGAGGAAGAAGCCAGCGAACCCAATTTACGTAATTTAGGCCTTCAATCGCTTGCTCTATGGCGTGAGACTTACCCGGATGTGACTTGGGCCGGCACTTTGGTCGTTGCTCAACCCCGTGACCGCAACGAACTCACGCGGTTTCAGCAAATGACTAGCGGACATAAGCTGTTGGATGCAAATGAGCTAAACAGGCTAGAACCGGGCTTAGAAGGACGTTTTTCAACCGGGCTCTATTTTAAGGAGGAAGGGCACATAAATCCAAAAGCCGCGCTTTCATACCTATTAGAAACAGCGCAGCAATCCGGCGTTAATATCACTTTTGATAAAATATCTGATGGAGATGGCGCGAATTGGATTATTGATTGCAGGGGATTGGCGGCTCAAGATGATCTTCGCAAGCTCAGAGGTGTTCGTGGCGAACGGATTATTTTGCATGCGCCCGATGTTGAGCTTCACCGCACCATTCGCATGCTCCACCCGCGCTTCCCGCTTTATATTGTACCTTGGGCCGAAAATCTCTACATGATAGGGGCAACAGTCATTGAAAGCGAGGCTGAGCACGGGATGACCCTGCGTTCCGCATTGGAATTACTGTCAGCTGCTTATGCGCTGCATCCTTCATTTTCGGAGGCTGAAATTATTGAACTGGGTGCCGGTGTACGCCCAGCCTTTCCTGATAACATGCCTAAGATTATTAGGCGCGGAAACCGGCTTTATGTTAACGGTCTTTACCGGCACGGTTTTCTTTTGGCTCCAGTTCTTGCAAAACACGTTGCCGACTATCTTGAAACCGGGGCCATAAACCAGGAGGTCTTTGTTGCAGATTCTATTGAATGGTGAGCCGTTTGATACTGGCGCTAAAACACTTGCAGAACTTTGTATGCACTTGGGCTATGGTGATGTAAAAATCGCAACCGCTGTAAACGGTGATTTTGTGCCTGAGCAATCGCGGTCAAAAGTACAACTTACGGCGAGAGATAAAATTGAAATCGTAACTCCGAGACAAGGCGGATGATCATAAGTGCTAACTTAAAAGTAAAAGCTGAAATTATATGTATAATGCCGCAACCTCGTCGTCATTCCCGCGGAGGCGTACTGCTGTCCGGTTTATTTCTGAGCGAAAGGTGAAAAGTGTTTTGTTTTAAAAGACCTATGGCCATCTCGAAGTATAGAGACATGGTTTTGGCAGCGCCACCTTTCGCTGGACGGGGCTTGCAGCCCCGTCCACACTATTCATGAAGCCGTTGACAAAAACCAATGGTGAAAGAGGACATAAAATAGGATGAAACAGGGAGTTTTATGCTCCGATGCCAATAGTTGGAAGTGTTGTTTGATGAACATTGCGGACGGGGTTACAAACCCCGTCCGGCAGAGACTGAAACTTTCTGATTTAAACCGGACAGCAGTGCGCCTTCGTGGGGATGACACAGAATAAAATGCAGTCTCTGTGAAATCTTATATGAGCGCCTATGGGTGAATGATGCTGGACAAAACAGAAGCAGAAAAGCACTTGCACGCACCATTAAAGCTTTATGGCGAGACGGTCTCGTCACGCCTGCTTTTGGGGACAGCACTTTATCCATCCCCTGAAGTGCTCAAGAAAGCCGTAAAGGCATCTCAGACTGAAATTGTAACCGTTTCACTGAGGCGTGAATCATCTCATGGCAAAGAAGGGCAACGCTTTTGGGAACTTATCAAAGCCCTCAATGTACAGGTATTGCCCAACACAGCCGGTTGCCGAACAGTCAAAGAAGCCATAACGACTGCTCAAATGGCACGGGAACTTTTTGAGACGCGATGGATCAAACTGGAAGTAATCGCCAACGATGACACGCTACAGCCGGATCTTTTCGGCCTTGTTGAGGCTGCAAAAGTCCTTAAATCAGATGGGTTTAAGGTCTTTCCATATACGACAGAAGATCTGGGAACGGCTGAACGGCTGATTGAAGCTGGCTGTGAGGTAATTATGCCTTGGGCTTCTCCTATAGGCTCCGGACGCGGTATAAACAATGCTTATGCTCTACAGAGCCTACGCGCTTATTTTCCCGGCATACCCCTTATCATTGATGCAGGTATTGGCGCTCCATCTCATGCAACACAAGCAATGGAAATGGGTTATGATGCCATTCTCCTCAACACCGCCATTGCCAAATCCGGTGACCCTGTAAACATGGCCCACGCCTTTGCTCAAGCCATTGAAGCCGGACGCACTGCCTACGAAGCAGGCCTTATGGAACAGCGGGATATGGCCAGCCCATCAACCCCGGTTGCTGGCACGCCTTTTTTCGATTTAGACCATGATTCATAAATTCTACCCTATTGTTCCGGATGCAGACTGGCTTGCCCGCCTGGTACCTTTGGGCGTCAAAACCATACAACTCCGGCTTAAACAGGTTTCTCAAGAACATATAAAACGAGATATCGAAAAGGGGCTTGAGATCTGCGCCATACACAAGTGTCAGCTTATCGTGAATGATTATTGGCAGGAGGCCATTGCTCTCGGTGCGGACTATATCCATTTGGGTCAGGAAGATCTGGCGGGAGCCGATCTTTCTGCAATCCGTAAAGCCAATCTAAAATTAGGACTTAGTACTCATGATCACAAAGAGCTTGAGAGGGCACTGGCGGCAAAACCTGACTATGTGGCCCTTGGCCCTATTTATGAGACAAAACTCAAGAAGATGAAATGGGCACCGCAAGGTCTTGATCGTATTGCCGAGTGGAAATCAGCTGTACCATGCCCACTTGTAGCTATTGGCGGCATAACCGTGGAACGCGCTCAATCCGCGATAGAGAGAGGGGCGGATTCCGTTGCTGTCGTGACCGACATCATTACCCGCGAAAATCCAGAGGCCCGTGTTCATGAATGGCTAGCTCTGTTAGGTGAGTGAAACCAATGAGCATATCTTCCAAGACGGAGAGAAATGTTCTCTCTCACCAAGAAGTGCGGTCTATCTATGATCGTTTTGGCGCGAAGCAAGACAGTCAAGCCTATTACGAAGATCCAGCTTTAGATGTGCTGGTCAAGCATAGTGCATTTGGCGAGGCGCAAAGCGTATTCGAGTTTGGTTGCGGCACAGGGCGCTTTGCCGCTAGGCTTTTCGATAGAGAGTTCGGACCGCAAACAACCTATCAAGCTCTCGATTTGAGCCCCATTATGATTGACATAGCAAAAGAGCGGCTCGCGGAATATTCCGATCGTATCAAGATTATCCAATCCGATGGCAGTATTGACATACCTTACGGGGGAGAAACATTTGATCGCTTCTTATCGACTTATGTGATCGATTTGCTTCCGCAAAATGATGCAACCGACCTGATAGCGGAAGCATACCGAGTGCTGGTCCCCGGTGGCCTGCTTTGCCTTGCGAGCTTGACACAATCTGCGACAGGTTTCTCTGTGATTACCGCAACACTATTGTCATGGGTTCACCGCATTTCACCCAAACGGCTTGGGGGATGTAGGCCGGTACACCTACTACCTCTCTTATCACAACAGGCGTGGGAGCTTGAACATGTCTCGACCGTAACCCCTTATGGCATAGCTTCTGAAATACTTATTGCTCGGAAGAAATAAAAATAGGACTAGCGTTATGAGGTTAGCTGGGAACGCCCGATTGCATGGTCCAAAGATTAGCGAAGATACCTTCTGCTTTGATAAGCTCACTCCAGGAGCCATGCTCAACCAATCGTCCATTTTCCAGCACATAAATATGATCGGCATGGCGCAACGTTGATAACCGGTGAGCAACGAGCAAAGTCGTAATCTTGCCCTTCAGGCCTTCAATCGTTTCCATGATTTGGCGTTCTATCTCGCTATCAAGCGCACTTGTCGCCTCATCCAAAATCAGCAAACTCTTCTGCGTAAGCAAAGCCCGAGCAATGCCGATGCGTTGCCGCTGCCCACCAGAAAGCCGCATCCCCCTATCGCCAACAATGGTGTCATACCCTTCGGGCATACGCCTAATAAAGTCATCACAATGCGCTTTACGGGCCGCGTCAACAATCTCTTTATCCGTTGCATCCGGACGGCTCCAGGCAATATTGTCACGAATAGACGCATTAAAAACGATTGTCTCCTGAGTGACATAAGCCACCCGCCGGCGCCACTCCCTGACCCAATTGCTATCGAGCGGACGCCCATCTATCAAAATCTGCCCTCGGTTCGCCTCCACCAATCCCATGATCGTATCAACTAATGTGGTTTTTCCGGCACCCGAGGGCCCGACAATTGCAACGGCCGCTTCCGCTGGAATATCCACTGAAACACCGTTCAATGCCGACTCGCCTTCATAATATACGCTTAAATTTTCCACTCTCACATGAGCTGCCCGCCGCTCAGGCCTTTTCCTATCCTTGCTAAGTTTCGTGACCCTCTTAATATTTTCACTAGCTTCAATTGCGCCTTCAGCACGGTCCGCAAGCTCATGAATTTGCACAACCGCCGGGAGATAAAAATGCATTGATTGCAAGCTTTGTTGTAGCGCGGAGAGGCGTGGATAGAGCCGTACAACAATTCCGATCACAACAATCTGGGTTGAAAAATCCACGCCAAATATCGTTGACGCAATATACAAAGATGTCAAAAGCCCGCCAATCGTGGCAAGCTCGAAACCGGAGCGAACGAGATTCGGCTGAAAGAAAACGGCGTGATAGTGCCCCTCCATCTTATCTACAATCTGATCAAACTGCCGGATCGCAACAGATTCGGAGGCTGAAGCCTTGAAAAGCTTTATCCCCGCAAAAACCTCCCCAGCCCAACTTGTAAGCTCATTGCCGTGACGGCTTAATGCGCGTCCAATTTTCCGCGTATGTCCCAGGAATACAAAACCGACACAACCAATAGCTGCCGCACATGCTATGAGAAGCAGAGTTACCCGCCATGACAACAAGAGCGCAAGACCAAGATAAATGGTGCATGTGATGAGTGCTGTCACCAATTGAATAAAAAGAACCAGCGCGCCCGAAGCCCGGTCGACCTCAAGCATCAACGTATTCCCAAATTCCCCTACTTTTTCTTCTGAAAAAAAGGATAATTTCGCTCCGGCAAGTTTTTCAAACAATGTCTTACGCAGTATCGACCGGTATCTCGCTTGCAGATCAGCAAATACCCAGGTTAAGCCGAGGAAAACACTATATTGAATGAGCGCAACACCAATAATGATGAAAACAAGATAAAGTGGTTCGACATCAATATTAAAAAAATTCAGAAAATAGACGGCTAAACCCGAAATAGGGTCTTCCTGCCCGGTCAACTCTTGTCCGCTTAAAACCCTGAAAAAGGGAAGCAGAAGGAGAACAACCATCCCCTCCATAAAACTATTGGCAACCGCCAATCCACACAGAACTGGAAACAGCACCGGAAAATACGAGCGCAAATCACTAAGGAGTCGTTGCACGGTTGGATGTTTCCCCCAAAACTCAATCCCAACTGCTCATCCGAATCATCAGACTAAACAGCATCCAACCATGCTTTATACGTTTTTGCCAACTTCTACTATTGGTTACGCAATAAAAGGAGTTTATCCCTAATACATTATTACGGATATCCAAATTACGAATATCAGAGCCTCTAGTGAGGTGGATTTGAAGTTCCTATGATAATTGCAGCAAACTCGTTTAGGAACTTCAAATCCACCTCACTAGATTCATAAATTTGCTAGTGCCCCTTGGAATCCGAAGTTCGTAAACGGGCATGCTGAGAAATGATACGAACTTCGGATTCGGGGCACTAGGTCACGGACCCATTTCTGCAATACGGGACCTAAGATCTGTCAGCGGCAATCAGTTTTCCAAAAGCCCCTTAATACAGACTACCTTCAGGATTTGGGTTCTCTATACTTTCTTGATTTCTCCGATGTTGTTCCCATTCTCTGGCTTCTGCCAAAAATTTGTCATAGGTCTCTTCACCCAAAACAAAATTGAGAGAAGCTTCTATAATTTCTCTGGGCTCCGCAGTTCCCTCCTTCACGTCATCAACAAGATTACTAAACTCACGAAGCCTTTTGCTCTCAGAGCTACCGGGGGTAACGTCATTAAGCGCCTGGGTGAGGTTAATTGTAATCGGCTGGTCAACACCTACCAAATCCTGACCTATATTGTCGTGAACAATATCAGCCATTTCCTTGAGCACAGGATTCTTAACAAATGTTGATAGATAGCCTGTCGGGCTTCCCAACAAACCAACATGAAGCGTTGCCATCTGATCACCGTCTGAGTTTTGATAACTGCGCACATTGGCAAATGCACGTGTGTTACCTTCTATGGTAATTGCCCCCGGGCCGATCTGAGTCGGACTAAGGGCGGTGTCCTGCGTGACAATTTTTGAAACGCCGATCGAACTTGTTGAAAGTTTTGTATCAGCTATCGCTATGAAACTATTGACTTTGTTAAAATCCAACCCCTTATCCGTTGTCGGGAAAATAGAAAAATAACCACCCTTCTTAACCAAAGGCAAACCTTCCACACCAAAGCCTAAGACCAGCCCAGGCCTTTCAATTTTGATGTTATCATGAAATGCATTTTTCAGATTTTGAGTTGCCTGCGTCAGACTAATATTGTCTGCAAGAGCTTCTGCTATGTCTTCCCCTATACCTTGCAGCGACTCCTGGACGGCCTCCTCAACAGCTTCACGCACGTCGTTGACCGCTTGGCTCGTGGCTTGGCTAATGTCATCGGAAACTTGTAAGACCGCATCTGCAACTCTTTCAGTAAGACCTACATTATTGTTATCGCTTCGTGACTGTCCCGGAATTCTTTGTGCAGTAAGGTTGTTCAAATTGTCTGAATCCAGCGGGTTAAGAGATTTTTCAAAACTTCCTTCATTATGCTTGCTGATCACGTCACTTTGCGTAACAGAGGCAATATGTTGAGTATATGATCTGGCATTTTTTTCACTTTCTTGATCTAACAACGCACTGGTTATTTGGGCGGCTTTTAATGCCGCATATGATTCCGTTGCAAAGGAGACAGATGTGTCTGCGCCAGAATGAAAACCCTTATCAGCTCTGTCATACGCTTTTGAATTATGTCTTGTAGGGCGCTCATTCCTTGTTTTGTCTACGCTCCGATCAAAACCGTCTGCAGACGACCCACGATTTGATCCCTTATCATTATCTATAGGTACGACTTTAATTGTCATCTTACTAAACCCTTCCCAGAATTTCAGATATTATTAGATAAACTGCAGTTATTATAAGTATAACTGCTAGGATATCGTGATTTTCATTCGCAAAAATCAGAATTTAAGAGGAAATGACACCCATATATTTGCAAACATTTCTATAAAAAACTGCAATTATGTTGATCGATATGCCACAATTGCTGCTAATTAAGGAAATATTCTTGTGGGATTTTTGATTGTGAGCCGCTATCGCCGCTTGCCTTTAACCTCCTCACCCAATTTATGAGCTATTTGATTAAGGGTAATCATTTCACTACGTAAGTTAGATTGCTATTTACGTACGTGCAATGATTAACTACGCACGACTTTCTGCAATTATGCGCACTGGCTCAGATCACAATTCGAGGAAGATTTTTGAGTAACTGATTGCGTGAATATCTATGTAAAACAAAGGGTTATGGGGTTCCGATTTTGATTTGATCAAAACGGGAGCCCCCAGCGCAATCTTGGTATATTGAAGAGCTTGATCAGAGAATGTGAACTGCTTAAGTTTTCCTAAGCAGAAACGATCATTGGACTTTTGATCACGTTACCGGCCTTCCCACACTTTTGTGTAAAGCTCGATAATCTCATCTGCTGTTGGTACTTTGGGATTATTATTGGGTGAACCAGAAGCTAAAGCCTGTTCCGCCATCATCGACAACCGGTTAAACCAATCATCACTATTGATTCCATAACTTTCCGGCGTAGGCACTTCCAGGTCACGATTAAGAGCTCTTAACTCCTCAACTAAGCGGGTGCAGGCATCGCTGTCACTAACTCCATTTTCAACGAGCCCCATAGCCCGTGCGCAATCAGCATAACGGCCTTCTGCGGCTGGAATGGAATACTCCGTAACAGCAGGGAGAAGCATCGCATTGGATAAGCCGTGAGCCACATGAAACCCAGCGCCTATCGGACGGCTCATGCCATGAACCAAGCACACCGACGAATTGGAAAATGCCATTCCTCCATGGTGAGCCGCCAACATCATTCCCTCTCGCGCCTCTTCATTTTGAGGATCTTTGCACACGGCCCTTAAATGTTTTGCGACAAGTTCCATTGCGGAACGCGCCAAAACATCACTATGAGGATTTGCCAATCGGCTCACATAAGCCTCTATGGCATGGGTCAGTGTGTCGACCCCTGTATCCGCTGTTGTCCGATAAGGGACCGACATCGTCAAAGTATAATCAACAATCGCCGCTACGGGCATACATGCCGATCCTTTGATCAGCATTTTTTCTTCGGTTTCCGCATCGGTAATGATTGTAAACTGAGTGACTTCTGAGCCAGTCCCGGCTGTGGTCGGTATTGCAATAACCGGGACCGCCGCTTTTTCAGCGAGATTAGGGACTTTATGCTCGCGCATCTTCCCTTCCCCTGCCGCAAGAACAGCAATGGCTTTCGCCGTATCAATGGGAGAACCGCCACCAAAACCTATAATACAATCGAAATCTTGTGATTGCAGCTCCCTCACACCGGCTTCCACAACAGTGTCCGTGGGATCGGGTATTGTGTCGGCAAAGATCTCACAATTAAAGCCTCCATCCTTCAATAGGCTGACAACTTGCCCGACCATTCCACTGTCACGCATATAAGGGTCCGTCACAATCAAAGGATATTTTAAACCAAAACTTTTCAGCACATCGCCTGTTTCCTTTAATGCCCCTTTCCCGAGCTTAATGAGGGATGGTGCTGAAATAGTCGTCGGCATGTGAGTCCTCCTTGAAGCAAAAATACTTTAATCTGCTATTTCATTGTTGGCATCACGAACTCTGCTCCAGCTCGTACACCTGTCGGCCAACGCGACGTGATCGTTTTCAATCGCGTATAAAATCGAATCCCCTCGGCTCCATGCATGTAATGATCACCAAACAGAGAACGCTTCCAGCCACCAAAACTATGAAAAGCTGTCGGCACCGGTATGGGGATATTAATTCCAAGCATACCAACTTGAGCCCGACTCACAAAATCATGAGCGGCATCTCCATCACGTGTAAAAATGGCTGTGCCATTACCGAATTCATGTTCATTGACCAGCTTGATAGCCTCGTCATAACTCGAAGTCCGTACTATTGAAAGAACAGGTCCGAAAATTTCCTCTTTGTAAATCCGCATTTCAGGTGTGACATTATCAAAAAGAGATCCCCCGATGAAATGGCCATTTTCATAACCTTGTAACGTGAGGCCCCTACCATCAACCAGAAGATTGGCCCCCTCATCAACACCAATCTGAATATAGTTTCTCACCCGCTCCAAATGCTCATGCGTAACCAGGGGGCCCATGTCGTTCTCAATGTCTGTTCCTGGTCCAACTTTTAGAGCACTGACACGAGGCGTTAATTTCTCAAGAAAAGGTTCAGCTGCATCACCAACGACAACCCCTACAGAAATAGCCATGCACCGCTCACCGGCTGAGCCGTATGCGGCACCCATCATAGCATCTGTTGCCTGATCCATATCCGCATCCGGCATAACAATCATATGATTTTTGGCGCCACCAAGGGCTTGCACACGTTTGTTATGCGCCGTTGCTGTATGGTAAATATACTCCGCAATTGGAGTGGATCCCACAAAGCTAACTGCAGCGACCTCAGGGTTGGTGATTAATGCTTCAACCGTCTCCTTATCGCCATTGACAACATTGAAAACACCGCGCGGGAGACCTGCTTCTGTGAACAATTCCGCAATGCGCAGCGCTGTTGATGGCACTTTCTCAGAAGGTTTTAGAATAAAAGTATTGCCGCAAGCAATAGCAACCGGAAACATCCACATTGGAACCATGGCCGGAAAATTAAAAGGTGTTATTCCGACACATACGCCAAGCGGTTGACGTGTAGACCAACTATCAACCGATGTGCCTACTTTTTCACTATATTCACCTTTTAAAAGATGCGGCGCCCCACAGACAAATTCGACAACTTCCAAACCACGCGTGATTGAACCTCGGGCATCATTTAACACTTTGCCGTGTTCTGCCGTCACCAATTCGCATAACTCATCCATATGCCGTTCGAGCAGGTCTTTAAACCGGGACATAACCCTTGCACGTTGAAGCGGCGGTGTGTTTGCCCAGTCAGGAAAAGCGGTCTTAGCCGCTGTCACGGCCTCGTGGACTTCTCGAGGATTAGCAAAGGCAACTGTCCCGGTTTGCTCCCCAGTGGCGGGATTGAATACCGGACCGGAACGCTGGCTTTCTCCTTCTCGTAATTTGCCTTCAACAAAATGTCCAATTTGTTTCATTCTCTCTACCTATAGTGCTTTTATCACCGCATCAAACCATGCTCAGGCTTGACTTAGTTTCTTGTTAGTTTTGCCAAAATCAAAACCTCGACCCTAAGTCTTCGTATTGTTGTATTTCATAATATGAAAACCGGCGTCTATCTTCAGGCTTTAGTTCTGGACATGCTCTTCCCGGAAACACCCTAAATCATCAAATACTTTTCTTGGATTTCCCGGTTCTCTTTTAGTTCAGACATTGTCCCCTCATATCTGATGCGCCCTTTTTCAATGATGTAAGCGCGATCCGATATCTGGTTTGCAAAATGCAGATTTTGTTCGGAGAATAGGATTGTAAGCCCCATTTCCTTCAATCGCCGGATCTGCCTTCCAAGCTCTTCGACAACTATAGGGGCCACGCCCTCGACCGGTTCATCAAGGAGCAACATAGACGGATTACCCATTAACGTTCGGCCAACAGTGAGCATCTGCTGCTCACCGCCGCTCAAATACCCCCCCAAATTACCGTCTAGTTTTGTCAGTGCAGGAAAAAGTTCGTAAATTCCATCAATCGTCCAAGAAGTTTCTTGACCATTCGCTCCCTTTTTAGCTGCGATTTCAAGATTCTCTCTGACCGTCAAATCCGGGAAAATAAGCCGTTCATCAGGTACATATCCCATCCCCATCCTGGCAATTTCGTATGGTTGGCTCTCAACGAGGTTTTTCCCTTCAAATATGATCTCACCAGCTGAAGCCTTAACAAGGCCCATGATGGTTTTGATTGTTGTTGTTTTGCCAACACCATTACGACCAAGAAGGCAGACAACTTCTCCCTTTTTCACTTCTAGTGAAATGTCGAAAAGAATATGACTTGTTCCATAGTGGGTGGAAACGTCTTTGAGGGTCAATATGCTCATCAGTGATGCTCACCCAAGTAGATTTTTTGCACTGTCGGGTTCTCACGAATCTCGGTTGGCGTACCTTCGACGATAATCTCTCCTCGATTTAACAACATGACCCGCTCCGAGTGATTAAAGACAACGGACATGTCATGTTCAGTGAAGAGGATCGTTAGGCCGAGGTCTGCATTCAAATTGTCGACCAGTGTCATGGTCTCATGAGTTTCCTCAAGGGACATACCTGCTGTCGGCTCATCAAGGAACATCAATTTAGGCTTCCCGGCCAAAGCAAGCGCTAATTCAAGTTTCTTTTTATCGCCTTGAGAAAGCTGCCCAGCCAAAACATCCCGCCGGCTAAGCATATTGCAGCGAGACAAAACTTCCTGTGTCTCCTCTACACCGATTTGATCAGCTCGGCTAAAAAAGGTTAACGACTGCCCCATTTGTGTATGGACGGCGACACGTACATTCTCAAACACAGTCATTTTCGGAAAGATGTTACTGATCTGAAATGCACGGGAAATCCCGGCATCACAGATTGTATGCGGCGCCTTGTGTGTTATATCTTCGCCGCAAAAATAGACAGTCCCGGAATCTGGCCTGTGATAACCTGTAAGCAAATTAAAAAGTGTGCTTTTACCTGCACCATTAGGACCGATGATTGCAGTCTTTTCACCAGCCTGCAGTGAAAAATTAACGTCATTGGTAACGTGGATGCCGCCAAAATGCTTATTAAGCGCAACGACTTTTAAAACTTCCTCACTCATACGCGTCCCCTATTTTCCACCATTTGATTCATGCTCTTCAGCGGTAGAGGAGCCGCGGAGGCGTTGAATGATATTGTTGAAAAGACCCAACACACCTCCTGGCGCAAACAGCACGAGGAACAAAATAATGATGCCGATCACCAATTGCCAATATGGTGCAAACTGCTTAAATCCGACCACATAGGCATGTAGGAAGGTATAAATAGCAGAGCCTACAATCGGTCCAATAAAGAATTCAGCGCCGCCAATCAGTGTCATAAACACTGCCAATCCTGATTCCTGCCAATTCAGAAGTGGTGGATTAACACTTCGTGTCAATGGGCCCCAAAGAGCCCCGGCAACTCCTGCAAAGGTGCCAGCGATCACAAAATTGACCAGCATATATTTTCGCACGTTGATCCCTAAGAAACGCGTGCGCAACTGATTGTCACGCATAGCTCGCAACGCATAGCCAAACGGCGAACGTGTAATTCGCCACATCACCGCTAAGCAGATGATTGTGATTATCAGAGTGAAATAAAAATAGGAGACATCACTTACCAGCATCGGGGGTGGCAGCAATCGTTGAATGCCATCATCACCGCCGGTGAAACTATACCACTGGAAAACAACGAAGAAGATCAACTCACCAAAAGCAAGCGTCAAAATAGCGAAATAAATGCCTGTAAGCCGGACACAGAAATAACCAATAATAAGCGCACCAAATCCTGCAACGGGCGGGCCAGCCAGCAAGGCAAGGAAAAATTGAATGTTGGTAATTTCCACTTCACCGCCACCTGTAAAGCTTCGCATCACGATGGCCGTTGCATATGCGCCAAGCCCAAAAAAGGCTGCATGACCAAAGGAGATCTGCCCCATATAGCCATAAATCAAATTAAAACTCATGGCGAACATGCCGAGAATAAGAATTTCTGTCGCGACATGTGTCCAATATTCCCCCGGCAGCATGGGAACGAAAGGCAATGCGAGCACAAGGATAATCATCACTGGCCCTGAAAGGCCAACGCTTTGATACCATTCCGCTATAGAACTTCTTTTTGTTTTTGACATATCCTTGTGTATGGCTGTCTGATCCACCGTCATTCCTGACGCATCAACTTGATTTGTTGCCAACTTATCCATAACCCGTTTCCTCAATGACGTAGCTCGTGGCCAAAGAGCCCCCAAGGCCTAAACGTCAACACACAAACAACAATCAAAAAAATGATTGCCAGAGCACCATCCGGCCATATGAGGATCGAGAACGCATAAACTATACCGACTATAATCGAAGCGACAAAAGTACCAAAGATACTTCCGAAACCACCAATAACGACAACAGCGAAACACTGAACAATGAGATCAATATCAACGCCAAGCGCCATAGGCATCAGCGGTAGAAAAACCCCTGCCGAGAAAGCAGCAATGCCAACCCCAAGAGCAAACACGCCAGCATAAATGAAAGATATGGGAATACCGAGCGCTGCAACCATTTCACGACTATAAACGGCAGCCCGAACAATTTTTCCATAGCGGGTTTTCTGGAGGAACAGTAAGAGCCCTAAAGCAACTGCCATACCTGCACCGATAATGATAAAATAATAGGGATTAACAAAACTACCGAATATTTCGAGCGGCTCTATATCCAAATAAATTGAGCGGTCTTCTACACCCCAAATAAGTTTTATAAGATCTCCAAAAATTAAGATCAGAGCGAAGGTCAGCAAAAGTTGCTCCGGGACATCCCGGCCATACATACGTTTGATCAATACTCGCTCCAAGAGAAAGCCAAGAGCAAGCATCACCGCTGTCCCAATAATTATGGCGAGAGCTAATACTAATGCATTTTCTCCGAGCACCCCTCCCATGGTTTGAAAAATGCTGAACGTGATGTAGCCGCCAAAAAGGAAAAGAGTGGCATGGGCAAAATTCAAGATATTCATAACCCCAAAGGTCAATGATAACCCTGAGGCCAACAAAAAAAGAATCATAGCCCGTGAGAGACCCGTTAAAAGTTGGGTAAAATAGATGCCAAGATCTAAATTTGCGAAAAAGGTCATTAGAGATATCGCTTTTGGTCCACACTCGGCTAGTTAAAGGGCCTCGGAGCCTGAACTTTTCAGGTCATGGCTCCGAGGCAACCTGCCAGGATGGGAGGAAAGGGGGGAACGCTTAGGCGCGTTTCTTCTGTAGTTTGCGAACATCATCGCAGGTTGGAGTCCACACTTTTTCAGCGGGAACTGCGATCATGGTTTTCGGATTGTAGATTGGGAATGGATAATCCGGAGAATCCCAAACCTCACCTACATATCCTGCAGGAATCCCGAGCTGATTGTTACAGTCCCGGAATGTCGCCTTACCGCGGCATGTATCAATCGTAGCGCCTTTCAAAGCCTTTTTTACAGCCTCGGTTTCGATAGATCCGGCCTTTTTAGCAGCCTGCTCAAGGCCATAAATGGCATCATAGTGCATGCAAGCCCAATCGGTAGGATAGGCATCCGTGCCATGTTTAGCACGATGCATCTTGACATATTTCTGCATCAACGGCTGGTCTAGATGTGCAAAGAACGGACAACGAGCAAGGCCGATCATGCCGCGTGGCAGGCTCTTGCGTTGTTGTTGCAATTCAGTTACCGAAATCAAACCGCCGGGATAAGATATCTTCTTAAAAAGGCCCATGCCTTTGGCTTGCTGAATGAAGGTGCGGTTATCTTTACCCGCAATAGCGCCATAGCAGAAGTCGGGCTTGGCAGCCATAATCGTGTTGATATAAGACGCAAAATCCGTCTCGCCTAACTTGAACCACAAGGCTTTGGAAAGTTTTGTCTCTGGTGATTGTTTGGCAAGCGCTGTTACAAAACCTTTTTGTGTGTCACGCCCCCACTCATAGTCTTGTCCGATAGTGACAAAGCTTTTCCAACCGTTCTTTTTAATCAATTCAGCAACAGCAACAACCACAGAACCGGACTGCATCTTACTGTTCGGACAGAATTGATATGTATAAGGTGTGTGATTCTCGTTGACGATTTTTGAGCTATTACTTGTAGCCGCAAGATGGAGAATCTTGTGCTCGTGAATGATTTCCTGCATCGCCATAGCGCACGCACTTGAATAAGTACCGACGACGGTTTGCACTTTATTACGAGAGATAACATCGCGAGCTTCACGAGCCGCAACATCAGGTTTCGTGTGCGTGTCACGATAGTTTACTTCGATAGGGTGTTTGCCAAGGAGTCCGCCCTTGCTGTTAATGTCTGCCACTGCATTCATCACAGCCTTGATGCCACCATCTGCATAGTTAGCACCTGTTCCCGTCACAGGCAGTAAAAGACCCATTTTATAGGGAGTCCCAGCCTGAGCACTTACAAAGCGCGGCGTTAAAGTGAGTGCACCAGCAGCAGCAGTTGTTGTAATGAACTCCCGCCGGCTCATATTCTTTAACACTGCATCCCATTTCTTATCACTCATCTTATTTCCCATCTATTCCTCCCAGATCATAAAAGCCAGTGAACTAGACTTTGCGATTAACGCCAGCATAATTCTTTGCGTTACGCTCAAGATTAGACCAAATCTCAGCTTGTAATCTTCGATTCTCCAATCTTAACTAGTGAACTTGGTCTCTTCATCTAATCAATGAATTACCTGATTAAAGACGATTGTTTTATCAGGAAATTTAACTTACTATGCAGAAATGCAGATGAAAATGATTAAGTATGCAATACATACTGCAATTATGCACATATGCTCAACGATCGATTAAATTGGAATGATTTACGCTTTTTTTTAGAGGCCTCCCGGAAAGGAACGTTTCTGGGAGCAGCCAAGCGTTTGGGCGTAAACCATACGACCGTGGGGCGCCGCATTAGCGCGCTTGAAGATGCCTTAGAAGTGCGTTTGTTTGATCGCACAGAGAATGGACTTCATCTAACCCAAGCTGGGGAGGAGCTGCTACCACTTGTATTGCAGATGGAAAATGCATCGGATATCGCGGTGGAACGGGTCGAAGCAACGGGGCACTCTGTTTCAGGGAGCCTGCGCATAGGGGCCCCCGATGGCTTTGGTAATGCATTTCTAGCTGGGCAAATTGTAAACTTTATTCGCGACAATCCTGAATTTAATGTTGAATTGGTGCCTGTTCCCCTTTCCCATAATCTGATGAAAAGGGAAGTTGATTTGGTCGTTAGTCTGGAACCAACAAACAGACCGAATATCTCCTGCCAAAAAATAATTGATTATCAACTTTTCCTCTATACGTCGCAAAAATATCTAATGGATAAAGGTATAAATGAGCTGGACCTCAAAAATTTATCAGATCACTGCTTTGCCGACTACATAAGTGAAATTTTATATACTGAACAACTCAACTTCAATAAACATATAAACCGAGAAATTATTAGTCAGTTTCAAAGCTCGACGGTGCTGGCACAGTATGAATTTGTAGCGAGTGGCGGAGGAATTGGGGTCCTTCCATATTTTATGGCTTGGAAAGATGTTCGCCTTGTGCCCGTGTTACCGGAGGAAATCAGTTTTACACGATCTTATTGGCTGCTTGTTCCTTTTGAACTGCAACGGCTGGCAAGCGTCAGGAGAATGCAAAATTTTATTTTGTCGACCACTAACGCTAATGACCGTATTTTTAAGCCGGAAGCGGTTGGCTTTAGCAAAAATTGAGATCAGCTCTTTGATTGCGGGATTTGGTTTTTTTAATTTCAAAATATCAAATATATTATGATTACTGCCGATATAAGAGGTAGCAATACTGTCAGCAGCATATCTGATGCCTGGTAATATCCTTTGACATACAGTCCGACAGTTGCTCCGCCAAGTAGACTTACTACGGCAACTAATCCGCCCGTCATTTTTAACAAATAAAAGAGAGCGAATAAGAAAACAGAACACGCCACAAAAGCAAACCACGCTCTCCTCGTCCAAACGGCCCCACTCTTTGCTTCATCAATTTTTTGTTTATGCGGTAAAAACATATTCTTGGATCCCTAACGATTATACTCACTCTTCTTTCACCTGCCTCCATAGGTGAGCAGGCCAAAACACTCTGTTGAACATGAATATGAGCATGCCACTCGCAGTCCTCAAGATGCGCCAAATGATCCATGTTCCGAATGTCGATTTGAACTTTTTCTTTAATGAAAGCGACGGAGAAAAGTAGAGAGTGTTTTTCTAAAATCTACGGGTGAGCGAAATGTTTAAGCATGTGTCGGGTCTATTTCTATTCCTTGGCTGGGTCATGGCTTGTTCAACACACGCTTCAGCCGAAGACATGCCCTTTTATCCTTCTGTTTTTGAAAGAGCCATTCATGCCAAATTCGGAGGGCGAGTAAAGGGATATGCTTTTGTCGTAACCGATAAGAAAGGCCTTATCGCGAAAGCACAAGGCGGTTGGGCGCAAGACCGGAGCGACGGCAATGTCAAAATGACCATCGACACACCAACCAATATCGGCTCGGTTGTGAAGATGTATTCAATGGCAGCCCTTCTTCGTCTCTTCCAAAACAAAAAGCTCGCATCAAAATCGATAAACTGGCAACTCGATCAGCCGATGTATCATCAGCTCCCGAAAAAATGGCGAACGAAATATTTTCCTCAAGGCAATCCGCAACGGCTGATCACATACCGTCATTTATTATCTCACACATCTGGCTACAAAATGAGTGATGGTGAGACACAAACCGCCGTCGACCAACGCAAAGCCGCTGCATTTGAGGCCGCGCCATATGGCTCAAAGCAAAGTTATTTATTTTACAAGGGGATTAAGAAAGGGGATTTAGGCAAGCATCAATACAATAATTTCAATGCAAGAACATTGCAATTTTTGATCCCCAGGCTGGCCTACCCAGTATTAAGCGATAGGGTGGAGAAACGGCATCGCTTCTTTCCGATTTCCGTTTACTCAGAACAAATTGATTCAGCCCTTGGCGCGCTCTATGAAAAATATATGCATAGCACAGCAAAACTCTTGTCTAACTCTTTTTCCGCAAGTTGTCGGCCAAAGAATAGATGGCCTGGTAGATATGCAAAAGGCTACCGCGATCAATTTGCAAAGAGTGGAGAAGTTTTTGATGTGAGTTACTGCCGCCCGCAGGGTGGATGGTACATGTCCGTAAGAAGTCTTGCTGAATTTACGCGGGCGCTCACCTTCTCCAATACGTTTTTCAAACAGAACAAATTCTCCGTCATGGGCGATCCGCTTATTGTTTTTAATGGCTGGTCCTCAACCAAGAAATTTAAATATGAAACAGGGCGCGAATATTGGCGCCGGCATGGCGGGACACATAGCAATTACCGGGCAACTGTTGTTGAGCTTCCCAATGGTCATTTTGGTATCGGCGCGATCAACTCTCCGACATATTCATCCCGTGAACTCGATGAAATGATCCAAGATGCCTACTATCAAGCCACGCGAAAAAGGTTTGCCAGGACAGGCGTCACAGAAGAGCAATTTCAAAATTATTTTGATGACATTGCCAAACATGGCGGTTCGTTCGAATGGATCGATTTTTACGACGCCGGCGGCAAAGTTTATGTGAATTTTATCGTTGGTCCGAGCAAAGTGAAATACCGGGTCCGCTACCGGCTGACAGCCTCTGAGCTCCTGTCAGAGGTTCGCAAATATGTCAAACATGGCAACTTCAAAATCAAACAGATCGAGAGCTATCGTGATAAAGGCAACACCAGATTTGCCTATATCTTTACGGTGGGCAAAGGGCCTGACCCGCGTATCTATATGGCCAAGTCTGAAGAGTTCCATCTAGATGCTTTTAAGGATTTGACAAGCAAAGGCTACCACCCTGTCAATATCTCCGTCGTTTCAGTAGGAGGTGAACGGAAGTACACAGCCTTTTATCAAGAAGGCTCTGTCAATGGTTGGGCCCTGAAAAGCAAAGTCCGCGCGGAAGATGTTGATGCGGTTATTGCTGAGTGGGCGAAAAAAGGCCGCGGCGTCTCCTATACCAACGCCTATTTTCATGACAATAGATTCTATCAAAGCATGGTGTTCAATGGAAAGACCGATCCTGAAACCCGCCAGTTTATTGCGAGTAACGAAACTATGGGCAGCACGTATCAAAAACAAAAAGAAGAAAAGAAACAGAACGTACTTATGATAACGGCCGCCTATGGCGTCAGGGAAAAGAAGTTTGCCAGTGTCTGGACTAAAAATCGCGTCATCGATCCGACCAAACCTTTTAACGTCAATATCAAGCTGACGCCGAAAGGCACGGGCTGTCCCATGACCATCGAAGCCCGCGCCTTCATCGACTATCCGTTTTCAAACAAACGGCCGGAAGCCAAGTTTCGTTTCTCACATAACGGCAAGCTCTCTAAACTTCTCGAAATTCGCGCCCGTGAGGTCAAATTTGGCTCAGCCAAATTTTATCGTGTTGAAAGGATCAAAACTTACAAAGACCTTCAACCTGGCAATCACAAATTCCGTGTCGAGGTTCGTGGTGGTCAAAAGAGTAAGTTTAAAACCATCACAGTAAAATGCCCGCCTTACAAAGCCACACAAGCCTGGCTCACACTGGATATTGAAAAGAAAGATATTTGTAAAAAGAAAGTAGATGCAAAGATTACAGTTCTCTCTAATGGACCAGGCAGTAACACCTATCGCATTCAGAATAAGAACGGCCAGGACATCAAGGTCGGATCGGTGAAAACAAAATGGGATGGTCATAAATATGTGGGCAGTAAAAAGACAAGCTTTAAACTTGGTGCATATAATGGCGTGATCAAATTGGTTATTCTCAACCATGACTCAGCCTATGACCAAGAGCTTGTGAATATTAAATGTTTGCAGCCGGTGAAAGGCAAATTGACGTTAAAGTCCGTCCGGCCAAACTCCTGCAAAGCGGAAGCTTTGGTTGCCATCCATACCAATATTCCCGGCAAATTGCCCTATGAACTAGAATGCGGTGTTGGGCGGTCCTGGAAAAAAACCGTCAAGGCCCCCACGTCCAATAAGATTGGTGTCGATAAGGTGAAATTTACAGCCAAGGACGGGGAGCAGGTCACCTGCATTTTGAGGACGCGCCTCCAAGGCAAGATCACGCCCCTCTCAGGTACGAGTAAAACATTTTCATGTAAAAAATTTCCGCAGATCGTTTGCACCCGTGGTCAGGTCCGCGGACAGCGTTGCATCTGCCCGGGTAAAATGAAACGCGAAAAAGTCCGCAAGAATGTCTATCGCTGCGTTTCTCTCCAGGCTGAGCCACATGTAAAATGTGATGGCGGCAAGGTGAAACGCGGCAAGTGCAGATGCCCCAAAAACCGTACGCTTATTCGCGGTGTCTGTGCCAAGCCTGCGGGTTAAGAGTCTTCTTTCAGACATCCCAACGCCCGTCGTGCACCAGCACGAAGCGTGACACGGCCATCAACAATATCCGTCAACACGCCTTCTAACGCAGGATCTGTTTCATCATCTATCCTGCGGCGGACCAGATCCGCTGTTAATCCTGCCAGGGCGGCACGTGTACGGGCGATCTGGCGTTTGCGTAAGTCACCTTCCTCAGATGACGACACACATCCTTCAATCGCCATCAGAAGTTCGGCAACACCTTCGCCTTCCGTCGCAATAGTTTTTAATATCTCAACCCTCTGCTCATCTTCGGGTCTCAGATCCAGCATGCCCTGAAGCTGACGCACCAACTGATCGGCACCTTCTCTATCGGCTTTATTGACCACCAAGATATCCGCAATTTCAAGAATGCCGGCTTTGATCGCCTGAACCTCATCTCCAAGGCCTGGTGGCAAAACCAAGAGTTTAATATCCGCCACGGCCGCGAGATCGGTTTCTGATTGCCCAGCGCCCACCGTTTCGATAATCGTCATATCCCAACCGGCGGAATTCACCAGATCAATGACATCGAAAGTAGCCTCTGACAATCCGCCAAGATAGCCGCGTGAGGAGAGAGAGCGAATAAAAACACCGCTATCAACACTGTGTGACCCCATCCTGGTGCGATCGCCTAGTAACGCCCCACCGGTGATGGGACTTGAGGGATCAACAGCCAGCACCATCACTTTCCGACCGGTCTGGCGGACCTCTTTGATCAAAGCATCAACAAGCGTTGATTTCCCCGCACCTGGTGGACCGGTAATGCCGATGATGGCACCCCCCTCAGCTTTAGGACGAAGCATACTTAACAGCTCGTCCGAACCTGGCTGGTGGTTTTCAACAAGTGTAATCGCACGGGCAAGAGCTCCAATATCACCGTCAAGAACAGCTTCTGCCAAACGCACGATGGGCGTTAATTTGGTTTGTTCCATCTCCACCTAAGAAAACCCGATTTATATGGATAAGAAACTATATCTGCTTTGTTAGGATTGAGCTTAGCTATAGATGAGAACAGAATGAAATTTATCAGCAGATTTGCCACAAACTTCGTCATTCCCGCGAAGGCGCACTGCTGTCCGGGAAAATTTGGAAATGCATCTCCACTTGTCGTGTCGTGAGGTTTGACAGCATACTCCAATAACCTCCCCCCTGGAGGGGGAGGTCGGCACGGAGTGCCGGGTGGGGGGGATTCATGAGAAAACCTATACACTTGAATCTGCCTCCGTCACCGTCACCCCCATCCCAAACACCATGCGCCTTAGCCCTGAGGGGCTAAGCCAGTGGCGTTTGGCCTTCCCCCCTCGAGGGGGAAGGAGCGCAAGTGGCACCGTCAGAACCAAGTCCCGATACTCCAAGATAGCGTTATGTCTTTTTATATCAACCACTTTTCACCTTCACCTAAAAATTCCCCGGACACCAATGCGCGAAGGCGGGAATCTAAATCGGCCTGTCCAAGCTTCTCTATTCTTTCGTTTGAATATACCCATCCTAAGCAAACAAATTTCAACGATCCTTTTGGCTCAAACATACACTCTTTCTTAAAGTAACTTCACATTTGGATCACCACCTTCGTGGGGATGACCAGGGTCTGTAGTAACTTCGGAGAAACATCGCTTGCCTACAACTCCACCGTCCACACACAGGTTAAGCAACAATCAAAGGCTGGCCGTCTCCGAGATCCTCTCGCAACCGGGAGATGATTTCGCCATGTGTGACCCCTGCTTCAGCCGCCTCCACAATACGGGCGAAAATATTTTCCGTCTCGCTCTTAGCTCCCTTGGAAAGCGCATCGATAGCTGTTGTTACAGCGTGGTTGTCTCGCTCAGCTTTATAGGCTTTGAAGGCGGCAACATGGGCCTCCATCGCTGGCCGGTCAGGTCGATAAGGCGGCGGCTCTGTTTCATCCTCCGTATCGGTATAACAATTGACACCGACAATTTTTTCTTCACCGCGGTCGACCTTTTCCTGATAAGCCAGGGCTGATGCGCCGCACATGCGCTGAACCAAACCACCCTCCACCGCCTGGTACATCCCACCGGCTTTGTCGACTATCTCTATGACCTCAAGAATTTTTTCTTCCATTTGATTAGTCAGGGCTTCCACATAATAGGAACCGCCAAGGGGATCGATGACATCGCAGAGATGGGCTTCTTCGCGCAAAATATTTTGCGTTGCGACGGCAATTTTTGCTGGCTCTTCGGTTGGCACGGCAATGACTTCATCATAGCTGTCGGTGTGCAGGGATTGCAGCCCGCCTAAGATCCCCGCAATGGCTTGTGTGGTAACGCGTGCGATGTTATTCAGCGGTTGCTGCCGCGTCAGATCCACACCGGACGTTTGGGCATGGAATTTGAACCTCCAGCATTTCGGATCTTTTGCACCAAGTCTTTCCCGCGCAATGCGTGCCCAAATGCGTCGCCCCGCGCGGAACTTGGCTATCTCCTCAAAAAATGAAATCGAAATATCGAAGAAAAATGTAAAACGCGACAAAACCATATCGGGATCCATGCCACGATCTATGCAATCACCCGCATATTGAATTGCCGTTGAGAGCGCAAAGCCCATGGCCTCGGCCGGTGTGGCACCCGCTTGTTGCATGTGCTGCCCAACAACTGAAACCGGATTCCAACCCGGCACATGCTCCCGGCAAAACGCAACGTGATCAAGAAACACGCGCCTAGCTCCCGGTAATGACAAGCGGAAAAACATGTGATTGGCGACGAAATGCGAAATATAGTCGGATTGATTGGCGGTGCCTGTCACTTTGTTCCAAGAAATACCGCGCCGCTTAGCCACGCCCAAAAGAAACGCAAATAAGGTAAAAGGAGACGGGTCATTCATGGCCGTCGAGATCCGATCGATAGGCACGTCGCTTAGGGCTTGATCCATATGATCCAATGTGTTGACGACCGTCCCACAAGTACCAAGCAACGCCGTCGGAACCTCATCGCAGTCCACACCGCGAAAGCCTGAGTTACAGGGAATAAGACTGATTGCCGTCGTGCCAAGATCGAGAAGCTTTTTAACTCGCTCATTATAATCTTGCGGCGTTCCCAGCCCGATGAGCTGGCGTTGTGTCCAAGTTCGCCCGCGGTGCATGGTTGGATAAATTCCGCGGGTAAAAGGTTCCTGACCTGGAAACCCCAGGTCTTCGGAATAACGTGCGTCCGACCAGTCAGCAGATGTGTAAAGCGGATTAATCTCAAAACCTGACCGGTTTTTCACCTGCTTATCTGATCCAATCTGGCGATCGTAGTCGCTTTGCCATTGCTCCCGCCTATCCTTAAATTCCGCGTCTTTAAGTTGGTGTGGCATCTCATTCATTGGGTCTCTCCTCACGCAAATTCCCGTGCGCGGCGGGCGTCTTTAGCTAACATACGGACAGCCTCGACAATCTCTCTCCGGGCAACACCGGGCTCAAAAATTTTGTGCACGCCGGCTTGTTCAAGCATGGCATGCTCCGTGTCCGGCACAATACCCCCAACGATCACACCTATATGCTCAAGCTTAGCAGCTTTCAGGGCTGCCATAAGATCCGGGACAATCAGGTGGTCGGTGGCAAGTGAACTCACACCGATTACATCCACGTCTTCTTGCATTGCGAGAGCAACAACGGCATCAATGGCTTGCCAGGGCGGTGTGTAAATCACCTCCATGCCCGCATCGCGCAGGTAAGCGGCAACGATGCGGGAGCCACGGTCGTGACCATCAAGGCCGATCTTGGTGATAAGCACCCGCTCAGGATAATCCATCATTGTTCAAATCTCCCCTCCTCCGCGCCAACGGGCAGGCGGAACATGCGAACCAATTCAACAGCAATCTTTTCAGGTGAATGTTGTCCCTCACGTCGCCAAATGTGGACATGATTTGCAGCACCAATAAGAAAAAGGCGAAGCAGCCGCTGGTCAAATCCCGGAGCCAATGGCAATTCGGCAATAATATCAGCAATAACTTGCTCGTAAGAATCGCGTAGCTCTATCAAACGCTCAGACACCGTTGGCGTTACATCGGGAAGGACCCGAATAAGAACCCGTGCATAGGGAGAGTCGTCCAGGATAGACTGGAGATGAGCCGTAAGGATCGCCTCTAAACGTAACCACGGCTCGCTCGATACCCCTGGATCGGCTTCATCAATGCGGGCCATAAGACGCTTAACCCCCTCCTCATAAACGGCAACGAGGAGCTGGTCTTTTGACGGAAAATGATAATAGATCGAGCCCGGTAGCATTTTCGTTCGGGCTGCAATGTCCCGCATTGTTGTACCTCGGAATCCGGTTGTCGCAAAAAGCTCCGCAGCCACATCTAAAAGTTGGGCATGCCGGTTGGAGGCGCGTGTTTGCGCGCCATCACCGAGTTTGGGCCTCTTATTTGGCTTCCTTTGCGTATTCTTTTGCTTGATGCTTTTTCGAGCCGTGGCTTGCTGTGTCATAAAGCGATGTTAAACAAACGCTTGTTTGGTGTAAAGGGTTGTCTAATCGGGCATCTCTAAATACTCCCTTCGGGCCATCCACCATCCCCTGCCACCCGCCTAATTATCGCAGAATATGGCGGGTGGCAGGGGATGGTGGATGGCCCGAAGGGAGTATTTAGAGGTATCCAATCGTATTGTTAATTGCCAAATAGCACTAACTTATTGATTATCAATGGCAAATTGGTTTTAGAGAGTAATTTTTGTGGTAGATTTCAATACTGTTAGCAAGGTTTCTGCACTTGCAACACCTGACGTGGCAATCTTAACACACTATCAAATAAATATTAGCTGACTAAAAACAAACCGACCTAAAAAGACGGCCAAAGCCAAAACTAAGGCTGCTCTGCTAACAATTCCTCTAGGGGCTTTACTCATAAAATGGAACGCTTTTACAAGCCAAGAAAGAATAACTGTCGCAGGATAGATTAAAAGATACACAGCAATAACGAAGTATATATTGACCAGCAAGAAAATTCCGAATGCATAATAGAAGTATATAAGCAAATTTATTACAAAAGATGAGTTGTCATCATTTAATGATATTCCAACTGGACCTTTTACTATGACAACTCCCATCATAATAATTGCTGATAAAATGAAACCGTATATCCAAATTTTGAAGACCCAATCGCCGAATTCATTCGTCCAAATGAGAGATATAAAACTCTTAGTCCATTTGAAAAAAGCTTGTGATTTCAAGCTAAGCCGGTTCAAAAAGATTTCAATTCTGGAAAACCAGCCAGAAAAATCCGCTGCAGCTAGAAGTAAAACCAAAATTCCGATAAATACAATTGAACTCATTTTGATTTATACTTAGAATTACTGTTATGGCTTCATAAGAAGCCATAAACTCTAGACCCCACCAAACGATATAAGTTTATCTCACATCTAAAGCCTACTTGGAAGCAATAGTATGAGCAAAATCTTCCACATGTAATTAGGGTAATAACCGCTAGATTTCGTATACAGATATAACACCAGAAAGTGTCCGAAATAGGCTTGCTTGGCGAGGCGATACGTTAAAACGACCGGGTAAAGTAAATTCGACCTCTCGGTCCAGATCATCCAGGGTCGCGAGTAAGCGAATTTCGCCAGCGCCCTTTTCTTCGATCTTACCGGCGATCTCTTGAAGCCTGGCTGAACTGTCAACACGTAGACAAAGCCCCTTTTGGACTCCTTGGGCTGCATGGTCGAGAGAGTCGATACTTTGCACACGGGTCTTTACATTATCACCATCGAGCTCGGCCTCGACGCGCAGAAATACCGGTGTACCTGGCTCAAGAAGCTCACGTGATACAGCTAAGGTATCTGAAAAAATGACCGCTTCGAATTGTCCTGTTTGATCTGAAAAACCGGCAAAAGCGAACCGGTTACCGGACTTTGATTTGCGTTCCTGGCGATAGGTCACGGTCCCTGCTAAAACACCGGCTGTGCGTCCTGAGCGCACTTCATTTTCGAAGTCCACCCAGTGCTCCACACCAAGACGCGTCAACGCCGCTTCATACTCATCCAATGGATGCCCGGAGAGGAAAAACCCGACAGCGTCAAATTCCCGCGTCAGTTTTTCCATGGGCAGCCAGGGTTCTGTTCGGCGAAGTTCCATTGGTGGAGGCTTACCGCCATTTCCAAAAAGATCACTTTGACCGTGGGCGCGATCCTCCGATGATCTGTTGGCCTCACCTAGCAATTTATCAATGTTACCGTAAACTGCCGCCCGATCCGGTTCGAGCACATCGAATGCACCTGCCGCGGCCAAAGTCTCTAATGCGCGTTTATTGAGCATACGCGGATTAATTCGCTGGGCGAATTCACTAAGGCTGGCAAAGCCTCCTGTTTTTTCACGTTCCTCACAAATATGCTCAACGGCCTGTTGGCCGATATTTTTTAGCGCTGCAAGAGAATAGCGAATGCCGCCATCTTCAGGCAGAAACTCTTGCCTTGAGGCGTTCACACATGGCGGCTTCATCTCAATGCCAAGTTTTTGCCCCTCTTGATAGAATAAATTGATCTTATCTGTATTGCCCTGGTCAAGGGTCATAATCGCAGCCATAAACTCAACCGGATAATTCGCCTTGAGATAGGCCGTTTGGTAGGCCAATAGTGCATAAGCTGCCGCATGTGACTTATTGAAACCATAGCCTGCAAATTTTGCTACCAGTTCAAAAATGTACTCTGCCTGCGCTTTCTCTACATCGTTCTCGATAGCCCCTTCAATAAAACGCGTTTTCTGCTTATCCATTTCAGCCTTGATCTTTTTGCCCATAGCCCGGCGCAAAAGATCCGCTTCACCAAGTGAATAGCCCGAAAGCTGCTGGGCTACCTGCATGACCTGCTCTTGATAAATAATAACCCCATAAGTCTCTTTTAGAATTGGCTCAATAAGGGCATGCAGATAGTCGGGCTCCTCCAGTCCATATTTTCTGTTTATGTAGGTTTCAATGTTATCCATCGGGCCAGGCCGATAAAGCGCAACCATAGCGATAATGTCTTCAAAGCGATCGGGTTTGAGTTTGCGTAAGCTCTCGCGCATCCCCGATCCTTCCAATTGAAAGACGCCTATCGTGTCACCCCGCGCCATAAGTTCATAAGTTTTACTATCATCGAGTGGCAAGGCAGCCATATCAATCTCAACACCCTGCCCAGCAATGAGTTGCACGGCTTTTTCAATAACTGTGAGGGTTTTAAGACCAAGAAAGTCAAATTTTACGAGCCCGGCAGGTTCTACCCATTTCATATTGAACTGCGTTGCAGCCAGGTCTGAGCGGGGATCACGATAAAGAGGGACAAGCTCTGTTAATGGGCGATCGCTAATAACCACGCCTGCCGCATGGGTTGACGCGTGCCGGTAAAGCCCTTCAAGTCTCTGACCAATATCAAGCAACCGGGCGACGATGGGCTCGCTGTCGCGAGCTTCTTGCAGTTTTGGTTCACCATTTATGGCCTCCGCTAAAGTAACCGGATTAGCCGGATTATTGGGAACCATTTTACAAAGCTTATCAACCTGTCCATAGGGCATGGAAAGCACCCGCCCTACATCACGCAAAACGGCCCGCGCCTGCAATTTTCCAAAAGTAATAATCTGCGCCACACGGTCCGTACCGTATTTTTTCTGAACATAACGAATGACTTCGTCTCTACGGTCTTGGCAGAAATCAATGTCGAAATCAGGCATGGAAACGCGTTCAGGATTTAAGAAGCGCTCAAAAAGCAGCCCAAAACGCATTGGATCAAGATCGGTAATCGTTAAAGACCATGCAACCACGGACCCGGCACCCGAACCGCGCCCCGGTCCAACGGGAATGCCCTGTGCTTTTGTCCATTTGATAAAATCAGAAACGATAAGAAAGTACCCTGGAAATTTCATACCGGTAATAACATCGAGTTCGTAAGCTAAGCGAGTTTCGTAATCTTTTTTGTTGTAACCCGGGGCGCAGCCATGAGCGGCAAGTCGCTCTTTAAGCCCGGAGGTGGCTTGACGCTTAAGCTCCTTTGCTTCCGCCTTCTCGATCTCTTCTGCCTTTTGTCCTTTAGCGACCTTCACTGATTGCGGCAGAATTGGTCCGCGCGTCAACGGTCGGTAAGCGCAACGCTTAGCAATCTCAATCGTATTTTCCAAAGCTTCCGAGAGATCTGAAAACAGCGCCATCATTTCTTCCCGGCTCTTGAAATGATGTTCCGGTGTTAAGCGGCGGCGATCATCCTCAGAAACATAGCTGCCTTCCGCTATACAAATCAAAGCATCATGGGCTTCATAATCATCACGTGTGGGGAAATAAGGTTCATTGGTTGCAACCAAGGGCAATTTCATATCATAGGCAATTTCGATAAGCTGGCGTTCAATGTCCCGCTCTTCAGTTCTGCCATGGCGTTGCAATTCCACATAAAAACGATCGCTAAAAGCTGCCTTTAACTCGCCAAGACGTGTGCGGGCAAGTGTCTCACCATCTTCAATAAGCGCACGATTAATAGGTCCGCTTGGCCCACCTGATAAAAGAATAAGCCCTTCATTACGGTCCTTCAATTCGTCCAATTTAATGTGGGTTTGACCCTGATCGCTGTGTACCAGAAAGGCCTGGCTCGCAAGCCACATAAGGTTCTCATAGCCTGCTTTATCTTTTGCCAGAAGTGCGATTAAACCATTGATACCCGCCTTGGGCCCGTCCCCCATGCGTGCAGCGTCGTAAATGGGGTCATTCGTCTCCCCTTCGCACAAATCAATTGCAAGAGTACAACCAATGATGGGTTGGATGCCGGACTTTGCCAGCGCTTCTGAAAATTCTAAAGCACCAAAAAGATTGTTCGTATCCGTAAGCGCCAATGCTGGCATCTTGTCAGCTTTCGCCAACTCCACCAGTTTCGCAATTGGTAGCGCCCCTTCAAGCAACGAATAGGCGGAATGCACCCGCAAATGTACAAAACCAAGATTACTTATTTTTGATGCCATAAAATCCTGTCCTATATCTTATCAGGTAAATCCGTATGATTCTCACGTCTCAAGCAAGCCTCACCTTTTTATACACGCCCTCTATGTGGATAGGATCGTAAGAAACAATGGAATAAAGTGATATTTTGGTTCTAAAAAACCACAGATGATAATATGGAGAAATAGATGCCTCTCTCAGGACCAAAACCTGATTGGCTGACCTTTGACTGCTACGGCACTCTGATCCAATGGGATGAGGGGCTGCTTAGGGCAGTGCAAGAGATACTGGGACGCCACAATAGTTCCGATATTAATGCAGACACTTTGATAAACATCTATGATACTCACGAACATAAGCTTAAGCAAAAAAAGCCTCACCAGCCATTTCGTATTGTTGCCGGAACGGCCCTCAAAATGGCAATGGAGGAGCTTGGTCTGCCATTCACCAGCGAAGATATCGAGACCCTGACGTCTGGCATTTCAAAGATGCCGCCTTTTCCGGAAGTTATTACTTCACTGAAAAGTCTGAAAGAGATGGATTTCAAAATTTGTATTATCTCAAATACAGATGATGACATCATTGCCGGTAATGTCGACCAAATGGGAGGATACATTGACCGGGTGATTACCGCGGAGCAAGCTCAAGCCTATAAGCCGTCGCCTAAAATCTTTGATCATGCCCACTCGGCTTTGAGCGTGACCAAAGACGATATTGTTCATATCTGCGCCAGCCCGCACCTCGACCTCGCCGCCGCGCGTGATATGGGGTTCCGTTGCATTTGGATCAACCGTGGAACCGGCCGCAAACCCCTGCCTGACTATACGCCGGATGAAGAGTTTGCTACGCTCGATAAACTTTCTGAGCTTTTTTCGAGTCTCGGTTGGAACATGTGATATTTTCCTCTACTGCCTTAAAAAGGAAATGTCATTTTTCTGAACCATTCCAGCTCTAGTAACGACTACAAATCATTGGCAAATGTGAACGATAGAAATTTGCAATACGGTTTCCCATTAGAGGGTTTTACCCATGCATATACTTCTAGGAATATTGAGCGCTATTGGCGTCATTGGTGTCATTCTTTGGCGGATTAATATGGCGGCAAATACAGCAAATGAACTTGCAGGTGCAGCACGGGATGCAAAGGGTTTGTTTCGACGCTGGCGATGGCAACGCAAACATGATGCAGATCTTTTAGCTGCAATCGATGATCCCAGGGAAGCAGCGGTCGCGATGATGATGGCCATCGCCGAGTTTGACGGAACCCTTAGTGAACGCGAACGGGATGTCATTATCTCTCAAATGATGGACAATTTCGAGATCGATGAAAAACTAGCTGGCGAACTCCTAGCCCGCGGCCGCTGGCTTGCAAAAGATGTCGGAGATATCTCGTCATTTCTCCGCCGTTTAACACCACCCATCGACCAGATTTGCTCTGATCGAGAAAAGAGAGAATTGATTAATATGCTCCAAACTGTCGCTAAAGCCGACGGAACAGCATCAGATGTGGTCGAACATGCAATAGACCGGCTCCGCCATCACTTCGTGGGCACCTGAAATAACCCTATCTTTGTCATCTGCTATTATTTAGCAACCGGTCCAACCGCAAACGGTGGCGCTCATCTGTTAACAACCGAACAGCCCCAAATACTGCAAGAAAAACGCCCAGCGCGGTTGCCCCTGCAATTAAAAACATAATCATGAGTTGATATTTCGTTGCGTCTACCGGATCCACTCCAGACAAGATCTGACCAGTCATCATGCCCGGCAGGGCAACAATGCCGGAAGCTGCCATGGCATTGATAATGGGCATCATGCCGGTTTTCAGCGCCTGCCTTAGGACCTGGTCAAGGGCTTCAAGCCGCGCGGCTCCAAGCGCAATCCTGGCCTCGATTGCAGCGCGTTCTCGCTTGGCTGACGTCGTTAAACTTTCAAGTCCAAGACTAATGCCCGTGAGCGTGTTGCCAAGCATCATACCAAGTATGGGTAAGATATAACGCGGCGCATACCAGGGATCTGGGCCAATAATAACGCCAACGCCAAAAAGTGTCGCAACGGTTCCCACAAAAAAGAGCGTCGCTGTTCCAAGACCATATGCTTGCCAACCTTTGAAGCGCACTGATTGGCGAGCTCGCACCTCATACCCAGCCATGAAAATCATGATCAACGCCAACCCTGCCGTCCAAAGTGGCGAGGTCTGTGCAAATATGAATTTTAAAACAAAGCCGATAGCCCCTAGCTGCACCGCCATGCGAAGCATCGCCCAAGCAAGTGTGCGCTCTAAGCCAAGACTAAAAGCAAGCGACAGACCACCGTTAAGTAGGACAAGCGACGCCGCTAGAGCCAAATCCCACAATGAGAGTTGAACGTAACTCATATGTCCTCCAGGCGCGCGATGCCGTTTTCAAGATGAAGTCGCCGGTTAGCGAGCCGCAAAGCTTGGTCTGGATCATGCGTCACAAGCATAATGGCGCACCCTCTTTCAAGCTGTTTCTTGATCAATGTCTCAGCATAGGCCGCCGCCTTGCTGTCCAACGCACCCGTTGGTTCATCAAGTAGTAAAACCTGCGGCGAGTCCGCAACGGCTCTGATCAATGCAAATCTCTGACGCTCTCCGGTCGAGAGTTCGCTAACCGGCCGATCAAGTAAATCAACGGAAAGTCCAAGTGCAGTAGTCATGTTTTCAACATCTAGATTTTCCGTCTCAGCACCCACAGATTTATTATTTTCCGAAAACACAGATTTATTATTTTCTGAAAAATGCGCCCGCACCGTCTCCGCCCACCAGCCCGGCTCCGCCGCAGCGTAACGAACACACCGCCTCCATTCCGGACCAGTCACCTCTGATCGCTCTCGGCCATTCAAAAAGATCTTTCCATGGGCTGGGTCAAGATCAGCGATAGCGCGTAGCAGCAGGGACTTACCTGTTCCAGATGGTCCCTGCACAGCAAGACATGTCCCACCATCAAGGACAAAGGATAGAGGATCGTACCCTCTTATTTGCAGCGATTGCACACGTATATTAGCGGGCATAGGTTGTGGATGCTTTCATTTTTCATATAAGCCATTTTGACAACCGAAAAGTGTTCAAAGGCCATGTAGGCTTGAGCTATGTCAATGCACCAATTGTAAAAAGCTTTATATCCAAGATGGTGTGACCTAAGAAAATGACGGAACACGAAGAAACCGATGAAGATAATTCTCGTACCTACTGACGGATCAGCGGCCGCTGAAAAAGCCACTAATCTGGCGTTGGATTTGGCCCAACATCATGGTGCAGAGATTAAGCTATTGCATGTCTTGCTGCGCGATAAAGAGCCGGACGAATTATTACGTCTTCCAGGTGTATCAAGCGCCGATGAAGAAATCGTAAGTAAGTTAAACAGCTTGAAGCAGGGACCGGCAATAGAGCTTTCTGCTGAGAAGTTAATGGCATTTGCTGTGAAACGGCCGGTGTCAGAAAAAGTTCTGCGTTTAATTGGGGATCATGTTTTAAAACGTGCCAAGGCACAAGCCCTTGAACGGGACGTGTCAGTTGAGGTTTTGGAATTGACGGATGGTCCCCCAGCGGCCGCCATTGTTGCCGCCGCGGATAAAATTGATGCAGACACCATCATTATGGGCATGCGCGGGTTGCGTCAGATTGAAGCCATGACATTTGGCAGCGTCTCTCAGGAAGTTTGCCGTACCACTTTGCGTACATGTGTTGCCGTTCATTGAGAAACTATGCCTTTAACCTTTCTTTTCTCTCAATGGGCAACACTATTTTACATATCATTCCTCATGTGATTTGAACTGGTGCAATTATAGGCTTTCTCAGAGAGATTCTGCCGTGCTGACTGATAATCTTATAGAACAGGCAAAATACCTTCTTAAGGATCTAAGACGTGCTAAACTAAAGCTTGCGACAGCTGAATCCTGCACAGGCGGATTAATCGCGGCCGTGTTAACCGAGGTTCCCGGGTCCTCAGATGTCGTCGACCGGGCATTCGTGACCTACTCAAACCCAGCAAAAATGGCCCTCTTAGACGTTCCTGACCATATGCTCACAAAATACGGTGCTGTCAGCGCACAAACCGCACGCGCTATGGCCAAAGGCGCTTTGGCTCATTCAGATGCGGATGTAACTGTTGCGGTTACAGGCGTTGCGGGTCCTGGCGGTGGTAGCGCAAAAAAGCCTGTTGGTTTAGTGCACATTGCCGCAGCGACACGTAAGGGCGGATATGTTCATCGTAAATGCCTCTTTGGGGATATTGGCCGAAGTGAAGTCCGCATAAAAACGGTCGAAACAGCATTCAAGCTTATTTGGAAACTTCTCAAAAATTAAAGCATATCTCGCAAAAGCGGGTACTGGTTTTGCGAAAAAAAGATATGCGGCAATAAACAGTTAGAGCAGCCCACCAATACGCTCAATTGCAGTTTTGATACTCTCAACCGAATTGGCATACGAAAAGCGGATATAGCCTTCACCGAATTCACCGAAGCTTGTGCCTGCCACTGTTGCCACACCAGCCTCTTCCAACATTTTGTTCTGCAACTCCTTTGCGCTGAACCCTGTTCCTGTCACATTAGGAAATGCATAAAACGCCCCGCCAGGCTCGACACAGCTAAGCCCAGGAAGTTGGTTGAGCAACGGCACAATGATCCGGCGGCGCTCATCAAAGGCTTGCACCATTTTCCGGGCCTCATCCTGCGGTCCCTCAAGGGCGGCAATGCCCGCATATTGCGTTGGCGCATTAATGCAGGAATGGCAATTGACGGCAAGCCGAACAATCTTTTCTACCAACGCTTGCGGCCAAACGCTGAAACCAAGGCGCCATCCCGTCATGGCATAGGTTTTTGACCAACCATCGAGAAGGATCAGTCTGTCTCTAATTTCCGGATAACGTAGCAAGGTCACATGCTCTCGTCCGTCATAGAGCATTTGGCTGTAAATCTCATCAGACAAAATAGCCACATCCGGGTGGGCTAACAGCCCCTCGACAAGACGGGTCATCTCTTCTTCCGGAACAGCGCCTCCTGTTGGATTTCCTGGACTATTGAGAATAATCAGTCTTGTCTTTTCCGTGATTTGCTCAAGCACCTCTTCGGCACTAAAGGAAAATCCATTCTCCTCACGAAGCGCAATAGGCACAGGGGTAGCACCGGTATATTCGATCATGGACCGGTAAATGGGAAAACCGGGATCGGGATAAAGGACTTCCGTGCCAGGTACTCCAAACATCAAGATTGCAAAAAACATCGTGGGTTTACCACCCGGCATAATCACAATGTGGTCAGGATTAACTTCAACACCATAGCGCTTATGCAAATCCGTAGAGACCGCCTCGCGCAGCGGCAAAATGCCCTGACTGGGGGTATAGCCATGATGCCCGTCACGAAGAGCCTTAACCGCCGCTTCAACAATGTGCTCCGGCGTTTTGAAGTCTGGTTGACCAATCCCAAGATTGATGATGCTACGGCCCTGGCGCTCCAGTTCACCCGCGCGAGCAAGAACTTCAAAGGCTGTCTCCGTCCCAAGGCGCTCCATATTTTGCGCAAAATGCACCATGCTTTCGCCCCTCCTTATAAACTTAGATCAATATAGGCGAGATCGTTATTTGCCTGAAGCTCGCAAAATAGAAAATTGATTTTATAATAATCCTATAAAATATACTTATTTCATCATCTTGTTGCATTTAGAAAAATATCTAGATTAATATTTAAAGTGACAATCAAGCGCATTTAGATTCAGGATTTGATTAAATCGTACCGGCCTGTAAAGCAGGAGAATATTGTGATTAATCCGCGTAACAAAAAAATAGCCGGGCTATTGTTGAGTCTTATCATTTGTTCCTGTCTCGGTTTTTTCATCGGCCGCACCACTGAAAAAATTAAGTATAGAAATCTATTAAAACCACAAAAGCCCGAGTTTGCAATGACATTAGGGGCAAACATTTTTTATGACTCAATCCACGAGTATATGGATAAAGAAGCAAATAAGATTGAAGTTGAGAAAAGGGAAAAAATTAGTGGCTCGAAAACAGATGCTCGTCAAATCCTAATGAAACGAATGGGTGTCCCAGCTTCTTGCATTCCATCAATACCAGTTCAACGAGCGCATAATAATTCTGCACGGATTATTTCAAAGAGAAAAATATATGAAACCCAGGATGTGAAAATCGAATATCTTGAATTTGAAGTTTGCATGAGCCAATTCAGATTAGCTGGTTTACTCGGATATAAAAAGAAAAGTTTACCCACCTCTCCGCTTGTGGTTGCTGTGCATGGAACAGCGGGGAGTCCAGAGTTTCTTTTCGGACTTGAAAAACCCTCAGATTATAAACTTAAAGATTACCATAAGGAACTTGGAAGCAAACTTGTACAGGATGGTTTTACAGTTTTCGCTCCGTACATCATTACGCAGTTAAAAAGGCACAAAGTTTTTAAGTCTAATGAGTTCCGCGATAAGGTGGACCGCCGAATAATGAGTTCCGGCCTAAGGTTGATTGGGCTTGAGATCGGTGCCATCTCGAGCGCTCTCAATGCCCTAAGGAATCATCTCAACATTCCTTCTGCAAACACCGGCACTTACGGGATCAGCCTAGGCGGCCAAGTCGCCCTCTACCTTTCAGCTATTGATAAAACAATTGATGTTGTTGTTGTCAGCCAATTCTTCCAAAATTTCGTACACAAATGGATAGGGAGAAAACACCAATATGCAAAACACGCATATTGGAAGTTCCCTCACGGAATTTGGGCGAATAATTTTGGCTTTTTACCGGAATTTGATCATGAACGTTTTGCCTGGCTCATCGCACCCCGTCCATTCTTTCTTGAGGCTGGAGCACAAGACCAGCCAAGATCTGGCAGTGCTGAAGCGGCCGTGAAAGAAATCTCTAAGTTTTGGAGGGACGATCCGGAGAAACTATCCTTTGGACTGGAACAAGGTGGCCATGAGATTTTTTATTCTGGCACGCGACGTTTTTTGATCCGCTGGCTCATGAATTCCTCGCACAATCGAATGACGCAAAAAAATAACTTCAATTAAGCAGAATGGGGGCTGGGAACTAATATTGGGACAAATCTTACCAACCACTCGTCACTTCCAAAAACGTTCCGCTTTGCTAAGAGATTTCCAACGGGATACCGCGTCTTTCCAAGCATTTTCTGCCTCAGCCATATGCCACCCCAATACATATCCTGTGGTTAGCCTGGCATCTTTTAGCTGACCATCCGCATCCTGAAAAATGTGTAGCAATTGCTCTGCCATAGCTACATCGTTCAGATAGCCAAACACGTTTTGCGCCTGTTTAAGTTGTTTGAGGAAGGGGCGTACTTTCTTTGCAGGGTAAAGGCTTGAAAAAAACTCCACGAGATAGCGTAAGTTTTTGAGAGCCTTCCGCAAATCATGGCGCTCACTAATACTGAGTTCTGAAATCCGGCCCCCCAATTTTTCCGCACGCCGCCAACTCTTATTAAGGGCTGTACGGGCATATTTGTGGGCAGGTGCCCGCAAAACTTTCTCCGCTTTCAAATTATTATCTAGCCGCCACCCCGCCATCTCGATAAACATTCCAAGCTTCAGCTCAAACATAGTCCATCGCTTATCCCGCAATGCGCGACAAACATGTGACCTTATGCCTTGGCGGTGACGCTCTAATTTCTTCAAAACTTTTTCCGCGCCAAGGTCTGGGGGAGCATTCTTAGATGCCAGCATTACGATATCTGAAATGAGAACATCAATATCCCGTTGTTCGCCGACAAGCTGTGCCAAATCACGCGCTTCGCGGCCAAGCCAGCGCACCATTTCGCAATCTGTGATTGGACGGTAAGCTCGGAGTGCGGCACGCAATCTTCTAAGGCCAATGCGCAATTGGTGTGCTCCCTCCGGCACTTCCGAATGACGTGTAACGCCCAGGTTATGCGTCACCTGACCTGCAACAGATTGTAAAATATGCTTTAAAGCTTCCTCAGCGGTATGCCGGGATTTCAAGTTCGGCTTTTTTGACGTTTGAGGTTTTAGGTCTGCAAATGCCTGACTCTCTTCGACGAGACGATAACCGCGTTCAGCCTTACTCATTTTTGAAAGCTTCATTGCTTTGCTGCCCATCAAAGCTTCCGCCAGGGTGAGTATGGAACGGACCGTCCCTGATTTTAACTCAAGTTCAGCTTCATAAATTTCTGCTGAACGTTTTCCAGCAAGAATATCGCCCTTATCAAGTGCAATTTCGATCTCGCTCCCATCCGGCGCTCGCAGGAGCCGTGTCGTGCGCCGGATGACAGTTTCAAATACCGGAATAAGCGCGTCCTTACTCGTGAGCTTTGTAATTTTTTTACGCAGGCTCGTATCTGAGATAGATGTAAGATCAGGCTCAGAATTCTCCACCTTCACTTCAAATTCTACGGGATGAGATACGCCCGCCGTCACACCAATTTTCGATTTTATCGTCTGAATCCACTCCTTCCCAACTTGGCGCACCCTTAATGAGATGCTCTGGGAGCGCAGTGAATGGTCAGGTGTATCGAAATAGATTGAGTGTAGGGTTTTTGTGATAGGTTTCTTGACCGCGAGGTCTTCGAGTGTCTGATTTGAACGGATTTCCTCTAATTCATCACCCGTCAGCTCAAACTTGATCTCTAGCTCTTCATTATCCCTCAACATGGATGATGATCCAGCAAGCCCGTTGAATATGACAATAACATTGGTCTATGAAAATTTATTTCAAGTAAAAAAGAATTATTATTAAGCATAAACAATTTTATGACGAACGACCATAAATCTCATCTGCACGTTTTTCGAAAGCACCAGAAAACTTGCGGAAAGCCTTGTCAAACAATGCCCCGACAAGAAGCTGGAAAGACCGCGAGCGAAACTCATAATCAATATAAAAATCCACTTCAGAATTCTTTTCACCAAGGTCTCGAAAATGCCATCGGTTTTCCATCATCTGGAAGGGACCGTCAATATATTCGCTTACAATTTCCAAAGACGCACGATTAAGCCTCACCCGACTTGTAAAGGTCTCATGGAGAAACTTGTAAGCAACCGTCATATCCGCAATGAGAATCTCATGACCGGCGTCTTCTTGTCTTGAGCGGATTGTCAAAGCCTCGCACAAAGGCACGAATTCCGGATAACGCTCAATATCCGCCACCAGAAAGAACATATTTTCTGCGGAATGTTGGACGCGCCGTGTTGTGTGAAAACTTGGCATAAGTATAGTTTGATATTAACGTCCAAGGCTAAGCATGCGTGCCTCGCGAAGCCGCTCAAAATCATCACCTGCGTGGTAAGAAGAACGCGTAAGCGGACTAGAAGAAACCAGCAGAAATCCCTTTGTGTACGCCACCCGCTCAAAGGCCTGAAACTCATTAGGCGTTACAAAGCAATCGACAGGGGCATGCTTACGGGTTGGCTGAAGATACTGGCCAATTGTGAGAAAATCGACATCGGCTGAACGCAGATCATCCATAAGTTGGAGCACCTCATTCCTCTCTTCACCAAGACCAACCATAATACCAGACTTGGTAAACATGGACGGGTCTAACTCCTTGACCCGTTGTAAAAGCCGTAGAGAATGAAAATAACGTGCTCCCGGCCGGATGGTCAGATACAACCTGGGCACAGTTTCCAGATTATGATTGAAAACATCTGGTTTGGCCTCAACAACGATTTCTAACGCACCATCCTTGCGTAAAAAATCAGGTGTTAGAACTTCGATTGTTGTCTTCGGAGTTGCTTCACGGATGGCATGGATGACCTTGGCAAAATGCTGGGCACCACCATCATGAAGATCATCACGGTCGACGGATGTAATAACCACATGCTCAAGGCCGAGTTTGGCAACTGCATCGCCGACATTCTTTGGCTCTTGGCTGTCGAGCGGCCCGGGCACACCGGTGCGTACATTACAAAAGGCGCATGCGCGCGTGCATGTATCACCCATGATCATCATGGTCGCGTGTTTTTTGGACCAGCATTCACCAATATTCGGACAACTTGCTTCTTCACAAACGGTATGCAGACTGTTGTCACGCATAAGCTTGCGTGTCTCATGATAGACCGGTGAACCAGGCGCTTTTACACGTATCCAATCGGGCTTGCGCAATAGCGGGCTGTCCGGCCGATGTGCTTTTTCCGGATGGCGCGGGCGCTCAGACTCCGTATCCTTATCTTTCGAGACCGTATCAAGAAGTGTTGGCATACTTTTAGTCTTTCCGTTTCCCTTAATATATAGGGATACGTCCGCTACATATGAATAACCCTATCATAAGCGTCGAGCACGCACTCATGCATCATTTCAGATAGCGTTGGATGCGGGAAGACCGTATGCATCAGCTCTTCCTCTGTGGTTTCTAGGTTCATAGCAACTACGAAACCCTGAATAAGCTCGGTCACCTCAGCACCAACCATATGAGCGCCAAGAAGCTGGCCCGTCTTACTATCAAAAACCGTCTTTATGAGACCATCTGGCTCACCAAGGGCAATGGCCTTACCATTACCGATAAAGGGAAAGCGGCCAACTTTCACATCATATCCGGCATCTTTGGCTTTTGCCTCTGTTAGCCCAACGGAGGCCACTTGCGGATGACAATAGGTGCACCCTGGGATTTTTTCTTTTTCCAATGGATGAACATTAAGCCCAGCAATCTTTTCAACACAAATCACACCTTCATGCTCTGCTTTATGAGCCAACATCGGTGGCCCTGCAACATCGCCGATTGCATAAATCCCCTTGACATTAGTTTGCCCAAAACCATCAGTGACAATACACCCCTTATCTGTTTTCACACCAAGGCTCTCGAGACCCAGCGCTTCAATATTGCCACTGACACCAACCGCCGAGATAACCCGGTCGGTCGTGATTTCGTTGGTTTTGCCTTTGCTGTCTTCAATTGTAGAGGTTACCGAGTCAGCCTCCTTCTTTACAGACTTCACGGTAGCACCGGTTATAATCTTCATGCCCTGCTTTTCCATGCGTTTACGGGCCGCAGCGGCAATCTCAGCGTCCTCAACGGGCATGATCTGATCCATTACTTCAACAACCGTTACATCGGCACCCATTGTGAGATAGAAGGAAGCAAACTCAATTCCGATAGCACCAGATCCAATGACAAGTAATGATTTCGGCATTTCCTTAGGAACAAGGGCTTCAAAATAAGTCCATATGAGTTTGCCATCAGGTTGAATATTTGGAAGTGCTCGCGGCCGGGCGCCAGTGGCAAGAATAATATGCTTTGCTGCATATTCGCCAATAGGTTTGCTATCTTTGACAACAGATACCTTGCCAGGCGCTACCAGAGTTCCCCGCCCGTCAATAACGGTGACTCTGTTCTTTTTCAGGAGATGTGCAACCCCCTGATTAAGCTGCTTAGATACTTTGCGTGAACGCTTCACAACAGCACTTAAATCAAAACTAGGGTTTTTAACGGACAACCCATAGTCTTTCGCATGCTGCATATAGTGATAAATTTCAGAGGTTCTGAGCAATGCCTTGGTTGGAATACATCCCCAATTCAGACAAATGCCGCCAAGGTGCTTTTCCTCTATTATGGCCGTTTTTAAGCCAAGCTGTGCCGCTCGGATGGCTGTGACATAGCCTCCCGGTCCTGCACCAATGATTACAAGATCGAAGGAAGTCTCAGCCATTTTTTCTTATAGTCTCCATCTAAATCAACGTGCAAAAACATTTCACCAGATACTAAACCAACATGGAGACTGGCTCTTCGATGAACCGCTTAAACGCACCTAACAATTCCGCCCCCAATGCTCCATCAACGACACGATGATCACAAGAAAGCGTGACAGACATGATATTTGCAATTTGTACGGCATCACCTTTTACAACCGGTCGGCGCTCGCCCACTCCCACGGCCAAAATGGTGGCATGAGGCGGATTAATAACCGCGTCAAATCTCTTAATTCCAAACATGCCAAGATTGGAAATTGATGTCGTGCCACCTTGATATTCATGTGGCGCTAGCCGTCGATTTCTAGCCCGTTCGGCCAGATCCTTCATCTCGTTTGAGATTTCCGAAAGGCTTTTTAATTCCGCATGTCGGAGAACCGGTGTAAACAACCCGCCATCAACAGCAACAGCAACACCCACATCGGAACTTCTGTGGCGCAAAATACCTTGCTCCGTCCAAGTTGCGTTTGCATGCGGCACTTGTTGCAGGGCCATCGCCATTGCTTTGATAATAAAATCATTGACTGAAAGCTTATAGGTTTTGGGTCCCTCTTGAGGTGCAATATCATTCATGCGCCTGCGAGCAGCTAAAAGTGCATCCAGCTCACATTCAATTGAAAGATAAAAATGCGGGATGGTAATTTTGGATTCAACCAAGCGCCGCGCAATCGTTTTACGCATATTGTCATGAGGCACGACCTCATAACTGCCGGAATCATAAAGAGCCATGATTTGATCATCACTCATCCCTATGGGAAGAGACGGCCCTGCTTTCGACTGGTCGCCAGCACCTGGGGCGACCACCGCCCTACCGGTATCAGCCTGCACGCCCTCTTTGACCGCGCGTTCAATATCGCGCTTGACCACGCGCCCGTGAGGGCCTGAGCCTGAAACAACCGCGATATCAACTTCATTATCCTTGGCAATCCTTCGAGCTAAAGGACTTGCCAAAATTCGTCCACCTTGTCCGTTAAGTGACGCTGTTTGTGTTGATTGTTCTACCACTTCTACAGATGCCTCTTTTGACTCAACTGGCTGATCAGACGTTGTCTCAATAATTGTCGCAGCCGCCGTTGGGGTCGCGTGTTTGGCCCCTTCGGCATTAAAAGCCTGAAGCGCACCACTATCTTCGCCCTCTTCTAACAGCACAGCGATTGGTGCATTAACCGCGACCCCCTCCGTACCTTCAACGATAAGAATTTTCCCCACAGTTCCCTCATCAACAGCTTCCACCTCCATGGTGGCTTTGTCGGTTTCAATTTCTGCAATGACATCACCGGATGTCACTTCATCACCTTCCTTCACATACCACTTGGCAAGTGTGCCGTCTTCCATGGTTGGTGAAAGTGCGGGCATAAGAATAGGTATAGGCATGTCTATTCCCCGATTATCACCAAGATATAACGCTTAATATGAACGCAATATCTGGGTTGAACTTCTGTGCTTAATAATAGACGCAATAACACACTCGACTGACACGTAATGACTATACGTAACAAACAGATTTGACTGCTTTGACCACTTGATCCGCCGATGGCAACGCCAATTTTTCAAGATTAGCGGCATAGGGCATAGGAATATCTGCACCAGAAACCTTTGTAGGTGGGGCGTCAAGATAATCAAAGGCCTCACGAGCGATGGTTGAACAAATTTCAGAACCGACTGAACAAACAGGCCAGGCTTCTTCAACAGTTACAATCCGGTTGGTCTTTTTAACGGAATTGATAAGTGTTGGGATGTCCAACGGCCTCAAAGTTCTCAAATCAATAATCTCAGCGTCAATGCCGTCACCGGTCAATATTTCAGCCGCCTCAAACGCATAGGCCATTCCCCGGGAAAAGGAGACAATTGTAACGTCCTTTCCTTCTCGAACCACTTTTGCCTTGCCAATCGGCACAACCCAATCCTCAATGTCCGGAACATCGAAGTTTTGGCCATAGAGTATTTCGTTTTCAAGAAAAACAACCGGATTAGGATCGCGAATGGCAGCTTTAAGCAATCCCTTATGGTCCGCCGCCGTAAAGGGAGAAATAACTTTCAACCCAGGCACATGCGAATACCATGCTGAATAGCATTGGCTATGTTGCGCCGCCACCCGCGAAGCAGCGCCATTTGGACCACGAAATACGATCGGACAGCGCATCTGACCGCCCGACATGTAGAGGGTTTTTGCCGCCGAATTAATGATATGGTCGATGGCCTGCATACCAAAATTCCACGTCATGAACTCAACGATGGGCTTAAGGCCTGCAAAGGCAGCCCCAACCCCAACACCGGCAAACCCGTGCTCGGTAATCGGTGTATCAATAACGCGCCGGTCTCCAAACTCATCCAACAACCCCTGGGTGATTTTGTAAGCCCCTTGATATTCTGCAACTTCTTCACCCATTACAAATACATCCTCGTCACGACGCATTTCTTCAGCCATGGCGTCGCGCAGAGCTTCACGAACCGTGAGACTAACCATCTGAGTCCCTGCCGGAATGTCAGGCTCAGCTGCTAGTGACGCTGAATAATCCGGCTTGGCGAGCGATGCACCGGATTTGTCGCTTTCGACAGGCACATCCACGACATCTGTGGGTGATGTCTTTTCGGTTGATATTGTTTTATCGCTTGGTTCGTCTTCCTGTAGGATGACAGCGATTGGCGTATTCACCTTAACGTTTTCAGTTCCCTCATTAATGAGGATTTTACCGACGGTCCCCTCATCCACCGCCTCAACCTCCATGGTCGCTTTATCTGTTTCAATCTCTGCGATCACATCTCCTGCAGTGATCTCATCTCCCTCTTTTACCAACCATTTGGCAAGTTTGCCCTCCTCCATCGTAGGGGATAGGGCTGGCATCAAGACTTCGGTGGCCATATCTTTATCTCTTAAATTTGGGCGTTTCTCTCTAACCTATGGCGCAAATCAATCAGGCTTCGACCAGAACATCTGTATAGAGTTCAGAAACTGGTGGTTCAGGATTGACTTGGGCAAAATCAGCGGATTCATTTACGATTGCTCGGACACTTTTATCTATAGCTTTTAATTCATCCTCGCTCGCATAACCTTGTTCCAGAATACGGATCCTCACTTGCTCAATCGGATCATGCTCTTGGCGAACTTTTTGAACTTCCTCTTTAGATCGATATTTGGCCGGATCGGACATGGAATGGCCGCGATAGCGGTAAGTGATCATTTCAAGAATTTGCGGGCCATTACCTTCGCGTGCTGATTTCACTGCTTTATCGGCCGCAGCTTTGACAGCCCGTACATCCATGCCATCGACCTGTTCGCCGGGTATACCAAAGCTCACCCCTCTTTGCGAGAGATCTGTCGTTGAGGACGCACGCTCCACGCTTGTTCCCATGCCATATTTGTTGTTCTCAATAATGTAAATAACCGGCAGCCCCCAGAGCTTGGCCATATTAAAACTTTCATAGACCTGTCCCTGGTTTGAAGCACCGTCACCAAAATAGGTGAGGGAAACCTGATCGTTACCACGATACTTGTTGGCAAAGGCAAGCCCTGTTCCCAAAGGGACAGATGCTCCAACAATACCATGTCCGCCATAGAAGCTTTTCTCCACGGAAAACATGTGCATCGAGCCACCCTTGCCTTTGGAGTATCCATCTTTGCGGCCTGTTAGCTCGGCCATAACCCCGTTCGCATCCATACCGCAAGCCAACATATGACCATGATCACGATAACTGGTAATGATCTGGTCCCCATCCCGTATGGCCATCTGCATACCGACCACGACAGCTTCCTGACCGATATATAGGTGGCAGAAACCACCAATGAAGCCCATGCCATAAAGTTGCCCGGCCTTTTCTTCAAACCGTCGGATCAGGAGCATTTCTCGATAAGCAAAGAGCTCTTCTTCTTTGGAGAAAGAATAGACTTCAGCAGATTTCCCATTTGTTTTGGTTTTTGCTTTGGTTTTGGATGGCTGAGAATCCGGTTTATCATCTGCTGACTTCTTTTTGTCAGCCTTAACCTCATTGTCAGACATAAGGCCTCCTTTGTCGATCCACCCCATTTTTTTGCTTTATGCAATATGTAGTAAATTTATCTCAGCTAAGCATGCCAAATTTTATCACTTTTCCAAAGGCAATTTATCACTTATCACGCACATTTTCATCAAATGAAACAAAATGATCCAATTTATGAGACGGGGCGTTCTAGTGAAGTCCTTGTTTAAGGATTTAAGATTAGGGCATCACTGCCTTTTCTTTTTTCACTCTCGGCCTCAGGATAATTATATCATCGGAATGCACGATATTGAGAAGTTTTCGCGCTTGTTGATCTAGCATGTCCGGATCAATTTTTTCCGGCTTTAGGAGTGCTACATCACGTTCAATTTGCGTACGTAGTTTGCTTAGCTCAGCGTGTTGACGCTCTAGCCTTTCGACACGCCATTTGAGATGTGTTCGCGCCTTTAATCCGTGATTCCCTTGAAGGGCATGGTAGATAAAATAGGAAATCAGCCCCAATGAAACGAGCAGAAAAAGAATGCTTGAAAAATGTTTAGAACGCTCTTGAACTGGCATGGTCTCTTAATTACGCAAACTACTGGAAAACTTAAAAAACCTTTTTATTTCTAGCTTCTCAAAGTTAACGATTCGTCAACATCTCACCTGAAACTGCAAACCATATGATTTATACCAATGGTGTTTGAGTTTGTTTCATGAACCATTGACAAGGTCGACCGCACATCGCGCCTTTTGGCGTATAAGCCCGCATAGCGCTTGAATGCTCTTCGGTCATTTTTTTGACCAGAAATACCACGGGTATATGGTATGAGCTTGATAGAAGTTAATTGTCCGTAAGTACAGGATTTCGTAAGTACAGGATAATGTTCCATGATAGGCGATAAGGCACTTGTTCTCTTTTCTGGGGGCCAAGATTCAACAATATGCCTTGCTTGGGCTTTAAACCGTTATAAGGCCGTTGAAACTATCGGCTTCGATTATGGCCAACGCCATAAGATTGAGCTTGAGTGCCGCAACGTGATTTTAACTGCCCTAAAAAAGCAATTTCCGAACTGGACTGCGAAGCTTGGTCGGGATCACCTATTAAACCTGACCGCGTTAGGGCAGATTTCAGATACCGCCCTCACCCGGAATGTTGAAATCGAGATGAGCCAAGCAGGCCTGCCCAACACATTTGTTCCTGCGCGAAACCTTTTGTTTTTTACCTATGCCGCAGCGCTAGGTTACCGACGGGATATCAAAACCCTAGTGGGCGGTATGTGTGAAACAGATTATTCCGGCTATCCTGATTGCCGAAACGATACTTTGCTAACTCTCGCGAAAGCCATCAATCTAGGAACGGATACAGAATTCCACATCGAAACGCCCCTGATGTGGCACAATAAAGCGGCAACTTGGGCTTTGACTGAAGAACTTGGTGGGCAAGATCTCATTGATCTCATCGTTGAACACACCCACAGTTGCTATAATGGTGTACGTACGGAACGCCACGTATGGGGCTATGGGTGTGCAACATGTCCGGCTTGCGAGTTACGTGCGAAGGGGTTTCAGGCTTGGTGGGAGCAGGGGGCGAAGGCAAGCAGAGCCTAATTGGTTCTATTCCTAATTCAAAGCAACAACAATGTCAGCCATCACTTGACATGTGTAAAGACTCTCCTTACAAATAGAAATACGGTGGGGAAATATGGGGATGACGATGTCACAAACAGAATTGCGGGGGCAATATAACAATGATTGTTTCGTTTCAGAGTCGGCGTCTCCGCCGTTTTTGGGAGAAAGACGATGCCAGCAAACTCTCCCCTGAATGGGTCGATAAAATCGCAATGATCCTTGATTTGTTGGACACAAGTATCGTGCCGGAAGACATGAATGTTCCTGGCCTGAATTTTCATCCCCTTAAAGGTAATATGAAAGGTCGTTATGCTGTGGACGTGCAGGGTAACTGGAGGGTAACCTTTGCCTGGGAAGATGGAGATGCAATTGCTATCGACCTTGAAGACTACCACTAAGTATTGTGTTGGAGGTGGTGCCATGACAAAAAAATTACTCAGAAGCCCAAATCGATGCCCAGCACATCCTGGTAAGATTTTGCATGAAATTATTTTGCCTGCGCTTGATGTGTCCAAAGCAGCGATCGCGCGGGCTTTAGGTGTTTCGCGGCAAACCCTCTATGATCTGCTCAATGAAGAACAAGCGGTCACGCCTGAAATGGCTGTTCGCATGAGCATTGTTTTTGGGCGCTCGCCCGAGAGTTGGCTTAAAATGCAAAACGCTCACGATCTGTGGCATGCTCAGCGTAAAATCGATCAGAAGTCGTTGACACCTTTACATGAGGTTTCGACTTAGACTGTGCCAGTCAAATAACGTGCTTTATCAAACGGCAATAACAACCTGCGCTGCAATAGGCGAAAAAATTTGGCTGGCAAGAATTTAACCTTTACCTATTAGGTGAGGTTGTTGCAGTTTCAGAATATGTACTCAGTCAAAGAAATCTATCATACCTTGCAAGGTGAAGGGGCCAATACAGGCCGGTCGGCAGTATTCTGTCGCTTCGCGGGATGCAATCTTTGGTCAGGCCGGGAGGAAGACCGTGAAGGTGCCGTCTGCTCGTTTTGTGATACGGATTTTGTTGGCACGGACGGACCGGGTGGTGGTCAATTTAAGGCGGCCCAAGATTTAGCTTTGGCATGTAAAAACATATGGGATGATCGGCCGGGTACGCCCTTTGTCGTCCTCACTGGCGGTGAGCCAATGTTACAGATTGACGAAAAGCTGATTACCGCCCTTCATGACGTCGGATTCGAGATTGCCATTGAGACAAACGGGACATTGCCTGTTCCCCGTGACATTGATTGGATTTGCGTGAGCCCGAAAGCAGGAGCAGACCTTGTTCAAACATCCGGCAATGAACTTAAGCTTGTTTACCCTCAAGATGGTATAAGCCCCGAAGAAGTGAGCGCGTTGAGCTTTGATCATTTCTTTTTGCAGCCGATGGATAACGCCTTAAAAGAAGAGAATACCCGTGTTGCAATCCGCTATTGCCTTGCGCATCCCCAATGGCGTTTAAGCCTGCAGACCCATAAGCTCATCGGCATTGCGTAATGCCAGACAGCAATAACGTCCAATTGTGAAACGGGCAAATAGGACTTAGTCCGCAAGACCCTATAACATTAGCTCATAAGCTAAGATTATTGCCGTCTTATAAATGTCATTGCGTAAATTTGCCAGGGTGACGCGGACGCAAAAATCGCATAAAGAGCATTCCATGCGTATCTATAAGGAATTTCATATTGAGGCGGCCCATTTGCTGCCAACCGCCGCGGAAGGCCATCCCAATGCCCGGATGCATGGGCACTCATTCCGCGTGCGCGTTACCATTGATGGTGAACCGGACCCTGAAACCGGTGTTATTGTGCATTTCGATGAGATGACCAAAGCGTTGAACAAGGCTCGTGCAGAGCTTGACCATCGCTACCTAAACGATATTCCAGGGCTTGAACTCCCGACTTTGGAGCACATTACCAAGTGGCTATGGAAGAGGCTTGAAGGTGAATTCCCTGGCTTAGCTGAAATTGCAGTGTCGCGCGATTCTTGTCAGGAGGGATGCGTCTATAGAGGGCCGGAGAGCCAGTAGTTAAATATCCAGCTCCTCACCACTGACATATTCAGCATTGTCCTGGATAAACTTAAAGCGCGCTTCCGGCTTATTTCCCATAAGTTGATCAACTGCTTTTGAGGTTTGGGTGCGATCATCTTCATCCACTTCAACACGAAGCAGAATGCGCGTCTCCGGATTCATGGTGGTTTCTTTAAGCTGGGCCGGCATCATTTCACCAAGGCCTTTAAAGCGGGAAATTTCGATCTTACCGCGCCCTGTAAAATCGCTCTCAAGCAAACTATCTTTGTGCGCATCATCACGGGCATAGACCGATTTAGCGCCTTGCGTAATTTTATAAAGCGGCGGCACGGCTAGATAAAGATGGCCATTTTCGATGAGTTCCGGCATTTGCCGGTAAAAAAAGGTGATGAGTAGAGACGCAATATGGGCACCGTCCACATCGGCGTCGGTCATGATGATAACCTTCTCGTAGCGCAAATCATCATCCCGGTAACTTGTTCCCATTCCACAGCCCAAAGCCTGAATGAGGTCCGACAAAAGCTGGTTTTGCGCAAGCTTGGCGGAGCTGGCATTGGCAACGTTTAGAATTTTGCCACGCAGAGGCAAGACGGCTTGGGTCGCACGATTGCGCGCCTGTTTGGCTGAACCACCAGCTGAGTCCCCCTCAACGATAAAAATTTCCGTTCCATCCTTTGCCGACTTTGAACAATCAGCAAGTTTCCCAGGCAGACGCAGTTTGCGGGCCGCGGTTTTACGGTTTACTTCTTTTTCGCGACGGCGGCGCAGGCGTTCTTCTGAGCGGTCAATAACCCATTCCAAGAGTTTGTTCGCTTGCTGAGGGCTCGCCGTCAGCCAATGATCAAATGCATCGCGCAGCGTGCTCTCGACAATACGAGCCGCCTCCTGCGTGGCGAGTTTATCCTTTGTTTGGCCTTGAAACTCTGGTTCCCGAATGAAAACTGAGAGCATAGCCGCAGCGGAAGACAAAACGTCATCAGCCGTTATCTGCGCCGCCTTTTTATTGCCCGTTAGCTCACCATAGGCCCTCAACCCTTTGGTGAGAGCAGCGCGCAATCCGGCTTCATGCGTGCCGCCGTCAGCCGTCGGCACAGTGTTACAATAAGAGTTTAAAAAGCCGTCCGCATCGCCAATCCAAGCGATGGCCCATTCCACGGAACCATGACCGCCATCCTGGTTGTGTTTGCCAAAGAAAGCATCGCGGGCAACATATGTCCGCCCTTCAATGCGCGACGCCAAGAAGTCCTTTAGACCTCCCGGAAAATGAAAAACCGCTTGCGGCGGTGTCTCATCTTTCGCGTCAATGAGGCTTGGCGCACAGGACCAACGAATTTCCACACCGCCGAAGAGATAGGCTTTGGATCGCGCCATGCGGAATAATCGCGAAGGCTTAAAAGCCGCTTTTTTGCCGAAGATTTTCTCATCCGGTTTGAAGCGGATTTTGGTACCACGGCGATTCTTTATAGATCCTAGCTTTTTAAGCGCTCCTTGCGGTTTGCCACGACTGTAGATTTGCCGGTAAAGCTGCTTATCGCGCGCAACCTCAACCTCAAGCTTTTCGGAAAGGGCATTGACCACCGAAACGCCAACGCCATGCAAACCGCCTGATGTGTCATAAACCTTAGAGTTGAATTTTCCGCCTGCATGCAGCGTGGTCATAATGACTTCAAGAGCGGATTTCTTTTTATATTTTGGATGAGGGTCAACAGGAATACCCCGGCCATTGTCCGTTACCGTCAACCAGCCGTCTTTGTCCAACGCAACCTCAATCCAACTCGCATGCCCGGCAACGGCTTCATCCATGGAATTATCGATAACTTCGGCAAAGAGATGATGCAGCGCCTTTTCATCCGTGCCACCAATATACATGCCAGGACGGCGGCGCACGGGTTCCAGCCCTTCGAGCACCTCAATATCGGCAGCCGTATATTTTGCTTCACCCTCCCGGCCTTTTTTCGACCCGCGGCGGCTGATCGGAGCTTGTTCCATTTTTTCTTCTAATCTTGCGAAAAGATCGCCTACTTTTCCCATCGTCTCATCATCTTAGACAGCGTTACTCCTAACCGGATTTCTCCACGAAATAGATTCCCCGTCATTGCGAGGAGGCTTTAGCCGACGACGCAATCCTGTTTTAGGCTTGATTTGCCTCACATCTGGATTGCCACGCTCACTTGTGCTCAAGTAGGCGCTGGCCGTTAGCACAAAATATCAAGTGCTCAAGTAGGCGTTAGCCGATAGCACATCTAAAATGCTCGGTCGCAATGACGACTTTCGTAGAAGGTACCAACTGCGCTGCATCCGCGAATCTCTCTCCTAAACCTCTATTTTGGTCGCATGGTACGGACTTTTGTGCAAGAGGCGGCTTTGCTTTTGCTACTTTATCAGCTAGACCTGTTGGTGGATTGTCGCACTTTGGTTGGGGCTCGCTGAGACCTCTCCGGCGCGGGCCGCGCTGCGGATGCCGTGTTCCAGTGCCGATCCGCCACTCGGATATAGCTCAGAGGTAGAGCAATTGGGTTTCCCCCAATGGGACGAAGGTTCGATTCCTTCTATCTGATCGACCAGGCTCATAACCTGGACCAGACTGATAATCTGGCTCAAATACTTATTGGGGAGCCGGAGGTTTGGGCTCACGCCACATGATAGGTGCTCGTGGCGGCTTCGGCCAAAATGAGTACCCGGATTGTGGCAGGCACGACATGGGCTTTGTGCCCTTGCGGATACCGGTGCTGCGCGAAGCCTGGCGCACAGGTCTGCCGGATGAGCGGCTCTGGGCCTTCGGGCCCCAGAGTGCGTTCGTCTCGCGGTGCTTGTGGCGCGGGCGGGCTCGCAGCACCTCAAGCAAGGGCCCGCACATGACGTGTCGAGGTCAAGCCTCCGGTGACCTGTTTAGGAAAGTGCAATAACCTCAACTCAAGGGATCAATATAAAATCCTTGCCGCCCAAGTTCTTGGGCTCATTTAACAGGTGGGAGTTATTTTGATCAGATATTAGATGAAGAAAAATAGATATTATCAATCCATACAACAGTTTTTTTGCTTAAGGCCATTATTTCGCCACACAGCACGCGTACCTGCCGCTACCTTTTGTCACATAATATCATGCAGTTGGATTGCTTCATATCATGCAGTTGGATTGCTTCCGTTTTCGTCGAAATCGGTAGCCATCCAGTCCTCCAAGACTTTTGATTGTGATTGGTAGGTGAGCCAGATGGCTCAACTCGAAATAAAAAGTTTTTAGGATAGACCGATGTACCGCGTCGTTACAGTGCGCGAAGGTGAACGCGCCTTTTTGTTTGAGAATGGAAAATTCAGCCGGGTGCTTGGCCCGGGACGTTATCGTTTTGCTAATTTTTCGCAAAAAATTGAAATTGATCGCCATTCAGTCCTGAAGGCCGAAGTACCCGAAGCGATAGCAACCGTTATTGAAAAGAACCATCCTGATATTGCCGAGGAACATTTTGAAATCGTTCAAACAGGTGAAGGCGAGGTCGCCATTGTCTCATTTGACGGTGTGCCTACTCATTTAATGGGCCCATGGAAAAAGCGAGTCTTTTGGAAAGCATTGAACACCGTAACGGTCAAGATGATCGATACGTCAAAAGACATCAAGGTGGAAAAAGAAGATCTGAATGCGATCCAGACCAGCACGACGACTCTTGTTCAAGATGTGACGGTTAACCAGCATGAGGCCGGCCTCCTCTTTGTCGATGGCGAACTCAAGGAAGAGCTCGACCCCGGCCGGCATGCTTTTTGGGCTGTGCATCATCAAGTGCGCGTGGAGACACTAGATCTGCGTCCGATCCCGCATGAAATTACAGCGCAAGAAATCCTGACCAAAGACCGCGTCTCACTGCGTGTGACACTGACAGCCTTTACGCAGGTGACGCATCCTGAAAAGGCCGTTCAGGAAACATCTGATTATGCAACATATATCTATCGCCTTACTCAGTTTGCGGTGCGGGAAGCCGTATCGACACGCACTCTCGATCAGATCCTGAATAACCGTGAGACTGTTGACAACCAAGTTCGCACCTATGTCGACGTGCATCTAGGTGACATAGGTGTCTCGGTCAACGAGCTTGGCTTGAAGGACATTATCCTTCCCGGCGAGATGCGTGAGTTGATTAACAAGGTCGTAGAAGCGGAAAAGGTGGCACAAGCTAATCTGATCCGCCGCCGCGAAGAAACAGCCGCCACGCGCTCACTGCTCAATACAGCACGGCTTATGGAAAACAATCCATTACTCTTGCGTCTGAAAGAAATTGAAGCGCTTGAGAAGCTGACCGAAAAGGTCGGTAAGATCAAGCTGGTCACAGGTGGTGAAGCCCGAGGTTTCGACAGTCTTCTCCATAACCTCTTGCACCTTGAAAAAGCACCGAGGCAAGAAGATGATCAGGCTTCCTCAAGTGAAGAAGATCGCTAGCGCATTGCATCTGCTAAAACGAACTGAACCGTTTATGCCAGCGGTTACGAAAGAACATCCTGTTTTTTGATATTGCGGCGTAAGTAAAATTGACAGATTACAGGCCCAGGCTAGCGGAGGAATAACCCAAAATTTGTTTAATTATGAATGCCTGACTTTTGGAGCTGTCATGTTTGAATCTAAAAATAATCCGAATGAAATAAAAGTAGAATTTTTTGAGGGGGATAATTCTCAACCGTTTGCCGTATCAAACATTGCCGTAGATGATCTTCCAGATACCTTCGAAATTCAAACGACAATAAATTTGGCGGATCAGGATTGGCGTGTTCTGAATGCATCGCCGCCGAAGAAATCTGAATTCATAAAATCCGGAAATCTAAAATTATCCCTCGTAAAGGTTGAAATCCTTGATATTGACCCGAATACAGTCTTGTTCAGTTTGCCTACGATAAATGATGACATCGCAGCAGTTAAGGAGGCCAAAATATCATTGGAAGATGCCTTGATTGTTTTAGAAGATGATTGGAGGCAATTTGAGTTTATATCCAACAGTTTTAACTCATCAATTGACGAGGAAATGAAAGCGATTAAGTCGATATATGAAAATCACAGAGAAGGTATTGGTTTTAATCAAATACATGTGCGAAAAATAATAAAAGAGCCTCTTCGTGATAAGTTCCTCCATTTTGACCGGATAAAACATCTTTTTTCAATTAAAAGGACTTTCTCTGGCGTGGCTTTCAATAATATTGCGGCAGCTATAGTCAACGGTTTTGCGCTTGAGACGCAATCAGGTTGGTTGTTGTGGGGGCAAGTAGACGTTTCCGGCAATATTATTGCCCTCAACTTGAGGGAAGCAGAAAACGCTAATGTTGATGAGATTGAGCCAGAAATTGAGTCATTTATGAGTGAAAATTGTCTGTACTTAGTGAATTGGCCAAGTTTGTTTTGGTGTGGTTCGGCTAAATCCGATTTCGCTGAGTATAGAGACTATTTATTTGCGTCCTGAACCGTTCAAGCCACATTTCAATTCTTAAACCGCCGCAAATCTTTAGCCCGGAAGATCCAGTCCGGTGTTATGAGTGTTTTGCTGAAATCAAGACCATACCAAGGCGTAAGCGGATTTTTCGGATCACGCAAAACATGAATATCTTGCGCAGGCATGAAACTTTGGATCAGAAGAAAGCGTTTTTCGCCTGTCTCTGGGTTCTTCACCATGTCCGCAACAAGGATGGCATGACCTGGAAAACCACCCTGGATAAAAACATCTCCAATGGCCATGTCTTTAACTGAGACCGAGATCATCTCACGTTCAAGCGAGTATGTTCCCGCATACGCAAAAATAATGTCCATATATTTCCGAAAACTCTTGTAATGGGCCCCTCTTTTGCCGCGCCGTGACCAACTCACGCGTTTACCTTTGACGTGCGGCCGCCACCCCTTGCTCCAACGGGAAAACGGAATGCGAGACCCGCCTGTGAAATTAAAGGCAATTTCATTCCGTCGCCCTTGAGCATATAGATATTCGGCACGGAGACGCATGACGGCATCGGCGCATTGCTGCAAATCGCGTTTACCGACATCCATATCTATAACCGCATAATGGGCGAGCTGATTAAATCTGAAACTGCCGTTATAGAGGCGGACAAAACTTCCTGATGGCTTCAAAGGCAAGCTGCGGAGCCAGTGGGCAAAACTTCCAGGTTCAGCTTTGATGCGATGGTAACCCTTGGGAGGCTTTATATGCGTCGCAAGAGAAACAAACGTCTTTGATGTTGTCGGCCAGGGATGGGAAGGCGTCTTCTCACCCCATGCTAACGATGCTTGCATGACAATCAGAGAGACACACAAAAATGCGCCCCTCCCCCTATGCATAAAGGCTGAAATACCCATGAAATATGATCTCCAATATTTCGCCCAACATCATACTGTCACCGGGGAGTATCATCCCACATTCTAGAGCATGTTGCGCTCAAGTGAGTTCGCTTAACATGCTCTACTTCTTTGATATCGATCAATTTTTCTGCATTCAAGTGAATCCACTTGAACGCAGATTGATCTAGTGACTCTCAATAAGGATCAAATGTACAAAATAACCTCGATAGTCAATTATTTCCGGCAAGCTTGTAGGTTGGATTGGTATAAATCAACTGGGCATCTCTAAATACTCCCTTCGGGCCACCCCCTGCCACCCGCCTAATTATCGCAGAATATGGCGGGTGGCAGGGGGTGGTGGATGGTTCTTAAAGATGTCCAACTCGTATAAAAATACTGCAAGAAAAGGGCCTCGTGAGTCCATGTTCACGAGGCCCCCTCCTTGACTTTTACTGAATTCCTTACGTTTGATACAGTCCTAACTCAGTGATGTCGGGCCTCTCGCGATTTTGCAGGTCCTTTACGTTGCTCCGCCCGGATAACCCCATGTCAGCACAGCATACGTTGTAACTACTGCCTCATATGGCCCACCTGATCACATCAGGTCTATCAAGCATCACTCCAAACAAAAGGTGGAAATTGAATGTATTCGGAACTATACCACAAGCATACTCTCCCACCATACGTTCGGAGTTAAACTTTCGCAAAGATCTTTCTTATGGAATATTATGCCATCCTAAGGAAAAGCTGTAATAAAGCACGCTCAGGATAGCTCGAACCTTTTTGGAGGGGTCATTTTCTTAAACCTCCGTTCATATCTATATTTGGATTATGATATGAAAAACCCTTCCGCGTCAACTCTGAATTGCATTAGATGTGATACTCACCTAAGCTTCACCTTCAAATATCAACATCCACCTATTAAACTGGAAAAATTCTGCTAGGAAACACGATGCCTGTAGAAACACCGATATGTGATTTTGGTTGGACAGCACCTGACTTTCACTTGCCCGGAACAGACGGCAATATATACCGTCGAGATGATATGCTGGGTGAGCGGGGCTTGCTGATCATGTTTATTTGTAATCATTGCCCCTATGTGAAATCGGTGATTGACCGGATTGTACGGGAAGTTGCTGCCCTCGAACCATTAGGTATTCGCTCTGTGGCCATCTGCGCAAATGATGCGGAAGCTTATCCGGATGACTCATTTGAAAATATGAAACGGTTTGCCGATGAGCACGGCTTCACATTTCCCTATTTGCACGATGAAACCCAGGCTGTTGCAAAAGCTTATAATGCTGCTTGTACGCCGGACTTTTTTGGTTTTAACAAGGACCTCGAATTGCAATATCGCGGACGACTTGATGCAAGCCGGAAAGAAACCGCGCCTACGGATGTTAGACGTGACCTTTTTGAAGCAATGAAGCAGGTGGCTGAAACCGGCATCGGTCCTAAAGAACAAATTCCTTCCATGGGCTGCTCCATAAAATGGAAAGCGGCCTAGTGCCCCGCTTTGATTTTTCTGCGCCCCGGCTTTTTGTGGAAACTCCCCTTAGTTCCAATGCTGAGCATATAAGTACAGCAAACCAGACAAATTATTTAGTCAATGTCCTTCGGCTGCGGGAAGGAGATGACGTGTCGGTTTTTAACGGCAAAGACGGTGAGTGGCGCGCTCACCTCATTGAAGTTCGTAAAGGCCATTGCCGATTAAGAATTGTCGTTCAGATTCGTCCTCAAGAAAATGGACAGGATATCCATTACCTTTTCGCCCCTTTAAAGCGTGCACGCATGGATTATATGGTTCAAAAAGCCGTTGAAATGGGTGTTTCTGTCCTGAACCCTGTGATCACCAGCCGCACCCAGGTTGCTCGTGTAAACTTGGAACGTATGCGCGCCAATGCTATTGAGGCGGCGGAACAGTGCGGCATTCTTCATGTTCCAGACATTGAAGAGCCTCAGAAGCTCACCCAGGCGTTAAAGGGTTGGACACATGAACGGCCGCTGATTTATTGCGATGAGAGCGCAGAAATTGCGGCACCTATTGATCAGCTCCGGGACATAAAACCAGGACCACTTGCAGTTCTCATAGGGCCGGAAGGCGGTTTTGAAACAGAGGAGCAGACATGGCTTAAGGGCTTGCCGTTTGTAACGGCAATTTCGCTCGGACCTCGTATCATGAGGGCAGATACAGCCGGCGTTGCAGCACTTGCACTTGTCAATGCTGTGCTAGGCGACTGGCAGAAATAATCTTTAAAGGGGCTGTAGCCAAAGCCTAAGTGCAATTGGCTGAGCAGATGCCAAGGAGATTTATATGGCAGACAGCGTTGGCGAAAGCCTGCCGATCGAGTCACGTGACACACTGGTCGGTTATTTTGAAGCTGCATGCAAGCCACGTCCTGAGTGGCGGATCGGAACCGAGCACGAAAAGTTCGGATTTCATACGGACGACTTAACCCCCCTTCCCTATGAAGGACCGCGCGGTGTGCGAGCCCTGCTTGAGGGGCTTTCACAAAGTTTCGGCTGGGAACCTATCATGGAAGGGGCAAACATCATTGGCCTTAAACAACGGGACTGTCCACAAGGGGGGTCAATTACACTTGAACCTGGCGGACAATTCGAACTTTCAGGTGCCCCAGTCGTCAGCCTACATGAGACATGCCGGGAGGTGGAGGAACATCTTTCACAAGTCCGCAGGGTTGGTGATCAACTTGGTATCGGATTTCTCGGGCTTGGCTTTTCTCCAAAATGGCGGTTGGAGGAAACGCCGCGCATGCCAAAAGGGCGTTATGACATCATGACGGCCCATATGCCAAAAGTCGGGCGTCTTGGTCTGGACATGATGTATCGCTCTTGCACTGTACAAGTAAATCTTGACTTCGCAAATGAAGCGGATATGCGCAAAAAGTTCCGCGTGGCCCTGGCCATGCAACCAATTGCGACGGCACTTTTTGCGAACTCACCTTTTACCGACGGCAAACCAAACGGCTTCCTTTCCTATCGAAGCGAGGTCTGGCGCAATACGGACCCTGACCGGACAGGCATGTTGCCATTTGTCTTTGAAGACGGAATGGGGTTCGAACGCTATGTGGATTATGCCCTTGATGTGCCCATGTATTTTCTTTACCGCGGTGGACGGTATATTGATGCGACCAGTAATACGTTTCGAGCTTTCTTAGACGGACGGCATGAAGCGTTGAAGGATGAGCGACCGACAGTAACGGATTGGTCTGACCATTTAACAACGTTATTTCCTGAAGTTCGCATGAAAAAATTTCTTGAAATGCGCGGCGCGGATGGTGGGCCATGGCGGCGACTTTGTGCCCTTCCGGCATTTTGGGTGGGATTGCTTTATGATAGCGCGACCCTTGATGCTACATGGGCGCTCGTAAAAGATTGGACTGCCGAAGAGCGTCAAATGTTGCGAGACACAGTTCCGAAAATGGCGTTGGCAACACCTTTTAGAGGGGGAACCGTTCTTGATGTTGCGCGGGCCTCGATCATCCTTGCCAAAGAGGGACTAAAAGCACGTAAGCTAATCAATAATGATGCTTCGGAAGAAAATCTTTTTCTAGCTGAGTTAGAGGCCATTATTAAAGATGGGCGGACATCCGCTGAAAAGATGCTCGCCCAATATGACACAGAATGGGAAGGACATGTCGACCCAGTTTTTAGAGACTATGCATATTAAGCTGTGTCGCCTTCATATACAGGTGCTGGGACAGAACGCTCCGGCGTGACATCACGAAGCCTGCTGCCAAGGCTCTTATAACCACGGCTACGAGCTCGATGCATAACATTGCTCGAAATAATATTCGCAACAGTGCCAAACGGATCCTTAGTAAGTGCACCACGCCTAGCAGGATCCGAAGTGACTCGCCTAAGAAGAGCCGTTATCTTTACACGAGCTTTGTGGTCAATCGCGCCCATGGTTAGGGCTGCTATGAAGGGAAGCATTTGCATCAATGTTTCGGGATGAATAGCGGTAACCTGAGATACGCGATTGACAAGCCTTCTTTGAATTGGTTCCGGCCCTATCACACTCTCAACAATTGATCCGCCATCATAGCCCACATGGATATCCGAAAAGATCTTATGATCGTCATAGCAATGAGCATACCGCCCAGTGCCCAAAACACGGAGCAGACGAACAAGACCTTCATCACTTGAGGACCTGCGCCTCAAGCCAAATTCAATTTCTGGGACCACATGATAAAGTGCGTTTGCAGCTTGTGCCTCGGTCAAGCCAAAATGATATCCAAGATTGACAATGGCACGTCCACCTTGAGCAGTGGCAATAACGTCAAAGAGCATAAGCGCTCCTACTCATGGAGCCGGTTCTTGCACTTTGTTTGTAAGATGCGGCACTTAGAGCGATGCTAACGCCACACCTGCCCTAATTAAAGTGCGGTATTTCTCCCGGTCTCCCTACACAACTAACTACTCTGATTGCCGCTCTAATACCTTATAAAATCAGTAATATGGCAGAAGCACGACATTCTGTAAATCCGCATCTCAAAAATTAACTAACATGCGTAAGCTTATCATTATTAACGAAGTTATTGAATGGAATTCTTTAACATTGAGTGAAGATCCGCTCATCATCCTCTGGGGGTCGTGAAGGGCCAAAGAGGCCAGCGGCGCTGTAACTTAATCTCATCGGTCTTCATTGGTTCCGGGTGGACGGCGAGCTTGTCTATCAGCAGGTAACAAACAATAACAGCCAAGGTTCCGAAGATAAGCCCACCCACCATATTTCCAGCGATTACTCCGACCGCGCCGAACCATTGGCCGCCGAAATAGACAAAGGGAATTGTTCCAAGGGTCGCACGGGCCCAGTTGAAGATGGTAGAATAATGCGGACGGTGCAAATTATTAAAGGCGGCATTGGTGACAAAAAGTGCACCCAAAAAAGTAAATGTTGGGACAAGCCACAAACAGAAAAATCTAATCAATTCTCTGGCTTCTCCACCGACGCCAAAGAGAGCGGCAATTTCCGTATGAATCAGGGCAAGCACGCCCCAAGCAATAAGGACATAACAGCCGGTAAAAATGAGAGCATCTGTTAAAGTACGTCGTACGCGGGCATATTGTTTTGCACCGAGATTCTGCCCAAGAATAGGACCTACAGCTCCGGAAAGCGCAAAAATTGTTCCGAATGCGACAGGGATAATACGCCCGATAATCGCCCATCCGGCGACCGGGCTATCACCGAAAGGAGCTATGGCGGCGGTGACATAAGCATTACCGATAGGCGTTGCAATATTGGTGAGAATTGCTGGCAACGCTATTTTCGAAATTGGTAGAATGTCATCAATAAATTTTTCCCAATCCGGTCGTGCAATGAGATCATGGACACGGATAACGCCGTGCAAACCTACTATAAGTACGACAATGCGTGCGCAAACCGAGGCAATTGCAGCACCATCAACGCCAAAACCAAGAGCAAAAATGAAGATAGGATCCAGGACAGCGTTCACCATGCCACCAGCAAGCGTCACATACATGGATCTTTTGGCATCTCCAACAGATCTTAAAATAGCCGACGAACATATGCCGAGAGCTAAAAGCGGCATAGAAGGCACAATGATGCGGAGATAGCCTAAAGCCAATTCATGGGCCCGTCCTGTTGCTCCAAGCAGTTTTAGAAGGTCCGACAGAAATAGCCAAATGATCAAAGAAAGAACAAGTGTGGTCACGGTTGCAAATAGCAGAGAATTAACGGCCGTACGGCGAGCTCTTTCCCACTCGCCAGCCCCAATTGAGCGTGATGTCAAAGCTGTAGCTGCAATCGAAAGACCAATGCCGATCGATGTTGTGAAAAACAGTATCGATCCGGCATAGCCAATGGCGGCGGCTACTTCGACCTCGCCTAGAAGACTCAGGAAGTACATATCGGCGAAATCAACAAGAAAAATAGCCATCAAACCGACCGAGGCCGTTGACGTCATCACTAAGATGTGCCGCATGGTGGACCCGGTCACAAACTTGGCATTGTTGGTGTTTGCCGATTTTTTATCCGGAGAAGTATCCATGCGGACTTTATTCCTTTAGAAGCTTTCCGCTTTAAGCGAAAATATTTTAGATATGAGGTGGTCATAGGAGGCTCGAGCTTACGGTGCGCCATCCTATATGGTGAAAGCGTAAATAAGAAAAGTTTCCGTGAGGGATAGGATTTAGAACAGCTCAATCAAAGTTGGTACGTAATCACGAGCGATTCGTTCTGAGACCACGTTAACATTTGAATCACTGATATATATTACGAGCTTATCATAAAGCTGCATTAGTAAATCTTGCGAACGCTTATATTGCTCGGCTGCTTCAACACCTGTAAGAAGCGGGGATGGTCCGCTGGCAGATGTTGGCTGTACATCCTGTTTTTTTTCTAACGACCAATAAGCGATTTGCCGGTCGAAGCAGGTCTTATCAATCTTTCGATGACTGATGATATTTGCACGAACTTTGGAGGGATCATCTTTATGAGCCTTGAACAGTGTTGTCACATAAGCGGTGAGAATTTCGGGGCCAACCGTCACAGTTTTAGATATGCCTTCAGCGCTTATTTGGCCAAAAAGCCCCCCGAGCAGTGTTGTTGGTTTAGTTGAAGATATCTTTTTATTAACACAAGCAGCAAGCTTTGACCCTTTGGCGGTCCTCTTGGTTTTGTCCGACGATCCACCAAAAATATTATTAAGTGAAAAGGAGCTTTCAGGTGATATGGGACCAAAATTTGAAGCGGTTTCTGCTTGATTAGAGCAAGCTGACAGCAGTGCCCCCATAAGAAGCAGAAAAATAATGCGCATCACATAACACCTAACCCGAACAAACAATTACAAAAACAATTTGAGGACGGAGACTCAATTTCTACTTTTCTTGCGGTTGTATTCATTTGTTAGTTGGTCACCGCAATACAAAGTGCATTCCTTCCGAATGACCTACCTACTCCCCCTTTGTAGCCCAAAGGCGGCGGGATCGTGGCGAAAACCGCATTTAAAGCCAAATCACATGATTTGGAGCAATTGGTCAACAACTTAAATCACAGTCAGGGGTTACGGGGGATAACTTAACAATCAATAGCCATCATTCAGCGGGGGCACTATCAGCAGCAGCCTTCTGAACCGCTGCCTGTACTTTTTCAAACGCTCTGACCTCAATTTGACGAATCCGTTCACGACTCACGTCAAACTCTCCTGACAATTGCTCAAGCGTTAGCGGGCTTTCCGCCAGTCTACGCGCCGTGAAAATCCTTTTTTCCCGGTCATTCAAAGTTGCAATGGCATCTTTTAAAAGTTCGCGACGTTGCTCTAATTCTTCCGACTCGGCCAACACAGTTTCCTGGTCGAGTTTGTCATCCACAAGCCAGTCTTGCCACTCACCGCTTTCATTATCATTGCGGACCGGAGCGTTTAGAGAACTATCGCCAGAGAGCCGTCTGTTCATTGAGACGACATCATCTTCGGAAACTCCCAACTGTTCGGAAATCTGTTTCACTTGGTCAGGCTTAAGGTCACCATCTTCAAGTGCCTGTATTTGTCCTTTGATTTTGCGCAGATTAAAAAAAAGCTTTTTCTGACTTGCCGTGGTGCCCATCTTTACCAGGCTCCAGGATCGGAGAATGTACTCCTGAATAGCGGCCCGTATCCACCACATGGCATAGGTAGCAAGGCGGAACCCCTTTTCGGGTTCAAAACGCTTCACAGCCTGCATTAAGCCGACATTTCCCTCAGAGATAACCTCACCTATCGGAAGTCCATAACCGCGATATCCCATAGCAATACGCGCGACAAGTCTCAGATGACTCGTCACGAGTTTATGTGCTGCATCGCGGTCTCCGTGCTCACGCCAACATTTGGCCAGCATGTATTCTTCCTGAGGCTCCAACATCGGAAAACGCCGGATTTCCTGAAGATAACGTGACAACCCGCCTTGGCTGGAGGAGACGGTGGGGAGAGATCTTGTCGCCATAAAAACTGTATCAACGCAACATTTCTGTTGCGAAAATATCCTTATCGGTGTCCATCGTCATGCATAAACTATATCAATCGCGATGATGAAAAAAATCTTTCGCTGCATATAGATATGTTATTTTATCCAAGTTTCCAGGGGATATAAAATGAATATATCGTAATGTTATATTTAATCAGCCTACAAATGACTTAGGGCATCAAAAACTACCTGAAAATCATTAGGTAGTTCACTTTCAAAACTCAATCTTTCACCTTTAATAGGATGAACAAAGGCGAGGGTTTGGGCGTGGAGGGCCTGTCTGCCCAGAGCCGTTAGAGCATCTTGGGCAAGTTGAGGCAATTTGCGTGCACTGGCGGAAAAGCCTGCACCATAAGTTGCATCTCCTAAAAGCGGATGACCAATATGGGCCATATGCACCCGGATCTGGTGGGTGCGGCCGGTCTCCAAACTACAGTGAATAAGGCTGACGAGAGGAGGGGCTTCTGGCGGTTCAGGAAACCGCCTCACAACCTGATAATGCGTGATGGCCTCTTTGCCGCCTTCAGCGACAACCGCCATTTTCTGCCGATTGGTTACTTTGCGACCAAGTGGAGCGCTAATAGTACCCTTGGGCCTTTCTGGGACACCCCAAACGAGAGCGGCATAAGTTCGCTCAAGCTGACCATCGCGGCCATGGTTAGCGAACTGCTTGCTTAAGGCCTTATGTGCCGCATCTGTTTTTGCTACGACCATAAGCCCGCTTGTTTCTTTATCAATGCGATGCACGATGCCCGGCCGTTTCACGCCACCAATGCCTGACAAGCTGTCGCCACAATGGGCAATAAGCGCATTGACCAGCGTGCCGGTCCAATGGCCCGCGGCAGGATGAACGACCAGGCCGGCAGGCTTATCAATAACAATAATGGCGTCATCCTCGAAAACGACATTAAGTGGAATAGGTTCCCCGCGCGGAATGGCCGGTTCAGGGGCAGGCAAACTAATAGTGAAGGTCTCACCGGGTTTGACCCGATAATTAGGCTCTTCTATGGTGCGCTCGTCAATAGTCACATGTCCCTCTTTGATGAGGGTTTTGACACGCGAGCGACTCAACGTACTGAGTTGTTCTGAGAGAAAACGATCCAGGCGCACTCCCTGTTGATGATCATCAACTACGAAGGCGTGTTTTTCTGGACGAGCGGATGTCATATTTTCGGAGTGGAGCATTATCTATGGATATAAGGTCATGACAGAGAATATCGACGCAGATAATCAGCCCTTGGAAGGGACCGTCATGACCCCGCGCCAAGTAGGCATACTTAAAGTTATTGTCATTGTCATGGGGCTCCTTTTGGTCATCGGTTTTACTGTCATGATTATAGCCCTTGTTTATCAGGCTGCGCAGCTCGGTAAAGGTAAGACTGATCATCCTGCGATTGTAAAGTCTAAGGCCAACGCCAGGACTAGCGATATTGACTTATCTGTGCCCCAAGGCAGCAAGGTCAAAGCTATGTCTCTAAATGGCACCCACTTAGTTTTGCATCTTGAAAATCAAAAAGGTGATGAGATTACGATCCTTGATCTCCAAACCGGCAAGGTCATTCGCCGGATCCGTTTAAAACCTCAATAAAGATTTATGTCCATGAAAGCACTGGTGATCTCAACCTGTTGGTATTATGATCGCATCCTATCCACTAGCCCCCATCGTCTAGTGGCCTAGGACGCCGGCCTCTCACGCCGGAAACAGGGGTTCGAGTCCCCTTGGGGGCGCCACACACTTCGTGTGCTTTATTTTGGTAGACGTCGGGTGCTTGGGGATAGCTTGGGTTGTGTTCGAGGTTTCTCCCTCGAGGCGCGCCATTATTTCATGGGTCCATACCGGACCACTCTCTTAATAGGTCTTTCTTCACCTGATCTGCAAGTTCATCACGCCCCTCCTGGGAGAGATATATTATTGCTGACAGCAAAATTGCTTACTGGCGAAGAGGGAAATTTTGTGATTCAAAATGGAGCTGAAGGCCGTAATCAACTGGTCGAGCTTTTTTCCAGAGATAATAGCTATCATGTTTCGTCATTAGGCAGAAAGTCTGTGATCTAAGAGGCAACAAGCTTCGCTACTTTTCAATCGCTGCACAGCTCGACTGATAAGAATTCTCTACATATAAATGAAAAACCCGCCCAGCACATAAACATGCCGATTTGGCCGGCCTGTGGTTTGTTTATAAGCGGATTTCCGCCCACAAACCATTCAGCAATCAGCAACTCGAGAAAATCATATATGCCGTTGGCCATTAGGAATACCGATGAATCAAACTCAAAGATCATTGGTATAAGACAATAAATAGTATGTTCGACATAGGCACACCTTCTGTCGTAACTTTGTTTCTACTCTCTACTCTTCCGATGTCTGGGACTGGTTTCATGAATGTGTGCACATGGTTGGCGCGTACGGCAAAAATAGCCCCCCACTCGCCTGCGCTCCTCTCAGGCGAAACGTTAAAGGCAACATATAATGACTTTGCTCTGAGAGCCGCATCCATGGCAGCCACCTTCCGCACTAGTTACGGCATCCGCGAAGGAGACCGCATCGCCCTTTTTATGAGTAACTGTACGGAATATTTAGAGGTTCTTTACGGTGCTTGGTGGGCCGGAGCTGCGGTTGTCCCCATTAATGCAAAACTCCATCCCAAGGAAGCCGCTTGGATTTTGCAGGATGCTCAAGCCACACTTGCCTTCATATCCGATAATGGAGGTGATGCTCTCTATGGCCAGTTGGATGACTGTAAGACACTCAGAGAAGTTATTTCTACTGACCGCTCTGAATTCACCGCGCTTTACAATGAAGACCCTTTAAGCAAGGTATGTCCGAAAGGTCCTAATGATTTGGCATGGCTATTTTATACTTCCGGAACAACTGGGCGGCCGAAAGGCGTAATGATTACGCACGCAAACCTTGCCGCCATGACCCATAGCTATTTCGCCGATGTCGATACCGTTGAAAGGGATGGTGCGAAACTTTATGCCGCGCCAATGTCTCATGGCGCCGGCCTTTACAACTTTATGTTCGTTCTGAAAGGCGCACGTCACGTGGTGCCGGAGCAAAGCTCCTCTAACCCTCAAACTCTGCTTAATCTGTCGCGTTCACTAAGAAATGTTTCGATGTTCCTCGCACCCACTATGGTCCGCCGTTTAGTTGATCAAGCTCTAAACGAAGGCTCCTATGGTGACGGCATTAAGACGATTGTTTATGGCGGTGGGCCAATGTACTTGGCTGACATAAAAGAAGCTATGAACGTGATGGGGCAACGCTTTGTCCAGATTTATGGTCAGGGTGAATCGCCCATGACAATCACCGCACTCAGCCGGAACATTCATGCAGACATGAAGCACCCGCGTTGGGAGGCGCGTCTCTCATCCGTTGGGATTGCTCAGTCCTGTGTTGAAATTCAGATTGGCAATCCGGACGGCGGATTATTATCACCTGGACAGATTGGTGAAGTTCTGGTTCGCGGTCCATCTGTTATGGCGGGCTACTGGCGGCAACCGGCAGCGACAGCCGACACTTTGCGAGAGGGGTGGTTATGGACCGGGGATATGGGGTCACTCGATGAAGATGGTTTCCTCACTCTGCATGATCGGTCGAAAGACATTATCATTTCAGGAGGCAGTAACATCTATCCGAGAGAAGTAGAAGAAACTCTTCTACTTCACCCGGATGTGCTGGAAGTATCGGTTGTCGGACGCCCTCACCCTGACTGGGGAGAGGATGTAGTCGCCTTTGTGGTGATGAAGCCAGGGCGGAATATGGACCCTTCATCACTCGACAGGATTTGCCTGGAAAACATCGCCCGGTTCAAGCGACCTAAAACTTATCTTCAAGAAACAACATTGCCAAAAAATAACTATGGCAAAGTTCTAAAGACGGAGTTGCGCTCCAAATTAATGCAAAAACGACCGCCAAACTGACAGCCGTTTTTATTATTGCAATTTGCAATCACTGCTTCCCAGCAGCGCCTGATTTTGAACTATCCGGTTCTCAATCCGTTGGGATAGGTCCGTCAAGTGGATGCTCAGGATAGTCGCTATGTTCGCCCGGTGTCATATTTTCCATGTCTCCCCCCCCAGGAGTCGTCAAGTAAAGTTTGAATCAAATTACATGAAGAGGTTTAATTTTATTTTAAGACGGCGACAAGTTCTTGCGGAGCACCAACATACAAATATGATTTGAATGGGTGCAAAAATACAACGCATTACTTTCGACGACTATAAATCCTTTATACGAAGGTCGATTAACGGATGGTAGGCACCTCGATACCTCTAAAAACCATCCACCATCTACCATCCCCTGCACCCGCCTAATTATCGCAGAATATGGCGGGTGGCGGGGGATGGTAGATGGTGGATGGTCCGAAGGGAGTATTTAGAGATAGTCACCTATCGCTTTCTTATGATCAGTGTTGTCCAGCCATCTAATGAAATGCGTTTCATCATAGAAAAACCAAACTGACCATAGGCTGAAAAAACCCAGCGAGCTTGCTCATCCAGCATGCCTGAAAGAATAGCAAAACCTCCACGTTTGAGCTTCCTAGTGATGTCCTGGGCAAGCATGCGAAGTGGGTTAGCCAAAATATTCGCCATTATCAGGTCATGGGGAGGCAAAGCACGAAGCATCTGATGTTGAAGGTTTGCAGCTTTGATGACGGTCACATTTGATGCGACTTGGTTTTTCTTACAATTTTCACGGGCGATAGCGACAGCAATGGAATCAATATCGGTCGCTATGACCGATGCTGATGGTAGAGCTTTAGCCGCAGCTATGGCCAACACTCCTGTTCCGGTTCCAATATCTAAAATCGTTTCGAAAAAATGCGCATGCATGAGCCTATCAAGAGCCAAAAGACAGCCCTGTGTTGTACCATGATGAGCTGTACCAAATGCTTGGGCGGCATCTATTTCGATTTTGGTTCTGAGGGCAAGCACACAATGACGGTGATGACTACCATGAATTAGAAAACGTCCCGAGCGAACAGGAAATAACGTGCGTTCAAATTCTGCGACCCAACCTCGGTCTTTAACTGCTTCTACACGGATAAGAGAAGGGGAAATAACAAAACCCAACTCATTTTTCAAATCTGCGCTAAATGTTATCGGATCAGGTTTTTTCTCAAAATAAGCCTCCACCTGGATTGCTCTCTCGGCCTGCTCAAACAGACTTATGGCCGATGCTGAAGGCACCATTACTTCTTCAAGAAAATCAACAATTTGCCAAGCTCTAGCCTCATCCCTTTCTAGAATGAGACTTAATTTAAACAACGTGCAGGCCTTATCCTTCTCCGTTCTGTTCATCTATTTTTTTCTGCACGCATTCTTTCCAGAGCGTCTCAAGATGCTTAGCACATTCTGGAGGACGCAAGGACGTAAGCACTCCATCTTCCGTCTCTCTAACAAGCCCATCATGCAAAAGCCGTCCGAGAGAGTCTTCAATGTCATAATCCACCGAAACGTTAAACTCATTTTCGAGAAATTGCTCAATCGCCATTTTCGCCTGCATCAGACACTGTTTGGGCACTTTATATTGGGAAAGATACGCATAAAGCAGGAGGTCTTCTTTTACGTCTTCCTCCTCTGCCCGATCCACAAGTAGTGTCAGGACACCGCGATTGTTTGCCAAATTATGAAAGTAAAGATTTTGCGCAAGCACCATCATATATTTTGCACGTTGGTTGAAAAAACTCATGATCTGGCGGAAGATCAGCCCACCCAATGCGGCGAGTGCTCCCAGAAGAGCGATAGGATTGGTTGCGGCGAATATTTTCGTCATGATACCGACAATGCTTGTGGCCGTGCCACCACCTGCGGTAACTGCAAATTTTATTTTGTCAAAAGGCTTAAATGCTACCTTGGTGTTCGGAAACAACATCTCCAAGTCGGATTGATGAATACGTTTAAAAAGTTTGAGATAAATATGGTTTGGGGAGGCATTCTTAGGCAGATTTTTTCTGTTCTTCTGAAGGATCCTACGGGCACGAACCTCATTAACGCTTTTCGCACTCATAATCTCCCGAACACGCTCTTCTTCCGGCTTCAATTTAAGGAGGAGGAAAAGCCGTTGAAAAATAGGGATCTCAAGCGCTTCTTTTTTTAGATAAAGCGATTTAGCCGTGCGCTGGTACCGTGTGATGTTATCTGAACCACGGCAAAAAACTATAACCTCATCGAACTCGCTTAAATCCACTTTCAGCTCAAGACTGTAGGGTGATTTTGCTGCAAAATATGCGTTGATATCATCTTGTGTAATTTCTTGATAATTGGCCTGGGTCAAAAGCTCAGTAATGGCTTTGGTGACCCTCTTTTGCATTTTGGCCATTTCTTTGTCGGTGTATCGTAAAACACGGACGGTATCGCGATCCGGACTGAACGGAAGGTAGGCTTCCTTGAGTCTCAACAACTGCTCGCTATAGCCTTGATGACGCCATGCATTGAAATAAGCTAAAAACGTGCGTATCGACTCATACTCCCCCTCACGCCAAACCTCTTCACGATCAAGCCTATCCAAAATCGCAAAACGGGTGACGGGGATGAATTTCTCTTTTTCTGTCGTAGAGATTGCAGCAGGCTCAGCCACAGGCGTGGGCGCAGCGACATCTTTTGCAGTCGCTTCTGAAACCGAGTCTGAATCTTGTAATGTTTCTAACGCAGCAGTTTGACTCATTGTGAGAAATTCCGAGAAATATCAAAAGAACAATCTTATACCCGCGTATGGCTCTGGAACTTGTTGAAATTTGTCAAGTCTCAGAGATGACGTTTACCCATTAAACTGAACCTGTGGCCGGATTTTGATCCTTATGGTTAGTAAAATACTTTGCTACAGCTTAGATTTCGTTAGTTAGCGTTTTTAGAATTTCGTCGGAATGTTTATTAGAACAGAAACCTCCAATTTAACAAACCGCACTATCACAATCTTACTGTTCACGTTTGCCGTCAATCAATCGATCGATTAAGGGGTGTGGATAGGGCGAAATTCGGCAGGAGTTTGATGGTGAGCCCGCGAGCAAGAACTCTTTTGTTGGTTTGGCCTTCGAGTGCTCATGCTATCCAATATAAAACATGATTATGGGGCATTTTACACCCGCATCCAAACAGCTAACGGAATTCTTTCTGAAATAAGAATTTTCTGCTATTACTAGTAGATGGGGATTTTTGTTCAAGTAATGATATAGCATGTGTCATCGTCACTTCCTCACAACTATTTTCTTATTTTTTGCAATGCATTTTATTGCAGATTTTGAAAATGCTCATGCGCAGAAGCGTGTGTCAGAATATAAGGGCTACTGGGTAAAAGATAATTTTTCTCATATTATCAATACAGGATGCATTCAAGCTTGGCGATGCGTGGCCGGAAGACTGTTCTTTACCAGCCGCAACAAAAATATCATCACGACTCCGCCGACCTCGACCTGGGGAATTTGTATTTCAGATCCGATTGATTTGAGAAAATGCGATTCTTGTGACGCGTTAGAACCCTCCAAGCCTTGCAAAATCAGGACAAGGCCAGGCTGGTAGCTTGGTTCTCACATCATTCAATTTAGTTTGAGCCCAATTTAATGCCGCTCGACAAATGAAGAAACAACCTTCTTACGACCGGCCTTTTCAAAATCGACAGTAAGTTTATCACCGTCAATCTGTGCGATATGACCATAGCCGAATTTGATATGAAAAACGCGTTCCCCTATCGAGAAGCCTGAATTCTGTGCGGTGTCAGAGCTGACAATCTCACCTTCGATCGTGAGAGGAGGACTTACTTTACGAGGAGCTGCCTTTTCGCGCTGGTTACGTTTTGCCCGTTGCCAACCGGGGGTGTCATAGGCTCCCGAGAAAGCAGCTTTTTGTTTATCAAAACGGCTTATGCCGTAACCGCCATATTGACTTTGCCCCTCAGCCAATTCCACATGCCCTTCCGGTAATTCGTCAATAAATCTGGATGGAATAGCTGACTGCCAAAGCGCATGAATGCGTCGGTTCTGTGTAAACGTGATTTTGGCGCGCTTTTTTGCACGCGTTAAACCCACATGAGCTAGGCGCCGCTCCTCTTCCAAACCGGCTTGTCCGGCTTCATCCAAATGGCGCTGATGAGGTAGAACACCCTCTTCCCAACCTGGCAAAAATACCGTCGTAAACTCGAGGCCTTTGGCTGAATGGAGTGTCATCAGATTGACCTTATCCGTAGCTTCGTCTGTTTCAGTATCCATTACGAGAGAAACATGCTCTAGAAATTCCGCCAAACCTTCAAAATCCCCCATGAAACGGATAAGCTCTTTCAGGTTTTCAAGCCGAGACTGGGCTTGCGGGCTCTTATCGTTTTGCCACATGGCTGTGTAACCGGACTCATCCAAAATCATCTCCGCGAGTTCCGTGTGTGGCATGGCGTCAATTTGCGCACGCCATCTGTCAAATATGGCAATAACATCTGAAAGTGATTTCCGAGCTTTAGGTCTCAACTCTTCTGTTTCAACTAACTCGCGTGCAGCCTGCAGTAAGGGAACGCCACGTGAACGGGCATGGCCGTGAACAAGCTTGAGGGTTGCATCACCAAGGCCACGCTTTGGTGTATTGATAATCCGCTCGAATTTCAGATCATTTGCAGGATTAAGCGTCACATCCAGATAGGCAATGGCATCCTTTATTTCTTGGCGTTCGTAAAAACGCGGGCCACCGATTACCCGGTAATCGAGGCCAAGGGTGACAAAGCGGTCCTCAAATGCACGCATCTGAAAGCTTGCGCGCACTAAAATCGCAATCTCGTTTAGAGGATGCTCTTGGCGTTGCAACTGCTCGATATCGTCACCAATAAGCCGGGCTTCCTCTTCGTCATCCCATGCTCCCTGAACAACAACTTTTTCCCCCTCCTCACCATCCGTGCGTAATGTCTTGCCAAGCCGCCCCTCATTATGAGCAATTAATCCTGCGGCTGCCCCGAGAATATGTCCGGTTGAGCGGTAATTGCGTTCAAGACGAATGACCTTGGCGCCAGCAAAGTCCTGTTCAAAGCGCAGAATGTTATCAACCTCTGCCCCCCGCCATCCATAGATCGACTGGTCATCATCCCCCACACAACAAACATTGTTTGACCCTTGGGCAAGCAACCGCAACCACAGATATTGAGCTACATTGGTGTCCTGATATTCATCTACCAGAAGATAAGCAAACCTATCATGATATTCGTTGAGAATATCGGGGTTGTTCTGAAAAAGCCTCAGACACTCAAGGAGGAGGTCTCCGAAATCTGCCGCGTTCAAGTCCTTAAGGCGGCATTGATAAGCCGCATAAAGCTCAGCCCCTCGGCCATTTGCGAAAGCAAAAGCATCTTCACCTGAAACCTTTTCAGGTACAAGGCCACGATTCTTCCACCCATCGATATAAGTAGCAAGCTGACGTGCGGGCCAACGCTTTTCGTCAATATTTTCCGCTTGAATGAGTTGTTTCAAAAGGCGGATCTGATCATCGGAATCGAGAATGGTGAAACCGGATTTTAGATCGACAAGCTCCGCGTGACGGCGCAAAATTTTGACACCGATGGAATGAAACGTACCCAGCCAAGGCATCCCCTCGACCGCCCCGCCAACGAGTTCGCCAACGCGCTCCTTCATCTCACGAGCCGCTTTATTGGTAAAAGTGACCGCGAGAATCTGATGTGGGCGCGCACTCCGTGTCGCAAGAATATGAGCAATGCGTGTAGTTAAGACCCGGGTTTTACCCGTACCCGCGCCTGCCAGCACAAGAACAGGGCCATCAAGGCTTTCAACAGCCGCCCGCTGTTCCTCATTCAGCGCCTCCAAATAGGAAGGGCTGGCTGATGCCCGCGCTGACAATGGTAATTTTTCCGCAGGCTCAGACACAGCACACTCGGTTGCGTAGAGAAACCGCCTCTTTACGAATCTTCTTCATGGATAAGGAGTATAGCACTCAAAAGAACACAAAAAGCGCTATCTTTCACCTCACCGATGCTCTTCCACATGGACTTCAATAAGGGCCTTGTTCATCGCATCAAGCGCGGCCCAATGATCCGCCCAACCAATGATTTTGCTGACATCTTTAGCATCAACAACTGTGATTTTATGGCAACCATACTTATCGAAAGTTCGCAGAGTTGTTTCAAGCGTGTCCTCAGGTGTAAGCCATGGAGCGCCATTTTCCATATCAATTTGTTCAGGTTCTTCGTCCGGATCCAGGGGGGTGAGAAAGTCTCGCACACAAAGAGAACGCAAAATTTGTTTGTGCTGACCTTCTTGTAAGAAAAGACCACGCGTTGACAACTGCCAATGGAAAAAGCTCATGCCATGTATGGCCTGCGTAAATCCGGATGACATGGAGACCGCAAGCAACAGCGCGATTGTTACCTCATAATCACCGGTTAGCTCAAAGACAATGAGGGTTGTCGAAATTGGCGCTCCAAGGACCGCCGCAGAGACAGCTCCCATACCGATAATAGCATAAAGACCATGGCTCGAAGCAATTTCAGGGAACGCCATTGCGGCGATCATGCCATAAGCACCACCGGTCATGGCGCCAAGGTAAAGGGACGGTGAAAAAACACCGCCGCCAAAACGGCTTGCCAAGGTAATGGCGGTAGCAGCTGTTTTCGCAAAGAGAAGTGCAAAAAGAATTTCGAGCGAAAACTGCTGCTTGAGGGCGGCATCCGTTGAATCATAGCCAACACCCAAAATCTGCGGAAAGAAAACGGCGATGCCCCCAATCATCAAACCTCCAATCACTGGCCGTATATAAAGAGGCATTGGAATATTGCGCGCGACCCGATCTGTTGTGATGATAGAGAATTGGAAAATAATCGCTACAGCGGCGCAAGTAAGGCCTAGAAGTGCAAATGCCGGAAACTCCCAATAAGACGTGATTTGATATTGTGGAATAATGAAGGCTGGAAAATCGCCAAAATGAATACGGGCAATCACTGTCCCAATCACACTCGAAATAACAATTGGCACAAAAGCACTCAAAGCATAATGAGCGAGAATGACTTCATGGGCAAATAGCACACCGGCAATAGGCGCATTAAAAGAAGCCGATACAGCAGCAGCCACCCCGCAAGCAAGTAATGTACGGCGTGCACTCTTGGGCAGATTAAAGAGGTCCTCAATGAGTGAGGCAAGCATGGCGCCTAAATGCACCATGGGGCCTTCGCGGCCTGCACTTCCACCAAAGCCGAGAGAAACTGCGGAAACGATGGCGCTACAAAAGCCTGTTTTTGCCGGGATTTTACATCCCTTTATGGCACGGGCCTCAATAACATCTGCAACGCCATAAGCCCGTCGGCCAGGCATGAAATGATGTAAAAGCAAACCAACCAAAAGCCCCCCGATAGCAGGTGCAAATAAAAGAACCCACCAAGCCTGCGTGACGGCGGCTTCATAAACACGTTCTGATGTTATGCCTAGCCAAAAATATTGACAAAAACCGATTAGCTTTCGGAACGCAATTGCAAAATAGGCAACGCCAAAGCCAATAAGCACGGCGAGCAGCCAAACAAACGGTTGACGGTCTTTTAGGAAGGCTCTGAGATTTGGGACAACACGCTCTTCAATGGCGTGGCGCACCAAGACAATAAAGGCTTTTAATGAGCTTAGCTTCAGCGATATCGTGGGAACATCTCTCTCATACTGAGGAACCATATTTCCCTTCTTATTCGGGGGTGCTGGTCTCCGGTCAGCGGACATAGTCTTCCTAAGAGTCTTCTATGGGTTTGCATATAGTAAGATCATATCTTGATCTGATTAATAAAGTAGTCGGCAGTGCCGCTCGCTCCAAGGCCAGATATGCAACATTTAAAATAAAGTCTTTTTTTCTTTGGTATAGGATGGATATAGGAGCTTAGTTTGCTAAACTTATCCATCGAATATGATTATATGGTGGGATGCCATTGCAGCCCAAGAATCTATTCGAATATTATGGACATCTCCTAGTATATGCATAGTGAAGGAGAGGCCAGATAGTGGCTACTGCTAAGGAAAATATTGGGCACACAACGACCGGGGCTTATGATTCGGCAATTCAAAAACTTAAGGAGCGTTTCGGAGATCGGATTTCAACCAGCCAAACCGTGAGGGAACAACACGGACACACGCTCACATGGCTACCAAACGAACCGCCCGACGCGGTTATCATCCCAGAAACAACCGACGAAGTTGCCGAGGTCGTAAGGCTTTGCGCGCATCATCATGTTCCGATTATTCCATTTGGGGCAGGCACCTCCCTCGAAGGCCATCTTAATGCGCCATTGGGTGGGATCACTATCGACATGACACGTATGAACAATATCTTGTCTGTGAATAGCGAGGATCTTGATTGCGTTATCGAAGCTGGCGTCACCCGCAAACAGCTTAATGAACACCTAAGGGATACAGGGCTCTTTTTCCCAGTCGATCCTGGTGCGGATGCCACGCTTGGAGGCATGGCCAGCACTCGAGCTTCAGGTACCACCACAGTTAAATACGGGACAATCCGCGAAAATGTCTTGAACCTCACCGCGGTCATGGCTGATGGGCAGATTGTACGAACCGCAAGACGGGCAAAAAAGTCGGCTGCAGGCTACGACCTTACTCATTTGCTTATTGGCTCGGAAGGCACGCTTGGTGTTATCACTGAGTTAACGCTCAAATTACACGGCGTTCCAGATTCCATCATTTCAGCTATTTGTCCCTTTAAGACCCTTGACGGTGCCTGTAACACGGTCATTTCCGTCATCCAAATGGGCCTTAGCCCGGCACGCATTGAGTTATTGGACCCTTTAAGCATCAAAGCTGCCAATATGTCAGAAAACCTTGGGCTTGAAGAAACGCCGACACTGTTTCTAGAATTCCATGGAACAAAAAGCGGGACTAAGGAGCAGGTCGAGATTTTTGAGGAGCTGGCCCGAGAGCAAGGCAGTGGCGATCTGCATTGGGCGGCAGATCATGAAGAGCGCAATCGTCTCTGGGCTGCACGACATCATTTCTATTGGGCGGCTCGTGAATTAAGGCCTGGTGCAAAACCACTGGTCACGGATGTTTGCGTACCGATCTCGCGTCTTGCAGAATGCGTTGCTGAAACTCATGATGATATTAAAAGATTGGACATAGTAGCCCCGATTGTCGGACATGTAGGTGATGGCAATTTTCATGTTCAGGCGATGATCGATATGGATAATGAGGCTGAACGAGCCATTATAGATGAATTTTTGGATAGGCTGGTTGATCGTGCTTTGCGAATGGATGGCACATGTACAGGCGAACATGGGGTTGGACATGGGAAATTGAAATATATGAGGGCTGAGCACGGTGATGGCATTGATGTTATGATTGCCATAAAAAAGGCGCTTGATCCTCTCAATATCCTCAATCCTGGAAAAGTGGTATCTGTATCCTGAAATAATTGCATTAAATATCAAAAGCTTGTTACAAAAAGCTCCTAAATACCAAAAATAAACGAATAATCTGATTAAATATTCCAAAATATGGAATAGGGGGGAAAACTGAGGCGTTGATAACACTACGTGTTAAGTTCGCATCAGTGGTAAAACTTTTTGGATGGAGGTGGAGAGCCCCTTGAACTCCTTCCTAAATATTCTGGCAGGCCTTCTCATCCTTGTGGTCGGCGTCCTTTTTGCAGTCCCTCACTTTGTAGAGTGGAACAATTATCGCCATGTGTTCGAGGCCCACGCTTCAAAATTGATTGGCCGTACTGTGAAAGTCGACGGCTCGGTCAGCATGAGGCTTTTGCCAGTTCCCTTTATGCGTTTTCAGAAAGTTCGCATTGCCGATTTGAAACGAGGGGGTATTCAGAACCCCTTCCTCGAAGCAGATGATTTTACCATTTGGCTTTCGATTTCACCGCTCCTGAGGGGGACGGTTGTAGCCAAAGAAATTGAGATAACTCGGCCGGAAATTCGCTTAGACGTTCAAAAAAACGGCACGGGAAATTGGCACGGCATTGGAAACCCCAATGCAAACGTCCCCTTTATGCCCAAAGAAGTCGCGCTTAATTCAGTTAAGATTACTGATGGCCGATTACTCTTCCGTCAAATCGGTAGCAAGAAAACATTTACTTTGAATGATTTCAACGGAACGCTTTCTGCAGGTACCCTAGAAGGCCCCTACAAATTTACCGGTCATGTCAATGGACAAGGCAAACGGCGTGAGATTCGCTTATCGACAGGACGCTGGCAAAAAGGCGGCGTAATGCGCGTAAAGTCCGTGGTTCAAATCACGCAATCCGGCAACGTTTACACATTTGATGGGCATCTCAGCACACCCAATAAGGCCCCTCGACTTACCGGAGAATTAACTGCGGAAATTCCCATTGGAAAAGATATCCGTCCGGTTGAAATGAAAGCAAAAGTGAACGCCTCACTGAAACAGGCTGTTCTTGATGACCTAACAATTGCTTTTGAAAGTAAAAACCGACCGCAAAACCTCCAAGGCAAAGCAGCGGTCGATTGGAACGACGGCTTCAATGTAAATGCTCAGGTTCAGGCACGTTGGCTTGATCTCGACCAATCCCTTGGCCGTGGCGAAACCGGGGAAGGCGCTCCTCAAGAAGCATTTGAATTGTTCGCTTGGACGTTGCATGACCTGGCACCTGCTATTTCTCGTGGATCACTTCAAGCCAGTGTGGAGCAAGCTAGCCTAGGCGGCGAACTTGTGAGGAATTTTAAACTACGCCTGACCAAGACTGGCGATGTTTTTAAGATTACTAACATGCGTGCCGGTCTTCCGGGTGCTAGCGAGTTGAACTTAAATGGTCAACTTCAAGCCGGAGAGAAGGGCATTGCGTTTTCAGGACCGTTTTCCTTGAGAGGGAGCAACCTTGGACTACTGACACGTTGGGCGCTTTCTCGAAGGGAAAAGCCCCAAGCAGTGCGCAGTGAGCATTATTTTGCACAAGGGCATTTGACCCTCAGGCCAAACGCACTTCGGGTCAAACAATTGCGTGGGGAGGCCGCCGGATCAGCCTTCTCGGCCGCCTTACACTATGAGTTTGGTGATAAGAAAAACTTCGAACTCACGCTTGACGGTGATCGCTTCAATCTTGTCGATATATTGGGCCCCCAATCTTCACCGCGGGAACTCATTAAGAAATATCTCGACACCGGGGGGCAACAGCTTCAAAAACAATCAAAACGCCAACTGATTACCAATGCAAGGGCAGCAACTATAGATGGCAATTCCACGGCGGATTTTCTAAATCAAGCTAATGCGCGTATCAAACTTCGGGTAGGCCATCTTTTGATGTCCGGCTTTAATGGGCGCGACTTGGATGCCGACTTACAAATGAAGGATGGCAGGCTTGCCATCAATAAGCTTCATCTGGCATCGGAGGATGGCATTTTAATCCGTGCAGATGGACAGATTGATCAATCAAATGCAGCCTCTAAAGGCGCCATTAATTTTATGGTTGAGGCGGAGAGCGCGGTAGCCCTTCATCAACTTGGTGAAATGATCGCACTGCCGAGCGCTCTCTTAAAGAATCCAAAACGCCTTAGAACCCTTAGCCCTCTTAGACTGGCTGGATCTCTCAATACAGGTAACCAAACACGCTCTGGCTTTGAATTCAAAGTCGATGGCATGGCGGCCGATAGCCATATTTCACTCAAAATGCATCATGAAGGCAGGTTTGCTGATTTGGGTGCAAAGCCCTTAAATATCTCCATGACGGCTGAAAACCCCAAAGGGGCAGAACTGATCCGGCAAATGGCGTCCGCTTCGCTTTCTAAAAATGCTCTGGCTTCGAGTGCGGGAAGACTCGTCTTCCATGGGCATGGAGTACCAAACAAAGGCGTAAAAACAACTCTCTCCCTTGATGCCGCAGACACCCGGTTCAACTTTGACGGGCTTGTGCAAATGTCAGATGACGGTGACATAACAGAGATGGACGGCACCGTAAAAGTCTCATCAAAAACGGCAGCGGTTCCTTTGGCTTTGATTGGATTTGGCAATACATCAAATGATATGAAAGATGCTCTTAATATCCGGGCAGATCTAAACAAGACAAAGAATACCTACCGTTTAAGCAATATTTCTGGACGTTTGGGGGCTGGCAGTCTCCAAGGAAATGCAGTCGTTGATTCAAGCTCCACCCCCGCCCGTATTGATGTTTCGATGACCTCTACCGAGGCGGCATTACCTACGCTTCTGGGCTTTGTCGTTCAGTGGAAAGACAAATCCATATTGGAAATTGCTTCAAACGCCGTTGCCAACCAATCAGCATCATTTTGGCCAAACCAGCCTTTTGATAAAGAAGTCCTGAAGGGATATCAGGGGCGTATTGCCGTGAACGCCGAAAAATTTGATATCGGTGGCGGTCTTAAATTGAAAGGTGGTACCTTAGCAGCCGAACTTGCAGGAGGGGGGCTATATCTCAAAACATTAAAGGGAAAATTACATGGAGGCGATTTCTCCGCCACCGGACAGCTCATGCGCGCTAATGGCAGATTTAAGCTTACTGGAGCTGGGCACATCAAACAGGCGAAACTCGGCACATTGACACAAGGCAACCAAGGGAAAGCCTTGGCACGCGGCACTGTCAATTTAGATTTTTCGGTCAATGGTGAAGGGCTTAGCCCCCACGGACTCATATCTGTTTTGCAGGGCAAAGGGAAACTTTCTGTCGGTCAAGGCCAGATTTTGAGATTTTCACCTTATGCCATATCCAAACTCGCCGCGGAAAGCATGGGGGACCCAAAAGATAAATCTCCGAACTTATCGACACGCCTCCCTCAGAAATTCAAAGACGGAACATTTCCTGTATCACCGTTTAATACAACATTTGTCATCCGCGATGGCGTTATCCGGTTGCAACAGATCAAATTAACCGCCGCCAAAACAGACCTGAAAGTGAAAAGTTCTTTGGAACTTCCCAATCTAAAACTTAGTAGCGATTGGCAACTCTTGGCGCCACTTCCCGGAGGTGCAGAAAAGCTACCTCCTGTCACACTCGCCTTTTCAGGTCCCCTATCACAATTTGGCCAACTCACACCTCAAATCGATACCAAACCATTGGAACGCTTTTTGACCGTCCGCAAAATAGAGCAAAATGTTCAGAAATTGGAACAGATCCAAAAAAGTTTAGAAAAGCAGGAACGGGAAGAACAACAATACTGGAGCCAACGCCAACGCGAAAAGCGTCAGAAAGCTTTGCGTGAAGATGGGGTCGCCGCACGCATACCGCAAGAGGCACCTCGCATCCAACAGGAAACACTTCGCATTCCTCAAGAACCTCCGCGCATTCAACAAGAGACATCGCGTATCCCACAAGAGATACCACGCATCCCGCAAGAAGCGCCACGCAACGGACAAGGTGGTTTTATTCTTCCCGGACAATCAAATACCGGCCAGCCCACATTCGAGCAACAGCCCGCCAATACAGGTGCGGGACAATCTGCAGACCCCCTCCCTCAAGGGGTGTTGCCACCAACTGGTTTGACGGAAAATTCTATTTTAGCGCCAGAAAAATTGCCGACGGATTTGCTTGAAACACCAGCGGATGCAATTACTATTGAACAACCAACTCAGCGCCGGCGGAGACCTCCTCGTCGTAAACGCGAGCCGGAGCCTGAAGAAGAATTCATTTTTAGCGATTAGCGATTAGCGATAATTATAGCCAAAAATTTTCTGCTCACTAAATATCTGTCGTCTCATCTACGCTTAGATAATTCACGGTCATGACAAAATAGTTACTCCACACATATTGACAATTAAGTTGTCATTTTATATATGACAATCTTGTTGTCAATAAGGAGGCTGATGTGTCATGTCGCCGAAAGCACAAAAATTATATGCCGTCATTGCACGGATCCGCACAAGCTTTAATCGGCTCAAGAACATTGCTGACGAAATGCATAGGGATATCGGCGTAAGCGCTTCAATGAGAGCTGTGATGGAGTTCTTGGCGGAAGATGGGCCTCACACTGTTCCTGACATCGCTCGGCCCAAAGGCGTTTCGCGTCAGCATATCCAAGTCAACATGGACGAGTTGTTTAGCTGCGGTTTTGTCAAGCGCCTGCAAAACCCGGCTCATAAAAGATCGCCGCTCTATGCCCTGACACAAAAGGGCAAAAATACATTTGCTGCAATTCGTAAACGAGAAATCAAAGTGCTTGAACGGCTGGCTGAAGAGCTGCCGCTTGAAACACTAAAAGCGGCAGAATTGGCGCTCACGACTTTGAACCACAGTCTTATTAAGGAACAGGAGAAAGGACCTCAAGATGACTGAAGAAACTGATAATAAGGGTTATAAGATGACAATAGCTATCCTTGTGGCGATAGGCGTTTTGTTTGTCAGCGGCGTGCTGATTTTATGGTCTTGGAACACCTTTGCAGTAGATCTATTCCAAGCACCAAAAATGCAATTCCGCCACGCCCTTGCCATTGAATTATTAGCTGCATCTATAGCAGCGATATTCGGGCTGACTTTGCGGTTATCATCGGGTCACACACGCCATCACGCCCCGTGAGGACCGTAGTGACCATACACTCTAAAATCACAGGCCAGTTCAAACAGCCACATGGTCTTCTGGGCCATGTGGCTGGTTTTATCATGGCCAGCCGCGGTTCCAACCGTGCACGGAATTTATGGACTGTTGATCTTCTTGACTTAGATCCCAGTCACCACGTATTGGAGCTTGGTTGTGGTCCAGGCCTTTCCTTGAAGGCATGCGCTTCAAAACTGATGACAGGGTGCGCAATCGGTGTAGACCATTCAAAGGTTATGATTACGCAGGCACAGAAGCGCCTCTCCGAAGAAATCCAAGCGAATAAGGTTGCGCTGTATCATGGTAGCTTTGATAGAATTGAAAGCCTTGATATCCAATTTGACCGAATTTTTTCTGTTAACGTCATCCAGTTTCTTCCTGACATGAATGTTTTCTTTACATGCGTCTATAATCACCTCACAGAAGGCGGCATGTGTGCAACAACCTACCAACCAAGACACAAAAATCCAAAACGGAATGACGCCCTGCGAATGGCTGAAAATGTGACAAAAAGTATGAAAGATGTTGGATTTAAGGTCCTTCGCACCGAGGAACTCTTCTTAAAACCCGTACCTGCCATTTCTGTTATCGGACAGCGCCGACATAGCTAATGCGATGGTGCAGAACCCGGCGCGTGCGATACAGAATAATAGGGCTTCCAAAGCGTAATCGTAACTGGAACCAAAATGTTTAGGATGAACGCCGTCGCCATTAAGGTGTAGAAGGCTTGAGTGTTCAAAATTGAATTCTGCACGTAAGCGATATCCATAACCACAAACGCTAATTCAGCACGGCCAAGCATTCCAAAGCCTATCAAAATACTGCCCGGCCAGTCCATCCCGCCCGTGAAGCGGGCGGCAAGTGTCGCGAAAGTGATTTGTGCCACGGCCACGCTCGTCACCATTATAGCGATATGCGGGATTACCGAAATCAGAATTTGCCAGTCAAACACGAGCTTGGTGCCAAGCGTGACAAAGAACACCGGACCGATCCATGAGAAGGCCACATTATCAATAATGCGTTTTGTATCTTCGTAGGAACCTTTTTCATCTTTACGCTGGAAATATTCCTGCTTGATGATCAATCCCGCCATATAAGCACCGACTGCTGGATGCAAACCGAATTCATGGGCGAGCAGACCGACCAGCACGGCAAGCAATAGAACCGTCAGCGTCGAATGCTGGCCGAATGCCAGCAGATGCCGCATGCCGTAGCTCCTAACCAGTGGTATATGCCGCAACCATCCGCGAGCCTCGTGCGGCAGTAACGCAGCCCCAAGCGCCGTGACAACCAGGAAGAAGGCGATAGCCTTGCCGAGAATCGTGGCAAGCTGCTTGATGTCTAACGGACCTTGGCCGGTCGCAAGCGGCACGAGAATTGCCACCAGTGTAAGTGATGTAATGCTGTCCAGAACTGCCGACGTCATAATGCGCGTGGCGGAACGTGAGTGATGCAACCCCACACTTTTCAGAGATACCATGGTCAGCGATACGGCGGTAGCTGCCATTGTCAAACCACACATCAGCGCGACATTTACATCATTCCAGAAATATTCTGCCACCAAGAAAGCCGCGAGAAATGGTGCACCGGCACCAAATAAGGCAATGCCCCAACTCTTCTTTATGCTTTGGATGAAGTTGTTGGTCTTTTCCTCAAAACCCAACGCAAACATAACCAGGATGATGCCAAGGTTCGCAAGACCAGAGATAAACGGATCGCTGGTTTTAGGCATCAGACCGACATTGACCATGACGGCACCCAGGCCCAGGAACCAGAGGACTGAGGTGAGCCTAGTCCTCTGCGCCAAGACGTTGGCGACAAACACCGCTGCCCAAATCAATGCCAGATGCCCTAACGCCTCCATGCCCTCTCCCCGAAGTAATCAATTTGTTTCGATGCCTCGGCAGTTTGAATAATAGCGATGGATATGACAAGAAAACTCAGCCCCAACGATGATTTATCATCACATTATCCACGCTAGGTCACGGACTCATAAATGCGCTGAAAATGGCGCTAGAAACGGCAAAAGGATGCTAGAGCATCCTGCGTTTAGATGGAATCGCTTGGATGCTCTCATTTTTTGATATCGATCAACTTTACCACGTTCAAGTGAATTTACTTGAACGTGGGTTGATCTAGGAGAAGCGTGCAGACAAGGGTTGTTTCCCTTTTCAAGCGCTTCGACGCTGCAGATTGAAGCCGTTTCAGCGTCCGGAGGATATGGCCAATCTGTCCAACTACAGCGTCGCAAAGGTTAGAAAATGCACCACATTTCCTGCACCTTTGCTTCTTGTATTCGAACAGATTGACTCATACCATTTTTAACCACATTTATGAGTTCGTGACCTAATGCTGTCTCAAAATTCTACTCAACACAATACAATGGTATGCCCGAAATGATTAAAGATATAATTGACACAGCTATCGCTACTGCTTTTACCGACCCCGCGCGATAACACCTTTCAACCAATCAGCAATTACCTTTAGCGCGCTTTCATCAAAGGTTGTTTCTATCCAAACATACTCTTCCGGGGAACCCGTTTTTGCTGGTTGAAAAAGATGGTTTAACTCAGGAAACGTCACCACTTGGGAGGCTTTGTGAGATAGGGCTTTTTCTATGATCGGCGCATTTATCTCGGCTGAGACTTGCAAATCCTTCCCACCAAAAACCGCGAGGACGGGTCCCTTATAGGCTTTGATGGATGGCATAAGGTCACGGTCGATGATCCATAACCCCCATTTTGTCGCAAACAAATCAATGGTCGCATCGATCTGTTCGCGTGAAAGATCATTTTTTTTCAGAAAGGCTTGAAGTTTTTTCCTTGCTTCCTCTGGGGTCGATGAAGACTTCAGAATTCGAACCAACCCGCCGATCACCACATGGATTTTCTTAAACTCGGCTTCGTCTTTGTTATGCGCTTTCGCAATATCAATTTGCTGCTGAAGAATGACGTCAGAGAGTTTTTGTGCTGGACCGGCCAACAAGATTATGAAACCGGGGACCTCTTCCTGAGCTGCCAGTGGCGCTATATAGCCACCTTCCGAGTGCCCCGCATAGCCAATAAGATCAATGTTGATATTATCTTGAGTTCGCAGCCATCGCATGGCTGAAGCCGCATCAGCAGCGAAATCCTTCGTGGTTGCCTCTCTGAACTGCCCAGAACTTTGTCCCACACCGCGATCATCATAACGCAGGACAGCATAACCTTGCCGTGTCATATAATCAGAAAAAACAAGAAACGGTTTATGGCCCGCCAGTTCCTCATTACGGTTTTGCGGACCTGAACCTGTTATCATAATGATGGCTGGGAACGGCCCATCTCCGTGAGGCATCGTCAACTCACCAGCCAACTTCACCTCCTTCGCACCTCCTGGAAATGTCACTTCACGAATAATATATGGGCGGTCCTTTGGTTCTTGCGGACGCGGAATGAGGCTAACAATGACCTTGTCTAACTTATCCGTAAAAATGATGATCGCAGCCAAAGCTAAAATCACAAAAACTAATACAGCAACAATAATTTTCCACACTGACATGAGTATTACGTTCCTCAACTTTCACCATAGCTTCCTCCCCTTAACGCGTATAACTGAGCGGCAACGCCGTTGTTTCCTTAATCTCTTGCATAACAAAACTCGCCGATACGTCAGTCATCCGAACCCTACGTATCAACCTCTGATATAGCGCGTCATACGTTGCCACATCCGGCACGCGTGCCCTTAAGAGATAGTCCAGATCCCCCGACGTGCGATAGACACCTTGAATTTCAGGTATTGAACAGGTTTCGCGGGCAAATTTTTCTAACCAGTCCGGATCATGTTCGTTCGTTCGCACCGCAATAAATACACTCAGACCCAAATTGATTTTTGTAGGATCAACCAAGGCAACCACAGCCTTGAGAATGCCCGCCTCCTCCAATTTCCGCACGCGATTCCAACATGCGTTACGGGATAGACCTACGCGCTCGCCTAACTTTTCCAAGCTCTCATTCGCGTCCTGTTGCAATCCAGCCAACAAACGTCGGTCGATGTCATCTAATATCATGATCCGTTCTCCATGGGATATCCTCCCAGACTTCTACCGGATTTATGAGAAAATTGGGAACATTTCACACAGAATATCCCACATAATTCCTGTGAATAACAGAAAATATAGGATAAAGTCATGATATCTCGAATTTTTCTTAGCCATCCGCGCTCCGTCGGCGAGACTTATTTGGAACATATGGTGTTTGCGACATGGTTCGCAACAAAGCTCTTCACAGCGGCATTTGCCGCCCTGATCCACGCTTTTGTTCCGTGTTGCTTTGAGAGATCGGCGAGCGTTATCGTCGCAGATCTTTACGACCAGACAAAAGATCGGAGACCCAGATAAGTCTGAGCAGTCATCTTGCTCAAGGGTAGAGCTGAGGCCTGTTCAGCGCAGGTTCGCGTCAGCGCGAATAATATTCGATAACCAGGTTTGGTTCCATAATCACGGGATAGGGTATATCCGAAAGCGCTGGAACACGGACTAGGCTAGCTGTCAGTTTGCCATGATCCGCATCGACATAATCAGGCACGTCACGCTCCGGACTTTGCATGGCTTCCATCACAATTGCCATATCTTTCGCTTTATCTTTAAGCTCAATGACATCATTCGCACGACAACGATAACTTGGAATATTGACCCGCTTACCGTTGACCTTCACATGGCCATGATTGATAAATTGCCGTGCCGCAAACACAGTAGGCACAAACTTCGCACGGTAGACAAGCGCATCAAGGCGACATTCAAGTAGACCCACTAAATTTTCGCCTGTATCCCCCCGCATACGCTCAGCTTCACGGTAAATTGCTTTGAACTGCTTTTCCGTGATATTGCCGTAATACCCTTTCAGTTTTTGCTTGGCACGAAGCTGAACACCAAAATCGGAAAGTTTTCCGCGTCGTCTTTGGCCTTGTTCGCCAGGACCATATTCCCGTTTATTGAACGGGCTCTTAGGGCGCCCCCAAATATTCTCACCCATACGGCGATCAATTTTGTATTTGGCGCGAATGCGCTTTGTCATCGTTTCATCTCCAATCAAAAAAATGTCGTTTCACGAATATAAAACGCGCCCTCCTCTGCTTGAACCGAGAAAAGGCTCAAACTGACAGGCCTTGCCATAATCCAGGCATGACCACAGGCACGTAGGATCAAGAGAATGCAGATCTAATAAACCCGCATTTTGGTGTTATACGCAATGTGAGGCCGCTGTCAATTTACATGAAACTTTTTTATCAGCCAGCACTAATAATAATTATCTAATTTATGTCAGGATTTTTTCTTTCTTTTCACGGCTTTTGACGTGCTGACATAATGCTCAATTTCCTTACGCACCTTTTCGCGCTCAGCTTTTGAGCATTTAAACTGCTTCTGATCTGTCTTTCTCTCAGTCTTCTTGCCGTCTTTGCTGACATCCGTTACCTGGGCTTTGCCGGTAAGCCACATAACAGTGAAGAGATGCAGACGACTGATATAGAGCATCTGCACTTTGCTCCACTTTTTCTTAGCCCGCTCTTCGGCCATCATTGTCAGGTAATTAGCGGCTTGGAGATCCGCAAGGTCACATATTTGAGCGTGAGCAGATAGCCTGGCCACTTTAATGATGTGCCGTGCATCTTCTACAGGAACTATAATTTTCTTCGGATCAGACTTGTCGATCTCAAATACTTTCCCGTCACCATCCTTAATTTTGTCTGGTACTTGCAAGTAGGCAATACCGGCTAACGTCCGAACGGCTTTGTCGCTCAGTTCCTTTTTTTTCTCGCCACCAACGGCTTGCCCCCCAAGCAAAGCCATCACGATGATGACTACCGCCATCTGGCACATCTTGTTCCATACACTCATATTCATAATTTGCCTCAATAGGAGATTGCAGCTCACTTAGGCTATTGTCAGGACTTAACCGTTACCTGTATTGGCGACCTATATTGGTGCAGACAAGAGGAAAAGCGCAAGACTGAGTAAATTAACATCTTCAAGCGCTTTTGCTATGACACAGGTAACCTACCTAATCCTAAAGGCAGCCTAAGGTCATACTTAGACTCTAAGCTACTAAATATACAAGCAATCGCAATACCATAATCAGGGCATAACTATGGCACTTTCTGCCGTCTTTTACGAACCCGTGTTAAAGAAGCAACTATTCCCCTTAATGTCCGCACTTCCTGCTCCGTCGCCCTCATTCTCTGAAACATTGTGCGAATATTACGAATCATGACAGGCCGCTTTTCCTGGGGGCGCAAAAAACCTGATTCATCAAGCTCTTCTTCAAGATGCTTAAATAAGCTTAATAGCTCTTCTTTTGTTGCAGGCCGAGATCCCCGCAAATTAAACCCCTCATTGCCCGGACCATCAAATTCGGTTTTTCGTCCAAGAGTGGCTTCTTCCGTCATTTTCATCCACTCATATCCCAAGAGAAGTACGGCTTGAGCTAAATTGAGTGACGCAAAAGCTGGGTCTACTGGCGCCATAATAATGGAATCGGCTAGCGCTATTTCATCATTATCTAACCCTGAACGTTCACACCCAAAAAGTACGCCAACGTTCTCCCCTTCTGATATTAGTACTCTTATTTGCCGAATGGCCTGCGCCGGTGTCACAATATCCTTTGCCAAATCTCGAGAACGCGCTGTTGTTGCATAAAGCGTATGCAGATCACCAATAGCCTCATTAATTGTGTGGAAAACTTTTGCACTATTAACAACTTCATCGGCTCCTGCTGCTGCTGCCACAGCCTTTTCATTGGGCCATCCATCCCGCGGATTAACCAATCTTAGCTTTTTCAAACCAAAATTCGCCATTGCCCGCGCAGCGGTACCAATATTTTCCCCAAGTTGAGGTTCAACGAGAATAATGACCGGTGTGACAGTGATGGCCAGCTCCTTTTAGACTTTTGATGCTTAACTAAATCATGGGGATTCTTTGACAGAGACAACGGCCTAATTTGTATCCGCATTGCTCATGTCGGGTTTAGGTCACGGACTCATAAATGTGCTGAAAATGGCGCTAGAAACGGCAAAAAGATGCGAGGAGAAGCGTGCAGACAAGGGTTGTTTCCCTTTTCAAGCGCTTCGACAACAATGTCTCAAGCAGCGAAGCGGTAGACAAAAAAACGCAGATTGAAGCCGTTTCAGCGTCCGGAGGATATGGCCAATCTGTCCGACTACAGCGTCGCAAAGGTTAGAAAATGCACCACATTGCCTGCACCTTTGCTTCTCGTATTCGAACAGATTGGCTCATACCATTTTTAACCACATTTATGAGTTCGTGACCTAGTCTGTGGGGACGAAGAGGCCAAGCTCACCGGCCTGCTTATCGTCAATACAAAACTTGGAATAAGCCCCATTAAAAAGGGAATGATCACAACAGCACCAATTTTAAGGGATGACAAGGTGGAAGCCCAACTTTCAGCCCTATAAACCTCATAAAATGAGACCATAGCACCGCTTAAACCAAAGAACAGAAATAATATAAAGGTGATGACAAGTATCATCCCACCAATAAATTTCCTAAATCTCGACGCTCCCGAGAGCAATAAATAGCCTGCGATCAAACACGCAGCAGCTAGAATATAGCAAGACAGGGATAAGACCTGGGAAACACCGCTGAAATACGCATCTTCTTCAATTCCACTCAAACCAGCAGCAGTGTTCGAGGCATTTAACGCTTCCAAATAATCCGAGACTGTGTATCCCAAATAGAGGCAGAGGCCAGAAAAAAGAAACATCAAGGTGCCGTTAATGGGCCTCTTGCGAAATTGCAATTCCGCCATAACACACTTTCTAGAACTGACGCGGCTTATATTATCTGCAGCCTCCCAATAAGAACCGAGCTCACATCAACGGATGTTCGGCACTATTATTCCTTAAAACGAAGTTCAACACGACGGTCAAGCTGATAGAGTTCTTCAATGGGGAATTTACTCCGATCAACCCCCTGAAAAGGTTCTAACTCGCCCTTAGGTTTGATCAAAAGCTCACCTTTAAATCCCCCATCCTTGAGATAGCGAGAAACCGCTTCAAGCCGTTCCCGAGATAAATCGAGATTATAATGCTGTGAACCGCGTTCATCTGCATGACCACTTAATGTAATACGTTTAAATGCTTTCAATTTGACATAAGCCAAAAGAAGCGCCGCGGCCTTGGTTCCTTCCGGTGTGAAAGTTGCCTCCCCATATACGAACTTAATCGGAATGGGAACGAAATTGTTTGCCTCCTCAGTCCCCATCGAAATACTCTGACCGCCTGTCCTGCCATGGGCCATCTTAGTGGCATGCGACATTTCTCCTGACTGCGTTGTATAGAGCTGTTCGCCTGCAGGTTTTTTGGAGACCGGCTGGCCCTCATAATATGTCTTATCAGGATCTTCTCTTGTATTGGTATTGGTATTGGTATTGGTATTGGTATTGGTATTGGCTGTAGGAAAGGGCTTAGTGTCGGCTTTCTTTTTCGCTGCGTCAATCCGCTCCTCCATCTTCTTCATAAGATGATCGGTAACGGCTTTTGCTGTATTGCCAACTGGTTTATTTGATAAGCTTGCAACCTGGCGGGGAGCCGAACCCACTTTAAGGGATATTTGGCTATTAGGGTCTTTTATCCCGTCCTCAACAATCAGTGTCCACTCGCCAAACTCATCTGACTTTGCTGTACCGACGGCCTTGTTATCTGCATAAACGGTCACGAGAGTCTTAGGCTCAGAACGCCCAGCAAACACAGAAGCCCCCTTCGGGTCGATACGAGCGACATCCAAAGACGGAGCTATTTTCTTCGCTGTACGTTGCTTCTGTTTCTTCTCCCTTCTCTTTGCCAATAAACGCTTTATTTTTACAGGCAAATTCGCTTGCTCGGAATTAGACATCTTGGAAGAAACCAGGGCCTTAGGAAGTGGCCACAGACCAAAACCATAGCCACCAATAAGATATATCCCTATCAGCAATAAGATCGTAAGTATGAACCGGCGTATATGTGTCAACATCGGAGGTCGTCCCGCATGATTAGCCAGACTCTTGTCAGCTAAAACTATAACAATTCAGCTTAATTATAAAATGAGACAGAGTCACCTACTGTAAAATCTCATAACTTTATGACTATTTTTGTGGCGCAATCATGAGATGGAAAATTTTATTGGGAAAAGGCGGAATAAGAAAGGCGATCAACAATTATCCTCAACCTAGGCATACTGTCGGCCGCCTTTGGGGAGTAAAGCAATTTTTGCGGCAACATTACGGTTATCTACTTGACTTCAAAGGTAATCTTGCAATTGGCTCTATAGCTTTTGATCTTGCCCTTGGCATTAACATCAGCGGATATATCTTTTACCCAAACCGATTTAATTCCTTTAACTGTCTGAGCCGCGTCTAACACCGCTCTTTGAACGGCATCTTCGAAGCTTTTTGGGGATTCCGCTATGATTTCTATGACCTTATGGACTGCCATTGATGTATCCTCTCACTATCCGTTGACATAAGACACCCGAAGCAACTCCGCTTCATAAATGAGCCCTCACCATAAAAGAGAAACATGGATTTTTGCGGCTCATTTCCCTTGAATGGTTAATACCCCACTTGCGTTGCATTGATCATTCCCCGGCACATTGATATAGAGCGGACACATCCAACTTCAAATCAGTGTCAGTATTGAATTCCAAAGCCATCTCTTCAGGCTTCCTGACTATCGATTTTCAATGACATTAGAGGCAAATGCTATGGCGAAGATTAAGGTTGATAACCCTGTTGTCGAATTGGACGGCGATGAAATGACCCGGATCATTTGGCAATTGATCAAGGACAAACTCATTCATCCCTATTTGGATATTGATTTGAAGTATTTCGACTTGGCTGTGGAAAGCCGGGACGCGACAGAGGATCAAATTACAATCGATGCCGCCAATGCCATTAAGGAACATGGTGTCGGCATCAAATGCGCGACCATTACGCCCGATGAGGCGCGGGTCGAAGAGTTCAATCTCAAAAAGATGTGGCGCTCTCCTAACGGCACGATCCGTAATATTTTAGGGGGTGTCGTTTTTCGCGAACCTATCATCTGCAAAAATGTACCCCGGCTTGTGCCCGGTTGGACACAAGCCATGGTCATTGGACGTCATGCCTTCGGTGATCAATACCGCGCTACGGATTTTTTGGTTCCCGGTAAAGGCAAGCTGAAAATTACTTGGGAAGCAGCAGATGGCTCGGACCGGATCGAGCATGAGGTTTTTGATTTTCCGGGCTCTGGCGTATCGATGGCCATGTATAATCTTGATGACTCTATTCGCGATTTTGCACGCGCCAGCTTCAACTATGGGTTGGCCCGCAAATGGCCCGTTTATCTCTCAACCAAAAACACCATTCTCAAAGCCTATGACGGCCGGTTTAAAGACCTGTTCCAGGAAGTCTTTGACGCGGAATTTAAAGATAAGTTCGAGGAAGCCGATATCACTTATGAGCATCGCCTTATCGACGACATGGTGGCGGCCGCACTCAAATGGTCCGGCGGTTTTATCTGGGCGTGTAAAAACTATGACGGTGACGTGCAGTCCGACACAGTGGCGCAGGGTTTCGGCTCTCTTGGCCTGATGACCAGCGTGCTGATGAGTCCCGATGGCAAAACGGTTGAAGCGGAAGCCGCCCATGGCACTGTGACACGCCATTACCGTATGCATCAAAAGGGGCAAGAAACCTCGACCAATTCAACCGCCTCGATTTTTGCCTGGACGCGTGGTCTTGCGCATCGTGCCAAGCTTGATGGCAATGAGGACCTTGCCCAATTTGCCAAGACATTGGAAGAGGTGGTCATTAATACCATCGAAAGCGGTGATATGACCAAAGACCTGGCCCTGCTCATCGGCCCGGATCAACAATGGCAATCAACCACCGGCTTCCTCGACAAAATCGACGAGAACCTGCAAAAGGCGATGGGGGCGTAGGGGTAATCAGGATCGTACGTGCAAACGTGCACTCTGTTCAGCAGGGCGTAGTTTGTAACTGCGCCCTGAACCGTTCATGCAAGAGCGTATGACATCAAGCCTAAGTTATTTCTGATATGTCGGCAGAGCAGTGCGGACGGGTTTACAAAACCCGTCCTGCGGGGAGATGGCAGAGAATGCCCCCAAACGGACTTCACATGAAAGCGGTCGACACCCGCAAATGCGGAAATCTAACTTGGCTGCGGCTTATTTGAACCTTTTTTCTGTCTATAACGTCTAACATTTCAGACTCAATTTATGGAGACTTGAAATGTTGAAGCGACCGAAATTTGCATGGCTGATAACGGCTGCCAACACAGCAGTGACTCGGATGCCCAGCTTTGAGGGCAAATCAATGAAAAAGAACTTAGTTGCAATGCTGGGTTCCGCAGCAGCTGCGTTCGTGATTGTCACAGGTGTTTCCTCTACGCCGGCCGAAGCTCGCACCCAATGCATCTTTTTTGCCACCAATGGGGGAACCTGGAGTGTTGTGACCCAAGGAACAGCAAGAAGGTCGTCCACCGCTTGCCGCAGGGCCAAGCGCCGCTGTAATCGCAAGCTGGACCGGGCTAAGCGCCGCGGTCAAATTCCTCGCGGTTCCCAGACGCCCCGCTGCCGTAAACATTCGGGACGCTGGGTGGGATTTTGAGCATTACCCACCACCTGGAACTGAAACAGCGGGAACACTTTTCACATCAGTTCCCGTCGGAGCACTATCCCTTGTTTTGGCAAAACTTATCAGACGTCGCTACAAGCACAGGGAAATCGGATAGATTGGCAAAGATAATTCTTCATTAGGCGGGTTCATACAACCCGCCTGGTGGAGAGTTTCCTCCTCCCCCCTCCAAAATCTGCCCAAGAAAAAGTTTCGTGCGTTCATGGGCGGGCTGGTCAAAAAACAAATCAGGCGTATTGATCTCAATAATCTGACCTTCATCCATGAAGATCACGCGATCGGCGACCTCGCGCGCAAACCCCATTTCATGGGTGACCACCACCATAGTCATGCCCTCCCCTGCCAGATCAGTCATGACATCAAGCACCTCCTTGATCATTTCCGGATCAAGGGCTGAGGTTGGCTCATCAAAGAGCATGATTTTCGGCTGCATACAAAGTGCCCGCGCGATAGCAACCCGTTGTTGCTGACCACCTGAGAGTTGCCCCGGATATTTGTCCGCTTGGTCCTTGATACGCACTCGTTCCAAAAGACGGAGGGCCAATGTATCGGCATCGTCTCTCGACATTTTACGCACCTGCATCGGTGCCAATGTGCAGTTCTCAAGAATGGTCATATGCGGAAAGAGATTGAACTGCTGAAAAACCATGCCTACATCGCGGCGAATTTCATCTATGCTTTTTAGATCATCGGTCAGCTCAACACCGTCGACAATAATGCTGCCCTTTTGATGAACCTCTAACCGGTTGATACATCTGAGCAGTGTCGATTTCCCTGACCCCGAGGGGCCGCAAATAACAACGCGTTCTCCCAATTGCACGTCCAGATCAATATCTCTTAAGGCATGGAATGTTCCAAACCACTTATGCAAACCACGGATTTGAATGACAGGATCAGCCATGACGCGACTTACTTTCAGCATCCATATGCCTTTCCAAAAAGAAGGAGTAGCGTGACATGGTAAAACAAAAGATCCAAAAAATAAGGGCGGCAAAAATATAGCCCGTATAAGCGGTTTGAGGTGTGGCCCATTTCGGATCGGTAAAGCTGAGTTGGATAACGTTCAGGAGATCCAAGAGACCAATAATAAGGACTAAACTTGTATCCTTAAAAAGCGAAATAGAACTGTTCACCAGGGCCGGAATCGCATGTTTGATGGCTTGCGGCAGAACAACAAACCCCATCATTTGCCAATAGCGGAGACCCAGCGCTTTTGCCCCTTCATATTGCCCTAAGGGGATGGCCTGCAAGCCACCGCGCACCGCCTCCGCCACATAGGCCGAGGCAAAAAGCGCTACACCAATCAAAGCCCGCAACAACTTATCGAATGTCACACCTTCCGGCAAAAATAAAGGAAGCACGACGCTTGACATAAAGAGCACGGTAATCAAAGGCACGCCTCTCCAAAACTCAATGAAGAGAATTGAGAGTCGCCGAATGACCGGCATTTCTGCGCGCCGTCCAAGGGCCAAAAGCACACCCAACGGAAAAGCAATCACCATACCCGTCGAGGCAACAATGATTGTGAGCAAAAGCCCTCCCCAAAGAGAGGTCTCGACTTCTGCCAATCCGAGCCACCCACCGGCAAGAAGACAAAAGGCGCATAAGGGAAAGACAACAAACAAAATGAGCGCATTCAGCCGTTTGCCTGGCATGGCAGGGATCATAAAAGGAATGAGGGAAATAGTTCCCAGGATGAAAACAATATTAACCCGCCAGCGTTCGTCCAATGGATAGCGTCCGTATATGAACTGCCCAAACTTGGCTTTGACATAAGCCCAGCAGGCTCCGGCTTCAGGGACCAGACACGCTTCCCTGTCTTTGCCCTCCCATATGGCATTGACGAGCGTAAACTCGATAAACGGTACCAAGGTGATATAGACGATTATGAGCCCAAAAACCGTGAGAGCCCCACTCCACCAGCTTGAAAAGAGATTATCTCGCGTCCAGGCAAAAACACCGATACGTTGAGCGGGTGGTGGCATGCTTTTTACAAAGTCTTCGCGGATATAGGCCTGGGTCATATTTTCACCGCTCCACCAACGCCATACGCGCATTAAACCAATTCATAATGAGCGCTGTTAAGAGGGATAGAGTTAGATAAACCGCCATTGTCATGGCAAGGATTTCAACCGCCTGACCTGTTTGCGAAAGCGATGTACCTGCAAAAACAGATACCAAGTCCGGATAGGCGATAGCAACGGCGAGAGACGAATTTTTCGTGAGGTTGAGATATTGATTGGTCAATGGCGGTATAATCACCCGCAGCGCTTGAGGGATAACGACCCAGCGCAGTACGGGAAACGGTCGCAATCCTAACGAGTATGCCGCCTCCGTTTGCCCCTTATTGACAGCAAGCACACCGCCCCGAACGATTTCTGCAATATAAGCTGCGGTATAAATGGAAAGGGCCAATAACAACGCCACAAATTCAGGAATGATCTTCATACCGCCGGTAAAATTGAGCCCCTTGAGCTCCGGCATGTCCAATGTAAGGGGCAATCCCGTAATAAAAAATACCACCACCGGAAAACCAATTATTAGTGCAAGAGAAACTCTAATAAGGGGGATTTGTAATGGCGATTCAGATCTCTTTGTTTTAAGCCAGTAGTGAAAAATAACAACCGCCAAGATCACAATCAGGCATGCCCACAAAGGCCAAAGAGCCCCTTCTTCCAACATCAACCTTGGAATATAAATCCCTCTATTGTTGAAAAATACGCTCTCACCAAAAGAGAGGCTTTGTCTTGGATGTGGTAGGGCGCGTAGAACGGCAAAATACCAAAAGAAGAGATGCAGGAGCGGCGGAATATTGCGTACGATCTCCACGAAAACCAGGGCCAATTTCGCAATAAGCCAGTTTTGCGAGAGCCGGGCAAGCCCGATAACGAAACCCAAAAACGTAGCGAAGCCAATCGCTAAGACCGAGACGAGCAGCGTATTGAGTAGCCCAACCACAAATGCCCGGCCATAGGTTGACTCTTCGCTGTAAGGAATAAGTGTCTGGATGATGCCGAATCCAGCCGTGGTATTTAGAAAATCAAACCCTGAAGCAATCTTTTGTTTTTGCAGATTAACAATCGTATTGGTTATGACCTCATATCCAAACCATACAATAATCACAACAACGATGGACTGGATTGCCACTGAACGCAGACGTGGATTATGAACCCAAGATTGCATCGGTTATTCTTTTGGTATGAGGCTGAAACAAACCTGCCTCATGAGCTTATTTCAGGTGTGACATCATCGAATTGGTGGTGCGTAAATAATCCCGCCATCTTTCCAAAGCTTGTTTATTCCCCGCTCAATTTTTAGAGGGGTCTTGGGGCCTACATTGCGCGCAAATATCTCTCCGTAATTGCCGACAGCTTTTACAACGTTATAAGCCCATTCATTCTCCAATCCGATCTTTTTCCCGAAATTTCCTTCAAGGCCTAGAAGTCTACGGATTGGCGGGCTTTTTGATTCTTTCATTTTATCGACGCTAACACTGCTTACACCCAACTCCTCGGCATTTATGATCGCAAAAAGCGTCCATCTAATCAGATTAAACCATTGATCATCCCCCTGACGAACAACCGGTCCCAGAGGCTCTTTGGAGATGATCTCCGGCAAAATCATATGCTCATCAGGTTTGGCGAGTTTTAAGCGCTGAGCGGCCAGGCCGGATGCATCGGTTGTAAATACATCGCAGCGACCGGCATCATAAGCCTGTATAACCTCATCCGACTTTTCAAAAACAACAGGTTCATAAGGCATTTTGTTCGCACGGAAATAATCGCCAACGTTAAGCTCTGTCGTCGTACCCGTATTTGTACACACTGACGCGCCGGAAAGCTCTAACGCACTCGATACGCCAAGCTTTTTCCTGACCATAAACCCTTGCCCGTCATAATAAATTACACCCGCAAAGTTTAGACCAAGCGCGGTATCACGCCCCATTGTCCAAGTTGTATTGCGCGACAACAGATCAACTTCACCAGATTGAAGGGCTGTCATGCGCTCTTTAGAGGACAAAGGGACAAATTTTACCTTTGTCGTATCTCCAAAAATTGCCGAAGCAACCGCACGGCAAAAATCAACGTCTAGCCCTTTCCAATTGCCTTGGTCGTCAGTGCTGGAAAATCCGGGCAGGCCCTGACTAACACCGCAGTTGAGAAAACCTTTCGTCCTGACATCGTCTAATGTTGCAGCTGACGACACCCCTCCAGAAAGACCTAGAATGACAGCAAATACACGCCAAACGATTTGCAGCTTCATAATATATTGTGCCTCTTCCTCAAGCCTTGCTCATGCCTATTTGGATTTTTTCAGCCAACATAATTATCTAATAATTGCTGATCCAAAATTCACTATCCCTCACAATACCTTTCCCATCCCTGCAAGACACCGCTATATCTCAAACAAATGCTTATACAAGCTGATTTGAGCTAATCAAAAAGGTTATTACCTATCCATATTGGTGCTCATTGGAATAGGCAACCACTCTATCCGGCTACCAGGAGTTTATTTTATGTCAGATACAAGCCAAAATCGCGAAAAAAGCTTAGGTTCCCGCACAGAAATTCTTCACGCCGGACGTGATCCAAGCAAGCAACATGGTTTTGTAAACCCCCCGGTTTATCGAGGCTCAACCGTGCTATTCCCAACCGTCCAAGCACTTGAAACCACTAATCAGGACTATGTTTATGGCAGAAAAGGGACGCCTACCGTAAGGGGACTCGAAGAAGCCATTGCTAAGATCGAAGGAGGTCACAAAACCTTTCTCACACCTTCCGGTCTGTCGGCCATCACAGCAGCACTCATGGGCTTAGTAAAAAGCGGTGACCACATATTGGTAACCGATAGCGTTTATCGTCCTACCCGCCGCTTTTGCGACCAAGTCCTAACACGGCTTGGCGTTGAGACGACTTATTATGATCCCTTGATCGGCTCTAACATTGAGAGCCTTTTCCGCACCAATACAAAACTTGTTTTTACCGAGTCTCCGGGCTCGCAAACCTTTGAAGTTCAAGACATTCCTGCCCTAGCAAAAGTTGCACATGCTCACCATGCCTGGGTCATCATGGACAACACATGGGCCTCACCACTTTATTTCAAGCCTTTTGTTCATGGCGTTGATATCTCCATCCAAGCCGCAACCAAATATATTGTTGGACATGCCGATGCCATGATTGGCGCCATCACGACAAATGAACGTGCCACCTCAGAGATGAAAACCATCCATGAGAATCTTGGACTTTGCCCAGGGCCTGAAGACGCTTATCTCGCTTTACGGGGGCTGCGTACACTCTCCGTACGGCTTGAACGCCACTGGCAATCCGGCCTGGAGGTTGCGCGTTGGCTAAAAGCGCGTCCGGAAATCGCACATGTTCTGCACCCGGCACTGGAAGATCATCCAGGCTATGATATATGGAAACGCGATTTTTTAGGCGCTGCCGGGCTCTTTTCCGTCATTCTATATCCCGTAAGCAAAAACGCAGTGGCCGCTATGCTCGATAATTTGGAACTCTTCGGCATGGGCTATTCTTGGGGTGGTTTTGAAAGTCTCGTTATTCCCTTTGATCCAACTCACTATCGCAGCGCGACTTCATGGAATGCCAAGGGGCCTACCTTACGTTTTCACATTGGACTCGACGAAACTGACGATCTAATCGCAGATTTGGAGCGTGGATTTGCAAATATGAATTCTGCCCGTCTATAGCCATTTAGCGTTTAGATGAAATCAATAGACAGCTATCCACTACTGCAGAATATGCCCTAGGAACTGATTCGCATACTAGAATCACTTTCACGATGCCCCCCACCAAAACATGGGCATTCGAAGCCATTTTGCCGAAAAAAAGGCATTACTCACAATTTTTTTTGCAAAATTTGGATGCACAATTTTTTGCTCAAAGCCTCCTACTCGAAAAAAACAACCCTTTGAATTATAAGTGACTTTACTTTAATCTTTTACATTAACCAATCCGCCTAACTAGCTATTTTTATGGCATAAATATGGCTTTTGTTGCCACATTGCTACAGTCATTGCGTGCATCGCTTGCTAATTTCCCGTCATAAAAAACGTATTGCGTACGTAGGGTTATCAGTGGGCGTTAAAGTTTTAACTGAGTTAAATTCAAAGGCGGAAGTAAAATGAATAGAGTAGGTGGACTCTTACTGCGGGCTCTTATAGTGGGGCTCTTTTCTTTTGGCGGCGCAATCGTGTCATTTCATTCTGCAAATGCAGGCGGGTGGGTCGATAGACCAGCAATAACGAGTTGGGCTGGGATCTATGGCGGTGTTCACGTCGGCTATGGTTGGTCAGATGCGGATTGGGAACGGATCAAACGCCAGAGAAGAAAAGAAATCCCTGTAATAATACATGAAGAGGTTTTCGAAAAAGAAAGTGATTACATCATAAGAGATCGCTTTCGGAAAGATAATCAAAACGTTAGCCATGACGTAGATGGTGTAATCGTTGGTGGTCAACTTGGTATCAATTGGCAGAGAGGTAATATTGTTTTTGGCATTGAAGCTTCGCTCTCCGGATCTGGAATGGAAGGAAGTTCCTCTGTGAGTAAACGCAATGAACGGGGGAGAAAGCGGCGCTATGATTCGCAGGTGAATAAGAGTTATGATGTCGACATTGATCGTCTATTCATGGCCACAGCACGCCTCGGCTACGCCAAAAATAAATATCTGATTTACATAAAGGGTGGCTATGCGAATGCCGAAGCTACGGCTTCTTACACCACGCAATTTTCCAAAGGTGGTCATTTTGAGGACACTAAGGGGCATTCATACAGTGGTTCATCAGAAGAAGATCTCGATGGATGGACCATTGGTGCTGGTGTTGAATACGCACTGACCTCTAATATTTCGTTTGGTGTTGAATACAACTATATCAATCTCGATGATTCTGCTTTCCTAGTTGAAGGTAGTAATCAAAATGGTCATGGTCGTAAAAACAGAACCAAAACTTACGAGGTGGAAGTCGATGATATTCATGCCGTTATGGCGCGCCTTAACTTCAGATTTGGTTCACATAGAGATGAAGAGCCTCTAAAATAAACTAAACTGGTACTCTGCTTTAACTTATAAGCCGGAGCAAATGCTCCGGCTTTTTTTATAAAGTCGTATCTTTTCCGCTTTTATCAGTTTTTTCTTTGAAGCCACGCTTTTCGAGCAATACATCAATTGATGGAGGCCTGCCACGAAAAGCTTCATAGGCCTCAACTGGTTCATATTTCCCGCCAGCGGAATAAATGAATTTGTAGAGCCGCTCCGCGGTCTCTTGATGGAATATATCTCCCGCCTCTTCAAAAGCACGAAATGCATCAGCATCCATTACTTCGGACCACAGATAGCTGTAATAACCGGCTGCATAGCTCTCTCCTGCAAAGATATGTAGGAAATGTGGCAAGCAATGACGCTCAGAAATCTCACGAGGCATGCCAATTTCGTTGCAAACCGCCTCTTCGAAGGCCACCGCATCAAATTCGCTCGTCAAAGCGGCTTGATGAAGCTCGAGATCTACTATTGCCGAAGAGACATACTCTACTGTCGCAAAACCCTGGTTAAAGTTTCGGACCGCCAACAGACGCTCCAATAAGTCATCAGGAATGGCCTTACCGGTCTCAGCGTGAATCGCATAACGGCTGAGCGTTTCAGGTTGCATTACCCAATGCTCATAAAGTTGCGACGGAAGTTCCACAAAATCTCGGTCAACGCTGGTTCCTGAGATTCTGCGATATGTCACGTCAGAAAGCAGTCCGTGAAGCCCATGTCCAAATTCATGAAAAAGTGTTCGCGCATCTTCAAAACTGAGAAGTGCAGGCTCGCCTTCACTTGCCTTTATGAAGTTAAGCACATTCACAATGATGGGACGCACAACGCCATCAAGCTTCTCTTGATCTTGAAAGGTACTCATCCAGGCTCCACCTCGTTTAGAGGGACGTGCAAAATAATCACCGCAAAAGAGACCAATCGCTTTGTCTTGGCGGTCAAATACTTCCCAAACACGAACATCCGGATGGTAGGTCGGCAGATCGTTACGCTCTTTAAAACTTATGCCAAATAATTTGTGAGCCGTGTCAAACGCGGCTTTAATCATATTGTCGAGCTGGAAATAGGGCTTAATTTCAGCTTCATCAAGATCATGCTGAGCTTGGCGGACCTTTTCCGAATAATAACGCCAATCCCAAGGTTGTAGATCAAAATTGCTTCCTTCAGCCTGCATTAAAGTCTGCAAGGCATCACGTTCTTGCTCGGCACGTGCTCGTGCTGGTTTCCAAACAGCCATGAGCAGATCATGCACAGCGTCCGGCGTCTTTGCCATGGTGTCATCCAGTCTGAATTTGGCAAAATCGTCAAAACCGAGAAGCTTCGCCCGCTCAACACGAAGCTTCAGTATCTCCGCTATGATGGCGCGATTATCTGTTTCTCCTCCCTTGGCACCCCTATCGATTAAGGCTCTATAAGCGTCTTCCCGCAAGGAGCGCTGTTCTGAAAATTGCAAAAAGGGTTCAACACTAGACCGAGAGAGTGTAATGACATGCTTGCCTTCAAGTCCAAGATCTGCTGCTGAACGAGCTGCGGCATCTCGCAAAAATTCAGGAAGACCAGCTAGATCACTTTCACTTTCGAGGACAAGACGGTAGTTGCTTTCATCTGCCAAGACATTTTGCGCAAACTGGGTCGAGAGCTCTGCTTGCCGGGCAATGATATCACCTATCCGCGCCTTTGCGGCTTCATCTAAGCGTGCGCCCGCACGTATAAAGCTTGTATGATAACGCTCTAAAACGCGGTCCTGTTCAGACGTTAATTCAAGAGAAGCACGTTTCTCAAAAAGGTCGCGTACTCTGCCATAGAGAGCGTCGTTCAGTAAGATGTCATTATTGTGCTTTGCTTGCCGCGGCGTAATTTCTCTTTCCAGCTCTTGCAAAGCATCCGTCGTATCGGTTGCTACAAGATTAAAAAAAACCGCAGATACCCTTTGCAAATCACGGCCACTGCGTTCAAGAGCTTCGATAGTATTTTCAAAACTCGGCGGGGCGGCGTTCTGCGTGATGGCCGCGATCTCTTGCATATGTGTTGCAAATCCAGCTTCAAAAGCGGGAAGAAAATGTTCCGCACCAATATCACCAAATGGTGGCATGTTATATGGCGTTTCCCACTCAGAAAAAAGCGGGTTCAGGTTTGCGTTGTATTGCGTCATTTATTCCGCCTCCCAAAGCCGTATTGCCTATTCAAAGTTCTATCCTAAATACTCAGCTCAAATTTACCGGCGATGCACGTCCGACAATTGCTTTCACATCCGCATTTTTAAGACCAGTGCCATGGGTTTGTCGCCAGCTCCCGGCAAGCCGCGAAGCAATGAAAGCATCTGCAACGGCATGTGGTGCATGTACTTTGAGAATGTGCGCAGCAGCGATAACGGCCAAAAGATTGACTAAGTCCCGTGCATTTCTTTCAAGGGCAGAAGGGTCTGCCAACAAAGTTTTTACGCGGGAAAGGGCCGCTTCGAAGCGTTTATCATCTTGTGCGCTAGGTGCAATTTCTTGAAGCACGATTTCAGTGCTTTCAGGTGCATGCTGCAGTACACGTAATACATCAAGACACATGACATTGCCCGAACCTTCCCAAATGGCATTGACCGGCACTTCTCGGTAAAGCCGGGCAAGCATTCCCTCCTCCACATAACCATTACCGCCGAGACATTCCATGGCTTCATAAGCAAAGGCTGGGGCAATCTTGCATACCCAATATTTAATGACCGGAGTCATGAGGCGCTTAAAGGCTGCCTCTTTCTCATCGCTTGGATTATCAAATGATCGTGCAAGGCGGAATGCAAGTGCAGTTGCAGCTTCCACATCAAGCGCGAGATCAGCCAGCACTTGGATCATCAAAGGCTGATCAATGAGCTTTTTCTGGAAGGCGGTCCGGTAGCTGGTGTGATGAATTGCATGGGCCAAGCCAAGCCGCATCATCCCCGCTGAAGCGATAGCACAATCGAGCCGTGTGAAGGTCACCATGTCAATAATCGCCGGAACACCACGTCCCTCTTCACCAATCAGCCAACCATGGGCCCCACGGAATTCAACTTCTGAGGACGCATTGGACCGGTTGCCGAGCTTCTCCTTGAGCCTTAAAAAATGAAGAGCATTCACGCTATCATCCGGTAGGAAGCGAGGCATGAAAAAACAAGAAAGTCCTCCCGGCGCCTGAGCAAGCACCAGAAAAGCATCGCACATAGGTGCAGACATAAACCACTTATGGCCGGTAATGAGATATTCGCCACCAGGTCCATTTTTGCTGGCATGCTCTATAGGTTCAGCCCTTGTGGTATTGGCACGGACATCTGTGCCTCCCTGTTTTTCCGTCATCCCCATACCAATGGTCACGGCGGTCTTGCTATGGGCAGGCTTAAAGGCAGGATCATAATCACGGCCTAAGATCCGTGGGATCCAATTCTTGGCAATGCTTTCCTCGTGCAAGAGTGTCGCAACGGATGCATGCGTCATAGTGATGGGACAACAGTGGCCGGCGTCCATTTGCGCCGCCATATAGCTGCCCGCACATCGGGCAACATGGGCGCCAAGTTCTGATACCCTATCTTTTTTCAAATAATCCCATGGAGAACAATGTAATCCCTGGGCCATACTGATTTGCATGAGTTCATGATAGGCGGGATGGAACTCTACCGTGTCTAATCTGAACCCTTTTGCATCAAATGCACGTAATTTCGGTAGGTTTTCGTTGGCCAGTCGGCCGAGGTCAAAGGCATGAGCAGTGCCTGTTTTTTTACCAAAAGCTTCAAGGTTCTCTTTCGCCCAGGCGCCCCCTTCGCGTGTCACCGCCTCCTGAAGTACAATATCTGACGTGAAAAGATTAATGTTCTCAAAAAGCGGGCTTTGATTAAGAACCTCATGGGTCTCGAAGCTACGACGTAAACTCATCGGCGACCTCCCATCGACATGATTGGTTCATCGGAATACCAAGAGGATGTAAGTACACTGATAGCATTTGGACAAGATATCACTCTCTATCGGATCATCGGGCCAACTCCAGTGATGACTGAGAAGTTCGTTGCGCAAGCCCTCCGCCGGCATCATTCCCAAACTTGATCTGGGCACCTATAGGGCTTACGGATAAATCTCCTCGTAAAACTCTTCCCTAGTCGGGTTTAGTTTTTCAACAAACCTACTTATATACCTCAATATAAATATTAACATGACTATAGGCTTGCCGCCGCTTAAGACTCGGCCTATAAAGTTCACTTTAATGAGCATAGTTGCAGCAACTTCCGAGTTTCATTTCTCTCAGCATCATCTCCTTGGTATAAAAGGGCTGGCGCCGGAGGAAATAGTCGGACTCCTTGATCTTGCTGACCAGGCTGCAGAGCTTAATCGCCAAGTCGCCAAAAAGCAGGATATCCTAAGGGGCCGGACACAAATCAATCTTTTCTTTGAAGCCTCAACCCGTACGCAAAGCTCCTTCGAGCTGGCAGGAAAGAGGTTGGGCGCTGATGTCATGAATATGTCGGTTAGCTCCTCGTCCATAAAGAAAGGCGAGACGCTGATAGATACAGCCATGACACTAAATGCTATGCGCCCGGATCTTCTCGTTGTCCGCCATTATGCTGCAGGTGCAGTTGAGCTTTTGTCCCAGAAAGTTGATTGCTCGGTCATCAATGCAGGTGACGGTAGCCATGAACACCCAACCCAAGCCCTACTGGATGCTCTGACTATTCGCCGCAATAAGGGACGTATTGCCAGGCTCACCGTTGCTATTTGCGGTGATATCTTGCACTCCCGCGTTGCCCGCTCAAATATACTTCTTCTAAACACATTAAATGCCAGAGTAAAAGTTGTAGCCCCCTCTACCCTCTTGCCCGCAAATGCGGCTGAGCTAGGTGCAGAAGTCTACACAAACATGGAAGAGGGTATTAAGGACGCAGATATCGTGATGATGTTGCGGCTGCAAAAGGAGCGTATGAGCGGTTCTTTTGTGCCCTCGACAAGAGAATATTTCCACTTCTTTGGCCTGGATCACGACAAATTAAAACATGCGAAGCCGGACGCGTTGATCATGCATCCCGGCCCTATGAACCGGGGTGTCGAGATCGACTCCGCAATTGCCGATAACCACCGCAGCGTCATACAGGAGCAGGTGGAAATGGGGGTTGCTGTACGCATGGCCGTTCTCCAAACACTGGCCAGGCACTTGCCTAATCGTTGAGATCATTGAGAGCCCTGAATGAGCCAAGAGGATCAAGCAGAGATAGAGACAAAGACAACCAACGCCTCGGCTTTAATCAATGCCAGGTTGATTGATCCCAGTTCCGAGCGAGACGAAGCCGGTGGTCTGCTGATCGAAAATGGCATTATCGCTGATCTTGGAGTACATCTCAGACGCAATGCACCGGATGGAGCGGCTATTATCGATTGCGGTGGTAAAATTCTTTGCCCCGGTCTCATCGATATGCAGGTCTTTACCGGCGAGCCAGGACACGAACACCGTGAAACCTTAGCCACGGCGAGCCGTGCCGCCGCAGCGGGGGGCATCACGACAATGGTATGCATGCCAAATACTGAACCCGTCATTGATGACGTGGCATTGGTAGATTTTATGCAGCGTCGTGCCCGTGATACAGCGATTGTCCATGTTCACCCAATGGCGGCCATGACCAAGGGGCTGAAAGGCAAAGAGATGGCTGAGATCGGCCTCCTCAAAAGCGCCGGAGCCGTCGCCTTTTCAAATGGCAAAACAAGTGTTGCCAATGCGCAGGTCATGCGCCGCGTTTTAAATTATGCTAAGGATTTCGGTGCGGTCATTGTTCATCATACGGAAGATCATCATTTATCTGAATGCGGTGTTATGAACGAGAGCGAAGTAGCGAGCCGCCTTGGTTTGCCTGGTATCCCAAGTGCCGCAGAAACGATAATTATCGAGCGGGACCTTCGTCTTGTCGAGCTAACACAAGGCCGGTATCACGCTGCGCAGATCTCCTGTTCACAATCGCTCGACGTTATTCGAAAGGCCAAAACAAACGAACTGCCCGTGACGTGTGGTGTATCGATCAATCATCTCACGCTTAATGAAAATGATGTAGGCCCTTATCGCACATTCTTTCGCTTGAGCCCTCCTCTGAGATCAGAGGATGATCGTATGGCAATGGTCGAGGGGCTGGCGAGGGGAGATATCGACATCATCGTTTCAAGTCATGATCCACAAGATGACGATGTTAAACGCCATCCTTTCGCGGAGGCGGCCGATGGGGCGGTGGGGCTTGAAACCTTGCTTGCAGCAGCTCTCAGACTCTACCACAATGAACAGATCACGCTTACAGCGCTATTACGGGCCATGACATCCAACCCCGCACATATCCTTGGCTTACCTGGCGGACGTTTGGAAAAAGGGGCCCCCGCCGACTTAATTCTATTCGATACCGACACGCCATGGGTAGTTGACCCCGATCTCCTTCACTCTAAATCTAAAAATACACCTTTCGAGGGATCAACGTTGCAAGGCCGTGTTTTAAGGACGATCGTTGCGGGCCAGAGTGTTTATACTTCAACTAACGGCAAAGTTGACTAATGAGCAGGAGTCATAAACAGCATTCCTCCAAAGCTTCCATCATTTGGATCGCCGTGCTCACCAGAGCGCTCAAGTAGACGCTAGCCGATAGTACATCTATAACATTCAATCGCACTGACAACTTTGAAAAGAAAACACCTCGTGAGTATGACCGAGTTTGTGATAGATAGGTAGAGTAAAACTCACATCGAGCCTTATCCAGAATTGAGCTAAAATCTAGCAAAGCAGTAATAGTCTCACATCCCTAACAGAGTTAAATAATAACACCATGACGCCATGCCAGATCTTCCTGACCTAATCCATTTGCTCCCCAAGATTCTTATCGCGTCTCTACTTGGTTATCTTATCGGCTCCATTCCGTTTGGGCTCATCCTTACAAAGATTGCAGGTCTCGGTGATGTCCGAAAAATTGGCTCCGGAAATATTGGAGCGACAAATGTGCTCCGTACAGGTAACAAGGCCCTCGCCGCCGCAACTTTGGCTGGTGATCTTTTGAAAGGCACAGTTGCTGTGCTCATAGGTGCTTATTTGGGCACCTCAAGCTCACTGTTAGCCGGGCTCAGCGCTTTTTTAGGGCATTTGTTTCCCATATGGTTGAAGTTTAAAGGGGGTAAAGGCGTCGCTACTTATATCGGCGTGCTTCTTGGGGTTCATTGGCCTACGGCATTTTTTTTCTGCGGGGTATGGCTTATCGTTGCAGTGATAAGCCGCTATTCTTCTCTTTCCGCACTCATTGCGAGCTTGCTTTCTCCAGTGATACCCATTTTCTACGACAGGTTCGATGCATCATTCTTGTTCGCTGTTATGAGCATTCTAGTTTTTATACGTCATCAAGCCAACATCAAACGCCTTCTTACGGGTGAGGAGACAAAAATCAGTGGGAAGCAATAAGTCAAAAGGCGGCGTTGGCCAAATCCCGATTTCTCGGCAAAGTCTTGATGATTGCCAACGCTTGAATTGGCTCCGCTTGATCCGCAGTGAAAATGTAGGGCCTGTTACTTTTAGAGATTTGGTCAACCATTTTGGCGGTGCACAAGCAGCACTTGAAGCACTGCCGGAACTCTCGCGTCAAGGTGGACGAGGACGTCCCATTCGGGTTCCCTCTCAAGAAGAAGCTGAAGCGGAAATTGCTGCTGCACACCGTACCGGCGCCAGATTAGTCGCTATGGGTGAGCTTGGTTATCCACAATGGCTTTGCACGATTCAGGCTCCGCCGCCGGTGATTTATATCAAAGGCCGACCAGAATTGGCTGACCAGCCCATTATTGCCATCGTTGGTGCTCGAAATGGTTCTGCAATTGGGCAAAAATTTACCCGGCTTATTGCTGCAGGACTTGGGCGTGAGGGATATGCCATTGCATCTGGCCTTGCTCGGGGAATAGATACCGCAGCCCATACTGCATCCCTAGAAAATGGGACAATTGCTGTTTTAGCAGGAGGCATTGACATTACCTATCCGCAAGAGAATGCAGCTCTACATGCACAAATCGGTGAACAAGGCCTCCTTGTTTCCGAACGTCCCCCCGGACTGCAGCCTCGCGGTCAAGATTTTCCACGCAGAAACCGGATTATCTCTGGCATGTCGGCCGGTGTCGTCGTTATTGAAGCAGCTAAAAAATCTGGCTCATTGATTACTGCTCGCTTTGCTGCAGACCAAGGCAGGGAGGTTTTCGCGGTGCCAGGCAATCCTTTGGATCCGCGGGCCACAGGAACAAATGAACTCATCAAAGACGGAGCCCATATTGTTACTTCACCAGAAGATATTATCGAGGCATTGGAGCCTGTTTTAGGGCGCAGCCAATCCTATACCCAGAACAGCTTTGATGAGTATGAGTATGATGATGATAGTGATGTGACTTATCCACCAGATATTGATCAAACCGACAGGCAGCGCGTGATTGAGGCGCTAAGTCCTGCGCCAACCGATATTGATGAAATAATCCGAAATACAACACTTCCGGCCCGTACCGTGCAGATCATCCTACTGGAACTTGATCTTGCCGGACGATTAGAGCGTCATGGTCTGCAGCTTGTCTCACTTAATGGGGAGGAGGGGTCAATTTTGGGGAAACTCTGCTCATGATAGCCTGTCAAGGCATCTTATGCCTTCAGGCTTGCCTTGAATAACTTCATAACATGTAACAGTCAGAAAGCTTTTCTTCAGACTTCAAACATTCTTTCACAACTCTATATAGATTAGGATTCTCTATTGCATATGATACAATCTTAAATGCTTCTAATACATTTAATGCAGATTCTTTCCTATTTTCTCCTGAAATTTTAGCTAATTCATTTCCGTTTATGTCAGTTATAATATGAACAAAATCATCTTCTTGATATTTAAATCCATATTTTTCAACGAATAAAGTCATAGGAACCCTCCAAGTAGAAAAGCTTGGTTTTAGATTAGTCCACTCATATTATCTATGTTTACACTTCCCCATCTCTCTGGGCAATAGCTTCTTTTTGTGCGATATCTATAAGATAGACAAGAAAAGGCAAGTGGGCTTTGTCGGCCATTTCCTTTAGGTCGGCGAGAAGTGCAGCAATATAAGCTGCTGTTTCCTGTTTAATTGCGGGTTGTTGATTAATGACAATATTTTCCCCTTTATTGATCACGAAATCAGAAATAACTATATCATCGCATTTCGTATCAAGATTTGAGGGAGTTTCACCGTGTTCTGAAAGAGGTTGGAATTTTTTATCAACTGGTCCCATCTTCAATCCACCACATAAATTCAACCTATTGGTTTATATCTCTCTTATAGGTTGTATTATATGAATTCTGCAATCATGGCAAGAATTTCCTAATTCCAGAAACATGTTTGACAGCGGCGTCCGAATTCCCCATCTTCTGGCGCCGAAATCATTCGAAACATTTGCTTCCCAATGGGTTTGCGATTACCCAACAACAAGAAGCACAATAGGAGACTGCGACAACCTCACGCCACAGACATTTACTAAGTCCTTACTTGCTAATTCCTTATTGTGCAGGTCTCAAATCGCGAGACGACGGACTATAGATATGAACTGAGGCCGTTATTGCAGCCCGTATTACGCCCGGAACATGGCCCATGAACATTGTCATTGTTGAATCAGCGGCTAAAGCCAAGACCATCAATAAGTATCTTGGTAAAGATTATCACGTTATCGCATCCTTTGGGCATGTCAGGGATTTGCCATCCAAGGACGGGTCCGTGCAGCCGGACAATGATTTTGAGATGCATTGGGATGTCGATAGCAGATCTGCCAAGATCCTCAAAGAAATAGCACAAGCTGTTAAGGGAGCGGATAAACTCATTCTTGCAACCGACCCGGACCGAGAAGGTGAAGCCATATCGTGGCATATTCTGCAGGTGCTTGAAAAAAGGCGTGTCCTTAAAGGCGTTGAAATTGAGCGTGTGGCATTTAATGCAGTTACGAAACAAGCCATTCTGGACGCATTACAACATCCCCGGACCATAGATACACCACTCGTTTCGGCCTATCTCGCGCGCCGTGCGCTTGATTACCTTGTTGGTTTCACACTTTCTCCGGTGCTTTGGCGCAAACTTCCAGGTTCGCGTTCCGCCGGTCGGGTTCAATCCGTTGCCCTTCGTCTGGTCTGTGATCGCGAAGCGGAGATCGAGATTTTCAAACCGAAAGAATATTGGACCATAGAATCAGACCTGGCAAAGAAAACGGGAGAAGCGTTTCGAGCCCGGCTTTTTTCAATCGAGGGTAAAAAGCTCGGCAAATATGATATTCCCAATGAGGAAAAAGCAAAGCAGCTCAAGACATCGATTGAGGCTGGCAGCTTTACAGTTCAATCCATAGAGAGTAAGGCGCAAAAGCGCCATCCTGCTCCCCCTTTCACCACTTCAACTCTACAACAAGAAGCTTCACGCAAGCTCGGTTTCTCTGCACGTAGAACCATGCAGGTTGCCCAAAAGCTATATGAAGGCGTTGATATTGGGGGAGAAACCCAGGGACTGATCACGTATATGAGAACCGACGGCGTTCAGATCGTACCCGAGGCGATCAGCACCTGCCGGGATATGATCGGGAAGGAGTTCGGCAATAAATATCTTCCCGCTAGCCCACGAGTTTATAAAACTAAAGCGAAAAATGCTCAAGAAGCGCACGAAGCAATCCGGCCTACGGACTTTTCCCGTCTTCCTGATATTGTGCAGGGAAGCCTCGATAAAGACGGCGCTCGGCTTTACAGATTGATATGGCAGCGGGCAGTTGCAAGCCAGATGGAAAGTGCCGAATTTGAACGCACAACGGTTGATCTCAGTGTCAAAGGTGGTGACGGCAAGACCTATGTCGCACGGGCTACGGGCTCGGTGCTGCAGTTTGAAGGCTTTCTGAAACTTTATGAGGAAGGCAAGGATGACAAGGGCGAGGGCGAAGATGATAAACGTTTGCCCAAACTAGCCATTGATGAACCTGTTGACACACGTAAGGTTGACGCCAAACAACATTTTACCGAGCCACCACCACGATATACCGAGGCAACGCTTGTCAAAAAAATGGAGGAGCTCGGGATCGGTCGGCCTTCGACTTACGCTTCCACAATCAGTGTTCTTCAGGACCGGGAATATGTCCGTGCTGATAAAAAACGCCTCATACCAGAGGATAAAGGCCGCCTTGTAACGGCCTTTCTGGAAAGCTTCTTTCAGCGTTATGTTGAATATGATTTTACCGCGGACCTAGAACAAAAGCTTGATCTTATTTCTGCGGGGAATCTTGAGTGGAAGAATGTACTGGAGGAGTTTTGGAAGGAATTTACAGGATCCGTAAACGAAATTAAGGACTTGCGTATTTCAGAAGTTCTTGATGCCCTAAATGAAATCCTTGGACCCCATGTCTTCCCGGACGCGGGAGATGGCCAAGACCCGCGGAAATGTCCCTCTTGCGAAGATGGCCAATTGAGCTTCAAAGTCGGTAAATTTGGCGCCTTTGTTGGATGCAGCAATTATCCCGACTGCAAATACACACGGCAATTCTCAGAATCTTCCGATCAAGCTTCCGAAGCTATTTCCGCTGAAGGCAAATTGCTTGGCGATGATCCTGAAACAGGACTGCCTGTAACGCTCCGCACAGGCCGTTTTGGACCTTATGTTCAGCTTGGCGAAGCTCCAGAAGGTGAAAAGCCCAAACGCGCTTCCGTCCCGAAAGGGTTTGACCCATCACTCATCGATCTAGAGAAGGCCTTAGCGTTTCTCGCCCTTCCCCGCATTGTTGGCACGCATCCGGAAACAAGCAAACCCATCAAGGCCAATTTTGGACGTTATGGTCCCTATATCGAACATGATGGTGTTTATGCCAATCTTGGGGATCCGGAAGAGGTTTTTAATATTGGCATAAACCGGGCTGTCACTTTGATTGCTGAAAAAGCTGCGAATGGGGCCAAACGGGCTGCCGTTATCAAAGAGCTTGGTGAACATCCCGAGCTTGGCGGAACAATACAAGTGATGACCGGGCGCTATGGCCCCTATGTCAAACATGGCAAAATAAACGCTACTTTACCTAAGGACAAAGAACCTGAAAGCGTGACGGTGGAAGATGCCATCGCGCTTATTGCCGCGAAAGCAGCAAAAGGCGGAAAGAAGGGCGCAAAAGGAAAAACCAGAGCGCGCAAGGCCAAGCCGAAATCTTCTGCCAGCGAAACAGCAAAATAGATAGAGACACGATAGAGAAAACTGGTGGCTCATAAGACAAAGCGGCAAGGGGCGGCAAAAGCGAGCACACTTCCAAGCAAGGAAGAGATTTTAGAGTTCATACAAAACTCATCTGATCGCGTCGGCAAAAGAGAAATCGCACGAGCTTTCAATATCAAAGGCGGTGAACGCATCCCCCTTAAACGACTGCTCCGAGAAATGGCGGAAGAAGGCCTGATTGCCGGTACACGCAAGCGTCTTCAGCGCCCCGGTACTCTCCCTCCAGTTACAGTTATTACAATCGTTTCCCGCGATGAGCACGGCGAATTCATCGCCGAACCTGAAACGTGGGATAAAGAAACGCATGGGAGTGCTCCTCGTATCCTAATGGCTCCTGACCGGAAATCACGACGCAAGGGACCAGCCGTCGGAATAGGTGACCGGGTTCTTGCCCGTATTGCTCCACTTGATAACGTTGATGAAAGTGGTTGCTCTTATGAAGCAACCATAATCAAACGTCTGATGCACGAGCGTGCACGCCTCCTTGGCATATATCGGGTTGTGCCGAACCGGGGCGGTGTTATTGATCCGATTGACAAAAAGCAACTTAGGGAATGGCCGGTCCCACGTGGTGAACAAGGCGATGCAAGCGATGGGGAACTGGTACGTTTTGAAGTCGTCAAAGCCGGCGGTTTTGGAATGGCAAAAGCGCGGGTTCTTGAATGCCTAGGAAACCCGGATGATCAACGGGCCACAAGCCTGATAGCCATTCATCGTTATGGTATCCCCGACACTTTTCCATCTCCAGTGATAAAAGAGCTTGAAAAGCTCAAACCCCTGTCACGGACAAAGCGGGAAGACCTCTCAAAACTCCCCTTGGTCACCATAGACCCCTCCGACGCTCGCGATCACGATGATGCTGTCTGGGCCGCACCTGACGATAACCCTAAGAATGTGGGTGGCTGGATTATCCTTGTTGCCATTGCCGATGTTGCCCACTATGTCCGCCCAGGAACAGCATTGGATAAAGAAGCCCTCAAACGCGGCAACTCCGTTTACTTCCCTGACCAGGTTGTTCCAATGCTACCGGAAAAAATCTCAAACGATCTATGCTCTTTGAGAGAAGGTGAACTCCGGCCCTGCCTTGCGGTCCGCATGATATTCGACAAAACCGGCCGCAAACGCGAACATAAATTCATGCGTGCGATGATGCGTTCGGCGGCAAAACTCTCATATGAGCAAGCACAAACAGCAATTGATGGCAGGCCGGATAAGAAATCAAAACCGCTTCTTGAGCCAATTTTAAAGCCGCTCTGGAAGGCCTACGATCTACTCAAGAAAGGCCGCGATGCCCGCAAACCCCTAGACCTTGATTTGCCGGAGCGAAAAATCCTGCTTAATGAGGAAGGGCAAGTGGCCGGCATAAAGATTCCAGAGCGCCTTGATGCTCATCGCCTTATTGAAGAGTTTATGATCCAGGCCAATGTTGCCACAGCGGAGACGTTGGAGGGTAAAAAAGGACCTGTAATATACCGCGTGCATGACGCTCCTTCCAAAGACAAGCTCCAAGCTTTGAGCGATTTCCTTCTCACACTTGACATTAAGCTATCTAAGGCGGGGGTCCTGAAGCCCGAACATTTCAACCGCATTCTCGCCAAAACACGAGACGGTAATATTGCCGAACTCGTGAGCGAAGTTATCTTAAGAGCCCAAGCGCAAGCGGAATATTGCCCAGATAATTATGGGCACTTCGGGCTTAATTTGCGCCGCTATGCCCATTTCACCTCGCCCATCCGCCGCTATGCTGATCTTGTGGTTCATCGTGCCCTCATTAACGCTCTTCATCTCGGAGCAGGCGGCATAAGTGATGACGAAGTCAAGCAACTTGATCAAATTTCGAAGATGATTTCCGACACGGAGCGACGTGCCATGGCCGCAGAACGGGAAACCATCGACCGGCTTATCTCAGCGTATCTTGCTGACCGGATCGGAGCAACGTTCCAAGGGCGAATTTCCGGCGTAACCAAAAGCGGGCTTTTCATTCGGCTGAATGATACGGGGGCCGATGGTTTTGTGCCAGCTTCCACGCTCGGCACAGATTATTTTGCATTTGATGAAAAACATCACGCTTTGGTGGGGGTTGATACAGGTGAAGCTTATCGGCTTGGTGATCGCGTTGAGGCACGCCTGGTCGAAGCCATTCCAACAGCAGGCGCTTTGCGATTTGAAATCCTGAGTGATAGAAGAAAACAACGCCCTGTGCGTCAAGAACGCAAGAGATCTCATAACAAACGCCCAAAATACGCAAGACGCCGGCGTTGAGCCAATTCAGCCTTAGGCCGCATTCACTTTCTGAAACCCGTTCCACAGCGCAAAGGGCGCACCCGATAAATAGAGTGAGATAAAGTCAATCGACTGGAAATCACCGTTTAGGGAAACGCGCGGCAAAGCGGTCAAGTAATCCTTATGCTCACCATAAAGAACGCCTTTGCGCGTCGTGACGGCTGTTTTTAGGCCGAGCGTCTTGACGAGTTCAAAGTCTTTCCGTCCCGCACTGCTTTCATCACCATAGGGATAGCTGAAATGAACCGGTCGGATCCCAAGCTTTGCCTCAATTTCAGACAAACCCCGGACGACTTCGTGATGCGCCTCATCCCTCGATAATTTGGCCAAGGCATAATGACCTGTTGTATGCCCACCAATGGTTACCAAAGGATCTTTTGCAAACTCCCGGAGCCCCTCCCAACTCATCACTAGTTCACGGCATAGTGCATCAAGGCTAAAGTCGTGAGCTTCACAAAGTGCGCGAATAAAGTCCCGCTGTAGTTTTTCATCAACGGACCTTAGCCACCAATAGATGTCATCGAAAACAACATTTTTTTCTGCAACCGTACCGCAATTGTAGAATTTTCTTCCGTCATTAAATTCGATCTCAAGCTGCTCAACCTGCGAGATAATCCGCTCAAGTGCCAACCACCAAAGCTCTCCACGGCCTTCAGCAAAGTCACTCGGCACATAGACCGTAAACGGCGCTTCATACTTTTTTAATATTGGATAAGCGTAGTCGCGATTATCCCAATAACCGTCATCAAATGTAAAACAGACAAATCTGCGTTTGGTGTCGTCTCGCGTTAACCTTTCATAAGCCTCATCAAGAGAAATAATATCAAGGTCGGCTACCTTTACGGTCTCAATAACAGCCTCCAGAAAATCCGGTGTTATTGAGAGAATCCGATTAGGTGAAAAGGCCGAAGGCTCTTCCGGGCGCACATGATGCAGCATAAAAATAAGCCCAATACCAGCGGTAAAGGGTTCAAAAATATGGTGAGCGCCCGAGTAATACAGCGTTTTTAAACCCGCCTTAAGCGCTCTGTTTTTCCACTCACTCATCACGCCCAACACTTAAGCTTACGCTAACCACTTCAAGGTATTTCAAAGGCTTAACTGCTTAGAGTATGGCACATTAGACTTGCCAACTCGTTAGGACGTGCTCTGTTCTGCTTTATGCGGCGGAGTGGGTGGACGCATTCTTTCTATGGCTTTTTGCAGGTTTTAACCTAATCAAAACCGAAAAGACCCATGATCATTATTTGATCGTGTTTAACAGCCGGAGCGGGGCCGCGCTGATGTCAACAATTGAAAACCACTTACAAGAAGTTAATTCTGAGACCACAGGTCTAAAATACCCTCTTCCATCTTTATCGGTTCCGGACAAATTTCCTCATGATAATTGTCTTCCGGATTTGAGGATTTCTATCCACAGAGATTTGGATCAGGTTGCCGCAATTTGGCAAACTTTTGAAACCTCGGCGGCTTGTACACTTTTTCAGTCTTTTGACTGGATTGAGGCATGGCAGCGTCATGCTGCCCAGGCTACCCATGAACAACTTGCCGTCGCTATAGGGTGGGACCCAACGAACACCCCTCTAATGATATTGCCGCTCGCACTCAAACGCCGCTTTGGCCTTCTTACACTGAGTTGGTACGGCCAAGATCATGCCAATTACAACCTAGGGCTTTTCGATCCGGAGTTTATGAAATCGCTTCAAGCGGAAGACGTACAAAAAATTTTGAAGGCTATTGCCGCCGCACTGCCTGACATCGCGATGGTGGAATTTACAAATCAACCCGTAACCTGGGACGGAATAGAGAATCCGTTACATAAATTGCCCAACCAGGCCTCACCAAGCGCCGCTTACTCCTTGCGGATTTCTGACAACTTTGAAGAGCTTTACCACGCTCGGATTGGTAAGAAGACCCGCAGCTCCCTCAGACGGAAAGAGAAGAAGCTCCGCAGTTTCGGTGATTATGGCTTTGAAAGGGCTGAGAACAACAAAGAGCGCATTACACTGTTTGAACATTTCCTTGAACAAAAAGCTGTTCAATTCGCACATCAAGGCATTCACAATATTTTTGCCGAACCGCATATCAAGGCCTTTTATCGAGACCTGACCGAGCGCCGATCTGACGACAAGCTGCGTTTAGATTTTAACGCGCTCATGGTTGGAGGAAACATTGCCTCAACCTTTAATGGAATTGAGTTTAATAAGAGATTTTATCTTCTAATTTCCTCGATCACTCCTAATGAGGCTAAACGCTGGTCCCCGGGGCTCATTCTGATGCGCGATCATATCGAGTATTGTTGTCAGAAGGGAGATAAAATCTATGACTTCGGCACAGGAGAGGCCGACCATAAGTCAGCCTGGGCAAATGAGCAAATCGATCTCTTTGACAGCTATATTCCGCTGAAGCCCACAGCTATTTGGCTTGTTTTGCTCATGAAGTTGAAATCCAAAGCTAAGCGAACCATAAAGAGAAATACCAAGCTTTGGTCGCTCGCCAAATATGTTCGCCGTACGCTCAAAAAATAGTCACACGCCCAACTATGGGGATGCGGGGCTTTTTAGCTTGGGGCGACGGCTTGTAATGAATGAGTGGGAGATTGGAGGAATCTAATTTTGGAAAATCCATTTCATTACCTCCATCAACTCCATCATCGTTCAATACAACGCAAGCTTGCAGTCCGTCTTCGAGATTATGATAAAAACCGCTAACGTTATCACTCTCACCATAAAGCAAAACGAAATCGTATATTTCACCCAACGCATTAAGAATTTGCGGGAGATTTTCACGTCCGGTTTTACTGCTGATCGAGATCTGCGGCTTCCCTGCGGTAATAATATGAGCCTTGCTTTTAGGATCGCGTCGGACGATATCTTCAAAAGAACTTACCCCGTCAATCAATTCCCTCAACCCAGGCGAGCGCGGAAGTCCGAGACATCCTGATATAGTCCTTGAGCCCTTACTCATATCGACAAGAATTACTCTATTGACACCTTTTGCGATCGTTTGAGCTATTTCGATCGCAGCCTCTGCTGCACTGTTTTCACTATCCCGGCCAATAATGAGAATACGGCTACATTTTTCGCTGTTTGCAAGCCTGATGAGGCGCTCGGCCACTGCTCTGAGAGATGAGTCCGTAAATCTATTCTCTGCGGTCGTGTCAGTGGGACGCTGAGACACAGTAATTGTTTTCTTTCTAAAAATCCCGTTACGAGGCTTTTGTTCATCTTGCTCTCTATCGCCACCCTCGACGGGTTCGAAATGATAATCTTCCATGAAAGTTTCAACACCACGCCCTCTAACATCGCTGCTCGTTCGCAACGGCTGGGCAACAGCCCCACTTGTTAGCAAGGCACCGGTCATGACGAGTCCCACTGATAAAAACCCCATTGCCGCCATGGCCAGGAGGATGATCGGTCCCTTCTTGGGGAAAGAAGGCGTATTGCTTACCCCTGCACGCGATACAATTCTGGCGTTTGATGGAACTGATGCTAAATCGCGTCTGGCACTCGCGTCGCGGTACCGCTTTAAATAAGTTTCCAGCAGGTCCCGCTTGGCCTTGGCTTCACGTTCCAACGCCCGCAACTTAATATTATTTTCTCCTGTCTTACCTGACTGCTTTTTTAATTCATCAAGACTAGCCCTGAGTGAAGCCTCACGAGCTCCCGCTATTTGAGCTTCATTTTCAAGACCACGGGCAATCTTTAACGCCTCCCTCTGAATCTGCCGCTTGAGTCCTGAAAGCTCGGATGAAAGCTGGCGAATGCGTGGATGGGACGGCAGCAAGGTTGCGGACAATTCTGAAAGTGCACGCTGCACCTGAACTCGTTGTTCAAGAAGGCGTTGGATAAGCGCTGAATTAAGTACGTCAGATACAGTGTTCACATCACCATTTTTGTTCACCATCTTTCTGATAAGATGAGCTCGCGCCTTCGCTTCACTGTGACGTGCTTTTGCGAGAATGAGTTGACTGTTAAGCTCCGAAAGCCCCTGAGCATCAAGGGTCACATTATTTCTTCCGGCCTGCAAACCGGTGTTAATGCGGAATTTTTCGACTCTCGCTTCGCCAGCCTCAACTTCCTGGCGTAACTTCTTTATTTTTCCCCCAAGCCAATTGCTTGCATCTTCATTCAATCCGGCTTTTGCGACACGCTGGCGATCAATATAGACATCTGCCAATTTATTTGCTGCTTCGGCCGCAAGCTGCGGGTCTCTTGATGAAAAATTCACAACGATCACATGGGAACCATCAACCTGATAGACCGTCAAACGCTCCTCAAAAGCCCGATAGACCCGTTCTGCCTCAGTGAGTTTGGAGACATCTTTCCAAAGGCCTAATTCCGACAACAACTTTTTCCAAAGTGGAAGCCTCTTAGCTTCCGGATTAAATTCGGTGTTTTTCTTAAGATCTAGCTTATCAGCCACTTCAAGGGCGAGATCCCGTGATGTCAGCACTTGAACCTGGCTCACGACCACCTCTTTGCTGACGCGAATGTCGTCCGCACGGCGTTCTCCAACCGTCGGGCGCGTATAAGCCGTTTCGTCACTACCTATTAAGATTTTCGTTTGGGAGGAATATCTAGGCGTCAGTTGAGAAAGAACCAAAAAAGTCAGCAAACCACTTGCTAGCACGGCACCAAAAATCCGAAACTTACGCTTCTTCACCGCCTGCCAAAGCATCGCGATGTCTAGGTCATCGGATGATGTACGAATAGGCGTATGATCCATGATGCCACTACCATTTACAATAAGACTCCGTGGCGTATTAGACCTTGTTACAGTAACCAAACTCTTAAACGGTCTTCTATTGGTGCACGTGATTAGTCTTTCTTAACCAACTTCCCTCTAAAATTAATATTGGCTTTCTGTACTGGCGGAAGGCTGAAATCTTCTCGATTTAGGACGTAATTTGAGTCCTTCGTTCGGAGACACGAAGGAAGTTGTAGACATAATAGGACCGCATGTGAGGAAAAAGACTCCATATTCGATTACCGGATCAAGCCGGGTAATAACATGGAGGCGTAAAGCAAGAGCTTACGCTCGCAAGTTATATTATTCGCTGAACGGAGTTTGTGACCTGGTCCATATTGACCGTGCCGCCCTATCGATAACAATTCTATTTTTCTCGAATAAATTTAGGGATGAACTGCTCAGGGCTCAGTTTGTGCCGTGCCTGCCTTTGGCCCTGGTCCTTACATTAATATCTATTTCTGCAACGGGATGTAGTCAAAACGGTAATACATCGAGGGAAACGAGCAGTATAACAGCTACCCTTGTAAAGACCTCAGAATCCAGACAAGACGCCTCCTTCATAAGTCAAGCCCAAAGCGATCCCCATGCTCCTTATTTACTCGACAGTGGTGATCGTTTGCGCGTTGCTGTTTTTGGGCAACAAAACCTTTCTCGTGTTTATTCGGTGGATGGCGGTGGTTATATTTCTATGCATCTCATCGGAGCCTTAAGAGTTCGAGGAAAAACCCGTTTCCAACTAGAAAACCATATTGCGGAAAAGCTGCAGAAGAAGTACATCAAAGATCCAAAAGTCACGGTGGAAATTGTGAATTACCGTCCATTCTTTATTCTGGGGGAGGTAAGGACTGCTGGGCAGTTTCCCTATGTTAATGGCATGACGGTACAAACGGCTGTCGCCATTGCGGGAGGCTATTCACCGCGGGCTAATGAACAGAAAGTCCAATTAACACGGCGTTTGGGGGACCGGTCGCAAACACATTCTGTCCCGACGAATTTTCCAGTTCGGCCAGGCGATACAATTTACGTCCAGGAGCGGTTTTTCTAGAGCGTGTTGCGTCTATTCGCTTTTGCTTAACATGCTCTTTTCCAATTATGTTGCACATAAAGGTATTAGATTGAGGCCCAAGAGGCTTGAATTCCGGTGAGTCAGACAAAACTTCAAATTCTGCATTGCCTACGCACACCCGTCGGTGGATTGTTTCGTCATGTCTGCGACCTAGCGCGCGAACAAGCCCGCCTTGGTTATGAAGTTGGGGTTATCTGTGATGAAAAGACCGGTGGTGAATCAGCTATTGCGGCTTTTGAAGAGCTTCAGGATTTTTGTACGCTCGGCATCGTAAGACTGCCTATGAGCCGGAATATTGGTCCAAGGGATCTTACTGCATACCTTGCAACCCGTCGTTTTGCAGAAGCCATCAACGCCAACATTATCCACGGTCATGGTGCAAAAGGTGGGGCATATGCACGGCTTGCAGCGCAAAGCTTAAAAAAACAAGGCGTGAAGCTACGTACCTTTTATACACCACATGGCGGCAGTCTTCATTATGATTCAAAGAGCTTGAATGGACGCATTTTTTTCAAATTGGAGCGCAAGCTCGCAATGATGACAGACGGATTTATTTTCGAGAGCGATTTTTCCCGACGCACTTATGAAGAAAAAATCGGGATGCCTCGTTGTGAGTGCCGGGTGATTCCGAACGGTCTTCTTCCTGAAGAATTTTATGCACCTCAACTTGAATCGGACGCCGCGGATTTTATTTTCATCGGTGAGCTGCGCCACCTTAAAGGTGTCGACGTTTTGTTACAAGCATTGGCAGATATTCAGGTGGATGCCCCAGCAAAAGCAATTATTGTCGGTAGTGGTCCCGATGAAACTGCCTTTAAGATGAAAGCCCAACGCCTTGGCTTAGATGGAAACGCTGTCTTTCCGGGCCCGCAACCAGCAAATGAAGCTTTTTCCAAGGGGCGCTGCCTCGTCGTCCCTTCGCGTGCAGAATCCTTTCCCTATATTGTCCTCGAAGCGGCTGCTGCGGAAATGCCTATGATCCTCACTGATGTGGGCGGCATACCCGAAATGATTGAAGGAACCGGCATTTCTCTTATCCCTCCAGGAGATACAGAAGCACTCACGGAAAAATTACGAGCTTTCCTTCAAGACCCTAAATCCTTTATTGACAATGCAAAGACATTTGCAGAAAGGGTGTCTGAGCAATACACGATTGACCGAATGACGGATGCCATCCTCGATTTTTATTTCACAAAGCTTTCAGATTAAAATTATCATTTTCAATATGATACGGATGTTAAATGCCAATTAAACAAGTGCACCCCTAATCCAAAAAAGAAACAGCAACTCATATTGTATTATCCCTGTTTCTGATCAAAAAACTACAAGAACCACCTCTTTAATATCTGTCCCCTATAAACGGTTTTTATAACCGTGCTTTTGGTTAAAGACTTATGGGAGAACAATATCAAAGGTGGGATATGTCGGAAGCCAATCTATCAGGGTCCAACGTTCATCATGACGCTAAGGAGGCATCATTTAATGCCCCGCTGGCCCCATCAAGCTATCCACAATTAGATCCATCCCTTTTTCAGGCTGAAAAGGGATCTATTCTCATTTCTCCAACGGTCGCAACCGGCCTCATTCGTTTGATCGAATTCGTTCTTGTTTCAGCTCTAGGCTTTGGGATTTTCACACTTTATGTCGGTTCGGATAATCCTGTAAGCTATGGCTTTTACCTCTTCGCGACAATAGGTACCGCAATCGCGACCGTTATCGTTTTTCAAACCGCCCGTCTCTATAGACTTTCAGCATTGACTAGTTCTTTTTCACAATTGTCACGCGTTTGGATTGCATGGACAGGAATATTTGCCGGTCTTATCGTCACCGCCTTCTTTATTAAAGTTGGCGCTGAGTATTCTCGTGCTTGGCTCATGCTTTGGTATGTAGCTGGTCTCCTCACTCTTTCTGCTTTCAGGCTTTCAATAGCTACAATGATCCGTAATTGGGTTGAAGATGGCAGACTTAAGCGACGCGCTGTCATAATTGGCGGCGGTAAGAATGGTGAGGAATTGATTCAAGCTCTGGAGGCGTCAAAAGATACTAATATAGAGATTTGCGGCGTTTTTGACGACAGAGATGACGACCGCGTTTCGCCTGTTATTGCAGGCTATCCTAAATTAGGAAAAATTCATGAACTTGTGGAAATAGCCCGCTCGACACGTATCGATCTCCTGATCGTTTCATTGCCACTCACAGCGGAGAATCGGCTTCTTCAAATTCTAGAGCAATTATGGGTGTTGCCTGTTGATATTAGTCTATCAGCGCATACGAATAAACTTCAGTTCCGGCCCCGCTCCTATTCTTACATCGGTGACGTGCCACTCATAGACGTCTTCGATAAGCCGATTACTGACTGGGATTTCGTTTTGAAATCTCTCTTTGATAAATGTGTTGGTGTACTGGCGCTTCTTTTCCTCTCACCAATTATGCTCCTGACAGCGCTTGCCATAAAGCTCGATAGCCGCGGCCCCGTTCTCTTTAAACAGAAACGTTATGGTTTCAATAATGAGCTTATCGAAGTCTATAAGTTCCGCTCTATGTATGCGGACAAAAGCGACCACCAGGCGAACAAGCTGGTTACAAAAAATGATCCCCGCGTAACACGAGTTGGCCAATTCATCCGCAAGACCAGCCTTGATGAATTGCCGCAACTTTTTAACGTTTTAAAAGGTGAACTTTCCCTTGTGGGACCGAGACCGCATGCACTTCAGGCTAAGGCAGCAGATGCCCTATATCAAAATGTCGTTGATGGATATTTTGCCCGCCACAAAGTCAAACCCGGCATTACGGGCTGGGCACAAGTTAATGGTTGGCGCGGTGAGACCGATACGCAAGAAAAAATCCAACAACGTGTCGAGCATGATCTCTATTACATTGAAAATTGGTCGGTCTCATTTGATCTTCATATTCTGTTCGCCACACCCTTCGCCCTTCTGAAGACAGAGAACGCATATTAGGGTGTGGTGATGGCGCCCATTACGCATAAATGCGAAGATTTGGGAACCACAAGCATATTGCACAAACTTGCCTTGACCCTCGTATGGTTGACCCTTGCTGTCAGTGCAATCGTGTTTACCGAGCCTGCTCCCTTCGATGCCATGATGCTGGTATTGATATGGCTGTTGCCCCTTATCGGGTTTGTGCACCTCAGTCCCTCTCTGACAATCGTCACAAGCCTTTGGATTGTTATTATGGCTGCCGGGCTTCTTGCCTCCACACAAGCTACAGACATTCCAAGAGCCACTACTCACACATTGATAACGTTTTATCTTGCTGCAAGTGCTGCCCTTCTTACAGCCTTCATACAAAAAAATCCTTCTGCACACTCCCGCCTTATCATGTCAGGATATCTGTTTGCAGCAATACTTGCCACAGGGGCGGCTATCATAGGCTACCTTAACCTGATTCCAAGCCTCAGCGACTTATTCACTCTTTATGGGCGGGCACGTGGGACCTTTAAAGACCCGAATGTCTTCGGAGCTTTCCTAGTCCCCGCCCTCATATATTCTATCTATCTTTGGATTAACTCATCTGCGAAAAAAACAATTGTCCCTCTTGCCTTGATGCTGCTCTTCATTTTCGCAATCTTACTTAGTTTCTCCCGAGGTGCATGGGCAAATTTAGTCGTGTCACTGGTCGTTTTTGTCTATCTGAGCTTTGTCACGGCGCAAAGTAATAGCGCTCGTCTTAAGCTGGTCATTTTAACGCTCTCGGGCATATGTGCTTCGATATTTATTATTGCCATTGCTCTACAGTTTGAAGAGGTCAGCGCGCTCCTTGGTGAACGTGCCAACTTGATGCAAAATTATGATGTTGGGCCCCAAGGCCGCTTTGGCGGACAACTTAAAGCCCTTGATGTTATTATAAGCAATCCGCTTGGTATTGGTGCCCGCGAATTCGGCGACTTTTACCATAATGAAGATACTCACAATGTCTATTTGAGCATGTTTCTGAATGCAGGCTGGCTTGGCGGACTTCTCTATATCACCCTGATACTGGCAATTTTGATATTAGGTTTTAAGCACTGCCTTCGTAATACGCCATGTCAACAACTCTTAATCGTCTTCTATGCCGCGTTTGCTGGCATCATCTTGGAAGGTTTCATTATTGATTCAGATCATTGGCGTCATTTCTTTGTGCTTATAGCACTTGTTTTAGGGATGATGAATGGACACAGAGATCCCTTAATTCGTCATTGATATAGATTATTTCCGAGAACAAAGCTTTTTGTGAAGCCCGCTTTTCCTGAGCCGGATAATGCGATCCCGAGCCATGTCGGCAAGAGTAGGATATCTTTTCCTTTTTGGGTAAAGGATCGTGGGATGCCATCCATGTGGTATTGATTTATTCCAATGTAAATAAGTTCTGAGTGTTTTTATGAGAAGCGTTAGCTCACTACAAGATTTCGCCTTTTTAGCTTGTAGATAAACATTTTGAACGGTGTTTGGGAACCGATGCTCCAAGGGAAAAGATTGTTGGCCTGGCGTGCGTTGAATATTGGGGTGTTGTGGTCTCTGGGTTTGTGCGCTTACTGAACTTGCACAGATAATACCTATTACAAGCACAGCACTATACAAAATGCGGTTCATTTCCTTCTCCATTATCTCCCTACCCACATCCCCACATACCCACATATGTCGATTTCATCATGATGGAGCAAGAAGGCCACTGGCCTCCTTGCTCTTATGTGCCTTGACTACATAAATAGCCTGACACAAGGGAGTAAGAATTTTAAGGGATTGCGACTCGGTTCGAAGTATAGACCACACCAGTTTTACGGTCTCTGATCTTGATATAAACCGACTTCGGTGGCCTTACCCCTACTCGTCTTGCAAACCAAAGTTTTGTCAAGCCTCTCGGCCCTTTTAATGCACAGAACCCATAGAGACGACTTCTATTTGTACCATGATGAATATCAACCCAGGATCTGGATGAATTATTATTGAGTCCGCACGGCGGTAAGTTTGGTGCTGGCGCAAACATCTGATTACAGAATTTAGGCCAGTTGACTACCTTCAACTTCCAACGAATAAATCGGCCAGCATTGGTGCGGTAAGCTTCTCTGCCTACATAAGCGAGTTTTGGCTTGGCGCCAGTACAGGCTCGTTTGCAAAGCTTGCCGTAAAGTCCTTTTCTAAGCCGCAGGAGACGATCCCTTGCCATATCGGCGATGGTTGGATTTCTCACCTTTTTCGGGTGAAGGATTGTATAGTGCCATTTCTTAGGGAGAGGTGTTTTGTATCTGTAATAAGTTTTGAGGGCTCTTAAGATACGGTGCAATTCACTACAAGATCTAGCCCTTTTGCCATTGGAATAGATTTGTTGAACCTTGTTGGCAAGCAGTACACCATTGGCAATGATCACTTTACCGGGGTTGAATTGAACGGTTGGTTTTTGTATTTGCACGTTTTGCGCATTTGCAGAACCTGCATAGATAGCACCAGCAACAAGTGCAGTGCCTAACAGGACACCACGCATCTTCACCTCCATTATCACCTAATTTATTCTACGATCATAAAGTATCGCTTCTGAACCCACCTTGAATCGAGTATTCAGATTCCGTTCAGTACATTTACGTGTACGTCAACAGATCTTTGAATGGCTTGCTCTGTATAAATTTTTATTGTCATTCCAAGACGGCGTAACCTACGAGGCAATCCCCGGTTACCGGCCTGATATTCCAAACGTCTGGATCGCCATGCTCACTCGTGCTCAAGTAGGCGCTAGCCGGTAGCACGTATATATTGTGCTCAAGTAGGCGCTAGCCGATAGCACACATATAGCGTGCTCATATAGAAACTGACTGATAGCATATTTATAATGTTCGCTCGCATGACGAATTTTGCGGAGAAATCCTGATTGGAGGAAGAATTTGAATAATCCTCATCTTGACCCCCGTGTAAACGCTTTTCGTGAAGATCTGGCTTCCATAAATCTGGAAGGTCAAGTCAAAGCATCACGTTTTGTGGTGGGACAGCGTTATCAAGTCATGGCAGAAGCCGCGCCTTTACGTCGAACGCCACGTTTCGATGCCGCCCTCGACACGGAAGCTCTCCACGGAGAAACCTGCATGGTTTTTGAGGAAACCGAGGGCTGGGCCTGGGCACAACTCGATCGGGACAATTATGTTGGTTATATTCCCACCGAACGTCTCTCGAGAAACGTTTCCATACCCACTCACCGCGTTCGTACACTCAGAACATTTGTATATCCAAAGGCAGATATTAAGGCGCCGCCACAGACGGTCTTAAGTTTTGGTGCTAAGGTTTGTGTCCAGGAAGTGGCCGGAGATTTTGTGAAAACTGGTCCGACAGATTTTATCTATGCCCGACATTTGGCGCCAATTAAGACCGTCGAGCCGGATTTCGTTGCTGTGGCAGAACTCTTTCTTAATACACCGTATCTTTGGGGTGGGAGGCAAAGCCTCGGGCTCGATTGCTCAGCCCTCGTGCAAATCGCTTTGGAGGCGACAGGACTCCCCTGCCCTCGCGATAGCTATATGCAAGAACGGGATTTGGGCAAGCCAATAGCTGAAAAAAACGATTTTTCAGCTCTTAAACGTGGTGATCTAATTTTTTGGAAAGGACATGTAGGGATTATGCTCGATCATGAGCGGCTACTTCATGCCAATGGCTATCATATGGAAACCATTATCGAACCTGTGAGTATTGCGGTAAAACGCATTGCCACAGCTCATGGACCAGTAACATCACTTAAACGGCTTACACACTAAAGGGCATTATGACCTATTCATAATGCCCTTTAGTAAGCGTCACCACTTGGCCCGTGACGGGTAGTCTCTCAAGCCCCAAACCATTTGTGTCGGTATAAAAAAATACGCTGCTCTCTAAGGCGTAAGGACTTTACCCAAACAACTAAAAGCGATCGTCACCTCTCACCTTTAAGGATGCCAATCCAGGCATCAGCAAGCAGCATTAATTCACCTTCTTTCGGAGGATTGCTCAAATGAATATCTTGGCCATTAGCATTCTTAATTGTTTTTGCCATAGCAGTATAATCTGGTTTGCCTTTAGCCATCAGATTCGTGAGTCTTCCTACATTAAAAAGAATTTCCGCGTTCTCTTCAATCGATTGTGTCAACGATTTCTCTTCGGCCCGCAATTGCACGTCCTTAAGTTTTTTGGAGAACTCATCCCCAATATTCTGGGAATTAAGGCCAGAAGCCGAGCTATGCCCTACACCTTTTGTTTCATCAATCATCTATCTATCCGACACTTTTTACTATGTTGTAACTATGTTGAAGTCTGTCATAATTTTATGTCAAGCATCATACTTTCTATATCAAATGGCCAGTATGTTATGACAACAAAGCTCTCCCTATTACATATGCACCACCTGAACAGAAATTTCAATTCTGCATAATTCGCGAATTTCTAATGGACACTTAGTTTTTATCCGGGATTTTACTTAGACGAATTACGGAGTATACGCATATATTAACCATTTCCAAAGTTGAAAAATTGGTGTACTTTAACACGCTATGTGTTCGGAAAAACAAGGAAAAAACTATGGAACCTGTCACACCGGCAAATGGCACAAATACTATAAGTCAGGTGCAAGACACAACCACCGCAGATGACAATGAACTTAGTGCCGAACAATTTGAAATCGTCCTTGATGCGATGATCGAGGGCGCATTGATTTCAGACTATATGCTTAAATCGATGATATTTGATCAGGTGCTTGGCCTCAAAAAGGAACTAAACAAACTAAAAGGCATCTAATCAATAACTAATTAAGTTACAATAGATTTTTATTTTGAGGAAAATACATAGGACAGGTTTTGGATCTCTTAAGAGGTTTGAACATATAGTCGCAAAAGGAGTGGGTTAAGTACAATGTCAGAAGCAAGTGCAATTTTACAGGTTCAGACGATGAGCCCATCTGCTTATATGGCACAGGCAGGTTATGAAAATATCCCTTATAATACCTTTAATGAAAATTTTCGGAATTCTATAGATCGAATGATCGAATATGATAAATCATATCCTAATTATGGTTTTTTATCAAAATCTGCTAGGAAATCTTCGTTGCAAAGTCAAGATCAAGACAATGTGTTTTTACACATTAAAACTCAACTACATGCGAATCTTGAGCCATCACCAAAAGAGAACAACAGTAAACTTTATGAAGCAGTGAATATGTATAGGCAACATGTAGAAGAAAGCAATATGAAGGGATTAATTATTGCTTTTGCATCGAAAACTGGAAGATTTATTGAGCAAGCAATTCAGGGGCGGTAACCTGCCCTCATTTTTCTATTATTTCAAAATCAATCGCTTATTCGTCTATTCGTCTTCGATGCTGGCTGACGGGACCTCGAAAACTCGACGCTTGACCCCACGCCAAAGAATAACCTTCTTACTTGGATCGACAATAACGGGCTTTTCTTCTTCTTTAGGGACTTGAATCTTTTCGATGACCGTTTCAATTAAAGCGACATAGCTTGGCGGACCAGAAACAATAAGGGACTTCCCCCCATTAATGTGACGAATGGGAAAGCGCTGCAAATCCAGTCCCGCATTCTCAAGAACTTTCTCTACATCATTTGCAGGTAGCCCACCCAGATTAATGTGACGCTTAACGCTTTCGGACTGATTCGATATATAAAGCATGCGATCATGCAGGAACCAATCAAACTCAAATTCCCGTGCAAGTCTGTCTAAAATATTTTCTCTAGTGCCATTTAGTTTTCTTTTATTGAGACGGCCTTTTACTTTGCTGGACATTTTTATTGAGATATTATCATCTCTTACGAGATCCTTGATAAAGTCTGTGACCTTTGAACTAAAAACATAGAACTTCCAATATTTATCTTTACTAAAATTACTTTTCCCCTGATCTAAAAGTGCATATTTTCCAGACTTACTGACACTAATATCGCGCTCAAACCTCGTCTCATACTTAACTGTACCTTTGGCTTGATCTGGATCGGCATGCGCATCATAGGGCGAAATGAACGAAGCAAGAAGCATGGATGCAGATGCAAATAATGAAAAGCGGAATAGATTTGATTGCAGCGCATTGCGCTTCGAACAAGAAAATTGGACTGTATCGGTTGATGTACCCTCTACACCACTGTTTTTAATTTCGCAAATTTGCATTGACTTACTCCCTCACCAGCAAATTACGATTTAAATTTTTACTGGCTTTTCCCGCGTGCAGCCTCTTCAGTGAGTCCAAGCCGAATCGCAATTCTTACCAAGTCAGCCGTCGCAAAGGTCCCGGTTTTCTGACGAATATTCTGGCGATGTGTCTCCACGGTACGAACACTAATATTGAGTTTGCGTGCTATACCTTTATTGCCGGAACCAAGCGCAAGCTCCTTGAGAATATCAAGCTCGCGTACTGTTAGCCCAAACATATTACCAGTTGACCTTGTCTTTTTTGCGGCCTCAATCAAATTATTCATCAACTTTTGTGGAAGATAAGAGCCATCATTTGCTATCACACGGATAGCATTTATGAATTCTTCGCTGGAAGCATTTTTTAAGATATAGCCGGAAGCACCCTCAGAAAGAGCAATTTGGACGTCGATGGGATTTGTATTTTCCGACGCAATCAAAACACGAGTATCAGGGGACACTTCTTCAAATTTTGCCACTATTTGCTGACCGCAAAACTCTGGCATAAAAATATCAATAACGAGCACCTTGGGCATATATTTTTTGCATGCCGCAATAACCCCTCGTCCATCTTGTTCTTCGCCCACCACCTTAAATTCATCAAGCTGCTGCAGGCGTGTTCGCAACCCTTCTCTGAATAAGGGGTGCTCGTCAGCTATCAAAACAGTTATCGGATTTGTGGGGGTAGACAAAGCTTCTACACGCATAAAATCACATTCCTTGGCTACTTCGTGCATTGGATTTCCGCCGATCTTGAAACTAAACTCCCTAATGTCATAAAAAACATAATGTTTACCCCCGGCGATCAATCTTCACTCAATTTCACAACCTGCGCTTATATGTCACAACATTTTTTATCTGGATGCAACATAACCGATTGTTGTAATTGGCTTATCCGCTTTATCCGACATATAAGAAGAGGATCTTGCGATGCATAACCAGCACAAATATCAATGATGGTCTGCATTTATAGGAACCTCTTTATGAATTTTTGAGACAAACCCCTTTCCTAATAATTCTTGACAGGCCGTGTCTAACAAGGCTCTCACATTGTTATTATTGCAGTAGAACACGCTCCACACAAAAGAGCATTGGTATTATAAGGAGCAAATTCCAATCATGAAGTCATACTGAATAATAACTGGTCTATCACCTTAACTTTGGTTTCCTTTGTTATTGTTTATGTGAGGAAGTGGATCCAAGCATTCATAAGTGCTTTTTAAGATCACATTTAGCAGATGTTCCGTTCCCCTAGTGCCCATAGGCAAGGCCAGCCGAAACGACTCATTGCAAAGAAACTCTCCTCCCATATCAAACAACTCAGGCAAATTGTTGCCGGTGGTTGATATTCTTCAAATAGCAACCAGCGTGCCAAGTCGTTAAGGATATGTTTTGATTGTTTTGATTATGGGCTAAGCCTATGCTTCAAAAGAATATTATATTCTTTTGCACAATGCACAATCAGCTCCATCTTAAACATTGAGTGTGTAGTGGCCTACACATCAATCACAATTCGTGTATAAAAACCCACACATAAATAGATTTTCTGAATTCATTATTAGCTTGACGAATCGCATTATCGAAGACGTTGGGGACTAACGGCTTCACAGCTCCAATACAACATACCATTTGTGTGTAAAGGCAAAAATCACGGCAGTCATATGAAGCATTTCAAACAAACGGAGGAAAAGCTCTATTTCAAAATTTGTAGACTCTTTTGTCTGCTACATTCCGAAGTTTGTATCGTTTTTCCTTTCTCATACTCAAAATTACTTTGAGCAGACGTGCAACTTAATATGCACAAATGCAAATGCAAATGATTAAAAATGCAATGCATTTTGCTATTATGCACATCAACTCGGCAACTGGATAAATTGTATTTTCACGAGCGCTGGATTAGGAGAGTGTTTTGATTGATTCAAAACCGAATAAATCTCAGGGCAATGCGCTTTAGCAAAAAACCACAAAATGGCTCATACGTTTTAAATCGCATTCACGAGTCAATAGGCAAGCGTTATGAGGTTAAATTAAATCAATTCTGTTTGTGCACCGGTGTGCCATTCCCGCTAGGAAAGCGTCGAAGGGTGATGCTGGCATATCGGTCAAGACAAACAGCGCTGATAATGGCGCAAAAAACGCCTCGGCAGAATGATTCAATATAGCCTCATAATGGATACTCTAGGTCACGGACTCATTAAATCGCAACCAAATCCGGATTGAAGCCAATTTGACACTTGCGAGATAATTGTCGTCACGCTTGTCATATCGTGTTGCCACCGCACGGAAGTGTTTGAGTTTATTGAAGAACCTCTCAACAAGATTGCGCTGGCGATAAAGCCATTTGCTGAAGGCTGGTTTTTCGAGCCGCTGCGGCATGGCTTTTACATTGGCCCATGCGCCGCGTTCTTTGAGACTATTGCGCAGCTTGTTTGAGTCATAAGCACGGTCGGCAAGCAGAATATTGTGCTCTTTAAGACTCTCCAACATATCCTCGGCACTACGACCATCATGCGCTTGGCCCTCAGTTAACTTCAAAACGATCGGCAAACCACAAGCATCGACAATAGCGTGAATTTTGGTTGTCAAGCCGCCCCGCGAGCGGCCCATGCAACGGGATCGTTCTTTTTTTTACCGTTCGCACCATGTTGATGAACGCGGATGGAAGAGCTGTCGATCATCTGGATATCACCATCATAAGCCTTTGAAACAGCTTCTAGAATGTGGTCCCAGATACCTGCTTTGCGCCATCTGTTGAAGCGGTTGACACAGGTCGTATATGGTCCGTAACGCTCAGGGATGTCTGCCCAAGGGGCACCCGTGCGCAACCTCCAAAAAATTCCATTCAGCACACGCCGGTCATCAACGCGTGCGATACCGCGAGACTTATTGGGTAACAATGGTTCAATCACTGACCACTCAAAATCCGTCAAATCAAAGCGCGCCATTATCAATCTCCCTTTTGGGATCTTGAATCATATTCGCAGCTAAATGAAAATCAATTTATGGGTATGTGACCTAGTCAGAGGCAGGTCCATCAGGCATTTCTTCAGGATCAAGCAAACGGTGCATATGCACAATAAAGTAACGCATATGGGCGTTATCTACAGTCTGTTGCGCTACCTTCTTCCATGCGTCATATGCAGTTGCATAGTTTGGATAAATCCCGACAATGTCGAGTTTTGATATGTCTTTAAATTCAACACCTTCCAGTGACGCAAGTTCACCTCCAAATACAAGGTGGAGAAGCTGTTTTTGTACGGGCTTACCGTTGTAATCGTTCATGTTCATAGGCCAGTATTTGATTTTGGTATGTATCACGAACTACATGAAAAAATCGTGATTCGAAAGAGATGATCAATGCCAAACAGCAATAACGACCTTTAGCTGGTAATAACTTCTCAAAAACAGAAGGGTTTAAGTTATTGCTATGTTCTATAGAGGTGCGCATTTAATAGCATCGAGCAGTGCCTCGTGAAGCCTGCTATTGGCTGCGATAACACCGGAGTGGCGTGGCATTGGAGCGTTGTAAGTGTATGTTTGTCCCAGCTTATCCGTTACTGTCCCCCCAGCTTCATATACGATCAGGTCAGCGGCGGCGATGTCCCACTCATTCTTCCCAGAGAAGGAAAACGTTGCATCTGCCCAACCTGACGCTACAAGGCAAAGCCTGTAAGCGATTGAGTTCACCCAAAGAACCTCTGCATTATGTGCTTTATCTGACAACCCTGCTTTACGCAAAGTCGATTGGTTTGTGATAACTCTAGCCTTAGTGATATCCTGGCGTTCACCGACAGTGATTTTTTGACCGTTAAGCCTGGCCCCCATGCCAAGAGTCGCTTCAAAGAACTCTTCTTTGACAGGATTGTAAACTGCGGCGAGCACAGGTTTGTCGTCAACAATGAGGGCAGCTGATATGGTCCATTCCGGAACTTCCTTAATAAAAGCTTGCGTGCCGTCAATCGGATCGACAATCCAAACTCGCTTACAATCGAAGCGAGCAGGATCATCCTCACTTTCCTCTGAAAGCCAACCATCGCCCGGATTACCATCTAAGAGACGCCGTTTTAAAAGCGCATCAACAGCGAGATCTGCCTCACTCACTTCAGAGCCATCAGGCTTTTTCTCAGTCCTAGGCGATTGACCAAAATAGCTCAAAGCGATTTTGCCTGCCTCCCGGACAGCATCATGCAGCCGATTTATATCTCCGTGCCAATTGCTGGACCGGATATGTAATTCAGTCATATTTCACCCTCACCTTTGTTTTGACGGGTGGTGTCGTAGACTTTTATGCGCATTTAGGCGGGGAACCGATAAAACTAACAACACCGGGCCTTTTTGACGCTGTCTTTTACCAGATATTAACGAGATCTCTTAAGCAGATTAGAAGGCTTATTTGAGATACTCTTTTGATTCAGGTTGCACAAGACAACCATACGGGGAGTTAAAAGTGAGGCGTCAAACAAAGCCACAGGGTCTGGTAGACCGTTGGGTCAAGCATCCCTTCGAGATTGATCCATTCTCTTTGCCAGCATGTTTTTCACTGCGGGCCAACAACTTAGCTGGACATTTGTGCCATGCCAAGGACATCGTAACAATAGATTCTGAGACTGTCATCGTACAGCCTGAATATTGTGGAATAAGGATGCGCCCGAACAGCTTCCAATTGAGTGAATTTCGGGGAATAGCAGTTCGCATTACACCTTGTGAAAAATTAGAGAACGAATTTGCAATTTCGGTCAATCTTCATCATGACCGGAAGCGGTTATGTTTGCCGCTCTACATGACCTTTGACTTTGGGAATGTCGCTGCACGCTGGCAGGCATGGGGCCGTGTCCTCAAACTTCCTCTTTTACTGCCTACACTCGACGGCAATTGGCGGGAGGCCGTCGAAAGATTAGGCAAGGTGACAATTGGTCAACCATGTCCCCGTAATGCAAGACTATTGCTGGCTGCACGACGACCCATTTTTCCATTTTTTCGGGAAACAGGGCACTCAGATAATCTTCAGGTCATTAATGGACGTGAGATTATTGCACGGAGTTAGAATTCCAATCGGATTCAATAGAGCGCTATAATCATATCTGCGACCAAGCTTGCAAATACAATTATTCCGACATCACGATTTGAGCGGAATCGTTTTAAGCAATTTGTAGAATCATTAATATCAAGCGTCGTAACTTGCCAAGCGAATTGCGTGGCCGCAACACTCATGCCAATCAAAAAAACTATACCCGCGCCTGCTAAAAGACCGGCTGCTGTTAGAGCCAAAATCGTGAGAATATAAAATCCGATAAGCCAAAAGCGGGTTTCATCTCCAAATGACAATGCGGTTGAGCCGAGGCCAAGTAAGGCGTCGTCCTCTTTATCCTGATGGGCGTAGATCGTGTCGTATCCGATTGTCCAAGCAATGGCAGCCCCATAGAGACAAATCGAAGGCCAATCTAAACGGCCAAAGTGAGCCGCCCACCCCATAAGCGCGCCCCAGGAAAAAACAAAGCCAAGCACCACCTGCGGCCAAGATGTAAAACGCTTCATAAAGGGATAAATTGCAATAAGAGCAAGCGAAGCTATGCCCAAACCAATTGTAAAACTATTGAATTGCATGAGAACCAAAAGGCCTACCAAGCAGCATAACACCATGAAGATTTGCGCTTGAAGTAAGGTTATTTGTCCGCTCGGGATAGGCCGTGACTTTGTACGAGCAACGCGTGCATCATAATCCCTATCAACAATATCATTATAAGCACATCCAGCCGCCCGCATAACGATGGCTCCTATTGCGAATAAGAATAGGTGCCAGAGATTCGGGAAAGCTGCTCCCTGAGAGAGACTTGCAAGAGCCGTGGACCACCAGCATGGCCACAGCAGTAGCCAAACACCGATCGGGCGATCGGCACGCGCGAGCCTAAGATAGGGACGGACAGGCTCCGGCGCCCATTTGTCCACCCAATTTCCAGGAGCGGCATCTGCAACAGGCGGTTTTGACTCAGCTTGATTGTTGGACTGTGTCGTCATCTGTTGATTGCATATAAAATGAGAACCTTTCCATAGTCTATAACTGAACTGTATTGTTCATAAAAGAACCCATATTATGGATAGGCGCTATTTCGCCAAGTTCTCAAAGCGTGGTAAAAATGGTATGTCATCAAGGGTAATTACCTTGTGAACAATAACAACGTAGATAAGACCAAAAACAATTGTTGAGATAATTGTTGTCAGCAGGATTTTTGGCAAAAGTTTGGGCGCAACCGGCGCGCTTTCTGCTGTACCGGGGGCGATTTCCCCCTCTTCTTGTTGTGTCCGCACACCAATGGGTAGGATGGTAAAAAGAACCAACCACCAGCAAATGAAATAGATCGCCAGGGCAAAAGCAAGACTCATTTCTCACCCATATGTAATATTAAAATGCAATAATGCCGAACTGTCATAATTTGATCCATCGCTTCGCTACTTGAGACCGCAGGCAAAAAAGATTTGGCCAGCAAGGGGGTTACATTGGTCCAAGTGCTGAGGTTAATCGCAGTTTCACATAAGACCATAAGACATTGTTAGGCTTGTTCTAGCTCAACAAGTGTTCCGCAAAAATCTTTGGGATGCAAAAATAGGACCGGTTTACCATGCGCTCCGATCTTCGGCTCGCCATCCCCAAGAGCGCGTGCACCCTTTGATTTAAGGATATCACTTGCTTGAATAATGTCCTCTACTTCATAGCATACATGGTGAATACCACCCGAGGGATTGCGTTCAAGAAACTTGGCTATAGGCGAATCTTCTCCTAACGGTTCAAGAAGCTCGATTTTTGTGTTTGGCAACTCAACGAAGACAGTCGTTACACCATGTTCAGGTTGGGGTACGGCATCTGACACCTGACCGCCCAAGGTATCACGATAAACTGCTGTCGCAGCCGCGAGGTCACTCACGGCAATAGCCACATGATTCAACCGTCCAATCATCTTAAGATCCTTTATTACGACTTCACACGACGGAAACAAGAACAGAGCAGATCGGCTTTTTGCCCCAAACCTCAGCCACAGCCGCCCGCGCACCCTTGCGCACTGCCTCACCAACTAGAGCATGATCCTTTCTGCGCGGACGTGGGATGCTTTCAAGAACACCCATCACAGCATCATGGATACTCTCCTCCATTGGCATTCCATCCTCATCCTTTTCAGGCACACCAGATAGAGATATCAAGGGCTCAGTGACAACATCACCCTTGTTATTCAGAACAATAGAAATTGAAATCAAACCAACATAGCCAAGCTTGCGGCGTATGCGAATTGATTGATCTTCAGCAGGAATAATTAACCGGCCATCGCGAAATAACCGGCCTGTCGGTGCATCATCTATAATCTCCGCCGGCCCTGGTAGAAGCCTACAAACTGTGCCATTGCGAGCTTCGACAACATGCTTAACACCCAAAGACCTCGCAAGCTCAGCATGAGCTTTTAGATGACGTGCCTCACCATGCATCGGCACCGCCGCGTTAGGTTTAGTCCATTTATAGATCTGTTCAAGCTCGCCACGCCGCGGATGTCCGGAAACATGAACTAACGCATCTTTATCTGTAATAATGTCAACACCAAGCTCGGCGAGACCATTTTGCACCCGTGTCACAGATTTTTCATTGCCGGGGATAGTTCTGGAGGAAAAAATAACAAGATCCCCCTTTGCAAATGCAACTTTGGGATGCTCGTCTAGGGCAATACGTGCAAGGGCCGCACGCGACTCCCCTTGACTTCCGGTGCACAGAGCAACAACTTTATCTCTCGGCAAATGTCCAAAATCATCATCATTTAAAATTTCCAGATCATTGCTCAGATACCCCGTATCCTGTGCCGCCTGGATTACGCGATTCATGGCACGGCCAACCACAACGATATGTCGATCTGCCGCCTTTGCGGCTTCGCAAACAGCCTGAATACGCGCCACATTGGAGGCAAAGGTTGTAACGGCCACACGATGTGGCGCGCTTGCAATTTCCTTGGCAAGCGTTTCAGCAACATCTGCCTCTGAGGGTGATATTCCATCGCTTAAAGCATTTGTGGAGTCACAAACCAGAGCATCGAGCCCCTGCTCGCCAAGTGCGCGGATTTTCACTTCATCCACGGGAGGTCCTACTCTCGGATCACGATCAAGCTTCCAGTCACCTGTGTGAAAGACAACTCCTAAATCGGTCTTGATAACAACACCATTTGGCTCCGGTATCGAATGAGCCATATCAACAAGTTCCAGATCAAATGGACCGATTGTGAAACGCGACCCAAGCGCAACTTCATTAATCGGAATCTGTCCTTCAACCCCACTTTCTCGCATTTTCGCCTTGAGTAAGGTTGCGGTAAATGGCGTCGCATAGAGCGGTACTTCAATGCGTGGCCAGAGATCAATAACCGCACCGAAATGATCCTCATGAGCGTGGGTTAATAAAATGCCCGATAGGCTCCCCCGCTCTTCTTCGATAAACCTGGTATCGGGAAGGATGACATCTACTCCTGGCTCCCGATCCCCAGGGAAGGTGATACCAAGATCTACCATCAACCATCGGCGAGACGACGACGCGCCATAGCCATAGAGATAAAGGTTCATCCCTATCTCACCAACGCCACCAAGTGGTAAAAACACCAACTCGGAACCATTCTTCTTTTCTGTATTTTTTCTTTTTTGAACCATTCCCCATTCCTTATACCAACAGTCATAAAAAATAACTGCCGGCCCACGCAGACTTTACCCATTTATACCTTACGACAAGTACACATCCCCTACAGAAATCAATTTTTTATTTCCGCCATGATTAGTTAAAATGAGAGCGCCTTTTTCATCAATACCAGAAAACACACCTTCCTCTTCTTCGCCCCCAACATGCACACGAACAGGCTCACCTAAACCAGCCGCCCGCGCTAGCCATGCCGAGCGTACAGCCGCAAATCCCATACCTTCGTCCCAAATTTCAAGCCATCTATTCGTCATCAAAGCCAGTTGTTTAAACGCTGCGTCCCGATGAACAACCACATCATGTGCATTAAGATGCGTGATCGAACGCCCAGATAGTTCTGGATGACTGACAAGGTTCAAGCCCGTTCCAATAATGACTGTTAGAGTTCCCTTTGCCCCAGAAACACTTTCTAATAAGATACCACCAAGCTTATGACGTGCAAGCATGAGATCATTGGGCCATTTCAGACCAAGGGTCCCCAACCTTGCCGGATTAGGTGCCGCGGCCTTCACTGCATCAAAAACGGCAACGCCTGCAAGAAAAGAAAGTTGTAGGGCTGTTTCAAGAGGGCATTTCAACCTTAAAGCCAGGCTGGCATAGAGATTTCCTTGTTCCGACTGCCAACTACGCCCACCCCTACCTCGGCCAGCCGTTTGATAATCGGCAACAATCCAAAGTCGCTCAGAATCACCCTCCTTCGCTCGACGCAAAGCCTCTGAGTTGGTGGAGTCTATCTCTTTGTAGTGAAACAATCGATAGCCGGTTGGAACTGTAAGCTGTGTTGTCACTAGAATAAAGATTTTGCAGCGCTCGCTGCTATAGCGTCAAGAGACGACGATATTGGATAAAGAACATAACCAAGAACAAAAAGGCCTGCTAGACCCAATACAAATTTAAGCCCTCCGGGCATCGGTTCGAATTGATCAGCAGGTTCATCCATGAACATGATTTTGATAATACGCAGATAATAGTAGGCACCTATCACGCTGGCGACAACACCAATAACTGCAAGCGTATAAAGTCCTGCATTTATTGCAGCCAGGAAGACAAAGTATTTTGCAAAAAAACCTGCAAGCGGGGGAATTCCTGCAAGAGAAAAGAGCAACATTGCCAAAACAAAAGCCATTGTCAGATTATTTTGCGCAAGCCCCGAAAGCTCATCAATATCTTCAACCATGCCCTCCCCGCGCTTCATGGCAAGAATGCAGGCAAATGTACCAAGCGTCATAGCCAGATAGATAGTGAGATAAATGATAACTCCCTTTGCCCCCTCCTGACTTCCCGCAGCAAGACCAACAAGAGCATAGCCCATATGGCCGATGGAACTATAGGCCATAAGACGTTTGATATTACGCTGACCGATGGCAGCAAAGGCACCAAGCGCCATAGACGCTATAGCCAAAAAGACGACAATCTGCTGCCATTGGCTTGTAATGGCCGGAAAGGCTTCGAGAACAACGCGGGTAAAAAGCGCCATTGCAGCAATCTTAGGCGCTGCAGCAAAAAACGCCGTCACCGGGGTTGGCGCACCTTCATAAACGTCTGGTGTCCACATATGAAATGGTACGGCCGATATCTTAAAGGCGAGACCCGCCAACAAGAAAACAAGACCAAAGATCAATCCCGTACCAACACCTGAATCCTGGATAACCCCTGCAATTGCTGGAAAAGTGGTTGCACCCGTAAAACCATAAATCAGAGAGCTGCCATAAAGCAGCATGCCCGATGACAAAGCGCCAAGCACAAAATATTTCAGCCCCGCCTCACTTGAGCGCACAGCATCCCGCCGAATAGCAGCTATGACGTAAAGGGACAAGCTTTGCAACTCCAGGCCTAGATAGAGCGAAATCAAGTCATTCGCTGAAATCATCATCATCATGCCAAGAGAGGCAAACACAATGAGGACCGGATACTCAAATGCTGTAATTCGCGCATCGCGCATATAATCACGGGATATAAAAATGGCAAAAGCCGATCCGATCAGTGTCAATATTTTCATGAATTGGCTGAAGGAATCGACAATAAAGCTGCCACCAAACAAAGTGGCCGATTGATCCCATTGACGTAATGCCAAAAATATTGTGCCGACAAGTAACAGAACTGAGAGCCAACTTACGGTTTCTGATGCCTCATCGCTGCGAAACGCGCCAGCGATGAGCAGAACCATCCCTCCCACGGCGAGAAAAATTTCCGGATAAATCGGAGCATATGTAGTGATGAGCGCGGACATCAAAGTTCCTAACCTATTATCGCAAAGCCAGTTGCCGTGCTTGCTCGGCGGCAGCAAGTGCTGCTTCGTAATTATTGATGAGGTGTTTGACAGAAACAGCCATCACATCAAGTAGTGCAGATGGGTAAATCCCAAAGAAGATCGTCAAAATAACTAAAGGCGCCATAAAGGCGACCTCACGCGTATTCATATCTGCAATGGATTGAAGATTTGCCTTTTCAAGCTTACCGAAAATAACACGCCGGTAAAGCCAAAGTGCGTAAGCCGCAGACAGGATAACTCCCGTTGTCGCCAAGAAAGCCACCCATGTGTTGACCCGAAACGCACCAAGTAATGACAAAAACTCGCCAACAAAGCCGCTCGTGCCCGGCAGCCCCACATTGGCCAGCGTGAAAATCATAAAACAAAACGCATAAATAGGCATACGATTTACAAGTCCGCCATAGGCCGCAATTTCACGCGTGTGCATCCGGTCATAAATAACCCCCACACATAGGAACAAAGCAGCTGAAACAATGCCGTGGGACAGCATCTGGAATATGCCGCCTTCTATTCCTTGCGTGGTAAAGGTAAAGAGCCCCATCGTTACAAAGCCCATATGGGCGACCGATGAATAGGCAATGAGCTTTTTGACATCCTCCTGGGCTAGCGCCACCAAGGACGTATAGATGATGGCAACAACGCTTAAAGTAAAAACTAATGGCGTTAATTCCGCAGATGCCACCGGAAACATCGGAATGGAAAACCGCAGGAAACCATATCCCCCCATCTTTAGGAGAATGCCCGCAAGGATCACGGAGCCCGCGGTTGGAGCTTCGACATGTGCATCCGGTAACCACGTATGTACTGGCCACATCGGCATCTTAACCGCAAAAGACGCAAAGAACGCAAGCCACAACCAAGTCTGCATACCACTCGATATATTCAGCCCCAAAAAGCTATGGGGTTCCGACGGGAATTTATGCGTTAGCAATGTTGGGATATCCGTCGTGCCTGCCTGCCAATAGATCGCCATCATGGCCAAAAGCATCAGAAGAGAGCCAAGAAGGGTGTAAAGGAAGAATTTAAAACTTGCATAAACCCGGCGCTTGCCACCCCAGACCCCAATAATGAGGAACATGGGAATAAGGCCGCCTTCGAAAAAGAGATAAAAGAGCACAAGATCCAGCGCACAGAAAACACCAATCATAAGCGTCTCAAGCACGAGGAAGGCAATCATATACTCCTTTACGCGCTCAGTGATAGCTGTCCAACTGGCGAGAATGCAAATGGGCATCAAGAACGTTGTCAGAATGACAAACAACATGGAGATACCGTCAACCCCCATGTGATATTTGATCGTGTCGCCAATCCAAGCGCGTTTTTCAACCAGCTGAAAATCAGCGGTTGTAGGATCAAAATTGCCCCAAATAAAAATGAGAGATCCGACAAACGTAAAAAGCGTCGTCCAAAGGGCGACAAAACGTGCATTGCGAGCGGCAAGTTCATCATTGCTGCCGATTAAGAAAATAAAGAGCGCACCCAAGAGCGGCAAAAAGGTAATTGCAGATAGAATAGGCCAATCCGTGGTCATTACCGCACTCCCCCGCCGGCAAACATGAAATAGGTCACAAGAAGCGCCACGCCGATAAGCATGGCAAAGGCATAGTGATAGACATATCCAGACTGCAACCTGACAACCCGATTAGTGACGTCAATAACCCGCGCCGCTATACCGTCCGGACCTATCCCATCAATGATCGTGCCGTCTCCTGTTTTCCAAAGCGTCCGACCAAGCCATTTCGTGGGACGGACGAGAAGAAAATCGTAGATTTCATCAAAGTACCATTTGTTCAGGAACAGGAGATAAAGAGGCTTGAAGATCTTGGCCATAATCGCTGGCATACCAGGTGCCAAAATATACATCAATACAGCAAGTCCCAATCCCGCCGCCATCACGACAAACGGTGCCCAAATCACAAATTCCGGCACGTGATGCATATGTTCCAAGATCTTATTATCAGCACTGGTAAAGAGCGAGTTCCGCCAAAAGTCCGCATAACCACCGCCGATAAAGAACTCCTTGAAGAGGTATCCAGCACCGATCGACCCCAGCGCTAAGAGAATAAGGGGCACCAGCATAACCCAGGGAGATTCATGAACTTGCTTTAATACTTGAGGCTCTGCGCGTGATGTCCCGTGGAACGTCAAAAACATAAGCCGCCAAGAATAAAACGATGTCATGAACGCCGCTGCTACTGTCAAATAAAAGGCGTATTGGCCTATATCCGTATGAGCGGCGTAGGTCGCTTCGATAATAGCGTCCTTCGAATAAAAGCCCGCTGTCCCAATGACGTGAGGAATACCAACACCGGTTAGCGCAAGTGTTCCTATCAACATCATCGCCCATGTCCAGCGGATCTTAGGGGCCAAGCCTCCCATCTTCTGAATATCTTGTTCATCACTCATGGCATGAATGACCGAACCTGAACCAAGGAACAACAGCGCCTTGAAGAAGGCATGGGTAAAAAGATGGAAAATGCCAGCTGAATAAGCGCCAACCCCTAAGGCGGCAAACATATAGCCAAGTTGAGAGCAAGTTGAGTAAGCGATGATCCGCTTAATATCGTTTTGGACCAGGCCTATCGTTGCCGCAAAAAATGCCGTCGTTGCTCCTATAAACGTCACGAACCAAAGAGCCGTTTGAGAAAGCTCAAAGAGAGGAGATAACCGCGCCACCATAAAGACACCGGCCGTGACCATTGTCGCGGCGTGAATGAGAGCGGAAACGGGCGTCGGTCCTTCCATGGCATCCGGCAACCAAGTATGCAACAAAAACTGAGCGGACTTGCCCATCGCTCCCATGAACAGCAGGAGGCAGATAACCGTCAGCACATCCAAATCGTAACCGAGGAAATTGATGGTCTTGCCTGCTTGTTCCGGCGCTGCTGCAAAAACCGCATCGAAATCAATTGAACCAAAGACAAAGAAAATAGCAAAAATGCCAAGTGCAAAGCCGAAATCACCCACGCGGTTGACGACAAAAGCTTTGATTGCTGCGGCATTCGCTGATGGCTTGTGATACCAAAAACCGATAAGCAAATAAGACGCTAAGCCCACGCCTTCCCAGCCGAAGAAAAGCTGCAGAAAATTATCCGACGTTACCAACATCAACATGGCGAAGGTGAAAAGAGACAAATACGCAAAAAAACGTGGGCGGTGTGGGTCGTGGTGCATATAACCAATGGAATAGACATGCACCAAGCCGGATACCGTGTTGACCACCACAAGCATCACGGCCGTTAGCGTATCAATCCGCAAGCCCCAGCTCACATCAAGCTCGCCCGATGTCACCCAACGTAAAATGTCCTGCTTGCTTGTTTCGCCACCAACCCCAACTTGAAAAAAAACAATCCACGAAAGCAGTGCCGCGATAAGAACAAACATGCTGGTGATGATTTCCGATGCACGGGTCCCTATAATCCGGCCGAAAAAGCCGGCTATGATACACCCGATTAGCGGAAGGAAGACGATTGCGGAATACATGAGCCCCAGTCCCGTTAGCCCTTCATCATATTAATGTCTTCGACGGCGATGCTGCCGCGATTGCGGAAATAAACAACCACAATGGCAAGGCCTATTGCTGCTTCTCCCGCAGCAACGGTCAAGACCAGCATGGCGAAAACCTGCCCTGTCAGGTCTCCCAAATGTGCGGAAAACGCGACAAGATTAATGTTCACCGCCAAGAGCATAAGTTCGATCGACATCAAGATGACAATCACATTCTTCCGGTTGAGAAAAATCCCGAAAATGCCAAGCGTGAACAAAACCGCGGCAAGCGTCAGATAATGTGGCAACCCAATTTGCATGACCCTCTATCCGCCTTTATGAATTTTGAATGCGACTGAAATATTTCTTACTCCGCGTCATCCCCGCAAAGGCGGAGACCCAAGTCTGATTCACATTTAGATTCCCGCCTTCGCGCACTGCTGTCCGGGAAAATTTGGAAATGCATCTCCACTTGTTGTATGCGGAGCCTTAACGGCATACTCCAATAACCTCCCCCCTGGAGGGGGAGGTCGGCGCGAAGCGCCGGGTGGGGGGGATTCATAAGATAATTCATGCTCTTGCACTTGCCTCCATCACCCCCATCCCAAACGCCATGCGACTTAGCCCGGGCGGGCTAAGCCAGTGGCGTTTGGCCTTCCCCCCTCGAGGGGGAAGGAGCGCAAGTGGCACCGTCAGAACCAAGTCCCGATACTCCGAGATAGCGTTATGTCTTTTTATATCAACCACTTTTCACCTTCACCTAAAAATTCCCCGGACACTAATGCGCGAAGGCGGGAATGACAGTGCATATGCTGCAAAACACCAAACATATGAATGCAAGCTTCTGCCTTTAAGTGAGCGTCTATGCCTCTCATGCCTTGTCCGATCTTAGCCCGCACTATATCCCAGCTCCCGGTTCAACTTGCTTGATTTCAATAGAGGTCTCAGGGTTGCGCGCCACTTGCTCGGCAACATTTTGCCGTTTGACACCTTCTTTATGTTTAAGTGTCAAGACAATTGCACCCACCATGGCGATCAGTAGAATTAAACCCGCGGCTTCAAAATAATAGACATACTGAGTATAGAGGACGCGCCCTATCGCCTCGGTGTTTGTAATATCGCCGCCTTGCGGAACTGGCGCCATAGACTTGGCCACCTTCTCCGGCGAAATCACCCAGGACCCAACAACAAAAATAAGCTCAACAAGGAGAATGAGACCTATTGCTCCCCCGACGGGCAAATATTTCAAAAACCCCGCCTTAAGCTCCGCAAAATCCACATCGAGCATCATCACGACAAACAGAAACAGCACCGCCACCGCACCCACATAAACGATGACCAAAATCATTGCCAAAAATTCTGCGCCCAAGAGTACAAAGAGCGCCGCGGCATTGAAAAAAGCCAAAATAAGATAAAGAACGGCATGCACAGGATTTTTCGCAGCAATCACCATAAAGGCCGCCGCTACGAGTATAGTTGCGAAGAGATAGAAAAATGCCCCTTCCAATAGCATATCCTGTAATCCTTTTAGCTTCTACTTACCGGTACGGTGCATCCAATGATATGTTCTTAGCGATTTCCCGCTCCCAGCGATCACCATTGGAAAGCAAGCGCTCCTTGTCATAGTAAAGTTCCTCGCGCGTTTCAGTCGCGAATTCAAAATTCGGTCCCTCGACAATGGCATCAACCGGACAAGCCTCCTGGCAAAAGCCGCAATAAATGCATTTCACCATATCGATGTCATAGCGGGTTGTACGCCGGGTTCCATCATTGCGGCGGGGGCCAGCTTCTATGGTGATGGCTTGCGCCGGACAAATCGCCTCGCACAGCTTGCAAGCAATACACCGCTCCTCGCCGTTCGGGTAACGCCTCAGGGCGTGCTCTCCGCGGAAACGTGGACTAATCGGCCCCTTCTCAAAAGGATAGTTTACGGTCGCCTTAGGCCTAAAAAAATATTTCATAGCAAGCCAAAAAGCGGATACAAATTCCGCAAGGAACAGAGATTTGGTGGCCTGAACAATTCGAGCCATTGTGTCACCTTCTCCTAATCAGGACCCCATCTAAGGTGCCAAATTAAAAAAATGCAGAACACTCGCCACCGCAACCACCATAAAAAGCGACAGCGGTAGAAACACCTTCCAGCCAAGACGCATCAATTGATCGTAGCGATAACGCGGTACTATCGACTTCACCATGGCAAACATAAAGAAGACGAGACAAACTTTTAGAACAAACCAAACAACACCCGGAACCCAATTAAGTATGGGCACATCAGCAGGTGGCAACCAGCCGCCAAGAAAGAGAACCGTACAAAGTGCGCACATCATTGTGATCGCGACATACTCACCTAGCATGAACAAGAGATAGGGTGTTGAGGAATATTCAACCATAAAGCCCGCAACAAGCTCCGATTCCGCTTCCGGCAGATCAAAGGGCGGCCGGTTGGTCTCAGCCAGGGCTGATATAAAGAACACGATGAACATCGGGAAGAGCGGCAACCAAAACCAATTAAAAAGGCCCCAATCCCCTTTTTGAGCGTTGACGATATCCGTGAGATTGAGTGACCCCACACACAACAAGACCGTAATAATCACAAATCCAATAGAGACCTCGTAAGACACCATCTGAGCCGCAGAACGTAATGCGCCTAAAAATGGATATTTCGAGTTGGAGGCCCATCCCCCCATAATCACCCCATAAACTCCAAGCGAAGAAATGGCGAATATGTAGAGAATGCCTACATTGATATCAGCAATTACCCACCCTTCCGCAACGGGCATAACCGCCCATGCCGACAACGCAAGTACGGTGGTGATCAGTGGCGCTAATAAAAAGACGCCCTTATTGGCACCTGCAGGAATAACAGGTTCCTTGAAAACAAATTTCAAAAGATCCGCAAATGACTGAAGAAGACCGAAAGCCCCAACAACATTTGGCCCCCTACGCATCTGTACAGCAGCCCATATTTTACGATCCGCCAACAACAGATATGCGATGACTAACAACAGTGAGACCATCAACAAAACACTGTAGAAGACCATCCAGAACAATGGCAGGCCGTAATTTGTCCAGAGCTCAGCCATCTGTTCCTGTCGCCTCCTGATCGCTGTCACGCTTAAGCGCGCTCATCTCAGCCATGATCGCTGACGCTCTAGCGATTGGATTTGTGAGATAAAAATCTTTGACCGATCGCCCAAAGGGCTCATCTGTCATATTTCCCGGCTCCTTTGCCAACGTCTCGATACTCTCCGGCCCTGTATTTTCAATCTGATCAATTGCAGCGAAATACGGCACAGCTTCATACATGGCAGCACGCAACTGTGTAAGATTGTCATAAGGCAAAACCTGTTTCAGATGTGCCGACAAAGCCCGCAAAATTGTCCAGTCCTCCTTAGCATCACCTGGCGGGAAAGCCGCACGCGCCGCAAGCTGCGCGCGCCCTTCGGTATTGACATAGGTTCCACTTTTTTCTGTGTAAGTCGCGCCTGGCAAAATGACATCCGCCCGGTGTGCGCCCACATCACCATGTGTACCCTGGTAAATCACAAAGGCGTCACCAAGTGCCGACATGTCAATCTCATCAGCACCCAATAAATAAATAAGGTCGATCTCTCCGGCGCCGGCGGCGTCAACAATTCCTGCAACATTCTTAGCCGAGTCTCCCGGCACAAAACCGAGATCAAGGGCGCCAACCCGCGCTGCGGCAGTATGCAGAATATTAAAGCCGCTCCATTCCTCGCCTTTGAGAGCGCCGACATCGGCAGCAAGGCGCGCACTCGTTGCAAGAACATGAGCACCGTCCTCGCGCGCAAGTGCCGCTTGACCAATAATGATCAGAGGTCGCTCAGCATTCTTAAGTACATCGGCGAATGCATGCCTACCATCGGCAACCTCTTTCAGCGTTGCAGGGCCAGCGCCAAGATAATCATAGGCGTAAGTTAAATCTGCTTGCTGACCAATCACTCCAATTTTGCATTGCCCGGTCCGCCACCGCTTGCGAATACGGGCATTAACCACCGCAGCTTCAAAACGTGGATTACTGCCGATGAGAAGAAGTGCATCAGCCTCATCGATCGCTTCAATTGTCGAGTTAAAGAGGTAGCTTGCACGCCCATGTTTTGGCTCAAGTTTTGCCCCATCTTGACGGCAATCCAGATGCGTCCAACCGAGATAGCCTGCAAGCTCCTTAAGTGCGAATATCTCTTCTGCGGCAACCAGGTCGCCAACAATGGCCGCAGCACGATCCGGCGGCGTTGCCTTGATTTTTTCGGCAATCAACGCGAAGGCATCATCCCAACTTGCAGGAACAAGCTTTCCATCCTTGCGAATATATGGCTGGTCTAAACGCTGCGTTCTCAGACCATCCCAGATGAAACGGCTTTTATCGGAAATCCACTCTTCATTCACACCATCATGATTGCGCGGCAGAATCCGCATGACTTCCCGCCCCCGGCAGTCAACACGAATATTACTGCCGACCGCGTCCATGACATCTATGGATTCGGTTTTGCGCAACTCCCATGGCCGCGCTGAAAAAGCGTAAGGCTTGGATGTCAGGGCCCCAACCGGGCAAAGATCAATAACATTTCCGGAAAGCTCCGATGTCATGCCTTGCTCAAGATAGGTGGTAATTTCTACATCCTCACCGCGGCCAATGGCGCCCAATTCTTCGACTCCAGCCACTTCGGTCATGAACCGCACGCAGCGCGTACAATGAATGCAGCGGGTCATAATGGTCTTAATAAGCGGACCTATATTCTTATCTTCAACTGCCCGCTTATTGAGTTCAAACCGGCTGGCATCCACCCCATAAGCCATGGCCTGATCCTGCAAATCGCACTCACCACCTTGGTCGCAAATAGGGCAATCCAGCGGGTGGTTGATTAGCAGAAACTCCATTACGCCTTCGCGTGCCTTTTTGACAATTTCTGAATTTGTACGGATTTCAGGCGGCTCACCATCGCGTCCTGGCCGCAAATCATTCACACTCATGGCGCAAGAGGCTGCTGGCTTCGGGGCGCCAACAATCTCAATAAGGCACATCCGGCAGTTACCAGCGATCGACAGCCGCTCATGATAACAAAAACGCGGGATTTCAACCCCAGCCTCTTCGCACGCCTGGATCAAGGTGATCCCGTCCTCAAATTCGTGCTCTTGTCCGTCTATGACGATTTTTGGCATCCCGCCTGTCCCGTTTACTGTGCCGCAACGGCCTCTGCAATCTCTTCATCCACTTTCGGATTAGCACTGTATTGATCAATCCGCTCTTCAATCACATGGCGAAAATGGCGAATGAGACCCTGCACCGGCCAGGCCGCTGCATCACCAAGAGCACAAATAGTATGCCCTTCGATTTGATAGGTCACTTCGAGAAGCATATCAATTTCACGCCTCGAAGATTCACCGCGCGCCATGCGCTCTAGCACCCGCCACATCCAGCCCGTGCCCTCACGGCAAGGCGTACATTGACCACAGCTCTCATGCTTATAAAAATAGGAGATTCGTGCAATGGCACGAATGATATCGGTGGATTTATCCATAACAATCACCGCCGCCGTACCAAGTCCCGATTTCAAATCGCGCAGCGTATCAAAATCCATCGGCATATTTTGACACGTCGAGGCTGGTAAACAGGGAACGGAAGAACCGCCTGGAATAACCGCAAGTAAATTATCCCAACCACCCCGCACACCACCAGCATGCTTTTCAATCAACTCGCGGAAGGGAATGCCCATTTCCTCTTCGACATTGCATGGATTGTTGACATGTCCGGAAATACAAAACAGCTTCGTGCCTGTATTATTGGGCCGCCCGAGCCCTGAAAACCAAGCCGCACCCCGGCGCAAAATATCAGGTGCAACGGCAATCGATTCGACATTGTTGACTGTGGTCGGCGCACCGTAAAGACCGCAATTTGCCGGGAATGGCGGCTTTAAGCGAGGCTGCCCCTTCTTACCTTCCAGGCTCTCCAGGAGCGCCGTTTCCTCCCCACAAATATAGGCGCCAGCTCCATGGTGAACATAGAGATCAAAATCCCAGCCATGGACATTGTTCTTGCCAATGAGATTAGCTTCATAAGCTTGGTCAATCGCTGCTTGAAGCCTTTCACGTTCGCGAATGAATTCTCCACGAACATAGATATAAGCCGTGTGTGCCCCCATAGCGAAAGACGCAAGCAAACAGCCTTCGATCAGAAGATGAGGGTCATGGCGCATAATCTCACGGTCTTTGCAAGTGCCAGGCTCTGACTCATCAGCATTCACAACCAGGTAATGCGGCCGGCCATCGGATTCCTTCGGCATAAAGGACCATTTGAGACCCGTGGGAAATCCTGCACCGCCTCTGCCACGCAGCCCCGATTCCTTAACTTCATTGATAATCCAGTCCCGCCCCTTGTCGATAAAAGACTTAGTCTGATCCCACGCACCGCGCGCACGCGCGCCTTCAAGTCCCCAATCCTCAAAGCCATAAAGGTTTTTAAAAATGCGGTCCTTATCGGAAAGCATCAGCCATCCTCCTCCGCTTCCCCAGCATCATAGCTCTTGGAAAACTCCGTCTCGCCACCTTTTGCTAAAATCTTTGCCTGCTCAATCCAGTCTTCCCGAGCTATACGGCCTTTAAATTTTAAATACTGATCAACCCAAGCGACATTGTCCTCACTCCACTTCGCAATTTGATCGAAATGGAAAACACCGAGGTCATTTAACATGCCCTCGATCTTAGGCCCTACACCACTGACTTTTTTGAGGTCATCCGCCTGTCCATCTCGCGCTTTTTCGAGCCCGGTAGGTTTAAACACATCTCCAACCACAACCTCTAAAGGTTCGCCCCCACCATTTGCGCTATCAAGAAGCGTTGTAGCTCCTCCCTGAGGACAAGAAAATTGACGTCCGTTTTGCGGGCCAGGCTTAACATCATGTCCCTTTTTCAAATCATTGAGTAATTGCTCAAAGGAGTCTGCCGTTAGGTCTTCATAAAAGTCTTTATTGATCTGCACCATAGGCGCGTTTGTGCAAGCCCCCAAACACTCGACCTCAAGCCATGAAAAAAGCCCGTCATCGGTGACCGTATTTTGTGGTCCTATCATCTTGCGGCACACTTCTTTAAGATCATCAGCACCGCGCAACCAACAAGGCGTCGTACCACAAAGTTGGACAAAATACTTACCAACCGGCGACAGGTTGAACATAGTGTAAAATGTTGCGACCTCGTAAACGCGGATATAAGCCATATCCAACATCTCAGCTACCGCTCGAATGGCCGGTTCCGGCAACCATCCATCATGCTGTTCTTGGGCACGCCAGAGGAGCGGTATCACGGCTGATGCTTGTTTGCCTTCAGGAAATTTAGCAATTTGCACTTTAGCCCATTCAATGTTTTCCGGGCTAAATGCAAATTCCTCCGGTTGGAGTGTGTCGAGGCGGCGGACACTCATTGATCAACCTCCCCCTGCAATATTTTGTGCGGCATTTACAGAAGAAATGCCAGGTTCTCTTGATACAACTGTATGAACCATGCGAGCGGCGTTTGTAACCCCGTCCAGCGGTCTGGAATGCCTTTCACTCCGTGCCATTCCCGCGAATGCGGAAATCCAGGTCTGACTCACATTTGGATCCCCGCCTTCGCGGGGATGACGGGGTTGTAACACAGCACCTATGGCAGGGCGTAGTTTGTAACTGCGCCCTGAACCGTTCATGCCAGCGGTGGCAAAAGAAACTTCGCGCTCTTTTGATAGAACAGCACGAACCCTGCGGACGGGGTTATAAACCCCGTCCGGCGGTCGGGTAACACTGGCCCTCCTTCCACCTTCGAGGATCCCATTGCAAAGTTCGTCATTGCGAGCGAATGTTATAGACGTGCTATCGGTGAGCCGCTGCTTGAGCACGAGTGAGTGTGACAATCCAAAGTCTAAGTTTTTTCTCGATTGCCGCGTCGGCCCTTCGGGCCTCCTCGCAATGACGACAAGTCGAGCAAATGGATTATCGATCTTGCCCTGCAAAATTAATTTAGTGCCTGTAGTATCTCTCACCGGTCCACCTCCCCAAACACGATATCTAAGGAGCCGAGAATGGCGGATACATCTGCCAGCATGTGCCCCCGGCAAAGGAAATCCATGGCATGGAGATGGCTATACCCCGGCGCACGGATTTTGCAACGATAAGGCTTGTTAGAACCATCCGAGACAAGGAAAACACCGAACTCGCCTTTAGGGGCTTCGACAGCGGCATAAACCTCACCCGCAGGCACATGATACCCTTCGGTATAAAGCTTAAAATGATGAATGAGCGATTCCATTGAGCATTTCATTTCACCCCGTTTGGGCGGAACGATTTTGTTGTCGGTCGCAGAATGCGGCCCTTCCTCTTCGGTTAAGAGTTCACAACATTGCTTCATAATACGGACCGATTGGCGCATCTCTTCCATGCGAATAAGATACCGGTCATAGCAATCGCCGTTCTTACCAATTGGAATATCAAATTCGAGATCGTTGTAACATTCATAAGGTTGCGCTCTACGAAGATCCCAGGCGGCACCCGAACCACGCACCATGACGCCGGAAAAGCCCCAGGCAAAAGCTTCGTCTAAGCTCACAACGCCAATATCAACATTGCGTTGCTTGAAGATACGGTTATGAGTCAGCAGTCCCTCTATTTCATCACACACTTTCAAGAAGGGATCGCAAAATGTGTATATATCGTCCACAAGAGCAGGCGGTAAGTCCTGATGTACACCACCAGGACGCACGAAAGCAGCATGCATGCGCGAACCAGAAGCACGCTCATAGAACACCATGAGCTTCTCCCGCTCTTCAAAGCCCCAAAGCGGCGGCGTCAACGCTCCTACGTCCAAAGCCTGCGTCGTGATATTTAGAATGTGGGATAATAACCGGCCAATCTCAGAATAAAGCACGCGAATGAGTTGCCCGCGCTTGGGCACTTCAATCTTTAAAAGCCGCTCAACCGCAAGTGCAAAGGCATGCTCTTGATTCATTGGCGCGACATAATCCAGCCGGTCAAAATAGGGAACTGCTTGGAGATAAGTCTTTTGCTCAATCAGTTTTTCAGTACCGCGATGCAAAAGACCAATATGCGGGTCGACACGCTCCACAACCTCGCCATCAAGCTCAAGCACTAAGCGCAGCACACCATGCGCCGCCGGATGCTGAGGCCCAAAATTGATATTGAAGTTACGGATCTCCGTTTCGGCCATTTGTGTGTTTCCTAACCGTCCTTATCCTCGCCAGCAAACATTGCAAACACTTCCGCTCCGGTCATCTTCTGCGTTTGATTGGCAAACTCATAGTGATTTGGTTTTTCGTCAATGAAGATTTCATGGCTGAACGTTAACGCGCCCGGATCATCGAATGCATCAACGGACACGATATACATGCCCTTATCTTTCATCTTCCAGAAAAGTGACGTACCGCATGTTCTACAGAAACCGCGCTCACCCCAGTCGGAAGAGGCATAAACGCTGAGCTGATCATCACTCTCGGCTTTGAATGTATCGGCACAATCAATCGCAAATAATGGCCCAGCACCCCAACGCCGGCACATACTGCAATGGCACACTCCGACCTCGTTATTTTTTGGTGTTGCCGTGAACCGTACAGCCCCGCAAAGACATCCCCCTGATAGAACCTTATCACTTGTCATACTGATTCTCCTTCAGAGTTTAGAACATATCCGGCAAAATTGGTCACAGGTTTTGCAAAAAATAGACGGCAATAAACAAGATAGAACCTCCAAATAATTCAACTAAATGCAAGGAAGCTTTAGGACCCATTTCCATGCTTGGTCTGTTCAGCTTTTTCATCGCCGGGCAAAATATACTCCGCCCCTTCCCACGGACTCATAAAATCAAAGGAACGAAATTCCTGAGTCAATTTTACTGGCTCATAGACCACCCGTTTCTGCTCATCGTCATAGCGGACCTCAACATAGCCTGTAACCGGAAAATCCTTACGCAACGGATAGCCCTGAAAACCGTAATCAGTCAGGATGCGTCTTAAATCCGGATGCCCGGAAAATAAAATGCCATAAAGGTCGAATGCCTCACGCTCAAACCAATTTGCAACAGGAAAAACCTCGACCACACTTGGAACGGGCGCGCCCTCTTCGGTCTCAATCTTGATGCGGATGCGCTGATTTTGACTGGGGCTCAACAAGTGATACACAACATCAAACCGTTTTGACCTTTCAGGATAATCGACACCACAAAGATCGATCAAAATAGAAAAACGGCAGCGGGCATCGTCACGAATAAATTTCAGAACATCAACTATCTTGCCGCGCGATACAACAACCGTCAGCTCACCATAGGCGACCTTCCAGTCTACTAAATCCTTATCTAGTGTCCCCGCGATATATTCGCCAAGATCGCTTAGTGCCTCGTCCATTTCATTATCGCCTTAGATTTCCGCCTGATGCTATCTCACGATTGTGCCCGTCCGGCGAATCTTCTTCTGCAGAAGAAGAATGCCATAGACTAGTGCCTCTGCCGTTGGCGGACATCCTGGAACATAAATGTCTACAGGAACGATACGGTCACACCCGCGAACAACGGAATAGGAATAGTGATAATAGCCCCCGCCATTTGCACAACTGCCCATAGAGATCACATAGCGTGGCTCCGGCATTTGGTCATACACTTTGCGCAGTGCTGGCGCCATCTTATTGGTCAACGTGCCGGCAACTATCATCACATCTGATTGCCTCGGGCTGGCACGTGGTGCAAACCCAAAACGCTCGAGATCATAACGCGGCATGGACGCCTGCATCATCTCGACAGCGCAACAGGCAAGCCCGAAGGTCATCCACATAAGCGATCCCGTCCGTGCCCAGTTGATCAGATTTGCTGACGATGTCACAAGAAAACCCTTGTCCGCCAGCTCAGCCGATATTTCCGTGAAAAAAGGATCAGCCTTGCGAAGATCTGCCGTATCAGTCGTCCCGTCATCTGACTGATTGAAATCTGTTTTACCAATCAATCCCATTCGAGCGCCCCTTTTCGCCATGCATAGATGAAACCAATGGTTAGCTCAGCGAGGAAAACCATCATGGACCAAAAGCCCGCATCTCCAATTTCTTTAAAAGAAATGGCCCAAGGGAAAAGAAATGCTGCCTCAAGATCAAAAATGATGAAAAGAATCGCCACAAGATAAAAACGTATATCAAACTTCATGCGTGCATCATCAAAGGAATTGAAACCGCACTCATAAGCCGAAACTTTTTCCGGATCGGGGTTTTGAACAGCGACAAGAAAAGGAGCTACCATAAGGGCAAGCCCTATGGCCGTCGCCACACCAATAAAAACGGCAATTGGTAGATATTGCATAAGCAGATCTTGCATATGACCCCTTTTCAACAGATTCCCTGCAACTTTGGGGATCCCTGCCTCTTTCGCAGCGCACTATAACGCAATTTGCGATGATACGTATAGCGAGCTTTATCCTAAGAAATCGGTGAATCACGCAAAATACGAGTGCGTCCACGCTTTAGCGCACCCCAAAGCGACAAGCAACCAGAAAGGTTAAGAAAATTTCACTCGCCTGGTAACGTTGTGCTCACTTTCCAATCTTGCTTATGACGTCCAATAAGCCGTCGTCCATAATAAACTGAGTTTTCTTGGACGCGAAACGCGCAATATTGCAAGGTTTGAACCGGGGAACGGGACCATGTCCTAAATCCTGCCCGTGAACGGCGAGGTGTCTCTATCGGCTCCAAATAATTGAAATGTCGCGAAAGCCGCTCTCGCCACCAATTATGAGGCCGAAGGGTTACATGAGCATTTCGTCCATCAGGAAGGGTATGCTTAGCTGGTTTTGTATCGATAATGATTATTGCATTGCGGGTAATACGACGCATATCAGCTAACACATTATCAAGGTTTGCCTCTTCGATATGCTCTAAAACATCAATATTGACAAGAAGATCCACTTGCTGAGTGAGAGGTTTGGAATAGGGGGGGATGGCGGGGTCATAACGGAACTTCTTGAAAGAGTAACCTAACTCTAAACAATCAAGAAAACGGCTTTGCCCACAACCATAATCAAGGATAGATTGCGGCTGCAAAATCTTGATCTCTGGTCGCAAAAAACGGATGTATTTTACGGAACTCGTGCCATAAACACGATTAGCATGAGTTTCCCGGTAATAGTCCGTCAAATCAAGATGATTAATCGCCTTAGGAATCCCTTCCGTCATAGTGATTTGCTACCCTGCTTTGCCGGGAATGGGCCGCACGCACGGTATCTACCGCGCCAAAACCGCACCCAGCGATATTGAACGAGAGGTGATACGCAAAAAGGACTTCCGCGGTACAGTACTTTTGAAATACGCAGTGGGAAATTTCTTGAGGGTGGCGTGGGCTACGGCACACAACCCCGCAGTCTCTGGCATGACAAACCAGCGCTCTTGGATAGGCTCCCACTTCTAACCAAGCAACGTCTCCTCATCCGGCAAACCTGCCAATCAAAGAAGTTATTTTGGTGTATGGCAGGTGCAGCACCCCGTCAAGCAATCATCTCATACACCATTTGAAAAACCCGAAAATATATAAAAGCATGGGGAGTTTTCCCCAAGTAGGCATCTCTAAATACTCCCTTCGGGCCATCCACCATCCCCTGCTACCCGCCATATTCTGCGACAATTAGGCAGGTGGCAGGGATGGTGGATGGTTTTTAGAGATGTCCAAGTTCAATGGAATCCTGCGCAAAGAAAATATCAATTGGGCTTTTTGAGAAAAAAAATGTGTTCTACTTCATATTGAGTTTTTGTCTTTAAATTTTCCTCTGACGACCATTCAAGTCCCTCGAAAAAACTCAAAAATTCTTCTCGATTAAGAGACAGGTCCACCATAATCACATCCGTACCACTATATTCCGGATATTCTGCAATGACCTTAGTTTTGTCCGCAAAAGGCGTAAATAGAGTAACAACCATACGCTTGTTGAACGAAGCAATGGCATTTTCTAAAATTTTATTCCATTCCGGATTATGCTCAAGCACATGGCGTAAATGGATGGCGTCGACACTGCTACGATATGTTTCAAGATCAACAATTTTATCAGCAAATTGCGTTTCAGAACCATCTATTCCAATGTAGTTTTGGTGATGTGCCAGATAACTTTTAAATCCTCCATGACCACATCCCCAATCCTCTACATCACAGATAGTTTCGTGATTGAGAAACGCCGCCGCTTTTTTTGCGGTAAAAACATCGCCATACATTCGCCGCTTGCGTTTCTTTCGTGTATATCGCTTAGTCCAAAGACCAAAACGTGACCCTTCAATTCTCTTGTCCATCATTTAATACGCAACTCAAATACGCTCCAAATATTTAGGGTTCATCTCAAGTGTGGTGTTTTCGAATTCTCATTATCAGCCTAGTCGAAGCTTCACAAGACCAACATGGGCCCTAGATACGCAATTCTAAGAGATTAATGTTTTTTATCATCTGTAAAAGGTAAATACCTGTTTCTTGCCTAAAAATACCAATATGGTTATATGATTTCCTGAAAATGGATCTCAAAAACTATTCATAACAATAGAAGAATTTTAGTACTTTCGAGTGCGTAGATAGGGGCGGTAAAGAGTAAAAATGGCAGTTTATGACTGTTTCACGTTCTTTAATGAGCTGGATATCCTGGAAATAAGACTTAATGAAGTTGACTGGTTTGCCGACTATTTTGTTTTGGTCGAAGCCACTGAGACATTTGCCGGCACCAAAAAGCCCTTATTTTATAAAGAAAATGCCGAGCGTTTTGCTAAATTCTCCCACAAAATAATACACGTTGTGGTAGATGATTTGCCTAAGGACAGCACTGCATGGAAACGCGAAGCTTTTCAGCGCAACGCAATATTACGCGGGCTTGAAAAAGCAGCCCCCAATGATCTGGTCATGATTTCTGATGTTGATGAAATCCCAAAACCACAGTTCCTTTATCAGATAACGCCTACAAGTACGCGTGACACAATCCATTTTCTTGAATGTGAGCATTACAATTTCAAGCTTAATTTCCGTGTCGTAAATAAGTGGATTGGATGTGGTGCCATTCGCGTTTTACAAAAAAAATATTGCCACTCACCGGAGAAGTTACGCCGCCTGCGTGCCCGGCAAAGCAGAAAATTACCATACTGGCTGAACCGGATGATTACCATGGTGCGCAACAAGTTCCGCTTCGGCACCTTTATCAAACACAATATTCATGAAAACGCAGGCTGGCATTTCAGCTTTATAAGTGCCCCGTCAGATATGACCTATAAGATCAGCGCATACTCTCATCAGGAACGCAACACAGAAGCTTTCAATACAGAAGAAAACTTTGAAAAAATGATTGAGGAAAGGCGCGCTATCTGTGGACGAAAGCTCGAAACCGCTGACCTTCAGGAAATGCCACGTTATGTGATCAATAATCCTGACAAATATAGAGAGGTTCTTTATCTACGGTCTTAGGGCATCAATTGACGATTGCCGCAGAAAATGTTGCCGCCGACTAAAGTGCTTCCGGAAAAGTGGGCACCGGTTTTCCGATAAGAAGCACGGCAAAACAAAGGTTTAGTCTGGCAAGTCAAGCGAATAACCAAAATATTTGAAATCGTGCGCATAGCGCGTGCGAACCAAGTCAGCAAGCCGGTCATCGTAATAATCAGCAAAGCGTTTCTTACGTTTACTGGGATTGCTTCTGATACCTACTCTACCCAAAACAGCTGGGTCAGCTTTAAGTTTCTGTAATATAAATGTCAAATCATCCGAAAAATTCTCAAATCTACCTATAAAATCATAGTTGATAAGATCCGGCTTCAAAAGCTCATATTGTGGGCGCCAGTGTTTATTCTGATTAAACTGATGATCGTAACACGCATCTTCGATAAAAGATGCAAAGTCCATAAGTTGGTGACCTTTTCCGTCACGTCGTGGATCATTACTGCGCTTCCACAAAGCTGGCTTATCATTCCAGGTAATACCCCTTCCAATGCGACCTTGAACATACTCATAGCCGGAAATCAAACGATCAAAAGGATTGCGTACAAAAGTAAAACGAAAATAATCTCCTGTCACAATAAGCTCTTTCAAACGATTTTTCGAAAAATTAAGAGGAAGCGTAAATTCGGCACGATTTCTTTTCCAAATATCCAACGGATCATCTAAAGGCTGTTTGCCTTCAAGTTCATAAAGACGATTGCGAATTGTCGTACACCCAGCCTTGGGATTACTCATATAAATATATCCAGCCTGCTCAAGAACTATTATTGCAAGCATGATACGACGATATTCAGCATAATCCGGTGCAAGCCGACGTAAAAAAACCGCGTGCTTGCCTCCTGAACGGATGCGCAAATCATACGAATAAGATTTTAAGAGCCTGCCGACACCCAGCATATAAACAACTCTAAATCTTTGGGGCAATGGCCCTTGTCAATATTGAGACGGTCACCCTGTCAAAACGACAACCTAACAAAAATGGCGGGAGTGACGGGACTCGAACCCGCGGCCTCTGGCGTGACAGGCCAGCGCTCTAACCAACTGAGCTACACCCCCTTATACGAAACTGCAATGACCTCAACGCAATGGGTTTAGCAAGGTCTGGCCCACCAAATCCTCTTTGCCTGTTTCATCTAAGGGCGTCATTGCAGTTTATAAACATCATCAGGCAAAATGCCCGATAGGAAGCTATTCCGGTGTACGGCAGGCACAACATCAAGTCAAGCGATCTTCTCGTCTAGAGCAAGATCGCAAACTCCCTACTAACCTAACCGCCCACGAATATGTCATTACCATCGTCGTCAAGGGACTGGGATAACAAAACCTAAAATAGTAAGAAGCAGAGAATGGTGGGCGGTGACAGGCTCGAACTGCCGACCCCCTGGGTGTAAACCAGGTGCTCTCCCAACTGAGCTAACCGCCCTTCCATTTGGATTAATACCAACCTAAATAGATTATATCAATCCAAGGATCTATAGGCAAAAAGGCCCCGCATCAAAACGGGGCCCTAATACATCTATACAGAGAAAAATAATCAACTCCGAAGGCTTAATTGACAGCCTCTTTAAGCGCCTTGCCAGCTTTAAACTTTGGAACGTTAGAAGCTGGAATTTTCATGGGCTCACCCGTACGTGGATTACGTCCCGTGCTTGCCTTTCTTTTTGTAACTTCGAAATTGCCAAAGCCGACAATACGAACACTGTCACCAGTTTGCAAAGCCGATACGATACTATCGAAAGTTGCGTCAACAGCAGCTGCTGCTGACTCTTTCGTCAATTCGGCTTCTTGGGCGACGCGATCAATCAATTCTTTCTTGTTCATCATGCTATACCTCGTTTGTCGGCTAAGCCGGTTACCGTCTCAGCCTCGATAGTGAGATCTGTAGTAGAACAACACACGAATCCTACAATCGGAAAGGGCTTTCCACCCAGCCCGAGTCGACACAACGCTCTGGGCCAAACTTAAGAGCAACCAGGCCCCGTAAGAAAATCCACATATTCATGAACGACTCAAAAAGCGCAAAAAACGTATGAATCCTGAACTTATACCAAACCGCAATAACACTCAGGTAATACAGGCAGTAAGAACATGGCAGGCAAGGGCTTACCATTATGCCTAAGAATAGAGGTTATTGAAGCCTCCTATTAACAAGCTATCCAGGAAAAGTCCTTGCGCCTGGACTCGGTGTGCTTCTTCCCAAATTTACAAGAACAAATCCGCCCCAACAGGGCTTATTTGACTTGCTTTGCGTCCATGTCGCTACGACATAATCGCCCATTTTGCAAGCTTTTGGGCAGTTCATACTCAGAAGCTATTCACAGAAAAGCTTATTGAAATGACGTTGGACTGCCCTAAACATACTCAACTCATTGTAATATTTGAAAAAAAACGCACAGCTCTAGCCCAAAGACTCAAGCCAAAGCTGCTTTTCTTTCTAGGGAAAACTCATGCCTGGAGAGTTTACAAGAAGTGTGAATACCGGATTTTCGTAAAAAAACACGACAAAACAGGAGATCGGGTCCCGGTTTTGAGTCTATCAAAACCGGGAAGATTCTAATGAGCTGTCATGCCTGTTGAAGTGCTCGACTCATCTGCCACTGGCGCAGCTTCTGTCGGCTCCTCCTCATCCCACTCAACTGGCTCGGGCATGCGGACCAATGCGAGTTTTAAAACCTCATCCATTTGAGAAACTGGAATGATTTCAAGGCTATTCTTCACATTGTCAGGTATTTCAGCGAGATCTTTTGCGTTTTCTTCCGGAATCAATACCGTCTTAAGTCCGCCTCTAATCGCAGCCAAAAGCTTTTCTTTAAGTCCACCGATAGGTAGGACACGCCCCCTTAGTGTGATCTCACCCGTCATAGCCACATCTTTGCTAATCGGAATACCAGTCATAATCGATATAATTGCTGTCACCATAGCCACACCTGCGGATGGGCCATCTTTCGGTGTTGCACCTTCCGGCACGTGCACATGAATATCCCGTTTTTCATAAATAGGAGGCTTAATTCCGAAATCAGCCGCACGTGAACGGACATAGGCGTTCGCAGCTTGGATCGATTCCTTCATGACATCACGAAGATTACCTGTCACGGTCATCTTACCCTTACCAGGCATCATGACGCCTTCAATCGTAAGAAGCTCGCCACCTGTTTCCGTCCAGGCTAAACCGGTCACAATACCGATCTGGTCTTCTCCTTCCGCTTGACCGAAACGGTACTTAGGAACACCCAAGAAATCCTCAATATTATCAGGGGTAATCTCAATTTTTTCGGCACCGCTGGTCAGAAGCTCTTTGACCGACTTACGAGACATTTTCGCAATTTCACGCTCTAGGTTCCGCACCCCAGCTTCTCGCGTGTAGCGGCGGATCGTCTCCTTTAGTGCGTCATCGCTCAAGCTCCATTCCTCAACTTCCAAGCCATGGGCAGAAAGTTGATCCGGTATGAGATGACGGCGAGCAATCTCAATCTTTTCATCTTCAGTGTAACCAGCGATCCTTATGATCTCCATGCGATCCATCAATGCCGGCGGAATATTAAGCGTGTTTGCCGTAGTGACAAACATGACATTGGAGAGATCGTAATCGACCTCCAAATAATGGTCATTGAAGGTGTGATTTTGCTCAGGGTCCAAGACTTCAAGTAATGCTGAAGCTGGATCACCCCGAAAATCTGCACCCATTTTGTCAATCTCATCCAAAAGAAAGAGCGGATTGATCTTTTTTGCCTTTTTCATTGACTGAATGACCTTGCCTGGCATTGAGCCAATATAGGTACGGCGATGACCACGAATTTCCGCTTCATCCCGCACGCCACCTAACGACATACGTACGAATTCGCGACCCGTTGCGCGGGCGATCGACTTACCAAGCGATGTCTTGCCAACACCGGGAGGGCCAACAAGGCAGAGAATCGGACCTTTCAGTTTATTTGTGCGTTTTTGAACTGCAAGATATTCAACAATCCGATCTTTGACTTTCTCAAGACCATAGTGCTCCTCATCCAAAATGAGTTGCGCCTCGTCAAGATCCTTTTTGACCTTGCCTTTGACGCCCCATGGAATAGCCAACAGCCAATCAAGATAATTACGAACAACGGTGGCTTCGGCTGACATTGGGCTCATTTGGCGAAGCTTTTTAAGTTCAGCTAGTGCTTTCTCTTTTGCCTCTTTGGAGAGTTTGGTGCTTTCAATTTTCTCTTCAAACTCCGAGATATCATCACGCTCATCAGCGTCACCCAACTCCTTCTGAATGGCTTTCATCTGTTCATTCAGATAGTATTCGCGCTGTGTTTTCTCCATCTGGCGCTTAACGCGAGAGCGAATTTTCTTTTCAACCTGAAGGACGGAAATCTCGCTTTCCATCAAAGTAAAGACTCGCTCCAAGCGCGTTGAAATTGACATGATCTCCAAGATGTCCTGTTTCTCAGAAATCTTAATCGCGAGATGTGAAGCTATTGTATCGACAAGCTTTGAATAGTCTTCGATCTGATTAATAGAACCGATAACTTCAGGCGAGATCTTTTTATTGAGCTTTACATAACTCTCAAATTGAGTGATTGCCGACCGGGCCAGAGCTTCAATTTCTCCTTCGGAGCCAAGCTCTTCCTCTACATGCTCGACGGCAGCTTCAAAATAATCCTCATTGTCTGTGTAATGGGTAATACGCGCGCGCGTCGTCCCCTCAACAAGGACTTTAACTGTACCATCCGGCAGTTTGAGAAGTTGCAAAACGGAAGCTAACGTCCCAACCGAATAGATAGAGCTTTCATCAGGGTCGTCATCGCTTGCATTTTTTTGCGCAGCAAGCAAAATTTGCTTATCAGTGCGCATAACCTCTTCAAGCGCATTTATTGATTTTTCACGGCCGACGAAAAGCGGCACAATCATATATGGAAAAACAACGATATCCCTAAGTGGAAGAACTGGAAAAAGTTCGTGTTCCCCGCCGAGATCTTCATGCTTCAATGTTTCGTCGGTCATCTGGGTTTTCCTGTTCTATTTTTGGACTTAGGTAAAACCTACCCCATCCAAGTTGTAAAATTATTGTTCCCAAAATTTTAGGTCACCGTGAAGATTTAGCGGCCCCCAACCAAAAACCGAATTTAGGACAGCCGTTAAAGGAAGCTGCATTACACATAACAGATAGGTGATAAGTGTAGTTGTTCAAGCTACGGCACCGACACCCTCTATTTGTTACTCCTCCTGACCATAAAGACATCCCCCCATCCGCAAAACTAAAATTTGAGGAGGTCAACAATAAGATAACACTCCGAAGCGTCAGGTTATGCGCTCGATTCAATCTCCTCAGCCCGGTCAGAGTAAATCCTGAGAGGCTTTGCGCTGCCTTCAACAACTTCAGGGCTGATCACAACTTCTTCTACACCCTTGAGGCTAGGTAGATCGAACATTGTGTCGAGAAGAATACCTTCCATAATGGAGCGCAACCCGCGTGCCCCTGTCTTTCTCTCAATGGCTTTCCTGGAAATACCCCTCAACGCCTCTTCGGAGAAGGTCAGCTGCACATCTTCCATTTCAAAAAGCCGCTGATACTGTTTGACAAGAGCATTCTTTGGCTCGGTCAAAATCTTGACGAGAGCGTCTTCATCGAGATCTTCGAGAGTAGCAATCACCGGAACACGGCCAATAAACTCTGGAATAAGGCCAAACCGCAAAAGATCCTCAGGCTCTACTCCCTTCAGGAGTTCGCCTGTACGGCGCTCATCATCGGCTTCAACATTAGCGCCAAATCCGATTGACGTTGTGCGCCCCCGCCGTGAAATGATCTTTTCAAGACCTGCAAAAGCACCGCCACAGATGAATAATATGTTTGTCGTGTCCACCTGCAAGAATTCTTGTTGCGGATGTTTGCGTCCCCCTTGAGGCGGTACGCTTGCAACAGTACCTTCCATAATCTTCAAAAGGGCTTGTTGCACGCCCTCGCCGGAAACATCGCGTGTGATTGAAGGGTTATCAGCCTTCCGGCTAATTTTATCGACCTCATCGATATAAACAATCCCGCGCTGAGCGCGTTCGACATTGTAGTCGGCAGCTTGCAGCAGTTTGAGGATAATGTTCTCGACATCCTCGCCAACATAACCCGCTTCAGTAAGCGTTGTTGCATCCGCCATTGTAAATGGCACATCAAGGATACGAGCCAATGTCTGTGCCAGCAAAGTTTTGCCGCACCCAGTAGGCCCAATTAACAAGATGTTGGACTTTGCCAATTCAACATCATTGTTTTTACTGGCATGATTGAGCCGCTTATAATGATTGTGTACGGCAACAGACAGAACTCGCTTAGCGTGGTCCTGGCCGATAACATAATCATTCAATACAGAACAAATTTCTTCCGGTGTTGGAACACCATCACGCGATTTAACAAGTGAACTCTTGTTCTCCTCGCGAATTATGTCCATGCATAACTCTACGCACTCATCACAAATAAATACGGTTGGGCCCGCAATTAATTTGCGCACTTCATGCTGACTCTTTCCACAGAAAGAACAGTAGAGGGTATTCTTTGAATCGTTTCCGCCCACTTTGCTCATCCGATCATCCAGGCCGCATCTCTATTAGGCTCTTCAACAAATACTGCCGACTTTGTTAGTTCCGCCGGTCAATTATTGAACATGCTACAATGAGCCGTTTTAAAGGAGCCTAGACCCCTCCCAACGGCAATCTCAACATGGTAGCCCCTTATTGATCAAGAATTGATTAATCGGAATTGCTACACATGCCAAAATACGCGGCTCAAATACAACACATTAAGACCCGGTTTTTACAGATCTTAAACAAAATTGGCCAGCAAACTCGTCCATGCTCCCTCACAAGAAGCCCTTTATAGATTGTGCTTCCCGCGAGAATGTCCAGGTATATGGCTCGATTCGGACAGTATTACGGCGCCAATGCACTAATGTGAAATCTCTGCAAATAATAAACAACTTTATCAGACTACAAAAAAACCTGCGACCAAAAAGGATTAAAAAACGCAGGTATTATGGCCTAATGTAGACGATATAGAAATTAATGTTCCGTTGACCAATTAACGAATATTTTTGATCAAGAGTAGGGTTTTACCATCCCTAAAGCTGGTAGACATATGAAAAATGCCTTGTGAGGTCACGGATTTGAAGTTCCCGTTATATTATGAACCAATTCATTTAGACCTTCAAATCCGTGAACGCAATTAGGTGCGAAAAAGGAAAGCTCGATCAGTCAGATGACGACTTTTCGTCTTCCCCATCTTCTGGAATCTGGCGCTTTTCGATCACTTCATCAATCAGCCCAAACTCCTGTGCCTCATTTGCTGTCATGAAATAATCACGATCAAGCGTTCGCTCAATAATTTCATAATCCTGCCCGGTGTGTTTTACATAAACCTCGTTCAGCCGCCGCTTCATCTTTATTATGTCTTCCGCATGGCGCTCAATATCGCTGGCTTGGCCCTGGAAACCGCCAGAAGGTTGGTGAACCATAATACGTGCATTTGGCAGTACATAGCGCATGCCGGATTCGCCTGCACATAAAAGCAAAGATCCCATAGAGGCAGCCTGTCCTATACAAAGCGTGGCTACAGCGGGACGGATAAACTGCATGGTGTCGTAAATCGCCATTCCGGACGTCACCACCCCCCCTGGGGAATTGATATACATCGATATTTCTTTTTTGGGATTATCGGCTTCCAAATAAAGAAGCTGGGCTGTGACCAGAGACGCCATATAATCCTCAATAGGACCGGTTACAAAAACAATACGTTCTTTCAAAAGCCGCGAATAAATATCATAGGCCCGTTCGCCCCGATTGGTTTGCTCAACCACCATGGGGACAAGGGTGTTCATATAAATGTCAACGGGGTCTTGCATCCCGATCTCCTCCTAAGAGTCCGCTATTGAAATTCAGACTGATTGCCGCCTTTCGGGAAAATCCCATACAAAGCACTTTTCACACTCTCAAATCATTGAGATGCTCGCCTCTCCCTACTGCTTTTCCATTACAACGAAAAAATTAATCGAACAGCTTCGTATTCCTTCAAGAGGAATCACCAAAAAACGACATTTCTAAAAAATCATTCTTTTGACTCTTTAGCCTCTTTATCTTTGTCATCATCATCAGGGGATTCAAGAAGCTCTTCCAAGCTAACTGTCTTCTCTGTGACATCCGCCAACTCTAATATGAAATCAGTCACCTTCTCCTCATAAATTGGCGCGCGTAGTTGAGCTAAAGCTTGTGGGTTTTTTTGGTAAAATTCGAGCACTTCTTTCTCTTGGCCTGGGAAATTCTGAATGTAATCCATAAGGGATCGACGCACCTCTTCATCTGTGACCTTGATCTCATTCTTTTCACCTATCTCGGACATTACGAGACCAAGACGGACACGCCGCTCAGCGACCTTCTGATATTCCTCCCGCGCAGCCTCTTCTGTTGTATCTTCGTCCTCAAATGTCCGCTCAGCACGCTCTAAATCCTGCTTGACCTTCTGCCAAACTGCCTCAAACTCTTGCTCTATCAATTTAGGTGGAGGATCAAATTGATGTTTTTCATCCAATATATCCAAGAGCTTACGCTTTAGTTTCGCTTTTGCTGTTGAATCATAATCTTCCTGAATTTGCTTGCTGATAGCCTTTTTGAGTTCGTCAAGTGTTTCCATGCCAAGCATCTTGGAAAATTCATCATTTATCTCTGGTAGCACTGGAGTACCAACTTCCTTGACTTTCACTTCAAAAGTAGCGGCTTGACCTGCAAGTTTCTCTGCCGGGTATTTTTCAGGGAATGTAATATCGAGACTACGTTCTTCACCGGCTTTCGCACCAATCAATCCATCTTCAAAACCGGGTATAAAAGCATTTTGACCAATTACCACAGGAGCATCTTCGGCACTGCCACCTTCAAAAGGCTCCCCATCGATTTTTCCAACAAAATCAATTGTAATTTGATCACCCTCTTCTGCCGTGCCGTCCTTCTTTATGTAAGTGACATTATTTTTGGCCAAACGATTAAGCCCATCTTGAACGTCCTTGTCTTCGACCTCAGCCATTTCTTTTTCGAGCTTGATAGAGGACAGGTCGGCGATCTCAATTTTTGGCAAAATTTCAAATGACAAGGTATAAATTAGATCGGCTTTGCCAGACAAAATCTCCTCGATCTCATCTTGATCCTCCGTAAAGGCAATGTCCGGTTCAAATGCGGGACGCAACTCCCGCTCAGAAATTGCCTTATCGCTCGCCTCCGTCACGGCTTGCTGAACCACTTCTGCCATAACGGAACGGCCATAAACCCTACGCAAATGCGCCACCGGTACTTTTCCAGGACGAAAGCCCTTTATGTTGACCTTATCCTTGAGCTCTTCCAGTTTCTCTAACAGCTTGTTGTCGAGTTCCTCAGCGCCTATCGTAATTTTTAGCTCGCGCTTTAGTCCGTCCGTATTCGTTTCTATAACTTGCATGTGCCTTTACAATCTGGATTTTCCGCCTTTTACCCTAGGTCACTTGACTGCGAAGGAATCTGGCTTGCCCAGCCAAAGCAGCCTTACCCTACCCGCGTTCCTGTGAAACCATGGTAGAGCAAACCCTCTCGTAATAGGCGCCTCGAGTTTTAACCGCAAATGCTGGTGCGGGCGGAGGGACTTGAACCCCCACGGCCAAAGCCACCAGATCCTAAATCTGGCGTGTCTACCAATTTCACCACGCCCGCACTTTATAAGCGGTTGATCCCATTGTCTTTTTAGACTATCCCTCCTTCACTAGGCTCACTTTTCCAAATTCCCGTTTGGAAGCCTTCTTTAATATCAAGAAAATATAATCCGGTAAGGAAGGTGCCTGGTCATACATACGGTGTAAATCCAAGCGTATCAAGTCCATACAAACACCCAATGAATAGTGATCCACTCTATTGTGGAGGTAGTATTAGGTCGTGGTATGGTAACTATCTGCCGTCTTTTTATAACCCAGGTCACGGACTCATAAATGTGCTGAAAATGGCGCTGGAAACGGCATCAATCTGCAGCGTCGAAACGCTTGAAAATGCACCACATTTCCTGCACCTTTGCATCTTGTATTCAAACAGATCGGCTCATACTATTTTTAACCACATTTATGAGTCCTCAACCTAGGCCATTTAATTGTCTTAAGCTTTTCCTATATGACAGATAAGATTTATCCCATTGAGGTAAGGCTATGAACACTATGCTTTTTCGGATTTTTCTAGCAGTTGCCATAATAGGATTCACAGCCACGATCCTTGTTTACAATTCACCCCTTGGTGCGAAAACAAAGGAGGCTGGCGCTGTAAGCCGCATCAAACCTGAAGCGGCTATTCTCTCCTTGGGAAAAAAGAGCAATGCTCAAAAAGGAGCCACCGTATTAATGGATGATGAGCTCACGACTGGTAAAAAAGCACGGCTAGAAGTCCGCTTAAAGGATGAAACGGTTCTGACCCTTGGTGAAAATGCCAAGATTAAAATTGACCGCTTTGTTTATGATCCTGCTGGTAAATCAGGCAAATTTGTTGCTGCGGTGAAAGGCGCGTTCCGCTTCACGACAGGAAAACTCGCAAAAGCTGCCTCAAAGGAAATCGAAATTCGAACACCGGTGGCTACGATTGGCGTGAGAGGTACTGACTTCTGGGGAGGTCCCATCGACAATACATATGGCGTGTTGCTCTTAAACGGACAGGTGGAGATCACTACATCCGGCGGTAAAGTCACCTTAGATCGACCTGGTCAAGGAGTTACAATTTCGAGCCCAACGTCTCCTCCAAGTGCACCCAATATATGGGCGAAAGAGCGCGTCGACCGCGCTGTCGCAAGTATTTCCTTTTAAGTTATGAATTTATCGCCTATTTGATGCGGTCAATCATGAGCAATATGTATTGGTGAAGTTTGACCTCCCTTATCCAGTAAGCCATCAGCTCCTCACCACCAATAAAATCACCCGTTAAACTGTTTTCAGTTCGGTAGGCCTGCCATGCAGGAGTGTCAAAGGCCCGTTTAAACATATACGTATAGAAGGCTTGGGCTTCTTTGCTCATTCCTGGCGGTCCTGCAATGGTCCTCTGCATAAAATACTCGAAGTCAAGTCCTTCTTCACCGATTGTCGGAACGTCCGGATATTGTGGCAGACGTTGACGGGTAAACACTGCAAGCGGTTTTGTAAGTCCTTTTTTGTAATGGCGTTGCTGTTCGGCAGGATTATTGACAGTCGAGTGCACTTTCTTTTCTACGAGTTGCTTTGCCACTGCGCCACCCCCCTTGAAAGGCCTATAAGTCATTTTCAACTTGAATTGAATGTTCAGGAAATCGGTGAGCAAATTATCTTCTGACAACTTTCCCGTTCCCGCCATGACCCAATTAGATCCTTCAGCCTTTACCGCCTTCACAAAATCACTGAATGTGTTGATATCTTTGCGATCGGAATGCACCCAAAGGCAGAATGTGTCCTGAGCTAACCGCGCGATGGGGGCAAACTCTCGAATATCGACCCCAAGAGAGGTTTGGCTCAAAGGCGTAGTAAAAAAACTATTCAGGGTAAAGAGAAGCGTATGATTATTGCCAGCCTTGCGTTTAAGGTGTGTAAGCGCATCGCCACCGGAGTTGCCAGAAATATTCACTACTTGGATTGGGACAGGGGAGAACTTATTACGCTCTATTATGCCTTTTATTAAGCGGGCCGCTTTATCAGCACCGCCGCCTTTCCCAGCCATGATAACAAATTCAATAGGTCCACTGGGCACCCATGCTGTGTCAGGTTTAAAATTATCGCTCTTTGCTGACGAAATATTGGGGAATGAAATAAGGAATAATGCGAGTGAAAATATTAGTGTTCTCATCGGGCAAATACTCCACTTGTTCTAAGTTATTACATTACAATGAGATCAGGACTTAGACTTAGATATATAGGAAACCGCATATATATAGAAAGCCGCATATGTAGAAAACTGCAAGGCGACCATAGATGAAGTTGACATTAGCACGTAAGCGGCCCCCTAGTGTCCCGAATCTAAAGTTCGTATCATTTTCAGTCAGGCACTTTTCGAACTTTAGATTCGAAAGGACACTAGCCAATTTTTGAATCTAGTGAGGTTTACGAATTTGAAGTTCCTAAATGGGTGTGCTGCAAATATGATAGGAACTTCAAATCCACCTCACTAGTGTCCCGAATCTAAAGTTCGTATCATTTTCAGTCAGGCACTTTTCGAACTTTAGATTCGAAAGGACACTAGCCAATTTTTGAATCTAGTGAGGTTTACGAATTTGAAGTTCCTAATGGGGTATGCCGCAAATATGATAGGAACTTCAAATTCACCTCACTAGGTCACGGAGTCATAAATGTGCTGAAAATGGCGGATGGCCCGAAGAGAGTATTTAGAGGTGCCCATTCGGTTGTAAAGTCTCGATCGCAACGACCAATGCAAGAGCACCAGGCGGCATGTTTGTGCTTCATGCCAAGGCACTCCATAGCGCTCCCTATGACGGCCACACTCTCAAAACGGTGATCGAAGAACTGAGCCAATGGATCGGTGTTGAACCGGAACGCGCTTATGTGGACAAGGGTTATATCAAACACAATGCGCCAAAGCCGTTACGCGTCTTCCGCTCCGGCCAAAAGCTCGGTGTTCATGGGCAAATCAAACGCGAACTTAAACGGCGCAGCGCCATTGAGCCCGTTATCGGCCACATCAAGGCCGAACACCGAATGGAACGGAATTACCTCAAAGGCCGGGAAGGCGATAAGATCAACGCTGTCCTCGCTGCCGCTGGTTACAACTTCAAGCGCATCGCAGCCTGGTTGAGGAAATTGGTGCTCGAAATTCTGATGGCCTTCGTAAACTCAAAAAATTTATATCCCGCCTAAATCAGAATTCTTCACAGGGGACCAAGTAGGCGTTAACCGATAGTACATGCAAAATGCTCGCTCGCAATGACGGCGAGCATTGTTTGGGTACCTTTACATCTTACGTCGTGTCGTGTGGCAAACAAACAAAATCGGACTCTAAATCTTTGTTTTGGAGGGCTTCTTATCGGAAAACCGGTGTCCACTTTTCCGGAAGCACTCTGGAGAAATTTTTAGCGCAATTTAAGTGTCGCTAAGCCGACAAGCGCAAGTACAACGGCAATAATCCAAAAACGCACAACTATTGTCGGCTCCGCCCAGCCTTTTTGTTCAAAATGATGATGGAGCGGAGCCATTTTGAAAACACGCTTTCCGGTAAACTTATACGACGTGACTTGAACGATGACGGACACTGTCTCGAGAACGAAAAGTCCCCCCACGATCGCGAGAACCAATTCATGTTTGGTTGCAACAGCAATGGCTCCCAACGCACCACCTAGTGAAAGCGAGCCTGTATCACCCATGAAAATCATAGCGGGAGGGGCATTAAACCATAGAAATCCTAGGCCTGCGCCTACAAGCGCACCGCAAAGAACGGCAAGTTCACCAGTTCCTTGCACATAGTGGATTTGCAAATATTTCGCGAAGACGGCATTACCGGAGAGATAAGCGATCAGTCCGAATGTGGAAGCGGCAATCATCACCGGCACAATAGCAAGGCCGTCAAGACCATCCGTCAGATTGACAGAATTCCCGGCCCCAGCAATAACCAAGACACCAACCAAAACAAAAAATGGGCCCATATAAATCAATAAATTCTTGAAAAAGGGTACAGTGAGAGAGCTAGAAAACGGTTCTTTTCCAAGAATCATGACCAAGTAAGTTGCAATTGCTGCAATGAGAACTTCGAGGCCAAATTTTATTTTTCCAGGAAACCCTTTTGGCGAGTATTTGGAAACTTTGAGAAAATCGTCGTAAAACCCGATAGCCCCGTAAGACAGGGTTACAGCCAGAACAATCCAAACATAAGGGTTGGAGAGATTACCCCAAAGCAGTGTCGCTACGGTAACGCCTAGAAGGATCATCAATCCTCCCATTGTCGGTGTTCCCTGCTTTTTAATGATATGGCTTTCTGGGCCATCATCCCTGATCGGCTGCCCCCTCCCCTGGCGGACACGTAGAAGATTGATAAAACGTGGGCCGAAAAGAAAAACAACAAGTAGTGCTGTGACAATCGCACCACCTGTGCGAAACGTGATGTAACGAAATACGTTGAAAAAACCAATTTGATCACTGAGCCCGACGAGATAATGAAGCATCACGTTTCCCTAAACCCCGGCTGTCTTTTCTATCTCGTATGCGCCGAGATGTGTTTTTAAAGCATCAACAAGTGGTCCCATGCGACTCCCCAGCGAGCCTTTTATCATAATGACATCACCCGCTTGCACATAACGAAGCAATTCAGTCTTAAGTCCCTCGGATGACTCGGCATAGCCACCTTTGCACCTATTTGGCAATGCATCATAAAGAGTACGCATATGTGGCCCACAAGCAAAAATAGTATCAATTTCGGCTTCTTCGATGGGCTCTGCAAGCGCTTGGTGCAAATCTGATGCATAACGCCCGAGCTCAAGCATGTCTCCCAAAACGGCAATTCGTCTCGGAAACGCGCTACGCGGCGTTTGCGCTAAAGCTGCAAGAGCCGCCTGTATAGAAGCCGGATTGGCATTATAGCTTTCATCAATAATGGTTACAGCGCCTCCCGGAACCTGCATTACAACTCTTTCACCGCGACCCTTTTGTGCTCTGAGTTTTGCCAATGCGTGAGCAGCCTCAGAGAGATCAGCATCAGCGACATTAACAGCGGCGAGAACCGCCAAGGAATTCATAACGAGATGCCGCCCCGGCGCCCCAAGCTCATAGGCAACTGGGGTACCGGAGATTGTGGCGCGGACCTTCGACCGATCTGCCTCCAACACCACATCGTCTAAGCGAACCTCAGCCTCAGGGTCAGCTCCAAAGCTGACGATTCGGGCATCATTGCGTTCGGCGTGAGCCTTTAACAAAGCAAAATGTGGATTGTCACGATTTAGAATTGCAGTGCCGCCGGGTTCGAGGCCTGAGAATATTTCCGCTTTGGCGTCGGCGATTTCCTCAACAGACTCAAAAAAGCCAAGATGAACAGGAGCTACTGTCGTGATAATTGCAATATGCGGACGGATCATATCGCTTAATGGAATAATTTCACCCGGATGATTCATGCCAACTTCAAAAACACCAAACTGGGTTTTCTTTGGCATGCGGGCAAGAGATAATGGCACGCCCCAATGATTGTTATAGGACTTATCTGAGGCATGAGTCGTACTACTCTCTGAAAGCGCCAAACGCAGAGCTTCTTTGGTACTTGTCTTACCAACACTCCCTGTGACGGCAATGATTCTTGCTTGTGTGCGTGCACGCGCTGCCTGCCCCAGCGCCTCCATTGCTTTTAATGTATCCTTTACACACAACAGCGGCCATGCCTCGTCTGCTGGTTTAAATGCTTCAGACACAACCGCACAGGCCGCCCCGGCCTCAATTGCCTTGCCCACATAATCATGGCCATCAAGCGTATCGCCCCTCACTGCAATAAACAGATCTCCTGGAGTAAGCGTACGGGAATCAATCGAAACACCTGTAATTGGTCCCGCCATCTGCCCCAGCAGCGCTCCTGCTGTAATGGACACGGCATCTTCCACAAGCCAGAGAGGCTCAGCCATGTCTATTTACTCCCTTAAACGGAATTTTGTAGGCAAGTATCTGCTTTGAAACATAGAATCGCAGATGGCGCTTTTTATACGAAGGAATAGAGAATTCGGGCAAGCTGATTTGAATACCTGCTTTCGTAGATATGAAAGATTTTGTTGTAAATGAATTTATTAATCTCACTTCGAATCTTAATCCTAAATTTCAGTAAAACCTAGCACAGCTGTATACCTTATGAATCGAAATTCTTGCGAACTCCTTTTAGAGCATTTTCAACCGCCTCATGATCTGAAAATGGAATGGTGTCTTGACCAATAATCTGGCCGGTTTCATGACCTTTTCCGGCAATGAGCAAGAGATCTCCTGATTTGACATCAGATACAGCCGTTGAGATTGCATTTTGACGATCACCAATTTCAATGGCTCCCGCTGCCTCAGACATGATATCTGCGCGAATAAGCCTCGGATCTTCACCTCTGGGATTGTCATCGGTTACATAGACGAGATCGGCACTTTTAATCGCTATAGCCCCCATTTGTGGCCGCTTGCCCTTGTCGCGATCACCCCCGCAGCCAAACACAACAATCAGCCGCCTCTTGGCATAAGGGCGAAGAGCGACGAGCGCATTTTCAAGAGCATTAGGTGTGTGAGCATAATCTATGAAAATTGGGGCTCCCTTTGGCGATGTACCTACATGTTCGAGCCGCCCTTCAGCTCCTTTAAGCGCCTCAAGACATGGCATAACATCATCCGCCTTGTACCCGGTGGCAATACACAGCCCCGCCGCCACCAACGCATTGGCCGCCTGGAAATCACCCACCAAAGGCAGCCTCACCTTATACTCCTCACCGTCAAAGATAATTGTCAAAATTTGCGCAAAGCCATCACGCTTAACATCCACCAATGTCAAGCTTTCTCCTGTCCGCCCGACTGTAAATACTTCAAGTGCATGTTTTCGAGAAACCTCTGCAACCCGTGAACCGCCATAGGAATCCATATCGATGACTGCGGGGGATCCAGGCGTTAACAACTCAGAGAAAAGTCTGAGCTTCTGAGAAAAATAGTCTTCAAAATCCGCATGATAATCCAAATGATCACGGGAGATATTGGTAAAGGCGCCTGCAATAAAATTGACACCGTCTAAGCGATTTTGCGCTAATCCATGACTGGATGCCTCAAGGGCTAAATGACTAATCCCCTGCGCTGCAAGCTCACCAAGAATCTTATGCAGAGTAACGGGGTCCGGTGTCGTATGGGAAAGGGGGGCAGCACCTTTTTTTGTCACGACACCGACAGTGCCCAAACTTGCCGCATCATATCCGAGGCTTTGCCAGATCTGGCGCACAAAGGCTGCCACTGACGTTTTCCCATTTGTTCCTGTAATGGCAACGCATTGGCGGGGCTGATCAGCAAAAAAGCGAGCAGCCATCTGAGCCAGACGGCGTCGCGGTAGTGGGTCGGAAATCACCGGGATGGAGGCATCCAAGTCCCCCTCACGCCCCTTTGCCACCAAAAGAGCGGCGGCTCCCTTTGCCAAGGCATCGGGAACAAAACGCATACCATCCACCTGCGTACCAGGAAGGGCCGCAAAAAGAAATCCGGGCAAGACCTCCCGGCTATCAGCGGTCAGGCCACTAATATCGATTTCTGCCCGGCTTTGCGGCAAATCGGCTTCAGATCCGACTAAAGCCCCTAATTTAATTGCATCAGACACAGCCAGCTTAATAAGCCGAGGCTACCTTTTCGTCAAACGCCTCATCGGACGACTTTTGGGGAACAACGCCTAACATAGTACCAATCCGGCGAATGATACGGGCTGTAAGCGGGGCAGCATTGACCCCTGCGGTAGGTCGGGCCGATGTTCCAGATGCAGCTTGCGGTTCGTCCAGCATTACATAAACCAGATAAGCGGGATCATCGCTTGGGAAAACCGAAAGAAAACTGGTTAGCAGTGCCGTTTTGCTATAACGGCCTTTGATAACTTTTTCTGACGTCCCCGTTTTACCACCGACGCGAAAACCTGGGGCCTTAGCGTTACGTCCTGTTCCTTCCACGACATTACGCCGCAAGAGTTGCCGGATCAGATGGCTTGTGTTCGATTTGAGGATCTTATTGTCTCGTGAAAGGCCTGGTTTTTCATATTGGTAAAGAAAGGTCGGTTTAATCCGATACCCACCATTAACCAGAGTCGCTGCCGCTGATGCAAACTGAATGGGAGCAACGGAAATCCCATGCCCGTATGAAATAGTTATTGTATTGATTGGTCGCCATGTTTTTGGGCTTTTTGGACGGCGCACCTCACCCAGTTCCGTGGATATTGGATCGAGAAGCCCCATCCGTTTTAGAAAGGCGCGATGCCGCTCCAAGCCCACATCCAGTGCCATTTTAGCCGCACCAATGTTTGAGGAGTGAACAAAGATTTCCGGCACACTCAACCAACGCTTTTGCGGATGATAATCACGGATTTTATAGGAAGCAATTTTAATGGGTTCGCGAGCATCATATTTTTTTTCAAACGTTGCAACATCAAGATCCAGCGCCATAGCTGTGGTCACGGTTTTGAAGACAGAGCCAAGCTCAAAAGCCCCCGTGGTCATCCTGTCGAAACGTTCTTTCTCCAGAGCCTGGACGCGATGATTAGGATCAAAATCCGGAAGTGAACTCATCGCAATCACTTCACCGCTTGTCACATCCAGGACAAGGGCTGCCGCTGCCTTTGCCCTGAAACGCTGCATTGCCTTAACGAGTTCACTGCGCAGCACATGTTGCACGCCGAGGTCAACGGAAAGCTGTACGACAGGCTTATCGTTCTTTTGCAAGGTCTTTGGCAAATAAAGCCCTGTGACCTTATCGATGTAGCTCTCTATGCCGGAAAGTCCTCGATTATCCACATCCACAAACCCCAGAATATGCGATGCTATGCGCCCTGCCGGATAAACCCGGTGTGGTTCTGAGACAAACTCGAGTCCAGGAAGACCAAGATTGTGAATCGCTGCTTGTTGCTCTGGTGTCAAACTCCGCTTAATCCAAACAAACCGGCGTGACTTATCTTCCAGCTTCTCCCGCATAACTTTTTTATCAATACCTGGCAGTACACCTGCTACCTTTTCAACAGCCTCATCAACATCAATGATGCGTACCGGATCACCATACAGAGAAGCGATTTTGATGTCGGTTGCAAGAAGACGTCCTTTGCGATCAACAATATCTGGTCGGAGTTTGGTTTGTGTTAGCGGTTGACTAACAGCCAATGTAAAAGGTTGCGCAGGCGCCCAAGTAAGCCCCACAAGCCGAAACCCAATACCCACAAACACAAATGCAAATATAAGTACCGTTAAAGCAAGACGTCCTTTTCCAGGAACATGGTGAGTTTTACGCGACACTGGCCTCTACCCTCTCAAAAACACTGACTTACAAAAATACGAAACTTATTCTGTTAGATATTTAGCGGCCCACCGAACCGCTCTGCTTTTTGATCTCTTTGTTCACACGAGAGATATCTTCATCCGCTATCAAAGTACCGATCGGATCCCGAACCGGTTGAGAGCGTTTGGAAATCCGTTTATCCAATTCATCCGCAGTTATGATCTGATTTGCCATAACTGGGCGCAGCCCCAGATGCTTTTTCGCCAACCGCTCAATACGTTGAGGTTGGTTCAAATGGCTCCACTCCGCGCGCAGCACCGCAATTGCATCGCGCTCTTGTTCGATAGAACGAGCCAGTTGCGCAGCCTTGTCTTCAAGCAGACGCGTTTCATATTTGAGTTCATAAAGAAGGAAGGCGAGAGCACCTGCAATCCCAAACGCTAGTAAGTTCAAGATACGTATCATGATACCCCACTCAAACGCTCAACAGATCCGACACGAATACGTGGCAGCCCGACCTCCTCCATATTCAAAGGATGGATCGGCGCCTCCGTTCGCTCAGCAACCCTCAATTTTGCTGAGCGTGCGCGCGGATTGTTATGAATTTCACCCTCTTTAGGTTTAACAGGTCTTCGGTTAACAAGCCGAAAACTTGGTGGCATTTTATCCACCCCTTTTTCCAATTTTTCCGGCAAATGACGTGATTGTCGCGGTGTCCTTCCTGCACGAGAAGTAAAGAAAGTCTTGACGACCCTGTCCTCAAGTGAATGAAACGTGACCACACCAAGCCGTCCGCCTGGCTTAAGCAACCGTTCGGCACCGTGCAGAGCCAAAACTAACTCCTCAAGCTCATTGTTCACAAAAAGCCTTAAAGCCTGAAATGTCCTTGTAGCAGGATGCTTTGTGGTGCCTGGCCTTGTCCCAAGAACACCTGCAACAATTCCCGCTAACGAACCTGTTCTGGTAATCGGTTCACTCTTCCGCGAGGCAACTATTGCACGGGCAATAGCACGGGAGCGTCGTTCCTCACCAAGCCGGAAAATCACATCGGCCAAATCTTCTTCATCAAGCTGTGCCACGACATCCGCTGCCGACGGACCGGTACGCGACATGCGCATATCCAGAGGTCCGTCTTTTTGAAAAGAAAAACCCCTTTCCGCTTGATCAAGCTGCATTGAGGAAACACCTATATCCAGAACAACGCCGTCAACCGCCTTGATACCAGCTTGCTCTGCGAGTTCCCTCAATTCAGAAAACTTGCCTTCAACCAGCGTCAGCCGATCACCATAATCTGAAACAAGATCTTGACCCGCGATAATTGCGTCTGGATCACGATCAATGGCGATAACTCGGCAGTCAGCACTTTCAAGAATTGCTTTCGAATAACCGCCTACACCAAACGTGGCATCGACATAGATAGCATTATCTTCAGGAGTAAGACGTTCAATAACCTCGGCGAGGAGCACAGAAATGTGACGGGCCGGTCCGCCAGCGGCGTGGCCTCCTATGCCGCTGCCCGTCATCATTCCCGTGCATCCTCGTTGCCGCCTTCAGTGCCCTCTGAAAGACGACGTCCCGCGCCGAGTGACTTGCGAAGATCGTCCATCTTGCCACGTGATTGTTTCCGGTATGCTTCGAAACTTTGAGGCTCCCACATTTGGAACTTGTGACCGAGGCCGACAAAGGTGACCTCATTTGTGATGCCGGCATGGTCTCGGAGCCGTTCGGGCAAGATGGTTCGACCGTCTTGATCAATTTTAAGAATTTCGCTTTCGCCAAAAAGGGCCGTGGCGAGCGGGTCTCGCTCATCAGAGTAGGCCGGCACCTCTTCAAGAATTCCGTCAATGCGGTTGACGAGCCGCTGTCCACCCGCATCAAGCGCCTGGCTATCGAGCGAGGGGTAACAGTAGATTCCCCCATCGAAACCGTCGCGTGCGAGAACGGTGCGAAAAGACGCAGGAACTGAGACGCGTCCTTTGGCGTCGATCTTTTTTGTGTATGTGGAGACAAAGCGGTCCATCCCTTGTCAAGTACCCCCGGTTCTCAAACGCTGGAACAGAAAATTGGCCGTGGGCACGGCTATTGCCCTCGCCCGTCTTCAAACGGGTAATAATGGGATAGCATGGGATAATATGGGGGTCAATGGAATAATTTTGGGTAATATTGGTTAAAATTGGATTTTTTTGTCCTTCAACTTGAGCCGTAATTAGGGCCTTTTCGGTTTTGATTGAATCAAAACCAGGCCCTAAGTCTTTGTTTTATTGCGTTTCCGGACGGAAAACCGGTGCCCACTTTTCCTGGAAACGCTCTAAAGAAATCATCCACCATTGAACCCACTCACTAGGCCCTGCGACCAATGATAAGGACAACAAATCAGATCCCAAACGGAGGTTTAGATGTTTAAGAAATTTTCAATCCCAGGCCTTGCGGCTGCCTTAGGCTTAGGTGTTTTTTTAATTGCCACAGCAAATGGCTCCGCTGTCCAGGCAAAACCAAAATGTAAGGTCATAAAAGCGCCCTACACATGCCAACTCACCAAAGCTAAAGCTATCTTCGTGGCCAAACAAAAACTCATTCACTATGTGAACACGAACTACTCGAACTGGAAAATCGTAAAAGCAAAAGTTTATTGTCGGAAGAGGATTGTTCACGGCCAAAGAAGAGTGTGTTGTGGGTACAAAGCAAGAATTTGCTACAAACCAACATTTGGTTTGAGGTCTAGGTAAACTTAAGCTCAGAGGTCATAAGTTAAACTAGTAGTTTCCTCTTGGTCTCCAATACCGAGAGGATTCTCCGCTGGACGGGGCTTGTAACCCGAACCAAAACGTTCATGCTTCTGTATCAAAAACGCCTAGTCTTTATTTTATAAGCGCTGGCATGAACGGTTCAGGGCGCAGTTTGTAACTGCGCCTTGCAGGGGGTAATTTTTCACAATTGCTTTTCTGTTAGCTCTTCGACAAGATGAAACGGATGACGAGACCATTTGCATCAATAACAGTAAAGCGGAGCAAGACTGAATGATGGGAGATGCACTTCCTTCAATGTTTCCTTTCATAACTGACTTGAGCTCCGAAGCGCGAGACCAGCTAAAATCTGCATCAAAGCCAATGGTTCTTGAGCCTCGAACTAGCGTAATTTCGCGTGGCGACCAAATATCTGGCGCGTATCTTGTTACAAGGGGGTGTTTGCGGATCTACTACACGAATGCAGACGGGCGTGAGGGCACACTGTATTGGGTCGATCCTGGTCAATCATGCATACTTGCTATGAATTGTCTTTTTTCCGAACTAAGTTATCCGGCTTGGGTTGAAAGCGATGACAAAGAAACTCACGTGACTTTCATTCCCGGCGATATTTATAAGTCGCTTTTTCAACGCGAACATTCAGTCCAGAAATTCACCTTTGAAACGATGTCATTCCAGTTGTTTAATGTTATGACTCTGCTTGAAGAGACTGTCTGCTGCGGTCTAGAGCAACGGGTGGCGGCACTATTGTTGCGCCGAGCAAACTCTAACTGCACGCTTGAAACAACACACGACAGTATTGCCCGCCATCTTGGATCAACACGGGAAGTTGTTTCTCGAGTTCTTCGCAATTTGGCACGTCAAGGAACAGTTGAGCTACAGGTGGGACACATCGTCATCGTTGATCGCGATCAACTGCAAAGGCTTTCCGCATAGCACAATCTGTTTCCCGAATTACTTGTCTGTTTGAATGCCAAGCTTGTTAGCAATTTTGATGATGGCTTGCAGGTGGTGTTCAAACGCTGGCAACACGTTTTTAAAGTGTGCCGAAATTGCACTGTTTTGTGCAGCAGGAAGAATAACTGTCTTTATTGAGTTGATAACCTCAGTGTGGTTCTTCACGCCAAACGCGATGTATGCACGGTCAAATTCGGCACCGCTTTTTGAGCGAAGGTCTTTTATGGTTACTTCGTGCTTACTCTTGATATCGATCGCAATTTGTGACTCACGTGGTTTAACACCAATTTTTTCGAGTAACATGCTGAACTGCTTGACCACATTACCATGGTCCCGTGCAACCATTTCACCATGCGCCTTCACATCCGGGTCCGTTGCGTTCTCACGACCGAGTTTGGCTATTTCAACTTCAAAGAGATTGGCTTGGAGATAGATATAGGCAATCTCTCCGTCTGAGAGTCTCTTAGTCTCTTTTGTCCGGATAAACCGAGCGTCGGAGTGAACCGATCGGCAGATTTTTGCGACAATTGGGTTGGGGCAGATGTTGCTTTGGCTCATTGTTGCGTATTGCGAACTGGCTGGCGCCGCAACAAAGAAAGTTATTGATCCAACAACCACTAAAGCGTACATGATGGTCTCCTCCGTCCACAACTTGGTCTACAAAAAGGAAGCGTACCAAAACCTATGCCGGTTGGCGGGGACTCAAGTCCCACCGGCAAGACAAGTTGATTCCTTTGCAACATTTGCGCGAAAACGACGTCCTGTCTGGCAGTGGCCCGGGCCCCGGCGCCAGTGTATGCCCCATTGGACGTGCCACGTTGAATTAGGGGGTGGGCAATACGCGGTCAGAATAAGCAGCTTGTGGTCCTGTGCGACAACCTAAATTGACCCCGCACGCTCAAACATCCTCTATGTCATCCGTTTCAGATAAAAGCTTATGATGTCTCCTTTGATGCAAAGGAGGAACACAGCGGGAGCTAATTTCTCCGAATACAAAGAGTCCGCTCCGGGCCGATACTGTTGAAAAACTCCGCTGGACAAGGTTTGTAACCCCGTCCATATGTGCTTAGATTCGAAGATTAGCGTTCGACGGCCCGGCACCGACGAACCCGGTGGAGATGGAGGATTGGCGACATGTTTGAATGTTTCGCGGAATAGCACTCGCGTCCCAAACTGTATTCCTCACACACAGCGACGCTGTGGCGGACCGGTCCAATTTGTCGTGGCAATTGCTCCGCCACCGCCATCTCGACCAAGATAACCATCACGAATTCCACCGGCCCCGCCACTCCGAAACTCGTCGTAGAGCCGAAAAGATTTCACGGCCTAACGCCTTTGACGGCCACGACGCTTGGCTTTCAGCCGGTTCTTCCGGGTGTACGGACCATAGTGACCGTAGAACTTTTTTGTCACCCAAAAGTACTTCGAATCTTTTTGCGTACCACCTGCGGTGAAATTTTTGTTCGCACTCTTGCCCGGATCCTCTTGAACGTAGCGTTTGGCGACATTTTTGGATCCGGCATGCGCCACTTGCGCACTGATAAACATGACACCAGCGATAGTAAGAATAATAGGTTTCAGTTTTAGGGTCATTTTCATTTCTTCCTATTGGATATGTTGGAGGTGGTATCTTGGTTATCCTCCATGTTTTGTTTGTCGTCTCAGGATGTGATTTGGTTCGACAAAAATGTGAAAATCGCTTGAAATTGGGCAGATCGCCTATTTCGAATCCGCCGACTTTGCCGAAGATAAGAAGTGTTTCCTTTTTTCCCGACCTTGGATCGCCACCAGCCGCGGGGTCAAACTGACTATCCAATAGGGCGCTCGGGAAAAAATCCGTACAATCACGTTCGCGACTTTGCAAATGACAGCTTAGGGTCATCAGCAGTTCCGTTGAACCTAATGTCGTTTGACCACGACAACTCCAATGAAAATTGAACAGGCAATTCTGGAGAGGAAAATGGTTCAAAAAGAGGGTATCAGTCTAAAGCATATTTCGGCGGTTCTGTTTATTTTGACGATGTCGGGTGTCTCTCCATTGGAGGCACAGGAAAACAATAAGTCAGAAAAAAAAGACCGGGTTCTGTCACCTCAGTTTCAGAAATCTCTTGACGACGCCGCGAGCTACCTGGCACGTCGACTGGATGCCCACAACAAGAAAATGAGAGCGATTGAACGCCGTCTTTTTGCAAACCCCGAAAAAATCCTGGACCTTTGTCGATCTCCCATGCGTCCTAAAAAATATCGCGCAGTGTTAAATCATTTCAAAGCGACCCAAGGGGACCCTGTAAGCCTGCCCACCATCGACTGCCTGTTTATGAAAGATAAAAGTGGGGGCGCTCTTCTGTGGAGCTATAAGCCCGCTAAAGACAAAAGTTATTACATGCTTCGGGCCCATGATGGCATGACACCCAGAGGCGGTTTTGTATTTGCACGGCATCCTCTTAACTTCAATCACCGCCGTATTCTCAATGGTCCGGACTGGGCAATCACCCGTTCAACCTTCACGCCCTTGGATGCCTTTCCACTCACTAAACACGCCACTCTGGACCTCACAGAACAAAGTGAAGGAGAAGAACCTGCCAAGGTAACGGCAAGGGTCGTCAAAAGCTTCCCCATAGTCCATCAAGTGAACGGACAGTCAACACACGTTGAAACTCTGCATATTGTTGTCAAGAAGCTGGGGCCCAAAAAGCTGCTCGGCAAATTACAAGATCTTCGCAGGTGGTATATTTATTCCGAAAAAGCCAACGTTTTCATTCAACGCTCCCAAGCACTGACCATGCAGGATTCAAAAAACAATGCAGCCACCGGCGTTAACAAGGAGCTTTCATACCTATCGTACATCAAGGGCGGACAATACGTTCTGAAACTGTCGGCAACGGACCTTGCGCCACTCAGAGCATATCTCAAGAGCTTCGATGTGTGGGCTCTGAAGTGAAATAAAACGGTTAGGCCTCCGCTGGACGGGGTTTGTAACTCCACATTATTCATGCTTCTGTATCAAAAACACCTAATCTTTATTTTATAAGCGCGAACATGAACGGTTCAGGGTGGAGTTACAAACTGCACCCCGCAGGGATGATGACTTAGAACCTGGACTTATAAAGGCATAGCCATAACTAAATTCCGGCGAGCTTGAAAAAACATTTTGCACTCTCGTTCAGGAACAAAGCAGAGATCTTGTCCTCGAGTTCAAGTGAGGCGATCTCGGCGAGATATTCACGACCAGGCCGAGGGAATGGTTAAAGCCAAAGAGCATTCTGTCGCTGGTGCTAGAACGCATATAGTTTACGAGATGTTTCGGGTGCCTGCTGACTTTGTAGGCCGGTGTATCTAAGTATTGACTCAAATCTGGCTAATATAGAGACTGGCCACGCCACCTTAACAGGAACTCTAAAAATGTCTTTCGAAGATGCAATTGCTACTCAACCAGTCTGGGTTCAATGGTGGGTCAATTGGATGGGTATCGTGATCATTGCGTCAATGATTACGTTATTATTCTCAAAAGCAACGCGACGTGACTCTTTGGTAATTTTTGCGACAAGCGTGGTCGTGTTTCTCGCTATGATGTGGTTATACCAAAAGGTTGGCTATGTTCGCCTATTAGGTTTGGTACACGTTGTGGTCTGGACACCGCTTGCGATCTATTTTTGGCAACGCTTGAGGAACTCTGAAATCGTTGCACCGTTCAGGCAAGTAATCTGGGTATTCCTCGCTACAATTGTAATTTCTCTTCTATTCGATTATGCGGATGTTATACGGTACTTGCTTGGAGAGCGCGAAAGCATGGTGCGCTCATAATTTATGAGTATATGCTCAAATGAATAGTTGGAATGCCGCTTTTGGCACGTTTTGACCGGCATATGTTTGACGGAAGCTATACGATTAGCGGACAATGAGTAGGATCGCACCGGTTTCTTCAAACAGCTAATCGCTGATGCCTGCTCCTGAGGGAGAACCGGCCAGAACAGCAACGTGGCGCATGGCCTGGTTTGACCCAACTAAGGGCTAAACAAACAACAAGTAAATAAATAGCTGGGTCAGTTTCATTTACAATTTTACTCCCCTCTCTCGACGCTACCGGGAGAGGGGAGCGAACAAATTAAGATCAATTTCATTTTCCAATCCTATATCGGAACACCCTTTTTCAATAGCTTATCAATCAACTGCCGGCGAATAATGTCCTGGCTATCGCCCCCACCAAAGATCAGCAAACCAGATGAATAGGTACTGCCAAAGGTGAGCGCTAAATTTACCGTCTGTCCGATGCCAGAGATGAATTGCTTGTCATGTAGTGCACGTAAAGGATGAATGAAGGTTGCCCAGAGAACATTGCGTGCGACGGCATAACGGGCATCGAGTGCGGAATCAAAATTAGCCTGAGCGATGCGGGCGAGTACCTCACGGCTTAAACCACCGGCAGGACGTATGCTGACGAGGATACGCATACGGTCATTCTTTTCGTCAGTAACAATAAGAACCGGGACCTTTTCAATGATAAACTGCCAGACCCCCTTACGTATGGCCTTCGCTGCTGGATCAAGCCGAGTGATGATCGTGTTCATCCGCTCAAGAGTCATTGTGCCTTCATAAGTCTTGGGTGCGGGCGGCAGTCCAGGCTTCTTTTTTTTGTTAAGCTGCTTTTTTTTGTATAGTTGAGGTTTATCAAGGGGCGGTTTTTTATTTGTGGTCCCTTGAGCTTGACCTGAAAGCGGTGATGCGCTGGCAAGAAGAAATGTAATCAATGCGACTTTGACGCATCGCAAAAACGGTGTTTTGGAATTTAGTATTATAGCGTGCATAAACGCATTCTCCAGTTCGCGGGAAAAGCCCGCTGGTGCGCTCCTACCCCCAACTCCGATCTTAAAAGGCTCAGATATGATAACGGAAATCAATTTTAGGTGGCGGAACTGTTCTTTTATCATTCTATGTTACGGCTGTGACACACTGCTGGGTACTACGCCTAAGACCTTGCGAAACGCTGCCGTAAACGCACTTGGACTTCGATAGCCGCTTGCCTGAGCAACTCGGGAGATGGGGTCACCTTGCAGCAATGCTTCCCAGGCGTGATGAAATCGCACACGTTGCCGCCAAACCGTAAAATTCAACCCCAGCTCGTCTACAAAAAGACGCGATATTGTACGTGGGGAAGCGCCAACGAACTGCGCCCAGTCATCAAGCCTTTCGGAACGGTTGGGATCCGCCAATAACGCTTCACATATTCGTGTCAGCCTACGATCTCGTGGCATAGGTATGGAATGATGTGATCTCCGAGCCCGCATGATCTCATGAATGATTAATCCTGTAATCATGCCAGCTCGCCCGTTCAAATCATAAAGCACCGGCTCTTCCAGCAAAGCCAGTATCAATGAGTGAAGCAAGGGCGTGACCTCTAATACAGTCAGTTCCCTAGGTAACTTAGGATCAACCTCTGGCTTGATATCTGGATTGATATCTGGCCTGATATAGAGAGTCCGCATCTCTACCTGCCCGCGCATTACCAATGAATGTTGGGTCCCCGCAGGGATATAAACAGCACGATCAGTCGGTACAATCCACGCATCTTCGGATGTACGTAACCGCATCATCCCTTGAGCGGCATAAAGAAATTGATCACGTGAATGCGTATGAGCGGCAATGGCATCACCATGGGAAAAGCTTTTAGCCATGGCGGCAATCTGGCGTGGAATGCCTTGGTAATCCTCAGGATTTGTGCTTCTTGTTTGCATAACTTACTACTGGCAGAAATTCGACGAAAATAGGCAAGACATCGATATTCTGCCACATCTAATCTCTTTATACAAATTATACAAATCAATGGACCGCTTAGTGAACAATCCTTGCAAAAGAACAGACGTCTTTTGCAGGCCTCTCAGAAATGCACAGCCATGTGGAGACTTCGAGTAAATCACAATCGCATACATTTTCTCTTCTTAAATATAGGGCACTTCCTAGATCACTTCTTCATGCTTGTGTTTGCAACAGTGGCCGCCCTTGTCCTCTCACAAGAATGGAACATGGGCTATGGCGAGCTTATTCCTTATGCCACTCCAGGTTTCATTGCCTTTGCTATTTTTGCACTTCCCTCTGGGTGGTTGGCTGACCGATGGAGCCGACAAGGAATGATGGCTATTTTTTTCATTGGTATCGGTCTCGCGTCTTCAGCAACCGCTCTCGCTCAAACACCTCTACAAATTGGCATTGGCTTGTTCGCAATAGGGGTCTTCGCAGCCATCTATCACCCGGTTGGTATTGCGCTCGTTGTAGAAGGACGTACGCAGGTTGGCATCCCCTTAGCCATAAATGGCATATTCGGAAATCTCGGTGTAGCCTGTGCAGCGCTAATTACCGGTTTTCTTATTGACAATACTGGATGGCGCTCAGCCTTTGTATGGCCGGGCATTTTATCTGTTGCCATAGGCCTTGCTTACCTACAGCTTGTTATCCTGAAAAATGATCGAAGAACTCCGGCAACAACGGACTTGGAGCACGTACGTACTCCACCGGAACTGGTGCTCAACCGCCATATGCTTGTCCGCATATTTATAATCGTATTTTTCTCAACCGCTATTGGCGGTCTTATTTTTCAGAGCACCACTTTCAGCCTGCCAAAAGTCTTTGATGAACGTCTTAGCGATTTAGCCGGATCAGCCACAATGATAGGATGGTTTGCCTTTATTGTCCTTGCCATTGCTGCAATGGGACAATTGATCGTTGGCTATCTTATCGACCGCCATCCGATACGGTATATCTTTATGGGGGTTGCGCTTATACAAGCAGCTCTCTTTGCCATAATGCCAGGGCTGACAGACTGGGAGGCATTGGCTGTATCGATGATTTTCATGCTCGCAGTTTTTGGGCAGATCCCTATCAACGATACCCTGGTCAGCCGTATCACAAAGAGTGAATGGCGCAGCCGCGTCTTTGCGCTGCGCTACATTGTGACCTTCTCAGCCACAGCGTCTTCAGTGCCGTTTATCGCATGGGTTTATGAGAGATGGGGCTTTGATACACTTTTTATCGTGCTCGCCTTTGCTGCCGCTCTGATATTTTCTGCTGTGGCATTGTTGCCGGCTTTATCCGCCTCAGCTGTACCTGCGGAATAAATATATTTGAACTGTTGCAACAGTGACTAAAACAGAAAAATATTTACACATCAGTAATTTATATCGCTTACGAACAGATCCTGGACAACTATCTTCCCAGCTCTCGGTATTTTGAAGTTGCTAATTGTCACAGCCAATGCAATTTATCTTATAGTGTGGGGGTATAGTTTTGTAAAAGGGGTGTATGAAATGAAACGCATTATGTTGTTGGCGGCAGTGGCCTTTATCGCTGCACCTTTTGCTGTTGGTAATCCCGCTGAAGCCGGAGAGCGGCGTCATGCGAAAGATGATGGTGTTTTTACCCCGCACAAAAAGTCGCGCCATTATCGCCGGAGAGCACCAAGGGTTAAAGGCTCTCGCAGACGTGTCGGCGGCTACAGCTATTCCTTAGAAGACTCTTTCACTTACAATTTTAGGATCCGTTCCCAGGCTTCTCCGTTTGACTCGGGCTTCTTTTTTGATTCAGGCATTTCCAGTCCTACGGGTAATGTGCCTTATCTGAATAGCGCGCCTTATTTGAATTGATCCAATAGAGTTCCATTATTTTAGGGTCTGACCGCCCCTTTTAATCTTGAGCGTTATGAGGCTAAGGGCTTCGATTTTAGGTATTTTGTTCAGAGAATGTTTTTCATTTTTTGGAGCGGTCGGCCCAGTTCTAAGCTACAGCTTTGTGCGCCTGACTCACCGGACCACTAATGGGAAGCTTCACTATAAACGTGCTGCCTTCACCTATCTTAGACGTGACCGAAACTTTTCCGCCGTGTTCTTCAACGAGCATCTTTACTAGGTTCAACCCAATGCCAGTACCGGAAATTCCGGTAGATGTTGAGGCTCGGAAGAATCGTAAAAATACTTTAGCCTGTTCCGACTCTTCAATTCCCAATCCATAATCCTGAACTGAGACGATCACAAAACCGTTTTCTGTTTTTGCTTGAACGGATATATTGTCAGCGTGTGGAGAATATTTGACTGCATTGGTGAGCAAGTTGGAAAATATCATGTCCAAACTCTTAGGGTCAGCCACTATTGTCGATGGGAGTGCTGAAACCTGCAGGCTAATTTTGTGTTTGTCAGTAAGCTCCCGTTGATGATCACAGCAGTCAGATAGGACCTCAGCAATATCACAGTCTTCCGGATGGATTTGAAATTTCCCGGCCTCCATTCGCGCAGCCGAGAGCGTACTATCGATCAACCTGATCATGCGCTTAACCGCATCGCGCATTTTGTTTCCCACGGTATAGAGTTCGTCCGGTGTAATCCTGTTAGCACGACGTAAAACCTTCTGGGCCGAACCATCTATAATTGCTAGTGGCGTGCGGAATTCATGGGATGCCATAGCTACAAAACTCCGCTGCAACTCATTCAATTCCCGTTCTTTTTGCAGTGTTACTTCGAGTTGGCTCGTTTGTTTTGCAAGCTTGATAGCTTGGACTTTTAACTGCTGACCTTTGTCAAAAAGCTCCTTGGATTTTTCTTCCAAAAGGTGCTCGGCTTGAATTCGCGTGTTTTTCTCGCGGGACAGCCGTCTTTCTAGCCGAGAGACTTTCGAAAGCAATGCCTCGATTAGCTCAACTGAGTTAAGGTGTTTAGAACTCATGCTAGGTCTTTCAAATATAACTAATCGTAAATTCGCAACCCTGCTCAGAGCCCTCGTTCCAAGGCTTGCGACTAATTTCAATTGGCTGTTGATAGTATTCTGCAGCCCCTTCGATAAGCCCCTGAGCCAGATCAGATAAAGGGCGGCAGCTCAAATAGACCATTTTTAAATGTGAGTCATTGATCTCGGTAACATGAAGCTCAGGCAATTCTGCTTCTGGGTAAAGCTTTTTCACCTCAACGTGCATATGGTTATGAACCGATGAGAGAAATCCTGAAAGCCCATCATGTTCGCGAAAAAACGTTGAATATTTTTTCTGAAAAGAACGGCATAGGTTGGCTCCAAATTGATTAAGGGCAACAGGCACGGTTGTACCCGACATTTTGCAGTAGGCGGTTAAAATCTGCTGCATCTCTGAAAAGGGATATGTGCCTACGGATGTGTAGGCACCATCATTCGGCACCAGGCTCTCTTCGATGAGATCATCAAGGAAATCATCACCATGCATGCCCTCAACAAAGTTGAAAAATTCTGTGAATATGATCCCCTTCATATTCGCCCACCCCACTATGCCTAAACATATCAACCAAGAAGCTAAAGCATATCTCGCAAAAGTGGGTACCGGTTTTGCGAAAAAAGATATGCGATGACAAAAAGATAGAGCATCCAAGTCATTCCATCTAAACGCGGGATGCTCTAGGGATCCTCTCAAGTCAGTCACATTTTAGAAATTGGAGGTTTTTTTTCGATTAAGAGACGAGATGTTTGAGGAGTCTTCTTCTATTTCTTTCGCCCCGGTTAGATTACAAAAATGGCAGGAGATAGCTTATGGTTAAGTATTTGTGAATCCACACTTTTTTAAATTATCTCACATAAAATAGATAGTTGCCTGACTTTGAAAAAATTTAAGTCTACAGAGTTAAGCAGACGCAACTGCGTGCAATTTATGATTTCGTGCGAGGAGAGTTTGTCGCCATGAGTATCGCCAACAACCTTGTTACCGCAACAGTTGCAAGCAATCATGCTCAGACCCAGCTGGCGATTGCCGCTAAAATCGCAAAACAAAATGCAAACTCCGAGGCCGCGGTCGCTAAACTTGTCGAAGCGGCTCAAGAAAATCTTAATCGAGTCGTCGCGACAACATCACCTGGCGTCGGCCAATCCCTCGATATAAGCGCTTAAAAACAGGTTGAAGTTGATAAATCTCTCAGCATTAAGCTTGCAACCGGAGCTTAACCATCTGTTTAATAAGGTTTTTTTCTAAGATCCCGGTTAAATCTTTCGGATTATGCTTGTCTTAATGGACCGCTGCCGACGGTAACCCTTCCCATGAGAATATGTTGCGAATAAGCATCGCATCATCGATTCTTGAGCATAAAACTATTGCACCTCAACGCCTTGCCCTTTACACCCATTTTTTAGGATGCAACCAGAATTGGCGGGGCTGGAAGGAAAATTACTATGTCTAGCTTTTTTGGGCTTCTTTTCGCCCTAGCCGCATTTGCAGCAACTGTTGTTGGTGTTAATTTAGCAAGCTCACCCGCGGATGCTCCAATGAATTTCGATATATATGCTGCTGTGCTATGGATTGCCTCCAATCTTCCGTTGGGTGCTGAAGTTCCTGAATTGGCAGGCCTTGCAATTGGTGCTTTCATATTAGCAATACCTGCGATCATCGTTTTTTATCCAGTAAGGGCAATTTTTGGCGGCAGGTAAATCTCAGCACAAATTACGATAAAAAATAGCAAGGATGACTTTGATCAGTCCGACCACCAACTAAGGGATCGGCAGCGAAGTATCTTTGGCTAGTGAGGAAAATCCAATGAAAACCAATTTGTCTTTTCGGATGAGTCTCGCAGTATTATCTGTTGCAAGTTTGCTGTCGATAATATCCACCAATGCTGAAGCTGGGCGTTGTCAACGTCTTGCTGCAAGCGCTATAGCAATTGGTAAGGACCAATCGGTTATAGACGCAAAAGAAGAACTCTCGTCCTACATAACTTCTTGGACTGCCAAACAGGGTATTAAAAATGTCCGCAGAGGCAAAACGAGCGTAACATGCAAAGATTGGATTGTGCTTCTCAACGAATATAAATGCCGCGCTGAAGCAAGCTTTTGCTGGTAATAACTAAGAGGGCAGGTTTCCTAACAACATTACGCCTTATTCTCGAAAATATTTCCAGGTTGGTCTAATTCCACAAACCATATATTACTGGGCGTGGGAATTTACGTACAGAAGGGGGAGTTTCCTATGACGATAAAAAATTTGTTTATACTTGGGTCTGCACTCATTATTGCAGGCTCAATTGTCACTACACCCGCTGCGGCCAGAACATGCGAGTGGCATGCATTTGAAGTCAATGATTACGGTAAAGAAGGCCCGATTAGGATGGCACGGGAAAATCTTTACAAATGGGTCGATAATTTGAAGAAAGAAAAACGCATTAAAAATGTCAGCGTCTCGGAGCGGAAACCTAAATGCCGTCTCTTCCTGGATTTCGGCATCTTTGATGAACATACCTGCCGTATCGAAGCGAAAATCTGCTGGTAATAACAAAAGTTGGATGACGAGCTGGCTAGCATAAACGTTAGGCTGCGGTAATAATTTAACGATTGCTCGCACCACAGCCTAGCCAGCTCACGTTCTCTAAATACAATTTCTCTCTACACAAATACCTATAAAAACGTCTAAGTTAATGTAGTCTCATATTCAATGTTAATAAGCTGCTCGATTGGAAAATCCGATGGCAACCATAAATGCACTTCTTATGTGTCTTGCCGCCTATACCGGCACAGTGGTCCTAGCCAATTATTTAGGAGGTCCGCAAGGGGGCACAATTCCACAACCACTTAATTTTGACATTTATTCTGCCGCTCTGAAGCTTTCAGAAACTTATGGCTTGGCCTGGGGCGTTCCGGAGCCTTTTCATTGGGGTGTCGGAATCTTTCTGCTTATCTTGCCGTCATTGATAGTCTTTTGGCTGTTCCGCAATATTTTCCGTTAGAGCACGATCAGAAAAGTGAGAACCGGTTTTCTGATCAATTGCGCGATAAATTAAAAGAATAGAACGGGATTGCGATTCCAATTTAAATGATCCCTCTCCAGGTCAAGGGACCTGGTTGATACTCACCCTCATACATACAATGCGGCCTTCCTGTGGCATGCACGGCGTACAATCGCCAATTTGTTTAGATAAAGGTTTGATCCTGCTTATTAACTTGGGAGGTTACAGCTGCATCATATGTTAGCACCTCAAACCGTATAGGGGTGTCTGACTACATAAATTGAGTTTGGAGGATAAGATGCAGAATAGCTTACTAAAAACTTCCTTAGGGCGTATATCGGCGATCCTCATTGTTATCGCCACCACCGCACTACTATCGGCCTGTGCTAACTATTCCAGAAGTGATAACATATCAAGTTCCAGCAGCAACACAACGACAACAAATCCACCCCGCGGCAGTAGTAGTGGTGGCCGTTATTGATTGCAATGTCTCCATAAAGCCTGGCATTTGCCGGACTGATTTATCAAAAAAACCTACGTCTTCAGCCGCACCTTTTTGCCCCTCTTTGATTGGGGCTTTTAAGGCTGCGTCGTAAGCCTTTTGTATCTTTGTTGGATGAAAGCATAATCATGATTCCAAGAATCATCGGTATAATCTTTGTCACCTGCGCATTTATACACTCCCCAGCGTTTGCAGGCCCGGAGATGGAGATTGAAAACGCCCACGTCGATAATGTCGTTTTCGATCATCGCGGTGTTGTGGTGATAGTCAGCGGTATAGCAAGGCTGTTCATTCCGAGAGTTGAAGGCGATCCGGAACCTCCAAGAGGAGGAGCAAAATTGATACGACTCCCGATAAAGAAGGGAGAAATACGATACATTGGCGGGGAACTCTACGCTGTTTCTCCTTGGAAGCAAAAAGCTTATGAAGCACGTATTCTATCCATGAAAGGGACAAAGCAAAACTTCCAACTCTGGGGGACAAGCGCTGTGATTGAGGGCGGTCACGTCGTAAGAATTATCACAAGGATTGCCACCCACCTGATACCCGAAAAAAGCGAAGCACGATTTGCAATAGGCCGTCTTCCTGAATTGGAGGAACGTAAAAACCTTGGACCAACTGCTCCAGACGAAAAAAATAAACAACTGCGTTGAGTTCGTTCATTCAAGAACCATATGGGACAAACCTCATCTACTTTTTCCGACGTACCGATTTGCTTTTCTTAGGTCTCGGCTTTTTAGCTTTTAGGGCTGCGTCATAAGCCTTGCGCGCCCAGTCAATAAGATCATCGGGCGAGTCATAAAGACGCTCCGGCAATTCATAATATGACATCTGCATGGGCTTTGATTTACTCTCATAGGTAAAGGGGCCCATACCTTCAGCTTCAAATTCCGGCTTATTGGTTTCGTCAACCTTTAGATAGACCGTTTCATCGGCAATGAGGGCGAACATGATATCATTCAGGAAGATTCCGGCTCCACCAAACATAGAGCGTACCGCCACAGGTCCGAGGCCTGAAAAAAGCTCTTCAATATAGGCTTTATATTCCGGGCTAACCGTCATAAGGATTTAATTAATTTTGCTTCTCAAAGCTCGCCAATACATCTTGCGACGCCGGCAAAATCTCAACAGACTCACCACATCCACAAGCACTGGTCTGATTAGGATTATTGAAAACAAAGCCGGAGGATAGCTTTTCCACCCTGTAGTCCATCTCGGTCCCCAGCAAAAACAAAACAGCCTTCGGATCGATGAAGATCTTTACACCCTTATCTTCAACAACCTCGTCCAGTGCATCCTGAACCTCCGTATAGCTCATAGTGTATTCCATACCTGCACAGCCGCCATTCTTAACACCAACGCGTAAGCCTATGGCGTTCTGTTCTGTATTGGCCATGATCTCCTGGATGCGTGCAGCAGCCGCTTCCGTTAAGGTCATCACTTTGGGTCTTGGACGTGCTTCGGTCATAATACAAAGATTGGCTCGATTATCTCAATTTGCAACCCGACATAATACCTAGGGCTTGTTACACTCGTAACCAACCCCCTTAACCCGATGAATGTTAGTAAAACATATTGAGCGCCATACGCGCCTCATCAGACATTCTGCTTGGGTCCCAAGGCGGGTCAAACACCAAATTAACTTTGACGTCACCTACCCCTTCTACACTTCTCACAGCATTTTCAACCCAAATAGGCATCTCACCCGCCACAGGGCAAGCCGGTGCGGTTAAGGTCATGTCCACATCGACATTACGGTCATCATCAACATCAATCCTGTAAATCAACCCAAGCTCATATATATCTACCGGTATTTCCGGATCATGTACCGTTTTGAGAGCGGCAATCATATCATTGGTAAGCCGCTCAAGCTCTTCTGGGGACAATGATGAACCCGGCACCGTCTCAGCTGTGCCCTTGATCATTTCCATTGTTTCAGAACAGGTCTCCGGACGTTCCTGGGTCTCGTTCCGGGCGTTCGCTTCTTTGCTCTCTTCGCTCATCACACTCACACAAAAAAATCTTGGGCTTTGGTTAAGGCCTCCGCTAAGGCACCAACTTCTTCCAGCGTGTTATACATCGCAAATGATGCCCGGCATGTTGACGTTACGCCATACTTTGCCAATAAGGGCTCTGCACAATGTGTGCCAGCCCTGACAGCAATGCCAGACCGGTCAATAATCGTACTGATATCATGGGCGTGTGCCCCTTCCATTTCGAAGGAGACAATACTGCCCTTGCCCTTCGCTTGGCCGAAAATACGCAGACTGTTTATCGCGCCAAGACGCTCATGAGCATAGGCAGTGAGTTGATCCTCATGGGCCTTAATTTGCGTATGACTAATACCCATAACATAATCAAGCGCTGCACCAAGCCCAATGGCCTGCACTATCGGAGGTGTCCCAGCTTCAAAACGATGCGGCGGATGACCGTAAGTGACCGTGTCTGTTGTCACCGTCTCGATCATCTCACCACCTCCCATATAGGGCGGCATGGCTTCTAAGTGAGATTTTTTAGCGTAAAGCACGCCGATACCTGAGGGCCCGTAAAGCTTATGCCCGGTGAACACATAAAAATCGCAATCAAGATCTTGAACGTCGACTTGTAAATGAACCGCCCCCTGGCTTCCATCAATCAAAACCGGGATGCCGCGTTCATGGGCTATTCTAATAACCTCTTTAATTGGGACAACAGTACCCAATACATTTGACATGTGGGTAATGGCAACGATCTTTGTTTTTGGAGAAAGTGCGCGCTCGAAGTCCTCAATAAGAAACTCCCCATCATCCGTCACGGGCACCCATTTTAGCACTGCTCCACGGCGTTCACGATGAAAGTGCCATGGGACAATATTGGAATGGTGCTCCATGATGGAAAGAACAATCTCATCACCTTCGCCAATGACCGTACCACCATAAGACTGAGCCACCAAATTAATGGCCTCGGTCGCATTGCGCGTAAAAATGATTTCATCATCGCTAGCGGCGTTCAGAAATTTAGAAACCGTTTTACGGGCATCTTCATAATTGGCCGTAGCGGTATTACTCAAATAATGAAGCCCGCGATGTACATTGGAATATTCGCTGGCGTAAGCTTTCTCAATGGCCTCAAGAACGGCTTTGGGTTTCTGCGCAGAGGCACCGTTATCAAGATAAACAAGGGGTTTGCCATAAATTTCCCGAGAGAGGATCGGGAAATCTGCCCGAATCTTCGCAACGTCAAAACCGTCGTCGGTAATAATATCGGGACGGTGCTCCATCTTCGCTCCTATCGCCTCCATTGAGCTTAAGGTCAAGATCTTATATGCGCCAACTCAAGACTTCACAGAAGATGCCTATTATTCTGCGTCATTCTCGCAAAGGCGGGAATCCAAGTCTGATTCACATTTGGATCCCCATCTTCATGGGGATGACGAGTTTTCTGCTAGACACTATATATACAAATCCAGCTTATATTTCTAACAGAGCACATAATAATTGGCATCCGAGCTCCTTAACTCCCGTTCAACCACTCCGACGCCTCTTGAACAAAAGCTTCCCTAATCTCTTCCGTCTCAATCATCTCAAAAATTTCGCCAACAAAAGCGCGAATGAGCAGAGCTCGGGCTTCCTCTTCAGGCAAACCACGGGCCCGCAAATAAAACATCAACTCTTCATCAATCTGACCTGATGTGGCGCCATGACCGCAAATCACATCATCGGCAAAGATTTCCAGCTCAGGCTTAGCGTCAAACTCTGCCGTATCCGATAACAGCAAGGCCTGAGACATCTGCTCACCATCTGTTTTTTGGGCATCCGGCCTTACAGCAACTTTTGCCTGAAACACCCCTTTGGCCGAGTCATCCAACACGGCTTTATAAAGTTCACGGCTTTTGCAGTTTGGTACCGCATGGTCAACAAGAAGAGTTGTGTCACCATGCTGGCTGCCCCGCAACATTGAAGCGCCAGAGATGTTGGCGATTGTACCTTCACCATCAAAACGTAGATAAATCTGATTGCGTGTGAAGATGGAATTCTTTGAAAATTGCACCGCATCGTAACTTGCGTCTTGACCCAAACGTATAGTCCAGGTCGACAAGTGTGTTGTTTCAGCATTTTCTCGTTGCAATTTGAAATGGTTCACTGATGCACCATCTCCAACAACCATTTCGGTTGCCGCATTGGTTTGAAAGGCCTTCTCACCGAGTGCGATGTGATGCTCGATCAGTGTTACCTGAACACCTTTGCCAATGGAAATCAGGTTGCGTGTTGCGATCGATCTTTGTTCATTACCTCTTGTGATGAAGACAAGATGCAGTGGTTTTTCAGGACTGCCATTACCCTCCACATCGTGAACGCGAATTGCCGCTCCATCCGTCATGAAGGCCGTATTGAGTGCAAATACAGAATCCTTCTCCGGCGTGTTTACACAGCCGAGCTCACCGGCAAACCATTCAGGCCGATCTTTAATGGCTTCGCTCAACGTCAAAGCGTCTGCTTTAATGTTACCATCCAAACGAGAGAGATGGTGTGTGCCGTTTACAAACACCATCAAATGGCAATCCAAACGATCTAAAGCCCCCAAAACCGATTGCAACTCCCCATCACTAAGCGGCTTTTCATCGGAAGGGGCGGATTTGAACGCTTCTGAGAGATGGCGTCGGAGGTCAGAATATTTCCATTCTTCAATGCGCCGATGAGGTAAGCCAAGTTCTTTGAAAAGCTCGATTGCCTCAATGCGCATCTCCATCACTTCTTCGTTATTAGGCAAGCTCTCCTTGGAAGCCTCGAATTGTGCCGCGAGGTCCTCTTCCGCCTTTGTCTTTGTAATTTGGACAGCCATATTCATTTAAGCGTACCTTTAGGTTATGCAGCTTCTTCTTCGCCATATGCGCTGTAGCCGGACTCTTCAAGTTCAAGAGCTAACTCTTTACCGCCGGAGCGTACAATTCTGCCTTTTGAAAGGACATGGACCTTGTCGGGAACAATGTAATTCAAAAGCCGTTGATAATGCGTGATAACCAAAATGGCGCGGTCATCTCCTCGGAGTGCGTTGACACCTTCTGACACAATACGCACTGCATCAATATCAAGACCGGAATCCGTTTCATCAAGAACACATAAGCTCGGCTCCAAAAGCGCCATTTGCAAAATTTCCATGCGCTTTTTTTCACCACCTGAAAAACCAACATTCAGTGGTCTTTTGAGCATCTCCTGATCAATATTCAACTCCTCAGCTTTGGCACGCACGGTGCGCATGAAATCGGGAATCGTCAGCTCATCCATACCACGCGCTTTACGCACAGCATTCATCGCTGTACGCAAAAAAGTCATGGTCGCCACACCTGGAATTTCCATCGGATATTGAAAGGCCAGAAAAATCCCTGCAATCGCACGCTCATCAGGCTCCATCTCGGCCAAATCCTGACCATTCCAGGAAATAGAGCCTTCAGTCATTTCATAATCATCTTTACCCGCCAGCACATAACCGAGCGTTGACTTGCCCGAGCCGTTCGGCCCCATGATGGCATGTACCTCGCCCTTGGGCACGGTCAAATCGATGCCTCTTAAAATTTCGGCATCCTCCTCCGCGATTTTGACGTGTAAGTTTTTGATCTCAAGCATGCGTCATGACCTTTTTTCTTGTCCTAAACTCATTCGCTCGGGGATTGGACCAAACTCCAACAATTGCCCGAATTATCTTTCAAAACCGCCTCAAGTCCCCAGGGGCGCTCAGTAGGCGGCATTACAAACTCCACGCCCTTAGTAGAAAGAGCGTCATATTCCGCCTGGCAATCTTCCGTTTGCAAAACACCGCAAAAGAGTGCGCTTGAGCCCACAACTTCATGCATCTTTTGCGCCGACTCCTCCGTCATAGTGCCAAAGGGTTTGATGGGCGCGAGTATAACGGAAAAATCACTTTGTCCTTTAGGGGCAACCGTGATCCAGCGATAGCCGTCAAAAACGCCGTCCTCAAGCGCCTCAAACCCCAACTTTTCGGTATAAAAGGCCTTGGCGGCATCTTGATCACGCACATGGATTGTCATGTGGCTCACGCGTTTAATGGTCATATTCTTTCTGTCCCTATACTTCCTTCCGGGTGCTGGACGGGGTTTGCAACCCCGTCCGGCGGAAGTTTAATGGTCTTGCTCTCACTCCATCATTGCGGCAAAGCGTTTTTTCATTTTCACGAAAACAATGAGTGCTAATACGATTAGCAACACGAGTGAGCTATATCCCGTAAGCGGTTGCTCCAAATACCCACTTTGAGATCCATACGGCCTATGTGACCTAATCCCAAGACTTGCCATAGATAGAACTATTAGACTGATACCGCTTACGGTGGCCAATACCCATAATTTCACATAGTCACGATATGTCAGCTCACGCTCTTCTCTTGACACCCCTCTCATGACTCAACCTCGCCGTCCCAATAATCAAGTGACGTTTCAACCCGGCCAATATATTTGAGCTTGGCAGACTGCGGTGTCCAATCATCCATCCTGGACATGACGGCGAATTTGCCCGAATCGGGATATTCAACAACATCGGGTTGTATTTTGTTCGAGACAGCTAAATATTTTAAGGTCTCGTTCCCAGTGTTAATGATCTGGTGAGCCCTCTCCGGCCCACCAGTTGGCGCTGCAAGCACATCCCCTTTCTTGATGTCGTAAACCTTGTCCCCAAACCGGTACTGGCCGGTTCCCTCGAGAACAAAAAACATCTCCTCAATGGCATGATGGACATGGAAGGGAAAAGCGCGTTTTCCTGGCTCCACGACGGTAAACATACAGCCAAGTTGCTCTGCTCCAATAGTAGCGCCTATGGGACCCAAACTCGCTGCAAATTGCTCATCCTTACCGAATTCCATGAATTCCACATCATCAATATTGATGACCGGCTTTTTGGAAGTATCACTCATTAGCCCACACTCCCCTCCAATGAGATGCCAATCAATTTCTGCGTTTCCGCCATAAATTCCATGGGCAGATGCTGCAAAACATCCCGAACGAAACCGTTCACAGTCAATGCAATAGCCTCTTCCTCGTTCTGATCGATAATTATGAACATTGCCCCGTCCTCCAGGCCTTGCTACCGTTGTGATTGCAGGAGCGTTTGATGCCAAGCTGGCGCAGATGCCAACCCTTCGCCGATGGCACCACGACGGCGCGGTATTTTTCGCCCCGGACGGAATCATCCAAGAATCCGGTTGCTTCTATATCAATGATCAAGACGCCTGCCTCCTTGCGTAGGTGGATCTTCAGTTCCGGTCGGCCTTCCATACGTTCGGGGTGGGCCCGGTATAGTGGTTCGACCAGCGCCATGGCGGAAGCGGCAGTGCGGGGTGTCCAGCCCGACAGATCAACCGGCTTGTAGCCATCCACTTGGTCGGCCCTAACAAGCAAGGGTGCCACACAAAGGGCTATGATCACGACTGCAGCACTGACAGCCCCATGCATGCCTAGGAGGAACTTCATTAACCCACACTCCCCTCCAATGAGATGCCAATCAGTTTCTGTGTTTCCGCCATAAATTCCATGGGCAGATGCTGCAAAACATCCCGAACGAAACCGTTCACAATGAGCGCCACAGCTTCTTCCTCATTGAGGCCCCGTTGCAGGCAATAGAAAAGTTGATCGTCCGATATTTTCGACGTGGTTGCCTCATGCTCAAAAACGGCCGACGCATTCTTCGCCTCGATATAGGGGATGGTATGAGCACCGCATTTATCACCTATTAGCAGTGAATCGCATTGGGTAAAGTTGCGTGCTCCCTGGGCTTTGCGATGAGCCGACACTAGGCCTCGATAGGTATTTGACGATTTCCCTGCCGAAATCCCCTTCGATATAATCCTGCTAGTCGTGTTACGGCCCAGATGAATCATCTTGGTACCGCTATCGATTTGCTGATAACCATTCGAAATAGCAATGGAATAGAATTCACCCGTTGCGTTGTCACCACGCAAAATACAGCTTGGATATTTCCACGTGATTGCGGAACCGGTCTCAACTTGCGTCCAGGAAATTTTAGAATTCCGCCCCCGGCAATCACCACGCTTGGTCACGAAATTATAGACCCCGCCCCTGCCTTCTTTGTCACCGGGATACCAGTTTTGTACCGTTGAGTATTTAATCTCCGCATCATCAAGAGCAACCAGCTCAACAACAGCAGCATGGAGCTGGTTCTCATCACGCATCGGTGCTGTACAGCCTTCCAAATAGCTCACATAAGCGCCTTTATCAGCAATGATCAGAGTGCGCTCGAACTGACCTGTGTTTTGTTCATTAATGCGGAAATAGGTAGACAGCTCCATGGGACAGCGTACGCCCTCGGGCACATAAACGAAGGAGCCATCGGAAAAAACAGCCGAATTAAGTGTCGCATAGAAATTGTCAGAAACGGGCACAACTGAGCCCAGATATTTGCGCACAAGCTCCGGATGCTCTTTTAGAGCCTCGGATATCGAACAAAAGATAACACCCGCCTTGGCAAGCTCATCTTTGAAAGTCGTTACCACAGAAACGGAATCAAAAACGGCGTCTACTGCAACCTTTCCGGAGGCATATTCACCGCCCCCAACATCATCGAGTGCGCTTGCCTCGCCTTGTTTGCGCACACCGGCCAGGATTTCCTGCTCTTTGAGTGGAATGCCAAGCTTTGCATAGGTTTCCAACAGCTCAGGATCAACCTCATCAAGGCTCTTGGGCCCTTCGGTACTTTTGGGGGCCGCGTAATAATAAAGATCTTGGAAATCGATCTTGGGGTAGTGAACACGTGCCCATTTGGGTTCATCCATGGTCAGCCAGCGTCTGTAAGCGTCCAAACGCCATTCAAGCATCCAATCCGGGTCACCCTTTTTTTCAGAAATAAACCGGACGATGTCTTCATTAAGCCCTTTTGGAGCCTTGACGGTCTCGATATCCGTGGTGAAACCGTATTTATACTGATCGACATCGATTTCCTTGACTTGCTCGATCGTTTCTTGAACTGCCGGCATTCTTTCTAGCTCCGTTCTCCACTGGTCACCCACGCCTCATGGGGCCAAGTATTATCCCTGCTTATTCTCTTTATGCTGCATCCTGACGCGCCTTAAAGCGCATATAGATTTCGGACCAGGCTGTTATAAATCTCTCTATATCTTGCTCCCGCGTTTCACGACCGATACTGATGCGAATAGCGCTATCCGCAAGCTCTTTATCAACGCCCATTGCCGCCAAAACATGTGACGTTTCAACTTTGCCTGATGAGCAAGCCGACCCTGAACTCACAGCAAAACCTGCAAGGTCAAGCGCAATGACGAGCATCTCCGCAGTAAGACCGCGGAGAGACAACATGCTTGTGTTTGGCAAACGCGGTTGAGCTTGAGAAAAAATGACAATTTCCGGGGCGTTCTGGGAAAGCTCACTTTCCAGCTGATCTCGAAGACGCCTAACTTCATTTGTTGCCTGCACTTCTCTCGCCGCTTGTTCAGCAGCAACCCCAAAGCCTGCAAGAGCCGCCACATTTTCCGTTCCTGCACGGCGTTTTAATTCCTGGCTTCCACCTGTAAGCAACGGCGCGCCGAGCGGCCGGTCCCCATGTCCTAAAATAAGGGCTCCTGCACCTTGCGGACCTCCGATCTTGTGAGCCGAGAGCGTGAGATAATCAACACCAAGCACGGTAATATCAATTGGGATCTTTCCTGCCGCCTGCACACAGTCACTATGGATGACGCCACCATACTCATGCACAAGAGCCGCTATTTCGGAAACCGGCTCAACAACACCTGTTTCATTATTGGCAAGCATGAGAGAGACGAGAAATGGGGTACCACCGGTTTCTGTGCAATGTGCTTCAAGAATACCTACAAGCGCATTACGGTCTATAACTCCATCTCCATCGACTGGAAGCGGTCTAACACTTGCTGCAGGGAAACGCCCCCCGCGAATAACCGACGGATGTTCGATAGCTGAAACAAAGCAGCGGATTTCTTCTTCTTTGTGATCCCCGCCAGCAATAGAAATGACGTTCTGCGGAGCCAAACAGGTAACATTTGCTTCCGTACCGCCACTGGTGAAAATAACCCGGGATGGGTCTGTGTTAACAAGCGCGGCAACTTTCTCCCTTGCCTGCTCAATCAAGCCGTGGGCATGCCGGCCTTCACTATGAATTGAGGAGGCGTTTCCAACATAGCTCAGGGCTTCTGCAACAGCCGCCTGAACGCCAGGACGTATAGGAGCGGTTGCATTGTAATCTAAATATGTCCGCCTCATGCAATACCCCTTTCCGAAGTCTTCTCCTGCTCGGAGGGCACTGCATTTTGCGCATAATCCCAAAGACGCACCCGGTCACGCAGCACACCATCAAGAATATCTTGCAGAGTAACCCCCCGCAAAAAAGTCATAAGGTGTTCACCAAGGGCATCCCATAAGTCATGGGTGAGGCATTGCTTATCCCCCAGACAACCGCCCTGATTTTCCGCAATGCAGCGAGTCATCTTAATGGGCTCGTCTACAGCACTCATAATTTGCTCAATAACGATGTCGGCAGGGTGATGGGCCAACATATAGCCTCCCCCTGGACCGCGGGTCGCCGTTACCAGCCCCGCACGACGAAGTTTGATGAAAAGTTGCTCCAAATAGGAAAGGGAAATCTGCTGCCGCTTGGAAATCGCAGCCAAGGAAACCGGTGTACCCTCTGTTTTCACAGCGAGATCGGCCATAGCCATAACCGCATATCGCCCTTTTGTACTAAGCCGCATGAGGACCTATATTAACCCTTTCCAAACCTTAATTATCGACTTGAACCACAGAATTTTGTACGCAACCTAAGATTTCATGCTATGTACGGCACTCTCTACATACAGCAAGCTAAATGAGGGGCTTATGCCATAATTTGCACACTGCCCTTTTTTCGAATAATTCTAAACTAGGATATAGAATTCCCGACAAGGGGAGTCAAGAATATAAAGTTACCCAGATCTGCAAACCCACAGTTTTTAGTAAAATCTTTCCACATATGCTGCAAAAGGGTGTGCGCTCTGGTTTCTCTTGTTAGCTGGTAGGAACACAAAACATACCATTATGCCTGAAGTCATCATCAACGGGCCTGCGGGCCGAATAGAGGCACGTTATCACCACGAGCCCACATCAAATGCGCCAGTCGCCATCATTCTGCATCCCCATCCGCAGTTTGGCGGCACGATGAACAATCAAATTGTCTACAACCTGTACTACACCTTTGTCCGCCGGAAATTCTCGGTCTTACGTTTTAATTTCCGCGGGGTAGGACGAAGCCAGGGGCTCTTTGACAATGGTCCGGGCGAGCTTTCGGATGCCGCAACAGCACTCGACTGGCTGCAATCTTATAATCCAGATGCGAGTTTCTGCTGGATTGCTGGCGTTTCCTTCGGCTCCTGGATCTCAATGCAACTGCTCATGCGGCGTCCAGAAATTGAAGGCTTTATTTCTGTTGCTCCACCAGCAAATCTTTATGATTTCAGCTTTCTCGCACCCTGCCCATCGTCTGGATTGATGATCAACGGCGATGCAGATCGCGTCGTTTCTAGTGAATCGGTTTCCGAATTGGTCAAAAAACTCAAGATACAAAGAGGTATTGTCATTGATCATGAGGTCATTAGCGGTGCCAATCATTTCTTTGAGGACAAGATCGACGAACTCATGCATTCCATCGATACATTTCTTGATAAGCGGCTTAGCAAAAGAGAAGAAGCCGAAAAAAATGCAAAACCAAGGTCAAGATCTAAACCCAGGGTGAAGGCTGGAACTTAAAATAAGCTCTAGGTCACGGACTCTCAGCCTTTGCCAACACACCTCCCGTGAGGGCTTCACTAACCCCAGTGGTTTCTGGAAAACTGAGTAGCAGGCCACGAAGTGAGCGTACAGCTAGATAAGCAAACGCTTGGGCTTCGACAAAATCCGCAGACCACCCAACGGCATCTGCCGTCTGAACTGTTCCGGAGACCCGCCCCGCAAGCGCTTCAAAAAGTACAGGATTGCGGGCCCCTCCTCCGGACACAACCCAATTTTGAGGCGCGGTCTTCATAAAATCCGCAGCACGGGCAATCGTTTCTGCGGTGAAAGCAACCAAAGTCGCGGCACCATCCTGAATGCTGAAGTCCTGAACAGGCTCAAGAGAAAACGCATTGCGGTCTAATGATTTGGGCGGTGGTGTATCGAAATAAGGGTGGCTCATCAGCACATCAAGGCAATCTTGCTGAACCAACCCTTGGCTCGCGAGCGCCCCATCTTTGTCCATGAGCTCATTTGTCTGCATCTTAACCCAATCATCTATAAGTGCATTTCCGGGCCCTGTATCAAAGGCGAGAAGTTCTCCACCATCACCAATCCAGGTCACATTGGCCACACCGCCAATGTTGACCACAACGACAGGTCGCTCAAGATTTGCGGCCTCGACAAGTCCTTTATGATAGATGGGAACAAATGGCGCACCATGCCCACCCGCGGCAACATCATTGGCACGAAAATCATAGACCACATCGATCCCCGTCAGCCGCGCCAAAAGAGGCCCATCACCAAGCTGCACCGTCAAGCGCTTATCAGGCCGATGTAAGACCGTTTGCCCGTGAAAACCGATAATGTCGATATCGCTGGTGCGCAATTCATTTCTCTGCAAAAAATCCTGAACGGCCTTGTTATGGCTCCTAGTAATTTTGGCCTCAATGTCTGCTAAAGAACCTGGGCGGTTATCCCATGCTGTTAAATGCTTTGCTTCTTCAAGAGCTTCAGCAAGAGTTGCCCGTATTTCTCCTGAATAAGGCTGAGAAAATGTAGGACCAGACTGAATAATGCCCTCGCCATCGGTCTCAATTAACGCCACATCAATGCCGTCCATCGATGTCCCGCTCATTAGGCCGATGGCTGTCATGACTTTGCTCAAAATGTGCCCCCCGTGGATTGCTATGTGTGGCTGTTTGGTCTCGGCTCAGATAAATTCACCGCAAATGCGCTACCAACAATAAGAAAAAATTGAAAAAAATATTATTAATCAATATCTTGATTATGTTTATTAATATACAAAATTAAAAATATTGGCTATCTAAATGAACAATATAAGTGTTGCCAAACTCACCCTTCAGGCATTTTTGATACCTATTCAAAAGTTTCGAGCGGTTCTCAAAATCTTTTGGCCTCTGTTCATAATATTTCTAGCCCTTATTGCACTTCAGCTAAGCCTGGGATTACAAACAATAGCAGAAAAGGCCTACATATTTTGGGCGGGACAAATTCTTGGCCTGCTTATCCTGCTTCTGTTCATTCCATCAGGACTATTACGTTGGTATCGCTGTCTCGTTTTGAGTGAGCCAGCGACAACACTGCGGCTCATTCCAAAACTTATCGAGCTACGCTTTATTGGAATTTATATCTTGGTTGCCTTTGTCTTCTATCTGATTTTTACTTTGGTAAGTTCTCTTTTATTTTATACTCAATTATTTTCTATATTTCTAACTTTTTGGGGCCCTCCACTTTTTGTTATTTCCGTCCCTGCACTTGTTTTTTTAATAGCTTATTTCTTATTTCCGCGCCTATTTCTTTTACTTCCAAAATTTGCAGCCGAAGATAAAACTAACAAAAATACAGACGTTAAATTTTCACTCTCTAAATATGGAATAACTCTTCCCGTTTCCTTATTTATTGCCTCATTGTTTCCATTTATTCTCTATGTAGTTGGGGGATTCCTTTTCGAATTTATTTATTTACACTTTCTAACAAAAGAAACACTCTCAAACATATCATCACAAACTTTCAACTTACTGATTGGGATAATGCTAATTCTTATATACATCATTGTTTTGCACTCTGTCCTCATGTTCGCCAGTGTCCTCTCGATCTACTACAGAGAAAAGATTCGTCCGCTCATATTAAGTGAAGCGAAGGATACTCCAACATCTTCCTGAGCAGAAATAGCCTTTCGGAACCGGCCATGATTGCGCTATAGACGAGATTCACGAGAAAAACGGTTTCGCAAAATGAGCGCTTACAAATCAGATTTTTTAAACGAGCTATCGACACGCGGCTACATCCATCAATGTACTGATGATGCGAGGCTGGATGGTCTGGCAGAAAAGAAGATCATCACCGCCTATATCGGCTTTGATTGTACGGCACCCAGCCTGCATGTTGGTAGCCTTATCGGCATTATGATGCTGCGCAAGCTGCAACAGACGGGTCATAAGCCAATTGTTCTCATGGGTGGCGGAACGACAAAAGTTGGCGACCCTTCTGGCAAAGATGAGTCACGTCAACTGCTCACAGAAGAAGCGATTGCTGCCAATATGGCCGGCATCAAAAAGGTGTTCTCAGCTTTTTTGAAATTCGGCGAGGGGTCCAGCGATGCACTTATGATCAATAATGCGGATTGGCTGGATGAGCTGAATTATGTTTCATTTCTTCGCGATTACGGGCGTCATTTTACCATCAACCGCATGCTGACCTTTGACTCCGTCAAGCTCCGCCTTGACCGGGAACAACCTCTCACCTTTCTTGAATTTAATTATATGATTTTGCAGGCTTATGATTTTCTTGAGCTAAAGCGCCGCCATGACTGTGTGTTACAGATGGGGGGCTCTGACCAATGGGGTAATATAGTCAATGGTATAGAACTTGGCCGTCGGGTTGATGGCGCTGAACTTTATGGCCTGACCACAGCGCTCCTTACCACATCCTCCGGCGCAAAAATGGGAAAAACCGCCGCAGGTGCCATTTGGTTGAATGCGGATATGCTGAGCCCCTACGATTATTGGCAATATTGGCGCAATACGGAAGACGCGGATGTGGGACGGTTTTTGCGGCTCTTCACTGAATTACCTCTCGAGGAAATCTCACGTTTAGAATCTCTGGATGGCACCGAAATTAATGAGGCAAAAAAAATATTAGCAACCGAAGCCACCTCTATGGCACATGGCCGCAACGCTGCAGACAATGCTGCCGAAACCGCCAAAAAAACCTTTGAACAAGGGGCCATGGCGGAAGGACTGCCAACTATTGAATTTCCGCAGGATGAGCTTGTGACAGGGCTAGGGCTTTTACACGCCTTTGTCAAAGCGGGGCTAGCAAACAGTAATGGTGAAGCACGACGGCATATTCGCGGTGGCGGAGCGCGTGTTAATGATCAACAAATTACAGATGAAAATGCCGAGCTAACAAATGCTGACTTAACGGCAGAAGGCGTTATCAAACTTTCAGTCGGCAAAAAACGTCATGTGCTTATCCGGCCAACTTAGAGAGAGATATCGCCCTACTCCAATTGAGACGGATCATATTGTTTTTGTGGTCTGGATTTTCTTCGAGGCCGTCGCCGTGCTGGTTGAGTTTCTGTCCCGCGCGGAATGACCTGAGGGCGCGAGGGCGTCATTTCGAAAATCTGACGGAAGATACCCGGGGCAACCATGGACATTGGATTGACAACAACTTGTGGTGCGGTCATTGGCCCCTGCACCGCAAATGTAATTCCGAGCAGCCCTTCTCCACGTCTTCCTCCCAATAATTCACCTATTATCGGCAAAGAATTGATTGCGGAATTCAGCGCATAAAGCGGAACATATGTCCCGCCGAGATTAATCCGCTCCCTCTTGAAATCCACGCGCCCGCGCAGTGTCACGCCCATGGAGGGGCCGTTTAAAAAGGAATCATGTAGCACAAACTGACCATGCCCGACTGAGAACGGCACAAGCATTTGTTTAAAGAGAAAACGTTGACGCCGAACCTGTTTACGCCTTCGTCCTCGTTTTCGCTGTTCCGAATTTTCCGCGCTATAGCCTTCCTCTTCCGGACCTGCGGCAACAACCTCCTGCACAATGGGGTCACCGAGCACATAGAAATTTCTAGCCCATAAAGTACCGGTCTTATCAGCAGCACCATGGCCATCAAGATTAACCTGCAAAGATGCCTGCCCATCCTGAATACTTGGATAAAAGCCTACGAGGCGGAAAGCAGAGCCTGCATCTAATGTCTCTGCAAGAAGTTGTCTGGGTTGGTTACGTTTTACATCGAGACGCACGGCAACCGGAGCTTTCCCGTTCAGCTTTCCGTGCACTTCAAGAAGAGCCAACCGTCCTGACCGTTTCTTCATATCGGCAGTTACGTTCTTGACAGTGGTATCGGAAAAACCAACCATCGTATCTATCTCAGCATGAAGATTTATACCCACATTTCCGTGAGGGTTGGGCTTTTGGCGCTCACTTAACTGTCCTGCAGAAAAAAGCGAGCGGAAAAGCTGCCTGCCATCATAGGTTTTCCCTTTGACACGGACATTCCAAATATCGTCCGCTCCCCGTTTTCCGGCAATTTCCATATGAGTAATGACGTTGAAGGAAAAATCAGGGAAGTAGTATTCCGTCAACTTATTCTGCGCATTAAGAACGAGACGACCACCAATTGAAATATCATCGCCAACAATCTTGAAATTTTGTAATTCAGTTTGACCATTGGGCTTATTCTTAACGTTGAATTGCAATATGGCCGCATGCCCAGACGGCTTGCGCCATCCGACATTGGCAAGGATAAGTTCCGCCTTACTCAAATCCGCCTGAATATGAATGGCCCGATCCCCTTTGCCGGAATTCTTCAAAGAGATCACAGTAGGCACTTCCCCGTGCAACATGTGGTTGACAGGTACGCCGAGTTGCTTCCTAGCAGATTCATCAAACGTGCTAGAAATTCTCAATGCTGGCTGTTTCTCAGGTGGTGCCCCAAAAATACGCTGCCATGTAACTTTCGCGGGGACACCGTTTAACGATATATCACCTTGGGCTTCGATAGCTTTTTCGGTTACGCCAAAGTTGATTGTACCATTCTGCACCCCGACTTTCCCAAACAAGTTAGCCGTTTTAGCTTTCTCCAAACGAACTTTACCGTCTAGGGACATATCTCGAAATTTAACGTCTTTGAGAAGTGGAATGCCAATCCGGAAAACAGTTCTGGCATTCCCGCCAATCGAAGACGGCTTCATATCCATGACTTCTAATAGATTGAGAGGATCATGATCTAAAAGCTCCAGCAAGCCAGACGCACTGCTTGATGCTGTAAACGTCACTTCGCCAATTCCAGGGTCCTTCCGCAAATCCTTAATGGCAAAGGTTCCCTTTTTCAGAACCAGCACTTCCCCAGAAGGGGCTACGACCTTGCCGGTGGGAAAATTCATGCCAAATTGGCGTCCGGAGATTTTCCCGCTTGTTTTGGGAACTTGAACTGGAGGCAAACCTGGAATGTAATGTATATGCAAATTTTTTGCTGCAAGATTAAGCTGAAAAGCTGAGGCGGGAACATCTGCGCCTTGCTCCACTTGCGGCAAAAGTCCGGCGGGCAGATTAATTCTGAAAGTGCTTCTCTCAACCTGCCCCGTTGTTACCCGCTCACCAATCCATTCCCGTGCACCAGGGGCCAAAAAACGGGGCCACATCTGTTTGAAAATTGCGATCGGCATTGCACTAATTTCCCCGGTCAATTTGATTGCCGGTGATCCGGGAGCCCTCAAGATCGCTCCCCGAAACTCGGTAAATGCCCCCGCCATCTCGATACGAAATTTGTCTATCCTGATATATCCATTATCAGGAGACATTTTTCCTTGAACAAACCAAGCATCAACCTTCTGTGGCGCAATCCCAAATTCCTCAGAAGCTAAAACAGCATCATCGGCTTTCAAGATAAAATCCCAGCTACGTTTTCCCTTCTTATCTAAAACTGGACGGAACTCGCCGCTAATTGTGGCCCTACTCTCACCCCAATGAAGTGATGAGGGCAATACGGCAATCCGATTTTCACTTTTTTCATATTTGAGATGAAGAAGCCCTTCATCAACCAACATCCTGTTCTCGGGACTCCACGGGACCTGAATATGCCCCGCCGATAATTGCAGCTTGATTTCTGCACCTAAAATATCACCGGTTGTCGAAAGATTCAGACTGGTCTTGCTGGTGATCGGCATATTCAATGCCGCTAAAATTGGAAAGTTTGGGAGCTGATCCGCCAGGCTTTTGGGAACAAGATTGCTAATCATCGTTTCAAACGTAATATTTTTACGTTTTTCCGATTGCTCAGTACGGAAATTCAAACGCCACTGTCCCTGTTTGGACAGAATATCGGCCTTGCCGAGAAGAATGCTACGCTTCTGTTTGTGTTCAAGATCTATGGCAAAGTCTGGCACGCGCCAAAAGCTTTGATGTTTTCCGTGGCCAAAAATGACAACGGCATCACGCACCCCAAATTTGGTCAGATAAGTCGTTGCAGTGTTGCTGTGCCGAGCGTTCTCAAATGTCTGATAAATGGTTTGGACGAGATCAATCTGCCCCCTGGAAAGCGGAGTTAATTCTTTCTCTGTCTGAGCTGTCTTCCGTTGATGCTCACTTACCTTGGTATTACCTGGGGGGGGGGAAATTGCTTCAGCATTTTTTTCCTGCGAAAATGTGAGCGCTAAGCCAGAATCAGGAGAATAAAAAAGTAATAATCTCGGCCCAATAAAATCAATCCTCTCAGCGGCAATACGCCCAGTAAATAATGCACTCGTGCTAATACCAATAGCGGCATTTGGAGCTTGCGCTACCACCGTACCCTTTCCGTCAACGAGACGGATATTCTGCAATCTGAAGTAAATACCGGCACCTTTGTCAGCTTTCTTTAAAACTGCATTGTCAATTTTTACCGAGGCGCCGGAAAGCTCTCGATTGATTGCCTTCTCAAAGACAGGCACTAGAAAAGATAGAGAGACAGGCCCTTGGCTAAGGCGCCAATATGAAAGCCCTAAGACAAGAGCTGCGACAACAAAAAGCCCTACGCAAATCTCTAATGTAATAACAGCAGATCTCCGCGTCACACGCTGCAACGTCAGTTTCACAGGTTCAGGAAGACGATTGATTAACTCTCGTCCACGCTTGGGCAGCTCGACGAGTGCACGCCCCACCTGTCCTGACTCAAATTCAAAAGGCTTATTCCCCGCAGGCTCATTTTCATGTTGCCTGTCCCTTGATATGTGGGACATATGCCCTGGTATTTTATTAAATGAGTCCAATGCCAATCACCTGGGGAAGGACATGTTGCAAAGTATTACGTAGATAGGCTGTGATATACACTTATACATACAAGATATAGAGAAGGTTTAACGCCTTACCTAATTGAGCCCAAAGCTCATGCAGATTTTCACATTGCTCCCGAGCGATATTTTTGTTGGTGACGACAATCCCCTGCCCACATTTAGTGGATTAGCAGAACATAATCCGCAATTATTATATCATCCTAAGGATAGAATAGTGAAAAATCGACAAAAGGAAGGCAAACGCATATGCTTGAAGAAGGCGATAAGGCTCCAAATTTCACATTACCAACCGATGGAAATGGGACAATCCAGCTCAGCCAATTCAAGGGCAATCCAGTCGTCATATATTTCTACCCAAAAGATGATACGAGCGGATGTACGAAAGAAGCAATTTCATTTACCGAACTCTACAACGATTTTATAAAAATTAAGGTTCCTATCATAGGCATTTCCCCAGATTCTGTTACCAAGCACGATAAGTTCAAATCCAAGTACGACCTCAAGATAACACTTGCAGCTGATGATGAAAAAAAGGTTGTTGAGGCTTATGGTGTGTGGGTCGAAAAAAGCATGTATGGCCGCAAATATATGGGCGTAGAGCGTTCCACCTTTCTGATTGACGCTTTGGGAAAAATTGCACGAATCTGGCGCAAGGTCAAAGTTCCTGGCCATGCTGATCAAGTTCTCAAGGCGGTGCAATCTCTTTAAGCGCTATCTTCTCTATTTTGGATTGCAATTACATCTTGCAATGAAACGCGCAAAAGGATTTAGTTGGCATGAACTTAACATAGTTCATCTCATTTGAACGGCTTGTTTCTAAAGAATTCACGCTTCTATAGAGCAAGTTTTTCAGATTAATCCTTTTCTTGAGCAAATTGTTTCTCCCCATTGCCAGTCGAGGCAGTGTAGTATGGGCTCCACAGCCATGCAGGACATTTGCATAATGGCGCTTTAGGGCTCGCTGCTATCGTGGCCCTTTCACTTAGATTCTCACCTAATTTGGTAGTTTTGAATGCTGGATAAACCTCTTAAGGCCGGAACTGTCAAAGGCAATACCGATGACAAAACGGCAATTGTTGTACGATTTGCTGGTGATTCAGGCGACGGCGTGCAATTACTTGGAACGCAGTTTGCGCAATCATCGGTTTTGCAAGATTTGAATTTAATGACCTTTCCTGATTTCCCCGCTGAGATTCGTGCACCAGCGGGTACGACATTTGGGGTCTCAGCCTATCAAATTCAATTTGGTAAAGAAGATATATTAACGCCTGGCGATCAAGCGGATGTACTTTTCGCTTTTAACCCTGCGGCACTCAAGACCAATCTTCAGGCGGTAAAGTCTGGAGGATTGGTGATTATTGATGAAGGCGCGTTTACAGAGCGCGCAACACAAAAAGCGGGTTACGAAAGTGATCCACTGAAAGCCCTTTCATCTGCTTACCAGCTTCTCAAAATCGATATGTCCAAGCGCACATTGGAAGCGGTCTCTCCTCTTGGAGTTGGTCGTAAGGTGGGGCTTCGCGCAAAGAACTTTTGGGCATTGGGGCTGGCATTTTGGATCTATGACCGTGACCGGGCACCCGTGAAGTCATGGTTAGAAAAGAAATTTGCGCACGCGCCTGAGATAGCTAATCTCAATATCGCGGCACTTGATGCCGGGCATAGCTTTGGTGAAACCATGGAGCTAGCCCCTACTGCAATAAGTGAAAACTCAGCCAATTTAAATAATGCGGAGAAAACCAGGATCGTCACCGGCACCGATGCTATGGCACTTGGTCTTGCTGCGATTGCCGCCTTGAGTAACACAGATCTCATATATTGCTCTTACCCGATCACACCGGCATCAGCCCTTCTGCATGCCCTTACCTCCATGGGCGGCAATATAAAGACTTTTCAAGCTGAAGACGAAATTGCCGCCGTAAGCGCCGCCATCGGCGCATCTTATGCTGGCTCGCTCGGGATAACAGGTAGCTCAGGCCCCGGACTTGCTCTAAAAACAGAAGCATTGGGTCTAGCGGTTGCCACCGAGTTACCTCTCATAATGATTGACGTGCAGCGCGCAGGACCTTCCACGGGCATGCCGACAAAGGCGGAACAAGGGGATCTCCTCATGGCACTCTTTGGCAGGCATGGCGAAGCCCCTTGTCCGGTATTAGCACCCGCCACACCCGGTGAAGGCTTCCAAACAATGATAGATGCTGCCAAAATGGCGTTTAAGGCTATGACCCCCGTAATTGTATTATCGGATGCCTATCTTGCTAATGCTGCCGAGCATTGGGGCACTCCTAATGTCTATGACTTGCCGGATTTAACACCAAACTTACAAATTGAGCCTGAAGGGTTCCATCCTTTTCAGCGCGATGAAAAAATGTTGGCGCGGCCATGGGTAAAGCCCGGAACACCAGGGCTTGAGCATAGAATTGGGGGGCTGGAAAAGGCGGAAACAAGTGGCCATATTTCTTATGATCCAGAAAACCATGAACGTATGGTGACATTAAGGGCAGAGAAAATTGCACGTATTGCGGAGCGTATGCCTAAAGTTTCCGTTGAAACTGGCGCTCAGGAAGGTGATCTTGTTATTCTGGGATGGGGCTCGACTTACGGCGCGATAAAAACCGCGGTAAGAGAACTCCATGATCAAGGATATAGCGTGGGGCATGTTCATTTACGCCAGCTTTGGCCGCTGCCACGGGGATTGGAGGATGTGCTTCGGCGGTTCCGCAAAGTGGTTGTTGCGGAGTTGAATACAGGCCAACTTCGTCGGCTCATTCGCAGCGAGTATCTCATCCCTGCTGAAGGGCTTAATCAAGTGACAGGCCAGCCCTTCAAGGTCGGTCATGTCGAGAAAAACCTTAAAGAGCATCTATTGAATTAGGTTGGATATTATGAATCAAATTCCATTCACAGCGAAAGATTTTACATCCGACCAAGAGGTGCGTTGGTGCCCTGGCTGCGGGGATTATGCCATCTTGAAGGCTGTGCGTGCCGTGCTGGCCGAACTTGGGCGGCCGCCGCATGAAGTGGTATTTGTGTCTGGAATTGGCTGCGCGGCTCGGTTTCCTTATTATCTGGCGACCTATGGGTTTCACACGATCCATGGTCGTGCACCTGCTGTGGCCACAGGTTTAAAACTCGCTAATCCAGAGCTTGATGTCTGGGTTGTTGGCGGTGATGGCGATTTTTTATCGATCGGCGGAAACCATTTAATCCACGCGCTACGGCGGAATGTAGATCTCAATCTGCTCCTCTTTAACAACGCTATCTATGGGCTAACCAAAGGACAATACTCACCAACTTCACCCATTGGCACACGTTCACCATCATCACCTGATGGATCGGTTGACCGGCCGGTTGATGCAGCACGCTTAGCACTTGGTGCGGGGGCGCGTTTTGTGGCACGGACAGCGGATACACTGCAGGATCACTTGCCGGATATTTTAAAGCGAGCTAATGCTCACTGCGGCGCTTCCTTTGTTGAAATTTTTCAAAACTGCATTGTCTATGCCGATGGTGCGTTCGGAGCCATCGCGGATAAGAAGGCTGGCCCCGAGATTGTTGTCCGCGTGGTCCATGACGAGCCAATGATCTATGGCAAGGAGAAGGATAAGGGGCTTCGTTTTAACGAAAGCACAGGGGCCTTTGAGGCGGTGCCCCTTACATCCGAAGCTGATCTTTCAGCGATCGCCAGACATGATGAAAAGGATGCTTTACGAGCCATGGCCCTTGTCAATATGTCCGGACCGGATCTACCTACCGCACTTGGTGTCCTCTATTGCGACCCGGCTGAGAGTTTCACGGCCGCCCGTGAAGAAAAACACCAACGAGCATCACTTAGCAGAGATGATTTGCAAGCCTTAATCTCAAAGGGATGAGATAGGCAACGTTTGAAGGTTAAGCGTTACAATTCCGGCATGCAGCACTTAGAGCCTCTCTTGCAAAAGTGGATACCGGTTTTGCAAAAAAGATATGCGGCAACAAAAGGTAGAGCATCCAAAATGCTCACTCGCAATGATTCAATTTAGCCTCATAACACTCTATTATAAAAAACGTCATCCCAATCTTACAAACATTTCTTAGATGATTTTTCCAATACCAGACACGTCAATTTATTCGTTAAAAAAGCTCCCGTATCAATATTGATACGGTTTGACCAGAGTTCCGGCTCATTTACCGGAGTATGTCCATGCACAATGATTTTACCGTGATTGGCATCGCTTTCAAGAAACGGCTCGCGTATCCAAAGCATATCTTCTTCCCTTTGTTCTTCTAGTGGAATACCTGGCCTAATGCCCGCATGAACAAAGAAATAGTCTCCGAAATTCACGCTCAATTGCAGGTTCTGAAAAAAGCGTAGATGTTCCGCCGGGAGCTGCCTGGCAAATGATTTCTGAATTTGTTCTAACCCGTTCATCTGCCGTAATGGCTTAAGGTCGACACCATAAGAACTCAGCGTCTCCAAGCCACCAAAATGACTCCAAGCATTCAGGATATCCGGATCATCAAGAAAACTCAGAAGTGTTGCCTCATGGTTTCCCTTTAGGAATATGCGCGTATTGCCAATCGGTTTTGAGGAACATAGCCATTCGACCACCTCTTTGGACTGCAAACCGCGATCAATATAATCACCAAGAAAAATCTCAATAATCTCAATATCTTCACTTTGAGAAGCATCGTTATGAACAGTGATTTTCTCAAATAATCCGGTCAGCAAGTCCAAACGGCCATGAATATCACCAATTACATAAAGGCGTAGACCATCGGGCAAGGTCGGACCTTCCTGAGAGTCGGCACCAAATATCGATGTTAGGAAACGGCCCATCTAAGACTACAGTCCCACATTTATATAATATTTCAGCAGATCATACGCGCAAGAAGCTCGTTTTTACCATCGCTCCAAGCAATAACAAAATTATTTCCATGTATAAAAATACGTCTAACTTGACATGGCTGCTGTTTCGCAGGTCCAAGAGCCATAGGCTCCGCTTCGGAGAGCATGATAAAGCCCTCCATCTATGTGGATAAGGCTCCGCCTACGTACAAGTTATTTTGTTTGTAAGAAACAATTGGAGCCGCGTTGGCTAAAAATTATTTTGCGGAGGCAGATTATTAAATTCCGCCTCCGCAAATACAAATTTGTTCGAAATAGACTACGAGCCAATTAAGAATTTGCCCTTCATTCCCTGGTCATAATGTCCAGGAATATTGCAACCAAATTCGATCTCCGCACCTTTATGAAACATCCATATGATTTCTTTTGTTTCACCAGGCTCGAGAATAACGCTATTGGGGTGTGTATGTACGGCATCTTTGGCAACCTTATCAGCCATAAGCTTGCCGTCATCCGCCATTTTCATCATTTCCTTCTGATGCATCTTCTGCATTTCCACATCACCAATCGTGAATTCGTGCACCAGTTTGCCCTTATTTTTTACGATAAATTTTATAGTCTCTCCATCCTTCACCTGAATGGACTTAATATTGAATTCAGTGTCTTTCGCGACCACCAATATTTTTCTTGAGACGTTAGCTGCTTCTCCCGGCATCCCACCCGGCATATTATGGTGATCCATCTTTCCATGATCATGCTTTTTTGCATCGTGATGATGGCCAGGTTTTCCTTCGCCTGCATTGGCCAAGTCAGCCTTACCAAGGCCTGTAACTCCAATAGCTAGTATCCCGATAACCATCATGCGAAGCAAAATTCTCATAGAGATAAACATCTATTGTCTCCTTTCATTGGGGGGGTCAGAAAATCAAAAAATCCCATTGGCTTTTTGAAGCTCACGAACATAAGTAATGATTTTTGTTACTTCGTCCTGTTTCACAGTCTCAACAGGCGGCATATTCCCAAAGGGCCAATGGTGACCGTTCACACCATTGGCAGCTGCCCGATAAAAAGATTTATCTGAATGATGATTGGGTTCGTAAATTTTATGTATCAGTGGCGGGCCCTGATTGGTGCCAGCTCCGTTTGGACCATGACAAGTGATACAATGAGTGTCGAAGAACTTCTTACCTTGAATAGCTACCTCAGAAAGTTCGGGAACTTTGACGGCAACCACTAAATGTTGACGCTCCCTTTGCTGCTGCCAAACAAACCATCCGGCAACAAAGGCAAGCACAACAAAAAGTGCGATCTGAAATGTTCGAGACACGATGCAATACACCTATTAAGATCCTGTGTTCAAATAAATCTATTTGAACGTAGGCTGGTCGACGGCATAAAAGTAGAGCATGTTTAGTGAATGTTGAATGAACACAGCATGCCCCAACCTATCAGATGATAATACCATCGTTTTCCATCTCATCTGCGGTTGCCGGACGTACAGCCGTCCCCTTAGGTGGGTTGTACCAGCCCGGATCATCGTAACTCGCTAGCTGCTCACGAACCTTGAAAACGGTAAACATTCCGCCTGCTCCGATATAGCTATAGGGACCATCAGTTCCAACCATGGGAATGCTATTTTCCGGCATATCCATATGCGCCGCGTGCTTACCCATTTCTCCCATACCGTCGGTACCCATGGTCATGTAGCCAGGTATCAGATTGCCTATCCCTTGATCGAGAGCCCGCGGATCCGCCCCTACCATATTGGGCAAACCGTGTCCCATTTGATTCATGATGTGGTGAGTCATATGGCAATGCATAGCCCAATCGCCAGGGTTATCGGCAACAAACTCCACATTACGTGTTTGCCCTACGGACACCAAAACAGTGGTCTCCGGCCATTGTGCTGCTTCCGGGATTTCACCACCATCGGTTTCGGTAATGCGGAAGGCAAACCCGTGTAAATGGATTGGGTGGTGATCCATGGCGGAGAGATTACCGATACGAATCCGGACCTTATCGTCCTTCTTAGCCACAAGCGGAGCGGTTCCAGGAAAAACTTTACCGTTGAATGTCAAGGTATTGAAGCCGCTTGAAACACTTGTATCCGGCCGGTAAGTGCCCGGCTTGATATCCCATTCATGAAGCATCAAGGCGAAATCACGGTCGGGACGCGGCTTCTTTGGTTTACGCGGATGGATGACGAACATGCCAGCAAGTCCCATGCCTTCCTGGGTCATGGTATCCTTATGGGCGTGATACATAAAAGTCCCATGTTGCACAGCCTTAAACTCATAGCGGAAAGTTTCTCCCGGCTTGATCGGCCTCTGGGTTAAACCGGAAACACCGTCCATACCCATAGGCAAAATGATTGCGTGCCAATGAACGCTCGTTGGGACCGGTAGTTTATTTGTGACATAGATACGAATACGGTCGCCTTCAACCGCTTCGATTACAGGTCCTGGGGTTCTGCCATTGTAACCCCAACAGGTGGCTTTAAAGCCTGGTGCAAATTCGTGGAAAATTTCCTGCGCAACCAAATGAAAAACTTTAACGCCATCGACATCATTAAAGGGTAAAGCCGCACCATTAGGCACAACGACTGGCGTGTAGTCCTTTCCTGGCTGACCAGGAGTAAACGTCTCATCTGGATCTACTGTACGGGCATACCAGTCATTTCCTCTCGGATGCAGATATTTCTCATTCGAAGCAACTGGCTTTTTGACCTTGGTCGTTTGATTCATTTGATGGCCCTGGCGTCCGCTGTGCGAACCTCGCGCTCCGTGCTTCATATTTCCGTCGTGACTCCCGCGCTTCTGCGCGAGCACATCTTTTCCTAAAACAGCTCCGGCAAATGCTACTCCGGAGGCAGCTAAAGTTTCGCGACGTGTCAACTTTTTCATCAGTGACCTCCTGTGTCTTCGCCACCGGCTGGCGCGGAAGCAATTTCCATTGCGCCTCCGCCACCCTCCGGCAGCTGTCCATTCATGAGTTGTTGGAAACGAATGCGCGCAGTCCAATAGGCGCGCAACGCTTGAATATATTGGCGCCCCGCCAAGATCTGTTGACGTTTCGCCGACACCAATTGGAAAACGCTTTGCTGCATGGCGTTATAGTCACGCTGTGTACCGGCCAAAATCTTTTGGCTTTGCGGCAACACAGATTTGCGATAGTACCTTGCGGTTTTTCTCGCCATTAACAGCCGAGCGCGGGCAAGTCTCGCTGCCGATCTCAGACGCACAGCCAAGGCCCAAAGCTCATCTTCAGCCTTTCTGATCTGCATATAGGCACCGGCTTTTTTCGCCTGACCATGGTCAAAGATCGGAATTTCAAGCTCGAATGTCGGGCCCAAAGCTTCCCGGAGATTTTTCTCTCCCTCTTCCACTTCGACTTCGCGTTCAAACTCTCCACCAACTTCCACATCAGGTAGTAGTGATTTTTTCTTAACAAGCCTAAAGCGTCGTCCTAGTGTGATGAGACGTTGCCGCCCCAACGCAATATCAAGGCTCTTTTGAAGAGCGCGGCGCTCAATAGCACGTGTACTTAACTCTCTCCCCGGTACATCGAGAAGTTTAGCAGGCCCTTTCCATTCCGTATCGGGGCCGGTCAACCCCATTAGGACATTTAATTTTTCCCGTGCCTCAGCCTTTCGCGTTTCAGCCTGGCTTAATTCAAGTTTTGCTTGGGTCAGAAAACTTTGGCTCTGATCAAATTGCAGCGCAGTGATGTTGCCGGCCTCCCGGAGGGCTTTAGCCGCACTTAAAGACGCTCGCGCCGACCGCACCACTTGCGCAAAAAGTCCTATTTCCTGATTTGCCGCCACAAAGTCCACAAAGGCGGCATGCGTATCAGCGGCATGTTTAATGACGCGGCCTGCCACCTTGATCTTGGCTTCCTCAAGCTCTGACTCCGCTACCGCCTCACGCAAAGGCATATGCAAGAGATCAATAAAGTTCCATGCCAAACCAAAGGCAAGATTAGGCGTACCGCCTGCGTCATTGAACCAAGTGACGGCACCATCAAAAACAGGGTTTTTAAGAAGCCCGGCTTGAACCAGCGCTGCTTGCGCTATGCCAAGATCTGCATAAGCTGCCTGTAATTCTCTATTGTTCAATAAGGCAATTTGAATCGCGCTTGCCGGTGCGAGACGGCGTGATAACAACCGCTTCACCGAAGTACGCACGGCCATATCGTCTTTGGTGCCAAGATCCCAGCTAATACGTTTCCCTATACGACTCTCAACCCGGTCTGCCACATCGAGGAAAGCCGTTTCTGGCGCGAGTGTCCGACACCCGGTAACAAGCGTTGTGAACCCCACGACAACACATATCCATTTCGAGCCATGTAGCATCGCCACCTCCTTATTAATGATGCCGATGACGGTCGGCACCGGAGTCCGGTGTTGGATTTGACGGCTTTTTCTGAGCTCCCTCTCCAACCTGAGGTTTTGCGGCCTGCAACTCAGGCTCCAGCGCCGTTGAAATTGTGATTGATTTGGCAGCTCTCGCCGAGGGATCAGCAGGATGTCCTGCTGGTAAAATAATATCATCTTCCACAGCACAAGCTGTTAAAGCTGCTGCCAATAGCATTCCTATTATGATTTGCCGGATCACGGTTCGCCCCCGGGTTTGCTCTCATGAAAAATGAGCATAACTGTTGAAGATTGGAGATGACGCATCGGAATATCCAATGCGATGCACTCAAAAATCGAAAAAATGACTAATATGACTTAGGGGATCAAATCCGGATGCGGCGTGTCCGTGCATATGTTGGGACAGACTCAGAGTGCCCAATAAATTCAAATCCAGGTAGATGCAAATTCGCTGAGGCAAGAGGTGATGGCAAATCTAATTCTATAAAAACACCCCCTGCATCTGGCACGAGGGTTTCTGGTTCAAAAACCAAGCTTTTTACAGGGTTGATTGCAACCCGAGATGTCAACCATGCCTGGCAATCCATATCGCAAATATCTTGATTACCATCGGAATGGTTGGGACAATGATAAAGATCTGTGTGGGACTTATGAGGCTGTACCTCAAGGGTATGCATGCCATTTGTATCATGCGATGCGAATGCAAGCGCCTGACTTGCAATAGCGCAAGGCGCTAACAAAAGCGCGAAAACAATGAGATAGCTTAAAAATCGTATCATGGCACGCTTCGAAAAATTAGCGACGTATCAAGATACTACAGATCTTTTCTAAGACACAATCCGTATTTTTAGTTTACGGCTTTAACGTGAAGACCTGTTGCACCTCTGCTACCCTTATTTCATACAGATCATAATGCCTCATGAGGTATTCAAGTAACTTCACAGATTCGTCAATAAAAACCCACCCTCTATTTCACTTAAAGCGAAAGGGAATCGTGAACGCTAGCTGGCGATGTGTCATATTTGACGGCGGCCTGGGAAAAGGTGCAGCTCTGCGAACGGCATTAACCGCGGCTTGGTCAAGGGCACGATTGCCACTCGATCGGCCGATACGAGCATAACGTAAGCTGCCAGACTGTGAAACTGCAAAGCTCACCACAACGACCCCGCCGGACTGCACTCCAGCCGGTCGGTAGCGATGCCGTGCAATCAAGGCATTGAGACGTGCACCATAGTTGCGAATATCCCCCCGGCTCGCTGAGACACGCCCGCCAGATTGTCGTTTGTTCTTCTTACCTCTTGATTGAGCTGCGCCAGTCTTTTTTTTGGACCGCTTAGGTTTTCTAATGCCTGTTGCCTGTTTGTCAGGTTGGTTATCCGACTTTTTTTTATTTTTGATAACAGGCTCTTGTATTTTCTCCTCGGTCCGTTGGATCGTCGGTATTTTTTTTAACGGCGGCTCTGTCTTTTCCTGTTTATGCGGTTCTTCGAACTTTATTTCTTTCTCAGATTTTGGTTCTTGCTTTGCTTCGAGGTCATGTCCATCGTGTTCGGCAACTGGTTCCTTCGCTGCTTCAACCTCATTTTCATCATGCCCCTCGACAGCTTGTAGAATGGATGTCTCCACAAGATTGAGACTGATCGATGCGACCTCGACCTGGCTGGCACCCAACTCATTCTTATCGCTTGAAACAATTAGAGCGAGCATTATGCCGTGCAGACTTATGGCACAGAGGGCAGAAACCCCAACAACGAGACGCCTATGATGGGAACCATAGTTCAAGGCTTGCCCTCCCGCTGAATGGCAACCAAGCGAACCGAAGTTATGCCGGCTTGGGACAATTTGCGCAGTAGTGATAAAATCATGCGAGCATTGACCGCCCGGTCCGCTTTTATCTGCAACTCGCCATCAGGGTCACGGGCAAGCCACGCTTGAATTTCAACAATAGCGTTATCTTCCGTTAGACGTTTTTTCCCAAAAACGATCTCACCTGTTTTATCTACCAAAAGACTTATCCCTCCCGGATCAAACCTACCTTCTGTTCTAAATAGAGGGGGATTAACGGAGAGCGTATCGGCGGCGCGAAACGTTCCGATTACGAGAAAAAATGTTAATAACAGAAAAACAATATTGATGAGCGGAATAAGACGATCTTGCCGATCTTGCTTACGCGCAGTGCGTGGGAGAATATTCAAATCTTCAGTAAGCCCTACCCCATCTGCACGCGATGCGCTGAGCCTCATTTTTGACCCTTCCCATTATCTTGTGAAACGATCTTTACTGAAAAGTTCGGGAACGCTTTCACAATCGCCATTACATCAATCAAAAGCTGAAGCTCAACATCCCCTGCAGGTTCAATGAGCAATAAAGGCTTGTTTTGTTTTTCATTTTTAATATCTGCACTGGAAGGCGCAAACACACCCCCCTTGGAATGTAAGGCAGGCCTTAAATCTTCGAGAGATGAGATGGTCTCGCCATCCAAATTCATCGTGCCATCCGCGTGAAGTGCAAGAGATATTCGTTCCCTTTGCCCTGTTTCCCCTGTCACCTTTGGCAATAAAGAGGCGGGAGTAACCTGGCCAAGTTCAATATCCACCGGCACAAGCCGGGTAAACTGTGTGACCACCATAAAGAAGATAAGAAGGATAAATGTAACATCGATGAGTGGAGCTAAAGAAAGTACAGCCCGTCGCCGGTGAGCTGGCAGCTCAAAGAAGGGGATCTCTAAGTCACTATGCTGTCTGCTCATCTTTTATCACTCTCCAGGCGTGCAAAAAATCTTGCGAGAGCAATTGAAGCATCTTGGCGCAAATTATCGATTCGGTTTTCTGCCAAGTTAAAAGCGACAATTGCAGGGATCGCAACCGCTAAGCCCAGCGCGGTCGTGAGCAATGCTTCCCAAATCCCTCCTGCCAATATGGCAGGGTCAGCCTGAGCACCCGAATTTTGCAAAGCTTGAAAAGCCGTGATCATACCCAAAATTGTGCCGAGCAGACCGAGCAACGGGGCTATCAAACCGATTAACTCAAGCAACCGGTTATGCCGCGACAATTTTGCAAAAAGATCTGAAGCCACAGCCCGGACTCGCGCTTCGATCTCCATACGGGAAGAACCATTGCCTGCAAGTGTAAGCCCGGTCCTAATTATTTCAGATATAGGGTGCTTATCGCGAGCTAAGCGATCCAGCGCTTTGTCAGGTTCTCCTTGTTCCATCTGCTGAAGCGCAGTCTCAAAACCGACCCGACGTCCAAGCCTTGCTGTCATAAAAACGAAGAGTTTGGTGAAAATTAAGGTCAACGAAAAGATGGAAAGCATTAGAAGCAAGGCGCCGACAGGACCAATGAATTGGTAAACCCTTGCCGCCTCATTCATTAATTCTGTCATCGTCATGTTCCAAGCCCAAAGTTAATATCGGCTTGCACGTTATAGATTGTAACTCACTCAGACAAAACCGCTTAAAAGACACGGTTTATGGTCAAGCCCCCGCATCTTTTCAGTGTTACGAATTCGAGTGAATGAAAAAAGGCCGTTCGTTTTACGAACGGCCCCGAAGTTCCTCAATTGGAGTCATTAATGTTTTTGTTTAATTAAACGCTATAACTAATTGTTATATAATTGCTTTATTTTATTAAAAAAGCATAAACAAAAACAGACAATGTGGCTCATAGCATTGTTCATTTCTGGCAGGGGTCCACGGCCTTGGTAGAAAAAGCTTTATTAGGGCCGGATAATATAAATAGCCTCTGGCATGCGCAGGCATACCAAGCCGTTTATGACGGATGGGATCCATGCAAACCGTATTTAGGGTGCTCTCGCTTGTCTTATGATTTGGCTTCTAACGAATAGGAAAACTGAAAAGAACGTCCTTACTTATCGTATTCAGCGAATGAAGTGATAAGGCTGGAGGTTTTTCAAATCCACTTGTAGAAGAACGGACTTCTTCGTTGTCGGAGGGGGTGTTCGTCTCGGCACCCTGAGGAGTACATTCTGTCTGTTCTGCCTGCACTGAGGTTTCTTCGTTCGCTAAGTCAGATTGAACTGGTTGAGTATTAGGAGTGCTGTCCTCTATGGCGACAGTTGTAGAAATCTCCGAGGTGTTTTGCGCCTCAATGTGGTCACTCTGTGTATCGGCTACACTCTTCATTGCAGGTGTATCTAGCTGATCTTCAGCTGATTCCTGAAGTGTCTTTGCCATCTCTGTAACGTGAACATCAGAGCTTACTCCAGATACAGCTTCTGTATCAGTTGCATTGAAGTTCTCACTGGTTTCGACGATCGGTTCGTCTTCTACGGGTTGTACAAGGCTTTGTTGCTCTACAAGTGTTGGCTGAATATGCAGTGTGACGTTAATCGCCCCGGTTTGTGATGTTTGACTTGCATCTTGTTGTTCTGATGCGCTTAGGTCCGCCCCGCTGAATTGGGATGTATTTTCGTCTAAGCTGGTTTCATCTAATGGTGATGGCGCAATTTGTGAACTCTCAGCGTCTTGCAAAGGCTGAGTTGCGTCAGGTTCATCAATCGCAGACTCATGCTCTTCCTCAACCGGCTCTGGCTGTATAACAGGCTCAGGTTCAACCTCCGTTGCCTCATCACCTGCGGCTGTAGCCGCAGTCGTGTCTTGGTCTGCGTTACCTGTAGGTGCTTCTATAAAGATCAGCTCATCAACATCAGTTTGTACAAGCCCATCACTTGACGGACCTTGCAGCAGATGCCCATCCTTGCGAGCTCCTGGCAGTTTGCCCGCGTCATACTCTCCCGCCTCAATATCCCAAATCTCGATCATGGCATTAACCCGCGCTTCGAGATAACGAAGCACATGAACGACCTTGCTTGTCCTTTGCCCTGTAAGATCTTGAAACGAGCAGGCCGAATAGATATCTGTTGCCCGGGAATCGAGGCGGTCACAAGCTACCCCGTCTACGCCTTGCTCCCGCAAAATCCATGCGGTTTCTTGTATATCTTCTGCGGCATGAAGAATATCATGCGTCGCCTGCTCTGCCGCTTGCACAATTGACCCGAGTTCTTCAGTCGCCGTTAAAAGAGGGCCATCGTCGTCTGGCGCCTTAATAGAAGCTATCTCTTGGCGTGTGCGTAAGATCGCCTTACTCATCTCAACAAGATCCATCCGGAACCGATCGATCTCCATAGTAGCTTTTGGTTCTGGAAGGCTGGCTTGCAACTTGCCTATTGCATCAAGCAGAACGTGTGTATCAGCATTACGGTTGCGCTGTGTGTATTCTTTGAGGAACCATCGGCCACGCGCCGTCTCCATCATCGCGGCTTCAATAGCCTCATATTCCGAGGGATGCAGTGGAGTTGGCGGTTTTGGCTTGCTCATGAGTGGCCCCATTGTCCATCTAACGTCCTTGAGTCTGTTCCGATTATTCATGTATCGGACATATTTGCAGCGGAACAGACTCTACCAGAACTTACTCGATTCGCGACCCCATTACTGATCCGTCGGGGAATATTATGGAATTACATGTTGAAACTCATTGAAAACCTGAGATTTCTATATGCCTTTTAAAAAATTGAAAAGTGGCTGGAGTACAGATTCAGGGGATTTTGTCCTCCGCCTAGCCTTTTTTTACGGTGCAATATTTTTGCTTGTTGGCAGCTCAATGCCTTATTTGCCGCTTTGGCTGGATTGGCGTGGACTTACGGAAACTGAGATCGGCCTTATCTTTGCAACCCCACTTATTGTTCGCATCTTGTTCACGCCGGTTATTTCATTTGCTGCGGACAAATTTGGAGATCGCCGTCTTATACTCATTATTTTGGCTTGGGGTACGTTTACATCGCTTTTGACATTCTATTGGGCACGCTCATTTCTGGAAATTTTTGCGGTACATATGTTTTTTGCATTATTTTGGACAACCATCATGCCGCTGACAGAGACCGTGGCAATGACAGGTGTCCGCGATGCGGGGCTTGATTATGGGCGCATGCGTTTATGGGGATCTCTCACATTTATTCTCGCAAGTTTTGGCGGAGGTTTTGTTGCCCAAATCTGGGGGGCACCCTCTATATTGTGGATGCTAACAGGTTCCGCAGTAATACTGATTATAGCAGCGCATTTATTACCCCACCCCGCTGGCAAGGGCCGTCTGAAAGCCGCCACCCTTCTCCCCCGAATTCGTATCGCCGATGCATTAACTTTGGCACGCTCACCTCTGTTTCTCTGCTTCCTCATTGCAACCAGCATGGTGCAGGCTGGGCATGCCGTTTATTACACCTTCGGTACGCTTCATTGGCAATCTCTCGGAATTTCTACCAGCATTATTGGTGCTCTTTGGGCGGTTGGCGTCATTGCTGAAATTATCCTTTTTGCATTTTCGGGCCGTGTTGTTGCTCATTTTGGCGCCCTGCAATTGATCCTGATTGCCGGTGTTGCGGCTACGCTGCGTTGGAGCTTTACGGCATTTGATCCGCCGTTGGCTCTTCTCTTTCCTTTACAGATTCTTCATGGTCTCACCTTTGGAGCAGCGCATCTCGGCGCAATACATTTTATTTCTGAGGCAGTGCCGGAAGATTATTCTGCAACGGCACAAGGGCTTTATGCAGCAATAACGGCCGGACTCATTATGGGGCTGGCAATGGCTGCGTCAGGACCGCTTTATAAGACCTTTGCCGGAAACGCCTATCTTGTAATGGCCCTATTGGGTGTGGTGTCAATCGGAATAGCGCTGGTGTTGCGTAAATGGGATCGGAGATCTTTAACGTCTGTATCAGGATATTAATTTCGTATGGAAATATATTAGGATTGATAGACCTCTTGTCCAATTAATTGGTATTGATTCATAATCTGATCCAAGCGTATATAAAATCTTGTTTTCTACAATGGCTTTCGGAAAAACCCACTGAGATAAAAGCTGAATATGGGCATATAGTTGATTTAATAAAGCTCGCACCAATTTCTGTCCAGAATTCGAATCTATTTAATTTAAAATTATTGCAGTCTAAATAAAAGATATTTGAGATATATTCGCTACGCTTACTTGAGCTGAGTGTAAATAGGATATTCTACATGAGATCGTTTCTGGTTTTTCTCTTCACCTTATCATGCATGTCTTTAGCCCATGCAGAGCAAACTCCACTGATAGCTCACGAAACTAAACTACTCTCACTCGAAAAATATGAGCATAGCGGTCGCACAGATAAAAATGGATGCCATAGAGATAGAAAAAAGGGTACTCGCCATTGTCATTAGAAACAAACCCCAGGTCGCATGCGGCAAATGCCAATAGTTCATTAAAAAACTCAACATGCCAGTTGAAATGCTGAAGGTGAAAGGTAGTTTAATTTGAACGAAGCAACTCAAACTCAAGGATCAATTGTCAATATGAATGATCTTCCACCTCAATATCCAACACATGAGCATGCCCCTGAATTTTGGGAAGTTCTTGGTCGGACAGTAGCAACATATGGGTTTCTCGAGGAAGTATTAGGGAAAGCAATTTTTGCATTTACTGGAACAAGGGAATATGATGATGATGAAATCAACACGGCGTACGAAGCGTGGCTGCAAAATCTGGAAAATGCTTTAAGCGACCCTCTTGGAGCCCAAATCAATTCCTATGAAAAAGCGGTTAGCGAAAACCCTGCAGCAAAAATTGAAAATTTTGATAAACTGGTTGAAGATCTTCGCAAGGCTGCTGTTCTTCGGAACGTTTTATGTCACGGTTCTTGGAGGACACCGGACGATTCGGGTAAATCGATCCCTTTTTTTGTTAATAGGGAAACGCAAGAGTTTATCGAACCTATCGATGTCCCACGCTTAAAGCAAACTCAGGAATATGTTGCAGGGCTGACTTGTGCCGTTATTAATTCTGTCACTCATATGGGGTGGCAATTTCCAAGCTCAAATAGCCCTGGAAGATGTCTGTTCTGAAATATTGATATGACCTACCCCCAGAGTTCGCGTTCAGGTGGTGTGATCATGGCACCCTGATATCTCAGGCCAGGTTCGCGGTCTTTTGAGAGCAGCAAAGGCCCATCAAGATCCACCCAGTCAGCATGTTGTGCCAAGATCATCGCAGGCGCCATCGATAGCGAGGTGGCAACCATGCAACCCACCATGATTTTGAGACCCAACGCCCGTGCCTCCTCGGCGAGAGCCAATGCTTCTGTTAAGCCACCCGCCTTATCAAGCTTGATATTAACGACATCATAGCGGCGTGCGATCTGCGGAAGGTCGGCCCGATGATGAGCAGATTCATCTGCGCAAATTGGAATATCTCGTGAAATTTCGGCTAAGAGTGCATCATCTTTGACTGGGAGAGGCTGCTCGATAAGCTCGATTTTAGCGCCCAAGGCTGCCGTCATCAGGGTTTCAAACATTTGTGGTTTCCAAGCTTCGTTCGCATCTGCAATGAGACAGGCAGTTGGTACAGCTTCACGAACCGCATGAAGCCTTTCAGCATCCCCATCGCCACCAAGCTTTAACTTTAAAACTGGATAGTTTGCTGCATTTGCGGCATTGACCGCCATAACATCCGGATCAGCGAGGCTAATCGTGTAGGCGGTCGTCTTGGCGGATAGTTTATTTAAACCCGCCAATGCAGCAGCACTGGTATCTTGAGCTTTGGATTCATAATCCCAAAGGGCGCAATCGATGGCATTGCGGGCCGCACCCGGTGGCATAGTGTTGAGAAGTTGGTTCCGAGTCATGCCATGTTCAAGGGCATCCGACATGGAAAGAACGGCCTCTTTGACACTCTCAACTGTTTCACCATAACGAGTATAGGGAACGCATTCGCCGCGCCCCCTATATCTTCCATCCGCGAGCGTTGCGATCACGACACGCGCTTCCCTTTTTGCTCCGCGTGAAATCGTAAATGCGCCGGCAATAGGCCAATTTTCAATACTAACGTTGAGCTTCAGGTGTGTCATAAATGCGTGGCCAGGGTTTTCTTCATGCGTGTTTTATGCACAAATGGGAGCCAATTCGCATTATATTTGTACTATCTAATATTGAAACCTTGGACAGATTTTTCATGCTGAAGAAAAGTCGACATCTTCTTCTGACAACCCACGCAAGTGGAGCAGGCTTTCGCACTGAATTAACGGGAACGGTCTTTCGGTTCATTGCATCAGGCTCATGGACAATCCGTGAGGCAGCAGGGCTCGATGGTGCACTGAAAAGTTTAAATGTGCCAATCCCACCATCATCAAACTTCACTGGTGAGTTGGATCTCACGGACATTGAAACACTTGATACAGCCGGAGCCTGGCTGTTGCAACGTACCCTACGTGCCTGGGAGAAAACAGGACTAAAAACCTCATTTCGTGGTGCTAAGGAAGAGTTTCATATCTTGCTGAATGAAGTTGCACGCAGTGGCTATGGTGAACGCCCGCAACTTACCAACCAAGGATCCGCTCTAAAATTAATTTCGGATTGCATTAACACTCTAAGCATCGTTTGGCAGGAAGCCGTCATGCTGACAGGTTTTCTGGGAGCATTAACATCAGCCATTGGACGGTGCGTTATTCAGCCATGGCGCTTTCGGCCAATTTCTTTCGTCCACCATCTTGAACATACCGGATTGCGTGCCGTTCCGATCATTTCGCTCATCTGCCTACTCATTGGGGCGGTCATAATGCAGCAAAGTGTCGTGCAGCTTGAACGCTTTGGCGCTGAGACGTTTTCGGTAAATATGGTAGGTCTTTTAGGACTTCGTGAAGTCGGCATTTTGTTAACAGCAATAATGGTGGCAGGCCGTTCAGGTTCGGCATTTACGGCCGAAATTGGCTCTATGAAGATGCGCGAAGAGATTGACGCCATGCGTACCCTCGGTATTGATCCAATGGAGACATTGGTTGTCCCGCGTGTGCTGGCTTTGATCGTTGTGCTACCGCTCCTGACTTTTCTTGGAGATATCATGTGCCTCATCGGCGGCGGGATAATGGCGCAGATCTATTTAGGGCTGGATATGGCAAGCTATATAGATCTGCTGCACAACGTTATCACCATACCTCACTTTTTGGCAGGCATGATCAAGGCACCATTTGCCGCGCTAATTATTGGTCTCGTTGGCTGCCGAGAAGGTCTGGCTGTCAAGGGTAGCGCCGAGTCGCTCGGATTTCATGTAACAAGCGCCGTCGTAAAAGCCATTTTTCTAGTCATAATACTCGATGCGCTCTTTGCCATGTTCCTTTCCGCGATCGGAGTTTGATATGCAGAACGGACAAGAAAGCCCAATAAAAGAACATGTAATTAGGGTCAAGGCTCTCTCAAAGAGATTTGGAACACAAATCATTTTTGACGCGTTGGATCTCGACGTCTACAGGGGAGAAATCCTCGGTATAGTAGGCGCATCAGGACAAGGTAAGTCCGTGCTACTACGCTGCATTACCGGCCTTGTAAAACCGGAAACCGGTACAATTGAAATTTTTGGTCATGATGAGAGCACACTTAATCAAAGAGAGCGCGTGGATATAGAGTCACGTTGGGGCGTGCTTTTTCAGGATGGTGCGCTCTTTTCATCCTTGACGGTACTGCAAAATATCGAGGTGCCAATGAGAGAACATCTTGATATGCCGCAATCCGTTATGGACGAATTGGCATATTTGAAACTGCGAATGGTGGGACTTCCAATAGAATCAGGGCATAAATTTCCCGCCGAACTCTCAGGTGGTATGCGCAAGCGTGCAGGTCTTGCCCGCGCATTGGCGCTTGACCCAGAAATAGTCTTTCTTGATGAGCCCACTTCAGGGCTTGATCCCATCGGCGCAGCTGCTTTTGATCAGCTTATTAGGAAATTGCAACAAACACTTGGACTTACTGTATATATGGTCACTCACGATCTTGATAGTATTTTCGCTGTGTGCGATCGTGTGGCGGTGCTTGCTGACAAAAAGATTGTTAGAACGGGTACACCTAAAGACCTGCGTAACCACCCCAATCATCCCTGGATCGAGGATTATTTTTGTGGTGAGCGGGCACGTGCCGTTATGGCATAAGTTTATTTTGCTATTATTTATCAAATAGTGCAAAAGCTTAAAGTTGACAAAGGGATGTCACTTTTTGCTCTTAGATGGCATCTTGATGGCTTAAGCCCACTCAGCTCAAAGGTTATGAGCATATGGAAACCAAAGCAAACCATTTCATAATTGGCATTTTTGTACTCGGCGTGCTGGCGGCAGCTTTCGGGTTCATCTATTGGGTCAAGAATTTGGGTGTTGGGCAATCGAGCAGCCACTATCATATTTTATTCGAAGGTTCTGTTGGAGGATTGTCTCAAGCAAGTAACGTTTTGTTCAACGGTATCCGTGTAGGAAAAGTCCATAATGTCGAAATTTATTCCGAGGATACACGCAAGGTCCGCGTACTTGTTGCCGTTGAGAAAAACATACCCATTCGGACGAATTCTCGTGCACGAGTGGAAAATCAAGGATTAACCGGCGTTCCCGTGGTGCAAATCACAGCAGGCACACCTGATGCCCCGCTTTTGACCGCCACAATCGAAGGGCAGTACCCAATTATTAAAGCAGACAGGGCGCAATCCCAATCCCTGTTCGAAGCCGCGCCAGAGGTTCTCAGTAACGCAAACGCTCTTTTTGTCCGGTTAAATGACTTGGTCGCCAATAATGAAGATTCAATTCGTAAAACAGTAAAAAATGTTGAGTCGTTCACCCAGGCACTTGAATCAAACAAGGAGGACGTGACCGAAATTATTCGAAACGCAAAAGAATTATCAAACCGTTTCAATAAATTAGCGGTAAAGCTTGAAACTTCCATTGACAAATTTTCGTCATTTATGGGGGGCGATGGCGAGTCTTTCCTTGATCAGGCCAAAGAAGCTGCAACATCTTTTCGAGAAATGGCAAAAAAACTGGAGGAATCGCTAGGAAAAGGTGCTGAAGGTGTGGTACGGCTTGCGAAACGCAGTTTAGAGGAATTTGAGCTTTTTATGCGTGACGGTCGCCGGGCTGCACGCAGTTTAGACCGAGTTTTGGAGCGGATTGAAAGGAATCCGCAAAGTTTTCTGTTTGGTGGTTCGAACGTTCGGGAATATAATCCCAAGCAATAATGCTTACAAATAAGCTTTGGGGGGTAGGGCAGTCTCATGATCCGCATGGGTTTGCAAATAACCACAGTAATGGCTTGCCTGGGATTAGCCGGATGCACCTCTGGTGGTGTATTGGGTTTGGGCTCGGGCGCCGCTCCTCAGACTTATGATCTGGTTGCGCCGAAATCCGTGTCTCGTGCAACGGCACACCGCACAAAATGGCAACTTGTGGTCAAGGAACCGATGGCCGTTCGCGCCTTGGAGACCGATCGTATTCTGATTAAACCTGGTCGAGAATTGATTAGCTACTATGGTAATGCAGTTTGGAGTGATCGACTTCCTCGGTTGATCCAAGTCCGGCTGATAGAGTCCCTACAAGACTCAGGGCGTTTTAGAGCCGTTGGCGGTGGCCGTGAACGCATGGAAGCTGATCTGGGGCTTTTGACACAGATCCGAGCCTTTCAAATTGAAGCCCGCAAAAATAAAACATCCGCACATGTCAGTCTTTTTGTGAAGGTTATGGATGAGCGGCGGGCACGCATTATTCGGTCCCGCGTTTTTGAGGCGATTGTTCCAGCATACAAAGATAACACGCCCGCCGCCGTAGAAGCCTTGAATCAAGGACTTACGAGTGTACTGAACAAAATCGTAAAATGGGTGGCAAAAACACGTTTAGAAGCGGCCCATGCAACTCCTCCCCCAGGCTCAGACAAAGGGTAAAACTCTAACTGTAGCCTGCAACTATAGTCTGCTTAGAGTTATTTTATGCGTGACCAGTTCTGAGTCTCACAATTGAGCCCACCGAGTATTTTTGCACCAAGACAACCTTGGAGTGTAAGCTTGGATGGGGATACAACCGTGATATATCCATTATACGTCCCACCATTCTTTGTGCTGTAGAGTCGGCCTTTCCACTGGTTTTTTGAGATCTTCTTGCCCCCACTCATTATGACAACGCCGACGACGGAACGTTTGCGAAGTTTGGGATTTGGATTATGTATATCCTTACGTGATGGATCCTTCACTTTAACGACTTTGCCGCAAAGACCACCGCATTTATAGAATTTCACGTGGGATCCATTTGATGGCACGAGCCAAGTTCCCATAACTTTATCTGCCGTGTCTGCATAGGCAGGTACCGCAAACAGACCCGCCAAGAGCAAAGAAAGGCCCATCAAAAATTTTGCAGGTGTACACATACTCCAATCTCCCTAAATTACTCCACTCCCTAAATTTATGTATGTTTTTGTGACTTCTAATATTTTCAGGTGTTCACTTTAGCAGAATCAAATTGTACGTTATAAAGAGGACACGGATAGCCCCATGAGTCTCATGCAATCATTATAGCGTCAAAAATCATGGATATAAAATAGGCGTTTATGTCTTTTAATTAAGTTGACTACATGAAGACCTAAATTGTCACCGCAGCCTGGTATTTATGATCGAAAACACATAGAGGACAAGTTTCATGAGAGCCTGGATTACGATGCTCTGTTTTGGTTTGAGCTTTGTATATACAGGAGTCTCTTATGCAGCTGATAGCGTTAATGCTAAAGCGTCCGCAGATATCCCTAAGGCTATGGGGATTTGGCTGACAAGCGGCGGCAAGTCAAAAGTAAGAATTTCCAGATGCCAAAATGGAAGCGGCGAACTGTGCAGTAAAGTCATTTGGCTGAGGCGGCCTTTTGGGCATGATGGCAAACCACAACGCGATGTATTGAATGAGAATTATAAATTGCGCAGAAGACAGGTTCTCGGCATTCCAATATTAATGGGTATGCGATCTGCAGGTGATGGACGTTGGTGGTTAGCTCGTGCCTATGATCCTGAACGCGGAAAGACCTTTAACGTTAAGATCTGGATGCGTAGCACTAATACACTTGCGATCAAAGGATGTTTACCGCTTGGATGGCCATGTCAAACAAGATATTGGCAACGCACTACGGAGAATGTTACGTCTCGTTGAAATCTCACATCTTGTTGAGATGAGGTCACATTTCAATTGTTGTCAAGATTCTCAATACATTGCAGCCTTATATCTTTGAGCTCAGTAAGCGTATTATCGACGTCTTGGCGCTTCTGCTCTAAATGACGAATGGACTGCTCAACTTTTTTGAGAAGATGACGAATCTGAACGGTCTGTGTCGGGTCTGTGTCGTAGAGCGCAAGATATTCTGCGATTTCTTCGAGCGAGAAGCCAAGTCGCTTACCTCGCAATATTATTATCAAACGTGCCCGATCTTTTTTTGTGTAGATGCGGTTTGAGCCAACCCGCTTTGGTGCGATGAGATTTTTTGATTCATAAAAACGTATCGCACGTGTGCTAATATTGAAATCTTCTGCTAGATCTCCGATACTATAAAGCCGTTGCGTCTCGTCAGCTCCTTCCTTATTAGATTTCACTAGGTCTACCTTCATTTTTCTTATTAAGCCTACGAAATGTGTCAATAATCGTGATTCTGGGTATTAGAGCGAGATGAGATTAGATTGAATCATTTGACCGTGGCGATCTTGTCTGCTGACGAGGCGCGTTGTGCGCCGTGGTGTAGACCCACCACAAGTGCAACGCAACACTGTCAGCGGGCAAGATCGCCCGGCCCTTTTACGGTTGTACATCAACATCATACTCCTCCCAAGAGTGGGGAAAATCGGTTCACTCGGCTAGGCGCGTTGCGCAGCGCGATGTGGTGCATCGGGCAAGCGGCGCAACGATGCCGATGGGCCGATTTTCCTCCATCAAATGGTTTAAGCTAACCTCATCTTGCTCTAGTGATACTTATTTCTATCTCGTTGTATTAGACCAAAAAACTATTGGCATGTTGTTTATCACAGACCCTCATCATGACCATTTGGTTGTCAAAGGGAAGAGGAGGCCTCGGTGTATTGCACTGTTAGTTATTGGCAGCAAAGAAATGGCGAAGTCGTGGCAAGCCACGTCTTGCGCCAATTCGCCGCATAGCTTTGACAAATAAAAGATTTTTCGCAATCGGTATATTGCGATCCGTTTACTACGTTCAGGACTTGCCACCCTCCATCATAGATAGGCGGAGGGTCACAGACGATCGGCGTTAATTGGACTCCGCCTCTTGTCGCAGCTCCTTTTTGGACAGCTTGCCAATCATCGTTTTAGGCAATTCATCTCGGAATTCAATTTCACTCGGCATTTCAATTTTTGAAATTTTAGGCTTTAGAAATTCGAGGAGTTCCTCATGCGTGGCCGTTGCACCATCTTTTAATTTGACGAACGCTTTTGGAGCTTCTCCCCGATAGTCATCCGGAATTCCGACAACCGTAACCTCCTCAACCGCAGGAAACTCATAAATCGCTTCCTCAATTCGCCTTGGATAAACATTAAAGCCTGAGCAAATTATAATATCCTTGAGCCGATCGACAATGAAGGTAAAACCATCCTCATCCATATATCCGACATCACCAGTTCGCAGATATTCTCCAACAAAAACATTAGCGGTTTCGTTAGGTTTGTTCCAATAGCCTTTCATAACCTGAGGACCTGAAATGCAAAGTTCTCCATTCTCACCAAGTGCCATTTCTTTATTTGGATCATCAAGAGAACGGATTGACATAATTGTCTGCGGGAACGGAAGACCGATAGACCCTTCTTTAACCGGTCCGTCCACGGGATTACATGTCGCGACAGGAGATGTCTCGGAAAGTCCATACCCCTCAACAAGCGTACATCCGGACAACTCTTCAAAACCCCGTTTAACTTCTATGGGGAGTGGAGCACCTCCGGAAATGCAGAATTTGAGTGAGGACAGATCATATTTCTGTAGTTTGGGGTGGTGCATCATGGCGTTATAAATAGTCGGTACGCCTGGCATAACGGTTGGTTTTTCTGCATTGATCAACTTCAGAGCTTCATCAAGCTCAAACTTTGGCACAAGCAGAATTTCTGCTGCCTTGGCCACACCAAAATTCATAACTGTGGTCATGGCAAAGACATGGAAGAACGGCAAAATTCCCATCATCCTCTCTTCACCATCGATTAGGTCAGAGCTTCTCCAGGCTATAATCTGCTGTACATTGATAACGAGATTTGAGTGGGTCAGCATCGCCCCTTTGGGAGTGCCGGTCGTGCCACCTGTATATTGCAATACCGCGGCATCATTTCTTGGATCAACTTCCTGAGGATCGTAAGCTCCATCATTGGCGATAATACTGGAATAAAGGGTCAACTTCGCTGATTGTCGCGAAGCTGTTGGTTTTGCCAGCTCCCTGCCTTTGAATAGTTTGAAAAGAAATGACTTCATACCGGGAAGAAGCTCTGAAAAAGGACAAACGACAGCTTGTTCAAGAGCCCCCGAGGCGAGTAAAGCTTCCACCTTGCCAAAAAGCAGCTTCAGGTCCAAAGTCACCATTATTTCGGTTTGACTGTCCTTGACCTGATACTCCAACTCTTCAACCGTATAAAGCGGGTTATAATTGACGACTGTTCCCCCTGCCTTGAGAGTTGCGAAATAAAAAATGATGAAAGTTGGCGTGTTGGGTAAAAACATTCCAACTCTGGTGCCCTTTTTCACTCCTATGGCTTGCAAGCCCTTAGCCGCCCGGTCAACAAGTCCACCAATTTCCGCATAGGTCATCTTTTTGCCGAGAAAATTTGTACAAACACTCCCAGGAAAATTTCGGACGGATTTATTTAAGAGTTCTGGAAGAAGGAAAATTTCAAATGTCTGTCCCCAGTCGACATTCGCTGGATAGCTATTGAGCCAGGGGTATTCTGTTCCTGTTGCTCCCGCATTGGCGGCATTTGCAGCGGAACTCTTTTGTTCTTGGCTTGTATTCATAAGTCTGTCGTCCTGAATTTTATCGTCCTGATTAAGGCGTTTCCTCGCAAAATCCTTTTATATTTGCATGCGATTCTGGATCGGGATAAAAGAGAATGCATGCAAAAAAGTAAGGGAGTATAGCACAAAGGTGCGACAATCGTGATCTTGACGAAACCTCACTTAGGACAGATATCGTATTTTTGAATTGAGGTTATGAGGTTTCAGCTATTAAAATTTAACCTAGAATCTAGATTTTTCTGTTCTATGCCACATTTTGTGGCATAGGCATTTCATTTTGAAATACTGGACTTACCTTGATTTTAAGTTTATGTGAGGGCCCTGCTAATCTAGTGTTCCTTTCTGCTTTAGCGGGAAGGATAAATTCTTAGCCTCCAGGTACAATATTTATGTGCGGGGTAGGGAGAGCAATATGGATGACGTGGCAACAAAAATTGTCGAGATCTTAAAGAAGAACATGAAGGAACCACCAGAGTCGATTACTCTGGAAACGCCTCTCAGTGAATTGGATATTGAATCCCTTGATCTTGCGGTGATTGTGTTCGACATTGAAGATACGTTCGGCATAGAAATTCCTTATAATGCGAATGAAGAGGTCGAGGATTTCGCGACCGTCGGTTCTGTTGTTGATAAAGTAAAATCGATCATCTCAGAATCTGGCACATCAGGCGCGGCCGCTTAAACAGCTAGAGTGGTGGACATGACTGTCCCCGCAATAAGCTTCTTGCGCAGAAAGATACACACAAGTCCCCATGATAAATAATCAAGGTCAAAGACGTGTTGTCGTGACCGGAATGGGCGTTGCTACGCCTCTCGGTGTCGGCGTCGAAAAAACTTGGACTGCACTCAAGTCCGGCTTGTGCGGCATTGAAACAATCCAAAGTTTTGATACTGAGGATCTCCGCATTACTATTGCCGGCGAGATAAAAGATTTTGAGCCACGCAAAGATCTGAAGTCAGATGCCATATTCCGAGGAGATCGCTATTCTCATCTGGCAGGCGTTGCGGCTCAAGAGGCAGTAGAACAATCCGGGCTTGAGGTGCCGCTTGTCGATGGCGAGCGTGCTGCTTCAATCATAGGATCAGGGATCGGTGGCTTGACGACACTGGAAGATTCCTATCACAGTCTCTTCGTTGAAAAGAAGCGGGCAACCCATCCCCTAACTTTGCTCCGCGCCATTGGCAGTTCTGCGGCGGCGCATGTGAGTATTGAATATGGCATCAAGGGACCGTGTTTTGGTACAGTCAGTGCGTGTTCGACCGCAGCTCATGCCATTGGCCTGGTTTATGGGATGATTCGCGGCAATCAAATTGATCTCGGCATCGCTGGCGCTGCTGAAGCGGCGTTGAGTTATGGTTCAATGCGTGCCTGGCAGGCATTGCATGTTTTGAGCCCGGATGGCTGTCGCCCTTTTTCCAAGGACCGAAATGGTACCGTCCTCGCGGAAGGAGCAGGCATACTTGTTTTGGAAGAGTTGGAATATGCCAAAGCCCGCGGAGCAAAAATTCTCGGTGAGATGATTGGATATGGTATGACATCGGATGCCGCTGATATGGTGAACCCGGATGTGGACGGCCCGACAAATGCTATGAAGATCGCATTAAATGATGCTGGTCTTGATCCAAGTGACATCGACTATATCAACGCCCATGGAACTGCAACCACTGTCAATGACGTTAATGAAACCCGCGCGATCAAGAAAACCTTCGGCAATGCGGCAAAAAAACTAGCAATCTCTTCCAGCAAATCCATGCTGGGACATACGCTTGGTGCGGGTGGCGGAATTGAGGCTGCAATTTGTTTAAAGGCGATAGAAGATAATTTCATCCCGCCTACTATTGGCCTCAATGAAGCTGATCCAGAGTGTGATCTTGATTACGTTCCCAATGAAGGCCGGGAAGGTGAGGTGACTTATATTCTCTCAAATTCTTTTGCCTTCGGAGGCTTAAACGCGGCTCTCATCTTTGGGCCACCACCGGCTCAATAAATCGATCATATTAGTGTAAAGCTTGCCGCACGAGAGATGCGGCCCTATGTGTTTGGCCTAGATCAGGATGATTTTTGAGTGAATCACCCAAAAATCATAAAACCTGATCACTCTTAATAAGTTCGAGCGGGATGCGGGTGGAAAACCGCACACACTTTTCCTCATCCCGCTCTAGATCAACCTGCGTTTAAGTGGATTCACTTGAGCGCGGAAAAGTTGATCGATATCAAAAGGCTAGAGCATGCAAGTGAACGCATGTGAACGTGACATGCTCTAGCTGGTTACGAGCTTTTCGTATCGAATGATTGCATTAAGACAATCAGATGCAAAATGATAAAGCTTGGGACGATAAAGGTCGGAATAAGCACCAGTGGCAATTGCCCCATAAGCGCGGTCGTAACACCTTCGACAAGACCAGGGATTTGTTCTCGTGCCGCAATACCGGTAATAACCGCAATCACGAAATCCAAAAGACCGAGATAGTGAAAGGTGCGAAACCCCCTCGCATGAATAAAATTCTGGTTTTGGCGAAGCCGCCAGACAACAAACGGCGCCGCCACACCGACAGCAACATCACCCACTCCCGCAGGCCAAGCAAAAAAGCCCGGTAGGTGGCCAAGAGCATAGACTACAAGGAATACCCCCCCAAGGATCCGCCAAGCCTGAAACTCTGTCAACAGCACTGGATCAAGCTGCTTTACAAATTGCCTTGTGCCTTGCGAGGTTATAATAGCTGCGAGAAAAACACCAACTGGAGCCGTGATGGCTATGAGAGTTGGTAGAGCTGGTTCCCCTGCAGGCACATCAAAAACACCATTTATCGCAAGCGTAAGAACAACGGCAAACCACGTAGCAATAATGCCGATCAGCCAAACAGGTATGCTTAAATTTTGAGTACCTAAATGAGACGTTTGAGATGTAATATGTGTCATGTCTAAACTCCTTGTAATAGGCTACTGGGGGATGATGGTTTAAGCCGCTGATAGGCCAGACGTATGCATCACGTTGGTTAGGTGGCTTCCTTGAGCTGTAAGAAAGCCCTTCAGACGTTCGTGATAATCGTGTGGAACAGCTCTGGCGACTGAAGAACGTGCGGCCAAAGCTTTGCGCCAGGCATTCACCTTTGGCTTATCTCTAAGAATTCCAAAGTCGCTGATTGTGTCAAAAACTTCAAAGTACCGGAAAATGGGACCGAACACAGTGTCAACAAGACTGAAGTCCTCACCGGCAAACCAGGGGCCTTCTCCGAGTTCTTTTTCGAGACGGTCGAATTTACCTATAAGAACCTCCACCTGGGCACGAAAAATGAACGCATCCTTCGCAGAGTAGAACTTAGCAATATCATTCAATACTGATGAGCCAAATTCCATCCATGCGCGGTGCCTGGCGCGCTTTATCGGATCTAGAGGGTGAAACGGATTAGGTTGCGTCTCTTCCAGATATTCAAGAATAACGCTCGACTCAAATATTACCTCTTCACCCACCTTAAGTAGGGGCACTTTGCCAAGAGGTGAGATTGTCTTAAACCAATCCGGCTTGTTTGAGAGATCAATATATATTTTCTCGAACGGTACGCCCTTTTCAGTCAGTGAGATAATGGCTCGCTGCACATAAGGGCATAAATGATGGCTAATGAGGGTCAGTTGATTATTCATTGGCTTTTCTCCATATACATGCAATTGCATATATATACATGCAACTGCATACAAATCAATGAGGTTGATGCAAATGCATTGATCAATTATGTGTGAGCTATGATGAAAAAACCGACAGAAGATGTGATTGCAACCTGGGCCCAATTGATGAGAGTTTCACGCACGATCCTCGAAAATATTGAGGGCGAGCTGAAAGAAGCAGGTCTGCCACCGCTGGTGTGGTATGATATTCTCCACGAACTGGCCCCGGCGCAAAAGCGTGGACTTCGCCCCTTTGAGCTAGTTGAACGTATGCTGCTTGCGCAGTACAACACATCGCGTTTACTGGCACGCATGGAAAAAGAAGGATTAGTGGAACGAGGCATGTGTCCTGAGGATGGGCGCGGTCAGGTCGTGCGGATTACCGATGCTGGACGGGCTATGCGCAAACGCATATGGGAGGTTTACGGCCCGGCAATTCAGAAATATTTTGGCAATAGTCTAACATCGGCGCAAACTCGCCAACTGGTTGAAATTCTCAGAAAACTCTCAAAGACTTAAGCAATCATTGAGATATCTCTCTGCGTTCTGCTAAGGCCCCATCCTCCAGGAATATTTTGTAACGAATGACAGCTATCCAGATAACGGTCATGATGACAGCTAACGCCCAAGCACCAAAGGCTGCTGGCAGGAGAGCCGTTTCTGCAAATGTCACGGCATAATTCGGATGGCGAAGAAATTTATAAGGCCCCTGCCGAACCGTTGGGGCTTGGTCAAGGGTGATAATACGGTGGGTCCAATAGGGACCAAGGGATCCAATGACCCAATAACGTATGCCCTGTAACAACAAAAAAAGAACCAATAGTGACCAATTAACTGTCTCATCAGGCGGGATGATCAAAGCGATGGCGGCAATCCATCCCAAATGTGCCGCAGCGACAACGGGATAATACTCACGCCCGACCTCACGAGCTCCTTTGGCTATTAGACGGCTCGTGTTCCGCATAGAATAAAGCTCTTCAAGCCCACGTTGTATGAGAATGATCAGCGCAGCAAATTGCGGCGGTCCGAAAAAATCGTTAAGCATGAGTTTCTAAAAATCCAAAAGGGCAAGTGAGATGGTGAAACCAGGTCCAAAGGCGCCCATAAGATGCGGGCCTTTAGCGCCTTCCTTGAGGGTACGTTCCAAGACGAACAGCACTGTAGGGGAGGACATGTTTCCAAAATCTTCCAAAACGTCCCATGAATGCTTTAATGCACTGCGGTCAATGTTGAGAGCGTCTTCGAGAGACTCTAGAACTTTTCGTCCACCTGGATGAAATACAAAGCCACTTAGCTCATCTTGTGCCACGCCCGCCTTTTTGAGAAAGCCCTCAATGGGAGGTAGGACTTTGTCTTGGGCAAATTTGGGTATATCCGGACTGATAACAACTCCAAACCCTTCCTCCTCGATAGACCAGCCCATAACATATTCGGTCTCTCGCCACATATGCTCAGCACTTGCGACAATCCGGCCGAGGCTGGTCTTGCCCCCTCCCCCTTGCGTATTCCTCAACCCCTCTTGTGTATTCCTCAATACAACGCCGGCGGCACCGTCACCAAAAAGAGCAGAAGATACAAAATTAGCCATGCTCTTATCAGGACGCCTGTAATTAATTGTACAAAGCTCTACGGTAAGGAATAGGATGTGAGCGCCGGGCGAAGCTTGTGCAATACGCATGGCGCGGGCAAGTCCCGTTACGCCGCCAGCACATCCCAGTCCAAAAATAGGTAATCTCTCAACATCATCCGGAAGATTGAGACGGTTGGCCAATACAGCATCTAGACTGGGGACAGAAAGTCCCGTGGTTGATGCTACAATAATGGCGTCGATATCTGATGCCTCCAACCCAGCCTGCTCAAGACATGATCTGGAAACCTGTTCTAATAAGGCCGGTGCAGCATTTTGGTAAATTACTGCACGATCCGGCCAATCATGGGGCTCATCGTGCCAAGTGAGGGGTACGCATGAATAGCGCGTGTTAATCCCTGTATTGGTAAATAGTGATTTGAATTTGGTAAAATGCGGACAATATATCAGCGCAAGGTCTCGGGCTATTTCCTGATCAATGACATGTTCGGGAACCGCGGTCGCGATGGAGACAATCTCAACATCCAATGACTGATTTGCTTGAGAACGATGTATTTCATGATTGGCAGTTTGGAGCATAATATGAACACCCTGCTCTAACATAGTGACGGATATATGATTGCACGATTTCCAAATGTAAGGTGCAACCTCCTATTGCATACAACCAAACGGTGTAGTTTATTCCCATCATGCGAGAAATTGAGATTACGTCGGGAAATGTTTCACTTCGTGCACGGCTTCTTAATACACCAACAGCCGACGCGATTTGGGAAGCTTTGCCAATTACGTCTGATGCGTTGACCTGGGGTGAGGAAGTTTATTTCTCGACACCTGTCAGCGCTGTCCGCGAAAGTAACGCACGTGAAGTCGTTGAACCGGGTGAGATCGCCTTTTGGCCTGAAGGTAATGCAATTGCCATTGGCTTTGGCCGGACGCCAATTTCGCGAGGCGATGAAATTCGCTTGGCAAATCCCTGCAACATATGGGCGGAAGCGCTGGATGATGTGCGTAAGCTTGCCAGTGTCAGCGCGGGGGACACCATCCATGTTTTACGCACTGAAAATTAACCACAGATGCAATTAACTGCTTTTTGCAAGACAAGTCTTGAGAGCTTTTGCATTATTTTTCATCAATTCAAAATAAAGATCAGGCCCGTCCGTTAGATCCGCTCCAAGTGGGTCTAACACACTTGTTTTTGCCCTCGTACCTTCGACGATAACCCGGACAAGCTTCGGTGTGAATTGCGGCTCAGAAAAAATGCAGGCGGCATCCAGCGATTTTATCTTCTTCCGAATTTCAGAAAGACGTCGAGCACCTGGGTTAAGGTCCGGGTTGATGGTAATAGATCCGACGGCATTCAGCCCAAAACGCTTCTCAAAATACTGATAGGCATCATGAAACACGATAAATGGCTTGTTCTTTACCGACGCCAATTCGTCTTTAAGGGTAGAGATTAGTTTATCGAGTCTGATTAAAAGGTCTCTGCCGTTTTTGCGGTAAATATCCTTATGTGTGGGGTCTGCTTTTTCCAGTGTTCGAACGATGGTTTTGACAAAGACCTTGGCGTTGCTCGGGTCTAACCAAAAATGCATATCAACTTCGCCACCGGCGTTATCATGCTCGTGCATATCTCGAGCATTATGGGACTTATGGAACTTATGGGAGTCATGCTCGTATTTCGCGGTTCCTATTTTCTTATCATCGCCATGCCCCGCCCATGGACCGCCTTCACGATAGGCAAGCCGCGTTAACCCCTTAGCCTTACTCAATTGCACAATGACAGCGGATTTAGGCAGCGTCTTAACGGCGCCTTGTAAAAAGGTTTCAAGCTCAGGCCCCACCCAGAACAAAACGCCTGCGCGCTGAAGAGCTTGGGCAATGGATGGCTTGAGACTATAACCATGCGGAGAGTTCCCCCCCTCAAGAATAAGTAAGGGCCGCCCAACACCTCGCATGACACCTGAAACAAGTGAGTGAATTGGCTTAACAGAGGCGACAACGGTAAATTCCTTCTGTGCACACACTTGTGTGGGCAAGCCACAAATGACTGACATAGACAGTACAAAGAGCACAACCAGGCGCATGCGATCTATCTCCTTCAACAATATATTATGTTATATTGTATCATTTTGTTAGAGCAATATATTATTTTCTGTGAGAAATCAGCCTGTGAATTGCATTTTGGAAAGAAATAGTAATTAAGCTGAGCGGCGGATAAGAGATCACATTTGCTCTGCTCTTGGGTCTCTTATCCATAATCCGGGTTACCTCTATATAGATTGAAATTTCGTAGAGCGTTTCTATAAGAAACTCAAATACTTCAGAGTTATCGCAACCGGATATGACAAGCTGGGAACAACTTTTCTGGCCATAATAAAATTGGCTACAATACGAATTTGTCTGAGGTCTAATGAGTCCACGGCCTAAAACCGTGTCAATTTTTATGAGATGAATACCTCTAAAAACCATCCACCATCCCCTGCCATCGCCATATTCTGCGATAAATAGGAGGATGGCAGGGGATGGTGGATGGCCCGATGGGAGTATTTAGAGATGCCCAAATGGGTTGTGGTTTTTGGCTTCTGCCTGTCCGTTGTTTTTTCGGTGCAAGCGGCTAACAAAACGACAAAAGAATCAATGGCCATAGCGGTTGCACAGCAATCTGTGTTGAAACATCATCCCCGTGAAGACCATCTCCATTTTAGTATCGCTTTTGATGTGGTCTATCTCCATCCTCAACCTGAGGGGAATTATTGGGCGGTTGTTGGAGGATATAAGGCAAAGCGTGGGAACAGATACTACACTCATGAATTTGTTGCAGCCGTGCGTCTTCTATGCAGTAATTTCAAAGAGTTAAAATGCTGGACTGTCGACAAGCTCGCAATTGACGACCGTATTTTGTTCAAATAAACACGCCTATCCTCTATAAGAATTTTCACGCAAAACTTAAGGATCTTTTTGATAAATCGTAATGTTTTTTAATGGCTGGGCGTGGTGTTTGGACCCCCATTGATAATTTAAAATGACCGATAATGCGAAAATGATTCGCCCCGAAATTGAGTGGTAATATGACGGACCGGCCCATATCGAGTAACAAACATGCAACCGACAATGGGGAAGCCTCGTTGCGGCCATTAGCTCTGGCCGAGTTTATCGGTCAAGAAAGGGCCCGCGCTAATCTCAAGGTGTTTATTGAAGCTGCGAGAGAGCGTGGTGAGGCATTAGATCACGTCTTGTTTGCGGGCCCGCCGGGTCTCGGCAAGACGACGCTGGCGCAAATTGTTGCCCGAGAACTCGGTGTGAATTTTCGCGCGACATCTGGTCCGGTTATTTCCAAGGCGGGTGATTTGGCGGCACTTCTGACCAATTTGGAAGAGCGGGATGTGTTGTTTATTGATGAAATCCACCGCCTCAATCCTGCGGTGGAGGAAATCCTTTATCCGGCAATGGAGGATTTCCAACTTGATCTTATCATTGGTGAAGGACCGGCGGCACGATCCGTGCGCATCGAGCTTGCCCAGTTTACCCTTGTCGCCGCAACAACCCGGGCTGGGCTTTTAACAACGCCGCTAAGAGACCGGTTCGGCATCCCTGTCCGTCTTAATTTCTACACAGAGAAAGAGCTAGAAGAGATTGTGCGCCGCGGGGCACGGGTGCTTGGCCTTAAGGTCAGTGAAGATGGTGCACGCGAGATTGCTTGTCGGTCACGGGGAACACCACGTGTAGCGGGGCGACTGCTCAGACGTGTACGTGATTTTGCTGATGTAGATGGACAAGACATCGTTGACGCGCGTGATGCTGACAAGGCGCTTCGGCAATTGGAGGTGGATTCACGGGGATTAGATGCCCTTGATCACCGTTATCTAAACTGTATTGCCAAGAATTATGGTGGCGGACCAGTGGGCATTGAAACCATTGCGGCTGCACTGAGTGAACCGCGTGATGCGATTGAGGAAATCATTGAACCCTATCTCTTGCAACAAGGCTTGATTGGGCGAACGCCGAGAGGACGTGTTTTAACGGCAAATGCTTATAAACATCTCGGTCTCGAAACACCCGCTCCTTCCAAAGACAACCAGTTTGGTCTTTTTAAAGGAGATGATGTGGGGCATGGCTAAGGGTAAAAGTGTTTGGCCTGACCTTGCTGGACGTATCGAGGGGAGACGTCATATTCTGCCGATTCGTGTTTATTTCGAAGATACGGATTTTACCGGCTATGTTTTTCACGCCAGTTATATTCGTTTTTGCGAACGAGGCCGCTCAGATTTTGTGCGGCATTTAGGGATTCATCACCATGATTTATTAACTGCCGGTCCAGGTGGTGTGCCTGCGGTTTTTGTAGTTCGCCATATTGAGATTGATTATTTAAAACCTGCAAAAATCGATGATGTCTTGGAAGTTATTACGGAATGTTTAGAGATTGGTGGAGCGACGTTAACGCTCAGTCAAGAGATCATGAGGGGCGAAACTTTATTGGCAAAGGCAAAAGTGAAAGTTGTTTTGATCAGCGAATCAGGGAAGCCTCTCAGGATAGGGCCCATGGTTCAGGATGCTTTTGACCGGTTGGCCTAACAACGACCTAGTTTAGACATATTCAAGGAGCAAACGTCTTACGGGAGACTGCAATAACTTCATGAGCTGATATTAAGCACTTGCCAACCAAATCCTTTTTGTTTGTTTGACCTGATAGGGTTACTGCGGTCTGGTAATGAATGTATGGAGTTATTTCTCGATGGATATTTGATTGCCTACACAGGGGTAGTGTTAGGTAAGCTCAGCGTTTGGTATTTCGTTTCATAAATAACGCAGTTTAGGAGCACATAAAGAGGGCAATGTGATCTTATTCAATATCGCCATATTCGCCGCCGCACCGGGTGATTTTACTTTCCTTGGGCTTTTCCTCCAGGCGCATTTCGTCGTCAAATTGGTGATGATTGGTCTTGTTTTGGCGTCTGTTTGGTGCTGGGCCATTATTTTTGAGAAAGTTGTCACCTTTCGTAGTGCGCGCAATTTGACTGATCAATTTGAAAAACAGTTTTGGTCAGGCAAGTCTTTGGATGAGTTATATGCGTTTCTCAATCAAGACCACCCGCAAGCCATGGCGGCCCTTTTTGTTGCGGCTATGCGCGAATGGAAACGAAGTATAGATGGCAATCCGCGGCCCTTGGGCGGTGTGCAAATGCGGGTTGAAAAGGTCATGGAGGTCTCGATCAAACGGGAAATGGACAGGCTTGAGCGCCGTCTTCTCTTTCTCGCAACCGTCGGTTCAACTGCCCCCTTTATTGGCCTCTTTGGAACAGTTTGGGGAATCATGACAAGTTTTCAGGCTATTGCTGTCAGCAAGAATACTAATCTGGCTGTGGTGGCACCTGGCATTGCAGAAGCGCTGTTTGCAACGGCATTAGGACTTTTGGCAGCCATTCCAGCCGTGATTTTTTATAATAAGTTTTCTCATGAATCTTCGCGGCTTGCTCAGCGGTTAGAAGGTTTTGCTGATGAGTTTTCAGCAATCCTCTCGCGGCAAATTGATGCAAGAGTTTAAGTTATTGCTGTCTCCCTATACCAGACCGCAATAACGTCCAACAACAAGGTCAGCACAAAGGATTTGGCTGGCAAGGGTTCGAATAGATCTATGAGTTGAGGTTATTGCGGTGTCTCAGTACCAGACCGCAATAACGTCCAACAACGAGGTCAGCACAAAGGATTTGGCTGGCAGGGGTTTCGAATAGATCTATGAATTGAGGTTATTGCGATGTCTCAGTACCAGACCGCAATAACGTCCAACAACAAGGTCAGCACAAAGGATTTGGCTGGCAGGGGTTTCGAATAGATCTATGAGTTGAGGTTATTGCGGTCTCATATATGAGGGCAGATATGGGTGCTAGTTTACAAGGCGGGTCAAACGGAGGTGGGCGGCGAAAAGGCCGCCAGAGTTACCAGCCTATGGCGGAAATCAATGTGACGCCTTTTGTTGATGTGATGTTGGTTCTGTTGATTATTTTCATGGTCACGGCTCCGCTTTTAACTGTTGGTGTTCCCATAGAGTTGCCAAAAACAAAGGCTAAACAACTGGATTCTAAGAAAGAACCGCTTACGGTAACTGTTGACCAAAAAGGTCAGATCTTTCTTCAGGAAGCTAAAGTTAAGCTTGAAGAAGTGGTTCCGAAGCTGGTAGCCATTTCTAAGCAAGGATTTAGTGAGCAAATTTATGTGCGCGGAGACAAGGATACGAATTACGGCACGGTTATGAAGGTCATGGGGACTATTAGTGCGGCGGGTTTCCAGCGGATAAATTTGGTCACAGATGTTGAGGGCAATAGCTAAGAGACAATACGGTGCGGGCAAGTATCGTCATTTCCAGCCTATTTCATGCAGCGCTCATTTTTTGGGCGGTGTCTGGGTTGACAAGACCAGAAGAGTTTAAGGTCAAGCCGGTGCAATCTGTGCCGGTGGAAATTTTAACGCCTGCCGAATTCACCAAAGTCAAAGCCGGTCAAAAACAGGCCAAAAAAGAGGGACCTGCAACAACTCCCAAGAAGGTTACTCCTAAGGTTGCTCCCAAAAAAAAATCTAAGAACAAACGCATCGCGAAGACAGCGCCGCCACCGCCAAAATGGGAGCGGTCGGAAAAAGCTGAGAAACCGAAAAAGAAAACGGTTAAGCCGAAGCCCAAACCTAAGCCCAAAAAGGCCAAGGTGGTGAAAAAGAAAAAACCTAAGAAAGTTAAAAAGCCAAAGCCTAAACCTAATAAGAAAACCGCGTCAAAAACAAAAAAAAGCCGAAACTCAAAACGTAAGTTCAACGCTGACAAGATATCTGCGTTGTTAAACAAACTACCTGACTCAGGAGGAGAGCAGCGTGTTGCCGCCAAGCCAGCACCTAAGCCCACAGAGCCCGTAAGGGGACGTCCTCGCGGTGAGGGCATGACACTTTCCATCAGTGAGATTGATGCGTTTCGGAGGCAGATTGAGGGATGCTGGAACCCGCCTATCGGCGGATTGGGCGCGGAGCGCTTGGTTGTAAAAATTCAATTTGCATTTAATAGGGACGGCACACTGGCCAGCCCTCCACGTGTTGTTAATTCAGGGCGATCACCAGTGTTTCAGGCTGTCGCGGATAGTGCGCTTAGGGCCATCATAGAGTGTGAGCCCTATGAACTAAATATGAAAAAATATGAGGTCTGGAGGGACATGACCTTGAACTTCGACCCGAGGCAGATGTATGGCGGTTAGACCAATGGTAGTAAGCGGGATATTTTGCAGAAACAGATTTATAGGTAGGTTGTTGCAGCTTGGTGTGATTTTAGCTGTACTGACAGGCAATTTGGTACTGTCAGATCAAGCAATCGCGGTTGAAATCGATATCACCCGCGGGAACATTCAACCTATCCCCATTGCTATTCCGGTTTTTACAGGCGGCACATCTTCGGACCAAAGACTTGCTCGGCAAGTCGCAGATATTGTCTCGGCTGACCTTGCGCGCTCAGGGCTTTTCAAGCCTCTTGATAGAGCAGCATTTCTTGAAAAAATCGCAAATATCAACAAGCCGCCGCAATTCTCCAACTGGCGGATTTTGAAAGCTCAAGCCCTTGTTGTTGGGCGGGTTGTCCGCCAAAGCGGCGGACGGCTGCAAGCCCAATTCCGTCTTTGGGATGTTTTTACCGGCCGGCAACTCTTGGGGGAGCAATTCTCCACTTCCGAACGCAGCTGGCGGCGGCTTGGTCACATTATCGCCGATGCGGTTTATCAACGGCTGACAGGTGAAAAAGGGTATTTCGACACGCGTATTGTTTTTGTTGATGAAACAGGTCCGAAAAATAAGCGCATGAAGCGTCTCGCAATTATGGATCAAGATGGGGCCAATGTACATCTGCTAACTAGAGGTCGGAACCTAGTCTTAACACCGCGCTTTAGTCCAACCACACAAGAGATTACCTATATGTCTTATGAGGGGGGTAAGCCGCGCGTGTTCCTCTTCAACATTAAAACGGGACGAAAAACCGTCCTCGGTGATTTTCCGGGTATGACCTTTGCTCCGCGGTTTTCGCCAAAGGGGCGCAATATTATTATGAGCCTGCAACGGGGTGGGAATTCTAACATCTACCTTATGGACTTAAGACGCCGCACCACCCGGCAACTGACCAATACACCAGCCATCGATACAGGGCCTTGCTTTTCACCAGATGGGCGTCAGATCGTCTTTGAGTCTGACAGGGATGGCGGTCAGCAGCTTTATGTCATGAATGCTGATGGATCAAGACAGAGACGGATTAGCTTTGGAGGCGGGCGGTATTCAACCCCTGTTTGGTCACCACGTGGTGACCTGATCGCTTTTACAAAAAGGTCAGGCGGAAGGTTTTTGATAGGGGTTATGCGCCCAGATGGATCGGGTGAACGTATATTGACCGAAGGGTATCACAATGAAGGGCCTACCTGGTCCCCCAACGGCCGTATCTTAATGTTCTTCCGAGAATCCCCTGGTGCAAGAGGAGGACCCAAGCTCTTCACAGTGGATTTGACCGGTTATAATGAGCGGGCTGTGAGAACGCCGGCGTTTGGTTCCGACCCAGCCTGGTCGCCCCTAGTAAATTAACAATTTCTTAAGTAGAAATAGTACAAAACGTTAGAATACCCAAGCACTTCGTTAGTTGGCAGGCGTTTTCGCAAAGTTTAGCTTAAATGGTTGTCAACCCGGATTGGCGTGGCATTTTGGCATCAATTTCGTATAAATTACGGACGTTTATGTCCTCTATTCTTGATATTGGTGCTTCACCCCGGTAATTCCGGTATTAGGCATTTGCCGTTAAAGCAGAGGAGAGAAGACCATGCAGGGTTTTAAGGGTGCGATTGTCGCAGCAACACTTATTGGAATGGCTATCACAGTTAGCGCTTGCAAGCGCGAGCATCATGAGCCAATGAAGCTTGGTGCTGCTGATATTACAATTGAGCAAGCAGTGCGTGTCTAATACTGACACTCACAGTCAGACCTATTTATTTGCAAGGCGTTGGTCTTGATTTAAAGGTTTAACTGGATGCCATGCTGCCAGAGTCTTTTACTCTGGGTGCATGGCATTTTGTTATCCACATCTTTTTCCCAAACAAACTAGTAGATAACCCACGCTATTCTTTGGCAAGTTTCATAGTGCCAAGCCTTCCTGATGCAAAAGTTTTATCTTGAAAATTGCCCTATTAGCTTTTCAAAAAATTACTAGCAAACAACGAATTAGAGTCAGTTTTGCAACTGAACTCTGATCCGTCATGCTTTTGATCCGAGCTTATTAGGTATTTGTTAGGAATCCTTAGGCTTTTATTCTTTCTATATGTCAGCGCACATATGTGTGATAGCCGGCCTTAATTTTGGAGAAAGACTCAGCTAGTGATTCGTCCTTCATGGACTACTGGACAAAGGGAAAGACCATGCGAATTTCAGAGGGCATGGCAAGTATGGGTCGTTTAGCGATCGCAGTTAGTTTTGCGTTCGTGCTCACCGCTTGCTCAACTCAGGTAGACAAAACAACTTCTCGATTTGGCGGGAGCGGTTATGGCAATGGTGCTGGCAATTATGGAGAAGGCGCACGGGACCGCGGACCGGTTGTGCCGGGAACCCTCAGGGATTTTGAGGTCAATGTTGGAAAGATTATCTATTTCACGACAGATAGCTCCCAACTCACATCAGATGCGCAGGCAACTCTAGCAAAACAGGCACAGTGGCTGAGGCGTTACCCACAATTCACCATCACCGTAGAAGGTCATGCGGATGAACGTGGTACGCGGGAATATAACTTGGCTCTGGGCGCCCGACGTGCGAACTCTGTACGTAATTATTTGGCGTCCCGAGGGGTTAACAGTGCGCGCATGCGAACCATTTCTTATGGAAGAGAAAGGCCGGTAGCGCTTTGTGCTGACATTTCCTGCTGGTCACAAAACCGCCGGGCAGTCACTGTGTTAAATAACCGGGCAGGCTCTTAGATCCAATGATGTGGTTCTTTTATTGAGTGACGCACGGGAAATGTCACTCAATACTGTTGTTCCTAGAATCAGGTAATGAATTTGGCGCTCTAGGTGGTCAGTTTTGATGTGTTGATAAAGCTGTCGGATCTGATCATAGATAACAGATCATACCTAAGACAACTCTCTAATCCGGAACGGCAATTCTTTCGGTGTTAGGGTCACCGTCGGTTTGATCTTAGCTGGGACATCACCCACATATTCCGGTTGGAAGCGGCGCAAGAGTTGTACCAAAGCGAGCATATTTTCAATCTGCGACAAAGCCCCGCCAATGCAGGAACGTCTGCCTGCCCCAAAAGGCAGATAACTATATTTTGCACGCTTTTTCATCCGGTCAGGCGAGAAGCGTTCCGGCTCAAACTTCTCTGGGGCCGTCCAGTATTTTGGACTGTGATGAGCGACATAGGAACACATCACCACCGTATCACCAGGATTAATCTTATGGCCGTCAATTTCATCCTCAGCTGCTACGGTGCGAACAAGAGCCCAAACCGGTGGGTAAAGACGCATGGTCTCCTGTATAACCCGCTTGGTATAGGTTAGGCTTTGCACCTCATCCCACTTAGGTTCACGTGACCCGCAAACCTCATAGGCTTCTTTACGGATTTTTTCAGCTACCTCCGGTTGCTGTGAGAGAAGATACAAACACCAAGCAAGTGTTAAGGCGGTTGTCTCTGTTCCCGCCCAAAGATACTGCTTCATCTCATCAACCACTTGTTGATGATCAAATTCAGGAAAATCAGGATTGGCCTCCGCTTCCCGCAACATTGTCAGAAGCGTTTTTGTACGGTGTTCAACAGGAGGCGCATCAAGAACGGCGTCAGGAACGTCGCCCCATATTTCCATCGCCTTGCCGGCTTCTTCCTCGCCAATTTCTACGGCTTCACCACGAACATTTTTAAGTCGGATGGACTTATGATTCATGACGTTTGTGTACGCCTTTACCGCTCCGAAGATAAAGTGAGGATTGAACGGCATTTCACGATCGAAAAGCGCCTTGCAAACCATGTCCGCAGCCAACGTCCAAGTTTCCTCGACCATTTCCACCGTCTCACCGCTTTTTGCAAGCGCTGCCCAACGGTCCATTTTTGATCTAATCGCACTAATCAGATAGGGAAAATAGTCTTCGAACATTGCTGGGTGAAAGGCGGCTTGCTGCGGGCGACGGATTTTCTGCCAAAGCGCACCGTCAATCGTAATCATGCTCTTACCGAAGATCGGCTTAAGCCCATCAAAATATTTGATGTAATTGTCCGCATTTTTAACAAGCACGTGATGGAAATGTGTAACGTCGCTCAAAAACACGATCCTCTGATTTTTAAGCGTAACCGGGATAACGCCGCCATATTTCTCACTCATCCTGAGCAACATCTGCATCGGGTTGTCTGGATCTTTGAGCAGTGGCGTTAGCTTAAACCAGATACTATCTTCTTCGCCTAAGGAATGAGAGTGTGTTTGAACGGTGGTCATGATGCCTCATAGACGCAATAATGTACATTTAAGATGTATTTTTCTACTTATGCTATGTGTCCCAATGGGCGACCTCGTAGCCCAGGAGCAACTCTAACGGACATACAGCTCTCTCTGAACAAAGACAAAACTTTATTGTCCGGCGTTACTTCTCATTTTATTAGGAAATCTAGTACCACCCGGACCAACTTCTTGTCTATAGGTGGAGACCTTACCCACACACGCGGCAAAGTGTCCCGGACTATTTACGATCATGGTTGCCAAAAGGCTTATTCTGAGCGTTCAAATGCCACGCGGCCGTGCTTGCCAAAGAGTATTACGAATATTCAACGATGCTATTTGAGACTTGGGGAAAAGAGAGGCTTGAAATCAAAGCTATTGCCGATTTTTTTGAGGTCATAAATTACGTGTTCACCCTTGACACTGACTGCCTCCGATGCAACCAACCTCAACGCGAGAGGATAAAGCTGGTGTTCAGCCACAAGGATACGTTCCGCGAGGTTTTCTGCCGTGTCATCAGGCAAAACAGGAACCGCGGACTGGGCAATGATTGGCCCAGAATCCATCTCAGTTCGCACGAAATGTACTGTGCATCCGGCAATTGTAACGCCAGCTTCAAGTGCTCTTTCATGCGTGTGCAGCCCTTTAAAAGCCGGTAATAGCGAGGGGTGAATATTAAGCTGACGATTCCACCATTTCTCAACAAACTTAGCTGTCAGAAGACGCATAAATCCAGCATTGCATATAAGCTCAACCCCAGCGTCCACGAGGGCTCGGTGAAGGTCCTCTTCAAATGCCTCTCGGAGGGGATAGGCTTTATGATCAATAACTTGGCTGGGAATCTCTGCTTTCTCTGCCAACTCAAGCCCAAGCACGTCTGGACGGTTGGAAACAACCAAGACAATTTCGGCAGGATAATCAGGTTCACTGCAAGCATCTATCAAAGCCTGCAGATTGCTCCCTCGACCTGAAATGAGCACACCTACATTTTTTTTTGCGCTCATGCCCTGCTCTCCAAAGCCCCTAAAAACTGAACGGCCGTTCCCTCTTTACGCTCAGCCAATTCGCCGATCATAAAGACGCTTTCACCAGCTTTCTCAAGTGTATGACGTACGAGATCCATATGCTCTGCCGGCACAACAGCCACCATGCCTATTCCACAATTAAATGTGCGAAGAAGTTCGTTTTGCTCAACGGAGCCTTTGTCCATAATCCATTGAAAAACGGGCGGAAGACCCCAATGGGAAAGATTAATATGTGCGGCAAGATGATCCGGCAAAACACGCGGCAGGTTTTCAGTTAACCCCCCGCCTGTGATATGGGCAAGTGCTTTGATATGATGTGTTTCCCGAATAGCAGTCAGCAACGATTTTACATAGATGCGTGTCGGTGTCAGAAGTGCATGACCAAGTGTTTGATTATCAGTATAGGGGGCGGGATCCGACCAGCTAAGCTCTTGCCTTTCTACTAAACGGCGGACAAGCGAAAAACCATTGGAATGCACGCCCGATGATGCAAGACCTATGAGTTGATCTCCAGGCACGAGATCAGATCTCGGCAACAAATGCCCACGCTCCAATGCTCCCACAGAAAAGCCCGCCAGATCATAGTCACCTTCGGCGTAAAGTCCGGGCATTTCTGCGGTTTCACCGCCAATTAAGGCTGCGCCTGCCTGCCGACAACCTTGTGCAATACCTGAAATGACCGCTTCAGCCACCTGATTGTCTAGCTGGCTACAAGCGAAATAATCAAGAAAAAATAGAGGTTCAGCCCCTTGAACAATGAGATCGTTCACACACATAGCAACCAAGTCAATGCCGATGGTGTCGTGATGGCCAAACTCAATAGCGATTTTGACCTTGGTTCCGACGCCATCATTCGCACCAACGAGGATTGGGTCTTTAAAACCTGCTGCCTTTAGGTCAAAAAGGCCCCCAAATCCGCCGAGATCGCTATCTGCGCCTGGGCGAGCGGTACTTTGTGCTAGAGGCTTTATGGCTTTGACTAATGCATTTCCTGCGTCAATATCAACGCCTGCCCCGGCATAGGTCAGTCCATTCTCTTTATGTTCTTTAGTTGAGGTCATATCAAATCGCCGGAAAATTGGGTGTTTCGCTTTATGAGCTTATAGATCTAAAATCCAGAATCTGGCATTACAATTCATATTTTCAGTTCTAGGTCGTAGTTAGGACTTAACAAAATGTCACGCCATTTTCTTCTTAATTGGCTCTATATGGGTGTCTTAACAGCTCTCTTAGTTCTTTTACTGATGACACCGCATGCGCAGGCTGCATCGTCCAAAGTCTATACTGTTGCAAAATTTTACCTTCGGGCAACGGCCAGTGATGCTGTCCAAGCCAAAAAGAAAGCTATCGCAGAGGGTGAAATACGAGCCTTTCGTGTTCTGTTAAAACGCCTCACGGCCTACGACAATTATTATAAATTGCCCAAGCTTAGGCGTAAGCTTGTCCAACAAATGATTGCTGGCGTGTCTGTACGCAAGGAACGAAACTCCCGAACAGAATATCTTGCAACCTTTGATTTTCGCTTTCGACCAACTGCTGTTCAGAAATTGCTACAAAGTCACAATGTCCCTTTTTCTGATAAACAGGCGCTACCTACAGTTCTGGTTCCGGTTTTTCATTCTGAGGATGAGAGCAAAAACAAAGCATCCCGCCAACGAATGTGGCGTAAAGCTTGGTCGACTCTAGATTTAAAAAACGCGATCGCGGCAATAACTCTGGGTCAAGTAAAAGCTGCGTTGACGCCGGAGAAACTTTCGGCAGTCTTATCTGGCGATGCAGATGCATTTGACGAATTATACCGAGATTATGGTGTTGAAAGATTTGTACTGGCGGTCGCGAAAACGACCGAAGATAAGAAAAAATTATCCGTCCGCCTTATTGGTAAAGATGCCGTCGGTGCTTTAGACCTCACACGCAGCTACCGCATCCCTGAAGACTATATTGAGGATGCGACAGATCTTGCTGCCGAGATTTCTCTCGCCATTTTTGAAGAACGATGGAAAATCGCCAATGCTGATGGCACGAATGAGGTGGCAGATACGGCCACTAGCGAAGCTGTGCTTATGACAGTCGAATTCTCTGGTTTTAGAGAATGGCAGAAAATCCGCGCACGTCTTTCCAAAGTACCAGGTATTGGGGAGTTTGATGTTAGCTCGCTTTCTGCCCGTGGCGCCGACATCACCTTAAGTTACCCAGGCGGGGCGCAAGGTTTAAGCCAAATTCTTGCTGCACACAATCTTGTGCTGGAAAACATTGATGGCTCTTGGATTCTTAGGAGCTTCTAGAGCATATCTCGCAAAAGTGGGGACCGGTTTTGCGAAAAAAGATATGCGACAACAAAAAGATAGAGCATCCAAGCGATTCCATCTAAAAGCGGGATGCTCTAGAGCATGTTAAGCTCAAGTGAGTTCGCTTAACATGCTCTACTTCTTTGATATCGATCAATTTTTCTGCGTTCAAGTGAATCCACTTGAACGCAGATTGATCTAGTAGAACCCTTTTGATGAATTCAGAGCCTTGTCAGATTGAGATTTACAACGATGATACCTCCTAAGGATATAAATATAATGATCATCAAATGCCCTCAAAGGAACCCCTCTGTTAAATTACCCCACAAATCTATTCAATGAGATCTGTGCGAGTAAGGTTCAGTCTTCCAACAGTTTACTGACGCCCTTGTAAAACTATTTTTAAGTGCTGGAGCCAATTATTTTGTACATCCCGAATATTATAAGCGTCCTCCGAATTTTTCTGGTTCCGATAGTGATTTGGCTCATCATAACCGGCAATATGCAACTTGCTTTTACGACATTCGTTATCGCAGGCATCACAGATGCCATAGATGGGTTCTTAGCCAAAAAATTTGGTTGGGAAACGGAGCTGGGTGCCTATCTCGATCCAGTTGCCGACAAACTACTGTTAGTAAGCATCTATATGGCCCTTGGCGCTTTTGCCCATTTGCCAATCTGGCTTGTGATTGTTGTTGTAAGCCGGGACATTCTTATCATCGGGGCCATTCTTCTCGCCTGGATGTTGGACAGACCGATAAGAATGCATCCGCTGATGATTAGTAAAATGAACACGACCGGTCAGATCATTCTTGCAGCACTTGTACTCGGTGACCTTGGATTTGACTTGGGGCTTAGCGGGCTTAAACAGCTCATGGTTTGGCTTGTTGGCTGCCTGACAATCCTTTCAACAGGGGCCTATCTCATGACTTGGTTAAAACATATGGCAAGTTATGAGCCTGCTCAGGTTCGAGAAGATATCCCTGCTCCGCAAAAGGAAAAGCAGGGTACAAATTGAGGCACACAAAATATGGCTAATCAATTTTTAAGCATCGAACGTCGGGTTCTCTTTTGGCTCGCAATTGCGGCAACCTTCATATTTCTGATAGCGCTTCTGCGAGAGATCCTCTTACCGTTTGTTTTAGGGCTTGGGATCGCTTACTTTTTGGACCCCCTCGCCGATCGCCTTGAAAAAATAGGCATGTCACGTCTTTGGGCGACAATCGTGATCGTCGTTTTTTTCAGTTTGACCTTTGCTCTCATCCTTATCTTTCTTTTACCACTTCTTGCCGATCAAATTATGAATCTCGCGGCCAAGATTCCTGGCTATATCCAAGTGCTAAGAGAGCTTGCAATTCAGTATCGGCAAAAATGGTTTGGCGAAATAAGCCCTGAGACCCATCCCAGCCTCGACGCAGCGCTGAAAGATATCGGTCAAAAAATAACTAACTGGCTTGGCGGCGCCGTTACTTCCATATTGAGCGGCGGGGTTGCCTTGGTGAACTTTCTGTCACTGTTTTTGATCACGCCGGTTGTCGTTTTTTACTTGCTTAAAGATTGGGACAAGATGGTGGCCCATGTGGATCAAAGCCTGCCTCGTGAACATGCACCAACTATTCGAGGCTTGGCGGGAAAAATCGATGAAGTGTTATCCGGGTTTGTGCGCGGACAAGTCACGGTATTACTACTGCTTGGCACATTCTATATTATTGGCTTGGAATCTATAGGACTTAACTTCGGTCTCCTTATCGGTTTGGGGGCAGGGCTCATAAGCTTTGTCCCCTTCATCGGCTCTTTTGTAGGATTCATTGTTGCCGGAGCGGTTGCAGTTGTTCAATTTTGGCCCGATTGGGTACCTATTGCATCTGTCCTGGGTGTTTTCATTGCCGGACAACTCATCGAAGGAAACTTTCTCTCACCCATGATTATTGGCGACCGAGTACGCCTGCATCCAGTTTGGTTGATTTTCTCGCTTTTCGTTTTTGGTTATCTTTTTGGTTTTGTTGGCCTTTTGATAGCGGTTCCACTTGCAGCCGCCATTGGTGTGCTGGTGCGTTTTGCACTTGAAAAATATCGAGAGAGTGAAATGTATCAGGGAACCCCAGAGAATGATAAGCCCGTAATGGAACCATCTCCCGAGGCAAGAGAATAAAGGCCTCATTTGATGCCAGATGATTTAGAAAAACCAGAACAACTTATTTTTGATTTACCCCATCGCCAAGCCTTTGGGCGTGAGGATTTCTTAGTCAGCGCCTGTAACGAGGCCGCAGTCAAAGTGATCGATGTCTGGCCTAAATGGCCAAATCCTGTTTTGTTAATTGTTGGACCACCTGGATCGGGAAAAAGTCATTTGGCTCATGTTTGGCGTATGCTATCTGATGCTCATATGATACCGGCACGTGAAATAAATTATGAGGATGTATCAACACTCGGCGCTAAAAATGCCGTCATTATTGAAAATGTTGATGATGGGAAACTCGACGAAAAAGCGCTTTTTCATCTTTTGAACCTCTCAAAAGAACAACAATTTCACATGCTGATTACCGCACGTTCCATGCCTGGAGAATGGACCCTCAAACTTCCCGATCTGCGTTCGCGTTTACGCTCACTACCTGTTGTCAATATTGGGGCTCCGGATGAGCTTCTTCTGAAAACTATCTTGATTAAGCTTTTCAATGACCGCCAACTCATTGTTGCACCACATGTGATCGATTATATTGCTGTAAGAATGGAGCGCTCAATGGAAGCAGCGCAAACACTTGTTGAGGCTCTTGATAAACGTGCGCTGGCAACGGGACGCAAAGTAACCCGCCCCCTGGTAGCAGAGGTTTTGCCGCACGTTGCAAAGCATGAAGGAGAATGACACTGCAAGCGCACGTTACTAACACCAAGATATATGTTACACTGAACCAAATGGGGTAAAGCGAAACATACTCATTGTGTTGGCATTCGTGTCAGCCGCGTACCTTCAATACGGAGGTCAGATCGTGTTGGCGGATGTCTCCTCCTTAAATCGCTCTGACGAGACCCACCATCACGCTGTGGATGGTGTGAAGAGACGCCCATGTACCTGCTTATATCGCGGAAAAAGGCATAAGCTGGGTACTACTGCCTGCATTAAAACACCTAAGGGCGTAGCTGTTCGCGCCTTGTGCAAAATGTCCCTCAATAACACGATCTGGATTTTCACCAAGGAACCTTGCGACCTCGACCCGCCTATAATCTAACCTGAGTTATGGATAAGCTACATCCTCTTGAGGCCCTACACACTCGGAGTCATTCCCGCGAAGGCCCACTGCTGTCCGGGGAATTTTTAGGTGAAGGTGAAAAGTGGTTGATATAAAAAGACATAACGCTATCTCGGAGTATCGGGACTTGGTTCTGACGGTGCCGCTTGCGCTCCTTCCCCCTCGAGGGGGGAGGTTATTGGCGTATGCCGTTAAGGCTCCGCATACAACAAGTGGAGATGCATTTCCAAATTTTCCCGGACAGCAATGCGCCTTCGCGGGAATGACGGCGTTTGCGGCTTGTGAGTGCATTAATCTCTCTCACCATATTTTCTTGAATTGGTTGTAAATTAAAAAGAACAGATCCCATCTCTTATCCGTAACTCAGATTAATCTAGGTTTCTTTTATGAAAGCAGAAGAGGTCACTTTTAAAAAGGGCATTATGAGAAAATCATAATGCCCTTTAACAATCAGGACAGCATACAAGCCTGCGTAACGTCTGATTGATTATCGATCAAAGAGAGAGATCGATAACCTTAGTTTTTATAAGTGCCACTGAGTGGGACTTTGACCCTTACCTTACCAGTATGGGTTTCGCCATCCCCACCATGAAGTGATAGCCCATAGTCTACATCCAGAGAAACCGAGTCGCTGATCAAACTGCTGGCACCAACCTTAAAAAACAAGCCTCGTCCTTCCGGACTGGCAATCGTTACTTCATTAGGATGAGCTGTGTTGTTAACGAGCCGAGAAACAACATTGTCCACGTCTTCTGAGAAAAAGTCCTCATAACCAACTTCCGCATAGGCCGCTGTTTTACTCGCCCCCGCTACAATATTTGTCGAAGCTCTGATCTTAGCCGCCCAATAGGCTGTCGACACCGTACGGTCACTATATTCTAATGCCAAAAGCTCAGCTGTTTCGGAAAAGCCATCCATATCAGCACTGACATACCCAAGACGAGCTGCAGGGATGATTGCTGTTTGGCCCATTTTGAACAAAGCACCCACTTCACCAGCGGCTCCATATTGCCGAACATTTGTAGATCCAGTAGCCGTTATTGGACCAAAACCTGTATTCCGCTCAATGTCATTGATAAAAGATTCCGCAATCCCTACCTGACCGCTTACGAAAAGTGGCCCCCAATAAGAGGTTGCATAAAGGTCGCCTGATATTGTGAGGTTTTCAGCCTCTAACGCACCTGATTCTGTATCACCTGCGAGGAAAGTAGTCGCACCACCTATGAGCATGTTGCCAAACTGACGGTCAATCCCAGCGCGAACACCATATAGACCAAAATTGTAGCCGGGCCGTGTATCATTGGCATCATGGTCACCATGCAAACCGACAACTTCCGCATAAAAGCCGTTTTGCTTCGCATATGTCCCGGCCAACCATGAGGTCAACCGGTCAAAGACGGCATTTGTCGCGTGCAGACGAGTCCAGAGCCCAACCTCTGCAAGCGGTGCAACTGCCTTTGAGCTTTCATCTGAATCAAGCAAAAGCCCAGCATAAAGTGCCAACAGCTTGTGGACTTCAGCGGTTGGGTGAATATCATCCCAGAAAACAAATTTTGCCTGGTCTTCTGGTGTGCCTATCGCGCAGGCAGGGATAAGAATGCAAGCGTCTGTCACATTCGTGAAACCAAAAGCCGCTGGATTGTCTATAATAACATTGATGGCAGATGCCACATCCAATTCAATAATGTTGACATCCGGACCAGTTAACTGCCTGAGGCCAGCCGCCAAGGTCTGATTATATACATTCGAAAGGAATGCACCCGCCTGCGGGGCACCGGGATTAGCAAGGGCGCGTGGAGTAAGGCCAATGTTAGGCATATTTGGTACAAGGATCTGCTTTGCCCCCAATCCAATAAGCCTTTGGATATTGGCGACTTGATCTTGTCCGGTATCCGTTCCGATCGCTATGAATTCGCCCGGCGTGGATGCGCCTTCCTCCAAACCTTGTAAAAGATCATTTGCCCCAATCCAGCTGACGACCAGATCATTTTTACCAAAGGTTCCACCTAAAGCTTCATAATTATCGATCTGCTCCGGAACCCCGGGAGCGTCGGGAAATGCTGTGCTCACCTCACGATCAGCACGCGCTCCACTATATGCAAAGTTAATATCCCTATCAGACGGTATTCCACCCTGTGCTTCCAGAGCGCGAACCATTTCTTCATTTGGCGCACCAGCCAAAATCTCAACCCAAGTACGACCACCAGGAGAAGTAAACCGTGTCAGTGCATCAAATGGAGGAGGATATAACGGGAAACCGGCATCGGTTCTATTACCCGAGTCTGACAGGCTATCGCCAAATGCGACAATGCGATCAAAATCTTGAGCAACTATAGGGTTGGAAAATGAGATTAAAAGAGTGACCGCCAAAAGGAGGACAGCCTCGATACGCACGAGCTTAAGTACTAACATGATGATGGACCCCTGAGGAAACGAGGTGTGTTCTTTTTTTCACCAAATCCGCCGCTTCCAATTACATTTTTTACTTTTAATTGCTGACGTTAAGGTCAGCTTGTTACTTTATAGTGTTAAGAGCCCTTCTAAGAGTCAAGAAACTCCAGGGTTTCTCAATGATTCTTGCATCATGTGTGTCTCAATAAGCACATCTTTAGGTTTAATACTTATGTCTAATGCGTTGAAATACCTAGGTATCAAACTTGATCTCTCTGACAACAAACGTATTTTAGAAATTGATGGAAATTGTCATATCACTGATTACTAAACTCGCACCGCAATAACACGATCATAAAACCTCTTCACATTACTCAAAGTTTCCGCAAGCCTTGCTTCAAGGCGGTCAAAATCAGGCGCCTCACCCACCCGCATGAGAAGCACTTTCAGGCCCTCTGAAATTGAATCCGGTGAAAAGCGATCATCAACGCAAAGCCGAAGAATTTGAGTAAGATTGTGATAAAGTTGCGCAGCCGGAATGAGCATCTCGGCTGCCTCAGCATCAATCAAATCAGCATCAGCTAACTTCTGTAATGCAGCCTCAGTATTTTGATCCAAAATGTTTGGATGATCAACAACATGAATCAACTGGAGGTATTGCGTAATAAACTCAAGATCGACGTGACCACCTCTTACATGTTTTATGTGCCAAACATTATCGGTTTTGTGCTCCTTGGCGATGCGTTCCCGCATCTCTACAATATCCGAAGCAACTTTGGCAGCATTTCTCGGCTGACAGAGTACGGTTCGGATTGTCTCTTCAATATGCCCTTTTAGGGGATCAGGGGCCGAGATCACACGGGCACGCGTCAATGCCATATGTTCCCATGTCCATGCTTGATTTTTTTGATAGTCGATAAAACTGCCAAGGCGTGTCGCCACGGGACCAGATTTCCCTGATGGCCTCAGCCGCATATCCACCTCATAAAGGCTACCTTCCGCCGTCGGAGCTGAAAGTGCGGAGATTAGGCGCTGTGTAAAGCGGGCATAATATTGTGACGCTGCAAGCGGTTTTGCACCATTTGACATCTCACACTTTTCGTCGAAATCATAAATAACGATCAAATCCAGATCGGAATTTGCTGTCATTTCATGCCCGCCGAGTTTCCCCATCGCAAGCACCGCCGCACTGCCACCATCCAAAACGCCGTGGACACGGGCTATTTCCTGCTCTGCCTCAGCCTTAAGTGACTTAATCAATTGTTCGGCCAAGAGAGCAAATGCACCACCAGCCTGAGCCGCACCGATGGAGCCGGAAAGAATACGAACGCCAATTAGAAAGGCCTGTTCCTGGCCCACAATACGCGCTCTGTCGAGGTATTCCTGAAAATCTTCACTACCACGAAGCGCCTGATCAATGAGCTTATGCAAAACCTCTTCAGCAGGTTCCACGCCGAAGAACCCGGGATCAATGACCGCATCCAGCATTCGCGATCGTCGGCTTAAAACACGGGCAAGTCTTGGAGCTGTTCCCATAATGTCGGCAATAAGCCGCAAAAGATATGGATTGTTTCTTAGAAGTGAAAAAAGCTGTACGCCTGCTGGCAAATCTGCCAAAAACTTATCAAAAGCTAGCAATGCGGCATCTGGTTCAACCGTTTTCGACAAAGCGTCGAGAAGGACTGGGTGGAGCTCTGTCAATCGTTCTCGCGCACGGGCACTGCGCATGGCGGGATAACGTCCATGATGCCACGCCTTTACGGTCGATATAACCTTTGCGGGCTCTGAAAAACCCATTTGAGTAAGCGTTTCTAATGTTCCGGGGTCATTATCATCGCCTGTAAAGACAAGGTTACCTCCCTCACTGCTCAGATCTGGAACTGTTTCAAAAAGCGCAGCATAGTGATCTTGTACGCTCTGCAAATGAGCTGTTAGGGTCTCAGCAAAGGCTGGAATATCTGCAAATCCTGAAAATTGTGCGATACGCGCAAGACTTTGCTCATCTTTTGGTAGGTTGTGTGTCTGCTCATCTGCAATCATTTGCAGCCTGTGTTCTATTCGCCGCAGAAAACGATAAGATTTGGAAAGACTTACAGTAACGTCTTCACTTACCCATCCCTTTTCCGCCAACATTTGCAGCGCATCCAGGGTTCTTGGTGTTCTGAGTTCCACTTGGCGACCGCCTGCAATCAATTGTTGGGTCTGAGCAAAGAACTCAATTTCTCGAATTCCCCCTCGCCCGAGCTTAATATTGTGGCCCTCAAGAGCAATTTTTCCATGTCCTTTGAAAGCGTGAATTTGGCGCTTCATGGCATGCACATCAGCGATGGCGGCAAAGTCGAGATATTTACGCCAAATGAAAGGAGCAAGTTGTTCGAGAAATGCATTTCCCGCCACCTGATCGCCGGCAACAATACGGGCCTTGATCAACGCCGCCCGTTCCCAGTTCTGCCCCGCACTTTCATAGTAGACCAAGCCTGCATCCGTCGAAATCGCCACCTGCGTGGCACCTGGATCAGGGCGAAGTCGCAAATCCGTGCGGAATACATAGCCATCGGCTGTACGCTCCTGAAGTAAGCGCACCAAATCCCTGGTTATCTTCACAAAAAAGGGGCCAAGCTCCAAACCTTCTCGGACCTGCGGACATTGCGGATCGTAGAAAACGATAAGGTCAATATCGCTTGAATAATTGAGCTCATAGGCACCATGTTTGCCCATCGCAAGAACAATATAACCACTGCCTTCTTCCGGCTGATCCGGGTCCACAGGCAGATAATCCCCTTTTTTCATTGCTTGGCAGAGAAGAAAACGAACAGCTGCCGTTAAAACAGTATCAGCCGCCTTTGTCAGCGCTTCCGTCGTCGTCATAATATCCCAGACATCAGCGAGATCAGCTAGTGCTGTTAGGAGGGCAATGTTCTGTTTATAAATACGCAGACACCTCATAGCGGCTTCAAGGGTTTCAGTGTGAGCCATTTTCTCCACAAGCCCCTGACACAGTGCATCAAGATATTCTGAGGGATCTGATCCTAAGCATTCCGCCAAGCTTGAGGGATTACGGAGGATCAAATCAGTGAGATAGGGCGAGGCACCAAAAATTCCATTGAGCATCCCCCTGACCTGGGGCTTGGCGATGTGATCTTGTAAATTGGCAAGCTCCGAATCTTTGCTGATCCGTTCCTCTAAATCCAAAAAAGAGATTTCGGCTTTTTGCCGGTCATGTACCGGCAACTCTATGCTTATGCGCTCACCAAGTGTTGCCACAGAGATCCCCGTTCTAAATAGGCCAATGATCTGTTCATGTTGGTATGACCTCTTGTTCATTTTAATCAATAGGTCGCAAGAAGGAAATTAAGTTCATCGAAAATGGGGCGATGAGTTTGAATATCAAATATGAAACAATCTCCAGTTCACGATTAATTCACAGCTATTGACTGGATATTCCGGCAACTGCGCGGATATTATTGGGTATGATGTTACGTCCGATAAAGAAGAACCTCGTTGGAGCCATAATCATTGCACTGGCTTTGCTCCTAACCAATGCAATCATAGCCTCCGCATCACCAGATTCTTGGCGACAAGAAGGTTGGAAAACAGACTTTTCAAAAAAATCAATCAATTATAAGGAAATTTTATCGGGAGGTCCTCCTAAGGATGGTATCCCGTCCATTGATAACCCAAAATTTGTCGCAACAGCAAATGTTAAGGATGTCAAAGACACCGAACCGGTCATAGGCATTGCCATTAATGGTGACGCCCGCGCCTATCCATTGCGGATATTAATTTGGCATGAAATTGTAAATGACACGGTGGGTGACGTATCTGTGGCTGTGACATATTGTCCGCTTTGCAATTCGGCGATCGTGTTTGAGCGCAAATTTGAGGGACGACTACTCGATTTCGGAACGACCGGTAAACTCAGAAATTCAGATCTCGTCATGTATGACCGTCAGACGGAGAGCTGGTGGCAGCAATTTACCGGCGAAGCGATTGCTGGCAGCTATACGGGCAAATCGCTCAAATCCGTTCCAGCCAGGCTTGAATCTTTTGAACGATTTAAAACCCGCTATCCGCAAGGCAAAGTTTTGGTGCCCAACCAACCTGGAATGCGCAATTACGGTAGAAATCCTTATGTCGGTTATGATAGCCGATCGGCACCCTATCCATTTTTTGTTGGTGATCTTCCCAAAGACATTAATCCCATGGCGCGTGTGGTCGTGTTGAAGATTGGAGGAAAGCCACACGCTTTTTCTTTGGACTTCTTGCGTAAAAAAGGGGAAATTTCTGTCTCCGATATCACTATTCGCTGGGAGAAAGGACAAAACTCTGCTCTAGACGCTTCTAATATTCACAAGGGCCGTGACGTTGGTAATGTGGTTGCACAGCGCAAAACCAAAGATGGTTTGATTGATATTGTTTATGATGTCACCTTCGCATTTGTCTTTAAGGCCTTCCATCCAGATTTGCCAATCCGCAACAGCTAAGATTAACGCGTTAAAGATACTTTGCACTTTCAATAAATGCTGGCACAAATACCACGCATACGGAAAAATGAACTAAATTGTGGCAACTTTGAAAATATGGTCAAACTCTTGCCGGAATACAAAAACACATTGCTCATGATGGCTGAGAATTCTCTTCGAAGTTCAAAGAGAGGCTCTTTGACGATTTGTATTGCCATGGCGTGTACCATGCTATGGATCTCACCTTTGCCTGCTCAGGCACAAACACAAGGTTTGGCAGGAAAAGATGATCGCCCCTATGACGGGAAGCTTCTTCGACTGTCTGAAATTCTGGGGGCTGTTCATTATCTACGCGAGCTTTGTGGAGCCCAGGAAGGGCAATTGTGGCGCAAACAGATGGGGCAACTTTTGAACGCCGAAGGAACCTCTGCCATCCGGCGTGTTAAATTGACCAAAAGTTTTAACAAAGGCTATCGTGGTTACAGGCGTACATATCGCAACTGCACGAAGTCAGCAAAATTGGCCATTAGCCGTTTCATGACTGAAGGGGTTGTTATTGCCGAGGCGCTCGTAAACCAAAATAAATAAGCCTTAGGTCACGGACTCATAAATGTGCTGAAAATGGCGCTAGAAACGGCAAAAAGATGCGAGGAGAAGCGTGCAGACAAGGGTTGTTTCCCTTTTCAAGCGCTTCGACAACAATGTCTCAAGCAGCGAAGCGGTAGACAAAAAAACGCAGATTGAAGCCGTTTCTAGCGCCATTTTCAGCACATTTATGAGTTCGTGACCTAGAGTGCTTCTGGAAACCTGTTTTCCAATAAGAAGCATCGACAAAACAAAGAATTAGGGTCCGGTTTTGAACCTATCAGAATCGAAAAGATCCTGCGCAATAACACGCTGAAACTTACGGAGGTCGTTGAAAAGTTTACCTTTAATTCAACTGACCTGCCTGGTCATGGGGGGCATTGTGTTAAGACATTGAGGTACACTTCAAAGATATGGAGGTAATGAGCCGCCTCGTCCCGCGCGGTGCCCAATCAATATATAAGGCAAAGCCGATGCAGTTCTCGCGTATTACAGAAGATAGCAAATTGAAACACGTTGCCTTGCGTTACATTTTAGACGCCTGGGAAGAAGCTCTTTATGACGGTATTGAGCCGGAGATGCTCGCCAATGCTGCCCTGTTTGCTGCGTTGTCGGACCTCGTGACGACCTATGGAGAAGATGCCGTTTCACGAATGACTGAAGGGCTATCACAACGCATTCAACATGGTGAATTCACAGTTAACCGGATCACCCAATAATACCAAACGTACATAAGTACGCATATGCCAAGCCTAGGTTTACGGCAAAATTCAATCTATGTCGCTGGATTAGATAACATCAAGTGTGACATTTATAAGAAGCGCAATTGCAAATGCGAGCAGTATGAGGCCTGCCGCCTGATTAATAATCTTCAGCCTTTTTTCATTTAGGTGATGGCGCATAGTTGCTATTAACCAGGAAAGGCTGAACCACCAAATAAGACTTCCTCCCATAACGGCCATCACCAAAATCAAAGCTGACATATAGCTATCGAACCGACCAAGCACGGAACCGACGACACCACCAATAATTGCAAAAACGCCTAATATCGCACCGGGATTTGTGACCGTGAGAAAAAAAGTCTGCGGGATGGTCCCTGTATTGATGGCCAAGCTTGATTCCTCACCTAGTGGGGTTGTCATTTTAGGATGGAAAAACAGCAATCTTAAACCAAAAGCCGATATAATAAGTCCGCCTATCAATTGCACTTCGATCTTATGGTTTTCCATAAGATCGGCAATCGCGGTCATACCGAAAGCTGCGAAAGCCACAAGCAATCCGTCTGCAAAAACAGCTCCCAGCCCCGCTGCAATTCCTCCCCAAAATCCACGTTCGAGCGTTCTCTGAATACATAAAATGTTGACAGGCCCCACAGGGATTGCAATGAGCAAGCCAACACAAAGCCCAAGCCCGATGAGCAAAATCGTTGAAGCAATCAGCACAACCTATAACCTTATTCCAGCATCTGTGAATAATGAGGAGAGTGTGATGAGATATTCCTACGGCCTCAAAGCGTATTTGTCGCCTTTATTCTTAGTGGTCATATTCGTATTTGTTCATTGCCTATCTTTAGAGGTGCAGTCCAGTCCTAAAAAGAAAACCAAGACGGCGGCGCCCCCTAAAATCTTATACGATGTGACAAGTTTGCCCGAGCCGGTCAAAAAAATGCGTGATGCGATTCTTCAAGCGGCACGCACAGGAGATATAGAAGAAATGCGGCCAGTATTAGAGTCCAATGAAATTCCTCCCGTTGTCAGTTTTGGCAGCTCTGAGGATCCAATTTCATTTTGGAAGACAACATCTGGCGACGGTAAGGGTAGGGAAATTCTTGCCATCATGCTTGAGATATTTGAATCTGGTTTCGTGCGGATCAATGTGGGCAAGAAAGATGAAGCCTTCATCTGGCCTTACTTCCACGAACTGCCACTTGATAAACTCACACCAGCTCAAGAAGTTGAACTCTACCGCCTCGTTCACCCTAAGGATGTAAAAGTTATGAAAGAGGCAGGTAGCTATTTGCATTACAGAGGCGGCATTACAAAAGATGGGACATGGCAGTATTTTGTCGCGGGCGACTAAATTACCTGAGTTATGGATAAGAGAGGTAAATTATAACTAGGGCTCTTTTGTTAAAGCCTCAAGGAAACGCACAGGCTGTCCTTGCGCAGTCCCGATAATGTCGCCTTCCCACATGACTTTTGCCCCCCTGATGAAGGTGCCGACTGGCCAACCCTTGACTTTGCGCCCATGAAAAGGTGTCCAACCACAGCGGCTTTCTATCCATTTGTCCTCAATCGTGCGTTCCATCGCCAGGTCAATAACTGTAAGATCCGCATCATAGCCCACGGCTATACGCCCCTTCGCGGCTATACCAAAGAGACGTTGGGGACCATGGCTTGTTAAATCAACAAAACGCTCAAGTGTCAGCTTTCCAGCATTCACATGATCTAACATGACAGGCACTAGGGTTTGCACACCCGGCATACCAGAGGGTGAGGCAGGATAAGGTTTGCCTTTCTCCTCTATTGTATGAGGGGCATGGTCCGAACCAAGTACATCGACAACACCTTGCGCCAATCCCCACCAAAGCCCGCGTAGATGATGCTCTTTCCTTATCGGAGGATTCATCTGGGCTTTTGTACCAAGTGTCTCATAAGCTTCGGGGGCCGCTAAGGTGAGGTGTTGCGGTGTTACTTCAACACTTGCAACATCTTTGTAGGCCGCGAGATATGCCATTTCTTCCGCTGTAGAGACATGCAATACATGGATGCGCCTACCTGTCTTGCGTGCCAGCGCCAGAAGCCGCTCGGTTGACTGCATGGCAGCAACAGAATCACGCCATACACTATGGCTTGATGGGTCCCCCTCACGGCGTTCCTTAAGACGTTCTTTGAGACGCTGCTCATCTTCTGAATGGAAAGCTGCCCGGCGTGTAATAGCTCTTAAAATACGCTCGAGGCTTTCATCATCGTCAACCAGAAGATCGCCGGTTGATGACCCTATGAACACTTTAACGCCCGCTGTACCCGGCAAGCGCTCAAGTTCGGGCAATATGTCAATATTTTCCTTGGTGGCTCCCACGTAAAAGGCAAAATCACAAAACATCCGATCCCTTGCCCGCGTAATTTTATCGGTAAGCGCCTCGGGAGTAGTCGTCGTGGGGTTTGTGTTTGGCATCTCAAAAACTGCTGTAACCCCTCCCAATACGGCCGCTCGGCTTCCACTTTCCAGATCTTCTTTTTGCTCGGCCCCCGGCTCTCGGAAATGCACCTGGCTATCTATGACACCCGGAAGAATATGCAATCCAGATACATCAATAACCGTGTTTGAACTGGTTGGAGAAATATTTCCAAGAGCTGCAATTTTTCCCCCATTTATAGCGATGTCGCCTTGAGCGATCCCATCATGATTAACAAGAGTGCCGCCCTTTAAAATCAACTCAAACCGATCCGCCATTGTCCTGTCCCTTATAAAAAAATATTTCTGAGTTCATCCGCTAAAGTTTTTTGTCGTGTTCCCAAACAGAAACCTATATCCACTTTTCCTGAAAACACTCTTTTTCCTAGAAATACTCTATAGACTTGAAGGTCTGTTCCGACTTACGTAATTGTTAGCTCAGATGCAAGAGCCACATGGATTGCTAAACAATATGTCATGCACATTTGCTATTCTACAGGACCGAGGTTTTATTCATATCACTGGTTCCGGAACTCAAGACTTCCTACAAGGCTTGATCACCAATGATATGAGCCGTTTGGAAAACAGAAAAGCGCTCTACGGAGGATTGCTTACGCCACAAGCCAAGATCCTCTTTGATTTTTTCGTCATGCGTTTTGATGACGGCGTGCTCATAGATGTGCGCAAAGACATCGTTCAAGATCTTGAGAAGCGCCTGACATTTTACAAATTGCGTGCTGCTGTCGAGATTAGCGATGTCACAGACAATTTTGTCGTGGTGACGCTTTGGGGCGATATAACTTCTTTACCGAAGTCTATAGTTGCATATAACGACCCACGCTTTTCAGACCTTGGAATGCGCTGTCTTGTTCCAGCGCCTGAGGTTGAAAGCATGATTGAAGGCGTTGCTTGTGAACAAGCGACGCCTGACGCATATCATGCCCGGCGAATTGTATTAGGTATTCCCGAGGGTGGGCTTGACTATACCTTTGGCGATGCCTTTCCTCACGAGGCCTGCTTCGACCAATTGAATGGCGTGGATTTTAAGAAGGGCTGTTATGTAGGCCAAGAGGTGGTTTCACGCATGCATCATCGCGGAACGGCTCGCAAGCGCTTTGTCTGTGTTGAAGGGGCTACGGATTTGCCTGTCAACGGCAGCGAAATCAAAGCTGATAACCTTGTTATTGGCACACTTGGTTCGGTCTCGGATCGCCGTGGCATTGCATTGTTCCGCTTAGATCGTGTGGCCCATGCTCTTAGCGAAGGCAAAGCGATTCTGGCTGGGGATATACCTCTGAAACTGATCAAACCTCCATGGGCGGATTTCGATGTACCAGAATCATAGAACTTCACAGCAAATGTATTTTACTCTTCGTCATTCCCGCGCAGGCGTACTGCTGTCCGGTTTATTTCTGAGCGAAGGGTGAAAAGTGTTTTGTTTTAAAAGACCTATGGTCATCTCGAAGTATAGAGACATGGTTTTGGCAGCGCCACCTTTCGCTGGACGGGGCTTGCAGCCCCGTCCACACTATTCATGAAGCCGTTGACAAAAACCAATGGTGAAAGAGGACATAAAATAGGATGAAACAGGGAGTTTTATGCTCCGATGCCAATAGTTGGAAGTGTTGTTTGATAGATACCCCCGGCTAAAGCCGGGGTTCTATGGCTTCGCCGCCGCTTCGCGGCATTACAGCTCCTCACGGAGCTGACCTGAATCCTGGCGTCCTTGACGCTCGACATAACGTTTAATGGTGTGCTCATCAATACCCACGCTGCTTACGAAGTAGCCCGGCGACCACATAATATTTTCCTTCCAATACACTTTCGAAAGCCACTCAAACTTCTTGCGCATAATCGACGACGATTGGCTTTTAAGCCGCCCCATAACATCTGCTATCGCATATTTGGGCGGGATCACCATAACCATATGTACGTGATCCTTATCAAAGCCAATCGTCTCTATCATCACGCCGGGCATACTTCGACACAGCTTGAGAAGAACTTTATGTAAGTATGCACTAACGCCAGGTTTCAGGATCCTCCGGCGGTATTTACACACCCAAACGACATGATATTGTAAACGGTATGCGCTGTGCCCAGTTGTGATAACTTCCATAAATCAACAAAATACCGCCTCCGGGCTCATTCATCCACGCCTAAAGGCGTGGTATCCTGTCTACGACCGCATGAACATTGCGGACGGGGTTACAAACCCCGTCCGGCAGAGACTGAAACTTTCTGATTTAAACCGGACAGCAGTGCGCGGAGGCGGGAATCCAAGTCTGACTCACATTTGGATCCCCATCTACATGGGGATGACCACAGTTTGCGGCAACACATTGAAATATGAATGCAGCTATTACTCTTAAGTTAGCCCGCATGGAATAAAGATCTATGACTAAAAACAAAACGCGATGCCCATGGGCAGGCGAAGATTCTCTATATATCAGTTACCATGATAAGGAATGGGGGGTCCCCAAAGCTGATGATCAAGCCCTTTTTGAAAAACTCGTTCTTGAGGGCTTTCAAGCCGGGCTTTCCTGGATCACTGTACTTAGAAAACGCGAGCATTTTCGCGAGGTATTCGATAAGTTCGACGCAAATCGTATTGTCAAATATGGGCCTAAAAAAATTGAAACCCTTATGACAGACCCCGGCATTATTCGCAATCGTGCAAAGATTGAGGCAACCCTAAGTAATGCACGGGCCTATCTCGACTTGAAAGACAAGGCGGGTTTTGCAGCCTTCCTCTGGGATTTCGTCGATGGAAGTCCAATCCAAAACAGTTTCCGCGCTATGTCAGACGTGCCCGCCGAAACACCGCTCAGCAAGAAGGTATCAAAAGAATTGAAACGTCTTGGCTTTCGTTTTGTAGGCCCTACAATCGCCTATGCCTTTATGCAATCAATCGGCATGGTCAACGATCATCTCACAAACTGTCACCGTCACGGTCCCTGCACCGCGCTTGGCAATAAATTTAAAGCTCCGCGAATGTAACGCAACGACCATGCCTTCCATAAAAACAAAACCACCTAAAACACAAAACTCCAAATCGCCCCGAGCTTGGCAGCGCATGCTTTCAGGACGCAGACTCGATCTATTAAACCCCTCACCTCTTGATATCGAGATCGAAGACATAGCCCATGGGCTCGCCCGTGTGGCCCGCTGGAACGGTCAAACTCTCGGCGCGCATGCGCTCTCCGTTGCACAACATAGTCTTATTGTGGAGAACATTGTCACGACATTAAAGCCTGAGACGCTTGGGCGTTGGAAGTTAGCAGCTCTTCTCCATGATGCTCCGGAATATGTGATTGGTGATCTTATAAGCCCATTCAAAACGGCTATCGGACTGGATTACAAGACATTGGAAAATCGCTTGCTCGAGGCTATCCATATTCGCTTCGGCTTACCACCAACACCACCGCAGAAAATTGTCGCTTTGATCAAGCGCGCTGATACCATTGCCGCCTTTTTTGAAGCCACTGTCCTCGCCGGCTTTGAAACGGATGAAGCTCATAAGTTCTTCGGGCGACCTCGAGGACTCCCCGTAAGGTTAGAGAAGGAACTGCACGCACTTGAGCCGTGGCCGGTACGCAAAGCGCAAGACCTTTTTCTCAAGCGTGTTGCAATGCTCACTAAGTAATCCCAAATTCAATGCCCTTTTTGGGGAGATAGGGATACTTCGTCCAGGTGCCGTTCAATCCTGCGCATCCGCAATGACTTGCTGCGGTCCACCTTCCGGCATTTCAGAAAATGATGGAAGCTCCCGATCAACATAGTCCCATGATGCAGCTTTGCTGGCATAAACCACCATTTGCGGTTTAGCGATTTCCGGATCATCAAGACTGGAGGCGCGGGGAAAGACCATGTCCGGCATGCCGGAATTTTTAGAGTAAATAGGTGAGCCACATATCGGACAGAAGCCGCGACTTATTATATTCCCGCTGTCAGCCGCGCGGTCATAGAATTTCACGTCCCCGGATATCTCGAACCCATCTTTAGGAATCGCTATTTGTGTGCAATGCCCGGTACCACTCGACTTGCGGCAATCAACACAATGGCAGTGCCCGACAATCTGCGGATCAACCGAACTCTGATAGCGAACTGAACCGCATAGACAGCCACCTGAAAACCCCTGAGACATAATATCCTCCATAAGACTGGGCATCTCTAAATACTCCCTTCGGACCATCCACCATCCCATGCCATCCGCCTAATTATCGCAGAATATGGCGGATGGCATGAGATGGTGGATGGATTTTAGAGATATCCAGCTGGCTAAATACTTCCTTGCAATGGTCAAGATCGTGACAATTCGGTTATGGATAAGTGTATAGGCGTCTGTGAATTGGCATTCAAAACTGAGAAGCTAAGTCTGAGTAAGTCAGGACCTATCATTGTCGGTCATAGCGCGGAAGAACCGGCGCATGACTCGGCCTTCGTCGGATTTATTCGCTTCACTTGCCTTTTTAGAATCTTTAGACCGATCACCGCTTTTTGCCCGGGAAATATTTTTCTTACCGGCGTCCCCTGACAGCTGAGGATCTACCTGACTCTGACTTGACTTAAAGTCTGCAAAGGCAGGAAAAATAGGTTTTGGAGCCGGGCGGCGGGAAGTTGTCGTAACGTTCTCTTCAACCTGGCTCACTCCTGTCTCTTTTGCCTTAGTGGTTACATCCTCCTCCCCGGTCAAGTTATCTTGCCCCCTTAGGTCATTTTGTAATGTGTGCGTCGGAGCGGCAGCATTGGTATTTGCTTCATGTGCTGTAAGATCTGCCTCAATCTCTCTCACATGCTCTTTAGTTGCAATGTCAATGTTTATTGTATTGCTTTGATGTGCAACCGACCGTTCTTTGGAAGGGGACCCGCCTTCGTCTAAAAATTTAGTACTGGGGGATGTATCTTTGTGCTCCGAAATAGAAAGCCTGGAATTACGCCCTGTAACTTCAAAGGCCGAAGTTTCCTTCTCAGGACTTACTTTCTGTGGCGTTTCACGCTTGCGAAAGGCCCAAGCCGGGATTGACCGGTCTGCACCGATGGGTTCCATTGTTTGTAAATCAGAGTCATCAGAATCAACGATTGGCATTTTGTCTTCTACACTATGCTCTCTATTTGACTCTTCGTCTAAATTTGACTCTTCATCCAACAATATTTTTTGCGTCCCGAATAAATTTTCTTCCAACTCTTGCAAAGCGTCTGAATTAAATTCTGTCGGGGATTGCTGTGACTGGATCGTTACCTCTCCCCGCGCAATGCGCTTGGTAAAATATGTCTCTCCCTGACCAGCAAGAATAGCTGCTTGTTCAATCCAGTTTTCCTTTTGGATCCGAGCTGGTCTAGCAAACCATGAGCTGATGACCGCCACATCCTTGGCTGTCCAATTAGCAATCTGTGCATATTGGGTTATGCCAAATTTATAGAGCTTTTCTTCTATATTTTGATCTATGCCTTGAATAAGTGTGAGAGAACTTAGCTCCTCGGAATTTGCATGTGCTTTTGTTTCTGCAGAAGCAATATATTGCTCCTCAGGCAACAACTCTTCTGACTGGGGCTGTAAAAGTTCCAGAACCTCATCAAGCTTGTCATGAATTTTACGGGAAATCTCACTGGATTCAGCATCCAATTCAATCGAAGTCCGGGCCTTGAGTTCATTTATGAGCCCAGCCACGCTCTCTTTGTCTCCGCCCATTTTGTGTTTCCCTGACTCTCTCTACGAATATTAGCCTATTCCTATAAGTCGCCAAAAGACAAAGGTACTCTCACAATACCCATAACGCCTGAGCTGTGGTGACTTAGAGAGGAACAAATACCATATCACAAAATCAGTTACTTATGTCGGGTACCTTTACAAAGTATCTATTGACATCTTTTCTAGAATTTACGATATTTCTGTTATGACAGAAATAACTGTAAAAAAATCCAACATGCCATCTGCCGTTGAACGCTTCGTATTGCATTGGGGCGAGATGGGAACCCGCTGGGGCGTAAACCGATCTGTCGGACAAATCCATGCCCTTCTTTATTTGTCGGAAAAAGCCACGACGGCGGAGGATATTGCGGAGACCCTCGGTATGGCCCGTTCAAATGTTTCAACGTCATTGCGTGAGTTAATAAGTTGGGGCCTGGTCCGTCGTGTTCACGTGATGGGGGATCGCAGGGATTTTTTTGAGGCGGAAACAGATCTTTGGGAAATGCTGATGCGCATATCGGCTGGCCGTAAAGCTCGGGAAATTGATCCCGCGGTGAATGTGTTGATGACCTGCGTTTCTGAAGCCAAGAACGACCCCAAAATGAATAAAGAGGCAAGAGAACGGCTTAGCGAAATGCTTGATTTCGTTGAGGCCCTCAGCACCTGGTATGAGCAAATATTGAAAATTCCCAAATGGAAACTCTTGACGTTGATGAAAATGGGAGGAGCAATCGCCAAGTTTGCTAAATCAAAAAAAGACGTCACAGCATCCAGAAAGGAAAAAAGAATAGTGACACCTAAAGAATAAGAGCCAAACGTCAATTTTATTTGATCTCATATTTCTGTTTATACAGAAATAACTGATAAGTTCGTAACATAAGGCACGCCGGGGGTTTCTAGCTGTGAGAAAGAGTATGAAAATCAAACCTGTAAGTCAGAACACAGGATGTGAAAACCAACGGGATCTATTTGATTTCAGGTTTCGTGCACTGCTCTCACCGGAAGATTGGGCAGTTCTGCCGGAACCTATTCGTAAGCGCTTTTCTAAACATTTAGCCCGAGGCCAGATCGTTCTCTATGCCGGTAAGCTTATTGAGACTCGGCTTTCCGTTTGTGGTTGGATTTTTGCGCAACTTGCACGTCTCATAGGGGGCCCGCTACCATTTGAACACTTGGCTCAAGGCCCCGCCATCGTGACGGTAACTGAAGACCCAACAAGTTCTGACCAAATCTGGACGCGGGTCTATCCTAAGCCGGGACATTTCCCGCAGGTCATTCACTCAAAAAAGCGGTTTTGCGGTCCTACAGGGCTTGAAGAATATGTAGGGCGTGGCGTGGGTATGTCGATCTCTGTTTCTGTCATTCAACAGGCACTGGTTTTTCGCAGTGAACGCTATTTCTTTCAATTTTTAGGCTACCGCATTCCGCTTCCCAAAGCATTAACTCCCGGCCTTATTCAGGTCACCCACCGTGAAGAGGGAGAAGGGATTTTTAGCTTTACCCTCTCTGCAAACCATCCGCTGTTTGGTCTGATCATTCGTCAGACTGCCTTGTTTAAGGAGGTTATCAATGACTGATCCAATCCTCTGGACCCTCGTTTTTCTGCAAATGATGATGGGTGTTTACGACGTACTGTACCACCATGAATTTACCGAACGTTTGGCCTGGCGCCCGACTGCATCAACTGAGCTTGCCCTACATGCGGTTAGAAATTTGTTCTATGCCGTATTGTTTTTTGGTTTTGCCTGGTTCGAATTTAGAGGAATTTATGCTGCAGTTATTGCCGCCATCCTCGGCATAGAAGTCTTGATCACACTTTGGGACTTTGTGGAGGAGGATTTAAGCCGGAAGTTACCGGCAACTGAGCGAGTGACGCACACGCTTCTTGCCTTGAACTATGGTGCAATCCTTGCCTATCTCATGCCTGTGCTCATTGCTTGGTATCGAGAACCAACCGCAATTACATCCATTAATTATGGACTGGGAAGCTTAGTTCTTACATTTGCAGGTTTTGGCGTCTTAATTTTTGCTCTGCGCGATACCTTTACAAGCAGGCGTGTGCGGTCATTACCTCAGATACCTGCCGAAACTCTGGCGAGCTCCCTACCACCCAACCAATGTGTATTGATAACTGGGGGCACGGGATTTATCGGCAACCGCCTTGTGGAAGCTTTAGCAGCTGCGGGACATCGGGTTTACATCCTGACACGCCGTCCAGAAGCTGCGAGCACATTGGCGACGCCGCATACAGTCTTTACTAGTTTAGATCAAATATCAGATGACACCCAGATCGATGCAATTGTAAACCTTGCGGGTGAGCCCTTAGCGAACGGTCTGTGGACCCGTCGTAAACGGGCCCGCATTATCCGTTCTCGTGTGCAGATGACGAGAAATATCATTCGCCTCATTACACGTTTAGAACAAACACCAAAAGTTCTCATTAGTGCTTCTGCGATTGGCTGGTATGGGTTGCGTGATGATGAGTTCTTAACCGAGGCCAACTCCGGCACACCATGTTTTTCACATACCTCATGCAAAATTATTGAGCGGGCTGCACGTCAGGCTGAAATCCACGGCGTTCGTGTGGTGCGTCTCAGAATTGGGCTGGTCCTTGGGCATCAGGGCGGTCTTTTGGCGAATTTGTTGCCGCCTTTTGAATTTTGTCTCGGAGGGCCTATAGGCAACGGGCAGCAATGGATGTCATGGATTGAACGTGATGATCTAATCCGCCTAATCTCTCATACCCTTTCAGATAATGAATTGCATGGGGCTGTAAATGCAACGGCACCAAACCCTGTACGCAATGCTGAATTTACAACAAGTTTAGCCAAAGCGCTTGGGCGACCCGCGATCTTTAGGCTTCCGGCCATCCTGCTTAAGACCTTGTTGGGAGATTTTGCCCATGAGCTTTTGTTATCGGGGCAACGCGTTTTACCACACAAAGCGACAGTAAACGGTTTCCGATTCACCCATGAGACTCTAGAAAGCGCCCTCGCCTATTGCGTCGGGGCAAACGCCACTCAAAAAAGCAAGCCGCCAATTAGTGATATAGCCGTCGCGAGCCCTAAACATTCTACAAAAGAATAGCTGCCCTCGCGAACAGAGTCTCATGCTAGCCATAAGTTGCGGAAATACTAAGCGAAGCAACAGTCTTAACAAGAGGAGAACACGCAATGAAGAAACTCTTTTGCTATACAGCTTTGGCAATGTTGGTCGCTAGTCAAGCTCACGCGGAAGATTGGACAAAATCCAAATGGGGCCCAAAAGATGAAATCGGCGCCGCCAATCTTATAACGCCAAAATCGGTGCTTGAAGCCGCTAAACTTATAAAGACCGGCAAAACATATAATCTCGGTATTGTCGTTGATAAAAAAACACCTGCTTTTCCGCCACGGTCCATGAGTGTAACAGTTCTCCAACCCAATCAGATTTCAAGCACCGGTCTCGGCCCCACTAAAACCACATATAATGACGACATCTTTATGGGTTGGCTTGGCATTGGCCCACAAATCGACGGGCTTGGTCATATCGGTGTCGACCATGTGTATTATAATGGCTTTAAAGATAATGATTTTGCCAAAGCTGATGGTCTAACGAAACTTGGCTTGGAAAAATTACCCCCAATGGTTGCCCGTGGGGTTCTCTTGGATATGGCCGCGCATTTCGGTGTTGATATTGTCAAGGAAGGTACGCCCTATACGCGCGAAGACATTATTGCAGCAGCTAAAAAACAGGGCGTTGAAATCCGTAAAGGCGATGTGGTGCTATTCCATTCTGGTTGGCTTAACCTGCTTGATGGGGAAAAGCCTGACCACAAACGCTATGTATCAACTGAACCAGGTCTTGGCAAAACAGGTGCGGAATATTTAGTTGAAAAAGAAGTCTTGGCTGTAGGCGCCGATACATGGGGGCTGGAAACTGTGCCTTTCGAAAAAGGCGTAGGTGTTTTTGAAGTACACCAGATTCTTATTCCTAAAAATGGCATTTACATTTTGGAGAATATGGATACTCGCGAAATGGTAAAGGACAAGGCTTGGGAGTTTATGTTTGTCTTAGGTGTCTCGCGGCTGAAAGGCGCTGTGCAAATGATCATAAATCCAACGGCCATTCGGTGAAATACCGCATACGGCAGTAATAGATTAACAGCGCGGTGATATTTTCGCCGCGCTTCCAATGATATTTTTTAAAATAGTTGGTTGCGGGCCCATCAGTACCGCGGTACAAAAATCTATCATGGAGAGGTGCCGGAGTGGTTGAACGGGGCGGTCTCGAAAACCGTTGTGCGCGCAAGCGTACCGAGGGTTCGAATCCCTCTCTCTCCGCCACCACCTTAATCCCACTACATATCAAGTCTTTGAAATATAAGAGAATATGTGTCTCTTGATCACACTTTGACTGCTCTTTCCATATTTTGGACTACATTTTGGGTTACAAAACGGGCTACATTTTCACAGCAAAGTGTGTGCTCTTTCATGTTGGACCAGAAAAAATATATGCGCAGGATAGGTGAGTTTTGGCACTATTATAGACGCGTGCCGAAGCATGTTTCTCACCTGGACAAACGGCGTTATGTGAAGCGCTCAACCAAGACAAAATCCTTCTCTGCAGCGGTCGAAATCGTCAGGAAGATAAATGAAGAAACGGAAGCCCTGTGGCAGGATTTAGAGCTTGGCAACAAAGCTTCAGCGCCTATGAAATACGATCATGCCGTCAAGCGTGCACGTGTTCTTGGCCTTCCCTACAAAGCTTTGGATGAGATTGCCTCCGGTCCCTTAAACGACATTCTCCACCGGCTTGAAGTTTTGGAAGCTCGCAATTTCGTTGAAACCGAACCGGCCGTGAACGCCGTTATGGGCAGTGTTGAGCAACCCACATTCGACCTTGAAACTGTGCTTGAACATTTCTTTGAATTGAACGCTGATGTTTTGTCAAAAAAAGCCCCTGACCAAATCCGGAAATGGAAAAACCCGAAGGTCAAAGCGTTCAGAAATCTGATATCCGTTATTGGCAATAAACCCATTCACCAACTCACCCGCAATGACGCTCTCTCATTCCGGTCCTGGTGGAGCGATCGGATTCAAAATGAAAACATGGATGTGGGAACAGCCAATAAAGACATCGGCACAATCAATAATGTTCTCAATGAGGTCAGCGATAAATATCAATTGGGTCTTCCAAGACCGTTTGCGCAAATGCGGCTCAAAGGTGAGACGCACAATCCCCGACCTCCTTTTACCTCTGACTTTGTGCAAAATAAACTCTTAGCAAAAGACGCTCTCAAGGGTCTTAACCCGACCGCTCAAGCGGTTGTCTATGTCATGGCCTTCACCGGGATGCGGCCATCCGAAATCGTGAATTTGGATAAGACCCATATTCTCCTCGATCATGACTTCCCTCATGTGAAGATTTGCGCTGGCATAAGAAGTCTGAAAACGAGATATAGCGAAAGACACATACCTCTTGTCGGTATGGCTTTGGAAGCCGTGAAGCGATTGCCCGATGGTTTCAGCAAATATCACAACAAGGCGGATGCGGTTTCTGCACTTATCAATAAGTTTTTGAAAAGAGCGGACCTGTTACCAACACCAGAACATACACTTTACTCTCTGCGCCACACATTCCAGGACCGGCTTATCGATGTGGAATGCCCCGACCGTATCCAAGCTGAATTAATGGGACACAAATTCATCCGCCCCAAATACGGCAAAGGACCAAGCCTGGAACAAAAAACATTTTGGATGAAGAAGGTTGCGTATGAGGGGGGGTGAGTTGAGGGAAGACCTCGCCCCTTGAGCGATAAGAAGAATATATGAAAGGTTTCTAAGATTAATGCGCACCCGTCATCCGAAACCTTGCAATCAATAGATATTTTATCTATAATAGATAAAATATCTATTTTAAAGGTACTGTTATGTCGGAAACAAAAGTGTCCTCAACGGAGTTTCAGCAAAATGTTGGGCTGTATCAGGACGTTGCCCAGAGATCGCCCGTATATATTACAAAAAATGGGCGTGATCACACAGTTCTGCTATCAGCCGATTTTTATGAAACCCTCATCAAAGGCAGGATTGCACGACGGGTGGAAGATCTTGATGAGGCAACGATTAAGGCAATAGCAAAAGCCGAAGTGCCCTCCGAATATCATCATCTCGATGAAAAAATAAGAGACTAAGTAGGAGGCTCTTTTGCCTTTACCAAAACCGCATGCGGGTCTTGTAATTTCTTATTCCTATCTCTGGGCGGAAGAGGCTCAGAAAGAAAAAGAAGAAGGAGTCAAGACCCGTCCTTGTGCAATTGTTTTATCACGTCAGGTGGTTGAAGATGAATACATCGTTACTGTTGTTCCGATCACGCACACACCACCACATGACTTGGACGCAGTTATAGAAATGTCACCTGCTTTGAAAGAGCATTTAGGTCTTGATGACATACCGTCATGGATTGTTCTCAGTGAAGTCAATCATTTTATTTGGCCGGGACCGGATTTACGACCTGTACCAAATACCAACCCGCCGGAGTTTACTTACGGCGTTCTCCCACCTGGTTATTTTCGAAAGCTGAAAGAAAAATTGCTCACCCTTCATGCCGATAGAAAATTGCATCATGTCAGGCGTACCCCGTGAGGTTCGCCTTTGGGACCCCCTTATCAAACAAAAGCCGTTTCTCTTGATCTCGCCTCTAACCCACAGGCCGCATCAGCCCAAGGCCAAAGTGTGAGCCATAGCCAAAAGCAAGCGGCCCTGCGACGAGTTCCTCGAAATGTACAGTTGGGAAAGCGGCTACGGCATCTTTAGGGGGCGTATTATAAAATAACTTACTTGTGCGCTCTAGCATAAAGGCTTGTGGAGATATCCGATCTTCGCCAAGCCACACGAAAGGTTGCCAGTCGATATGTTTGACGTCTGGCAGGCCCATTGATGCAGCTTCTTTTTTCAGTTGGACATCGGGGGTAAAAGCAGCCCGTTCTTTTCCAGTTTTTGTGAGGCGCCAATTGGGTGTGACATAGGGCGTGATCGCCGACCAAATTTGCGCCTCTCCACATAAACTGCCATGCCCAAACTCACCCATAAAGTTTGGCTCCAGCTGCCATTTTCTTCTATGACATGAAAAGCTTTTTAATCCAGCCAAAATAGGCAGCACGACTTTGGGAATGCCGGTCATATTGCACAAAGAAGATTTTAAGACATGGCTTTATGAGGATTGGTCTATAGCGAGGGAGTTGGTTCAGCCTTACCCATTTGAGAGAATGCGGATAGTGAATGAGTTGGTGTACAAGGATGATGCGAGAGGACAAGGTGGTTTGATCTAACTTAATTTCTAAATTAACGTCCACTGAAGCAGAAAAACGAATCTCACAGCCCTTCGATTTTTTGGGTTTGATAGAATTAACAATGAACATCCTCACCAAGAAGCGCGCACAAAAAAAAATCAAAACACTAATAGAACGAACTGATAAATTAGATTTGCTTCGCTCTATGTGGATTATTGATCGTACATGGTGTGATCCTGAATTTGTATGTCCTCAAGGTTATGACTTCCCTCAGGAACTTTTCACTGGTGACATCTCTAATCCAAATAAAATTCACGCCTGGGAGATTGAGACACTAGTTACAGAAATATTCTATTGGCCTCGTAAGGATGGTCCAAAAATTGGGAATGCAAAAGCTTGGGGCCTAGTTAGGCAGCTAGTGAATACCCTGCGAAAACTTGAAAATGCCGAATATAGAAGTGGTACTGATATTACGCGAGAAATGTCACGGATTTTTTTCCGTCAAATTCCCTGGCAACCAAACGATTGGCAAGGAGCAGATTTCGTTCGCTGGTGGTCGATATTTGAAGATCCGAACCTAATATCAATTTTCAAAAAAAAGACTGGAATTGCGTTACCTAATTTTATTGTGATTGGATTGCTTTGGAATGAGTACTTTAATGAGAGTTTTCTTGTGTCAAAACCGTCTATTTCAACGCTAAAAAAAGTTAGCACTGAAGATATTGACAAATTTATTGCTCTAACCTCGATTTCTCAAGAAATGGCTACGGAAGAAGCTCGTAGAATAAAACTAAGTTCAAACACAGTTGCATTTAAAGAAAGCTTTCTTAGGCCAAGGCCATTAATTCGTGTCAAAACACAAGGAGATATAAGTTACTTAAGGCCTTTAGAAATGCTGTTGAAATGGCGTCTCTCTTCAGGATTATATTATGATGTTATTGAGGATGTACAATCAAGAAATTTAATTGGCGATGCTTTCGAAGACTACATAAGAGACCTACTCAAGGCTAAACTTAAAGGCTATGAAGTACGAGAACCTATACCATATGGTACAAAGCAAAAATATAAAGAATCACCAGATGCGCTTATTTGTAAGAATGATGTAGTCTGCATGATGGTAGAATGTAAAGCAGTGAAACTTACACTCCCAGTACAAATTTCTCTTGAAGACACCGAGGATCGAGAAAGAGTTATAAAAGACCTTGCTAAAGGAGTAAAACAACTTTGTGAATTTGAACAAAGCTTATTACAAGGCATCGAGAAAATTGATCTAGAATTAGATAATCAAACAATACCAATCCTAGTTACCCTTGATAATTTTATTTTTCTTTCTCATGATTTAAAGAATAGTATCTTTACGAAAGCAAAGGAGTTAGCTTTAAAGGATGGGATTAATACAGACCGTATTGAAAAGAACGAGATAGTTTTATGTACTTCCGCTGAACTTGAACACCTGATGACCTGTTTTAGTGTAGACTCAACGTTTGAGATTTTGAGAGATTCAATAAAAAAGGAAAATAGAAATAATGTATTTCCTGCAGTTATGAATCAACACTCTGATAAAAAATTAGAATTACCGAAACATCCGTTATCTGAACGCATTAATAAATTCTTGAGTCATTTTCTCCAGGAAAATAATACTTATTAGATACTACTACCAATTGAATACGGCTCCACCCAACCGCTTACATTCTTCCCACCATACCTGAGCACACACCATCTCCTAAAAATGAGGATAAACCGAAATTAGAAATCACTAGATACGAGACAAGTAATTGTGAAATTCCGTATAAGCTAGCGTTCTCATTAGAGATTCTTCATCTCCAAATAGTGTGTAGTCACTGATATTCATCAAGTATAACTTTTCAAGTACACGCTCTTTTTCACCTGCATATAAAATAAACTTTTTTAGGGTATGGTCATTCGGGTTTGCGTCGATAGCAGTTTCATGTTTCATCAAATAAGTCTTATCATCTAGCTTGCCTAAACAATAGGAATAGGTACTTTGCTGTCTATGATGTCTATGATGAGTTTCGATGTAGCGTCCTAAAGAATTTATACGGGCATCTTTAGCATAGCTACACGACCCTCACCTGTTGATTCCTGATACGCGTAAATTGCAACTTTATTACTGGGAACGTTGTAGGAATTTACGTCCCTAAAAGCAAAAAATGCAGCAACATAATAGGAATAGGTCCAATCCAAAAGTGGACTCGGAAAACCTAAATGACGGGCAAAACACAACAGCTCAATATCAGATAAAGAATAGAATTCAAGATCAACTTCTTTAATTTTAGGCCGTCTGAAATTATACTCTGTCAGCGAATTAATCCTTGGGACAATACGCTCCAAAATTTTATAATAGCCTTCTAACGGATAAAAGTTATCCTTAATTTGATATTCTGTCCGTAAATACCTTTCAAGTGTAGTTTCCAATTTCCAATTAGCGTTCTCTTGGCCTCGATAGATCCATCTGCTTAGAAGCCCGTTTTTTCCTCCCTAAGATCTTTATGCTTAAGCTCTGCTTTCACAAACTTGATATCTGAATCCATATGCTGACCCTCCCCCTATAATTAGCTCCAGTTTTTATCTCGTGATATAGCATCGATATTTGAGATTATGGAGGGGGTAATGGGCAAGAAGCGGCACAGTGTTGAACAGATTATCCGGCTTTTGAGACAGGCAGATGTTCTTGCAATCTTAGCTATATCAACCCGGTTCACAAAGACCCTTGCAAGGGTGCGGTTATGTCTATCTTGATACGGGAGATATTTTAATTGGACACAGCCTTGGGAAAGTTTAGAGCGTAATTTCTCTGTCGCTTGATCTCCAAGTCTCTTCTCTTTTTCACACTTAGCGTAATAAGTCTCTGGAGTATCTATCCCAACAATACGAATACGTTTCCCACCAATTTCTATTGTATCGCCATCAATGACTGAGATGGAAGAAAGAAGGATACAAGCCGCTAATTTTATCATCTTCTTTATTTAAGCTCGCACCATCACCAAAATAAACTCTGTTTAAGTAAAGCTCGAGAATACTCTCCTTAGAGTAATTTATCTCAAGCCAAACAGCGAGAATAGCTTCTTGTTTTTTACGCAAGATTGTCCCATCCGGTTTTAAGAACACATAGTTGGATCAAACCTGGTGGTCTCGAGCGCGCATCTCTCCACATAAAATGGATGATTTTATTCGCAAGTTTTTTTCCGACGACAGTTTTGAGAAATTGAAAGCACATTTAGTGCTTAACAGCGGACCTTTTTTCGCTGACAGGAGGAGTTTGTCTGTAACCGCTCAAACAACCGCATCTGTTATTTGTTATGATGCTTTGAGAGACTATCTCCTGTTAGGATTTGCAGGAGGTCGGTATGGACGGCGGGGAGTTGAGTGACAAGGAACGTGCTTGGCTTGAGCATATTGAAACGTGTATGGCATCTCAGAGTTCGATGAAAGCTTATGCGGATCGTCATGGGTTAGACCTGAACGCTTTTTATTTAAGAAAGAAACGTTTCAAGAAGCTGGGGCTTATCACGGGGAAACGCAATAGCCGGTCAGCTAAGCTGGTTCGTGTTGCGCCGAGCTCTTCTTGTGCAACCATCATTCATTTGTCAAACGGCATCAGTATCGAATGCCGCGGTGCTTTTGATCCAGCCATGATGTCTGGCCTGCTTAAACTTGCCAAGAGCCTTTAGATGATGCGTCCGTCCCTTGATCTTGAAAGTGTCTGGCTCTGCCGTGATGCGGTTGATTTCCGCAAAGGCATAAACGGTCTTTCGATTTTAGTTGAGGATCAGTTGGCGCGTGATCCGTTCGGCGGCCAGTTGTTTGTGTTTATCAACGGCAAACGGGATAAGATCAAAATTTTGTATTGGGAGCGCTCTGGTTTTTGTCTGTGGCAGAAACGCCTGGAACGTGAGCGGTTTAGATGGCCGGATCATTTGGACGGCGATGTGATAACCCTTGATGGTCAACAACTGAACTGGCTTCTGGATGGGTATGATTTGGCTGTCATGCGCCCGCATCGCTCACTTGCATACCGCACGGTGCTTTAAAAAAAGTCATGTGTTGCGCCAAGAGCTCATGCAAATCAGATAATGTCTTTGCTTATGGAAGAGGCGGGCAAAGCTCTAGAAGCATATCCTGAAAATGTTGATGATCTGAAGGCTTTGTTACATCAAAGGGACCAGCAGATTGCGCTTCTTCAGGAAGAGTTGCGGTTGGCGCTTTACAAACGCTTTACGGCAAAATCTGAAAAGACGCCACCGGGTCAGCTTCATCTGTTTGATGAGGTGGAAGTTGAGAGCTGTAAAACGGAGAGGCAAGACCAAGAAGCAACAACGGTTGGCGAACACAATCGCAAGAAGCCAGGCCGCAAAGCCTTACCTGATCATTTGCCACGCACGCGCATTGAGCATGATATCCCGGAAGAGGATAAACGTTGTTCCTGTGGCTGTATGAAAACCCGCATCGGTGAAGAAACATCGGAACAACTCAATATTATTCCGGCAAAGATCGAAGTTTTGCGCCATGTTCGGTTTAAGTATGCTTGCCGGACATGTGAAGGTATCGAAGATGACGGCCCGGCGGTGACAATCGCGCCGATGCCGAAACAGCCCATTCCGAAGAGTAATGCATCACCTGGTTTGCTTGCGCATATTGTTACGGCCAAGTTCCAGGATGGGTTGCCGCTTTACCGCCAAGAGACGATGTTTGCGCGGATTGGTGTTGAGCTTGGCCGTGGGACGATGGCCAATTGGATGATCAAGGCGGGTGAGTTGGTTATGCCGCTGATCACTCTGCTGAACGAGACGCAACTTGATTATGACCTCTTACAGATGGATGAAACGACGGTTCAGGTTTTAAAGGAACAAGGCAGGGCCGCCCAATCGAAATCCTATATGTGGGTGAGGCGGGGAGGCCCTCCGGGGCGAACAATAATTTTGTTTGATTATGACACTTCGCGGAGTGGTTCGGTCCCGGTTTGTTTGCTTAAAGACTTCAAAGGTTATCTGCAAAGCGATGGTTATAAGGGCTATAATGCGGTCGCGGGATGCGATGACGTTATTGCCGTTGGCTGCTTGGCTCATGCGCGGCGCAAGTTTGATGAAGCGTTGAAGGCGCAGGTTAAAAACAAGACCGGGCGTGGAGGTCTTGCCAAACAGGGGCTGGACCTGATCGGCAGGATTTACAGTGTTGAACGTCAGGCGCGAAAAGGCGAGCTTGATGCCGATCAGCGCAAACAGTTGCGTGAGACAAAAGCAAAGCCGGTGTGGGATGAATTGCGTGGCTGGTGTGATCGATCGATCTGCCAAGTTCCGCCGCAAACACTGATTGGCAAAGCGCTGCATTATCTCGATGATCAATGGCCGAGGCTGATCCGTGTGCTTGATGATGGCCGCATCGAGGTCGATAATAATGGATGCGAAAACGCCATCCGTCCGTTCGTTGTCGGAAGAAAGGCCTGGTTGTTCTCTGACACGCCAGCAGGAGCCGAAGCCTCAGCAAACCTCTACAGCTTGATTGAAACCGCCAAGGCAAACGGCTTGGAACCCTACGCCTATCTGCGTCATATCTTCACCGAATTGCCAAAAGCGATCACCGCTCCCGATCTCGAAGCGCTGCTGCCATGGAACATGAGCCAATAGCGACGCAAAGACTTACTCAATAGGAACAGCTATCTCAATAGCGTCACCAGGAGATTAGGCGCTTACGTTTGTCTAGTGCTCAGTGCGGTAAAACACACGATGACCCCAGACTAAAAGGCAGATTTATATAGGCCATAATTCTCATGAAGGGCAAACATGGTGTCAACTGCAATCACAGCATTTCTAGATAATCACTGCGTTCCACTTTTAGGAAAATTAGTGACGGCTGTTCTACCTGGAGGGTGTCCTCTCAACTGCCCATTCTGTATCGTCAATCAACTCAACGAGCGGCTTGAGCAAGTAGCATTAAGCCTACATGAATTGGCTGAGCTGGTCCTAACGATTGGTAAACGTGATAGTCTTGGCGGTGCTGCAATTGTTGGTGATGAACCCTTGCAAAAGCAAGCTTGGTCTCATGCAGAGTCCTTTTTAAACAGTGTCAACGGTTACAATATCCCAAGAGCGTTGATTACAAATGGATTTGAGCCGGTAAACTATGTGAGCCAATTGACACTTGAGAACATGAACCACATCTCAGTGATTGTCATTGGAGTTGTTACCGTTATTCGGCTAGTAATCGATACCAAACGAGGGCGCTCAAAGGATAAGGAGGACTAATCCGCTTAGTGTTTAACTTAGGGGCTGTGTTGTCTTACCCAAGAATAAGTTGGTAGGAGGATGCGGCCCCTAAGATAATAAACAAAACACAGAGAACCATCATAATAACAAGGAGCAAAGGCTCTATTTTTTCAAGGACACCACCTGGGGCACACTTTAAAGCTGCTGTAAAGCCGCCATAGTGATCAAAAGCCAAAGAACCATACCAAGCCGAGTGGCAAAAGTGGTTTTACACAATTCAAAAACTCAGATGATTGTTCTACAGCGCACTCAGCATAATCATAAAGCGTCTGCCCAAGTGGTTCTGGTACTGCTAGCCCGATTAAATGAAAAAGGCTCGCAAAGACTGCAAATAATACGACCAAAGAGCTTATGCCAAATAGCGTCAAATAAAATGCAATTGCATGACGCTCCATGTTAGTGAGCTGTCCGTTCTTCGTAAGTGTAAGAATGAACCATTTGCGCCAAGGCCAAGGGGTAGCAACTAATGCAAAAATACCTGTAAATAAATGCAATGCAGTTGGAAATAAAGTCGTGAACAACATAAGGCTGATGGCAATTCCCTTTGTTAGAGGATTAGCGACGGCAGTGGCTGCAAGATTGCGCCAATCGAAATCGTTATCGCCTGTGAACATTTTCACCCATTCAAGTAAGAATACTGAGACATAAGTCAGTGCCAAGAGAAACAGTATTCCAAGGAGAAAATCGATCAAAACATGGAATGCCACCTTGAACCAATGCACGTCTTTCGCAATTACTCTCATAAAGTAACGGGAAGCACCCCAGGACAGCCAATCAAGCAAACCATTCGCCGCTGGTAATGCTAGAAAAAACACAGCGAGAACTCTAAGTTGTGGGCTTGAGATTCCGTTAGACAGAAGAAACAGGATAAATAAAATAGATACGCCGCCAGCAGCGACAATGTAAGTATAACTGCCTACACCAGTAAAGGCGAAAGCAACAAAAACCGCAGCCGCAACAGCAAAGGCGAATGTACCGGCACCAGCATCAACGATGCTAAAGGCAATGCCAAAAGCAACGCTATAGGCACAAGCAATAGCAAAAGCCCCTTTTTTTGAAAACCACCGCCCAAAAAAAATTGGACCGTATAAAATTATGAACGCATAGAGCAGTAATACAAAAAAAGAAAGAATTCGAAAAACCGGTGCAGCGCTTGAATCAAAAATTTCCAGCGTGCCAAGTTGTCCAGGTCCAGAGAAAAATGCCCAGCCAAACATTACAAAAACAACTGGATAAATCAGTGCGAGAAAAAAACACATGGAAAAGGCGCGGCCGAAAAATAACGCCCTTCCAAAAAGCGCGTCTAATCTGCCGATGAGCCAATTTAAAACGAATTTATATGCTTGCCACGCCCCCTCATTTAGAAAGGAAGCAATTCGGTCTCGATCTTGTCGGTGTTCTTGTCCAGTTTCTTCATTCTTTTGGTAAGCAAGCAATTCGTAAATGAATTTGTAAATGTGGGCAAATACGACAAGCGCAATCCCCCCTGCAATCCAATGGCTTATAGCTTGCCAAATTACTCCAATGCTCATCGTGCCCCCGACCTGATCTTCATTAGATTGAGCAGAGTAAAATATGAACAAACATCGTTTTAAGAACGTTGTTAATCGAAAACAGAGGTGCGTACTGATACATTATGTAGAAATGTCAGGACTATTGTGCTGCAAAGCCATTTCCTGTCTTCGAGAAATACATCGAAATAAAATCCTTCTCCAAAAACTTGGCTAAACTCCAACGAACTTGCTGTTGTTAGCCATTCTCCAAATGGAAAGAAAATGTCCGCTGATGGCTCTATAAGCCCAATAAATTCCCGATTATCGGCCAAACGTTGATCAAATCTGATTTGGCAGCCAATCGGAAAAACCGTTTCAATTGGAAGAAAGGCGTTACGGTGTATTAGTCGATGCCAACGCCTAAATGGCTTGAAGCCTGTTGTTCTTCTGCCGTGTCTGTTTACGTAATCTAGACGGGCAATCTCGCCGGATGGTGATATGAACTTTCGTGGCCAGTTGCATTGATCGAGTAGCAACTCACGCATCGTCAAATTACGCATGAGAATTTTACCCCCAGTTAACCCGCAAAATAGATATGAATTAATATCGCCTCTTTGCTTATACTTTTTCTGGGCTTCTAATATTTTTTCTATTTTCTCAGCTAACGCTTTATCATGTTCATCACTGAGTTCAGCGGTTGCGTCCCCAATGATTTCTAATGCATATTGTCTGCGCCGTAAAAAGCACGAAATTTGAATGTCTTCCACAACAACCAACCAACAACGAATGTGCCTCCAGCACAAATTACGATGTTCGTAAACATGGATCCAGCTCCCCACCTATAACTTCGAGCTTAATGCAGTAACGGATCACGGATCAACGATATTTATGCAGATATCAAAAGAGTATTACTCACATTTGAGGAATACATAACTTTCTTTTTTGGGGGCATCAAAAAGTGCTTGCAAAATGTACCAAGAAGCAGATTTGCTCAAAAAAAACGACTTCTGTGAGTTTGTGCCACAATCGACCCGTTTACGTTTATTAGCTCAAACAATAGTATCACCTTGAGCATTCGGAAGTTCTTAAAGGATCGCTTAGCACATTCCTTTCGTCTGATATGCCGTCTCAAATGTGCCCTTCCCGCGTACCATCACAAAGTTTTTCTGAGCTAAACATGCTGCATAGATCCAACCTCCATTAGCCCAGGCCTATTCCCTCGTTTTGACCTTGAGAGCTTAGGCGCGCTCGCCGCTTCCAAGAAACCTTTGCCAAAAAATTTTTTCCCCGTGGTCTTTAATAGTGGAGACTGCCATAACCTCAACTCATGAGTTGAGGTTATGGCAGTCTCATATTCGCGATCATCTGGACCCCCATCGATTAAAGTGGTTTTTACCGCAAACTTTCACCCCTGTGCCACCCTGGTGCAGGGGTTATTTTTATTGGAATATGCGTAGCAATGTGGTGCGCAATCTGGATTGTTTCATCACGAAACTGCGCTTCTTCCTTATGGAGAAAATGCATTATAGGGTCAATTTCTGATGTCGCCTAAGGGTAACTCACGCTGTTGCTTGAGAGCGTACATGTCATCCCATTGAGAAAAGCCAAGCTTTCAGTAAATACCTCCAAATTTCTCAAATATTCAAAGCTCATTCGGGGGGTGTCGAAATCGATACCCCTTCATTTCGACACTCCTCAACGCATATTTTTTCCTTCACACTCGTCGTTCTTTACACAGCACAAAGCGCAATTTAGGAGAAGAGGAATGATGAAAAAAGCCAATCAAAAAACTGAATTAAGCGATGCCAATCCCTTTCTGGCGATTGTAAAGATGACAAGCGAGTTACGTCTTCGCACTTGTACCTTAGACCTCTTAGAAGGATTGGAATCAGCTCAAAGTTTCATGATTATTACCATCAAATTTTTTATCACGGAGTCGGTCAGGACGTTTGGTACAAAACACGCCCGCGCAGCTTCCAAATGCTTTAATCTCACAAAATTTTTTATGCCCACGGACCGTAAAATTTGTTGAGCGCTCGGCCTTTTCAAGCGCGTAACGTCGTCAAAGTTCGACATGTCACGAGGTAGGTTTTCATTACAAGAGAGCAGTGACGAAAGACCAGCAAGTTTAGAAAACCAACAGGTAGGCGAGGCAGGATGGGGCTGGTGCCAAGATTAAGTTATCCGTCCCAGGGGACGGATAAGTCATTGTCTGCACATCTTATTTTTGGCGCTTAGCACCATATGGCATGGCGCCATGCAATTCGTTGAACCCTACTGCTGGCAACTACGCAATCCAATTCGCCTGCAATCATTGATGTCCAACGGAGTTTCTTATGTCCCAAGATGAATTTGAACCAAAGCTTCCCAAACAGAGATCTCAAGCCAAGTCAAGGCACACGCCCTTCACACAAAAGGTCATGAAAGCGGTGACCAGATCACGGCACTTGGGGACAGGTAAGACAAGGCCAAGGAGATATAAGTTTACAGGCTCGCGTATTGGTCGGGGCAGAGCCGCTGGCACCCTTGCGGCAAGCCGAAGCTTCCGCCCAGATGGACGACGTGTTGTGGTTCGGGTTCGTATCGCCAAGTTTGCAGGAGGACAGCTCGCAAGTGCCCGATCTCACCTTAAATATATTCAGCGCCAAGGCGTCACTCGGGAGGGCGAACAGGGTCGCCTTTATGACACCACCTCCGATGATATGGACGGCAAAGCTTTTTTAGAGAAATGCAAAGGCGATCGCCATCAATTCCGCTTGGTTGTCTCGCCGGAAGACGGACACAAGCTACGAGATCTCAAGCCCTTCATTCGCGATCTGATGTCCGGCATGGAATATGATTTAGATACCAAGTTGGAATGGTTTGCCGTCGATCATTTTAATACAGGCTACCCTCATACCCATATTGTTATACGCGGCAAAGATGACAGGGGCAAAAATCTCATTCTATCTCGTGATTATATCACTCATGGCATACGTCATCGCGCGCAAGAATTGCTGACCTTGGAGCTTGGTCCAGAAACCCAATACGAGCTCAAAGCCAAGCTTCAACAAGAGATCTCTTTGGCACGGTTCACACGGCTTGATTGGGTTATCCTCAGCCACGCAAAGGATAATGTTTACTCACTCGCTTCGACGTCCAAACTGGATCCCGTACATCGTAGTTTGCATCTGCGTCGTCTCAAGACCTTGGAGCAAATGAACTTGGCCAAGGAAGCCACTCCAAGTGTCTGGGAATTGTCGCCAAATCTCGAACAAACTTTGAGGGATTTGGGCAAGCGCACTGACATTGTAAAACTCATGGAAAGAGATGTTCTGGAAGCCGGTCAGACCCGCTCGCCCAGTGACTTCCAAATCCTCAAACCTCACGAGACTGAGATCGACATTAAGGGCCAGGTTATCGCCCATGGATTTGCTGATGACTTTCATGACAATCGCTATGTCATTATCGATGGTTTGGACGGCTATGTGCACTACACTGACATAGGCGCTTGGTCAGAAACTGAGATGCCAAAACTAGGCATGATTGTTCATCTCTCATCCCGTGACACGAGGCCAAAACAGGTTGACAAAACCATTTCAGAGATTGCGGCAAAAAATAATGGGCTTTACAGCCGAGAGGTCCATGCCTTTTTCGATGAGACAGCCTCGCCGGAATTCATCGAAACCCATGTGCGGAGACTTGAGGCTTTACGTATGGAAGGCCTCGTCGAACGCTTCACAAATGATACTTGGGAGATTGGCGAAAACTATCTGGATATGGCAAAGCACTACGAAGAGATTTGCAAAGAGCGGCAGCCATTTGACATCAAAACTTTATCGCACCTCCCGCTTGAAAAACTCCCGCATTATAATGGAGCCACTTGGCTCGATCACGAGATTGTTTCTGAGGCACCGGAGCCCATACGACGAGCCCATTTTGGCGCGGATGTTACCGAAGCCATTACCAAAAGGAAACAGTGGTTGATGATACAAGGTTTGGCGACCGAGAGGCAAGGCCAATTCCAGCCGCAGAAAGACTTGGTTGAGACGCTCCAACGACGCGAACTTCTCCGCACCGGCAAGGCGCTCTCACAAGACCTTAAACTGAACTACTCAGAAGCAAAACCCGGTGAAGAGATCCACGGCATTTATCGCCGCTCCGTTCAACTTGCCAGCGGCAAATATGCCCTCATCGAACGCGCTCAAGACTTTACCCTTGTTCCTTGGCGATCCGTGCTGGAACGCAGCCGAGGTAAGACAGTTTCCGGTATCATGAGAGCCAGGGGGATTTCGTGGAACATAACAAGACAGAGAGGGTTGGGGATTGGATGACAGCAGATCTTCAATTAGGCGTAAAACTCAGCATTTGATGAAACAGACACTCTTTGATCAAGAAAAGCACTCGCTTTTTTTGATCCTTCCATTCCATGGTGAGTTCTTGGCTTTTCCGGTTGAGGGTTGTCAAGGGCGAAACCGCCAAAGCGGCGCAAGAGCGCCCTTGACAATCCTGACCGAAAAGCAATTCGTCAACCATGGAATGGAAGGACAGATCCGAGCAAAGAACAGTACTTAAACCTTTCACTGTCAAACAAATGAAATCCTGACTTGTATAAATCAGGGTTGTTCAGCGCAAATCCAACTCTCACGCTCTACCTTTCCAGGGCTCTCCGGGCAGTCTCTCAATAAGTTGACTTTGCACGACTTTGTAAGCCGCACCCACATCCCAATTGAAGTCGGTACGCAATAGAGGACCAATGTCGGCATTGAATTGTGGATCGGCCAGCTTGCCTTCCATGTTTTGCTCAAATTGCGCGCGAGAAATTTGATGCCTGCCGTGCTCCATATATTTTAGGAAGGCTGCAACAATGCGCTCAGAATCCACATCCCGCTTAAGCGCGATTGCAAGATCAAATAAATCCCGCCCTTTTCTGCGTTGATACAAAGCCCGCAGCTTGGTGCTGAGCAATTCTTCAAGCGTATAGGATGTGACTTCGCATGTCCCATTATACCAACGCGACTTCACCTCGAAGGGCACATTTATGAGACCATACACAGCGAAGTGTTCACGCGAATTGATTTCAACTTTGAGGCGTAGTGGTATGGGCGGTGTATCCTCTGAGTCAAAGCGGTAAACAAACGTAATACGTCCCTCACTTTGTTTCCATCTTGGTTCGCCCAGCCAAGGATTTAGGACGTCACGCAATGCATCCATTATTGGTCCGGCAGGCTCTGCATTGATCTGCACAAGGTCGATATCTTCCGAGTAACGCGCCGGGGGCTTCAGATGCAGCTTATAGAGCGCGGTACCACCCCGGAAAGCAAGTGACTTAGCAAGCAATTCGTGGCTGAAGATCTCGACCAATGCCCGGCTGATCACAAGATCCTGTTCGACTTGGAAATCCTGTACCCATGGTGCTTCTGCGCGCCATTCGGTGATGTAGTCACGTGGGATCAAAACTCTGCCTCCACAACTGTATTCACGATGACTTTCCAGTCGGCATTCCTTGAGGCATTTTCTTTGGAGGCACCCACTAACAACGGTACCGATTGCCGCGCCGTCTTCCTAACATAACTTCTCAAGAAAGCCGCTTGCTCACTGGCCCCAACCTCATCAAGCAAATAGCCCGTGCGCTGCGCCCAAGGTACGGGAGCGGTCTCAGCTGCTGTAACAAGTTTTCGTGGATCAATCTGCTCTGCAAGTTCGGATAAAATTGTCGTGACCTGATCCAACCCACCAGCATGATGATGATATCCCACCAGATCAATCGCAGTCACTTCCGGTGTCGAGACCTGTATCGTACCGCGCGGCGTATTGAAGCTTTGTACTGGCACGCCTGCAAGATGCTTGCGCATAATGAATGCCACACGCACCTGACCGCAACGGATTGGCCGGCGAGACTTGGCGAGCATGACTTGAGATTCCTGCGGGCGGTGATGAGCTGCACCATGATATTGCGCTGCTGACAGCAAACCAGCATAGTATGGTTGACCTGCACGCTCCATTAGCGCCGGGATAAATTGGTCAGCTGGTAAGCAGCCAAGTACGCGATACTCCGGTGGAACAATGACGTAGAAGCCGCGCGCTGGCGAGGCAATTAGGCCCTGGCGGATAAGGCGGTTGAGCGCCAATTTAGTGGCATCCGCGGACACACCAAGCGTCTTGCGGGCATCAGCAGACGTGAAGTGATAACGCCCTGCAGCTGCAAGATCGGCAATATAGTCTTTGGCGTGGAGAGATCGAAATTCCGCAATCATATGCACAAAGTATCAAAAAATGATACTTTATGCAAATATATTATGCATTTTGACCATTGATACTTAGAAAATTGGGAAGCAAGAATGAATTTTAACCAAGTGGTATAAATTGCACCTTCACAGCTCTCTTCTCGTAACGTCATGCCTCTTCCCGCTTTTCACGGCTTTTCCGGATTGATAGCGGAACGTGTTTTCGCTCATGCTTAAGGACTATCAACCTTAAGACTATCAACTTATAAGTTTTGCATGAGTGAAAATACGGCTTCTAAAATCAGGCGTATTGAAAACGCATTAAAGACGTGTGCCAAAATTGTTGTTCTCTACGGCGAGACGTATTACCCGATTTTTGAGCGGTTGGAAAAAGAACTTGAAGCGGCAAAAAAGGAAAATGAGGTTTATCATAGAGCCTTAAAATATGTCTCTGACCGAGATCACATCGCGTAATAGGTTTCACTATTTTCCGTCACCTCCACTCCACGAACCAGGCGCATATTTGGTCATAATTTAAAGACCTGCCTTGTATTCTTGGGAGCATAAAAAGCATACGAATCTTATTTTCATTTTGGATTACAATTTGGGATACATTCCAGGTTACATTTTGAGTTTCATTTTCATCTACATTCTGAATTAGCGCTTAATATCAGACTGTTATCAGATTCTCTGATTGGCGGATCAATCCCTCTCTCTCCGCCATAAGTACTCCAAAAGTAAATTCCTATCCCACTGATATTTCACTGTTTTTCACGCTATTTCCCGGCTTTTCCTTGAGCGCTCAGCCATTTTGCATGACTAATTGCATAACATTTTGTCTAACAAAATGACGCTTAAAATGGTTGGTGAGTATCTGACAAAGCGCGGGCGAAATAAGAGACTGCAATAACCTCAGCCTAAGAGGTCATATAGAGTTCTTGCCAACCAAATCCTTTTTGCCTGTTTGACTGTTGGACGTTATTGCAGTCTAGCATGATTGGTATTACGTGCGCCGGGTGCCGCAAGATGTGGCGCATCTCGATGAGCGCGTGATTGTGCAGCGCTCAACCAAAAAGGCTTGCCAAAAAGCAGCGATGGTCATTGGCGATCGCATCAATCGCGAGACGGAAGCATTTTGGGAAGAGCTCGCTTCTGGTGGTCAGAAGAATTCACTCAAATCTTATGCCCGTGCCGTGAACCGCGCCCGCGCATTGGGCGTTAATTACAAGACAAGTTCAGAGATTGCGGTCGGGCATATTGATGACATTCTTGGCAGGTTAGAGGCATTTGAAAGCAGTAAGCAGAGTGCACCGGGTAGCAATTTCATCGTTGCTTCACTCCTGTATCGGCGAATATATGGCTAATTGTCCGGCCTTCAAAGTAGGTCTGCAAAGAAGCAAGTATGATACTCAAAGTGATCTGGGTGATCGAAACATGCCCTAGTTACCGCGACAAACCTCGCGAAAAACCTTTTTGTTTCGATCTTTAATTTCTTGCCGCAAAGCAGGAATACTCCCCTCAAAGAATTTTTCAATTCTTGCATCGATCATCTTGTTGCACCAGTCCTCTTCGCGGTTCTGCGTGCACCAGCTTTTTGCTTCAGCACTCGGCTGTGCGGCACAGAAGTCAAAGCATGTGCAGATGTTTGGGATTGACTGAGCCACGGCCAGTATTGTGCCGTATTCTTCGTCAAAATTCTTCAATTTTCTCTTCTGTTCTTCAAGGTATTTTCTAGCTTTCTTAAGATTTGATTTTAGGATTTTTGTGTCATTTCCTATGTGATCGTCAATAAACTCGTACAGCCTTGCAATTGACCAAGTGGGTTTCTCTTTAAGCCCTCCGGCATCCTTAATTTCTTTATCAAAATATCCCTTAAGGTAGTCATCAATTATGCTCAACTGTGCATCAGACACCCTTGTAAAATGCTCCCCACTTTTGAACCACTCCAGGAGTTTTATTCTAAAGCTCCCGTCAGCATTGCGACCGAGCAATTCGGGAGGGCTGCGTACCACTGTCTTGATCTCTGGTATATTTTTGAATTTGCCTCCGGCCTTCTCATTTCTGTTTATAGTGCTTTCTAAATCATGCACTAATTTTTCATAGCTGGATATCTCTTTCTTTATATTGCTTTTAGACTTCGCCAGTCGATGCAACTGCTCTTTTGTGACCTTAGTGCCAGTCTTCTTGGCAATATTCTTGTCGCTGTCTAAATTGGTCGATTGAGTATTTGCTTTTTCTATGTCAATTATCGAAATGATTAATGTAATCATCATTATGAAAAATTTTCTCAAAAGATATTCTTTATTAAATATATTCATTTTGCTGATCCCATAAAATTTGTTGCACAATGGTTGTAGAATATTGATCTAACGCAGTCAGTACTCGAATTTTCCTCATTCGTGGTTACTCCTGACTCGCTGAATTGATATCCTCTGTCCATTCTCAACGACTGCTTAGTTCACAGCAATTTTCGGCCTTGCTGTCTTCGCCAGCCATGGCGAATACAAAAGCTAACAACAGTGTGGCTACAGTCCTCAACCTAGTCCCCGCTAACAAAGACGGAAAGCTGCCAGCGACCATCTACCTTGCGCAAGATGGCGTGGTAGTCGACAGTCGAGCGCAAATCGTCCTTATGCAGGAAACCCTGTACACCGGTGGACAGTTTGACCTTCACGAATTCGGTTCCTTCTCCTCCTTTGATCGCCGTTACGATCTCATAGGAAACAAGCCCGACCAGGGTGCCATACTTGCTGGGCCGGTCCCGCAGTGCTGCGTTGTTGCTGATCACCAAATAGGTCGAATAAGGGTCACTGTCTGATGGGAGGTCTGCTGCCCGCGTATAGGGTGCTTCAAAGGTGCTTTCACCAGTGAACTTGCCGCCCAGTCGCAGGACCTCTTCAAGCGCGTCCCAATAGCGCTCGCGCCGCCGGTCCGCCTCGTGCTTGTATTCAGCAGCCAGATCGTCTGGTGACAAAGTGAGATTCTTGCGGAACGCTGTGCGACCATCATTGCCGCCAAAGCCCAATTTTATGTCTTCGGCAGCCTGATTGACGACAAAGTCAACATCACGTTTGGCGATCGCATCCAGCAACTGACTACGAAAGTCTACGAATGTCTTGTCTTTTGCCGCCTCATCGAAAGGTATGATCCTTGCACTGATCGTATCGACGGCCGCCATCTTCGATCTAGGTACCGATTTGCACGGGTACAATTTGATCCAAGTCTGGCTGTTTGGTAGCGATAGTGCGAAATGGTCATCGTAGTTGCCCAGATCGAGTGCCGGACCTGTGGTTGTCTTCTTGTCACCAATCGTACAGGTGCCATCATAAACAACCAGGCCTGAGCCTGCCGGCCGGCCTGCCAACAGAGTGCAAACAAACCCCGGCCCAACAATTTGTCCCTGCCTTATTTCAACCTGCTTGTCAGGGCCTTGAGCACAGGCGTCTTTCTCAGTCGAGTAACGCGCTTGAATATCCACCTCCTGCGCCACCGCAAGGCTGGACCATGCTGCAAGGCAAAGTGAGGTCACTAAATTGCAGGCTCTAAACTTACCAGCCACCACGTCTATCCCTGTTTTGTGCCATGGCAATAACCACTGATTGTGACATGAGGACATTTCGCGCCAATCGGTAATAAGCCTCTTCCTGCCAAGGCCCAGGACCCCCGCGATGCGGATAAAGCTTAGTAGTGTCGCTGAGCGGTAACATGGCACCTACCGTGTAGCTCCTGGCCCCTTTGCCCCAGCATCGCACTTTGGAACATTGCGCGAGTCAGCCTTGCAAGCCTGCAACATGGTGCTTTCGGCTATTTCGCACTGCACCCTCCGTGGTCCGCTCAACAGACCACCGCCCACATTTGCGCAGTCGCAGGTCAACTCCTTGCAATCAAGCCCGACGAGCGCCTCCTCAACTTTGCTGAATATCTTGTCACACCACGGCTTGAGTGGGCCGATTGCCTTACACAACTGTTTAACGTAGCGTTTTGCGGTATCGCTGCCCCAAGGCCCCCGCTTGACGAGGTTTGTGATGGAATCGGCAACTTCGTTGTAACGCTTTGAATCGAAACGACCTGTTTCAATTGCATTGCCGATTACATCAAGACCGGCTGCAGATTGTCCAAACATCTCATTCGTCCAGGCAATATTGTCAATCGCCAGCTGCGTGGACGGTAGACTGAGAACTGGATGGCTTGCAGGTGCAAACGCCTTGACAAAGTTCTCCGCAAACTTGCGAACATCTTCTTCATCCGCTGCCTGGAAGTCAGATAACGTGTTCAGTCCAGAACCAAAGGCCTGGAAGAGCGACAAGGATGCGGAAAAAGCCTTCCCGGCATTGGGGTCCCCCGTAAATTCTGAGATAGATTTGGCTAGTCCTGGCCTGCCGAACTGCTGGAGCTTCTTGTCCAGATTGGAAATAGATTTTGCCAGCCTGGCAGCTGAGGAGCGAGGCAGGGATCCCTTGTCCTGCATCTTCTGAGCGGATTGCTGAATGGACGCGACCGCAGCAGCAATCGAGGATTGGCTCAGAGGCATAGACCCAGCTTTGGTTATGCCCTCCAGTCCGCGCGATATCTTTGCTTGGCTTTCCAGCGCAATGGCGGTGGTCTCAATGAGTTGGATCCCGGCTGATACGCCCTCAATCGACTTGTTGTCTTCCAGGACTTCCTGGATTTTACGAAATGCGGCGATGCGTTCTTCGCCCTGAACGCCTGAGCCAAGAGTCTCGGCGGCGTTGGCAATTTTCGTGCTGTCCACCGCAGACAGATCTTGTGCGAAGGTCTGTACCGAGAATAACGCAAGGAACAGAACAGCGATCACGGCCTTTTGCATTTGTAGTCTCCTCATCGTGTAATCCCAAACAGTGCAACTGATCTTCAATTGCACACACCAAACGGTTTAAGGCTGGGGCTTTTGAAATGGACTTTCAGGGACTCAAGGACGGGACTGACCTGCTCGAGTGTCGTGTCGAATTTGTCAGGATGCGCGCTGATGATGACATGACCGACTGCAGTCATTCCACCGGCTGAGTAAGCTCGGATTTTCCACGGCACCCCCTGGAAGTCCTTCACGATTTCATAGTCCCGAATGAACGTCTTACCCGTGCTTTGGGTGTGCCTTGTCGTGCCGCGCTCAAGGCAGAAAAATGGTCTGAATTTTTGCGAGGTTACAGATGTTTGAACCGGCTTGCTCTTGTAGATCGATGCAATCATCGGCACGGTAGTGGCCAGGAATTCAGGGGCGGTAATCGGCCCGGGACGCAAGCCGTCGATCATCACCCGCACCAGCGCTTCCAATTTCCGGTCATCCTTGTTGTGAATGGAGGAAAGCGAGGCCAGAAAACCTCTGCCCGTCTCATCTGAAGCACTCCGTTCAGCCAATGTGCGCACATCCCAATCCGCAGGATGAATGAAGCGGAAGTGAGCATCCAGGACATATGCGGAACCGCCACCCTTTCGTTGAGATACGCGGACCCAGGGGCTCTTATAGGTCTTGAATATGGTAACACCGGCGCCGGCTTCGTCGTTGCGAAGCACCGCTGCTGATTGCAGGATCGACTTGGCTGCATCAAAATCCGACCTTGGGACACGGCGTTTCTGACGAGATGCATCCGAGAGCCCTGCGTATAGATAGAACCGTTGGTATTCTTCGGGCTGAGACTCCAAATATATCAAACTGAACTGCGCCAATGCCGGCGGCCGTCCAGTGTGGCTCGTCTCGCAGTTATCGCGCCTGATCAACCCAGCTCGACCACCAAGGAAGTCGACCAATTCTACTGCCTCGCAATTTGGATCCTTTACAGCGCCTCTTGTCGTTACCTGGGCATACTTATCCTGTGCCTCTCTAGGCGTCGCAAAGCCGCTGTACGCGCTGTCAGGAAACGGATTGAGGCTAAGCCTGAGGTGTACGTCGTTCTCGGATTTCAACCCGAGCCCTCCTTTGAAGGTTAGTCTCCAACCATCTGGAGCTTTCAATACAAGGACATGCGACTTTCCAACCTCTATTCCGACGGCAATTTCTGCCAACGCTGCCGTGCCGCTGGCAGGAAACAGTGTTATCGCTGCCAACCAAACATATATGGGCCTGCCTAGTGCATACACTGTCAGCATTTTGGTTCTCCGCAATCAGCATCGACACCTTAGACGAATTTTAAGCCTGTATGCTTGGAAATTTACCCACCGTCAAGTGGGGCGAGGCCACATCAGCTTGACCTCGCAGGGCATCAGGTTCGTCTGGTTGTTCACTCCTTGTGGCCTTGTGGCGGGTTTACTCGGGAGTATGCATTTTTGGGTGATTGTCTCTTGATCAATATTAAGCTAAATTTGCTATTAGAGCGAAGTAGGTTGCTGGATATTTGCAGAGTTAAGCATCACTGAAGTCTGTGCCTATGGTTCCTTCCAGGGCGGGTTTGCCTGATGACAGAATTCCAAGCTGAGGTGCCAGATCATCTTTCCATTCTGACATCAGACCGTGCCGCAACGATTTGGAACAAATACATCGCCCTGGAGAACGCTCATCTCAGGAAACAGGCTCTCAAGCAACTTGACGGTTTCATCAACATGATGCTGCAGGAGCCAGATGATGTTCGGAAACATTGGGTGAAAGCCGTATGCAGAATAATGTTTGATCATCCAGACAGCACACTTCTGGATACTTTCGATAACCCGCAAAGCCGCATCATTGTGCGCTTTCCATTGATCGAAAAAGCCCTCAATCCGGAACTCGTGAAACTGTTTGCGACAGCAAAGTCACCCTATGGCCGTTGGTTGTTTCTCTTAGGAGGGAGGGGGCTCAGTGAAGTTTCGCCGGAACTTTACGACGAACACGGTTTTGTCGATCCACTAGACTTCCTTAGGGATCTCCTTTTGGCCAATCCCGATGACATTCCTACCGCCCGAGTTTTAATATTTGAATTGCACCGAGCGATAGAAGTCACTAATGACCGCTATCCTGAAGAAGACAAGAAACGCAGCGTGCATTTCCGCGGCCAGATGCTGGAGTTTCTTGAACTGGTTGTAAGATATGGTGAAAGAGACAGTTGGTCGACAGTCGCTGACCGATATTCCAGTTTTTTACACAACTGCGTTTGACTCTCTGTTTGCAGCACGCACGCGAAAGTTTTGTAAAGTCGCTCAAACTAAGATTTCTGGTTCACCGATGCTTCATACCAACAGGATTTGAATGCTTGTCGCGACGGTTTAGTGATGACGGATATCCGTGACCATGAATCACTTTGTCTGTGGTGTGATGGTGTATTCGCCTGGGCGTCCGTCGGACGCAAGCGTGAAGTGAGCCACTTCCTCGGACCTGACCTTTGTCACTTTGACACTCATCCGGAATTTGCCTAGCTTCGAACTCTTGTCTGGTTTCATTTCAATAAGACTGCCCTGCGCATCACCTTCGTTGATTTCTTTGACTGGAACCGTTGCTGTTACCTTATAGGTACCATCTTCTAGATTGACGCGGACCCACTGCAAAAACAGTCTTTGGCTCACATGTTCTGCTCCTGCGGTTGTCACCACAGCGCGGTAGTAACCCTCAACATTTGCGCTTGACCAATAGCCTCCGTAGACCACCGCATGAATATGCGGACTCAGTAATTTCACACTGCCAGGAATTGACAATTCCTCAGCCAGCAAACTGGCTGGCGCGCCAATGGTCAGAGCTATGGTGAAGGCCGCTAGTTTTTGCTTCATGACTATCGTTTCCTTTACTCTGTTGCGCTTCCCATCTCTTCTGCATGGCTATTCAAGATAATAAGCAATCCGGAGGAAAGACATAAGCGGCTTAAGTTGTATTGCCCGCTGGGGATGGCGTGGTGGAGCGGTCCTTACGCCAATTTTGCTGTTCAGCATTCGCGGCACGGATGCACTCAAACTTGAATTCCCCTGTTCCCCATGGGGCGGAATGGGGGCGGAACCATAAAAGCAATTGCTCTTCCAAAAGGGTAATATATTGATCTTTCTCGTGCAATAAGGCTTGCAGATCACCAACATCATGAGGAAGTTTTCTTAAGGTTGGGGCCACATCTTTCATAAGAAAGGCACTATCTGATTTGCACGGCAAATGCACCAACAGATGTGTCATTTTTAAAGCACCGTACAGTATGCAAGTGAGCGATGCGGGCGCATGACTGCCAAATCAGACCCATCCAGAAGCCAATTGAGCTGCTGACCGTCAAGGGTTATCACATCGCGGTTACTTTTAAATAACGCATTGGGTTTTCTCATGTTTTTTGGTGCATGGTTCATTTCCTCGATTAATGCGCGTTTTTTGATATTGTCATGTCGAGGCAAAGTTAAAATTGTATCATTATGCTTGAGTAGGTAATGCGCCACTATTAATAATCGAGTGCGAGGCTCGCTAATGCTGATCAAGCCACATCGCGGCTGGGTTCTGTCAGAGTCAGAAGCGACTCCTGAGCGAACTTTTATGAACCGAAGGACTTTTATTTCAGGCTCTTCAGCAGTTCTTCTTGGCAGCATGTCAGTGAACCTATTGGGATGTGAAGACAGTCTATTTTGGACGCAAAGCAAGTGGGATGAAAACATTGAACCAGATCCCACAGCTGATCTTTATCCTTTAAAACGAAATCCAGCATTTAAGGCAGATCGTCCAATCACAAAAGAAACACTGGCAAGCACATATAACAACTTCATTGAGTTTGGCTCGAACAAGCTCATTTTTCGGCGGGCTCAAGCACTAAAACTTAGACCTTGGGAAATTCATATTGATGGCGAAGTTGAAAAACCTCTTTCGTTAGGAATCGATGAGTTTATCCGCAAGATGCCCTTGGAGGAACGAGTTTATCGGCACCGCTGTGTTGAAGCATGGTCAATGGTTGTACCTTGGACGGGCTTTCCATTAAGTGAGTTGGTAAAGTTGGCGCAACCACTTTCATCTGCAAAATATTTGCGCATGGAGACTTTTAACAATCCTTCAATTGCTGGAGGACAAAGGGTAAGCGGGTATCCTTGGCCTTATTCGGAGGGTGTGACAATGGCGGAGGCGGCAAACGAACTCGCCTTCCTGGTCACCGGTGTTTTTGGCAAACCACTCGCCAAACAATTTGGCGCCCCATTACGCTTGGCTTTGCCGTGGAAATATGGATTCAAATCGATCAAATCCATTGTTCGTTTTACTTTCACCAAGCATCGGCCCAAATCATTTTGGGAAAAAAAATCTGGTGACGAATACGGCTTCTGGGCAAATGTAAACCCTGATGTGCCACATCCACGTTGGAGTCAAAAAACTGAGCGTGACCTGGATACGCGGGAACGTATTCCGACACGAATTTATAATGGTTATGGTGCATGGGTGGCAGATCTGTATAAGGATATAAAGGGCGAAAAGCTCTTTATGTAATGAGAGTGCTTAGTAGGACCTCAAGAGCAATAGCTCCCCAATCATACCCAATAGTTTATGTCTTATTCCTGCTTACATCCCCCCAATTTTGATCAATCCAACAAATGAGACCAACATGACAAATTGTCATGTGCCAGAAACGTAAGATCTACAAAGGGTTAAGGTCCTTCGCCTTTGGTGGGCCTGACAAATTGGCAGGTTCTCGCCAAAGGAGACTTTAAAAAGCTATATATAACTCATTGAAAATATAGATATTTTTTCCCAGCGCTCGTCTGGCACAGCATTTGCTTAAGGTTAATTGAATGCCCGGTAAAGGAGATAGCTGTGCGATTGATCCTTTCAATTCTTGCATTAGCAATAGTGGCTACGATGGCCGTTGAGCAGGGTGTGGTTGGGAAGGAAAAAGCCAAATCTTTTATAGCCGGGGCTCAGCCCGATCGCCGGCCCGAGAGCGCTCCTAAAATACGTCATTTTGAAAAGCCTGCTGATTGGTATGACCAAGCTTTGAAAGGCATAAAACAACCATATCCCTACAGCCTTAAGTTCTTGGAAGACCAAGGATCTTGGTACACGCCCTTCAACAGGCCGAACACAACCGGACCGTACGATATCAGAGGTCTTTACCAAAAAGAGGAATAGAGAAGGAGGACGAAGGAAGGAAGAAGGATTTGAAGTGGAAGGGAGACTTACATCCCTTCGGAGATGGATAGCAAGTCGCAGTCAAGACGTGTGTTGGTGGCGCCTCCAGATTGAAAAACCAGCACAAAAACTCGGAGGAGGAGAGACGTGTCGATATTGAAGCAGATAGCAGCAACAGCCTATCTGGCCGCATCTGTCGGCCTAATTGCAATGGCTAGTTCAATGGCTGCAGAAAAACAGAAAGGCATGACCGGGATGACCGGAATGCAGGGCATGACAGGGATGGCTAGCAAAGCAAGACAAGTATGTACGGAATGGTCCTTTAAACCTGCCATGACAGGTATGGGTGGCATGACTGGAATGCGCGGTATGACTGGAATGCGCGGTATGACCGGAATGCCTGGAATGGGTGGTATGACCGGGATGCGCGGAATGACCGGAATGCGCGGAATGGGCGGTATGACCGGGATGCAGGGCATGTACGGAATGACAGGCACAGGTGTAGGTCCAAATTGGGTCTGTACCCGCTGGGCTCAACTGGGCGGTCAGCAAGGGATGTCAGGCATGGGTGGTATGGCCGGAATGCAAGGCATGCAGGGTATGCCCGGAATGGGTGGTATGACCGGCATGCAAGGAAAAAAGAAGAAATAGTTTTTAGGGCGGGATGCCAAACAAATAGGTCCCGCCCATTAATTTTTTGCAGTCTGAATCTGAAAACCTGCGCCAATGGATGACGCAGTGGTGAGTAAGGGTGACGGGTCCCCTTGCTGGCTAAGCATGAACCTTTACCCGCGAAACGCAAAAGAAAAGGAAGGGAGATGTTACCGAGAAGCATCAAACAGTTCTTACTCGCTGTGGCCGTGATCATGGCCACGGCAGTGAGTGCCTCGGCTCAAGGAATGTCCGGTATGAGCGGACGTTGGGTTTGGCAGCCTGCTGGTATGGCCGGCATGTACGGAATGCCCGGGATGGGCGGTATGTATGGCATGCGTGGAATGTACGGAATGCCTGGGATGGGCGGAATGTACGGGATGCGCGGCATGTACGGAATGCCTGGGATGGGCGGAATGTACGGGATGCGCGGCATGTACGGAATGCCCGGAATGGGCGGAATGTACGGAATGCGCGGCATGTATGGAATGCCCGGAATGGGCGGAATGTACGGAATGCGCGGCATGTATGGAATGCCCGGAATGGGCGGAATGTACGGGATGCGCGGCATGTATGGCATGCGTGGAATGTACGGAATGCCAGGTATGAGTGGTCGTTGGGTCTGGCAACCTGTTGGTATGGCCGGCATGTATGGAATGCCAGGTATGTATGGCATGCCCGGAATGGGCGGAATGTACGGGATGCGCGGCATGTACGGAATGCCCGGAATGGGCGGAATGTACGGAATGCGCGGCATGTATGGAATGCCCGGAATGGGCGGAATGTACGGGATGCGCGGCATGTATGGCATGCGTGGAATGTACGGAATGCCAGGTATGGGTGGTATGTATAGCATGGCAAGCCATGCTGCTGGTCCAGGTTGGGCATGTACCAAGTGGACATATTTGCCGTCACTCTATGCTGCCACCGGTATGTCGGGAATGGGCATGAGCGGTATGCCTGGCATGAGTGGCATGCCCGGAATGAGCGGTATGCAGTCCAAGAAATGGATGCCGCCAAAATCTCAGAACAAGAAAAAGTGACTTTTGTGGTGGTGGAGAGCCGGACGAGCGCACTGAGTTGCTCAGAGGGCTCTCCACCCGCGCACATTTTGTTGGCAGACCAATGTGTTCCAGATAGTGGACATCCGTTTTTCCATCTGGAAACACCACAAATAAAGGATTTAGGGCCTGGTTTTAATCTCTCAAAACCAAAAAGGTCCCAAGTGGATGAATGCGATGAAACAGATATCCAGTATAATCCTTGCATTATTTTTTACGGCATTTGGTGCGCTGGTCATTGCTTGGCTCGTGTCAACCTTTGATGGAAAGCATTTACACAGCGATCTTCGTCCAAGTAATGAGAAATCAAAAACCCAATTGGAATCTAAGCCCAAATTAATTACGCAGGAAAAATCTCAGCAAACTTCTAATTCTAATAAGAAGCCTGAAAAAATCGCTGGGGGGACAACTCAGCAGAGCAAAGCTACGCAAGACAACAAAATTCGTGAGGATAGTTCACAATCGCTGGTTGCGGCGAAAGCTGATAAATCACCAACAAACGTTGTCGTGCAATCGAGTGAGGCACAAGGTGAGTCTATTCACCAAGAGGCTAATGTTGAACTCGTCAGTACCAAATCTCAAAATTTACATTCGGAACTTTACCAGCAATCGCAGTGGCATCCCATCCACTTCAAGCCGCAAATAGACAAAGCCACAAATGAGCAGTGCTTAGCTTGTCATTCGGAAATCATATCCAGAAAGGTCCGCGACATAACACCTGCGGGCCTAAGCTCAAAGGATGCATTTGCGTGGTATCAGACCCTTGATACTTATGCTGGCAAGCAACAAACTTTTCATTCACGGCATTTGACGTCCACCTTTGCTCGCAAGGTGATGAACCTCAAATGCACCTTCTGTCATCAAGGTAGTGATCCGCGAGAAGAAGCGCCTCAATCAAGTGCAACTGCAGCTAAGGTTGGGGATTTTTCTCTTCGTAAAATGGTAAATCCATCCAAAACCTGCTTGCTCTGCCACGGACGTTTTCAGCATGAGGTCATGGAAGGTGTGGAGGGTCCGTGGCACAAGGTTAGGCAAGACTTTGAGGATGAGGAGACAAGAAATGGCTGCCTCACATGTCACCAGGAAACATTCCGTACGGTTCGCCATCAAGTAAACTATCTGAAATCCGAAGCCATTGAGAAGCTGGCAAAAGCAGGTACGTCAGACGTCTGCTACGGATGTCATGGCGGACGCTCATGGTATCGCATCTCCTATCCTTATCCACGCCATCCCTGGCCGGGGATGGAGGATGTTGTAGAGGGTGTGCCGGAGTGGGCGAAAAACCGTCCGACGCAATCCGATCCTAAATACCGCCTCAGCGGAAAGAGTGAGCAATAAAACCCAGAGATGGAGTGGCAGCAATGATCGATCCCAAACAGGCAGGCTCTTGGCATAAAGCGCTCAATCCTAATCGCCGAGAGTTTTTACGAAATGCTGCTGCCGGTGCTACCATAGCGGGACTAGTGCCTTTGGTAAAAAGCAAGAAGGCAAATGCTTTTGCCTATGAGCCCTATCCAACAGACGATGAGTTGACCACTGTGGTCACCAGCTGCGCCCACAATTGTGGCTCCCGTCATATGCTCGTTGCGCATAAAAAAGGGGACGTCATCGTTCGATTGTCAACGGATGATGGTAGTTATCAGGGCGATCCATATGGCACTGACACCGAAGAAGTGCCACAGGTCCGTGCCTGTTTACGCGGCCGGTCATATCGCTCCCGGATCTATTCACCGGAACGGCTCCTTTATCCCATGATTCGCGTAGGAGAACGAGGTGAAGGCAAGTTCAAACGCGCCTCATGGAACCAAGCACTCGATCTCATTGCCAACAAGATGGTTGAACTGAAGCAGCGATATGGACCAACGGCGATTCTCGATCAAAGCTATGCTGGATCTTCCTGGGGTGTCCTCCATAAATCCGACCAAATCGAGGGCCTGCTCGGGAGATTTTTAGGGATTTTTGGCTGCCGGACAAATTCCTGGTCGGTTCCCTCTTATCAGGGAACAACTTTTTCCTCACTAACAACTTTCGGAACAATCGAAGATGGTAATGAGGATGATGCATTTGCACATTCAAAGCTAATCATCATGTGGGGATGGAATCCTGCTTATACTTTCCATGGCGGCAATACGTTCTATTATATGCGGTTAGCGAAGCAGCGTGGTTGCAAGTTTGTGCTTGTTGACCCGCAATATACGGATTCCGGAGCAGCCTATGACGCTTGGTGGATTCCGATAAAGCCAAATACAGATGCGGCGATGATGGCCGCAATGGCGCATTATATCTTTGTCAACAATCTCCAGGACCAACAGTTCATTAATCAGTTTTGCCAAGGCATGGATCAGGACACCATGCCCTATTGGGCCAAGGGAGGAGAGAGCTTCAGGGACTATATTCTTGGGTTTAGTGATGGGCAGCCAAAAACACCTGAATGGGCTGAGCTGATCTGCGGCGTTAAAGCGGAGGATATCAAAAAGCTTGCCCACATGTATGCGACGACTAAGCCAGCTGCCCTCAAAGCGTCTTGGGCTCCTGGCCGCAATGCTTATGGTGAGCAGTACAGCCGCATGGGTGCGGCATTGCAAGCGATGACTGGGAATATTGGTATTCTGGGCGGGTCAGCCGAGGGCGTGGGCAAAGCATTTCATGTCGAAGCGGTGGCCGGCCCTCATGATCAATATGCAAATGTTTGGTTTGCCGCAATCAAATCAGACCGATGGGCACACTGCGTTTTAAATTATCCGAATGTAAGGCGCGAAGAGATCGGATTATGGCCTCGGCAAGACGGTCTCGACGGCGTTATTCCAAATATCAAAGCGATTTTTTGGCAAGGCTCGGACTGGTTCAATCAGCTCACAAACATTAACAAGGAGATCGAAGCAATCAAGAAACTTGAGCTTGTGGTGTGTATGGACTCAACCATCACACCATCAGGCATTTGGGCCGACGTGCTGTTGCCGATTGCGACCCATTTTGAACGACATGACGTCGCACTGCCTTGGTATAAGGGCCATTATTATATTCATCGCCCAAAGGTGATTGAACCTTTAGGCGAAAGTAAAACAGATTTTCAGGTTTTCACTGAGCTCGCCTTTAGATTGGGCTTCGGTCACATCTATAATCCGAAAGCTCCGCGAGACTATTTCGACCATGCCGACGCAGTAGATGAAGCCTATCTTAGCGAGTGGTGGGCGGGCCGCGTCATGCATCATCAAGGCGTAACCATGCCATGGGAAGAGTTTAAGAAACGCGGTATCTATAAGTTCCGGTTAAAAGAACCTCACGTTGCCTTTCGTGATCAGATCGAAAAGGGCACTCGCTTTAACACACCCTCAGGCAAGATCGAGATCTTTTCGACCATGCTTGCCCAAACGCCAGATTTCACCCGGACACAGTATGGTTATTATATTCCACCAATACCGAAGTGGATTGAGCCTTGGGAGTCGCTGAATAGTCCAAAGACTGAACAGTTCCCATTTCATGTGATTTCTCCTCACCCACGCTGGCGCACACACTCAATTTTCAACAACATCCCCTGGCTGCGTGAGACTTACGAGCAAGAGGTCACAATGAACGCCTCTGACGCCAAAAAACTCGATGTTAAAACTGGAGACACAGTCGTCGTTTGGAACGATCGGGGCACAATAATTTTACCGGCATATGTCACAGAAAGGTGTATGCCGGGAGTTGCTGTTGTCTATGAAGGAGCTTGGATGGATCTTGACGAAAACGGTGTTGATAGGGCTGGGAATCCGGATTTTCTGACCCTTGATGCGCCAAGCCCTGCAGGCGCATTTGCGTATAACACTGTCCTTGCCAATATTCGCAAAACTGATCTGAGACATCGTCCCGGCTGGGACAAACTTGCAACCTCGCGCAGTCATGTCTTCAGGCGTGACCTCTAATGGATATGACGTAAAACGGAGATTCTTCATGGCTCAAAAGGTCGACAAAGCCCGCATAAAGGAAGCCGTAAAACGCAAAAAACGAGAGGTCTATGAACCCGTCATACCGGACATCCAGTTGGGATTCATTCATAATAATGTTGACTGCATCGGTTGCCGAGCTTGCGAGATCGCCTGCAAAGATAAAAACGGTTTAGCACCCGGACCACGGTTTCGGCGCGTTCAATATATTGAAGGCGGTACCTATCCGGAGGTCTACGCTTACAAAGTCAACATGTCTTGCAACCATTGTGCCGAACCGGCTTGTCTACCAGCCTGTCCAACAGGCGCAATCTTTAAACGAAAGAAAGATGGAATAGTAGATATTGATTCCAGCTTGTGCATCGGTTGTCGACGGTGCGAAGCGGTTTGTCCGTTTGGCGCGCCACAGTTCATCCCCGAGCAGAACATAGTGTCTAAATGCAATATGTGTGTTGACGAAATTGAGGCAGGGCGTAAGCCCTATTGCGTTATGGCTTGTATGATGCGCGTTCTCGATATTGGTCCTGTCGATAAGCTCCATGACGGCAGTCATGAGACCAAGGCCCGGGGGCCAGATGATTATATTGTACGCCAGGTGAAAAATATGGCCGATCCTGAGCTCACTAATCCTTCGATTGTGTTTGTACCTCACAGCAAAGGAGCAGTGAAGTGAGCGAGGCGGATAGGACCAAAAATTTTGCCGTAGAGCCCGAAACAGAGCTTTTCACTAAAGCCGCGGCACAGGACTTAGAACTCTTTGCATTTCTCCATGACAGAGAGGTGAACGGAGAGACGGTCAAGGCTTTGCGGGCCAACAAGTTTCAAGATCAGCTTTCACTTCTGTTGCAGAGATCTGAAGCAAAGAAGGCTCTAACCGCTTTTGATGAAGCAATTGCAGAGATTCCTGATCCTACTGAAAATAAAGTGCTTAATGATCTTGCTGCTGACTATGCATGCGTATATCTCCGTTTTAAATATCGTGCATCTCCAACGGAATCTGTTTGGTTCGATGACGATGGTTTGGAGCGCCAAGCCCCAATGTTCGATGTGTGCAATTGGTATCGCAGATACGGTTTGAAAAATTGCGATTGGGCAAACCGCCCAGATGATCATTTGGTGCTTCAGCTTGATTTCCTCGCATATCTTTTAGAATCAGCCTGTAGTAACACGGATGTGAAACTCATCGACATTATTCAGTTTATGGATAAGCATATTTTGCGTTGGATCCATCTTTTTGCTGATCAGTTGAAAGAGGCTGGTGCTGCAGCTTTTTATGCCGCCTTAGCTCGGATTACGGCAGTTTATCTCGAGGAGCTAAGGGAGCATCTACAGGAAATAACGGGTATTGAGAGGCTTATTGCAGAAGACAATAACAAGCCTACAGATGCGCCTATTAATAAAGATAACGAACTGCCTTATGTCCCTGGCATGGGTCCCGGTTGGTAAGGCGAGAATGAAGGGAGTTGTTAGCTCCCTATGCATGTCCAACAATAATACGGTCTGACGTATTTATGAACGATCATTTGCAACATCCCGAATTCAATGGCGGTGCCTGTATTCTGACCGCAAGTCCATTAGCTCAGTGCACGAGCTGTATAGATATTTGTCCGCGTAATGCTCTGTTGTTGGACGATTATTCGCTTTACCTGGATAATGCTATCTGTGATGGATGCGGGTTATGCCGGTCGGCATGTCCGGAAGGTGCCGTCCATATGCCTATAAATTTGGTATTGCGAGAGGATAGGGAGAAAAGAATCTCTGCCTTCTTGGTCTGCTCTCGTGTTGGCGATCAATATGAGGAAGGAATGGTCTCATGTCTGCATGCGGTCGGGATGCGAGATCTTGAGGATATAGCTGAGGAAGGGGTAACACAAATCGTGATCGCCAATTGCAATTGTCAGACCTGTCCGCGCAATTCTAACCGTCCCCTTGAACAAACTCTTGAGAATATTAACGCGCTGCGTCAATCGAGAGGAAAATCTATTATCCGCCTTAATCGCTTACCTGTCACAACGTGGCGTCATGAGATTAGCGCAAGTCGCGAATACACAAAAAAGGTCGATCAAGGCCGTCGTCAATTTCTTAGATTTGCTACAGGAGCGAAGGAAACGCAACCTGGCCACCCTGTGAACTCCCGATCAGTAAAAGAACGCCAAGAAGAATGGATATATGCTGCCTTGCCAGAGATTGACGGCACAAAATGCAATGGTTGCAATGCCTGCATCCATGTCTGCCCCCACGGCGTTTTAACGCTGTCAAAAGTTAATGCAGAATTTGAGTATAAAATAGATCCAGATCAATGCACGGGCTGTAATCTATGTAAGGATGTTTGTGATCAAAACGCAATTACACTTCAAAGTATGAGTAAGCTAAGGCAAGCGAATGTTTCGCTCAGAAAAGGACGGTGTTCCATTTGTAGTACCGATTTTCATGTACCTCGAGAAGCTGAACGTCAGTCTGACAAGTGCCCGATATGTGCACAGATTAACCACCACCACAGGCTCTTTCAGGTTCTTGATTAGCTAATAAACGTTGGATATCGGCGTAATTTCCGTAAATCAAGCTTTATATACGGGCTTAAATTAAACCTCCTGGTAAAAGTGCCACACACTCAAAATAAACTATCCTGGCTAGTTGAGTACCTATCATGGATCAACTCAAGCTTGAGTAGTAAATTATTGGCTGTATTGGCGGTTATTCTTCTAGCGAGCTCAATAATTTTCTTATTCTTATTCATAGGAATTTACCGCAACCAATTGGAGCAAGAACGTGGGAATGCTTCTATGCAGGTTAATCTTCTGCTTCAGGTTGCGCTTGAAAACGCCATGCTGAAACGTGACCTGCCCGGCCTTCGCGATATCGTCACGCGATTGGGAAAGCAACCTGGCATTGAACAGGTTATGATAATCAACCCAAGTAAAGAGGTTCGCTTTGCTTCAAACAAAAAGATGCTAGGTCGGCAATTCACTCTTGCTGATCTCGGTTGCGTTGATTGCCAAGAAGGTGATGCTCGCAAGCTTTCTCATACCGCGCAATTTACTATGAACGAGAATAGTGTCGAGGTGCTGCGTAGCGTTAACCCTATTCGCAACAAGCGTCAGTGTATAGGTTGTCATGGCGAGATCAGCAAAAATCCGGTCAATGGAACTTTGATCGTCGATCATAAAGCAAGCGGCATCCGCAAAACCGCTATAATGGGCGCTGTCCTATTGAGTGGTGCGGGCATCTTGGTCATGTTTCTCGCCTTGCTTGGAACCTGGGTCTATCTTCGTCGCTCCATTATCACGCCTGTCGCAGCGTTGCATGAGACAAGCCATGCTCTTGCTTCGGGAAAGCTGAATGCTCGGGCAGTTTTAACCGAGAATGGAAAGGATGAAATCACAGAACTCTGTAAGTCGTTCAATTCAATGGCAGGCAAACTGGAACAGAGTCTTGCTGATGTGCACCAAAAAGAAGCATTCCTTCAAAACTTAATTGATACGATGCCTGATGGAATTCGCGTTATCAACGAGAACTATCAAATTGTCATGGTAAACCAAGCGTATTGTACGCAGATGAAAGCTCCCTCTCAGTCACTCGTTGGCACGCCATGCTTTTTTTCTCACCGCAGAGATGAACCCTGCCAGCCAAGTCTAATCACCTGTCCCTTCCAAGCTTTAGAAAAGCCAAATCAGCCAATGAAGTATATGCATCGACATGTTCGTCAGGATGGAACTTCTTATTACACTGAGATAACGGCCGCGCAATTGATAACGAACCAGAATGGTAAGCAAAGTAAACTGATCGTGGAAGCATGCAGAGACCTTGAGCAGCAAGTCAGATATTCCCAAGAGCAGCGGCTTGCGGAACTCGGTCAACTTGCAACTGGCGTTGCTCATGAGATCCACAATCCATTAGCCTCAGTACGTATCGGGCTGCAATCCATACTTAAAAGAGTGAAAAAAGGCCAGCCCATTTATGAAGAATTAGTGGAGTATTTAACATCTCTGGATGGTGAAGTTGACAAATGCGTAGAGGTAACGAAACGGCTGTTAAATTTGAGCCTCCCACCCGGTGAAAGTATTGAACTCGTGTCGTTTAGTACGGTTATTCCAGAGATTGTGTCTCTTTTGCGCTATGAGGCGAGCAAAGCTAAAGTCATGGTTGATATCAATTTGGGGCATGAAGATCTCAGGGTGTTGGCGCGGGACAGTGAGATGCGAATGCTCATTCTGAATCTTGTTCAAAATGCTTTTCATGCAATGCTCTCTGGAGGTAAATTGATCATCCGGGGACGTGTTCTGAAAAACAAAGTCCAGATCGAGTTAGAGGATACTGGCGTTGGCATCAACCCAAAGTATATTCCTTATATCTTCGATCCGTTTTTCAGCAAACGAGCAGACGGAGTTGAGGGGACGGGGCTCGGACTTACAATTAGCAAGGCAATTGTCAATCGATATAATGGAACATTGGAAGTTATCAGTGAACCTGGAGTGGGAACGAAGTTCACAATCATGATGCCGTTAGCGGACCATAAGTTGGCCCAATATGAGTAACGAATATTCAAAATGGAATATCCTCGTCATAGAAGATGACAAGGTTCTGAACGATTTGCTTTCTAAAGAATTGAGTGCAATCGGGTATGGTGTTTTTAGCGCACGGTGTTGGCGCGATGCAGAGACATATCTTACTCAAAATGAGCCAGACCTCATTTTACTTGATATCCGTCTCCCAGATGCCGATGGTATGGAGGTTATCCCAAAACTCACATCTAATCATCCTGTAATCGTCCTGACAGCATATGGTTCAATTGAAAATGCTGTCCGTGCCGTCAAAAGTGGAGCGGTTGAGTATCTATCCAAGCCAATCAATCTTCAAGAATTAGAACTCCAGGTCAAAAAAACGCTCGAAAACGCCCAACTTCGGCGAGACTATCAATTTGTGAAGGAGCAACAAAAGTCATCGCGCAAGACATGTATCGTCGGAAATAGCAAACTGATCTTAGATGTTATGAAATTGACCGAAGCTGTTGCCGTGACGGATACAACCGTATTAATTCAGGGCGAAAGTGGGGTAGGCAAAGAGCTCGTGGCACGTGAGATCCATCAGAGAAGCCCACGCAACTCGAATAATTTTGTGGCTTTGGATTGTTGTACATTGCACGAAAATTTGTTCGAATCCGAGCTGTTTGGCTACGAAAAAGGAGCATTCACCGGAGCGGTCGCAAGGAAAAGAGGACTCATTGAAGGCGCAAATGGTGGAACAGTATTTCTAGACGAGATTGGAGAAATCTCCTTGGTGGCCCAAGCCAAACTCTTGCGTGTCATTGAAACCGGACAATTTCGCCGACTAGGTGGCGTCAAGGATCTCGTCTCCAATGCCCGTCTTGTTGCTGCAACCAATTGTGATCTGACACAGCTTTGCGTAGATCGTACATTTCGATTGGATCTTTATTATCGGCTTAATGCTTTTATGATAACTGTACCGCCGTTACGAGATCGTCGAGAAGATATTAAGCTTCTCGCATATCATTTCCTTGCCAATCATGATTTTTCTCGGCGCATTGCCAAAGAATTTTCGCGGGATGCCATGCATGCGCTTGTGGAATATAATTGGCCTGGCAATATCCGCGAACTCCGTAATGTCATAGAACGTGCAATAATCTTGTCAGGCGACGAAGAAATCATTCATTCACATCATCTCGGACTTCCGAGTGGATCAAACTCAAATGCAGATAGCGTAAAATTGTCCTTTGACTATGAGCCTACGCTTGAAGAAGTGAAACAACACTATGTCGAAAGCTTAGCGAAAAAGTATTCTGGTCATCGTGCCAAATTAGCAAGTTCATTAGGGGTAAGTGAACGTAATGTATATCGCCTGCTTGAGAAGTATGGTTTACGGCATTCCTAATTAATTCTTGAGTCTCTTTATAGAAGATCCAATTGGCAAATGGACCATACTTCGGGGTAGGGTCACTACGTGCGTTGTCTTGGCGCTGCCGTGAAGTACTTGTCCCATAGAACCTCCCGAAGTGATAAAGTATCAGATAAACTGATTCCATCATTTCCCGGGACTAAACATCTCAGCCTGCATGGCCCCTAACCTCATATTATTCTAGTTGGCTTCTATTTTTCCTTCTTCAAAGTGGTCACGCGATGCCATAGTCAAAGCTTCCATGGCAGCAAATGTTGCCGTGGAAGTGTCCCAAAGAGAGTCAAACGAAATCGCACTTTTACCTTCCTGACATGCTGCAAGAAACGCATCGGCTTCTTCTGAGAAGCCTTTTTGTAAATTCTTCACATGCTTAGAGCGTGTTTTGTTTGCATACACGAGATCAAGTTTGCGGAAATTATCCAAAACACCAATCCGCTCCTGACAAAACACTTCAATGCGTTCTTTCGGGAAACTGCCATCACCATTTGAAAAATAGTGGATGGTACCTGAGGCCCCGTCATCAAACCCGATTGTGATGGTCACGATATCATTTCCGGCCAACATTGCATTTCCAGTATTTACCGCAAAAGCCGATATAGTCTGCGGCCGGGCGCCACTGATAAATTGAAGCGTATCTATGAAGTGGCAAACTTCTCCGATAACCCTCCCGCCTCCTACCTCAGGATCGTGGACCCATCCCATTTCAGACTTAAGAGGAATCCTGCCGGCGTTGATCCGGTAGATCATCGCCATTGGTTCGACACATCCATCAAAATGCCGCTTAAGATTCTGAATAAGAGGACTGAAGCGGCGATTATAGCCAACGGTTAAAGTGCCTTCAGACTCCCGAGCTGCGGCTTTAATTGCCGTAAGCTCTTCCAAATTTAAGCAAAGCGGTTTTTCGACAAAAACATGCTTTCCATGTTTGAGAGCTTCAATACAGTAGCGGGCATGACTGTCGTGACGACTTGCGATTAAAACAGCATTGATATCCGGATCATTGAACAGCCGAGAGGTATCCGTATCCGCATAGGCTCCTCCATAGCGGTTGCATACTGAATTTGCCGACAGTCCCCGTGCTGAGGAAACACCAATAACTTTAAACCCACCTGTTTCCATGATGGCTGGAAGAAGAACGCCTTTTGCAAATTGACCCGTTCCGATAACGCCGAGGCCAATCTTTCCTTTGCCCAACTTTATTCTCTGCTTTAAGGCTGGAAGCGTAGTGGCTTTCCCATTGATATGGTTGGGCTCGCTATCGTCCTTTTCCTGATTGTTTTGATAGTCGAGAACAATCCCAACCGTAAGTTCATCTGTTTTTCCGCTTACAAGCCCATAGGCTTGTTCCGCCTGTTCAATCGGAAACCTATGGGTAGTGAGACGCGAGGGGTCAAACCGCCCAGCCGATACCATGTCCAAAAAAGCGCTCATGTTGCGTTGCTCGGTCCAACGCACATATCCAATAGGATAATCTTGTCCTTTTTCTTCGTAATTTGGATCATATCGTCCGGGGCCATATGATCTAGATTGCAGGATTTCAAGTTCTTTTTCGAAATAAGTCCGGCGCGATATATCCATCTTTATATCGCCGACAACAACAACGCGGGCCCTGTCCCGGCAAAGCTCTGCGACTTGTTCGAAAACTGCGCCGCTTTCCCTTGATGCAGCTGTCAAAAGAACAGCATCAACTCCCTGACCAGAAGTGAGCGCCTTAATCGTCGCGGATAAATTTGAATCTTCAGGAAGAAAAGCGTCTCGCGCACCCAAAGATTTTGCAAGCTCTAGTTTACGCGGATCAAAATCTAGTCCAAGCGTCCGGTAACCTGCGGCGTTACACATTTGTACCGTGAGCTGTCCGACAAGCCCAAGTCCCACCACTAACACCGTTGCCCCAAATTGCTGATTGGCCTGGCGGATGCCATGCATAGCAATTGCTCCTAATGTGACATAGGAAGCTTGCTCATCGCTGACATTATCAGGAACAGATACAAACAAATTACGGGGTACGGAGATCACATCTGCATGGTTTGCATAACCAAGTCCCGCACAAGCCACTCGGTTACCCAACGAGACATCATTGACATCTCGTCCAATTCCAATAACGGTTCCGATAAGCGAATAACCAAGGGGTATAGGTTCAGCGATTAGATTCTGGACCACCTTATATGTAGACCACAGACCATCAGTTTTTGCTTTATTTATAACTTTCCATGCAAGATCAGGGCGATCAAGCGCCTTGCCAAGGTAACTTTTTTTTGCCAATCCGATAATTGAGCGATCGGTGCCTGCGCTAATCAAAGATGCTGAAGTGCGCACCAAAACACCGCTAGAACGAACAAGTGGTTGAGGTGCCTCTGCAACAGAGAGTGCCCCGGTCTTAAAATTCTGAACGACTATTCTCACGTGCTCTCACTCAACAAATTTATCGCCAACTGGCGGATGGACAGAACCGCTCAAACCAGAGTTCAAGCATGACAATAGAAAACAAGCGTTTCATTGGTAAGAAGCCAGCATCATGCTTTGCTTCGCGTTGTGCCTGTAGCCAAGTGGTATCGATTAGATGACGTTTCGCTATGCGAACCGGATCAAGAGCCCAATTTGTCATCGCTGGCACAAAGATGCCGTGATCCCTCGCACAGCTATGTCACGAGAACTCCCAATATCCCTCAAGCAGGTCTATAGCACGTAAGAATTGTATTTTAAAATACTACAATCATAGATTTGCTATCTAAAATATGGTGGTATTACCGTTACGATATAAAGCCCTTATGATAGAAGGGTTTTTAACAAACCATATTGCTAGCATTTCTCTGGAAAAGGTGTTGAGTTCCTTTTCGATGTGAGAGCTTGGCGGGAAAAAAGATCACGTTTCTTGCCTGAGCAAAACACGCCATAAGCTTACTGAAAAGTATGGCTTGATACCCCTTATCGACATAAATCTGGTTGTGCAGACTTATTACTATTCATGGACAACTGTGGAAGGCCAGTGAAAGCGAAAACGGGTACTTCTAAACCTTATTATCTACTTACGTATTACGTAGTACCCCTTAGACGTCCTGCGGTCCGCTTAGGCAGCTCAGTGTTTTTTGTGCTTCTTAGGTAAAAAACACGGATTCACCCTCCGTCCTCAGCTCATTATTCTGGATCTATCTCTGTGTAGTCTTTGGGAAGGATTTGGATATATGTCGAGCGTCGATGGGGCTGGCAATAATACAAGTACGATCAATCAAACAGAAAATGCTGACGGAAATTTTTCTAATACGTTAGCGAATACCAATGCTGCAACGACAACGTCAGCAGATCAAACGCAAAGCGCAAATACGACAACACAACAGAATACCTCTGTCACACCGATCCAGGCGGCGGATCTTGGGGATCCGGTTGTTGAAACGGTCACGGATGATGCCTCGGTCATTGCCGTCTTCGATTATGTGTTTCATCTGGATTACCGCAATCCTGATATTTTACCGCTCATCCACCCTGATGCGCTTGAGCAAATCAATAATCAACCTGGAGCCGGCGTCCCTGGTCTTGCGCCCGATCGGGTCGGGACGGATGACCAACAAACGACCGAGTCTCACGGCACAAATATGCTTGATATTATTTCCGAGACTTTGCATGAAAATGCCAGCCCGGAATTAATCGACAACATAAAGCTTATGCCTGTCGTGCTCGATCAAAATGAGCGGATCACGCTTGATCAAAATGGGGAACTAACACAAGAGGTTATAGACAATTACTTTTTCTTCCCTGAGCTCGTTAAAATTGCCGAGGCAAAGGAAGCCTTTAACCGGGGGGAAGCAGGCGGCATAAAATATACAGCGACGAGTATCAGTCTTGGTATCGACAGGCAGATGCTTAATGGTGAGCTCAAAATAAAAGGAATTCACTTATCTGATAGCGAGTTTGACGATGTTGTCACGGCTATTGAAGAGCGCTATGGGGACATACTCGAGCGGTTAGATGCAGCTGGAGTAAACGTTATAAATGCTGCCGGGAACTTCAGCGATGACACAAGAGCAGATGATGATCACGGTTTATACATCATCGGCAGTCGGACTCTTGCGGAAAGTTCCAATGGGTTTCTAACGGGTGCGGTGGATGAAAACGGTGAAATTATTCAGATTTCAAATCGCGGGGAATTTGTTGACTTCTATACATCAGGATCGAAGTTTGACGATATAGATGGTCTTCCGTTTCATGAGGAAAAAGTTGGAACATCAAACACGGCTCCCAAGTTTGCAGCATTGGTGACAATGCTCGCTGAAAGTTCGGCTGAACCGTTGTCTCCCAGTGAAAGAATTCAGATTATTCGCGATGGAAGTGCGCCTGCGGATGATGACCCTGAGGGTGTTCATGTTGTTAATGTGGGCAAAATATTTAACGACTTTACTGCCTCCGATACGGAGGGATCTGAAATCGCTTCTTCAGTTACTTTATCGGTTATGCGGGATACCCATGGCAGTATCGTTGTCACAGAGACCCATAATGTTGCAGGACGTGAGCATCCTATCGTCCGGAAAGGCTTTATAGATAACTATTCAGAGGTTCCGAGGGAAGGTGGCGTCAATGTTTATTACAGCGCCTCAAGTGGCGAGGTGGAAGATGGGTTTGCGTTCCAGGCGCTTCGGCTTGACACGGATACAGATCCTGAAACCGGAGAGGAAATCTCTCGAGTTGTTTTCACAAGATGGGCCCCGGATGGAATTGAGGCTGAAGATGAAATTGCCCCGCCAACCGACATTATTTTTAATGGCGATCCAGCAGAGGAACCCTCACAGGGCAGTGTTTGGCAGCGCCGTGTCGATACTTATACGGATGGCCGGGAAGTGGTGTCGACCCTCTATGGCGCAAACCGTGAAGATGGGACGCTGGATGTCGTTCAATCGAAAACTGATGACGGCAAGGTAACAGTTTCCTCACCGCTATGGGGTGAGACCTATACCTATAAAGTTCCGGAGGGGGCTATTGTCTACCCAGACCTTCCCTCAATTACCACTTTGACGACAGAAACTGAATTGGCAGCCCTGGAAACACCTCATGCAGCCTTTGATTTTCTGCATGGCCATAATATCTCAACAGCCTATACGCCTGAGATTATCGAGGGTGTTTTCGGCCCTGCAGAGGATTCAGCCGCAGAAACTGCAACAGAAAATGACAAACCATTTTGGGAGAAAGCTGCTGATACCTTTTTAGATCTCTTCAAACCAGACAGCAAAACAACAGCCAATTTTGTGAATGGGCTTACGGCGTTTATACCAAACGCGTTTGGGGAGTCTGAAGAGCCCCAAGGATCTCATGAAGTTGTTTCCTATGATCCGGCGGAACATGCCGAGTTGCTAGATAAATTTATAGAAACATCAAAAAAGGATCATCCTACTCCTAATATTGCGCACTTAATGACCTGGGATGCTTTAAAGGGTGACCCCAACGCTCACCCTGATTTTTTGCTGGATGTCGCAACCGATGCGGAGGGGAACAAAGTCGTAAAGGGAGCGCTCTATTTTAGGTATGAGACAGTCAATGATGAGCCTGAGCTTGTGGTATCGAATGTTGAGTCCATTGGTGATCAGGCCGGCCTGCGTCTTCTGAAAGAAGTTGCGGAAAAAGCGCATAGTGCAAATGTGCCCTTAAAACTGACCTCAACAAACGAGCAGATCGATTACTATCTGTTGCTCGGCTTTGAAGCGGCGCCAACTGGAATATTATCAAAGTCCATGACCTTGGATCGCGAAGCCCAAGTGAATTTCCTCAATAACTTCGATACATTTGCGAATGTTACCGGTGAATATAAGAGTTTAACTCACCAAGCAAAGGCACTCAAAGGCGCGATTAACTCTGTGGGCGGAAGGGAAGTGGCCCCTAACTATTTAATCGATCAACTGAAAGAAGTTGAACAAAAACTAGAAAACTATGTCGATAGTCACACAAAGGATTTTTATTTCACGCCAACGACTATAGAGGTTCGTCCCTCTGATGAGCACTATTTAAATGGTCCTGCTGGGAGCGTGGATGCGGTTGAGGAATATAAGCAGCTCCGAGCCAAAGTAGAAACTGATGGTTTTGAGAACTTAAATTCGGAGGACCAAGCGAAGTTTGCCGAATATCAAGATATCATCTCAGAAAATCGTAACAAAGCCTTTGAAGATACCGAGGGCGCTCATGAAATCGTCGCTTATGATCCCGTAAAACATGGCGATTTAATGAGTGACTTTATTGAACGATCAGGGACGATGCATGACGTTGAAGTTGCCTCTGATTGGGAGCAATACATAAGTAACCAAGTTAGGTATCAAGTCTTTGTTGATGTTGTCACAGATTCAAACGGCAACAAAGTCATAAAAGGTGCTGTAAATTACTACCAACTCGGTGGCGGTTCTGTCCCAGCTCCACATCTCTATTTAGCGCTGGTTGAGTCTCAAGGTGACCAGGCTGGCTTGCGTTTAATAAAAGCGATAGCCGAAGAAGCCCACAATCGCGGTCTTCCGCTTGTGCTCGCGCCAAGAGACGGTACAGAGGATTATTATGAATTTCTTGGTTTTGAATATTTGGGAGATGACCGGGGAGAATATGTATTAGATAGAGAAGCCCAGGAAGAACTCTTTAATGAATTTGCTCAACACTCTTTTGCGACCATTAAACTGAATGCCCTTGAGAAAGGACGTCGCCTACTCTTAGCTAAGATCCAAACAAGAGGTGTAGATCACCAAGACTCACAGGCTGATCTGGAAGAACTAGAAAAAATTGACGAAGAGATTGAGCGTCTTGAGGACAATGGCGCCGTTGAAGGAACGGAAGCCGGTTTAGGTTTTGCGGATGAGGGTGTTGGTTCGGGGTCTGGGACGCAGGCATCGGGGACGGGTGCCACCGGTACGACTGCCCCGAGTTTAAATCCGTTGGGATATGCGTTGGCGTTGGTTGGCGGATCGATTTTGAAGCCGGCTTCGGTTGCGGCTGATGCGATCCTCAATTTGGGCCAGGGGCAGGGCCAGGGCGAGAGTGAGTCTGATGGTGATAATACGCTACCCAACCCGGTGGTGGGTCCCGAGCAGCCCAATTTCTGGACGGATTTGCAGGATGCGGTGAGCGGTTTTGAGAAGACCCTCAAAGACATTGATCAGAACATCCGAGATGCCGGGCAGGGGTTTCTGGAATTTACCCAGGAAACCCAGGCGGCGACGGCGAACTTCTTCAAAGATGTGTTCGGCATAAAAGATGATGAAGCGGCTGAAGATGGCCAGGCGGCGCCTGACACGTTTTTCGGCCTTCCCATTCCGGTGCTGCCGCCGATTATTCCGCAGATTTTCGCCGAGCCTGATACCCCTGAGGTTCAAGGTCCTGGTGATTTCAGCAAAGTTGATTTCAACAATCTGGCGGGCTCACTGCCCTTTATGGGGACATTGGCAACGGCGATGACCAATGCCACGGGCGGCAATGCGACCTATACGGGCGATCTCAACATATTTGAACGGTTTGATACCACTCCTATAGGTTTGGTTGGCGGCAATTACAATGGCAATGTTCATTTGTGGCTGCCGGGCGTGGACCTGGAAGACGGCGAGTTTTCCTCGATGTATTTCGGTGGTCCTGTTTTGCCGGGCGAAGGTGCGGTCAAACACATCCCCAATGTTAAGATCCTTGATGATGGTCGTTTTGGTCTGAGCCATGCGTTGGTTTTTTCTGATGTGGGCGATCGTCATACGCGCGCGATGAACCCGTTTGTGGCGTTTAATGTGATCTCCTCAGATGAGCAATTTTTGACAGAATTAGCCAATGTTGTTGGAGGTGATGGGGATATTGAAGCCTTTATGGCGGAGCATAGTGATGCGTTCGATCAAGTCGATATCAGCATTGTTCCTGGTGTTATTGGCGATCCAGTGAGAGTTGTCCGTGGTGTGGGCACGACGGCGGGTCTGGCGGAAGAGACGTTGGACTTTGGCCCGCGTCTTGGAGTTGGGGCAGCGATTTCCTTAGACTCTCCGCTTGAACTACAGCGGCTTTTGGTTGATGGGGTTCTGGTTGATCCTTACGGCAATGAAATCCCATTGGAAGACCTTGCGGATTACATGCCTGAAGAAGCGCAAACTGCGCTGGAAGTTGCCGAGACGGTTAATGAGCAAACGCCAACAGCGTTGGTCGAAATTTTCAATCGCATGGCCGAGGCGACGGGCAAGGATGATCCTACATTAATTCCGACCTATGAGGAGATTGTCGAAGCTGCCAAGGAAGATGGTCAGACGCAGGCGGGTTGGTTCTTGGCTTATGACAATTTTCTGAAAGGCATTACGTCAGATTTTAACGGTTGGATTAATGGGACGAAGGATGATGGTTCGCTGGGTTCGAATGCGACGGTTGGTACGGTTCGTGAAGCGGCACAGGGTGAGCTTTTGGCGAATTGGGATAAGCTTTCTCCGTCGCAAAAGCTTTTGATGCATGCGAACAGTGCGTATTACCGTGATTTGGGGATTGCTTTGGGTCCTTTATCTGCGACGGAAGAGAAGATTTTGCTGCAGTTTAATCAGACGTCGTCATCGGGTGATTTTTCGATAGCGAGTTTTGATGACATTGAAGGTTTTTATGAAGCTGTTGAAAAGCTTGAAGAGCAAGAGGAAGCGGAAGAGAAGCAGGCCGAGCAATTAGAGAAGGTTCACGAGACCCTTAAGGGTCTGGGGCCCATTCTGACGGAGATCTACAATGGGGAGCGTGCGCCGCTTGGCGAGGGTCGTACGGATATCACGGCGACGGTTATTCAAGGTGTACCGGAAGGGTTTAAAAAGACGACGGGTTTTGAGAACTATGTGACGAGTGTTGATAAGGAGGGCAATGTCAAGCTGGGTCATGCGGCGGGTTTGGTTGACTGGGCAGCGTTTGGGAAGCTTTTGCAGGAAATTGCCGAGGGGAATGCGAGTGGTGGTTCGGGTTCGACGAGCGGGGGGAGCGGTCCTGCGGGGGTTTCCGGTTTGAGTGAGCAGGATGTTGCGCTCTCAAGTGATTTAGCGACGGTTCTCTTAGGTGTGACGTCTGATGGCCGCTTGGTTTTAGACACGAGTGTTTTGGAAGACAACAAGCTTGTTGATCATATATCCGGACTTATCAGCGGTGATGAGGGTCCGTCCTGGGGCAGCACGGAAGCGGTTGAGGCTTTGAAGAAGCGTATTTTGCTGTCGTTTGAGAATGAGGGTGCAGTGAGCGATGTTGATCTTGACCCTGCGGCGACGGCGCTGCGTGAGGCGCTTGTTTTGGATGAAGCGTCCTTGAAGGATATGACGGCGGAAGAATTTGCCGAACGGATTGATGATGGTTTGAAGAAGAAAGCGCAAGAAGAGCGTAATGCGTTTTGGGATGCGCTTCATGGGGGTGAGGACCCGGCGAAGGGTTTTGTTTATGAACGTCCTGTGAATGTCGCGGTTGCGATGGATGGTTTAGCCGCGCTTGATGGTTTGCAGATGGGCGGTGTTAGTGTGGACATGGCGCGTGGTTTGTTTGGTGTTATGGCGGAGGCGCGTGTGCAAAGCGCGTCCGGGACCTCGGCGAATTTTTCTGTGAATGCCTCCAGCCTTGGTTGGCAGACCTTCAAGGGTGTTGAGCATACGAACGCATTGAGCAGTGAAACGCTTGCGGCGATGAAGGAAGCGTTTTCGCGGATATCGGTTCCGCGTCAGCAATTGGCGTGGGCGTTTGAGGTTGCGCAGGACAAGGCGGGTTTTGACAAACAGGTAGCGGATCTTGATTTAGAGATCCGTGAGTTGCAGGACCGTATTGACAGTGCGCGCAATTCGGGTGGCAAATGGTCTGACAAGACGCCGGAACAACATGCAGCGGCTTCGGCAGCGAGAACGGAACGTCGCGAGAAGATGGAGGCGCTGTCAGCGGAACGCGAAGCCTTGCAAGAGAAGAAGGAGGCTTATGATGAGGTTTGGGAGCGCAAGGGTGCGGCGTTATCGGATTTGCGTGCGCTGCTGAGCGGTATGAGCAGTGTTATCTTGGGTCTTGAGGGTTTATTGGCGGCGAATAGCGAGATTGTGGGGACGGATGCGCAGATAGAGCATTTGCTATTGGGTCTTGATGATCTTGAGACCAATCTTGTGAATGAGGGTTTGCGTATGTCGGCCTCGAGCGGTGAGTTTAGTGCGGTCCGGGATGGTTTGATTGGTCAGTTTATGTTTGGAGCGGCCTATCAGGAGAGCGAAGTCACGTCGTTTGATTTTATAAATGCGGATTGGCAGCAGCGTATGTCGAGCCCTGGCTATTGGGCGCAAATGGGCAAGATGGAAACCGAGATGGACCATCTTAAGGACTTTATGGTGTTGGTTCAGGAGGAGCATGACAAGCTTGAGGAGATCCGTAAGGAATGGTTTATGGCGTCTCCGAACAAGAACCTTCTGAATAAGTACCGGGATGAGCTTGCAGAGATCCGCACGAAGCAGATCGGGATTTTGGAAGCGGCGAAGGCGGCGGCGGGGGACAATCCGACCTATCAAGCTGTTCTTGATATTCAGATTAAAGACATTGAAGGTCGGATGTCGGAGCTTAGCAAGAGCTGGAAGCGCGAGACGGCGAGCAATCAGCGCCGTCAGGCTCATGAGAGCCTGCAGGAAGCGAAGGGCACCTATAAGGAGTATGAGAAAGATTTTGATGCGCTGACGCAGAATTATTTTGCCGGTGATGCGGAACGCCAGGATGGGCAACGTGTTTCTGCGCTTCAGAAGGCGGTTTACAGCCTATTGGAAGCCTATATGGCGGGAGAAGATGTTTCTGAAGATATGGGTGCAGATGTTCAGGCTTTGATGGACGGTCTGATGGTTGCGATGGAGAAGACGGATGGCAAGCTTGCGCGTTTGAACCAGGCGTTGTCGGGTGGTGATGAGTTGCGTGCGAGCATGCTGGACTATGCGCTTGACAAGGCGGCGGGTCAGGCGATGCAGGCTGAGATGGCGGGTATGTTTACCACGCCTGGTGAGGGGTCTGAGGCGACGACGACTTATCTTGATCTTCTGAAAGAGAAGCAAAATCTTGAAGCTCAGGTGAGTGGGCTGGATACGCAGATTGACGGGTTTTATGGCACTAAGGAAGGCAATTATGAGCTGACGGGGCAGATTTATGATGCGAGTTCTTATCTTTCTGCTCAAGGGTCTGGGGCTATTGATCTTTTGACGGTTGGGGATCATCGCGCGGCCTTAATTGAGGAGCGCCAGGCGGCACAAGCAGCGGATCCCAATCTTGTGTTACCGCCTTTGGAAGAGGCTTTGGGCTTGCGTCTTGAGCGTGATTATCTTGAGAAGCTGCCGGAAGGCGTAGCGGCGAGTGCGCGTGTGCGGTCGTTGGAGAGCCAAATTGCCAATCATATTAAGTATATGGATCAGCAGCAAAAAGACGGCAAATATAAGAACACGGGCAGTGGTAAAGCCAGAAAGAATAAGGACACGAACACGCTTCATGGGCTTCAGGATCAGCTTGTTGCGGCTAAGAAGGACGTCATCGGCAAAGAAGCTCTTCTGCACCAGGCGGTTCGCAATCTTATTGAGCATGGTGGTGAAGGCACACTGTTTAATATATTTGGTGATGTTCAGGCCGATGAGACGATAACGCCGGCGAGCGCACTTGAGACGGTTTTGGCGGAGTTGACAGTGATTTCGCCGCAGCATGCGCAATTACGTGTGCAATTGAACACCGCCCAATCCCGTGTTGCTCAAGCGCAGCATATGGTTGACAACACCTCAGGCAGTCAGAGGACGACTTGGCGAGGTGAGCTTAAGAAAAGACAGGACAGTCTTGAGGTTGTTGAGGGTCGCTTAGCGCCATTTGAGGCGGAGCTTGCGAAGCGGGAAGAGCTTTTGGCGGGCCGGGAAGCGTTTTTAGCGGCGCAGGCTGAAGGCCAAGAGCCGGATGCTGAGCAACTGCAAGCCTGGGCGGCGACCTTTGCGGGTCTTCTTGAGCGCTTAGAAGATAAGATGATCGCGAGCCAGGGGACGCTGCGCAGCAATATCGGCCCGGTGCTGCCTCATTTGGATGACCCCGCCACGGCGCAGTGGCACTGGGACAGCATTGATGATACCGCCAATGTGACCTCGAGTATTGAGGGGGCTTATGTTGCGCTTCTGGCATTACAGGGTTTGGAGCAGGAAGCGAAGGGCTTCCTTAAGACGGGGCTAGACGCTTATCAGACGGAGACGATGACGGCTTGGGGTGTTGCGGAAGGCGAGCGCACGAAAGCGAAGGCGCAATTGAGCCTGATTGAACGTCAATTGGCCGAGAACCATAATTGGGTTGATGTTAAGGCGAGCTACGCGCAGGCGGAAGCGGAGGTTGATGGTCTTAAGCTTAAGCTTGATGGGCCTGAGGATGACAGTGCCCCTGCGGAGATTGGGACGCTTGCGGGCTTAGAAGCGGATCAACACCGTGAGTTGTCGCTGCAAGGGGACCGGCTGAACCTGCTATCAGGTTTGAAGGCGGTTGGTGAGGACACCTCTGAGGCGCTTGCGGCTGAGCTTGCGGCGGTTAAGGAGAAACACGCGACGCTAACGACGCAGTTGAATACGGCGAAGGGTCGTCTGGCGAGCGCTGAGCGTGCGCTTGAGAGTTGGAAGGACGCCAGATCCAGCACCCAAAGAAACAGCGCCGTCCGCACTTGGACAGATGAGGTTAAGGGCCGCAAAGAGAGCGTTGCAGTTTATGAGGCGCGCTTAGCCCCTGTTGATGCCCAGCTTAAGGAATTAGAGACGGTTTTGGCTGAGCGGGGCAGCCCTGATGCGCAATTGGCGACGCTGACAGCGCAAGTGGATAAGTTGATTGCGGTTTATGAGGATGAGCAGGCTGAGCTGGAGGGCAAGCTTGCGGAGCTTGCGAATTATCCGCCGGAGTATCTGGAAGGGTTGGATGTGTGGGTTGACTGGCGTGTCAGCATTGCCAAGAGTTCAAGTAAGATCACGCGCGCAAAATATGATGCCCCTTTGAAGGAGGCTGAGGCGTTTATTGCGGAGGTGAACGCTTTAGTGGCGGATGCGGGCCCGCGTGTTGCGGCGCAAATTGCTGAACTTAAGGAGTTGAAGGCCGGTCTTTCGGGTCAGAGCACGCCTGAAGCGGCCTTGGCGTGGGCTGAGAACACATTGAAAGCCGGTATCACGGCTGGTGCCGAGGCCATAGACACGGTTGAGACACAGATCTCGACGACCCTCTCCAGTGAGCTTTCGGGCACGCAATGGGAACAAGAGCAGGTCCTTGCCAATCGTGAAAAAGTTGCAGCGCACCAACAGGTTCTGAAAGATCAGGAAGCGTCGATGCTTGCCGGCTTGCAAGGTCTTAAGTTTGAAAGCGTTGATGAGCTTTATCTGCATGTGCATGAGGCGGTGGCTCTGGAAACAGAGATTAAGGCGGCGGAGCTTGAGGTTAAGACGCTTGAGCAGCGTGCTTATGACTTGTCTGTTGATGGTCGTCGGACGCGCGCCGACTTTACGTCGGAGAAACAGGCTTGGAAGGGTGAGAAGAGTGCAACGGATGCGGCTCTGGCAGAGGCGCAAGCGAAGCTTTCGGGTCTTCAGGCCAAGCGTGTTGGCAATAATGATTTAGCCGGCAGTCTGAACATCCAATGGGGTTCTGTTGCGCATACGGTTGTGGCTCTTGAAGGGACTTTGGCCGGGTTTGCGCGCCCTGAGACGGATGCGCGTGTTGAGGTGCATGATTTTGCCGGTGGTCTTGGGGATTGGCGTCTTGTTGAGACTTTGTCGACGGCGAGCGGCAGCAAGGGGGGCTACACGGCGACGGCTGTTGAAGGCGGCAGCGTTCAGATCAGCGGTGATGGCAATAAGGTCCATGCCAACCTTGCGCATAAGATGGATCTGAGTGATTTGTCGGGAGATGAGGTGACCTTCACGGCGGACTTTGATTTCCAAGGTCATGCCTCATACAGCACGGCGCGTTTGTTAATAAAAGATGGTGTGACGGGTCAGACGCTGAAGCAGTCTCTTCTAGCCAATAAGGAGTTTGGCAGCTTTGAAGGTCGGCAAGTGACCATTGACCGGAGTGTTTTGGATGGGGCCCGTGATCTAAGCAATGTTGTTGTTGAGGTTGGTCTTTATGACAGTCATGGGGCTAATTTAGGAGAAAGCCTGACCCTGCATAATCTGAGTTGGGAATATACCGGTGATGGCAGCCATGGCTTGAAAGCGGCATTTGATGAGACCTTAGCTTCGCATCAGGATGCGGTTGCGGATGAGCAAAGCATGTATGCAGGTTTTGTGACGAATTATGAAGGGAAGGCTGCGGTTTTGGCGGAGACCCGTGTTGGTTTAGAGTCTGATATGGCTGCAGCGACGGCGCGTTATGACGCGGTTCACTATACCTATGCGGATTATGAGAGCGTTTATATGCAACTGCAGGAGAGCGAAGCGAGTGCGACGCGATTTGCCGATTTGATGGAGGCGCATTACACGACCTTGGATAATGATCCTGAGAATGACGAGACGCGTCATTTTTGGTTGAGCCCGGAAGCGGCGTTGCAGAATATTTTTGAGCAGTCGGATGCGGGTGCGAGCAATGAGGCGAGTGCCGATTGGGCGGCCTTTGCTTTAGGGAATTTCGATACTTTGACGGAGTTGCGTTTGGGGATGGCGGATCTTGGTTTAGAGGTGTCGGTTAAGAATTCTGAAGCCGGCCGGCGCATTGTGACGCCGGCTCATGATGATCCGGGGTCAGTGTTTGGCGATCTGGCCTTTTTGCGTCATCAATTGCTCAACTCCGGTGAAGGGCTGAGTTTGCAAGAGATGCAGGCGGTTGAGACGGGGCTCAATTTGACGATCCTGAAGGCTTTTGCGGATGCGGGTTATTTTGAGGCGGAACGTGTGGCGCTTGAGGGTCATCCTAAGGCGGCGCAAATTGCAACGCTTGATGAGCAATTGGCTGAGACGGCTTATGGTGTTGTGCATGAAGATACGGGCGGCAAGGTTCATACGGATGAATTCCACCGCATTATAGATGTGTCTGACCTGCAAGGTGACCGTTTGGTTGTTGATTTTGACTTGCAAGGGGTGGCGCAGGACAGAAATCCAAGCCGGGCGGTCATTGTTGTGAAGAACGTCGAAGATGGAAGCACATTGTTAAGCACTCAGATCAATGCGCCGCTTGCGGGTACGACGGATTGGCAGCATACCCAGCTTGATTTATCTGCCCTGCCTCATGGCAAACCGCTTGATCTTGAAGGTGTTGATCAGGTGGTGATTGAGGTGAGAACTGATTTTGGTGCACAGGTGAAAGGCCTGACGGTCAGCGGTCATCAGCACAAATTGCAAGGGGCAGAGCGAGCCAAGGCTTTAGCGGACCGTGATGCGCTGATTGAGAGCTCCGACAATTGGGGTTGGCAGTTGGATATTGCGGAGAGCCGGTCTGAATTGCAGGCGAAGCGAGATGAGCTGCAGGCTGAATATGATGCCGCGCCGACGGAAGCTTTAGCGCATGAGCTGGCCCATCTTGATGCGCAACTGACCAAGGCGCTTGATGATGGTATCCGTGCACAAGTTCAGGAGTTGTTTGCGGATCTCGGTCTTGAGGAAGGCAAGCCCCTTGGGGCGTTGGATTTGCGCAAGACGGGGATGTTGAGCCATCTGGACACGGAGGTGTTTGTGATGGACAGCGAATTGCCGCCTGAGAGGCGCAGCGATGCGAGCAGTGACGAGAAGTTTTCTAATCTGAATGGGTTTTTGCTGCGCAATCTGGAAGACGGTGTTAACGGAGCGGATGTGCTCAAAGGTGTTCAGGAGATCCTGGGAGGTTTTGGCAAGGGGAGAGCGGATAAGAACAAGAAGTTGGTAAACTATAAAGCGTTTCAGGAGTTTGAAAATATCAGCCTGACGGAAGGCATTACCGATGAGATAACGGCCTCCAGGGCGCATCTTGACCAATCGGTTGCGCGTTACGGAGAAAAACATAAGGGCCTGATGGGGCAGCGGGAAAACGTTGTCAAGGCGCAAGCCGATCCGATGGTGATACTGGAACGCTCCATCGGTCAGATGGATCTGCGTTATATGATGCCAGCAAGTGCTAAGCTCGTTGCCACTAACGACGCCGACGACACGACCACAGAGGACACAACCTCAGATGACACAGAGACAGCGGACACAGAGACCGAGAGCCCGCTCACACTGAGCACAATGAGCCTCGCCGACATTCTCGCAAATGAGGATCTGCAAAAACTCCTCGGCATCGAAAACCCAATCATTATCTCAAATACAGAGACAGACAACGCAAATACCAACACAGAAAATGAAACAGCGGAGACGGAAGAGACGGGGGCTACAGAAGAGAGTGCGTCACAACCCCGTCATGGGTCTCATAACTTTGCAGATGGTTTGGGGGCTTGGAGCAGTTATGAGATTATTAATGACGGATCGAATGACCATGGTGGTGCATCCCGCAATGATTATGTAACGGAAGTGGTTGATGGCGGTGTCCGGATCAGTGGTGATGGTTACCGGACGCAGTCGGGTGTTGAAACGACACTTGATTTGAGTGATTGGACGGGTGATTTGACGTTCACGGTTGATTTGAGCACGCAATCAGGCACAACGCTGAGCAGTGTGACCAATGCGTATTTGGTTTTGCTTGATGCGGCGAGTGGAGAATTTTTGACGCATCATGCGTTTGTTGAGGGTGGTGTTACGACTTATGATAGCAACAACCAGGCTGTGACGATTAGCCGTGATGCTATTGCGCAAGAGACTTTAGGCGATGTCACAGTTAGAGTGGCAATGGTCGACAACTGGGCCACCAACTGGAACCAAGCCCTCACAATCAACTCAATCAGCTGGGATTATATGAGTGATGAGGAGGCTCAGGCGTAACACAGATACACCGAACAAGCGTCATAAACCAAACTCATAAACCTGCAGTAAGTGTGGTGATGTGGTTTCCAGCTCTACTGATCCGCTTTCCGAGACTAAACATCTAGAGCATCCCGCGTTTAGAGGGAATCGCTTGGATGCACTATCTTTTTGTTGTCGCATATCTTTTTTCGCAAAGCCGGTCCCCACTTTTGCGAGATATGCTTTAGATGTGGTATGAGGCTAAATTGAATCATTCTGCCACCGCGCTTCCACACACCAAACCAAGGGAAACAGCGTCATAACTCAAAGGCAGAGAATAGCCGTCAGCATAACACCTAATTCATCGTTGGGATAATGAAGCTTGCGCCGTCCTTAATTCCCGACGGCCAACGAGATGTAACGGTTTTGGTCTTTGTATAAAACCGAATTGAATCCGGCCCGTGTTGATTAAGATCGCCAAAGCCCGACCGCTTCCAACCTCCAAATGTATAATAGGAAAGCGGCACGGGGATCGGAACATTTACCCCGACCATGCCGACATTTACGCGGGATGTGAAATCACGTGCCGCATCGCCGTCACGGGTAAAGATAGCAACGCCATTGCCATATTCATGAGAAGAGGGTAGATCGACCGCTTCTTCGTAGTTTTCAGCACGCACTACTGACAGTACCGGCCCAAAAATTTCTTCCTTATAGATGCGCATGTCACGGTTTACTTTGTCAAAGAGACAACCGCCCATATAGAAGCCATCCTCATAGCCTTGTAGCGTAAAGTCCCGCCCATCAACGACTAACTCAGCACCCTCATCAATACCAAGGCTCACATAATCTTTTACTTTTTGCAGATGTTGCGCCGTGACTAACGGTCCATAGTCCGCAGAAGGGTCCGTGGAGGGACCGACTTTCAAACTTTCAACCCGGGGAATAAGGCGTTCAACGAGCGTATCTGCTGTTTCCTTGCCAACAGGTACAGCCACGGAAATCGCCATACAACGCTCCCCAGCCGAACCATAGCCAGCACCAATAAGCGCATCCACTGCCTGATCCATATCTGCATCAGGCATGACGATCATATGATTCTTGGCACCGCCAAAGCATTGCACTCGTTTGCCGCTTGCAGTCCCGCGTGTGTAAATATATTCAGCAATGGGTGTTGAGCCAACAAAACCAATTGCCTGAATATCCGGATCGTCAAGAATGGCATCCACGGCCTCTTTATCACCGTTCACTACATTCAAAATACCTTCGGGAAGTCCCGCTTCCACCATAAGTTCTGCAAGCCTCAGTGGAACCGAAGGATCACGCTCAGAGGGCTTCAGAATAAAAGCGTTACCACAAGCAATGGCCGGCGCAAACTTCCACATCGGGATCATTGCCGGAAAGTTAAAAGGTGTAATACCAGCGACCACGCCAAGGGGTTGGCGCATGGAATAAAGATCAATCTCTGGGCCTGCTCCTTCGGTATATTCTCCTTTTAGGAGATGAGGGATACCGCAGGCAAACTCGACAACTTCAAGGCCACGCTGAATATCACCTTTGGCATCAGGAATAGTTTTACCATGCTCCTTGGCTAGTATTTCCGCAAGCTCATCATAATCCCGGTAAAGAAGTTCAAGAAACTTGAAAAATACACGCGCGCGCCGTTGTGGATTTGTGGCCGCCCATGCAGGTTGCGCCGCTTTGGCGTTTTCAACGGCTGCGCGCACCTCCGCAGCCGATGCCAGAGGAGCTCGCGCAGCCACTTCGCCGGTCATCGGCCAATACACATCATGAAAGCGGCCTGACGTACCGTCCACCCTTTTTCCACCAACAAAATGATACAGATCGGTCGTCATGTTTTTCTCCCTGGGATAACCTTCAGCGTTTTTACGCTATGTTTTGAGCGCGAAAATACCAATTATACCAAAGATCATTGCGATTGCCTCACAATGATTTTTCGCGAATAAAATTGGCTTATTATTTCAAACTCTCATTAATGGCCTGGAGCGCAGTGCTTCCCGGACAAAGCTCCGACATGGAAAGTGAATTGAGAGGTGCACTTGTGGTCCTCAAAACGTCATGTAAATCACGCTCTTGCTCCTCAATATATAGCAAGCCTGTAACCACCTGCCCTCGTTTGTAGCGCCGGTAAAGCGTTTCAAGTGCGGCGGCGGCATCCCTTGCATCATAATCTTTAGCAAGCTTGTGCAAGGTAATCACCGAGCCGTCATGCAAAGTTACAGGAACAGTCTCCCCTTCCCCATATTCGGCCGTAATGGGTGAGCGCTCTAAGACAAAATCGATCTTATCCAGCGCCTGATTATGGTCACGGATATAGTCATAGCTCTTGGTCGAGGCCACATGATTATTAAACGTCACACAAGGAGAGATGACATCGATAAAGGCAAAGCCGTGATAACGAATTGCAGCCTTGATAAGCGGGACAAGCTGCTTTTTGTCCCCTGAAAAGCTGCGTGCCACAAAACCTGCGCCAAGCTGAATGGCCAAGGTACAGAGATCAATGGCGTCAAAAAGATTAGGAACGCCCTTTTTATTTTCCGATTCTTTATCATTGGTGGCAGAGAACTGCCCCTTTGTCAGACCATAGGTACCATTATTCTCGACAATATAAACCATGTTCAATCGGCGGCGCATGGCATGGCAAAACTGCCCGAGGCCAATCGATGCGGTATCCCCATCACCAGACACCCCTAAGTAAACCAAATCTCTGTTCGCTAAATTCGCCCCTGTCGCTATGGAGGGCATGCGTCCATGAACGGAATTAAACCCGTGAGACTTATTGAGAAAATAGGTAGGTGTCTTTGATGAGCATCCAATGCCTGAGAGTTTGGCCAATTTGTGTGCCGGAAGGTCAAGTTCAAAACAGGCTTCGATGATGGCAGCGCTAATGGAATCATGCCCACACCCTGCACAAAGCGTCGACATGAGCCCTTCATAGTCTCGCCGGGTCAGACCTTTCTTATTCACAGCAAGATGCGGGTGATGGGCGGAAGGCTTTTTCATATAACTCATTGTCAAGATCCTCAGACGTTCGAGCCCTGCATTTAAAGTCTAAGTCATTAACTCATGACTTAAACTGGTGCAGAAATTTCATTTATCTCAACAGAGATTCTCAGCTCTTTTGTCACAATCGCTAAAACCTCATTTTTCACGACACGGGCAGCAAGGGGCATCCCTTCATAATCAAGGATAGAGCCCAGCTTTTCCGGAGACACCTTCAGCTCAGCCATCAATAGGGCACGTAATTGTGCATCCCGGTTTTGTTCCACCACGAATACATAGTCATGCATATCGATGAACCGTATGATCTCATCACAAAAAGGAAACGCCTTAAGCCTGAGAGCATTAATATGCACACCTTGAGATGCAAGGTCATCCAATGCTTCCCGAACGGCCGGTTCGGTACTACCGAAATTAATCATGCCAAGACGCGTCGGACGTTTTGCCGGGATGAGAACGGGTTGTGGAACAAGTTTCTTCGCCGTTTCAAATTTGTGCGTTAAACGATCTAGATTGCGCGCATTAACTTCGCCATCTTCGGTATAAATCGCATAAGGATCATGGGAAGAACCACGGGTAAAAAATGCACCTTTATCCGGATGTGTTCCAGGAATAGTCCTATAAGGAATACCGTCACCGTCTATATCAAGATAGCGGCCAAATTTTTCTATCTTTTCGAGAGCCTCGATATCCAGCACTTTACCGCGATCATGCACACGTGCATCATCCCAAGATAAAGGATCAATGACCCAGTCATTCATTCCGATGTCGAGATCACTCATCACAATAATAGGTGTCTGCAATCGTTCAGACAAATCAAACGCGTCTACAGTAAGTTCAAAACACTCCTTTGGATCGCCGGGAAATAACAGCACATGCCGCGTATCCCCATGAGATGCGTAAGCACAGGCAATAATATCGGATTGCTGAGTTCGCGTCGGCATACCGGTTGAAGGCCCGCCGCGTTGAACATCGAAAAGCACCAATGGTACTTCAGCAAAATAAGCCAGTCCCAAAAACTCACTCATGAGAGAAATGCCTGGACCGGACGTTGCGGTAAAGGCGCGTGCGCCGTTCCAATTTGCTCCAATGGCAACGCCTACCGCCGCCAGCTCGTCCTCAGCCTGAACAACAGCTCCCAAAACACGACCATTCTCATCTGTTCGGAATTTCTTTAGATATCGCTCAAAGGCTTCAGGCAACGATGTCGACGGAGTGATAGGATACCATGCCGCTACCGTTGCACCTGCATAGACGCAGCCTAAACCGGCAGCGTCATTGCCGCTCATCATAATCTTATCTTTTGTGGCATTACTCCGCTTTACGCGGATATCAAGAGGGCAATTCAGATTTTTCTGAGCATAGTCACGTCCCATGTTGAGAGCATGCAGATTTGGCTCAATGAGTTTTTCCTTATGTCTGAATTGCTCGCGAACAAGATCCTCGAGAACGTCGCTTTCTATATCCAGCATTGCCGAAAGCGCACCCACATAAACAACGTTCTTAAAAAGTTGCCGTTGACGTGCATCAGTATAGTTATCTGCGCACATCTGTGCGATGGGGATCCCGATAATCTCAATATTATTCCGCTCAAATGTGCGCTCATAGGTAGAATCGTAGACAAGATAACCACCCTCCACAACCTCCGCGACATCCTGCCCATAGGTCTGCGCATTCATGGCTACCATAATGTCGACCCCTTCCCGCCGGCCAAAATATCCGGCTTCACTGACGCGGATCTCATACCAAGTAGGCAACCCTTGAATGTTTGAGGGAAAGATATTTTTGGGAGCCACCGGCACGCCCATACGAAACAGTGATTTCGCAAACAGTAAGTTGGCGCTGGCAGATCCTGAGCCATTCACATTGGCGAATTTAACAACAAAGTTGTTCACACGATTGGCATCTGACATGATTTTTCAGCTTGTGCTTCCCAATATTCGAATTTCTGCATGTCCCAAGCGCCGGTCGGACAACGCTCCGCGCAAAGCCCGCAATGCAGGCAAAGATCTTCATCTTTCGCCATAATTCGCCCGGTCTTAAGTACATCTGAAACATAAATATCCTGCTCATGATTCAGAGCTGGTACACGTAAGCGTTCACGCAATTCATTTTCTTGCGCGTTCTCGGTGAAATTGATGCAATCAACTGGACATATATCCATGCAAGCATCACATTCTATGCATAGGTTGTTCGTGAAGATCGTCTGCACATCACAATTCAGACAACGTTCAGCTTCCTTATACGCTTGAGCTTCATCAAAACCAAGTTCGACCTCGACCTTGATATTATTCAAAGTGAGGCGCTGATCTTCATGAGGAACAGGGATGCGCTTAAGTGCTGAGTAATCATTGTCATAAGACCACTCATGAATGCCCATCTTTTGACTGGCGAGATTGACGTTTGGAGGGGGACGTTCTGTCAAAGCTTTCCTCTGGCAGAAAAGATCAATAGAAATCGCGGCCTGATGGCCATGGGCGACAGCCCAAATGATATTCTCTGGTCCCCATGCTGCATCCCCGCCAAAAAAGACCTTAGGATTGGTTGACTGAAACGTCATCTTGTCGACGACCGGCATATCCCACTCACCAAACTCAACACCAATGTCTCGCTCGATCCAGGGAAAAGCATTATCCTGGCCAATCGCCATCAAGATATCATCACATTCAAAGAAAACTGTTTCACCAGTTGGCGTCAGCGTACGGCGGCCCATATCATCATATTCCGCCCTCATTTTATCAAAATGTACGCCTCTGAGTTTACCAGCCTCAACTAGGAATTCTTTGGGGGCATGGTTGTCAAAAATTGGAATACCCTCTTGTTCTGCTTCCTCGATTTCCCAGTCAGATGCTTTCATGTCTTTGCGTGGACTGCGCACAGTAACCCGCACATCTTCGCCCCCCAAACGAAGTGCGGTCCGGCAACAATCCATAGCCGTATTGCCACCCCCAATCACAACAACTCTTTTCCCAATTTTGTCGACATGGCCAAAGGCAACTGACGTTAGCCAATCAATGCCAATATGAATATTAGCGTTGGCCTCTTGACGGCCTGGGATATGTAAATCTTTCCCACGGGGAGCGCCGGTTCCTACAAAAACTGCATCGAACCCTTCATCCAACACCGCTTTTAAACTTGTCACCTCATGTCCAAAACGGGTCTCCACGCCCATATCGAGGATGTATCCAACCTCTTCATCAAGAACAGCCTCAGGCAAGCGAAATGAGGGAATATTGGTGCGCATAAGGCCGCCTGCCACACGATCTTTCTCAAAGAGCACACATGTATAACCGAGAGGCATAAGATCCCGTGCAACAGTCAACGAAACCGGACCGGCACCCAGAAGAGCAATGCGTTTGTCATTTTTCTTTTCCGGAATTTGGGGCAGAAAAGTACTGATGTTCTTCTTATAATCGGCAGCAACCCTCTTAAGTCGACAAATCGCTACCGGCTTTTCTTCAAGACGGCCTCGCCGGCAGGCGGGTTCACAAGGACGGTCACATGTGCGCCCTAAAATTCCAGGAAATACGTTAGATTTCCAATTAATTAGATATGCTTCCGTATAACGCCGCTGAGCGATAAGTCGAATATACTCCGGAACAGGCGTATGGGCAGGGCAGGCCCACTGGCAATCTACCACTTTATGAAAATAGCTGGGCTCGGTGATGTCTGTTGGTTTCATCTCCCTTCCCCCCAATAATTTTAACCGCTACATAGACAGTCATATCATTTTGGGTGCTGTAATTTGTCGCACCTGGTACTATGTGGGAGGGCTTTCGAGTCGAGTCAATCATCCCTTCATCTTACTTTGCCTATAAAGTGTTCACTTCCTCTTGAACAAGATTAAAAAGTTGTATTTTCGCAACGGGTTACCATACGTTTGGCCTACACCTATTAGCATCTAGAGTGCGAACACGCCTGAAACTTTAGCGTGAGATTAAATATGAAAACTGATACACCACGCCCGATCTATCTTAAGGACCATCAGCCTTCAGATTACTTAATTGATACAGTTGCACTTGATGTGCAGCTATACCCAACCAAAACCAGGGTAAAATCTCGTCTTAAAATACGCCCAAATCCTGATTCTAGAAAAAAAAATGCGCCATTAAGGTTAGACGGAGAAAATCTTGAACTTGAGGGGGTGAAACTTGCAAACCGAAAGCTAGGGCCCAAGGACTACAGCCTAAGCAAAAGATATCTTACCATTCAAAAAGTTCCGAACCGTCCCTTTACCATCGAAATCACAACCACCTGCAACCCTAAGGCCAACAACGCTCTTTCAGGCCTTTATCTCTCACGAGGCATTTACTCTACCCAATGCGAGGCCCAGGGGTTTCGTAGAATTACCTATTACCTTGACAGGCCTGACGTGCTTGCGGTTTTCACGGTTCGTATTGAAGGCAACAAACGAGACACACCCATTTTGCTCGCCAATGGTAATCCCATAGACTCTGGTAATGCCAAAGGTAAAGGTCGGCATTTTGCTGTCTGGCATGATCCACATCCCAAGCCATCCTATTTATTTGCGATGGTGGGAGGGGACCTGGCCTGCGTAAAAAACAGTTTCAAGACCATGTCCAAACGCAACGTGGAGCTTAGAATTTACGTCGAACCAGGCAAAGAAGACCGTTGTGACTGGGCAATGGACTCCTTAAAGCGTTCGATGCGTTGGGATGAAAAGCGCTTCGGCAGAGAATACGATCTAGATGTATTTATGATCGTTGCAGTAAGCGACTTTAATATGGGGGCCATGGAAAATAAGGGGCTCAACATTTTCAATGATAAGCTCATTCTTGCTCGGCCTGATACAGCTACAGACAATGAATATGCCGCAATCGAAGCCGTGATTGCGCATGAATATTTCCACAATTGGACAGGAAACCGCATTACATGCCGTGACTGGTTTCAGCTTTGTCTTAAAGAAGGCCTAACCGTTTTCCGCGACCAAGAATTTACAGCCGACCATCGGTCACGCGCAGTAAAACGTATTCAAGATGTACGTATGCTTAAAACACATCAATTTCCAGAAGATGCCGGCCCCCTTGCACACCCGGTACGTCCTGCATCTTATATCGAAATCAATAATTTTTATACGCCCACTGTCTATGAAAAAGGTGCCGAACTCTGCCACATGATCCTAACTATGGTGGGGCGCACCGGTTTTCGAAAGGGCATGAATCTTTATTTTGAGCGCCATGACGGTGAAGCCGCGACCGTTGAAGATTTTATCAATGCGATGGCGGATGCCAATAATATTGATCTCGGTCAATTCATGAATTGGTACAATCAATCAGGAACCCCTGAGCTCGTGTGCGCCATTAAATATGATAGGAGACGCAACGAAGCGTCACTTAATGTTAATCAGATCAACCCTTCTACACCGGACCAAACTAAGAAACAGCCTTTGCATATTCCGCTGAAGATCGGACTTTTGGACTCAGATGGTGAGGATCTGCCTCTGACACTCGATAGCGGGGAGACTGTTAAGAATGGACTGTTGCACATCCATGAACGTGCCCAAACATTTCGTTTTTCTAATATTCCGACGCGTCCGGTTCCCTCAATCTTACGTGGATTTTCTGCCCCTGTCCGCCTCACAACAGAATTATCGGACCGAGATTTGGAATTTCTCATTGCTCATGACAATGATGAATTTAACCGTTGGCAAGCGGCCCAGACTTATGCCACGCGAACCCTGATTCATTTGGTTGATGCTGTCCGCGCTGGAAAAAAATCGAGAAAAGGCGGAAAACTTGCTAAGGCTATAGGACTGGCTCTTACCGATGAAACGCTTGAGCCGGCGTATCGAGCCGAGTTTTTAAACTTACCAAGCGAATCTGATATCGCCCGCGAGATTGGTGCAAATATAGATCCCGAAGCCATTCATCTCGCTCGAAAACAACTTCGTCACACAATCTGTAGAGAACTTTATGAGAGTCTGGTTGAGACTTACGAAAACTATGCAGTCAAAGGCCGCTACTCGCCCAATGCAAAAGCTTGCGGAAAGCGGGCTTTGCGCAATATAGCCCTTTCTCTTCTATCTGCTACCGGTCGAGATCATGATATCGAGCGCGCCGTACTTCACTACAGCCAAGCAAAAAACATGACAGATAAAACAATAGCCCTCGCCATTTTATCTCAGTGTGACACACCGGTGCGTAAGGCAATATTGGACGATTTTTATCAAAGCTGGAAAGATGATCATCTTGTTATCGATAAATGGTTTGCTTTCCAGGCCACATCATCATTGCCCGAAACCCTGGAAGCCGTCAAAGGCCTCACATCACACGAACTTTTTTCCCTTAAAGCTCCCAATAAAGTACGATCCCTCATCGGTGCTTTTGCCAATAGTAATCCAGTGAATTTCAACCGTCGTGATGGTGCCGGTTATAATTTTATTGCTGAAACCATTCTGGAAATAGACGCTTTTAACCCGCAAATAGCCGCACGCTTAAGCGGTGTCTTTAAGAGCTGGCGCATGCTGGAGATCAAACGCAGAAAACTCGCGAAACGTGCCCTTGAACACATAGCCAAACATAAAGGACTTTCCAAAGATACTTTCGAAATCGTTTCGAAAACGCTTGAAGCTTAGGCTCAATGCCGGATGGGATTTGTAAACCGACAATACATGTTAGGGCATTTGATGCAGAGAGACACGCATCGCCCTATCATGACTTTCCGTCCATATGCTCGGACACCTCTGAGACATATCAATCATTCAGGCTGGCAGATACCCGGAATGAAGGGCAAAAGGTTAGGTTTGTAATGTCGTACACCAACATACATTTTAGTCTTGAATCAGCATCCTTAAATTACAAACCCGATCCAGTATGACATCGTGTAGTATGAAGAATCGAACAGCTACAAGTTGTAATAAACTGTAATTTTTCTCATTTTCGAAGTTTAAATACTGTTTTTACTGGACAAATCACGTGCAAATCGCATCAAATGGCAAAGTGATTCGGAGATGCGGCGTTTCTCCGTTTTCCTGTCAGATCAGAAACTTTTTATGCTTGGGAGCGGTTCATGGCACGGACTTTGTCCGTCCGCCAGGGGGCAGCTTATTGCCTGGCGGTGTCCAAATTTGGCTTGAGAGCCCTGAGAGAGGTACGCAATCTCTCCTCAGAGACTATATTGAGAAAGGTTGTACCTCTTCTCATAGGTCTTGTGATTGCTCTTGCGCTAGGTCGACTGGTGTATCACGTTACTATCACCAAAGATAAAATCCTCGAAAATGCGAATGAGAGATTAGCGCTTTTAGCGCAAGCAACAGCAGCCAATCTAACTTCATCTTTTGCCGCAAGCTCAAAGTCTATTCGTAAAGATTATGATGTTTGGCCCCGTATCTTAGCGGATAATCTTCCCAGAGAGGCCTCTCACACAGAAAACATGATCCTTCTGGCAGATCATAATGGTACGCTGCGCGCCGTAATTGCGGATAATTATTTTTCAGTTGGCAATAATTTATTTGATCTTATTCCACCAAAAAAGCTCATCGCCTTTTTTTCGCACCGCCCACCAACACAAGGCGTTTCTCTTGAAACAGGGAAAACACTTCTCACAGCCCTCAGAACCGTACCGGAAGTTGGCTTAATAGCTTTCGCGCAAAACAGAGAAGACGCCTTAGCGCCTTGGCGGCAAAAGACAATTGTAGACATCAATATATTCTTGAGCATCGGCGCACTTCTTCTCCTTCTTATAACGGCATTGCGTGCACTCACAAAGAGAACAGCTTATGCGCAACGCGAAGCGGTGGCAGAACAAGAGGGGCTTGAAGGAGCCCTCACTTTAGGTGGTTGCGGTTTGTGGAGCTGGGATGTGGGGACCGACCGTGTGAAATGGTCTCAATCCATGGCAGCACTTCTTGGGCTTAGGCAACATCAAGCCCCTTTGGATTTCCATCAAATACAGGCCTTCCTGAACCCGAACGAAAAACTGCTTGAGACTATCCAAGAACATATTCGAGATGGTCACACAACATTTGAAACCACATTCCAGATGCGCCACAGCCAGGGCTTCTGGCTTTGGTTAGAAATGCGGGGCCGGATCCTTAATCCTGGTCCGGCATCAACGCCTCGTGTTACCGCAATCGTATTTGACATTACCGATCGCAAATTGGTGCAAACGCAAAATGAGACTGTGAACGCAAGACTTCTGGATGCAATTGAGACCATATCGGAAGCCTTCGTCCTATGGGATAGCGATAAAAAACTTGTTATGTGCAATCGCAAATTTCAACAGTTTCATAAGCTTCCTGATGAGGTAGTACTGCCAGGCACGCCCTACAAAGAAGTAATTGAGGCCGCCAATGATCCAGTATTCGATAACGGTCTTATTGCGAACAAAAGACGACGCTCCGGGGCATATACATATGAAGCACGGCTTGCAAACGGACGTTGGCTTCACGTCAATGAGCGGCGGACCACCGATGGTGGTTATGTGAGTGTGGGCACGGATATCACAGCGCTTAAGCGCAGCGAACAGCGTCTATCGGAACGCGAACGAGAGCTAAAAGCGACGGTCACAGACCTCAGACAGTCCCGGCGGCAGCTTGAAGGACAAGCACAACAATTGGTCGAGCTTGCTGAAAAATATATGACCGAGAAAACACGTGCCGAGGATGCCAACCGCTCAAAATCTGAGTTTCTTGCCAATATCAGTCATGAACTCAGAACACCTCTCAACGCCATTATTGGCTTCTCCGAGATTATGGAACACAGTATGTTTGGCCCTCTTGGAAACAAGAAATATGCCGAATATGCCAGTGATATCCATGATAGCGGTAAGTACTTGCTCGAAGTGATCAATGACATCCTTGATATGTCCAAAATCGAGGCTGGTCATATGAGCTTAAAACTTGAGCATTTGAGCTTGAATGAAATTATTGAAGACTGTTGGCCTATTGTGTCTCAAAGTGCTTCTGAACGGCAAATCACTATTGAGCGGGCGGGATTAGCTGATGTTCAAATGCGAGCCGATAGACGAGCGCTCAAACAGGTCTTTATCAATCTTATGTCTAACGCCGTGAAGTTCACTCCTGATGGTGGCGCCATTACTGTTAAGCTCACTAAGTCGCATGGCCTGATAAGGGTCGCAATTATCGACACAGGTATAGGTATCCCGAAATGCGATTTGGCAAAACTTGGACGCCCGTTTGAACAAGTCGAAAACCAATTTACGAAGAGCCATAAAGGCTCAGGCCTAGGGCTGGCTATTTCACGCTCCCTGATTGAGCTTCATGGTGGTGATTTGTTGGTTCGCAGTAAAGTTGGACAAGGAACAACCGTTACATGCCGTTTGCCTGCAGAAATTCCTATAAGAAGCAAAACTGTGAAATTAGATAAGCCACAAAAAACAGAAGAAGAAATTGTTTCTCATCGGGCGGCATGAAGAGATAATGGGTGTCAGCACATCCTAGGTCACGAACTCATAAATGTGCCAACACTTTTCCTCTTACAAGATTTAGAGCGTTTCCAGGAAAAGTGGACACCAGTTTTCCGTCCGGAAACACGACAAAACAAAGACTTAGGGCCGGTTTTGATTGAATCAAAACCGGCCCTAGAGCATTTCTACTCAAAAACTTCCTTCACGGACCACATTGTCCTTTCTAATTTTTGTAATAACCTTAGGTTGGACAGGATCATTATCAGACAGCGTTCCTTTGCCTTTTTCTACCATCTTAGCTGCAACGCTGGTCAGCTTGCTCAATGTGTCAGAACCATCTAGCGCTTTGCCATCATCATAGTAATCAAACCAAGGCAAACCAGCCTTTGTGTAGGCTTCGGCATTTGCAGGTTTATGAGGGGGTGGATACCCGGTAATCGCCTGGTATTGCTCGCTATTCGTCAAGTGGATGAAGCATCGTGCACCATTGTCCTGGTCCCAGGCATCAATACCATACTCATCTTCATAGATTTTTTGCCGCATTAAACCACCAGGAGCGAGACCCATATCTGCGGCGGCTCCCGCAACTGGAGAAGAGCGACGATAACGGCTATTATCATTTAGCAGCTCCTGTTCAAATTGCTTGAACCGCTCATGCTTCATCGGATAAACGATGATTTGCAAACCGCCATGTTCCGCCTTACCTGTCACCTGCTCTTCAGCGCTAAACCCTTCCCCCAATGGCATAGCTACAAACTGTCGGATATAGCCTTCAGAAACATTGAAACCATCCAGCCAAGGTTGTTTTGTAACGACCACATAGTCTTGCGGACTATCAGAAAGTTCATTGCCCCAAGGTTCGCCGGAAACCGCATTGATTTTGCCGGCGGCAATTTTAACAGCGCACGGGTAGCGGCCTGAAAAATTTATCCATAAGGCTTCCGATTGATACATGGGAATTAACACACCGCCATGCGCTTGCCAAACCTCAGGCAGTTTGCCCGCGAAGTCGTCCACATGCTCGACCGGAAAACATCCCAGACCAGGCGGCAAAGGATAAGCTCTATTATCGTCGGGGATTCGTAACGTGCGTTGAAAATTTATTTGGCAATTCGCCTTTTGATGCACTTCCGGAAACTGAAAAACAAGTTCATTGTTGCGTAGTTCGATCATTATTTTTACTCCTGTTACCAATCGCCGTCCCGAACATCCCTGGCGATACGCAGAATGGCATTGTCGGGCATGGATTTGAGCTGCCGGATCAGATCAGCAAACAATTGCGGACGCTTGCGGATAATCTCCAAGAGGTCAGACGACACTTTTCCGGCCATGGCCAGCAACACATCCGGATCTTGGTCAAGCTCCTTAGCTAGTGCCCGAATTTTAAGCTCCGATGGTGGGGCAACTTCCCCCCGCTCAATCTTACTGAGGTAAGCTGGTTCAACACCGATGCGTTGCGCCACCTTGCGCACCGAAAATCGACTATCTTTTGCCTTCAAGACCTCACGTTGTTCGCGGATGAATTTTCCAAATGTCATGTGTACTACATAGTACACGATATTAACTTTGTCAACCAGAGCATATCTCGCAAAAGTGGAAACAGGTTTTGCGAAAAAAAATATCCGACAACAAAAAGATAGAGCGCCAAGCGATTTCATCCCACATGATACAAGACATAAAGGGTCCAAGACGATGCTTGCCGTCATTGCGAGCGAGCATTTTGCATGTGCTATCGGCTAACGCCTACTTGAGCACATTATATATGCGCTATCGGTTAACGCCTACTTGAGCACGTTATATATGCGCTATCGGTTAACACCTACTTGAGCACGTTATATATGCGCTATCAGTTGGTACCTATTTGAGCGCGAGCGAGCGCGGCAATCCAGTTTTTAGCGCTTTTCTGGATTGCTTCGTCGGCCTTTTAGGCCTCCTTGCAATGACGAAAAACATAGTTTTTACCTCTTTCGTGTCTTGTGTCGTGTCGTGTGGGATCAGTCGTAATGAAGACATAGCACATCAAAAAATAGTCAATTCATTACAATTCTAACGATCTGCCCAAAGGATAGTTAATGAGAATTGGTTAGGATACGCATCCACAAATAATCCCAGACTGCAATAACGTCCAACGGTTAAATGGGCAAAAAGGATTTGGCTAGCAAAGACTTAATATTGGTCCATGATCTGAGTTATTGCAGTCTCCTATGACGGAGAATGTGAATGGTAGGCGACATCCATAAACAAGTTGTTGCAACTTTGACTGTCGTTTGTGGACTTTCTGTAGCGGTGGTTATTGGTCTTAACTCGAACAGCCGCTCAAACGCCAATTATGTTTTTGCCCACTCAGCAAGTACTGCTGATGCAAGGATAAGGGTAGAGAATACCGACTTCGAGAGGCTGAACCATTCCGCCAGGTATTCCCATTTCTTAGAAGAAGATAAGACATTCGTCAGGAATTGGTTTGAATTTTGGACGACCAATCCGCAACTCATCGTCAATGACGGTCTAGATGATTACGACGAGGATTATACCAGGAACGCATCAGTACCGGATGCTTCCGCGACTGTACTCTCCATGAAGTAGTGATAATCTGAAGTTACTTCTCCGGCTCATCATCTTGTTCATCCGATTCAGATGGTGATCTCCATCTGTGATGGCCAAAGCCGCGCAAGCGGTGACGAAAGGTCTTAGCAAATAGCTCCCGCTCTTCCGGCGTTAGTATCCGGGCTAATTCTTTAATCATAGGGTGTCTTGCTGCGTGGGCTTCTGCACGGGCTTTGTAAAAAGCCTCTAACGCGCCAGCAAAACGTTGTTCGTCGAAAGGTTCTGCCTTCAGCGTCTTTAGAACCTCATGCCCCAAGTCACGCATATGTTTTCTCTGGGGGCGGAATGTGCCCCGGTATTTGCGTATGACGGACCGGATTTCACGACGCCTCTCCCGGGGAAGTTCTCGCATAAACGCCCAGCCGTGACGGAAACCGGGGCCATGCCCCCACGCACCGTGGTGCCATGCCCACATCGTGCCGCCAATAGCACCAACGGTCAGAAAGTTCAGCGCAAGAGATATAATCAAGATGACCCAAAGCCATTTGCGGCTTCGTGGCTTTGCAGATTCAGAACTTTGTTCAGAGAGATCACTCATAACAGGTCCTCCGCCACAACACCGTCCTCAAAGGTCGCTTGAGGAAAAACGCCTGCAAGCATGTTATCTTCTACTGTCGGCGTTCCAAGCATATTTTCAAAGGCGGTACCCGTAAGCCCTGCTGCCCCGAGATAAAGACCTAGCACCAAGGATGCCGCAAGCAGTGCTGCAACCGGCCAGGCCTGTTTTTTTATCTGTATCTGAGAGAGCGTACCATAATGCCCCGCATTGAGCGGAATAATTTCAGCTTCGGCACCAGGCTTGTCTTGCAAAACATGTTTTAGAAGCCGGGACTTAACCTCTGACGGCAAGGAGCCTGCTGGCGCAAAGTTCAAGACCTGATCAAATGCTTGTTCTTGCCCAACTAAAGCTTTTGCATCGTCATTTTCACGCACAAACTCCTCTAGCAGCGCACGCTCTTCCTGAGGCCAGCGCAAGCTATCCGCTCCAAAAAGGTCCAACACCTCTTTGAGACGTGCCAAGTGTTGTTGGTTTTCCAGTTTATCAGTCATTTGTGATCTCTCTAGCGTCACACATCACCATCGGGTAAAAGAGCCCGCCACTCTTCAGCAAGGTCCTTTTTTAATGCCCGCCTCGCTCTGGCGAGCAGGGATTCTATTGCCTCGACCGAAACCTCCATAACATCCGCCGCATCTTTCATAGTGAGCCCTTGGTAGTAACAAAGGACCAATGCAAGGCGTTGGCGTTCTGGTATTCCTTGCAAAGCCCCGTCAACCCGCATAGCCAATTGTCTCTCCAAAAATGCACGATCCTGTCCAGCTTCACGCCTAAGCTCCGGATGCTGCTGATGGTCACCTATAAGTTCATGACCACCACGCCGCGATCTCATGCGGTCAATACAAACATTTGAAGCAATGCGGTGAAGCCATGTAGAAAGCCGTGCCCGTTTCGGATCAAATTTTGCCGCATGACGCCACAATCGAAGAAACGTCTCCTGAGCAATATCTTCTGCTTCATCGTCGTCACCCAGCATACGGCGAGCCAGCGCCATGACGGGGCCAAGATGGGCGTCAATGACAGCTTCATAGGCGACAACATCCCCCACTGCAATGCGCGAGAGGAGTGCCGCTTCTTCATCAGCTGTGTTAGTTTTGGACCGGGGTGAACTTTGACACCCCGATTCAACCCTTTTTTTTGGCACCAGCATCGGCCCCGTTTTCTTCCTATAAGAAGACTAACGCTATTCAGGCTTTTTGGTTTCGTCCTTTTCAGATTTTTCGGACTGTTCCTGCCTATCTTCTTTATCCATCCAATGCATACGCCTTTCAAATCTGCGCAGACGGCGTTGCATCCAGCGCGGCAACTCTTCTCTTGTAACTTTGCCGTCATCGTTAAGGTCATTCCAGGAGAACCGCTCATTGGCAAAACGTCCGAATTCCTTTTTCGTAACATTACCATCACGGTTTTGATCAAAACGACGAACAAGCCGCTTCACACGCTTTTCGACACGCTTGCGAACCTCACCTTCAATTTCGGTCTTTGAAATAACACCGTCACCATCTTTATCAAAACGGCTAAACCGCTTTTGAACACTCTTATCTACCTCATCCTTTGTTATAGTACCGTCGTGATTTGCATCGATACGCCATAACTTACGCGCCATGCCACCGCCACGATGGCCCCAACCATGGTGCCCCCACCCGTGATGACCCCAACCACCACCGTGACGCCACCCCGGACCGCCATGTCGGTCACCAAATGCTAAAGCACCGCCAATTCCAGCAAGCAGAACGACGCCCGCAGCGCTCAGCGCTATTTTCATTTTCCTTGACATAATTTTCTCCTTAGATTTCAGCGATATTCGGCAGATAAAAAGGTCTGATACCGCCATTGATATGCTTCTTATACGCAGCAGACAGTAATTATCCGTCGCGGTTTTTAGAAAATGCATTCAAAGTGCACGAATTTTTAGAACATGAGCGATGAGAGGTTGATCCAACACATATGTTCCATCAACCTCAACAGCAAGACGAGCAAACCGGCTTGCCACCTCTGCACGATTTCGTATTGCAGCATCTGATCTTGCCGGATCAACGGCAACCGCTTTGGCAATCAAGGCGTCAACATCAGAGATTTTGTCACGGCGTATGTAGCGAAAGTGCTCTTTGAGTTGCACCTGTTTGCCGTCTACATCGGGTTGGGATCCAATAAAATGAGTAATTGCCAATTGGGCGGCTTTCCGCACTTCGGTCTCATCTTCAATGGGCTGAACAGTTTCAAAAAAAGCGCCTTCAGCAGCGGGCTCTATGATCAATAGCGAAGCTCCGTCCCGTGCAACACGCACAGCCTCTGATAAAGCAGCTTCCATCGCCGCAACCGGAATATGATGCAAGCTGTTTAGAAAAATAACACCGTCAAAATACGCCGCGGCAAACGGAAGGTCCTCAGCCGAAGCAACATGTATTTTGCATTCCGGTACAAGAGAGGCCGCTGTTTCAATGGCTTTGGGGTTTGGATCGATGCCGACAGCCTCCGCTTCACGTTTTACCAACGCGGACAATAAAGCCCCGCCGCCACAGCCAACATCAAGAATCCGTTTGCCCGTTAATGGTGCAAAGACACTCTCAATGACGCTCATATTTCCACGGATTGGCAATTCCTCGCTCACATCAACTCTCCCAATTTCTGCCTTGGCGATTATGCTTACAAACAACTACAGCATCGTAAGCCCATTTAAAACGCTATGATATGATTTGATATAATGAGGATAATGTTATGAGCCTGCCGCAATTTCATATGGTCAACAACGCGCCAAAACCTGTCGCTCCTTTCTCCCATGCCGCTGAAGCTGATGGTTGGGTGTTCCTAACAGGACAAATGCCGATCTGGCCTGGAGAGCCAGATAAGCCTTTGCCAAACGGCATAGATGCGCAAACATGCCGGGTTATGGATAATCTTATTATCGTCCTTAAAGATCTTGGTCTAAGTATTGAGCATGTTGTTCAAGCAAGAGTTTACTTGACAAATTTTAATGATGACTACGAAGCTATGAATATGACTTATCAATCTTATTTTGCATCCGATAAGCTCCCGGCACGAACATGCATTGGCGTTAATGCTCTTGCCGTCGGCGCACGGGTGGAAATTGATTTCATTGCATACCGCTCATCTAAAGCATAAACTATTAGAGTGTTGAAACTTAGAGGAAAAAACTATGGATCCCGTTAGCATAATTATAATGCTTGCAATCGGCGCCGCTGCCGGTTGGCTTGCCGGGCAAATATTATCCGGAGGGGGCTTTGGCCTTATCGGCAATATCGTCGTTGGTATTCTCGGTGCTATTGTCGCCGGCTTTTTACTCCCGAACATACTCCCATTTAGCGGAATAGTCGGACAGATTATCAGCGCAACGATTGGCGCTATCATTCTGCTCTTTGTTATCGGCCTTATTAAGCGGTCCTAACAAAGCCATATAAAAAGCCCTATAAAATGACAAGAGTAAGCAAAGAGATTGTCTCAAGTAACAATCTCTTTGCTCATATGAACCCTTTCGCGGCGGCGCTTAACGATGCTGACCCAACCACAAGTCCGATATAGTGTTTGCCCGCATGACTGCCCAAGTACATGCGCGCTGGAGGTTGAACTCTTAGACCACCAACGTATCGGACGAGTAAGAGGCGCGAAAGAAAACAGTTATACCGCTGGTGTGATCTGTGCCAAGGTCGCGCGCTATGCTGAGAGGGTACACAATCCGAACCGGCTTACAGCTCCCCTACGGCGCAAAGGTGAAAAAGGTTCCGGCGATTTTGAGCCCATCTCTTGGGATGCCGCTCTCGACATCACGGCCGAAGCCTTTTTGAAAGCGGAACAAGAATATGGATCTGAAGCGGTTTGGCCCTATTTTTATGCAGGCACAATGGGCCTTGTCATGCGGGATGGTATCCACCGCTTGCGCCACGCCAAGCGGTATTCGGGCCAACATTCGACCATATGCACAACGCTTTCCTGGACGGGTTTTATTGCAGGCACAGGTAAGCTAGCCGGGCCTGATCCGCGCGAGATGGCAAAATCTGATCTGGTGGTCATCTGGGGAACTAATCCCGTCAACACTCAAGTCAATGTGATGACCCATGCCGTCAAAGCCCGCAAAAAACGTGGAGCTAAAATCGCGGTTATTGATGTTTATCATACAGGCACAATGGAACAGGCTGATATTAAGCTTTGCTTGAAGCCTGGAACAGATGGGGCTTTGGCTTGCGCTATCATGCATGTGCTCTTCCGTGATGGATATGCCAATTGGGAGTATATGGAAAAATATGCAGATTGCCCGCATGAGCTTCAGGCACATTTGCAGGATAAGACACCGGAATGGGCAAGCCCGATTACAGGATTAACAGTCTCCGAGATTGAAGATTTCGCCCGCTTGATCGGAACGACCCCCAAAACATTTTTCAGACTGGGGTATGGGTTTTCACGGAGCCGCAATGGGGCTGTGAACATGCATGCAGCCTCTTGCATCGCAACTGTAACGGGAGCTTGGCTCCACGAAGGCGGTGGTGCTTTTCATAATAATGGCGCTATTTATCATTGGGACAAGACAATGATCGAGGGGCTCGATGTCCGCGACCCCTCTGTGCGTATGCTGGATCAATCGCGGATCGGCCCCATACTTGCCGGAAACAGATCTGACCTCGGTGATGGACCGCCAGTCACAGCACTTTTTATTCAGAATACAAATCCCGTCACCGTAGCACCCCATCAAGACATCGTTAAACAAGGTTTCGCCCGTGAGGATCTTTTTGTCTGCGTCCATGAGCAGGTCATGACTGAAACAGCCATGATGGCCGATATCGTGCTCCCGGCAACCATGTTTTTAGAGCATGACGATGTTTATCAAGGCGGTGGACACCAACACATTCTACTTGGCCCGAAACTTATTAACCCACCCGGCGAATGCCGCTCCAATCATGAAGTACTTCAAGAACTTGCCAAACGTCTCGGTGCAGAGCATCCAGGCTTTGACTTAACCGCACGTAAGGTCATCGATTGGACTTTACAGAATTCCGGTTGGGGAACGATTGAAGATCTCGAAAAGAAGCATTGGATTGACTGCCAACCTGATTTTGAAACATCGCATTATCTGAATGGTTTCCGCTATCCAGATGGCAAGTTCCGCTTCAAACCTAACTGGACGAAGGTGAAAGCCCCACAGGCGGGTCCCATGGGTCCAGTGAATGACATACCAAACTTACCGGATTTTTGGCCCGTCATTGAAGAGGCTGATGAACAACATCCATTTCGCCTCGTCACCGCACCCTCACGGAGTTATCTCAATACGACCTTCAATGAAACACCTACCTCGCAAAAAAAGGAAGGGTGTCCCAGTGTCCTTATACATCCTGAGGATGCCGCTGCCCTTAACCTGAAGGACGGTGATTTAATCCACATGGGCAATGAGCGTGGCGAGATAGAACTTAATGTCCAATTTTTCGAAGGCGTCCAACGCGGTGTCGTCATCGTTGAAAGCATCCCGCCAAATGCGCATTTCAAAAACAACAAAGGGATCAATACCCTAACAGGGGCTGATCCTGTGGCTCCTTATGGCGGTGCCGCCTTCCACGATAATCACGTATGGATTAAAGCTGCTAATATGACCTAAGTTATGGATAAGCTATATGCTGTTCCAGTTCCCCGCATACTTCGCGTCATCCCCGCGAATGCGCACTACTGTCCGGTTTAATTTTTGAAGCGCTTGAAACGGTATCTCCACTTGTCGTGTAGTACCGCTTGACAGCATACTCCAATAACCTCCCCCCTCCAGGGCAGGGCTATCGCATATGGCCGATGGCTTTGAGGAGGTAGTCATCTTCCCAGGCACAGCGTTTGGTGCGGGCCCGTTTGGAGGTTTTTGGATCGTCGATCTGACTGAGTGCATTCAGGGCCATGCGGTTGATGAGGGCGATATTGGCGGGAGCGTGGTCCTTACGTGCCCGTCCGTCATCCTCACGCAGGATGACGTCAAGGCTCCAGTGCAACGTGGTTTCCACTGCCCAGTGACTGCGGACAAGAGACAGGGCCGCGTCTGCCGGCATATCGCGCGAGAGAAGAAAATACCGTGTCGATGGCTCCGCTTCATTACGCTGTGCCGTAACGCGTGCCACAGCTTCAAGGCCCGGGAACTCCGGTTTTTCCTCCAGCTGATCCAGGCTCAGAAGTTCCAGTCGGCGATGCTCGAAGCGTCCATGGGTGCGCTCTTTCGTCTCCGCCACCCGGGCCGTCTCCCCCGCCCCTTCAAAAGCCTCCGCCACAACCGCCCGGACACGGGCCCGGTTTCCTTTAAGCGCAAGCGCATAATCGCCCCCTTGTGCCAGAATGGCCTCGGCCATGCGCCGGTTGGCATGCAACGCATCACCCGTCACGGTGCAACCATCCAAATCGAGCAGTTGAACGATCGCAATGGCGGCCTCGATTTCATTGCAATGGGATCCGCCAGCTCCCGCCCGCAGCGCCGCGAGCGACAGATCATGATCGCTTGCAAAGGCGGTGACCATCAGCGGAGGATTATGAGCCAGGCCCGTGTCGTAGGCCCGCCGCAGGGCCTTGCCGTCGATTGCGACGACACCCTCAATGACATGGCCGAAGGCGTCATTAAACCTTTGAAATGCTTCGATGAACGCGTCGGGGTCCAGCAATCGCAGGAGCCGCGAGATCGTGTCATGACTTGGTGGATCGAAGGGGCCGAGCACTGTCTTGAGCAGGGCTCGTTTCGAGCGCGCGAATTGGGCGAATTCCACGGCCGAGGACGCCCCGCACATTGCCGCTGCGATACAGATGAAGACGATATCCCCCAGTCGATGCCGCGTGTTGGACGCACGTGGATCCGGAACATTGGAGAAAAAGCGGGCTGGTTCAGCCATGTAAGCGCTCCTTTCAAAAGTTTGCTCCATGACAGAACTCTGTTCGCAATTAAATACAACCCATATGCGATTCCCCTGCCCCCTGGAGGGTGGTCTAAAGCAGCGAAGCGGTAGACTAAATAACATTTCGGCGCGGAGCGCCGGGGGGATTCATGAGACAATTCATGCTCTTGCACTTGCCTCCGTCACCCACCAAACTTCCACTGGACGGGGCTTGTAGCCCATAGGCGCTAACTTAAGGCTTTTGTTGATTGTATTTTTCTCTTTCTTGGAGGTTCCCAGAGGTTACGCTTTAGTTTTTCTGACATGGCGCAAAGTGCTTGAACCGATGGAACGATGAGGATTGCATGAATGCAAGCGGTCAAAATGACTTTGAGCGTACGCCATGCAGACGCTCCACGCTCTGTCTCAGGGGAAAGAGTCCCGCAGTTTTGCAACTGAGGGTTCGATAATAACGGCAAGCAAGAGATGGGAGAGGATGAACACTTTTGCCAAATCCTCGTTCTTTGCCGGGGGACATCTGGTTCCAATGAGACTTTTCAGGCGTTTAAATGCAAGTTCGGTCTGCCAGCGCAGACGATAAAGTTTTGATAATTTATCAGCAGAAAAATCATCGCCAACAAGAGAGGTCATCAGGATTAGCCATCCGGCTGCCTCCAATGTGCCTTTTGAGATTTGATGTCCCTTCCTTTTTGCGGTTTTGCGGGCTTTCCTTCTGGCTTTTTTTGCCGCTCCCGGCGGCTTTTGGATTGCCACCAAACGCAAGGCCAAAGGAGATTTTCCCTTCTTTAAACCAACCATGATGGGACGGTCGAGGATTTTGTGACCGGTTTTGCGAGCGCTGTGAAGAAGTTTGATAAGATCGAGCTTTTCGCCGTTTTTATCAAGCCAACGGCCAGCACTCCAAGGCGACCGCACAATGATATTGCCTCCGCCATCAAGAATTTTTTCAATTCTGTCAGCCTGCATATAGGCCCGGTCGCCAAGGCGGATTTCCCCAGGCACGACAGGGGCAATGTCGAATTGTTCACCGGTTTTTTCATCACTCAGTTGGAAAAAGCTAAACCGCTTTTCCTGCAAATCATAAACGCTGTGAATGCGCCAGACGCCATCTTCGCTTCCGCGCTTGGGCACAACGCTGCCATCAACAACACGGACAGGCCGGTCCGGCACATCCTCGGCTTTAAGTCCTTGCAGCGCTGTGCCTATCAAGGCTTCCAGCCAATTCGGGCATTTGCGAAGACGCTTGAGTAAGGCAACATCCGACAAAGACGCAACCCCGGTGGCCTCCGCCCAAGCCGCGCCAACACGCAGGCTTTTGTCACCAGGGCCGTAAGTCAAACATAACCGCAAAAGGCTCTCGGCATCTTTGACATTTCGTGACCTGGTAAAGGCACCGGTTTCACGCGCCAAGCGCTCAACTAAATCTGAGCCGCCAAGCGTTTCGACGAGCATGTCCCAGTCGTCTTTGAGGGAGGATGAATCGTTCATCCTCAGTGTGAATCACCAAACACACCCAATGTCCATACCTTAAGTTAGCGCCTATGGGCTACAAGCCCCGTCCAGCGGAGGAAAATGCTGTGAAATTACAAATTATGCCTTACTCGGATGAACATCGTGAAGGTATTCATGATCTCATTTTGCCTATACAGCAGGAAGAGTTTGACATTCCAATCACTTACGAAGACCAACCAGACCTACAGGATATCTTTGGTTTCTACCGACATGGTAAGGGCGAATTCTGGGTGGCAGTGTTCGGGCCTGAGATTGTCGGTTCAATTGCACTGGTTGATATTGGCAACGATCAAGCCGCACTTCGCAAGATGTTTGTGAAAAAAAATATCGAGGAGCTACACATGGCACAGCAAAGATGCTCCTGCAAAATCTCCTTGATCACGCGAAGTTGTCAGGCATCGCAGAAATCTATCTCGGTACGACACCAGCGTTTCATGCTGCACATAGATTCTACGAAAAATCTGGTTTTGATTTGATTGATAGATACCCCCGGCTAAAGCCGGGGTTCTATGGCTTCGCCGCCGCTTCGCGGCATTACAGCTCCTCACGGAGCTGACCTGAATCCTGGCGTCCTTGACGCTCGACATAACGTTTAATGGTGTGCTCATCAATACCCACGCTGCTTACGAAGTAGCCCGGCGACCACATAATATTTTCCTTCCAATACACTTTCGAAAGCCACTCAAACTTCTTGCGCATAATCGACGACGATTGGCTCTTAAGCCGCCCCATAACATCTGCTATCGCATATTTGGGCGGGATCACCATAACCATATGTACGTGATCCTTATCAAAGCCAATCGTCTCTATCAGCACGCCGGGCATACTTCGACACAGCTTGAGAAGAACTTTATGTAAGTATGCACTAACGCCAGGTTTCAGGATCCTACGGCGGTATTTACACACCCAAACAACATGATACTGCAAACGGTATGCGCTGTGCCCAGTTGTGATAACTTCCATAAATCAACAAAATACCGCCTCCGGGCTCATTCATCCACGCCTAAAGGCGTGGTATCCTGTCTGCGACCGCATGAAAGCAGCTTGCCTGAAAGATTTCCTCGTATGACGGTTGATTCACGTTTCTATAAGCTCTCGCTCAACCAGCCGAGAGCTTAAAGAGCCTCCCATAGAATCAGATTCATAACCTACGGGGTTCACACATTGGCATTGACCGGATCAAATTTGATGCGGACGCGTATGACACCGTGATCATTCATCCCGGTGGGTGGTTCGGCATTAGGATTTTATGATTTTGAGATATAATTGCCCGGCCCTTGCAACATACCTCTGTTGTGGAAGGGCCGGGCATATTAGGAACGAAATACCGTCAGATCAGAGCGCGCCGCTCGACATCTGTTTCTTGATGTAGTCCGCCTGACGGATCGCCAACGCGACAATCGTCAATGTCGGGTTTTCAGCGGCACCGGTTGTGAAGACACTTCCGTCTGAAATGAACAGGTTCTTTATGTCATGAGTCTGGCCATGCTTATTGACGACGCCATCCTTCGGCTTGGTGCTCATGCGGTTAGTACCGAGATTATGTGTAGACGGATAGGGGGGTGTCGGGAATGTGCGCGTCGCACCCACCGCATCATAGACCGCCGCCCCTTGTTTATACGCGTGATTACGCATTTTGACGTCATTCTCATGATCATCGAATTTTACATTCGGGATCGGCAGGCCATACTTATCCTTCTCCGTTGGATGCAAAGTAACTGCGTTTGATTCCTGTGGCATATCTTCGCCGACAATCCACATTCCCGCCATGTAGTCATACATGTCCATGGCTGACGAAAACTCTCGCCCCCAAGCTCCGGGATCAAGGAATGCCGCCATGAAAGGCACGCCAAGCGAAAGCGTTTCCAACTCATAACCACCGACAAAACCACGGGATGGATCATTGCGGGACTCATCCGTGATGATACCGGCCATAGTGGTGCCGCGATACATATGGACCGGTTTATCAAATACGCCGTAAACTGACCCGGTCATGTGACGCATATAATTTTTTCCGACCTGGCCTGATGAATTGGCGAGACCATCCGGAAACGTGCTGGACGCAGAATTTAACAATAGCCGTGGGCTCTCGATCGAGTTGCCTGCCACACAGACAGCCCGGGCTTTTTGACGTTGCGTTTTGCCATCCTTATCTGCATAAACAACGCCTGTTACTTTGCCTGACTTATCATGCTCAATTTTTAAAACTTGCGCGTTCGGACGCACTTCAAGTTTTCCGGTCTTCTCGCCCTTCGGAATTTCAGCATAAAGCGTCGACCATTTTGCGCCGATCTTGCAACCCTGGAAGCAAAAACCTATTTGCTGACAAGCTGGACGCCCATCACGAGGCTTGGAATTAATGGCCATACGGCCGGTGTGACAGTGCTTATAGCCAAGCTTGTCAGCGCCTGCCTTCATGATCTTGAAGTTGTTATTGCCGGGTAAGCTGGGAATATCGTTAGTGCGCGTTACGCCCATTTTATTCTCGGCCTTGGCGTAGTAAGGCTCGATTTCTTTCAGCGTAATCGGCCAATCGAGAAGGTTGGCACCCTTGATATCACCGTAAACGGTTTTGACCTTGAACTCATGCTCCTGAAACCTGAGCGATGCACCTGCCCAATGCACGGTTGATCCGCCCACCGCTTTAACAATCCAGGCAGGCAGGTTTGGAAAATCCTTCCCAACACGCCATTTTCCTGATGTTGTGCGTTTATCAAGCCAGGAGATTTTTGAAAACATCGGCCATTCGTTGTTCTCGAAATCTTCGATTTCATGCCGTCCACCAGCCTCTAGAATAACCGTATCAATGCCCTTAAGAGCGAGTTCCGTACCAAGTGTTCCGCCGCCGGCACCAGAACCGATTACGACAACAACACTATCGTCATTGAGTTTATAAGGAGCTGCCATAGCTTACCTCCCTGTCGTTTCCTGCCAGCATTTATATCCAGTTAAGATCATTGAAGCCGCGGTTGATGTAACCGCCTTTGGAGGCGGACTCACCCTCATAACCGAGGAGCTTCCAAACCGCAGGCTGATTGTAAAGGCCGGTGACAAGGTTACCGCGCACTTTTTGGAAGAAACCATCTGTTGCAATCTTACGCAAAAGTGCTGCCCGGTCGATCTCCCAACCCACCTGGGCGTAATCTGCTTTGTGTGCGCTCTTTGCAGATGCATTCAGGGCCGTCACACCATCTTCAAGAAGCTTCAATGTTTTGGCATCCCCTGCGGCACCCTTGTCCAATCCCTCAACAGCTTTCGCGTATAGGGCATCGGCGAACCGATCGTGGGGATAGATATCGCGAGACATTTGCACGAGGGTTGCGAAGGTTTCAGGTTTCAGTGCTTTTGGCGTCGCCGCCCAAGCCTCACCCGAAACAATACCGCCAGGTAATATACTTGCAGCTATGAGAGTAGCCCCACCTGCGGCAAGAACTTCACGCCGCGAAACATTCGAGCGCTTGTCTGTTGTTCGCATATCTTCCTCCTTCCTGTGGGCGTTTACCGATAGCGCCCATGTTTTTGCAAAACCTCGATCTTGTAGCCATCCGGATCCTCGACGAAAAAGAACTTGGCCATTAGCGCACCATCGCGATGAAACTCAACAATATCGCGTGGGTTTAGCCCCTCTTTTTTAAAACGGGCGTGCTCACTTTCAATGTCATCAACGGCAACCGCCAAATGACCGTAGCCATCGCCATGGGAATAAGGTTCCTCACGCCCTTTATTGACTGTAAGCTCAACCTCGAAGTCCGTCTCATCGCCGCGCATGTAGATGAGCGTGAAGTCATCAAAGTCAAAGCGATCCGCGACTTGAAGACCGAAAGCTTTTTGATAAAAATTTACCGAGCGCTGTTCCTCCAGGACCCGCATCATGGTGTGAATTGCTTTAGCCATCGGTGTTGGTTCTCCTTCACCATACCAAAGTTTTAACTCAGGCAAGCATTCGATTTTTCAGATAAATCTTGGGATAAGCAAGCGCGAAAAAAGAGTAATGAAAATTGCAATCTGAATGCAAACCACACCTGTTTGCTCCTCCCGTGATAATCGTGTTGCACGAGAATTTTAGCGGTCTAGCAAATATTCTAGGTAGTATCGATATACTACGCCCCGCAAAATGCATTGGGCCGGAGAAAATTGGTTGACATTAAAGTGTGACTATTGGGCGTACACCATCAGCCATTTGCGCCTCATCCTTCAGGGCCAGTTCATGAGCCTGGTTACCACGAATTTCGGACACATAAGTAAGGCACGCACATCGAAGCAGCGACGTAAAATTCTGAGCTTCACCTTGAAGTTCAAGCACTTCATCATGAAGCGTGGTCAGAAAGCGGCTAAGAGGCATCCCTTGTGCCGCAGATATCTCCTCCAAAATATCCCAAAAAGCCCGTTCCAAGCGCACGCTGGTTCCATGTCCGCCTAATCGTACGGACCGCGTTTGATAGGCATAACGCGCCGGTGATTGTCCGGCAAAAATCTTGCACATTTCCTCACCTGTCAGTTGCTTTATTAATACGAGATTAGCGCCATATTCCGGTTTCGGAAGCAATTATTACGAATATGGTATTTATTGCGTTTTTTGCTCTCAATTTTTTTGCCCTCAACAATGTATGCTGACGCATTATTGACAGAGACCATACTCGCCTTCAAACGACTCTATTGTCCCGGAATATCCTATATCACCGCCTCACTCGGATAACTTTGACCATCCACTTAGGCACAATGCAGTAGTTTAAGCTTTCGACCAGATGATAGCAACGATCGCCTATAAACTGGACGGCCAGTTTTGGCGTTTATAGTGAAATCTGATTGCCCCTCGCTCTTTTCTGCAAGAACAGCTACACTGAAAATCCCCATAATAATGGTCAGCTAAGGGAAGAGAATATGGCCCCCCAGGACAAATGTTGCACTCTCGTGCCTTACTTCAAAATTCATGACGGTAAGATTGATGAGATGAAGACCTTATGCGAACAGTTTATGGAGAAAACTGCAAATGAGCCCAAATGTCTTCATTATGGGTTCTCTTTCGACGGAAACGAAATGCATTGCAGAGAAGGATATGCTGATGCCGAAGGTGTGCTTGCCCATCTGCAAAATATCGATGCGGTTCTGCAAGAGGCTTTAAAAATCGCCGACATTACGCGACTAGAAGTTCACGGACCGGCGGAAGAGTTGGCAAAGCTGCGAAACCCACTGGCAGATTTGTCGCCCCAATATTTTACATTGGAATACGGGTTCCGCCGGTAAGTTTTTTACTGGAGCCACTCAAAGGTACTCTAGTGAGGTGAATTTGAAGTTCCTATCATATTTGCAGCACACCCTTTTAGGAACTTCAAATTCGTAAACGTCACTAGACTCAAAAATTGGCTATAGCATTTTGCGTTCAACTCAGTTCACATATCCTGCAGCTTTAAAATAATTCTGGCATTCTTTTACAGAAAACAGATCGCAGATATTTCCAATAGCTTTCCAAAGCTCCTCAATTGTTCTCACAGCTTGCTTTCGCAAGTGTGCTTTGAGTTTTGAGAAGGCCATTTCAATGGGGTTCAGATCCGGCGAATATGGGGGCAAGAACAAAATCCATGCGCCCTTATCTTTAATATATTTTTCTGCGGCAGGGCTTTTATGAGGTTTAAAATTATCCATGATCACGATATCGCCTTTGGATAAGGTGGGTGCTAATTGTGTTTGCACATAAACCTCAAAAATTCTGCGGTTCATTGGTCTATCGATCACCCAAGGTGCTGTCACAGAATGACATCTCAGCCCGGCAATGAAGGTTTGTGTTTTCCAGTGCCCAAAGGGCGCATCAGCATGGCAGCGCTCTCCTTTACGTGACCAGCCATAACGGCGTGTCATTTTGGTGTTTGTCGAGGTCTCATCGATAAAGACAAGCTGATGCAGAACGCGTGTCATAAAAGGTTGACGCCTATTCATCCAAAAATGCCGTTCTTGCTGGACATCAAGTCTGTGCTGTTCGCTCGCGTGCAGTGTTTTTTTTATGGCTTAAACCGAGGCGTTTGAGAAAACGCCAAATCGAAGACGGTGCAACCTCTATTCCCTGCTCGGCCAATTCATCACGCAGTTCAAAAAGTGTAATATCTTTTTGCTCCGTAACGCGTTTGACCAAAAAGTCTTTGGCCGCATCCAGCTTACCATGACGCTTGCCGCCACATCGCAAAGCCTCAATATGTCCAAGTTCCCGCTTACGCTTCATCAAGGTGTTCACAAAACTGATCGCAACATCAAACCGCTCAGCTGCCGAACGGTGGGTGTTGCCAGCATCAACAAACGCAACAATACGCAGACGCAAATCCATCGAATAGGCTTTTGCCATGGCCGAATCCTCCTCATGACGAAGAGAATCATAAATTCAATAAAATGGGAATCCCGAATCTGCTTGAGCGCAAAAGGCTATAGTGTCCTTTCGAATCTAAAGTTCGAAAAGTGCCTGACTGAAAATGATACGAACTTTAGATTCGGGACACTAGGTCACGAACTCATAAATGAGGTTAAATTGAATCATGGAAAAGAGCCATTTCAAAAATTTTGATGTCAAACGTTGTTGGCTCAAATAAATTATTGGCGGATACGATCGCCATGAGGGTGAAATCCTTTTCTAAAAAAATATCTTGCTCTAAATGGATGATAGGACCCGTAAGTGGCATACTGGCGATGAAACGATCTGCGTCGATGTCAAGCAAGCCAAAACCAATACTACCGCTCCAAGCTTCCATATGGAGCTTTAAATAGTACCGTCCAGCTTGCAATGTTAAGGCTGAAGATTTTAAGAGGTACCCTTGTCGAACTGCGCTTGGCACCTCAAGGCGGAATAATATATTTGATCCACCTATAGCCCTGTTCCATGGCCACCGACGCTCCAGCGCAATACTTCCCCCTTCACTAACGAGAGCTTTGTGCTCCTTAGGCAAGATGTGGTTCTCGTCATCGCATGTTTGCGTGTCGAAAAGCACGTTCCCGATTTCCTGTTTTTCATCCCGTTGCGAATTAGCTTGTTCTTGGGACTCGCCTGCAGAATCTCCATTCAATCGGGTGAGATTCAGTCCATAAAGAGTAACTTTATTTATAGAGGGAGAATTTAGATTATGTGCAGAAATAATTGGCTCTAAGGTGACGGTCTGCTCCACATCAAAGGTCGTTCGAAACGTCTCGGCCTCTCTATCAAGAATAAACTGCTTGTACCAATTTTTTGTCCGATAATCGAGTAAACCAAAACTGATCTGCCCAACAGGAGAACTAAAATCCGCCCCAAACTCATAAAGCCCAGGGGGAACGCTGAGGGGGGCACCCTGGGCGAGATACTCAAGTTGGCGGGCCTCGTTCGAAGATAAAATAAGCGAGGTTCGCATCTCTTCATAAACAGGTTTCAGACTAATATTGGAGAATAAATTCTTCTGGCTTCGCTTCGGTGCAAACTCTAATTCCTTTTGGTCAGGCTCGAAATCCACCTCATTGACCTGCGCCGTAACTCCACAAGTTTTGAGCTCGCGAATAGCTTGCAATTGGATATTGCAAATGTTTGCATTGATTGACCTTACTTTATCTTGTCGCATCCCGGAAAGCGCTAAGCGAACGCGTTTGGGGCTGTCCAAAGTAAAAGTTTGTTGCTTACGCTTTTGAACGACATCAAACGAAAGTTGGCTAAGCCAATTTGACATATACTCATCACCAAGACCTAAATTTAGAGCGCCGCTTTCGCACTTTACTTCAGCCGCAAAAAAATACCTGCCTCGCGGTAGAATAAATGTTTCACCGAGCCCTATTGTGTTTTCGCCTTGCTCACCGACAAAGGATACACCGAGACTAAGCCCAGTTTCTTCAGAAAGGTTTTTGAATAATGGAGAGTTTACAAAATCATCGGCATAATTTTTCTCTCCTAATACAAAATCATCCTTGAAGCTTCTTCCAGGACTATCGGTAGCATTTGGTGAAAAAGTAGCCTCCCAGCTCGACGGCAGATCCTTGACAGAAACAAACATTGTCGATCGTCCAAAGGCCTCACAATCAACCCGCGCCAAAATTCTACCATCTTCGCGAGAAAGAAGGGCTATCCGATTAAGATCCGTACAACTTGCCAGCAAGGTATTTTGGTCATAAATGCAGGTATCGTGCAGCCACTGGGTTGCGATCTTCAGACGCCGGACAATTGCTCCAGTCTCTGCATTGAGAAACCAAATTAACCCCGCAGCACTGTCGGTGACCATAACTTCATCACTATCTGTCAAATATCTAGCACCGTGACAGCCTCGCAGGCCGCTAATTAGCTCCCGGAATGTCCCATCAGGCTTTAAGAAACCGACCACCCCTTGAATCCAGAGTGTAATCAACAACCCACGCCTTGTTGGCACTGCGCAATTTATGTGTGTGGGTTGCAAATCAGTAGCAATGTAATTGTTATGCAGATCATTATCAGTTGTCAGATCGTAGCCTTTACCGAATATGTCCGGGACTTTAATCCGCTCCTTAACACACCGATCGGTAATTGAGACTCTAAGCACCGCATTGGCGGGCGAGCTGTTCACCCAAACATCCTTGCAGTTCTTAGATTCATCATCTGTAAAGATCATATGTCCGCCAACCAACCACGGATCAATGATCGTCGCCTGTTCCTCGAGATCAGACCCGAGAACCACGATACGGTCTGCCCCCAGGATCACTAGGTGGTCATCACAAAAGGTGGCCGATTGAATTTTATAGCCAGGATCATAAGACCAAATCAGGGAAAAGGAGCACTCTCTCTCTTCCTCTGACATATCGATGCGCCAAAGGGTCAGTACACCGGTCAGTTGAACTTCTGCATCAAATGAAGGTAAAGATTCAAATGGTGGTAATTGATGCAAACGGTCTGGCGGAAAACGATTTTCGAGAAAGTTCAATTCAGAGCGCGCTTCAAAAAACTCGCGACTTGAATGTGTTGCCAAAACAAGCTTCATAGTATCCAGCTCAGGAAACTTACTCAATTATCGCCCGTATGATTATTGTTGTTATTTGGTGCTCCCACTATGCTCTACAGGAGCGCCATAAATCCACAGTTATTGTCAAGTCAAATTATATGTTTTCCGCTGTAAAGTACTTGAGATGGTGTGTTCTTGCCGGATATAGCACACTGGAAAAAATTTATTAGAGTGCTTCCGGAAAAGTGGGCACCAGTTTTCCGATAAGAAGTACGGCAAAACAAAGGTTTAGGCCCAACGTGATTGAATCATCGAAATGTTGAATGCTCCTTCATATCTCGTGTCTGTCATCATACCAGCCTATGACAGCCATACTTTACTCCGGCGAGCATTAAAAAGTGTTTACGAACAGAAGATTGATGACCTTGAAGTCATTGTCGTTGATGACGCTTCACGTCAACAAATAACCATTCATGAATTCCCCAGACTACGCATAGTACGACACAATCAAAACCGCGGAGCTGCAGCGGCGAGAAATACTGGTCTTACATCTGCAAAAGGCCAGTATATTGCATTCCTTGACTCCGATGACATATGGGAAAATGGAAAACTGGATGCACAAATTCGCCATCTAGACAAGGCTGCACGGTCTTGTGCTGGTGTATTTACACCTTTCTCTTACCAAGGGAGATTTGCAAAACAATTTAATCCAGCACTTAATCCTACTGATTGGTTTGACTATTTTCTGATGGGTTGTCGTGTTGCACCAGGGAGCACGCTTTTAGCTCATAAATCTGCGCTCGACAAAATTGGCCCTCAGGACGAAAAACTTCGGCGTTATGAAGATTGGGATTGGCTGCTGCGAGCTGCACAACATTATCACTTTACTCATAGCGTCGGCCCCGGAGCCGTACTCGGATCACCCAGCCGTGCGCTATCACAAAGCATTACACCAGCTTTGCAACGTATCGAAAATAAATGGAAACCCCAACTTACCGGCAAAGCTCTTGGGTATTTTATGTCTGCACTCCATTTAGAAAAAGCTGTTTCCTCCCGGTGGCACAACAAAAAGGTCTCATCTGCGTTGCATTTGCTCAAAGCGACAACTCTTAGCCCGAGAACCGTCGCATATAGCGCGATCTGGCGGGGAACCGGCCTGGCAATCGGATAAAACCCATGCCGGATACGTAACTTTTTCACAGGCAAAGAACGTCTTTAGCTTTCATTCAATCTCTTCTTTTCTCACTTTTTCACCGCCGTAAATGGCGCATCAAAATTAAGGATTTAGATGAGCAAATTAAAACAAACCATTTTTAAATATAAATAATTTCTGATTAAATTTTCCAAGAAAAAATGATGTTATTTTAGGATCAGATAAAAAACTCAAGTTTTATAAAAAAATAAACAGGGAAAATTCCCAAAAATTGCTTTCAAGTGACTATCGTTTATATTTTTAAACTGATAAATATCCGGATCATTCGCATGCAATCGAATATATTATGCAATTTTGTCTATGGGTTAAAATTCAATCCTATAGAGTTTGGCGCTTAACCTAACACTCATATCAGTCAGAATTGTAATCCGTTGATGACATGTGTGTACTGCCGAAGTTGAGCTGGAGGGTAGCTTGAAAATACTCACAGTGTTTGGAACCCGGCCGGAAGCCATAAAAATGGCACCTGTCGTCAAGGCACTGCAGTCAGCCCCTGACATCCAACACATTACCTGTGTTACCGCACAACATCGTGAGATGTTGGACCAAGTTTTAAACGTGTTTGACATCGTTCCTGGTCATGACCTGAACATCATGACGCGTGGCCAAACGCTCACAGATATTACATCTAAAGTCCTGTATGGCTTAGAAGGTGTGATCCGCCAGGAACGCCCAGACCGGGTCCTTGTTCATGGAGATACCACAACCGCAATGGCTGGCAGTCTTGCAGCTTTTTATCAAAAGGTCCCTGTTGGACATGTTGAAGCCGGATTGCGTAGTGGTAACTTATCTAGCCCTTGGCCGGAGGAGCTTAACCGTAAAATCGTTGATCAAATTGCCGATCATCTCTACGCACCAACGCAGAGCGCCATAGCGGCGTTGGAAAAAGAAGGTCTCGGAGACCGTCAAGTTTTTCTCACAGGAAACACTGTAATTGATGCTTTATTGCAGGTGATTGAGCGCATCCGGTCAAAAAAAGGATTGAACAAGGTTTTAACTTCTCGATTCAAATTTCTTGATCCCGATAAGAAACTCATATTGGTGACGGGCCATAGACGCGAGAGCTTTGGTCAAGGCATGAAAAATATTTGCAATGCCATTGCAGAAATTGCTGATCGGCAGGATGTGGAAGTTATCTATCCAGTACATCTCAATGACAATGTACGAGACCCGGTTAATGCGATCCTTGGAGACCTGCCGGGAGTTCACCTAATCCAGCCTGTAGAATATGTCGAGTTCTGCTACTTAATGGAACGGTCGACTCTGATCTTGACTGATTCCGGAGGCATCCAGGAAGAAGCGCCAGCGTTGGGCAAACCTGTTCTGGTCATGAGAGAGGTGACAGAACGTCCCGAAGGTATAGAGGCAGGGGTTGCTGTTTTGGTAGGGACCGATACACAAAAGATTGTCAACGAAACCAATAAGCTGCTTGATGACGATGTGCTCTATCAAGACATGTCTCATCGACGTAACCCTTATGGAGACGGGCAAGCGGCATTCAAAATTCTTGATGCTCTTCAAGGTCAAGTTAGCAAAAGTGTTGCTTATGAGGCTGCTTAAGACAAAAGGAGCCTCAGGATAAGTTTTGCAACTTGCAACTATCTGATTTGAAGGGAAATTTCGAAAGGCGGGGGGCTATGACGGATTTCCACTCACAAAGTATTTGTGTTATCGGCCTTGGATATGTTGGCTTACCAACAGCTGCAATCCTGGCCACCTACAATGCCAATGTTATCGGCGTTGATGTTAATGAAGATATCGTTGCCCGTGTCAATCAGGGCAAGATCCATATTATAGAGCCGGAACTCGACGCTCTTGTTGCAGCGGCTGTGCAGGACGGCCGGTTACACGCGACAATTCAACCAAAAAATGCAGATGTTTTCATTATTGCCGTTCCTACACCGACAAGCACGACCATGGGAGCGGATTTAAGCTATGTAGAACAAGCAACCCGGAGTATTGCGCCCGTTTTGAAGTCAGGTGACGTTGTTATTCTGGAGTCAACCTCTCCGATCGGAACCACGGAGAAAATCGCTGAATGGTTACACCAAGAAAGAGAAGATTTATCATTCCCGCTGTCAGCTACAGATAAAGCTGAGGTATATATTGCTCACTGTCCAGAGCGTGTTATGCCGGGCCATGCAATCTCAGAGCTCTTGTCAAATGATCGGGTTATTGGTGGTATAACACCTGAATGCGCAAACAAAGCAGCCGCCGTTTACAGGATTTTCTGCAAAGGTAATCTCACAGTCACCGAAGCTAAGGTGGCGGAGCTGACAAAACTCGCAGAAAACGCATATCGTGACGTAAACATAGCTTTTGCGAATGAGCTCGCTCAGGTTTGCGAAAACACAGGCACTAATGTTTGGGACGTTATTACGACCGCAAACAAACATCCACGCGTCAACATTCATTCACCAGGGATTGGCGTTGGTGGTCACTGCATCCCGGTTGACCCGTGGTTCATTATCGAAGCGGCACCGGAAAATACAAAACTCCTCAAAACTGCTCGGACAATCAATGATGAGCGTCCGGATATCATGGTCGATAAAATACGCCAAGCCGCTCATATGGGCGCTTCCGTAGGCGCAGAAATTGTGGAGAAAAGAAAAAAAATTGCCTGTCTGGGGCTTGCTTATAAACCGGATGTGGATGATCTGCGCAACAGTCCAGCCGTTGAAATTGTAAAGCGCCTGTTAGACGAAGATTTTGCAGATATCGTCGTAGCGGAACCCAAAGTTCAAGAGCTCCCCAAAACGCTCGCAGACTATGACAATATCGAAAAACAAAGTACGGACCGAGCCATCGCTGATGCCGATCTAATTGTATTGTTGGTTCCCCATTCCAGCTTCAAAGACATCAACAAATTGAGCCTTGATGGCAAAACTGTCATCGATGGATGCGGAGGATGGGTTTGACCCCTCTCTGATTCACAGGAAGCAACGCTTGTGAGGGCATTACCGCAAAACATTAAACGTTTACATGGGTGAATGGAGTTTACTGCATGCGACAAATCCTAGGAAGTTCGTCAGGTGCCATATTAGCTCGTGTGCCAAAACCCGCGGTTGAAGCGGGGGCGGTTTTGGTACAGACGCACTACTCTATGGTGAGTAGCGGTACTGAATTAGCCGGACTTCAGCCAATCATCCACTCTGATGAAACAGCCGTAGAAAAGGCCAAGACGGTTTCAACCCTCATGGCCCGTTATCTTGGTAAAGCAGCGACAGACCCAGCTCGCGCAATTGAGCGTTTGAAATTTATTCTTAAAAATAAGATTGTTATCCCCAAAGAACTTGAGCCCATTGAGCCTATTGTTGTGGATGACTTGGAATGGAGCAAACAAGCGGCTCACGAGCTTGATATTACGGCAGGAAAAATCGAATTAGTCACAGACGACTCTCCCGCTCAATATCAAATCTATACGTCACCCTTTGCAGTACCAGAGGGTTATCATCCTTCTGTTACATTTACTGGTGAGATCTTCGAAGGTGCTGTTTCAATCGGCTTTTTAAACGAAACACAAGATCAATGGCTAGGTGCATCTACCTTTTCCGAAGGGAAGCTTGATGACCGCGTTGTTGTTGACAGCAAAGGATCTAATCACTCCGTCTTAGTGATTTCCAATGCTGGTTATGAGGGCGCGTCACGCCTTACATTAAGAGATATATGCGTAAAACTCGTTCCCGGAGACAAAACCGGCTTACCGGTTAGCGAGACAGGAGACTTGGGTTGGAACCTTGGTTACTCCCTATCTGGCGAAGTTATTGCAGTTGGTGAGGGTGTTACCGATCTTGTACCTGGTGATTTGGTGGCCTGTTCCGGCGCAGGACAAGCCAACCATGCTGAATACGTTTTGATTAAGCGCAATAATGTTTGCAAACTGCCAGGCGGTTGTGATCTACGCGACGCATGCTCAGCCACTATTGGTACAATCGCTATACAGGGAGTGCGCCGAGCACAACCTGAACTCTGTGACCGTGTGCTCGTTCTGGGCCTTGGGCTCATAGGCCTCATCACAATTCGCCTTCTCAAACTAACCGGATGTGAGGTCATAGGCTTTGACCCGCTTGCAGAACGTGTGGAGCGTGCTAAGGCATTTGGGTTAACTTGCGGCACATCAAAGACGAGTGAACTTGAAAAGCTTATCAGAAACACAACGCATGGTCATGGTGCTGACAAAACCATCATTACAGCAGCAACAAAATCCAGCAAGGTTGTTAATGACGCCATGAAGTATACGCGCCGTAAAGGCCGTGTTGTAATTTCAGGCGATGTCGGATTGGATCTCGAACGAGCTGACTTTTACAAAAAGGAAATCGACCTTCTGATGAGTTCCTCATATGGACCGGGACGCTATGACAGATCTTATGAAGAACTCGGGATAGACTACCCCTACGCTTATGTCCGCTGGACATCAAACCGCAATATGGAAGCTTATCTTGAACTCCTGGCATCGGGGGCACTTGATATTGAGCCGCTGATTGATGGTGAATATGCCCTTTCCGATGCTTCGCAGGCTTATCAGGATCTGCTTGTCAAAAGTGAGGTGCGCCCGCTTGGGGTGATTTTGCGTTATCCAACGGCTGAAAGGCAATCGATGAAGGCTGGCGAAGCCGCATTGCCACTAAAAAACGGCAATGGTGCACTCTTAAGAAACGGCAATGACTTTGGCCAAAAGCATGTAGCGCATGATCTAGAAACGCAAATAACAATTCGAGGACATCGCAAACCTCGGTCCGAACGAGTTAATTTCGCCCTTGTGGGTGCGGGGGCATTTGGACAATCAACCCTTGTGCCCAATCTTGAGAAAAGCGGTGATACATTTTTCCTTAAAGGCGTTGTCACTCGCGATGCTGTCCGGGGGGGGAATTTTGCCCGGATGAAGAACGCCGAAATTTTAGCCAGTGATCTCAAGCCAATATTATCAGAAAAAGACATCGACCTTCTGGTCATCGCCACTCGCCACAATGAACATGCAAACCAAACAATCGCGGGACTGAAAGCAGGCAAGCATGTATTTGTTGAAAAACCACTTGCAATCAATTGGCAGGAGCTTGGAGAAATAGAAGAGGCCTACAACTCTCTCGACCCGGCTCCTCTACTCATGGTTGGGTTTAATCGGCGTTTTGCACCTGCCGTTCAAGCCTTAAGGGAAGCTATCGGAAATCGTAAGGCGCCAGTTATGATGTCCTACAGATTAAACGGTGGCTATATACCGAAAGAAAGTTGGATTCAGAACGAACAAGGTGCCGGGCGTAACATTGGTGAAGCGTGCCATATTTATGATTTATTCCGCAGCTTAGCCTCAAGCCCCGTGAGTGCAATAAGTGCGACCGCTATAGACCCCCTGGAAACACCCTATTTGAGAAACGATAATTTCGTTGCAACCATCCGGTACAAAGATGGCAGTGTTGGTACATTGGCATATACCGCTATGGGGCCCAAAAAGGGCATGACAAAAGAACGGTTTGAAATCTTTTGCGACGGCGAGGCTTATATTGTTGATGATTTTAAGACGCTGACACGGGCCGGTGACAACACGGTTCTGTGGAAGAGCGATCATGCTGATAAAGGTCATTTGCAGGAAATGAAGGCTTTGGCTACGGCCCTACGCAACGGAAAGGCCGCTCCAATTGCTTTTTCCGAGCTAATGGAGACCTCCGCAGTCGCTCTCAGAGTGGAAGACCTCATAAACGGTCGACCCTAACATCAGACTGTGATACCGATCTGCAATCAAAAGGGGCGGGGCATGCTTGGCAGATCAGAAGATTTGGGTTGGAATTCTCTTTATATTGACGGCGCACTCTTGGAGTACGCCGCTTTGGATCATTGTCCGTTCGAAGGAATTGACGGGCATCAGCGCGTTAATTTTGAACTACCTGTCTTTAAGCCTGTCGAACAAAACCTCCATCAACTGACACAAACGGCAGATAGTATCATTATCGGGTTGAATTCCGGGTTGCCGCGCCGCAATGTCCTCATGTTAACTTCGCGCCTTTTGCTATCCAAAAAACGAGTTTGGTTTTATTGGAACCGGGAATCATCCACGCAACGTATCAGCACAAAGGAACTTTGGCAGTATGGACGTTGCTGGCTGGCGTTGAACGGATTGATGCGCGCACGCGCAAAATTAACTGGGAAACCGCTGATAGATGGAACAGACCCCACGCGCCGAATTGCAGATGAGGTCTGGCAAGATATTGATAAGGTCGCAGCTGCAGTTCAACCTATTCCCTTTGTTGGCCTACCGGAAGAACCAAGTCCCGAAACCCAGATTTCAGGTCTAGGAATTTATCTGCGCAGTGATTTCTGGGTGCGCATTCGTTCAGGCGGGAGCTATGGTCACACGTGCTATGTCGCAAAGGAACTTGCCGCAACCACGGAACGTTTAAAATGCGTGATGGCGCAGCCCTATGAGATGCTTGACGATTTGGGGCTAAATCAGATTATTCTTGAAGCGCCGGGCGAGGATGGCAATGACCTAAATATTCTGAGCGCGACGAAGACCTACTTTCAGCAACTCGAAAAACTGATCGTTGAGGAAAAGCCGGCTTATATTTATGAGCGCTTGGCCCTCGGGAGCTACAGCGCGTCCAAAATATCGCAGAAATATAAGATCCCATTGATTGTTGAATATAATGGGTCCGAGATCTCGATGAAGCGTAGCTTCGATGGTATCGGCTACGCTTTCGAAGACCTCTATCTCCTAATTGAAGAAACGGTTTTGCGTCAGGCCACAATAATCGTGGTGGTTTCTGAGCAAATCCGCAACGCTCTCATTCGACGCGGTTTTTCCGATGACAAAATTCTGGTCAATCCCAATGGGGTTGATCCTGACGATTACCAACCGGCGGATGCGGTAGAAAAAATAGCTCTGCGGCAAAAACTTGGTTGGTCAAAAAATCACATTGTTGTCGGTTTCACAGGTTCCTTTGGTGGATGGCACGGTGTTGAGGTGATAGCTGAAGCTTTGCCACAAATCTGTGAGACTAATCCTGAAATCCGCATTCTATTGATTGGCGATGGAAATTATCGTTCTCTCGTGGAAACCGCTATTGAAAACCATGCCCTTCAGGATAGGGTCCATCTCGCCGGCAATGTTTCGCAAGCTGAAGGGGCAGAACTGCTTAAGCTGTGCGATATTTTTTTATCACCCCACAGCCGCCATATGGTCGACAGTCGTTTTTTTGGTTCCCCAACCAAACTGTTTGAATATTTGGCCATGGGGGGCGGCATCATTGCCAGTGATCTTGAACAAATCGGGGAAGTCATGCGTCCAGCCCTTAATATTAGACAGCTGGATAAGATTGGATATATCGGTAATGAGCGAGGTATCTTAGTGAAGCCTGGCAGTGCTGAAGATTTAGTCACAGCCGTCAGCTGGCTTACAGATAATCCCGATAAGCGTGAGCACCTTGGAAAAAATGCTCGCCGCGCCGCAATTGATCTTTTCTCCTGGAAAAAGCATATCGGACGCATCTGGGCTTTCATGAATATACGCTATGGCAAATATCACAGAACTAACGGTCACTTGCTTCCTCTTGTACCCAGGACAGAAAGCGAAGAGCAAGAAGCCGTGCGCCATTGGTTCGAACAGCTTGCTGAAGACCGTTACAATAAAGCACGCTGGATGCCGCGTAAATTGGATTTAGACCGCAAGGAACATCGCAAGGTTTTGGAGATCGGACCTGGACGTGGCTTTGAAGCCGTACGGCTGGCCCAAAGCGGTGCCATGGTAACTCTGCTGGACAATAATACCGCCAATCTTGCCGAAGCTCAGAAGAATTTTGAACTTCATGATCTTAAGGGCGAGTTTATCGAAGGTGACCTTAAGGATCTGCCGTTTGAAACGGGAACTTTCGATGCTGTTTATGCTATAAATGTTATCCCTTATGCGAATGATCCCGAACAAGCTGTTGATGAAATTTACCGCGTCCTTAAACCGGGCGGCAAAGTGTATGCCGCACTCTTTTCAGCTGGAGGTTTGGAATATTACATCCGTCACCTTTATCTGCGCGGCATGCGCCACGGTTTGATTGAAAAATACTCTATGGCTGAGATCCTTGGCCGCAGCGTCGACCTCGGGGGAAATGAAAAAAGGGGGCTGGTCGATGCATACCTTCCCGGTAAGGCTCGTTCACTTTTTAAAGGTTTCAAAAATATTCGGGTTAGTGCCCATGGGTTGAACACAGAAATTCTACCTCCTCGAATTGCAAAATGGGTTCCAAGATGGTTTGAGCGTTTCTTAGGTTGGACACTCATTGTCCGTGCCCGCAAGCCGCGGAACCAATCCGTCATCGCGCAAAGGAAACGCCAAAGGACATCGCAGCGAACACCACCATCTCTTAAATTTGAACTCGTTCACCAAAACCTAAATTTTCGGGAATGGCTTAAGGCAAAGAAGGCCAAGCCGAAACTTTATGCTACACTCAGCAAATCCACTCTAGAGCGTTTACACAAAAAAACACCGGGTTGCATTAAGCGGACTATTGCTGCAGGAGATACAATACTTACACATACTTTTGATCTGCTAGGTAGCGGCCCCTTCAAGCCAAATGACCTAAGTCGAAAGAAAAAAGACAATGGTTATCAACCGATAGATTGGTATCTCGATCCTGTTCGGAATTTGCGTTTCCCCCGTGGCATCCCTCACAAGCAATGGGATCTCTATGCGATGCGTCCTGGTAACGCTGATATCAAATATCCGTGGGAACTTGGCAGATGTCAGCATTGGATCACTTTAGCTCAAGCCTGGATGCTGACCAAAGAGCATAAATACGCTCAAGAAATTGCAGATCAGCTTCTCGATTTCCTCGAAGCAAATCCAGTCGGTATAGGCGTTAATTGGACATGCACAATGGATGTTGCTATTCGAGCAGCAAATTGGGCATTGGCTCTTGAATGCATCGAACAATGGCCCGGCGCAGATGAACAGTTTTGGTCAGAAGCTTACGGAGCACTCTTTAAGCACGGCTCTTTTATCTACGATAATTTTGAAAACAACTATGAAGTCACAAGCAATCACTTTCTGAGCAACATCGTCGGGCTACATTTCGTCAGCGCGGTATTTGCCGATTGTCCTCAAGGTCAAAAGTGGGAGAGTTTTTGCCGGAAGGCACTGGAAGAGGAAATTGAGAAACAAATTCTTCCTGATGGTGCGGATTATGAATCGTCGGTTCCCTATCATCGTCTTGTAACCGAACTCTTTTTAGCATCTGCTCGCTTAGCCGATTGGCAAGGCCGCCCCCTGTGCCAAACCTATCTCTCCAAACTTGAGAAAATGGTTGATTTTCATTTCTCTATGCTTAGGCCTGATGGCCGTATGATTAATGTCGGCGACTGCGATAATGGCCGTTTTCATATCTTTACGGATTATGGAACCTGGGATCCGCAAGATGGCCGCCATCTTCTTTCTCCTGCATATCTGACACTAAATAGGGATCGCAAAGAATGGATAGCTTCAGCGGGAGGCGAAACCGGGATATGGGAGGCTACCTGGTTCGGATTTGATCCTGAGCAATTTGTGTGCGGAGAAGACCGCCCTCACGCAACCACAGAACTTTATCCGGATGCCGGCATTGCTGTTTCGCGTCAGAACGGCAATTTCTTAGCTATTACAAATGGTCGGGTTGGGACCGAGGGATTTGGCAATCACAAACATAACGACCAGTTGGGCTTCGAGTGGCATTGGAACGGCCAACCTATCATCATTGATCCAGGCAGTTATGTCTACACTTCCGATTTCGATGCTCGTAACCGCTTTCGTTCAACGGCTTATCACAACACCGTCATTGTTGATGATGTTGAACAAAATGAATTACGGCCAGACTGGATCTTCCGTATGTTCGATTGTGGACTTCCGGAACACCTAAAATGGCGATCTGATGGAGACATCGTGGATTATGCTGGGCGCCATATTGGATATCAGCGCTTAGATGCCCCTTTAATTCATGATCGCTTTTTCCGGTTTTGCAAACGCACCGGCAACTTGCTTTTTGTTGACCGCTTTTCCGGACAAGGTCAGCATAAGTTACGCTGGCATTTTCATTGCGCCGAGGAAATCAATATTGAGGTTTCTGATTCTCGTGTTTTGCTGAAATTTAATAAGGAAAAGAACATCTCTCTAACCGCGCAACAACCATATGACTGGACGATAGCAGATGCTCAATGGTCCCCGTCTTATGGTATAGCAAAGGCATGCAAGGCAATAGAGTGCCGCGAAACAATCACCTTAGATGGGAACCCAGTAATTCGCGCGTTCGCATTTGTTGAGGGAGCCTTCCCTGACAAGATAGACCTATCATCTCAATGGCAGAATATCATCTCCGAGTTTGAGGTTCTTGACTTGCCCATGCGAACACTGTCCGGCGGAGTTAAGAAATAGGAGAGGGAAAAGCTGTATGTCAAGCGTCGTCATTTCCTCACATCATGCTTGGCGTTCTCCAATTCATATCAGCGCCCACCACATCGCTGAACAATTCCATAATCAGGGCTGGCAGGTTCTCTTTCTATCAGACCCCGTCTCTCCACTACATGCTTTGAGACTTTACAATCATACCGCCATTCGCCAGAAGTTCCATGATTGGCTAAATAGCTCACGCGTTGGAAAAGATGGATATTCGGGAAAAAATTGCATTGCATCTTTTACGCCCTTTACGTGCCTCCCCTATAGCCGCTTCTGGCCGTTGAATAATAGTTTTACACTATCCAACTGGAGGCGGTTTTGCGTACCGCGACTCTCCGCCACCCTTGCAAATACACCGTTCATAGAGCCTGATCTGATGATCGTAGATTGCATCATACAAGAATGCTTGATCGATTGCTTTAAACCGAAAAAGCTGATCTACCGGGTAACGGACGCCTATAACCATTTTTTCTTCGCAAATAAGGAACTACGGCAAGCTGAGCGCAAACTGGCGCAACGAGCTGATATCGTAATCTATACCGCCAAGGCCCTTAATCAATATGTGAGTGAACTTCAACCAAAACGCAGTGCTTTTGTTTCCCATGGCATTGATCTCAAACATTTCAGTAGCCCCATACCGCCCCGGCCACGCGAGTATGAGGAGCTTACAGGAGATATCGCCCTTTTTATCGGCAGTCTTGAAGACTGGGTGGACATGGAACTTATCGAACTAGCTGCCCAACAGTTACCGGATATCAATTTTGTTTTGATCGGGCCACATGGTGCTGCCTTAAAAGACTTTAAGAGCCGCCATAATCTCATATGGCTTGGGTGCCGGTCATATGCAGACATTCCCGCTTATTTGCATCATGCTAATATTGGGCTTATTCCATTCAACGTGCGTGCTCGGCCGGAGCTTGTCCGCTGTATTAATCCTATCAAGGCTTACGAGTATTTGGCTTGCAAGTTACCCGTTGTCGCGTCACGTACGGAAGAAACGGAGGCATTTAGGTCTGTTGTATATCTTTATTCAAATCTAGAAGAATTCATTCACGCTATCAGAATGGCTCAAGTGACGAAACCTAATATGCGCGGATATGAGTATGTGCAAACTCATGACTGGAGTACAGCATATCAAAAAATAACTGATCTGATCCAATGACTCATGTGTGATCATCGAGCTGAAAATTTATTACGCTTTTTTAAAGAACAAATAATTTTTTTGACATGGTTTTCCCAGCTATAGGCACTCAGCACTTTTTTTCTAGCGCTTTTCCCGAGAGCTTCTCTAAGCGAGGGATTGTCCACCAAGCGTTCTAAGTTATTTGATAAGTCTTCTGAATTGCCTGGTTCAGAAAGAAGTGCATCCTTTTCATGATCAAGAATCTCCCCGATTTGCCCAAGTGACGAAGCGGCAATTGCACGGCCTGATGCCATATATTCGAAAAGTTTTACAGGAGAGCCAAAGAAAGGCGTGCCATCAGGATTGGGAACATGAGGTGCGGTGAGAATATCGCAAGCAGACAATATTCCCGGAATTTTTTCTGGGGGAACTAAACTGGTAAAAATTGCTACAGAACCCAAACCACTGGCAGCCAATTTTTGTTGCACTAATGGGCGATGCGGTCCTTCACCAACAAATAATAAGCGCAATTTGTTTTTCAGATCCTTTCGCCGCATCATAAGTTTTGTGATGGCTTCAACCAACACATCCGTCCCATGCCATACACTAAAGCTGCCGACAAAACCGATGACGATATGGGAAGCATTTAAAGAAAGCTCATTACGGGTAAGCCCATTATCAGGAAGAGAACTAAAGCGGTTTTCATCAACGCCGTTTGGCAGAGTGATAACTTTTCCACGAGCGCCCCCTTCTGCAAAAATAGTTTCCGCCATAACTTGGCTGACCACAACAATAAGATCCGCATTATTTATATTGACACGCTCAATACGTTTGGCCAAAGCCTCATGGCGTAGGGGACGCCCCCAATTACGGGCAATCCAAACTTCAGATCCATTATATTCCAAAACTAAAGGAATGTTATGCCTTTTAGCTGCAAGAACACCTGTGTAATTCATCAGGCTATATCTTTGATAGAGAAATGCCGGGCGGCAATCCGCTATATGAGCATCAATGTCTTTCAGGAATTGGCCGTTTGACGCTATATGAGGTATCTCTGGAAAATCCCAGAAAGGAAGCTCGTTTCTCCATGTCATCTGAGAAACGCTTCTCTCCACTGAGGGTATGTTTTCAACCGATACCAACCGCGTTTTCCAACCAAGTTGGTCAAATGCATTAACAACGCCTGATGTGTGACTGACGGATCCGCCTGCTTGTATGCCGTACCACAGATCGGTTCTAAGACATAAAACTGAGGGAGGATTATTTATTACAAGTTCAGATCTTGAAGTGCTGACGGATCTTTCTAGTTCTGTAAGATCCTTCGTGATTTGACGCATCAAATGTCCTTGGGCAAACCAATCACGGACATATGCGCCAAAACGTCGAATGATATGTCCGATTGTAATCCTTTTTTTGCGCCCAGCAATATCGAGAAACATGCAGTGCTTAGCCGTTAACGCGCGGGCTATCAAAGCCAAAACAGCTGGCCTTGGAAACGCGTCTAGGCTGGGGACGAGGACAGCAACAATGCGGTGGCGGAAAAGACTCTGCAAAAAACTTAGAGAAGATATAAAGTCACGAATGTCTTCAAGATAAAGGTGCTGTTTAGCTGAAACGCCTTTCGGAAGGGACAGGGTTTTCGTGGTGATAATGAGGTCATACATGACGTTATACCTCAAAATCACACATTTCTACTGTCCAACGGATTGCGGGTGTTGTCATCTTAATTTTCAGGATGTGACCAGACGCCAATCGCCCATACCCGGGAGACCATTGTCCCTCTACCACATGCAATTGCTCACCACATGTTTCTAAAATCAAATGTCCTTTTTCACCTATCAGCGCAATCCGGGACGGCCCGTCTGGCATGAGCGTGATATCGCTGGGCACCATGAGAGAGACATGCTTTTCTCCCTTTTTTAGACAATGATCGCAGACAATCAATTTGCGATCATTGATGGTGACCTCACGGCGATGTTCATATGAGGCATAGCGAGCATGTAACGATATGTGGTCTGACGCTAATTCAACAACATCAACCTGAGCTTGGTCTGGCAATGTGAAAAGGTGCTCACGAGAGGAATTGATAGGGTTTTGGTCTTGTCCTTGAATGCTCAACGTATTGTGAATGCTTGTCGCACGAAACGTGTTTCTTTGTTCATGATCAGCCGTATAAACACATGTTCCCGCGTCAATGAAAAACGCTTGCCCTTCTACATGCAATAAAAGTGATAACCCATCATTATGGGCGTGCCCCCCTAGATGATGCCGGCCATTTGTGACTGTACGAAGCCCGAGAAAAAATGGCTGTTTCCGGTAAAGAAAAAGCCCGAAATCCGGGTAAGATATCCATCCCTTTTTCCGACACGCTTGGTGGTTAAGTGGTTGCCGGCAAACGCTGGTTATAAGAGGGGACATAACTGGTGTGCCTGGCTCCAAGCTTAATTGGCCGCCCTTTGATGTAATTTCTTTGAGAAGCGTTTTGGCGGCGCAAATAGTTTCTCGTGCAGACATGACAGATTGGCTTTCTTTTCTTGGAGCTGCCAAGCCAAGCATAAACAGCCTGCCATCATCATTATCGCCAATTTGCAAAGGTGCGCCATCTGAACCACAGATGTCTTCAGCAAACTCGACCATACACTTTAGCTTTTCAGGTAGACGCTTCAGGTCGTTTTGAGAAAGCTCTGAACGTTCAGCTGGCAACTCAGAGAGTGCCGCAAGTGCATATGTCAGAGCCTCCAAGCTTAAGAGATGATAGGTTGTCGAGGCTTCAAAGTTACCGCCGTCTTGCAAAAATTGATGATCGATTTCTCGGAGCAAGGCTGGGATGGCATAGGCTAGCCACGCGTCAGCACTATCATCTGAAGGCAAATAAACGCCTGCAAAAATCAACCCTACCAAGTTAAAAATATAATGATTGCCACGATAAGTTTCATGCCACTCAAGATGGCTCATGATGTGGTTAGCATGGTCCTGAATGCTTTGACTAAGAATACGCTCAAACAACTCATCAAAAATTGCCCCAGTTGCCCGAAAAATATCATAAGCCAGAAGCCAATTGGCCAACCGGATCCCCACCTCCATACTACATATCCAATTGACACCAAAACGCGGTGGATTTACTGCTATGAAATCGAGGATTTGATTACAAAACTCTCTGGCTAAATCCTCGCGACTGAAAGATGTCGTCTCGCCCACATAATGGGCCATCAGAGCAAGACGGGGCAAATGCTGCATGCGAGCAAGTTCCCACGGTACTTTTATGTCCGCACCCGGAACATTGCCATAAGGAATGCGTTGCGACCAGATATGTTCTGACCAACGATATCCCGAACGGAAGTCAATCTGCCAATCGATGGGCCTATAATCTTCTGATATAAGCCGCCAAACCTGGTGGGCTGACTTTCGCGCGCCTCTTGGCAACTTGGATTGGAGCCACCTGCCTTCTTGATCAGTCGTGACGGTTCTACCCGGTGGAAAGACTAAGCCCAAAAAGCCAGGTGCCTTCAGCCCATAACCGACTTGAATAGGGCCGGAACCCAGGAGATCAAATTTATGTTCGAGCACCATCTTGGCTGAACGCTCAAGATCCGATACCTGCTCTTTTGTAAAGTCTGGCTTGAATCCTTTAAGCAGTAAGGAGAGTTTAGGTCGGTCCCAACCTTCTTCCGCACAAGAGCTACCATAGGTTGTTTGCCGTAAATCCCGTTGTTCTTCTAAGAAGTCGACGGCCTGTGTTTTCACAACACGCCAAGCTTTCGGTAAGGCTTTATGAGGCGGTGTTTGCGCCAAGCGCCGAAGATAATAGTTTAGTCCAAGCTGCATTGTTCCCACCCCGCTCCTTGGAAACTAAAAATGATGTCCTATCCAAATCGCTCTGAAAACCATGCGTCATACCAAAGCGATAAATTGATAAGTGGCCAAAGAAAATGCGCGTAATCGTGCCCGCCATGGCTATGCGCGGCGAACAGCTTGTCAATGTAATCTCTTGCTAATCCCGCTTCTTTTATGACGGATGATTCTAATACGATCTCCCGTGCTGTCTCACCAAATTGTCCACGCAACCATTTGGAGACAGGCGCACTAAAGCCGCGCTTGCGTTGATGGAGAATGTGGTGCGGCACAAGCCCCGTAAGTGCGCTTTTTAAAAGAGCTTTAGGTTCAAGCCCCGGAATTTTTTGCTGCATCGATAATTGCAAAACATTTTCAACGAGCTTGTGGTCTAAAAAAGGGACGCGGGCCTCAAGAGATGAAGCCATAGTCATTTTATCGATGCGCATCAGCAACAATTCAGGTAAGCGATGGCAAAGTTCGATATAGGAGATGAGTCGAAGCGGGTCATCTCCATCACTTAAGTTCCTAAACTCTTCGCCATACATATGTATGAAACGTCCACTATCCGCCCGCCAGGTTTGAGAGTCGCAAGGGATAAGTGTCTCCGTCACATCATCTTCTATATTAAAAGACTTCGTGAATAGCCTGTTCTTATGGGCTTCCCAATAGGCAATGGCGCCGCCCCAGAAAAATGATTCCTGTTGAGAAGCGCGGCTCAGCACGTCTGCCAGAGTATCCGCACCCGGACGACCTCCACCGATAAAACGTAGGAGATGAGAAAGGCCGCAAGAGGTTAAACGCATAAATGTTGAACCGGAAAGCGCCCTGTAAAGATCGCGGCGCTTGAGGTAGCTCAAATAATGCCCATACCCGCAAAAGAGCTCATCTGATCCTTCGCCGACCAAAACCACCTTTGTGCCGTTGTCGTGAGCTGCTTGGGATAAAAACATGAGAGGAATACAAACCCAGTCGGCCAGTGGTTCGTCCTGGACGATTGGCAAAGTTGTAAGACGTTCGAGGGCTCCACGCTCAGTGATTAGGATTTCATAGTGCTCAGCCCCATATCGCTCTGCAGATGCTCTTGCGTGCTCTCTCTCATCGGCTTCCGGGGCATCGGTAAAAGCGGCAGTATATGTGGTAAGAGATGTAGCTCCATGCTTGGCCATCAAAGCGAGAATGGCAGTAGAATCGATGCCGCCCGAAAGAAAGGCCCCAATAGGAACGTCCGAGACAAGCCGTGCCTGAACAGCCTCATCTAATGTATCACGTACCATTGCAACGGGATCGGAGGAAGCGAGATTCAAACGTCGTTCGGAACTCGACTTCTGTGTTAGGGGAGACCAATAGCGCTCAACACGAACGGCCCCTGATATATCAAGCATCATGACATGGCCTGGCGGCAATTTTTGTACCGAGCTGAACATAGTGCCAGGGGCCGGCGTTACTAAAAATGTCAGATAATCATAAACCGCTTGCCGAGAGAGTTCCCGTGGCATTCCTGGATAAGCAAGGATCGCCTTAATCTCTGAGGCAAAAAGAATGGTGCCAGCACATTTAGCTACGTAGAGCGGTTTAATACCGATACGATCCCTGGCCAAGAACAGCTTGTTCAAATTCACATCATAAAGCGCAATGGCAAACATGCCATTCAAGCGCTCAAGAAGGCCTCTAAATCCCCAATGATGATAACCATGAACCAAGACTTCTGTGTCGGAATGATCTGTTTGGAATTGATACCCCGCGGCCTCCAATTCCTTCCAAAGGGTTTTGTAATTGTATATCTCGCCGTTAAAACTGACGACAACCCCATGATGAACATCACTCATGGGCTGAGCTGCACGATCGCTTAAGTCAATTATTGTGAGGCGGCGATGGGCCAAACCAATTTTACGGTCGTTGGAGAGCCAAATCCCGGCATCATCGGGACCACGATGGATCATCTGATCCCTCATCACGACAAGATCATCAGCCCTCAGTGGTGAGCCGGAAATTATGACAGCGCCTGCGATCCCGCACATAATCGGAACCTATCTCAGCGTAACTTGCTTCCATAGCCATTTGCGGCGAATGCCCCGTAAAACGGTTAAGTGCAGGAACAAATGCACCGGCCAGTAAATGGCTTTGGCAATGAAATATCCTCCCGGCCAACTCCAAATCGGCTTTTTCTTTGGAAAGCTATAAATTGTGCGATAAGCAAGAAACAGGGTCGAGGACGGATCAAATAGCGGCCCTTGATACGCGTGGGACATTGGACAACGCTCACACGGGGGCAACGGCTCATTGCTATTAACGGTACGGCGAAACTCCTTCGCCATCTTCCCATTCCAAACTTCCTGAAAGCTCTGGAATAAAAGATTACCGTACGAATATTTTTCCTGACTTGGCCCCGTTGCGATACAGCAAACATCCATGCGGCCATCAACGGAAAAATTAGCTAGATCAGTCCAAGGCTTCTGGCAATAGAATCTATTTTTTCCCCAAACAAGATGATGGAAAAAACCTGGTCGCTCAACAGAAGGCCCTAAAAATACTTGAAAGAAGCTTCGGATCAAACCAACAGATTGTTTGTTTTTCTTCTCATTTTGTGTAACCTGCGGCGCGGCGGTTTCCGAGCTTACCTCTAACGGGGCAGGTGCTTTCTTTTGGTCTGCCGTCTCATCTTTTTTTGTAGCAACTTCTGTTGTGGTATTTTGAGGTTTCGTTTCTGAAGTGGCGCTTGATTGTTTAACCTTGTCCTGAGTTTGGACCGTTAGTGCGCGTGCTGGTGCCCCCTCAAGGGCATCCTGCCAGTCGACTGTCACATCCAAAGGTGACTCGGCTTTAGAAAAGAGGACAAATTGCACACGACGATTTTCACCAGCATTAAAGCTAAGTGTTGCATCCGTGCGCCCCTCTTCAAACCTGAATTGTTTGTGCCATTTGCTGAAATCTTCATTCAGCACGCCAATAACCAACATACCGGACTTAACATCAACCGTCACCGACAGGTTAATCTCTTCATTGGCTATAGTCTGAACCGAGTAGCTTTTTAGAAGATAAGGACCAGGCCTGTCATTCCACTGTATTCGTACAGTGGTATCATTTAGCCAATCTATCACCGCTTCCGGCATCTGCCGTTCCCAGCGCCCCTTATGCGGGAGCTTAAATTCTTTACGGATACCCCGCCCCGGCGTGCGCAGACGATCGAAATCAAACTCAGCGGAAAAAGGCTGGCCTTGACCAACAAGGGCAAGAGACAGGGCCTCCCGCTCTCCAACTTCTATCGGCAAATCAAATGTCTGCTTACCGTCATGAGGTTGCATTATCTTTTCAACCACGAGTTGGTCCTGGGCATCACGGATAAGCAAACCTACAGGACCACGTGCAAGCTCCAGCGTGCCGGTAAAATGAATCGAGGTTCCTGGGGTTACCGGTGTTTGATCCGAGCGCCAAATAATACCTTCGGACGTCCCTTCGTAAGAGAGCTTCGCTGTCGTGAGGGTCCACTCAACGGCGAGAGCTGGATCCTCCACATGCCAATATTGCCGTCGCGGCGCCAATAACCGATCTTCGAAACCAAGAGGCATCACAACCCTATCTGGTGGGTCGGGACGGACAGAGCGAAACGCGGCCGGGTCAATACGAAAATCCGTCTCCCCCGTCGTCGACAGAGTCATATAATCCTCAACCGCATCGAAGACATCTTGGACATCACTCTCGTAAGGCACCAAATCCCGGAAATCTTCCACGGCTCCAAGTTCAGTCGCCACTTCTGAGAGTGGACGGATATAAGCGACATTAACCCCAATTTCACGCTCCACCAGACTCATAAATTGCTGCACTTGATCTATGCTGCCATTTGTAACAACGAAAGAGGCGGAAATCGCAGGCTTACCGTTCCAAACTTCCTTATTGTGTTTGGCCGCTACAAGGGCTTTCATCACTTCAATGATGTGGTCGTAGTTCTTCAGCTTCATAATGCGGCGATGGGCTTCAGGCGTTGCAGCATTTAGAGACAAATTGACCGCATCAAATCCTAAGATTTTTGGGATTTGATCATGGCGCAGACGGGAGCCGTTGGTAATCAGATAAATTGTTGCCCCGTGGCTCGTCAGCTCCTCGACGAGATCGTCGAACTGGGAATAAAGCGTTGGCTCACCATTTCCCTCCAACCCAAACATGCGAACCGCCTTGACCACCGGCGCAAACATCGCATGGAGACGATCAAAAGGCAGTTGTCTCTTAATAATCCCCGTCCGATTGATGGTAACCGAACAAAAATCACATAAGGCGTTGCACTGACCGGTCGGACAAAACGCCATGAATTGCGGAACGCTCACAACCTCCTCGCGGCCTAGCCTCATCTCTAAATGCGCAATAAAGGTGTTAAACGCTCTCGATGATTTGCACCGCTTATGCAACCATTTTTTTAGGAACCCCCAATGGGGTATATTGGTGTCAGTGCGATCAAAAACAGCCTTAGTCGCTTCCTTCTGTTCAAGATGCTTCAGGGTGACGTTATCGACCGAAACGGCCTCACCAGCGTCATAGCTGTTTAATTCGAGGGCAAAGTGAACGTCATGTTTGCGCTCAAGAGAAAATGGAACCGATATAGACTGCTTTCCTGCACCACGCGTTGTTGCGTAACGTATCCATTCATTAGTGCGGCTATCGCGAACTCCGAAAGTGAGACTGGCCGGACCTTCAACATCCACGTCGAGCTCAAATAGATAAACACGGCCATTGGGAATCTGAAAATCAGGTGAAACGCGTATGACCGGCTCCGCGCCCACCGAAGAGTTATCCATTTCTGAAGGCTGGGATTGCTCCTTTTCAGAAACTCGCCAAGTTTCCGGTGCAGGTATCACATCTTTGGCCAATATTGACATAGAAATATTTCAACACTCGCTGGTTCTCTAGATGCTGGCGGACGCTCTATTGAACGCTCAAGATTGAACGGTCAAGGATTGAAATGCTGAAGATCGTCTTTAGCTTGGACCCATTACCTAAGAATTGGCATGAATAAAACATCATAACCAACTAAAATGCATAGACTTTCCAGCCCTCCGTTATTTATTGAAGAGAGGAAGTTAAGAAATTCTAAGATTGCAAGGTCTTTCTGACTGCCCCACCAGCAGAATATCTTCTCTCAAGCAGCTATTACAGTTGAATTCACTACAACGATCGCGCTCAATTCGCAACAGCAATTGAATCAAAACTCCCGGTGATATGAGTTTTAAGCAATTTCAGATGTTATGTCCTTAATAACCGGTGGATAAAGCGTAAATCAGCTTTTGGGATATAGCTTTGAACACAACGTATCAGTATTTAATGAACGCCGGGGATAACAAGTAAAGAGATGGTGGTATGTGTGGAATTGTGGGGGCTTTCCAACCTTCCGGTAATAGTCAAACTCCTGATGAACAGATCATCGCCATGCGTGACGCTATGGTTCATCGTGGACCTGATGATGCGGGTTTTTGGCGTTCCAACGATAGGCGATGTGCATTTGGGCATAGGCGTTTATCTATTATCGACCTGTCATCAGCGGCGTCACAGCCGATGAGTAATGCCGACGGCGATATTACAATTGCTTTCAATGGCGAGATTTACAACCACGGCGACCTGCGCCAGCAACTTGTGAATGCTGGACATACAAACTGGAAAACGGATCACTCCGACACGGAAGTTCTTTTAAAAGCCTATGAAGAGTGGGGTCTTGACTGTCTTGACAAGCTTTATGGCATGTTTGCTTTTGCACTCTACGATGCCCGTATCAAAGGACGAGAAAAACTTCATCTTGTCCGTGACCGGATTGGCATAAAACCTCTTTACGTGACAAAACGCAACAATGGTGAATGGCTGTTCGCCTCCGAAATTAGGGCTCTGGTCGCACATGATGGTGTTACTCCGGAAATGGATCCTACAGCCTTTTGGCATTATCTCACATTTATTGTTGCCCCCCCTCCCGTCACCATGTTCCGCGACATTTTTAAAATTCCCGCTGGAAAATTGGTCACCATTGAGCAAAACGGCAGGGCTCATGCAAAACGGTATTGGGACTGTGCCCCTAAGCGCAAGGATACCTGGACAGAAAAAGACTTAAGCTTTGATGAAGCTGCGGACGAGCTTCAACGGTTGCTGCAAACATCCATTAAGCGCCGCATGGTGTCCGATGTTCCTTTTGGCGTCCTTCTTTCGGGCGGTGTTGATTCCAGCATGAATGTCGCGTTGATGAGTGAGCTCATGGATCGGCCTGTAACCACATTTTCCATCGGTTATGACACGTATGAAGAATTCAATGAATTCGACTACGCCCGCAAAGTAGCAAAGCAATACAAAACCGATCATCATGAGACCAAGATTACATCAAAAGAGGCGCTTGATTTCCTGCCCAAACTCGTCGAGGTTCAAGATGAACCCATTGCCGACAATGTCTGCGTGCCACTCTATTTTCTTTCTAAGCTTGTCAAAAACAGCGGCACAACGGTTGTTCAGGTTGGCGAAGGAGCAGATGAGAACTTTCTAGGCTATTGGTGGTGTGATCATTATCTAAAAAAAGCCGAAAGCATTTACGACCCACTTCGCAAAAATGGTCGTCCTTTAAACAAACTGTTGAAAAAGTTGGGGCGTGGAGGCGACGTTGTCCTGGACCTTATTCAAACAGATGAGGACAAGGATATCCGCGTCAGGGCTGAAACGGGGCAAGAACTCTTTTGGGGAGGAGCGGTTTGCTGGTGGGGGGGCTTGCGAAATAATCTCACCCCTAACACAGGTCCTTTTGAACACACGATTGATTGTCCCATAGAAGGGCTTTTGCCGGAGGCTGTTTGCCATCCGGATAGTCAGGGCGTCGTTGCGGATTATCTCAAACCTCTGAACGGTCATCTGGTTGAACCAGAGATATTGCAAAAAATCCCTTATCTTGAGCTAAAGCTACGCTTATCAGAGCATCTCCTCATGCGCGTTGATAAGATGACCATGGCGCATTCCATTGAGGCGCGCGTTCCCTTCCTTGACCATGATGTTGTTGATTTCGCCAGACGGCTGCCGCCCAACTATAAGCTTCAAGATGGAATGGGCAAAAAGATCCTTAAAAAAGTTGCGGAAAATTATCTGGATGATGAAATCATCTATCGCCGCAAACAAGGCTTTGGCGCCCCTATGGACCGCTGGTTTAGTGAAAGCGACTTTGGTGCCTATTGCATGGATGCCTTTCAACGCTCACCCATCAAGCAAGAAGGCTTTTTAGATAACGACTATTTTGAAAACCTGCTCAGCCAACAAATCGAAGGCAAGCTGAATTATGGGTTTCATATCTGGACCGTCATGAATGCCGTCTTATGGCATGAGAAATGGATAAATTGAGGAATCTATCTAGGGATCATAACTTTTTTGTAGTAGTAGGTTTCTGCACGGTTTTCATGTACGCATTCCAAAAGAGGCATCATGTCAGAGACATCAATATAGGATATTCTGCATTCATTATCATTGATACCTGCACGCACTACCATGCCACAAAGAACATTGGTACTCTTATTGTAAACTGGTGCGCCGCTCAAACCGTCCACTGAGCTAAATTCGGGCTCGTGGAATTGGGCCTTAGCCTGACGCAGCGTTATATCGTTATTGCTGGTTCCCACATCAATAAATTCTAGAAAGCAGAATTGGGGCGCGATAGTTACTTCCTGCCTCTCCTGGTCAATCCAGCTCTTTTCTTTGAGTACACCGGTCACCAGGAGGGCATCTTCAGGTTTGCTCGTTCTGACTGTGGCGGGGTCGAATATATAGGCGGTATCCTTGAAAAAATCAGGAGCAATATGTGGTGGAAACTTGATAACCGCCAAATCAGGAATGTCACTGCCTTCTGCTTCGCCACGGGGTTCGGTAGGGTAATCAATTGACTGTGGTTTTACTATTAAACTGCCAAACTTAGTGTCTGTGATGATCAGCTCGCGCCAATTAAAATCCCCAAACACATGTCGACAAGTGAAAGCATAAGGTTGTCCATGAAACACCACGATAAACGCTGTGCCTCCATGTGTAGCGTAGGACCAGTCGTTGCTGTCAGTATCGAAAAAAACCATCCGAGCGCAGTCGCGAAAGTCCTGACGTATGATAATACCCGACGAAAGAATTTGTGTACGCCTATCAAAGTCAAGTTCTCGCATATTTCGTACACCTCCTCGGCCAGAGGAAAGCATGGGATTAATTATCCGGATCAAACTCTTTAAGTATTTCGCTTTCCGTGTGCTCTGATTGCGATTGCAGTTGATCGAAGGCGTCACCCTCAGATGGAGCAGGTTGCTTACTACCCGCAGTTGTTGACGTTGGCCAGGCATCAAAAGTGACTTTTAAAATGCCCTTCCACTGATGATTAGCTTTTTTGATGAGCCGCTCACTACAATAATTCCAGAGACCATAAAATTTCTTGCCAATGAATATGAAACGGAACCGACCCCAATAGGGTGAGGTCAGAGCCTTGTTTTTACAACGCTTCTCCGAAGTACCTTGGATCCAAATTCCCTCATATATGAAGCCATTTTGGGTTGTTCCATAGATATGCGCCGGCAATCCTTGATAAAAATATGTACCTACAATTTTATTAGGCTGAGCTTGATGAATTTGAACTTTACCGTAATTTGTGATCCATCGGCCTGCAACCACTGGTTCGGCTAAGCTTTGTGATGCAAAACTTGTAAACCCGCAAAAGACTGTGAGAATAATGGCTGCAATTTTGATGCATGCCTTTTGGCCTCTGGCAGACATTGTAAACTCTCCGCGCTGAATTTTGTTGGTGATCATAAAGACGAAAGGTACTTATGTCTTGTCCTATCCGTGTTTTCCAAAGTCCGTTATAAACAGGGCTTCGAACCTTCATTTTCACTATTGCTGATCTCTGCTTATGTCAAATAACTCAGTGGATAGAATCAAGATAGCCCTCGCACAGCTTAATCCTGTTGTCGGCGATATTCGTGGTAATGCAGAGAAAATTCGCTCAGCACGCCGTAAAGCTGCAGATGAGGCGGCTGACCTCATTGTTTTCACAGAACTTTTTATAACGGGCTATCCGCCTGAAGATCTTGTATTGAAGCCAGCCTTGCTGCAGGCTGCACGCAAAGAAATCGAAGAACTTGCAAAAGAAACTGCAGATGATGGGCCTGCAGTTTTATTGGGCGCACCATGGTTTGAAGGCGAAAGACCATATAATTCAGTTGTCCTGTTAGATGGTGGAAAAATCGCTGCGGTTCGCCATAAGGTTGAATTACCTAATTACGGCGTCTTTGACGAAAAACGTGTTTTTGCCGCTGGGCCCTTGCCGGGGCCTATCAATTTTCGTGGTGTGCGTCTTGGTGTTCCCATTTGTGAAGATATCTGGATAGAGGATGTGTGCGAGTGCCTGGAGGAAACCGGCGCCGAGATTCTTATTTCCCCAAACGGATCACCCTATTGGATCGGCAAACCTGATGTGCGCATGAATGTTGCCGTGGCACGCGTGACGGAAACGGGGTTGCCAATGGCCTATGTTAATCAAGTCGGTGGCCAGGATGAGCTGGCTTTTGATGGGGCTTCATTTGTGCTGAATGGCGACCGCAGCCTGCCTGTACAAATGCCGGCATGGGAGGAATGCGTTCTTGTAACGGAGTGGGAGAGGAACAATGGACAATGGGTCTGTCGAGAAGGCGAGCGATCAATTCTTCCCGAAGGTGATGAAGCGCTTTATCGCGCTTGTATGACGGGCCTGCGCGACTATGTGGAGAAAAATGGCTTTCCGAGCGTAGTGCTTGGTCTCTCAGGAGGTATCGATTCAGCTTTATGCGCGGCATTAGCGGTGGATGCCTTAGGAGCTGACCGGGTGCACGCTATAATGCTGCCTTATCGTTATACCAGCAATGAAAGTATGAATGATGCGGCCGCGTGTGCCGGTGCGCTCGGTATGCGATATGATATCATACCTATTCATGACCCTGTTGAAGGTTTTGGCCGAAGCCTCACACAACTCTTCGACGGGCTTGCGCCGGATATCACGGAAGAAAATATCCAGTCGAGAACCCGTGGTACGCTCTTGATGGCGGTTTCAAATAAGTTTGGTTCGATGGTTGTGACAACCGGTAACAAGTCGGAGGTATCTGTTGGTTATGCAACACTCTACGGTGACATGAACGGTGGTTTCAACCCCATCAAGGATCTCTATAAGACACAAGTTTATGCCGTTTCCCGTTATCGAAATAGTGCAAAACCAAAGGACGCGGTTGGCCCGGCAGGTGTTGTTATTCCCGAAAATATTATCACGAAGGCACCGACGGCAGAATTGCGTGAAAACCAAACCGACCAGGACTCATTGCCCCCCTATGAAGTGCTTGATGACATCCTTGAATGTCTTATCGAAAAAGAAATGCCCGTTGAAGATATTGTCGCGCGCGGACATGACCATGAGATTGTGAAGAAAGTTGAGCATCTTCTCTACATAGCAGAATATAAACGCCGACAGGCAGCACCGGGCGTAAAAATCTCACGGAAACATTTTGGCCGGGACCGGCGCTATCCAATCACTAATAAGTTTCGGGAATAGACAGAAATCTAGGCTGGAGCGTTCCATTTTGGGCTGGTCTTGCTCCAGAGCATCAAGAGCATATCTCGCAAAAATAGCTGCCGGTTTTGCCAGATATGCCCTATTTCCCATGGCATTGTTTGTACTTTTTGCCTGAACCGCAAGGACAAGGCGCATTACGGCCAACCTTGCCCCAGGTTGTGGGATCCTGAGGATTAAGCTCAACCCCTATGGGCTTATTTCGTACTGGCGCCTGAGCCACAAGAACATCTTCACCGTCATACTCAAATTCATCGTCGCCGCTAAAGGGATCAAAATGAAGAGCTTCCATCTCAGGTAGTTCCGCCATCTCAAGCATTGGCACATCATCATCGGGGGCCAATTCAACATGCATGAGTTTTCCGGTAACCACCTCGCGAAGCCGGGAAAGCATGCTTTCAAATAATGTAAAGCTCTCGGTTTTATATTCATTGAGCGGATCACGCTGACCATAACCGCGAAGGCCAATGACTTGACGCAAATGCTCCAGCGTCACCAAATGTTCGCGCCACAATTGATCAAGTGTTTCTAAAAGCACCGCTTTTTCAATGTGCCGCATCACATCAGGTCCTATTTCAGATGCTTTTTTTGCTGCAACCGCATCTACTTTTTCAAGCAACCGCTCGCGTATTTCCTCATCCGCAATTCCTTCCTCCTCAGCCCACTCTTCAATTGGAAGACTAAGGTCAAAAATGTCGCTAATCGCGAGTTTTAGCGTTTCCGTGTCCCACTGCTCCGCAAAAGCCTTTTCAGGAATATAGGATGCTACCAAGTCCTCAATCACGTCATGGCGCATATCAGCGACCGTTTCGTTCACCTCATCGTCGCTCATCAATTCGATGCGTTGCTCAAAAATGACCTTACGTTGGTCATTCATAACGTCATCGAATTTCAGGATATGTTTTCTGGCATCAAAGTTACGGGCTTCGACTTTTTGCTGAGCTTTTTCCAGAGCCTTATTGATCCAAGAATGGACGATAGCCTCGCCCTCTTCAAGCCCAAGCTTTTGCAGCACCGAATCCATTCGGTCTGAGCCAAAAATGCGCATCAGATCATCTTCTAAGGAAAGAAAAAACTTTGAACGCCCTGGATCGCCTTGACGGCCGGAACGACCGCGAAGCTGATTATCAATACGTCGGCTTTCATGGCGTTCTGTCGCAACAACAAAGAGACCGCCTGCATCCAAGGCTTCTTTCTTTTTCTTTTCGATATCACTCGTTATTTTCTCGATTGCGCTCGTGCGTTTGGCGCTTTCCTCCATATCGCCAACCTCATCGGCGATGCGCATTTCAAGATTGCCACCTAGTTGAATATCCGTTCCCCGGCCAGCCATGTTCGTTGCAATTGTAACTGTGCCGGGAACGCCAGCTTGGGCGATAATATGTGCTTCTTGTTCATGATAGCGGGCATTGAGAACCTGATGAGGGATTTTGAGTTTTTTGAGCTTACTTGCAAGAAACTCAGACTTCTCGATTGACGTAGTACCTACTAGAACCGGCTGCCCACGTTTACGGCAATCCTTTATGAGCTCAATAATTGCGGCATATTTTTCTTCTGCCGTGCGGTAAATCTCATCATCTTCATCAGCCCTGGCAACGGGGACATTTGTTGGGATTTCCATGACATCAAGCTTATAGATATCCATGAATTCATCCGCTTCCGTTGCCGCGGTACCTGTCATACCGGCCAACTTCTCATAGAGACGGAAATAATTCTGAAATGTTATTGAAGCAAGTGTCTGATTTTCAGGCTGTATGGACACATGCTCTTTAGCCTCAAGAGCCTGGTGCAAACCTTCTGAATAACGGCGCCCCTCCATCATGCGGCCTGTAAACTCGTCAATAATGACCACTTGGCCATTCTTCACAATATAATCGCGGTCGCGAGAAAACAGCTTATGCGCGCGGAGCCCCTGATTGACGTGGTGAACAATGGTGACGTTCTCTAAATCATAGAGAGAATCGCCCTTTAGAAGGTCCGCAGCCTTAAGCAATTGCTCTACATGTTCATTGCCAACCTCCGTAAGAGTAACGGAACGCGTTTTTTCATCGATCTCATAGTCTTCTTCAACGAGTTCGGGGATAAAAGTATCAATAGTGTTATAAAGGTCCGACCGGTCTTCAACAGGACCTGAAATGATGAGCGGGGTGCGTGCCTCATCGATTAAAATAGAATCCACCTCATCAACAATTGCAAAAACATGTCCTCGTTGCACCATATCCGCTACGCTATATTTCATATTATCGCGGAGGTAATCGAAGCCAAGTTCATTATTCGTGCCATATGTAACATCACAGGCATATTGCTCACGCCGCTGTTCATCTTCGAGGTCATGAACAATGCAGCCTACTGAAAGGCCAAGAAACTCATAAATTTGCCCCATCCATCCAGCATCACGTTGTGCGAGATAATCATTCACTGTGACAACATGGACACCTTTGCGTGCAAGCGCGTTAAGATAAACCGGAAGCGTCGCAACAAGTGTCTTACCCTCTCCCGTTTTCATTTCCGCTATGCGGCCCTCATGAAGAACCATGCCGCCAATAAGCTGCACATCGAAATGACGTTGCCCCAGTGTGCGTTTAGAGGCCTCACGAACTGTTGCAAATGCCGGGACCAAGAGGTCATCAAGGGGGGTTCCCTCAGCCACTTGTTTACGGAAATCTTCCGTACGTGCACGCAGATCGGCATCGGAAAGCTTTTCTAACTCTGACTCAAGATCGTTAATAGCCTGAACTTTGGAATCATATACCTTGAGCTTCCGTTCGTTGGATGATCCAAATACTTTTGTGGCAAGTGTGCCAAAGGAAACCATCTTGAAAGCCCTTTCAATATCTCTTCCGGCTTTTGCGGTTATGTTCAGCTAGAGCCCGCACGGTGAAAACATTAGGTTATAGCTAGGATTTAAACGACTATCAGCCCCGGAAATTCTACCAATTTTGTGAGTTCACGCCCGAGCTTGTGGTAACCATAGCCTAAACATTCATTGAGTTTGACAGATAAGTTGGCAATGCGCCCTTGTCAACGCGCTATACCGTAGCTGTAAAATGTCATAATTTGTGCTGATAATCACGTAAAGATCACTTGGCAATATATTTAGCTACGCTATATGAAGACATCAATAGTAACGGAAACCACCGTTTAACAAACTCTTCCACCCTCAGCCTAGCTTATTCGCTAGCGGAGGTTTGTTTAAACGGCCAATGAAGACATCACCCCAAATAACCGAGGATTTATCCCGTGAAATCACCCTACACCCTTATGTTAACGGCCATATTGGCCTTTGCTCCATTTTGTGTTGCTCCAAGCTATGCCGAAGACAAAATCGTCGCTCGTGTCAACGGCATAGATATTACGGAAAGTAAATTCAATCTGGCTAAAGCTGAAGTCGGATCAGAACTTGCTAATGTCCCTGAGCAACAAAGGCGGCTTGTACTCCTGGAATACCTTATTGAAAACGAAATTCTTGCAGCCGCTGCTGAAAAGGAAAAAATCAACTCAGGTGAAGCATTTGAGCAGCGTCTTAAATATTATAAGCGCCGCGCCCTAAGAGATCTTTATTTCGACACACGCGTGCGTAAAGCCATCACAGACGCTGAGGTCAAAAAAGTTTATGACACTCAAGTCGCTGCGATAAAACCTGAAGATGAAATCAAAGCCCGCCATATTTTGGTTGAAACTGAGGCGAAAGCGCGCGACTTGATTGAAAAAATTGCACGCGGTGGGGACTTTGCCAAGCTCGCCAAGGAAAATTCGACCGGGCCAAGCGCCACTCAAGGAGGTGACCTAGGCTATTTCCCTAAGGGACGCATGGTAAAAGCCTTTGAAGATGCTGCTTTTGCCCTGAAAAAAGGTGAAATTTCAGAGCCTGTGCAAACCAAATTCGGTTGGCACGTTATCAAGGTTGAAGAAAGAAGGAAACGTCCTATCCCGACCCTTGATCAGGTAAAAAACCAAATCACAACAAGTCTGATACGCCGCAAGGCTGAAGAAGTTGTCGGGGGTTTGCGTAAAGCCGCTAAGGTAGAGGTTCTGGACCCCAAACTCGCTGAGATGCGCAAGCAAATGCGTGGTAGTTTTAATGGAAACAACAATAACGCAAAAGAAAAGGCCAAACCCGGCGACACAGGTGATAAAAGCAAAAAATAATCTCCCCAAATGGAGAGTTGCGGCAGGATGATATCTTGAAGATCTCGGCTTTTGCTCCGAAACAGCTGGCTGATTTACCACCTATTGAAGGTGTAAGACTTGCCGCTTGCCAAGCCGGGATTAAGTATCAAGGCCGCGAGGACTTGATGCTCGCCTTGTTCTCATCCGGTACAGTTGTCGCAGGCACCCTTACGCGCTCAAAAACAGCTTCAGCGGCTGTCGACTGGTGTAAGAAGCGCTTGAGCTCCGCTCAACCTCATGCCCGTGCTCTTGTTGTCAACTCAGGAAATGCCAATGCATTCACCGGGTTACAAGGACATGAGGCTGTTTTGGCAACTGTTAAGCATGCGGCCGCAGTTGCGGATTGCAAGCAAGAGAATGTTTTTGTTGCTTCTACGGGTGTTATCGGTGAGCCGTTGGATCCACAGGTTTTCACAAAATGTCTGGCGGAGCTGGCAAAAGCTGCCAGCCCTGACGCCTGGGAGGATGCCGCCCGAGCTATTATGACGACGGATACCTTTGCAAAGCTTGCAACTGCTCAGACTGAAATTGATGGGATATCAGTTACGATTAACGGTTTTGCCAAAGGTGCCGGCATGATAGCACCCGATATGGCAACGATGCTGGCTTTTTTCTTCACCGATGCACCGGTTTCACCTTTTGCACTTCAGATTTTGTGTTCAAATGCTGTCGATGAGAGCTTTAATGCGATCACCGTCGATGGTGATACCTCAACCAGTGATACAGTCCTGCTCTTTGCTACCGGTGCCGCCCAAAGCCGTGGCGCCCCTGAAATCTCAGATCCAGATGATCCAAGGATAAAAAACTTCGCTACGGTCCTCAACACACTCATGGTCGACCTTGCCCAACAAATCGCGAAAGATGGTGAGGGAGCAAGCAAATTTATTACTGTCCATGTGGAAGGGGCGGAAAGCAAAGAAGCTGCAAGACGCATAGCTTTTTCAATTGCCAACTCTCCCTTGGTTAAAACCGCTTGCGCAGGTGAAGACCCCAATTGGGGACGCATCGTTATGGCCGTCGGAAAATCGGGAGAAGCAGCAAATCGCGATAAGCTCGCAATATGGTTCGGAAATATTCGTGTTGCTGCTGAAGGTGAGGTCGATCCGGAATATGAAGAGGCTGTCGGTACGCAATACATGAAAGCAGATGAGCTAGAAATCCGTGTTAATGTGGGCGTCGGTGATGCTGAGGCCCGTGTTTGGACTTGCGATCTGACGCAGGATTATATTTCTATTAACGCTGATTATCGAAGCTAACCGTTGAATTCTCTAAAGGCTGTGATTCATATCTGTCTTAAACGCTATCTGAAACTTAACCTTTCTGTGACACACTAAAATGGAACTGGTATGAGTCAGCGGATTGTTCTCGTCGTGGCATGCGCATTAGTGGATGAAGATGGACGCATCCTTCTCGCCAAACGTCCTCAAGGCCGATCTCTCGCAGGTTTGTGGGAATTTCCCGGGGGAAAAGTTGAGCCTGAGGAAACGCCGGAGCAGGCACTAATAAGAGAGTTGCGAGAGGAATTAGGGATTGTAGTCATTCAGCGTTGCCTGGCCCCCTTAACCTTTGCAAGTCATGCCTATGAAGACTTTCACCTCCTCATGCCTCTTTATGTCTGTCGCAATTGGGATGGAGATATCGAACCGCTGGAAGACCAGGAGCTAGCATGGGTCAGGCCAAATCGCATGAACGATTATCCGATGCCGCCGGCCGATGATCCTTTGAAGGCCATATTGCGGGATATGATTTAGCGGAATTTTTTAAAGGACTTTTGTGGTGTTACTGAGCAGGAAAAATAAATTGCATGAGCGTTTGATTTATGAATCTCATCGCATTGTTTTTGACGTGTTCAAAAATCCATCAGGCGCAACTGCAATCGAATATGCTTTGATTGCCGGAGGCATTGCTTTAGCTATCATAGCAACCGTATTTGCAATTGGCGAACCAACAGACGGTTTATTGGGTTCTGCAAACGACGCGTTTGACTCTATGTAACCAATACTGATTCACCTTCAAATCACTTTCCCTGGATTGAGTATCCCCTTGGGATCAAATGTTTGTTTGATGGCCCGCATGAGATCCATGGCCTCCGGTCCTTTGACACGAGCAAGCTCATCACGTTTCATGCGCCCGACCCCGTGTTCCGCACTTATTGAACCACCAAGATTGAGCACAATTTCATGCACCACCTCAGCCATGCTGTCCCACTTGGCGAGGTAATCAGCCTTATCCATCTCGGTAGGTTGGCTGACATTGTAATGTATATTGCCATCGCCAAAATGACCAAAAGGAATGGGGCGTGCTCCCGGAACCAGCTTTTCGACAGCCTTATTTGCCCGCTCAATGAATTCCGGAATTTTGGCAATAGGTACGGAGACATCATGCTTGATGCTGCCGCCTTCTGGTTTTTGTAGGTCCGGCAGAGATTCACGTATCCGCCAAAAATCCTGCGCTTGAGCTAACGAAGACGCAATGGCGGCATCCTGAATGAGTTCAACTTCTAAAGCTCCTTCAAGAATCCGTTCGCTCAGTCGAGCCAATGCACCATCAGCTTCGAAGCCTGAAAGCTCCATGAGAACATACCAAGGATAATGATCAGACAGAGGATCGCGCACGCCCTCGCCATGACGTAATACAAAGTCAAGCCCAATACGCGGTAGGAGTTCAAAGCCTGTGAGGTGAGGCCCTGCCATTTCCGAAACAAAAGAAAAAAGATCCGTTGCCGTTCGCAAATTGGTAAGGCCAAGAAAAGCTGTGCTGCGCTCTTTAGGTTTTGGAAAGAGCTTCAAAGTGGCGGCCGTGATAATACCAAGTGTCCCTTCCGAGCCGATAAATAGGTTTTTGAGATCATACCCCATATTATCTTTTCTTAAAGTTGTAAGCCCGTCCCAAATACGGCCATTTGCCAAGACCACCTCAAGTCCCAACACAAGGTCGCGCGCATTGCCATAAGCCAACACCGCAATACCGCCTGCATTGGTTGCAAGATTGCCACCGATTTGGCAACTCCCTTCAGCAGCAAGACTTAAAGGAAAAAGCCGGTCCACCGCATCCGCTGCTTCCTGCACATGTTGAAGAATAACCCCTGCTTCAACCGTCATTGTATTTCCGCTGGCATCAACCTCACGAATCCGGTTCATACGCGATAGACTGATAATAATTTCGTTTCCACTCTCAAAAGGAATTTGCCCGCCAACAACACCGGTATTGCCCCCTTGTGGTACAATTGCAGTGCCCGTTTCATTGGCCAGCGCTAAAATCTGGGAAACCTCAGCAGTCGAGCCCGGTCGCAACACGAGCGCCGTTTTACCAATATAGCGCTCCCGAGGTTCTATCAGATAAGGAGATATGTCTTGATCTGCACTTAGAGTATTGGCAGGACCAACAATAGCTGTAAATTTTTCAAGCGTTTCTGACGAAGGTGGTGTCATAGTTAGTAACAGAAGCTCTTTTCAACCCTTATTTATCAGGCTATCACCACGGAAAGCTATCATCTTATTAACGGACCCCCAAATTTCAGGTTAGAAAGCCCCATGGCGCACTATAACAATATCATCATTCTCACGGGCGCTGGATTATCTGCTGAGTCCGGACTTGGAACATTCCGCGATAAAGATGGGATTTGGACCAAATATGACTTAAACGATGTGGCTACGCCGGAAGGCTTCGCACGCAATCCCGCCCTAGTACACGAGTTCTATAATATGCGCCGCAAAGCTCACTGTGACGCACGACCGAATGAGGCTCATCTCGCCTTAGCACGTTTGGAAAAAGGTTTCCCTGGCGACGTGCTAACGGTCACGCAAAACATCGACGCCCTCCATGAACAAGCAGGAACACAAAACCTCATTCACATGCATGGTGAGATTTACAGAGCTTTATGCGCCAATTGTAACATGCGCCACCCCTGGCAAGAAGATCTGTCCTTAGACCTCTCTTGTCCCGAGTGTGGAGAAACAGGTGGCATGCGCCCAGATGTAGTTTGGTTTGGCGAAATGCCATATCATATGGAGCGTATTTACGAAGCCCTTGCAAAATGTGATTTATTTATTTCTATAGGTACGAGCGGTACCGTTTATCCCGCCGCCGGGTTTGTAGCTGAAGCCGGCCGTGCCGGGGCGCATACAGTGGAATTAAATCTTGAACCATCGGAAGGGGCTTCTCTCTTTCATGAAGCCATCCATGGCAAAGCGACTGAAATCGTTCCAGCTTTTGTTGATCGTCTATTAGAGCGATAATCGCATCTCAAGGTTTATGCGGTTGCCTGAGCCTCAACTGCGTCCGGGTTAAGGGCATCACGTTCCTTTTTCAACCGTTCAGCAATGATAAACGCAAGCTCAAGCGACTGATCGGCATTAAGCCGCGGATCGCAGTGGGTATGATACCGATCTGAGAGATCCGTCTCGGTGATTGATCGTGCGCCACCAATACATTCCGTGACATTCTGCCCAGTCATTTCCACATGGACACCACCCGGATGCGTTCCTTCAGCACGGTGGATATCGAAAAATGTCTCAACCTCCTTAAGAACACGGTCGAAGGGACGTGTTTTGTACCCCGTGGCTGCCTTAATGGTATTGCCATGCATAGGGTCACACGACCACACCACGACCTTACCTTCCCGTTTAATTGCATGAATAAGAGACGGTAGGTGATCGGCAACCTGATCGATGCCAAAACGACAGATTAGTGTTAGCCGTCCTGGTTCATTTTGAGGATTCAGAATATCGATAAGCTGCAAAAGCTCATCCGGATCAAGGCTGGGGCCACATTTTAGACCAATCGGATTTTTGATCCCTCGGCAAAATTCGACATGTGCGTGATCCGGTTGACGGGTACGGTCACCAATCCACACAAAATGTCCTGAGGTTGCATACCAATCACCACTTGTGGAGTCGATACGCGTCAATGCCTCTTCATAGCCTAAAAGCAATGCTTCATGGCTGGTGAAAAAGCTTGTTGATCGCAGCCTTGCCGTATTTTCTGGTGTAATACCGCACGCTTTCATGAAACTCAGACTCTCTGTAATTCGGTCCGCAAGCTCCTGATAGCGGTCCCTGGCGGGACTATCCTTCAGAAATCCCAAAGTCCATTCATGAGCGTGTTCAAGATTGGCATACCCGCCTTGGGCAAATGCGCGTAAAAGATTGAGCGTTGCAGCTGCCTGGCGGTAGGCTGCAATTTGACGTTGAGGATCAGGAATTCGGGCATCCTCATTAAATTCGATGCCATTGACGATATCACCCCGATAACTTGGCAGCTCCTTATCATCCTGTGTTTCAATGGATGAAGACCTCGGCTTGGCAAATTGACCCGCAATGCGCCCCACCTTTACAACAGGGCCTCCACCTGCAAACGTCAAGACCAGGGCCATTTGCAGAAGCACGCGGAAGAAATCACGAATATTGTCAGGATGATGCTCGGCAAAACTTTCCGCACAATCTCCCCCTTGCAGAAGAAAAGCCTCACCTTTAGCCACTTTTGCGAGCTGACGGGTCAGCTCTCGCGCCTCCCCCGCAAAGACAAGAGGTGGAAAGGTTGCAAGCTTTTTTTCAACCTTTTCGAGCTTTTCCGTATCCGGATATTCCGGCACTTGAACGATCGGAAGGGATCGCCAATTTGTCGGTGACCAGTTTGCCGACATGACTAACTCTCCTCAATAAAAACCCTTCAACACCTGCACATATTACAGGAGCTTCGCTTTATTCACCTTGATTTGGATCTCATATTCCAACAACGTTAGCCGTTATATAGGCCATCGTCATAGCTGTGGCTATATTTATGTCAAATGAGCTGGAACAAATCAGCTTTCATTAACGGGTGATGGCAATTGGGAAATCCGGGACGGTATCCGGACGCCTGGCGACGGGATGCTGCCTTTTTTCCGTAAGTTGTTTCACACGCTCAGAAAGCCATAGGTCAAGCTCACCTATCGAAATCACACCATCACTTGAATAATCGGCTCGGCCGCCAAACCCTTCAAGCAGCGCTTCCGTAAAAGCCCCGTTTTCCCAGCGCTCATCCTCAATGGAAAGCTCGCGTCCCGTCGAAGAGGCAAACATCACAACGCCATTTTCAGCACTTGAGAGCTCATTCACAATAGCTGTGACATCTAGAAGCGACATACCCCGTGTTTGCTGACCACTACGAAGCCCACCAGCGGAATGGCACGCATCAATAAACATGAGCGCCTTGCCAGCCAGCGATGAAATCGCATCTTGAATATCCAACTGCGCAATCGCTGTGCGCCTAAGTTTTTTCGGGTCCCCGTCATAAGGCAAATAATAAAAGCGCTGTTTCAGGTCGGTAATGCCATGGCCTGCCAGGAACAGCATACCAACATCACGATTGGTGACCTCCTTTTCAAGCCAATCAAGACCATCTCGGATATTGCCTGCCGTCGCTTTGTCGTCGGCTAAAACTCTCGTCACAACTTCCCGGTAAACACCGCCTTCCTGTGTCTTTAGAGCCTTTGCGAAATCGTGTGCATCTTTAGCTGCATAACGCAACTGATATTCCGCATCAGAATATTTGCTTACCCCGATTAACAGGGCATAGAGCTTAGGCTTCGCGTAATCGGGCTTTGCCTTATTGGGCGGTGGAGCGCCACGCCATTTAAGGGCCAAACGTGCAGCTTCACTTGCAGCCTTTTGCGTGTGAGCAATAAGCGCAATTTCTACATCACGCGACGGTACGGGAATTGTGAGTTTTGCTTTTTGGCCAAGTGCCGGTAGTGTAATTTTCACACCATTTTCCGCTTTAACCGGTCTGCCATCAAGCAAAACATCTAATTTGGTCACCTTGAGACCAGAAGGAGACCTAAGACTATATTCCAGCGTAACCTCCTTTGATGAGAAAGGTGCATTATCTGCCGGGCCTAAAATATTGATTACAGGTGGTAGGCGTTTACGGATATCATCTTCATCGTCCGTTTTACGCTTGGCAAGGCGATTGGCCTCGCTAATAGCAGCTTCCTCATCCGACATCTTAAGAACAAGCTTTACAATATCCGGGCGATAGAAACGGCTCCTAAACCGTGAGCCAGGAAAAAAATCTGCAGCCTCATTCCAATCGCGATTTATATGCCAACCAATGAAATCTTCACCGCCCGGCGAAGCCATATAGTAGCCTTTCGGAGTCCACGCAACCCACCGTTTATTCTTGCTATGAACAAAAAGCGCCAAAAGCTCTTTGCCATCCGAAACCCTATACCAACGGATCGTGCCATCCCCTAGCGCGGCAATAACCATGCGCCCATCACGCGTAACGTTAAGCCCCCAGACTACGGAAGGTGCATCGAAACGCCAAAGCTGCCTACCGGTCTTGTCGTAAGATCTCAATGTCCAATTCGCCCCGAGAATAAATCCTTGCCGATCAGGGCGGATAGCGAGCGAACGAGAGCGTTCATAAGCATCAAGCTTAATCAGTTTACCATTCAACATCGGCTTGTAGGTGTTTTCCCACCCGGTAATATTTATGCTCCTAATGTCGGCTTGATAGAGATCTGACATAGGCTTGGGTGCATCTACAATACTACCGTTTTCAAGGTCAAAAAGTACCGGAGCGCCACCCGCATAGCCGAGCCCAAAACGAAGCCTTGTTCCCTCCTCTGCCGCTGTGAAGTCCTTACCACGTTTACCCCGCATATCCGCCTTTATGCGGTCTCGCCAGAAAATTCTTTTTCCCTCATTGTCCAAAAGGCCAAATGCCGGGTCTCCAGCGGAAATGACGAGATTATTGCCGCATGGTTTAAGAGCAATGATAGTTGTTTCGGGCCCAGCAACGTCACGGCCCTTACCTTTGCCCTCATCTTTCCAAATGCGTAGGGCCCGTGTTTTGGTACCCCAATCATAGCGCGTACCACCTGAAAAAAGTGTTTTGCCATCTGCCGACCAAGCCACACTGATCAAATTGCCATCCTTGACACCTTCCAGATCGGGCGTGAAACGATAGTCAAGCGAATTTGCCCCATAAATATCTACGGCATGCTTGTCATAATACCCCACGCTAATGAGCGTACTAGAAGGATTGACCGCAATGCCAAATGGTTCTTTCCCTGTACGAGTCTTTATTTTGCGTACCAGGCGGAAATTTGGCCCGTACAGCCGAACGTGCCCGTCATGAGATGTCGTATACAGCTGGTTCTTTGCATCAAACACCGCGCCATAGCTGTCATTCCCATAGCCCGTATCAGAAGCGACCTCCCGCCAATCTTTTGTATCCCATACGCGCATTCCCAATTTGCCACCCATGACGGCGGCGAGATAGCGCCCGTCTGAAGAAAATGTAAGGTGATTAATAACGCTTGTGAACTTGCCCAGACGACGGATAACACGCCCCGATATTGAATCAAACAAATAGACACGCATGCGCTTATCTTGGGCATATTGCGCATCCCAACCGCCCGCAGCTACAACCCGGCCATCGGGGGACATCGCTGTGGCAAAGACTTTACCGTGATGGCCTTCCCCAATCGGCAAGCGCAACGTTCTTATCAATCGGCCCTCAGGAAGAGACCAAACACGAACGGTTTTGTCATCAGATCCTGTAGCTATTAAAGAACAGTGCCTATCAACGCCAACTCTGCGAATATCAGCCGTGTGCATACCTGTTTCTATGCGCAAAATGGGGTTTTGCTTCGGACCTGCTTGAGCAAAAACATTCAGAGAGGCTGCACAAAGTGTGAGGCCAAAAGAAAACGAAACAACAAGGGTAAAAAAGATCTTTTTTAAGATTGACCAAGCCATCCGCACCTCCCGCACATATATCAAACCGCGAATTGAGTGACTTATATCCCCGTTTGGTAGATGATGAAAATATGAGGTTTTTTCTCATATTTTCTAAGGGACTAGGCCACGAACTCATAAATGTGGTTAAAAATGGTATGAGTCAATCTGTTCGAATACGAGAAGCAAAGGTGCAGGAAATGTGGTGCATTTTCAAACCTTTGCGACGCTGTAGTCGGACAGATCGGCCATATCCTCCGAACGCTGAAACGGCTTCAATCTGCGTTTTTTTGTCTACCGCTTCGCTGCTTGAGACATTGTTGTCGAAGCGCTTGAAAAGGGAAACAACCCTTGTCTGCACGCTTCTCCTTGCATCTTTTTGCCGTTTCTAGCGCCATTTTCAGCACATTTATGAGTCCGTGACCTAGCGCCATTTAGGTGTGCAACCTAGATATGGCGCATAAACATCTGCGCCATACTATAAACTTTCTACGTCAATCACGCGAGATCGGAATTGATGTTATTCCGCAGCGGCCAGAGCAGCTTTTTCTTTCCAAATAAGTTCACGGCCTACTTCCGGATTGTGAGGTATAAGGCGCGCTAATGCCAGTGAACAAAACGCCAAACCGGCACCCGCCAAAAACACTGCCTTTGGGCTCACAAGCCAAACAAAACCCAGAATAACCGGCAAGAAAATGGCTGCGATATGATTTATGGAAAAAGCCACACCCGCTGTTGGGGCAATATCTGCCGGATCGGCGATTTTTTGGAAATAGGTTTTCATCGCGATAGCCATGGCAAAGAACGCATGGTCAAGCAAATAAAGCGCGGCCGCAATCCAGGGAGATTCAACAAAGGCGTAAGCAGTAAAAACTATTACAAGGCCAACATATTCCACCGTCAATGCCCGACGTTCCCCAAAATGGCCAATGAGTCTTCCGATTTTTGGGGCAAGCACCATGTTGAATACATGGTTGATCAGAAAGAGCGTCGTGATTGCGGTAACAGAATACCCGAACTTCTCTACCATTAAAAACCCCGCGAAAACAATGAAAATCTGACGCCGAGCCCCACTCATAAAAGTCAGGGCGTAATAGAGCCAATATCGCTTGCGGACAATAAGCTGCCTGTGTTGCGCAACCTCCTGTTTGAAATTGGGAAAGCCGAAATATAACACCAGCACAATAGCGAGCGTTAAAAGCCCTGCCGTCAGATACACTTCGCGAAATGAGAAACCTAGAACGGTCCATGTCAGATAAATAAGACTATAGGCCCCAAGAGATGCAAAAGATCCAGCCGCAATGACACGCCCCAGCCCATGAGCTGCTTCATCCTTTTTAAGCCATTGCAAGGCAAGTGATTGGTTTATGGTTTCGTAATAGTGAAACCCAAGTGACATCAATAACGTCGTCGCATAAAAGCTATACTCGCTCGGGAAATAACCGGTCATCGCCGTACCAGAGGCAAGGCAGATTAGCGCTAACAAGGCAAGGGTCTGCTCCCGCCATAAGAATAAAAGTAAAATGGCACCAAATGCGAGAAATCCGGGAATTTCACGGACGGATTGCAGAATGCCGATTTCACGGCCCGTGAATTGCGCCTCGTTAATGGCGAAATTATTGAGAAGCGTGTGCCAAGTTCCATGAGAAAGCTGCATGGCAATTGCCATAAGCATAAGAAGAACGATTGGCCGGCGCCAACCGTCTTGGGCTGCATTATTTTGCTTGTTATATGACGACATATCGCCGTTATAGCACAGGAGAAGGACTTGCCTCCGCGGCAAACATGCATCATTTGATGCTGTTTATCACTACAACCTAAATGAGATCAGCTAAACCAAGGATCTATAGGCTACAATACGGTAAGGACTGAAGATTTTGTGCTTCAAGCGCGTGAGCATTGGAAACTCGATCCGTTGGAAGACTTCAGTATCGAGAATGATATGCTCATTTTCAGGCTCAATCATGAGAATATAGAGACGACGAGGATTGGCGCGGTAAGAAGCAGCTATTTGATCCAAAGTCCGTTTCATATCTCCGGTATGAAAATTGTTGAAGAAATAAAATACTGCCGGATCTTTCGTTAGCGTCAATTGCCTGGCATCTCCGTATAAACACTCCACATCACGACATGCCATAAGTGAACGTGGATATTGTGCGATATTTAAAACAGCGTCATCTTGGAGCACCTGGTTCCATTCTGCACCAATGATTTTCTCAAAGTTATATTTGGTGGCCATGAGCAAAACCCGCCCCCGCCCTGCGCCAAGATCAAAAAAGGTGAACGACTGCAAATCACGGGGCAGCATAGCCGTCGCCCATTTAAAAACGCGTTCTGGCGTCGGACGATCGTCGCAATCAGTAATTGCCTCATGCTCATTAACTTGCGCGGACTTCAAACCCGTTTGCCCCGCCGGAATATACAGGCGACGCTCACAAGGTTGAAGAAATCGAATTTCGTGACAGCCAAGCAGAAGGCGGCGCCAATAGCTATCCAATGTTGCTGGGTTGAAACCCTTCTGAACGACCTGGCTGACATCACGCAGTGTTGACATCAGATGAACTTCCAAAAGTCTGCGTGTTTGAGCCCTACCCCGCCTAAAATGCCGCTTGAGGAGTGTTCGTCGTCTCAATCTTGGACTTTGAATTGGCCGGGATGGGCGTCCCCCGCTAATTCCGCTCTCGCCCTGACGCCTATCATCTGGTTGAATATCCGCCTGTTTTGTTGGCGCAGCAACCATGCTGTTTACAGCACGCGGATTTGTTTCCGCCAGGCTTTGTGAATAAAGCCGTTCAGCCGAATTTTTCAGCCGAGCAAGCCGGTCCATTAACGAATGATGATCAACTTCAGATTTCTGAGCGGAGCATTGCCGCTTTGTGTCTTCAGACATTCCGCATACTCCTACGGCAGATACGCAAGATTATGATCCGTGAGATTTTCAAAAACTGTTCACTAGCCCGCTTTTAACCTGAGCTCTGTGAAAGATAGGCCTCCATTCACGAATTGCTGCGGAGTTTGCATGATTCGCGCATATAACGCTATTGGTGGAATTCAAGTTCTTATGTGGTTTTTGGCGATACTCATATTTTTTATTTAAAAATCTATGCGTCTTGGCTCTGCACACATTTCCAAACGACGGTTTAATAGATCCGCATAAAAAATAGGGTCGCGCCTAGAATTGGCCAGACAATGATCGGAGAGACCAAAATACGGAGAAACTGGGATTCAAAACGAAAACCAAGACCGAATGTAAAACTAGCAGCAACGGCTAAAAGAAAAAGTGGGAGAAAGGCATGATCGATTGTTGAAAGTACTCGACCGAAAAAGTGAGGATATATCAAGACAAACCCAGAACTCACCCCTGCTAACAGCAATGAAAGCCCCCGCATCCATTGTGGCCAATGGCTAAAACTGATCATGAGTGCCGGTGTTGTTCTTGCTGATGATGGGCATCCTCCTCATGCTCTAACCACATCGCATTAAGTATGGCAAATGCCGCAGCAAGTGAGCTGCCCAAGATCCAAGCGAAGTACCACATCTTCTCCTCCTTTTGCAGACGGCCTCCAACTGCCCTGAGTCAATAAAACTCATTACCTTTTAGAAGTGCCTTTAAATCAACTTTGCCTCTCAGTATGCGGTAAACCCAAGCAGTGTAAATTAATATGATCGGCATGAAAACCGCGGTAACAACGAGCATAATAAATAAGGTCTGATGGCTTGATGAGGCATCCCATACGGTTAAACTGGACCGAGGATCAATTGAGGAAGGCAGAATAAAAGGAAACATCGCAACTCCCGGTGTTGCGACAACACCGGCGATCCCAAACCCAGAAAAAATAAGGGCGGGTTTTTCCGCCAATCCCCGTAGTAACAGTGCGGCAAGGAAGAGACCGGAAAATCCGAAAACCGGAGCAATCCACATCCAGGGAAAACTCTCATAGTTTTTAAACCATGCTCCCACCTCTCGGACTACAGTCTTACTTAAAGGATTTGCTACGCCTTCAGGGTTGGCTCCAGACTCAATGACATAGCCTTGAAATCCTTCTTTCACCATCCAAGCTCCGACACCTGCAAAAATTGCAGCAGCCAACAAGCCTGCAATAATACCCCAAACCCGTGCCCTTATTTGTATGGCTCCTTCGGTTTTTAGTACAAGCCAAGCCGCACCATGCTGCATCAGCATAAAGAAAGACAAACAACCTGTCGCAAGCCCCAAAGGATTAAAAAGGTCCGCAAACACTCCATCATTGACCGGAAGGAGTTCTGGGGTCAGATGAAATGACACCCCCTGCAAAACATTGCCTATAGCCACTCCGAATATTAGAGCCGGGATTGCACTGCCGAAAAACAGCCCTATATCCCACATTGATCGCCAAACCGGACTAAGCACCTTTGACCGAAAAGTAAAACTGACTGCGCGAAGAACGAGCCCTGCAAGTGCAATAAATATCGCCATATAGAAACTTGAAAATGCCGCCGCATAGACAGGAGGCCATGCGGCAAAAATCACGCCACCCCCTAAAATAAGCCAAACCTGATTTCCCTCCCAAACTGGTCCTACGGTATTTATGGCGATGCGCCTTTCTCCGTCCGTCCGACTGACTAAGGGCAGCAATATTCCCACCCCCATATCGAACCCATCCATGACCGCAAATCCAATCAAAAGAACGCCGAGCAGAGCCCACCAAATTATTTTTAGAATGTGGTAGTCAACAAGCTCATAAAGCACCGGTTTACTCCTAAATCCTAACGACGACCTATCCTACTCCACAATTGCCGGCAGCGTTGTCTTTGTGGGTTGCACGCCTGCACTGGTATCACGCCCGAGATAGGCATCGGGCCCGAGACGGGCATATTTGATCATTAAAAAAAGGTCGACAATGGCGAGTATTGAGTAAAAAACAACAAACCCGATAAGTGAAAAACTAATTTGAGTGAAGCTGACCGGAGAGACACCTAGAAAGGTCGGCAAAATGCCTTCAATAGCCCAGGGCTGTCGCCCATACTCGGCGACAGTCCAGCCAAGCTCGCTGGCAACCCAAGGCAATGGCAAAGAAACAAGCGCCAACTTGAGAAACCAACGATGACGTTCAAAGGATCTTTTTATAGAAAACCAAAACGCGATTACGAATAATAAGATAAAATAAAAGCCTAGCCCAACCATAACTCGGAATGACCAAAACAAGACCTCAACATGGGGAACCGTATCCCAAGCAGCCTCGGCGATTTGTTCTTCCGTTGCATTCTCGATGTCATCCCGATATTTTTTTAACAAAAGCGCATAGCCGAGAAAACGATCATTTGCATCAAGCTCCATTTTCGCAAATTTATCGTCAGGATTTCTTTTAAGCTTTTGCATGGATTCATAACCACGCAACCCTTGCTTGACCCGTAGTTTTGCTCGCTCCACAAGATCCAATATGCCCGGCACTTTTTGATCCAGCGAGCGCGTCGCAATAAGTCCAAGCACCCAAGGCACTTTGACTTCAAGCTGATTTTCACGCCTTTCACTATTTGGAATAGCAAAAAGTGTAAAACCCGCCGGGGCCGGTTCCGTATGCCATAAGCCTTCCATGGCAGCGAGTTTCATCTGTTGATGTTCTGTGGTGGCGTAACCACTTTCATCGCCAAGCACGACTACGGAAAGGGCAGAGGCAAGCCCAAAGCTTGCCGCTACGGTCATCGAACGCTTGGCGAAAGCAATATGTCGGCCGTTTAAGAGGTAATAAGCTGAAATAGCCAATACAAACATAGCGCCTGTCACATAACTTGCCGATACGGTATGGACGAATTTGGCCTGGGCGACAGGATTAAAGACCACGTCATAAAAATTCGTAATCTCCATACGCATGGTTTCAAGGTTGAACTTGGCACCAACCGGATTTTGCATCCACCCATTTGCAATTAGAATCCAAAGGGCTGACAAGTTTGACCCTAGCGCCACGAACCACGTGACAGCCAGGTGCCCGGGTTTGGAAAGACGATCCCAGCCAAAAAAGAATAATCCTATAAATGTCGCTTCCAGAAAAAAGGCCATCATGCCTTCAATGGCCAATGGTGCTCCAAAAATATCTCCGACATAGTGAGAATAGTAAGCCCAGTTTGTACCGAACTGAAATTCCATGGTAATGCCAGTTGCCACACCCATGGCAAAATTGATGCCGAACAGAACCCCCCAGAATTTCGTCATATCTTTCCAGATAAGACGGTTCGTCATCACATAAACACTCTCCATAATGGCGAGCATTACAGAAAGCCCGATGGTCAACGGTACGAAGAGAAAATGATAGTAAGCGGTGATCGCAAATTGCAGCCGGGAAAGATCAACGACGGTTTCCGTCATTAACGTCTCCCTGAAGGCTGGTCTAGAAGGTGTCGTTCGATCACCGAGTGAGAGATATCAGGTCTTTGTGAAGGGCTAAAGAAGAACGCAAATAGCACACCAAGCATAACAACTTTGAGTACAAGAAGTAATACGATCTCTTTTCCCAACCTTTCTCGCGGTTTGGAGTGGTCGCCTCGGTATGCTTTTTTTACCACAATACTTACCATATGGCATTCCTGGCAGGGGTACTTCCTCAAAAAAGGGAGTATAGCAAACTGAACGCCTTAAGATAGATGGGGAACTGTTGCTTTTGTGCGATAGATCGCCACTCGGTACGGGCTAAAAAGTTTCATTTTCAAAGCAAGACCGTTTGGGAGCGAGCACTTTTCAAGCTCCGGGAATTCCATCAACACATTTTCATGCTGAGGATTCAGGTAGACAATAATATAAGGTGCGTGCATACGCATGTTTTTGCGCATCATATTGGTGAGCATATTACTCAGGATCGACGCGTCAAAAGGATTAAAAAGAAAAATGACACAAGGTTTTTGTGGTGGCACATAGGTAGCTGCATCCGCATGAAGCATCTTGATTTCAGATGCTTTGATAAGTTCCTTTGGATAACTTGCAATATTTCCACGGGCCTGCCAGACAAGCTCCTCAGCAAATTCAACACCGACAACACTATCATAGGGGTGATGGGCAGCCGCAATGAGCGTACGCCCACGGCCGGCTCCCATATCAATAAAAGTCCACTTGGTAAAATCTATAGAAAGGGCTGAATGTATCCAATCAAGAACACGCCTTGGCGTTGGCAAGTAATGAGTTGCAAGGGGGGCGTTTTCACTTTTGACCGTAAGTTGGTTAATCTCGACTTTACCACTGGTATTGTGCTTTTCATGGGCATAGTAACGCTGGTCTATGAAACGCTCATGCATTTTATGCAACAGGACCGTCCGGCAATGTGCGATTGTACCCGTTAACCCTTTTGTACGCAGAAGCGAACTCACTTTTGAAGCCGGCTTCCCTAGCCGGCTTCTCAAATCAAGACATTGTCTATGTAAATTAGTGTTCTCAAATTTTCGAACGAATCCCATGTATTCCTGTTTACTATCTTTGAATTGCCGCATAGGAAATTGGAACGCAAAAATCATTCCAAAAAGAAGATGGGCATCTCTAAATACTCCCTTCGGGCCATCCACCACCCCCTGCCATCCCACATATTCTGCGATAATTAGGCGGATGGCAGGGGGTGGTGGATGGTTTTTAGATGGTATCCAGATACTTAACGAAAGATTTGAAAAGTCCTGTGTAACAAAAGAGTATTGCGCTTACGGATAGCTCCAGATCTTTTCAGCCAGACCGGCCATCCAGTTCTGTCGCCGGTTGATTTCATCGGCGGTCCACTTATCCTCGTCCAAGACACGCTTTGTGATATCAAGACAATCTCTCGCATAAGCGCGCTTCTTGGTTTTGAAATCGGCGTTTCCTATATTTTGGTTGAGTTTGGTAGAGATCAGCGTCATATTACCGAGACGATAAACATATCTGTCTGGGCCACCAGGAAAATCTTTCTTGCTCAACCGCCAAAATTCTTCGTTTTTTTTCGGCAATATGTGTTCCAGGTCTGTGGCAAAAGGATCTTTTTGCGTCGTTAATGATGGGCTGGCGCATAAATAGTCATTGATCTCAGCCAGGATATATCTCGCCAGCGCGTTATTTTTAATTGACTTACGCGCAAAAGCTGAATGGAACTGGCTGTCATCCGGATAATACTTAGCCAAGAACTGTTTGAAGATGTCCTTAGCTGAGCAGCGCTTTTTCTTTCGAAGATGTTGCGCCGCATTCACAAATGCTGTCTGAAGGTTGGAAGCTCCTAAACCACAGATCGTGTTGTACCGAAAGGTGAAGGTTGTCAGCATTTTCAGCATGTCAACAAAGGTAGTCCGGTTTGTATCTAAGGTCGCGAGAAGCACAACGAAAAGCTGCTCAGCCTTAAAGAGCTCAATCCGCTCAATAAAGCGCCGGACAACGTGGCGCTCATCATTGGAAAAGGTACCCCAGATATTATGATTGGGCATTGTAAATGCACTATAGAGATCAGATACCTCACAGAGATCGGCTGAATAGCGTTCTACATCCTTTGAGGTGCGGATCTCCGTTTTTATGCGCCCATACAGATCCTTTTCACTGACAGCTTCATAGTTTGACATCCAGTGGTGACGGATAAACTTCACGGTTTTCTGGAAGCCCAGATTTTGACTCATGATTTCCCAATTGCTCTGCGTTTCACGCAATCGTCCGCCCGATACCGAATAGAGATGGTTTTTCAGGAGGTCAAATTTAGAGAGATCCCGACCACGCTCATTGAGAGCCTCAAAAAGAACGAAGGCATTTTGGTCATCTTTTACATCGATGCGAATAAGGACTAAATTTCTGTTATAGGCTTCGATAAGCAATTTTGCGATTTGGTCTGTTTCTAGACCCTTTTCACAAAGCCAATTAATTTTTTGGTCCATAAAACGGAAGCATCTCGCTAACAAACGGTTTGAACGTGGCACGGATTCATCATTTGCAAACCGGTAAACCTCCTCATGCGGCCGATGGTGGAATATGTAGTCATTATAAAAAGGCTGATCATGCCCATTAAGTATGAGAGACGGCATGAACAATTGTTGCTGGTAATCAGATTTTGCGAGAAAGTCGTTCTCTACTAGGCGAGCAAGCGCATCATGCTGTTGTTCGCGCAAACGGCATCTGAGTGCGGAAATCAGTATTGAAGCTGTGGTAAGTCGCTGTTGGCCATCAATAACAAGAAGATCGGGTGCTCTGGAATTATTGAGAACAATGGATCCTAAAAGATACTCCGATGCACCATCAACAAAGGTACGGAGAATATCATTCCAGAAGTCCTCGAATTGTTCATCTTCCCATGCGTAATTCCTCTGGAAAGGGGGGATGATATATGTATCCCCAACTCTTAAAAGGTTACCCAGGGTTGTGGTTTGGCATGCAATAGATTGTGGCATTACGCGAAAACTTTACACGGGGAATTTTCCCCGTATTTTTACTTCTTTGTTACCCCGGCAGACACAAAACATTTGAGCTAAGCCCCAACAGATGAGCCGGTGTACCATAAAATTATCCAATATGTGAGTATAAGACTCTAGAGAAAATTCGTCTAAGATGGCTATCGTTTGGCTATTTATCCCTGCGGGCTGAAAACATCATCCGGTATTTTAATCGTTGAATGGTCTTGAGGCCTGGTGAAGTCCCAATCAAGCCCTTTGTTTTCTACTATTTTCTCGGGAGGTTTCTGATTTGGTGAGAAATCGCCAGCCAAATGCCGCTTGAGATCCGTCCGGATCTCCGCAACTCTTTTCCTTGTACAGTATTTTTCGATGGTTTTTAGTTTTTTACTGATTGTATTACGCGTGTAATTATAGGCCTGCTCAATCTTCTGTATCTGCTCAGATGAAGCGCCTTGTTTGCGTTCATGCGTTAGGAGATATGACTTCAGTTGGCCGGGTTTGAAAAAAAAACCACATTTTTCCGCCCTAGCTGAGGTCCAAGCAACTTGAATTGGCCGGGCAAACTTACCCTGCCCGGCTTGCGGAGAAGCCTCAGCCTGCTCAGCATTCTTCTCCCCTCCAACCAAACTGGACAAGCTGAAATTGCTCTTGCCTTCATTGCTGCTGCATGCAGACATAAATATTGTCACAACGACAAGCATCTTCAAAGCAAATAAGCTTTTCACAGTGCCCTCCTAATCCCAGGCATTGTCAGCCGAAGTGTGACGGTCAGCTGCTCAATTCCAAATTGCAATAATGACCAATAACGAATTACGAAAAGAATTTATCCATTTAGGATTTAACCCATAAACTCATGGGGCAAGGTATTACAGCCTCTTGTAAGGTCAAGCCTTTCGCAGTTTGTTGTATATGAGTAACACCGGAACCGTCGCCTCATCTTCATTCACGAAGACTCTATAGAAAAACAACAGTTTCAGAATCTTAGATGATCTTTTGAATGCTTTTGTTAATATTTTTAGGAGGGGATTGTGGGCTTATTGTGTCACCATTTCCACTCTATTGCACAGTGGATAATAATCAACTGGTTGATAGTATGGGCTTACATTAGCGCATCAATTCTCTCATAGCAGAATCAATACCCTCAATTGTCAGCGGAAACATTCTGTCTTTCATGAGCTGACGTATCATCTGAAGCGATGGCATATAGTCCCAGTGCTTTTGTGCAACAGGATTAAGCCAAATAACGCTTTCATAAAGATCACTGACCCGATTTAACCATAGTGCACCAGCTTCTTGGTTCATATGCTCGACCGAACCACCCGCAATAGTAATCTCGTAAGGGCTCATTGACGCGTCGCCCACGAATATAACTTTGTAATCAGCAGGGTATGTATGAAGGACATCCCAAGTATCGATACGTTCCGTCCATCGCCTTTGATTGTTCTTCCAGACAAACTCATAGAGGCAGTTGTGAAAATAATAGTGCTCCATATGTTTGAACTCAGCCCGTGCGGCAGAAAAAAGCTCTTCGGCGAGCTTAATGTGCCAATCCATAGAACCACCTACATCGAAGAACATCAGCACTTTAACGGTATTGTGCCGCTCCGGCTGCATCACAACATCGAGATAACCCTTATGAGCTGTTGAGCGAATGGTCTGATCTAAATTAAGTTCTTCATCTGCCCCTTCGCGCGCAAAACGCCTAAGACGTCTGAGGGCTACTTTGATATTACGTGTACCAAGCTCGACTGTATCATCAAGGTCTTTGAATTCACGCTTATCCCAGACCTTAATGGCACGGTTGTTCCGGTTGCCATCCTGACCGATGCGAATACCTGCGGGATTATACCCGTAAGCTCCGAAAGGCGAAGTACCCGCTGTACCAATCCATTTTGAACCGCCCTGATGGCGCCCTTTTTGCTCTTCGAGGCGCTTTTTCAACTCCTCCATTATTTTATCCCAACCGCCTAGGGCTTCGATTTGCGCTTTTTCTTCTTCGGTTAGGAAACGTTCGGTGATTTTGCGAAGCCACTCTTCTGGGATTTCAGCCTCTAAGGCCTCTTCCAGGAATTCTACCCCCTTAAAGGCATGGGCGAAAACACGGTCGAACTTATCCAGATGCTTTTCGTCTTTTACAAGTGCGGTACGCGAGAGGTAATAAAAATCTTCAACGCGCTTTTCCGCAAGATCACGTTGAAGAGCTTCCATCAGGATGAGGTATTCCTTCAGTGTAACAGGTAGCTTTGCGGCCTTCAGCTCATGAAAGAAATTGACAAACATGGAAATATTCTTGCTCTCGATCAATTAAACTCGATCGTGAGTTTATCATTTTTGATGGGCCGAGACATAGAGCGAGATGAGGGAAAACTACAATAAACAATGCAGGCGAGTTTATAAAACCCGCCCACAACTGTCCTTAGTCTATTGCGTCAAAAATGAAGATCGTGGGCCTAAACCCGAAAGTCTACGGCACGTCCAAGATCACCATCTGTCAATGTGCTGAATGTTGATTGCTCAGAATTTCCGTTTGAGGAACGAGCAGAGGATTGGTCACTCGGCGCAGATGACGTGGCACTCTCCACCACGTCTGCTTTGGAAACGCTGGACGCTTCCTCAACGGATTGCGCTCGTTCGTCTTTTTCGCGCGTTTCTGAAGCCTTATTTTCTGTAGCGGCTACATTTGTTTCCTTGGCTTTAAGTGCCGATGTATCGAAAGTTGATTGAACCGGAGAAATTGTTGGCATTATTTCCTCTTGATGCTGCCAATAATAAAATATCTCAGCGTGCTATATAGCCCATACAAAATAAAATATCAATTCTATTCTTTGTTTATACTTATTATTTTGTTTATTAAAGCAAGTAAAATTATATAAAATTTTCTTCAATATTTATCTTAAGTGCTTTTATGACTGGTTTCATCTGGAGTCTTTGGCTTGAAAATATCGAGCGCAAATTCACGAAGGCGTGGTTTGGGAGCCTCGATAAATGGCAAGGGACGGCAGACCTCAAGGGCGGTAATTCCAATCCGGGTTGTCATAGCTCCATTAAACAACCCCTCACCTAAACGAGCTGAGAGTTTAGCTGTTAATTTCTGACCTATAATTTGCTGGATCAAATCCTGGGAAAGGGCCATGCCTCCAGTAAGCACCAGGTGACCAATGACCATCTTCGCAATTCGAAAGAGGCCAATCGCACCAGGACGCCCTCCATATAGTATCGCCAGGCGACGAAGCATTCGGAGATTTTCCACCCCGACAACTGCCATGTCGAGCAGGGCTGCCGGACTGATTGCAGTGATAAGCGATACCCGTTTGGCAGAAGCGGCAATAATTGCGCGGGCGGGTTGATCAAGCGGTGTCATCAATTCCCGTTCAGCAAGGACTAAGAATTCCTTTGCCGCCAATACATCTCCTTCATGCTTACTCAAGCGCGCTATCGCCCAGGAAAGATCTGTCCGCGAGGCAAAGAGTGACTTGAGATCGCAAAGAACACGCATGGCAACAGTCTTATCATTATCGCGAAGAGCACTTTCCGCTTTGTCTCGAATCCGAGCAATACGTCTCAGGCGTGCCAGTCCGAACAATTCCTTCAGCAAGATCATAACCGCTGCAATACAGGCTATAGCCAAGAGACTAAGAGCTAGCCAACCAACCCAATCCTGCCGCGTAAAAAGATCCCGCACAAAACTCGTCAACCAAAGACTGAAAGCAAGTGACGCTAACGCACCAAGGGCTGTGAAAAAAATTGTTCCCCAGGTAAACCCCCAGCGCAGTTTGGCAAGGCTTGGGCTCTGAGATGACATATCGTCGTCTACCTCAGATTCTTCATTTTTTGCGTCTTTGGCCAAGAAAGTATCTTGTGTGTGTTCTGCAATAGAAACCTTTGGGTCATCGACACTAAAAACGGCTGGCTTGCGGCTTGTATCCTTCGATGAAGAGGGCTCTTTGGTCATGCAAGGCGATCTCCAATTAAAAACTCAATGGCATGATCTAGGCGGATATGGGGCATGAGCGATGTACCATCAGGATTTGACAGAGTGAAGCTAGGAGGCATGAAACGAATAAAACGCATATCCTCCTCTCCGAGTTTTGGTGGGGGGCGCCCTTCGGCGAGAGCTTCATCCGGATTAAGCGGCAAATCTCCAGGAAAAACCGCAACCTCCTCACGGCCATCGAACACTTGCTCGCCGAGTCGCTCGCCCGGAAGCGGCGTCCCAAGGATGCAGGGCAACGCTTCTCCTCCGTTGGATGCTTCTGCCTCATGTGTCGCGCGGATGGCGGCCAGCGCCAAAACCTTCACTTCAGCACCTGCAAATTTAGCCCGGTTTTGAGCCTTCTCGGTGATACGTTCGAGAATGGCCTCAAACCGATCATGGCTGGAATGATGCAGATGATCAGCCTTAGTGGCTGCGAAAAGAATATGGTCGATCCGTTTGCGCCAAATCGATCTCAGCCAAGAATTAGAGCCTGGGCGGAAACACATAAGAATTTCGGTGAGGGTATTTTCCAGATCCCTAAGAGCACTTGGTCCGGCATTGAGGGCCGACAAGGCATCGACCAATACGATTTGCCGATCAAGTCTAACAAAATGCTCTTGGAAAAAGGGTTGTACGACATGGGTCTTATAGGCCTCAAAACGTCGTGCCATTAGCGCCCATTGAGATCCGTGAGGCGCCCTACCCTGGTGAGGCAGCTTTAGAGGCGAAAATGTCAACGCCGGAGACCCGCCGAGGTCCCCCGGCATAAGAAATCGGCCGGGCGGTACAATTGAAAGTGCACGTTCATCCGCCTTAGAATTTCTTAGATAAGTCTTAAACTGTTCCGCGACTTCACTTGCAGCCTGTTCATTCTGTGGAGCCGTAGAATCAATCTGATCGAGTAGAGCCAGCCAGGGCGAGCTTAGATCCCGGCGCTCCGTCATTCGTGCCAGACTCAGCGCACGGCCAGACCACTCCTCATATGAAAGACCGAGCAGCGGAAGATCAAGAAGCCACTCTCCGGGATAATCGACAATATCTATAGAAAGTCGGGACGGCCCCAGACGACGGCTCAAAAATCCCTTAGGTTCATATTCAAGTGTGAGGCGCAATTGTTGAATGCGGCTCGTGCTTTCCGGCCACTGCGGAGGATCTCGTGATAAATCCGCGATATGCTTTTCATAATCGAAACGCGGTAGATGGTCATCCGGTTGCGGCTCCAAATAGGCCCGCAATAGTTTCTGCCCGGCCATGGCCCTGAAAAACGGAAGACGGCCTCCATGAATAAGATTGTGAATGAGTGCTGTAATAAAAACCGTTTTTCCGGAACGAGCAAGCCCCGTCACCCCGAGCCGGATGGTCGGACGCACCAAATCGCTTGCAAAGGTTTGCGTTTTGCGAAGCGCGTTTGAAGCGCCTTCCGTCCAATCAGAAAAGGACAAGCTTCACCTGTTCATATGAATAGAATGGGCTAAGAAAATTTTAGATCACGCATAACCGGAAGCCTTAGCCGCCTGCATAAAAAGCGTATACCGTGTGGCAAGCCTAGTTTCCACCCATTTTCAGCACATTTATGAGTCCGTGATCTAATGTTATTTGAGAGATTTGTTGGCAATATCCTTGGCAGCTTCATAGCTGAGTGGTTTTTTGAAAAAACCGAGTGTCGAGTGAGAATTCGGGGCATATAAATCCATATGGTAAAGCCTTTGCGTTTTTTTGATATCACCCATTTCACGGCTGATTTGGGTTGTTGCTTCATATGACCCCAAAGAAACAACCCTAACAAAACACCCATCTGCAACCTCAGCGAACAAAAACAGCTTTGCCGTTCCTCCTTTTATTTTGTCGAATTTATAAGACTGAATAACTTTGTTCCCTAAATTATATTTTTCTGCTTTTTTGACAGACTGAGGCCCTGGATTAAGAAATTTCATCCATGATTTCATCTGACAGAATTGTACGTCACCATATCCGGATTGTTGAGCTGAAGCAGTGAAACTAAACATATTCAACATAAGACACAGGCATAAATAAATAGAATACCTCATTGTGAATCTCATTTATTAGTTACGAGAACCCAGTAATGACAACAGCGTCAGAGAGTAAGCCGATCATGGCGTTTCTCAATCACAAAGCCTTTCTCATAATCGAGCTTTTTGTTCTAGCTATTGTCATACCGACCATAATAATTACCCAAAAGCTGGCCCCAAAAATGTTTTCATTTTTATGGGGCACAACACTCTACTGCATCATTGTCTATCTCTTAACTAGTCCTAGAGATTTAAACCGGGTATGGAATTGGCCTGCCGTCAATTGGCAAACTTTAAGACCAATTGTCCTTCGCTGGGCTGCTATTAGCGTGGCTTTATTAGGGTTTACCTGGCTCCTTTTTCCGGAAAAATTATTCATGCTGCAAAGAGAGCGCCCGGAAATATTAGCCATTATTCTTTTTGCCTATCCAATTTTATCAGCTTTGCCGCAGGAGTTTATTTTTTGCACTTTCTTTTTCAAAAGGTATGAGATTTTTTTCGGGGCCGACACTCGAATGCTTTTGGCAAGCGCAATTGTATTTGCTTATGCTCATGTGCTTTTTATTAATTGGGTCGCACCAACGCTCAGTTTGATCGCGGGATTGATTTTTGCCCACACATATCAAACTAAACAATCCCTAAGTCTTGTTACGATTGAGCATGCCCTTTATGGAAATACGCTTTTTTTTATTGGCTTAGGTTGGTTTTTTTGGGGTGGATCAATAAGTCCATAACCTGATCGTTTGGGCAAACCTAATGGATGATGTTATCTCCAATTGCAGCAGCCTGGTCCGGGAAATGCTTGCTCTTCAATCTTGCTTCATCAAACGTATGGCATCGTTAATGATTTTACGGTGATCAAAAGCAAGTTTTGCACGTCGCCAGCTCTTTACCCACTCAGCCGATGAAGCATCATCACCTGCAACTGCCTTGGCATTTTTGACCTGGCTCAGAAATGCAATGGAGCATGTATGGCTACGGGGATCACGTTCGGGATCGGAATATACGCCCACTAGATTTACTTTTCTCACCCTAACGCCCGTTTCCTCCAATAATTCTCTTCTACATGCCTCTTCCACGGTTTCTCCAATGTCGACAAAGCCGCCAGGCAATGCGAACTCACCTTTGAATGGTGGGTTTTGTCGTCGAATAAGAAGAAGGCGATCTTGGGCATCAAATACCACACAATCAACTGTAAGAAGAGGAGTCTTAGGTGGCACCAATGTTTTTTGACCTAGAATATTTAAATCGGCTGGATTTTTTGGCGGGTCAATAAGCTCGCAATTATTAATTTCTCACCGTGACATTGACTGTTTGAGCCGCGCCCGAAGTTGCCCCGTCATTGTCAGCCACAACAACATCAAAGCTTGCCTTAGTGGTTTCCGTTCCATCATGTACAAACGAAACTTTACCGCTTTCAAGATCAGCTTGCGTAAATTTCTTCACAGGATCTTTCGGTTTAGCGCTCAAAGCAATGAACCCATTGGTTACGTTTGAGACTGTATATGTCAGATCTTCGGCATCATCGTCAGGATCAAAAGCTGTCAGATCTGTTGTTGTGATCTCAACTGATTTTCCCTTATCAACCGTCAAATCCAAATCACCGGCAAGTTCAGGTGGAACATTGCGAAACTCGGCGCTGATATGACCGCCTGACTCCACCGAAAGTTGACCATATTGCACATTGCCATTAACGGCACCTGTGCTGCCGACATTCATGAGCTGCTTTACAAAAATATCACCTTGTACGGATCCGTTAACATCGGCATTTTCTGTTTCGAGTTTGCCGTAGAACTTCCCGCCGGGATGAATTACTGTCATGTCTGTCACCAGATCACCTTCGACATAACCATGAATTTCTATTCGCGTGCAATTCTGGATTTCGCCGAAGATTTGCGTATTCTCATCAATCAACGCGACAGTATCATTTAAATTCTTGCCTCGGTCAGAAGCAATAGTCCGCGATTCATTATTGGCAACAGAGCTTGAGCCCATCCAGCCTCCCCCTTCCGGCTTCTTGCTTTTGCTAGCTGTAAAAGACATTTACTACTCCCACTTACGCCATTCTTAAAACCGTTAGAACAACTATAAGCCCATCTTTTTATGTTTTATGTAAATAGGGTATATAGTTTAGAAGAAACGTAAATACACAAAATTTCTTACGTCCTCACACTCATCATTCAATCCTTGCCGATTTAATCAGAAATAATGTTGTTCTTACAATGGTAGATTTCAAAGGAAAGTCAGCAATGTTAATGGAAACGAGCTTAATTCGTATGCCATAACCGGATTAAGGCTAAAATCAGGCGATTCCTAACGAAAACAGCTTTATTGAAAATCTAATGCGCACCTTAAGATGAGGTGTGCCCCGGCAGCCGAGGCTTGAAATAGACCTCGGAAACGAGGGGGAGCTTTGCCGGGGCACGCCACAGCCTCTTTATAAAAGACTGCAGTTTGGTATTTATTTTGCGAGATAATTGCGGTGTACCCATGCACCTTTTCGGAGTTTAGTCTCGAAAAAAAGTGCTGTCTTAGCGTCCCGTGTCTCAAGCTCTATATGACTCGTCACGGGCTTCATTTTTGACTGTCCACGTTCGGCTACCTCAAGAAACGCCTTCACAACTTCTGTTGAAGGCGGCGATAATGGCATATCATCTCTCTTTTCACTGATGGCTTCGGTTGCGCTCGCTTTTAATAGTTTTGGCCATAATTTTCGAAACAATCCGTTTGATGGATAAATGTCGGCGCTGTTGATTTTGCCGTTGATTGCAAAAACATAACCTATGATGTCGCTGTCCTTTTCACCGTGGGATAGGAGCGACTTCACATAAGCTGATTTCGCTTTCTTTAGATTCCTATTTTCAAGCGCAAGTTGCAGGCTTGTGGGTGAATCTGTTTTTGCGACATCCTCTGACAAACCGCGTGACAGCTTTTTCTGAATGGATGAAACGCTTTTCCAAACTTCGGATTGCCTGGAACTCGTTTGAACTCTTTGTTGCCTATGATGACGAGATAGTGTGGCCGTCGGTTGTCCTGCTTCAGAATTCGACCTTGGAGCTTTCATTGCAATTTTAGCTTTGAGGGAAGGAAGACCAAATTCAGAACTTGAAAAATGTTGAATATTTTCTTTACCGCGCGCTCGCCAACGCCCCTCCTCAACGCAAAATGATGCGATTGGAATCCTGCCAGACCGTGACGGAAGCACAAGACTCATAGTCAAAACGCGGTCTTGTTTTCCACCTTTTACAAGGTCGCCAGATTGAACAAATATCGGTTCACGGCCAAGGTTCTCAATTGCAAGCATATTGACATTACCGGTTTCATGTACTTTTACCGCCCCTTTCTTGAAAGCTTCCTGTAAGGTCAATGGCACAGGTCCACTAGCGGAAGTGCCATGGACAAAATAAATAGTGAGATTTTGGTGCGTGTGGGGACCGGAAATACGATAATCTTTTGCCGCTTGTGCCATACTCGGCAAGCAAGACCCTGCCCCAAAAAGGAGTGCGGTCGCATATTGCAGGAATGATCTACGGTGCATGGAGATCTCCTTATGATAGATTAGGTCACGGACCCAAATAACTGTCTTTGGTGTTGGGTAATTGGGTACTAAAAATTGATGGTTTTGCTTTGAGTAAAGAGTAGCTATTTTTAGGTGAATTCATGGCATTTTGAGCTGAGTTTTTGAAAGGATAACCAAAAATATTCAAGAATCAAAATGGCAGAACCGAACGGTTTGCAATACAACAATTCAAACAGTCTGGTTCGTCTTCGTAATATCCATCACTTCGTCGGCTATATTAAAGCGTCACTGTCAGCATGGTTGCAGCGGTGAGCACCAAATAAAGCGAACCTATGACAAAAAATCCGCGATAAACATCTAGCGCTTTCATATCTCTCTCCCTCAACAGAAACCCATATTTTCTCTTCTGTTTATATGAGAGTAGAGGGATAGGTTTGAATGCGAGTTGAAGCACACGTTCATCTGCCATTCATCTTTCGGGCAGAAATGAGGCTCATGTCATTGGGGCTATATAAGGGAGGTAATTTAACTCTGCCGCCTTGCCATAAATGCAAGGCGCTCAAAAAGATGAACATCCTGCTCATTTTTCAGAAGTGCCCCATGGAGTGGTGGAATGGCTTTATTCATATCTTTCTCTCGAAGTGTTTCAGGAGAGATATCTTCATTCAAAAGCAATTTAATCCAATCGAGCAATTCTGATGTTGATGGCTTTTTCTTCAGACCTGGCACTTCGCGGATTTCATAAAACACATTAAGCGCTTCCTTAATGAGCCGCGATTTTAGATCCGGGTAATGGACATCAATAATGTCCCGCATTGTCTCAGGATCAGGAAACTTTATGTAATGAAAAAAGCAACGTCGCAAAAAAGCGTCCGGCAACTCTTTTTCATTATTTGAGGTTATGATGACAATAGGGCGATGTTCAGCTTTGATCGTGTCGCCCGTCTCATAGACAAAGAATTCCATACGATCGAGTTCTTGTAAGAGATCATTAGGGAATTCGATATCAGCCTTGTCGATCTCATCAATGAGCAGAACGGGCCGTTCATCGGTTTCAAAAGCTTCCCAGAGCTTACCCTTCTTTATGTAATTGCGAATATTCTTAACGCGTTCGTCACCGAGCTGAGAATCCCGCAAACGGCTCACAGCATCATATTCATAAAGACCTTGTTGAGCTTTTGTTGTGGACTTGATGTGCCACTCAAGAAGCGGAGCGGAAATGGCATTGGCGACTTCATGCGCGAGAACAGTTTTGCCCGTGCCCGGTTCGCCTTTAACCAATAGAGGGCGTTCAAGAGTAATTGCAGCATTGACTGCCACTCGCAGATCTTCGGTCGCCACATAGGTTGCCGTGCCTTGAAATTTCATGAATATTCGCTCTTTGTGCTGTTTGTGACGGCAGATTAGAGGCAACAATATGTGGCTGCAAGCTAATGAGATGGATTTGAAGCTTTTATTATAAATTCGGGCCAAAACCGTTTAGGAAGTTCAAATCCACAAACCTCACAAGATCACAAACCCAGATACCTCTAAAAAACCATCCACCATCCCCTGCCATCCGCCTAATTATCGCAGAATATGGCGGATAGTAGGGGGTGTGGATGGCCCGAAGGGAGTATTTAGAGACGCCACCCATATATGGGCAAAATTTGCCGTAAAACGGCAGAAACTGCCGCAATAGGTGTAATTTGCCTAGTTCAAAATTCACGTAACCCATTGTAATAACATAATATTTTCTTTGGCCTCAGATTTGCTCATAGATTTGCGAACATGAGTAATGACGCGGCGTATCGCGTCTGATTTGCCGAGGGAGAAGCAAGCATGGGTATTTTTGGCGCAATGACCACTGCGATCACTGGTCTGCGTTCGCAGTCTAATGCTTTGGAGAATATTTCAAATAATATCGCCAATTCACAAACAGTGGGCTTCAAAAGAACAGATAGCTCTTTTCAAGAACTTGTTCCGGACAGCCCCGCACGCCAGCAGGCCTTAGGTGTTGTGCAAGCCTTTTCTCGCCCGACCAATGCCGTTCAGGGCGACATTTCCAATGCTGACGTTGATACGTTTATCGCAATTAACGGAGATGGATACTTTATTGTAGGCGAGCAAACCGGTAGCACCGATGGTCGGCCGCTATTTTCTGATGAAGATCTCTATACCCGCAGAGGTGATTTTGAACTGGACCGCAATGGGTTTCTTGTCAATGGTGCTGGTTATTTCTTAAAAGGACTCCCCATTAATGCGACAACCGGCAACCCAAGCGGCAGTTTGCCTGATGTCATTGAGGTGTCTGCTGATTTCCTCCCGGCAACGGCGACAACGGAACTTGATTACCGGGCGAATCTGCCAAGCTATCCTTTAACTGCAACAGCAGATACAACCATCGCAGATAGTGAGCTTTTGAATGTTGCCTCCTATGGCCGCAATCCAACGACGGATAATGCCACTGTTGCGGATCAATATATCAGTGGTGCAGAAGCCCAAACCTTTCTTGACCAATCAATATCTGGCGGCGCTACTACGGCCTTTGATTCTGCTGGTCAAGCACTCAATATTCAGTTCCGCTGGGCAAAAATCGATAATTCACCGAACCCGGACGAATGGAACTTATTTTATCTCACTGACAGTACCGCGACAGGCGCAACACCCGCATGGAGAAATGCCGGTACTGAGTATGAATTCGGGACAAATGGTCAGCTGAATCCAGCCATCTCTAACATCACTATCTCAAATTTGACCGTTAACGGGGTCAATCTCGGTGATATCACGGTCGACCATGGCACAAATGGCGTTACCCAATTTGCAGACTCCAATGGTGCTGTTAGTGTCACCGAATTTACGCAAAACGGCTTTGCCGCCGGCGAACTAACCGGCATTTCTATTTCCGATGCCGGGCGGGTTGTAACGACCTACACAAATGGACGATCGATTGATGTCGCTCAGATAACCCTCGCTGGATTTAAGGCTAATGGATTTTTGCAAAAGCTTAATGGCAGCGCATTTCGAGCAACTCAAGAATCCGGCTCACCCATCCTTGGTGCTCAGGGAAGGATTACAGGCCGGGCGCTTGAAGCCTCGAATACTGACATTGCCGACGAGTTCTCCAAGCTTATCGTCACACAGCAAGCCTATGCGGCAAATACACGAATTATCTCTACCAGTGATGAGATGATCCAAGAAGCATTGAATATGATCAGGTAATAGCTAAAGCAAATCCAGGAAAAAAGTGGATACCAGTTTTCCTGGATTTGTAGCGGAAAAGGACCAGCCCTAAGAAAAGCAAAGGACAGTTGTCTAACCGAAATTATGAAGCGAAGGGTTGATTGGCGGCGAAACCGCATGCCGTTGAGTTAGCGGCAACATTTATCAATTGGGTGAGTATCATGGGATTAACGCAGGTTTTAAACGCAGCAAATTCGGGGCTTACGGTTACCCAAGCTGGCCTCGATATTGTCGCACGTAACATTGCTAACGTTGAAACTGAAGGTTACACCAAAAAAACACTCAGTCAGCAGAACCTTCACCAAGGTGATCAAGGGCTCGGAGTCCACATCACCGATATCATTAGAGATGTTGATGCCTTTTTGCAGAGACAGCTGCGCACTGAAACAACAAAACAAGCTGCCCTCGACATAAAAAGCGAAATTTTGGCCCGTGTAGATCAATTATTCGGCGTGCCAGGATCAGGCACGTCTATCGATGGTCTTTTCAATAACTTTACTGAATCTCTACAGGGGCTAACAACCTCTCCAGAGTCTTTTACCACCCGCTCTGCCGTAGTTGGTGATGCAGAAGTTCTTGTTCAGCAACTACATACATTAAGCGGTGAGATCCAATCGTTACGCCAACTGGCAGAGGACTCAATTGCAGATGCTGTTAGTGAAACCAACGATGCCCTTCAGCAATTGGTAACGATCAACGAACAATTAAGTCATGCCGGTGGCAGCCCGCCCGCTGATCTGCTTGATCAACGCGACAAATTTGTAAATCGGGTAGCTGAATTTCTCGAAATTAATACCCAAATCGACTCTTTTGGGCGCGTGACAATTTTTACTGGCAGCGGGAATGCGCTACTTGACGGGCAGCCGACCAATCTGACTTTTGATCAAAGAGGAAATATTGGCCCTCAATCGCTTTATGATACGGATGATCTAAATCGAGGTGTCGGCACAATCCAAATTGTCGCGGGCAATGGCTTCCAGATCGACTTAATCCGTAACGGATCACTTAATGGCGGAAAAATCGGCGGCCTTATCGAGCTTAGAGATAGTTTGCTTGTCGAAGCACAGGCACAACTTGATGAGTTTGCCCATGGTCTTTCGCTTGCACTTTCAAACAAGTCGATACAGGGCACTGCTGCAACGTCAGGGACACAATCCGGTTTTGATATAGACACAACAGACCTTTTGCCCGGGAACACTATTCATCTCACATATACGGAGACCGCAACGTCAACACAGCGCTTTGTCACGATTGTCCGGGTTGATGATGCAACACAACTTCCACTTTCCAATGATTTTACACCGGATCCAAATGACACAGTCATAGGAGTAAGTTTTGCTGGTGGTATTGGTGCTGTTGCCACCGCGATAGATACAGCATTAGGCCCCACCCTTGCTGTAAACAATCCAAGTGGCAATCTCCTGCGTTTTCTTGATGACGGACCACCCAATACAACTGACATTGACTCTGTAACCGCAACAATTACATCCACATCAACACAAGATGATGGTTTACAGATCCCTCTCTTCATCGACCTTGCAAGCACCGTATTACCTTATTCAAATAGTATAGATGGTGGATCGCAAAAGCTTGGCTTTTCGGCACGCATCGCTATAAACCCGTCAGTCGCGTCTAATAATGAACTTTTGGTTCGGCACACATCATCGCCTGAAACGCCGATCGGTTCCACAGAAAGACCAAACGAAATCCTAAATAGGCTTACGGTAAACAACTTCGTTTTTTCACCTGCAAGTGGTATCGGTCAGACAGCGAGTCCATATAGCAGTTCAGTGAAAGCTTTTGCTCAACGTCTTGTAAGTTTCCAAACCGGTCAAGCTGCACGTGTTTCGCGCGAGCAGGCAAGTCAGTCAGTTATGACTACGGCACTTGAAGATCGTTTTCTTCAAGCCACTGGCGTAAATATCGACACCGAGATTTCCGACCTAATAACACTACAAAACTCTTTTGCAGCTAACGCTCGCGTGGTTCAGGTAACAAGTGAACTTATGGATCTATTATTCCAGCTCTAGGTCGTAGTGAGAGCTCTAAGTTTAGAGGTGAAAAAAGTTAGATGATATCGCTTCCCCCAATAAATTCGACCTTCGACCTCAATCGCAGCATTTTGCAAGCACGTGAGCAAGCGAATGACTTACAGCGTCAATTGGCAACCGGTAAGAAGTCCCTAACCTATGGGGGACTTGGCAATGAACGTACACTTGCTCTTTCATTTCGAAGCGAAATTTCACAGCTGGAAGGTTATCAAACCACAATTGTAAATGTGCAGACTCGTCTCGACGTTATGCAACTTACGCTCGGGCGCATTCGCGAGCTTGCTTCTGAGACAAAGTCGGATGCTTTTGGCGGATTATTCGACCCACAAGCGGGCGATAAAACCAGTCTTCAGATCTCTGCCGAAGGCCGTTTGAGTGAGATGGTGGCACTTTTGAATACACAAGTGGGTGAACGGCGAATTTTTGGCGGACGGGCAACAGATAAAGCACCCGTTGTTTCGCCGGACATCATACTTAACGGAGGGGCTGGAAAAGCTGGCTTTATCCAAATCGCCAATGAACGGGAACTTGCGGATTTAGGTACTGATGGGCGGGGACGCCTTATCGCCTCCGGACCGGCTGGCGGAAATGTTAACCTTGCAGAAGACGGGGCGCATCCTTTTGGCTTTAAGCTGAATACTGTTTATTCAACATTATCCGGTACGACTGTCGCATCCCCGTCAGGTTCGCCAGCAAACTTCGACGTCACATTTTCTGGAAGCTTGCCCGCGGATGGTGAAACATTAAGCCTGACGTTGGATCTCCCGGATGGAACATCAACCACGATTGAACTGATAGCCAAGTCCGGCCCAACATCGGATGTCAATGAATTCCGAATTGGTGCTGACGCTACAGAAACGGCGGGTAATTTTCTGGTTGCCTTGGAAAACTCTTTAGAAAAATCTGCAAAGACTGTTCTGAGCGCGGCATCACGGGCTCAGGCGGGCAATGAGTTCTTTAATTTCGACGCGTCAAACCCACCTAAACGCGTGGTTGGCCCCTCATTTGGAACAGCGACCGCACTGCAAAACGCAACGACAAGCGATACTGTATTTTGGTATGAAGGGGAGCTTGCTAGCGACCCAGCTCGACAAACCGCGGTCGCTAGAATTGATGATACGATTTTAGTGAATTATGGAGCACGCGCCAATGAGGAAACCTTTACCGCAATCATAAAACAACTCGCCGTAATAGCCACGGACAGCTTCCCGGAAAACGATGCCAATTCTCAGCTTCGTTATGAAGAGATTATTAAGCGGGCGAACACAGAACTTTCTTTCCCGCCAGGAAGCCAATCCGTTGACCACATCATTGCAGAGTTTACAGTTATACAGGGAACCGTCGGCACGACCGATGAACGCCATACCTCTTCGATCAATCTCACAGAAGGCTTTCTGTCTGACATCGAAAATACCGACCCATTTGAGGTGAGCGCTCAAATTCTCTCACTGCAAACGCGGTTAGAAGCCAGTCTGCAGGTCTCAGCCAGCTTGGGGCAGATTTCGCTTATTAATTTTATCTAGAGCGCTTTTGATAAATTCGAAGCTATTCTGATGGACCAAGACCGGGCATCCGATAGGGCCACTTAGAGTTTTTTCAGTTTGGATTCAATCAAAACCGATAAGGCTCTAAACACTGGATGCTCCAAATTCGATTTTTCGATAAATTGCTAAAGCAGAGATAAGCCTGATGGGCTTATTCTCCATCAACCTTGGCTTGCAAACCCGCTGCAATTTCGCGGTTGATGTTGATAAGAGAGGTCAACTTTTCTGAAGCAGGATCTTTCTGAATTTCAAGAATATGATTGAGTACAAAAGCGCCGAGTGACGCAACGTTGTTCCTAACTTCGATCGGGAGTTGGTTATCGGTTTCCGCCATTGCACTTACAAGAACCGTCCAAAGCTTACGATTATAAAGAAGAGCCTCGTCTAGTTCTGGTGTCCTGCCACTCCAACTATTCTGTACATTTTGCAGCTGTGATGCCGCTTTGAGCAGCAATGAAGCTTCAAAGTCGCGTGGTGAAAGGGTGACTTGAGCCGTTCCACTATAAGCTTCAATCGCGTCTCGCATTTTCCATCAGCTCCTTTTCGTAGGCGATTAGTTTTTTCGCTCTTTTCAATGCCTTATAATACGAACCCGTTAACATCTGCTTATTAATTTCCACTATATGAGGAACTGTGCTGGGTGCGGCCTTTTGCACGTCGTTAATAAGAGAGAAATACATATCATGATGAGGTTCAGGATCTTGCGAAAGATACATGAGCTGTATGGCTAAATAGATTTTCTGACAGGGTGTTTTGGCATCTTCAGCCCGAAGAATATCAGGCTCACGCAATATTGGGGCTCGACCTTCAATGTAAAACTGAGTGCGGTGATCCCCATTGGTGATTAACGAGTCACCAAGTATTAACCGTTCGCCAGGTTTGAGTTCTATTTTCAATGCCATCTTATCGTCTCATCTTCGCTAATGCCCCTTGAAATTTAATGAATGTTAACGAGGTGAATTTGAAATTCCTAAACGAGTTTGGCTCGTAATTTTCATAGAAGTTTCAAATTCACCTCGCTAGGGGGCGGTATTAGTGCAGAGTTAACTCTGAAATATCTACGCGAAGTTATTCCATATGGCGTTATGAAAAAAGGGCTCATCAAAGAATACCTGTCTTCATATGAGCCCTCTCCAATTCCTAGGTATTAGCCGAAGAGTCTGAGGACGTTCTGATCGGCTTGCGATGCGAGTGACAGAGCTGTTGAGGAGAGCTGCTGGCGGGTCTGCAAGGCCAGCAAGTTCGCGCCTTCCTCGTTGGTGTCAGCCAAGGTCAGGTTCGCAGCACCGGTTTCGAGAACATTGATCAGTTTCTTCGTGAAGTCCTGACGTATCTCAACAACCGAGAGGTTCGAACCAAACTGCGAAGCTTGAGTCCGCAAAGTTGCTTTTGCATTATCAATTTCAGTCAACGCCAGATTAATATCGTTATCTGTTGAGAAAGCGCCTACCGAATCATTGAGACCTAGCCCACCGGAGTCAAAATCTACGCCTGTGATTACGAGCTTAGAGCTCGCATCCTCATTGAAGATTACCGTTAGGTTATCGAGTTGCAATAGATTCACACCATTATAACCGGCATCCCGTGTCAGATCATCAATCTGGTCAAGGAGATCGTCATATTGTGTAGCAAATTGCGTCCGAGTTGGGTTGGTGACATTCTGCTCAACAGCCGCCGTCGAGGTCGTCGTCAATCCAAACGCTGATGGAGCCGCATCAGAGTTGCTACCGCTGATGGTGATTGTCTCACCTGTGTCGCCAGTGACCACCAACCTATTTTGACCATCAATGGTCAGCGTTGCATTGGTATTGGACAATGCGCTTGTAATCGCAGCACTGAGGTCGGCCCGACTGTCGATTTCGCCTGAACCAGTACCGAAGGTCAATGTATCGGTGTTCGTTCCGTCACTGATGACCAAAGTTCGGCTGCCCGATGCAATCAAACTATCAATCGTCGAGTTCACACCGACACGTTGACCATCGGTGAAGCCGAACTCTCCAGCTATACCTGTGGAACTAGGGTCAGAAATACCGACTGTAACCGCGCCATCAGCAACATCATTGGCTGTCACAACAAGTTGGTTGCCGGAGATCTCGAATGTCGCACCAGTATTGCTAGATGCACTGAGAGCGGCAAGCCTCGTTTGCAACTCAGCCCGTGTATTCACTTCACCGGCAGCGGAGTCCGTACCAAACGTAATCGTGTCCTGACTACCATTGATAGTAAATGATATACTTCCGGACAAATCACCGAGATCGGTGTTCTTATAAGCCGTTGTGAGACCGCCAACAGAACCTGTGTCCGCATTTGTCAGACCAATTGCATCAGACAAGGTTTGGTTTGCTGCAGCACCGCCACCACCTGTATCTGTTACCTGGATAGAAAAGTCCTCGACATTTGCGTTAAAGGAGATTGTGGCTTGGTCATTGGTACCGGTTGCTGGGATATCAGCCGTAACATCGGTACCAGCAACAGCATTGATTTTTTGATAGAGCACATCAATGGTATCGGTTGCGTTAACCTGGTTGTTGCCGGAAGCACCATTTGCAACCACGGTAATAGTTGATGTTGTTCCATTAACCGTTACCGCGATGGTATCTGTGGCAGCGAAACCAGCGGTCGAGATAGCTGCTGTACCGTCAATACCGGTTGCATCGCCACTCAATGTTGCAGCATTGGCCAGGTCCGCAGCAATGGTCTGCGTGCCTGTGCCGACAGCGACAACGTCCTGAGCGATCGCATTGCTGCCTGTGATGACGGCGGCATTTTTTGAGATCGTCGCCGTTGTCTGCAACGCTTGGCGCGCAACAGCTTCAGCGGACTCAACCAAGTTAGTGATCGCCGTGATGCCTTCGTCTGCAGCTGTTAGTGTTTGCACTGCATTGCTGACAAAATCCTGAAGACGGCTTAAGTCATTTGCACGTGAATTCAAGGACGACGCTGTGAAGAATGCCGTGGGATCATCCAGAGCGCTGTTGACCTTAAGGCCTGTCGCCAGCCGCTCTTGAGTTTTACCAAGAAGATCTGCTGTTTTTTGCAGAGAAAGAAGATTTGAGCGAACCGCGCTCGAGAGAATAATTTCGGAAGCCATAGCTGCACCTTGTTTTAGGATACCAAACTAAGACAACGCAAACTCACTGAACTACAGAACGCACTCACTTTTCACATGATAGGATGTGGTGGACTATGGATCATTATGGCTAATAGGTGGTTAATACGAACAGTGACAAGAAAGTTGGCTAAAATTGTTTCTCCGGAACCCGAACAACCAGACCGTCAAGTTGATTGGTGATTTTGATCTGGCAGCTAAGCCGGCTTGACTTGCGTACATCAAAAGCAAAATCAAGCATATCTTCTTCCATCTCTTCCGGCTCGCCTGTCACTTGGCGCCATGCGTCTTCAACATAGACGTGACAAGTGGCGCAGGAACAAGCCCCTCCGCATTCTGCATCAATGCCAGGGACCATATTCTTCACAGCCGCCTCCATGACGGTCATACCCGTCTCAGCTTCGACAGCATACTCGGTTCCGTTATGCACAATATAAGTAATCTTGGGCACGTGACACCTGCACTCCATAAAACATTCAATTTGTAAATAGGGTTTGCATTTGGATTACGGGCTGATCATTGCCTCACGTTAAATGTGAGGATCAGACGTCTTACATCTCACCTATAGGCCAATTAATATGGTCTTACCAGTGTCATTTATGCAGAGATCATGAATACATGAAACGCCAATGAACGCCCCATTAAGTGAAATCTTTAAGCAAAGTTCTAATATAATTATTGGCTTCGCAGATACGTTCTTCCACGTCCTGAACAGCTGAAGCCCTCTTATCTTGCCAACCAGCACCTTCAAGTTTCTCGGCAGTTTCCGCTGTTTCAGCCACCCGCCACGCGCCTATCCCCCGTGCTGCACCTTTTATGGTGTGGGCGGCCTCTCTCCACTCCTTTTCAGTTGAAGCGTCTTTTAGTCTTTGCAGATAGACCTCTGATTGACAGCTAAAGAGTTCTAAAACTTCCCGCTCAACTGTGCGATTTCCCATTGTGAACCGCGCCAGATGCACCAGGTCAACCGGCCGCTGCGTATTTGGTTCACCATTTTCAGAAACCGAACGGTCATCTGAAACCCTATCTGCTGTTAGATCCATAATTTTCTCCCAAAACCCACCAAAATCTTTAGAGACGCGTTATCAATACATTTAAGAACATCGCTGTGCTCGTGGCACATGTCTAATATTTAGGGATAAGCCTAGGATTTTCCAAATAACATCTGGTTAAAGTTTTTAGCAGGATTAAGCCTGTTGACATGTGCTCTAAGAACATCGGTTGCAGAACAGGAAAAAGGCGCATAAGCTGAGAAAAATTAAGCCTTCCATGGGGAAGCTAGCCCATCCGTTGGACCCTTAAAACAGGTCTTATGAAGTGGAAAATGATGATAACTATCATCACATTGAATCTATTAATTAATCCAAAACATTAGAAAAGAAGGCTTTACCTTTGTACCAAAATGAAACATTTCAGTGGAGAAAGCCCAAAAATGCTGTTGTTCACCTGTTTGCAGATGAACAAATATCTTTTTTTAGCCCTAAATTCGGGCTAAAACTTAGAAGTTACCGGGGGGACCCAATAATAAGTATCCGCGTGGGTATTTTCCTCGGATTTGGAATTTTCAACTTCACGGAATGGCACTTGGTGCGAATCATTTTGTGGAAGGATTAGTTCTAATCCGTGTTGGGGCTGGCTTAGCATTTAGCTAAGTTTATGTTCCTTTACCTATTAACGGACGAGTGCATGGCTCAAGAAAGATCGACCGGACGCAGAGCAGAGGCAAAAGTGTCAAGGTCTGACGAGAGCTCGACGAGTAAGGCCACCAGGGTCAAACCGTCTGCCAGGAAATCTGTGGAGACGTCTTCATCGAAGGCAGAATCTACTTCTGTATCACCTATGGTGGCAAACAAGAAAAACGCTGGTAAGAGTGGTTCGAACCGCGGAAATCCGATTGCTCAACAGGCCACCCATACCCCCCCCTCTCAAACAACTAATCCTGACTTGGTGAAACCCGCACCGAGGCGCCGTCCGGCTGGTCCTGCACGAGCGCGGGTTGCAGCCAATGATGATGCCCCCTCAATTGGCGGGTTGATTTATGCCCTTCAACAACGCCCATCCAAACGTCCATTTCTCGTAGCATTAATTGCCTCATGTGTTTGGTTTGTTATAGGCGGTATTTTGTCATGGACGGTCATTAGCCAACACCTTTCCGCGCCAGGCACCTCTCAAAGCCTTTTTTCTAGTCCTGCGATGATTGTCGTTGCAGCAACAATAATCATTCCAATCGCACTGTTCTGGTTCCTCGCTCTTTTGATATGGCGAGCGCAAGAATTAAGGCTGATGTCATCGGCGATGACTGAAGTCGCGGTCCGGCTTGCCGAGCCAGATCGCATGGCGGAACAGCAAGTTGCCTCTTTGGGGCAGACAGTACGCCGGCAAGTTGCGGCAATGAATGATGCCATAGGTCGTGCTCTCGGTCGAGCAGGCGAACTTGAAGCATTGGTTCATAATGAGGTTGCGGCACTTGAGCGGTCTTACAGTGAAAACGAATTGCGCGTTCGCGGGCTCATTGAAGAACTCTCAACAGAGCGAGAAGCACTGACAAACAATAGCGAGCGCATGGGTGATACGATACGCGGTATTGGCGCTCAAGTTGCACGGGATTTAGCAATCGCGGGAGAACAAGTTACCAAGGCATTGGCGGCAACAACAAATTCGCTCTCTGATTCCCTGTCAACAAAAGGGGAAAAAGTCACTTCAGCTCTAAGCGCTGCGGGAACTGCGATCGAAGACAAACTCACTGACCGAAGTACAAGAATTACGGAACAGCTGGTCACCCACGGTGCTCAAACGGTTGATATGCTGCAAAAGGCTGGTCAAGAGGTTAACAGAACGCTGCAGGAATCCACTGATCGGACGAGTGCACTTGTTTCTGCGAAGAGCAACACCCTTGTTCAGTCTCTCTCAAGCATGAACGAACGCATCGGCAAGGATATTCCTGTGTTGCTTGAGAAACTGGGTGGTGAACAACTCCGACTAAGCCATATAATTGAGGACGCAGCAAAAAATCTTGGTGCTTTGGAAACGACCTTAGCCCAACGCACAGGCAACCTTGATGCGACTCTTAATGACCGTGCCCAAGAATTACAAATGGTGATCAGCAATCACCTGCAAGCCATTGATGCGAAGATGGTGGAACGGACCAAGGCCATTGATGCTGCATTTGCACAACGTGTTCAGCAACTTGACACTTCTGTAAACCAGCAAACGCAAACATTGACCAAGGCGCTTAATGAACGTTCAGAAACTCTTCAAGTCACATTGTCCAAACACGCAGAAACCGTCGATAAATCCTTTATGCGCGGCGTCGAAGCGTTTCGCGAAACAACTGATAATATCGCCTCGGAATCCATCCAGGCTGTCGAGGCCCTCGCCAGTCAGGCAAATGTCCTTAAAGATGTTTCGGAAGGTTTGTTAAGCCAAGTTAATAGTCTTACTGATCGTTTCGAGAACAAGGGCCAATCCATCATGCAGGTGGCTCACGCACTTGAAAGCTCACAAACCAGGATCGATACTGTCCTTGAAACACGCCAATCGGAACTTTCTGGCTTAATCGAACATATTTCGTCCAAAGCGCAAGACTTGGACGGCATGATGAAATCCTACTCCAACCAACTTGAGAATTCATTAAGTGATGCCCAGATCCGTGCCAAGGAGCTTGCAGAAACAATCACCCATGAATCACAGGCAAAATCTCAAGATGCCATCGCCGAGCTTGAGAAGCTGAGAAAGACTACGGAGTTTCAAGCGGAGCGCGCTGTGACTGAATTGCGCGATCGTTTCTCCAGCGTAACGCAGGAGGTTACGGATCAAATCAGTACATTATCAACTCAATTTTCTGACACAACAGATGAGTTGCGGCAAACAGCAACAAAAGCAGCTAGTGAAATCGATCAAGCCCATACTGAAATTAAGAAGAAGATCGATGTTCTTCCCGAGACGACCCAACAAAGCGCCGATGCCATGCGCAAGGCGCTACAGGACCAGCTCAAAGCTCTCGATTCCCTTACAACGATTGCTAACCAGCAAGGTCGTGCACGAGATGTGTCTCAGTCTGCCTCATATGTACAATCCCCATCTAAGCCCTCAAGACGGCCGCAAATATCTTCTCCGCCTGCTCCTGCACCCGCTCCCCCCAACCAAGCAGGCTCGCCCACCCAAAGGCCACAACCTCCGTCAAATGAGGTAAGTCAGAAACCATATGTGAATGAATTGGATGTTGTTGCTGCAAGCCTTTCTCAGTATCCGCAAAACCGTCAAGAAAATCTCAATTTTGGCGGACCCGTCGACGCAAGCGGCCAACAATGGTCTATGGGAGATTTACTAGCGCGTGCATCTGAACCTGATGAAGCTTATATGGGACCATCACAGTTTAGAGAAGAAAAAAGACAGGGTGGTTCGCCAGCTATTTCTATGCCTCTCCATTCTATCAATATGGATGCTATTGCGCGGGCGATTGACCACAAAACGGCTGCGCAATTATGGCGGCGCTACCAAAGCGGTGAACGTGGTTTTTTCAATCGTAATCTTTATACGCCGGAAGGTCAGGCAACATTTGATGAAATTCACCGGCGTTATGATGTTGATCGCAACTTTAGAGAAACCGTAGACCGTTATTTGGTCGACTTCGAACGGTTACTACGTGAAGCAGATCAACGTGACCCAGGCGGCCGCCTTGTTCAGAACTATTTGACCTCTGAAACAGGGCGCGTGTATCTGTTACTGGCCCACGCAAGTGGACGGCTTGGATAACCGTTCGCTTATACCGCTCTCGGCCGACTACTGTACCGTCACAACAATATGCTTTGAATAAATCTCAACATGTACGAGCGGGCTGCCATTAACAATGGCATTAAGCGTTTCTTGGCTGGCGCGTCCATTTCTTAAAAACTCTTCCATGAGTGCCCGATTATCTTTGCTTGCAAAAAAGCTATCAGGCTCATCTTCAGGATCACGCACTTTAAATCTATGAAAATTTGCACGATCTTGTCTGATAATCGCAGCAGCAGATTTAAGACGCACTCCCTTACTGTTGAAATGATCTTGAGCACTGAGCTTAGCTACATAACCTTCAAGCGGTTGCTCTGCTGCAACCGGCTGAAATGTGCTCATAAAAAGAAAAGCAACCAACCCCAAAAGAATGCGCATGCAACCTCCCAATTTATAGATGAAACAATTCCCATATATGTACAGAACAGATCTATCCCGGATCAGGACATCCATGAATATGTGGCTATAAGAGTGCTCACTCTGACGGCATAACCGTAGGAGTACTACCCGGATGCCATTTACTTTATGATCCCCCAGGTAAATAAGCAGCAGCAATATAGCGAACATCAGCCCCTTCAAATCCAAGTTTAAAAACAGCAACAATGACAATATAAACGGGTGTATCACCTTTATGCATTTCGTCATGAGATGTTATGACATCATGGATTGCATAACGCAGCGGACACCCCCTGCTTTTAGGAATATGCTGGTCTTCATGTAAGGTCAGCCGCAAGCCTGGTTTCTTGCGTACAATAAGTTCAAGCCCATGAACGGGTTTGTCCATAAACTCTTTGCAACGCGGTGTCGGCAAGGGGAATTCTTTTATTCGGAATACTATAGACGGCTTAATTGGACTAACTGTTGTTAAGGGATTAATCCGAACCTTATGAGGATCAGTGTCCAGCTCACTAATTGGATTGCTCGCAAGAACGCGCCCTGGATGATGAATCTTCAAATCTGACAAAAGAGAGGACGCTTGTGACTTCGCATTCCTCCGAGCGGCACGCAACTTAGCGTTCTCTTTTTTGATAAGCACGCGAAAGGGAGACCCCTTCACCCATTTGTTGTGCTTGGTATCAATGATAAAAATTTCTGAATAAGGAAACCCAGATCCATCTTGGCGACCATACTGTTCAAAGGCAAAAAAACCGCCATCAGCAGAAAACCCTATGATGTCTCTCTGCGCAACATCACCGGCATGCGCATGCAGCATTGGCAGGGTGAGTAGAAACATGACAGTTGCGAGAAGTATTGCGGTCTTTTTTGACATGGATATATTCCTTTCAAAACCTATGAGATCTGCAATATCAGGCAAAATGATCCTTGTAAGCCGGTGGAACCGAGGGCTCACCTGAGAATGATGTTGCTTCATAGATAGCGCGTGCCGTGGCTCTGGCAAGGGTGTTGGCTGCAAGAGCGCCAAGCTCGCATATATCCTCAAGCGAATTTTTCAGAGATTTCTCACCCATGGAGATCACAAACACGACATCACCATCGAGGGGCGTGTGTATGGGATAGATGGCTCGGGAAAGTCCGGTTTGCCCCATAATGGCAACCCGCTGGGCTTCCATTTTTGTAAGCTTCGCGTTTGTTGCAATAATGCCAAGTGTGGTGTTTTCCTCAGGACGCGTTTTAAACCGAGGGTGCAGCGCATCTTCCGGCAGCGCGGAAGGCATACCAAGACCACCAAATTCATTTTCCATTTCATAAGGCGCCGCCCAAAAGTAGGGTGTCTTACCGATGGTCACATCACCTGCGGCATTCACCGCCACCAAGGCACCAATAATAAAACCGGTTTCGGTGATAACCGACGCACTGCCAAGGCCGCCCATAAGGCTATAGGTTGTCGCACCTGTACCGGCACCCACTGTTCCGAGATCAAAGTCGGTGCTTGCCGTTTCGCAGGCTTGATAGGCCAGGCCTTGATAAGGTGGGCGGTCTCCCCACTCCTTATCACCTCCATTTAAGAGATCGAATAATATAGCTTGCGGAACAATCGGAATGACCGCCGGCCCTACGTGAAAACCTATATCGCGCTTGCGTAGAAAACTTTGCACGCCAGTTGCCGCATCAAGCCCAAAAGCCGATCCGCCTGAAATAACAATTCCATGGATCTCAGAGAGAGTGCCTGAAGGCGCGAGGGAATCTGTCTCTCGCGTGCCTACACCACCCCCGCGAATATCAATGGCGGCCGTTACTGGTTTTTGTGGCAGCACAACTGTAACGCCAGAGCGTAACTTGTTGTCCTTGGCATTGCCTACAACAAGACCCGGCACGTCCGTTATGAGATTTTTTGCTCCAGGTTTATAAGCTGGTGAATTCAATTGCTCTGACATAAAGCGTCCTTAACAGTTTGTCTGTGAATATCAGATTGTATCGCAACTGAATGACGGCTGAACAACTTTTGATTATCTTAACCCGAGTTACGGATAAGGGTTGAGGGGATCTCCCAGGTATTTTTTGGCAAAATCACCTGGAATCACAATTGGGCATCTCGAAATACTCCCTTCGGGCCATCCACCACCCCCTGCCATCCGCCATATTCTGCGATAATTAGGCGGATGGCAGGGGGTGGTGGATAGTTTTTAGAGGTATCCAATTCGTGTGATTTGGGAATCCCCTCAACCCTTATCCCCAAACAAAAACCCGCACGGGAGATCCCGTGCGGGTTTATTACTTTATATGTGTAGTGGACTTAGTTGATTTGGCCGTATTTGCCTTTTGTCCACTTATAAAAAGCGTAAGGTGGCAGGTTAGGATCGCCCTTCTTATTGAAGCGGAACTTGCCGATAGCCGTATTAAATTCTGTCTCGTTGAGAGCCTTGATGACTTTCTCAGTCTCAACAGAACCAGCTTTTTCGGCAGCTTGTTTCCAGGCCTGGATCGCGGCATAGGTGTAAAGCACATAACCCTCAGGATCGATACCCTTGGCTTTAAACCTCTTGACCAGGTCAGCTGCTGCTGGGTTTTTGCGAGGGTCAGGTGAGAAGGTCATCAATGTGCCTTCACCTGCATCACCTGTGATGGCCCAATACTCTTGGGTTACAAGCGCATCACCGGAAACCAGCATTGTCTTCATGCCCTGGTCCCGCATTTGCCGTACGATGAGCCCACCTTCCGTGTGATATCCACCAAGGTAGAGAACGTCGATCTTGGCTTGCTTCAGCTTGGTGACAAGGGCGTTATAATCTTTCTCGCCTGCAGTGAAGGGAACATAAAGCTCTTCCTTCTTGCCGGCCGCATTCATCGCTTTTTTGGTTTCATCGGCAAGGCCCTTACCATAAGCCGTCTTGTCGTGAATGATGGCGATCTTTTTGTCTTTAAAGTTTTTTGCGAGATAAGCACCTGCAACACTACCCTGTTGATCATCCCGTCCACAGACACGATAGACATTTGGACCACCTTCGTCAGTAAATTTTGGGTTGGTCGAAGCTGGCGAAATTTGCACGATGCCTTCTTCCGTATAAACCTTTGAAGCCGGAATAGATGAGCCGGAGCAGAAATGACCTGCGACGAAAACAACGCCTTCACCTGCAACCTTATTGGCAACAGCCACAGCCTGCTTTGGATCACACGCATCATCACCAATCGTTGCGACGACTTTTTTACCGAGCACGCCACCAGCTTTATTGATGTCCTCAATGGCAAGCTCGGCGCCGGCCTTAAATTGCGACCCGAATGTTGCATATTGACCCGTCATGGGGCCAATAACCGCAATTTTTAGATCTTCTGCATGGGCCAGTCCCGTTAGGACAACACTGGCCGCCAATGTTATCAAAGATAGAAAGAGTTTTCTCATGGTTCCCTTTTCCTCCACTGATTGAGTTGTTTTGAATGAAAAGACGTCTGACGCGAATCGAAGGTGGATACAGTTTAATCATATTTGTGACAAGATCGCGCCCAAATCAGCATCTTTTTTAACGGTTTGTCCAGCTAAATGGGCTTGTCCGTCGATAAAGCCAACGATATTGGGTCACCATTTGACTGGTTCGGGTAGCACGATACCCAGCGCTCGCTATCAAAACGAGTACAAGGGCATCAATAAGATAATAGTGTAGCGAGAATAAAGTGCCCTTATAGAGCCCCCAATGGAAAAAACGGACAGCAAAACCAAGGATTGCCATATAGATAAGCACTTGCCAATAAGGACGCCAACCGAGTGCCAAGGCCCTGCCCGACATCCACGCAGCACCTCCGCCGATGACGACTGTGAGAAAAAAGAAAACCCAGAACGAATTTTCCCAAAAAAAGGACATTACACACCACCCTCAAGATATGCCGCACGAACCTCTTCTCTGTGCAGAAGTTCATCCCCTGTCCCAGAAAGTGTAATTTCTCCGTTCACCATAACATAGCCGCGATGTGCAAGCTTGAGAGCATGGTAGGCATTTTGCTCAACTAAAAAAACCGTAAGCCCATGTTTTTGATTAAGATCACGAATAACCGCAAAAATTTGCCGCACAATTAGTGGAGCCAATCCAAGTGACGGCTCATCCAACAACAACAGTTTAGGCCGGCCCATAAGAGCACGTGCAAGCGCCAGCATTTGTTGTTCACCGCCCGAGAGTGTCCCGCCACGCTGATCAGTCCGTTTTGCAAGGACGGGAAATAACTCATAAACCATTTGCAAATCGTCTTCAAAGGTCTCCTCTGAATTAAGAATGGCCCCCATCTGCAAATTTTCTAACACCGTCATGCGCGGAAAAATACGGCGCCCTTCAGGCGATTGAGCTATTGAGAGATGCATAATCTCATGGGTTGGCAATTGAGTAATGTCTCGCCCGTCGTATAAAATCTGACCTTCTTGAGCTCGTGGTGATCCGCAAATCGTCATCATCAACGTCGTTTTGCCTGCTCCATTGGCCCCAATCAGTGTCACAATTTCACCTTGGTGGACATCCAGATCAACACCACGCAAGGCAATGATGTTGCCGTAAAAAGTTTTAATGCCACGGACTTGAAGGAGCGGATCACTCATGAAGCTATCTCCGCTTCGACCTGCTCCACATCCTCGTCTTCAACCCCCAGATATGCGGCGATGACAGCCGGATCGTTACGAACTTCTTCAGGCGTTCCATCTGAAATCTTCTCTCCATAATCTAGAACAATAATATGGTCCGATATTCCCATAACAACGCCCATATCATGTTCTATGAGAAGAATACCGATTTGCTCTTCTTTACGTATGTCGAGGAGAAGCGCATTAAGCTCGGCTGACTCTTTGGGGTTCAACCCCGCCGCAGGTTCATCCAGACAAAGTAGGTGCGGTCTTGTGCACATAGCGCGGGCAATTTCAAGCCTGCGTTGTGCACCATAAGGCAAATCCGCCGCAGCATCATCGGCACGCTCAACAAGCCCTACCTTTTCAAGCCAATAGGATGCAAATTCAATCGCCTCGCGTTCTGCCTTTTGATAACCCGTTAATCTGAAAATACCGCCTATCGTAAAATTTGAAGCCATCATCAGCGGTTGATGTTGGGCGACAAGAAGATTTTCTAGTGCGGTCATTCCACTAAAAAGTCGGATGTTCTGAAAAGTCCGGGCGACACGCGCCCGTGATGCAATTCGATGATCGTCAAGGCGTTCAAGAAGAAATTTTTTCCCATCATTATGGACAAGACTCAGCATGCCTTCTGTTGGCTTATAGAACCCGGTAACACAATTGAAGACCGTGGTTTTACCAGCGCCATTTGGACCGATCAGAGCCGTAATATCTGTACGCGCTGCAGAAAAAGACAGATCATTAATGGCGACTAATCCGCCAAAACGCATTGTAAGGTGATCAACTTTAAGAATGGGGTCTTCATCCCACGGCTTCATCCTTGCCCCTCCTTAACAAGCGATCCTGAAATTGACTTAACTTCTTTAAGGGCAATTGATGGTGTTCGCGTCGCCACGAGCCCACGCGGCCGCCAAACCATGATCGCAACCATCGCCAGACCAAAAATCAGCATACGGTATTCATCTAGCTCCCTGAAAAAATATTCACCACCACCAATCATGACCACAGCCGCGATGGCGACACCGATCTGACTACCCATGCCTCCTAAGACAACAATCGCTAGGATGATTGCAGATTCAATAAACGTAAAAGATTCTGGACTGATAAAGCCCTGCCTCGTTGCAAAGAAAGATCCTGCAAATCCTCCAAACATGGCACCGATAGCGAAAGCCGTAAGTTTAGTATTCGTGATATTTATGCCGAGGGAACGACAAGCAACTTCATCTTCGCGCATAGCCTCCCAAGCGCGACCAATGGGGAGTTGTCTCAAGCGGATTGTGACGTAATTCGTCACAAGCGCGAGGATGAGAATAATGTAATAAAGAAAAACGAAACGATGAACGGTTGAGTATTCCAATCCAAAGAAATTTGCAAAGGTGTTATCACCAAGCCGCTTGAACTCAAGCCCAAACAAGGTTGGTTTAGGGATTCCGGAAATGCCGTCAGGTCCCTTTGTAAGGCTGTACCAATTCAAGAGAACAATGCGGATAATCTCGCCAAAAGCTAGCGTAACGATGGCCAAATAATCGCCTCTCAATCTCAACACGGGAAAACCCAGAATAATGCCCCAGAAGGCAGCTAAAATTCCGGCGAGAGGCAGACAAATCCAAAAACTCAGATCAAAATTTGTGGCGAGCAATGCAAAAGAATAAGCGCCAACGGCATAAAAGGCCACATAACCCAAATCTAGAAGACCTGCGAGGCCAACAACAATATTAAGGCCCCATCCAAGCATGACATAGGTCAGAACAAGAATAGCTAAATCCATTAAGCGCCGATCTGCGAAAGGCATAAACGGCAACAAGAGGGCAATCAGAATCAGCACAGGTCCGATGATTTTGCCAAAGCCTGCCAATGGTACAAAAGCACGCCCAATCCCTGCACCAATCTTGGCGCGTGTTTCTGCCTGCCCCTTCCATAACAAGTTGAGAAGCAACCGCCCGACGAAAGCAATCCCGACAGCAGAAAATGCGAGCCACCACCGGTTTTGCAGCACCATTTCACTCCCTTGTTGTGCTGTCTTGTGGCTCAAAAGCGGGATCGATAACAGGAAAACAATACCGCTCGTGATAATGGCGTCTTTAATCGCAGTGGTAAGACGATCTTCACTCTTGCCAATTGTTTGGGAAATACGTGCTGCTTCTGACACAGATTCAAACCTTTTCAACTTCAGGTTTACCCAAAAGCCCTGATGGCAAGAAGATCAAAACGATAGCCAGGATGGAAAAGGCTGCAACATCCTTATACTCAACCGTAAAATAAGCTGACCAAAATGTTTCTATTAATCCGATAATCAATCCCCCTAGCATGGCCCCTGGCAGTGATCCGATACCGCCGAGCACGGCTGCCGTAAAGGCCTTAATACCAGCAACAAAGCCAATGTAGAAATCAACGACACCGTAATAAAGCAAATACATAAGACCTGCTACCGCAGCAAGGGCTGCCCCCATAACAAAGGTAAGAGAAATCGTCCGATCAACATTAACGCCAAGCAACGAAGCCATGACACGATCTTGTTCACAAGCACGCTGAGCACGACCCAAAGGCGTTTTTGCTATGATCAAAGAGAAAATCACCATGAGTGCAATTGTCGTCACTACGATCAAAATCTGAATATTCGAAAGATTAACAACAAAATTATCCTTCTCCATTACCACATATCCACCAGTGATAAGGGGTTGCAACGGCTTAACACGGGCGCCTTGAACGATTTGAACAAAATTTTGCAGGGCAATCGACATGCCGATGGCCGTGATTAGTGGAGCTAAGCGGAACGACTCACGCAGTGGCCGGTAAGCAATGCGTTCCACCGTCCATCCCCAGACCGAGGTGAGAAACATCGCGATGACAAGCACTAGGATCAGGGCGAAAAATAATACGAAGATTGAGGATGCCGCCGTAATGCCAATGGCAATTATAACTATCAAGGCAATAAATGACCCCACCATGAAAATGTCGCCATGAGCAAAATTTATCATGCCTATGATCCCATAAACCATCGTATAGCCGATGGCGATCAAACCATAGATGGAACCGAGTGTGACGCCATTTATGAGTTGCTGAACGAAATATTCCATGCGCCCGTGCCGCTCTCTTTTTCCTTTGAATTCCCATAAATCCTAGCAGACCAACCCTTGAGCTTACAACGCCATAATATGTTCCATGGGCTAGGTCACGAACTCATAAATGTGCTGAAAATGGCGCTAGAAACGGCAAAAGGATGCGAGGAGAAGCGAGCAGACAAGGGTTGTCCCTTTTCAAGCGCTTCGACAACAATGTCTCAAGCAGCGAAGCGGTAGACAAAAAAACGCAGATTGAAGCCGTTTCAGCGTCCGGAGGATATGGCCAATCTGTCCAACTACAGCGTCGCAAAGGTTTGAAAATGCACCACATTGCCTGCACCTTTGCCTCTCGTATTCGAACAGATTGGCTCATACCATTTTTAACCACATTTATGAGTTCGTGACCTAGAGCGTTATGAGGCTAAATTGAACCTTATATAATATGAGACTGACAGCATATGCAAAGCTCACCCATATACAACGTCTAAGTCTGGCGGAAGGACAAAAAATAAATGCCGGTCTCCGCTCGGAAGCCGGCATTTAATCGTTATAGGAATTATGTCTGACTGCAAAATAGCTTTCAGCTAATGCGAGCGCAATACTTGCCCAGGAGTCGGGATCTTTCTGTGGTTAGCTTGCACGCACCTGAGAGATAAACTTATCCACCTCGGTCTTCAAAATCTCAGACTGTCTTGAAAGCTCGCCTGATGCCGATGTGAGTTCACCAGAAGCTGCCCCGGTTTCTTGGGCAGCCTGGCTTACCCCATTAATGTTATTGGTAACTTCATTGGTTCCAGAGGCCGCCTCTTGCACATTCCGCGAGATTTCTTGTGTCGTTGCACCTTGCTCTTCCATTGCAGCGGCAATTGACGCTGATGTTTCGTCCAACTGTCTAATGATCTTGCTGATGTCCCCCATCGACAACACAGCTTCCTTAGTGGCAGACTGAATTTCTTCGATTTGCTTATTGATACCTTCGGTCGCCTTGCTGGTTTGGGTAGCAAGTTCCTTCACTTCACTAGCGACCACCGCAAAACCCTTACCTGCTTCACCAGCACGGGCAGATTCAATTGTTGCATTGAGCGCAAGAAGATTGGTCTGATCTGCAATTTCGGAAATAATTTTGACGACCTCGCCAATCTTATCTGACGTTTCAACCAAGCTTTCAATTTTTTCACTTGTGGTATCGACGGTTTGCACCGCTTTTTTTGAAGCGTCAGATGCTAGTGTTATTTGCTCGTTGATCTCACCAATTGAAGCAGCCAGTTCTTCAGCTGCCGAAGCAACGGTTTGTACGTTATTCGATGCCAATTCCGAAGCAGAAGCCACACTTGCCGCCTTGTTGCTGGTTTCGTCTGAAATTCCAGCGACAGACTGAGCCGTCATATTTAATTCAGCCGACGCAGAAGACACAGTTTCAATGATACTTCCAACGCTGGAATCAAAATCCTCAGCGAGATTGTGCATCATCTGACGTTTTTCTTCCTCAGCGCGCTGCTGATCCTCTTGTTGTTGTTTTTCAAGCCGTACCTTCTCTATGGCATTATCCTTGAAGACCTGGACAGACTTGCTCATTTGCCCAATTTCGTTTGAGCCTTGTTCCGGGAGCTCAACATCCAACTTGCCTGCCGCAAGTTCATCCATAGCGCCAATAATCTGTTTAAAGGACGCTTTAATGGAGTGGATGATAAAGAAGGAGAGGACAGATAATATGGCAAGGCTGATAATACCTATCAACAACTCTTCCCAAAAGAGGGTGTCGGACTCATCCATTAAAGATTTCATCTCTTTGAGCAAATTATGCTCGATAGCGGTTTCAATCTTTTTCAACCCGTTAATTTTTTTGGTTATGGTTTTAAACCAAATCCCCGCTTCAATACCCTCAAGTTCACCCTTAAGCCCACCCGCAATTGCGACTTTACGCATGCGTTTTACTTCCTGGGCAGAACTGCCTTCCCACAATGCCTTGAAACTTGCCTTTTGTTCCTGTGTGGCATAGCTCAGAAAAACATTATAATAGGTCTCTTGAGCTGCAATAAGGGTTTGGAATTTTGCCAAAGCTGCAGGGGTAAATGACCCAGCAGCAAAGCCTCCTGCGCCAACGGCCCGCTCGATCCCAGCGCGCTCCTTGCCTTGCAGAAAGTTATTATAGCTGACAATCTTTGCAACCATCTTAGGATCTGGGCTTAAGCTACCCATCAAACCAATTAGATCAAGAATCTTAGTATTCAACCCAGTATAATACGCTATCGCTTTAGGCGGCGTGATTGACAGGCTATCGACCTGAGAACGTATGCTATTCATTTTTTCAAGGGATGTAAGAATACTCTCTAAGTCCTCCTTGAACTGACGCCCATAAGCCGAGGAGTCAAATCCGGACAAAAATGTTTTGAGAGATTTTTTCTTCTTGTTGGTCAGATTTCTTTGTGCCGTAAGTTCAGAGCGAAACTTTGTGCCCTTACTTGCTAAAAATACAGCCGACGCACCGCGCTCCTTTTGCTGCTCATGAACGAGATTACTTACCGCCACGGAGAGCTCTGTTAAGTCTGATAGTTTGTGCAGCTGAGAACCGTTCTTATATTCCTTAAGAACCATCTGACTGGCAAAGAAAAGCATGAAGCATGTTGGTATAGCCGACACAATCAATATGCTCGTAGAAATCTTCATTTTCTTAAGAAAATTCATGGAACAGCCCTCAAAATGATATCCATCACCCAACTTTCAGGAATTTGCTAACACAAGAGAGTATGCGATTGGTTAATACAGGGAAATATATACAATCAAAGGTTGTGCGCTCATTTTGATTATTTGTACGAGGTAAGCCCACAAACCTGACATTCAGGCCATAAACGTTGAGGCTATATTATATGTATTGGGAAAAACTCATATATAATTCAGAATAAATTTAGAAATCCCATAGAAACAACTAAATTTATCCCGCAAAAATGAAAAAGATTGCCCGAAGTCATTTTCTCTTTTTAATTTTCTTTCTTGATTTTCTTTTTATGTTTATTTCTGACTGAACGTGTTTAGGGGGACATAAATACATGGGAGGGTCGTAACGGATTGGGCGCACCATTATAAAGGCTGAGGGTTCGCTATATATTGCTGTGTTATCAACAGAGACCCACGGCCCGGTTGTAATGCCGATGTGACGAAATAGCACACCTCTTTTTTTTGTCGGGTCGACATGGGCCCCTCTGCCTATTCTTGCTCTTTTCCCCTCCCACCTGGAATTCCAAGCAACCAAGCATCCGCCATTTTGGACCGTAGATGGCCGCCACCCTCGCTTATAGGCCATATCATATATACTTTTTGCATTAGCAGTTCGGCGCATCCAACGACATCCAGCTTTCTTAAGAATCGCATAGACCACAAGCGCACATGAATTATATCCGGGCATATCATCCACGCGTGTCGCTTTTGTATGCGTCCGCACGCCGTAAAGAAGGCCCTTTTTTTCTTTTTGAAATACCGAGGGAGCCCGATCTGCATAATAGATTATTGCCTCTTTTGAACAATTTGACTCTGGAGTCTGGTTATCCTCCACAGTACTTGCGCTCACGAATTGACTGGTTCGGCTTTGACAACACCACCGCCCCCCCATTCCCAAAGAAACAAAATCTGTGATGTAATTGGGAAGGGGCGAGGCATCAACATTACGTTTGACCCGAGCAGCCAATCGTTTAGCTGCATATTTGGCGGAGTCTTTCTTGCCGGACTTAGCCGCGCTCATTTCTGGCAAAGAGGCCGCAAAGAATGAAGCAAATACAAATAATAAAAAAATAGGTAGAAAATTCCGTGTAACACAGCGCCGCAGGAATAATCGGACATACATGACAAAATTCATGAAATTCACCTAATGACAACCCTTCAGGTCAATTAAGTTCCGTAATTTATCAAAAGAAAGAGCATTTGCGGAGTGCAATTTCTCGTGAATACAAGCTAACCCACAGAGTAAAATTATCGTTAGGCTGCAATAGGTGCTTCTGCTTGAGCCACTGAAGTCTTAGCACCTTCCATAATCGCCGCAACCCCCATACCGCCGGCAGTGCAAATGGAAATGAGGCCACGACCACCCTGTTTACCAAGTAGCTTTGCAAGTGTCGCCACAATACGCGCACCGGTCGCAGCAAATGGATGGCCAAAAGCGATACTCGACCCTTTAACGTTGAGCTTGGCTCGGTCAATTGTTCCGAGCGGGCGATCACGTCCTAAAACTCTCTCACAATAAGCTTTAGACTCCCATGCCTTGAGTGTCGAAAGCACCTGAGCGGCAAATGCCTCGTGGATCTCATAGAAGTCAAAATCCTGTAGCGTCAGACCAGCTTTATCAATAAGTTTGGAAACTGCAATCGTTGGGGCCATCAGAAGACCTTCACCCGCAATAAAATCTAGTGCGGTATGTTGGGCATGTGTCAAATAGGCGAGCACCGGTAAATCATGAGCTTCCGCCCAATCCTCACTCGCCAACAAAACTGCCGATGCCCCATCTGTAAGTGGTGTTGAATTTGCCGCTGTAAGCGTTCCCCGATTTGATTTTTCGAAAACTGTTTTTAAGGAGGAAATTTTATTGATATCTATATCTTCACGAAGATTATTGTCACGGAACACCCCGGCACATGGAACCAGTAGATCATCCATAAAGCCATCATTATAGGCACGTGCTGCGTTTTTATGACTCTCAAAAGCAAGTAGATCCTGTTCTTCCCGTGGCACTTGCCATTCTTGCGCCATGAGCTCGCAATGCTGCCCCATAGCCAGCCCGGTTCTCGGTTCCGCCACGCTTGGTGGCACAGGCGCCAACTCCCGCAAGCCGAAGCCCTTAAATACACTAAGCTTGTTTTGAAAACCTTTTGCACGCGTTACCGCTGATAAGCGATGAGCAAATTTCTTATTAAAGACAACGGGAGAATCGCTCACGGTATCTGAGCCGGTTGCTATGCCGCACTCAATTTGCCCGGTTGCTATTTTTGCGCTAATCCCCATTGCAGCCTGCAAGCTCGTACCGCACGCCTGCATCATGGTAATTCCTGGTGTTGAAGGGTTGAGCTTGGTGCCGATAACCGCTTCACGGGTAAGATTCCAATCGCTTGCATGGGTGACCACTGCGCCGCCCACAACCTCATCAATGTGTTTCCCTTCCAAACCATAACGTTCGACAAGGCCACTCAATGCTGTTGTCATGAGATCCAGATTGGAAAGATCTTGATAAGAAGTAAAGGACCGGCAAAACGGCGTCCGCACGCCTCCGATTACCGCCACGCGCCGCATGGTCTGTTCGGTCATTGCCATTCTCCTTGTTTTGAAATTATTCTGCCGCCACAGATTCCGTTGCCTTGGCTTCGCCAGAAGACGCCAAATAATGAAGTGGTCCTCCCCGGAAGGGAGCAAACCCTGTTCCAAAAATAACACCTGCATCTACCAGGTCTGCATTCTCAACCACCTTGTCATCCAAACACTTTTGGCTCTCTGACAACATCGGTCGGATCAGCTCAAGACCCAAGATTTCAAGCTCGCCACTTTCAAATGAGATATCCTCGCGTTCAGGCTTGCCATCTTCCCAGATGTAAAATCCTTCCCCTGACTTCTTGCCAAGCTTACCGCTACGCACCATTCTGGCAATTTCACTATTCTCTGTCGCGCCCAAACCCAAAATTTCCGCCACATGAAGACAAACATCAAGCCCGACAACATCGCTAAGCTCAAGCGGTCCCATAGGCATTCCGAAATTAAGCGCTGCTTGGTCGATTTTTTCCCGCGGGAAACCTGCTTGATAGCGATCCATAGCCGTGAACATATAAGGTGCCAGCACACGATTAACGAGAAAGCCTGGCGCACTTTTTACGATAAGCGGATACTTATTGATCGCTGTTACGAAAGCGCATCCCTTCCGCACTTCGTCTTCCCGGCTATCTGGACCCCGGACAACTTCAACTAATGGAAGCTGAGCAACAGGATTGAAGAAATGCAAACCAATTAACCGTCCAGGATCCTTCAACTTCGCGGCGATATCTTCAATTGGCAATGATGACGTATTGGTTGCCAAAACCGCCCCGGGCTTCAACTTATCTTCAAGGCCAGCAAAGACCTTTTGCTTGATCTCAAGCTTTTCGACTATCGCTTCAATGATAACATCGGCGCGGAAAATATGCCGCCCCTCTACATCCGGGATAAGACGTGCCATCGCCGTATCAACCGCAACCCTTTTTTTCAATCTTTTCTTAAATAGCTTTTTAGCCCGCGCCTGCGCCTTCTCTATTGCGCTCATTTCCATATCTTGCAGGCTGACCTCCATACCTGAGACAACACACCAAGCCGCAATATCGCCCCCCATTGTGCCTGCGCCGATCACGTGAACACGAAGAGGTTTTTTGCCGTCTTTAGGGGCTTGTTCTTTCAGCATTTCTGAGAGCCTAAATACGCGCCGCAAATTGCGCGACGTTTCGCTAACCATAAGAGGTGCGAAAGCTCTCGTCTCAGCGGCAGCCATACGGCGATAGTCATGACCAAACTTCTCAAAGAGCTCAATAAGAGCAAAAGGTGCGGGATAGTGTTCCTCGCGAACTTTTGCGCGCGTCTTTTTTCGCATTTGGTCTGCAAGATAGCCGCGGATAGGTGACTTGGCCATCAGCCGCTTCCACCACGGCGCACCTTTAGACATGCGCTTACGAAGTACCGCCTTGCGAGCCGCCCAGCGCAGAGCATGATGCGTCGGCACCAATTGATCAACCAACCCCATGGCACGGGCAGCCGTTGGACGAAGCATTCGCCCGGTCAGCATGGCTTGCATGGCATCCAAAGGTCCAGCCAACTTAATTGAGCGCACTGTACCGTTAAGTCCAGGAAAGATGCCAAGTTTGACTTCCGGCAACCCAAGTCGGGTACCCTCCTCACGGGATGCTATCCGATAGTGACAAGCCATAGCGAGTTCCAAACCACCGCCGAGACAAAACCCATGAATGGCTGCGACAACGGGAACACGGAGGTTTTCAATGCGATTAAAAAGGCCTGTCGTTCGTTTGATGGCTTCTTCAACATCTGCTTCGGTCTTAAAGGATTCGAAATCCCGAATATCGGCACCGGCAATAAAATTCGCCTCCTTGCCTGAAATAATAACAAGGCCGCGTATGTCAGCTCTATTGGCAGCCTCCTCAACCGCCTTGACGATGCTCTCAAGTTCCTCCAACGGACGGCGTCCAAGCGTGTTCATGGACTCGTTTTCACGGTCAAATACAGCCCAGGCGATTCCCTCAAAGTCGATTTTGAACCGCCAGTCTTTAAGATCGGCAATATTAGCTGGCATCACTTTCTTCTATTCTGCCGCCGCGGCACCCTCAGCAGCTGTCATAACTTGTTTTGTCACATTTCGATAATTGGGTACGAGTTCTTTAGGATCGAAGTGATCGACAGCAATCACTTTAGACACTAGATCCTCCACTTCCCGCAGTATACCGGCCTGATCGTTGGTAAGCACATGTTTCTCCACAGCTTCGCTAAGCCAATCATTTCCATGGAAACGCCGGACAATACCCTTACGCACAGCCTGTTCGAGTTTTTTCTCAATCTCCTCAGCTTCAATGACCTTACCCAGCGTCACTTCTAAAAGCCCGGTAGGATCATTGATGTCTTTGGAGATATAAATATCCCGCGTCAGGCGGTCACGCACCTCTCCGGGCTCAAGAGCCAGCCTAACGATATCCTTACCGAGTTTATCGCCCGCCGGACGCCTATGGGCGCCAAGCGGAAAGGCTAATAACATCATGAACCACGCTACAGGACGCACTGGAAAATTATCCAACACACCACGTATAGCCTCTTGAAAACGATAGAGGCAATTGCGAGCGCAATACTCCATGATCTTCACATCTTTCAAAGGCTCTCCGTCATCCTCGAAACGTTTGAGCACACAGGACAGAAGATAAAGTTCGCTCAATGCATCTGCCAGTCGACCAGCAATCTTTTGGCGAAATTTGAGATCACCGCCTAATATAGCAACGGAAAAATCCGCAATTAGAGCAAATGTCCTGCTGGACCGGTAAAGCTGGCTATACCATTGCGCAGTCTCATGAGCGTCGGAGGGAGCACTAGCAAATAAACCACCCGTTACATTGTGCAAAAATGCACCAAAGATGTTGGCCACTGAATAAGAGACATGACCCGCAAAAGCTTCCTCAAAAGCATCAAGCCCACGCGAATCATCGGGGTCTTGAACAGCCTGGATCTCCCGATAAAGCCATGGATGGCTCCTCAGCGCGCCTTGAGCAAACGTAATCAATGTTCGCGTCAAAATATTCGCGCCCTCCACCGTAATACCGACAGGCACCATCTGATAGGTGGATTGGATATAATTAGACGGACCGTCACAAATCGCCCGCCCACCATGAATATCCATCGCATCATTGACACATTGACGCATCCGTTCCGTCGATTGATATTTGAGAAGCGCTGAAATCACCGCAGGCTTTTCACCGCCGGAAACCATAGCGGCCGTTACAGAACGTCCAGCTTCCGTCACATAAGCTGCTTCGACTAAGCGGGCCAAAGGCTCCTCTATCCCTTCCATACGGCTAATTGGAATACCGAATTGCTGCCGAATACGGGCGTAAGACGTTGTGTGACGCAGCATGGCTTTGGCACCCGCTGTGCTCGATGCCGGTAATGAAATCGATCGCCCTGCCGACAAACAATTCATCAGCATACGCCAGCCTTGACCAACCCGCTCCTGGCCACCAATCACTAAATCCATGGGAATGAAAACATCTTTTCCCCAATTGGGCCCGTTAGGAAACGCTGCTCCACAAGGTAAATGCCGGCGTCCAATTTCCACGCCTGGATGATCCGTGGGAACAAGCGCTAACGTAATTCCTATATCCTCACGTGAACCTATTAAATTGTCGGGATCAAAAAGACGGAAGGCCAGACCCAAAAGCGTTGCATCGGGACCTAACGAAATATAACGTTTTTCCCAGTTAAGCCGGATACCAAGGGTTTCTTGTCCCTTATAGCTCTCTTTGCACACAATGCCGATGTCGCGCATCGTTGCTGCATCCGAACCAGATGTTGGTCCCGTCAAGCCGAAACAGGGCACTTCCTGCCCCTGAGCGAGACGCGGCAGATAATAGTCTTTTTGCTCAGGAGTTCCATATTTCTCAATAAGCTCGCCGGGCCCAAGAGAATTTGGCACCATAACAATAGTAACCGCATCTGGGCTCTTCGATGCAATCCGACCTAGTATGATCGATTGCGCTTGCGGAGAAAATCCAAGACCACCATGCTCTTTGGAAATGAGCATGCCGAGAAAACCGTTCTTGCGTACAAAGTTCCAAATTTCATCTGGAATTCCTCGGTGGGTATGCCGGATCTCCCAGTCATCCAGCATGCGACAGAGCTCCATGGTTGGGCCGTCAAGAAAAGCACGCTCTTCATCTGTTAGGGTAATCGGTGGCAAAGAACGGAGCTTCCACCAATCGGGTTCTCCGGAAAAAATTTCAGCGTCCCATCCTACAGTGCCAGCCTCGAGAGCTTCCTGCTCTGTATCTGAAACTTTGGGCAGAACCTTCTTTATGGCTCGAAATACGGGCCTGGTTAAGAGGCTGCGCCGTAGAGGCTCATAGGATAAGACCCCCAAAATAATTGCAGGAAGCCACCCAAAGAGTGCCTCAAGGCCGAAGCTTGGCCATTGAAAACTCCCAAATGCAAGACCGGTTTTCAGTGCCAATGTCACCACTGCCACTGCAATCGCCCATGCCCATATTGGCGCACGATTCAATGCCAGTGCAAAAGCTGCTATGACACAAAGAATGAAGAAAATGAGCTCAACCATGGCCGCAAGTCTCCTTCGCTACCCACGGAGTCCTAACATCACTCCAGTTAAAGAAGATTTTCCTATCAAAGGACATTTCCTTAAAGTAGAGATGGATGACGTTAACGTCAACTAAACGCAGGTAGCTTGCCCTTAATTCTAAGGACGACGCCTACATATTCAAAACGCTTCTCATTTCACATTATAACGTGGAAGCGTTTGATTTTCGATGTAAATACTGAACTTAAGAGGTCCTGATCTGCATTTCTCACTAAGATGCATGTTTTTCAATAATATTCTATCACCATTTTGAGAAAATACCCTTTATGTCACGGCATATTTTTCAAAATAGCTGAAATTTTTGTCATAAACTTGTGTCCTGTGTTCTAATTTTTCGTGATCCGTTGCCAAGCCAGTCCCGGGAAGGTCGTTTCCTGAGGCTTTTTAGTTTGTAAACATACGCGATAAACGGCGCTGAGCTGGTCCGGTGTCAAAACTTCCTCTGGAAGCCCTTCGGTAACAATGCGACCCTCATGAAGCAATGTGATCCGATCAGCAAATTGTGCGGCAAGCACGAGGTCATGCAGTACCGCAACGACCCCTGTTCCTTTGCGGGCATGATCCTGCATCAATTCGAGAATCCTGAGCTGGTGGTAAGGGTCGAGAGATGCGGTTGGCTCATCAGCTAATAAAAGCGGGGCTTGGCTAGCAAGTCCTCTTGCGATCATAACACGAGCTCTCTCGCCGCCGGAAAGCGTATCAATACGTCGATCCGCCAAACCATCAAGTTCTGCGTCCGTTAAGGCTTGTTCAATGTAGTCTGCATCTTTTTCACTCATATGATAAAGCGCTGAAAGATGAGGAAGCCGCCCTAATGCCACGATATCTCGAACCGTCATAGGCCAGTGGACCACATGCCCTTGCGGCAAATAAGCCAGCATTTGCGCCCGGTCACGATGACTTACGGCCTGAAGCGGCTTGTCTTTAAGCAAAATGTCTCCGTCAAATGCCAGAAGATGCGCCGCCGCTTTGAGGAGTGTTGTTTTGCCCGCCCCGTTAGGCCCGACAATCACAACAAATTCTCCTGATTTGACGGAAAAAGAAACATTTTCGAGAACGGCCCGCTTGTCCAAACGAACCGAGACATTATTCAAAGTAAGGAGAGCCATTGTGCGCATTCTCCGCTACATGAATGCCGGCTGTCCCCGCCGCTCCTTAAAAAGGAGGAACAGGAAAAACGGGACACCAACGAGAGCTGTAATAATACCCAGTTTAAGCTCAGCGCTCGTCGACAAAAGCCGTACCAAACAATCGGCCACCGTCAAAAGCGCCGCCCCAGCTAGCGCAGACGGGATTAAAAGACGGCTTGGATCATACCCAACGAGCGGACGCATCAAATGCGGAACGACTAAACCAACAAAACCAACAATACCGGAAACAGCCACAGCCGCACCAACCCCCAGCGCCAAGGCAAGAACCAGCCGTAACCGAACCCTATCCAAAGCAACGCCCAAAGTTTGCGCCGTCTCCTCCCCTAAGGAGAGCGCCAAAAGGGCGCGACGATCATATAGCAGCAAAGCCCAGCTTATAATCATAAAGGGGGCGGCAAGCGTCACATGCTCGAAAGAGCGATCCGCTAAAGAGCCGAGCAACCAATACGTAATTTCGACAGCAGCAAAAGGATTGGGCGCGAGATTGAGGGCAAGTGCGGTTAAAGCGCTGGCGAGAGAAGAAAGCGCCAAACCAGCAAGAATAAGCGTAAGCATGCGCGAATCCCGTCCGGCAATGACAATCAGTACGACAACCGAGATGCCGGACATGGTGATGGCGGCAATCGGAACCGCCAGGGAAAACAGGTTGGAGGTGCCGAAATATATAGCCACGACCGCGCCAAAGGCGGCAAAATTTGAGGTGCCCAGCAGCGATGGCGAAGCCAATGGATTGCGGACAAACCCTTGAAGAGCTGCACCCGACATGGCAAGCGTCGCCCCGATCATCAGAGCAAGCAGTGTCCGTGGCAGCCGAATTTCCCAAACAATAATTTGATGCGTCGCTTCGCCCAAACCTGCGAGAGCTTGTATAACAGCCATGATACTCAAATCAGCCGGACCAATTACCAGCGACATGAGCGCGGCAGTGGCTAGCACGATGCACAATAGGATATGTGGCACGAGGGCATTATGCGGGCGTAACATGCTATACCAGATTTGACAGTGCATTCATGAAGTCGAGGTTATTGCAGTCCCATATTGTGTAATGTAATGCAAGTCAGACGGTGGGGAAGATTTGACTGAATCTGAGAGACCCCTTGCATATACCCACGTCGTAACGTAAATAATATACACGATCCCATAGCAGGCTAAGCCAATTTGTATTTTGTTAAATAAGTCTGACTAAGCTATAAGGGATCTATTAAGTTTATACAGAACAGACGTTCAGGCGAATTAAGATGCCAGCGAAATTGCAGAAAAGCAGGCGAGCTAATGCTAAGGTTGCGAGGGATACCTCTCGTAAAACCGTGGCTTTTTATGCTTTAATGCTTTTGCTTTTATCCGGTGCCATCTTAGGCCAGAGTGTGCTGGCTCGTCTCCTTCTCCTTATAAGCCCCTGAGTGCCGGCAGTCCTTTTTGTTGAAAGGACACGTACTTAGGGGATTAAATCTTCATAAAAAACTGAGATAATGGGTGGCTGTAATACGATATTATCAGACCGCAATAACGACCTGAGGTCAAACAGGCAAAAAGGATTTGATGGGCCGGGACTTAATGTTGGTCCATGAGATGAGGTTATTGCAGTCTTTTATAAGATATGAGCCGCCGGAGAAGGATCAAAAATCATGTCTAGCGAAGATCAGGTTTCTGAAGTGGCGCAAAAGGTCCGTAATGAGGCGGACCGCGTATATATATTCGACACTACATTGAGAGATGGCGAGCAATCACCAGGGGCCTCAATGACCCTTGAAGAAAAGCTTCAAGTGGCCGAGATTTTAGATGAAATGGGCGTCGACATTATCGAGGCGGGTTTCCCTATCGCCTCGAATGGTGATTTTGAAGCCGTCAGTGAAATTGCCAAACTCGCAAAGAAAGCCGTTGTCTGTGGCCTGGCCCGTGCGGCCTTTGGCGATATAGACCGAGCGGGCGAGGCCTTAAAGCCCGCAAAGCAATCACGGATTCATACCTTCATCTCAACGAGCCCCGTGCATATGAAATACAAGCTGCAAATGGAGCCGGAACAGGTGCTGGATGCAGTTTCTTCGAGTGTGGCCCGGGCGCGGCAACACACCAATAATGTGGAATGGTCGCCCGAAGACGCCACACGGACCGAGCATGACTTTCTCTGCCGTTGTGTTGAGGCAGCGATTAAAGCCGGTGCCGGAACGATCAATATTCCGGATACGGTCGGCTATACAGTCCCGGAAGAATATTACGATCTCATCCATATGCTCCGTGAGCGTGTGCCCGGAGCAGACGGTGTGATCTTCTCCACCCACTGCCACAATGACCTTGGCATGGCCGTGGCGAATTCTTTAGGTGGTACGCGCGCCGGTGCACGGCAAATCGAATGCACGATCAACGGTATTGGCGAACGGGCAGGCAATGCTGCGCTAGAAGAAATCGTAATGGCCATCAATACCCGCAATGATGCCCTGCCATTTTGGACCGGCGTTGATACAACAATGATTGCGCGCGCATCAAAGCTTGTGTCGGCAGTAACGTCCTTCCCGGTGCAATACAACAAGGCCATTGTCGGCAAAAATGCTTTTGCGCATGAGTCCGGTATTCACCAGGATGGCATGCTGAAACACACGCAAACCTACGAGATCATGACACCGGAAAGCGTCGGGCTCAAAGAATCCTCTCTTGTAATGGGTAAGCATTCCGGCCGGCATGCTTTTGGTGAGAAGTTAAAAGACCTTGGCTACGAGCTTGGCAAAAACGCTTTTGAAGACGCCTTTCGGCGCTTCAAAGATTTGGCGGATAAGAAAAAGCACGTCTTTGATGAGGATATCGAAGCCTTAGTCGATGATGAAGTCGCCCATGCTGATGAACGCATCAAGGTTGAAGCCGTCACGGTCATCGCCGGCACAAGCGGGCCGCAAAAGGCAACGCTGACCCTTGATATTGAAGGTCGCCATGTAACCAAGGAAGCCACTGGTAACGGTCCGGTGGACGCACTCTTTAATGCGATCCAAGATATGGTTCCGCATGAAGCGGAATTATTGCTTTACCAGGTACATGCCGTAACGGAGGGGACGGATGCACAGGCTGAAGTCTCTGTCCGGCTTGGTGAGAACGGTAAAACAGTGACGGCCAAAGCTGCTGACGTGGATACACTCGTCGCTTCGGCCAAGGCCTATATTTCGGCGCTTAACAAGCTGATGGTCAAGCGCGAGAAAAAAGCGCCAGAGACAATGATTGCGTCCTAAAAATCCGTTTAATAGGGCGTTTTTGTTAGTCTTACAAAACAAGCGTTATGAGGTGAGAATCCCAGCAGGAAGTCATCTAGATCACCCCACGTTTAAGTGAGTTCACTTAAACGTGGGGTGATCGATATCAAAAAATTAGAGCATCCTAGCGATTCCATCTAAGCGTGGGATGCTCTAGATCAATCTGCGTTCAAGTAGATTCACTTGAATGCAGAAAATTGATCGATATCAAAGAAGTAGAGCATGTTAAGCGAACTCACTTGAGTTTAACATGCTCTAGTGATTGGGCGATGCATGACCATTTGTGGGAATGGAATTGTCCATTTGTAAGCATTGCATGCGTCAACCAATAGTCGTGCAATCTCTCGCTCAATGTCTTCATATCGCGGTGCTATACTGCCGGGAAAATCAGCTTCAACCTCATAGACAATCGCAGAATCAGCAGCTTTTAGAAGATCGACTTCAACATGAGTGATAGAATCTCCACCCAACAAATCGACAAGCCCTTTGTGCACATGCTTTTGAATTCGCTCAGGGATCACCTCTGTAGCTTCACTTTGGTGACGATAGTCCAACCCAAATTCGATTTTCATCCTAAAGCCGGTTGATAGATTACGTGGAGCTGTAGCCAGGAATGCCGATGTTTCATAGGTCACAAGTGAACCGCCAAGCTCTTCGATCTGTACCAGTTCCGGTGTCTGGCTGATCACCTGGCCAACCCGATGGTCATCCAGCAAGATCCAATCGCCTTTCTTTGTGGGAAACCATGGCTCATGGGCACCTGATGGACGTGAATGCAAGCCAACCAGCTCACGCACCGGCAATGTAAATGTACCGCCATCCAATGCGGGATTGGTGAGGTCAGTATAGAGATCAAGGCGTTTAACCAGCCACGGTACTCCGGCGAGCATGACACGCTCGTTTTCCTGCACGGCCCCCAAATTTAAGAGCAATGTTACCTGCTCAATAATATTGGGTAGCATTTTTAGCCCAACCCAGGCTGCGGCCAGTGCAAACAAGGACGCTATGCCAAGCAGCAACCAGTCATTCATCATGTTGAAAACCGTAAGCATCGCTAAAAAAGCGACAATTATGCTCACCAGGCGGAACAATAGTGTCACCAGCCGTGTAATGAAGCTTCTCCGAATACCTTGACGGCGGCGTATCCAGCCTACGATGCGAGCGATCAAGTCCATTATCAACAACACACCGCCAAATACGGCGATTGCCAACAACAAGTTCAAACCCCTGTTTTGGAAGAACTGCGAAGCATAATCTCCGAGTCCGCTCGAAGAATTTTCCTTTTGATCCAACCGAATGGTCAATTGCTGCTTTGCAGTATCTTCCAGATCGATCGCTTCCTTCTCTTGCTTCTGCCACGTGGCCATGACCTTGGTAATGTAGCCACGGGTTGGGTTGTTGCCGTTCTTTAGTTTCATGTCCACTTCGGACAGAAGCGATAGACGCATGATTGCGCGCTTGGCGACTTGTTGCCTCTTCTGTGCAAGGCCGATTGTATGTTTTAACTTTTCAATTTGGCGGGCATTCTCCGTCGCATTTTTTATCATTTTGACAAAAGGCTGTACGAGACTCTCAAGCTCCGATTGAAGATCAAATTTCTTGGTTTGATCGTCCTGCATCTCATCTTCTGTTACGCCTGTCGTAAGCGAGGAGATCTGTTGTTTCAACTGATCGAGCTTGCTATTCGCTTGTTTGATTTTCTCTTCTAGCTCTTTTTTTGATGCTGCTTCCTCCGCCCGACTTAATTGCCCTTTGAGAGCTTTTATCTCTTGAGTCTGTTCCTCTTGGGCGTTTAGCATACTGGCAAGGGTATGGAGCGTTTCAGCAGCTTTTGCACGCCGTTTTGCCTCCTTATTCGCCGTTTCCGTTGCCTTTTTTACTTCCTGGGCTTGGGTTATGGGCGAGACAAAGTTTAGGCTGATCAGCATGATGCATAGAGTTACGAACCCGATGGCTTTTCGCCCATAAACAGAAAACATCTTAGCACCCCCCTTTGAACGACTACGTGGGCGTCTCTAAATACTCCCTTCGGGCCATCCACCACCCCCTACCATCCGCCACATTCTGCGATAATTAGGCGGATGGTAGGGGGTGGTGGATGGTTTTTAGAGGTATCCACGTTCTTAATCTCTTTTCACAGCTTCTACGATTGACAAAAAACAGACTTGATACTTTTTCGTTATGACGATTCGCCAAATATTAGCGACTTGAAAATGGCGTTCGTTGGTTTGGAGCTGACATTTCCATCGCAATTGATCAAAAATCAGTTGCTCTACCGGCTGAGCTACGAGCCTGACTTATTAAAATTAGAAGTAAGCAAAATTAGGAAGGACGACATGCAAAAATTCATCTTATTGCACCGTGACATATTTATGTTTAGCTAATAAACCAGGTTCTGTGCTTATGCAGCGGTATTGGAGAGTAAATTGAATATAGAATATCTTAATGGCGATGCAACAGCTCCAACCGTAAATGGTACCAAAATTATTGTACACGTTTGCAATGATATCGGTGGATGGGGCAGAGGGTTCGTTATGGCCGTTTCAAAGAAATGGCAAAAGCCTGAACAAGAATATCGGGCTTGGCATAAATCCGGAGAAGGGTTTGAGTTGGGAAATGTTCAGTTCGTTCAAGTTGAGCCCGAAATCTGGATTAGCAACATGATTGGTCAGAGGGGCATTCGTAGTAAGAACGGCATTCCCCCAATTCGTTACGAAGCGGTTGGTTTGTGTCTTGATAAAGTTGCAGAAAAAGCTGTTGAACTTAGTGCTAGCGTTCATATGCCAAGAATAGGTTGTGGTCTGGCTGGCGGTAGATGGGAAGAAATTGAGCCTTTGATTATGAGATCACTCTTATCAAATAACATCAAAACATATGTATATGATTTTGGCTAACCAGCGCATACCACTTGTAGGGCACAACCCGTATCACGAGAGTTATAAAGTGTAGAACTTCCGACAGCGTGTTGAAAAAGACCGCTCAAAAAGACCGCTTTTTCAACACGCTGCTGATATGATCTGACAGTTACCTCCTTCTTCGGCTAATTTTCTGGCTGATAAGAGGAGAGATATTTCGAATGGCCACTCTACGATTTTCCTCTTCAGCCTCCTCTGTAATAATCTTAAGATATTCCTCTCCATAACCAACGTCGATAAGGTTTTCCTCCGGGATACCGTATTCAACTATCAACGCGTCCTTAACGGCCGCAGCCCTATCTTCTGAAAGCCTTTGGTTATACTCCTCCGTGCCTACAGCATCGGTATGACCTTCTATCATGAAAATCTGCCTGGGACGCCTCCTGAGAATATTCGAAATAGCTTGCGCAATGTTATCCAATGTCTCGAGCTGCTCCTCAGGAATCTCAGAACTACCTGAGGCAAATGTAAGAGAGTCCAGATTGACGCTTCGCACTTTTCGACGAATTTCGGGGTCTTCAATCACCTCATTCACAGAATAGGTTTCTTCCAAATCCACCGCCAGAGGATCATCCAATGCATCTTCAATATCATCTAACGATGCTTCAGCACCGTCGATGATATAAAAATCAAGATCAACAAACGACCTAGGTGGAGGCGTAAGATAGACATGCAAGCCGTCTAGGTATTTTCTTCGGCCGAGATTATGATAACGGCGCTTTCTGAAACGAAAGTCCCTTGTTTCAAATTCAACGAATTTGCCATGGTGATCTATAATCCGCCGTCTACGCTTTTTCACAATCTTAGGCTTAGCCTCTCGCAGGCTGCGACTTAAGCCTCTTTCTCGATCACGCCTGCGTCGCTCATGAATGCGATCATAAGCACGTTGAATTTCAATATCACGATCTCTTTTACTTTTTCGTTCTTGTAAAATCGCCCGAACTTTTTGTCTCCGCAGACGCAATTTCTTTTTCTCTGCTGCATCGAGTTTACGAAGTCGCTCTCTGAGCCTACGTCTCCTTTCCCGCCGTCTTGCTCTTTCGTTTTTCCATTTTTTCCGGATACGCCTGTTTACCTCTTCTCGTTCCTCTAAGCTACGTCGGATATGCTCTCGAGCTTGCTTCTTGCGCAGGCGTTTTTCTCTCAACCGTTCCTCGCGGGTGGCTTGATCTCTTCGTGAGGAGCGCCTTCGGATATTTTCGAGTCCACGCTGAATGCGTTCTTCGGTTTGCTCTTGCTCACGCAAACGTTTTTCTTCTTGCGATTTTGCCCGTTGATCCTCTTCTCTTCGTGAATGGCGTCTTCGGATATCTTCAGTCCTACGCCGAATGCGTTCTTCGGCTTGCTCCCGCTTGCGCAAACGTTTTTCTTTCTGCGATTTTTCCCGTTGATCCTCTTCTCTTCGTGATTGGCGTCCTTGAACATCTTCAACCTTACGCCGGATGCGTTCTTCAGCTTGCTCCTCCCGCTTGCGCAAACGTTTTTCCTCTTGTGGTTTTGTTTGCACAGCCTTGCCTTTTTGCGGAACACGCTTTCGGACATCATCTCTATCGTCGTCGTCACCAACGCGCCGCACACGTTTCCGTATTTGCTCTTTCTTACGCTGACGTTTTTCTTCCTGGCGTTTTGCACGCTTGTTCTTTTGTTTAGGTTTAGGGTTTTCTAGAGCACGTTTGCGTTTTTGAGATTTTCGTCCGTCTTCCTGATCGTTTTCTTCCTTTTGCTTGCGCTTTTTAGCCTTTTTTCTTCGTTTCCTCTCGGCCTTTTCTTCCTCATCTTCCTTAGCGGATTGGCTTTTGTCATTTTCCTGCACTGATCGTTTCTGAGTGAGCTTGAACTCTCCAGCTATGTTATTTTGATCAGCATACGCGCTCCAATATCCCGTTCCGCAGAAGACAACTGCCAGAACAATCTGAAGCAAACTTTTGGCGGCATATTTTGGCAAATATCTATACCCCATCACCCAAACCCTTTCTCTGCCGAAATCAGCACGCCAGGTGAGCAAAATTGTTTGTACCGACTACGGGAGGAATTCGTTTAACGTTAGATAATTTGAAAACTATAAATAAAGCAAAAATAAGAAGTTAGTTTGGCAAGCTAATGTAATACATTTGTTTTGGAGGGCGCCCCCTACCTAATTTTTCGACTAAGTAAGTTAATTTCAGAGATTAAGAAGCGCTTATTGCACTGGTGAGATCAATGCCTCCAACCAGGACAAGGCCGCGACGTATTAGGGACTATGCGACACAGTTGATAGACCCCTCACACAAGCAGGCATCCATGAAACATGTATCCGAGAAGAAGGGGCTAGTTTCACAAACGAAGTGCACCACTATATCACTGTGGTGCACTTCGTTTGTGAAACTAACGGGTGGTAGATGGTTTTAGAGGTATCCAACTTTATTTCATGTCCAAAATCGAGAATTGCGATGCAAAAATTTGCCTTTTAATAGCCACAGAAGGAGCTTCTTAAAGAAAGAAAAACTGTGATTTTATCTACTCATTGCTAAATATGTTTTTGTACGTAACATTGCGAAAATATAGGGAATTATCATGCTTTTAGAGCGTGTTTCGTTTGGAACATATATAGAAATTTAGGCATCTCTAAATACTCCCTTCGGGGTATCCATTTACACATATCAGGATGCGATTGACCAAAAATGAGTAAGACATGCGTGATTACATTAGAGGGTTTTCAAATTGAAAAGCAGTGATAAAAATGCCCAACCACTTCCGGTGATTGGTTGGCAGGAATGGGTTCGTTTACCAAGACTTGGCGTAGACGCTATTAAAGCGAAGATCGATACAGGCGCTGCTACCTCCGCAATCCATGCCTGGCATATTGAGCCATTTGAGAAAAATGGAGAAGAATGGGTAAGTTTTGAATTGCACCCATTACAGAAAAACAATCGTTTTGTTGTTCCTGGACAAGCAAAAATAAAAGATATGCGCCCCATTAAAAACTCAGGGGGCATGGTTCAAAATCGCTATATTATTCAAACTTTTATGCATATTGGATTGATGAAGTGGCGCATTGAGCTCAGCTTGACAAAACGAGATGATATGGGTTTTCGGATGTTGCTGGGACGCCAAGCGCTGCGAGGACGTTTGCTTGTCGATCCGGAAAACGCATTTCTCCTAAGCTCTTCTGATCATCCATAAAGCGATTAAAAAAATTGCAAGTTTTAGGTCTCGGCATCTCTTCCTTTCAAAGGCATGACACCTATGACATTTACTATGCTTGCCCAAAATCCAGAATTTTACTCACATGCATACCTCTAAAAACCATCCACCGCCCCCTGCCATCCCCCATATTCTGCGATAATTAGGTGGATGGCCCGAAGGGAGTATTTAGAGATGCCCAGTTGTCTCTGTCGTGGAAATCATAGAAACTACCATCCTTATCTCTCGCGAAACGTTCTCATGATCTGATCAGTGAGGGGTTTGAGGAGGTAGCTCAACGCTGTTCGCGCTCCCGTTTGTATGAACACCTCTGCTGGCATGCCGGGCTTTAATTTTCTCTTGCCAAAACGTTTGAGTTCTTGTTGGGGCAATTTGATACGCACGACATAATAGGGCGGTGCGTCCGTTGTCGGCCTGGTTAAGTCTGCAGAGACATGCGCAACCTCACCGTTAAGTTCCGGCGTTGTACGCTGATCAAAGGCACTAAAACGCACCACCGCTTTTTGAGCGACTTTAATCTGATCAATACTTTGCGGTGCAACTTGAGCTTCGAGAATGAGTTTGTCCCGCTTGGGCACAATCAGCATGATCGGTTCACTGGCCGTGATCACCCCGCCAATTGTGTGGACATTTAACTGATGCACAATGCCAGACTTCGGCGCACGGATTTCAGTGCGTTTCAGTTTTTCATGGGCTGCAATGCGCCGCTCTAATAATTCTGCAATCTTGGTTTGTGCGTCCCGTAGTTCCGTGAGGACTTCTGTTTGTGTATCTTGGTCGATCTGAATAATTCGCAAATTGGTTTCACCAATCTGACCTCGTGCCCGGGCAATAGCAGCGATATGCTCGCCCCGCTCACCATCGAGACGTGCGGCTTCTCTCTCTAGCGCCAGGACCCGGTTAATGGGGACCAAGTCTTTTTCCCGCAATATTTTTAAAGCCGATAATTCCTGACCGATAAGTTTGACCTGTTTCTCTTTCGATTTTTGCTGGGCGCGCAACCCCTTGATCTCGTCTTCTAATTGACTGACACGCTGTTTCAGTTGTTCCCTTTTGCCCTTATTTGTCTCACGCCGGGCTTGGAATAAATTTCTCTGACCAATCAATATTTTGCGGATGTCAGGGTCACTATTTTGATCTGAAAGTTCTTGGGGAAACTGAACCTCTTGCGCCTGATCCCGCTCAGCTTCAAGGCGAGCTTGACGGGCCTGCAATTCATTAAGCTGCGCATTGACAATGCTTAAATTGGCCCGTGTTTCGGTTTCATCGAGGCGTACCAAAAGCTGACCGGCTTTGACGTACGCACCGTCTTTTACATCAATCTCTGAAACTATCCCGCCTTCGGCATGCTGTACCTTTTTTATGTTGCTCTCAACAACCACCGTTGCTTGTGCAATGACGGCTCCATTAATCGATGCCCAAGCCGCCCAGCCGCCAAGACCAAAGATGAGAAAGCTAATAAGGAAAAGTCCAAGGATGTAATATGTCCGTATTTCTGAAGCGGTGGATTTAGGCATAATTCAAACTCATGAGTTGGTCAGTTTAACCTGTATTATGGATAAGCGACCTGCCATTCATGTTACGACATACTCCACGTCATTCCCGCGAAGGCGCACTGCTGTCCGGGAAAATTTGGAAATGCATCTCCACTTGTTGTATGTGGAGCCTCAACGGCATACGCCAATAACCTCCCCCCTGGAGGGGGAGGTCGGCACGGAGTGCCGGGTGGGGGGGGATTCATAAGATAATTCATGCTCTTGCACTTGCCTCCATCACCCCCATCCCAAACGCCATGCGACTTAGCCCTGGGGGGCTAAGCCAGTGGCGTTTGGCCTTCCCCCCTCGAGGGGGAAGGAGCGCAAGTGGCACCGTCAGAACCAAGTCCCGATACTCCGAGATAGCGTTATGTCTTTTTACATCAACCACTTTTCACCTTCACCTAAAAATTCCCCGGACACTAATGCGCCTTCGCGGGAATGACGGTGTTTGTGGTATAGGAAGGCGTGAGCCTCACATTATTTCCCTTTTAAATTGGTTGTAAATTAAAAGAAGCAGATGCCATTCCTTATCTATAACTCAAGTTAATCTATAAATTTGCATGCTGATCTTGGGGTGAAGGCCGCGCCACTTTTTGCAGCACCTCTTCCCTCGGACCGAACGCAATTTGTTGTCCGTCTCTGATACAGAGAAGAAAATCAACGGCATTAATGGCTGCTGGTCTGTGGGCAATAATCACGACCGTTGTCTTGTTCTCTTTTAATGACACCATCGATTGATGCAACGCGATGTCACCTTCCATATCAAGATTGGAATTTGGTTCATCCAACACCACAAAAACCGGATCACCATAAAGCGCCCGCGCAAGACCAATGCGTTGACGCTGTCCGGCGGAAAGCGCCGACCCGCCTTCGCCGATTATGGTTTTATAGCCATCAGGCAATGCCAGGATCAGCTCATGCACATTGGCAAGCTGAGCGGCTTTAATCACGCCTTCGGGATCGGGATCTTCTGCAAAGCGGGAAATATTTTCGGCAACCGTTCCCGAAAAAAGCTCAACACCTTGCGGCAAGTAGCCGATGAATTGGCCGATCTGTTCCGGGCTCCATTGCTCAATGGGTGCGGAATCAATTTTGAAACTTCCTCTGAGTACCGGCCAGACACCGACAAGGAGCCGCGCCAAGGTTGATTTTCCCGCCCCCGTTGGACCGATCACCCCAAGGGCCTCGCCTGGCTCAAGAGTAAAATTTACCCCCCGCAGAAGGGGCTTGGTTCTACCCAATGCTGAGGCAACAAGGTTTTCGGCTTGAATATGACCTTGTGGTTTCGGCAATTCCATGGGGCGCTCAGATTCTTGGGTTTTCTCAAACACCAATTTCAAGCGCCGATAAGCCCGTCTGAAATTCAAGAAACTCCGCCAATGGGTAATGGATTGTTCAACAGGCGCCAAAGCCCGCGACATGATAATGGAAGCGGCAATCATTGCGCCTGGAGTAATCTCTTGTTTAACTGCTAGATATGCACCAAGGGCCAACATGGCAGACTGCAATAACAAGCGAATGGATTTTGACGCACCTGAAATCGTGCCGCTGCGGTCGCCTGCCTTGTCGTGATCCGATAAAGCCGTTTGCCGAAAACTTTGCCAGCGGGCGCGCATGACGGGTAACATGCCCATCGCTTGCACAACCTCGGCATTGCGTCTGTTTTCCTCGGCAAAAGCATGGGCCGCTATATTGGATTGCGCTGCCTGTTCAAGAGGCCGCCTGGTCGTCAGCTCATTGATGAGTGCGAAGATGAGCAGCACAATTGCACCAAGGCTTGCAAAAATACCAAGCCAAGCATGCATCAAGAAAATAACAGCGATATAGATCGGCATCCACGGGGCATCAAAGAGGGCGGCAGGCCCTGGACCGGATAAAAACTGCCTGAGCGTGTCCAAATCACGCAAGGGCTGTGCCTTAACATTTGACGTGTGTTTGAGGGCATGAAACAACACCTTGTCAAAAACGTGATGGCCGATCTGTTCATCAATCTGCCGGCCGATACGCACCAAGATGCGACCGCGAACAATCTCCAGCAGTCCCATAAATATAAAGAGACCAACCACCAGGATGAACAAGGCAACCAGTGTTGGAACTGAGCCGCTTGCGAGCACCCGATCATAAACCTGCAACATGAACAGGGGACCGGTGAGCATCAAGAGGTTGATGATTGAGCTAAAGAACCCCGCCCCTCCGAACGCACTTCGACAGGTGCGGAAAGCCGTTGCGATATCAGATCTGTGCGACTGGCCTTCTAATATTTTACTCATAATAACTTTGAGCACCACACTACGCGATGGAGCGGTTTGATAAGTCAAAAGTTAGCGAATGCAAAAGATTCATTTTTAATAAAAAGTATCCTTTACGATGCATCGTCTTCCCGACACTCTCACTTCGACGCTATCGCAAACATCTTGAATTGAGCAAGAGCCGTCTTGAGACCTTTGCGACATTGATCATTGGTGGTGTTTCGGCACGTAGCCACCTTACACCCAGATAAATGCCTGCTTGCCGCCAAAAACATCAAGAAAAGCGCCCTGGCACCGACACCAAAAGGTCCTGCCAGGGCAACCTAACAACACAATAGCGGTCCGAATTTGAAGGCATTAAAGCCAAGGTCTTAAGCCATCCTAAGGAAAACCACCGCCAAAGCCACCACCGAGTTCTAAACCACCAAAGTCAAAGTTGCCGCCAAAATCACCCCCAAAGTCTAAGCCGCCGCCTAAATCACCGCCAAGGTCTAAACTGAGGTCTGGAACATTGCCAAAGTCAGTGTCTAAACTGAGGTCCGGGACATTGCCAAAGTCGATATCTAAACTGAGGTCCGGGACATTGCCAAAGTCAGTATCTAAACTGAGGTCCGGGACATTGCCAAAGTCGGTATCTAAACTGAGGTCCGGGACATTGCCAAAGTCAGTGTCTAAACTGAGATCCGGGACATTGCCAAGGTCGGTGTCTAAACTGAGGTCCGGGACATTGCCAAGGTCGGTGTCTGAACTGGTGTCCGGGACATCATCAAAGTTGGTGTCTAAACTGAGGTCCGGGACATTGCCAAGGTCGGTGTCTGAACTGGGGTCTGGGACATCGCCAAAGTTAGTGTCTAAACTAAGGTCTGGAACATCGCTAAAATCGGTGTCTAAACTGGGGTCCGGGACATTGCCAAAGTCGGTGTTTAAACTGAGGTCTGGAACACTGAAGTCTGAGACATCGCTAAAATCAATGAAGTCTAGGTCTTCGTTAAAATCAACGAAGTTTAAGTCACCTAAACCAGAGGAGTCATCTAAGACAGGGGAGTCATCTAGGACAGGGGAGTTATCGTTGATGGCGATGTCGCCAACAACATTCTCGCCGAAGACATTAATGTCACCATCATTTACTTCTGATCCGATTACGATACCATAATTGGTTATCCAATCTGCATCAGCAACCAATCCAAAGCGGACAGTCTCTCCTGTACCTGCAAATAGATCTGCCTCTCCACGAAAAGGTCCGTCCCCAATGATGGCTGGTCCTTCTTCTCGAACTCCACCTACTAGTCCGAGTTCTAAACCCGTATTCAAGCCCGCCAGATCCCCTGTATCCCCAAGGAAAATTCCGAGGTCAAGACTTGCTGTAATCGGAGATGAAAAACCGACAGAAAATCCTGGATCTATATAAAACGCCCAATCAGTAACCCCAGTATTTTCATTTTGAGATCTGGCAACACCAACACCTAGGGTCCCGCCTATGAAGGGCAATCCCAATGAACCGGAAAATCCTATCGTAGTCGTAACGTCACTATCATATAATATTACGGGTTTCCCAAACACATCGAAACTAGGAAGAAGGTGACCCTCGACTAAATCAAAAATAGGATCAGCTACATTTTCTTCTAAATATCCTGCAAAATCTTGCGAAAATAAAATAACTGGAACAAGAACATCAGAAAGATCTACAGGTTCATTACCAGACACACTTGCATTCTCAGACATACTTTCCGCCTCCATATTTTATTTTGTTCTTGCTTTAACCTTGCTTTAATAAAATTCAAATGGCAGAATTCTAAACCGATAGGTGCACAATTGAATTCCTTTCAAAGCTTGGTTAGCAAGTTATATCAAGGTGATAGGCGCACATATTTACAACTTTGATCAACATAATCAGAGAGATAGTCTATGTCGAGTAAAATTATTTTAGACCAATTAGTTTAGTATCTTTAATCAGTAATTACTTTCATCAGTAATAATGACATGAGGCATACTTTTTTTTAACGCTGCAATACTTGAAGTATACTGTGAGTAGATGGAATCACTTGGAGTCCATCTTTTTGTTGTCACATGGATACCTGGATACCTCTAAAAACCATCCACCATCCCCTGCCATCCGCCTAATTATCGCAGAATATGGCGGATAGTAGGGGGTGTGGATGGCTCGAAGGGGGTATTTAGAGATGCCCAGGTGCGGAAAGCCGCTGCGACATCTGACCGCAACAGTTCAGCTTGTAATGTCTTACTCATAATGACAATAAAAATTAATAGAATTCAAAATCGTAAGAATGCAGACTGCTGACATTGACGTCTGTCAGCGTGATTGTATTCCCGTCACCTGTATCGATGATTGTGTCGGACCCGCTCTGATAGGCATCGGTAATAACAGACGAAAAACTCCCATAGCCAAGACCATCTAGGACAATGTAATCATCAGACCCGGCACCAGGTGTAAAGTCTGTGATGACATCCTGACCAAAGTCCGGAAGAAAAGCGAAAGCATCATCGCCACTACCACCGGTGATGATATCATTGCCTTCATCACCATAAATATAATCATGTCCACCACCACCGGAAATAACGTCATCGCCTGCATCCCCGGCGATATCATCATGGCCCGCTTCGCCATAAATCTCATCATTGCCTGAGCCACCGAATATCAAATCGCGGCCGTCACCACCGAAAAGAATATCCTCACCGCCTTCTCCATAGAGATCGTCTCCAGCACCAAGCCCTTCGATCTGATCATTACCGCTGGTTCCAATGAGTTCATCATAGTTAGATGTACCGGTTATGACATTAAGAGGAGGGGTTTCATCAACATCTGTCACAGTGAGTGTGACCAATTCGGAATACGTGTTTCCGACATTGTCCGTCACTTGAATTGTAACATCATGGGATGTGGCGGTTTCATAATCCAATGTTGCGCCTGGGGCGACATGGATTTCATTTTGAACAACATCAAAGTAACCGGATGGATCGCTGGTAAGCGTGTAGACGAAGGTTTCACCGGCATCTTCATCAGTTGTTGCCAATGTTGCAACAACCTCACCTCCTGCCGAGTTTTCGGCAATCGCACCGCCACTGACGACAATATCCGTGGGGGCTTCATTTATATCTGTCACGGCAATGGTAATCACCTCAGAGAGGGTATTCCCAGCACCATCTGTCACTTCAACGGTAATATCATGGGAAATTGCAGCTTCATAATTTAATGCGGCACCCGCGGCAACACGAAGCTCATTACCCACAACCTCAAAGAAACCCGATGGATCATTGGCAAGTGTATAAGAAAATGTCTCCCCTGTATCAGGGTCAACTGCTGCCAAAGTCGCTGCAACGGTTCCACTCGCAGCGTTCTCAGTAACGGAACCGCCTGTGTAAGTAATATCAGTTGGCGTTTCATCTTCATCAGCCACCGTCAGAGAGATAACTTCTGAATATGTTCTTCCGCCACTATCCCTGACTTCGACTGTAACATCATGTGATGAAGTTGTTTCGTAATCCAGCGAAGCTCCTGAGGCCACACGGATCTCATTACCCACGATCACGAAAAAACCGGATGGATCGTCGGTCAATGTATAGGAGAAGGTATCTCCGACATCAACGTCCGCTGCTGATAAGGTCGCAACCACTGTGCCCGGTACTGCGTTTTCCGCCACCGAACCGCCTGTGTAAGTGACACCGGTCGGGGCTTCATTTTCATTCGTCACTGAGAGGGTAATGACTTTTGAATAGGTGTTGCCGGTTCCATCCGTCGCTTCAATTGTCACATCGTATGAAGTTGTGGTTTCATAATTTAGCGTGGCCCCTGGAGCAACACGGAGTTCATCCCCGACAATCTCAAAGAAACCGGATGGGTCATTGGTCAATGTATAGGAAAATGTTTCGTTTGCATTTGTATCAACGGCTGAGAGCACCGCCACGACGACACCGGCCGCTGCATTTTCATAAACCGAACCACCCGTTAAAGTGATATCCGTTGGCGCAACTGGAGCAAGGGTACTCTCAGTAAGCGTTGTGTCTGAGAATTGGAAGCTCTCAACATTCAACACCGTGTCCGTACCATCAGGCGAACCCGAACGGTTATCAACGATCTCAAAAGATCCATCGCCCTTATCGGTTATGTCGTAATTCGCACGGGTTCCTGCAAGTTGAAGCGTATCCTCACCCTCTCCACCATCAATGAAATCGTCACCAGCCCCGCCATCAATTATGTCATCACCGGCTTCGCCAAGAAGGATGTCATTATCGCTCCCGCCTTGGATATTGTCGTCACCAAGGCCGCCAATCAGCATATCACTTCCGGCATCACCTTTTACGATATCATTTCCTGCTCCACCAAAGATGGTATCGTTTCCGCCACCGCCTTCAATGTCATCGTCCCCTTGACGGCCGAACATGGTATCAAATCCATCAAGTCCGTGGAGTGTATCACTGTTAATACCGCCATCAATCCAATCAGCATTGTTCGTTCCGGTAAGCGCGCCGCTGCCTCCGGCAGTTTGATTAACAACATTATCGATTGAGCTCAATTGGAACTCTCTCCCATCATCAAAATACGCCCAATTAATACGATAATCGGATGAGGACCAATTGGTGATTGTTACGGAATCAGATAGCTGATCTACGGTCGCTTCGGGATTGTCTTCGTCACGCAACGCGATAACAAGATCACTGCCATTCATCTCAAGGCGCAAATCGTCAAGCAGAATACCTGAACCAAAGAAAAGTTCATCTTCCTGTCCGGAACTGTCTGTGATGGTATCCCTGCCATCACCTGTTTCAAAGTGATAAGCATCATCGCCGGTTCCGCCAATGAGGACATCATCCCCGCGCCCACCGACGATCGTATCCCATGCATCAGAAGTTGTTATTTCAATATGATCGTTTCCATCCCCGCCAATAACCCAGGCGCCTAGTCCAGCGTTGTTTATGACGATATTGTCTTCACCTTCGGTTCCGGAATGAACATAATCAGATTCAGCAACCCAAATAAGATTGCCATTACTAAATTCTATATCAGCAACACGGTTCTCGTAAGTGTTCCACCCCTTAATCGTTATCGTATCTTCAGGCGTGTATAGCCCACCATTACCAATCTTGGATTGATCTTGGATATAGATCACAAGGTCACCTGTGACGGATCCATTTGGGGTTAGGAAAAATAGGTCCGACATAGATATGTCAGGCCCAAAGCTCAGAATATCATAATTAAAATCATCGACAGCATCGGCAAAGATGGTGTCATTGCCATACCCACGACTAAACAGAATCTTGTCGATACCGACACCTGTATCAATGGTATCGTCGCCGGAACCGCCGGAGATGAGATCATCACCATTACCGCCATAGAGTTCATCATCTCCCGCATGGCCAAATAGATCGTCATAACCGGCATCACCATATAAGATATCGTCTCCTAAGCCGCCGCTAATACGATCATCTCCGGAGTCGCCATAAACGGTATCGTCACCATCCTGACCATCAATAACGTTACCATCCTGTGTTCCGGTAATGACATTATCGCCTTGGGACGCAATAACATTTTCGAAATTCGTGACCGTTTCACCGGCTGCAATACCACCCGCAAGATCTATGTCGAAATTTCCTGAGGTATATTCATAGGTAACAAGATCAATCCCTGCGCCACCGTCGAGCGTATCGTTGCCGAAACCACCACTAATGAAGTCATCACCAGCTCCACCGGAGATCGTGTCATCGCCGTCCAAGCCAACCAATCGGTTATCACTACCGTCCCCAACAATGGTATTGGCATTTGAGTTGCCTATGACATTCTCGACGTTGGAAACAGTTTCAATATCACTGCTGTTCCACGTGACCGTACCGGCATTCAGATTAACGTGAATATCGTCTACCGTATTTGTGAGATCTATGGTGTCGACGCCTTCTCCACCATCATAAGAGTCGATACCATCTCCTCCGGTAAGAACATCATTGCCATGCCCCCCTCTCAGGGCATCGCTTCCGGCATCCCCGAAGAGAATATCATCACCCAAACCACCATCAAGCGTGTCATCCCCGTCACCGCCTAAAAAACTGTTCGATTCTGCGTTGCCGGTTATGACATTGGCACCTTGAGAACCAATGACATTCTCAATGTTTGTAAGGGTTTCGACGTCGCCATTGCTCCAGGCCGCAGCACCAGTTGCAAGGTTGACATCAACATCCGCCGTCTCATCACCAAAGTCGAGGGTATCAACACCTTCACCACCATCAAAGCTGTCAATACCCGCACTGCTCACCAGAGTGTCATCACCAGCCCCACCAATCAGCGTGTCATTGCCCTCACCGCCATCTATTGTATTGGCATTATCATCGCCTATCAGATGATCATCATGGTCTGAGCCGATAAGGCCCTCAATATTGCTCACCGCATGCTCAACAAAACGCCCATGAACACTCGTCCCACTGCCATCCTGACCTTCTGATGTCCATGACACAAACAAACGGCCATCGGCGAGCGCTGTGATATCAGCGTCAATTTGGTTGCCTGCCGTTTGGACATTAATCTGAACCTCATCACCAATGGCAACACCCTCAGCATTAAACCGTTGGATATAAATGCCTGCACCACTGCCATCTTGGCCTTGAGACGTCCAGGTAACAACAAACCCGCCATCGGCAAGTGTCGTAATACTTGGGTCAGACTGATCACCCGCTGTCGTCGTGTTGATCTGGAACTCTGTGCCGTCCTGCGCTCCATTTTCATCATAACGTTGGCCAAAAATGCCAAGGCCACTGCCATCCAGAGCAACGGCAACCCAGATAATAATAAAACCGCCATTCGAGAGAGGAGCAACTCTCGGTGCCGTCTGATTGCCCGAGGTCTGCGTATTCACCAAAAACTCAGAGCCAACTGCAGAACCCGTCGCATCATAACGCTGAGCAAAAATACCGCGACCATCGCCATCCTGGAGATCAGACTCCCACGTTACAACAAAGCCACTGTCCAATAGACCGGTTACATGAGGATTGGATTGACTGTCGGATGTGTGCGTATTGATCTGGAATTCGCCATCGACCGCAGAGCCATTTGGGTCATAACGCTGGCCAAAGATCTCGCCTTGAGATTCCCACGTCACAATAAAGCCGCCGCCAAAGAGGCCGGTTACCGAAGAATTGACCTGATCGCCTGACGTTTGCGTGTTGATTTGGAACTCATCACCAACCGCTTCACCCAAAATATCATAGCGTTGGCCGAAAATCCCCGTACCACTGCCGTCTTGCAGCTCAGACTCCCATGTCACCACAAAACCGCCATCTGATAAGCTGGTGATCTGAGGGTCAATCTGGTCATCTGCAGTGTGGGTATTGATCTGGAACTCATCGCCAACAGCCCGGCCCGCAGCATTATAGCGTTGGCCGAAAAGCCCCGTGCCACTGCCATCCTGGCCGTCAGAGACCCAGGCAACCACAAAGCCGCCATCAAAAAGGGCCGTGATTGCTGTGTTGCTCTGATCACCAGACGTTGTGGTGTTCACTTGGATTTCATTGCCTGTCGCAACAAGACCGCCTGCTGCGGCTAAGTCATACGTGACGCCCGACGTGGAATGTTCAAAACTTATTCGGTCATAGCCAAGGCCACCATCTAAGACATCTGTCCCGGAACCGCCTTCCAATATGTCATCACCCGCACCACCGTAAAGCCTGTTATCCCCCGCATCACCTCGGATCACATTATCGCCAGCACTGCCGATAACATTCTCAATATTCGTGACCGTCTCAACATCACCGTCACCAAAGGTCGCTGTGTCAGCCTCAAGGGAGACATCAACATTTTCAAAGGACGTGCTGAAATCAACCGTGTCAACGCCCGAACCACCATCAAAGCTATCGAGGCCACTACCACCACTGAGCGTATCATCTCCAGCACCACCGCTCAGGCTATCATCACCCGCACCGCCAATAAGCACATCATCGCCACCGGCACCGCTCAGCGTATCGTCACCACCCCTACCATCAAAAACATAATCCACATCATTGCGGTTGCCTTGCAAAGTATCATCAAAATCCCAGGCAATAACGGACTCGATATTGAGATCATCAACATTCAGGTTCAGAGCAAAGTCCGTCTCACCCCCAACAACCAGTTGGTCATAACCATCACCGCCATCAATATTGGCACCCGTCAGCACATCATCGACATCGATGACCAGTATATCATCGCCAGCGCCACCTCTCAGCACATCGCTTCCAGCCTCACCGAAGAGAATGTCATCACCCGAACCGCCATCAAGGGTGTCATCACCGTCGCCACCTAAAAGGCTGTTGGAGTCTGAGTTGCCCGTGATTATGTTGGCACCTTGAGACCCAATAACATTCTCTATGCTTGCAAGGGTCTCAACATCACCATTGCTCCAGGTCGCCGCACCGGTTGTAAGGTTGACATCAACATCCGCCGTCTCATCACTAAAGTCGATGGTGTCAATGCCTTCACCACCATCAAAACTGTCAATACCGGCACTGCTGATCAACGTATCATCACCACCACCGCCGATCAGCGTGTCATTGCCCTCACCGCCATCAAGCGTATTGTCGTTGTCGTCACCCATAAGATGATCATCATGAGCCGAGCCGATAAGGCCCTCAATATCGCTTACCGCATGCTCAACAAAACGCCCATGAACACTCGTCCCACTGCCATCCTGACCTTCTGATGTCCATGACACAAACAAACGGCCATCGGCGAGCGCTGTGATATCAGCGTCAATTTGGTTGCCTGCCGTTTGGATATTAATCTGAACCTCATCACCAATGGCAACACCCTCAGCATCAAACCGTTGGCTATAAATGCCCGCACCGCTGCCATCTTGGCCCACGGACGTCCAGGTAACAACAAAACCACCATCCGCAAGTGTCGTAATACTTGGGTCAGACTGATCACCCGCTGTCGTCGTGTTGATCTGGAACTCTGCACCGTCCCTCTCACCATCCTCATCATAACGCTGGCCAAAAATGCCAAGGCCACTGCTATCCAGAGCTAAGGCAACCCAGATAATGATAAAACCGCCATTCGAGAGAGGAGCAACTCTCGGTGCCGTCTGATTGCCCGAGGTCTGCGTGTTCACCAAAAACTCGGAACCAACCGCAGAACCCGTCCCGTCATAACGTTGAGCAAAAATACCGCGGCCATCGCTATCCTGGAGATCAGATTCCCATGTCACCACGAAACTGCCATCTAACAGACCGGTTACATGAGGATTGGATTGGCTGTCGGATGTATGCGTATTGACCTGGAACTCGCCATCAACCGCGGAGCCATTTGGGTCATAGCGTTGGCCAAAAATCTCGCCCTGAGATTCCCACGTCACAACAAACCCGCCGCCAAAGACGCCGGTTACCGCAGAGTTGATCTGATCGCCAGACGTCTGTGTGTTGATTTGGAACTCATCACCAACGGCTTCACCCAAAATATCATAGCGTTGGCCGAAAATCCCCGTACCACTGCCATCTTGCAGCTCAGACTCCCATGTCACCACAAAGCCGCCATCTGACAGGCCGGTGATCTGAGGGTCAATCTGGTCATCTGCAGTGTGGGTATTGATCTGAAATTCGTCACCAACAGCCCGGCCCGCAGCATTATAGCGTTGGCCGTAAAGCCCCGTGCCACTGCCATCCTGGCCGTCAGATACCCAGGCAACCACAAAGCCGCCATCAAAAAGGGCCGTGATCGTTGAACGGCTCTGATCACCTGATGTTGTGGTGTTCACTTGGATTTCATTGCCCGTCGCAACAAGACCGCCTGCCGCGCCAAGGTCATAGGTGACACCGGATGTGGAATGCTCAAAACTTATCCGGTCATAGCCAAGACCGCCATCTAGGACATCCGTACCGGAACCGCCTTCCAAAATGTCATCACCCAAACCGCCATAAAGCCTGTTATCACCCGCATCACCTCGGATCACATTATCGCCAGCACTGCCGATAACATTCTCGATATTCGTGACCGTCTCAACATCACCGTCACCAAAGGTGGCTGTGTCAGCCTCAAGGGAGATATCGACATTTTCAAAGGACGTGCTGAAATCAACCGTGTCAACGCCCGAACCACCGTCAAAGCTATCCAGGCCACTGCCGCCACTGAGCGTATCATCTCCGGCCCCGCCGCTCAGGCTATCATCACCCGCACCACCAACGAGAACATCATCGCCACCGGCACCGCTCAGCGTATCGTCACCACCCCTACCATCAAAAACATAATCCACATCATTGCGGTTGCCTTGCAAAGTATCATCAAAATCCCAGGCAATAACTGACTCGATATTCAGATCATCAACATTCAGGTTCAGAGCAAAGTCCGTCTCACCCCCAACAACCAGTTGGTCATAACCATCACCGCCATCAATATTGGCAGCCGTCAGCACATCATCGGCGTCGATGACCAGCATGTCATCGCCAGCACCGCCTCTCAGGGCATCACTTCCCGCATCGCCAAAGAGGATGTCATCGCCCAAACCCCCGTCAAGCGTGTCATCACCGTCGCCACCTAAAAGGCTGTTGGATTCAGCGTCGCCTGTCAGCGTATCGGCGTGAGCGCTTCCGATAATGCCTTCAATGTTTGAAATTGTGTCCTCTGCGCCTGAGGTGTTGCTCAAGTTGAGGGTGATGCCGCTGGTTGCATTTTCAAAACTTATGCTATCGTTTCCCTCACCGCCGTCTATGGTGTCCGCACCGGCACCGCCCTCTATGACGTCATTGCCACCACCACCGATCAGCGTATCATTGCCGGCACCACCTTCGAGGGTATTTGCAAAATCATCACCGATAAGTTCGTCATTGTGAGAGCTGCCGATAATACCTTCGATACTTTCTATGGTATCTGTGGCATTACCAAGCTTGTTCATATCCAGATTAACGGCAGCACTTGAACCCTCGTAGCTGATCTTATCAAAACCTAGACCACCGCTTATGATGTTGATGCCGGCTCCACCTTCAATGATGTCATCACCTTCGCCACCATAGAGATCGTCATCACCATCTCCGCCGCGGATCGTATCATCGCCCGCGGAGCCGACGAATGTATTGTCGTTGGCATCGCCGATAAGCGTATCATCACCTCTTGAGCCGACGACATTCTCAATATTGGAAAGCGTCTCAACATCGCCGTTGTCCCATGTCGCCGTTCCGGCCTGGAGATCAACACTGACGCCATCTTCTGAAATGGTGAAATCGACGGTATCGCTCCCCGCCCCGCCGTCAAACTGGTCAACCCCATCACCACCGATAAGCAAATCATCACCGGCTCCAGCGTTTAATATGTCATCACCTGCCCCACCGGACAGCGTGTCATTACCACCGGCAGATGTAAGGGTATCGTTACCATCACCACCGGAAAAAATATAAAAGACATCGTCTCGTGAACCACGGATATTGTCATCGGCACCGCCGGCATAAGCCGCTTCGACATTGAGATCATCGACATTCAAATCAAAGAGGACATCGTCATTTGCAAAGAGTTGATCATGGCCGGCACCGCCATCAATATGGTCACTGGTCAGGACATCACCGCTTTCGACATAGATGGCGTCATTGCCGTCGCCCGCGATCAGCGTGTCAGCACCGCCATCACCAATCAGGGTATCATGTCCGGCGCCTGCAATAAGCGTGTCGTTTCCTTCACCGCCGGTGAGGGTATCATCTCCGCCAACTGTCGTCAGCGCATCATCGCCGCCGCCACCGTGGAAGGCATAAGAAATCTCGTCATTGGTGCCGGATAGCGTGTCACTGTTATCTCCGGCACGGACAGACTCCACATTCAGATCATCAACAACGAGATTGAGCGTCGTGTCGCTCGTCACATGGAGCTGGTCATAGCCATCACCGCCGTCAATATAGGCAATGGTAAAGGTATCGCCACTGTCAGCGATTAGGGTATCGCGGCCGCCATTGCCTTTGAGGGTGTCAACACCATCACCCCCAAACAGAATATCGTCCGCTAAACCACCAAGAAGGATATCATTGCCGATACCGCCTGAAAGAATGCTGTCCCGCGTCCGCGCACTGGCATCGAGTTGGTCATTGCCATCGCCCCCATATGCGCCAGCATAATTATCAACCGCCAAATCGACAGAAACATCATCCGTCCCGTCATAGGTGTAATAATGGACATCAGCACCCGCTTCGAGCTCAATGGTATAGCCATCCGCCGTCTCAACGGCACGGTAGCCAGAGACACCATAAGAAAAAGCGGCGTCTGCCGCGATCCCGGTGGTCGCATCGGCTTTGGTGTAGGTCAACTCACCGAAGATAACCGAGCCGTCATTGCGCAGTTGCAGCTCTTCATCGGATATCAAGTCAAACGATGTAACACCGGCTTCGCTTAGAGTTTTGAGTTCGCCTTCATCAACAACGGCATCGGAATCAAGATCCTGCCAGACCCGGAACTCGGACCAACGGTCGTCATTCTCATCAAAAATATCATCGTCATTTGTATCAAAGACTGCTTTTAAAGCTGCAAGATCCGTTTCCGCATCCTCTGACCATTCGCCAAAAGCGACCTCACGCGCTTGGGTGACGCTGCCATCGGCTCCGGCTGAGCCATCTTCGGCGAGGTCAATAATCAGAAGCGCATCATCGGGCGAAACCCATGAGGTTTGCTCTAGGAAACCGTCATCGTCAAAGTCGAAATGCGTTTGTGACTGTGGGCCAAAAGCGATCTCTACGCCGTCGCCGTCGAGGTCCAGGACGATCGGAAAACCGAAGTCAAATCCGCCGCCGAAACCACCATCGCCAAAATCAAACCCGCCGCCGAAATCACTAAAACCAAAATCACTGTAACCGAAGTCACTGAATCCGTAATCGCCGGATCCGAAATCATCATAGCCGAAATCGCCATAGCTATAATCGTCATAACCGAAGTCATCGTAATAGCCGCCGGCATCGTACCCATAATCATCATAAAAATCATAATCGTTATAGCCATAGTCATCGAAGCCATAACCGAAATCATCAAAAGACCCATCGCCGAAGTCGAAGCCGTCATCAAAACCAAAATCATTAAAACCATAATCGTCAAAACCAAAATCGGAATAAAATTGATCGCCGTCTTCGAAACCAAAACTCTCGTCGAAAATATCGCCTTGGGTAAAATCATAGCCGAATTCATCAACCGGATCGCTGCCGAACCCATCGCCAAAAAAATCACCGTCGAAATCATAGTCAGAATAATAATCCTGATTGCTCCCCGGTACCACCCGGGTCTCAGTCGTCGTCACGGTTCTGTAAGTGACGGATGTGGTAACGATCCCACCATCATTCACCTCGGCATTGGCGTAATCAAAGGTGAGATTGGGATCAAGCGCTGCGTCAGACACCACATTGTTGAAGTAAAAGTCAGCCGCCCCTTGCGGGGTTGGGGTTTCGGTGGTGACGGGGACAAGCTGGGTCGTGGTGGTGGTGATCACTTGTGGCGGGGCGAAATATTCGTTCACCGGTGCATAGGGGCCGATGGTGCTGAAAGCATCGTTGAAGTTGCCCGAATAATCCGCCACCAAGCCGGGCCCAAAATTATCCTCATAGAGGGAGTCGAAATAATTCTGCCCCCCATAGTCAAAGTCAAAGACACTATCGCTTACGCCGCCATTGACGAACTGATCCCAACTCGTGAAGCTATCGAGACTACCATCACCCACATCGACCACGTCAGACGGCAGAAAGCCAAAGGCTTCCATATCGCCCCAGAAATCATCCGAAATGCCGGGACCCGCAAAGGGGGATGAATAGTCGAGAGAAACGCCGGGAACACCGTGGTCAATGGCAAGGTCCTCGCCTGAGAAGGGCGATGAATAATCAAAGGAGAGCCCCGGAATGCCGGGGTCAACAATCTGGCCAAAATCGTCGATAACGGGATCGCCGAAGACATTGATGTCGTCGGGGGAGTAGGTCCAATTAGGGGTGCCGAAGCCGGAAGAATTATTTTGTAAGGAGTCGAAAAACGGATCGCCGCCGCCTTGTGCGAAGGCGTCATAATCATAGATATTTCTACTTGGAAGTTCGGTTGGAGAGAAAGGGCTTAGCCCACCAAAGAGCGGATCGTTCGGATTAGAAAAAAGCCCAGGACCTCCAAATGAAGATGTCAGGTTTCCCAAATCAGAAATATCTAAATCGTCCCACGGCTTCAAAAAAGATATGCTAAAATACCCTCCTGTAAGTAAATCATTCTTACCAGCCGCACTGGGATCGTTTGGATTGAATAAAAGAGAGAGTTGACCAGCAACGCTCCCAACCAGCCCTAACCCCACATCGGATATTCTTGAGCCAACAAATCCTATAACTGAAAGCCCTTGATCTTTAAAAGTTGCACCCAAGTTTAAACCTGCGCCGAGGTCGAAATCAAAATTGTCCCAAATAGAAGTCCCGTTTGGGTCAAAAGTAAATCGCGTTTGAATGAATGCAAAGGTAATCTGCGCCCGAGAGGAAACTGCTCCATCGACACCACTGATCCGCGCCTGATAGAGAAAACCGAAGGGGCCTACACCTAAACTGAAAGATAAGGGAGTTGCTCCCACATCGTAGCCAAGGACACCTGAGCCAAAAGTACCCAATCTCCCATCACCAAATAGATTTTCATTTTGGTCCATAACTGACACCTACCGCAAAGTTAAATCCGACCCAAAAGCCCTAAAACTCCCATAGAACATCCACCAAGTGACAAAAGTAACATGATAAAGTAGATAACGAAGCGCCATGGCTCTTTAAGATTGCGATGAGGGAGACCTTCGGGAGATACAATGTATCCACTGTCCAAAGACCAATCCCAATTATGCTTCTTGTAAAAACGATAATCATGAATCGCATTGCGAACTGTTACAAACAGTCCAAAAAAACCAAGAACAAGGAACACAACCGCTCCAGTCGTAGTCATTTAATGATCTCTCTTTGGAGAAATAGGTGGATCAATATTAAAAAATGGAGTGATTTCGCCATCTCATGCCATACTTTCAACAATGGATTTGGATCAATATACCTAAAATTTTATTCCACTCTACTTGGGTTTTTTAGGCACCTTTATCGTGCCGCATCATCACCCTAAACTCATTCCTTCATAGTCTTGGTTAACGTAGCTAACTAAATACTATATGTCGAGTAAATTCATTTTAGACTAATCAGTTTATTATTTGAATTCAGTGATAACAACATGGGATATGCTTGTTATAAGACTTAGATTTATTAATTATAGGTAGAGTTATATTTGAAATACTCTTCATGGTTGTATGTTTAGAATCGAGCGCCGCATCCGAGACCACATTGTTGAAGTAAAAGTCAGCCGCCCCTTGCGGGGTTGGGGTTTCGGTGGTGACAGGGACCAGCCGGGTCGTGGTGGTGGTGATCACTTGTGGTGGGGCGAAATATTCGTTCACCGGCGCGTAAGGACTGATAAAGCCGTCATAGACATCGTTGAAATTACCGGAATAATCCGCCACCAAGCCGGGTCCGAAATTGTCTTCATAAAAAGGGGGGCGTAGGCTCTGACCCACATTGCCGTAATCCAAACTTCACCCTAACCTCAATGAATAATTCGCGCCAATAACGCCAAAGCCAGCGCGGCGTAAAAACTTATCTGTCCGTTGAATATCAATGCCTGAGGGGACATGGATCAATATCTCCCGGGCGCCACGCGATCGCGACCATTTAATCGCTCCTTTTAGCAATTTGATTGCAGCCTTGCCACCCACAGCCGTCGCCCGGTATTTGTGCCGGACATTGTAAGCGATGATATTGGCAATCAGATCTTGATAGCCAAAGAGATATTCTCCAATGGTGCAGTAGAGCAGGCCAACCGGCTCATTCCCATATTCTGCAATCATCAGAGCGACGGTCTTTTGATGATTGACAGCCCTCATATAGAGCGCTTCATACTTCTTATCGCTATAGGGGATGTCTCCGAACCGTGTCTCTTGATGAAACTCGATAAAAGCCGGGCGCAGAAATTCAAGGTCGTCAGTATTCGTGACAATTCTGAAATTAAGCTTTGCTTTTTGTGAGGCCGTATCATCTTGCGGCTCTTCACATTGCTCAAGCGCTTGAACTTTCCTTGACACGCTCTCCGGCATTTTCCTCAGCCGCTTTTTGAGGATCGATTGTTCTAATTGATCTTTTGCCGTCTTTGTCTCTTTGGCGTACGTTAAACGACTTGCCTTCAAACACAGACGTACCTAGCTGCGCCATCATTCCCTGAACGATTTGAGGTGGGCCAACCACATCAATGAGCCATAGATTGTCGCCGCTTTTCCATTCGCTCGGGTGTAACCGAACCGGACGATCCAGTTGTTTAGAAAGCTTGGCATGAATATCATCCGCCACCCTTGCCCAAAGCCCAATGCCGACAGGAACGGACAGCCCTTTTTCTTCCGACCTCGCCTCAGCAATTATGATTTGATTGTTGAGCAATGGGGGGACGATCATCCACTCCAGGTCAGCCAGGCTATAATGTTTATAGCCCGGTGAGCGCATCAGCAAACCGACTATTTCACCAAAGCGCGCAGCTAACAATTTGGAGGCCTGTAGATTGCGCTTGGCTTGTTCTAAGTCTGCTTCTGAAATTGCTGATTGTTGTTCATCAGCCGTATTCGATACGTTGGATGCACCATTTGACGACGGCTCAGAAGAAACCGTTTGCTCGGCTTCTGTTTCTACGCTGGTATTAGATTGGTCGTCTTGACTGTCGTCAGGGGGAGGTTTCTTATTACTCTTAAATATCATAAATAGCCTATTTGACTTTAACTCTTTAAATATTGAACCAATTAGTCAAAAACATAACAAGTACAATACACGATATAACCATATGTGCACTTTATCTAAACTGGATCTACGCGACATCAATGTGGCTAAAGTATGGATCTAAGGGTGGGAAATCTCTCAAATCCCATATATCTGACTTGAATATCTCATCGAACCCCCAGCCCTTTCTGCTGTGTATTCTTCCACGAGATCCTCCTGACCCGCATGATGGCCCTGTCGGCAAAGCTTCAGGGGCATATTGTTTTAGAAACTCTTCACTCGGTGGTATTGGCGTGATGACATCGATCAGAATGTCATTGGGGTCACGTGTGATGAAATGCCTTTGCCCAAATGGTTCATCTTTGAGGGGGAGTACAATAGGCAAATCACGCGCCTGAGCCCGCTCAAATTCCTCATCAACATTTTCAACCTCAAAATTGATCACTACACCTGAAACACGATTACGCGCAAATTCAGGAACCGTTTCATGATCAAACTGCACAATCGCAATGTTGACCTTTTCATCTTCAACTGATTGTAGATGAACATACCAATTGCTATCGAAACTTGTCTTGAAGCGGAAGTGATCTTTATAGAACTCAGCCGTCCCGGCAACATCATCCGTCATGATGACCGGATAAAATTGGGTACATTTCATAGCTTCCATTTCCTCCAAGATTTACATACACTTTGTATGTAAATGAAAAATAACATACAGGCTGTATGTATGCAAGAAAACCAAACTCGCCGCTCTAATAAAGAACGAACGGAAGCAACACGCGCCGCTCTGATCAAAGCCGCACGTGCACTTTTTATTAAAAAGGGATATTGGGAGACCGGAACACCTGAAATTGCCAAAGCGGCGAAAGTCACTCGTGGTGCGCTCTATCATCACTTTGCTGACAAAACCGATCTCTTCCGTGCTGTTGCACTGCATGAAGCGCAAACGGTTGCAAAAAGAATAAAGAAAGAAACCACTGATCTAAACTCCCCACTTGAAGCGCTTATGTCGGGAACCGATGCCTATTTTGCGGCTATGGCGGTTCCCGGACGAACGCGTTTGTTGCTTATAGACGGACCATCGATACTCGGGCCTGCTGAAATGAGCCGGATCGACAAAGAAACCGGGGGCGAGACATTGCGTCAAGGCTTGGCATTTGCCATGTCGAAAGGAGAGTTGAAAAACGCACCCCTAGAGGCGCTAGCAGAAATACTTTCAGCTGCGTTTGACAAAGCTGCCCTTGCAATCGCAGAAGGCCAATCGGAGGAAGATTACAAAGCCGCTATTCATCTAACCTTGAAAAGTTTGCTTAGCGAGACAAAGTGAACTTATAACATATGGATACCTCTAAAAACCAACCACCATCCCCTGCCACCCGCCTAATTATCGCAGAATATGGCGGGTGGCAGGGGATGGTGGTTGGCCTGAAGGGAGTATTTAGAGATGCCCATATTGTTTGAGTGCTAAATCGCTCCTTCTAATTCTGTTATTGCCTGACTTAGATGGAACAGGCACATCGCTGGAAAACTTGCGCGATTTATCATTCAATCACCGTCACGTTCGGCTCATCACTATAATCGCATAAAAATCGCGAAATACACTAATATGACAGTTGAAGTTAGAGCTATTGCAAATTAAAACTTTAGGGAAAATCATATCAACCGTACTCAGCAAAGGAGTATGAGCATGCGTTTTGGAAGATGCGCTGTCATTGCTGTTATGTTTACAGCCTTTATCAATTTTAGCTCTGCTGCCAATGCTCAAGAAAATTGCCCTGACGGCGAAACCTGGGAGGTTGAGAAAAAAGCTCTTAGCAAAGTGCTTGAAAACTTTGAGAGCTACATGTCGAAGTCAGAACCTCTCATCATCAACCTTAAGGCACTTGGCGCTAAATCAGGGCAGTTGGTCGTGGTCTACTCAAAAAAATATCTTGAATGCACAAAAAAACGTTATGAAGATCAATTATCAGGCGACGGAAAAATAACGGTTTGTAAGCGTCCCTCTTGTTAACGGCGGAAAATAATTATGCGGAATTCAATTCAAAGTTTCAGTTCCACTGCAGCTCAGATCATTATTGCAATTAGTGCTGTAATCGCTTTGCTCCAATATATTGAAAGTGTAAACCAAAGCAAAACCAATGCGGCGCTGTCATTCATAGCGATTCATAACAATGAGCGTTTCTATGACGCAAGGAAAGCCTTGTTAGAAGCAGAGCTTGCCGTAGAAACTCAGGCTAAAACCCGACACAAAGAAATTGGTTTCGATCTAAAGGATTTGGAAGGGTCGCTCTTGAAAGAGATCAAGCGTGATATAGCTCTATCTACAGCTACAAAGGATAATGAAAAGATACAAGAAAAGACACTGGAATTGGACATATCCGCTTTGTCTTTGATCTATCTTTACGATTCAGCCGCGGAATGTGTGCAAGCGGGGGCGTGTAGATACGACATTACCGATCAGCATTTTCTCACTTTTATGAAATTGATATTGGAGTCGTATAAAAGCAAAATCGAAGAATGGAAAAAGGAACTGAACGACGGCAATTTGAGCAACAAATCAAAAATGTTCAGGGACCGCGAGATAAAAGAAAGGAACTTCATACAACAAGCTCTTTCGGTTATTGGCTTACCCTTCTAACCTTTTTAATTAAGAAGGGTGCTCTGTTTTCCGATACGGCCGACATTAATAGCCTAGATCAACCCACGTTTAAGTGAATTCACTTAAACGTGGAAAAGTTGATCGATATCAAAAAATTAGAGCACCCTAGCGATTCCATCTAAGCGTGGGATGTTCTAGCGAAATTTCGATAAACTGACTTGATCTCAAATATCCGGCTGGGCAGCCATATGCATTTTACTGGTACTGAGGGTATTATTAAAATCAAAGCTCAGTGCGTAAAGCCGCCACCTCTTTTCAACATACTGATAGTGAATTTCAAAACCCAGCCGAATTGGATGGGTTGGCATAAAACCCCTGAGACGGAAAAGTTTCTTCGAAGGCAGATATTGGGACTTCTGTATCACCGGTTTGAGCAACACAACCGGCCGGAGATCTATATTTTTTTGACGGAGCCCACGAAATGTCTGATCCAAATCTTCGGTCTTATATTTCGCTTGAAACTCGGGCGCCCCAAGAGCTCGCAAAACTGAAAAATTACTTGTTTGACTTGCGTTATTAACAGCAATGATTGTCTCGTAAATTAAGGATACTGCCATATCCTTGTCTGGCATGGGAACACTGTCTCTATTCGCCATAACCGGAACACTTCCGACGACAGAAAAACCGATTACTTCCGCAAGCAACAAAACAACAAACGCGGCTTTCACACCGTGAGAATAAGCGTATGACATGTTGATCTCCCCCACCACTCCTGGGGTATCACAGACCATACAAGCTGACAGGAAAAATCTGATGGGACAGTAGTATTTGTCACAGCTTATTCACAGAGAATATCATAAACGAGTGGAAACTCCGCAGTTCATAGTTACTACTGCGGAGTTTCGTCCTCGTAAAAGTCACGCTGTAAATCCACTAATTCAGCGGGACATTGATCCAAACTTGTCCACCATAAGCTTCGAAATCTTCGTCACCTATGCCGTCATAGTCTGCAGCAAAGCGCATAGCAAATCCGCTCGGCATCCGGATGATCACACCGCCTTCGACTCTCCCACGTAGATCTGAGTCATCAAGCTTTAATCCGTTCGACAGAGTAATATCCTCTGAATCAAAGTTCCAAATGCCCTGGATAGAGACATGCGGCTCAACCACCGTGCCATCACTTAACTTATGCTGATAACCAATTTCCGGACCAAACGTTAAACGGCCGAGCGAAATATCATTCGGCCCTATATTTTGGCCAAGGCTGTTTTTGAAGGCGTCTTGGTTTTCATTGCCATAAGACAGTTGTACGGATGGTGAAATTCGGAATCCGTGATAATTCCAAAGTCCCGTGAGTTGCGCTGTGGCCAGCCACCGGTCTGTATCAAACTTGCCAGTGCGTGTACCAACAATTCCATCAGTTAGAATTATGTCGTTATCCGACTGCCCCCATGCGGCACGAGCATCAAAGAACAACCAATCCTTGAGTTTTAACCCTACATAAGGACCGGCCATCCAACCGTGGCCTTCGACTTCGCCTGTGAAATCCTGACCCTTAATATTCTCACTAGTCCAATCTAACTGAACCAATGCACCAATGAGAATCATGGGCGATACGGCATAATCAACACCGAAATAAAGGATCTTGAAATCGCCTTCGCTGTTAAAACCACCGTCGCCGTCTTCATATTTGCTCAAATGTCCTTCGGCCCATATGTCGATACGCTGTGGTGTTAAGAACAATCCGTTATAACGAGAGTCAGTTGAGAAACCGAGTGCACCAGATGCTTTCTTGGCCTCGTTAATCTTCTCAGCATCCTTCGCAAGCGCTGCCGCCCGGATTTGGCTCAGGCTGGTGGAAAATCTTAGATCCGTCGAGTCGTTCGAAAGATTGCCACTGAGCTTCATCGGTTGCGTATCTTTTAGGCTTCTTTGGCGCTGCTGATCGAGACGGCGCAAAATGCGTGAGCGGTCAGGACCATGCGTCAAAAGATTATCGAGACGGCGTTTAATGAACTTCTTAACAACATCATCCATCTTGTCGTCGCCGTCTTTCGAATTGGTATAAGTGCAGATGACGGCTTCGTCGGGTGCGAGCGTAATTTGAACGCTCGCATTGTTAATGTTGAATGAACTCTGACCGCCAGGCGCGTCGCAACTAATGCCTGCCAATGTCCAACCTTCTTGCGCAACCTCCGTGATCGTAAATGGAGAATTATTCGCATTTAGGTTGTCAAAAGTTCTCTGTTCAGGTGAATTCACAGCATCGGTTGTTAGGCTGAAATCTTGCAGGCCTGAACCTTGCGTTTGGTACTCAAAGGTTCCAACACCATTGACCGTTACTTTGCGGATGATAATCCTTGATTGTCTCCGGCGTTTTCTTTTGTTTGTAAACGTACATACCACGTTCTCATTAGCGTCAAGTACGATCTCAACACCATTGCTGATATTATTATTGTTGTCATTTGCTCCCGCTCCGGAACTAACGCACTGAACAGATGTTAACTTCCAACCACCGGGAACTCTTTCAGTAATGTCAAACTTACCAGGTGATCTGACCAAAACTTCAGACATCGCCATATTATTGTTGGCTGTTGTCGTCGTTAAACTCAGAGCATCAAGGGTAGGATCGGCATTTGAATCAAACTCAAAAGTCCCAACATCACCGATGGTCTTTTTGATGATTTTTATGGTTCCTTGATCATCACTCTTTTCGACATTTGTGAACTCACAAACGATATTTTCACCTGCATCGAGATCGATATTGACGCCATTGTCAATGTTCGTAGTTCCCCCATCAACATCGCCGGTACAACTTACATTTGTAAGCTGCCAACCATCCGGAACGACTTCGGTAACATTGAAAGTACCGGGTTCCCGGGTAAATATCTGTGACATCGCCATCGGATTTGTATCTGACACAGTAAGGGAAAGATCATCTAAATCATTATCGTTGGAAGAATTATATTCAAAAGTCACATCACCCTTTGTGCCGGCAAATATCGCTTTCTTTTTAATTTTGATTGTACCGGTATTAGGCACATCTGTGGCTCTATAGCAAAAAACGCCGGAAACACCTGGCTGATTGCCACCTGGATTCACGTGACATTGCGTTGTCCAATTTCCAGATGTACCGGGGGAGTTAATTTCGTATATTTGGCGGACGGTTGAGGCTTTAACTAATATATGGGTCACTGTATCCGATGAGGTCCAAGTCCCAGATTTTCCGTTATTGTTTGACGAAAATTGACAAGAAACTTGTACGACATTCTCTGTACCCAAAACCGTCTTTATCAAAGCCAAACGATTTGCATCACTATTACTGCCTTGCTTGATTTCGCTATAGATGAGGGTATCCGGGTCCACATCAGAAGGCTGCGATGGAATGGGACAACTTGATCCGTTTGGGGGTTGTTGCGCGTATGCACTCTGAGTAAAAGAATATGAAAATAAGCTATATAAGAAAATGGTAATTGCAGCTCTTTTTAAAAAATTTATAAGCTCATTATTATGTTGTTTTTGAATGTTATACGAGTATTCATTTGTACCTATAAACCACATAATACCCTCCACACACAGCACTTAAATCCGTAATACTGTCCGGATATTCGAACACATCACACCGGAGAGAGGCTGTTAAGGTTTCGGGTTTTAGAAAATCAAAAACCACCCCCAAATTCTTTCTTTTGTTGTGCTTCTTACTCACCTTAGCGAAGCAGGACTTCACTTCAGCGGAGCTAAGTCGGAAAGCCGGTTCCCCCCTCGGATCAAATCCGAGGACAAGCTTATCCGGAAGCACCCTTGGCCAAACCGATTCTGGCGTTTAATACCCCCAGTCGCAGGACCTAAATCCCTTAAGCACATCTCACGCCCTGGGCGCTAATATGCCCTGTTTGCCAATTACGTTTTCAGGTAAGAACAACGGCCTGAAACGCAGATCCAATGTCCCACAGGCATGCCTATTCGGTTTGGAAATAGTCCACGGGTTTGGGATTCCACCACCAGGCAAATGACTCACATAAAATCCATTATCTACAATAGGTTTCATCTTTTGGTACATACATCCTGTGAAGAACATCATCACAGTTTGCGTATAGACAATATGGCGGAAATTGGTCAAGTCTATATTTATAGATTACAGCAAGACACATTCATAATTACTTGAAATATAAGAGTAATATATCCTGGAGAAAGAAAAAAATATGAAAAGTGTGGCGATCTCACCACATTCTCGCCACATTAAAAATCGTCAACCTGAAACATTAACTAAGTTATTTGGTCGTGACTTGCTGATCTATGAGCGGTATCCAAATCATATAGTGAACATGCCTATGACAAAGTTCACCATCCAATCGCCTTAGGCAACCAAGTCGCTATTTGGGGGAACTGAAACAACAGTACGACAGCGATGATCTGTAGGATCACGTAAGGAATGACGCCAATGTAAATGTCCCGGCTTGAGACCTCTGGTGGAGCGACACCTTTCAGAAAAAATAGGGACCAACCAACAGGTGGCGTTAAAAATGATGTTTGCAAGACCAGGCAAACTAGGATCGCAATCCATACCATATCCACGTTAGTACCGGAGAAAACTGGAAGAAACAGCGGCAGAACAATGTAGGAAATTTCTATCCACTCAAGAAAAAATCCGAGCAGAAAAAGTAACACCAGCATGAATATGATATCAGCGGTAAGACCACCCGGTACGAGCTCAAATAGTTTTGCGACCATATCGTCGCCATTTAGTCCACGGAAGGCAAGCGAAAAGGCCTGAGCACATATTAGGATAAAGAAAACCATAGCACTAATCCTGAGCGTGCTACGCACCGTGTCCGTCAGAACCTGCCAGGTTAATCTACCTGACAAAAAAGCAACCAAAATGCTCCCAAGCGCACCAACAGATGCGGCTTCGGTCGGGGCTGCAATGCCACCGATGATTGAACCAAGCACCGCTACGATTAATAAGATAGGAGGGACAACAACCTTCAAAATCTGAATGAGTAGTTCAGACTTGGATATGGCTGCCCGCTCGTCCGCAGGGATGGCTGGGGCCATTTCCGGCCAGATCCAGCCCAACATCAGTAAGTAAATGACATAAATACCGGCCAGTAGCAGACCTGGTATCATCGCAGCCGCGAACAACGTTCCCAATCCTTGCCCCAAAATATCGGATAGCAGAATCAACACGAGGCTCGGTGGAATGATTTGTCCTAACGTGCCAGAGGCGCATATTGTGCCACACGCTAAGGATTTCGAATAACCGCGCCTTAGGAAAACTGGGAGCGTTAAGAGGCCAAGCGTCACAACCGTAGCACCAACGATACCGGTTGATGCCCCCATCAACACACCAACTAGGATTATGGCCAGTCCCATACCGCCCCTTAATCCGCCAGCGGCATGGCCAATAACGTCCAATAGTTCATCGGCAATTTTGGACCGCTCAAGCATTACACCAATGAACACGAACAATGGAATGGCCATAAGCGTATAATTTTCCATCAGGCCAAATATGCGCTGTGGCAACAAATTGAATAGCGTCATCCCAAAACCGAGATAGCCGAAGAACAGCCCCGTCGTAGCAAGCGCGATTGCCACAGGGAATCCGATGAAGAGCAGCGCAAAAAAGCTGAGCCCCATTAAAATAACGAGAACTTCGCTGCCCATCTCAACCTCGACTTCGCAATGCAACCGCCGATTGGATGAATTGTGCTACGGCTTGCAGTGTTAGGAGGAAAAAACCTAACGGAATAAACGCCCTCAGCAAAAATCTGTGGGGTAAGCCTCCGGGATCAGGAGACCCTTCTCCTAAAGAGTAAGCTTGATAGACGAAATTGAAAGAGAGCTTGATGATGACAATAGAAATCACGACTGTGGCAATGGCGGCGGCAAGATCGACAATATTCTGAACCCTTTGACTAAACATATCATAGAAAATATCGACCTGAACATGGTCTCTGTGACGCATGGCATATGACATGCCGATAAGCGCGATTGGCGACATTAAGTGCCATTCAAGTTCTTGAAGCGATACTGGGCCGATCTTAAACAGGTAGCGAAGAATAACATTGCTGGCGACAACAATAACAATCAACAAACATATCCATGATGTGCAGCGGCCGATCCAATCAATGAAGTTCTCTAATTGCTGAGCAATGCGCGAGGCACCACCGACTGTCGCCTCTGGTGAATTGTTCGTGTTATTCATGTACTTTGCCCATGATGGAGCGACAAAGAGAAAGATTAAGCCCAGCCACTCCGCTAAATCAACGTGCTATCAAATAGATTCATTTGACCGCAGAAAAATTGATTGACAACAAAAAGTTAGAGCATGTTGCGTATATATGTATTCACTAAACATGCTCTAACATTTCATAACATATGAAAGTAGGAAAGCAACGCCAGGAATACCGGCGTTGCTCTTAGATGTTTTGAATATCCGTTAACCGCCACGGACCCGCTGGGCGAATTGCCGCTCGCTCGAATTAGCCCACTTATCGTGCTTCTTCTTGAAATCCATAAAGCTGTCATGAACCTTGCGTGTGAGAGGATCAGACGAGGCAAGACCGTCCAGCACTTCCTTGGTCTTCTTGCGCAAGGCAGAGATCACGTCATCAGGCAGTTGCGATACTTTCACGCCATGGTTGGCCGTAAGGTCTGCCAACGCCTCGCCATTGAGTGCCTCCGCAGAAGTGTGCGCAACGATATTTGCCGATGCGGCAACGTGCCGAACGATGCCCTGAATATCTTTGGGCAAAGCGTCATAAGCCTTTTTGCTCATCAACAGCTCGGTTGTTGTTGATGGTTCATGCCAACCGGTATTGTAGTAATTTTTGGCTGCTTTGTGCAGGCCAAGCCGCCGGTCTTGCAATGGGCCAACCCACTCCGCCGCATCTATTACACCGCGCTCAAGGGCAGGGAAGATCTCGCCGCCCCCTAACAATTTTACGTTGACACCAATCTCTTTATAGATCTTGCCACCCAGGCCTGGGATACGCATCTTGAGGCCATTAAAATCTGCAAGCGCTTTGACTGGCTTTTTAAACCATCCGGTCATCTGAACACCAGAGTTTCCGCACGGAAATGCCACCAGTCCCTGGTCTGCGTAGATCTCATTCCAGAGCTTAATACCACCACCATGGTAGTACCAAGCGTTTTGGCCCTGAAAGCTCATCCCGAATGGTACAGTGCCGAAAAATTGCAGGGCAGGAATTTTTCCGGACCAGTAGTAAGCCACTGCCGAATTAGCTTCAACTGTACCTCCTTTTACTGCATCGAACCCACCATTCCAGGGAATAAGTTCGCCTGCCGCAAACAGCTTAATTTTCAACCGCCCACCTGAAAGTTCGTCAATAGCTTTAACGATCCACTCCGCGCTACCAGGTCCGCTCTGATAAAATGGTAGCCCTGGCGGAAAAGAGGTCGTCATTTTCCAGGTAAACTTTTCTTGAGCTCTTACAATATTTGGTGCGGCCACAGTGGCAGTCGCCGCAGTTGATGCAACGCCGATTTTCAAGAAATCTCTACGTTTCATTGGATTTACTCCTTGTTACTATTTTTAGGCGGGGGGGGCATGCCAATGGAGAACAATTTGGCAACGCCCTGTTTCTTATGAGAAAATATTGGAGCTGACTTCAAATATGCGTTTGTATCAGAACTGAAAAAACCAAATACAACAACATACTAACCGCATGCGCCTGAGATCGCCCTGACGATTTCTTGTGTAATTGGAATTTGTCCCTCCTCGAAAACAACATAGCCGCCCTACAATTCATTCTCAAAATCAACAAAGTCGCACTATATCCAATTACTCCCAATAAAAAACGTTTTTGTTTCAAGAGTTGTAATGTAAGGTGGGCCCTTGGTATGAACCAAATGCATTTTTGCAAATTTCATAAATATTGATAGAACTGTCTGCACTGGCAGAACTGCCCCGCGGTGGAGCATATTGAGAGAGGGTAAAGATCGTGAAGCGTCGTACCATTCTTTTAGGCACTGCTGGAGCAGCTGCCATCCTCACAATGCCAAAGCCGGCGATCGCTCAAAATACTCAAAACAAGCGCGTTTTGAGAATGGTTACCGCTTGGCCTCAAAATTTTCCAGGTTTAGCTTCGAGCGCCCAAAGGCTTGCTCGCGCCATTAACTTGGCGAGCAATGGCAGCCTTACCGTCAAAGTCTACAATGCCGATGAACTGGTACCTGTAGCTAAATGCTTCGATGCTGTGGCTCAAAACGAAGCGGAAATGTATCATGCAGTGGAGTATTATTGGGAAGAAAAGTCTAAGGCGTTCAATTTCTTCGCGTCCATGCCCTTCGGTATGACGGCAACCGAGACCGACGCTTGGCTTACTCTGCATGGTGGCCAAAAACTTTGGAATGCGCTCTCAGGAAAATTCAATATCAAACCCTTTGCAGCAGGTAATACCGGCATGCAGATGGGCGGGTGGTATAATCGCGAGATCAATTCACTTGAGGATCTGAAGGGACTTAATGTCCGCATGCTAGGGCTTGGCGGTAAAATCATGCGTCAGCTCGGCGCGAAAACATCTACGTTGCCGTCAAACCAGATCGTTTCAGCACTCAAATCAGGCAAGTTAGATGCTACTGAGTGGGTTGGCCCATGGATTGATATGGCTTTAGGGTTGCACAAAGCCGCACGTTATTATTACTGGCCAGGGTTCCAGGAACCAGGAACGATCGTCAGCCTTGGGATTAATCTTGATGTCTGGCATAGTTTAAGCCCACGTCTGCAAACCATAATAGAGTTGGCTTGCCGCACCGAAAACCGGCATATGCTGGCGGATTTCAATAAGCTAAACGCAATGGCACTGTCTTCTTTGATGAGAAAACACCGTGTAGCCCTGCGCCGCTACCCTGAGGATGCCTTGCAGGAGTTTGGACGTTTGTCGGGACAAGCTGCCAAAAGCATCATTAAGGGGGATGAGTTTGGTCAGCGTATTTACGACAGCTATGTGGAAGCCAGGGCATATCTTTCGAATTGGGCTAAATACTCTGGTGAATCCTACCTAGTCGCTCGGCGACTTCCTTTCTCATATGACGCTAGAAATAGAAAAAAACCGAAACCAATTAAAAAAGCGAAAGAGAAACCACTCAAAAAGACTGAAGAACAGATCTTTAATCCCTTTGTTCGATAGGGGACGGCAGAATTGTATTACGTTGGTGACAAATTTCCTATTTGGCCGAGGAGTCCACGATGAAACGCAGAACCTTTCTTGCCGGCGTAGCAGGCACCAGTGGCATGTCAATGACTTTGGCCAAACCTGCTATCGCACAAAATAAACGTCAGCTGACCATGGTGGCGGCTTGGGCAAAAAACAAAGGAGGCACAGGTATAGGCTCGGCACGGTTGGCTCGACATATTACCGAGGCTTCTGACGGAGAATTAACCGTCAAGCTGTACTGGGGTGGTGAGTTAGTGAAATCCTTCGAAGCGTTCGATGCGGTATCGCGCGGGGACGCGGATATGTATCACGGCGCCGAATATTATTGGCATAAAAAGTCGCCGGGATTCAGTTTTTTCACTTCAGTTCCTTTTGGTATGACTCCGCAAGAATTAGATACATGGGTTCATAGCATGGGGGGGCAGGAGCTTTGGGATGAATTATCGGGGCGATACGATATCAAGGCATTTCCCGCTGGTTATACTGGCCCTCAAATGGGCGGATGGCATAATAAAGAAATCCGTTCTTTGAACGATCTCAAAGGGCTGAGGTTCCGTATTCCCGGAATTGGCGGCGACGTCATAAAAAGAGCGGGGGGCACACCGGTTTCCTTGCCCCGAGAAGAAATCGTTCCGGCGTTGAAGGCGGGAACAATTGATGGTGCTGAATGGGTTGGTCCATGGCCAGATACAGAAATGGGCTTCTACCGAGTAGCAAAATACTATTACTATCCTGGCTTTCATGAGCCCTCAACCATGTATTCCTGCGGAATCAGACGGAAGGTCTGGGAGGGTCTCTCTAAGTCTCACCAAGAAATAATCCGCATCGCCTGCCTTTCCGAAGCACGACAAATGCTGGTTGATCATATGAGTAATCACGGTGTCTATTTAAACCAGCTGATCTCTCAGCACGGTGTTAAGATGAGACGATTTCCAAGTAGCGTCCTAAATAGCTTTGGTAAGATCTCCGGAGAAGTTCTCGCAGATTATGTAGCAGGAGATTCACTGCTGGAACGCATTCATAGCAGCTTCATCGATGCACGCGCAAAACTACTGCGTTGGGCTAAATATTCCGACGAAGCGTTCCTTGTTGCTCGCAGGTTACCCTTTCATTATGGTCGGCCAAGTCGTCGAAGCATCCAAGCACCGTCGATTGAAGCCGCACCTGAACCTAAAAAACCACAAGCACGTTGGAACACGATTAAGCGGCTTTGAGGTCATGACCCTTCGCTTAATTTGACGTCTAGGGTCTGTGGGGGTTCATTTTGAATTTATTACAGCTGCAGTCGGGCAGATTAGCCATTGATCATTAGATGGCATTTTTTGAACTTGAGCCTATTAGCCGGGCGCTGGCATCCGTCAAGAGGAGCACTTTATCTTTTCAAGTGAATCTAGTGTTGCTGGCCCATTCTGATCGTGAATAAAACGTCCCCATGGCTCTCGACCATGAACCGATATCTGAACGACTTGCGGATATGACTTATTAAAAATCAATTTGATTTGCTTGTTGCTAGGGACCGCAACTGGCTTTCCAATCAGACCTACAGCCTTACTGGGATCTTGGCCAACTTGAAGAATACGAACCACGATTTTTTGCGCCGTACCGCCCAGTGTAAGCTTAAGGCATGTGCCCTTCGCCAGTTGAACGGGGGCTTCAAAATCACACCATCCACTTCCCAAGTTAGGTGAGTTACCTGGAGTACAGCCTAAAGACTCTGCGTCGACAGGCCTGTGTGTAAAGACTACGGCGAGAAAAGAAAACAATAATACCAATATATATCTCATCATCATCCTCTTAACGAGATGTTATGTTTCAATAGTTTGTTTTGCGCATTAAACCTTGGGGCGACTGGATAGGCATGCGAAGGCATTGTGGCTCTTATAAGCCTCTCAGATGTAATTGATAGCGTGGGGCACATGACAGGTTCACACTCCTACCAATTTGAAAAACATCAAGGTGTTTTGTTCCTTAATCTATCGTAGAAAAATGGCGTATGTTTGCGTTTTTTGGATCAAAAAATGGCATTAAGTTTTTTTGATTTTTGTTCCTTGAGTGTCGCGAAATCAGTTTAATCACTTCTCTATCCTTCTAGGAGTATTAGGCGCAAAATTACATCTCATTCCAAATCAGGAATTGGTTAGGAACATGACATCATGAGAGCCATATCAGCGGCAAATTAATTTCTTATTTTGAACTTTTTTCTTGCTGATTTTTAACACTCTATAGCTTTAGCATTGCCCACTAAGATACAGGTAAGCATGAAAATATTAGAAAAAAACAAGAGAGATATTTTGCATGAGATTTAAGGGCTGTTAGAGAGTCAGATAACTTTGTCGCCGAACGAATAGCTAATACCCAGCCACACCCAATACCGATTTATGCTTTTTTATTTACACTCGGATTCTGCTTATCTTCAGGGATGACTAGGACACTATCAGGACTGAATATTTATTGCTTCAGAAAACAATAAACATAATTGTAGGTAATGAGTAATGAACTTTTTTTTCCGATTGACCTGGTTTGCAGCAATTTTGGCATGCGTCCATACATCAAACGCCATTGCCCAGGAAACCGTTAAAACAAAAAATTCTGCTCCCCAGCAGACCGTTAAAACAAAAAACGCTATTCCTCAGGAAACGGTTAAAGCAAAAAGCAAATATCAGCTATTTGGCGAAGATACCAAGGTCGATGCGAGTTTATTTTTTGAGGTTGGGCCCGAATATTATTCCTCTAACGATGACAACGAATTTAGATGGTCATTATTTGCGCAGCTGAATTCAGCATTCCATCTTTCCAAAAATCTTTCCATAGTTGTAACGGGTATTTTGTTCGGCGATGAAATCTCGTTCAATGATGACTTGCAAGAAGACAATTCATCTTACGATCTAAGCGAACAAATAAAATTTGAAACCCATAATATACACCTTCGATATGAAACGAGGAATATGGCTGCTTATGTCGGGCAATTTAATCCGAATTTTGGTACGAAGGCTCGCTTTCATGCATTAGGTAAATATGGCTATGATAATTTCGTATATGACCTTGTAGGGAAGATAGGTTTTGGCGGGTCATATGTTTATGACGCCGGGGATTTGGGAAGACATAGAGTTTCCGCCAGCATATTCGATGACGTTGACTCAAGTTTTGAAGATTTATCTTTTGCCCTCGGGTTAGATGGGCCTGTTCCTATATCAAATGTGAAGAAGAACCCCCTCATTTATCATATCGGTGTCGCGAGTGGTTTTCAGAATGATGATAATACAACAAATGGCGTAGTATTGAGTTTAAGACAGATCAATTATCCATTAACACCGGATTTGAAATTGAATTGGCTGGTCGAAGCAGCTTACGTAAACAATATAGATGATACGAGTGATGATGCTTTCATTCTTACAGCAGCCGCGGCATTGAATTGGAATCAATGGAGGTTCGCAGCAAGTTATAGCTTTGCGGATTTTGATGACAGAGAAAATGCCGAAGATGATGATATTGCTGAAAACACTCTCGGACTTGCTATCGGGTATGAATTTCGTGATATAGGCGTTGTCTCACTGTTATATCGATATAGTGAGGATGAAGGACTTGATAGCAATACAATCGCTCTCACTTTCAGTAAGTATATTAATTTAACCCCTGACCCTCCCCTCTTTAAGTGATTCATTTGACAATGTTGTATTCTCTGATCCTCCCCCATTGAAGTGGTGAAGTGGTCCGGATTGAACCTATCCTCTTAAACCTCTTCACGATTGAGTTAGGAATTTTGGATACCTCTAAGATAACGTATAAAAATCATCCACGACCCCCTGCCATCCGCCATATTCTGAGACAATTAGGCGGATGGCAGGGGGTCGTGGATGACCCGAAGGAAGGGAATATTTAAAGATGCCCATTTCTGTCTCATGCTCGAATGACTGAGGAATCTTTTGTCTCTAACATTGGCAGCCATCAAAGACGCTTTAATATCAAGCTCAATTTTCGTGGAGGCATGATGGTCGACTGATAGGTCGGTCCGTATCAAACAGACGACTATAAAATCATTTCACTGGAAAATGGTTTTTCCTCTTCGGCTAAAAAAAATAGCTTCCAAAATTATAGCCTGAGTATTGAGTTCTACAGATCTGTTAAGAGTATTATTTTCGTAGATCCCGTTAATGATTCCGAGAGGCTGGATTATGTACGGTCGAATAAACCTTTTCAGAAACGACGTATAATCCGTTTTATAAATTGCGTCTAAAGCAAAGACAGCTTTGGTGCTCGTGAAGCCGAATTCTTTGTTAACCGGCTTTTGGCCCCCCAGGTCATGTGAAACCTGCCAGGTGTTATTATTGTGATCAATTGCGCCAAAATAAACAAAATACGGAGGCTTATCGATACTTCCTTCAGCGATGGCTGTCGGAATACCAGTTTTTCTAAATCTATTTTCTTGGGCATCATAGAGTGACTTCAAAATCTTATTAGTTATCGCATCCCCTCCAAATTCCAACCTCGCCAGAAAATACGGCTCGGCAGTCATATTGTATGGCATTTTCCTATTTGGAACTGTGGGATCTTTTGGAATAAACAAATTGATATCATCAATCCTTTTTTGCTCAAACTGTAAGCGAGCATAAGGGCTCACAGGAAAATTCCATCTAATAAACCCTTGCGCGAAATAAGGTGAGTACGCATTTGACTCTAAGAAATTCCCTGCTGGAGTTTTAATATATGTTACCCCTTTGACAATGTGAGGTTTATATCGTGATACGATCGAATTAACTGTCGTATTAAATTCCGGAATCTGATCTCCTATTAATTTAAGACCCAGCAGCAATCTCCCGATGCCAGACGAAGCCGCTTTTAATTTCTCTTTATGCTTTTGACCTGTCTTGACATTATATTTGGTGTTTGGAAGATTTTTATAAAGCTCCATCGTCCTCAAGGTTTCCAGTATCGGCCAAACTCTTTCAACCGTTTGTTTCCTATCAATTAAGCCAAGTTTATGCGCTGTAACGATACCAATCAGTGTCGATCCTATGTCCCAAGGCGTAATGTAAGGATGATAGTATGGGTTCTTATTTTTGCCGGCGATAACCACATAATTTAAACCGGTCTCCGGAAGACGTGTTTTTTCAAAATACGACCACGCAGTTTCTGCAATGACTTGATCGATTCCCAACTTTTGTGTCACCTCGTCAAAAAACTCAACCATGGTAACGAATCTTACATGGCTCTTTTTTTGTAGCTTTTTAACAAGAGACCGCAGGTACCCTTTGCCTCCTTCTCCTTTATGAAGCCATGGATGAAGCATTAAAACGCCATCATCATCACCAAGCTCATCAATAACTTCTTCAACGGGTCTTAAATTATACTTTTTCCAATCTGCAACCGTATCAATGGTTCTGGAAAGATGATAGATGCCTTGATCATCAAAGCCAAAAACGATTTTATCTTGATAAGGAAAATTAGAGGCGAGAATATCTAAGTCTCCACCTTGCTCGTTGATTTTCCTCATTGCGATGGAGGTATCCGAATTGAACTGATTGTATGGAGGTATTAGAGCCCGTATTTTATAGTAAGGTAAGATAGATTTAAATTCACTGAGTGCTTGTTGTAGAGTCTGAATTTGATCTTGAAGAGGTTGTTTAAATTCTGGGTGGTCTGAATGATTATAACCATGCATCGTAACTTCAATATGCCCTGATCTCACCATGTCTCGCAGAAAGGAAACCGCTTCCGGGTCGTCAGAAATTTTTCTTTCCGTTTGAGGAACGACCGCAACAGATTGCGGCACCAGATCACCAAGGACACTTTTAATCTCATTTTCAAATAATGTTTTTTCCCAAGGCGTCTGATAGTCATCGAGCCGAACAACGACATATTGTTTTTGTTTAAGAACCTTATGGTAAAATGTTCTTGGGGTAATAAATTTAGCTCCAGCTTTTTGCATATCAAACAAAGCATTGGCGATATTCGCCAATGTTGGTGGCGAAGCTGATGTGATATCAATCTTAACGACTGTAGGATCTTTTTTATTGCTGTTTACATTTGTAATGAGCGCCGGAAGTTTTTCAAAATTTTGCGTTATCATATGATCGATGGTAATGCGGGCGATCCCATACTCACCGAGTTCATAGCCATCGTTGCGAAATTGATTGTCAAATATGATTTTTATTCCAGCCTGCCGAAGAAACATTGGATTTAGATTGGCTGGTGGATTTTCTATAGAGACAGTTGGTTTATTATCGCGCAGTGCGGCAGTTTCGGATTGAAGCTTCGTAACGTCCTGCGCTATCGATAGTTGCCCATAATTTGTGAATATGAGATCAGCTTTTTTTAATGCATGAGAAAGTTTTTTACTTTCATGAGGCGCAAATGAGTATGCGACATCAACTTGCTTTCTTGATAACAGATCAGAAAGCTGGGAAACTGATTTATAATCTCCCTTCATATATAAGATAACAGGATTATAAGAGGGCGTTGAAGCACTGAACGTGTTCGCCGCGGTAACACTCGAAATTGCAATTATCAATATGAGTGTCTTTAATATTCTTGATGTCATGAGGAGCCTTAATGCCATGAAGATTCTTGAGATCACTTTTTGATAAATATAGGCTTTAAGTCACCAAAAGATGTTTGTAACGGAAATTTTTCAAACAACATATATCCAGGGTCATATGATGCTGAATGAAAGAGAATGGCGCGGTTATTTTCATTTTCAGCAAGCCAGGCCTCAACGGCCTTCGCATCTTCCTCATACGCAACGCGAACCGCAATAACATTGCTATTTTGTTTTCGCGCGAGATCTGTAACTTTGTAAGTTTCTTTTATCGTTTTTACGTTCTGAATGATCGTTTTTAATTTTACACCGCTGACTTTTTGCAACTCATCAAAATATCGTCTTGGCGCATCATAATATTGTCCCGGATAAAGGAGGTTGGTATTTTGTACAATTATTGTTTCATTCAGTGAGACCTCGATAGGTTGAGAACCTATGACCACAGAGTCCCCTTCTTTTCTTATGGGTGCGGTTCCCATCAAAATGCCTGGTGATTGATATCCCAAAACAAGGCCAGAAAAGCGATCGTTCTGAAAAAAAACATCAATACCTTTTTCTGATAGATAACTTGCAGCGTGCATTTTGCCCGGAGTGTCTCCACATCCCAAAACGACAGACGCGTTTCCGTTAACAGCTTGTGCCACAAGCGAAGAAATTCCATGAGTATCATTGAGGAAAGCAACTGTTCCGGCTCGTTTTGTAGAAGGGTATTGAATTTTGTCTACTAAGACTTCAAATCTTGGAACACCTTTTTCATCTGGCGCATACCATTTCCCCTCCGTCGATTGAAATGCAAATGTGTCGTAAACGAGGGTCATATTGAGGGTGTTTTTTGAATGCCGTGACTTTTTGTTTAATGAAAAAAAATCAAATTTCGTATTTGTGAGGCTCAGACCTCGTAATATTTCGTTGATCATTTTGCCTTCGTGCCAAGGAATAATATTATGGCTGTCCACTTCCGAGAAAATATCTCGATACATTCCTGAATACCAATCCGTTAAAACTCTATCAGATTGGGCAAACAATCGACTGTTATTGGAGACATGGATTGCCGACTTGCCAAGAACCAGTGTATTTGCACCTTCCGGTACATCAATCTTCCTGACAATGTCGTTGTGAATGGGAGGTTGTAATTTTATATTTTTTTCAATTCTGTTATACAGCTCCTTTTTATAATTTAGACCAAGCTCGCTGGAAACTTTTGCAGCTTGCCTAAAAAGATCACTTTGACCATTCAATTCCAATTGAAGCATCGCAGCATTTTCAAGATTAAATATTTTTTCTTCAAGGGAGGATGCTGTTTCGGACAATCTCTGAAATTGATTTAAGCTGTCATATAATTTTTTAGTATCTGATTTTATTCTTGCTAAAATCACTTCTTTTTGTGCAAGGGCGGTTCTTGCAAAAGTTCCTGAGTCAAATGATTTAAGGATCCTGTTTTTTTCAACTGAATCATGATGCTTCCAAAAAGAAGAAAAAAAGTCGTTATTATTCGTTCGACTTAAGCTAAGGGCATTAAATTTGTTTACTGACCCAATGTGGATGTAACCCAGATACGCAAGCGCTCCAACAACCATTATTTTCAGTATGAGCAATCGTCGTGGTGGTTCATATCTTATTCTTGTCATTGAGTTAGGCCCTCATTCTTTCTTCAAAATGCAAAGCATTTTTTGCACTTGCACTTTTATGAGGACGTTCCCACTCAGAGCTCCAACATTTTATTCCTTTGTAATGATAGTCAAAGGCGTTTTTTGCAAATCCAAAAATAAAACTCGCGACGTTCATAAAGCGACTTGCGTAATGTGGCAGAAGACATCTCGTAACGTCTCTTATTGACTGCACAAGACTCTTGCCAACGGCTTTCCTTTGATACCTATTTCTGAGATAAAAACCTGCAGTCAACAAACTAAGTGTAGCGACAAGATCAAAGACACCGTAGGCGGCCGCATTTTGACCAAATCTCTCCATATCAAAAGAGCCATTGTTAAACGCACTGTATATAAGTAGGGTCGGAACACCAAAGAAAAGTAAGCTTCCGATAATTCCCTCAAAAAGGGCGCCATATACAGTAAATGCAGATCTGGCTTTTTGGATTATTTTGTCTCCCTGAAGATAACGAACTTGATGCAATCCACCGCTCCATCTTATGCATTGCACCCACCATGATTTAATTTTCTGCGGGTCTTGCGTAATCATGCTTGCGGTGGGAACGTAGTGAGCGGTGTTTTCAGTAAAGCGAACCGGGGCTTTCGTATCCTCAAAGATTTCGTTGAGATGCACCTTCTCTTCGTTCACGAGCACATAGGACTGCTCAACGAAATCTTTTCCCACTTCCTTTTTAAAGTCACCGAGCTTTACTGTTTTTGATTTTCTGTAAGTTTGAATAGTTTGTGTAAATTCCAGATCATCCACATTTGTTTTTACAGACATATGCAAATCTTTTGTGGCAATCATGGATCCACAGCCTGGAGCGACAAACAAAGATGTATAGTTTTGTCCAACGCGAACAAGAGCTTGCCCGTAGGCATATTCTGCGTTTCTTGCATCCCTGATTAATCGTTCCTGCCACCTTGCGGTAGAGTTATATCTTGGTATTACGGTGCCCCCTAAAACGTTCGCTTTAATGATTTGATAGGTTCCATTTGCGTGGACTTGCAGCCTATACCTTTTTGAGTTTATTTCCTCGACAAATTGACAATGGGGGATCGTGTCTGAATCAAATACCAACGTCCATTCGCTGGATAATAAACCTGCCTTTTTAGCTATGTTAATGCTTACAGCTTTTGATGTTTTTTGCGGAAACTGCATAAAGTAAACATCCGGCCCTTCATCACTTTTAAAATGTTTAAGGGAGAATTCAGGATGCTTGAGTTGTGTGAGCGATATGATAGTTGGATCTTTTGAAATCTCAAAGTAATTGTAATCTTCAAGAGTTTTCAAAATTGCTTTTTTCGTGTCGTCAGTAGAACCATTATCAGAAATTACAATAGAGTTTGGTAATTGTGTTTGAGAAAAGATTCCTCTTATGGTCTCTGATATAAGAGATTCGTCATTATATACTGGAACAAAAACAGATGTTGTTTCAGATGGAGTATATAATGAGTGCGTATTTTTTTTTGTAAAGATAAAACCTAAAGCTATATGTGTTATTGTGACTGGCGCAAAAGGAATATAGAGCATGATCCTACTCGACTTTTTTATTTATGTTGTTCCTATGCTCCGCTTAGCCCTCCAATTCAAATAAGGTATTCTTTTAAGTACTCCGCTAAAGTGGCTTTTTTTTTGTCCGAAAATGACATTTTTGAAGTCCTAAAATGACATTTTTTAGATTCGGTTCTTTTGAAGAGGATTTGATTTGAGGCGCTTAAATTTGCTGATTTTTGGTTTTTATTGACAAATTAGATCGTTAAATCAGACAAGATGTAATTCATATGTGGCCGCCCGAATTCGGTAATCACTTCTTATGATTGTGTTTTGATCGGTTGATTATGTATTGGGCATCTCATGGCAAGCGTTTCTTCCTACGCCACATGAGGCAAAACACGGAGAAGTAAATCGACCTGTGCGCGATGTTCAGGTGAAATTATAGTGCCGCCAATTCCTGTGGGATGAAAATCAATTAATTAATTTGGTTGGGAATAGAGCGTCTTTGGAATACGAGTTCAGACACATCCTTCTTTCAACAATTGTCGCCAATATTAAATGGTAAGTTTTTGAAGCACACCTACATAAAAGTCTTAAAAACCTCAGGCCCGGCTTATTCTTTTCGCCGGGCCCATTTATGTCCCACCACTTAGGCATTTGCATGCCCGGAGTGATTACCGTTTGTGTTTGTCGATGATGACCGGGCTTGGTTTTGTTCACTCTTTCCATCAGCCCCGTTATTAAGCACCGTAGCGCCTGCCAATCCGCTAAGACTGCTTCCATCAAGACCAACCTCATTAAGCAAGCTGTCAAGCATCGGTGCTTGAGTGCGATAACGAAGCGCTGCAGCAACGGCCTGATCGGCGAGATTTCCACCACCCGGACCCTTTGTCGTATTCTCACCATTGTTGCTATTCAATCCACCCCCGGTTAGACCATCTATTTGCACAATCTTAATGCCATCGATTGCCTCAATCGGCTTAACTGACTGAGCAATGATTTCCGGTAAAGTTTTGATCAATTCAAGCTTGATTTGCATCGCAATTTGTTCCGGCGAAAGTACATTGGCCGCATCGTTGATGGCGCGTTTGCCTTCTGCGTCAACTGCGTACACCGTTTGCTGGGCCTCTGCTTGAGCTTTTATCGCGTCAGCTTCGGCGAGCGCTACGATCCGCGCTTTCTCACCCTCAGCATTAGCAGTAGTGCGAACTGCCTCAGCGTGATCAATTGCAGCGAATTTTTCCGTTTCAGCAGATACCTTGATTGCAATCGCTTGTTGCTCTGCGATTTTGCGGGCTTCGATTAACTCGATCTGTTTTTCGCGCTCAGCGACTTCCGTTTGACGGGAGGTCATCACTGCTTCTTCAGCTTTTACCGCAATGGCACGTGCTGCATCTGCTGCAGCATCGGCTTCAGATTTTTCGCGAGACTTTTCGGCAATAGCGATGTCACGGTCCTGTTCGGCAAGAGAAACTTGTTTAGCCTTCTCAACAGCGGCCGCCTCAACGACTTGTTCTTTGCTGATTTCTTGCTCGCGCACCTGGCGATCTTTTTCAATCTGGCGTTCTGCTACAACCAGTTCTGCCTGAATATTTGCCTCCTTAACTTGACGGTTCGCTTCGATCTTGGCCTGCTCTGCCTCATATTCCCGCTGAGCACGCTCGCGTGCGATCTGAGCCACTTCATCTGCTCTGCGCACTTCAACTTCCCGTTGTTGCTCAAGACGCGCATACTCTTGATCCCGCGAAATTTGAAGGCGCTGTTGCTCAGCATCAAGATTCTTCCGTTGAATGAGGACCTCGGTTTCCTGTTCAATGTCGTTACGTTTTTTGCGCCGCTCTTCGATTTCTTGTGTGAGCTTCGTCAAGCCTTCAGCGTCAAATGCATTGTCTGGATTGAAATATTCCTTATTGGTCTGATCAAGCCCAGTCAGTGAGACCGACTCCAGCTCTAGACCGTTCTTCAGAATGTCTTCAGAAACCGCAGCCTGAACCTTTTGCACGAAGGAGACGCGTTGCTCATGCAACTCCTCCATTGCCATCTCTGCAGCCACGGCACGCAAAGAGTCAACAAATTTACCTTCAATCAGCTCCTTAAGAGCATTGGGCTCCATGGTACGCCGTCCAAGGGTTTGAGCCGCGTTGGCAATCGATTCGATCGTCGGTTGTACGCGCACGTAAAATTCGGCCTGCACATCGACGCGCATCCGGTCTTTTGTAATAAGCGCCTGTTCATTTGCTCGGCGAACCTCAAGGCGAAGCGTGTTCATATTGACGGGAATAACTTCGTGCAGCACAGGAAAGACCAGCGCACCACCATTCATTATGACACTCTGGCCACCGAAACCTGTACGTACAAAAGAAACTTCTTTCGATGATCGCCGGTAAAGCCGCGCAAAAATCATACCGATTGTCAGTAGCGCAATAAATATCAGTCCGGTAATCAAAAGAATGCTTGAAAATCCCATTCCTGGGGTAGCGATTGCATCAGGAAGCATTTTAAATTCCTTTCAAATTTTCATTATCAATATTAGACATAAGCGCGTTGTCGTTTAGGATCGCTTTGAAGCGAATAGCGCTTGACTGACTTGTCAGTAAAACTTCCGAACCCTGCTCCAGACTCATATCCGCCTCATCAGGTTCAACAAGCACATAGTGAATTTGGCCATGCACATCACGCAGCTTGGCTTCGGCCGGAACACCTTTACGTGCAACTCCACGGGTTATGACGGCGACCTTACCGACAAAACTGCGTGTTGATACAGCCTCGGTTTGCTCCTTTGGCATCACGTGAGCGAAGCCTAACGCAAGCCAACGTGTTGGTGGCATGGCAACAAAAAACGCTGCACCAACAGCCACAAACACGGGAAGATGAAATCCGGCCAATGATTTCATTGCGCTTTGGATGATTAAGCCTGCAATACCGAATGCCGTTAGAAACGCAACCAGCAGCACAAGCAGTGGAACCTTTCCAATACACAGCCATCCAAGCAACTCCGAGAGAAAGCCGTCGGGTGCGCCTGAAACGTTCCCGTCAGTGTCAATATCAATGTCACCTTCAATATCAGGTAGAAGCTGATCAACGAGACCGGATGGAGAGATACCGAATAACGTGCCCATCGCCTCAGTCAAAGCAATGAGAAGCATCACCCCAAGTGCAATAGAAAATGGTGCAAGAGCTGGCGCAAGCAAACTCTCGATCATCAACTAAGCTCCTTTACTGCCTTCAATGCGGCAAGGCGTTCCTGGACCCGGTGTTCACGTGTTACTTTCTCCAATTCTGCCAATTTCGCAACGGTTGCAGTGTCGCCGGACGTGGTGGCAGCTATACCGCTTGCGCTTTGCAAAACTCTGTTGAAAGCACCCTCCGCTTTGTCTGCCCGTTGATCGGCGTGTATCCGATGAGCTTCAGCAGGTGCAGAATTTCCATCGCTATCCTGAGGGGAGGTTTCGGTGCGTGTTTCCAAATATGTTTTTAAGTCGGCTTCCATTTCACGTTTTCGTGCTAGTAAAGCCGAAACATAACCTTCCAATTCAGTTTGCTCGCTAGCTAGTTCCTTAAGAGACTCTTCCAGAACCGGAATTTGGGCTTCCATGTCCAACTGACGTGCAATAGCCGCTTCGGCAAGATCATCGCGGTCCTGATCAATAGCAAAGCGGGCCTTTTCGGCGAGTTCTTCATGCTTGGATGTTGCGTCAATAAGGCGCTTTTTTGCATTATGACGGTTGGCAATCACACGGCCCAATGCATCACGAACATCATTTGCTGCACGGTCAATTTCGCGAATAGACTCGCGCATTACGGTCTCGGGGGCCGCGTTTTCAAACGTATCAACCAATTCGTTCACACCACCTGCAACCAAACGATGTACTCGAGAAATCAAACCTTCACTCATAGTTTTCTCCTTTTTTGATTTTCTGATCCTTTTTGATTTTCTGATGATGGCGCAACAACTCTACCAGCTCGATCACTGGGTTCATTTCTTGCTTAAAATTATCTTCGGTATAAACTCGGACCGGTGAGGTAAGTCCGAGGGCAACAAAATCTTTCAAAAGGACACAGATTTGATCCGTTAATTCCTTTTCGAAATTGACAATGTCATCCGTTTTATTCTGCGTATCTGGTCCTGCTATTAACCGTGCCATAATGTCAGGCACGCGCTCATAGAGTTTTAAAACGAGATCAGATTTTTGTTTTGCTTTGTTTTCCTGCCGACGAACTCTTCGCAGAGCGGGTGTTGCCATATCTCGTAGCAACAAGCCACCTTCTGAGGCATTTTCTAAAGCTATGTAGCGACGCTGCGCCTCATGCAAGAGGGCGCGTAATTTCTCTGAAGGTGTGACCGCATCAGAAATTTCAAGGTTGGCAAGAAATAAAGCATCTTCATCACTTACCCGCACTGACAGCGGTACTGACTTTCCTGCCACCTGTACGCACCTCACATAATTTCAACTTTACGTGTCTGTATACATATGTAGACAATTTTACGCGTTTCAAGAGATTGGCCTAAAAATTTCGGATCAAACAAGAATTTTTTTGTTAAATTGTGGTGGCGTATGGGTCTGAATTGATAAACAAGTTGACTACGATAGAAGCACAGATGCCTATATACGTGTCAATACCATCCGACGGTTAATGCCAAAATGCAAAGCTACCCGCCGCTCACTCATCCCATCAACATGACACGCCAAACTAATCTTCTGATAGAGATCGACCTCCGCCCAGGTTAAGGACAGGATTTCTCACTGACGCGCTCCGATCAGTATTAGGAGCCTAATTGCAGCGATAACATATATATTTTCTGATCCGCATTTTTTCAGCCTCCGACAATGTTCGGCCGAGTCTCTCCAGTTCTTCCGTTATCAAATAGCGAGGGGACAGTTAGCGACGTGCGAAGCCCTTGACTCAACAAAGGAAGCAACGGCTTTCACCGCTTTCCAGAATCTTTTTGAAGACCATGGCCTGCCAAAAGCCATTCGAACCGACAACGGCGTGCCTTTTGCCAGCCCCCATGCCCTGTTCGGCTTGAGCAAACTCTAAGTGTGGTGGCTTAGGTCACGAACTCATAAATGTGCTGAAAATGGCGCTAGAAACGGCAAAAAGAATGCTAGAGCATCCTGCGTTTAGATGGAATCGCTTGGATGCTCTCATTTTTTGATATCGATCAACTTTACCACGTTCAAGTAAATTCACTTGAACGTGGGTTGATCTAGGAGAAGCGTGCAGACAAGGGTTGTTTCCCTTTTCAAGCGCTTCGACAACAATGTCTCAAGCAGCGAAGCGGTAGACAAAAAAACGCAGATTGAAGCCGTTTCAGCGTCCGGAGGATATGGCCGATCTGTCCGACTACAGCGTCGCAAAGGTTTGAAAATGCACCACATTGCCTGCACCTTTGCTTCTCGTATTCGAACAGATTGGCTCATACCATTTTTAACCACATTTATGAGTTCGTGACCTAGGCTGGGCATCCGCATCGAGCGTATCAAGCCCGGCCATCCGCAACAGAACCGACGCCACGAGCGCATGCACCTTACTCTCAAGAAAGAAGTAACCAGGCCTCCAGCCTTCAACTTCCTACAACAGCAGGAGAAGTTCGATACCTTCATAGAGGTTTACAACAACCAAAGACCTCATCAGGGCATCAGCGGCGCCTATCCAGGCGAACTCTATACACCTTCACCACGGTCCTATCAGCCGCCAGATGAACCCGATTACCCCTTCCATGACCGAACCGTGCGCGTCACGCGCTGTGGCCGTATCTGCATCGGAAAGCGGAAAATCAACCTCAGCAAGGTCTTCGCAGGCCAAATTCTCGGCCTGCGCGAGGTCGACGACCAAATATGGCTGGTCTCATTCCTCGATTATGATCTAGGATACTTCGACAACAAGGAGGATAGAGTAGAACCAACCGTAAACCCATTCGCTCCGGAGAAAGTGTAAACAATCTCTCCGGTATCAAATGTAAACCATGTCACAAGAATGGACCCTTGATCTTATTGGTGACCCCGGCAGGATTCGAACCTGCGACCCTCAGATTAGGAAGTAGCAAAAGAGGTCCGACAGGAGCTCTCAGTTTTGCGAAAAACTTTATAAATCAATATTTTGAACTGACAAGACTTTTACCTGTCATGCCCTAATTTGTTCAAAAATGTTAGCCATAGGTTAGCCAGAAACATCAACAGATTTTTGGCTAACAAATGGCTATCTCTCGAGTAGGTCACATTACCCTGAAAACGGTTACAAATTTGGGGTTGCAAGAAACCATTCGCGATACCGAAGTCAGAGGCTTTGGTGTGCGGCGGCGCAATGGACGACCTTCCTATTTTTTGCAAACACGCATCAATGGTCGCCTACGTTGGATTACCATTGGAATCCATGGCTCGCCCTGGACGCCAGTGACAGCGCGTAAAGAAGCAATTCGGTTGCTTAATGATATCTCATTAGGAGAAGACCCCAACCTGCAACGTCAGCGCAAACGTGCAACACCGACAATAAAAGAAGCTGCTGCAGATTTTCTGGAAGAACATCAAGTAAAGATTGCTCCGCGAACTTATGAAGAGTACCGACGTCTCATGCGAGATTATGTTGTACCAACATTCGGAACGCGAAAGATTGACGACCTAAACAAAGCTGACATAGCACGTGCGCATAAAGAATGGGGTGAAAAACCACGTACAGCAAATCATGCATTGGCTGTACTATCCAGATTTGTCTCATGGTTGGAAGATCAAGGACTAAGACAGGAACTGGCCAATCCATGCCGAGGCATCAAAAAATACCGTGAGAATAGACGAGAACGCTATCTGAGCAGTGAGGAATTTGACCAACTCGGCAATGTATTGAATGAAGCCGAAGCAACGGGTGCTGAAAGCCCATATGTCATCGCTGCTATCCGTCTCTTAATTCTCACAGGAGCACGTTTGAGCGAAATTCTCACACTCACTTGGGATGAAGTTGATTTGGAACGTGGTCTGCTGTTTCTAAAAAATTCTAAAACTGGTCAGAAGCCGATTTTTCTCAATGAACCCGCAAAAGAAGTGTTGGCCACATTGCCACGATTGACACGCAATCCTTACGTCATTGTTGGTAATAAACCTGGCGCCCACCTCGTCAATTTACGAAAACCATGGAGGCGCATTCGCGCACAAGCAGGCATTGAAGATGTACGCCTCCATGATTTGCGTCATTCTTTTGCAAGTTTGGCTGCCGAGAGCGGTGCATCACTTCCATTGATCGGTCGTTTGCTAGGTCATACCCAACCGCAAACCACGGCACGTTATGCTCATTTGGCTCATGATCCATTGCGTGAGGTTAATGAACGGGTCGGGGCCAAGCTGAGCGAGATCATGAAGCTAAATAAAGGGCATGCTTTTTAGGGTATGTTGGTTCTTGAATAGCGAAACGGTCACGTATCTGGTAAACATTGATAATTTATCTATGTTATGTTTTTGGCGCCTACTCTCCTAGAGTGCTTCCGGAAAAGTGGGAACCGGTTTTCCGATAAGAAGCACGCCAAAACAAAGGTTTAGGGTCTGATTTTGATTCCATCAAAATCGGAAAGACCCTAAAGGAGAGTACCGCGCGTGCTACCTCGCCTAAATCCAAGCCGTTAAAGGTTCAGCTCTAGCTCAGCCAAGCCAGCTATGCAGTCTTGGCCTATTCGGGTGACGCCAGCTGGCGCAATACAAACTTTGTTAAAAACGAAAGAAGGTTATGTGGTTTAAGAATTCAAGGTTGGCATTATTATGAAAAACCTGATGCTCGTTCTCGATCCGAATCGTAAATGGAGGAAAAAACATGTGTTGCGGACTGCGACTTGGGTAGTAGGGTGATTTAAGGGGCATTGCTGTGAGCTCTACAAAACATCTCAGCTGTCTTGAGAAACAAATACTCGCTTTAGGCCGTAGGCTGTTAGGCCGATCATATATACAAACAAAACAGCAATAATTAAATTTCCAATATCCTCAGAAACAGGCATGTATTGAGTAAAATCAATTATGCCAATTTGCGCTTTCAAATTGAAGGCTTTGAACATTGTAATATAAACGCCACAAACAATGGAAAGAGACATAAACAATGCTCCAAAGGTTGGAGCGCTGAACCCAATATAGGTTATTATAACGGCATAAAGCGGCAACAAACCAAATTCTTTAACAAATAGTGTGATTAAATCCAGCATCTTTCTGCACCAAGATTGTTCTTGTTCTTAATTAAGTCATGAGACGCCAAATCGCCATTTTGGCGTTAAGATGAATATTATTAGGTTTCATTAATGATAAGTATTTGTTATGCGCATCACCTGCTTGCGATTTAGGCTACCGGCTTAAATGCTGTTATGAGAAAATGTTTGACGGGGCCGATACCGAAATATTCCGTGATTGCAATCAGTGCGATAAGATACGGAAGTATATATTCAGAGAATTCCGTTTCGGTAACGATGGCATAAAAGAAGGCGCAGTATTTTTGAAGGGAAGGGATTAATGTTACGGTATTAAATCGAAAAATCTTACCTCTATCAGATTCGGGGATCTTACCTAGTCCCCTGTGCGGAATTGGTAATGTATTGAAGTTTTGAAGGTTTTTGAGTTTCTGTAATATTCCTGCTTGCAAGTTTTTGATAGTTTTAGGTGCAAAAGCTTGCAAAGTGTGATTCCCTTTGCGCCATGCTTTTGAGGTCAAGGGGAAGCATCCATGAAGCCTAAGGAACGTGCAGACGATGGGGCGCAAGACCTGTTCCGCAATCGTTTGGACAACATCATCAATCCGCGTCATGAGCTTGTGCAATTGGCGGCAGCGATTGACTGGAAGCGTTTTGACGAGGCGTTTGCGCCTTTGTTTTCCGACATTGGCCAACCGGCACTGCCGACACGGCTGATGGTTGGTTTGAACATTCTCAAATATATGTATGGGCTTTCGGACCCTGAGGTTTGCGACCGCTGGGTTGAGAACCCGTATTATCAACATTTCTGCGGTGAGATTTATTTTTGCCACGAGGCGCCGTTTGACCGCTCTTCGATGACGCGTTGGCGGCAACGGCTTGGCGAGGACAAGCTCATTGAGTTGATCAAGGAGAGCCTTTCCGTTGCAGAACGCACAGGGGCCTTGCGCATAGAAGATGTTAAGCGTGTGAGCGTAGATACGACGGTTCAGCCGAAGAACATCACCTTTCCAACCGATGCCAAGCTTCTCTATAAAGCCCTTGTTCGTTTGCGGCGTCTTTGTCTGCGCCATGGCGTTAAGTTACGTCAATCTTATGTGCGCGTGGGCAAGAGAGCGCTGATCAAAGCACAACGTTATGCGCACGCCAAACAGTTCAAACGCCATAAGCGCCAGGTTAAATTCCTGAATATTCGGCTGGGACGCGTGATCCGCGACATTGCCCGTAAAACCGAAGGCCGTGAAGATTTGGAAGACGTATTTGCCGCAGAACTCGCTATGGCTTCACGGTTGCGCCACCAGAAAAGACGCCAAGATGCCCCCAAAATCTATTCGCTGCATGCGCCGGAGACGGAATGCATTGGTAAGGGGAAAGCGCATAAGCCTTATGAATTTGGTTGTAAAGTCTCGATCGCAACGACCAATGCAAGAGCGCCAGGCGGCATGTTTGTGCTTCATGCCAAGGCACTCCATAGCGCTCCCTATGACGGCCACACTCTCAAAACGGTGATCGAAGAACTGAGCCAATGGATCGGTGTTGAACCGGAACGCGCTTATGTGGACAAGGGCTATATCAAACACAATGCGCCGAAGCCGTTACGCGTCTTCCGCTCCGGCCAAAAGCTCGGTGTTCATGGGCAAATCAAACGCGAACTTAAACGGCGCAGCGCCATTGAGCCCGTTATCGGCCACATCAAAGCCGAACACCGAATGGAACGGAATTACCTCAAAGGTCGGGAAGGCGATAAGATCAACGCTGTCCTCGCTGCCGCTGGCTATAACTTCAGGCGCATCGCAGCTTGGTTGAAGAAGCTTTTGCTCGAAATTCTGATGGCCTTCGTAAACTCAAAAAATTATATCCTGTCTGAAATTAGGATTCTTCACAGGGGACTACCTAAATCTCCCATATATTCGTATGACACCTGATAGAAAATGAAATATTTTCGTTTCGCTGATTTAATATGAACACTATCTGCCGCTGGGTTCCTGCGTTTATCAGCTAGTTCCACATAATAATTGTCAACGCTAAAAATTGCACGATTACCACGGTAGTGTTTCCGCCAAGATTCAATAAAACGGTAGTAGCCTCTTACATCTCTACATACAGTATAATATCTCCAGAAAAAGTACACATAGAAAAGACCTAAGATAAAATAGATAATCTGCGGGTTGCCAATCTTGGCAGTATTCCCCAAAATACTAATCTGTGATATTTCAAGATTTCCGCTCGCATAAAATATGACGAAAAGACTGCTAATAATTAAATTGCGTCTCTGCCTTGTAAATATCGACTCATCATTACCCTCAAGCATATCTGCCCTTTTATTTTCATTATTTATCGCAAAGTTATGTGAATATCGCCTCATAATTACCCTCAGGCATATTTTCATTATTTTTCGTATAGTTACCAATGAAAATGAATTTTTCATGACATGACTTATGTCATGAATTACATGTGGCCTGATTGATCACTACCGACAGCAATGGCTAAAAAACTGTACCAATAGGGTATCTCATCGGTTGGAAATATTAGGCAGGCGGCCCAACCGCTGTTGGTGTTTGAATGTCAATGCTTGAGGTCTGCACAAGAAAGCCATCACGATCAGTTACCTTGACCCTAATGCTATATTGATCTGCGTCCTCGGAATTGAGAGCCCGAGCCAACTGGATCTCATCGCTATTTTCCCCGCCAATCTTGAAGCGGCCACCGGCATCATTGGTTAAAGTATAGGTGAAACCATCCTCTATATCCGGACCGGTCGTGCTCAGCCGGCCGACAACGGCACCAGTTTTCGTATCTTCCTTTTGTATCACACGTTGACTGAGCGCAACTCTTGTTGATTCCTCAGGATTAACATAGATCCTGATGGTCTCGGTATGCGTGAAGCCAACGGCGTCAGTGACCTTAACCTCTATGTCATGGAACTTTGCGTCCTCAGAATGGAGAGGCTGAGCCAACTGGATCTCATTCTTATTTTCCCCACCAAGTACAAAACGGCCACCGGCATCATTAATTAAAGTATAGGTGAACTTGTCAAGAGAACCATCTGGATCAGCCGTGTTCAGTCGACCGACAACCGTATTAATAGGTGCCTCTTTTTTCACCCAAGTTTGGTCGAGCCTAATTGCTGTCGGCGCTTCGGCATTAACATCTATGTCAATGCTTGAGGTCTGCACCAGGAAGCCATCACTGTCAGTAACTTTGACTCTAATGTTATAGGTCTCTGCGTCCTCGGAATTCAGAGCCCGAGCCAACTGGATCTCATCGCTATTTTCCCCACCAATCTTGAAGCGGCCACCGGCATTATCGGTTAAAGTATAGGTGAACCCATCCTCTATATCCGGACCGATCGTGCTCAGCCGGCCGACAACGGCACCAGTTTTCGTATCTTCTTTCTGTATCACACGTTGACTGAGCGCAATCGATGTTGGAGCTTCGGGATTAACATAGATCCTGATGGTCTCGGTATGTGTAAATCCGACAGCGTCAGTGACCTTAACCTCTATGTCATGGAACTTTGCGTCTTCGGAATCCAGAGGCTGAGCTAAGTGGATCTGATTTTTATTGGCTCCATCAAGTGCGAACCGGCCACCGGCATCATCGGTTAAAGTATAGGTGAAGCTATCTCGGAAACCATCTGGATCAGTTGTGTTCAGATGAGCGATAAACGCGCCAATAGGTGCATCTTTTTTCACCCAAGTTTGACCGAGCCTAATTGCTGTCGGCGCTTCGGGATTAACATCAATGCTAAAGCCTGAGGTCTGCACCAGGAAGCCATCACGATCAGTTACCTCGACCGTAATGTTATAGCGATCTGCGTCCTCAGAATTGAGAGCCCGAGCCAACTGGATCTCATCGCTATTTTCCCCACCAATCTTGAAGCGGCCCTCGGCATCATCGGTTAAAGTATAGGTGAACCCATCCTCTATATCCGGGCCGGTCGTGCTCAGCCGGCCGACAACAGCACCAGTTTTCGTATCTTCCTTTTGTATCACACGTTGACTGAGCGCAACTCTTGTTGATTCCTCAGGATTAACATAGATCCTGATGGTCTCGGTATGCGTGAAGCCAACGGCGTCAGTGACCTTAACCTCTATGTCATGGAACTTTGCGTCTTCGGAATCCAGAGGCTGAGCCAACTGGATCTCATCATTGTTTTCCTCTCCAAGTATAAAGCGGCCACCGGCATCATCGGTTAAAGTATAGGTGAACTTGTCAAAAGAACCATCTGGGTCTTCCGTTCTCAGTCGACCGACAACCGTATTAATAGGTGCCTCTTTTTTCACCCAAGTTTGCTCGAGCCCAATTGCTGTCGGCGCTTCGGCATTAACATCAATTTTAATAGTCCTGGTAACTGTGAGGCCTGCACGATCAGTCACCTCAACCTTGATGTTATGGAACTCTTCAGCCTCAGAACCCAAAGGTCGAGCCAACAGGATCTCATCCTTATTTTCCCCACCAAGTACAAAACGGCCACCGGCATCATCAATTAGAATATAGGTGAAACTGTCATCTGTATCCAAATCAGTCGTGCTCAGCCGGCCGACAACAGCACCTATATCTGCATCTTTCTGTATCACACGTTGACTGAGCGCAATCGATATTGGAGCTTCGGGATTAACATAGATCCTGATGGTCTCGGTATGCGTGAAGCCAACGGCGTCGGTGACCTTAACCTCTATGTCATGGAACTTTGCGTCTTCAAAATCCAGAGCTGCACCCATGTGGATCTCATCATTGTTTTCCCCTCCAAGTATAAAGCGGCCACCAGCGTCATCAGTTAATGTATAGGTGAAACGATCACCTGTATCCGGGTCGGTCGTGCTCAATGTACCGACAACTGTGCTGGTAATTGCATCATCTTCCCGTACCCAACGTTTGCTGAGTGTAACTCCCGTTGGAGCTTCGGGATTAACATGGATTCTTATGGTCTCAGTATGTGTGAGGCCCGCACGATCAGCCACCTTGACTTCAATGTCATGGACACCAGCATTTTCCAAATCCAGGGCGTCACCTATATGGATCTCATCCTTATTTTCCCCACCAATCTTGAAGCGGCCACCGGCGTCATCGGTTAACGTATAGGTGAAATGGTCGCCTGTATCTGGATCAGCTGTACTCAACTGACCGACAATTGTACCAACAATCTCATCTTTGAATATCACATTGTTATTGATTGCAATTGCGGTTGGGACTTCGTGCTTAACATTAATCCTGATGGTCTCAACACGTGTGAGGCCACCACTATCTGTAACCCTAACAATGATGTCATAGGAAACATCGTTTTTCTCAAGTTTTGCTCCTGCCGCCACATGGATCTCATCGCTATTTGCTCCACCAAGCTTGAAGCGGCCATCGGCATCGTCAATCAAAGTATAGGTGAAGCTGTCGTTGGTATTTGAGTCGTTGGTGCTCAACCTACCGACTACGGTTCCTGGTGCGGCATCTTCGGTAACTGTTTGCGGCGCTTTCATGATGCGCTGATGGATGTTGGCTTGATCTCCATCAGCTCCAGAATTCTCCGTCCAAGTAAAAAGAATATCACCGTTTGATAAGGCTTCAACAACAGGCAGGCTTTGCTCACCATCTGTGGTTTGATTGATCAAGAATTCGCTGCTTATATCTTTACCATCAGCATCAAAACGTTTTGCTAAGACGTTGTAACCGCCCCCTTCTGTTTTGGACTGCCAGACAATGATATAACCACCATCAGACAGTGCTGTGATATTTGGGTTGCTCTGGTGGCCGTTGGAAGTTGTATTAACTTGTATCTCCTCTCCCGGACTGCCATCAATCGCAAAATGTTGCATATAGATGTCCGTGACACTGCCGTCTTGAACCTGGGATTGCCAGGTGACAACAAAGCTTCCGTCGGTGAGGAGAGTGATATCAGAGAACTCCTGGCGACCACTGGTGGTTGTCGTATTGACCTGTGTCTCATCACCAATCTTTTCCCCTAAGGCATCGAACCTTTGCAAATAGATATCGTAGGCGCTACCATCCTCATTCCAAGATGACCAAGTCGCAATGTAACCGCCGTCCGAAAGGGCCATTATTTGAGACTGACGCTGAGTGTTAGTTCTTATCGTATTAACAACCGTTGCTCGATTACCAACAGCGTCACCCGATGCATCATAAATCCGACTAAAAACATCTCCATTTGCGCGCCAAGACACGACAAAACCACCGTTCTTTAACGCTTCAATATCTTCGACAACTGGATGATCTGTAGTAACCGTATCAATACGAAATTCCCCATCGACCTTATTGCCGTTCGCGTCATAACGCTGGCCAGAGACACCATTATCAGTCCAAACAATAACGAACCCACCATCATTAAGCTTGGTTATGCGTGGTCCGGACTGACTGCCTAACGTCGTGGTGTTGACCAGAAATTCATCGTCAATCTTATTGCCAGCCTCATCATAACGCTGTGCGAAAATGCCATAGGCTGAACCATCTTGCTCCCAAGACTCCCAAACAGAGACATAACCACCGTCAATGAGAGCTGTGCTCACACCTGATCGTTGATTATTTGCGGTTGTCGTATTGACCTGTACATCGTCGGATAAGATGCCATCGAGATTAATGGCAGTCGGAGCTTCATTATTCATTCTAATGGTCTCGATATGCGTGAGACCGCCACCGTCTTCTACCTTGACAATAATGTCATAGAATTCTCCGTCCTCAAAATCCAGGACAGCACCTATATGGATCTCATCATCGTTTTCCCCACCAAGCTTGAAGCGGCCATCAGCGTCATCAATCAATGTATAGGTGAAGGTGTCGTTGGTATTTGGGTCGTTAGTGCTCAACCGCCCGACAACGGTTCCAGGCGCAGCATCCTTAATAGATGATATATTGTCGAGATGGATGGTATTTGGAGCTTCGTTTCTAACATTGATCCTGATGGTCTCTACATGCCCACGGTTGCCACGGTCACCCACTCTGACTTTAATGTCATAAAACGGTGCGTCCTTAAAATTCGAGTCAGCCGCAACATGGATTTCATCATTGTTTGCTCCACCAAGGACAAAACGGTCGCCAGCATCATCATTTAGGCTATACGTAAAGGACTCATTTTCATCTTCATCAATTGCTGAGAGTGTTGCCACAAAAGTACTCTCATCTGAATTCACAGGCACAAAGAGAGTTTCGTTACCATTATTTCCTACAGCTACAATTTTTGTCGGACTTTTATTATCACTCTTGACAGAGTTTATGTAGTCAATTGTAGCGGCCTTTAGATCTTTCAGATGAGGCTTCGCTGCGAGATGAGCCTCCGGATCAAAGGTTATCTCGCGCCCTTGGTCATGGCCAAACCTGATATAGTGTTCGGTACCAGCTTTGGCATCTTCTCCAAATTCAAAAATCAAATCGCGGTGAGAAGCGATATAAGCCAGCGGATCAAAGGTTACCTCCCGCTTTCCACCATCGTTGATAAAATGTTCGGTACCAGCTTTGGCGTCCAAACCAAATTCACGAATCAAGTCTGGGTAAGAAGCAATATAGGCTAGCGGGTCAAAGGTAACTGTGAGTCCTTCATTTCGGCCTGAAATGATATAGTGTCTTGCACCAGTCTGTGCGTCTGCACCGAACTCTTCAATCAATTCCGGGTGGGAAGCAATATAGGCTAGTGGGTCAAAAGTTACTGTGCGTCCTTGGGCATGGCCAGATTTGATAAAATGTTCGACGCCAGCTTGCGCATCCGTCCCGAATTTTTCAATCAAGTCAGGGTGTGAAGCAATATAGGCCAGCGGATCAAAGGTTACATTACGTTCTTGGCTTAGGCTGAAATTGATATAGTGTTCGGTTCCTGCTTTCGCATCCATGCCGAATGTCTCAATCAAATCAGGGTAGGAAGCAATATAGGCTAGTGGGTCAAAAGTTATTGTGCGTCCTTGGGCATGGCCGGATTTGATAAAATGTTCGACACCAGCTTGTGCGTCCAAGCCAAATTCGCGAATCAAATCAGGGTAAGAAGCAATATAGGCCAATGCATCGAATTCTTTGATATCACCAGCGCTTATTGTCTGATCTGCAAATTTTAAGGTATTAATTAGGGATAAATCTAACTTACCTAATACAACATGGTTTGCGTCGAGAACAGTTATTACACCGAAATAGGAAACCAAGGTGTAATTTTCAAAATTCCTTAAGAAAGTAGCAGTTTTATCTTCAACAACAATATCAGAAATACTCGCCAATGTTGCCTCGAACGAATCAGAAAAATTTTGCTCTAATCTATTTGTCTGTGTGGAGTTGTTGATCTGATTTATTGATGACATTGAATCGATTCCTTGTAGTATTCACAACACCAGTTAGGTGGTCTATTCACAGTCATTTTTTATTTTGGTGCTGAGATTGCTTTGATACTTCGTGTTTGTTTTGATTTATTTTCCGAAGGATTCCGTAGCTTTTTATAAATGGGGGCGAAAAATAAAAGCGCCAGAGAGAAAACGCAATACGTATTATCCACATATTTATGGAATAAGATTACGGAGTGATATACATACTACATGCTAATTGCGTAGTTTCCTTAGATAGACTTTCTTTCTGTGTCTTTAGACCTTATGCCGTGTCAGTGAAAGTCAATTTCAGCTGCAAAAGCAATGGCTTGAAACACTCTCGCAATCAGATTTTTTCACCTGAAAAGATAAGCCCCTTCTCTACGTAGTATTACTTAGACCTCTCGTGGCTCCCTTAGAATTCTCGGTGTTAATTGTGTATTAAACACAGCTATTACGGATTCACCAGCACCTCATCAGCAACTATATTAAGTTGTTTATTGATTATGATCCGAAAGGTTCAGATTATGTCCAGCGTCGATGGAATTGGCAAAAATACAAATACGACAAACCAAACAGATAATGCCGATGCGGAATTTGAGAGTACGTTGGCAAATACCAGCGCCGCAAACGGGGCTTCTACCAATCAGACGCAAAGTACGGATAATACTGTGCAACAGACTACCTCCCCCACACCAATCACGGCGGCGGATTTCGGGGATCCGGTTGTTGAGCCCGCTAAGCAGCAAGATGATTCCGTTGCTATTTTGGTTATCGAGCCGGATCACAGAATAGATTTCACCAAGAACAATATTCTGAAACATGTCCATTCCTCAGCAGTCGATGCCGTATTGGAGACACAAAAAGACCATGTTTGGACAGCTGTTAGTACTAATCAGCCTAATGATTTAGGATTTACGCATGGGGGCAGCACGACGAGTGCCATCGCAGATATTTTAGAAAACCATGCCTCTTCTGACCGGGCAGAAAACGTAAGCATTGTGCCTGCGACTTATGAACTGCCAATAGTGAGTGAGGGGCGGCCGGGCCTTTCGGGTGTGGGACCAGACATCTACAATTACAATCTGCTGGATGACAATGGTGAGTTTATCTTTGGTACGGAAGATAGCAACCCTCATCTGTATCTCTTAAATAAAGCTCGGGATGAGAAACTGAAATACATTCATGGCGAAGACGGGGGCATAAATTATGGTGCTGTTTCGTCTAGCACGATATTCGCACCGATACAGATGGCCACGTCCCTGTGGAGTGAGATGAAAGAACGCGGAGAAACCCGTACCTTTAGTAACTGGGCAAAAAGTGACGAGGCCAAAGAGCTTATTGAAAGCTACGCAAAAGGATATGAGGAGCATTATCAAAAAGCAATTGAGGACTTAGAAGCCGTTGGCGTCATACATGTTATGGCTGCCGGTAATAGTAATGCAGAAATAACTCTTGAACAGCCTTACTATCCTAAGGAGGAGAATACAGAGTTTTTCGAAAACGTTGAAGTCCCCTTTCACCCAATACCCGGAGGCTTAGTCGCCCATGAAAAAGGGCTAATTATCGGAGCGACCGAAGGAACGGCTGAGATTGCCGATTGGTCAAATCATGGGTCATTGGTCCATCTCTATGCAGATGGCAGAATGCCCGGGTTTATTAGTGGGGGTGATGAAGGGGACCGAGAAAACATAGAGGGGACGTCCTTTTCGGCGCCAATAGTAGCCACTCTTGCTGCATTACATTATGCTGAACAGTACGCTGAGAACCCGGACGCACCTCCCTCTGCCAGCGAAATCAAGCAATTCATCCTTGATGAAAGCAAAGTCTCACAAGAGGGGCATCGCTTTCTTGACGTCCGCCAGACCGCCAACGACCATTTCTCAGATCCAGAGCTGGTTTCGTCGGTCACATCAACACTGATAAGAGGTGAAGAAGGAAACATCGTTCTCAGAGAAGTTCGCAATGAAGATGGTCGGAATACCCCGATTATCCGCCACGGAGCTTTTCATAATGACAGTCATCTTAGTTACACAGCCATAGACGGGGACCTTGATGAGAGATTCCAGCTTTGGGGACTTATATCCGATGCTCGAACTCCTCTTGATCTTCATGATAATGGTATATTTAATGCTGAATTTTTCGAATATACACAACCTCATGGCCACCGTGAGCACCTGTTTGATGGTGAAATTCCATTAGACCGGATTTTCTTTGAAAAACTAGCCCCTCCTGCTCAACCCAGTGCTTGGGAGCGGCAAGTTCAGACCTATGCCGATGGTACAGAAGTCATCAATACCTCCTTTCACACCAGAACCGAGGATGGAGACATTGTCCTTATTCAAGCACAGGTCAAAGACGGAAAAGTCACGCTCAGTTCTCCTCTCTGGGACGAAACGCGGACATATGAGGCTCCAAAAAACTCGGATGGCTCCAATGCCAAGATCTATACGGATCTTCCGCCAAAATTAGCCTTAACAGCGGAAGAATTGGCAGCTATTCGGAAACCGGAAGGCGCATTGGAATTCATGAACGGCCTAGGTCCTTATAACTATGAGGACATTGACCGTATAGTCGATACAAATCAGGAAAATATTATTGAAGGTCAAGGTGCAAAGGTTTGGAAAAGCCGTCTCGACACCTTCGAGGATGGGGAGCAGGTTGCCAAAACATATTATTTTAAGCGTAATTCAGATGGCACAGAAACTGAAATACAGACGGAGATCAGAGATGGGCAAGTGACGGTGAGATGGCCTGAATCCGACTCCGACAAAACCTACACATTCGATATGCCTGAGGACGCAACCCTTGATGATGTCTTTCCCGGACTTGCGGAGCCTCCTGAGGTTCAAGGCCCACCCGATCTGAGCAATATCAATCTCGACAATTTGCCCACGAGCATTCTGCAAGAAGACAAACCAGTCTGGCAACAAGTTATTGAGGACGTTTTTGATTTCTTTAAACCGGACAGCTCCACCGCAGCGAATTTTGTTAACGGGCTTGTTGGGGCCGTTGTCCCGGATGCCTTTGGCGAAGTTGATGATGATACTAACTACCAGCCTCTAAGCCCTCAAGAAGCTAAGGACCTTATTCAAAGCTTGAATGGCGCTAAATATGCAGCTGATGCACGGAGAGCTCAGGGAGACTTGTTCATACTTTTTGAGCAGGCAGAAACTATTTCAGAATTGTTGGTCAACTCTATCCAAAACAACATAGTTGAAAATAACAAGCCCCTGGATGACCCAACATTAGCAGATAAATTAGAGAATATTGCCAACACTTATGATGACCTTATAGCGACGATAGTCGAGGCAGGAAATTCCTATAAGAACAGTGAAAAATTCGGCGAAATAAGCACGGGAGCAGAGTTGATAACTTTTTTACCTCATTTTCTAACTGGGAAGGAAGTAAATGAAGAAGCACAAAAGGTCTTTTTTGACCTATTACACACAGAGCAAGCTCATGAGAAGGAAGCAGCAAGAAGATATAATGATGGACAGGCGATTTCCCAGGAAGCCAAGGAGAAACTTACTAAACTAAATCAACAAATAAAAGACCTATATGAAAGCGACTCTTTTAAATATCTTCCTAAGGAAATGCAGGAGGATATTGAAGAATACGTACGAATTGATACCTATATGGAAACAATAGAAACAGCTTCTGAAATAGGAGATTATTATACGTATTTTAATTCTCAGGACGAAATTCTTAAGGACATAATCAACAAAAATTATAGTTTAGCCAATGAACTGAAAGAAAAGCTCTCCGAGCTTGATAAGCTGCTTGACACGCAATCGCCAGCGACAGGTGATGAAGAGCTCTTGGATGATATTACTGCGGATATTGAGAAAATTAAGAAAGATTTTGCAGAAATTGACTCCATAACAAGCAACAATATTAACTATGTTTATGAAGAAGTCAATACTATAACAAGAATACTTAACAATTGGGCAGAGAATGGAAATATATCAGAAGTAGAGAAAATTGCACTCAAGAGTGCACTCTATAAATATTTTAACAAATTACCAGATGCACAAAAAACAGCGACAGAAACAACAACAAAAGTAAATTCTTCTTTTGAAACCCTTTCAGAAATAAATGAGAAAATTAAGAAGTTAAAGAAAAATAGATCCCTGTCTGAGAGTTTGGAAGAGTGGTGGGAAGATTATTATGTGACCGTTGAGAACCAAAAAGGTCACGAAGCCCTTGAGAAAACCCAGGAGTTAGAGGAAAGAAAGGAAGAGTTGTTTCCGGGTCAGTCTGACACCAAGACGTCCGGCACCACTGCACCGATCGCATCACAAGACTTTATCGTGGGTTTGTTTGGTCCACTCGGCTCAATCATTGGCGCGCCTATAGCCGCAGGGATTTTGAAGCTTGGGTCTCAAATTAACCAGGCGGTTGGTGCTGAGAATACGGGGCAGCAACCCGGTCAGCCTGATCTTTCTGAAACGGTGGATCCCCTGTATGGCCCTGAGCAGCCGGATTTCTGGGCGGGTGTTGGAGAGCTTTTAGCGGGCGATCCGTTTGGCACAAAGGAGCCGATTGAGAAGTTCCTGGAAGAGACGCCGGTGATCAGCGATATTCATGGAGCGATTAAAGGCTTTGCCAAGCAACTATTTGGTGAGAGTGAGCCCGTTGCAGGAACGATAGCGACACCTCCTGGCATTGTCCCATGGATTTATGCTGACGAAGGCAACGGCGCACCCATTGACCTGAGCAGTTTACCTTTTGCGGGGACGTTGGAATACGTTCTACAGAACCAGGATAATCTAGCGAATATTGACACGGCCGCTTTGGCTGTCGAGGCGCAAAAGACGCTTGATAATTTTTCTAATCTCACCCTGGCGCAACAAAAGGTGATTTGGGACAACAGAGCCTATTACGAAGAGACCTTGGGTTTGAAGGTGGATGTGTCGCAGGGTGAACAGGCGCGGCTGAACATGCTGACCCTCGAAGCCGAGACCGGAACGGTTCAGATACAAACAGATCCAACAAGTGGGAATTATACGATTCCGGATTATTCCAGCTTGAACATATCGGGATTGGATTCCTGGCAAACCCAAAACATCGATACGACTGATTTGAACCTGTTTGAACGGTTTGATACCGCGCCTGTAGCGCTGATTGGTGGGAAGCTTGATAACGAAGTTCATTTATGGATTCCGGAATTAACATCGACGGACTGGGTGTCTTTTCATGGTCCGTCCTTGACAGGAACAAAGGGGATAAAATCCGTCCCGAACCTTAAAATCACTGATGACGGCAAATTTGGGGTGAGCCATGCTTTGGTTTTTGATGAATTAGGTGAGAAGAATCTCCGAGGCGTCAATCCATTTGTAGCCTTCAATGTATTTTCGACCAAGGAAGAAGTGGCTTTTGACTTTGAAACCATGGTTCTTGGTGAAGGCGACATTGATGCCTTTACCGCCAAACACGGAGAAGATGTCTGGGATGAAGTCACGATCAACATCACGCCAGGCGTTATTGGTGATCCGATGAGAATGTATAGCGGCACGGGGAAGATTGCGGGCCTGGCGGAAGAGGTTTGGGGGATCGCCACGGCACGTCTCGGCCTCGGCTTTTCTATTACATTGAAGGACCCTGCTGAATTAAGAGCGCTCTTGGATGACCAGATCCTTATAGACAATTACGGCAATCCGATCGCTTTGCGAGATTTTGTGGATTACTTGCCAGAGAACCTGCAGGGCGCGATCGGAGTTTTAAAGACGATCAATGAACATACACCCCATGCACTTTCAAACCTTATGCTTGAGATGGCCGAGAGACATGGCGAAAATAATCCTATGCCCAGGGAAGAGTTTTTTGGGAAGCTTGAAGAGGCTGCTTTGATAGATGGCCCAATTGTCGCCAGTTGGTTCCATCTTTATGATGATTTCCTAACAGGAACCACAGAAAACTTTAATAATTGGCTTGATAGCGGAAATGCCTATGGCGACACAGGTGAAAGCAGCCAAAGCGGCCCTAAGAATTGGGACACTCTTTCTTCATCACAGCAGCTGATCATGCTAGCCAATAGCGCGAATTACCTTGAGCAGGGAATTGTTTTGCCAGATCCAACGCCTGAGCAACAAGCGATCTTGGATCAATTTGGCACGGCTACGTCTGACAGTTATCGGATGTCGGATTTTGAGGATCAGCAGGGCTTTTTTGACCATGTCAATAACCTGGCGCAATCAGAACAAGTTCAGCGTAATATTGAAGGTCTGGGTGGCTTTTGGGGCGATATTTTAAGTGGGGATATTGAGTGGGAAGGTGTTGGGGCTCTTGGTCCGAATATTATTGATCTTCCTGAAGATTTTGAGCCGTCCCGGGGCGACCCTGCTGCGGAGGACCTGATTGTTGATAAAAAGGGTAACCTACGTATCAAGAATGGTGCGGACCTTTCTAAGTTGCATGATTTTTTCCTGGCTCTGATGCGGGCGAATATTCAGAGTGGGGCGAATGATGGTGATCAATCTAAAGGAGAGCCTGTCGAGCCCATATCGTATGATGATTTGAGCCAATATCCTGGCGGTCTTCTTGATCTGTTAATAGGGACGGATAAAGACGGAAATTTGGTGTTGGATCACCGGGGTATGCGCGTTGAGGGGTTGGTTGATAGGCTTGCTGGTCCAGATGGTTCGGTGTGGTCTGCTGCGATAAGTGAGGTGCAGAGTGAACTTCTTACGACGATCAAAGAGCTTGAAGACGGTGTAGATCCGAAAGACCTGTCGAACCCGAAGGCTTATGCGGCCCTGCAACAGTTAAATTATTATTTCCCGACCTTGGATATGGAAGATATTGCCAATCTGAGCGAAGAAGATTTCGCTGAGAAATTCGACAAGGCAGGGGAATATAATGATAACCCGAATTTGTTTGCGTTTGACACGCTATACACTGGACCTGGTCGTGGTGAGCTGGTTAAAGGGTTTGTCTATGAGCAACCATTGAACCTGGCGGTTGCCAAAAATAAGTTGGCTGTGCTTGAGGGCCTGCAGCTTGGCGGTTTGAGCACCAGCGCGGCGCGTGGTTTGCTGAATGTGATGGCGGCGGCGAAGGCGGAAAATTCAGATGTGAGTGCGACGCCTAGTCTTGTGAACATGGCAGCAAATATGCCCTGGCAGACTTTTGGTGGTGTTGAGCAAACGAACGCGTTGAACAGTGAAGCACTTGCAGCGATTAAGGAAGCGTTTTCACGGATTTCGGGTCCGCGTGAGCAATTGATGTGGGCTTTTGAAGTTGCCCAGGATCCGGCTGCATTTGAGGCACAAATTGATGCGCAAGTTTTGCAGGTTAGTAAGACAGAGAAAGACCTAGAGTTAGTTTCTACACGGCCTAACTACGAGATATCAGAAGAGGAGACTAAGGAGCGGAATAGTAAGAAAAAAGAATTGGAAGCACGGCTCCTTAAAAAGCAAGACCAACTTACTGCACTACAAGCCAAGCAAGATGCTTATGATTTGCTATGGCCGCGCAAGGAGGAGGCCCTTTCAGAGTTTCTAGCGCTTCTTAATGGGTTGAGCGATGTCGTACTGGGTTTGGAAGATCTTTTGGCGGTGAACGGAAAGGTCACGGATACGGTCGAACGGATCGGGCATCTGTTATCAGGTCTTGACGGTCTTGAGACCAACCTTGCCAATGAAAGCTTGCACATGGCGTCTTCAAATGCCGAGTTTAAAGCAACACGTGATGGTGTTATCAGCGATACGATGTTCCGTTCGGCTTATCAAGAAAGCCAAGTATCTGCTCTCGATTACATTGCTGTGGACTGGAAGCAAAAGTTGGAAAGTTCTGAGTATTGGAAACAAGTGGGCAATGTTGACACCGAAATTAAGCGCCTTGACACTTATATCAGCATGCTGGAGCAGGAACATACAAAACTTGATGTGATGCTTGAAGAGTGGAACAAGTTAGGCCAGGATAAAAAACCGAACCAAACCCTTAAGGATTTCAGAACGGAGCTTGCCACACTACGTAACGAGCAAGTCACGGCCTTGGAAGCAGCTCGAACCGAGGCCGCGGATGATCCAACCTATCAGACCGTATTAAGCAGTCAGATCAATAATCTGAATGACCGTCAATCAGAACTGACCAGTGAGTTCCAATGGCAGACTGTTACAAACCAACGTCTGCAGGTTTCGGAAAGCTTGCATGATGCCAAGACGTTGCGAAAAGAGTATCAAGAACATTTTACGGAACTGTCGGAGAGTTATTTTGCCGGCGATTCAGCTCGACAAGCATTGCGACAGAAAAAGGCCGCTCAGATGACTGTCTATGCCAAGGCAGAAGCATATGCAGCTCGCAAAACAGATGATGATGGTCAGGCAATATCTGCCAAGATGAGAGCCGATGTAACGGCTTTGATGGATGCACTGATCATTGCAATGGAAAAAACCGATAAGGAAATTGCGGCATTGGATGAAATCCTTGCCGGTGGTGATGCATTGCGAGCCAGCATGTTGGACTTTTCGCTAGACAAAGCGGTTGGCCTAACCATGCAGGGTGAGATGGGTGAAATGTTCGCCACCCCAGTTGAGGGTGGGGATGGGGCGGCTAAGGATGCAGAGCCGACCACGGGTTATCTTGATCTTCTTAAAAGGAGGGGAACGCTGGAAAATGAGCTGAGTGTGTTGGACGGCCAGATTGATGAGCAAAATGCCCACAAGGAAAGCATTTATGAGTTGGTTGATCAATTACAGGACGCCAATCATTATCTTACAGCTCAAGCGTCTAATCAGATCCAGTTAATGACCATTGAGGACCATCGAACAGCTCTAATCGAGGAGCGCGAAGCGGATTTGGCAGCCGATCCGGATCTTGTGTTGCCGCCATTGGAAGAGGCATTGGGCTTGCGCCTGGAGCGTGTGTTCTTGAATGCTATGGCAGATGTGTTTGTCGCACAAAAGGATTTGGAGCAAGCAAATAGCGCTGTTAACGCCCATAAAAACCTGAATGAGAAGATACAGAATGCAGTTGAGCTTAAAAAGCTTGTGCTTGCGCACGATGACGCCAAAGCAATAGTGAAAGAAAAAGAAGTTCTCCAACAACATGCATTGCGCAATCTTATTGCCTTTGGCGGTAAAGGCATGCGGTTTGATATGTTCGGAACACAAACGGCGAATACGGAACTGACGCCTGAAAGCGCTTTGGAAGCGGCATTTACGGATTTACGGCTTGAGCTGGAAGCTGACATTGATCTCAAGCTGAAGCAACTTAACAATGCGCAGAAAAAATATGACCAAAAGGCAAACAGCCCAAGTTTGAATTCCAAAACCCGGAATGTACAAAATATGGCTGAAAAAGAGAAGGAAGCGGCACAAGATCAACTTGATGCTGCTCAGTATGCTTATGACAGTGCTGTTCAGGCTCTTGCCGACTTTGATGCGGAACTACCGGAGCGTACAAAGCTGCTTGCACAACTGGCAAGTGGTGAGGCACTGACATTTGATGAGCTGAAAATGGGTGCCGAGATCTATAGTGGTTTGATTGCGAAGTTAGAAGGATGGGTGACCTCTGGTTTACAGAAATTGCAGTCACACACAAATTATATTCAGGCCAATTATGATAACGCCGAGCCTAATATAGACATAGATGGCAGTTGGGCCCAAACAATTAAACAAGACACAGTTGCAGGGGATGTGGATCAGCTTTACCGCAATCTTTTGGCATTGCAGAAATTGGAAAGCGAAGCGGGGATATTACATGAAGAAGGACTAACGCCTTCTTTGAACAAGCTGATGACTGCTTTGGGTGCGACGGAAGGCACACGGGCGAAGTTGAGTGGAGAATTGGGTCTGATTAATCGGCACTTGAGTGAGAATCATAATTGGAGTGATGTTGAGGCAAGCTATGAACAAGCCAAGGCTGATATTGATGCACTCAAGCTTGAATTGAATGGACCAAAGATAGAGGAGAGCCCAAGTGAGTTTGGTGTGCTTAGTACGTTGCAAGCCGACCAGCATCGAGAAAACGCGTTGCAAGGGGATCGTTTGCAGTTATTGATTGGCTTGAAAGTGGACAGTGTTGAAAGTCCCGATGAGGCACAATTGTCAAGACTGACAGCGCAGGTGGATCAGCTGATTGCCATTTATGAGGGTGAAAAGGCAGAGCTGGACGCCAAGCTCACAGAACTCGCCAATTACCCGCCGGAATATCTGAAAGGTTTGGATGCCTCGATTGAAGAAGCAATCAGGAATACCAAGAACATAACACCACGTCAGGAGGAGACCTATAAGAAACCTTTGAAGGAAGCAGAGGCGTTTATTGCTGAAGTGAATGCTTTTGCTGCAGATGTGGCCCCGCGTGTTGATGCACAATTGGCAATGCTGAAAAACTTCAAAGCAGACCTTGCGGACCATAACGCACCTAAGGCGGCCTTGGCCTGGGCTGAGAGCTCGTTGCGGGAGGACATTGCAGCCGGTGCTGAGACTTTGAACACGATTGAAACGGATATTTCCTCTTTGCTCTCAAGCGATCTTGAGGGCAGCCTGTGGACGCAGGAACATAACTTCGCCAACCGCCAGAGCGTTTTAGCACAGCAACAAGACCGCCATGAACAGGAAGCGGATATGCTCACTGGCTTGCAAGGGCTTAAGATAGAGAATATTGGGGAGCTTTATCAACATCTGGATCAGGCCTTTGCCTTGGAAACCGAGATTGAAGCGGTGGAGTTGGAAATTGCGACCATTGATCAGCGTCTGAATGATTTAGCCGTTGACCAACGCTCGACGAGTTATAGTGATGAGCAACGAGCTCACAGTAACGATGTTAATACTGCTCGCGATGCAATGGATGCAGCGCAAGCGAAGCTCGCGGATCTTCAAGCCAAGCGTGTTGGCAATAACAAGTTAAGCGGTTCACTCAATACCCAATGGGGCTCTGTGGCACAAGCTGTTTTGGATCTTGAGGGGGCTCTGGAAGTCCATGACAAAGCCGAATTTAATCAAGTCTTAGCCTCGCATCAGGGGGCGGTTGCGGATCAGCAAAGTGTCTCTACGGGTCTGGAGACGAATTATGAGACATTAGCAGAAAGTCTGGCGGCAGATCGGGTTGGTTTAGAGGCTGATCTGGCAGCTGCAATGGCGCGGTATGATGCGGTTCACTATACCTATGCGGATTATGAGAGTGTCTATATACAACTGCAGGGGAGCGAAGCGAGTGCGACGCGGTTTGCCGATTTGATGGAGGCGTATTACACGACCTTGGATGATGATCCTGAGAATGACGAGACGCGTCATTTTTGGTTGAGCCCGGAAGCGGCGTTGCAGAACATTTTTGAGCAGTCGGATGCGGGTGCGAGCAATGAGGCGAGTGCTGATTGGGCGGCCTTTGTTCTAGAGAAGTTCCCCACGTTGACGGAGTTGCGTTTGGGGATGGCAGATCTGGCCTATGAGGTCTCTGTGAACGGCGGTGATATCAATACGCCGGCTCATGATGATCCGGGGTCTGTGTTTGGTGATCTGGCCTTTTTGCGTCATCAATTGCTCAACTCCGGTGAAGGGCTGAGTTTGCAAGAGATGCAGGCGGTTGAGACGGGGCTCAATTTGACGATCCTGAAGGCTTTTGCGGATGCAGGTTATTTTGAGGCGGAACGCGTCGCACTTGAGGGTCATCCTGATTTGAAAGCAATTGAAGATCTGGATAAGGAATTGGCTGAGACGAGCTATGGTGTGCTTCATGAGGACATAGGCGACAAGGTTTATACGGAACAATTCCACCGGATTGTCGATGTGTCTGACCTGCAAGGTGACCGTTTGGTTGTTGATTTTGACTTGCAAGGGGTGGCGCAGGACAGAAATCCAAGCCGGGCGGTCATTGTTGTGAAGAACCTCGAAGATGGGAGCACATTATCAAGCACTCAGATCAATGCCCCGCTTACGGGTACGACGGATTGGCAGCATACCCAGATTGATTTATCTGCCCTGCCTCATGGCAAACCGCTTGATCTTGAAGGTGTTGATCAGGTGGTGATTGAGGTGAGAACTGATTTTGGTGCACAGGTGAAAGGTCTGACGGTCAGCGGTCATCAGCACAAATTGCAAGGGGCGGAGCGGGTCAAGGCTTTAGCGGACCGTGATGAGCTGATTGAGAGCACTGACAAATGGGGTTGGCAGTTGGATATTGCGGCGAGCAAGTCTGAATTGCAGGCGAAGCGAGATGAGCTGCAGGCTCAATATGATGCTAATCCGACGGAAGCTTTAGCGCATGAGCTGGCCCATCTTGATGCGCAACTGCACAAGGCGCTTGATGATAATATTCATGCACAAGTTGAGGCGTTGTTTGCGGATCTCGGTCTTGAGGAAGGCAAGCCCCTTGGGGCGTTGGATTTGCGCAAGACGGGGATGTTGAGCCATCTGGACACGGAGGTGTTTGTGATGGACAGCGAGTTGCCGCCTGAGGGGCGCAGTGATACGAGCAAGCAAGAGAAACGCGATTATATGAATGCGTTTTTGCTGCGTAATCTGGGAGAAGATAATGATGGGGATATACTGAAGAATGTTCGGGGGATCATGAGCGTTCTTGGTAAAGGCGGGCAGGATAATAAGGACTTAAAAGGCTATTACGCTTTCCAGGGTTATGAAAGCATAAGCCTGACGGAGGGCATTACTGATGAGATAACCACTTCCAAGGCGCATCTTGATCAGGCTGTTGCGCGTTATGCCGAGAAGCATGAGAACCTGATGGAGCAACGGGAGAATGTTGCAAAGGCGCAAGCCGATCCGATGCCGATGGTCGAGCGCTCTGTGGGGCAGATTGATCTACGGCAAATGATGCCAGGTGACGCAATGCCCAACACTGAAATTTCTCCGCAAGATGAAAAGCCTTTGGTACTTGATAAGATGAGTCTTGCTAACATTCTGCAAGATGAGAAGTTCCAGACAATGGTTCTGGGTTTGAATAACCCCATTATTCTGTCGACGCGTGAGCCAGACAACCAAAATACTAGTTCCGTTAACAGCACCGCCAACACAACACCAGAAGTTGTGTAACACTTAAAGTGACTGTACGAGGGCTTAGATTTTGAGAGGTTTGCCACATGCATTGGTAGGTCTTTTCTATACGTACTTTTTCTGGAGATATTATACTGCATGTAGAGGTGTAAGAGGTTACTACTGTTTTATTGAATCTTGGAGAAAACACTTCCGCGGTTATCACGCAATTTTTAGCATGGACAATTATTTCCAGAAACTAGCTGATAAACGCAGGAACCCAGCTGCAGATAGTGTTTACATTGAATCACCAGCAAAAAAGAAATAGATGATGACAATGTCAAACATTGTAGAGGCCGAAAAGCGTATTAAAGAGACAGCAGAAAGCGGGACGGAGTCTCTTGACTTGGCGTTTTTAGATCTTACGACGCTCCCAGAAAGTATCGGGCAGCTCAAGAACTTGAAACGGCTGAACCTTGTAGGCAATCAACTCACGGTGGTTCCAGAAAGTATCGGACTCACAAATCTCGAGGGCTTGTACCTTGGAGACAACCAACTCTCCGAATTCCCAGAAAGTATTTGGCAACTCATAAGCCTGCAGGAGCTGGATCTGGGAGGCAACCACCTCACCACACTCCCAGAGAACATAGGGCGGCTCACAAGCCTGCATATGTTAGCCCTCAGAGGCATCGACCTTACTGTGCTTCCTGAGAGCTTGTGGCGGCTCACGAGCTTGCAGAAATTGGCCGTCGGTGACAATAAAATCACCAGGCTGTCAGAAAATGTTGGCCAGCTCACGAACCTGCAGTGGCTGGACTTGGGAGGCAATCAACTCACGATGCTTCCAGAAAGCATCGGACAACTCAAGAACTTGAAATTTCTGGACGTTGTATGTAATCAACTCACGACACTCCCAGAAAACATCGGGCGGCTTGCAAGCCTGCAGAGGCTGAACCTCGGAGGCAATCAACTCACGGTGATTCCAGAAAGTATCGGGCAACTTAAGAACTTGAAACTGCTGGAGCTTGTAGGCAATCAACTCACGGTGGTTCCAGAAAGTATCGGACAACTCACTAACCTGAAGAAATTGTTCCTCTTAAACAACCAACTCACTGTGCTCCCGGAAAGCATCAAACAGCTCACGGGCTTGCAAAGCCTATTGTGGGATGGGGATATTGATTCAACATAGGGTAAAAAAGACTGTAGGGCAGTAGTAAACCGGGGCGGTTCACAACCGTCAGCATGTTAGAAACGAAGCTCAAATACGATCCATCTCCACAATAATTCATTTAACTCGAGTTATGGATAAGGTTTGAGGGGGATTCGAGATAGAGGGAGTATCCTTCGCATTCGAAAGATTAGGCATCGCTCAACTTTTGGACAACCACTAGCAACTCGCAATAATAGCTCTACCTCCCTGAAATGCGACCCTATGCCAACAGCAACTCAAAATAAGCATAGAGAATTTCCAAGGATTATAGATATGCGAACGTTTATTATGATTATTGTCATACTGGCAATCGTGGTTCCATTGTTAGCACACCTCACAATGGGAATTGGAGGTATCGAAAGTATATCTAATTCTCACATTAGAGGGCATGTTCCAACAGCAAAAAAATTCCATAGGTACCTTCAGAGGGATCTAGATAGCTATTTTAAAAAGAAGTTCAACTCACAGGCCAAAACTCAATATCAATTACTCCGCAATATGCCAACTCAAGTTGGCGTAGCATTACCAAAATACTATTTATGGGTCGAAATTCGATTTAATTCCGATTCCAAAAAGGAAGGTGCAGTTGGAATTGCTGCATTTCAAAAATCAAGATTCGAAGTATTATATTTTTTATCAAAATCTGAAATAAAATCTTCACCGGACAAAGTGAGTAAATATTTCCCTGCGGTGCTAGTGGGCAAGATATTGCAGCTTGCTGATGGCGAGAAATTCAAACAATGAAACGTATTGTCTCAAAGTGTGAATGTGGGCTGCTATAAGTCCTCACGCTATCGGCCTTCTGCCAACTTTTGGTTGCTACCATTTTTGATGATCTTGAGAGGATAATTGTTGTCGATCTTAGGACCGACAAAATTTTGCATCAGCAGTCGTAAAGCGGACCTTCATACCCTTTTGACAAGCTGCTAACCCAAGGCCCAAAGCAATATGGGTTTTGCCGGTGCCGGACGGACCAACGTCATAATGCCCGGTGTCCGGTTGCACATTCTTATGAACCTGGCCATTGATTCTTAAGAATGTGCAGTTTCATTCCTAAACATAAGTAACTGTACGAACGACCTCATTAAATTCACGACTCGCGTCCATTAAAGCTCCCGGCGCATCAAACATTCTCAACGTGTATATGTAAGGTTTCCTCTCGGAAATGATACTTCTACATCTAATGGGGCGAGGACTGCTAAGTTTGGTCTTTAATGTATAAACTGAATTATAATCGATGGAGTCGCAACCTGAAATTTGAAGTGTCTTGGGTTCACCTACATGTTCAAAATCCTCTAAAAGCTCTTGATACACTCTTTCAATGTTAGGCAACACATTTAATAATGTTTCACCTTCCGAGAGTTCGAAATATTCAACATAAACGACCACTGACGGCCGGAATTCATCTCTGGATACGTTGCTTTCGGTCAGAATGACAATTGGGTCATCGGAGTTTCTAATCTCAGCCTCTACATTTGGATCAATGTCATCCTTTAAAATCTGATCACTCTTCATGTCCTTGAATTGACGGATAGATCCAAACTGCCAATTTTTCGGCTTTTTAAGGGCAATTCCCAGTGGTTGATTCAAATACAGATCCTGATCTATGACAACTGCCTGCAATGGTGAGGTTGTAGCAACCGCTATCGATGCACCAAATAATCTAAGAAACGCTCTTCGACCAATACCCATGACACCTCCAAGACTGGCTTACGCCTCTCATCTCCCCAAATGTTGTATTCCAGACAAAACATATGACATATTGGCCTCGCTGAACGAAATAAATTCCAACCAAAACTCCTCTCACCATTGGCGATATTAACCAGAGCAATAACATTTGACGAACCGCTTATCACCGAGTTCAGAGATGGCAAAACCGTATCTATCGTGCTACGTGCCTCAGCATAACAGTGATCTATAAACCAAATTCCAACAGACGAAGTCTGTACAGACCTGACCAGAGTTGCCACACAAAAGCCAGTGCAGCCAATCTTTGAAACCCCCCTTCCTTTTCAAAGCAATCAGACTGATGAATTGATTCACGGAGATCATTCAGCACATTCATGTCGTCTGAATTGCCGTCTCAAATGTGCCCCTTCCCGCGTACCATCAAAGTTTTTCCACGCCAACTTTGCTGCATAGATCCAACCTCCATTAGCCCGGGCCTATTCCTCGTTTTGGCCTTAAGAGCATAGGCGCGCTCGCCGTGACCCAAGAAACCTTCTCCAAGAAATTTTTTCCCCGTGGTCTTTTACGAGACTGCAATAACGTCCAACCGTTAAACGGGCACAAAGGACTTGGCATGCAATGGCTCAACACAACTCATGAGTTGCGGTTATTGCAGTCTCCACTATTAAAGACCACTTCCTCGCGATCATTTTATTCCAAAAAATTTCTCGGCAAAGGTCCTCCGCTTTGCTTCGGCCTGGCGGTTCTTGGGCGGCTCGCGGCGCCTTTTGGCTCCGGCGTCACGAGGGATAGACCCTCTGACTTAGTTATGGAGTTAAATAAAATGTCAGCTATTGGCTATGTAAAAAAACAAGATGATGGCAGCTATAAGGGCCAGCTTAAAACCGTCGGCATTCAGGCCGATATTCAGATCGTGCCGAATGATCAAAAAACGAATTCCAATCAACCTGATTTTCGAGTGTTGGTCGGAAGCGTTGAGATCGGCGCCGGTTGGCTTAAGACTGGTGGCACCTCCGGTAAGGAATATGTTTCCTTAAGCTTCGCTGCTCCGGAATTTGGCCGCAAGAAGATCTATGCCAATCTCGGCCAAGCTGCCGGTTCCGTTGATCCGGATTTCATGGCGATCATCTGGAATCCCGTCGACTAAAGCGGTTGTCTTCACAAACTTGTGACCCCTGCGCCACCCTGGTGCAGGGGTTATTTTTATTGGAATATTTTTGAGGATTTGACCCGGCTCAAGTCGCCTGACGGGGGGTGTCGTTTTTGGCACCCCTTCATTTCGACACTCCCCAACACATCTTTTTTCTCTCACACTCCTCATCTCTCACAAGGCTCAATATTAAAAAAAGAGATGAGAAATGACGGAAAACGACAACAAAAATGGCGAAAAGAGCCAAAGCAGTCCATTTCTGACGGTGGCAGAGGCTGCAAATTATTTGCGCCTTGGCGCTCGCACCTTGGACAATCTCAGATGGATTGGAACCGGCCCGAAATTCCGTAAACATGGCGGGCGCATTGTCTATCACAAAGATGATTTGGATGCTTGGTCCAAAACGCGCTTGCGCATCTCGACATCCGGAGAGCGTGATGAAGATTAGCATCCTTATGACCACAAGCTGCAGCGCGTTGGCACTGTTGATCCCATCATTCTGCACCCTATCGCCGGTGATTGTCTGGAACATGTCACCAAGCAGTCCCATTGGTCTCTATCTCTTGCAAAATGAAACAGCAAAACACGGCGATTTCATTGCGATTAAGCTTGAAGAATGTGCGGCAGACTTGGCTGAGACACGAAACTATCTGCCGAAGTCGGCACTGCTCATCAAGCGCGTCGCTTCGGTCCAGAATGACACAATTTGCCGAGTTGGCGATGATATTTTCATCAACAATAAGCTCGTCGCCAAGGCTTTGAAATACGATAACCGAGGCCGCAACATGCCGTTCTGGACCAATTGCCTTAATTTAAATTCGAAGCAAATTTTCGTGCTCTCAGCAGATAAAAATGCGTTCGACAGCCGCTATTTCGGGCCTGTCAATCGCTCTCAGATTTTAGGAATCGCAAGGCCGATTTGGCTTTCAGAGGGCCCACAAAAATCGATCGGGAAGCAATGATTTCAGAGCAAAAAATCACAACGAATTTTTAGAGGAAAATCATGGTCAGAAGGGCAAAAAATTAGGGCGAGATAGAAGAAACAGCACCCCGGTGCTGTTTGGGCATTGTCTGCACATCTCATTTTTGGTGCCAAGGCACTTCTGCCTAGTACTAATTCTCAGGTAACGCATTGGATTTTCTTATATTTTTTGGTGCTAAGACCCAATTATCCTCATTTCGCACGCCTTCAGATCGATGTAGTAAGTCAGGAGTATTAGACCCATGGCAAAAGATGAATTTGAACCCAAACTTGGGCGCATTAAGGACCAAAAAACAAAGCGTGAATCACGAACAACAAAAAGGCTTACGAGAGCTGCATTTAAAGTTGTTGATCCACGCGACAAACGGCGTAAAGCCAGGCGGAGTACTTTCACCGGATCGCGCATCGGGCGAGGCCGCGCACAAGGCAGTTTGGCTGCAGCAAGAAAGCCGCGCCCGGGACAACGTCGTGTCATAGTTAAGGTCCGTGTTCCCAAGCTCTCAAAGTCGCTTTCTGCTAGCCGGGTGCATCTGAGTTATATTCAACGGGAAGGTGTGACGCGCGAGGGCGATAAGGGTAAATGTTATGACGCCTTTTCTGATGACGCAGACCGCAAAACCTTCCATGAGCGTTCCAAAGGTGACCGTCATCAATTTCGTATCATTGTCTCACCTGAAGACGGGCAAAAGCTCTCAGACCTCAAACCCTTCATCCGTGATCTGATGTCGGGCATGGAAAAGGACTTGGAGACCAAACTTGACTGGATTGCTGTTGATCATTTCAACACCGGCCATCCACATACTCACATCATTTTGCGTGGCAAGGACGACAAGGGAAAAGACCTCATCATGGCCCGCGACTATGTGAGTTACGGCATCCGTAACAGAGCGCAGGATTTGATCACCCTTGAGCTTGGCCCAGAAAGCGAATTTGAGCGCAATAAAAGACATGCCCAAGAGATTGATGCCGACCGGTTCACCCGCCTTCATCATGAGCTGCAAAGTCTCAGTCAAGACGGGCTATTTTCATTGCACAAAACCCAGACCCAAAACTGGGAACAACAAAGCCTGAGACTAAAACGCCTTAAAGCCCTTGAAGGTTTTGGGCTGGCAGAAGAAGAGCGGCCCGGCACATGGCGGTTGTCCGCCAATATGGAGCACACCTTGCGCGCCATGGGCAAGCGCAGCCAGATCATCCAAACCATGAACCGGGAGCTGGAAGAAGTGGGGCTCAATCGGCGGCCAAATGATCTCACTATCTTTCATGCAACGCCCACAGAACCGAAGCTGGTTGGCCAGGTCATCATTCATGGGTTTGCTGATGAGTTGCAAGACAAACGTTATCTCTTGATCGACGGACTTGATGGCCGTGTGCACTATGCAGACATTGGCGTCATGCCCATGCAAGAGGTTCCCAAGAACAAAACCATTGTTGCACTGACGGTCCGATGTGCAAAAGCCAAAGCCATCGACAAGACCATCTCAGATATTGCGGCAAAAAATTCCGGACTTTACAGCCGCGATGCTCATACTTTTTTTGATGAAAAAGCCTCACCAGAGTTTATCGAAACCCATGTGCGCCGGTTGGAAGCTTTGCGTAGAGAAGGTCTGGTCGAACGCTTCACAAATGACACATGGGAAATCGGTGACAACTATCTGGACATGGCACGGCAATATGAAGAGATGCGCAAAGCGCGTCAGCCACTCGATGTCAAAACCTTATCGCACCTCCCGCTCGAAAAACTCACCGATTATGATGGGGCCACTTGGCTTGATTACGAGATCACGTCTAAGGTGCCAGAACCTATACGACAAGCACACTTCGGTGCTGACGTTTCAGACGCCCTTGCTAAAAGAAAACAGTGGTTGATGACACAAGGCTTGGCCACCGAAAGCCAAGGCCAATTCCAACCGCAAAAGGGCTTAGTTGAAACACTCAGACGACGCGAACTAATCCGCACGGGCAACGTACTCTCACAAGAGTTCAAACTCAATTTCACCGAAGCCAAACTCGGCGAAGAAATCCACGGCACTTATCGCCGCTCCGTTCAGCTTGCCAGCGGCAAATACGCCCTTATCGAACGCACACAAGACTTTACACTTGTCCCCTGGCGATCTGTGCTGGAACGCAGTCGCGGCAAAACAGTTTCCGGTATCATGCGCGCGCGTGGGATTTCGTGGAAGATGGCACGGCAGAGAGGGCTGGGGATTGGATGACAGTATATCTTCAATCAGGCGTAAAACTCTACATTTGATGAGACAGACATTGAATAATCAAATAAAGCGCTCGCTTTTGGGGTCTTCCATTCCAAGGCTCTCCAGGCAGTCTTTCAATAAGTTGACTTTGCACGACTTTGTAAGCCGCACCCACATCCCAATTGAAGTCGGCACGCAATAGAGGGCCAATGTCGGCATTGAATTGTGAGTCAGCCAATTTGCCTTCCATGTTTTGCTCAAATTGCGCGCGAGGAATTTGATGCCTGCCGTGCTCCATATATTTTAGGAAGGCCGCAACAATGCGCTCAGAATCCACATCCCGCTTTATAATGGCTCTCGCGATCAAGCTGGAAACACCCGGCTGGTTCGAAGGAATGATCGCAGATGCCGAGAAGTTTTGTGAAGAGATCTAACCCGATCCTGATTATTCTATCCGTAATTTTTCAAGATGTTTGTCGATGGCTTCACGAACACGCTTGTCGTGAGGCAGATTTGTTTTCTCTTTGCCCCAAGCTTCATGGAATCGCTCAACAGTTTGCTGGGCTGCGTCGAGGACAGGCTTCTCAGGCAGTCCGGCTTTCCCTGCGATGTATGACAGCTCATCCAATGTGTAACCATCAAAGCGCTTCGTACGTCCAAATTTCAGCGCCGCTTCCTCATCGTCAATGTAAGGAATCGTGGACACCAGATCATAGGCCGGTGATAACGCGGGCGTTCGCCGGTCGCTATAGATTAGCGACCAGTTTTTTAGGTGCATATCGGCGTTGCCGGTGAGCGTGCAGAAGGTGAGGCGGCGAATAAATTCTTCCACGTCGATCTCACCGGTCTCAGCGCCGAGAACGGTCGCGATATTGCGATAGCTGGCTGTTTCATATTTATCATCTGGATAAACACCAAACACCTGCGCAAAATCTTCCGTATGAACAGGGCCGTCCGGCGTGCGGTCGAAGCGCTTGATCGCAAAAGCTTGCCCTTTGAGATCGCCGATCCTGTCAGGAAGCCCCTCGATCGCATCGACGTCAATTAACGCAATTTCGGGCACATTTATGCCGACCGCCTTGGCCAGCGTTAGCATCGAATACTCATTTTCAGGCACACCTTCAAAGCGGGTGGAAGGAAGTTTCACGATCCATGATCCGCCGACACCGGTTGCCGGGATCGTAAGCCCCTTGTTCTGTTTATCGTTCTGAAGCGCCGAGAATTTTAGTTGCACACCGGCCAGCGAAAACCGCAGAGCGTTGTCGCGCTTTTCTTTGCTGTCCTCTTTTTTGTCGTCACCGGTGTTAGGCGGCCAGGCTTCACCATCAGCTGGCTCGATTGTGAGCGCACCGGGAAGATCATGGCCCAAAGCCCATAAAAGAAAAAACTCACGCTCGGGATTCACGCCCGCGCGTTTTGCCAGATACTCCCGCAAGTGGCCTTCGGGTAAGAGATTAGAAAAATAGGGTAGCACTCGCTTTTGTTTCACGGGCCACTTGGTGATCAGTTGCCCGTATTCGTCCTTGAACCCAAGCCCGAGCGTTAGGCGGTTTTCATCCGCAACATATTCTTCGGTGAAGCTGAACAACGTGCGATCACCCTGGACATGCGTTAGGGTACCGATGGCCTCACCGTATAGCTTCACATTAAGAACGGAGATATCAGCCATCGCCGTTCCCCCCGTTGTCATCAAGACGGTAGGCCGGACGTGGGAGTGACGGCGCATCAGGGATGTTGTGAACCAGCTTGTTGCGCCATGCTTGCGCTGTCGAGGCCGCTTGCTCGATCGCTCGAAGCTGTTCTGCCGGGAGCTTAATGGCGTCCGTAATTTTGCGAGAAGCTTCCGCGAGCTTTTGCAATTCGCGAATAGGTTTTGTGATCTCGCTTATCTGTGCGGCATTCTGGTGTGCTACGTCCAGAGCCTTGAGCGTCTGCAAATTGTTTTGCAGCTTTGTCAGTGCCTCAAGGTCCGGGTAGTGCGGTTGCAAGTTTCTAACTTTCTCTAACGTTCGGTTTATCTCCTTAATTATCGGTGTGACTGCGCTTTGAGGCGCAGTGCTGCGTACTATGCTGTCAACAGCAGGCACAGCCTTGCGCGGGACGAGCTTCAGATCGAGATCAAGAGCGCGCACCAGCTCCACGAGGCTGGACAGTCGTATGTCTGCACCGCCGCTCTCGATCTTCGAGATATGGCTTTGCGGTACACCCGTGCGTGCGCTCAAGGTCCGCTGACTGAGGCCCTTGGCCTTGCGGGCGCTCTTCAGCGCTTCTATGATGTCCTGTGTTGCGTAGCTCATGATCTGCTTTTCTATATCATTAGACACTTAAGATATAGTTTAGCATATCATAAATCAAGCCTCATGTCCAAAATTGATATGTTAAAGTATATCAAAAAGCATATATGATATGTTAAGATAAATCAATTTGATGCTTAAATCGGGTGGAGTGTGCGGTTCAGCGGAACAAACAGAAACCTCTCGGCAGTGCAGAGCCTACCAAAGGTGTTGTGAGCCCCCGCAACCAAACAAATTAGTCATAAACCATGTAACTGAAAAGCGCTTCTACAGATTAAGTGTAAACCTAGAGTAATCCCGACCCACAGATTTGATCAGATTCTCCGATAGATTGAAAGGCGCGGATCACGTTTATCAAGCTGGATAGAAATTTCATTCTCCCAAGTCTCTTCCCGTAATTTCATGCCTCTTCTTGCTTTTCACGGGCTTTCCGGATTGATTTGAGAGGCGTTTTTCAGCGACGCTGAGGCTCTTAGGTTTCAAAGGGTTGAGTAATGACGCCGATACGGGTTTTGATAAGATAGGGGCTTATTGTTATTGCCATCATCATTGGCAGCATGTGGAGCGCGACACAGTGGGCGGCGGTGATGTTGGGCAACCAAGCTGCCTTGGGAGCGGTTTGGTTCAAGATTGCAGAGACACCGATCTATTATTCATGGCAGTTGTTTGAGTGGTGGTTTGTCTGTGGTATCTTCTCCTGGGTCTCGAGCGTTTCGGTTTTACTCATAAAAGCCGCGGCTTGGACGGCACTGCCTGCTGCAATCATCCCACCGGCAACGCCGCGCAAAGGCGGGAGGTCGGAGACTATCTCGGTGTCCGCATCTATGATCCCCTTCTACCTGAACCCTTGAAGGCCGCTCTCTTCAAAAACGGAGACGTGCATAATCTTGTTTGGCGGAGAGGTGTGTGATGTTCGACAAAAAAGAAGAAGCTTCCAAACCAATTGAGCCGGAATACTACCTGACAACTCTCGAGGCAGCCAAAGTCCTGCGCGTCAGTGCCAGAACACTTGAACGTATGCGCGTTGAAGGAACCGGGGCCCGCTTTATGAAGGCCGGTAGAGGCAAACGCTCCCGCGTCCTTTACAAGCAGTCAGATATCGTCAACTGGGTAGAGGGAAAGACGTTTCATTCAACGTCTGAATATGGGTGACATGATCCAAAAAATGATGTCCACATTTTTGTTAGCCAAACCGTCACGGGAACACAGAAAATAATATTTTTTAGAAACAAAATGTTAGCCATATGTTAGCCAGTCAATTTACGCCGTGCAAAATAACTGTTTGCCAAAATACCAACACATTGATTTTATTGGTTTTTTTGGTGACCCCGGCAGGATTCGAACCTGCGACCCTCAGATTAGGAATCTGATGCTCTATCCAACTGAGCTACGGGGCCTGGAACTCTGCCACATCGACTTTCTTCTATCATAATCACTATGTTAAACACAGCATAAAGCCAGACTGCAATGATTACCTTGGTCAAGATTATAGTCTGCCGCTTCGCTGCCCGAGATTAAGCAAGAAAAAAACACCTCTAACAAACATTTTCCCCGGGGTTCTTTTTCGTCCTTTCTTTGTAAAGAAACAAGCTATACAAACAATACAAAGCGGAAAAGATATCTGTAAACTGGATACCTCTAAAAACCACCCACCATCCCCTGCCACCCGCCTAATTATCGCAGAATATGGCGGGTGGCAGGGGATGGTGGATGGCCCGAAGGGAATATTTAGAGATACCCAACTGAAACAGCAGCTCCTAATAATGCGCACTCTACGCCTATGGCACAGCGTGTTGATTACCTTTTGCGCGCTTCTGCCCTTTATTATAATTCAGTCTCGAGTAAAAGCTGCATCATCGGTCAGACAAGAAAACTGTCGACTTTCATTTGCCGCAGTAAGCACGGTTGTCTCCGTCAAAAATGGAGGAACAGTTATTCTTGATGACCGAACCGAAGTTCGGTTGGTTGGCACGTTGCCGCCACGTCGTCCCAAAGGTGCTTCACCAGATCAATCATGGCCACTCGCTCAAGAAGCCAAAAAATTACTTGAAGATTTAGTTCTTGGGCAAAAAATACAACTTGCATATGGAGGGTTACGGCGCGACAGGTATGGACGGTCGTTAGCCCATGTTTATCTCTTGCGGGATGGCGAACGTATTTGGGTGCAAGGGCGCCTCGTGGAAACGGGCTTCGCGCGCGTTTCATCTTTTCGGGACAATCGAGCCTGTATACGTGTACTTCAAGAGCGGGAGCAATCAGCGCGAGCGCGCCGCGTTGGTCTTTGGCGTCACGGAGCATATCGTGTGCGACGGGCTAGAAAACCCTACTCACTTTTACGTTTGGCCAACAGCTTTCAGATTGTGGAAGGCATCGTGCAAAAAGTGGTTGATAAGCGTCACCGCATTTATCTCAATTTTGACCGCAATTGGCGCAGAGATTTCACAGCAACGATCGCACGCCAGGATCTCAAACTTTTTCTCCAATCCAGCATTAATCCCAAGGCCTTGACAGGAAAGCGGGTCCGCATTCGAGGGTGGATTGAACGCTGGAACGGTCCTATCATCAAAATGACCCACCCGGAACAACTGGAGATCTTGGATCCAGAAAATGCGAAACAAGGAAAAAATATTCCCCCTCAAATAGAGACTTTTCAAAAGAAGAACCCAGCACAAAAGAAAAACCCGGCGCTTCAAGAAGCACCGGGCTCTCATGAAATCCAAATGTAAATCCTCTACAAGCTGTTCCCAGATAACCAGCTTGCTAGAGCATGTTAAGCTCAAGTGAGTTCGCTTAACATGCTCTGCTTCTTTGATATCGATCAATTTTTCTGCATTCAAGTGAATCCACTTGAACGCAGATTGATCTAGAGCAGCAAAAATATCTGTTCGGCAATTTGAAAAGACGGTAGATATCAGGCTGCTTTGGTTTCTTCCTCTTCTGCCACTTCTGCAGTTTCCAGCTGAACCTTCGTGCTGGCACGTGTGCTCTTCGCAAGAATATCGGTCACCTTTTGCGTGGCAATGCCTTCCTCAACTTTTTGGATGGCGGCAATTTCCCGAGCCATCCGGTCGAGGGCAGCTTCATAAAGCTGGCGTTCAGAATAAGATTGCTCAGGCTGAGTATCTGACCTGTAAAGATCACGTACAACTTCAGCAACAGCAATCAGATCGCCGGAGTTAATTTTGGCTTCATACTCCTGCGCCCGACGACTCCACATCGTCCGCTTGATACGCGCCTTACCCTTTAACTTGGCCAACGCCTTCTTCACGATAGCTTCCTCTGACAGCTTACGCATGCCTACGCTCGCAGATTTGGAAGTTGGAACCCTAAGTGTCATCTTGTCTTTTTCAAAATTGATGACAAAGAGTTCGAGCTGTACACCCGCAACCTCTTCAACATCAATGCTGACAATCCGCCCAACCCCATGCGCCGGGTAAACAATATACTCGTTCGTCCGGAAACCGTTTCTTTGCTGTGGTTTCTTCTTAGCAGCCATACTCAAAAGTCCTAATTTCTGTTTTTGTTCACGCTCACCATGCATCACGCCCATCGCGGGCAAAACTTGACCCGCCACGCTTCAACAACACAATTAGAATTGCTGTATGCAGGAATTCATCCGCCGCCCTGTATCTTTTTACCATGCCTAAGCACAGCCATAGAACCATTAAACAGTTCTACTCATTATTGTGGCCAAATATACCAGATAGCCATATGCAGCGCGTTGCCCTAGTGATCAGATGACCAATCACTAATACGCCACATCTGCACTCGAAAAAAAAAGCCATGCCCGAAAAGGCGGCTTCTGTTGACAATAGGCTAATCAGCCACTCTTGAGTACATATAACACAATTTTAGGATTTTAGAAAGCCCAGTTCCGAACATGGAAGTTTTGGGTGATAAATAACATTGGAAAACTTCTGTTAAGGTTGATATTGCGTTAATTTGTCCCGGCTTACACCCGATAAGCAAGGCTCAATCACCTTCACCAGGCTCTGTGGAGAAATATTTCTCAAATTTTCCAGTCTCTGTTTCAAATTTGGCAGCGTCTGAGGGCCCTTCCTTTTTTACAGTGATATTCGGCCATTTTTCTGAATATTCACGATTGATCTCCAGCCATTTTTCCAGCCCAGGCTCCGTGTCCGGCTTAATGGCCTCCACAGGACATTCCGGCTCACAAACCCCACAATCAATACACTCGTCAGGATGTATAACGAGCATATTTTCACCTTCATAGAAGCAATCAACCGGGCAAACTTCCACACAGTCGGTATATTTGCACCTAATACAAGAGTCTATGACGATGTAGGTCATTCAATATCTCCACACATCAAAAGGGCAAGTCATATCAGACTGCAATAATGTCCGACAGTTAGACTGGCAAAGAGAATTTGGCAGGCAAGGATTTATCATAAAGCCTATGGATCCTGGTTTTTGCGGTCTCCAAAAAACGTGCTGCACACTATTCCTATCCCAAAACTAATGTCCCAAAGTGCCTTCACGCAATCTATGTAGGAGTTGCCTCTGCAGAAAACCACGAGAAAAACCTGCACTTCCCTATAGCAATCGACGCGATTGTCAACTGGGTCTGCCACGAATTGCGTCTATCTGTCTCCGTTCTCGCTTGGTAGGACGTCCCGTCCCTTTTTCCCTGCATGGCATGGTAGCATCGACAGTTGATGTATTTTCTCCTCGCCGAGGTTCCTCCGGCGTCATATCTTTATAAAGGTCTTGCGCCTCTCTTGCAGGGCCGCGTCTGCGTCCAGTGTTGAGAACTTTTACAACACGCACCCTACGATTGATAACAGCGGTGATGACATCATCTTCACGTATTGTGCTTGCGGGTTTTATGACGCGCCTTCGATTGACTCTAACCTTACCTGCTGCAATTAAGCGGCTTGCTTGCGATCGCGTTTTCACAAGTCGGGAAAACCAAAGCCATTTATCGAGACGTTGAGAGGGTGAGAACATAAAAGCAAAACTCATGCTTGATCTGGCAATTGAGATTCGAGATCCTTCTTCAGCTTACTTAAGGCTGCGAAAGGAGAATCTGGGTCAACAGGTTTTTCTTTTGCCGTTTTCTTTGATGGAGCCTTTGCGGATCGAGCAGTGCGTTTTTCTGCTTGCTTCTTGTTGCGACGTCCTGCGGTCGATGTCTCTCGGCGTCTTGTTTTTGTGGATCGGCGTGCTTGTTTTTGTGCGCTCTTGCGACGTCTCGGGCGCCAAATTTCATCAAGCTGAACACTATCTTCGACATCTGCCCCGTCTTTTTGTGAGACAATACTAAGTTCATCATCCTCAGAATCAGTATCTAAACTCTCGGTGGATTTATCATTCGACAAGCCAATATTCGTTTTATCCTCTGAGGAATCCGGGGATAATGACTGGGTCGTTTGAGAAGTTTCTTTTTTGTCTTCGCCCTTATTATCGTTCGCCTCACGGTTTTCGCCGTTCATTGCTTCAGGTAAAGTCTTATCGTCAGGCTGTTGCGCAGGCCTACGCTCCATTTGAAAACCAAGAACGCGTAGAATATGGCCAAGCTCTTCTGCGGAACAACCCATGATCGACATCATATCTGGTTGAATCGTAAACCCACCATCACCGGTTGCGCCTCTGGGCGGCGCATCAGGTTTCTTTTCGTCAGCCCGCCAAGCTACCAAAGAGCGTATCATATCAGAAAGACGCTCCAGCATATCTATCCGTACAGCACGGTTCCCGCAAAGCTGAAATCCAGATGCCCGGTAAAAAGCCTTTGATACGCCAACTTCAGCTATGACTGACGTCAGCCCCGCTCTCGGAGGCTCAGGCAATTCTTCCAGACTTTTTTTCGACTTAAGCGTCCAGAGTAGTCGCAACAACTCAGAGGCTGCAGGTTTTAGCAATACCGGAAAGTAGATATTAAAAGCACCAAATCTTACTCCATATTTGCGGAGCTGAGCGCGCGCTGATTGATCAAGCGCACGAATCTCATCGCCAACCTCCCCACGCTCCAAAATCCCGAAATTTTCAACGAGACGAAAAGCAATCCCGCGAGCTAACCCAGTGACATCGTCCGCTTTGGCAAGGGCGATAAGCGGCTTGATCCGTTCATCAATTTGCTCGTTTAACCAAGCTTCAAGCCGTGTTGACACTTTTTCGCGGTCGGGACCACTCAAATGTTCATCAGCTATCAGAACCAATTGGGGTAGAAGAGGATCGTCACTTGCTTCCAGGCTAGCAATCACTTCCCCGCGCCATTCGATTTGACCTAAATGTGTGAATGTAAAAGCATCACTTTTAGCAGCGCTTACACGCCGTGATCGCATGCTTAGCTCTTTAGAAAGCACTTTAGCTGCAGCGTGACGGGCCGCCTTACCATGAATGCCATCTCCTTTCGAATCGGGTGTAAATCGGAAACCATGAAGGCGTCCAACAAAATGTTTTTCAACATAAATGGCGCCTTCATCGGAGATTTCTGCAAAGAGCTCCTCTTTATCTCTCATACGCTTCATAAGGACAGATGTCCGCCGGTCTACAAAGCGCTTCGTTAGTTGTTCATGCAAGGCATCTGAGAGGTTATCTTCAATCTCTCGAGTCTTTTTCTGCCAATGTATCGGATCAGCCAACCAATTATGCCTGTTGGATACAAACGTCCATGTGCGAATATGGGCGATACGATTGGCAAGAGTATCAATGTCTCCGTCCGTGCGATTGGCAAGATCGACTTGTTCTGCAATCCAGTCTTCCGGAATCCGACCATCTTCACTCATGATGAATTTATAGAGTGCCGTGACAAGCTCGGCATGATTGATCGTCGAAATTTTTCGGTAATCAGGAATTTGGCAGACATCCCATAACTCACGAATAGCCGCAGGAGAACTGGCTATCCTGCGAACGTCTTCATCTAAGCTGGCATTTTCAAGGGTGGTAACATCGTCAACCACACGTGCACGCGTCAAGCGCGGTGTTTTAGGTGCAGCGCTCAAACTCGCTTTAAGGCGATCCAAAGAGGAGAAATCAAGCTTGGCATTGCGCCATTGCAGAATCTTAACGGAATCAAACTCATGTGTTTCAAGCCGGTTCACAAGTTCGGAGTCAAAAGGTTCAACATTGGCCGTGACACCAAAGGTACCATCATTCATATGCCGTCCTGCACGTCCAGCGATCTGACCAAGTTCTGCAGGAGTAAGGGAGCGATGGTTTTGCCCGTCGAATTTCCGAGTGCCGGCAAAGGCCACGTGATCAACATCAAGATTAAGCCCCATGCCGATGGCATCAGTTGCAACTAAGAAATCCACTTCGCCGGATTGATAAAGCGCCACCTGAGCATTACGTGTTCGTGGGCTCAGTGCTCCAAGCACCACGGCAGCACCGCCACGTTGGCGGCGGATGAGTTCAGCAACCTCGTAAACATCGTTAGCGGAAAAAGCGACAATAGCTGTGCGCCGCGGCAAGCGGGTCAGTTTCTTTTGTCCCGCATAAGTGAGTTTGGAAAGTCGGGGGCGTGAAATGAAATGCGTCCCAGGCAAAAGGTCGGCAATCGTGTCGCGAATCGTTGAAGCTCCAAGAAACAAAGTCTCGGATTGTCCCCGTGCGTGTAAGAGCCGGTCAGTGAACACATGCCCGCGTTCCGGATCAGCCGCAAGTTGAACTTCATCAATCGCCAAAAAATCGACTTCAATTTCACGAGGCATAGCCTCGACCGTACATACATAATAGCGGGGATGGGCTGGCTTAATCCGTTCTTCGCCGGTGATCAAGGCCACATCCGATGCACCTATCTTAGTAACAATTTTATCATAGACCTCCCGCGCCAGGAGCCGCAGAGGCAAACCAATCAAACCCGTTTGATGCCCCAACATGCGCTCAATTGCGAGATGCGTCTTGCCGGTATTTGTTGGGCCAAGAACAGCCATTACAGTTCTGCTGCCTGCTACTGATAGCTGTTCTCTTGATGGTGTTGCCTTTATCATCAGCCAACTCCTATTGCGGTAAAATTCTTCCGCACTTCTTTTTAAACTCGATTCTAGGTTTTTTTGTATTTTTATTACGTAGAAACGAACCCTAAGTTTTTATATTTGCGGTCGAGAAACCAGCGTCACCCCGAATCAAAATTCCGAATATGCTTTTCTCGAAAACATTCCAAGTCAAACGCTTAGTTTGGCGTGGAATCATGTCTTATTAAGAAATCGAACCAAGAAAGAACAAATACCGTCCGAATCGCTGACTTGCGAGTATTCAGGTTTCGTTCCTGTATATAGTTGGGTATCTCTATATACTCCCTTCGGACCAATCCACCATCCCCTGCCACCCGCCGTATTCTGCGATAATTAGGCGGGTGGCAGGGGATGGTGGATGGTTTTTAGAGGTATCCAGTTTAATCTCCCCAAGACAAAACGATATTGTCACTTGGTGCTCAATTATGGTGATTTATTGGCTGCAAATTCCCCCAACATTTTTACCCCTCATAAAATCTAAATAATGCATTTTTCCGCCGCCTTCCAGTTTGCGCAACAGATATTAAGATTTGGAAGGTTTGGAGAATAGCCGATAGACAAATTGAGAGAGCTATAATTTTCTATTTTTGTTCTCTATGAGATATTTATGAGTTTACCTTATCGACCCCATATGCGCAGATAAATAGTCTCTTAACGCGTTAAGCGCGTATCGGCAATCTATCACATTTTTTAATGAAACAAATGCGACTTTTAATGAACAAATGCGACGCGGCCGTGTCCTGGCCTTTCAATTTGGAAAACTTCTGACGTCAAGGAAATATATCCGATAGGTGTCGGCACGACGATATAGTAGGGAACAAATAAATCAGCTTTCAACATAGGGGCAAGCCAAACCTCAATATCTTTCGTCTCTTCCATAAATTTTGTCGCCTTACGATCTGCCATATGTCCGGAAATTGGAACATATTTAATCCGACATATATAGGCTGGCCCGGAATAGCCATTATCTGAATTCTTATCTAGATGAGTTGTTTTTTTATGTGAAAGCATCAGGTCATAACGTTCTCTACCGTCAAAGATAGAGATCTCATGATTACATACTTTCGCACCCAAATTCTTTTCGTCTTCAGAGGATATCTTTTTCAATGTTGATGTAAGGATCATAAGTGCGCTCATGGGGTCGACCACACCTTTTAAATGTTCCTCCTTAACCGGTATCCGTTTTTGGGAGATTTTGGGCGGGGGATCTGAAAGAACCTGAGAGACGGTATTATTTGTAAACCTCATCTGCAACTGTTCGTTTTTAGCAGAACTCTTAAAATCAAACGAAAAGGCAATCGGTTTTGGTCCGGACTTGGTCACGCGACCTGAACTTTGTGTCGTGCCAGTCCACTCAAAAAGAACCCCTCTCAATATCGAGAATTTCCCCTTCCCGAGCATTGAGTAGCTGCTTTTGGAAAAGTTAGACCAAACTTTGAATTTTCCGAGATTAATACCATTGAAGTTTATGCCATAAACAGCATAAACCTTAGAATAATCCGCCCCTGCCAAGGCCAGTTTAGATGGTGCAGCAATAATAGCGGCAATAGAAGTCAGAATAAGTGCAATTATAAGCAATAATTTTACGCGGAAATTATGGTACACTACTTTCATGAACTGCCCTTACAGGGTTACACATCTTCCAAGAGGCATTCCTTCAGATTCCGCCCTATCTGCGGATTTCGTCAATTATGTGGCTTTCCCAGTGAGATTACCAGCTTCCCCTTGATCTACCGAAACTCAACTTAGCCCATATGCCCTAAAAGTTCTTAAATATACGTAACTGAATGATACACAACAACCGCTTGACGTTCCATGTTTGGCAAGAGTATACCTGCCATCTCAATCTTGCGTAATAACTGCATGATAAATTGTTTTAGCAGATAATTTAAGCAAAATCCTCGGGATGTGATACGCCCCGAATATATTTTGAATTGGAAGGAGCGGAACAATGGCCCGGTGTTGCGAGCTGACTGGAAAAAAAGTTCAGTCCGGCAATAATGTGAGCCACGCCAATAATAAAACACGGCGCCGGTTTCTGCCGAATTTATGTAATGTAAGCTTAGTTAGCGATGCATTGGGCCGGAGCATTCGCCTCCGTGTGAGCGCGCATGCTTTACGGTCTGTAGAGCATCGTGGGGGGCTGGACGCTTTTTTGGCAAAAGCGAAAAGTGATGAACTGTCACTCAAAGCACGCCGTTTGAAACGTGAAATCGAAAAAATAAATGCGAAGCAAAGTGAAGCCGTATCGTAACCTAGGGCTTATGACGCCCATTTGATATGATCAATAGCTCCTTTTAGCTTCGCTATTCACTTCACATGCTCATATATGAACATGCTCCTAAATGAGATTATTTTTTCATCCCATCTTTTACCATGGCATCTTCTCTTCCCTGTCCCATAAGAATTGAACTGGAGAAGGCGTAAAACCGAATAGGATGTGCCTCATCTATAATCGAGGTTGCGTTACGTTTATTGTGGTCTTCTATCAACGTCTAAAATATCTATCGTACGGATCAGAATACCGATGACGATGCCGATGATGATGGTGATGGTGCCGTCTACGTGGGTAGCGCCTTAACACAGGGCCACGATAATGCCCGCAGTTATGAAATCTCATACAGCCTGAATAATTCGGACGATCATACCCCCACTGGCGAACACATTTTTTGTGCCAAGTGAAGCATACGTTATATCTCTCCGGATATGTCTCTTGCCTACAGCCATTCCGCCTCATGCAGTACTCATATTCTGAACCGTAACGATACCTTCTATGACAACGTTTATAGACATAGTAACATCGATGGCGGCGCTGACGGTAGTAATAGCCGTAGTGATCAGCTGTTTTTGCCACATTGGGTAAAACAACAACCCCATTTAATCTGGAGAACGAAGATCCTAATGTTGTGGCCTGCGAATTGCTTGGACAAAGAAATAAAATCGCAAGCAAGAGACCAAAGATTGCAGAAAGATCAATGCGCATGTTCTACTCCCTTAAACTTGACACAAGTGCATTTGATTGTCTGGAACTGTAATGGCCCTGCTATTTCGGAAATGCCCCTAATATCATAAGCGCTTAACTTAATATTTCAGTTTAACAAAGCCATATAACCGCTTTTAATGTATAAAACTTCATGAAAAGTTAATCTCACTACTGGCGTGCACTTCGTCTTTTTGAGCATGCTGGATACATGTTTGATCAATTTGTCACAATGGACGCGTAATTTGCCTTGTCGTGAGTTTATTTCTTATCAAATAATGTTTTGAGATTTCCTCCCACCTTGGTTTGCGATAAGGTCCCCAACGCCATAGCCTCTTAACAATGTGAGCAAGAGTATGTTTGGTGTATTGAGCTACTTATTCCGGTTCATAAACAAATTTGTCACTTGGTACAAGCTACCATTTTTCTTATCTATTCTTAATGTATTAGCCCTACGCCATGATTTAAGGCAGAAAAACCTTTATAATACCGCTAGAGGACATTTGACTGCGCCCGATAAGGAGGACTTTGACGTTCGCGGCTTTCGAACCGCCGACGGGTCTTACAATGATCTGAGTGACCCAACAATGGGCATGACCATGATGCGTTTCGGGCGCAATGTTCCACTCAAATACACCTATGGCGAGCGGGAGCCTGACCTCTTCACACCTAATCCACGTGAGATCTCGAACACACTCCTTGCTCGCAAACAATTTATTCCCGTCACCTATCTCAATATACATGCGGCTGCCTGGCTGCAATTCATGACCCATGATTGGTTTAGCCACGGCACAAACGACCCGAACCGGCTTATCAATGTTCCCCTGCCAGAAGGGGACCAATGGAATGAAGATGGGCATGTACCCGGACATATTAGTGTACGGGCGAGTCTTGCGGATGAAACTATCGGTGATGCCGATACTGGCATGCCGGCCGCCTACCGTAATCGTGAAACCCATTGGTGGGATGGCTCACAGATTTATGGCAGCACTGAAGAGCGTCTTCACATGGTGCGCTCTGATCGGGGAGGACGGGTATTACCTGATGGCAAGCTCTATCTTGATGAAAAGGGAATGCTGGCCATTGAAGCTGTAAACGGTGTTGAACTTGCCGGAGTTAATGGCAATTGGTGGTTGGGGTTGTCACTTCTGACAACACTTTTTACACGTGAACATAACGCTATAGCTTCACGGCTGAAGATCGACTACGCCCATGCGCCTGATGAGTGGATTTTTCAAAAAGCACGGCTCATCAATGCAGCCTTAATGACGAAGATCCATACGGTTGAATGGACGCCTGCATTATTGAACGGCCCAAGAACCCGCTTCGCCATGCGGGGAAACTGGTGGGGTCTTCTTGGGGAAAGTTATGAGAAATCCTATGGCCGGGATCTCAACATCGAAATACTTACCGGTATACCAGGTACAAAAGCTGAGCACCACGCCGCACCCTACAGCATTACTGAAGAGTTTGTTGCTGTTTATCGTATGCATCCCTTGATGCCCGATGAATTTACGTTGCGCAGATTACGAGACAATAGCGAAATAGAGAGCCGGTCATTACAGGAGGTTGCAGGGGCTGAGACACATAATGTGTATAAATACACAAGCTTTGTAGATGCATGGTACTCCTTAGGCGTGGCCCATCCGGGTGCATTGCGGCTGCATAATTTTCCCAATGTGTTACGCCGACTGAAAAAGCAAACCAGTAAACAAGGTAAAGCTGGGCATGTCGTGGATGTGGCGACAATAGATATTCTGCGTGATAGGGAAAGGGGGGTGCCGCGTTATTGCGAGATGCGCCGGTTATTGCGCATGAATACCCCTGGGACATTTGAGGAGCTTACCGGTGATCCTGAAACGGCAAATGAGCTGGCTCGTATCTATGAGCATGTCGAGGACGTTGATCTATTGATCGGTACATTGGCAGAACCTTTGCCACCAGGGTTTGGTTTTTCTGAAACAGCATTTCGTATTTTTATTTTAATGGCGAACCGAAGAATTAAGAGTGATCGGTTTTACACGGATGACTTCAATGAAAAAATTTACACGCCTGTCGGCATGCAATGGATACAAGATAACGGCATGGCGTCGGTGATCTCACGCCACATGCCTGAACTTGCGTCAAAGGTTGCCCGTGTGAAAAACCCGTTCTTCGCTTGGCCGCTTGATTAGAGTGCTTCCAGAAAAAGATGCTTTCGGACTTAATCCGGGAGTGAGGACCGGTTTTCTGGCAAGAAGCACGACAAAACGAGGGGCCCTGAGTGTGCTGGCCAAAGAGTCTGTTTAAGAATTGTGAGGCGAATAATGGCTCGCTACGTCCGGTTATTTGGTTTGGCGTCTTTGGTAATCGTTGACCACGACCGAGAAATAGAGGCTCTCAACCAGCACCCGGCGCTGGAAAGAGACTTCGAGTCAAGAGGGCCTCTTGTCAATCGGATGATTGTGTCCCGTCTCAAGCGCCAGTTTACTCTGGACAATCAGTTCATGCTTTCTATGCGTCCAAAAGGAGATAAGGAGCGTCAAAATAATCAAAAAAATCTTAAAGAAAAGCTTGATCGTTTTGCTGATACCAAGGATTGGTCGGAGGAAGCCATTGCGGCGCTTGTAGTGTATATCCTCACTGGTAAAGAGAAAGACTTGGCCTATGCCGCATTGACTTATGTGACGGCCTATCCATTTCAAACTGAGGGCGCGACGGTATCAACTCTTCCTTTCGATGAAGTTGAATATTTGCGGCTCTTTGAACTTTATAAACGTCTCAGGGAAATCAGACGGCCTTTTTCGCTGCGCGGCATGTTCAGCCGTATGACCCTTGGAACACAGCGTGCCAAAAAACAACTTCTTGAATCCGTTGGAGGTGATGAAAACGGCCTTCATGCCTTAGAGACCACACTGGATAACAGCCTGCCCATTCTTGAGAACCTCCGGACCCTCGCGCAAGAAACAATAAAAGGGCGAAAAAAGAGCGTGCCATTTAATTGGGTTAGCATACGCACCGCGCCGGTTATTGTATTGAGGCAAATTAAGCAGGATTTCACTCTTCCTTTTGTTGATCACCGGGTCCCTCCGTTCACACTTGTGATCATGCGCATGAGGGATAGTGTGAAACTTGATAGTAATGCCGGTTTTGAGTTCGCCGCAGGGCATTGGTCGGCCTGCCCGGCGCATCACTATGTCTTGTCTCTTTTCGAAACCGTATGGAGCAAAGCTAGCCATGTTATCGCCAGGAGGAAAAAATCATGAACGACCTTACGGTTTTTTCCCCATTGAAAATGCGTAATCTCGAAGTCAAGAACCGCATTTTTCGCTCCAATATTTCAGGCCGCTTTGACAATGAGGATGGCAGCCTCACTCAGACACGTGTTAATTGGGAATGCATGTTTGCCGAAGGTGGCGTTGGAGCGATTATTTCTTCTTATGTGCCTGTTCTGATGAGTGGCCGTATTATTGCAGGTTATGCCACCATGCACAGTGACCGGCTTATTCCTCTTTGGGCAAAGCTGGCGGAAGCGATCCATAGCTATGATTGCAAATATATTATGCAACTCAGCCATAGCGGGCGGCAAATGGATCTTCCCGGTGTTCATAACCAACATCGGCCGAGGTTAAGCTCTACCAATCGTTCTGAAAGTCTGCATGGCTTTCCGGCGCGCGCCATGACATTGGCCGAAATTGACCACATGATTGAGAGTTTTGCCCGTGCCGCCTGGCGGGCGCGCCAAGCAGGTATAGACGGTGTTGAGCTGCACGCTGCGAATGGATATCTCTTCACGCAATTTCTATCGTCAGGGATCAATGACCGACAAGACAGGTATGGCGGCAATCTCTTTAACAGAGCCCGCTTTTTGCTGGATGTTATACAGGCCATTCGCGCAGAAGTCGGTGCAAACTATCATTTACAAGTGAAGCTCTCTGCAATTGATTACAATCATGTCTTTCCGACAGAGGGACGCGGCAATGGGCTCGATGAAACCATCAAGGTTGCGAAATGGATTGAATCCGCTGGGGCTGATGCTCTGCATATTTCAATAGGATCACTTTTCCCCCATCCCCTCAATCCTCCAGGTGATTTTCACTTTAATACGATTGCATCAACATATGACGCGATGCTCTCTTCGGGCGTGGCTACCTTCCGTAATTACGTGCTTTTCCGCTACGCTAATCTGAGGCCGCTCTTCAGATGGCTATGGTTTCGCATGAAGAAGGGGCGACCAGTTGAAGGTGTCAGCGCACAGGAAGCTCTTGCAATTAAACGTGCCGTATCAATTCCGGTGATCTGCACTGGTGGTTACCAAAGCCGTAAAGCCATAGAGAACTATCTCAATGAGGGTTATTTCGATGCGGTTTCAATCGCACGGTCACTGGTCGCAAATCCAGATCTTCTCAAACATTGGCGAAGGGGGCTTGATGAACCTCCCCGGCCTTGCACCTTCTGCAACAAATGTCTATTGAACGCGCCTAAAAATCCCATGGGGTGCTATGAGCTTTCTCGTTTTGACCATGACTATGACAAGATGATTGAAACACTCATGCGAATTTATCGCGTCAAGCCTGAACTTAATATTCCTACTGCACATAAGGATAAAAACCCAGATGCTGCAGGTGCTTCGCCGAAAGAATTGACGTTTGGGGAAGAACTATGAGTGTAGAGTATCCAGTTACTGAAACGCAAAGGCGTTTTTCGGGTTGGGTTGGGGTGCGCCGTTGGCTTTTCTTTTTTCTTATTCTTGTTTTAATAGCTGGCGTGCTCACACTTGGTACCGTTGTTTATGCCGTTTATGCTTTTAATCGGAGCTACGGCATAACTCATCACGACGATGAAACGCACTTTAAATATGGATCAATCGGAGCGGAGCTGGCCAACGGGCTACCTTATCGTTTGTTGTTGGCATTGCCTGAAATTTTTCCCGAAGAATTTGGCGAAGCGGGCGATTACAGCCACTTTGGATTTATTTATGAAAAAGGCAAAAACATACCCGATCCCAAACTTCCTATCGGTTTTGCAAAGGGAGTTAGAAACAATATCGAGGTTGCGTGGTTCAATTGCGCGATTTGTCATACTGGTAAAGTAAAACTCCCCGGTGCAACCAAACCCACAATCATCTCGGGCATGCCGGCCAATACGGTTGATCTTGAAAGATTTTTTCTCGCTCTTTTCAGGATGGCGGAAGATAAAGATTTCTCATGGAATAGAAAAAAATTCAAGGATGCCATTAACCGGCAAGGCAAACCTCTTTCGGTTATCGATGAGTTCTTATGGGGGTGGCTTGTGGTTCCAAATGTACGCGCGGTTCTTCTCGACCGACGCAACCGGCTTCTACCTCTCCTGGCCCCTCAGATCGTGAAACTGCGGTCACCTCGAGCGTTTAATCGTTATAAACTGGATCGTTACCGCTGCGAGCCGCCTAAGTTGACGGAAGAAGAAAAAAGGCGCGAGCCCTGCCGGCAATATCAAAACGAGATCGTACTCGCACAAAATCGAGCAAAATCTTACGAGCCCTATATGCCGGACAAAGCCACGCCCTGGGGACCGGGCCGGGTTGATACATTTAATCCCTATAAGCTCATTCATTTCGATATAGAAGCTCAGTGCCTAACAAAGGAAGAAAGAATTGGCATCTCTGATTTTCCAAGCATTTATCTGCAGGGACCTCGCGGCCGGCAAATGATGCATCTCCATTGGGATGGGAATAATGCAAGTCTTAAAGAGCGCAATCTAAGCGCAGCACTAGGTGCAGGCGTCACTGAAGACACTGTTAATCACACATCAATCGGAAAAATCGCTACCTGGCTTCAGGATCTCAAACCTCCAAAAAGTCCTTATAAGGACCGCCTTAATCGTGAGCAAGTAGAGCGCGGCAAAGCGATTTATTCGCGTTATTGTGCAGAATGTCATGGGTTTCAGAATGACAATGATTATGTCTTCAAGGGCGCAAAACTCGGCAAGATTGAACCCTGGGAATACATCAAAACAGACCCGCATCGCCTGCGCAGCTATACCTTTCAGATGGAAGAGTATCAAAAGGAAAGGCTTTTTTGCAGGCATAAGGAGCACCGGTTCCAGTATTTCAAAAAGACTGGCGGTTATGCCAATCAACCCCTTGATGGGTTGTGGCTGCGCGCACCCTATCTACATAACGGTTCGGTGCCAACGCTAGCGGATCTCTTAAAAAAGCCAGAGGAACGCCCACAGACCTTTATCAGGGGCCTGTTAGAACTTGATGCAAGCAACGGTGGATTTAAGGCTCCGCCCTGCGAACCCGGTCAGCCCTTAAAAGCAGGTATTTGCTTTGATACCAAACTTGAGGGCAATGCCAATGGTGGACATAACTATGGGACTGATCTTTCTGATCAAGAAAAACAAGATTTGTTGGCTTATTTGCTAAGCTTTTAACGCATTTATGGCCGATTTTGGGGAGACGAAATGGCGACAAAGGACGGACGTAGACGGCCTCGACGTCAGATACCATGGTCCAAACTTTTTTGGCGGACCTTTGGTGTTCTTCTTCTTATTGGCGCAGTGATATTTGGATGGCTGGCTTATACTCAAATCAATAATCCGCGTCAAACAGACTTCAAAAGCGACGAAGAATTCTTCAAATATGGTTCCATCGGAAACAATGTAACTGATGGACTTCCCTTGAAGATTTGGGCGGTTCTTCCAAAAGTCTGCAGCCCCCTTATTGCCAAAGGCGGCTACAAAAATTTCGGCTTCATATATGAACGTGGCAAAGATATTCCCATCGGCTTTTCCAAAGTTTCGATCCTAGGTACGGAGCTGGTGGCAATCAATTGTGCGATCTGCCATGTTCAGACCTATAAACGCGGCAGCGATAACAAGTCGGAGATGTTTGTAGGTGGGACCAACACACATTTGGACTCACAAGCTTATTTGCGCTTCATCTCAAATTGCGCCGCGACTCCAAATTTTACGCCGAAATATCTTTTGCCCGCCATTCAGGAACGTTTTCCCGAGACAACTTGGCTTGAGCGCATGACTTACCGCCATTTTGTCATTCCTTATGCTCGTAGAGAAATTGGCCGGCTGATCACAAAAAGATATGCATGGACTTGGCGTCGTCCTGCTTGGGGACCTGGTCGGGTTGATCCATTTAACCCGGTTAAGTTTGACTATCTGGAACAGCCCATTGATGAGACGATCGGCAACTCCGATATCATGCCCGCATGGAATGCCCGGCTGAAAGAAAACATACAAGAAGCTCGCAATCCCGGTAAACCTAAGAATTGGCACTGGGACGGCCTCAGCCGGGATCTATGGGAGGTTATTTTAAACTCCGCGCTCGGTGATGGAACGACCGCAAAATATTATGATCGCGGGATCATCGACCGGCTCAAACGCTATCTCTACACTATCAAATCACCGTTAGCACCGATCATCTTTGATCCAATTCTGAAGGCTGAAGGTGAGGCTTTATTTGCGACCCATTGTGCCGATTGCCATAGCCCGAAGGGTGAGCGGGTCATGAGCCTAATACCTGTTGAGGAAGTTGGCACGGACCCGAACCGTTTAGCAATGTGGACTGATGGTGCAACCAAGGCCTATAACAATTACGATAAAGATGGCCGTAAGGTGGATAGCCGTGGCCATGCCATGCCTTGGACCTTCAAACATTTTAATAATGAAGAGAAATATATCGCTCAGCCTTTAAACGGCATTTGGCTCACCGGCCCCTACCTCCATAATGGGTCAGTACCCACACTCATGGATTTGCTCAGACCAGCGCCTGAGCGTCCCAAGGCGTTTATCCGCGGGCGTAAAGAGTTGGATTTCAAACGGGGTGGTTATGCCTCGCCATCCTGTGTCCCCGAGAATTTTACAGGCAAGGGCTTTTGCTATGACACAAGCCTTCGAGGTAATAGCAATCAGGGGCATGAATATGGGACAAACCTGACAGATGATGAACGCCGAGCACTCGTTCATTACCTACTCAGTCTATAAATGTTTTGTTGGAGACCCACATATGACCTCGTTTAAATGGCTCGTCCGTCTTCGCATTTTGGCCAATTTGGTGCTTGCAGGCTATTTTATGATTTACGCGCCTGTCGAGTTAATGAAGCTCCTTGACATAGGCGGAGGCGAGCGGGTTCAGGATTGGATCCGGGTGGCAGGCATACTCTATATATTTATAACAATGGGGTATTTGCCGTCTGCTTACTCGCCCCTAAAAACAAAAGTTGCCAATCTTTTTCCGCTCCTTGCGCCCATTCTTCCTGCCATTCTTTTTGTTTGGTTAGGCGGTAAATTTATGTGGTTTGCAATATATGAGTTTGTATTTTTGTTACTATTGAATTTCTCTCACCGGAGGGGTTGGATCGCGGAACTTCAGAGTAAGCCATAATCTCAAGATGGCTCATGCCATCTACATCATAATCATATGGCTCAAAAGGGACGAGTTCGTTAGGGGGGGGGCTCCATGATACAAATTTTGGATCGCATTGCGCGTCACTGGTTTTTATTCGTTGTTCTATTTGGAGGATATTGTGCCGCTATTGCCGGTGTGCTGGGTGAAACTTATGGGTTTCCGAATATTTTCCGCGACGATCCTGGCTTGGCGGAGCATCATCCTATTGCATTCTTCGTCAATGGTCCGACACTTTTAACGCAACTCTCCGCCACATGGCTCATTGGCATGATCTGGCTTTTGGTCGGTCTTCTTGATCACAATCCGGAACGCCAGGTTTATCATGCCAGCATCGGCCGCCATCTCAAATTCCTAGCGCCACGTGTACTAATTTTTTCACTTTTCCCCCTTGCTGCAGCATATGCTTCCATTCGTGTGACCGGAGCCCCATTGCTTGAGGGAGAAATCATACGAGCTTTGTTAGGAACATTTATCGGTTGTTTGATGCTGACAGTTTTTGTGCTCGTTTCACATTTAATCGCAAAGATTTCCGGGGCGAGACTAATTTTTGTAGCTCTTGCCCTATCCATCCTAATTTTGCTTCTTATATCCATCCTGCCAAGACTTATTCCGACCATTGCAATCGTGTGGATCTTAGGTTGGTTTATCGTCGTTTACATTGTAATCGGCCTCATTCCGGAGGCATTACGTCCCATAGCAATCGTGGCTCTTGTGGGATGGGTTATTTTCGCAAATGGACAACCGTTCAAATATAAATTTGACGGCATAAAAAATGCTCAAGGCAAATCTTATTACGATAAGAGCACTCTCGTTAAGCTTTTGCCTGCGAATGACCAAAACAATGGGCAAAGCACTTCCTCATCAAACGGTCTAATCGACCCTCTTCAAAGTTTACGGGCTTGGAAAGCAAGACAAAACGCAGATGATCCGAAACTGGTTATTATAGCCACTTCAGGTGGAGCCTATAGAGCAGCTTTCTGGACCGCTCTTGTCCTAGACAAATTGCGTAAGGAAAGTGCTGAGAATGGGCGCCTCCCGGGTTTTACGGATAGTATTAGATTGATCACCGGTGCATCCGGTGGGATGGTGAGCGCTTCCTATTTTGCGGCTACCAGGACCAACAATGGCGAACCGAGCAAGTCTTTACGAGAAATGCTGGAAGACGATATCAGGGCACGTCAAAAAAGAAGTTCCAGTTTTTGGGCGAATTGGGGCGATAAAAGGCTGGGCACACGTTTTCCCGTTGCGCGGGATAGTTTGTCGTCTATCGTCCAGCAGCTTGTGCAACGCGATATATCGCACATTTTTTTGCCGGTACAGCAGGACTTAGATCGTGGCAAAGTTCTTCAGTCGCACTGGAAAACTTTGAAGAAATCATTTCAATCTTTGAAAGCAGGTGAAGTTGCGGGCTGGCGTCCATCGATTATCCTGTCCCCCATGATTGTTGAGACAGGACAACCTCTCCTCATTAGCAATCTTGATCTTGGCGACATCCGCAAAGTTGCAAGAAAACAAATTGCTTATAAACCCCAGGAAAAGGCGCTGATCCAAAAACGTCCCCGGTCGATCAACGCCCGTAAGCTCAAAGACGCCGTTGAATTCTTTAAGCGCTTTCCGGGCGCACAAAAAACATTTGGTCTTGATACAGCCGTTCGCATGAGCGCGTCATTTGCTTACATTACACCTGCGGTTGAATTGCCAACGGATCCACCACAACGTGTGGCCGACGCTGGATATTATGATAATTACGGTATCAACATGGCGATCGCTTATCTCAAGCAAGACCGGATTCGGAAGTGGATTCAGCGCAATACATCGGGTGTCGTGATCGTTCAAATTCGCGCCTATCCCAGCATTGCCGAAGAAGAAGGGGATGAAGAACTGCTCTCAGCGCCAATAAATCAGCCAAGAACACGACGCTTGAGGAGAGCCGGTAAAAAAAGGAGAAAGCGTGATCGCAGCCGCAAGAAAATACGCTGTAAGAGCTTCCGTGCCGTTGAAACAATTATCGGTGGTAGCAGTAAGCCTGAAGCAGCTTTTCACTGGCTAACCGGCCCCTTTGAAGGACGGGAAATGGCGCGCCAATCCAGCATGCTTTTCCGCAACAGTATTGAGCTCAAACTGCTTCAGTCAATTTATCCGGAGGATTTTTTACAGACGGTGGTTTTTGAAAACACGTCGGCAACCAGCTTGAATTGGAACATGCCGGAAAAAGAGTTGACTTGCCTGAAAAGGCAAATCCGCAGAAAGCATAATCGTGAAGCGCTCAAAGAGCTGGTTGAGTTTTGGCGGCACGAGCCGGAAGAACGACCATTTGGGGATTAGAATGGAATTACCTTAAGGTGGGCATCTCTAAATACTCCCTTGGGGCCATCCACCACCTCCTACCATCCGCCATATTCTGCGATAATTAGGCAGATGGTAGGAGGTGGTGGATAGTTTTTAGAGGTATCCAGGTTATTGCCTGCCGGTTAAGCTGTCGCCTGACCAGGGCTTAGCCCCAAATGAGAGCGAGCTTCCTTGCGAAGATCATCGATCGGTTTGAGTTCTCCATCGGCTTTGAAATGCCAGAAAGTCCAACCATTGCACGCCTGCGCCCCTTGAACAAAAGCTCCCATTTTATGAATTGAGCCTTGCCCACCATCACATGCAAGTGTTCCGTCGGCGCGGACTTGTGCTGCATGCCTTTCACGCGGATCATAAAGGATGCTGCCGGGTGTCAACATGCCAAGTTCCACTATCGTACCAAAAGGTACGCGTGGCTCGGAGCGTTTGCTACGGGTGATCTCCAGGCTATCAGAAGGCAGTGGTGTAACCTGGTCTATCCTATCTTGAGCAGCCTTTGCATAAACTTTATCTCGTTCAACACCAATCCAATGCCGGCCAAGACGCTTGGCAACTGCACCCGTTGTGCCTGTCCCGAAAAAAGGGTCCAGCACAACATCGCCTGAATTGGACGAAGCAAGTATCACCCTGTGTAGCAGCGCTTCCGGCTTTTGCGTCGGATGGGCTTTTTTACCCTTATTGTCCTTGAGGCGTTCTGGGCCTGAGCAGATTGGGAGTAGCCAATCAGAGCGCATTTGCAAATCGTCATTCAAAGCTTTCATCGCTTCATAATTGAATGTATAGCGCGTCTCAGGACCGTGCGCAGCCCAAATCAATGTTTCATGAGCATTGGTGAAACGGCGGCCACGAAAATTTGGCATAGGGTTGGTTTTACGCCAAATGAGATCGTTCAAAATCCAATAGCCCAGGTCTTGCAGCTTAGCACCTACCCGGAAAATATTGTGATAGGAACCGATGACCCAAAGCGTGCCATGCGGCTTCAGGATGCGCCGGCACTCTGACAACCAGTCATAGGTAAATTGGTCATATGTATTGAAGCTTTTAAACTTATCCCAGTCATGATGGACCCCATCCACGCGTGTATTGTTGGGACGCAACAGCTCACCATCAAGCTGGAGATTATAAGGAGGATCGGCAAAAACCAGATCAACACTTTGCTCCGGAAGCTTGCGCAGCTCTTCTACGCAATCGCCGACAAGGATTCTATCAGTCTTTTCAGCCTTTGACGGCCTACCACCCATACCCATGCAACACTACTCACTTACTCAAAACGCAACTTAAAAGTGTACGAACACAATGTACACCCGGCCCATGCAAGGCCTATATTTATACCCAGCCTATGCTGAAGTCTACTGCATTAACAGCAGGTTAAAAAAGAAATTCTTTTGTGACTTATTGAAAAACTATCCGCAATTTGGGTGGCTCTCCATGAGGAGTTTTTCTGTATCCCCCTTATTGGATTGCTCGAAGGCATTGCTGTAATCTATTAGAAAAGTATCTTTTTGCACATGCAGTCCTATTATCTTTTCATTCTTGCTTGCATCCTCATTCGAAGGAATTACATCATTTATACTGATGCAAGGCGTCATTGAGAGTTTGCCAGAAAAGAGAGTAATATGCCGGAATATGTCTTCATAATTGGTATTGTAAGTATAAGCTCAGCATTGCTTGCGGCATTGTTAGCAGCCTTAAAACAACGTAGTGTAGATAAATGGGCCTTCGCAGGGGCTGTTTTTCCCCCGGTAGTTCTCGTCCTTCTTTTATTGCCAAAATGTAAAACGCCGCCAAAACGCAAAATCAGTGAATCTGATCTTGACGAGTTGAAAGAACGTCTTTGGGATTGACTACGATTTTTTTCGCCGGTCCCTGCGGGAGACAATAACTTTGGGTAGAAACGTACCGCGATAGAAAATATGCACACCGACACGTTTGATGCGGCGCATATATCTTATCCATCTCGGTCTGACATAGGTCGCATGATAATGGCTGGCATAACCTATATCCTTAAGCCATACTTCGCCATTCATCGTTTTTGAAGCTAGTTGATTGGCAAGCCGCCACAACCGCTTATTGCGCGGAATATCAGGATAACCATCACAGGCAAAAGAGAACTGACACTTGTTTCTCCGGTGCGCGCCTTCAAACACAACATTGCAGACCGTGCTTGGATAGTATTTCTCCCGCACACGGTTCATAACAACCTGAGCGACAGCTAATTGCCCATGAACCGGCTCACCACGAGATTCAAAATAAATGGCTTTCGCGAGACAATTACGCTCGCGCTGGCGTGACCTTGCGCTCAGCATTGCCCCGTAATAGAGGTTTTTCTTACCTGAGAACCGCCTTTTATTTCTTAACATGCCCGCTCTGTTTTTACCCAAAGACGCAGGCCGAACATTACTGCGATCAACCTCGGTTAGGGGAGTAAATTCGTAAGCCCAGGCCCGCCCTGGCAGCTCAAAAAAAACAGCCGCGCTAATCTGCCTGCCCAAGGGCGGATAGTAATTATAACGATGCTCAGGAACTTTCCTTTCAAAGCGATGTGCCGTTTGCGTCGTACGATGTTCCTTGGCAATTGCTCCTGTGTGTACCGGTACTCGCAGTTTTGCCATCCGTGTTTCAGGAATACGAAGCCTATCCCGCTTATTAGCGCGATTCACCAAATGCCTTCCCACTCTCGTCTTCAGCGGCGCATTTGACAATGTCGATTTATAGGGAGAAATCGCTGCTACAACCTGCCTTGGGCGTTTTGAAACACTGGTAGAGCTCTGAGCAATCAGCCATTGGTCAATGCGCGGCCCTTTTTTATGACCGGCAAAAAGGTGATCTACGGTTTCAGGAAGCGGTTTAGCAGTAAGAGATCTGGACCCTGGCAGCGGCAATTGACGCTCATAATCCATGCCTTTTGAGGATGCCGCCAGCTCAATTTGGAACCTCAAATTCTTCAGCATCCCCTTATGCCCAGCGATATAGCCGAACCCCAATAAGGGTACAGAGGCTGCCAAAAACGCCAAAAAACGCAGAGACCCGGTGGCGGTACGACTCATATACTCAAACCCGACAACAAATCTTTGAGACAAAGGTTGGTGTTTGAGGCGGTACGCCCCCCTAATGGAGAAAAGCCCCACACCTTGAGACCTTACGGTTCTCAACTCCTTTGCTCTGGATCCGTCTATTGGGCGACAAAAACCTTTACCAAGTCTTAACCCTCAAGAAGATTTCTGCTCACCCGTCCATGCATATTGGAATTGATTGTTAGAATGGTCATGTGGTGAGACTATGGAAAGAATGTGATTATCCAGGACTGTGAGACATGAAGATGGATACCTCTAAAAACTATCCACCACCCCCTACCATCTGCCATATTCTGCGATAATTAGGCGGGTGGTAGGGGATGGTGGATGGCCCCAAGGGGGTATTTAGAGATACCCAGATTAAAACTGCGGCATATTGATAAAAGGCACAAATACCACGACGATTACTATGATCCATACAGTGAGCCCAATCCCCCAAGAAATCGCAATCCTTTGCCGAGAAAGGCCAAGAATTTTCGGCCAATAAATAATAGGAAAAGCTAGAAACATGAACGCAAAAATACAGTATATGATCGTATCAACAATTTGCGGCAAGCCGGTTTGGTAAAGCGGGATAATAAAAGATACAAGAATGAACGCCATACTTGCCAGAATGCTGACCAAATCCCAGGCACCAATGTAAAACAAATAGCCCGCCGCAAAGCTGATCGGAATTTTACGCTTTGCAAATAGCCAAACCAAAACGCCGAGGAGATACATAAATGCAAGAAGAAGTATCTTTCGAATTGGCTCATCAATGAAAGACAGGCCGGTAATGCTCAGCGGATCGAGATAACCAGCTTCTTTAGCCCATTGAGCAAACTCAAAAAAATCCCGGCTGAATGCACCAACAACCACACCAAGCTGAAGAATAAGGGGAAACAGAATATTCGAGATGCAAACCACAATGGCTGAGAATTTCACCGGACCAAGGTAAGTGTCATCATGCCGTTCAAAATGAAGATCAAAAAACTTGACTTGCTCGTTAGTAACAATGTCTCGATAATGAGAAAAAAACCGGACAGGCTGCAAAAGCACAGCCCGAAAGGTTGGAATAAAACGCGGCAAATATAAAAGATCGGAGATGTCGGAAAGGCGGCTAAGAAATGTTGTCACGCGTGTTGCCCGGCAATTGGATTTTGCTCAAAAACAACACTTAAACAACTGCAACATGGCGTCACGATGAAAAATGCCTAAAAATGCGAAAGCAAAAAGGCACTAAGACCGGATCTTTCACAGAATTGTACACGACACCAAGGGTAAAGACGGTAAAAATCAACTCTTTGTATTGATCGCAGCCTGAGCGGCAGCAAGCCTAGCCACGGGAACACGGTAAGGCGAACACGACACATAGTCGAGCCCGACCTTCTGGCAAAAGTCGACAGACTCCGGGTTACCACCATGCTCGCCGCAAATCCCAAGCTTAAGGTCTGAACGAACTTTCCGACCGCGTTCAATACCCATTTCTATGAGTTCGCCAACACCGTCCACATCAATGGAAATAAACGGATCCACCTTGAGTAATCCCTTATCAACATATTCGTTCAAAAAACTTCCAGCATCATCACGGCTTATGCCCAGCCCGGTTTGGGTGAGATCATTTGTGCCGAAAGAAAAGAAATCTGCGGATTGAGCGATCTCTCCTGCTTGCAAACAGGCCCGTGGCAATTCGATCATCGTGCCGATCGTATATGACAGTTTAATATCCTTCTCACGCTCCACCGCCTCCGCAACACTACGAATACGGCCTGCAAGAAAATCAAACTCAGGGCGCCCGACAATAAGGGGAATCATAATTTCGGGCTCAACAGCCTCACCCGTTTTTTGCGCCACATTGGCAGCGGCCTCAAGAATGGCACGTGCCTGCATTTCCGTAATTTCCGGATAGGTAATCGCGAGCCGGCACCCACGATGACCAAGCATAGGATTAAACTCCTCCAGCTCATTGACACGTGCAAAAAGTCTGTCACTGGGGATTTCCATCGCCTTGGCCACTTCAGCAATTTCTTCCTCTGTATGCGGCAGAAATTCATGAAGTGGCGGATCGAGGAGCCGGATGGTCACCGGAAGCGCGGACATGATCTCAAAAAGTGCTTCAAAATCATCGCGCTGCATTGGCAAAAGTTTATCAAGGGCCTTACGGCGGCCGACTTGATTTTCCGCAAGGATCATTTCCCGCACAGCCAAAATACGATCCTCATCGAAAAACATGTGCTCGGTCCGGCACAGCCCTATGCCTTCCGCCCCGAATTCACGTGCCGTTTTTGCATCGAGCGGTGTATCGGCGTTCGCCCGCACACCAAGTTCACGAATGTCATCAGCCCATCCCATGATGATTGCAAAATCACCGGAAAGCTCAGGCTGGCACATGGGCACGGCCCCCCGCATCACTTGGCCAGCGGCTCCGTCAATTGTGATCACATCTCCCTTGTTCAAAACGGTATGGCCGACGGTCATCGTTTCCGCTTTGTAGTCAATACGCACCGTGCCCGCGCCTGAGACACAAGGTCTGCCCATGCCACGTGCAACGACAGCAGCATGGCTGGTCATGCCACCACGAGTGGTCAAAATGCCCGCGGCCGCGTGCATACCGTGAATATCCTCGGGACTGGTTTCGGTGCGCACCAAAATAACCTGTTTGCCATCACTTTTAAGCTGTTCTGCTTCATCAGAGTCAAAAACGATTTCACCCGATGCCGCTCCCGGCGATGCCGGCAAACCCGATGCAACAATATCGCGTTTGGCCTCAGGATCGAGGGTCGGATGAAGCAGTTGGTCGAGGGCCGCGGGATCGATACGGGATACCGCTTCCTCCTTGGTAATCAAACCTTCCTCGGCCATATCGACAGCAATCTTAAGTGCGGCTTTCGTGGTGCGCTTGCCGGACCGCGTCTGCAACATCCAAAGCCTACCATCTTGAATGGTAAATTCGATATCCTGCATATCACGATAGCGAGCTTCAAGTTTTTCACAAATAATGCGGAATTCTACAAAGGCCTCCGGCATTGAGGCTTCAAGGGAGGGTTTGTCATCACCTGCCTTACGGCGAGCTTCTTCCGTTAAGCTTTGCGGCGTTCTGATTCCGGCAACAACATCTTCCCCTTGCGCATTGATAAGGAATTCACCGTAAAGTTTCCTCTCACCATTTGATGGATTGCGCGTAAAAGCAACGCCTGTAGCGCTCTTCTCACCCATATTGCCAAACACCATGGCTTGAATGTTTACAGCCGTGCCCCAATGGTCGGGAATGTTATGTATCTTGCGATAGGTGATGGCCCGCGTATTCTGCCAAGAGCCAAAAACAGCATTAATGGCGCCCCAAAGCTGTTCATGTATATCCTGCGGGAAAGGCTTTCCAAGCTCCTGTTCAACACACTCTTTATAGAGATGGATAAGGTCTACCCAGTCTTCTGCCGTAACGTCCGTATCATGCTTCAAACCGGTCTGGTTTTTAAAGCTTTGCAGAATGTCTTCAAAAAAATGATGGTCGACACCAAGAACTACATCTGAATACATCTGGATAAAGCGGCGATAGGAATCATAAGCAAAACGCTTGTCATTTGCACGCTTTGCCAAGCCTTCCACCGTTTCATCATTGAGCCCCAAATTGAGAACCGTATCCATCATGCCGGGCATAGAGACAGGCCCACCAGAACGCACGGAAACAAGAAGTGGGTTCTCACGATCGCCAAATGTGGCGCCCACTAACTCACCAACTTTACTTACAGCCTCAACCACCTGCGGTTCGAGACCCGAAGGCAGTTGTCGGTCATTGTCATAATAAGCTCTGCAGACTTCAGTCGTAATGGTGAACCCGGGCGGAACGGGGAGCCCGAGATTGGCCATCTCTGCAAGATTAGATCCTTTTCCGCCTAACAACTCCTTCATCTCTGCGGAACCGTCAGCGACACCTTCACCAAATTTATAGACCCATTTGGTTTCGCTCTCAGGAGCTGTTTGCACATGGCCCATTTTTACTGCTCCTTATTCGACAACCCGCCTTGCAGCGGAAAAACCAGATCAGTGAAAAATATGATGAATGTCCTAATCAGGGCTTATAAAACCGTATATGGCCCTCGCAAATCATCCATCCAGCCAGGCACGGAATCCCCCACAAAGCACGCATATCTCGCCCGCAATCCGGTCTTTACTTTTTACAGGAAAACTGAATTCTTGGATAGGCCAAAAGTTGTATAAGCCACCAATTACACCCTTTTACGTCACCCACCCTCTATCTTTGAAAAATCCGCCACTTTTAGCGTCGCCCTCCGGATTTGCGAAAGGAGTTTCAAACGGTTATGGCGAAGCTTATTTTCGTCCACATTCACCGTGACGTGATCAAAGAAGTTATCCACAGGCATACGTAACCGGGCCATAGCTGCCATAGCATCTTCAAATTCTTCTTTGGCTATGGCCTGCTCAGCAGATTTCGTAGCGGTGAGTATGACTTTGTGGAGCGTCTTTTCTTCTTTGTCTTGCAAGAGATCGGCATCGACTTCTCCATCGTAAGACGTCTTATCCTTCTTCTCCTCAATACGCAAAATATTGGCGGCGCGCTTGACCCCGGCGAGTAGATTAGCCCCATCGTCCGTTTCAAGGAAATTGCCCAATGCCTCAACCCTTTTAACGATCATTAGAAGATCACCTTGGTCGCCAAGGGAAAAGACAGCGTCGATCAGGTCATGACGCGCACCCTTATCGCGGAGATAGACTTTGAGGCGGTCGGCGAAAAATGCATTGAACCCCCGGCCATCAAATTCACTTCCAAAATTCTCGCCCCTCTGCTTGACATATCGGTTCATATGCTGTGGCAAATACTCACCAAGGCGCAGCCGAACCTTGTTTTCTAATAAGATGCGGATAACCCCCAGCACTGCTCGCCTAAGCGCATAAGGATCTTTTGAGCCTGTCGGCTTTTCATCGATCGCCCAAAAGCCAACAAGCGTGTCGAGCTTATCTGCAAGTGCCACAGCAATAGGTACAGGCTCTGTTGGCACATCATCGCTTGGCCCCTGTGGTTGGTAATGCTCTTTAATGGCTTGTGCGACGTCTTCAGCTTCCCCTTGTGCTGCTGCATAGTAGCACCCCATAAGCCCCTGAAGCTCTGGGAACTCGCCAACCATTTCGGTGACTAGATCAGCCTTTGCAAGCTCGGCGGCACGCTCGGCCTTGTCCGGATCGGCCCCAACTTTGGACGCTAACTCACGTGCAAGCTGTTTTATGCGCTCAACCCTCTCCGCCTGAGTGCCAAGCCTTTCGTGAAAAATAATTTCTTCAAGTTTGGGAAGCAGATCATCAAGCTTTCGCTTCCCATCTTGGTCCCAAAAAAATTTCGCGTCTGAGAGGCGTGCGCGAATGACACGTTCATTACCATTGGTGATAGCCTGACCACCATCTTCGGCAATGAGATTAGAAACGAGGAGAAATTTATTAGTGAGCCCATTTTGTTTTTTGAGTGAAAAACATTTCTGATGCGCCTTCATAGATGTGGTGAGCACCTCAGGCGGTACATCTAAGAACGGCTTATCAAACTCTCCCATAAGCACAACCGGCCATTCCACAAGACCGGCTGTCTCGGCAAGCAATGCTTCATCCTCAACGAGTTTTAACTTGTTCTCCTTAGAAATCTTGCGCGCCTGATCCAAAATAATTTCCGAACGCTCAGCGGCATCCAAGATCACCTTGGCCTCTCGCAGCTTGGATTCATAATCCTCAAAAGATTTCACTTTAAGCGGTTTCGGAGCCATAAAGCGATGGCCCTCGGTTTGGTTCCCGCTTTCAATGCCATCCACATCAAACGGCACAACCTTGCCATCCAGCACACAGAGAATGGACTGAAGCGGGCGCACCCAGCGCAATTTCCCCGCCCCCCAGCGCATGGACTTTGGCCAAGGGAATTTGCGGATCACATCAGGTATAATTTCGGCAATCAGATCGGACGCTGGCCGGCCTGGTTTCTCGATTACCGCGACATAATATTCACCCTTTTTATCTTCACGGATTTCACATTCATCGAGACTTGCAGCGCCAGCCCCACGCAAAAAACCTTGAATGGCTTTATCCGGCGCGCCTACACGCGGACCTTTACGCTCTTCTTTAATATCCGGTGATTTTTGAGGAATGTTTCCAACAACCAATGTTAGCCGACGCGGGGTGGCATATGCTTGTGTATCAGAAAGTTTAAGCCCAGCCGCGGTCAATCTTTCGGTTACAAGGCGTTCAAGGTCTTGCGCCGCACGTGCTTGCATCCGTGCTGGGATTTCTTCGGAAAAAAGTTCAAGAAGGAGCTCAGACATGGCGTGTTTCCTTCCGCATTAGAAGCTCCCCCCTCCCTCAGTCCTCAACCAAGCCGTACAACACGCCTTAGAGAGATCACGCACCCGCAGGATATAAGCCTGGCGTTCAGTGACGGAAATTACTCCGCGGGCATCCAGCAAGTTGAAAATGTGGGAGGCTTTTATGCATTGGTCATAAGCAGGAAGAACACAATCATGACGCACATCTTCACCTTTGTCGCCTGCTTCTAATAAGGCCTTGCACTCTTTCTCGGCATCGCGGAAATGCTGAAGCAAAAGCTCCGTATCAGCATATTCAAAATTATGCAGGGAATATTCCTGTTCAGCTTGCAGAAAAACATCACCATAAGAGACCTTCTTCTCACCATCCCGGCCGTTGAAGGAAAGGTCATAAACATTGTCAACGCCCTGTACATACATCGCAAGGCGTTCCAACCCGTAAGTCAATTCCCCAGAAACAGGATCACAATCGAAACCACCTACTTGTTGGAAATAGGTGAATTGTGAAACCTCCATGCCATCACACCAAACCTCCCAACCAAGCCCCCAAGCGCCAAGGGTTGGGCTTTCCCAATCATCCTCAACAAAGCGGATATCATGGTTTCGTGCATCAATGCCTATCCGATAAAGGCTCTCAAGATAAAGCTGCTGAATATCATCAGGCGACGGCTTTAAGATCACTTGAAACTGATAATAATGTTGCAGACGGTTGGGATTCTCGCCATAGCGTCCATCCGTCGGCCGACGTGAGGGCTGAACATAAGCAGCATTCCACGGTTTTGGACCGAGGGCTCTAAGCGTTGTTGCCGGATGGAATGTGCCTGCCCCAACCTCCATGTCATAAGGTTGGAGGATGACGCAACCATATTCCGCCCAATAATGTTGTAATGTAAGGATCAAATCCTGAAAGGACCTGTCCGGCCTGAGTTTGGCCATTGCTTTTCTATCACTCATTGAAAAACCCGCCCGATCTCCCGCTGCGCACCGCGCAACGTAATGCTGGGGCTTGAGCGGGTCAAGCATATGAAGCAGGTTAACCTCTCCTCAGCTGGCTTTTACAAACCATAACGCGCCCAAAGTGCCCGCCTTTCAATCGCTGAAATAAGTTCATCTGCAAAGGTCGGAGCTGAATAGTCCGATTGGCTCCAAGACGATCCCCCCATACCGGGAAACCGTATCCGGCCAAATACACGTTTGCTAGCGGAAATAACTTTCAAGCGGACCTTATCGCCATAGAGTTCTTGCATTTTGGTTCTGAGATCCGAGATTCCATCAATCAAGCCAAGCTCAAGCGCCTGATTTCCACTCCAGAACTCACCCGTAAAGAGTTTATCTCCAGCTTGTTCTATGCGCTCCCCACGGCGCGCCTTGACGAGATTAATAAAAGTCTGATGAACATCCTCTTGGATGGTTTTGAGATGAGCAACGTCCTCAGGCTGCTCAGGGCGAAATGGATCCAAAGTCACCTTCTTAGCGCCTGAAGTATAGACACGCCTATCAATACCAAAACGCTCAATCAGCTTATCAAAACCAAAACTTGCTGAAACCACGCCGATAGAACCGATAATGGAACTCGGATCCGCGTAGATCTCATCTCCCGCAAGGGCCAACATATAACCGCCAGACGCGGCAACATCTTCTGCGAAGACATAAACCGGAAGTTCTTTCTCCTCTGCAAGCGCACGAATACGCTTGTAGATCAGCATGGATTGTACAGGAGAACCGCCTGGTGAATTAACCTGAATGGCAATCGCCTTAGCTCGACTAGTCGAAAAAGCGCGTTCAATTGCCCCAGCAACACTTGCTAGGCTTAACCCTGGTCTTAAGGGCGTCACTGCGCCAATAGCGCCGGATAATCTTAGAACAGGAACAACCGGTCTTGATTTAGACCATCTTGATGGCAGGAGCTGCACGTTAAAATTTGCCTCTTTTTTTCAGTTGAACCAATAATTTATTTAGTGGGAAACATAGAGATAGATCCAATCAAATCAAGCTTGGTCTCATCACAATCTGATATTAGAGAATTAAAGGCTTTACGCCACGTAATATGGCTTCTGCCTCCGGCGTATAGTTGCCCTTCTTATCATGGAGTATCAACCCTCTGTTAAGCGTAAGTGGTGCCCGGCTGCCCTTGATCCCCTGAACAATGATGCGCTTAGCCGGTTCTCCTTGTTTCGGAAAAAGTGGAGAAATGACAAGCGCGCCAAAACGCTTGTCTAAATAAGATAACAACTCCGTCAAGGCATCGGCACGATGAATAAGGGTAAGCACGCCCTTAGGTGCTGCCATGCGGGTCAAAAACCGTACCCACTTCTCCAGCGCACCGACATCCGTTACATGTGCTTGGCATGTCAACCGGTCCCCCGCTTTGCGAGCCGCCCCCTTCGTCAGGAAGGGCGGGTTTGCAATAACATGATGAAAACTTTCTGCAGCAAGTCCAAGTTCGGTAAAACGCTCACAAGTACCGGTGACATCCCCCACAAAAAACTTAGCTCGGTCCGCAAGATCATTACGTTCGGCGTTTTGCTGAGCAAGTCTCGCCAGTTCTGATTCTATCTCCACACCGATTACGTTTACATTCTTCGCACGATGGGCCAAAGCCAGGCCCACGACACCGCTTCCCGAACCCGCTTCCAAGACATCATGCTTTTTATCTTCGCAAACGTTCACAGCAGCAGCGAGGAAAATCGCGTCAATGGCCGTCCGCGGGCCTCGCTTCGGTTGCAAGATAGAAAGTGCCCCTGCCAAAAAAGCATCATCCGTCGTTTCAAAGGTTGGCGACGTATCTACAATCGACGGCATTTCAGCCATTGCTCCCTTCCTTTTGCAGCCCCGCATCATCAAGTAACTTTCGCGCTTCCAATAAATCATTTGCTCGCACAAGAACACGGCGAGGGAAGATACTGATAGAACCTTCCACAATACTTATATTTGAATCAGCAATTGCATACACAATCCCCGCTTCGCTTAACAAAGATTCTATAAAACTTATGAGTACGGCATCATTTGTTCGGAGAAGTTCTTGCATTCTAGGACCTGTCTAAGAATTGTGCATCAGTTTTATATCTGTGAAAATACCCAACCATTTGCAATTTGCCGAGAGGGCATATTTTCATAAATAGTCTATAATAGTGCGGCGATCTGGCTTGACCATAACAGGTTCAAAATGAGTATATTGATCAAAGTCATACATTTCTAAAACTTAAAGCTGAGAGGTAGCCCTGTTGGGGGTCATTGTACCACTTGAGAACACGAGAGATCCGAAAGCCGGATTAATACCGCTTCTTTCTCTTGTTGAAGCGGATATGAAGCGCGTCAATCGCATCATAGCCGACAAAGCAAGATCCAATGTCGATATGATTCCCGAGCTGGCCAAGCATCTCATTAATTCCGGCGGGAAGAGGCTTCGCCCGATGCTAACCATCGCATCAGCCCAGATGTGTGGTTATTCCGGCGATAATCATGTCAGGCTTGCCGCAAGTGTTGAATTTATGCACACCGCCACACTTCTCCACGATGATGTTGTAGATGAAAGCGACCTCCGGCGCGGCAAGAAAACTGCGCGAATTCTTTGGGGTAATGAAGCAAGTGTCCTGGTTGGTGATTTTTTGCTCGGCCAAGCTTTTAAGATGATGGTCGAGGTGGGCTCACTTGGTGCACTAAAGATATTGTCCGATGCCGCAGCGGTTATCGCTGAGGGGGAGGTAATGCAGCTCTCTGTTTCCAAAAATACCGCGACAACGGAAGATGAATACCTTAGCGTGATCGAAGCAAAAACTGCAGCACTTTTCTCAGCAGCAGCAGAAGTCGGTGCCATCATAGCCAAAAGGCCCAAAACTGAGCAGGCTGCCCTTAGATCCTATGGCAAAAATTTGGGACTTGCATTTCAACTTGTCGATGATGCTCTCGATTATTCCGGGGAACAGGCTAAGCTTGGGAAAGCTGTTGGTGATGATTTCCGAGAAGGAAAAATTACACTTCCAGTTGTTCTCTCTTATCGGCGCGGCAACGACGAGGAGCGGGTTTTCTGGGATCGCACGCTTAAAGATGGTGATATTCACGAAAGCGACCTCGATCATGCAGTTGATTTGATGGCTAAACATAACGCCATAGCAGATACGATTGAGCGAGCACGTCATTATGGTGCGATTGCGCAAGATGCCCTTGCAATTTTTCCCAAAGGAAAACATAAATCCTCGCTGCAAGATGTCGTCGAATTCTGTATAAACCGGATGTTTTAAAACTATACCGCTCTATTGCAGCACCGTCTCATGAACCCACCAATCAGGATATCCGGCTGAGAGCCTGCTTGCCGCTATAGCTGCAGCTTCCCGACTTCGAAAAAGCCCGAAACAGGTTGGCCCACTTCCCGAAAGGCGAGCAAGAAGACAGCCTTCTTGTGTGTAAAGAGCTGATTTAACGATAGAAATAACAGGCGCAAGCTTGTAAGCAGCACCTTCTAAATCGTTAGGACGTGTCATTAGATAATCAATCAGCTCACCAACCGATAAGAAAATACCAACCTGGTCACTATTGTTATCTAACAGAGCCTTAGAAAGAGGACGTGCCGCTAAAGCTTTGAAAACATCTGTTGTCGATAATCTTACGCCTGGATTAACGAGGACGGCCGGAAGCTCAGGAAGCTGCGGCGTTGGAGAAACGTGCTCTCCAATACCGGTTATCAGAGCGGCCCGGTTCTCCAAACAAGCAGGAACATCGGCGCCAATAATAGACCAGTTGATATCTTCCGCGAAATCCGGGTTGATCTGTTTAAGTATGCGCACTGCCGCAGCCGCATCAGCGGAACCGCCTCCTAATCCTGCCGAAACCGGCAGAATCTTCATAAGCCTGAATGTGCCAACAAGAAGATCAGACTGGCGCGACCGAGCATGACGAACCGCCTGGAGAATTAAATTCTCGCCCTCATCTATCGCATCTGCGAATGGTCCCTCGACAAGAATGCCAAGCCTTTCCCCAGCCCTAAATTCCAGGAGATCCCCAATTTGCGCAAATGCAACAAGGCTCTTCAGCTCATGGTAGCCATCGCTGCGTATGCCGTGAATTTCAAGGGAAAGATTGACCTTAGCCTTAGCAACCTCACGGATTACTGTCATTGTTTGTCATGCGCCCATAACCAGCCAAAGGTTGCCCGTTGTTTTATTTTTCCGTTTTATTCAGCTTGTCTTTCTTAGCCTGAGCAGCACCCACTTGACGCTTTTTACTGTCTGGTAGGCCTTCTTTTATCTTCATGCGAATGGTTTCGGCAACTTTTTGCTCAGGTTTGAGTGAAAGCGCCTGTTTCCATTGATATCGAGCCTCTAAAAATCGTTTGACGCGCCAATAGGCATCACCGAGATGATCATTAATGACGGGATCCTCAGGTTTCAACTCTACCGCTTTTTCGAGTTCTGCAACCGCGCCTTTATAATTTCCTAAACGGTAATACGCCCAGCCAAGACTATCGACCAAATATCCATCACCGGGTTTCAGCTTAATTGCCTTGCGAATAAGCCGCAATGCGCGGTCAAGGTGACGATTTTGATCAACCCAGGAATAACCAAGATAATTCAAAACCAAAGCCTGATCTGGATCAAGTTCGAGCGCTTTTTTAAGGTCAGCCTCCGCTTTGTCCCATTTATTGAGCCGCTCATAGCACACACCGCGAGAATAAAAATGGATCCAATGTTTTTTTTCAGGTTTTTTAATCAGTTCAATAACTCGATTGTAATATTCGACTGCTTCGGCATAGCGCTTACGAAACCTGAGAATATTGGCTAACGTATCAAAAGTACGAATTTCCGTGGGATTTTTATCGGCCAACGCTGCAAGTAATGTCTTGGCTTCATCAATCCTATCCAAAGAATTCAGATTTGAAGCTTTACGGATCTGAACGCGTAACCAAAGTGGGGAAGACTCAGGGATTTTGCCATATGCAGTGATGGCATTTTCATACTTCTGCGTTCGCTCATAAACACGTGCAAGCGAGACGTGAGCAAGTACGAAGTCGGGTTTGAGCAACAATGCGAGTTGAAGGTAGATAGTGCCCATATCATATCCACCCTCTCCTGCTAAAGCGTCACCGATGCCATAAAAAACCTCCGCAAGCCCCGCTTCTGGAGAATCCACCAAAAGTTTTGGCACTTCTCCGCGCGAAACGGTGTTCAAAAGCGATACCGCTTCAGGGTGCCCACCTGTTTCTTTGATATGACCTTTGAGAATTTTCTGGGCCAGCTTTACCTTGCCGGCGTTTGCTAAATGCTGAGCATAAGCCAACGTAATTCTAAGGGCACGTCGCTCTTTCTTATAAAGACGAGCATATTCAGACCTCGAAACGGCCTTTCGCCCCGCAAGATCAGTAATCAGTGTCTTATGAAAATGCTGATAAAATTTTGCCCATTCAGCCCGACTGTTGCCATCAAGCAGCTTCAAAGCGGTGTCAATGTCGTTATTAGAATAAGCCACCCACGCTTGGGCCAACAAAGCTGTGAGTTCTGCAATTGGCCCTTTATTGATTGCCGCAAAATGAACTTTTGCATGCTGATATCGCTTTTGCTTAACAGCCATAACACCCAGATAAAGCTGAGCAATCTGATGATCTGGTTCTTTTTCAATGAGATCTGCAGCAATTTTTGCGGTTTGTTCCCAATGACCTGCCGTCACCTCAAGCAGAAAGGCTTGCTCTAAAATAGCGCTGTTGCCGGGATCCTTTTTGAGTGCTTCGCGATAATAATTGGCGGCTGCATTGGTATCGCGTTGCGCCTTAGCAAAACGGCCAGCTAAATAATTGCCTAAAAGTGAATTCTCTTCATTTTCAGACTTATCGTAACCAGTAATACCTGAAAGACTTCCAGTGATGCTGATAAGCACCAAGCCTATTAGTAGAACTTGAACAATCTTAATTATTCGGGAAGTGATTCCTGTCATCGCAAATAAGCTCTCGCTGGCTATTCAAATCTGTCCCAAGGGGTTTCGATTTTAATTTTAACGAATTCAGACCCTAAATCTATATTTTCTCGTACAACTTAGATCAGGAAGCCATTTTTCACTTTTCCGAAGCACTGTGGTCAAACTTTATCCAAGCGCTTGAAATTCAGTTGTTTTTGCAGATTGGTGTAATTTTTACAAGCATTACTCTATTTCTGCGATCCTGCAACAAAATAAAGGCACTAAAATCACACGCTACTATATGGATACCTCTAAAAACTATCCACCATCCCCTGCCATCCGTCATATTCTGCGATAATTAGGCGGGTGGCAGGGGGTGGTGGATGGCCCGAAGGGAGTATTTAGAGATGCCCATATGATTACATGTTAGGATAATTGGGCCCGCCTCCACCTTCCGGTGGGACCCACCTAATATTTTGTTCCGGATCTTTAATATCGCATGTTTTACAATGCACGCAATTTTGGGCATTTATCTGAAATCGTTTAACGCCATTACCTTCCTCGACCACTTCATAAACACCTGCCGGACAATAGCGTTGTGCCGGTTCATCATAACGCGGCAAATTACTCTTTATGGGTAAATCAGGATCATCAAGCTGCAAATGCACCGGCTGATCCTCTTCATGATTTGTTCCTGAAAAGGAAACCGACGTAAGCCTATCGAAAGTGGTCTTGTCATCCGGCTTTGGATAATCAATAGGCCTGTAATTAGAAGCAGGTTTGAGGCAGGCATGATCCGGCTTGCCATGGCCCATTGTATGCTTAAGAAATGGAAACAGCGTGTTGAGCCACATATCCACCCCACCCAAACAAACTCCAATCACTGTTCCAAACTTTGACCATAACGGCTTTACATTGCGCACACGCCTAAGCTCTTTTTTCACATCGCTGATTTCATAGGCTGACTGATAAGCGTTGAGCTCATCGGAACTACGCCCTTCTCGGATTGCGTCAAATGCAGCCTCCGCAGCAAGCATTCCGGTAGCCATAGCATTATGCGACCCCTTAATACGGGGCACATTTACAAAACCTGCCGAACAGCCGATAAGAGCACCGCCAGGAAAGACCAGCTTAGGTACAGATTGCACTCCCCCTTCCGTAATTGCGCGAGCACCATAAGCAATACGCTTGCCGCTTTCAAAAATATCAGAGACTGCGGGATGCAATTTGAAGCGTTGGAATTCGTCATAAGGTGAAACATATGGGTTCTCATAATTGAGATGTACGACGAACCCCACAGAAACCAAATTCTCCCCAAAATGGTAGAGGAACGAACCACCTCCAATACGGTTACTGAGTGGCCAACCCATTGTATGCAAGACAAGCCCGGGACGATGTTTCTCTGGTGCAACTTGCCATAGCTCCTTCAAGCCTATGCCATATTTTTGCGGCTCTCGTCCCTCATCTAAACTGTGTTGTGCGATGAGCTGTTTAGAGAGTGATCCACGAACTCCCTCGGCAAAAAATACATATTTTCCATGAAGCTCCATGCCGCGCATAAAAGTATCTTTTGGTGCACCATCGCGGTTCACTCCCATATCACCCGTGGCAACACCTTTAACACTACCGTCTTGATGATAAAGGATCTCCGTTGCTGCAAAGCCCGGATAAATCTCAACGCCCATGTCTTCAGCTTTTTCCGCAAGCCAACGGCATAGGTTTCCGAGGCTGGCAATATAAGCCCCGTGGTTACTCATAAGTGGTGGCATCGCAAAATTCGGTAACCGTAAAGCCCCCGCCGGTCCGAGATAAAGAAACCTATCGTCGGTCACTTCTGTTTCGAGAGGAGCTCCTTCTTCTTTCCAATTCGGGAAAAGCTTATTCAGCGCCACAGGATCAATGATAGCGCCTGAGAGAATATGAGCGCCAACCTCAGACCCCTTTTCCAAAACAACCACACTAATATCGTGACTTTTTTCTTCACCAAGCTGCTTTAATCGTATTGCCGCCGACAGCCCCGCAGGTCCAGCTCCAACAATGACAACGTCAAATTCCATAGCTTCCCGCTCAGGGAGATCCTTTGTGGCCTCGGACAATTTCTCCTCCTCCTGTTTGGATGTAGCCCCGTCACCAATAGTCTTGGTTACAACATAAAAAAACGACTTGAAATCGGACAGTTATATCAAAAGGAGGCATTATGAGTTAATCATAATGCTTATTGATATAATTGAGTCGGTATAGCTTGTTAGGAGAGGAATGGGCAAGTTACAGCAAATGTCGCCTGAGATCGCTTTGCTTAAGTGGTATTGTGATATGGGCGTGGATGAGGTGATAAGCGATAGTCCTGCGGATTGGTTTGCCCATTCTGCAAATCCTCCCGCACCGGCTCGACAAAAACCCCTGCAAACTCAGGCAACGCCCCCTGCACGCCCCTCAGCGGATACCGCAGTTATGGACGCTCGTGAAAGGGCACGCACAGCAAAATCACTTGATGAGCTTTACGAAACCCTGGTTGGGTTTGATGGCTGTGGGTTAAAGAAAACAGCTAAGAACCTCTGTTTCGCCGACGGCACACCTGAGGGCCCGCTCATGTTTATTGGCGAAGCGCCAGGTCGGGATGAGGATATCCAAGGCAAACCATTTGTTGGCCGTGCCGGGCAACTTTTGGACCGCATGCTGGCATCTATTGGGTTTGATCGCGAGCACCATGCTTACATTACCAACATCGTCTATTGGCGCCCACCGGGAAATAGAACCCCGACCCCGCAAGAATCTCAGCTTTGCCGGCCCTTTCTTGAGCGGCAAATCGAACTGGTCGACCCAGACGTCATCGTGCTTTTAGGTGGTGCCGCCGCCAAGCAAATGCTGAACACAACGACAGGCATCATGCGGCTTAGAGGCAAATGGAAAAGTTATGCAGGCGTTGCTCAAGAATACCGAACCATGGCCACGCTGCATCCCGCTTATCTTCTAAGAAACCCGGTTGCCAAACGACTAGCTTGGCGCGATCTCATTGCCATCAAACAGGCGCTTAAAAATAAAACTTAGGAGTAAGGGATAGCCGCCAATGGAAGGTGTTTTACTTAATGATAGAATCCAGATCATAGGTTGCGCCAAACCTGACAATATGAGCATCTGAATCTGCGCCATGCGCGGTTCCCAACGAATTGAAAGCCCAGTCCTCGAAGGCAGTATACAAATATTCCGCCCGGACCTTGACCGCCTGAGCAACGACAGCCTCTAATCCGCCACCGACCGCAAATCCCCATAAGTGGTCAGAGCCAGTGGCCCGGGCGCCACCCGCCGCGTTATCAACAAAATCAAAATCCGCATAAGCCAAACCTGCAGTGGCGTAGATCAGCAAACTCTGTTTTATCAAATAACCGGCCCTTAAGCGGAAGGTTCCCCAATGATCTAATTCATAAACGTCACCGCCGAGCCGAACATCTCTTTCATCCCAAGAAAAATCACCCTCTATGCCGATGATAAATCCATTATCGTGAAAAAAATTCAGCCCTAATATTGTGCCAAAGCCAGCGCCACTCGAAGAGCCTGATCCGAGAGCCACACCGTTCTGTGTGATATCGGCTGCATGATCCGTGTAGCCAACATGCACGCCTGAATAAAACCCATACCAATTCCAGGGGCCGTCCCCTTTCGCATAAGCTTGAAGTGGCACCAAAGCGATTGGTATGATCAAAATCAGGAAAGTTATGATTTGTGTCTGCCAAAGGCACACCAGGCCCCTAGCTGCAAGCATGGAGTTACGTGTCATTTTTTAATTCGGAGACAATTCTTGAGAAAAGTCCCGCCTTCTTCTTTTTAAGGAAATTGACTGGAACTCAACAGCCTGACCGAATCACTTCACGCTCGATATAGATTAGCCGAAAAACCACTTAAAAAACATGGATACCTCTAAAAACCATCCACCATCCCCTGCCACCCGCCATATTCTGCGATAATTAGGCGGGTGGCAGGGGATGGTGGATGGTGGATGGTCCGAAGGGAGTATTTAGAGATACCCACATTATTGTAGAAAGAATATACCCCGGTCCTCGCGAAATTGGTATTTTGACCGTCTCCTAAACTTCAATGTCAGGGACTCCCGCTATGGCTAAAATCGACGAAAGCATCCCGTTCATCCCGGTTCGTATTGCCGTGCTGACGGTTTCTGATACGCGAACAATTAAAGAAGATAAGTCAGGTGCACGGCTTGTAAATTTTCTCACAGAAGCGGGACATCAACTGGCGGAGCATGACATCGTCAAAGACGATGTCGAGGCGATCCGCGCCAAGGTAAAAAATTGGATCGACAATGAAACTGTTGATGTCGTGATTACAACAGGCGGAACGGGTTTTACCGGCCGCGACGTTACCCCTGAAGCGGTGCGCCCGTTGTTTGAGAAAGACATCGAAGGGTTTTCGACCCTCTTTCATATGATCAGCTATGAGAAGGTTGGTACCTCAACTATTCAATCGCGTGCCTGTGGTGGGGTGGCCGGTGGGACTTATATTTTCTGCGTACCAGGCTCACCGGGTGCTTGCAAAGATGCCTGGGAGGGAATCCTAAAATATCAACTCGACAGCCGCCACCGGCCTTGTAATTTCGTTGAAATCATGCCGCGGCTGCAAGAGCATTTGGAGGGGTCGTAAGAGATATCAAAAAATTGGGATCAACCCACAAAACACTTACTCGCCTTCTAAAATATTGTAGTCCCATTTCCCGGCCTTCGGTTGCACATTATTATTTGCTTTGGATCGAATCTTTTTCGCAGATGTAATCTTTTTAGTCGGGGATATGGCAGGCTTAGTTTTCTGAGGATTTGATTGAGGTTTTATATTTGGATCACCCTTTGGAAGTGACCCAGTAATGGTGACATCAACATCTTTTTTGTTTTTTGAAGTCTTACGTATTTGATTTTCACCTTGTTCATTCTTGCTCTTTTTTTGAGGATCTGTTTGCTTTTTATCAGTTTCCGAGGACTTTCCCTTGGGGGTTGATTTAGGTTTTATTTTCTGGTCGTTTTGGCGCTGAGTTTGTGCAGGAGTTTTATTTGATAGAGTTTTATTTTTGGAAGCATCATTTTTTCGTCCCTCTTGTTGAGGGCTTTTGATGTCCTTACCTGAATCTTTCTTTTCAGGCTTCTCGCTTTGCTGTACTTTTTTATCGATATTTGATGGAGAGCTTTTATTCAGCTTGTCATTTGGGACAGACCCAGTGACACTATTGTCTTTTATATTTTTATAAGTTTGAAATAACTCATTTACACGTATTAAATGCTTAACATCTTTCTTTAAAATTTCTGTTTCTTCGTCTTGGATTTTCTGAATTTTCTTTTCTGCATAACCAATAAGATCCCCTAATTGAGAATATTGCATTCCGATCATCACTGAAATTATTACAGCCCCAACACTTACTATAACCAGAATAATATTAAATTTTTTACTATGTATTTCATTATTCAAATCATATATTTTCTCATCAAATTCCCCCTTCAATTTATCAAATTTTTCATTTAATTTATCTATTCTATTGTTACTTCCAAAAGAAGAGAATTTTGAAGCAGCCCTTATTTGTCCTTTCTTCTTTTCCTCATCAAAATCATTTATGATAGAAGCGATTTTTAGAGCCGCCTCTCTTTGTCCCTGTTTTCTTTCTTCTTCAATATTGTTATTTTCGGGCATAAAACTTATATGATCTATTAAGTTCTGCTATTTACATTCAAGTTTACAAGAATTTATGTTTCAGCGTTTGATCATAAGAGGATTTTTTTCACATCAAGCCACGTTAGCCAACTTCAACACTTCCTCCGCCATTTCTTTTGTGCCGCAAATTTTTGCCAAATCATCTATGGCACGGCTTTCGTCAATTCTGCCAATGCTTAGATCTTCAATAGCTTCAATAAAAATGTCAGCTTCTTGCTCTGTGTGCTTAGACTTTAAAAGGATGCCACGAACTTCATCTTTGATATATTTTGGAATAGTCCTTGCAATACGTGTTTCCCCAGACATAGCCAAGCTCCCCCCATAGCCCAAATAAGATTAAAATTCACCCGTTCCCACATTAGCTAATGCTCGTGAACTTCGAGTTAATCTACTGAAACTCAGATATATGCAGGAAATGGATAATAGCCGCGAACGCGCTACTTTAAGAATCAACTTATGAATCATATAAATAGTTAATTTTCGATAATAGTCAAATTGATGCGGAAGTATTGACGGCTTATGAACAAAAATAAAAAAGTAAGTCTGAGATAAGAATAGCTATGACATCACATAAACTCAGTTGAACAATCTCTCCCTAGGCAATACAAGCCTCGCCGCCAAGATTCTAAGACGGCGATATTCTTCGGCATTATCAACATCATTAAGCCGGTGTGTAAGAGCTACGCAGTGGTCGTTAAGATTAGCGCGGGTATCGGCGAGCGTATGCTCAGTTGACCAGCGCACGCCATTAAATAGCGGCAAGACTTTCGGGCAGCGCTTTTGCCCAACCAACCAATAACCGCCATCATCTGCCGGACCGAAAACAACATCATGTCGACCTAGGAGATAAAACGCATGAGCAATATGGGCGGGGCTAATCTCCGGGATATCCGTACCAATAATGACAACCGGGCCAGGGCCGTCCCGGTCGAAAACACGTTGCATACGTTCGCCGAGATTGCCTCCCCCTTGTGGAATACGTGGGATCTCCGAGGGCCAGGCTGGAGAGGACAACTCAATGTCCGGCGTAACGGCAAGATAGGTCTGCCATCGTCTATCCCGTGATAAACGTTGAATGACGCGCAAGGCGGCGTGGCGGAAAAAATAAGTTGCAGGGACGACACCGATGTCACGAGCCAGTCGTGTTTTAACCGCGCCTGCTTTCGGCACCTTGATCATGATGACAAGCCGCTTCTGGGCGTTTGCCCCCTTACCACACCTTTTGGTCACGTTATGTTATCCGTAAATTCGTTGAAGAAAACGTGGCGGCACACGCAAATAATAAAGCGTAATACAACAAAGATTACGCAAACCTCGTAGAAGATAACCTTCCGATTTATACCGTGTAGCACTCGTAACAGCTTTGGCTCTGAGCATCGCAAGTCTTCGTCGGCCAAGCCTGCGGACAATATCAACGTCTTCCATAAGCGGAAGAGGTCTATAACCGCCAAGCTCATCGTAAAGATCTGTTGGAATAAGCAGCCCTTGATCTCCGTAAGGCAGAGCAAAGAGCGTGTATCTCAACGCAACAAGCCTTTCGAATAAGCGCGGCATAGCCCCAAAATCATCAAGTGCAAAGCGAAAAACACCGGCCGTTGGCGTTTTTTGGTTTGTGTCTGCGCGCTTGATAAAAGAGTTGACCTCCTCATGCCACCCCGTCTCAAGAACCGTATCGGCATGGAGAAAAAGCAGCCAACTCCCTTTGGCAATAGCCGCTCCTGCAGCAAGTTGAGACCCTCGCCCCCTTGGCGCCTGGATAAATACCGCACCAGCCTCATCGGCTAGCTCGGAAGCTTCCGGGCCTCTTGAACCACCATCTACAATGATAACCTCACGCACAAGTCCGCACACTGAAGCCGGCACCAATGCCGTTAGGCTTTGAGCCAACCTCTTATCCACATCGAGCGTTGGGATCACCACTGAGATCATGACCAGATCCCTATCACGGCAGTCCTTATTTCCACAAGTTTGAGCTGAACATACAAAAATTGAACTCCGGCAATGTTCATGGTATGTTCTATCTCTCAAACGAACTCAATCAGATCCTAAGAGGTCAAGGATCCATGGCTTCGGACTCAGATAAACATAACCATGCGATCGCGCCGGATAGACGACGCGGCAGAGGGGCGCAAACGAACCGTTCTGGGCGTTATGAGCGTTTGACCTTGGAAGATATCGACGATGGTTGGGACGGTTTGGACGAGCTTGCACCTTTTCAAACCCATGTTCAATTCGAAAAAGCTAAACGCATAATCACAACCAATGACTCGCCCGATATTGGTTTTGACCAATCCATCAATCCCTACCGGGGGTGCGAGCATGGCTGTAGCTACTGTTATGCTCGTCCAACCCATGCCTTTATGGGGCTCTCACCTGGGCTTGATTTTGAAAGCAGGCTCTATGCCAAAGCCAATGCTGCGGAGCTCCTTGAAAGAGAGCTGGCAAATCCACGCTACGTTCCGAAAATCATTGCGCTTGGGACGAATACAGACCCTTACCAGCCGATTGAAAAACAATACAAAATCACACGGCAAATTCTTGAAGTTTTGGACCGTGCAAATAATCCAGTCGGGATCGTTACAAAGTCAGCCCTAGTCACCCGTGACATCGATATATTGGCGGAGATGGCGTCTCGAGGGTTGGCTAAGGTGGCACTCTCTGTGACAACGCTCGACAGGCAAATGGCGCGAAAAATGGAACCACGTGCAAGCACGCCGCAAAAGAGGCTTGAGGCGCTTTGCAAGTTGCATGAAGCAGGCATTCCGACAGTTGTTATGGTTGCCCCCATTGTGCCGGCAATTAATGATTCTGAGATTGAGAAGATTCTGGAAACCGCGGCGGATATTGGTGTGGAGGAGGCGGGTTATGTGCTCTTGCGCCTGCCGCTTGAAGTACGTGACGTATTTAAAGAGTGGCTTGAAGCTGAGTTCCCTAACCGAGCCGCACGTGTGTTTTCGATTTTGAGATCAATGCGCGACGGCAAGGACTATAAAGCTGAATGGGGTGAGCGTATGCGCGGCAAGGGGCCTTATGCCGATCAGATCGCTTTGCGGTTTGACTTAGCGCTTAAACGGTATGGGCTTAATACAAAGCAACGGCCTTTGAGGACGGATCTTTTTACGCCGCCTGTTTTGAAAGGGCAGCAGATGAGGTTGTTTTAGAACAGAGTTACCTCTTGCCTATCAGCCCCCCTTTCGGCACCGTTAGCGCATGGCAAAAAGCGATTCGCAGAACGGCCCCACATTTCAGTTGGAAAGGCGGGCGCAAAAGAAGTTCGGTAAGCCGATCGCTGGAATCGACGAAGCGGGGCGAGGTCCCTGGGCCGGGCCTGTCGTTGCGGCGGCGGTTATTCTCGACCCGCAAAACTTACCTGAAGGTTTAAACGATTCCAAAAAACTCAGCGCAACTGAGAGGGATCGGCTCTACGATGTGATCCGCGATAGCGCAGATGTCGGGGTCGGCATTGCTGAGGTTGCACGGATTGATAGTGATAATATTTTGCAAGCTACCCTTTGGGCCATGCGAAAAGCTGTTCTGGATTTGAGTCATCAGCCCACCGTCGCTCTCATTGACGGCAACAAATGTCCGGACCTGCCTTGTCCCTCTGAAGCTGTTGTGAAAGGTGACGGTATATCGCTGTCAATCGCAGCCGCTTCCATCATTGCAAAAGTTACACGCGATCGCATCATGGGCCAGTTGGCTGATGTACATCCTGCCTATGGTTGGGAGCGCAACAAGGGCTATGGCACCGCAGAACATAACGCTGCTCTCAAAAAATTCGGCGTAACCCCTCATCACCGCCGCTCGTTTAAACCGGTCAAAGTCGCCCTTGGTTTGGAATAACCAAACATTAGCATCTAGCACTTCTACTCTCCGGTCGCGAAAAGCAAATAACCACTCGCTAACCTACTGAAATTGGGCATCTCTAAATACTCCCTTCGGACCATCCACGCCCCCCCTGCCATCTAATTATCGCAGAATATGGCGGATGGCAGGAGGTGGTGGATGGTTTTTAGAGGTATCCAATTACATGGATAGTAACCTATATATGACTCTAATGAGCACAAATGCGTGAAACTGTCATACGACTCACGTAAATTGTTATATGATATGGATGTGAGTATAAAAGAAAATATGATCGATGATGTCTGGCCGGATACCGTCCATGAGATTGGTGCCGACGGCATATATGTATGCCCTCTTAGCTACGTTGAAGATACTTTAATCACGGTTAATGCCAGCCATCTTGTGACACTGATCAATCACGATACCATGATTGATACACCACCAATGGTTATGCCTGATAATCATCTTCGTCTCGCAATGAACGATATTATTGATGCAACACCGGGTCTTGTTCCTCCCGGTCAGGAACACGTTGAAGAATTGATTGATTTCACAACCGGCTGGGACAGAAAAGCCCCCATGCTCATTCATTGCTGGGCAGGTATCAGCCGTTCCACAGCGGCTGCCTTCATCGCATTGTGTGTCCTTAATCCGGACGTAAGCGAAATCCACATCGCAAAGGAACTCAGAAAAGCCTCCCCAACCGCTTATCCCAACCGGCGGCTCGTCACATTCGGGGATGAACTTCTTGGACGCTCAGGCCGCATGGTCGAAGCAGTTCAGGCTATTGGGCGGGGGGAAATGGCGATTGAAGGTCGTGTTTTTGGATTGCCCGCGGATATAGTTCTTTGAACAGCCAAAATAAAAGTACCAATGCAGCTTCCCTCGAAATCGGACTAAATGCTGTCATTTTGGCATTTTCAGAAAACCAACCAATGATCTTGGTCGTACGGTCTGAACAGGGTAACTCCCAGGTCTGTAATGCTCTGCCATTCGGCCCCTTTTCTCCCCTTGACCACAGAACGCTGGAAATCGGTTTAAGAGCGTGGGTGCAAGAACAAACGGGGTTGGAGCTTGGATATGTAGAGCAGCTTTACACCTTCGGGGATCGCGGGCGCCATGCTGAGCCCGGTGATAAGGGACCTCACAATGTATCCATTGGCTATCTCGCCCTCACATGCCAGTCCGACCGTGACCGCACCGGCGGCATATGGCGCAATTGGTATGATTATTTCCCTTGGGAGGACTGGCGACAAGGTAAACCTGATATCCTTACTCAACATATCGAACCGTGCCTAAAAACCTGGATCAAACGCCTTGCACAACAAGGCCCCCAAGAGCGCCCCTTAAATGGACATGAACGTTTACGCATATGCTTTGGCTTTGATGGTGCGGGCTGGGATGAAGAAAAGGTGCTGGAGCGTTATGAACTTCTTTATGAAGCCGGCCTCGTTGTTGAAGCGAAGCAAGACGGGCGTAAAGCCGCTAAAGCCTGGGCAACGTTTCAACCGCTTGGTCGCCCAATGCAACTTGACCATAGACGCATCCTGGCAACAGCCATGAGCCGATTGCGAGGTAAAATTAAATACCGTCCCGTTATTTTCGAACTTATGCAGGAGACCTTCACTCTTTTTGAATTGCAAAAAACCGTCGAAGCCATAACGGGACATCATCTGCATAAACAAAACTTCCGCAGACTTGTCGAAAATGCTGGACTGGTTGAAAGTACCGGTGAGGTGAGTACTGAAACAGGCGGCAGACCGGCAAAACTTTTTCGTTTCCGGCGTGAAGTATTACTCGAACGTCCCGCTCCAGGCGTGCGCATCAGACCTTATTGATATGCGGTATTTTCGGTAAACAGGTACCGTGACCAAAGGTCCACTGGAAATCAGCTGATCAATCCACTATATTATTTATAGGTTGATGCTCTAATTGAGCATATCCTAGGAGTTTTCTTATAGAAAACTCCTGAAAATAAGAGGCTTAAAACAGTTTTGCCCACTCAGCAAAGCGAAAATAGCCTTAACATTTTGCCCCGGCTAACAGCCGGAACTTTTTGCACCCCATATATGCTCAATATGAGTATATATGGACAATATGCAGAAAAGGAGGGAAAGATGGCCAATACGGAAACCGAAGCGGCTCTTTCCAGCGCAGCTAAAATGTATGGTGTCCTGAATTCACCAGAGCTTGAATATACAGCCGAACTTGCTCAGGAAATGGCGCCTCTTTATGAGCGTGTTTCCTCGGTGGTCCCACCTGTCGAATGGCCTTCTTTTGCACCCTATGTCAAAGCGATAAACGAATTAAAGAAAGAGCGTAACGCTGTCGTTTTGGCGCATAACTACATGACGCCAGAGATTTTTCATTGTGTTGCTGATTTTATGGGTGACTCGCTTCAACTTGCCAAAGAAGCTGCGAAAGTCGACGCCGATATCATCGTTCAATGCGGCGTGCATTTTATGGCTGAGACATCCAAGCTCATGAACCCGGAAAAGACCGTTCTGATACCTGATATGCAAGCGGGATGTTCACTTGCCGATTCAATTACGGGCGCGGATGTGCGCTCACTTCGTGAAGCCTATCCAGGCGTTCCGATCGTGACTTATGTGAACACCTCCGCGGACGTAAAGGCAGAATGCGATATTTGCTGCACCTCCTCAAATGCAGTGAAAGTCGTTGAGTCTTTAGGAGCACCAAAAGTCCTCCTTATTCCGGATGAGTATCTTGCACAATATGTTGCAACTCAAACTGATGTTGAAATCCTGACGTGGAAAGGGCATTGCGAAGTTCATGAGCGCTTCACAGCCGAAGAGCTTCGTTCCTTCCGGGAAACGGATCCCAATATTCAGATTATTGCCCATCCGGAATGCCCGCCTGACGTACTTGCAGAAGCCGATTTCACAGGTTCGACAAGCGGTATGATCAATTGGGTCCAAACAAAGCAACCCAAAAAAGTGCTTATGGTGACGGAGTGTTCAATGAGCGACAATGTTGCAGTGGAGAATCCTAATGTTACATTTGTCCGCCCTTGCAATCTCTGTCCCCATATGAAGCGGATCACTTTGCCGAAAATTCTTGAGTCCCTGATCTACATGAAAGACGAAGTGATTGTAGACCCCGCGGTTGCCGATAGGGCCCGCCGCGCCGTCGAGCGAATGGTTCACTTGACCAATTAGGTTGTCATCTGAGCAACGCCAATGCAACAGTCAGCCAAAGACAATGTGATTGTGGTCGGCGCCGGTCTTGCCGGGCTTTTCACAGCGCTAAAATTGGCCCCAATGCCTGTCACTATTATATCTGCAGCCCCCCTTGGCAATGGGGCTTCCAGTGCCTGGGCCCAGGGCGGCATAGCCGCCGCGATCGGAGAAGGGGATATGCCGGAAAAGCATGCCGCCGATACAATCCGTGCCGGTGCGGGTATTGTAGACGAAAAAATGGCACATCTCCTGACCCGCGAAGCACCTGAACGGATTGAAGATCTTTTGCGCTATGGCGTTCCCTTTGACAAAGACCTTGAGGGAAAGCTTAAGCTTTCAATGGAAGCAGCTCACAGCCACCGCCGTATTGTGCGTGTAAAAGGTGATATGGCCGGCAAAGCTATTATGGCATCTCTTATCACGGCCGTACGAAATACGCCTTCCATCACTGTCATTGAGGGCTTTTCGGTTAAAGATTTCACTTTAGAGGATAATCAAATTGCAGGCATTACACTGTGGCCTACGGAAACAGGCGAGTCCGGCCTGCCGACCCACTTAACCACAGGAAATATCGTCCTTGCATCTGGTGGAATTGGCGGTCTCTACGCCCTCACGACTAATCCCACCTCCTCACGGGGTGAAGGGCTGGCAATTGCCGCCCGTGCAGGTGCAGTCGTTGCGGACATTGAGTTCGTCCAGTTTCATCCAACCGCCATAAATATTGACCTGGACCCAGCACCCCTTGCCACCGAAGCCCTTCGAGGAGAGGGCGCTATACTTGTCAATAGCCGTGGTGAACGCTTCATGACAAAGATTCATGATGATGGCGAACTTGCACCCCGAGATATCGTTGCACGCGCCGTGCATAGAGAAGTCACAAGTGGCCGCGGTGCATTTTTAGATTGCCGCAAAGCGATCGGCAATCGCTTTGTAGATATGTTCCCAACCGTCTATGAAAAGTGCCGCAGTGCTGGCATTGATCCTGTTCACGACCTTATTCCCATAGCTCCCGCGGCTCATTATCATATGGGCGGCGTATTGACAGATGCGAATGGCCGCTCATCAATTAACGGTCTTTGGGCATGTGGTGAAGTGGCAGCAACAGGAACACATGGTGCTAACCGTCTTGCGTCAAACTCGCTTCTTGAGGCTATCGTTTTTGCAGCTCGGATAGCAGAAGATATTCAAGGCCTTTTACCTGTATCTCATCCGCTAAGTAACGCAAAAACCAATGTATCCAGACCAAGAGAACCTCTTGGAAATCTTGCAATTTCACAGTCAATATGGATCTTAAGACGGGTGATGGCTGAGCATGTTGGTGTGGAGAGAACACATAGGGGACTACTTTCAGCCCTAAGCGAGATCAACACGTTAGAAGAAAAAGAACCATCCTCATTGACACTTAAGAACATGTTGGTTGCAGCCAAGATGATCACAACTGCTGCACTCAATCGTAAAGAATCCCGGGGGGCCCATTTTCGCAATGATTACCCTGAACCATGCGAGATATGTGCCGAGCGAAGCTATTTGACGCTTGCCAAGGTTGAGGCTAAAAGCACTCATGATACTTACTCTTCAAAACACTCAGCCTATGGCTCATGACCACTAAGGCACCAAATCCTCCGCTTCCTCACCTTCTTGTGACGCACGCTGTGACACATGCACTCGAAGAAGATCTAGGACGCCGGGGAGATGTTACAACAGATAGCATCGTACCTGCAGAGGCCAATGCATCTGGTGTGATTGCCGCGCGGCAAAGCGGCACCATTGCGGGACTTCAACTCGCAAAAGCTGCATTCCATTGCCTTAATCCCGAGATTCAGTTCGAGGCGGCTATCAATGATGGTGACGTCGTGAAGGCGGGTGGTGTTATCGCCGAGATCTCAGGACAAGCCCGTACGCTTTTGACAGCGGAACGCGTAGCGTTGAATTATCTTGGGCATTTAAGTGGGATTGCAACTCTGACACGGAGTTTCGTTGACACCATTGCCGGTACGAGTTCGCAAATCTGCTGCACACGTAAAACGACACCGGGCCAGAGGGTATTTGAAAAATATGCCGTGCGTGCGGGCGGTGGTGCCAATCATCGTTTTGGGCTTGATGATGCACTATTGATCAAAGACAATCACATTGCTATCGCAGGGGGTATAGGTCGTGCCATTGAGCGTGCCTGCACACATGCTGGCCATATGCTAAAAATCGAAGTGGAAGTGGACACGCTCGATCAACTCAAAGAAGCCTTGCATTATCCCATTGATGCGGTGCTTCTGGACAATATGAGCGTCGAAGATCTCAACGCCGCCGTCCGGATGGTTGAGGGGCGTGTTTTAACGGAAGCCTCCGGTGGCGTAACTCTCGAAACAGTTCGTGCGATTGCTGAAACACATGTCGATCTTATTTCCATTGGCTATTTAACACATTCTGCACCGGCGCTCGATTTAGGCCTTGATTTCAATTAGGAGAGGCTCAGGCTTTAGCCAATATCCGGACGAAAGCATCAGGGTCGACATTCCCTCCCGAAAGAATGACAGCCACCGTTTTTCCTTGAACAGGTATATGTCCGCCTAAAACAGCTGCCAGGGCGACTGCACCGCCCGGCTCAACAACCAGTTTGAGTTCCTCAAATGCAAATGCAACAGCCTGGCAAATCATCGCCTCGTCCACCACAAAGCAATCGGCCAATTGTTTCTGATTAATCTCAAAGGTCAGCTTACCAGGTTGAAGGGCAAGCAAAGAGTCACAAATTGAACCGCCGAGGGCTGTATTCTTTTCCCTTACACCGGACTTAAGTGAACGGGCCGTATCATCAAATCCCACTGGCTCGGCTCCATAAATTTTTATGCCAGCTATCCTTTCTCGCATCGCAAGCCCGACACCGGCAATAAGGCCACCGCCACCAACCGGTGCAACAACGGCATCAAGCGCTACATTGCGCCGCTCTGCTTGTTCGGTGATTTCAAGCCCAACAGTTCCCTGTCCCGCAATAATAAAAGGGTCATCATATGATGGGATAAAATCCGCTCCTTTTGAGGTCGCAAGCGATGCCGCAATCTTTTCGCGGTCTCCCTTAAGTCGATCATAAGGAACGACTTCCGCACCGGAACGTCGGGTCCGCTCAATCTTCAAGCGAGGAGCGTCCTCGGGCATAACAATGGCTGCAGGCATATTACAAAGCCGCGCCGCTTCGGCAACACCTTGTGCATGGTTGCCCGATGAATAAGCGGCAATCCCTCCCCTGAATTTCTTAATATCCACTCGGGATATGCGATTATAGGCGCCGCGAAATTTAAAAGAACCTGTGCGCTGTAAACTTTCCGGTTTGAGCAGAATGCGGGCATCCAGGCTCGTGTTCAAGATTTCTGATTCAATGATTGGCGTTTCAACAATGAGCCCCGAAAGCGTTTCCGCCGCTGACAGAATTTCGCCAAAAGTTGGAATATGTGTCACAATCTTGCCCTACTTGCCCTACCCGGTCTTTTTGCGTTCAAATGCTCCCGCTTAATTCACACCTCAAGGGCACCATAACCCCGTTGATGAAGACATCAGTTATTTATACTGCCATTCATCCCCGAAAGAAAATTCATGGCATATCTTGAAAATAGAGAGATGTCCCACCAAGTCAAAAGATACTGGGATTTTCCATGGGTCCCTCTGTCTTTTGACACAATATTCCACATCCTTGAGCCCGGCGAACAGCCGGGCTCCTTTTATTTTGGTAGTCCCCATTATCGGAATATTGCAAACCGGCATAGACACATAAAACGGCTACGCCTTCCTGGCATCCAGAAGATAAGCCTTAAGCGGTAAAGATCATATTGCTCTAGACAACTGCTCCATCTGGCGGAACTTCTTCGGCGGACGAGGACGTATCTTCATCTCCTGAAGCCTCTGTGCTCCTACTTGTCTCTGCAGCACCGTTTCCTTCAGAAGCTTGAACTTTTTTTGCAGAGCCATTGTTGGAAGGTCGCCTGCGCCGCCGACGATTACCCTCGGGTTGTGCAGATGCTTCGCTCGCAACAGCACCATCCTTAGGGGCATGCCCTTCTTCGGTTTCGACCGATTCGTCATCACTCGATGACCGCTGGCCGCGCGTACCATTGACACTATCGCTGGGCTGGGAATTCATTGACCCTTGTGACTGAGCAGACATGATAATGCGATTATAGTGCTCAGCATGCTGAAAATAATTCTCTGCAACAATGAAATCTCCAGATGACAGGGCATCCCGAGCTAGCGCCATATACTTTTCTGCAATATGGGCAGCAGTGCCCCGGATTTTAACATCCGGTCCATTGGATTCATAATTACGAGAAAGCGGACTTTGTCCTTTACGACCACGTCCGCGGCTTCGACGATTTTGTTGTCCTTGCCTCATAGGCTTCCATTTGACTTGAGAAACTGAATTAAGTCCTGCCAACTACCAGGTAACATGAGAGTATTTTGCTTTATTTCGAATTGCTCACACACGCCCCAAGCTTTTGCTTCTTACGTGCTTCTAATTGGAAAACCGAATTCCCACTTTTCCGGAAACACTGTAGAGACCCGCGGTCTTGGTTTACATAATACCTAATAAAGATTACACGCGTCCCCGTTACAACTGTGCTACACCGGGCATTGGAGACTATAATTAAGCGATCAACATGCTTACAGCTTTTGCACCCCATTTTGCGCAAAGCGTCCGGACTTCACCCGTTCATTCTCAATCTCGCCTCAATATATCATCGCTCAGTCCAACTTATGTGACGCAGCGACGATTTATCGATTCCGGCGGGCAATCCTGTCGAGGTTTCAGAGCACGTCTTTATCTTTTACTGATTGAGATATTCTCGATCTTTATTCGCATGCTCCAATATGCCGCACAATCAGACCCTAGCCCGAAAGGGATGTTTTTCCAACCTTTTTTTTCTTCTGGCTTCCACAAGTTTCACCGGCGTAACCGACCAGCCACAGAACGAACTTTACCACATAAATCTTGTTTGAAGGTGAATTTTTCGAATGAACTATCAAAATTGGCTAACTTTAATAGTTTTGCGACAATGTTCTGCTGCCCGTCCCCGATTTCTAGGAAAACCAGACCGGCTGGCGCTAAAACCCGAGGAAGTTCCGGAATAAACGAACGATAGGCTAGAAGTCCATCATCACCACCATCAAGTGCAAGATGAGGGTCATATTTTGCAACTTGGGGCGCAAGCGCCTTAATTTCGTCCCGGCGAATATAGGGCGGGTTAGAGATAATAATATCGAAAGACCCGCTAATTGGTTCAAGCCAGTTACCTGCGACAAAAGATACCCGATTTGAAAATCCTAATCGTTGCGCATTTTTCCGAGCCATATCGAGGGCTGCGACAGAGAGATCTGTTCCAATACCCGATGCACGAGGATACTCACTTAATAAACTCAAAAGGATACAGCCTGTTCCGGTGCCAAGATCGAGAATGCGTAAAGGTTTATCTTTACACTCTTGTGCAGGTAAAACAGACAGAACATGCGTAACAAGCGTCTCTGTATCCGCTCTCGGATCAAGAGTCGCAGGGCTCAAAAGAAAAGGCAAACTCCAAAATTCCCGCTCTCCAAGAATACGGGATACAGGCTCTCCATCAAGTCGCCGCTTCGCGAATGCTTCGATGAGAATAAGCTCATTGTTTGCAACAATTTGTTCAGAAAAAAGTACAAAAGCTTCCGAGGTAAGCTTGCAGGCCCGGTTTATAAGAAGACGCGCATCCAGTTCGGGCGTAGCAAGTCCCGCATCACGAAAACGACGAGAAAGAACCTGAAAGAGACCTTTTACATCAATAGCATATGATTCCGATTGCTCTGCTAAGTTAAGCAAGGGCTCGCTCCTCGGCTGCAGCGAGTTGTGCAGCTTGTTGCTCTGTGATGAGTGAATTAATCACCTCATCAAGCCCATCACCGGCAAGAATACGGTCGAGCTTATGCAATGTCAGGTTAATACGATGATCCGTCACCCGGCCTTGCGGGAAATTATAGGTGCGAATGCGTTGTGAGCGATCACCGGAACCGACTTGGCCACGCCGGTCCGCTGCCCGAGCCTTATCCTGCTCACTCCGTTCCTTCTCATAAAGCCGGGCTCTCAAGATCTTCATCGCCTTCGCTTTGTTTTTGTGCTGAGATTTTTCGTCCTGCTGGCTCACCACAATACCAGTGGGCAAATGCGTAATCCGCACCGCGCTATCAGTTGTATTGACCGATTGCCCTCCAGGACCACTGGCCCGGAAAACTTCTATACGAAGCTCCTTTTTTTCATCAACCTCAATATCTACCTCTTCAGCTTCAGGGAGAACAGCAACTGTGGCAGCGGAAGTGTGAATGCGCCCGCCTGATTCTGTTTCTGGAACACGTTGTACCCGATGAACACCTGATTCAAATTTTAGCCGTGCAAATACGCCTGTCCCACTAATATTTGCGACGATTTCTTTATAGCCGCCTACGGCCGACTCGTTCATTGAGAGAATTTGTAACCGCCATCCTTTCAGATCGGCATACCGCTGATACATACGAAAAAGGTCTCCAGCAAAAAGGGCTGCTTCCTCTCCCCCTGTCCCGGCACGTACTTCCAAAATCACATTCTTACTGTCTGCAGCATCTTTTGGTAGAAGCGAAATACGAACCTTGTGCTCCAAGGCCTCAAGCCGTGATTCAATATCGGAAAGCTCGCTTTTGGCAAGTTCGATCATATCATCGTCTGACTCAGAATCTGCGAGAATGTCTTTTAGATCATCGCACTCACGTTGTACGTCCCGTAATTCACGTATTGTCGCAACAATAGGATCAAGTTCGGCAAACTCCCTCGAAAGCTGTACAAAACGGTCTTGATCGGGAGCTCCCGCAAGCTCGGCCTGAATAGTTTCCCAGCGCTCGACAAGCTTATCGAGTTTTTCGGTTGGAATTACGGACATGCGTAAAATTGCTCTGCTTTCCGGAGTCCAGAAAATTTTCTCCAATTAAGAGATGTTTATCAAGGCATGCCGATATTAATTATTTGTTTTGCCCCCGTACAGGCAATTTATCTGTCTTCCTCAAGCGTGGATCATCTACATTTGCTGAAGATGGCTTAATTTTTACGTATTCCCAAATGGCATTAATATAATATGGAACTTTCTTGGAATAAGCAGGAATTGGCTCAGGCAGTGTATCTACTGCCGCCCATAATACCTGTGACCGCTCCGTCCCAGACCAACTGAAAAGCACTATCGTACCGACTACGGCGATCGCCGCACTCCATTTTAAAATCCGGGCGAAGGATATATGCGGCCTCCAATTATCATCCCCCATATCAGGCTCAATATCATCTACGTCACCATTGTAATATCTACTGGCATAAGGTTTTTCGTAAACTGGATACCCATTCCTCTGTCTGCGGGGAGCGGGGCGAGAACGAGGACGAGGCGCAGGAGGAATTGTTGTAGGAGGACCAGCCAAAGCATAAGGTTTGGGATGAGGGGCATGATGCGGTGTAGGGTGAGGTACAGAGCGAGGCTTTACATCATGAACCTGATTTGGACTGGGTGGAAGCAGGGCTGGTCGAGATCCGAGTTGTTGATTGATACGCCTCAGAATTGGCCCGGGATCAAGTTGCAGCAAATAGGCGTATGTCTTAACGAGCCTTTCTGTTTCTCCCCAATGAGGTAATGCAAGAATAGCTCCCTCCTCAAGAGCCTCTACAACAACAACAGAAGTTTTGAGATATTCCGCAACCAGCTCTTTCGGTGCCCTAATTGTTTCGCGCATGCGGCGAAAAAGCGCTCCGAGTTGCTGATCATGACCTGAGGACAATTCCCTAATGCTCTGGATACTCACGAGCTTGCCTCTCTTATTACGCCGGAGGACTAAAACATGCCGCAGACGGGAATCGCACGCATATTACGACAACCCCATTAACTCCGGTACAAAAGGGGTTACAAAGTCTAAATTAAAATAAATTCACCTTCTCTTACAACACCTTATATCAGATTGCTAATATTATAACTGCAATTCGGCAAATTAGTCATCACCCAAAAAAGACCCTCTATACTTTAGTATACTAAGTTGAATTGAATCAGATTTGGACGCCATTTTTTATTGCAAACTCCTGAAGTTGAGGGCGAATACTCAAAGCTCCGCTATCCAACAACGGCAAAAGGTAGTGTTCCAATGCGTCACTATCAAGCGAAAGAATCATGGCTTTAATTGGTCCAATTGATGCAGGCGCCATGGAAATAGACTGAAAACCTAATCCTAACAAAGCCATAGCTTCAAGTGGCCGACCGGCCATTTCACCGCATAACGTCAAGGGCACGTTATGTTTTTGGGTCTCAAGCACAATCTGCTTGAGAACTCTTAACAAGGTTGGATTTAGCGGATCAAACCTATCTGAAACACGCATATTGGCGCGATCGGCAGCAAAAAGAAATTGTGACAGATCATTGCTCCCAACCGAAATGAAATCAACAAGCGGCAAAAGCTGATCCAGTTGCCAGATCAAGGCTGGAACTTCGATCATTGCGCCAAGTTGGATGTCGCTGGGGCCTGGCCGTCCATGACGGTTAAGGTGTTCAATTTCCAGGCGTATTAATTTTTTTGCCTGGCGGTATTCCGAAACAACCGAAACCATAGGCAACATTATACTCAGCTCACGCCCCACGCTGGCCCTTAAGAGAGCTCTAACCTGCATACGAAAAAGCGAGGGCCGGTCCAATGCCATCCGGATCGCTCTCCAGCCCAAGGCAGGATTCTCTTCTTGTTCATGCCTGAGATAAGGCAAAACCTTATCTCCACCAATATCAAGAGAGCGAAAGACAACGGGCTTATCGCCCACCATATTCAAGATCTTCTTGTAAATCTTAGTCTGCTGATCAATGCGTGGGAATGTCGAGGCTATCATAAACTGTAGCTCGGTGCGGAAAAGACCTATGCCGTCGGCGCCGGATTCTGCAAGGTGAGGCAAATCAACAAGGAGCCCGGCATTCATCATGAGAGAAATCTTGCAGCCATTCTTTGTCACGGAGGGACTGTCTTTGAGTTCCGCATATTGTTGCTGCCTTTTAGCTCTGAATTTGACCTTATCAATATATGCAGAAACAACGTTTTGAGACGGTCTGATATGTACCTCGCCCGTCTCAGCATCGACGATCGCCGCGTCAGAGGGATCAACTTCATCTAAAATGTCGCCAATTTTGCCTACAGCGGCGATCCCAAGGGCACGTGCAACAATCGCCACATGACTTGCCGCTCCCCCCTCTTCAATCACAAGACCTCTAAGGCGTGTTTTGTCATAATCGAGTAATTCCGAAGGCCCCATATTGCGGGCTATCAAAATTGTGTCTTCTGGTAAATCTTCCGCAGCGGCAGTTGTTTCCCGGCGGGCAAGGATCCGCAACAGCCTATTGGACAAATCATCCAAATCGTGCAGCCGCTCTTTGAGATAAGGATCTTTTTGCCGGAGCATGCGTGCACGGGTATCATTTTGCACTCGTTCAACAGCGGCCTCGGCCGTAAGACCCGTAGACACGGCTTCTGAAAGCCTATCTAGCCATCCTCTGTCATGGGCAAACATCCGATAAGCTTCGAGCACATCTCTATGCTCCCCCGCACCAGCCATATCGCCCCGGGCAAGCAAATTATCAATGGTGATCCGCAGCTTATCAACTGCATCCTGCATGCGATCATGCTCGTATTCGGTATCTTCAGCAATCAGTCGCTTCACGACGATTCGGGGTTCGTGTAAAACCACATGGCCAAGTGCAATACCCTCAGCAAGTGATTGACCTTTTATGCTGATGGAGTGCGTGGGACGCAGGTCAGGTGCGCCGTCATTTATCCCCTCTATCTCGCCAGATGCGATCAGCTCCGCGAGAACCATTGCAATCGTTTGCAGGGCTTCGACTTCTTCTTCACTATATTGACGCCTCGCCCGGTTCTGAACCGTCAAAACACCTAAAATATGTCCGCCCCTTAAAATAGGAACACCAAGAAAGGAATGGTACGGATCCTCGCCTGTTTCAGGTCGATATGAAAAAGAAGGATGATTTTGTGCGTCAGGCAAATTGATGGGTTCCGCCCTTTCTGCAATAAGCCCGACAAGCCCCTCACCCCGTTGGAGGCTCGTATTATGGACGGCGTCAACATTTAGGCCTTCTGTCGCAAAAAGTTCAAGAGAACCATTTTGTCTGCGCAAATAGAGAGATGATACCTCAGCCACCATGTTGGCCGCGATCTGAACCACTATTTTATCCAGACGGTCCTGCGGACTCTCTGGTCGCGCCATAATTTCACGTAGACGTCTCAGCAAAACCCGAGGAGCGCTGATCATAACAGCCATAAAGATTTCCCTCGCCTCCGCACGTCAACGACGAAGACAAATTTGAAGGCGGTTCCTTTACGCCCTAATAGAACACTGCAATAACCTTGCCTCATAGGCTCATTGTAAGTCCTTGCTTGCTAAATCCTTTGCCTACTCGTCTTAAGCTGCGAAGCAACAGACCACAAATTGTGAGTCTCAAGCAGCGAAGCCGCAGACCATAAATAAACTATGGACGTTATTACAGTCTGGTATAACCTGTCAGCAGATAGCCAGGTCAATGAGCATCAAGCCCATAAAGCGAATGCAATGTTCGCACAGCCAGTTCCGTGTAAGCCGCATCAATAAGAATGCTAATTTTTATCTCTGAGGTCGTTATAGCCTCGATATTTATTCCCTTGCTAGCAAGCGCATCAAACATTTTAGCTGCAACACCGGCATGACTACGCATGCCGATCCCAATGACCGAAACTTTAACAATATCGGTGGACCCCCGCAGATCCGAATAACCAATATCGTCCTTAGCCTCTTCAATCACCTGAAGTGCTTTTTCCAGCTCCGAGGCTTGAACCGTGAATGTCATATCCGTATGCCGGCCATCTTCGGAAATGTTTTGCACAATCATATCAACATTGATACTGGCCTTGGCAAGCGGACCAAAAACACTAGCCGCAACCCCAGGTTTATCCGCCACTTTAAGCAGTGTTACCTTAGCTTCGTTTTTTGCATAGGCAATACCGCTTACGATCTGCCGTTCCACGATTTCATCCTCATCGCAAACAAGTGTTCCCGGCCCGGCTAATGCATCATCACTTACAGGCAGACAATCTTCCGGCAAATCAAAACTAGAACGCACCTGAAGCCGCACATTATGAACCATGGCCAGCTCTACCGACCTAGTCTGTAATACCTTAGCGCCCAATGACGCCATTTCTAACATCTCTTCATAAGAGATTTTGTCAAGACGTCGTGCCTTAGGTACAATTCTTGGATCTGTTGTGTAAACACCATCGACGTCTGTGTAAATATCACAACGATCTGCCCCAATTGCGGCGGCAACCGCAACCGCACTCGTGTCAGACCCCCCGCGGCCCAAAGTTGTAACACGATTGTCAGCCCCCAATCCCTGAAATCCAGCAATTACCGCCACTTCACTTTTTGTCAAACGTTCTTTCAGTTCCTTAGCCGGAATTTCGATAATCCGAGCCGCTCCATGGGCTTTATCAGTTCGTATGGGAATTTGCCACCCTTGCCATGAGCGAGCTTGAATACCCATTGATTGCAGAATAATCGCTAAGAGCCCAGAGGTGATCTGCTCACCAGCAGCAACCACAGCGTCATATTCCCGCGCATCGTGAAACGCTGCTGCCTCACGTGTCCAATCCACGAGCTGGTTAGTATGGCCCGCCATAGCCGATACGACAACCGCACAGTAGTGGCCGGCATCCACTTCGCGTTTGACATGTCTTGCAACATTTCGGATCCGCTCAAGATCCGCAACAGATGTCCCACCAAACTTCATTACCAGCAAGGCCATATGCCCAATCCCCGCCTAATCCCAAAAAAGCCAATGCGATATTAGTAATATCGGCATGAGTCCAAGCTCAATATTCATAGACATATGATCCAGTACCTGCAACATAGGGCCTGTTTAACAATATATGCAATCGCTAATCCAATATCCGCTATGATAACCATGAATTCCACCTCCTCCAAAAAAACAATTGATCAACAGGAAATAGCACGTTTTGCGTTAATCGCATCAGAATGGTGGGATCCTAATGGTAAATTTCGTCCCTTACATCAACTTGGACCAGTGCGGCTTTCTTATATTCGGGACCAGGTCTGCATGCATTACGTACGTGAGAAACGTTCACCAAAATGTCTTGAAGGACTTAAATTTCTCGATATCGGATGTGGTGGTGGTCTTATCTCAGAGCCTGTCACCCGGATGGGCGCTAAGGTTAAGGGCATCGACCCAGCGCCAGAGAACGTTGCTGCAGCCCGCCAGCACGCCAATGAGCAATCTCTTGAGATCGATTATCAAGTCCTCAAGATCGAGGACTTAGCGCAAGACGGACAGACTTTTGACGTCGTCCTTTGCCTGGAAGTCCTTGAACATGTGCCCAATGTACCAGCTTTCATCGAAATCTGTGCGGGCCTCGTTAAACCCGGTGGCATGATGATCCTTTCAACACTTAACCGAACATTAAAATCTTTTGCACTGGCAATCGTAGGTGCGGAATATATTCTACGCTGGCTGCCGGTCGGCACACATCAATGGGAGCGCTTTGTAGCACCTGGTGAGCTGAAATCCGCACTTAAGGCTGCTCATCTCGAGACTACTGATATCACAGGGGTCGTTTACAATCTCCTCAGCGACATCTGGCGTCTATCAGACGATACGGACGTGAACTATTTTGCGACGGCGATACGGCCTGAAGGCTGAGAACATTAAAACCGCTCCACGATCTTCAAGTCTTTACCGGGCTTGCCTCACAGATGTGCTGTTCAATCCAAGAAGACGGTTCTATCTTGCTTCTGAGAATAAGAAGACTCTAATTTTGTTCCTCCGGTAAAACCGGAAGAGGCATGAATTCGATCCCCTCGTCGTAAAGCCCCTTTGTCTCCTCGGCGGTCGCCTCGCCATAAATATCGCGCGGTTCTACTTCTTCGTGATGAATTTTCCGGGCTTCATCTGCAAAACGGTCCCCCACATAATCGGCATTGCTCTCAACGTGCTCACGTATCTTACACATCAAGGACAACATTTCTTTCTGCATTTCGCCGATCTTTGCTGCCGCCCTTGGCGCCTTCTTAGCGGTTGATACATTGGGCGCCATGAGGGCCTTGGTCACTTGATTTGAACCACATTGGGGACAGAGGACCTGGCCTCGGTGCACCTGTTTATCAAAACCTGCGCTATCGCGAAACCAACCTTCAAATTCATGATTTTTGTCACAATTGAGACGATACCGGATCATGATGCTTCCTTAATCTCAATCAAACCGTCGGGAGTAATAAGCTCGAAGGTTTGGTTATGGACGACTGACGGAACGCGCCGCCGACTTTCTTTAACTTTAGAAAGGTCTATGTCAGCAAAAATAACAGTGGGTTCAGTGCCTGCCTCAGCTATGACCTCACCCCAAGGCGATATAATAAGGCTATGACCAAAAGTCGCCCGACCAACCTCATGGTCTCCACCTTGAGCAGCCGCCAATATATAGCATCCCGTTTCAATTGCCCGTGCACGCAATAGAGTATGCCAGTGGGCTTGACCTGTCTGCTTCGTAAATGCTGCAGGCACTGTAATGATATCAGCTCCCCCCTGCGCCAACGCTCTGTAAAGATAAGCAAAACGCAAATCATAACAGATCGTCATCCCTAGCCGCCCCCAAGGCAAATCCACCAAAACGGCTTTTGTGCCCGGTTTGTATAATTTGGATTCCCTATAAGATTCGCCACCAGGAAGATCAACGTCAAACATATGGATCTTGTCATAGCGTGCCGAAATTTTCCCTTCCGGAGTAAATAGAAGTGATCTGTTTGCCAACTGTGTCTCTGAAAGCTGAACGGCCATCCCGCCAATATGCAACCAAATGCTCAGTTCCCGAGCAAGGTCGCTGAACGCTTCAATAGCCGAATTATTCTCTTCCGGCTCGGCATTCGCAAAAAGTCGGTTGGCTTTAAGCTCCATAAGGGCAGTGTTTTCCGGCGTCAAAACATAGTCTGCACCCCCTCCAGCAGCTCGACGTATTAATTGACACGCAATGTCGATATTCGGCGCAACCGCTCGTCCTGAACGGAGCTGAACTATTGCTGCCCGGAATATCTCTATTTGTTTCGTCATTTACAATCTCATCCCCATAAACAGTCACTTATACTAAATGGCTGATGGGCATTCAAACGCTACGGGACTTATACACCATTAGCCATGATATGCTGACGCACTTACCAAAGAAGTATTATGTTAATTCACAATGCTCTTTGGTGTTAGGGGGACCATACACTCATCTTAACTCACTCTATCACGCTGCGAGTAATCCATCGAGAACACCTTTACGGTCAAGCGCAAAAAGATCATCGCACCCGCCAATACCGATCTCACCTATAAATATCTGTGGCACCGAATTTCGTCCTTCCGCCCGTTTTCGCATCTCAGTACGTAAGTCTGGTCTTCGGGTCACATCAATCTCATCAAAAAACACGCCTTTATTTCTCAATAGCTCTTTTGCCCTATGGCAAAAGCCACATAAAGTGGTTGTGTATATTGTTACCTTCGCCATGATCCCGACCAACCAAAACTTTCAATCATAAAAACGACCGAAAGAGACTTCTAACTCCTCACAAGATGCACGCCATTAGGAGCGATATAAGGTGGGGTTATTTCTATATAATCCGAGATGAGTGTTAGCACATCGTTACTAAATTAGAACAATGTGGTAACACGTCACATTTTATTATGAGAGCGCAATTTATTATGAGAGCGCAATAACACCCTCTGATCATATATATGTTCTTTCACGTCTCTGTATAAGACGGGTAGACAAAAGGATTCGGCAAGAAAGGAGCGGACATCTCTAAATACTCCCTTCGGGCCATCCACCACCTCCTGCCATCCGTCATATTCTGCGATAATTAGGCGGATGGCAGGGGGTGGTGGATGGTTTTTAGAAGTATCCGGTCTATAATAAGTTTATGAGGTAAACTTATGAGGCAAGGTCTTGCGGCTTGCTATTTGTGAGTTTTTAAACACTCTAATAAGTTGCAGTAAGAGGATTGACCACGCGTGCAAGAGCAAGCACATCAACCTGAACAGCGCCTGCATTTATGAGTACTTTTGCACAGGCTTCTGCAGTAGCACCGGTGGTAATGACATCATCCACGAGCACAATATTACGGCCTTGAATATGAGCGCGTGATGCTTTTGGCACGTGAAAAGCGCCGGCAACATTGCGCTTGCGTTGATCAGCAGTTAATCCAACCTGGCTACGCGTCTGCCTAACTCTTGTAAGACAAAAAGGGTTCGAAGTAATACCGCTTAACCTTGCTAACCCATCAGCAAGTATCGCGGCTTGATTGAACCGTCGGGCCCATAATCTCAAGCGATAGAGGGGCACAGGGATGAGCAAATCAGCATCTTCAAGAATATCCCGCCCTGCATAAGCTAACCATCTTCCGAAAAGATCAACTGCTTCATGACGGTCAGCATATTTGAAATTGTGAATCATATCGCGCATGACGCCATCGTAATGAGCAACCGCTCTTGCCCGGTGATAAACTGGTGGGTTTGCGAAAGCTGCGGCAGATATTGCGATCTCACCGGAATCGTAGGGAAGCGGAATACCAAGTCGATTACATAACGGAGGTCCAATGAAATCAATGGACCCCCAACAAGACGGACAAAGGGCGCCATGAGACTCCATCATCCCCTCGCAAGACATACACAAAGGAGGTAGAACAAAATCCGCTATGCTACGGCAAAACCGATTTACTTCGGGTATAAGAAATCTTTTACACAGGTCTTTGCCGCTCTCTAGAAGAATATTCCCCATGCGCCCCTTCTTGGCCAATGACTATTGTAGACCGCAATAAATATGACTCAATGTGATAATCTTAGGTCCTTATTTTATGTCCTTACCAACTAAACCCTTTTTGTTTGTTTGACCTAAGGTCATTATTGCAGTCTAGGTCACGGACTCATAAATGTGGTTAAAAATGGTATGAGATGCCATTAGAAAAAACCTAACCTAATGAATGAACCCAACACTATCTTTGATAGAAAGCTATTAATTCGCCGCCGCGTAAGGGCATCAGCCAAGTTTGAGTCTCATGACTTTTTACTGAAACGCATCGCTGATGATTTTAGCGAACGCCTTGAAACGCTTTTACGGACCTTCCCTATGGCGGTCAATCTTGGTGCCCACCACGGTCTCGTAAGCATGATGCTCGCCCAGCACAAAAATGTCGGCTCGGTTATAAGTACAGAAAATTGTCTTCCATTGTTAATGCAATGCATCCCCCCTCGTATTCTTTGCGATGAGGAATATCTGCCCTTTGCGGATCAATCACTCAATCTGGTGGTTTCTGGATTAAGCCTGCAATTCATAAATGACTTGCCGGGCACACTCATTCAAATCCGCCGTGCCCTCAAGCCTGACGGTCTCTTTCTTGGCGCAGTATTGGGAGGAGAGACCCTTTTTGAACTTCGTCAATCCTTTTTGTTGGCAGAAGAAGAAATGGATGGCGGCGCGAGCCCGCGTATTTCGCCCTCCGCCGATATACGAGACTACGGTGCTCTTCTGCAAAGAGCGGGCTTTGCTCTACCTGTCACCGATACCGACAATGTGACCGTTACTTATGAAACGCCACTACATCTTATGCGTGATTTACGTGGCATGGGCTGCGGAAATGTTCTGCAAGCCCGCAAAAAAACACCTTTAAAACAATCAACACTTTTGAAAGTTGTCGAGATCTATAAACACCATTTCAGCCAAGCAGATGGCCGCATTCCAGCAACATTTGAAATTATCACACTTACGGGCTGGGCTCCTCACGAAAATCAACAAAAACCGCTTAGGCCGGGAACGGCACAACAACGTCTTGCCGACGTGCTTGGTACTGAAGAAAAATCAACCGGTGAAAAGGCCGGTTAACGCAAAACTCATCCAAACAAATTACTTCACTTTGGGGGCTTCCCTGCTCAGTCGTAATCCTTTTGAAACCATATCGCTTCAATATTTCCTAATGCATTCCGTAAATAATGGGTGTTTAGAGCATTTTCGATTTTAATAGAATATCGAAAATGCCCTAATGGATGGGAAAGTCTGACATAATGCCGCCTGCCGTACCACTTGCTAGTGATGACGAAAATGATCCTTTCGGTCCGTATAGGGGGCTGATGCAGACACATTTTCGTGCTCTTACCGAGGGTACAAATATTAACCCCACAACATTGCTAACAACTGATTATCTAAACCATTTCAGCTCAATTATGATGCTGCTTGAAATGCTTCCCACTTCGCCGGAAGATTTCGCTCCTGATATTTTTGCTTGGGAGCCCAAATCCTACCAAGAGCATTTCGATGAATCAGGTTTTAGAGATAAAGAACTCGCGGTAGCAGCTTATGAACACGCACCAAGTGAATTCCGCAAAAATTTTGACCATACGATTGAAAAGCTTGATCAATTGATTTTGAATGTGATCAGTGACTTAAAATCATCTATAGATGCTGGACTAATAGCGGACCTAAATCATACCTGCACTGTCAGCATTCCCCTAATACGTAATCTTATCGATGAAGCCGCCGGAATTGTAAACGGCGGAGGCCCTGCACCTTCACCTGAGGTTGTAGCTGAAGAAGAAAAAGAAGACATTGAGTCTACTGTTGATGAAAATACCGCTACTCAGGATATGATAGACTCCCTATTCGATTAAGGTTTAATCGCTCCTTTTTTCTGGGTCAAGAAAGGAAACAACCCTTGTCTGCACGCTTCTCCTCGCATCTTTTTGCCGTTTCTAGCGCCATTTTCAGCACATTTGTGAGTCCGTGACCTAGGCATGCAAACCAACAACGAAGATCGTACCGCGCCTTTCCCCAAACCAGGTGTAAGTACCGCCATTTTCCGGGACGATCAGATTTTACTTGTGCAGCGTGCCAAAGGCCATTTTCAAGGAAAATGGAGCTTGCCCGGAGGTCATATCAAACTCGGCGAGGATATTCGTTCGGCCGGGCTTCGTGAGCTTGCGGAAGAAACCGGCATTATCGCCGAACTTTTAGGCGTCGTTGATATTGTCGATGTCATTTTGAAAGATAACCAAGATCATTTGATAGCTCATTATGTATTAAGCGTATTTTTTGGTCTATGGAGAAGCGGCAAGATTCGCGCTGGAAGCGATAGTGCCGCCGTCATGTGGGCAGGGCTAAATAAACTTGACACGATACAACTGACGCCTGGAACCAGAGACGTTATTCTGAAAGCCGCTAATCTTATATGAGCTAATCGGGTATCTCTAAATACTTCCTTCGGGCGATCCACCATCCCCTGCCACCCGCCATATTCTGCGATAATTAGGCGGGTGGCAGGGGATGGTGGATGGTTTTTAGAGGTATCCATCTTATATGAGATGTGTAGCAACACCTCTAACCCGGCAGACTTTCCGCAACGTCACCCCACGGAATAAATGCTCCACCTGCCTCACCTGCAGGCGTCACACGTCGGCCATTCTGTGTTTGGCCAAAACGGTTGACACGAAAGCCTGAAAGCACCGGACCGCAATCTTCCTCGACAACCGCATCAGGGGCTATGGCACGGCAATGCTCAGGCGTAAGTACAAATAACGGTCCCGCTCCGCCGAGGCGAAATAATAGGCCGCCATCTTCCATTGCCTGGCCCGGACTACCAACTAAGGCGGAGAAGAAATCCCTATATTTTTTTGGTTCATGGGCACATAAGTAAACGGCCGATAAAGCTTGAGCACCGTTAGCATGACGCTGAAAGTCTGGTTTCCAGAAATTCTCTGGGTAAATGTTCTCACAAAAGAAAAAGGCAACCTGTGGTATGTCAGGATGTGTAACAAAACCAAGTCGGAAAGCGACCTCGCGTTCACTGCCATCAGGCTGGTATGCGTGGCGGTTAAAACTAAAAGGGTCATAAGTTTGCATCCCAGCCTCGGCCAACTCTTTGAGATCCGCCTCGACGTCACAAGACTTGAAGACCATCATCGATAGACCTTCGCGATGTTTCAATAATTCGAAATTATGCGCACCGAAGCTGAAATGCGGTGGAGTAACCGTCATATCATGCGAACGTATCTGTCCGGGCCGGTCAACCTCAAGCAATTCAATAAATGTCCCGTCACGCAGTTGTACAAGACGATTTGAGGTCCCCATTTCGTCGTTATGCGACGCCCGCGGTGTAAGCGTAAACCCAAGTGCTTCATAACGGTCAGAAAGGTCATGAAGATTACGGGTTGCCAGCACCAAATGATCAACGCTGCGTTCCATATTAAGGCTCTCAATATTAGATAGTCGTTTGCGAAAAAGTCCCTCGGCTTTGCCTCGGTGTACTTTTTCCCAGATAAATAAGGGCAAATCCTCCCTTGAGGCGGCTCTACGGGCGAATTTGGCATTATGTTCAACGATTATGGGCTCAGGCCATAATCTGGAAATTGCAAGGTTTTAGGGTGAACCACCCTAAAACCTTGCAGAAAAAAGATGTGTTAGCCCATCGCAGAACCGCCTTAAGATGGGCTAACTCCTTATTTCAAAATGAAGAAAAGTACACTGAGCGAAGCGAAGGACTTTTCTTCACAGTTGAATATATGGTCAGTACATTGGGGTGACATATCCATTGCCCCTCAATGTACTTTTAGTACTGATGGTGGTCCTAGAGAGATATGAGGTTAGATAGATCTGTCGCAAAAATGATCAGGACAAATCGTTGCCCACCTCACCTCCATCTTCATTAATGGGCAACGCAATAATAGCTTTTAGGCCAGGCTCATTATCCTCAAGCATCACTTTACCACCATGAAGCTGGGCGACAGCGGCAGCAAGACTAAGCCCTAAACCACTACCCGGCCGCGACCTGCTCGCTTCAAGCCGAACAAAGCGCTTAAGAACACGTTCTCTCTCGTGTGCAGGAATACCCGGCCCATGGTCACTTACTATAATCTGCGCAGCCCCATTGCGCTTTCGAACATTGACCGTAATGTCCCCATGCTCTTTGCACTTAGCGTCCACACTCCCATATTTCGTTGCGTTATCAATGAGATTGGCAAGGGCTTGGCCAATCAACTGCCTATCTACTTTAAGTCGGATACCTTTCTCGCCAAGAGCTTTCAGGCAAAGTCCTTTCTCCTCAGCTACGGGTTCATAGAGTTCCGCGACATCATCAACGATAGCAGCAAGATCAACAATCTCCATTGTCTCACCTCCCGCGCCGGCCTCTAGCCGGGCAATGCTGAGAAGAGCATTAAACGTACGAATAAGATCATCGGCTTCTTCAATCGTTTTCTCAAGGGCATCCCGGTAAACCTCAACGCCACCGCCATCTCTAAGGGCGGTCTCCACTCGGTTACGCAGGCGATTAAGCGGCGTCTTCAAATCATGGGCAATATTGTCGGAAACTTCTCTCAATCCTCCCATGAGCTGCTCAATTCGGTCGAGCATTGTATTGAGGTTTTGAGACAGACGATCCAGTTCATCACCGGATCCTGTGACTGAGATACGTTCTGAAAGGTCACCGCTCATAATTGTTCGGCTTGTTGCTGTTACCGCATCAATGCGGGAGAGTAAATTACGACTGACAAGCCAACCACCACCCAAGCCAACCAGAGCCATAACACCAAGACCCCACAAAAAAGCTGAGGTGATCACCCGCTCAAACTCGCGCCTATCCTCAATATCCCGACCGACAATAAGCCTGTATCCTCCTTGCAAGCGAAAAACACTTGCAAAGGCAACGCGATTTTGTATGCCCCCCGTTGCGGAGCGGCGGTAGACAAATTCCACCCGGCCAACCGTGTTCCAGAGTTCTGGCGAAATAGCTTTAAAGTTTCCCGCGATACGGCGCCCCTGAGCATCACCAACAAGGTATAGATTGTTACCCGGCCTCAAGCTCCTCTCAGCCACTGTCTCAGCGAGACGACGTATGCCCCCTTGACTATATTGCTCAGCCAACCCCTTAATTTCAGCTTGGATGGTCTGCTCCAACTGACGAGCCAGCAACACATTTGTATTCCAATATATATATGAAATTGATACGGCTGCTGCCGCACCAAAAAGAGCCATAAATATGAGCGACAAACGAAAAGTTGTCGTACGGAAGAGTTTAGTTAGCGCCGTCACGGACCATGTACCCAGCACCTCTTACTGTGTGTAGTAGAGGTATATCAAAATTTTTATCAATTTTGGAACGTAACCGTGAGATATGCACGTCGATGACATTTGTCTGCGGATCAAAATGATAATCCCAAACATTTTCTAATAACATCGTCCGGGTTACAACCTGGCCCGCATTCTTCATGAGATATTCCAAGAGCCGGAATTCACGAGGCTGAAGCAAAATGGGTTGGCCAGCACGCGTGACTTTTCGAGATAATCTATCAAGCTCTAAGTCACCAATTACATATTTTGTCACCGCCTCTTCTGGATGGGTACGCCGCGCCAAGGCTTCAATACGGGCCAGCAATTCCGAGAATGCGAATGGTTTTGTGAGATAATCATCACCACCTGAACGCAACCCCTTAACCCGATCATCGACTTCCCCTAGGGCACTTAAAATTAATACAGGAGTATTGCAATCTTCTGCCCGCAAAATCTCAATAACAGAAAGTCCGTTCAGCTTTGGCAACATCCGATCTACAATTAGTACATCGTATGACGCATTCCGCGCATATTCCAGTCCACTCTCCCCGTCACCAGCAATATCCGCAACATGTCCGCTTTCCTTTAGCGCATTGGTCAGGAAACTCGCGGCTTCCAAATCATCTTCAATAACGAGTACACGCATGGAAAGAGCTTAGATATCGATCAAGTTATCAGTTTGAGTTTTCATTATAGCGGCTAACACGACACGGGTGAACGGCGTGAGGAAAATCTCACGCCGTTCACGAAATTACAGCATTAGCCTTTCTTAAGTGGGAGTGCAATGAAACGCTGTTGACTTCCGGAACGAACACGAAGAAGTACGGCCTTGCGCCCCTTCTTTTTTGCTTCCTTAACCCCTTCAACTACGTCTTCAGGCTCTGAAACAGATTCTCCAAACACTTCAACGATAACATCTCCTACCTTAAGGCCTTTTTCAGCCGCCTTGGAATCGGGCTCGACATCAGTGATGACAACACCCTCTTCATCAGGCTTGCCTCGACTACGTGCCGGAGCAAGAGAAAGCCCAAGATCCTCCATCTCCTCACCCACAGGCTCATCCTTTTGAAGCTTTGCAAGCTTTTTCATGCCGGGGAAACGGCCAAGCCGGACTTTAATCTCTTCCCGTTTGCCATCACGATACACTGAAACACGGGCGTCGGATTTCGGTGAAAGAGCAGCAATTTTACGAGCGAGATCACGGGAGTCGCGGATTTTATCTTCATTCACAGCAATGATAGCATCACCGACCTGCATATCTGATTTGGCAGCGGGACCTCCTTTTGTGATCTTAGTAACCAACGCGCCCTCAGGCTTATCAAGGCCTAAACTTGCCGCAATATCCTCAGTTACATTTTGAATGGTAACGCCAAGCCATCCGCGGCTAACCGAGCCAGACTCTTTAAGCTGAGTAATTACATCGCGTGTGATGTCAGCCGGGACCGCAAAAGCAATGCCGACATTCCCACCTGATGGGCTGAAAATAGCCGTGTTTACACCAACCACTTGACCTTTGAGATTAAAGGCGGGCCCACCGGAATTACCACGGTTTACCGCTGCGTCGATCTGAAGATAATCGTAAGGGCTGGAGCCGATGTCCCGGCCGCGCGCAGATACAATACCAGCAGTTACCGTACCTCCAAGGCCAAAAGGATTACCGACAGCAAGCACCCAATCACCTACACGGGCAGCTGCATCGCTAAACTCCACAAAAGAAAAATCACGTTTTGAGTTAATCTTGATCAAAGCAATATCAGTACGCGGATCGCTGCCGATAAGTTTTGCATCAAGTTTTGTGCCGTCATCCATTGTCACACTTATTTTGTTGGCGGTGTCTATGACATGATGATTGGTTACGGCATAACCATCCGGTGAAATAATAAATCCCGATCCCTGAGCTTGAACTGGCTGGCGACGACCGGGAGGCCCTTGGAAATCTTTACGGAACCGCTTAAAAAACTCGTTTAATGGATGGTCCTCGGGAATATCAGGAAGACCCCGAAAACGATTACCTAATTTTCTATCTTTTCTTCCGTTCTTAACATGAATGCTCACAACTGCCGGACGAACTCGCTCAACAAGATTTGCAAAGCTGAGTGGTGCTTCACCATTTGGAGTGAGAACGCTGCGAGAGCGGTTTAATTCAGGCTTGGCGACCGCTTCAATCGCGGGCTGTGTCATAATTGCACCCCAAAGACCGGCTCCCAGTAGGCCACCTGCTGCCAGAAGCAAAGGACGTCGCCATGCGACATAAAAAGTCTTGCCTACATTTTTTCCTAATAAATTCATGTGGATGTCTTCTCCTCTCTTGAGTATTCTGGTAGTCATCTTATTAGAGAATATAGGGAGTCCTGCCTTACAGCGCCCTTTCAACAGGATTAATTTTTGGTAAGGTAATAAACATAGTTTGATAGTGCCATTCCACGCAAATTATGTATTGTATGGCAGGGTAAATTTCATCTTGAGTTGAGCATGTCGAAAAAAATATGGCGTGTCAGCGGATGGACAGGGTTGAGAGGCTTTTTTAAGTGGCGTTTGTATATGGGGATGATTTTTTTATGTCTCCCCGGCATTTGGACGCCAAGCATAGCGATGTCTTTGACATTGCCACTCCATGACATCCGAGAAGCGGCACAAAAAGGTAATATTGTTAAAAGAGTTGCCATCTTTGGTAGGGACGACCGTCGTCCAATTCCGAAGAAATATGCGGGATTAAAAAACAAAGTCGGCCTTCTTTACAACGATCAATCACAAACACTTTGCACGGCTTTCTGTGCCGCGCCAAACATTATTGTAACAGCCGCACACTGTTTCTTCGGTAATCATACTGGCAAGAGACCTAAAATATATAACTTCTCCTTTCGGATCGAAAACAAGCGGAGTTCCACCATCACTCATATTGCAGGCTCGCGAAAGAAAATCGCAAGACAATTCGTGGTCGCTGGCACAACAGGACTTAGAACGCGTCCGCCAATGGATGCTCCTAAAGATTGGGCATTAGCACGTCTTGCAACACCTGCATGTCGATTTGGCAGTTTACGCATCGCTCCACAATCACAGAGTGGCCTGGTTAGAGCTTCAAAACGAAAGAAAATTTTCCAAGTAGCTTATCATTGGGATTATAAACACTGGCAACTGGCCTATTCCGGTCCTTGCAGAATTAAGTCATATACCAAGCCTTTGGATTGGCCCGAGGTTAGGAGGCTTTTTGCCGAACCGGCAAAGCTTGTGCTACATACCTGCGACACAGGGGGTGCATCTTCAGGCTCACCCATCTTTTTTGATACGCCCACTGGTCCCGTGGTTGTGGGCATAAATGTAGGTTCTTACGAACAATCGAAAGTCTTTGTCCGAGATGGTCGTATTGTCAGGCGCTCTCAAGCTAAAGTCATTGCCAATACCGGGGTCAATGCTAAGGCATTTCACGGGCTTATGGGATCTTTTCGCAGAGCGTTTATTCTTGAATCATCTGAGGCTCTGAAAGTTCTACAAGCTGCCCTCAAGAAGCAGGGCCTTTATGGGGGGCAGCTTGATGGCACATTTGGACCACTCACACGTGACGCAATCAGAACCTACCAAAACCTCAATCAATTGCCTGTTACAGGGCTGCCAACAAAACATCTTCTGACCAGTCTTGTTGATCCAAACTTACCTTGGCATATCAAACAATCCATTGAAAAAAAGGCTAGTGAAACCACTCAATTTGAACGCCCTACAATACATTCGGAGAATCTCGACTCCTGGGAGAACGCACCGCTTCCCACGAAGAAAAAGCAACCAGAAACACCCATTTTCAAACTTCCTGGGACATCATTAAAAGAGCCTCATTTTTCAGATCCAGCTTATGATCATTAGAAACTCATAACACTCTAAAATGTCTCCGAAAAATAGGAGCCTCTATTCCAGTTAGTTGCGGATAAAACAAAAACCCGGATCAAATCATAAGCAAAAAATTTTTGCAGGTGCATAAGACACGCCCCCATAAGGTGGGCGAACTTTACCCGTTACTTAAATACTTTATCAGATGAGCATCTCTAAATACCCTTTTCGGGCCATCCACCATCCCTGCCACCCGCCATATTCTGCGATAGTTAGGCGGGTGGCAGGGATGGTGGATGGTTTTTAGAGGTATCCAGATTGTTTTATCAACAGACTGTCAACGGCCTGCAACTAGCACTTGCAAATAGAGGAAAGTTTCTATTCACTTAAGTTGGGATAATTAGTCGGTACCAGGGGGGGAGTTATGTACCGAGTAGGGGTAACGCTCAGCGCGTTTGCATTTTTCTTATTTTCTATACACACGACAGCGCAGGCGCAAGATGATTATCTATCATCAGCGTTAGCGACGGATTTGAGCTTTAAGAGTTCAACTCTTTGGAATAATACACTCATTTTAGAGCGGAACAGTTTTTCAGCACAAGAGCATGTACCGATGTTCTATGGCTCAAAAAAAGGTGGCAATAGCCACTTTGGTGTCAGCTATCGTTTTGGCAGTTTCATTATGGGGGTCGAGGCACATTATTCTGGACTATCTAGTGAGCTGTCCAGTAATGGTTCCAAAATGAATGCTGTCGCCTCGCTTGGCAATTTGCGAACTCAAACTGCGAATACCCAGATTACCGGAAACAGTGCCGCATTCAATGGAAAGTCTTTGGTCAAAGCAGACGCATCGATGCGCTATCGTTTCGGCCGTTTTCTCCTGCCCAACGTACTTGCTTATGGCACCTTTGGCACAGCACACATGAATATAGAACGGTCTCTCGCCTATAACGGAACGTTGTCTACCGAGACCGTATTTATCCAGTTATGCCCGTACTTCCCGATAAGATATAGTTACGATCAGACAAATTTTGGCGGAACTTTAAATTCAACCGCGTGGAATAACGGTTGGATTATGGGCGGCGGGATTGAAATGCTGCTGGGTGGCAATTGGCATGTGCAGGTGGAATATAACTACATTGACTTCGGGGTCATCGAGCAAAGCGTAAATTTTTCAGATGCGATTAGAAATGCGGGATTGGCAGTAAATGGTCAAGGATTGGCAAATGTAAAATGGAACAACGCCTTCCACACCGCTAAATTCGCCGTGTCCTATAAGTTCTAGATTTTATAGGTGGCAGAAGCGTACCTCACATTTGAGGAACTTGTGATTTTTGAGTAAATCTATCCACTCCAGATGTATTTTGAGTTGGCCGGCTTGAGTGATCAAGCCGGCCATCTGCTAGAGCGTTATGAGGCCTACAAAAACTTTGCCTTCCACACATTTTCTGTGAGAAAAAGCTTTATTTAACAAATATTTGAACGCTTTTGATAAACTATAAACTTAAAAAATACAGTTAGTCTATTTCTTTCAGACCTTAAAGCTCAATAAAATCTACTATCTCCAGTATTATTTTCCAGAAATTTTGGTCCATACAGTATAAAAAGATAACATATTTTTATTTTTGAATGTGTTGTCACAATAATGGCAAAAATAACAACTAGCTTTCTCCCTGTTTTGTCAATTGAATGGCATAAACTTGTTTCATTTTAAATAATCAGAGGACTGATAATATAAGTTTATATTTACAGTAATCTTAAAAAATGGATATTTTATCAAGATTTTACATAGGTAAAGCTTAATAAGGTATCTGTTTTTTGACGTTAGGAGATGGAGGCCATTCAAAAAATGAAAGTTCTTAACGCCTCAAAGGCTATAATTGGTCTATTTTTACTTACTCTTTTTATACCCTCAATTGAGGCGGCTCCTCAAGAACAGGCCGTTACAACCCCAATCCAGCGTATTAATCAAGGGACCGTGAGATTTATTGCCGGTGAATACGGGAAATTGAGCTTAGAGGTTGCAGCAGAACTTGCTACTATTTTAGATGAAGGAGATACACTTAGGATTATACCCATTATTGGTCGAGGATCTTTAAGGAATATGACCGATATGATATATTTGAAAGGAATAGATATATCCATTGTTCAGTCAGATGTTCTTGAATATTTTCTATATAAGAACACATTTCCGGAAATAAAGGAAAAAATAAAATATATATCCAAGTTATACATACAAGATCTTTACATTGTAGCGAATAAAGACATTAAATCCATCAATGATCTTAGTGGAAAATACATAAATGTTGTCAGTCAATATAGCGGGGAATTTGTAACCGCTCAGAATATATTTGGCGCTTTGGGTATTCCTTATAAGCCAGTTTTTTTTGATCAAAATCTAGCCCTGGAAAAGCTGAGGAAGGGGGAAATAGCAGCCACGCTTTTGGTCTCTGGACGCCCCAGCCCGTTTATATCGGAACTTAAGCAAGACGATGGGCTCAAACTTATTTCGGTTCCATTTTCAATAAAGATGCCGCGTATTTATTTGCCTACCACTATACAAAACAAGGATTATCCAAGCTTAATTCCGGAAGGAACATCAATTCCTACAATCGGCCAAAGTGCAATTTTTTTGGTTTTTAATTTCAAACCTAACAGCTTCAGGTTTGCAAAAGTTGCACGTTTCACCGATGCGTTGCTCTCCCGTTTCGAAGAATTCAAAAAACCTCCGCGACATCCAAAGTGGCGGGAAGTCAACTTAGCATCAGCAGTTCGTGGCTGGCAGCGATTTGGACCGGTTGATCGCTGGTTAAAAGAAAACGCGCCAAAACCTGCAGCATTAATTGCCAAAAAGAAGAAACCGAGTCTTAAAGAACTTTTCAACGCTTTCATCCAATCAGAGATCGAAAAGGGTACTGGTGAGGAGCTATTGCGGCTGAAAAAGGAAGATATATTTAAGAGGTTTCTTGTTTGGCAGAGAGAACGGAATAAGAAGCGAGTCACGCATACGGCAAGTACGAAGAAGCGAAAACGCAGCCTCAAAAAGACGTTCCAAGCGTTCATCCAATATGAAGAAGCAAACATTGGCCTCGCAAAACTAGCGAGGATGGGAAAAGATGAACTCTATAGCCGCTTTCTTGCTTGGCAAAAGGTGCAAAATAGAAGGCGCTAAAGTGCACGTTATGCCCAAGGCTCCTGCTTCGATTGAAAGGTCTTTTCTATGTTGAGCTCTAAATTATTGTTGCATGTTTTATCTGCTGCTGTCGCTTTTCTATGCTTCGCAAACATACCGCCTGTCCTTGCTCAGACGACACAATCGACTTCGACGAACGGGCTAACAATGATTGTACCCTATGGTAAAGGCGGAGGTTCCGACCAACTAAGCCGCGCAATGGTAAAAAGTGTCGAGGAGGTAACCGGACAAAAGTTCAATGTTGTGAACATCAAAAAGGGCGCAGGCCTTGGTGCAGTGCCCGAATTTATGAAACGGCCTGCCGATGGAAACACAGTTATTGAGCATATTGATGACATAGCAGCCGCCTACGCCGTTGGCGCGACGCATGTCCATCCGGCAAAAGATTGGTCACCTCTTGCAATTGTTCAGCTTACTTTTAGCCAGCTTTTTATCAACTCTGATGATCCCCGCTTTAAAGATTGGCCTTCTTTCCTAGCCTATGCCCGAAAAAACCCAGGGAAAGTAGTTATTGCTAATGTCTCTTATGATGGCTCTATGGAAAACATTACAATGCGGAAATTGGAGCGGGAACTGAAATTTAAGACACGTCAAGTTAGCTTTGACAATATTAAGGACCGTTATGAGGCCGTATTTTTGGGCCGGGCGGATGCTTTGTTTGAACAGCCTGGCGATGTCAGGTCTTACTTGGATGCAGGACGGTTAAAACCTATTCTGACTTTCTTTAATTCACGTCCATCAGCCTTTGCAAATGTTCCAACCCACAAAGAAGTCGGCGCAACGTTTGAACCACTACTCAGATTCCGTGGGTTCTTCGTGCATTCAAAAGTGCCTCAAAAACACTTAGCTTATCTGAGAAAGCTCTTTGCCAAGGCCTACAGAACTCCATCTTTCCAAGCCTTTAACGAGAAAAAATATATGACGCTTATCGATCCTTTCCGCAATGGGCAAAGCTCTGTGCAATTGATCAATCAAACAATTCAGTCATACACAGAGTCCTATCAAGATTTTCTCCAGCAGACCCTCCATGAATATTTCAATCGCTGATAGCACAGGCTGTCAGAGCGATATGAGGCTACTTACTCAAAGCAGGAGCGCTATTTAGACAAAACTGCAGAGATGAGATATCCAATCCCAAAGGCGATCCCGGCAAAAACGAGCATAACAGGCCAATTTACAACGGTTCTGGCAGTAATACTCGCCATGGTATTGGTCTCTCGATAAATGCTCCTATAGTTGGCCTTGTTCAAAGCTAACAGTAGGGCAAGCGCTGGTATTGACCATAGTGTCCAATCAGCATAACCACCATAGCCAGCGACAAGAATGATAATGAGTGCAAAGCACACGACAAGAGGGAGCGGTAGCATGATACTTTCTTTACTTTTTATTATCTCTCTTCGTTGAAACCAGCTTCCACCAGATCAACCAGTGCATCCAAAGCGCCTTTAGCCTCCGGACCGCTTGTTTCAATGAGAATTTGCGTACCCTGACTGGCTGCAAGCATCATCAGGCCCATTATGGAGGTACCACCTACCGTTTCGCCAGAGCGGGTGACCAGGACAGCGGCATCAAACATCTCGGCACATTTAACAAATTTCGCCGATGCTCTTGCATGTAGACCGCGCATATTTCGGATTGTTACTTCAGCATGATGTGTGTTTGAATTCGGTTTGGCGGAGCTTCCGGTCTCTTCATCCGACATGAACGCTCTCTCCCTGGGACAATGACGTTTTATTACAAGGCACGAAAAACTAGCTGACTTTACGCATAATAAAAAATCATGCCAGCCAATTTTTGGCACCTTGTTAGCCCCAAGGTCGTTTTCCTATCACGCATATGCATTCAGATTTATTTATTTGCCAGAAAGAACCTGACTCGCAATGCTGATATATTTGCGTCCCGCCTCCTGCGCCTGTTTAATGGCAGAATCGATTGAACATTCACCGCGCACGCTTGCCAGCTTGATCAGCATTGGCAGATTGATGCCTGCGATAACTTCGATCCTTGCCTTTTCCATAACTGAGATAGCTAAATTTGATGGTGTGCCACCAAACATATCTGTCAACAATGCGACACCATCACCTGTATCCACCTTCTGGATAGCGTCCAAAATATCATTGCGCCGACGTTCCATATCATCGTCCGGTCCAATGGAGAGCGTTTCAACCTGCTCCTGAGGCCCAACAACGTGTTCAAGCGCAGAACGGAACTCTTCCGCCAAACCTCCATGGGTGACGATCACTAGACCTATCATGTTCATGTCCGTTTTACTCACCCCTATTAAGCCCTAAATTGTGCGCTCTAAATCTTGTCTGAAATTTACCAGGTCTTTGCCTGGTTATTTGAGTCGCACAAACCTTCATTTTTGTCCCTGGCATGGCTAGGTGCAAGAAAAATTATACCTTCAGTTAAACACATTATGTGGAAAATGGTCCATAAGGCCTTAAGTATGCCTATCAAGGGCTAAGTATAGCTTAATTGTTGCTGATGCCTCAAATGGAGCAAGTTTTATTACAGGAACTAAAATGCCCAAATAGTCTCTGCATGGCAAAGGGCGAGAAGGCAAGCGGGATATATTTTCGGGTTCGCTAAGATCTACGATCAGTTTTAATTCTGCTTGTTGCAAATGCGGAAATTCAATAATGCCAAGGCCCCGCACCTCCATCTTGCCGGCTATCGTCTTGGGAGGGCGCGCGATTATTTTGTCATGTTTCCGAGACAAAATAACTTGATCATCAGCAATAAGTTGTGCGGCGTTCCCGGCTTGGCCATCACATATTTGATATATAAAACGCAAGCCCAAATCAGATTTTCCGGACGCTGAGGGGCCGACTAACAAAGCCGCCCGCCGCTCCCATCCGATACACGTTCCATGGACCCGCTTGGTTGTTTGGCTTGTCATAACAGCAGATCACTTGATTATTTTCGGTTATGGACCAACGCTGGAAGGCGGATAACAAAACGTGCACCGATCACATTTCCAAATTCATCACCGTCAACTTTTCCATCAGACTTACCTACGTCTGAATAGCGATTTTCGGCCCAAATCCGTCCTTTATGGACCGTCACAATTTGGCGCGAGATATTTAATCCAAGCCCTGAATTCTTACCAAAAGACTCCTCCCCCGGCCGATCTGTGTAAAAACGCTCAAAAATTCTCTCGAGATTATCTGGAAGAATACCAGGGCCTTCATCCTCAATCGTGATCTCTATTTCACGACCAACACGTCGGGATTTCACAAAAACACGACCATCCGGCGGAGAAAAAGAAATTGCGTTGTCAACTAGATTATTAAGCACCTGACCAAGCCGGGTGTCATAACCGCTCACCAGATAACCTGCGGCCCCATATGGTGTGTGCGCAAATTCCACATGGATTTTTGGTACGTCGCTGCGGTGAACATCGTTTAAAACATTGGCCATCGTGTTAACGAGGGTCACTATGTCGACTGGAGTTGGATCTTCTCTCGCGAGTTCAGCGTCGAGGCGTGATGCAACAGAAATATCAGTAATCAACCTGTCGAGACGGCCTACATCATTTTGGATAATCTCAATCAAGTGCTCTTGTGAATCTTTTGTTTTCGCAAGGGGAAAGGTCTCAGCGGCACTTCTGAGAGATGTCAAAGGGTTTTTAAGTTCATGGGCGACATCGGCAGCAAAACTCTCAATGGCATCGATGCGGCGATATAGCGCAGCTGTCATTTCCCGCAATGCACCAGAAAGATGCCCAATTTCATCAGAACGGTGAGTCAAATCTGGGATCTCTTCACGGGCTTTAATACTTTTGCGGACATTTTCTGCCGCCGCCGATAACCGATGCATAGGACCTGCAATTGTACCAGCCAAAACAAACGAAAGAAGCCCAGTCACGCCCGCAACAAAGAGGGATACTTTAAGAATTGCCCCGTGTTCCTCCGACAAGCTAGCATCGATATCACCACCCCGTGTTGACAACAGAAAAACACCAAGAACTCTGCGAAAGCGCTTAATTGGAACCGCGACACCGATCACCAATTCACCTTTTTCATTGGCGCGCACAATCGGTGTTAAAATACCTGTCAGGGCCGATTCTACTTCTGAGTAGGCTTTACCGTTCGCATCGCCGATTTCTTTATAGACCGGCAAATCACGGTGGCGGTACCAAGCCTTAAGGCGCCGCACCAGATTGTCAAAGAAACCTAGTTTTTCTTCCTTAATCGGCGGTCTTCCTAAACCGAGAAACTCCCCTCGGGAATAAAGCTGGTCAGTATCATGAGCAAGAGTTCCGTCACTATTATAAATACGACCACGTGTCCCGGTTGGATCAACCAAATGACGTAGGATTGGCGCTATCTGCTCCGGATTGATGGGAAATTCAAGAGATGCAAATTCATCTTCACGGGTAGGGATACCCACTCCGCTGCTCTGCTCAAGAAGCTTTTCCGGATCCACAATAATCCCGCCCGGTTCCACCGTTGCCGATGCTGCAATGGCAGCAGCAATGATTTGGCCTTGAGCTTCGAGACTTTTGACTTTGGCCTTGATCAGACCTGCACGCGATTGGTTGAGATAAAGAATACCCCCAACCATCAAACACAAGCCTATTACATTAAGAAAGACGATGCGACCTGTCAGGCTTGTAAAACGATATTGGAAAACCGTACGTTCGGCAAATCTCGCTATACGCTTTATTGCTCTACGCAGCGTTTCTTTGAATTCCGTCGCCTGCCAAGGCCGGTCAGATTCGACTGCCATTGGGCTCCGCCGTAATCATTGTTCCTTAAATCGATAACCAACTCCGTATAGAGTCTCAATCACATCAAAATCATCGTCAACCACCTTAAACTTCTTTCTAAGCCGTTTAATGTGGCTATCGATTGTACGGTCATCAACGTAAACCTGGTCATCATAAGCCGCATCCATAAGAGCATCACGGCTTTTAACAACGCCTGGGCGTTGAGCTAATGCTTGAAGAATCAAAAACTCTGTAACCGTGAGCGTAACAGCCTGGTTATCCCAATGGCACGTATGACGCTCAGGATCCATCTTAAGCTTACCCCGTTCGAGAAGTTTCGCGCTTTCTTCTGGGCCTGTAGATCCTTCTTTGGCATGTGAACGGCGCAGAATCGCTCTCACCCTCTCAACAAGAAGACGTTGAGAAAAAGGTTTCGAGATATAATCATCAGCACCCATTTTAAGGCCAAAGAGCTCATCTATTTCCTCATCCTTCGATGTGAGGAAGATAACAGGCATTTCTGACCTTTGGCGCAGACGCCTCAAAAGCTCCATCCCGTCCATGCGGGGCATTTTGATATCCAGAATGGCAAGATCAGGCGGATGAGCCGTCAAGCCATCAAGTGCTGATGCGCCATCATTATAAGTATTTATTTTATACCCCTCGGCCTCAAGGACCATACGAAGAGAGGTTAAAATGTTACGGTCATCATCAACGAGTGCAATTGTCGGCATGTTCTCTCATGAGCGGCTTTAATGTGTTTCAAACTTGTCTAAGCCGCGATCTATGGCTCGATTATTGTACAAAATGTGGCAGGTTTTCAGTTTGGGTTCCACAAAAACTTGTGCTAACTGGCCCCTTCCACTATTCAAATGCGCAGAATTATGACCGAAGTGCAAGAGCCAAGAAAGATCCTGTCCACACAGACCCAAGGGCAAAACTCCGTATCCAGGGCTGCCCGCGGTCTTATGCGTCGTGCCCTGAAGGCTTCACTTGCGAGCCGTCACCATCACACCGGACATCCTTATGCTTCACTCATTACAGTGGCTTTGGAGCCTGATGGTACTCCGGTTTTCCTAATTTCATCGCTCGCCATACATACTCAAAATATCATTGAAGATCTACATGTTTCCGTTCTTTTTGATGAATCTGATGGTAAGGGAGATCCGCTGGCAGGCAGCCGTTTAAGTGTGAGCGGCACAGCGATAAAAACAGGATCACGAATTGCCCGATCCAGATTTCTGGCGCGTCATCCTGGAGCAAAAAAATATGCAGATTTCCAAGATTTTTCATTTTATCGAATGGAAATCACAAGCGCACATTATGTTGGCGGATTCGGCCGCATTGAGGATATTCCACCCCGTGAACTCGTGACTGATATCCGTGATGCGACATCCTTAATTGAAGCAGAAAATGACATAATTTGTCATATGAACGCAGATCACGCAGATGCAATTGTCCTTTTTGCCACTAGTCTTATGGGCGCACCCGAGGGAAATTGGAGATTTGCGGGTTGTGATCCGGAAGGCTGTGATCTCGTAAACGAAGATCGTGGGATTAGGGTTGAATTTCCAACCCGTGTCACAACGCCTCAGGAAATACGGAAAACTCTTGTAGACTTAACACGCGAAGCAAGGCAAAAAATACAATCTGGGTGAGGGGATTCTTCAAAAAAAATATGTACCGTAAATACACGGATAAATGACTAACATACGGAAACCATGAGAGTATTTTGTTTACTGTATCGGGATTCCCCCTCATCCTCTAAGTAAAATAAACACTTGTCGGCACGTTTCTTGCTGGATTAAGAACAGAGTTTTTAGGGATTAAACGCCTAAGACCTATGACCAGCTTGCTCATTAATTTGTGGGGGTGAATGCTAAAGTTCTTGCTGGAACAGGTCATAAGGAGCACAAACTAAGGGGGAAATAGGACTGTGAGCATAATGGCGCTAGAAAAAGATGAAGAACCGGTTGACCCATTTCCTATTAGGAATCCAGGAAAGCTTCATCATAATGAGACTTGGGTAGAACTTTATGAAAAGGCCGTACAACGCGGGGAAGGACGCATCGCGTCTACAGGTGCTCTTAGTGTTAATACCGGACAACACACCGGACGTTCTGCCGCCGACAAATTTGTAGTCAAGGACGGAAAAACAGAATCCGTAATTTGGTGGGACAATACCGCCGCCATGTCGCCGGAGAATTTCGATAGGCTACATGAAGACTTTTGTGCTCATGCAGAAGGATTAGATCTCTGCGTTCAAGACCTTTATGCCGGTGCTGATCCGGCACACAGGCTTTCGACACGGGTCATTTGCGAATACGCTTGGCATGCTCTTTTTATACGTTATCTGTTACGTCGGCCTACCGCTTCAGAACTTGAGAACTTCATACCGGAGTTTACCATCGTAAATTTGCCCAGCTTTCGGGCTGATCCTGAGCGTCATGGTGTCAACTCAGAAACCGTCATCGCCTGTAATTACTCTCGACGCATTGTTCTCATTGGTGGAACTGGTTATGCAGGGGAAACTAAAAAATCCGTCTTTTCATATCTAAACTTTTTGTTGCCTGAGAAGGGTGTCATGCCAATGCATTGCTCCGCCAATGTCGGCTCGGGAGATGATGCGGCAGTATTTTTCGGCCTTTCTGGTACAGGTAAAACAACGCTATCTGCCGACCCACGTCGCACGCTTCTCGGCGATGATGAGCATGGCTGGTCAAATGAAGGAGTATATAATTTTGAAGGCGGCTGCTATGCCAAGACCATCCGGCTTTCTGAGGCTGCGGAACCAGAGATCTATGAAGCAAGCAACCGCTTTGGAGCTGTCCTGGAAAATGTTGTGCTTACAGATGGCATGCATCAACCAGATTTTGATGATGGCTCACTGACTGAGAATACACGCTCAGCTTATCCGCTTGACTTCATCCGAAATGCAAGCCCAACTGGACGGGCGGGGCATCCAAAAAATATTGTGATGTTGACGGCTGATGCTTTCGGTGTGATGCCGCCGATTGCAAAACTCTCTCCGAGCCAGGCTATGTATCATTTCCTTTCCGGTTACACGGCAAAAGTTGCTGGAACTGAGAAAGGACTTAAAGGCGTTCAGGCCACCTTTTCAACTTGTTTCGGCGCACCTTTCATGCCACGTCACCCAAGTGTTTATGGCAATTTATTACGTGATCTGATTGCAAAGCACGATGTCGATTGTTGGCTAGTCAATACGGGGTGGACAGGCGGAAAATACGGCGTTGGTCATCGTATGCCAATTAAAGTGACACGCCGTCTCCTTGATGCTGCCCTTGATGGCACGTTGAAAGATGCGGAAATGCGTACCGATCCCATCTTTGGTTTCCAAGTCCCGATGTCTGTTGAAGGGATTGATGTCAAGATTCTCGATCCGAGAGAGACCTGGGAATATAAAACCGCTTATGATGCACAAGCAAAAGCCCTGGTTGAGATGTTCGTCCAGAATTTCGAAAAGTTTGATGATTATGTCGATCCGGACGTTCGGGCTGCAGCTCCAACGCTACAAAGCGCTGCCGAATAAGTACCAATCAGGATTAGGCTAGATCAACCCGTGTTTAAGTGGATTCACTTGAGCGCGGAAAAGTTGATCGATATCAAAAGGCTAGAGCATGCAAGTGAATGCATGTGAACGTGACATGGTTTAGTTCACGAACTCCTGCCTAGGCTGTTGACAAAGTCCCCGCAAAATGCGGGGACTTTTTTTAGCTGAAGATTTATAGGAGAGGCCGCAAAAATCTTTTTGCGGTCTTGAATATTAGGCTGCTTTGGGAGGTCTGACGTTCTCTCCGCTTAACCTGATCATGGTAATGGGTTGCACAGTCACTTCAGGTGCAATTTCTTGAAAAGAGATAACCGGATAGTGGATATTATTCATTGCAAGAAAGTTTCTAAAAGCTCGGCGGATATCAGGTGTTGTAACGACAACGAGACGCCGATTTCGGTGTCCCTGACCTTCAGCCCTTAAGCTCTGAAATCCACCAATAATTTGCTCAGAAGTCTTGGGATCAAGCACTAAACCTTTATCCGCAGAAGCATGCATGGACATTGGGTCTGGCCTCAAGGCTTTTCGTATAGCCCGCTCTGCTGCAGGATCTAACAAGATACTGGCGATCATACCATTTTCGTCAGCCAAACTATAACAAATTTGACGGCGCAAGGCCAAACGAACTGCATCAGCAAGGATGCTCGGATCCTTGCTTTTATGGCACCATTGATAGAGTGTTTCAGCTACAACCTTCTCAGGTTTTAAGGGGATACCATCCTCCATAAGACGCCGTAAAATGTCAATGAGTCCGACAACGGTAAACGCTTCAGCAAGTTCTTCGACTATCATAGAGTCTTGCTCTTCTATAACCCCCATAAATTTTGCAAATTCTTTGCGTGAAAAAAGCTGCCCAGCAAAGCTCTCTCCTACACGGAATGCCGCTTCGGCAACCACTTGTGAAGTCGAACAAATATGTGTTTTTAGACCAGGGAGGTTTTCTGCAATTGATGTTGGAATCCAGTACCCTACTTCGCCAGGCCAATCTTTCGGCGTTGCTTCAGCATCCCCCGGTAGCAAATCTTTGATGTCTGAATCAGCTACTACAAACATATGATCTTGCGGTATTACACATGTAACAACCGGTACATTATCAAAGTAAACACGCATACTCCAAGGGCTTAGTGTCTGATCTCCAAGGATCGAAAAAGCTGGGAACTGAACTCCAGTACTGTTATGCCATGCCTTATAAACCTCGTCTCTGTATTGATAAATATTATCTTTTACAAGCACCGAGAAGAGCTCCGATCCAAGGTTCAAAACATGCCTCTCGGTTTCGGGATAATCGCTTTGGGCCGCCATATTGTCGGGGTCAATGACCGTATCCTGAGCTGTACTCCCTTCAGCAGCTTCAACTCCCGTTTCGTGAGCGATGCCATCTTGTTCGTCTGAATTTTCATGTAGTTTCTCTGCAGGCTTGCGAGATAAAAAAAAGGCAAACAGCACTAGTGCAGCCGCAAGAGCTGTAAATACATGCCAAGGAAAACCGGGAATAAAACCTAAGCCCAAAACAGCCACGGCAGCAATAAGCAACGCCCGGCGATCTGAACCAAGTTGATGTGAAATTTCCGTACCAAGATCAGAACTTTCTGAATGTGTAACACGGGTAATAATCGTGGCGGCGCACATGGACATGAAGAGCGCCGGGATTTGCGCTACAAGACCGTCACCAACTGTAAGAAGTGAGTAAACTTCAACGGACTTGGCGAGAGAATACCCGTGTACGGCCATGCCAACGCCAATTCCACCAAGAAGATTGACGGCCGTAATTATCAGGCCTGCAATCGCATCGCCCTTAACAAATTTCATCGCGCCGTCCATAGCGCCGAAAAACTGGTTATCTTTGTCAAGTTTTTGCCGTCTTCTGTTGCCCTCTTCCTGGTCGATATTACCCGCCCTAACCTCAGCATCGATACTCATCTGCTTACCAGGTAAGGCATCAAGGCAAAATCTTGCGGCTACCTCTGCAACACGCTCTGCGCCCTTGGTGATGACAATAAACTGCACTGTTGTGATGATCAAAAAGATGACCAATCCAACGATGAGTGTGCCGCCTATTACAAAATTTCCAAATGTATCAATGATTTGACCGGCATCCGCTTCCGTCAGAATCATGCGCGTAGTAGCTATGGAAATAGCTAGACGAAATGCCGTACCAAACAGAATAACTGAGGGAAATGTGGAAAAATCAGATGGATGTTTTAAATAAATCGCAACCATCAAAAGAAGAATTGCAAGGGTGATATTTATGCCGATCAACACATCGATCAAAGCCTGAGGTAAAGGAATGATCATCAACACGATGACGGTGATGAGCAGAGCAGCAAGAACCAAATCCTGACGAAAAAGCATAGATCTATTCATAGCAACACAACTTCTAACTGCTACATTCGGTTGTTAAAGATCACCGATAAACATTCTGGTGTCACAATACATATCAAAAAACATATTATGTGAGACTGCAATTAAGACCATTGACCAAAAAATCAAAAAGGACTTTACCATCAATATATGCAAAAATTCAAAAAAAGAGCGGACCTATTGTGTCCGCTCTTTCTGCATAATAGCCAATCCAAAATCTCTCTTGGCGTATAGCAAAAAACTTAGTTTCTTTCCGACACCTAGAACTTATCTATAGTTGTCGATTACCTTTTTTATCCGGTCACTGTCTGAACTAATATCAAAAACCTTTGTTCCTAGTCTCAGACTTTTTGCATCCGATGCGTCTCTGTTTTTATCTAATTCTGCGAGAGCTGCTGCTGTTTTGGAATCACCAACCGATCCATTATTAACTGGTTCTGGCATTTTTATTCTCCTTACATTACGGCCACAACAAACTTTATGCTTTTCGCTATGTTTTTATTTATTAGCAGAATTTTTTTCCTACCTATAAATCTACTTCACAGCGTCGCATCCCTTAAATCTCTAACATAGGGTACTACTTAAATTCCATCGTATATAATACGTAGAAAATGATGGAAATATGGACGGATGTTAACATCTGATGTGAAGTTGTGAAACCTATTTTTCACCCGCCTCCTCACGATCAAACCACAAAATAATGAAGGGCAATTTCGAACCGACCGTTCCTATTATGAAAACGTGTCGCTTAGCTGGTTCCAGAAAAACACATATATGACAATGTCTTAGGAAATTTTTGCTTTCGCTTTTTCACAACAGCTGTGTAATTGTCTATTGCAAAATCGATTAGAGATAATAAAGAGCATCATACGTAAGTACGTACGTATTAATAGTCATATACGTACGTATATTGTGGATAACTTCCTTAAACTTTTACTCGCCTAAATTAAGATGGAAATAGCCCTAGATTGTACCTAGAAATGGGGTTCTCAAATTGACTGTGAGGTGACGCAAGGTTTCAGATATTCCTAGCCTAAACGGACGCAATACGATCTGTCGGAGCATGATGAACTTCAGGTGCCCGATCAAAGACTCGATTCCTAGGCTTATTATAATGGCAACATCCAAATGATTGACTGTTCCAGAGGGTAGGCACAACTTGTATGCCACAATATAAAAACAACCGAGTTCATCGATCATATGGACCGGATAGGAAAAAATTGAAGACCAAAATCACACTCTGACCACTACGAGCGCTCTCCATCAAGTGGATGGCCCGAAGGGAGTATTTAGAGATGCCCAAGCCGGTATTGCCGTCAGCAGGTCTATGAACACTCTATTTATACGATAGACTTGTATTTATACGATAGACTGTTCAAACCGAAGAAGCACCACTCCTGAGTAAACCCTTTTGCTAACGAAAAAACCAAATCAAGTGCTTCCACATTAAGTGCTCCCACAATGGGATCAAACATTCTGCCAGGGCGCCAGGTGTCTTAAGAGACCGCCCTAAATTAACACAAAATAGTCACATTGGCGGCCCCCCTGATTTTGGCCGCACACTAATGAATCCACAATTTCCACGTCATCAAATGTATTTTTTTTTACCGTTGAGCGAAAAATACAACTATTTGATAAGTTGCCCATATTCTGAGGGCGCAAGACCAAAAACTTCGAAAAAATTATACGAAACACTTAATTTCCTGCGTATTTTTTGACTAGTATATAAGGCATAATCCCGGATTTTTGCCATAAAATTACGTAAGTACCGCCCGTGCTTCCCAGACAAATCCGCAAATACCCCCATGTTTAAAAAACCCATTACATCAATTGTATGAGAAAAGTTGTTAAACCAAACACTATGCTAAACGATAGAGAAGTGATAAAAATAATTGTGCAATATGATTAAAGCATATGCATATAGCCAAGTTTGCCTTTACGTAAAAAGGTCATCGTGAGTGTAAATTATAAAGCGTGAGCGTGGGGTATAAGGTGTATCTAAGTCAATCGCTAAAACGCATGTATCGGGTTAATACCCCTGCTTGGGGTGCCCGGACGCAAAAATGGATCCGCATATCTCTCCTTCTATCTTTCACTTTACTAGTGACAGCTTGTGGTAAGGAGGTTTTGTATACGGAGATAGAAGAACATGACATCAACATGATGATCATGATCTTAGAAAAAAATGGGATATCGGCAAAACGGCAAAAGGAAAATGAGAAAGGTTATTCTCTGCTCGTCGACAGGTCGGATTTTACTAGATCTGTGAGAGTCCTAAAAGCTGTAGGATTCCCTCGCAAAAAATATCAGGATATCGGGAAGATTTTTCCTGGAGAAGGGATCGTTAAGAGCCCTCACACAGAGCATGTTCGTTTTATTTATGCTCAAAACCAGGAACTTGAAAAAACCCTCTCTGAGATAGATGGCGTCGTTAAAGCACGCGTTCATATAACTGTTCCGGAGCGCCCACGTTTTGGGCAAGCATCAGAAAAGCCGACTGCTGCTGTAGCAATTTTTCATAATCCGGGTGAGCCTCTGTTCGAACTTGTTCCCAAAATTAAACAAATCGTTGCTCATGGCGTAAGTGGCATGACTTACGACAATGTCGCGGTTGAAATGTTGGAAATTGGACGAAGTAATAAAGTTAAGTCCGATGGCTATTATCAGAGAAAAAATCCTGACATTCGAGCTGCGAGGCAGTTTAGTCCTGTGGAATCTATCCAAAAATTGAAACCGTCTCATCAGCCATCGTCTCGTGCTCAACGCTTCAAAGCTCCAAATTTGTCGTTTCAAGCTGTTTTAGGATTAATGATGTTTTTTGCCGGAGGAGTTGTAGCAGCTATCGCCTTGCTTCTTAGTTCGAGAAAGGAGTAGGCATTGACGAGCAGTGCACAAGGGGGAGAGGCAGAAAAGCGAACAGCATGGCTTAATTTCCCCCTTGAGCAAATTCACGAAACTTGGTGGACCTCTTGGGGCATGTCGATCAAATCCGATCATATACGACATGCTATCGAAGCAACACCAAGATTTGCGACCCGGCTGAAAAAAGAAATGGTCGAAGCTGCGGGGAGGGTGATCTACGACTCGGTAGCATCAGGCAACGGAGTTAACATAGATCGTGCTTTGTATCGGTCTCAGCTTGATCTCATTCCAAAATTTCTCGATTTAGCGGGTCCCAAACTCATACAACAAACCGGCCTCGTTTGGCATGCAAACACCATAAAGCTCCAACTTAATGGCGCCAAAGGGCAAGAGATCCTTAAAAATATGGGTAAAGAAGCTATTCGATATGCGTTGTTGTTCAAGGATATCGCTTCTCCATCTCATGTACAAGAACCACACAAATTGCCAGACCTCATCATGGTCGATGGCTTAGCTTCTCTAATAATTTGGTTACGACAGTTTCCAAAAAACATGGCTTGTCACCTGGCTTTGCGGTTGCCCTTACCTTCTGACGAAATCAAAAATCGAATTGCTGAAAATATAATGATCCCGGCAGCCAGAGAAGTCGTCAACGAAGTGCTTTCAAGTGAGGCACAGCTATGACCCAGGAAACAAATGAAAGCTCAGTATTTACTGGGGCTTTGGGACGAGCGCGAATTATCAAGGCGGCAGATGCAACTGCTATTCTGGAGGCAACAGATATTGTTCAACAGGCCCACACGGAGGCTGACCGAATTGGGAGACAAGCACAGCAAGCCTCTCGTTCAAGCACCCTAAATGCAAAAAGGGAAGCTGCCGATATTATTGCGGAGGCAAAAAAAACAGCAGCTCAATTAGTTGAGGAAGCCAAACTGCAGGCTTCCGATCAGAAGGAAAAAATTTTACAAGAGCAACAAAAGCTCGGCGAAGAAAAAGTTGCAAAGGAGCTTCTAAAGCGTGTGAGCGCAGCGTATGCAGAACTGGATAATGCCGAGGGCGCAATTATTCAGCTTATAGAAGCTGCTTTACGCCAGATCCTTGGAAAATTTGATCATGTTGAGCTTATCGCAAGCACCGTACGAAAAGGAATTATGGACCTCCACGAACAATGGGGGTTAACGTTGCGGGTCCATCCATCTAACCTCGAAACCGTAAAGGCTGCGATTTCACTGATTCAAAAATCAGAGAATGATGGACCTATTCAATCTATTGAAACCTCGAATACAGTTAAGCCAGAAGATTGCTTTATCGTTTGTTCGATCGGACTGGTGGATGTAAGTTTGGAAGCTCAGCTTCAACGCATCCTTGAGGAGATCCGCGTATTGGGTGAAAGAGGTGATAGCGCATGATCACCAAAACAAAAAGCAATACGTCAATACGGGACCGTCTCAGCAAAGCCGTTAGCGATCTACCTACGACACGCACGAGAATGAATTACGGGGTGCTTCGAGAAAGCGTCGGACCACTTATTCGCGTGACTTTGGATTGTGCTCGAATTGGTGACCTTTGCATACTTGCTGACCCAGACCACAAGAATAAGATTCCTGCCGAAGTTGTCGCTATTCGTGAAAATGATGCACTTTTATGCCCCTTCGGACCGGTATTAGGCATATCAACACAGACCCAGGTCATCCCAACTGGTACGCCTTTACAGGTGCCGGTTGGAAAAGGTTTGTTGGGTCAGGCGGTTGATGCCTTTGGCCAACCGCTGGACCAAAGCACATTAGACATTGATCAATATGACTGGCGCCCAATCCATTCAGCTTGGCTTAACCCTGTTGAAAGACCACTTATTGATCAGGTTTTTTCAACCGGTATACGTATTGTCGACGGATTAGCCACCATTGGCGTTGGGCAGAGGATAGGCGTATTTGGTGAACCAGGTGCAGGTAAATCAATCTTTCTAAGCATGATCGCGCGCAATGCAGATTTTGACGTCTGTGTGATTGGTTTGATCGGTGAACGGGGTCGTGAGGTACGCGAATTTCTCGATCGGCAGGTGCCGGAAGAAACACGTTCGAAATGTGTGGTAATTGTTTCAACATCAGACCGGCCACCCATGGAACGCGTGGCAGGCACTTATACTGCGACCACAATCGCAGAGTATTTCCGGGACCAAGGATTGAAAGTCTTGTTACTAATGGATAGCGTAACACGCTATGCACGAGCCCTGCGCGAGGTCGGCCTTGCAGCTGGTGAACCTCCTGCGCGTAGAGGGTTTCCTGCCTCTGTTTTTGCAGAAGTACCGAGACTTATTGAACGTTCCGGCCGCACTGATAAGGGCTCGATTACGGCCATATTTGCCGTCCTGGTTGAGGGGGATGCGCTAGGGGACCCCATTGGTGAAGAAGTCCGCAGCCTAACAGATGGGCATATCGTACTCAGTCTAGAAAAAGCACAATCAGGTGAGTATCCTGCCATTGATATATTAGCGAGCAAAAGCCGCGTAATGGATGCCATAGTTTCTGACGAGCAAAAAGCTCATGCTGCTCACATTCGCCGACTTTTGCATAAATATAAAGAAGTGGAGCTTCTTGTTCAGGTGGGTGAATACCAGAGCGGCAGTGATCCAGTGGCCGATGAAGCCATCAAAAAACACGATCAGATTAGGACGTTTAGTACACAGAATGTGAATGAGCGTACCGACTTTAAAACGACACAAAATATGTTGGTAAATCTTGTTAAGCCATGACTACACAATTTTTAGATCTCCTTGAGTTGGTCAAAATCCGTGAATCCGCGATGGCATCACGACTTACCGCTGCGCAACAATCGCTCTCTTTTGAAACTCAGAAATTGGAGCAGTTGGAAGCCGCACTTAAAGAACGGGAACAAACAGGAAATCTACGGATTGCTGAGCTTCTAAGTGGAACACATAATTTAGACGGAGATGGTTCAAAGATATTGCGCCACCTGCGAATGGTCATGGCGGAACTCGATTTTGATATGACACAATTAAGAACACAGATCTCGGATGCAATCCAAGCTGTGTCGGAAGCTCGCAACCATGTGAGTGAAGCACAAACCGAATACAATCAAGCGCGTCTACGAGCTCAGAAATTGGAGGTGCCAGCTCAAAATATTAAACGTGAGCTCAAAATACAGAAAGAACTTGTTATAGAAGATAATGGGCAGGATGAAGCTTCATCCCAAGCTCCAATGATGCAGGAGCGCAATGAAAATAGGCCGAAGTAGAGAGCGTCATGAAAGCTGGTCAAATACATAAAACAGGTGTTTATACCTCTCCTCCTTCAACTGCATCGTCCGCAGCGCCAATTCCTGTGACCGTACCATCCATGTCGCCAGAGCGAGTTAAATTGCAGAATGAGTGGTATGGCAGGCTTGAGCATTTCGATATCATATTAAACGACCACAAATTTGATATTACACCTATTGCACTTAGCGAAATGCCCCAGATGGGCGAGATCTTGTCTTTTGCTCTTCGGTGCCCGCACGGAGATATCGCATTTCAGCTAGAAGAAGATTTCCTTTTTGAAATTCTCAATATGTTGCCTGAACCGCTTGATCTAACCGAAATCAACACAAATGACCGGTCAATTTTATTAGAGTTTGTGATCAGTTCGCTTTTGGAAAAATTTGAAAAATTATATGAGACAAAATTTGAAATTGTTTCATTAACGCGTTCACTGGAAAAGCCAGACAACACACCTTTAGCAGCAGCAATCACAATTAACAGCGAAAAACGCACCTTTGGTCTAAGCCTAGAAATTCCGGAGGAAAGCATTGAGTTCTGGCGGAAAATTTTGGAACGTAGACCGACAGGTCCGAATGAAGGGTCAAAGATTGATGACCGGGTGTTTGTCACACTCTCCCTCCAAATTGGAGCTGTCGAATTCACTTTAAAAGACGTAATTGATCTCGACGCAGGTGACGTCATCGTTCTTGATAGCCAGAAGAATTGGGGCGAGCGTCGAGAGATCTGTATTGGCGCCCGCAATAGCAGACATTGTCTATGGCCAGCCATGTTGGTTGACGATGGTGCTCGTCTTACAGGACCACCTGTCTCACAGGCCAGGGCCTTGGGTTCAATTGGTCACAAGGGAAATAAACAAATGAGTGATTTAAAGAATGGAAGTTCCATTGAAGATATTCCGATTGTCATAGCCTTTGAAATCGGAAGAAAAGATTTGAGCGTCAGGGATCTAAAAAATCTTCAAGAAGGAACCGTTATCGAGTTTCCTGGATCAGAAGACGGCAAGATCCAGATTATCGCCAATGGCAGAGAAGTTGGCTGGGGTGCGCTTGTTCGTGTCGGTGAAGCGTTCGCTGTTAAGGTCGACCAGATCTTTATCGATGCTTGATAACATCACTATAACCATTGTTGCTCTTTCTGCTGGGCTTGGCACATTGGTCCTCGTATCGGCAACGGCATTCACAAAACTTTCCATCGTTTTTTTTATTATCAGAAACGCATTGGGCTTACAGCAAGCTCCATCAAATATGGTTTTGCATACCTTAGCCCTTGTACTTACCATCTATATCACTCTGCCGGTCATAACTGAAACGTACGGGATTATGCAAGCTAGAGAGGGAACACCAGACTCTGCGGATGCCTGGTTTGAGTTGTTCCAGGAGGGCAGTCAACCAATCAAAAAATTCCTCCTAAAAAATACTGAAGAAGTGCATAAGGATTATTTTGTCGGTGTGACAAAAGAAATTTGGAAGGGATCTGAGCTTAAGGCAGGAAAGGAAGATTTTGTTATTCTCGTCCCGTCCTTCATGATTACGGAACTGACACGAGCTTTTGAAATTGGTTTTCTTCTTTATTTGCCTTTTGTAGCGATTGATATCGTTCTTACAACAATTTTGATGGCTATGGGTATGATGATGGTTCCTCCAACTATTATTAGTGTGCCTTTCAAGCTTTTGCTATTTGTCATGATTGGAGGTTGGACAAAGCTTGTCCAGGGATTGGTCCTTACATATGCAGCTTAATGGTTTGAGCTACAAAAAATACTGGGACTTAAAAATGGATCATACTACGCTAACCAATCAGCTTTACGCAATTATGCTTGATGCTGCGATTTTAGGCGGCCCTCCGTTAATTGCAGCAACCCTTTTGGGGTTCATGGTCTCTGTGTTACAGACAATTACGCAAATTCAAGATCAAACTCTTCCTCAAACCGTCAAAATCACTGCAATCGGCTTTGTCCTTCTTTTTTTGGGGTCAAGCCTAGCCGCACCTCTCTTTCAAGCGAGCGAACTACTTTTCACAGACTTTCCGAAATGGATAGAGTAGATAGGATCGACAGGCATGGGGTTAGGGCATGAAGCATTCGAATTTATATCTTCGCATCTTCTTGCCACAGTTTTTATTGCTTCGCTTGCGATGATGCGGCCACTAGGGATGTTGCTCGGCTTTATAGCCATTGTTTGGGTTATACCACCTATCTCACTCATCAGAACAGGAATAGCTTTCGCACTGTCAATACCAATTGTTGCTTATGAAGCGTCAGCTCTTACTCAGTTCGTCCAGTCCACAGAGCAATTGGTCTTATCAATCACTTTTATCAAAGAGATTGTTATAGGCTATGCAATCGGACTTCTTGCGTCCTTACCCTTTTGGGTCATGCAATTTGCTGGTTCCACTATTGATTCATATCGTGGTGAGTTTAACCCAAGCCATCAAGATCCAACCGGCGGACAGATGCAGACTATCAGCAAATTCTATCTCATTGTTGCATTTCTTATCTTTGTCTCGGGAGGAGGTTTTTGGTCACTCACTGAAGTTCTTTATAAAAGTTTTGGTGTTTGGCCGATAACAACTCTGCTTCCCACTTTTTCATCAGCGACACCCGCATTAATGCTTGGATTGTTCGATAATTTGGTTGCTGTAGGAATTGTTACCGCTGCACCGTTGCTGTTTACAATGATAGCTATTGATTTCACGATGCTCGTAGGCGGAAAAATTGCCAAGGGGTTCAATCCAATGGATGTATCCTTTATTATGAAAAACCTTTTAACCGTAATCACTTTGCCTTTGATCGCTTTGATGCTCGTCCAAACCCTGGAAGAAAATTTATTTAGAAATTTGGATATTATCGCAATATTGAGGAGTATCTTGCCGTGAGTAATCAGGATACTGAAGAAAAAAAGCTTCCTGCTTCGCAAATGAAGCTGAAGAAGCAACGCGAAAAGGGAAAGATAGCAAAAAGTCCGGATCTCTATTCCGCCGTAGCCGGTGTCGTTGGTTTGAGCTTACTGTTATTGTTGATCCCATATGAGTATCGGCAATTTTCTCACATGTTTGACGCATCGCTCCAAGCCATGCAATTCGAATGGAACGATGGTCTCAAATTTGCGCTATCAGTAAATTTCTTTGGCGTGTTGATGATTATGTCACCAATATTTGCGGCCGTCCTTTTTGCAGTGATCGTCAGTAATCTCATTTACAATAAAGGCGTACCAATTTCTCTTGACCCTCTAATACCTAAATTTGAAAGATTGAACCCCGTTGAAGGTTTGAAAAAGATTTTTGGCCGTCGTGGGGTTATTGAAGGAGCGCAAAAACTCATCCGGCTAACGCTCTGGCTAACAGTCGCTTTTGTCATTTTTTGGCTATTGCATACAAGATTACTGAATTCTCCCATTTGCGGTGAACCCTGCGTCCGCATGGTTGGCCAAAGTCTTGCGCTACAATTAACGGTTGCAGCCATTATTATCATGCTTCTTATCGCTTTCTTTGATATGCCGATTCAAAAAGCTCTCTTTCTGCATGAGATGAAAATGGGACACTCTGAAAAGAAAAAAGAGGACAAAGATCAATATGGGTCTCCGGAAGTCCGGTCAGAAATCCGCAGGTTGCGCAAAGAACTTTTAGAATCAAGTGGAAAGGTCGGGGTTAAACATGCAACTCTTATTATACAAGGTGATAGTAACATCGTAGCTATACGCTACCAGTCTGGGGAGAATGTTGGCCCAATAGTTGTTGCAAAAGAAAAAGTATCAAGTCAAGGAACACTTTCAAATGTAGCTAATTCTCTCAATCTTCCGCATGTCTTTGACTCAGAGCTTTCTAATAATTTATCTACTATTCCAGCTGGCTCAGCTGTCCCACAGCGCTTCTATGAGCGTCTGGCCATAGCGATGGTAAAAACAAGGAGCCAATAATTGAAATTTGTGTTATAGTAGCGATCACAAACTAATTAATTAACGAAAATCCGGGGGCGTGAGCGCTTTATAAACTACGTGAGGAATACATAAGTATTATTTCTGCATGACTTAAGAGTGCGAAAATAGGTAATATACGTAAATTGTATTCTTGTAGGAAAAGTATAAGCGTGGGTCGCGTCATCCTAAAACCCTGGGAATGAGCCATGGATTGGCGGTCAGAGTTTGAGTTTGTAAGAGCATATACGCGCCACAGTCTCGGCAATATCGTGCAAGGTCCCAAAGGTGGTCAGCGGTTTAAAAAGCCAATCGTCAGCATACAAAATGGCTTATTGGCTGGTGTGGACCGCTGGATAGAAAACCCCAAAGTCATTGTTGGATCTGGAGATAAAGCAGATATCATTCTTCTTGATGATGGAATTGAACCTCATCATATTGAGTTGGGCGTAAACCGAGATTTTCTTGGACTGATAATCACCGTAAAAGCACTGGCGCCAAATGTAAATTTGTCGACTTATGGTGCCGTGCAAAAAGGGGAAACCCGCATCGTTCGTGGTCCAGCACAGATTGTTATCAATCGCATCGTTCTCAAAGTAACCGAGCAGACTTTTTCAGACGCAACCTACACAAGCGAAAATTCCTTACAGGTAATAGAGCACCCGCAAACACCCACGAATACCGACACCCCTCCCCACATGTCAGGTAAAGTTAGATCCTTATTTCCTGTGCCTGTATCAAAAAGAAGTGGAGCACCTAGGGGCCAGGTCAGTATTAAAGAAAAATTACGCAGCCCGATGTTATTGGGAGCTCTGTCAGCAATATTATCAATCTCTGGGGCCGTTATGCTGTCCGGGATAGATTTGGGCTTGAACAAACAGACACCTCAACGTGAAGAGGTTAAGGTTGCCAACAATACTGTACAGACATCATCGTTTATCGCACTTTTCCGCTTGCATTTGGAACAAGCTGGGCTGCACGAAACGATTAATGTTACACACCGTAATGATGGTGAGATCGTAGTTACAGGCACGCTCCCAGACAGTCTAATGCCAAAATGGCAAGAGATGCTGCGCTGGTATGATACGCAAAATAATCCGCCAACACTTATAAAACAAATAGAAAAGGCCTCACCCACCTCCAATGCGCCTCAAATAAGATCCGTCTCCTCCGGGAGTGACCCTTATGTCATCCTCAGGGATGGCAGAAAGTTAAGACCTGGTCAAACGCTAACAGAAAACTGGAAGCTTAAAAACATTACATCAGATGGTGTTTTGTTGACCCATAGAAATAAAGACGTCCTAATAAGATACGAATAGCCCTGGTCATTTCATGTCAAGAATCGGAACCCCTCCATTATCGACTGATCATTCTTCTCAAGCTCAAACGCTGGACACGCCTTCGAAGCCGGTTGAAGAGAACAAACCAGTTCAGTCGAGACCTCTACTTGTAACACCTAACCGCAGGCCAGTTCCTTTTGAGCTTCGAGATAAGCAGGGTAAGCGTCGCAAGCAAGCCATTCCCTTGGCATCGACAGGAATTGACGAAAAAGACCTTGAACCTCTAAGTGAGAACTCGACAGAACAGATCACGATGGAGTTGATGCAACTTTATTTGATACTGGATAAAAAATTACAAGAAAATGGTGGCACACTTGAACTGCGCAATGGACTTAAAGCACTGGAAGATCATATTCGGCTTCTTGAGCACGTTCATGTCGGGCGAACCACGTTAGTTGGAGATTAATTAGAACTGTCAGAAACATATTATGCGAGATATCACACCTAGGGATATACGTCTCCTCAATGCTCTAGCTGCGCTCCAATTAAGCAGCGGTCGCCCATCTGCTGCACTCCCATTCTTACATCTTTCCCGCAGTCTAAGCCCCAAAGAACCACGCACATGCGCTCTCCTTGCCCAAGCCTACTTGCGTATGGGACAAACAGCCCAAAGTGCTGAATTCTTTAGGCTCTATGAGGAAATACAAACCGGACCGGTTCCAGCACGAATTCATATATTAAAAAGTTTAATTCTCTTACATTTGGGTCAATTAGCCGCTGCCCGGGGGCTTTTTATGAAGGTACTCAAAATGGGCGCAGATAAAATCGGCCTGAGATTCTAAATCTATCAAATCGAAAAGACATTCCTGTTTTTCCCTTTCGCCTAATTTCTATGAAATCATTATATACTTCTTGTTGAGCGATCTATCTTATAGAAATAGACGATTATTCACTATTCTATAAAAAACTCTATGAAAGCGTAATCATGCGCCTCAACAAACCAAAATCTCAAAGGCAAAAAACTCACGAGGATGCAGATACCTTTCCACAACTAACACCAGAACAAAAACTCCGTCGCTCCTTGACGTCATGTCTATTATGGGAGCATGAATTTTACGAAAATGGCGAACGTATTGCTAACCGTCTTATCGAGGTTTCCCGCCAAATCGCTCCTGAAAAACTCGCTGAAATTGCACGAGAGGTAAGATCAGACCTAAATTTGCGCCATGCTCCATTATTGCTCACCACGGTCTTAACGGAAACTGGTGCAGGAAAAGCAGGATTGATAAGCAGCACAATCAATAGTGTTATTCGGCGCGCAGATGAGCTGGCTGAGTTTGTGGCACTCTATTGGCGAGGCGGCAAACGTCCCTTGTCATCACAAACGAAAAAGGGCTTGGCTAAAGCATTTCAAAAATTTGATCGGTGTGAACTTGCGAAATATGATCGCAAAGCATCAATACGGCTTCGTGATGTTATGTTTCTTGTTCATCCCAAACCGAAAGATGAGGAACAGGCACTGTTATGGTCCGACCTCGCTGACAAGAAACTTAGACCTGCTGACACTTGGGAAACAGCACTTTCTTCAGGGGCCGATAAAAAGGAAACTTTTACCCGGCTTCTAGAACAGAGCAAACTCAACTATTTAGCCCTTCTTCACAATTTGAGAAATATGCAACTATCTGGCGTTAATGAAACCCTTATCAAAGACGCTATTTCTTCGGGCCAAGGGGCTGAATATGTCTTTCCTTTCCGTTATGTCGCCGCCGCACGCGCTTGTCCTGCCATGGAATCTGTTCTTGATAAAGCTCTCCTTAAATCCGTAAAAAATCTAACACCTTTAAAGGGCAAAACCATCGTTTTAGTTGATGCCAGCAGTTCTATGGATTACCACTTGTCCAGACGTTCAGATATGACCCGAATGGATGCAGCCGCAGCACTTGCCTGCTTACTTCAAGGAGATATACGGGTCTTTACTTTTTCAAATGAGCTTGTCGAAGTACCAACTCGCCGTGGTATGGCTGGCATTGAAGCAGTTATCAAAAGCCAGCCCCATATGGGTACTTATCTTGGTGCCGCTGTAAAAGAAATGAATAATCTTTCTCATGATCGCCTGATCGTTATCACTGACGAACAAGATCATGACCGCGTCCCCGCCCCGAAAGTTAAATGCGCTTATATGATCAATGTGGGATCTTATGAAAACGGTATTGGCTATGGCACATGGGTGCATATTGATGGCTTTTCAGAACAAATTATCCGTTTCATACACGAATATGAGGCAGGCATTGGTATGTATGGTTTTGGACACACATGATTGGCAAAGCACCTGTAGGACCGAAAAGATTGAATACAAAGCACTCTGTAATATTTCGAGGCCTTCATGAGCAAACCCGCTCTCCCCTTTAATCACGAGATCAATTTTGAATACGGTGTTGCCAAGAAAGTTGCACCTTTAGTACGCAGGATAGTAGCGAACAATCCAGGACCGTTCACCTTTAAAGGCACCAATACCTATATTATTGGCCAAGGAGAAGTCGCGATTGTCGATCCGGGACCAAATGACGAAAATCACCGCAAAGCTCTATTTCAGGCCTTGGGTGAAGAGCGGATAACCCATATCCTTCTCACTCATACTCATCGTGATCATAGCGATGGGCTTTCCTCCCTGAAAGAGATAACCGGCGCAATGACACTTGGCTACGGACCAAGCGGTGCCATGCGGGGCACCGCCAATCAAAGCCCATCAAACAACGATTTTGTCGATGCCACTTTTAAACCGGATCAAATACTTCGTGACAGAGATCTTATTGAGGGATCCGGTTGGACAATTGAAGCTATCCATACGCCGGGGCATGCGCCAGATCATTTGTGCTTTGTTGTTGGTCAAGATGGGATCATGCTTTCCGGCGATCATGTAATGGCCTGGAACACGAGTGTTATTGCTCCACCTGAAGGCAATATGAGAGATTATATGTCATCTCTTGAGCGGTTACTTGACAGAAAAGAGGCTCTTTATTTTCCTGGCCATGGTGGACGCATCATTCAACCCCAACGCCTTGTAAAGGCATACCTAGTACACCGCACCTGGAGGGAAGCTGCTATTCTCGCTTGTGTCAAAGACGGTAATTGCACTATTCCCCAAATTGCGGAAACAGTTTATCGAGGATCTGATCATGAGTTGACCGCCGCGACCTGCCTCTCCGTCCTCGCCCACTTGGAGTACCTGAACGAGCGCGGGCTGGTTCATTGCGAGGGGACTCCGCTTCTTGACTCCGAGTTTTTCGTTTCTTAACTTTCATTTTGCGCAGACGCTTCGTCAAAGCTTCGCCAGTGGCCAAAGTTGTCTTAATTTCTGTAAAAAGCCCACGGATCCGAGAGGCGTTGCGACCAAAATCATGCTGCCCATAACGCGAAGCAGACCGAACATCAATCCGAGCACGTGAATCATCCCCAGCTATACGAATTGCGATATCATCTACAAAACCAAGGAGGAGCGTTTTATCTGTCGCTTCAATACGCCCAGGAGAACCATTACGGCCTGGTCGTGTTGACGACACTATATTCCATTTAAGGCGCTGAATAGCCTCTTGAACTAATTCAAAAGCCTGGCGGCTGGACCTCTCCAAGATCATAGGCTGAATATAAGGATAGGCCAGCTCTTGTTCACCGGCAAATCTTTTACCTGGGTAAATCACGGAATTTGCATCTGGAGCACGTGCACTTGCAAGCTCTTCAAATGAAGGCGGTGAGTTTCTATCAGTTGTAATATCGTTAATAGTAGGTAACGTAAAAAACTTTGGTATCTGCGAAGCAGGATAAGCAAAAATCAATATGGCCACAAAAATACCGCCAATGGCACTGCTGGCTCCGGCAAACCCTTTGTTCCAAATCCGGACTAATCCCCACGAGGCGAGTATCAAGGAGAGAGCGCCTCCTAAAAGTCCTATCAAGAACAAATTTAATGCCGAAGGTGTGTGTAAAGAAGCAAAACGATGTAATAGACTCGTAAGAATCAGAAGTTGCAAAGAAATAAGCGCAACACGACTGCTCCAACGTGCCGTTACTGAGTCTTGTTGAACAAAGCGATATGCCATGCGCCCTCCGCGTCGCACTCCTGTATTAACATCAGGTCGTAATTTTTTTATTTGATCTTTTTACCATTATCTCTTTGATGCCCGATAATATCGCATATCAAGTGAACCTACTAAACTTTTACTCACATATCTATGGAATCTGTTTATGAGCCATCTTTCTAATATCCAAACACGCGACGTCGAAACACTTCTACATCCTTACACGAATCTTGCCACCCATCGCAATCAGGGTCCCACGATCTTAGAGCGTGGTAAAGGCGTTTACGTCTGGGACCAGGCCGGAAAGCGTTATATCGAGGGCATGGGCGGTCTTTGGTGCACCGCGCTTGGCTATGGCAATGAAGAAATGATTGACGCGGCAAAAGAGCAGATATCACAACTTTCGTTTGCTCATCTCTTTGGAGGGAAAAGCCATGACACAGCAATTGCCTTAGCTGAAAAGCTCAAAGAAATCTCTCCCGCGCCAACTTCAAAGGTATTTTTCACTTGTTCAGGTTCAGAGGCCAATGACACGCAGATTAAACTTGCCTGGTACTATAATAACGCGCGGGGCAAACCAGAAAAGAAAAAGATTATTTCACGCATTAAGGCCTATCACGGCGTGACCATTGCCTCGGCAAGTCTAACGGGACTTCCTATCAATCACACTGATTTTGATTTACCGATTGACCGGATTTTACACACTGATTGTCCGCATCATTACCGTAATAGCGAACTTGGCGAAACGGAGGAAGAATTTGCCAATCGGCTTGCTGAAAACCTTGACAAGCTGATTGTGGAGGAAGGACCTGACACAATTGCCGCCTTTATAGCAGAGCCCGTTATGGGCGCTGGTGGCGTCATCGTTCCCCCCGAAACCTACTTCGACCAAATCCAACCTATTCTTACCAAACACGATATTTTTTTCATTGCCGATGAAGTAATTTGCGGTTTTGGCCGTACGGGCAAAATGTTTGGATCTGAGACCTTTGGTATCAATCCATACACAATCTCGGTTGCAAAGGCCTTGACCTCGGCCTATGCCCCTTTGGGTGCTGTCACCATTCCTGAGGATATGTACCAAGCCATGATAGAAGAAAGCCAGAAGATTGGCACATTTGGTCATGGTTATACCTATTCAGGCCATCCCCTCTCGACAGCACTGGGGTTAAAGGCATTAGAGATTTATGAGCGGGAAAACATTTTGGCTCATATTCAAGCCGTCATGCCTCATTTCCAATCCCGCCTTAAAGCGCTTGCCGACCATCCGCTTGTGGGTCAAGCTCGTGGCATAGGGCTGATTGGTGGCGTTGAACTTGTTGCCGATAAAGCAAGTAAACGTCCCTTTGCTCCCGAACAACTTACTGGCGCACAAGCCTCAGCTTATGCTCAGAAAGAAGGGATTATACTTCGTCATCTTGGAGATACGCTTGCAATTTGCCCTCCCCTCATCATCTCAATTGAAGAAATTAGTGACCTTTTCGATGCCCTTGAGCGTGGCTTGGACCAAACTGAACACTGGGTAACTAAAGAGGGACTGAGGCGGATATGATATTAGAGAAAGATCGCCCTAAATTGTCAGATATCAAATGACACCTGCCAAAAACGCACCGTTCACGCACAGCCAAGATCGCAAAGCTAATCAGTAAACTCGCAGGTCCGCAGGAGTTGGCAGATCAATGCCGGTGATATCTGCTCGCGAAGCAAGACGTGCAAGATATTGTGCGGTTCCTGCTCTACGGCTTTTCTCTGTAAGATAAGCGGCTATATGCTCATATACGGTCCTGAATGGAAGCACCTGGCTCTCAATTTTGCGATGAAGCCATATGATGTGCACACCATAACGCGTCTTTATAGGGTCTTCTGTCATTTCACCTTCATCGAGTGCTGAGAGGGCCGCTTCAAATTCAGACGTCGTATCTCCCTGAGTAATTTGGCCGAGATGCCCACCGGTCTTCGCCGAAGGGCATGCAGAATGTGTAGCAGCAAACTCAGCAAATAAACTCGGATTTTTTAGGAGAGTAGAAATAAGGGTATTCGCGATTTCACATGCAGCAGAAAACTCTTGTGGTTGGTCACACCGAGCTGCGATCAAAATATGTGAAACTTCATAAAGGTCGCTTGAGCAAAACCGTGCTAGATTGCGCTCATAATAGCGTCGGCAAGTCTTCTCATCTGGTTCTGGCGTTTTGACCTCAAGATCAATTAGCGTGCGGATCAGAGCTTCGTCATCGCTCTCCGAGCGGCCAGAACCGTCGGATAATGGTTCCGCCCGCAACCCTTGCCGTTGCGCTTCCTGAAGCAATAATTCGCGAACGAGAAGCGCCCGAGCTGCTTGTTGCCATGCTTGATGCGGGCTTGGTGCCGGATGATGTTGTGCCTCTCGTGAGATAACATCATGATCGATTGGAACGCCATTGACCATGATCGGGACGCGGGACGGCAGATCGAGTGATGATTTTAGATCGCAAATCATCGAATTTACTCCGCAGGTTCAATCGGGCGGTTAATTGATGCAGAACGACCTGCGGGTCGATTTGTACGTACGACCTGATACCCTTTACGGCCAAGATAACCAATCGGTACCGACCAAATGTGAACAAGGCGCGAGAATGGGAACAATAAAAAGATCGTCATTCCGAGCACAAGATGAGCAAGGTAAGGCCAATCCAGCCCTTTCAGGTAATTATCGATATTCGGTTCGAGTGTCAGCACGCCTTGCGCCCAGTGGGAAAGTTTGAGCATTACCGCACCATCTGAGTGCTGCAAGGAGTATGGCAACGTTGCCAGACCAAGTGCCAGTTGTACCCATAGAATAACCAGTATTGCCATATCCATCACTGTTGACGTGATACGGATGCGCGGGTCGAACAAGCGGCGATGCAACAGCATGGTCAAACCGATAAAACAAATCACGCCAGCAATGCCCCCAGCCGTTATGGCGATGGCTTGTTTTTGCTCCACAGTGATCAGCTTGGTATAGAGCCAGGTTGGTGTCAGCAAGCCTACGAAATGCCCAAGGAAGAGAAAGAGAATGCCCAGATGAAACAGATTTGAGCCGACCATCAATTGCTTGCGGCGTAGAAGCTGACTTGATGAAGCACGCCAACTGTACTGGTCACGCTCAAAACGAAATAAGGAGCCTACCACGAAGAAGCCAATACAGACATAGGGGTACCAGACAAAGAAAATATGGAAGAGCGTGTCGCGCATAATGATAGCTCCCTATGAACGGTGGGAAGACGTGTAGGTAACAAGGGTACGTGGTTCGGGTTGCGGGGTTGGTTCCAAACCTGGCGCAGGACGACCCCCTGCACGCAGTTTAGGGATAAGGCTATCGCCTCCGCACTGTGCTTCCGCGCCAGGGCCGAACCGTACTTCCTCATCCTCCCAGGCTGTATCAAGTGCTTCGAGATCATTAGGATCGTCATCCGGTTCATCCAGCAATTGTCGCACTTCGGCCGCTTCGGGGTCAGCCTTGGCAAGCTTGGCGAGTACTGCAAACACGGCTCCGTATGACGACTTTCGACGTCTCAGCCGTTCAGCTAGTGCTGCAAATATGTGAGCAGGCTGTCCTATGAGATCAAGCGCTTCTGGTAATGGCTGAGTAGAAAGAAATTCTAGGAACAGCGGCAGGTAATCCGGCAGCTCGTTCGTCGACATGAAAAGACCGCCCTTTTCGTAAAGAGCCTTGAGGTCGACCATTGCCTGACCGCGGTCACGGCCCTCGCCATGCACGTGCTCGAAAAGGTGGAGCGCAAGGGATCGAGTGCGGTCAAATAGCAGCACGTACCGCTCCTGATTGTCGTAAAGATCCCCCTCGGCCAGTTCATTAAATAGTGGACGGAGCCGGTCTATCTGCTTGGCAGTAAGTAACCGCTCGCTTTGCAGGACTTCAATCATGGCTGGCACTGATGCAATTATCTCTTCGCTCGGATAACTGAGCAGCGCCGAAAGCACCTTGAAAGTTCTCGCCATTACACCGTCTCCATGGGTTTTTTGGGGGCCTGGTTTCGCCCACCGAACAAGTTGACATCCGACGTTCGACCATCAGAACAGTCGCCACCAAATGAGAAGCCACATGAACCGCGAATATCGTAGGCATCCTCTCCGAATTCACGGTGCGTCGTCGGAATGACAAAACGGTCTTCATAATTGGCAATCGCCATGATCTGGTACATCTCATCAATCTGCCCAGCCTTAAGGCCAACCCGATCCGCAATAGCTTCATCAATTACGCCGTCGATAGTTTTTGCACGCATATAAGCGCGCATGGCCAACATACGCTCAAGGGCAAGCGCAACCGGTTCCTCATTACCGGCGGTCAGCAAATTGGCGAGATATTTGAGAGGAATACGCAAGCTGCGCACATCCGGCATATCCCCGTCCGAACCCATCTTTCCAGCCTCACTAGCTGATTGAATTGGTGATAATGGCGGCACGTACCAAACCATCGGCAATGTCCGATATTCCGGATGGAGCGGAAACGCAACTTTCCACTCCATTGCCATTTTCCAGATTGGTGATCTTGCCGCGGCATCGAGCCAACTTTCCGGCACGCCGTCAACACGGGCTTGGGCAATAACTTCCGGATCTTTGGGATCGAGGAAAATTGAAAGCTGTGACTCATAGAGCGCTTTTTCATCCTCAATGCTTGCCGCAGTTTCGATGCGATCGGCATCATAAAGCACAACGCCGAGATAACGGATGCGACCAACACATGTTTCTGAGCACACGGTTGGCTGACCTGCCTCAATGCGCGGATAGCAAAGAATGCATTTTTCGGACTTACCGCTCGACCAGTTAAAATAGATTTTTTTATAGGGGCAGCCTGATACGCACATGCGCCAGCCCCTGCATTTTTCCTGGTCGATAAGAACAATGCCGTCCTCTTCGCGCTTATAGATCGCGCCAGACGGACACGCCGCAACACAGGCGGGGTTGAGGCAGTGCTCGCACAACCGCGGCAGGTACATCATGAAGGTGTTTTCGAACTGGCCGTAGATTTCTTTCTGTACGTTCTCAAAGTTATAATCCTGTGAGCGCTTAGAAAATTCACCGCCGAGAATTTCCTCCCAGTTCGGTCCCCACTCGATTTTCTCCATACGTTCACCTGTGATCAGAGAACGTGGCCGTGCGGTCGGCGACGCCTCAAGCTCAGGTGCTTTTTGCAGGTGGTCATAATCGAATGTAAATGGCTCGTAATAATCGTCGATTTCCGGCAGATCCGGATTGGCGAAGATTTTTGCAAGGACCCGCCATTTGCCACCTATCTTCGGTTCGATTTTACCGTTAGCTTTGCGAACCCAGCCACCATTCCAACGCTTCTGATTCTCCCAGTCCTTTGGGTAGCCGATGCCGGGCTTGGTCTCGACATTGTTAAACCAGGCGTATTCCATCCCTTCGCGGTTGGTCCAAACGTTCTTACAAGTCACAGAGCAAGTGTGACACCCGATACATTTGTCGAGGTTCAACACCATAGCAATTTGTGCGCGGATTTTCATTCTGCGGCCTCATGAATTGGCTTGGAAACCTGAGTGTGATCGGCATTTGGCCGTTCGAGCCAGTCAATTTTCGACACCTTACGTACGATGACGAATTCGTCACGGTTAGTACCGATTGTCCCGTAATAGTTAAAACCATAGGAGAGTTGGGCATAACCACCGATCATATGCGTGGGCTTAACCACGGCGCGGGTAACGGAGTTATGGATGCCTCCACGCTGGCCGGTCATCTCCGACCCAGGTACGTTTACTATTTTCTCCTGGGCGTGATACATGAACAGTGTGCCCTCCTTCATACGCTGAGAAACAACCGCGCGGGCAACGAGCGCGCCGTTGGTGTTATAAGCTTCGACCCAATCATTATCGGCAATGTCCGCTTTGGCCGCATCTTTCTCACTTATCCAAACAATCGGTCCACCACGTGACAAAGTGAGCATAAGAAGGTTGTCGGTATAGGTAGAGTGAATGCCCCATTTCTGATGCGGCGTAATGAAATTGAGCACGACCTGCTTATTGCCGTTCGGTCGAGTGTCTATAACCGGTTTGGTATCCTTAGTATCAATCGGCGGCCGATAGAGGCAAAGTGCTTCGCCGAATGCACGCATCCATAGATGATCTTGGTAGAGCTGTTGCCGACCGGAAAGTGTCCGCCAGGGAATAAGCTCGTGTACATTGGTATAACCGGCATTGTAGCAAACGCTCTCACTTTCGAGGCCGGACCAAATTGGTGAGGAAATTATCTTCCGCGGCTGTGCGACGACATCGCGAAAGCGTATTTTTTCGTCCTCCTTCGGAACTGCCAAATGAGTATGATCGCGTCCGGTTGTTTTCGAAAGCGCGTCCCAGGCTTTAACCGCAACTTCGCCATTTGTCTCCGGCGCGAGCGACAGAATGACCTCCGTCGCATCAATATCTGTATCGATGCGAGCAAACCCCTTTGTTGGTCCTTCCTCGGTTACTTCGCCGTTAAGGCGTTTCAAGAAGTCAACCTCATGTTCGGTGTTCCAGGTCATGCCCTTGGCACCGTTGCCAATTTTTTCCATTAAGGGTCCGAGAGAGGTGAAGCGCTTAAAGGTGTTTGGATAGTCGCGTTCAACCACTGTCACCGTTGGCATGGTCTTTCCGGGAACCGGCTCGCATTCACCGCGTTTCCAGTCCTTTACATCAAGTGCCTGAGCGATTTCAGCCGGCGTATCATGCAAGATTGGTGTCAAAACAACATCTTTCTCGACACCCAAAACTTCAGGCGCAACTTCAGAGAATTTTTTCGCGATTGATTTATAAATGTCCCAATCGCTTTTGGCCTCCCATACAGGATCAACAGCGCCGGTAAGCGGGTGGATAAAGGGATGCATGTCAGAAGTATTGAGATCGTTTTTCTCGTACCATGTCGCGGTTGGTAGAACGATGTCCGAGTAAACACAGGTGGTCGACATGCGGAAGTCCAATGTGACAAGGAGATCGAGTTTTCCTTCCGGCGCTTCATCATGCCATGAAACCTCGTTGGGACGTGTTGCTCCTAGTTCCCCGAGGTCTTTCCCCATGACACCATGTGATGTCCCAAGCAGATGTTTCAGGAAATATTCATGCCCTTTTCCCGAAGAGCCCAGTAAATTGGACCGCCACACAAACATATTACGCGGCCAGTTCTTTGGATTGTCAGGGTCGTGGCAGCTCATTTTTAGCGTTCCGGATTTTAAAGCGTCCGCCACATAGGCAGGCACTTCCTTGTCCGATTCGGTTGCGGCTTTTCCAACTTCTAGCGGATTTGTTTCCAGTTGCGGTGCTGAAGGAAGCCAACCCATACGTTCAGCACGGGCATTATAGTCAATGAGGGCGCCATCCCAGGGGCCTTCCGGCGCTGTCGGTGAAACAATTTCACCGAGCTCCAGAGTTTCATAGCGCCATTGGTCGGTATGAGCATAGAAGCACGATGTTGAATTCTGCTGCCGGGGCGGGCGCCCCCAATCCAGTGCAAATGCGAGTGGTAACCATCCGGACTGCGGGCGTAACTTTTCCTGTCCCACATAATGCGACCACCCACCACCTGACTGGCCAACGCATCCACACATCACAAGCATATTGATAACACCGCGATAATTCATATCGCTGTGGTACCAATGGTTCATTGCAGCGCCGATGATGACCATAGAACGGCCATTGGTCTTTTCAGCGTTACGGGCGAACTCTCGCGCAACCTGGATAATTTGGTCACGCGGTATGCCGGTAATGCGCTCTGCCCAGGCTGGGGTGTAAGGTTCATTGGCGTCGTAATCAACCGCAACAAAATTTCCACCAAAACCGCGATCGACGCCATAGTTGGCAACAAACAGATCATAGACAGAGGCAACCAACGCCTCACCGTCTTTAAGCTGTATTTTCTTTACCGGGACATTGCGGGGAAGCACGCTTGGGTGATCTGTTCCGGTGAAGTGATCATGTTCGATATTACCAAAATAGGGAAATGCCACTTCGGCTAGATCGTCCTTTACACTGTCGAGTGAAAGCATCAGTTTTATCTCGTCACCGGTACTATCTTTTTCTTCCAGATTCCACTTTCCTTTCTCGCCCCAGCGGAAGCCGACAGACCCGTTGGGCACCACGACCTTGCCAGATGTCTTGTCGATGGCAACGGTTTTCCATTCAGGATTATTGGTCTCCTCAAGACCACCTTCAAAGTCAGAGGCGCGCAACATGCGTTCCGGGACGAGATGCTCTCCTTGCTTCACTAGGCGTACGAGCATCGGCATATCGGTATATTTGCGCACATAATCCTCGAAATAAGGCACCTGTCGGTCAACATGAAACTCGCGCAAAATCACATGCCCCATCGCCATTGCAAGTGCAGCATCCGTACCCTGCTTCACACTGAGCCACATATCAGCAAATTTAGATGCTTCCGAATAATCCGGACAAATAACAACACTTTTTGCGCCCTTGTAACGCACCTCGGTATAGAAATGCGCATCCGGCGTCCGCGTCTGCGGCACGTTTGAACCCCAAAGGATCAGGAAACCGGAATTATACCAGTCGGCACTTTCCGGCACGTCGGTCTGTTCGCCCCAGGTTTGCGGACTCGAGGGAGGCAGGTCGCAATACCAGTCGTAAAACGACATGGAAACACCACCGATGAGAGATAAATACCGTGAGCCGGCAGCATAGGAGACCATTGACATTGCCGGGATAGGAGAAAACCCAAGAATACGGTCAGGACCGTATTCCTTCACTGTATAAGCGTTTGCCGCCCCGATGATTTCGGTGACTTCGTCCCAGCTTGCGCGGACAAAGCCGCCTAGTCCACGCTTCTTCGTATAGGCAGCGCGTTTCTCAGGGTTTTCGACAATTGAACCCCAAGCCGCGACCGGCGTATGCGTGGCGCGCGTTTCGCGCCATAACTTGATTAAGCGAGAACGAACAAGTGGATATTTCACCCGATTACCCGAATAGAGGTACCAGCTATAGCTCGCCCCTCGGGAACACCCGCGTGGCTCATGATTTGGCAAGTCCGGGCGCGTTCTTGGGTAGTCGGTCTGCTGTGTTTCCCAGGTGACGATTCCACCTTTGACATAGATTTTCCAAGAACATGATCCGGTACAATTGGCGCCGTGAGTTGAGCGTACGATTTTGTCATGACTCCAGCGTGCCCTGTAGGCTTCCTCCCATTTGCGATCTTCGCGCGTGGTGATGCCGTGTCCACCGGAAAAGTCGTCGACGACGCGGTTAAAAAATGTCAGACGGTCGAGAATCTGGCTCATATCGTCGCATTCCTTTTCATTAACTCATTCAGCGGGTTGGGCAGAGGAGGCCGCTTTTGTGCCACGCTCGATGTCATGGAGTAGACCGCCGGGGCGTGTATAGATCCACCACGTCAGCACAATGCATGTGAGATAGAAGACCATGAAGCCCCATAGTGCAGCCTCGGGTCCCCCTGTCATCGAGATCGATGAGCCGTAGGCCTTAGGGATAAAAAACGCGCCATAAGCTGCAATGGCGGACGTGAAACCAATAATAGCTGCGCTTTCTTTCTCTGCCTGACGAAGACGCTCGCCAGCTGCTTTTTCCGGCATCAAACGACCGATCTCTGAGCGCATGATGATCGGGATCATTTGGAACGTCGAAGCATTGCCCACGCCGGTTGCAAAAAACAGGATCATGAACATGGCGAAGAAACCCCAGAACGCACCTGCCTGGTCCTTGATGCCGAGGAAATAAAGAACGCCTGCAACGGCCGCAATCATCAGTACAAAAGTCCATAGAGTGACGCGTCCACCACCATATTTATCGGAAATCCAACCCGTTGCGGCCCGTGAGAGCGCACCAATCAGTGGACCCAAGAAAATGTATTGTAACGAATTGACGTCTGGGAACTGGGTCTTTGCCAGTAGCGGGAAGCCTGCGGAATAACCGATGAACGAACCGAATGTGCCGGTATAGAGCCAACACATAATCCAATTATGCTTGCGTTGGAAAATGATCGACTGTTCAGCAAATGAAGCTTTGGCCGAGGCTATATCATTCATGCCGAACCATGCAGCAATTGCGGAGATGATCAAAAACGGCACCCAAACAAAGCCGGCATTTTGTATCCAAAGTCTTCCACCATCAGAAAGCGTTTGCCCTTCTCCGCCAATCGCACCGAAGACACTTGCCGTGATGACGAGTGGCACTACAAACTGCATAACGCTGACGCCGAGATTTCCAAGTCCAGCATTAAGTGCAAGCGCATTGCCTTTCTCCTCTTTTGGGAAGAAAAAGCTGATATTCGCCATGGAGGAAGCAAAATTGCCACCACCAAAACCACAGAGCAATGCCAACACTAAGAAGATCAGATATGGTGTTTCAGGGTTCTGAACCGCATAGCCGATGCCGAAAGCCGGGATCAATAGTGACGCAGTGGATAATGTTGTCCATAACCGACCACCGAAGATTGGCACCATGAAGGAATAAAAAATTCTCAACGTCGCGCCCGACAAACCGGGAAGTGCCGCAAGCCAGAACAATTGATCTGTCGAGTACTTAAATCCGATCGCCGGAAGTTTTGCGACCACAACACTCCAGACCATCCATACCGAAAAAGCAAGAAGTAAAGCTGGGATCGAGATCCACAAATTGCGCCTTGCAATAGCCCGGCCCTCCGTCTCCCAGAACTCCTTGTCTTCCGGACGCCAATCCTCAATAACGCCTGCCAGTGCGCCGTGATGCTCCGGTGTATGGATCTCCTGCATCTCGGGTAGTTCTGGAAGGATCTCTTTTTCTGGTGCACGTGCAGCTCTCTCCATCGCCAGTATGGAAAAATGCATCCAGATGACGGCAACAGCCACGACAGCAAAGAGAACCATAAAACAGCTCGTCCAGATCCCCGTCAGGTCAAGCATGACACCAAAGGTGATCGGAAGAATAAAACCACCAAGACCTCCCACCAATCCAACGATGCCACCGACAGAGCCTACGTGATCAGGATAGTAGACAGGTATGTGTTTGTAGACAGCGGCTTTGCCCAAACTCATGAAGAAACCGAGGACAAACACGAGAACGATGAACGGAACCAATCCCATACTCGTCGAAAACGTGATTGGGCCGCGGATACCATGGATGACATAATCTGTGTTGGGATAAGACAACATGAAGGTGCAAAGCACCGAGACACCAAAGGTATAATACATCACCTTTCTTGCACCAATCTTGTCAGAGAGGTGACCGCCATAGGCACGAAAAATACTCGCAGGAACGGAGTAAAAAGCAGCAAGTATACCGGCGGTTTTGATGTCAAGCTCATAAACGCCGACGAGATAACGCGGCAACCACAAAGCGAGTGCGACAAAAGCCCCGAATACAAAGAAATAGTATAGTGAAAACCGCCAAACTTGCAGGTTTCTGAGTGGATCGAGTTCCAATAAAATGCCGCGCATTTTTTCGCCGCGCAGACGGCGTGCCTTGATCACCGGATCATCGTCTGTCGTAAACCAAAAAATTACCGCCATAATGAGAAGTGTTACGGCCCAGACTTGGGCAACAGTCGTCCAGCCATAGGCAACCATCACAAATGGTGCTAGGAACTTGGTTACTGCGGCACCGACATTGCCTGCCCCGAAAATACCGAGAGCGGTGCCCTGTTTCTCGCGAGGATACCAACGAGATACATAGGCAATGCCCACTGCAAACGAGCCCCCGGCCAAGCCAACACCCAAAGCAGCAACCAAAATCATGTAATAAGTATCCGCATAGGATAGAAGAAATGTCGCAATAGCCGCCAAAACCATGGTCGCTGTATAAACAATGCGACCGCCGTATTGATCTGTCCAAATACCTAAAAAAATACGGCTCAATGATCCGGTCAAGATCGGGGTCGCAACCATTAAGCCGAATTGGGTGTCATTCAGACCAAGCTCTTGCTTAATGCGCACGCCGATGATGGAAAATATCGTCCATACTGCGAAGCAGACCGTAAATGCTATTGTTGATAGCCAGAGGGTTTGGTTTTGTTCGCGTGGGTGAACCCCTGTGAGATCATTCATCTTTTGCCCCTCGGTTTAGTCACCAAATAAGTTGGCTGCTTGTAACTTAACTACGATGGTGGGCTCCCAACATTGATATGAATCAACTGTTGCATTAGCCGGAATGACAAGCACGAAATAATTACCCATTTCGCTCAGAAAATGTCCCAATTCCGCTATTATCCTTGCCCTTGAAAATAGCGTTCTACCTGTCAGGGTATATCTGATTCTCCCCAATATATAAGATAAAACGCCACTGCTGAGACAGCCAAAGTAAGAGCGGCATAACCTAATTGGCAGCATCAACCATCGACAAATTCATCAGACACTGATTGCAGTGATAGAATGACTACTTGCCGTGAGGATGGCTGTATTATCTGAGCTTCGCCCCTAAAACGATAAAAGCACCTTATGATAAATTGAGGTTTGGTAAAGAACGTCATTAAAAAGTCGTTATTATATCAAATCCATAAAACCAGTTTCCGATCAAAAGGATGGCATAATAGTAAAAGCGGTACTGGAGAGTATCTTGTCTCAAGGGGACAACGATATAAGCACCACGATGAACGCGCGTCGCAAGGGTGTGCTTGAACGCCTAAGCAACGCTGTAAACAATCTAACCAATCTTGATGATAGTGAACAGCGTAAGCTCAATAGAACAATTTGGCGCACTGGTGAGCTCTCAATTCCTCAAGCAATTCCCTATTTGGAAAGACTGGCCAAAGAAAACCCCAACCCCAGCTTGAGGAATTATTGCATTGCATGGGCTTTGGGACGGATAGGGCACTCCGAGGGCTTGCCGATAATTGAATTGCTCACCACAACAGCTAAACAACACGTCTTATCAAATGGTCCTATAAGCCTGGAAATAACAAAATACACATCCTGCACAGACAATGAGCTTACAGAACGCCAAAAGAATCTCAAAAATTATTATGAAACCTATTCATGGGCCGATTACTATTTGTCAGAAATTAAGTGCATCGATTTGGCAAAAAAATATGGCCTCGCCAATTTATCAAATCATGTAAAGGCCTTATCCGTTTTGGGCATATGTCAAGAAGCACATTATTGGCTTTTGCCAGAAGGTGAACGCACAGCCTATGTCACACTTCAGAGTGAAATGCTCCCACAAAAAATACGCCAGTCCATAGTGGGACGGGATGTTAAAGCGTTAATTAAAGATATTCAACGGGAGCTTAAAGAGCTGACAGACATCGCCTGCCAAAAGGACCACATTAAAGATCATCCTGACAAGACAGAAACGCTTTTTTTGGTTGGAACGCTCTATCTCCTATCGCTACACGACAGGAGCGTGCATGAAGCGCTTCTCGAAGTGATAAATAATTTGCCTGTATCAAAGGGATATTTAAAAGCCTTCTACACACTTTGGAAACATGCGGAATTTCGATGCGACGCCAACATGCTTGCTCATTTGGTCCATCGTCTGGAAACAACAAAAACCGATATACCGAGATGGGGTGGTTTAAGCCCATCTTCAATAGAGTATTTACGCCGCCGCAGTTGGCGTACATTGCGTCGCCTTGGAGATTTAGGCGATGCGCGCTATGTAGATTTGGCGAGCAGCATCCTCTTGTCGATGCAAGATCGAGATGGGCGAGGCATCAAAACTGAAAAGTTCAGCAAGTGGTCTTGGGATACGCAACAAAACCGCTATGACGTTCAGGAATACACCAAAACCTATGACAGCTTTTCCACCTATCTCGCATTCGGTCATATTCTTTATCAACATTCAAAGCGCCTAAAACTAAGCAGTTACAAATGGGTGATTGCAGACGAAAACGCTACCGACAAGCGCAGTGAGGCCTTTCCAGAATTATGGGATCGAGCGCCCGAAAAACTGCTTAACTTTTTAAAACAAAGCCAATGCGCTCCCGTCCATAATTTCGCGGCGACAGCGCTAAAAGATAACAAAGATTATCTGGCACAAATTGCTCTGGACGATTGGCTTTTACTCCTACAGAGCACATATGAAGAAACCGCTCTTTTGGCGCTGCTAGGCATCCGCCCACATTATCAGGAGAAGGAACCAGATGCCCAACTCATCCGGGCGTGTCTCACAGCGCCAATAAAGGGCGTCCGCCAAGCTGGTCAGGATTGGTTAGCGCGTGCGCCTAATATTCTACGCCAAGACCTTGATCTCTTAATATGGATGGTCGTCTCGGAAGATGAAGACATTCGCAAACTGGCACGCAACTATATCCATATTATCGAAGGTGAGGACCTCAAACAAAAATCACTTCTTAATGGTCTCATAGAGAAACTCATGCAAATGGAAAGTGAGACCCCGAAAGAAATTATCGAAAATGTCAGTTGGGTCCTCCAAGACGCCTTACAAAAACATCTTGATCATATTTCCTTTGAAACAATTGCACAGCTCGTTGACCACACATCACAACATATCAATCTGCTTGGCGTGCAGATTTTAACTGCGCGTAATCTGAGGCCACACGAAGTACCTCCGCAGCTTTATGGAAAACTCTTTAACAGCTCATCACCTGAGGTGCGGGCACAAGCCATTTCAATGATTGGAAATTGCAGGGATGAAGAGCTGGCAAATTGGCATGACATGCTGGGCAATCTTCTATTGTCAGATCAAGCGTCTGTGCGCAAGGAAGCCAAGAGGTTAATTGTGAGAGCTGTGGGGGCTGATTCTTCATTTTCGGAAAAAATTCTTGGAAAAGTCATAGATGCACTTTTCCGGACCGAAGCATCAGAAGGCCTACACGATGATTTGGTAGCCGTGTTGCAAAACGAATTGAAAGGCGCGATACCGGCAATTGATAAAAACCAGCTTTGGCGCATGTTAACCGCTCAATCAAAAGGGACGCAACGTGCTGGCGCCGGTATCATCCAATCCAGGCCCTACCAGGACTACACTGTTCGCCAGTGGGCCCGCCTTGGCAATAACCCGACCATCAATGTACGGGCCTGGAGCTGGCGCGCCTATGAAGTGCATCAAAATCTAATTGGCGATCATTTTTCAGACGCTTTACATCTCTTTGATAGTGCTTGGGAAGATAGTCGATCCTTTGCTTTTGATTATTTTTCAAAACATTTTCCCCATAAAAACTGGGCACCCCAACACGTCATATCCCTTTTCGATAATAAGTATGAAGATGTGCAAAGGCTCGGGCATCAGATCGTTTCAGAGCAGATGGATGGCGCTCACGGTCTGCAATATCTGAAAGCTCTCAGCGAACATCCGGCAATAGCTATCCAGCGTTTTGTCGGTGAGTTTTTAGACACACATGCGACAGGCAATACCGATAAAATCAATGAGCTAAAACCTTATTTCATGTCCGTCCTTGGGCGTGTAAATAAGGGACGCGCAGCAAAAGACTGTATTCTGAAATTTTTGCATAAAGAGGCTTTGCGAGATCGTGAAGTAGCTGAACTTGTCTCTGAAATAATGACCGCTTTGTCATTAACCGCTACCATAACCGACAAAACAAAAGCTTTAGAAATAATGCGAGATATCACAAAGCGCTTTCCTGGAATGTCTCTTCCTATAAAGACCCAAACTCCGGAAATACGAGGTATCCGCGTGGTGGAAAATGCGCTTGGCTCAAAAAGTGCTGGGATATAGAGGAGCCGACAATGCAGTTTCAATATCGATATTTTGGAAGCTCAAACGTGCAAAGCAGTTCTGGTCATGCGGCCATGTCTTTTGCTCCCGACACATTGCGTGAACCAACTTTTTTTGTTGCAGATCTTGGCCAGCACCTTCCTTTTAGAGAAGCCATTTCCGCACTCCATGACGTTGTGGTTTCAGATTTGCGAATGAAGCCCAAAGATCGCACGGAATATTTTGCATGGTTGGAGCGCGAAGAGCAAAATCTCCTCGCAGAATTTATTGCCCAGAAAGGTGACGTTGAAGCCAAGATCAAGCCAATTCGTGCCGAGCTACAAGAAATAAACAAGAGGAGCTATAATCTGCTCAAACCCTATTACAAGGCACAGAAAAAATATTTCGATTATCTTTACACGGCAGACTATGATGCATGGTTTGTGCTAGATCCGGTTATAACCGTTCATCCGGATGAAGTCTTTTTTGAGTGTTTTTCACAAGATGAATCCAGCTATGGCCGCTTAAGTTGCAGCTACAATGTGTTCAAGAAGATTGATGAGCATGCGTGTGGAACCACGAACATAGATTACTCGGACAGCCTCTACCAAGAATTCCAAAAAATCCGCACTTATAAGAATACACAGTTCAAGGTAGATCCCGGTGGCTTCGAAGTGCAAACTGCAGATGATGACCGCTTTCAAGAGCAAAAAATTGATCTTCCGGACAGCTGGGTACGAGGTTTTTTACAGGTTAATTCTGCCCTGACACTGCCGCATATTGTCTTCGATTTACACCCTATGGACATGCATAATATTTGTTTTGTGCTGCGTCGTCGCAAAGAGCGGTCAGGGCCAAGGTCTTTGCGCTTTTGTCTCACCCCCGACAAACCGGTTGAGATTGTCATTGATCCCTGGGGGACAAAGCTCACATGTCCTCGTTCAATTTTCCGGGGCAGCGAAGCTCATGAAATCCGCATCTGGGGTCGCCGCCGCCTCTTCATCTTAGAACGCTTAATACCTGTTGCCCGACGCTTTACGGTGCGCCTTTTGGGAAGTGGTTTGCCGAGCATATATGTGGCTGATTTAGGTGACATGAGTTTTACATTGGGCTTATCCGGCTGGACAGCCAATGATTGGTCACGTATGGGTAATTTCGATTTGATGGCCCCACGCGGTGAAGTAGATAAGGATACCGCCGCGCGCGTCATTGAAGCGTTAGGAAGACACTGGGTCGCGTCAGCAGATCTTCTAGCTCAAGAGCTGAGCTTAGATCGAGCTCAAGTCAAAAGTGCATTATCCTTATATGCTCAACTTGGACGTGTGCTCTATGACACACAAAACGATGTCTACCGTTTGCGCGACCTATCACGCGAGCCGCTTCCCATGGACAAGTTACGATTTTCAAACGAACGCGAGGAAAAAGCAACCGGGCTTTGTCAGGAACAAGCCGTCACACTTGGAGAGCTAAATTACCAAAAGGGACAATTTCATATTCAAGGGGTGATCAAAGAAGAACAGCGCGAGCATCAAACTGAAATTATCGTTGATGGTGATGAAAGACTCGTGTCAGGAACATGCAGTTGCCATTTTTATGGGCATAACAAAATGCATAAGGGTCCATGCGAACATATGCTCGCATTGAGAATGATGCATACGAAAGAAAAAATTGGATCAAAGAGATTGGAAGTGGTGTGAGTCAAATCTTGCAATTTGGGTGGTGGATCGCCATCCGTGCACGAAGCACATTTCTGCATCACTGGTGTGATCTTTACTGGGCCGGCCTCCCACCTATACGTCATGACAGATGAAGGTCCATGACCTTCAATAACGTATAGGTGGGGGCCGGCATCGAGTTGATCTCCCCAGTTCTGAGAATGACGAAGAAAAGCTCACATCACTTCCTCCGTTTTCTCTAACACGAGGAGTCTTATGGCTGATGCCTCACCAGGTCAGTTAACCCGACAACAGCTTTACGACCGCATTCGTGAAACCAGTAAAGACGAATATATTCTTTCAGAAATGAAGCGTCTTGGTTTTTGGGCCTCCGATACAGATCAACCACAACTTTCTGAAGATCTGATAAAACGCCGCGGTGAACTTGAACGTGAGTTGCGCAAACTCATGAAAACGCAGCGCATGTTGGAGGATCCCGAACAGGCCCTAAACCAATTTCGTAAAGAACGCATGGCTGAAGCCCGTGCGCGACGTGAGGAAACCAAGCAACGTAAAGCCCGTGAACGCCACGAGAGGGCTTTAAAGTGGCACGCTCGTCAGCAAAACGAGATCACTTACCTTGGAGAAAATATCTCCGCGGCCTTACACAAAAAGCAGCTCGATATAGCACGTTTACGCAGTCAAGGTTTGCCTGTCCTGCACAATGCAAAGGGGCTTGCCACATCCATGGGCGTCACATTAAACGAGTTGCGCTTCCTCGCTTACACGCGAAAAACTGGGAAGACGAATCATTATAAACGCTTTGTCATTGCAAAGAAAACCGGTGGACAACGGCATATTTCTGCGCCTATGCCTCGGCTTAAGCGGGCACAATATTGGGTGCTTGAAAATATTCTTCTAAAATTACCCTTCGATGACTGTGCTCATGGCTTTGTTTCCGGGCGATCGATTATCAGTAATGCCCGACCACATCTTGGTCAGGATGTTGTCATTAATCTGGATCTGAAGGATTTCTTCCCATCCATCAACTATGAACGCATTAAAGGGCTTTATATAAAGTTCGGCTATAGCGAAGAGATCGCAACCATTTTAGCACTTATTTGCTCAGAGCCGGAAGTCGATGAAATAGAGCTTGATGGAGAGATATGGCATCTCGCGAGAGGTACACGCCATATGCCTCAAGGTGCACCAACAAGCCCTGCCATCAGTAATCTAATTTGTCGCCGTTTGGATAAGCGCCTAAAGGGTTTGGCTCAAAAGTTTGGATATACATACACGCGCTATGCCGATGATCTAACATTCTCGGCATCGGGACTAGCGACAAATAATACAGGGAAACTTATTCATTTCGTGAAAGAAATCGTGGAGGGCGAGGGTTTTATTGTACACCCTGATAAGACCCGAATTATGCGCAAAGGCCGTAGACAGGAAGTTACAGGACTCACGGTCAATGAGAAGTTGTCTGTAGACCGCAAAACATTAAAGAGGTTTCGAAGCCTCTTGTTCCAAATTGAAAAGGACGGACCCGAGGGGAAAACATGGGGAACGGGTAATCTTCTCGACGCTATCAAAGGATATGCAAATTATGTGGGTATGGTCTCACCAGAAAAAGGGGGCCTACTCAAGGAGCGCGTCGCGAATATCGTAGAGAGATATTACCCAAAGAGCTCCCCTGTGCGTTTTGATAGAAAACCGCTTAATAAAAAGCATTTTCGAAAAATGGCGGCCCTTGGCCAACCACCACGCAGCGATTGGTGGGAACCCAGACAAACAGCCCCACCTGAGCTGGAGCAAACAGATCAACAAACCAGGGAACAAAAAAGAGAACACCGTCGCGAGGAAAAACAACGAAAACAACAAGAACAAGCTCAAAGCGCGAGGTCAGAAGTACAATCTTCGATAGCGGCGACCAACACAGATCCAGTTATGGAACGGGAGTCAATTTGGAGCGTCATCTTTCTGGTGGGTATTGTATTGTTAATTTTTGTCATGCTAACTTTTGGTTGATTTCAATATTCGCCGTCACTCAAACTCCATTTGCTCGAACACCCTACCGGCATTACGTTTGGCTAATTCTTTAAAGGTATCGAGATGCGCAAAAGGCGATTGATCAACTTCATAAGCGGCTTGTAAATCGCCTCCCTTGTCGATGAGCTCTTTGATCTTGGCCCGCAAATAGACGAGATAGTCTTTCGTGTAGCGCCGCACTTGCGCAATATTGGTTGGATGGCCGTGTCCCGGGATAACATAAAGAGCCCCAAGGGCTTCGAACGCCTTCCAGCTTTCGAGCCAGCCTGCCGTATCGGTTTCTTCAAAGATTGGCGGCAGGCGCTCATGAAACGCCATGTCGCCCGCAATCACGAGTTTCTGCTCAGGCAACCAAACCGAGATGTCACCGGGAGAATGTGCAGGACCAAGCCAACGAACCTCGATCTTGAAATCACCCATTTTTATGACCTTTAGATCGCTGAACGTTTCCGTTGGTCCTTGGACCTTAGTGCCTTCGGCCTTATCGCGGTTATATTGCTTCATACGGTCCAAGATGTCATGGCCACGTTCTTCAAATTCCGCAGCCGCATCCTTATGAGCCAGGATCGGAACGCCCTGTTCGGCCCAGTAGGAATTGCCAAGCATGGCATGGCCTTGACCGTTTTCGTTTATCACCAGTTTAACCGGCTGGTCGGTTATGGTCTTGATTTCATCATGAAGGGCCTTTGCGAGTATGTAAGCGGCACCGCCATTGATAACCACTACCCCATCGCCCGTTACGATGAATGATAGATTGTTGTTATGGCCTGAATTTTCATACGTCGGCGGAGCGGTTGCACCAATGGCGGACCAGACATGCGGAACAACTTCAACCGGTTTGGAATAAAGAGCCGATTGTGGGTATTGGTCCGATATTGATTGGCTGGCCTGAGATGAGCCGATGATTGTCAGCAAGCCCAACAACACGAATGACAAGGTGGATACCTCTAAAAACCATCCGCCATCCCCTGCCACCCGCCATATTTTGCGATAATTAGGCGGGTGGCAGGGGATGGCGGATGGCCCGAAGGGGGTATTTAGAGATGCCCAGGCGCGCATGTTATATGCTTTCCTATGTTTCTTGTTTCATTTGGATAGAAATTCTGAAATAAGATCGGCTGCATCCTCGGCATAAAAATCGAGGAACATGTGATCTGCATTTTCAATAATGTTTAGTTTCACTTTTTTGCCGTCGGCTATGGTACGGACTTTATCAGCGACGTCAGGCACGACAGTGTCGGCGGACCCGGCAATGACCAGAACAGGCTGTACAATTTTCGTTAGCAGTGACGTTGTATCTTTCCGGGGTTCGGCACCATAATAGGATTTCACACTGGCTGCGGCTGCTTTAGAATTGGGGCAATAAATGAAGCCTGGCAAATCCATGAGCTTCTTGCCGTCACCCATATTTATTTTTCGATCGGCCTCTTCAAGAAGTGGTTTCAGATCAGCTTTGAAGCGTTTCTTGTAGCTGGCTGCAATGTGTTCGGCTGAGTTGCCCATAGTAGGCGCCAACAGCATAACTTTCTCTATGGTGCCATGTTCAGCCGCGTACCAGGCGGCTTGATTGCCACCACGGCTATGGCCAGCAAGAAAGATTTTCTCAGCACCTTGTTTCTTGAGCCATTTAACCCACGCCCCGATTTCCCGGATTGCATCTTGATGGCTGTGCGTGTGTGGTTGAGTGCAGTCATACATTCCTTCGCGCCGATCCAACCCGAGGGTTAGTGTGTGTGCAAGCGTTGCGATTCCACGCTCGGCAAGAAGTCTTTGGAGCGTTCCCACCAACTCCATGTCCTTGTGGGCAAGTGTGCCATGCACGAGGATCAGGACGCCGTCCTTTATGGTCTTATCTTCAGGAACCACAAGATCTGCAAGCGCCGTTTTGCCGCCGATCTGAAGTTCGACTTCTTTGTTATCGGCTGCCGCTTCGCAGATTAACCCACTCGTGAACAATGCCGCAGTTAATATGCCAAGCAACCACCGGTTCATAGAGACCTACCAAACATCCGTTTTGATGCCCTTGGCTTCCAAGTCTTTAAACTTATCTTGAAGGAAGCGCTGAAAACCTTTGTTCTTGTAAGTTTCCTGTTTAACAAATTCGAACATGGACAAGAAATGGAACGGCTTGAAATAACCCGGCATGCGAGCAACTTCCATCTTGCGGCCCGATTTTCCCTTGGGAACAGTCTTGCCAAAAAAGATAATCGTTGGCGTAAAATTGACCGCCCACTTACGGGCAAGTGCGCGTTCCTCGAGTTCCTCGCCGTCAAAATCTGTGACCTTTCGTGATCCCCATAGATTTAACTGTAAGATGCCGAAGTTTTGAGTAACGAAGTTCACAATTTGCTTCTTTTGGAAATTCACCGCGTGCATCTCGCGGCAATAGGGACAACCGCGCTGTTCCCAAAGAACTGCGAGATGCTTACCCGCTCCGGCTGCCTCCTGGTGGTCTTCACGTAGATCAAGGAAAGTTTCCATGAACCACGGCTGGACGTGAAGACCATCATCATTGACTTCAAGTTTAGATGCTGCCCAAGCAATGCTCGGAGTGAATACCAACCCCGCAGAGGTCAGACAGGCTCTATTGAACATGCGTCGATCAATCATGATGGATACCCATTTGTTGACAGTCTTCTTGACTGCTTTGTTCTCGACAATATGCTGCAACCCAACTCATCCAACCAGCAACCTGGGCAGGGTAAGCGTTGCCTGACCTATCCAAAGATGTCTTTGGTAATACCGTCATACCAGCCGACAGATTCTTCATAGGTTTGTTTGCGGACATCCACACTTTCTCCCTTCTTAGAGATGAACTTGGACGTTGCTTCGATCTTCTCTTTACCGCCCTTGTAGGTTGCGCCGACTTTAACGCCGTCATTCGTTGCAATCAGGCTCCAGCATGTATTGGCATAGCGGGCTGGAAAGCCCTTAGTGCCCGTAAGCGCAACACGAGCTGCCATTGCAGCCGATTTTGCTTGGCTGTTGGCCGCAAAACCCGATTTCGGCATAGCTGCGGCGATGCAAGCGTCACCAATCACATGAATGTTTTCGTCGATTGTTGATTGCATGGTTGCAGGATTGATCGGACACCATCCTGTTTTGTTAGTAAGTCCGGCTTTTGCAGTAATAGTTCCCGCTTTTTGTGCGGGAACGACACTGGCTGCATCTGCTTTGAAACTATCGAGGTCGGTTTTAATCGTCATAGTGCTCGCATCGACGGATTTGACACCGCCATGGACATCCGGGCCGAACCATTCGATCATGCCTGAATAATGCCGCGACCATCCCTCTTGAAAGAGGGCTTGCTTTGAAAACTTCGGTTTGGGGTCAAGCACTACAATTTTAGCCTTCGGATTCTTTTGTTTGAAAATATGAGCGATCATGGAAATTCGCTCATAAGGGCCGGGCGGACAACGGAAAGGATTAGGCGGCGGAACGAAAACGAAGGTCCCCCCCTCTTTCATGTTTTCGACTTGATGCTTGAGCAACGCCACTTCGGTTCCCGATTTCCAGGCATGTGGCATGGCTTCGGAGGCTTCGACCGAATAGCCCGGCACAGACTCATATTTCAAGTCAATACCAGGGGCCATGATCAAACGGTCATAGGGCACTTTAGCGCCGGAGGCGAGTGCCACCGTTTTTTTGTCTCGATCTACCGCATCCGCCCAATCATGGACGACATTGATGCCATATTCGGTTGCAAGTTTTATGTATGTATGGCTGATCGACTCATAATCGCGAAAGCCGCCAAGATAAAGGTTGGAGAAGAAACAGGTGTAATATCGCCGGCTTGGCTCAATCAATGTGACATCAATTGCCCCCTTGGAATCTTTTGCGACATAACGCGCTGCCGTTGCCCCGCCAGCACCACCACCGATAACGACAACACGTGATTTACCGGCGGCAAAGAGTGCTGGCGCTTTGACCGAAAGTCCCCATGTAAGCGCGCTTGCACCTGCGATTGAACTAAACTGTCGCCTGCTTATCTTCATAGCTATTTCCTCCCATATGGATCACTTAGCCCTAGTTTTTTTTGGTTTGATTGCCGAGAAATAAACGGCCAGTGCTTTGATTTCTTCATCTGATAAGCTTGCGGCAATAGTTCGCATAACTTTGTTCTCGCGTTCCTTAAGCCGGTAGGAGACCATCACGCGGTAAAATGAAGAAGTATCCCAACCGACAATAGAGGGAATGCCGTTATCAATTCCTGATAATTGATGGCAGGTTACGCATTGGCTGGACAGATATTCACCATAAGCAATCAGATCTGCATCATTTGCGTGGCCACTCGTACTTCCCAAAAATAGTCCAAAAAAAATAGTGGTCGCAGCGATGCGCATCTTAGTTATTCCTAATCAATTGAAGCCGATGGATTATGCTCACCCTTTGGTGTGACGTCCAAAATACGTGCCCGCTTAGTGATCTTCACATCGGTCTTACAATTTTTCATGCATGGTTTTTTTTCACTGATTAACGGCATATCTGGCCGCGGATCATTGACGAAATTTTTTTCGTTCGGCATGCGGATAGATGTGAAATTTTCCTTCGATAAAACGAAGTCCATGTCGACAATATCGTTCATATGCAACAGGAAGGCCGTGATCGCGTAAGTTTCATCAGCGGTGAGCGATTGGGCATCACCAAATGGCATGGACCGGTTGATATAATCAAACACCGTAGAGAGATACGGCCAATAAGACCCGATGGTCTTTTTAGGGTCTTCGCCCTTTAATGAACCCTGACCGCCGGCAAGCTCCGGCCATCTGTCGATCCCTTCCGCAAAATCGCCGTGGCAAGAAGCGCATTTTTCAGCAAAGACTTTTTCACCCTGCCCGACGCTACCCTTGCCTTCAGGAAGCCCCTGCCCGTCTGGCCGAACGTCAATATCCCACGCGGTAACTTCTTCTTTGGTTGCTTCGCGGCCAAGATTAAATTTGCCAGCGAATGCTGAAACAGAAATCAAGAGCACTGTTAGAAAAACGCCTGTGACCTTAAGAAACTTCGACATTTTCAACCTCACCGTTGGCACGGACATGCCAGGTCTGGATGCCGTTATTGTGATAAATAGAATTAGTGCCGCGCACAGCACGTAATTCATCCTTTTGCGGTTGCACATAACCGGTTGAATCAATCGCACGTGACTGCAGTAGGAGCGGCTTACCGTCCCAATCAAACTCATAATAAAATCGGTGCAAGGCCTTGGGAAAACTTGGCCCGTCGATCCGGGCCGTCTGCCAATTCTTGCCACCGTCGAGCGAAACATCAACTTGTTTAATAGTTCCCCGGCCAGACCAGGCAAGTCCTGTAATCACAGTAAAGCCCTTACCATGAGTGATTGGGGCTTCAGGGCTAGGATTGGTGATGACTGATTTACAATCCATCTCCCAGGTGAAGCGACGCGCTTTACCGTTTTCCATCAGGTCGGTGTATTTGGATGTTTCTTCGCGAGCATGCCAAGGCATGTCACCTACTTCTATGCGGCGCAGCCACTTAACCCACATATTGCCTTCCCAGCCAGGCACGATCAGGCGCAGCGGATAGCCTTGCTCAGGACGCAGTGCCTCGCCATTCATCTTGTAGGCGAGCAAACAATCATCAAGCCCTTTCTTGATAGGTAAAGACCGGTTCATAGCCGATGCATCGCCACCTTCCGGCATGAGCCATTTGGCATTGGTTTTTAGGCCAGCCTCCTCAAGAATGTATTTCAAAGGAACACCGGTATACATGACACAGTGCACCATGCCATGGGTGAATTGGCAGCCATTGAGTTGAGCGCCCCGCCATTCCATACCGGAATTCGCGGCACATTCGAGGAAATAAATTTTATTGGTTCGGGGAAACCGCTCTAAGTCTCCCATGGTAAAGATCAGCGGTTTTTCAACGAGACCATTGATCATTAAACGATGGTCGGCCGGATTAATTTCGGCGATACCGGCATGGTGACGCTCGAAGCAAAGTCCGTTGGGTGTTATGATTCCGTCCAGTTCGTGGATCGGTGTAAAATTCACAGAGCTTTCCGTCGACGCCGTCAGCCATCTCACATGCCGTCGGACAACATTCTTTTCATGCTCTGCTGGTGTGCCATAGGGGCGGGCATCGACACCATCGCCAAGGGATTTCGCCCAATCGGGAATATTTGGCGGTAAATTCTCAGAGTTACCCGCAGCTCGGGCCAAAGATGCGCTGGTCGCCAATGCTACACCTCCGGTTGCGGCCGATCTGAGCACAGCCCTTCGGCTCATCATTGGGGATTTCGGTGTTTCACTCATTGCTATCCTCCGTGAGGATCAACCCACAATCATCTTCGCGAATACAAGAGCAGGCACTGGGTTACGCACCTACAACCTTGATCGCGTTATTCGCATTAACCCGCACAGGCGTGTGGGCTTTTAGATAATTCTCTACGACATTCCAAATTGGCGGGCCTTCGGTGTTTTGATTAACGCTGGCCCAGCCAGAAACGACATACTCTTTCGATGCGCCGATGGGGACATTGTCTTTTAAACGTGTCATGCCGGAGATCCGCTTCCCGATTGGTTTTTTGGGATCAATCGTGTAACCAAGACCACCGACACGCACCATGTCACCACCCTGCTGGTAGTAGGGATCTGGATTAAATAAATTATCGGCCACGTCTTCCAAGATGTCTTTGAGCAACTTGCCGGTCATCTTCGTGCGATAAGCTGCCGGATATGTCATCGCACAGACATTATGAATATCTTCTACGGTAATTTCCTGACCCGGCAAAAGGCTCGGTCCCCAGCGGAAGCCGGGGGAGAGGGCAATTTCGGCATCGCGCACTTCCATAAGGGCTTGGCAGATCAGATCATCCACCGTTCCGTTAAAATTACCGCGGCGGTAAAGTAAGCTATCCGTACGTCCAATGACTCTCTTCAGATCAGCTTCAAAGGGCCGCCGCACTTTATCAACCAATGCGGTCATCCCGGCATCGGGCCCAATGATGTCTGAAAAGATTGGGATCAACCGATACCGGTAGCCTTTTAGGCCGCTGTCTCCCACATCAAGGTCGATCCGGGAAACAAACTTACCATTTGAACCGCTGGCAATGAGGAGTGTTTTACCGACTTTCAGAGGTTCAGGGAGGGCATCATGGGTGTGCCCGCATAAGATAATGTCAATGCCATCCACTTGAGCTGCGAGCTTACGGTCCACATCAAAGCCATTATGTGACAAGAGGACCACAAGCTTGGCACCCTTTGCCCGGGCGGCATCAACTTGTTTCTTGATTTCTTCTTCACGGATGCCGAATGACCAATTCGGAACCATCCAACGCGGATTGGCAATCGGTGTGTAAGGAAACGCCTGACCAATAACCGCAATCTTTACCCCACCACGCTCGAACATTTTATAAGCCTTAAAAACCGGCTCTTCCCATTGATTGTCAAACACGTTGGAGCCCAGAAACGCGAAGGGCAACTGATCGATGATTTCCTGCACTCTCTCAGCACCGAGCGTAAACTCCCAATGACCAGTCATTGCATCGGGCTTCAAAGCATTCATGACTTCGACCATGTCCGCACCTTTGGTCTTAAGGGCGGTATAGCTGCCCTGCCATGTGTCACCCCCATCTAAGAACAAGGTGTTATTTGGCCGCTCCGCGCGAATATGTTTGAGAACAGTGGCAATGCGATCGATGCCCCCCATACGGCCGTATTGTTTTGCCAGGGCCGTAAACCCTTCTGACTGAAGCGCGTAGGCTTCTAGTGAATCCGACGGGATATTGTAGCGGTTGAGGAAATCGCTACCTGTTAAATGAGGCGGCTTGCCTTCCGCCTCACCAACACCAAGATTGATAGACGGCTCACGGAACCAGATTGGTTTGAGTTGGGCGTGAATGTCGGTAAGATGAGCAATCGTGACGTTGCCGAAAGATTGGAAATTTAAGAGATCGCTTTGAGAAATCTTTTGTTGTGCTGCCAATGCAGCCCATGGCGCCGATCCGCCATAAATGACAGCAAGAGTACCAAAGGCTTGCATGAATTCCCGGCGTGACAGCATAAGTCCAACTCACATGAATTAAGACAATTCAGCATTTTTCACCAAGCCACATACCCAACTATGAGGAACCATAACTACTGGCGGACCGCTGGTGTTTCGACTTGGAGCCCCTTGCCACGCTGCGCTAGGTAGATTTCCAGAGCAACAAATTCATCTGAGCCACGCTTATAGGGTGTTGCGCGAATTTGCTTCATGCAGCCCTTAAATCTACGATGCAAAGAGCCGAGTTTTTGCCATTTCAACCTATAGGTTGGGAAACCGTTGGAATGCCCTTGACTGAGATGATCGGCGCGAATGTGTTTGCCAAAGTTAGCTTCGTGACAACTGGCACAAGCCATGTCGAGTTGTCCAACGCGGGTGTAATAGACTTTTTTGCCTTTTTCCACCCAAGCCTTCATGGGGCCATCTGCTTGGACGTTAACCGGCATACCACGCGATTGATGTCGCACATAAGCCGTCATGGACAACATTTGGTTTGATTCCCATTTCCATTCTTCGGCTTTCAAATTTTCTTTGCGGCAATTGTTAATCCGTTGTTCCAAGGTTAATGGGCGTTTGAGCTTTGCATCCCATTTAGGCATAGCGGCACCGACTCCTTTCATGGAATCTTTCGCATCCTTGTGGCATGTCGCACAGGATTTGCCCGCGGAACCATCTACCGTATTCCACAAAGCTTCGCCTTGTTCGACCCAGAGAAAACCAGGATTTTCAAAATCATCTTGTTGCAAAGCTTGCGTTTCAGAAGAACGGAAATGCCAGCCGGAAATAATCTCCTTGAAAGGATGATTTTTTGACGGAGGAGCAACTTTCACGGTTGTCACGCCCTCAGGCAAAGATTCACCTGAGATAGCAACACCTGTTGAGGCTGCCCAAATAACCGGTAAAACAAGTAAAATACCGGCATTGACTGATATCCTCACTGACATCCTCATTGTGTGCTTCCTCCTCAGCTCTGACCTTTCTTTCAGTTTCAGGCTGTCGTTTTTTAATTAACGGTCAATTTTGATTTTTTTGAATACGTCTCACCATTGTCGTCTATCCAGGTGAATTCGAACTCCCCAGAATCTTCAGCTTTCATAGAAAATTGAAAAAACGGATTTGCGGAAATCGCTGGATCTATATCGACGGAAAAAATGTCTTCTCCGTTGAATTTGGCAATGAACTTATTAATGATCTGGCGCGGTATCTTTTTTCCTGTCTTTTTATCCTTGCGAAGACCGGTTTCCATCTTGTGTGAAATCAGCGTCTTAATAGTGACGATCTCGCCTTTACCGGCTTCTTTAGGTGCTTTTACTCGTGGTTTTGGCTTAGCCATTTCCTTTGCTCCTCACTGCGCTGGTCAGCCGCCACAGCCGCCAATAGTGACTTTCACTTGGCGCTTGGTCATGTGAAATGATCCGTTAGACATTTCCGCCACTGCCACAACATTCTGCGTCTTGGCTAAGCGCATGCGGGTTGAGGCTTCCGCAACGCCACTTTTCGGTGAGAAGTGAAAAGTTGCAACCTCCGGCCGCGGATTTCCTTCCGAGACAATAATAATCCGTTTGACATATTCCTTGACAGTCATCGGGCTCTCAACGGCGATCGACAATGGTACCGTATTGCCGTTTTCAGCAATCTCCGGCATTGAAAGCGTAACTTTGCCTTCGGTTATTGCTTTGCCACCGGCGAATTTGTCTATTACGGCTTGAGCATCTTTCGCTTCTGCAAACGCGCGAACTGGTTTGAGGATAAGTGCCGCGATCACCCCTGTTCCGAGCGCCAGAGTATCTCTACGTGTCAAAAACTCCACTTCAAGTCTCCCTATTCTTTTAGGGTCAGCAAATAGGCGAGGATATCCTCGACCTGTTGACCAGACAAAATGGTCTTCCCCTGAAATTTCTTGGCAACGAGCGGTGCAGGGTTAATTCGATAAAACCCGGGCATGATTGTTTTGTTACCGAACACAGCCTTCGAGTTGATCAAAATCGCGCGCAATTGTGAGGCTGAATAACGCTCAGAAACACCATCTAGCGAAGGGCCTATCTCCCCGTGGAATGGTTGGCTGGTCATATCTTTGTTCTGATGACATGCCAGGCAATTACCAAGCTTGCGGTTTGCAAACCATTTCTTGCCATTCTCTACGTTACCCCCTGTTCCGGTTAGAGGAGCTTCAACCTTAAGATCAGCAAACTTAACCTGATCCGGTGGCACGACATCTGCCCAAGCTAGGCTGCTTGTTATAACAACGATAAGTGTTCCACAAACCGCAATTTTGAAAATTGCTTGCTTCATTTTCATGTTTCCTCCCTACGCAAGCACCAAACAACTTTGAGTTTGGAGGATGTTATCTTTTGATCTGATGCTCAGCCTCAATAAGAATGACAGAGGTTCCATTTAAAATCAATATATATATTCGAATGTATGAATGAAAGAAAATAAGCTGTTTTATTTCAAACGACTAGACTTAGCCTACACGACTTAATCCGGGCCATAATTCGAGCAACCAATAAGCGATTTTATTCATATTTCCAGTCATGAGCAGAAGGCCGGTCAAAATCAGGAAGGCACCCATAACTCCCTCGACAAACCTCATGTAAGGCCTAAATCTTGGCATGAGGCGCATGAAGGGTCCGGCGAAGCCAGCGGCTAGCAGGAAGGGTAGACCAATGCCAAGCGAATAAGCGGAAAGAAGCCGAATACCCTCCCCGACATTTTGCTGAGTGCTGGCCGTAAACAATATTGCGGCAAGCACCGGACCAACACAGGGGGTCCAGCCAAATGCGAACGCAAGACCCATGACAAATGCTCCGAGGAGACCGGGCGGTTTACGCCGCACATTGAGGCGTGCTTCTCTGTACAAAAGTCCGATGCGCAAGAGGCCAATGAAATGAAGCCCCATTAAAATGATGAGTGCACTCGCTGCAATTGAAAGCCACTTCATGTAGCCTTGTACAAACTGACCAAGCCAGGTTGCACTCGCACCAAGCGAAATAAAAACGAGCGAGAAACCGATCACAAACGCGAATGCTGAAGCCACTACAGGCACTCTTACAAACGCAGTTCCTTGATCGTTCTCGAAATGAGCAATACTGATCCCGGCAAGATAGCATAAATAGGGTGGGACAATTGGAAGCACACATGGTGAAATAAAGGATAAAAGCCCAGCTAAAAACGCTCCTCCCAAGCCAACATCCAAACTCACCGTTGTTGCCTTTCTTCGATATATCGCATATTCGTAATATGGAATACGCGAGAATAGATGTGTGATCAACTTATGAAATGTCTCGTTACGGCAATTGCAGTTATTGCGTACTTTTATTTATCTCCAGCCCTTCAGGCCGCACAATTAATTATGGTAGAGCAGAACGCTTGTGAATGGTGCCAGGTGTGGAATGAAGAAGTTGGAGTTGTCTACAGCAAAACCCCTGAAGGGAAGATCGCCCCCTTAAGGCGCGTTGACATACATGATCCGTTGCCGAAGGACCTTAGTTTCATCTCGCATCTAAGATTTACGCCGACCTTTATTTTAGTACACAAAGGCAAAGAGTTCGGACGGATCAATGGATATCCTGGAGAAGATTTTTTTTGGGGTATGCTTGTTAAGTTGTTCGAGACATTGCCTCAGGATGCAACATTAAGAGCTTCGATTGAAAGTCAGAAAGTTAAGCCTTAAAGCCGGTTTGAGTGTTATAGAGAGGCAATAAGAATGGACATATCCACAGCCCTGATGGAAGAGGGCAAGCACAAGGCCATGTCGGAAAGCGCCAAGGCGGCCTGCGACCTCCTCAGGGGGTTAGCCCAAGAAACACGATTGATGATAATGTGTATGCTGGCTGAAGGTGAGAAGTCCGTCAGCGAGTTGGAAGCACTGCTAAACCTTCGCCAACCTGCGGTCTCTCAACAGCTGGCCAGGCTGCGTGCAGATCGGCTAGTCCAGACCAGGCGCGAAGGACAAACGATTTATTATTCTTTAGGTAGCAAAGAGGCACATAGGGTAATCACTGTTCTCTATGATCTTTATTGTAAGGACGCGCACGACTGTTCATGAACGCAAGTGAGCGCTTAGGTGAATTATGGATGGGATTTCAACGCCTGTCTTGCTTGTGCTTTCGGGATTGGGATTGGGCGCCATTATGGGCGCCACCGCTCGTGCGGGTAGGTTTTGCACATTTGGCGCGGTTGAGGACTGTGTTCTCGCTAGGAAAACACTCAGGTTAAAGGCTTGGGCGCTTGCGATTGCAGTCGCCATGATCTGTGTTCAGATCCTGCACCATTCTGACTTAGCCCGGATCGATAAGGTCTTCTACTTAAGCCCAAGCGTAGGACTGGCGGGCGCTGTTGTTGGAGGTTTTCTTTTTGGTTTAGGGATGTCCATGGTTGGTACATGCGGTTATGGCATCATTGTCCGTCTAGCCGGTGGTGATCTTAAAGCTTTGTGGAGTTTTTTGATCCTCGGTTTTACGGGATATATGACCGCACGGGGGCTCACATCACTGATCAAAGTTTACACCGTGGACAGTCTCACAATCGATACGAGCGGTATCGGAGGCCAAGGCTTGCCACATTTGCTTTCTTGGATGACGGGGATTGGGTCGGAGCTGTTGTGGTTACCTGTTGGATTGGCGGTCGGAGGCGCACTGCTGGTCTATTGCTTAAAAGATTCTGATTTCCGGCACAGTCGGCGTGATGTCATTTCCGGAACCTTGATTGGGTTGGCTGTCGCCGGAGGCTTCTTGGCAACTGGTGTTTTAGGTGCAGATCCATTTAACGAAGTTCGAGTGCATTCCCTCACATATGTTTTACCCCTCGGTGAAACACTGGTCTGGCTCATGACCTTTACCGGCTCTTCTCTCACCTTCGCAATTTCGGTTGTCATTGGCACTTTTTTCGGTGCCATTGCCGTTGCTATCATCAGGAAAGAAATCCGATGGGAAGGCTTTGATGATATGCGGGAAATGCGCCGCCATATGCTGGGTGCCGCTGCAATGGGCGCGGGCGGGGTAACGGCTTTGGGCTGCACCGTTGGTCAAGGCATTTCAGGCGTTTCAACACTTGCGATCTCTCCGATTTTCTCGCTGGTGTCGATCTTCCTCGGCGGAACTTTCGGTCTTTACTGGTTGTTAACAGGCAGTACCAGAGAAGCCTGGCAAATGTTTTTTGGGGGGATGTCGGGAAAAAAATTCAAGGTCCGGCTTTAAATTCTTAAGCAACGTAATTGATGACCAAGTTGTTAAATGGCGTGCCAATTTCGTTGGTGTGACGGACTCTCCTATCAATACATATGTCTTTACCCAGATTTTCCTTCATTGAGGCCGCATGGGGAGCAAAAATCACTCTCATCATTAAGGATAGCTTCACGGCCCTTATGGTAAAAGGGCATTGGGGTCGCGTCTTCACACACTGAAAAGGATTACGCCAAAAATTGAGAGGTCTTAAGAAAATATCTCAATTTTTATGATTTAAGTAATCTCACGCGTATTTAACCCACGACAAAATATGGTGATGACAATGCAGAATAGGATTCTCTACGGTTTTTTGGTTGTAGTCGGGTTCCTCGCGACATTTTACCCTTTCCCAGCACTGGCGCAGCAAACATATGACACCACCACGCACTCAACCGATTGGTTTGGTGCGCTTGAGTTGCCATTTCTGTTGCTCGCAGTGTTTTTTGCTTTTCGCACCGCGGATGCACTAAAGGGCGGCGCGTTCGGAAAAGGAATGCTGTTACTCGCCTGGGGTTTTGCCGTTATGGCGGTCGGTCATTTGCTCATGCAGGCAAAAATGGTGTTCAACATGGACCTGCTTGCGACACTGTTCGGGGATTCCATCGGAGCCGTTTTTTGGGTTGTCGCCCTGGTCATTACCTGGGGATTATCCTGGCTAGGTTTCCAAAGCATCTATAAAGCCAGCAAAGGTTAGTAAGATCGATGCGTATTTCAGGGCTGCTGAGTCATCTGTTACAGCCTGAAGCCAAGCGCCCGGAACCGGACACATCTTCATCTCCGGTTTTGGCGCTTGTTGATTTCCTTGAATCTATTGTCATCTCGGCAAATCAGAACTCTCCTTTGCTGAAGGATCTTGCTCAGTTCCGGAAATTCGAGGTTGATGAACAGGAAAAAGAGCTGCCAGCATTATATCTCGTTATTGAGCAATATATTGCAGAGATCGAATCGCATACTCGGTACAACCGCAATCGTTTGCGCGCAGAAATCAGAACAAAATTCCCGGAGACTCTTAAGTTACAACGGTTTGGTTTGATATTTGCGCCGGACGACCGTCAACGGGTTATTTTATGCCGGGATTTTCTCATCTCGGTCCTTGAACGTATTTATGATTTGCTTGGGAATACCCAAGATCAAACGATTGAAGTCACAATCGATTGGCTCCGTAAGCTGCCTGATGTTGTGGCCTCACCACTGCCCTTTGGTTTGTCGTCTGAGAAGTCCGACAGTGAATTTAGCATCCATGCAACGTTCTCTCAACTGCGTCACAAAATCGAAAATCTTCTTCTAACGACACTCGGCGATGCTGCTGCCGAACGAATCTTCCAAAGAACTTACAAAGAATATGCAGCTCAGTTTATCGGCCTTGATACGTTTCCTGCGCTGGTAGGCCTTATGCCTCATCGGCTATTAGATGCCGAGAAAATAAGGCTGTTAAGTCATGACCAAGTCCAACAGGTATTATTCAACAAAATAGAATCAACCGAAAACCTCAATCAAGAACTGGCGGAAAGGAACCGGCAGCTCGAGGATGCGCAAGTTGAGCTCAAGACCATTAATAATCAGCTGATCGAAAGCAAACAAGAGCTGGAAGCTGCACAACAGTCTTTGGTTCAACAGGAACGACTTGCCACACTTGGTCAATTAACTGCAACGGTGAGCCATGAGCTGAGAAATCCGCTGGGAGCTATCCGCACCTCGATATTTCTCGTCAAGAAAAAGACAGAAGGGAAAGATCTTGGTGTCGAGAGGCCGCTCGACCGCGTTGAAAGAAATATTATTCGCTGTGACGACATTATCCGGGATCTTCTTGGCTTTGCTAGTGAGCCAACGACCAATTTTGTAGAGATCGAGGCTGATAAATGGCTACGAGCCACCTTAATGGAGCAGAGTCCTCCAGCCGGTATCGAGGTTATTACGGATTTTGGTGCACCGAGTGTGAACTCTTTTATGGATGCAGAACAGATACGCCGTGTCATCGTCAATATATATGAGAATTCTATTCAGGCCTTATCCGATAACATTGCAGGTAGCGAACGCAAGCTGACTATTCGAACGGCTTCTGAGCACAATCAATACAAAATTATTTTTGAAGACACGGGCCCCGGAATAGATGCTGAGACGCTCGAAAAAATTTTTGAGCCCTTATTCTCAACCAAAAGCTATGGATGTGGGTTGGGACTTCCGACCGTCAAAAAAATCATTGATAAGCATGAAGGCAGTATCCATTACAACAGCAAGATTGGGGTTGGGACAACCGTTACAATTAGTTTGCCCCTAAATCCTGCATTAGAAAGGGTAGCTTGATGGGGCAAGGACTTAGAGTTTTTGTGGTCGACGACGATGTTGATGCCGCTGACAGCCTATCCGAAGTCTTGGAGCTTGAAGGGCATAGGGTGACAACTGCGTATAGCGGTGAGGAAGCAATAGAAATATTCACGCGCGAAGATTTCGACCTCACCTTTATGGATATCATGATGCCTGGACGCAATGGTGTTGAAAGCTTCATCGAAATCAGGAAACTTAAACCGGAAGCCAAAGTCTATCTTATGACGGGCTTTAGTGTTCAGGAACTACTGGACCAAGCTATCGAAGAAGGTGTTACAGGAGTGCTACATAAGCCGGTAGCGGTAGATGACATTCTTCACAAGATAGATAACTTTATTGAAAGCGATAGTGACGGTCAATTTCTGCTTATCGCACATGAAAACAAGGCTTTCTGCCAATCCCTTGTGGAAGGATTGGCAGAACGCAATTTGTCTGCCCATATGGCGCATAATGGTGAAGAAGCCCTTTTCACGTTGGAAAAAGAAACAGTGGACATTCTGATCCTCAGTCTGCACCTCCCCATAATATCGGGTTTTGAAATCATTTGTGAAATGAAGAAGCGAGGTTGGAACGTTCCAACAATTATTATTGGTGAGGAGCAGCCAAAAGATGACAATCCTTCTAAATATCGTGATCTTGGCTACACAGGAGTGGTTTTTAAACCTTACGACCCCTCGGCAGTACTTTCGTTTCTAGACGACATGATTGTGAATGGTGCATGATATGATGGCCCCCGGCGCAGAAGATCAGCAACGTGTTCTTGTCGTCGATGATGATGAGGACCTTGCCGAAAGCATTGCTGATCTGCTGGAGTTCAATGGTTTTACTGTCGCTTTAGCACACAATTCCGCACAAGCACTTGAGAAGTTAGATGAATTTGCCGCGCAAGTTGCGTTAGTTGACCTTCGTCTCGGATTGGAAAACGGATTAGACGTTTTGGAGCAACTCAAAAAGAAGCGCCCTGAGCTGATCGCCATTGTTGTGACCGCAAACACAGACAGAGAATCTTTGACAGGAGCTCTTGAACGTCAGGCTTATGATTATCTGACTAAACCGGTTGATTCAAATTGGCTCGCCCATGTCGTCTCAAGAGCTTTTTATGTTGTTCGGCTTAACCAAGAAAACTTTAATATGATCCGGGAGCTAAAAACCGCTAAAGAAGAGGCAGAGAAATTAGCGCTATCAGACTTCCTCACCAATTTGGCCAATCGCTATGCATTTCATGCCCGTCTTGAGGAGGTAATCGCCCAAGCAGACCGAACGAAAAAACTGGCTGGCTTGATGCTTATCGACCTTGATGGCTTTAAAGAAATTAATGACACATATGGTCACCAAACAGGAGACTATGTGTTGAAAAAAATTGCGCTTCGCCTCAATGCCAGTCTGGAGCCAGCAGATGTTGTCGGGCGGTTGGGTGGTGATGAGTTTGCCGTAATCATCTCAAACCTCAACACCGCAGAAGATATCTGGCCAAAAGTCACAAAAATTCAAGAGTGTTTTCAAGATCCCATTATGTTTGACAATATTGCTTTGGCAGTTGACGGGAGCATCGGTGTTAGTATTTGCCCGGACGATGCCAACACTGCAGAGGAACTGATTCGCCGGGCTGATGTTGCACTTTACACTTCCAAGGCGGAAGGTCGTGGGTTTTCCAATCGCTTTGATAGGGACATGGACAAGGAGGCACGTGAAAAATACAAGCTTCACAATGATTTATGCACCGCCCTATCAAATCAGGAATTTGAACTTTACTACCAACCCAAAATCAATCTCGAAAATTCACAGATCGCAGGTGCTGAAGCCTTGCTACGCTGGAATCATACAGAGCTTGGTCTTGTTGCCCCAAATAAATTTATTGAAGCGGCTGAATCTTCCGGTTTGATTGTGGACATCGGAAAGTGGGTCATAGAAACAGCATGTCGCCAAATGAAAAATTGGAGGAATAGCAGTTTATCTGATATTCACATCGCCGTGAATCTTTCTATGCGTCAACTCCTAGATGGTACTCTAGTCAATACCATTCATAATGTGCTGCAGGAATTAAACCTTGCTCCTTCCATGCTGGAACTGGAACTCACCGAAGGCATTGTGAACGCTGATGAGAACCATATCAATCAACAGCTCTGCCATTTACGTAAAATGGGTATAAAGATTGCGCTGGATGATTTTGGCACCGGATATTCTTCACTGACACGCCTTAAAAATCACCCAATTGATTATCTCAAAATAGACCAGTCATTTGTACATGACCTGATTTCCAATGCTGAAGATCGATTCATCTGCACCGCGGCAATACAGCTTGCAAAAAACCTCGGATTGAAGACCATAGTTGAAGGTATTGAAACATCTGATCAGAAAGATTTTTTCCAGGCTATAGGATGTGATGAGGCACAAGGTTTTTACTTTTCCAAGCCAGTTCCGGCGCGTGAATTTGAAGAATGGGCGCTCAACTATTCCAAAGGTTGGGGCCAAGATAGAAACAAACGAACTGTTGCCTAAACCCTTACTACTACCTGCCAAACTTACATATCCTAGCTATTTTTATGTGTTTTATCATTACGGCATATCTACAAGATCTGCTTTTTTGCGCTTAACGTCTTTCTCACTTTGTAAATTAGCGATAGCAAGTTCTAACCGGTAATTGCGATATGTATAGCCTCTCCAGTTTTGCAGTTTCCTGTACAGCTCCAATTCCAAATTAGATTTGATCCGAAGAGCTGTTTCTATCTGTCTACTATTATCACTGTTCTCAATAAGCCACTGCAATGCGGGAATGGCAGGTGGTCCTATCTTCCGAAAATAACTTACGTCAAAGCTGGAAGATTTATAATGTTTGACATTGAAATCCGCGATATGTCGACCGAAGTCAACAAAACAGCAGCATAGCAAAACAACCATAACAGTGATGATGTTCGTGTTGATAAGCCAGACATTGCTTTTCTTTAATATGATGCGAAGAATGATCCAGATCAGACCTAAAACAATCAATCCCATCCATATTAGTGCTGCCACTCTGAGATAAGTCAGTGAGTATACCGATACATAAAGGTTGGTTCGCCAAATAGAGGAGATAACCAGTAAGATATTTTGCCCTATCCAGGCATAGACCAATATGCGGATGAGAGAATGTTCTTCGCTCGAGCTGCCAGGGCGCATTGCGACAAGCACAAAGAATGCAGCAAGCAAAGCAGTGGCTATAAGAGGGTAGGCTCCGCGATGGGCATAATGTGCATAAGTCATGCCTTCAGGCAAGGCTGTACCACCCCAAAGATATACGATGTCTAAGGTGCTCTGCACGGCAAACATAAGATTAAAGATGACAAGCGAGCGTAATACAGCCTGTTTGGAAAACAACACTTCAATCATAGTTTCCTGTTCGACAGGAAGATGATCGGATTCGGTATATTGTGTATCCCTTGCAAAAACTTTATCCGGCAAATCTGATTTTATAACAGCCCACACCAAACAAAGACTTAAAAGCCAAAGCAGTACACGTTCGATTGAGAAGAATCCGATTGCTGCATTGTAATCTATGATTGCTATCCATTGGGATATGATTGGGTTAGCGCCATAAAGAAGTGCTATAAAGATCCCTGAAAATATTAATGGTATGATCCAAGCTACAATCCATTTTAGAATCGTAGATTCTTCTTTTTGTTCTTCCTTTCTTTTTTGCGCTTCATCAATTTCTAAATATTTGAAAATATCTTTCGCCAGATAGGTATACCAAAATAAGAAAAATTTACTTAGATCAAGTAACCAACTTATTGACCCCAATTGCCATTTCGTTTTTTCCGCTAAAGCAAAGGTAGTTATTGCCAGTATGCCCAAGCAAACTGATAAATAGCTCACATTTTCAATTAGAGCGGCCGTTCCTGCGATGGCAATAAGAACAGAGATCATTCCTCTGCTATTTAGCAGTGTGTAAGGGCGTAGCCATATAAGGGCACAAATTAAAATTGCAGCGTATATGCCGATGGATATGCCGAGCGTTTGGCGATAAAAAAAGATATCACTTAAAACTGTAAGTAAGCAGGCGATGAGAACGTAATTTAGATTTTGTTGTTTCTCGTACTTGTTCTTTGAGTGTTCCATCTTATTCTCATTTCTTATGAGTGAAATTTTAGAGGGGGATAGATGGTAAGCTGCTCTGTAAGGGGGACGGACAGAAACGCTCTTTCATGTGTCGAATTGAAAAAAGCGGCACAAATTGTTTGCAACCCGGTTTTTTGATCTTCTCTATATTCATTAGGAAATTAAGAGTGAGATGAGAACCATCGGCATATAAAATGCCATCAAGATTAGGGGGAATGAAAAGCAAAAATATAAGGTGGTACTTTTTTCAGGGAGCCTGTTTTCATTATTCTTATATTTTTGATATTTATTTTTTGCTACCTTTATAATTTGCATCATCATGGCTACTCTCGTTAGGACATGTGTTAGCGACAAGTCATCTACACAAAAAACTATCGTTATGACGTGCAACGGGGATGGTCTTGATCAGAAATAAATGATGATATTATTTGCAAATTTTGTGCAGAGAGAATTGCTGATTGGCTTTTTTAAGAATGCCTGAGTGAGAGTAAATTTCAAACAGAAGGGCCTTTCTTCAGCAGACAGTTCACTCGGCCACATTATCGTCCGGCATATCTTTATCAAGCGCTTTAGCGGCCGCTTCGCGGTGCTTCGGTTTTATATGTTGCGCAACCTGTTTCAACACCATGGCGAGAACAGCCGCATCATCCGTAAACCCAAGACCTGCGATAAAATCTGGGACCATATCTATCGGAAGGATGAAATATGCCAACGCCCCCAGCAACATGCTGCGGACATGTAAGGGCGTATCCTTATCTATAGCGCAATAATAGGACGCAACAAGGTCATCAGCGAAAGGAATGTGCCCAACGAAACGGCGAAGCTTCTTCCAAAAGTTTTTCCGGACCTTTTGCTCTCGACGCGCAACAGTTATTGGAAGGTGGCTATTGTCTTCTGTAGAGGAGCTCATCATCCCGGCCCCCGAATGATCTGATGTATTCATACTTTTAGAAGATAAGATCTTAGCTCTGAAGTGCAACAATCAATCCATCATAGTGATACGCGAATTTCCTCGAGGATCGCTTTGGCAGCGGCAAGAGGATTTTGAACGGCAACAACCGGGCGTCCGACCACGATGCCGCTAGCACCAGCAGCAATAGCTTTTGCAGGCGTCATAACACGCGTCTGATCGCTAGCGTTACTTCCAGCCGGACGAATGCCAGGCGTAATAATGAGAAGATCATCTCCGACCGTATCACGGATTAGTTTTGCTTCGTGGCCTGAAGCGATCACGCCATCAAAACCAGAGGCAATGGCAAGCTTGGTGCGATGCAGAACCAGGGCCTCCGGCGTCATTTCGATTCCTTGTTCGCTAAGATCACTCTGGTCGAGATTAGTCATTACCGTAACCGCAAGCAATTTCAGCTGGCTATCCCCCTTGCCACGCCTTGCGGCATCCATAGTTTTCCGGTCCGTAGCGTGCACAGTCAAGAACGTTGCTCCCAGGCGTGCGATATTAGCTGTCGCCTTCTCAACCGTGTTGCCAATATCCAGAAGTTTTGCATCTAGAAAAATTTGTTTACCCTCGCACATGAGTTCTTGGGCTAAGTCGGTCCCTCCCGCAAATAGCAGTTCAAGACCAATCTTGTATATTTTGACTGTGTCGTTAAGTTCGCGGGTTAACTCTCGCGCTTCTTGGAGAGTTGCAACATCAAGTGCGACAATCAGGTAGTCTCTCGGATCTGACATATCGTTTTAGGGCAAGCGTAACACATATCGATTTAGTCTTCCGTCCCCTCAAAGAATTCCTTCAGGCGGGCAAAGAAATTTGCTGATTCTGGATGTGTGCTATCTGTTGACATGTTTTCAAAATCACGCAGAAGATCTTTCTGCTTACGCGTCAGATTTTGTGGTGTTTCAACCTCAACCTGAATATAGAGATCGCCTGTTAATTTAGAGCGCAGTACGGGCATGCCCTTACCTTTAAGGCGAAATTGTTTTCCTGTTTCCGTCCCTTCGGGAATTTTAACTCGGGTCCGCCCACCTTCAAGTGTCGGGACTTCTATTTGACCGCTGAGTGCCGCAGTGGTCATAGCAACCGGAACTCGGCAAAAGAGATCTGCTCCATCGCGTTGAAAAAATTCATGTGGTTGAATACTCAGAAAAATGTAGAGATCTCCTGCCGGACCACCTCTCAATCCAGCTTCGCCTTCCCCTGCAAGACGAATGCGCGTTCCGTCCTCGACCCCGGCTGGAATGTTAACCGATAGAGTCCGTTCTTTCGTTATACGGCCGGAACCATCACAAGCGTCGCATGGAGATTCGATGATCTCTCCACGGCCATGACATGTGGGGCATGTCCGCTCAATGGTAAAAAAGCCTTGACTAGCACGAACTTTACCTGTGCTGCCGCACGTCGGACATGCTGCTGGATTTGTGCCTTTTTTTGCCCCTGAGCCAAAACAGCTATCACATGTGATACTCGTTGGCACACGGATTTGCGCTGTTTTTCCTGCATAAGCCTCTTCCAGCGTGATCTCCATATTGTAGCGCAAATCCGCGCCACGTTCTCGCCCAGAGCGTGAGCGGCCCCGCGCTCGGCCCCCCATAAACTCACCGAAGAGATCATCAAAAATTTCCGACATTGAAGCCGAAAAATCAGCTCCAAAGCCATGTGCACCATGCCCGCCAAAGCCTGACCCATCGAATGCAGAATGGCCAAACTGATCATAAGCCGCCCGTTTTTGAGGATCTTTCAGGGCTTCATAAGCTTCGTTGAGCTCTTTGAAGACTTTCTCAGCCTCTTCATCACCCGGATTGCGGTCCGGATGATATTCCTTTGCGAGCCTGCGAAAGGCGCTCTTAATGTCCTGGTCGCTCGCTCCCCTGGAGATCCCCAGAACCTCATAGTAATCGCGCTTGGCCATGTTCAGTTGTCTTTAGACATCACTTCATTATCCCTTTTCCTTTGATACTTTCGGCGGGGAAATGAAGGGTATAGTACCCCACCCTGAAGCCATAAAATATCAAATGAAAAAAGGGTGGAGTCCTTGATCTCATATTTTGCCCAAGATGTCAGGCTGATTTTTTATTTTCGTCGTCTTTAACTTCTTCAAAATCGGCATCTACCACATCATCACCCGTAGCGCCACCGGCTTCTTCTTCCGAAGCTGCATCAGCAGACTCATCCGAACCGGCTTGATACATTGCCTCACCGAGCTTCATAGCCGCTTGAGCAAGCTCATCAGTCTTAGATTTAATCAGCCCTGCATCATCGCCTTCAAGCGCACTCTTTAGGTCTTCAATGGCGGCCTGAACCTTGCCTTTATCCTCCTCAGAAACTTTCTCACCGAGATCGCTCAGTGTTTTTTCTGTGGAATGAACAAGTGCTTCAGCTTGGTTCTTCACCTCCACTGATTCACGCTTCTTCTTATCATCCTCTGCATGAGCTTCGGCTTCTTTGACCATACGCTCAATGTCACCGTCAGAAAGGCCGCCGGAAGCCTGAATACGAATCGACTGTTCTTTCGATGTAGCTTTGTCGAGCGCTGATACATTGACGATACCATTAGCATCGATATCAAAGGTAACCTCGATCTGCGGAACGCCTCTAGGTGAAGGGGGAATACCAACCAGATCAAACTGGCCAAGGAGTTTGTTGTCGGCCGCCATTTCGCGTTCCCCTTGGAACACTCTGATGGTAACGGCATTTTGATTGTCCTCGGCTGTAGAGAATACCTGGCTTTTTTTGGTTGGGATCGTCGTATTGCGATCAATAAGTCGCGTAAAGACCCCGCCAAGTGTTTCAATACCAAGGGAGAGTGGTGTCACATCAAGCAGTAAGACGTCCTTAACATCACCCTGGAGAACACCCGCCTGAATAGCGGCACCCACGGCCACCACTTCATCAGGGTTTACACCCTTATGCGGTTCCTTCCCGAAGAAGTTCTTGACCGTCTCAATCACTTTGGGCATGCGGGTCATGCCGCCAACGAGAACGATTTCATCGATCTCAGCAGCTTTCAGGCCAGCATCTTTAAGAGCAGAAGCACAAGGACCAACAGTTTTTTGTACGAGATCATCAACCAAACTCTCAAGCTTAGCCCGAGTGAGCTTCATAGTCAGGTGTTTGGGCCCGGATTGGTCCGCCGTAATGAAGGGTAGGTTAATCTCGGTTTGTTGTGCTGATGATAGCTCGATTTTAGCTTTTTCTGAGGCCTCTTTCAGGCGTTGAAGGGCGAGTTTATCGCCTCTCAGATCAATGCCATTTTCTTTCTTGAACTCATCGGCGAGATAATCAACCAAGCGCATATCGAAATCCTCACCACCGAGGAATGTATCGCCATTGGTTGATTTAACTTCAAAAACACCATCACCAATCTCAAGGATAGAAATATCAAATGTACCACCGCCGAGGTCATAAACGGCAATTGTTCTGCCGTCCTTTTTGTCAAGCCCATAGGCCAAAGCAGCCGCAGTTGGCTCATTGATTATCCGAAGAACTTCAAGCCCGGCGATTTTGCCCGCATCTTTTGTCGCCTGGCGTTGAGCATCATTGAAGTAAGCCGGAACGGTAATGACCGCTTGAGTAACCTCATAGCCGAGATAAGTTTCTGCAGTCTCCTTCATTTTCTGGAGGATGAAGGCGGATATTTGCGATGGGGAATATTTTTTATCGTGGGCGTCGACCCAAGCATCACCATTTTCAGCTTTGACAATTTTATAAGGTACAAGCTTTTGATCCTTCGCAACCGTTGGATCATCGAAGCGTCTGCCGATCAAACGCTTAATAGCAAAAAGCGTATTTTCCGGATTGGTGACGGCTTGGCGTTTTGCTGGTAGGCCTACCAGCCGCTCTCCGTCATCATTAAAAGCCACCATTGAAGGCGTCGTACGCATTCCTTCCGCGTTCTCAATAACCTTCGGACTGGTGCCATCCATAACCGCGACACAAGAGTTGGTCGTGCCGAGGTCAATTCCTATGACTTTTGACATAATCCTTCTACCCCTCTTCCATTACGGCAGACCGTTCAGGCCTTTTTTAAGCGCCTGACTTGCCCTGCACCCCCAAGTGGCACAGAGCCGGTCCCCTTGAGATTCTGTGAAGTTACAGTCAAGCGATATATAATGCCCGGACTTTGACCCTGCAAGCCGAAGACTTCAAGGTATATTGTAAATTTTTCCGCCAAAAAATAGGTGATATTAGTGCAACCTGGGGACAATTATATGTGGATAGGGTGTATGTGCCAAAATTTACACCCAACATAAACTGGACCCGTTGTGTTTCTGCCCCACATCACCCTAAAACTTGGGAGATTTCAAGATGCTTAGCGGTTTTCAGCATATTTCTGATTATCTGGCGGAATCCGTTCAACAAATCTTGCTGGCAGAAATTCGTAACGCAGTAAGCCTTGCCCCTTTATTTACCCCACGGATGCCACGTACGGGACACCCCTTTTCGGTGCAAATGACGAATTGTGGGGAGCTTGGCTGGGTTTCGAGCAAAGAAGAAGGGTACCGATATCAATCAATACATCCTGAAATCGGTGAACCATGGCCGAGTTTGCCTAACATGTTAATCAATATCTGGGATAATTTGACAGAACACCCTGTTCCGCCTCAGGCCTGTTTGATTAACTATTATGGGCCGAATGCAAAGATGGGGCTGCACCGTGACGAAGATGAGGAAGATTTTTCGGCACCTGTTTTGTCTATCTCCTTAGGGGATACCGCCCGTTTTCGCCTTGGGGGGCTATCACGTAAAGACCCAACCCGCTCATTCGAGCTCAAGTCAGGAGATGTTATTATTCTAGGAGGAAACGCCCGTCTGGCCTATCATGGGGTAGACCGTATCTTACCTGGAACTTCAGATCTCCTCGACGAAGGAGGGCGTTTCAATCTCACCTTGCGATGTGTCAAAAAATCAACCAAGACAATCAGAATTAATTAAATATAAGAAAATTTTCTATATAACAGCACTTGAAAATGTCTCTTCTCACACTAAATTTAACTGACAAAGTATTTTATAAGATTAACTTCAAAAAGAAATTATATATTTTCTTATTATACATAATTTATTTTAAATAAAGTGAGGCGAGTGAGTGATATGCTGGGTTTAATCGTAGGTTTTATTGCGGTTGTTGTTGGTTTATTTCTCTTATTCAAAAAGACCGGTGCAAGTTCATTACCTACACCGTCAGGGCGTGGCAAATTAGGACGGCTATTTTTATCTCTCTCAAGCCGCGTTGGTGGTGCGCTTCTTTTCTTATTTGGTCTTTTTGTGGTGGGTTCAACCTCTTTTGTCTTTATCGATGCTGAAAAAGTTGGGCATTTGAAACGGATCTATGCGTTTCAAGAATTACCGCCTGGACGGATCATAGCGCTGGAGGGTCAAAAGGGGCCACAGGCAAGCATTCTTGGTCCCGGCTTTCATTTCAAGTTTGGCATCCGTGTTCTTTATGATGTTGAAGAATTTCCAGTCATCACCGTTCCTGAAGGTTATTACGGTGAGTTAACCGCATTGGATGGTCAAGCCATGCCGGAGGGCATGTTCATAGCTCCAGCTATTTCCGATGATAAACTCCCACAAATGCTTGATGCAAAGAATTATTTGGAAAACGGCGGCTACCGTGGCCCCCAGGAAACCGTTTTAAAACCGGGAAGTTACCGGCTGAACAATTATCTTTTCAAGGTCAAGATCAACGAAGACACACGAGCTACATTGGTTCCTGCAGGCCATGTTGGCGTTGTCAAAAGCAACGTAAAAACACCTGGTACGGTCTGCGTAGAGAAGAAAGTGGCTGTGGCCTCAGAGGGCCGTGAAATCCAAGGCGCCTTGTCTGTACCGTTGGTGCCCAATGGTTGTGTCGGGATTTGGCGTGATCCTCTTTTTCCCGGAGCTTATTATCTCAATCGTAAGGCCTTTGAGGTGACTCTGGTCGATACACGAGTGAAGACTTGGGAATATAAAGGTGGTTTCTCGAAGCGCATAATCGACCTTTCTGTCGATCAGCAAGGCAATATCAAACAAGTTGAGCGCACCGATCTTCAGCCCGTGCCGGAAAATGCGGCTGACCGAGCTGTTTTTGTCAAAGTTGAGGGGTGGGATATTCCTCAGGAACTGCGTGCGCTCGTTCAGGTTAGCCCAAAAAACGCACCGGTCGTTGTCGGCGCTGTTGGTGGTCTGGAGGAAATCGAAGATCGCATTTTAACGCCAGTTATTCGCTCAATTGTCCGTAATGTTGCGGGTTCTGAGCTGGAATTGCCTGATCCGAAAGATCCAACCAAACGCATCCGCCGGGCAACACGCGTTCTCGACCTGATTGAAAACCGCGATGCTCTTGAAGAAAATCTAGAAAGTCTGATTAAGCGGGAAGGTTTAAAAGCAGGTGTAAATATTCAAGAAATTCGCTTGGGCGAGCCATCTGTACCACCAGAACTTCTTGTATCGCGTTTGCGCCAACAGCTTGCAGACCAACTCTCAAAAGCTTATGAGCGAGAAACAGCAGCTCAGGCAAAACGTATTGAAACCGAGCAAGCCAGAGCGACAGCGAATGAACAGACGCGTCTGGTTGCTGCACAAATCGCTGTGCAGGTAGCCAAGCAACGTGAAGCAGAACGTGCAGCACTTGGTAGTGCGGAGCGAAAGTTTCTAGAAGAGCTCGCCCGCGGCCAACGGGCTCAAGCTGATGTGTTGGGGCAAGACCGCGTGGCACTTCTTCAGGCTCTTGAAAAGTTGCTGAGCTCCTTGGAACGCAAACCCGAGCTTGTGAGCCTTGTCAGCCGACTTGTGCCACATACCGTTGTTGGCGAATCAGGTAACGGCTTAGCAGGTGCAGCGGCCATTTTAGGCAGCGCTCTGCAAAAGCAAGCTAGCCAGCCCAAACCTGCTGAATCAGGGCAGTAACGGAAAAATAGCATGTAGTATTGGGAGGCAAACCAGCCCTCATTGTCATTGAAAATTGGCCAAAAATCTCCAGGCGTGGGTTTTCTCAGCTAAACTCTAAGCACTCTTATCCACCCGTGCACCCGATGGTTTTCCCGGCTGCGTTTTAGGGGCATCGGCTTGCGGATCACTCTTTGGCGCCTGTTTGGTGGGATTCGCTTTTGGGGGCCTTTGCGCTTGCTGGGTTGCACTCGGCTCCTGCTGTACGCTTGGCTTGGTTTCGGTTTTTGGCGTTTTTGGAATAGGTGGCGGTTCTTTTTTCTGCGCTTGGTCGGATTTTACCTCAGCCGCCTTTTCAGCAGGTGGCGGTGGCGGCTTTACACTTTTCTCTCCTCCTTTGGAAACACCAACAAGGGCCGGACGCAAGACACGCTCTCCGATCATATATCCAGCCTGAACCACATCTACGCAAGTCCCCGCCTCAACCTCATCATTTGGCACTTCGTACATAGCCTGATGTTTATTAGGGTCAAATTGCTCACCCTTTGCATCCAGGCGTGTAATGTCATAACGTTCCAACATATTAATAAGTTCACGCTCGGTCATTTCCACACCTTCGAGCAAACCTTTTAGCGCCGGAATTTCTTCTTCAGAGCCTGATGGAACAGAATCGATGGCGCGCTGAATATTGTCGCCTATGTTCAGAACATCACGTGCAAAATTAGAAATAACATATTTAGCAGTATCCGCTTTTTCGCGTTCCGTGCGCCGCCGCAGGTTTTCCATTTCAGCCATGGTCCGCAATAAGCGGTCTTTCAACTCTTCATTTTCGCTTTTCAAGCTTTCAATAGAATCGGCTTCTATCTCTGCAGGCTTATCAGACAATGGCTGCTCCGCATCAGATTTTTGATCATGAACAGCATTCTGACTTTCAGCTGTCTCATTTTCTGTTCTGGTTGTGGGATCGTCGTTTTGTTGTTTTTGATTACTCATGGCTTCAGTCTCTCCCTGTTGGGGCAGGAGAAAAAGGTGTGACGTCTATGCCCTAAATTGAAATTTGTAATATCAAACTTCGGTGTCAGGACGCTAACCTTTTGTTTTGTTAAAAATTCGAACGAAAAACCAGTACCCACTTTTCCTGATATTTTCTAAGGACTGTTACATATATTGTGTGGATAACATTTGGCTCAAGAGGAAAAAATCAAGTCAACAAGCGCCCGACCAGTTTCGCTGTGTAGTCTACCATCGGGATAATTCGGGCATAATTAAGCCGGGTTGGTCCGATAACGCCGAGAACACCAACAATTTGACGTTCTGAGTCCTGGAAGGGTGCAACAATAAGCGAAGAACCGGAAAGTGAGAAGAGCTGATTTTCCGAACCGATGAAAATACGCACACCTTCTGCCTTTTCTGCTAGGCCAAGTAGTTGTATCAGGTCCTTTTTCGCTTCTAAATCATCAAAAAGTTTCCGTATCCGTTCAAGATCGTCAATCGCTGTAAGGTCATCAAGAAGATGGGAGCGGCCTCGAACAATAAGGCTTTTACTACCTTCATTTCCGCCTGACCAGGTGGCAAGCCCATCCTGAACAATTTTCGCGGTCAAATTATCTAACTCGGCCTTACGCTCCTCGATTTCTTTTTCTATTTGGACTTGGGCTTCGGACAGGGTTTTGCCACGGACACGAGCGTTAAGATAATTCGATGCCTCAAGAAGCGCAGAAGGAGGAAGCCCCTGTGGCAGGGTAACAATACGGTTTTCCACATTGCCATCTTCACTCACAAGAACAACAAGCGCCTTTCCCGGCTCTAAATTGACAAATTCTACATGCTTTAAAAGGTTGCTCTGCTTTTCAGTGAGTACAACTCCAGCACATTGCGAGAGGCCTGACAGCATTTCGCCTACCTCGCTTAGCACGTCCTCTATGGCTGTTTCTGTCGATGTTCCACGGATCTGTGCTTCAATCTGTTTACGCTCATCCTGATTTAGATCGCCAACTTCCAACAACCCATCGACGAATAAGCGTAAACCGGATTGTGTCGGCAATCGGCCAGCGGAGGTATGGGGCGCAAAAATAAGTCCCAATGCCTCCAGGTCGGACATCACATTACGTACAGAAGCCGGAGACAATGTCATGGGAAGTTGGCGGCTAATATTGCGTGATCCCACAGGCTCGCCGGTATCCAGATAGGTTTCCACGATCTGGCGGAAAATTTCCCGTGAGCGCGAATCAAGTTCCTGAAGTTCGTTAGTATTTGGGCTATTTTTTTCCACGTTATCGATCAGGGAGACTATCTTTCCGAATTCATCAAAAGGGCTCTAAAATGCGCATATATTTGCAGTACATTCTAGCGCTAACCTACATCATTTACTCCAAAAAACTCTCTACTGTTTTATATAAACGGGATTTTCTGTTATCAATTGGTTGATCGTCGCCGTTCACTCGCTTAGGGTGAGATCACTTCGCTGTTGGTAGGTCAGCGATTTCGTAAGGCCCCATTTAAGTAGGCACCGTTCAATATTAAATCATAACATAAGTAAGATGCGCCCTTCAAAAAGACAACATGATGAATTGCGGCCGGTGAGCTTTGAACGCTCTATCGCACGCCATGCCGAAGGCTCTTGTTTGATTAAATTCGGCAATACCCATGTACTTTGCACTGCAAGCCTGGAGGATCGCGTACCGATCTGGCTTAAAGGTCAGGGATCCGGGTGGGTTACCGCCGAATACGGTATGCTTCCAAGATCAACTTCTGAGCGGATGCGACGAGAAGCCACACAGGGCCGTCAGTCCGGTAGAACTCAGGAGATCCAGCGCTTGATTGGACGCAGTTTGCGGGCTGTCGTTGATCTTGTAAAACTTGGCGAACGGCAAATAGTTGTGGATTGCGATGTCCTTCAGGCCGACGGCGGTACCCGCACAGCTGCAATCACAGGAGCTTGGATTGCATTGCATGACTGCATTGCCTGGATGAAGGCACGCGAGATGGTTGAAGATGGTGTTTTAACGGATCAGGTTGCTGCTGTGTCTTGCGGGATTTATCAAGGGCAAACCATCCTCGATCTTGATTATGTGGAAGATTCAGAAGCCGATGCCGACGCAAATTTCGTCATGACCGGCTCGGACGGTATTGTTGAAATTCAGGCGACGGCTGAAACCAAGCCCTTTTCACAGGACTCTTTCGATGAACTCCTGGCTCTTGCCAAAAAGGGGATTAGAGAGCTTGTTAATTTACAAAAAATCACAATTGCATGATGCCCGGTCAAGGTAAGCTAGAGCCTGGCGACCGGCTGGTGATTGCAAGTCATAATCCAGGTAAAGTCAGGGAAATAGAAATATTGCTTATGCCATTTGGCGTTCATGCTGTTTCTGCTGATACGCTTGGTTTGCCAGAACCTGAAGAGACAGGTAAGACATTTTCAGATAACGCTAAGCTGAAAGCTTTGGCTGCAGCTCAAGAGGCTGGACTTCCTGCGCTTGCAGACGATTCAGGGCTCGAAGTTACAGCGCTTGACGGTGCTCCCGGGATTTATTCCGCACGATGGGCCGGTCCTAAAAAGGACTTCCGTATAGCGATGGAGCGGGTGCAACGTGAATTGCAGGAGAAACGTGCTGAAACAAACGCGCAAAGACAGGCACATTTTACATGTGTACTTTGCATTGGCTGGCCTGATGGAACCGCACAGTTTTTCGAAGGAAAGGTCTTTGGCCATCTTATATGGCCCCCCCGGGGAGGGCGGGGTTTTGGGTATGATCCCATATTTGTGCCTGAGGGACACACGAACACTTTTGGCGAGATGGACCCAGATTTGAAACATAGCATATCGCATAGAGCGCATGCGTTTGAGAAGTTTGTCAAAGATTGTTTTGAGGACAAAGCGTAGTCTATAAAACTTATTTCAACATGTACCTGCATCAAGCAAAAGCCCGGTTTCCAAAAATTGAAAACCGGGCTGTAAATGTTACTGGTATTAGAAATCTCTGTGAAATCTGCAATTGCGGAATTTTTTCAGCCAATATCTTTTACCGGTCCTGTGATACCGCTTTTTATATTTCCAGCACCAATCACCATAATAATAAGCATCGTAATAATAGTGTGGTACGTGCCATTTGCGGTGGAAATGTTTCCATTTATGATTTCCATGCCACTTTTTAGATATACCCACTTTCCTGTCGCCAGCTTCTGCGGTTCCGGCAACACCACCAAGTGCGGCTGAAGCCAGACAGGCTGCGATAACTAAATTCTTCATTTCTAATTCCTTTCATTTCGTATTTTTCGTCTCGTGTTTATCGTCTTGCGATGATCAATAAATGCCAGAACACTGGTGGGCTGTAAGTGACGTACATCACAGTTTGTTGTTTTATTGGATGCATAACGCTATGGTAGCGGGGTGCTGGATAAGAGAATGAATTTGCTAGGAAAAACAAATATTTGCGCAGGAATAAATAAATAGAGTATGGCGTATAAATTCAGCTAAAAACAAAATATCCTGAGGTCTCCGTTATTTTTTGAAATGGCTCAATCTAATGGCTAAGCAGCGCATAGACCCTAAGCTTATTCTAAAAACATCTGCACTTTTTGGCGATCTAGATGATCAGTTTCTCGACAAATTAACAGCGTCCCTGCAAACAATGTCGATTAAGAAAAATAGGATTTTGTTTTCTCAAGGCGACGACGTAAACGGGTGTTACATGATTTTAGATGGCACAATGAAAGTGAGTATAATGGAGAGCGATGGGGAGGAGTCTCTCCTCGCGGTTCTGGGCAGAGGAGACATCGTCGGTGAGATGGGGGTCATCTTTGACAATAAGCGCTCTGCCACAGCGACAGCACTAAAAGATGCCACTTTAGGTTATCTCAGCATAAATAATTTTGAACGATTGGCAAATGCTCACCCGCAAATCTACCGCAATCTTCTAATTATCGTATGCAGGAGATTAAAGGAAACAAATCAGAACTTTGTCAATCAGCAGTTGGCGTTAAATGAGCGCTTAGCGAGGACATTACTTAATCTCTCAGAAACATTTGGGGAGATGCTTCCCGATGGACGTCTATGTATCAGACATAAACTAACCCAGGTTCTATTAGGACGTATGACAAATGCTTCGCGTGAAAATGTAAACCGGCAACTCAGCCTTTGGCGAGATGATAAAATTCTTTCGCAGATCTCAGGCTATTATTGTCTTCATGATTTGCCGGTATGGAAAAAATTGGCACGGCTGGATTTATATGATGAAACAAAAGCCTGATAGTTAAGAACACTAATCCATAATCTTCTTATGAAAATAAATTACTTCAGAATCCCAGACACTTTGGATCGCTTGGTTTCGGCCGGCACATCAATCTATCCGCCGGATATAAGGCGCCGTCTGAGGATTCTCAACGTCATGTCCTATTTGGCCGCATCATCAACTTTCATTTATATCTTGCTATATTTTGTGCTTGATATGCGGACTTACGCACCCGTCATCATAATTAACATAGTCGTCTTAGTTTTATTGTTGATGATACCTTTTGTTCATCGCTTTCATGAGCTCGCAGGTGCTGTGTTATTGGCTTTGACAGAGTATATCGGCCTGCTGGCGCTTACAGCATATCTTGGCCGCCCATCGGGCATACATTTGCAATATGTTATTGGGGCAAGTGCGTCTTTTTTGATTTTTGGCTTGAACCGTCTTTGGCTCATCGCTGCATTTATCGTAATTGGCTTTGGCTTTCATTTATTTGCCTGGTTTTATTTTTCAAGACATGATGCCATTCTGTTTGTCAACAAAACAACACTCTCAAATATCTATATCAATGCAGCTGCAACAACTTTTATCGTAACAGCCGCAATCACCTATTATGCGGTTAGATTGGCGGATAAAGCGGAAGCCGAGCTCGAAGGGCTATTACACAACATACTGCCTGAAAAAATTGTCGAACGTCTAAAAGACAATCCCAAACAACAAATTGCGGATCACTATGACGAAGCCTCAGTGCTTTTTGCTGATCTGGTGGGATTTACGCCCATATCAAAAGAGTTAGGGATCAAGCGCACATCGCGGCTGCTTAACAAGATTATCAAAAAATTGGATGATCTAGCAAAACAACATGGCGTAGAGAAAATAAAGACCATTGGAGATGCTTACATGGCTGTTACTGGCGTGCCCAGCATACAAGAAGATCATGGTAAGCGGCTAGGCATTTTCGCTCTTGGCATCTTAGATATGGTAAAAGAAATTTCCGAGACAGAGGATGTAAAGTTACATGTGCGAATTGGCCTAGCCAGCGGTCCGCTCATGGCAGGCTTAGTCGGCCAACATAAATTTGCCTATGATATATGGGGCGATACAGTCAACCTTGCCTCTCGAATGGAATCGCAAGGCTCAGTCAATCAAATCCAAGTTAATGACACTTTCAAAGAAAAGACGGATAAAGACTTTATATTCACATCAGCGGGCGTTCAGGATATTCGTGGTGTCGGACCAACGCAAACATGGTTTTTGGAAAAATTACTAGATAAATAGGCAAGAAATAAATTGATGCCAGACGTGGGATGACGCCAATGCTGCCTAATTTCGAATAATAGACTTGCTATCTTGCATGCCTTTAGACCGGTGCAAAGGATTTAACATAAGCTAATGAGTATTGGGTTTTGCAATCTTCTATAAGTCGCGATCCAGGATTTGCCGTCTACTTGCATTGGCCCTTCTGTGAGTCGAAGTGTCCCTATTGCGATTTCAATTCACATGTTAGGCATGAGCCAATTGACGAGGCGTCCTATCTAACCGCCTATCTTCGCGAACTTGATCACATGGCGTCCCTCACTGAGGGACGGACGGTTAAATCCGTTTTTTTTGGAGGCGGCACACCCTCATTGATGCAGCCTGATACGGTTGCCCTAATTCTTGAGCACATTTCTAAAAGTTGGGATTTAGATCCTGATCTTGAAGTCACGATAGAGGCCAATCCTTCAAGTGTGGAGGCTGGACGGTTCCAAGGCTACAATGCAGCGGGCATAAACCGTGTTTCTCTCGGAGTTCAAGCCTTTAATGATGAGGATTTGAGAAAGCTTGGGCGACTTCACAGCGTTGAGGAAGCGCGCAAGGCCATTGAAATCGCTAAAACATATTTTGAGCGTGTCTCATTTGACATGATTTATGCTAGGCCTCAACAAAGTGAACAGTCCTGGCGTGCAGAACTGCAAAAGGCCCTAACATATTCAGCCAGCCATCTCTCACTCTATCAATTGACCATTGAAGACGGCACGCCTTTCGCAACATTACATAAAACCGGAAAGCTTATGGTGCCGGATCAAGATCACGCCCATCGCCTTTATGAGATAACTGGTGAGATGTGTGACGCGGCTAATCTTCCCGCCTATGAAATCTCAAACCACGCTCAGCCGGGAGAGGAATCCAGACATAATCTCATTTATTGGCGATATGGTGAATATGCCGGCATTGGTCCGGGAGCCCATGGCCGGCTCATAATCTCCGGAGTTCGACATGCGCTTTCGACCCACACTCACCCCGAAACGTGGTGCGAGACCGTCGGGCGAATGGGATCCGGACTCAAGCAATGTGTGGAACTCTCTCAAGAGATGCAAGCGGATGAAATGCTTTTAATGGGACTTCGGCTAAAGGAGGGGCTCGACATTTTTAAGTTTAAAGGTTTGACAGGGCATATGTTTCATACCGAAGCAATTGATTTTTTGCAGAACGAGGGTTTGGTCAGGCTTGCAGAAGATAGCCGTTATCTTCGTACCACACAAAGAGGACGGACCTTATTGAACAGTGTCATCACAAAATTGTCCGGCGCTCTTTACCGATGTGCGCAAACATATCCAGATGCTGCTTTATAAAAATTTAGTATTGCGCCTGCGTAAAGGCATTTGGGGCTTGGTCTATGACACGGGGGCCAAATTTCTGCACTTGTAAAATTGAAAATCCACGCTCCGACGTACCGTCAGGCATCAAGCGGAAAAGACCATCAATGCCGGCAAAACCACTAGCACGCGTAATTTGTGATGCAGAATAGCGCGACCCTGAAGGATTATTTGAAAGCGAAACGGCAAGCGAAACCGCATCATAGGCTAAACTTGAAATCCTCAATGGTACTTTGCCATAAGTTTTTGCATAGCGCTGACTAAAGTCCCGCCATCCCCTCGGATCAGGCGCAGGGAACCAACCGCCAATAAGTGATTTTTCCTGTCCGATATTTGCATAATCCCATCTGCCGGTTCCAAGAAGCTGCACAGCTTTTGTATCGATTTCGAAATAAGGCATAAGTGGGGCCAAAGAAGGTAAGGTCTCCGGTCCCCCAGGGATTAAGAGCGCATCTAATGTCGCTGTACCTTTCTGGGCAAATTTTGAGATGCGTTTGGCTGGCTCCAACATGCCGTTTGGATCAAGAGGATATTTTTCAACAGCAAGAACTTGCCCACCTGATTTGGCAACCGCTTTACGGAACGCGGCCTCAACCACATTCCCGTAAGGTGTGTTTGGCACAAGCGCTGCAAAGCTTTGCTTCCCTCGACTCACAGCAAATGAAACAATGCGTGGAACGTCTCTACCAGCGAGAAAACTCAAAAGATAAACACCATCTCCCGCTACGCTACGATCTGATGAAAATGCAATCATCGGGATTTTAGCTTGCCGCGCTATAGGTGCTGCCGAAGACACAGACTTAGCAAAAAGCGGCCCGATAATAAGTTCTGCGCCGCTTTTAATGGCAGCCTGGGCCGCAGTCCTAGCACCTTCAGGCGTGCCTTTTGTATCCTTGGTAATCAGCAGAATATTAGGATTGTCAAATTCAAAAAGAGCGAGCTCCCCCGCTTGTTTCAAATCTTTGGCAACCTTTGCCGTTTTGCCTTTGCTTGTTAAGGGAAGCAAAAGTGCAACTTTGACCTTCGCACGTTTTTGCAGCGCCGAGATAGGCTCTTCTGGATTATTGTTCTCACTAACGGCACCTGTATTAAGGAGATTGCTGCCTCCACCTGTACAAGCAACAAGATACGCGGCGCATGCGCCCATAAGGACAACGCGCCGACTGAGCTTTGAAACGGAGTTTAAGGCTTTTGAAAGCCCCATTTCAGCACCCACTAACCGTTAGAGATCTAATAAAGAGCAACCCGTCTGAGTGCAGCTAAAGTTTAGCACACCCCATCACGTCCTGCGCTAGTCGAGCATATGCACTCGATTTGAACCGTTTATGGCCTTACTGTGGCCGGATCATGGTAAAAACCATAATATGTGTATTATAACACTAGGATTCGTGGTCTTTAGCAATGATAAATTTAGAAGCACTTTACGCTATCGCCATGTCATTACTGATCTATAGAGCGTTATGAGGTTAAATTAAATCAATTCTGTTTGTGCACCGGTGTGCCATTCCCGCTAGGAAAGCGTCGAAGGGTGATGCTGGCGTGTCGGTCGAGACGAACAGTGCTGATAATGGCGCAAAAACGCCTCGGCAGAATGATTCAATTTAGCCTCATAACGCTCTAGTAAACACTACGTAGGGTCAGGATGGGGGCGTGTTATTTTTGAGAACGCTGATTGGCATGGAAGAAGGGTTTTCACAAAACGATGTATCACGCGCAAAAACACATCCTAACCGGGTGAGTACGCGTAGTGCAGAGGTCTTATCGGCGTCCTTAGAGACCCCGCTTCAGCCCGGACTTTATCTCGTCGCAACCCCTATCGGAAATTTAGCCGACATTACCTTGCGAGCCTTAAGTGTTCTCGCACGTGCGGATCTTATCTTTTGTGAAGATACGCGCCGTTCCCGTAAACTTCTATCACATTTTGATGTGTCTGGTGATTTGCAGGCTTATCACGACCACAACGCAGAGCGCGAGCGACCTCGCATTTTGACGCGCATTCGCGAGGGTCAATCAGTAGCTTTGATCTCTGATGCAGGAACTCCGCTTATTTCTGATCCTGGTTATAAACTGGTTCGTGCAGTACAGGATGAGGGGCTTTTCGTTACAGTCATTCCCGGTCCATCGGCCTCCATTGCTGCCTTGACGGTATCTGGGCTTCCGACAGACCGTTTTTTCTTCGAAGGTTTTTTGCCAACAAAGCCTGGACAACGCAAAAAACGACTTGAGAAACTCGCAGACATACCTGCCACCCTCATTTTTTTTGAAACGGCAAACCGTCTGGCTTCTACGCTTGTCGATATGGTGGCATTTCTAGGAATGCGTGAAGCTGCAATTGTCAAGGAGCTAACCAAACTCCACGAGAGCGTTGCGCGCGGGGCCCTTGATAAGCTTTGTACTGAAACAAAGGATCTATCTGCCAAGGGAGAATTTGTCATCGCTGTTGCACCTCCTGAGATTAGGGCTGTGAGTGATCAAGAAATTGAGGAGCATCTTGAAGTCGCCCTTCAAAAAATGAGCTTACGGGACGCTGTGAGTGAAGTTGCAAAAAATATGGGGTTGCATAGAAACCGCATCTATAGCATCGCTTTGGCGCTTAAGGCTGCGATGCGGGACGGTGGATCGGAATTGGAATGACAGGTTTGGATGGTGCATACAAACACACAGAACGTAAAAAACGATATCGAAAAGGCCGTTGGGCTGAAATCACTGCTGCTGGATTTCTCATCTTAAAAGGCTATAGGATTCTTAAGTGGCGCTATCGGACATCCGTTGGTGAAATTGACCTTGTGGCAACACGTGGGCGACGGCTTGTTTTTGTCGAGGTTAAAGCACGAAAAGATTTCGAAACCGGGCTCTGGTCAATCACACCGAGACAACAATTCAGGATTGCGCAAGCTGCAAAGCTGTGGCTTAAAACCCACCCTACTCATGGCGACAGATTTATTTCTTTCGACGTTATTCTACTTGTACCTTGGTCTCTGCCACGTCATATGCAAAATGCGTATTCGCTTTAGATAATTAGACAATAAGAAACCGCAATAACGACCAGCAATGAAGCAAGCAAAAAGAAATTGGCTGGCAAGAACTTAACGGACATTCACAAGTCCAGCTTATTGCGGTTTAATATTGTAACACCAGGAGGATAATGTTCATGGGGCTGCAGGTGGCATTTCAGATGGATCCCATAGACCGGATAGATATTCATGGCGACTCCACATTTGCACTTCTGTTGGAATCACAAAGGCGGGGACATTCGCTTTTTTATTATACACCTGACAATGTCGCCATGAAGGACGGCAAGGTTTTAGCGCGTGGTCATAGTTTGAGCGTTGAGGACAAACCTGGGGATCATTATAGGTTAAGTGATCCGCGTAGTGTTGACCTTTCAGAATTTGATGTAGTGCATTTGCGGCAAGACCCGCCTTTTGACATGAGCTACATCACCACAACTTTTTTGCTTGAGCGCATTCACCCCAAAACACTTGTCATCAATGATCCAGCTCAAGTTCGCAATGCACCGGAAAAACTATTTGTCACCGAGTTTCTTGATCTGATGCCACCGACCTTGATTACCCGCTCGATTGAGGATGTCAAAGCCTTTCGCAAAGAATATAAAGACATCGTAGTGAAGCCGCTTTATGGAAACGGCGGTGAAGCTGTTTTTCGTTTAACAAAAGAGGACACTAATTTTGGCTCTCTCATTGAACTCTTTCAAACCGTATTTCGTGAAGCCTTCGTCGTCCAACAATATCTGCCGGAAGTACGCCAAGGAGATAAGCGGATTATTTTAGCCGATGGTGAAATCGCCGGTGCCATCAACCGGGTTCCTGCTGCCAATGAAACGCGTTCCAATATGCATATAGGTGGGACACCAACCCCAGTAGGGCTTACAGACCGTGATCTTGAAATATGTGCCCGTCTCGGACCGGAACTTAAACGGCGCGGGCTTATCTTTACCGGCATTGATGTCATTGGCAACCATCTCACTGAAATCAATGTGACCTCTCCAACGGGCATTCGCGAGGTTAAGCGTTTTGGCGGTAAGGACATTGCCTCTGTGCTCTGGGATGTGATTGAGGCCAAGTGTGCCAGCTCATTATCATGATGGTCATTGCAGTCTTTTCACACATGTTTTTAAAACAAAATTATGAGCTGGGTGTATTAAGTACTGAATATAAAGACAAGATCTCAAAAACTATTTTATCAACACTAATGTTCATGCATTGTTCTTGATTTTTTGCTTACCTTACTCTAATCTTTCTTCAAAGAGCAAGAGGGGGCAAGGTCATGTATGCACGCGTTTCGACGGTGGCTTTTGAGGGTATTGAGGCACGGGCCGTCGATGTGCAGGTTCAAATTGGTCCGGGGCTTCCTGCGTTCAACATTGTTGGCTTGGCTGATAAGGCTGTTGCAGAAAGTCGTGAACGTGTTCGCAGTGCGCTTAATGCCATGGGGTTCGGGCTTCCACCTAAGCGCATTACGGTGAATTTAGCTCCCGCTGATTTGCCAAAGGAGGGCAGTCATTATGATCTGCCGATTGTTCTCGGCCTTATGGCCGCTACCGGCACAATCAGCCCGGAACAGCTGGAAGACTATAGTGTGATTGGCGAGCTGTCGCTCGATGGGTCTATCAGTCATGTGGTTGGGGGTCTTCCGGCGGCCATCGGCGCCAATGGGCTGGGTAAGGGGCTTATTTGTCCGCAAAGCTGTGGCGCGGAAGTGGCTTGGGCGTCGGAAGATATGGCTATCTTGGCGCCGCCGCACGTGCTGGCCCTTGTCAATCATTTTAAGGGACTGCAAACCTTATCGCGACCGGAACCTGCCATTGAAAATGTGAAAACCGATCTTCCTGATCTTAAAGATATTAAGGGGCAGGAAAGCGCCAAGCGGGCGCTCGAAATTGCCGCCGCCGGAGGTCATAATCTGCTGATGATCGGCCCTCCGGGTTCTGGGAAATCCATGTTGGCATCGCGCTTACCTTCGATTTTGCCGCCGCTTGAACCAAAGGAAATGCTGGAAGTGAGTATGATCCAATCTTTGGCGGGAGAGCTTGCGGGCGGGCGGCTTGGCCGTCAACGTCCTTTCCGTGCGCCGCATCACTCGGCCAGTATGGCTGCTCTCGTTGGCGGTGGCACAAAACCCCGTCCCGGTGAAGTAGCGCTCGCGCATATGGGTGTTTTGTTTCTTGATGAACTGCCGGAGTTTAACCCGCAGGTGCTTGATTCACTCCGCCAACCTCTCGAAACAGGTGAGACCGTCATTGCAAGAGCCAATCATCGCATAGCCTATCCGTCTCGTATTCAATTAGTTGCCGCCATGAATCCATGAACGTTCGTTGCTTTCTTGCCGCTATTTTCAGCTTTAGCTGAGCATTCAGCCGCATGTGGCATATACAGCAGATTGATGTCGATGGTGTCGGTACCTATGATGATGGATTCAGTTATTGTTTCAACGATTTGTCGTCTTTCTTCAAAGGATAGTGTTAGCCAGTTGCTATATAAATCTCTTGCTTCAGCAATTATTTCATCATGTGACCTCAGGTTGATCTCAAAGAGATCAAGTTCGGCTTGTAGACGGGGAATTTCCTCATCAATTTGCTCTGAACGTTCATAGAACGGACGATATTTTTTTCCGAAGCCCTTTGTTGGTATTTCTCCATCAGCATGAAGTTGATGCAACCTGTCCATTTCTTTTTGCACCTGCTGTTGCTCTCGTTCCAGAACGGTAATCAATGTACGTTTCTCTGCGGCATTCTTGTTGGCTTGTGTCACAAATGCTGCAATTTCATCGTCTGACAAAAAGAATTCCTTAAGCTGCTCGTGAAATATGCCTTCAAGGTCGACAATCGGTATCTTGTTCTTGCATTTAGAGCATACATATTTCGGGCTATTTGATTTCACATACATCTTCTGCCCGCAGTGACAAAACGTTAATCCGCCAAACAGTTGTACTGGTTTGCGTGCCTTGGGCTTTCTTGATATGCGCTGTTCCTCAAGAATGGCATTGCAACTGTCCCAGAGTTCTTCTGAAATTATTGCTTCACACGGTGTGATAATCCACTCACTCTCAGGTTTAAGTGTAGCAGGTTTGCCCTGTCCTTGGCTTTTTGTGTAGTTGGCACGGCGCTGCCCTTTTGCGGTTGGATCACGCAAAAGGCGATCTATTGTTGTATCAGAGAATGGGCTGCCTTTGCGTGTTCTATACCCCTGTTCGTTGAGAAGCCGCGCAACAGTTTTCTTCCGTTTGTGCTCTACGAAAAGCTCATAAATGAGCTTGCGTATGGGTGCTTCTTTCTTGTCAACGATGAGTGTGCCATCATGCCACGTATATCCAAACGTCGCCTGCCCGCCAATTGGTTTACCCATCTTTGCTCTAATAGGAACAGATGCAGCCACGCGCTCTGAAATTTCTTCCCGTTCCCACTGTGCCATCGCAGCAACCATGGTGAAGAATAACCGTCCTGCGGGCGTGGATGTGTCGATGCTTTCTGAGAGGGACACCAAATCGGCCTCACATGCACGAAAGATGTCAGCAAAGTCCAAAAGTTCTCTGGTATTGCGTGCAAGGCGAGCGAGTTTCGAGAATATCAACGCATCAATAGTGCCAGTGCGGATATCATCGAGCATTCGCGTGCACTCAGGATGCTCCATGACCGATTTTCCAGAAACACCTGAAAGATCATAGAGTGTTTCGACATGCCACCCTTTTGCTTCGGCATACGCACGTGCACGTCGTTCGTGATGTTGCGGACTTTCGCCTTTAGCTTGATCTTCTGTGGAGACGCGTATCCAAATCCCAACGTATGTGGTGGTTTCACTCAGTGACGGTTGAGTGGACATCATGCACCTCAATGATTGGCAGTTATTCATTGGTTAGCGGGAGTGGACGCGAGTATATCTGTTGGCACATATGCCCGTCTAGGGAGGAATACCTGTTCCTGCAATCATGTCCCCATGGTTGCCTCTGATCATGTTTCATATTTTGCGCGGAGTAACGTGCGGCGGCCGTATCGCACGTTTGGGATTAAGCAAGCTGATCGTCTCTCCCATATGTATGTGATCGGAAAGACGGGCGTTGGAAAGACGACACTGCTTGAAACGCTCATTGTGCAGGACATTGCTGCTGGCCGTGGATGTGCACTCATTGATCCGCATGGTGATTTTGTTGAACGTGTCGCAGAACATATCCCCACACATCGGCAGTCTGATCTCATCTACTTTGACCTCACCAACCCAGCACAACCATATGGATACAATCCCGTTGCCCGCGTCAGTGCAGGGAGACGTGCTCTTGTTGCATCAGGACTTCTCGATGTGTTCAAGAAAATGTGGGACGACGCCTGGGGTGCGCGTATGGAGCATATACTCCGTAATGCGATCCTTGCACTTCTTGATCAGCCCAGTGCAACGCTTCCCGATATTCTTCTGCTGTTGACCGATAAAACATTTCGGTATCAGACGCTCCGTAACGTTGAGAATGAACAGGTGTTGCAGTTCTGGAAGAAAGAGTTTCCGAAATATTCATTCCGCTATCAGGCTGATGGTATTGCACCTATTCAGAATAAAGTGGGAGCATTCCTTGCTGATCCCAATCTGCGACATATTCTGACGAGAGAAGATGGTCGTCTGCGCCTTCGTTCCATCATGGATGAGGGGAAGATACTGCTTGTCAATCTCGCTAAGGGAACGATTGGTGAAGACAGCTCGTCACTGTTTGGTGGATTGTTAGTCACGTCACTCGGACTTGCTGCGTTTAGTCGTGCTGATACCAATGAACAAGAACGACAGCCCTTCTATATCTTCATAGACGAGTTTCAGAACTTCACCACATTGGCACTGGCGAACATGCTTTCGGAATTGAGGAAATTCGGCACTTCAATTGTGCTCGCGCACCAGTACCTGCACCAATTAGACCCTGACATTCGTCATGCAGTCTTGGGGAACGCTGGCACCATCATCTCGTTTCGTTTGGGTGCAAAGGACGCTGGTTTCATTGTGCGTGAGTTTGAGCCGGTGTTTGACCGTGTTGATCTCCTCAATCTTCCTAACCATGAGATATATCTCAAACTGATGATTGATGGGGTGCCGTCGAAGCCTTTTAGTGCAACGACAATTATCCCGAACGAAATACATAGATAGTCATCTCGGCTGCCAGTCGTGATTTCAAAAATGTGCCGCAGAGGTACGTTTGCCCGTCTACGAATACAACACTCTCTTGAGAAAATATGCTGAGCGCTTGTTCTTTCAGGCGTCGAAATTGTCATTTGAGTATAAGGAGCAAAGTGATGGCAAATGGTTCCAAGCCTGCCTACCTTGTGTATGCCGTGCAGGATCGTGAAGACCCCGATGAAGACTTTTGGACAAATGTCGGTGCAGCATTCGCGCACAAAGACAAGAAAGGATTTAATATCCTGTTGCGGGCATTACCAATCGATGGTCGATTGGTTGTGCGTAGATATACCGAAAAGCCTCCTGTCGAGGTGAAAAAAGAAGCTGCTGAATAAGCACCTTCTAACTAACCGATCTTTTGCAAGGTCGGTTTTTTTTCTAAGGAGACCAAGCCCTATGATCATCTGCGATAGTTCAGCACGTCTTTAACCACATTGTTTACCAGCGCTTTTGGAAGCACACTGAATTCAAATTGCTCAAATATGGGGCGAAGTATTGAAAATACCAATTCTTCGATACTGAAATTGATTTCCGGAAGGCCTGCTTCAATGCGGTTTTCAAGTATGTCTATGCTACACGTTGCCCCTGTATCGAGCATGTATTTGAAGTCGTTTATCTGAAGTTTGCGACCACTGGTACCATAATACCGAAGCAGCAACTGAAAGCGGGCTCTTTCGTCACCGAACCTTTCTCCAAGCACCTCTATATACTTAAGTAATTCAGTGACGCGCCAGATCGGTATCACCCAGTCAAAATACGAGCCTTCTGGCTTGGGATGTATGTTGTTCATAAAGCCTGGTCGATCTTCCTGCATCGATCGCAGCAGGAATCCTTTGCCCTCTCTTGACACTCGCCAAAAGTCTGCATGTTCAGCCCTTTCTATTGGTTGTTCACCTTCTCGCAGATGTCCAATATATGTTTGGATCACATTACCCTTTGCTTGCGGACGTACAGGATCACGATGCAGATAGGTAAATGGAGGCCAACCTGAATAACGCGGGACTTCACAATCGAGCACAGCATTAAGATCGGATAGAGAAGGGTTATCGAACGGGTCAATAATAAATGATGCAGTCCAATGACCTTTTTTAAAACGTCGTGGGTCATCTTCCATAAACTCTGATATCACTGTACGCCATTGCTCGTAACTTTCTGTGTCCCAGTCTTCTATCGTTAGTCCTTGGTCAGGTAGTACATGAGAAGATGGATCAATGATCTCTCTAATTTGAGCAAGCAAATCAGCCTGACGAGCTTTAACCAAACGTTCCAGGAGCTTTTCCCAGTCATCTTGCGTCGTTGCTGGCTCACTGTACCCGCCAGGTCTACGAACATAGAGTGTCGCTACTTTTAAATCTGTATTACAGGGACTACCTTTTTTGGCAAAAACGGGCGTTCTGTGTCCACCAGGCACGATAATGACTGGGTGCCGTTGTTGACCGTCACTTAGTGTATAGAATTCAACTCGACATTGGCATGGCGGTGTCACATAGCGTTGAACTATTTGCGATACAGCGTATTGCGTAAATGCTTCGAACTCATTTGGTTGCGGCATAATTTCCGAACAATTGTTTGCATCGTCAAAGCCTACGAAAACATAACCGCCACCATGATTAGCCAGCGCAATAATTTCTTTTGCAAGTTTTGCCTTATTTTCGTTACCTGAAAGACCGTTCAGCCAGTTCTTCGCTTCAACCTCAAGGTTTTCCTGAAGATTATCTATTGTGAATTGAATTGGATTATCAGACATAAGTGGCTTGCTAATCTGCCATTGTGGCAGATTTAATAAATGCAGCAACGTTTCAACAAGAAGGTGTATAGTTTACACATTAAGATTAGAAACGGCTTTAGCCTTTACCAACGCAAGTAGTGCTTTGCGAACATTCCTATCGGTAATCTTGGAATAACACTGCAACATCTGCACCGATGTGCGGTCAGAAAGCATATGCTGGCATTCAACAGCCAACTCACTGCTTTCTCTACCGATTAATTGTTGTTCCAGAGGAACAGGCAAGCCTTCGAAAAAGAACGTGATCGGCACTTCCTGGAACACCGCAATTTGAATCAGTCGAGGCACACTGACACGATTGCGTCCCAACTCATATTTTTGCAATTGTTGATAGCTCACACCCATATGTTCCGCCATCTTCTCGAGACTGGCCTTCTGCAATAACCGTCCCAGTCGGATACGTCGACCGATATGACGGTTGATGTTTGCAAGCTCTCTATCGTCCATGACGCACTAACTCAAACTCAAAACTACCTAAAATAGGTAGCTTTGAGTCGCTGTTAATACATCGTAAAGGGGTTAATGGCAAGCGAAATGTATGCCTCTTACCGCAGAACAATGCAGAGCCGCCCGTGGATTGCTAGATTGGACACAAGAATATCTAGCTGAGCAAACTGGCTTAGGTGCATCAACAATAAAAAACTTTGAAGCTGAACGCTCCACCCCACACAAAGCCAATCGTCAACTCATTCGGGAAACATTTGAAGACGCTGGTGTGGAGTTTATTGATCGAGATAATGGCGGGCCAGGGGTGCGGTTGGGTTCGTGAAGAATTATGATGGATATGACTGATAATCTTATGGATCTCGTTCAAACGGGTTCTGGTGTCAAGGAATGGCCCAAGGACTGGCCTGACAAAAAACATTTTGTCAGCCAGCATGAGGTCACGAAAGAACAGTATGACGAGTTTGAGCAACTTCTTAACCAACGTGCGACCGAACGGGAAATTGAACGTTTCTTTAAGAGGCACCCAGAGGTGTTATCGTTTGCGGCATTTTTGTTTGGAACCGGACATCACGCATCATTCATCTTTCCCAAAAAACAGATCAGACCCTCGTCAGACTACCCTCGTGGATTAATTCCAGATTACGTAATAGCTGGTGCGAGCAGTTCGGGTATGGATTGGTTCATACTTGAATTGAAGGGAGCCAATCACAACGCATTCGCAAAGACGGGAAATCACGTTCATTTGTCTAATCAGGCCAATCATGGCATTTGCCAACTACTGAGGTACATTGACGTGGCTTCTCGGGATCAAAGTTATTTACGAGACCCTATGGGATTAACTGGATTTCGCGAACCAAGGGGATTGCTGCTAATCGGAACAGAAAAAGAGTCTGAAACCGATGAAATCTGCGAATTCAAATGGGCGTGGAATAATTATAATCCTCGACTTGAGATACGATCCTATCACGCGCTACTGAGGACGGTTGCGAGAAAGCTGGGAGCATCTCTTACCAATTCGTAGAGCCATACCACACTTTGATATCTGGCTAGATGGTTCTGCTGATGAAGCATACCAGTTGGTACGACCCTATACGGCAGACAGGATGGTGATTGTGTAGAGTGGGATGGAGCGGGAGGATATGTTTTAAGTTTTACACGGTAATTCCTGTTCTGCTTTGACAAGAAACACGATGGCTGAAGCCGTCATATGCAACACATATGCAGCGAGATAATCTGGAACCGTAGTTGGAGTTTTACCTTGGCCATGACCACCGAGCTTATTTCGCGCAGTTGGTACACCTGTTTTAAGTGTTGATATCAAAGCTGAGAAATGGCTTTGCCAGAAAATGTCAATTAGGCCGTTATCAAAACACACCTGGATTAGCTTTGAGGCCGCATCCTTTTTGTCGTACTTCCAACCTTTCTTATCGCAGATGGTTTTCAATGTACTCTCAAGCGCTTTTAAGGCGTTGGTCAGAGCGTCCTTATTATTGCCTTGGCGATAATGGGAATGTGCCTTCAGAAACTCTTCCTGCGCGCCTTTATATGATGGGTTTTGCAACAGAGATAATGCTGGTTTGACTGCCTCAGCATGAACGAGTTCCGTATCGACCTTAATAATCTCGCCATTAATATATTCGTAGCCTATGCCGTGTTCTTTAAAGCGGCCATTGATCTCCTTAATTGCATCTTTGGATTTTTCAGATGCGTTTTTCACATGTCGATAATCAAATTTTCTCGCTAGCATCTCTATTGCTTTGCAAATTAGCTCTAATGCACTAAGAAAATGCTCTGTATGGTGTGCTTCAAGGAGGAAATCAGTTAGCTCATCAAGGTGGCAGTCATTATATCTATTGGAAGTGTAAGGGAGTTGGAAAACACCAAACTCCTTTCGTAGAACAGTAACTATCGAACGGTACACATCAATAACATGTTCATTGCGCCCATAACGGTAGTCATTGCAGTAGGCCGTTTTGTCACCAAGAAGCTCGTGCATAATGTGCACTATTTGAACCCGTAAAGTGGGAGGTATGTTGTTGTATACGTATACATCTGGCAGTTCGCCACGAATTCTTTCCAGCCTCTTGTGATAAAGGTTGGCAATAGGCATTTTTGCTACCCCGCACTAATGATGTTGCCCCTTGCGATTGTTTAAACGCAATAATCTCGTTTCTCAAGCTAAGCAAGAGCATTTGATCTATTTTCTGGCTGCTGAATAAAATTCCATGGAAGCAGCAATTTCACCGTTAAAGTATTCCAGCAAAGTGCTGAAGAGCACCGCAGCGGCACTTTTACACTTCGTTCGAGATACGTCTCGGTTAAGTGCACAACTATTTAAATCCACACGCCTCGCAAGCGTGCAGTACGGCTCTCGCAGCGTAATTGCGAGCTTTTTTCCAGACACCGTACGGTTCGATGTCACCTCCTGAATGAGTTGGCGTTTTTCATATGTATTTGCGGAAATATAGCTTGATGGCAGGCTTCCAACCCGTTCGAGGAATTTTTCCATACGTCGTGGTATGGATCGGTCATCAGACTGCAATTCATCGAGTTTCTCTTGCAAGGCACGGGTTTCGGATACAAGCCCATTGCGCCGCTCGTCAAAAAGTTCCTTCTCGATTGCATCATCAAGAAACGCATCAGTCAGACGTTCAGAACGCTGTTTCAAACGGTCGAGATTGAGTTTTGTGCCTTCAATTAGTTGCTCACGCTCTGATGTCCAAGATTTGTCATATTGGGCTAAGGAGACATGCAGCTCAGCAAGCTCATTGTCAGTTAATTGTACTTTTTCAAAACAAGCGTCAAAGTGGCTTTGGACAATATCTTCACGGACACCCGTGGTGACACAATCGCGTGTATGGCAGCGATAATAGACGCGGCCTTTCTGTCGTTCACCAATAAGGGAATAGCCGCAGTGCACGCATTTGAGTGTTCGGCGGAACTGGTAGTTATGCTTCTGCGCACGGGTGTTAGTCTTGCCGGTGAGGACATTCTGAACTTGCTCAAAGAGTGCGGTAGAAATAAGTGGTTCATGGATACCGTTGAAGGTTTCGCCAGTCCGTTCAATGCGGATGATGCCACAATAGAACGGGTTGTTGAGTAGTTTGGAAACACCATTGATAGAAAGGTGTCCACCGCGGTTATTGGTGAGACCGAAGCAGTGGAGTTCATCCCGCAACGTGTGAAGCGTGTATGTTCCAGTTGCATAGAGTTCAAACGCTCGACGAACGAGTGGTGCCTTATGTGGATCGAGTATCTTTGGCTTGCCACCTCCTTGATTAAGGTATCCAAGTGGTGCACCAAAGGGATAGATGCCCTGTTTCAATCGACCATAGAGACCCTTTTTCACTTCTCCTTTGAGATTGCGGATGTAGTCTGCGGCGATGATTGCCTGTATATCAGCTGAAAGACGACCACCACGAGAGTTAAGGTCTAAGCTCTCATACGCAAAGTGAACATCAATACCCTGATCGATAAGTTCACCGAGATCAGCCCAGTCTTTGAGGTTCCGTGCTGAACGGTCAATCTTGTGAATAATAACGCCTGCTGCTTGACCTTTCCGCAGGCGTGCAAGCATTGATGAAAATACGGGGCGACCTCTTTTTGCTGCGGTTTCGCGCTCCTCAAACCATTCAGATACGTCCAGATTGTTGCTTGCAGCATAGCGTGCAATAGCATCTTTCTGCGCACGAAGCGAAACGCCTTTTTCACCTTGCTTTTGGGTGGAAACACGTGTGTACGTGAAATATGATTTCATATGTGAAAACAGATAGTTGGTAGGTTTGGAATTGTATTATTAGGGGCGCGTTTTGTCGAATCGTTGCCGTGCTCCACGCTCAGCTTCAATGCGGTCATTGATATGACGAACAATCTCAACATAGCGCCAGAAACTTGCTTCGGCTTCTTGGAGTTCATCTTCTGAGAGATGTGTGCAGCGTTCATGGATGAACGATAAATTGGGATGTTTATCTAATGGTTCACGCATAGCATCATTGGTCTCGCTACCCTGTCCGAGACCTGGTACAGGGTAGCGAAATGCAATGCGGCATGGTAGCCACGCAATTGTGCCGTCAGGCACCATTTCTCCGTCTTCTTGGCATCCATGCCAGCGTATAGACTACTGACATGTCTCCAAAGACGACGAAGAAATGTAGCCTGCCTAAGCGAGATCGTGTGGTGCCCACCGTATCTACTGTCCTTGGTGCGGATGTCCTTGTTGAGTTGCTGTATGACGAGAAACAAAAGCACACTGACTTTGCCGTATGGAAAGATGGGACATGGCAGCGCATATCGCATATCGAGGACGGAACGGGAAACACCTTGGTGCCGTATGCGGCTGACAACAAGCTCATACAAAACAATGTTGTGCTGTTTCCGTCAGACGCGATGGAATACGGCACTGAGGAGCAGCTCATTGAAGAAGTGCGTTCGTTCATCCATCGGTATGTTGATGTCAACGAACGATTTGAATGGATCGCGACCTATTACGTGTTGCTCACGTGGCTTAATGACTGCTTCAACGACCTTCCGTATTTGCGTCTTCAAGGTGACTATGGCACGGGCAAAACACGATTTCTGTTGACTGTTGGCGCAATCTGCTATCGACCCATATTTGGAAGCGGTGCGTCAACCGTTGCTCCCATATTTCACATGCTCGATCAGATTGGTGGAACACTCATTATTGATGAGGCAGACTTCCGCAATTCTGATGAACGGGCGGATATTGTGAAGATACTGAATAATGGGAATGTGCGCGGAATACCAGTGTTGCGTGCACAGAGAAAACACCAACGAGAGTTTGATCCGCTGGTATTCAATGTCTTTGGGCCGAAGATTATTGCCATGCGCGGGAGCTTTGACGATCAGGGACTTGAAAGCCGTTTTATCAGCGAGACATTCAAGGGAGGCACCTTGCGAGATGACATTTCGATCAATCTCCCCGCGCGATACAAGGATGAGGCGCAGATGCTTCGCAACAAACTTTTGATGTATCGGTTTCGGCATTGGGGGTTTCGAGAACTCGATGAGGGATTAGTCGATCGCACGATAGAACCACGCCTCAATCAGATGTTTGCGCCATTGCTTTCGGTCGTTAAAGACAAGAACATACGGGCTGATTTACGGAAGCTTGCGTGCGAATACGACGATGCACGAAATGCGGAGCAAGTTAAGAATACTGGCGATGATTATTATTGGGTTTAATGTTAAGACCAAAAAAGACCAGGGAAACGCACGCGAAATCTTTCTTGCCCCTCAATCAATGTGGCCTATTGCAAGTATTAATCGGCAAACAAGTGCTCGACGTGTTTGAAGGTGGCCTCAAGTTTATTAGAGTGCTTGGCAGCAAAACTGCCGTCCAGCATGTGTTCGTGGCCCTTTAGCAATTGGCAAAAATAGGCGCGATGTTGTTGAAGGCAGGTTTGGTCATTCCGAACCTTTGCATCCAACCAGGTTCCAACAAGCATGTAGGCATACATTAATGGCTTTTCGCCGATCTTTTTTGCCTTGGAACCCAACTGAACAGCATCATGTGAGAATTTCTTCGCATATTCTAGAGGCAACAAATTTTCAGTTTCTATTAGCGCATCCTCCAAGAACTGACCCTGCTTAACCCAACCTCCAAAGTTACACATAACACCATCGATTGCGCCTGCAGTAGCCAGTCGGACTTTATAAGCCCTCTCTTCGTGCATATAAATATAGCCTTTGGCACCTTTAATGACGCCTGCTGCCATTAAGCGCTTTATGAAGCCGATCACCACCATCCCCTAGAACAGGTTTTCTAAGAATAATGACTGTTTTAACAGATTGTTCTTTATTAGGAATAGCACTAATCGGAACAGAGCATAGCGACAAATAGATCTCTAAAGATCAGAGAAAAGCTCGGTGCATTGAAAGCTAGAAGCGGAAATGTAAGCACGGATACGAAGTTCGGGCGATGTTGTGTATGGATTGGATGACAAAGTTGAGGAGAATTTCTCAGGAAATGGTAGTAGCTCAAGAGCGCAAGAATACAAGAATAAATGTCCCACCACATCACCACAACATCACCATGTCCCTATGGCAAGTAACTAGGGAAGCCGTCATTCGTCATCATAGTACGAGGTGGCACATTTGCACTTCTATGCTGAATAAATCAATTGTATAGACTATCCATACATACTCGGCAGTGCGCGTAATGCGCTGCCTAGCATGGCTTATGGAACAAAGACTATCCAACTATCTTCGTACACATCGCAAAAAGAGCAACCTGACGCAGCAAGAGGTTGCGTATCTTGCGGGTCTTGATAGTGGGCAGATGGTGTCTCGCTATGAGCTTCAGTCTCGAACGCCCTCGCTCAGAACAGCGTTAGCCCTTCAAATCATCTTCGACAGGGCTCCGCATGAGTTGTTTCCTGGTGTGTATTACGAGGTCGAGAAGGTAACACGTCGTCGTATTCGATTGCTCTCGCAGAAAATCGATACACAGCCATCAAGTCTGGTCGAACGTCGAAAGAAGGAGATACTGCTGCAATCACTTGAGCGAGTTAATCATGAGTGCAACGGAGTATGACCAATGCGCTGCCACAACAACCTCTGGTGATGGCGATTTTCCCAAATACGCGTGGGTTTGGGTACGCAGTGTTTGAGGGTATCTTTATGCCCGTCGATTGGGGTATGAAAGATGCTCGTGATGACAAGAACGCGCGATGTCTTAAAGAGATTAAACTGCTCATACAGTTCTTTCGACCATCTATCATTGTGTTGCAGGATTGTACCGTACCCCTGTCTCGATGCTCGAAACGTATAGCAAGCCTCATCAGAAGCATTACCGAACTAGCATTGAATGAAGATGTTGTCGTGAAACTCTACTCACGCAGAGATATCCGAACATGTTTTGCGAATTACGGCGCTCGCAGCAAGGACGAGATCGCTCGTGCTATCGCTAAGATCATGCCTGAGTTTGCGCCGCGTGTACCACCGATGCGTCGACTGTGGATGAGTGAGGATTATCGGATGGGAATGTTCGATGCGGTGGCACTTGCGTTTACGTACTACCACAGGGAACAGTTGCGAGAAGCGTAGTTCCTAAAGTATCTCAGGAGTTCTTTCATTAACTGCAATCGCGTGATGCTGAAGCCATCCTTTAGGTGCCACTGTCGCTTGAACCTATTGGTAAAGTGGTTGAAGAATTTAGTTACAGTTTGTGTAGAAGTTACAGTCAGATTCGACGACAGAATACATGTTCAAAAAGTTCCAAAAACGTATCGCGCTTCCAGAAAGGGAAGCGCGATACGTTAACATCTCTTTAACATTTAGGACAGGCTGATCAACAGCCGCCCTCTCCTCCTTTATTAAGCATTTCTTATATCCTATTCAATAATAGATTTATCCAATCATGAGATAATGCGCTTGTCAAACAGATCAAGTTCGCAACTCAACACGATGTAATAATTATTGCATCTTATTACATAGTACACATAGAATGTCTACACAGTGTAAATAACAGTCACTCGTTCATTTTTCTTAACATCATTGCACTCCCAGATATGGCTGCGAAACAAATGGGGGCATCCTTCATACACAAACTCCTTAACTTCAATTCCGTCCCGACGACTTACAGTTATTTCGTGGGTTTCAGTGCTATTGTCATCTGGTACAATTACAATTTCTGAATTCTCGCCTGGACGTGAGTAGATATTAGGAAAAACCTGTGGTACGCAGAGAATAATCCGCATTTTTTCGCAGTTCAAAGCTTTTAAATTCACAAGGGAAAGAAAATCTCTATTATCATCTCTCAGTGGACGCATGAAATCTCTAATATTCTGTTTTAGAATTATTTTATATAAATTTTCGTTATTAACGGATGCGTGAAGTGCAGGAGTGAAAAAGATTGCTATCCAAGTTAACTTTGCTGTTTCGTCTACTAGCGGGACAGCGACATGTGGAACCTTCTGGTTTGCACTATCCAATACAGATAACTCAACATCCTCCTGCATTCCTGCGTTGTGAGCAGTCAATCGAATCCACAAAGCCTCAAGTTTCTGATCATCGCGAGGCTCTACATGCAATTGGGATATAACCTCATCCAACAATGGCCTCTTACTGTGATCAGCAGTTAAGCATCTCGCGATAACTTCAAGTTGATTTAATTTAATGTTGTATTCTCCAGCAAATTGGCTAGTAAGCTGACGAAATTTGCCCTCCAAATATTCGATTCTCTGTTGCGGCGTCTTCCTAGCAAACAAGGCGTTAAGTTCCGTTTTTCTTTCCCACTTGTCAAATTGGCGGTGAAAACTGTCTACTTTTTCTCTAAACGTGACTTCATCTAAACAAACGGTCTTTATGCAAGAGGCATCAAACATTTCAATATTTGTTTCTAATTCTAGTACGTTTGGATCTCCAATTAGATTCTTTGTGGTTTTAGTTTTGTACGTAATAGCAGCATCAATTAACGATCGCATATATTGCAACAGGGTTTCTCCTGGATGTACAAAAGAGTCCTGTTTAAAAGTGATCGCGATAATATATTCTTCATCTGAGTTTCGAATTAGTTCTTCGGCGGGCAAATTATCTAACAGGCCGCCATCGACCAAATGGCTATTAAATGCTCCTAATGGCGTCTTGTGAATAAATGGTAGTCCGCATGAGTCTGCAATTGCTCTGGCAATTTGAATTTCCGGAGTTGAAGTGTTATCGAAGACTGCCTTCCCTTGTCCCCCAAGGTCCGATGCGATTATATAACATTGCCGTTTTAGTTTACCCAAGGTTTCTGGGACACCAGCAACGTTCATTAACTCTTTAATTGTTTCCAGTAGTACTTTTTCTCGAACGATTGGGCGTCGTCTAAAAAACAATTGAAAAACAACTTTGAACTTCTGGATTAAAGTATTTGGAGTAGGTGGTAAAATACTGTGTAACACGTCAACATTAATTGTAGAAAGATATTGCCTTAGGGCACCAATGTTAGCGTTAGCAGCAAGCAATACGGCAGCAATACTCCCTGCAGAACTTCCCGCAGTTGCCGTAATCTCTATGTCACCATCTTGTTCGCGTTCAATGAGCGCTTGAACCACCGGAAGAAGTGCAGCTACCCTTGCGCCACCACCTTGAAATGCGACTCTAATTCGCCTCTTCATTTGTTAAGTCCTGTGACTTTTGTAAAGATTTGTAAAAATATGTCCTGCAGCAGTGAATGTAATTACTAAAGTAATGGATGAGATATCAAGCAGAATAATTATACTGTGGATTTGAGAGTAAGCTTATAGAAGGGTAAACATATTTATGCAGCAGGTTAGCCCGTAATTATGGTAGCGTCGTTTCTTACGAGTTTATCCCATGTTTTCCTCTGATCATGTTTCATATAATGCCACTGAAACACTTCTACTGACTGTAATTGCGTAATACTGAAGCCATCCCTTCGGAGCCACCGTCGCTCATACCGTTTGGCTTGGAGCGACGGTGGTCGGAGAAGGGGTGGTCATCCCTTTGGTGAACCTGAGCATACAAAATGTGTGCTGGTGGGATGTGTGTGCGTTTTCAGAAAAAATGATATACTTCGCGTATCAATCAATCGCGTATGTCAACCACCACCATACAACTCTATACTGCACTCGTTGAAGCGGGTGTTGATAAAGAAAAAGCTCGCGAGGCTGCTGAAGCGGTCGTTTCTCGTGATGAGGCACAACACTTTGCAACCAAAGCTGATATTGGCGAAGTTAAAGCGCATATCGAGCAAACCAAATCAGAGATACAACGTTTTGTCTTTACCGCACTCGTTACCCAAGCAATCTTCCTCATCGGTATGACAATCACGCTGATCCAAATCCTCACATAGCCCCAACATTCTTCGAGATACCGTTTTTGACGGTGCTTTTTCTCTGTACACGCGCATTGCAATTTCCTGTGTATATTCCGCTATTTTGAATTGGCATCTCGCGATACTTTCAAAAAAATGCGTTGTGGGGATACATATATTCTTAGGGGGTAGGACAATGCAATTACGACTAAACCGTCGTCAACGCACCACGGGTTTGACAGGATCAAAGATTGTCTTCTCACTCGAAGCAAAAGTTGATCTCACGCCTGACGAAGCAACCTATGTGAAGCGATATAAGATGGGTGACGAAATCTTGTATAGCAAAGAACGGGTTACACCTGATAGTTCAGGCGAGGCGTCCTTTCGAAGCTTAGCTCGTAACCTCGCATTTGCGGCGACTGTGCTCACCATCACCATCAATGATCTCGTGAGGGGACGTGTTGTTGAATGCAAGGACATCTTAGAGATGCTTGCAATTGAAGACCAAATCCGATCGGCATGTGGGGTATTTAAAAATGTACTTGAAAGTGCTGCATTCTTTGATGGCGAAGAAGTGATTGAACTCTAGTGTTCAATACACTTTCACGAGCACTTAATACATTTTGGCCGTCATCGATACGTCTTGCTAATGTACCCGATGACGGCCGCAATACACGTGCGCTCTTCGATAAAGCAAACTGTCTACGAAACCACTCTCCTCTTGCAACATGCGATTTGATGCAGCTTGCAATCGACATGATGCGGGAGGCGGTAGCGCTCAGTGAGACGAACCCACCGATAGCGATACAAGTCGCCATATGTATTGCGATTGAAGAATTGATGACCGCCGACGCGTTAGTTGAGTCAGAGATTGACTGGCAGCGACTTGATGTCGATGGCTATGAAGGGTTGCGTCTGCGTCAGTATCTTCGAGATCAAGTTCGTTTCTTTGAGCAATACAACGCAAACATGGATACCTGGCGGAGCAAGGTGGAATACATCTTTGCTGGACTGCTGGGCTATCTTCCCATTGAAGCGTATGAAGGCGATCATCCTGGCTTTCAGGTTTCGATCATTGATCTTCTCGAAAAGCCAGATGAGGCAATTGAGCGGCTCATTGCCACGGTGTTTGACGACGATGTGACCTACGCTGGATTGTTCCGAGAGATACGGGAGACATTCGATCACAATGCGCTCATTGCCTCAGGTATCGATCCGAAAGATACGCATACCACAAACAAGAACATCACACTCCCCACAAACTATCGGTATGACACACCAGCTGATCTAGTGAACACATACGTATGCGGTACAGCATTCTCATCCTTTTTCACGAGTGCTATACCGTTTGCTATTCCCGAACAATCTCGTTTTGAGCACTGCCATATTCTGGGTGGCACAGGACATGGCAAAACGCAACTTTTGCAGCATCTCATTTTTTCAGACCTCAAAAAGGCGCAACAAGAGAAGCGTTCTGTTGTCGTCATTGATAGCCAAGGTGACCTCATACGAAAGATATCGCATCTTGCATTATTTGATCCTGAAGATGAGGCTTCCTTGGCGGACAAACTTGTCCTCATTGATCCTTCAGATGTTGCATACCCCGTTTCACTCAATATGTTTGACGTGCAGCGGGATCGGGCAGAAGAATACTCACCTGCTGAGAAAGAAAAGCTCCTCAATGGCACCATCGAACTCTATGAAAATTTCTTTGGTTCACTCCTTGGAGCTGAACTAACACAGCGTCAGGGTGTGATCTTCAAGTATCTCGCGCGGCTCATGTTGGAAATTCCTGGAGCCAACATACTCACACTGCGCGATCTTATGGGTGACGCGGAGCCCTACCGAAAATATATACAGAAACTCAAAGGGTCTGCCCGATATTTCTTCGAGCGTGAATTCTTTGACAAAGGATTTTCTGCAACCAAGAAGCAAATTGCCAAACGATTGTGGGGGGTACTCTCAACCTCAGCGTTTGAGCGGATGTTTGCGCAAGAGCACAACAAGGTTGATCTCTTTGAACTCCTCAATGCTGGCAGTATCGTCCTCATTGATACCAGCAAAGACCTATTAAAGCAGGAAGGGTGTGAACTCTTTGGTCGGTTCTTTATCGCAATGATTACCCAAGCTGCAATGGAACGGTCAGTTATTGCAGAAGATGAAAGAACCCCAACCATAGTCTACGCCGACGAGGCGCATGAGTATTTTGATGAAAATATTGAAACGATTTTAAATCAAGCAAGGAAATACAAAATTGGGCTTGTCTGCGCCCACCAACACCTTAATCAGCTTTCTCCTGGATTACGGGCGGGGATGCTTGCCAACACGAGCATCAAAATAGCTGGCGGTATAAACGCAAAGGATGCAGGGATACTCGCTGCTGAAATGCAGTCGTCATCTGACTTTCTGATGAGTATGAAAAAACGAAGTGACACAACCGAGTTTGCGCTCTGGGTCAAACATGCAACGCCTGGTTCGCTTCGTATTACCGTACCACTCGGGTTTCTTGAACAGCAACCAACATTGCTTCCTGAGCAATACGAAAAATTAGTACAGCAAAACCGAGAACGATTTTGTGTGCCGTATGAGGAACCCGAATATGATTGGGACAATCAATCTAAAAAGACGGCGGAAGAACAAACAACTTCGCAGCAGCAACGCTCAGATGAACCGATTGAAGAAAGCAGACAATCTGAGCCCGCAGCAGAGACGACGAAGACTGTACAAAATGAACCTGTATCACACACCGAGCCAGCACCAATGGGGCGGGGTGGACGTCAGCATACCTATCTTCAACATTTCATTAAGGGACTTGCGGAAGATTATGGCTGGCGTGCGTCAATTGAGAAGTCAACACCGGAAGGGGGATTTGTTGACGTTGCACTTATTCGCGGTAGTGAACAAATTGCCTGCGAAATATCAGTGACAACATCATCAGAACATGAGGTGCAAAATGTTCGGAAATGTTTGGATGCGGGATACAGTACCGTCTGGGTCGTATTGCACCAGAAGAAACAAATGCGAGCAATAAAGCGACGGCTCGATGAAGCGGTATCAAAAGCAGATATGGCACGTGTATCGATTTTACGCACCGATGATCTTCCAGCCTGCTTTGCAGAACTTGACGTGCGAGCACATGATAGAGAAGAGACGGTGCGTGGATACAAGGTACGGGTGAAAAAGGGAAAGAGCACACTTAACGAAGGTGCTGAGCGGCGAGCGGCGGTTGCTCGGGTGGTTGCGAGATCACTGCAGAGCAAAATCGATACATAAAGTGTCAATCATTTTGCAAAAACGAGATGGGTAATGTCTGGCTACGACGACGAAGAATATACACCGCCAGGGTTTAGGTTTGCCGCTATATTTTTGCTGTTCTATGTGTGCTTGTTTGTGGTGTTGGTGCTCGTGAATTGATTTGAGAATGTATACGGGAATAAAACGATAGCAAATTTTGGTGGTATGACGATGTAACAAGCCTATTATTTATGCAAATGTTTTGAGAATTTGTGCTTCGACTTTTCCTTGACCAATCTGTGGGATTGATTTCGGGAAAGTATCAATATCTGATGACACAGTGATTTTTAGCGGATGCTCCTTGGTTTCGCCTATCAGTAACGTGTTTCCGTCTTTCTCTATATATAAACTCATCTCAGCATCATCTAAAGCGCCCCAAGTCCGTAAGGTGTTGATTGAAATAGGTTGCAGAAATTTTCGTACATCGCACAACGTATCGTATGCACGGCGCGCTTCACCCAGACCTTCTGTAAAGTTTTTAACAACCTGCTCTCGTTGCGCATCATCCATAATCTCAATCACCGCCTGAGTATCTGCACGCACGGTGATTGCCTGAAGACGCTCCAAAGCAGATTCAAATACGGGCGCAATACCTGGCCTTTTGGGATTGATGAGATCATACCCTTCAATTGATGAATAAATTTCTTTTCTACGTTCGATTTTTTGAGATGGGCCGCTGACCGCATTGGTATGTACCACGTGTTCAGTAAGTCTGTATAACCTGCCACTACTAATGGCTCTCCATAACTTGGTTCTAAAATTTCCGGAGATTTTTCGTTTGTACTCTGTGCGAAATAAATCCAACGCCTGAGCAATCAATATGTTGTGTTGAATAGCCTTCAGTGCCGCAGGAAGTATGTGAAGGTTATCTATCAGGAAATTGATCTGCCGCTCTCGCTCTTTTTTCTTGTAAAAGGCTTCGATGGCGTCGTCATGGCCCTCAGGATTTAGAGCTCGGAAGCACTGAGGGCCAATATTACGAATGACTTTTTCATCTGGGAAATAGGCAATTTTGCCATTGATTTTGTATTTAGGATGCTCTGGCACACAACAAGGGCATGGCGCCCACTTATCTTCTCGCTGGTGAGACGCTGGTAGGTCAAATTCGCCAAGATAAATAATATTTGCCCCCACTGGTGGTTTGGTATGGGTATGTCCTCGCCACAGATGAGGAGTTCCGGTTTCTTTGATGAATGCTTTGATTTCAGGAACGAGTTTTTCTGCTTCTTCTTGCTCAAAGTATTTGGGTTTTAGGGCTGAAGTTGGAATTTCTAGTTTAGGAGTTTTGTTTTTAGTCATGCCTATTACATTGCTCACAAAAAACGTTGTACGCAAAACCAGCATCAACTTGGGATGTTTTACTTTTGTTCTACCTTCTATATAGGTTTATTTTTTGTAAGTCACGAAATTCTTGGGGCAAAAATCATTTTTTTATCACACAAGTATTATATGGAGGCTCTTTAAGTTACCCAAAACGTGAAGATCAAGCCAAAAAGATGATAATCTGTGTTTGCTCCTTCAGGTGATGCAAAGATATTTGAGCGAACCCGAATTACATCTTGTTCTAACCATATGGCGTGCATATGTGTCCTTCGGTCAGATCATACTGAAGAAAGTGCAACACCGAGTATAAACTTTATCGGAAAAATTTTTTCTAGCTTCAAACTTAACGACGAGGGCGACTTCTATAATGCCCCCGAACATATGTTCCGTCACGTCGATAGTAACCACCGACATGAACAGTCTTTGCGCGTCCCGTATTTGCGCTAATATCGCCATAGCATGAACCATTTTCAGCGCAGTGTGGCCCCGTGCTTGTATATGTTTTTGTAGCAGATTTGGCCTTTGCAACCCTTACCCTATCAGCCTCTGTCAGAATGCTGTGATGACATAGAGAAGGATAGCGGCCATCAAGACATATTCGAAGGTTTGCGTTGTATTCAGCAACACGAACCTTTTGCAGGTCTGAAGCTGAGAGCAAATTATGATTGCAGAGCTTCGGGTAGCGACCTTCAAGGCATCTGGTAAGGTTTTGGCGGTAGGCAACCGTGTCTATTGGAGCGGTAGTGGACGGCAATTCAGCGTTACTAAACTTCGGATTCTTTGCCACAACCACAGTCTCAAAACGAGGTGGTGGCGCGGAATTAGCAATGTCAGGCGCAGTGGTGCACCCAGACAATATGAAAACAGTAGCTATGAGAATAGCTCTAAACATGCTTCCCTCTGCAAGTCCAAATCCATGCAGTTTTATGCAAAGGTCAAATCACCAATGGCAGTGGGAACCACCATTTGGTCGTCGTGGATCAATAGATTTTCGGTAACCCCAATATGAACATGCTAGAGCGCATGGCCACAATGCACAACGATATTCTGCTCAATGGGGGATAAACGTAGTGTTCACTACCAAGCATACAGCTATGTTGATTTGAGCAATCCACTGTAAATGCGTATTTGAATGCCTTTGCTTGTCTTGCGTGACGAGATTGAGATATCTTCGCGTGTAGAAGTTCCGATTTGATCTGACAACCAAACCGTCAAAGGCAGTAATTGTCAGATCAAATCAAATCCACCATATCTATGTATTTTTAAGCAGGACATCCTTTATTTCAGATATTACATTTTTAAATACCTGCTCATTTCCAAAAAATTTGACATTTGTGTTCCTAGACATTATGCGAGCGGCGATAATAATGTCCCCTTTAGGATCGATCTTGCCAAACATCATGCGACTATTATTATTCGTCACAAGTAACGTTTCCACATCAACCATTCGTAACGTATCAAAAATACAATCAGCGCCGCCATATTTATTATTTTGGCCTTCTTTTAATTCGTCAGTCTTCTCCATCCCACTATCACAAATCTCAATGCCCCCATCTCTAGCATTTATAAGGTAAAGCCATTTGAAGTCATGCGAAGTTTCTACTTGCGTCCAATAGTCTAGAATTTTACGAATAGCATCAATATTATTTTGTACAGCCAACTTCCCGACATAGCCTGTACCAACACCACGCGATGACATCTCCACCTCCATGTCCAGCTCTACTGTCCGTGTTTGTATAAGGTTTTCAAGTGCGCCAAGTTTGATTTTTGCCAAAGCGCTACTTGGCAATTCCCCGTCATATTCCCAATATTGATAAATTCTTCTTGAAGTGACATTAAGAGCTTTTGCCAATTTGTCCACGCTTATGGTGTTCCTTTCGGCAAATTCTTCTAATTGCTTGCCAGTTGTAATATTCAAACTGGTCATCACAAAATGCCTCTTGTTCGCTTGATTCTTTTAAATTCATGCCATTTGAGAAATCGTAATATACACTAGATTTGAAGAAATTTCAATCTCAAAATACGTCAGGAAAATGAAAATATTTCATACAAAGCCAATGTGAGTTTGCAAAGCAAAAAATTAAGCTTCTTATACAATATATCCGAACTATCAAAATAAAATATAAATCAGACAATATGTCTTGCAGTATTTATGAGGTTATGGTGCTTAAATTTCAAAGGTATAAAAATTATAATACCATTTATAATTACTAGAATACTTAAAAAGGAATTTTCTAATCAATGCATTCTTCAAATGAAGAAAAAATTTCGCAATTGGAAATTTTTGCGCTTGAATCTCTTTAGACGCGTGATATTATAATTGTTAAGGCGGGCACGGCAAAAAATGGCCGTGCTGGGAGACGTGACCCTCCCAACACAGCCTTAGCCAGTTAACAATTGAAAGGTGAAAGTATGAAATTGATAACTGACTTATTAAAATCCTCTCTTCAGCACAATCGTCTGAAGTGGGGCTCAATAATAACAATGGTTATAGTCCTTCTGCTTGGGATCATGTTACTTATCCCAGAAGATCAGGAAATATCCATTGAATCCGATTTCAAATATACACGAAAACGGATTGAAAATCAATAGCTTAAGGTTTATATCCTAAACTATTGACCTAACCCGCCTCAATCAAAGGTTGAGGTGGGTTTTTTTGTATTCCAGCGTCACTTTCTTAGAAAGTAAATCACAGTACAATATTTCCATACAACCCGAAAACAAATAAATTATGAACTGTTAGATTTTCAAATGTAAAATGTAGCATTTTTGCCTCGGTCAGGGGCGGCGTTCACTGTATACCGTTGTTCCAATTACATTTTCTAGCTTGCGCAAGTTGTCTGGCAGCGGCCTGCACACATCACGCTCCCACTGCTCGACTGAGCTGCAATTTAAGCCAAGTCGGTCAGCAAGCTGGGTGCGGGTCAGGCCTGCCTTTTTCCGTTGCCATGCAAGCTGTTCACCGAATGTTTCACCGATTAGAAAGGGGTCATAACCAAGCCACACTATAATCGCTGGCATGAATTTGGCTGAGGGCATCACACCATGCTTTTCCCAGGTGATAATAGTCCATACTCCTGCGCCAATTATCGATGCTAAATCCTTCAATGTTAGATCTCGGAGCTTTCTTTCACGCCTGAGAAGCTCTCCAAACGTTTTGGGTTCACCCACTACTTCTTGTGGGTACTGCGCTGTGAGACGCCACCTATTGAATGGCAAAAAAGCAACGCGCGAATGCCGTTGCGGACGGGCTGGGGAGCCGGGTTTTGCTTGTGGGCAGGGTAAAAATTGTGTTGAGCGTTATCAGTCCCGTGTCTCAGGCCCTCTTCTTGATCGTATAGATATTCAGATCGAGGTACCGGCGGTAACCGCCTCGGACCTTGTTCTTCCGGCGCCAAGCGAAGGCAGTGCTGAAGTATGTGCCCGGGTCACGCAAGCAAGAAAGCGGCAGGCTGAGCGTTTTGGCGAATTGGAGACCGCTAATATATGGACAAATGCTGCTTGTTCAGGCCGCGTGTTAGAGGAGATTGCAGCTCCTGATCAGGCGGGGCAATCTCTTCTTCGAGAAGCTGCGGAGGATTTGGGATTATCCGCTCGTGGATATCATCGGACGCTGCGTGTTGCCCGTACTTTGGCGGACCTCGATGGGGTTGAGTGTTTGGGGCGGGAGCATATCGCGGAAGCGCTAAGTTACCGTGGCGAGACCTTGCAGCGATTGGCCGCAGCTTAGGGTTTTAGAGTGTTTTCAGGAAAAGTGGTGCCCACTTTTCCGGAAGCACTCTAACTTCCACTTCATGTGCAGCGAAAAATAGGGGGCAAAATAATCGCTCTACCGCGGATCGTCAGCTGGGCATCTCTAAAATATCCGCAAGCCCTTTCAGGCTGTCAGTTTTAATGGTCCAATCTCCTTCTGGGTGAAGATCCGTTGTCTGCTTTGGGCCATATTCACTTGGTCTTAGAATAAACGCCGTCTTCAATCCTAGCGCTGACGCTGCCTTCAGGTCATCATTATGGGCTGCAACCATCATGCATTGGCTGGGTTTAAGACCTAGGAGCGCAATATTATTGCAATAAGAGTCTGGGAGAGGTTTATAAGCTCTCGCTGTTTCTGCACCCAACACCACATCCCAGGGAAGTTTTGAGAATTTCGCCATATTTACAATCAGGGCGATATTGCCATTGGATTGGGGGGCAATGATGAATCTCTTTTTAAGTCGCGTGAGCCCTTCAACGGAATCCGGCCACGGACGAAGGCGATGCCAAGCGTGATTAAGGTCTGTGATTTCCGCTTCTGAAAGCCCGGAAATATCGAACTGCCCTAAAAGCGTAAGCAGACTTTCCCTATGGAGCGCATCAAGATTAATCCATGGTCTTTCACCGCTCCGCACTTCTTCCATGGAGGGTTGATAAAGGGCTCTCCATTGATCTGCAAATTGCGTCCAATCCCGTTTGAAACCGTGCTGTTTTCCAAAGGCTTCAAGTTGAACGATGATACTGTTGCGCCAATCAACAACTGTTCCGAAGACATCGAACAGGAGCGCCTTAACATTATCGAATTGTGCCATCTTCACCCTTGCGCACTTATTTTAACCTGAGTTATGGATAAGAGATGTGATCTGTTCTTTTTAATTTACAACCAATTCAAGAAAATATGGTGAGAGATTAATGCACTCACAAGCGGCAAACGCCGTCATTCCCGCCTTCGCGCATTGGTGTCCGGGGAATTTTTAGGTGAAGGTGAAAAGTGGTTGATATAAAAAGACATAACGCTATCTCGGAGTATCGGGGCTTGGTTCTGACGGTGCCACTTGCGCTCCTTCCCCCTCGAGGGGGGAAGGCCAAACGCCACCGCCTTAGCTCACCAGAGCTAAGGCGCATGGTGTTTGGGATGGGGGTGACGGAGGCAGATTCAAGTGTATAGGTTTTCTCATGAATCCCCCCCACCCGGCACTCCGTGCCGACCTCCCCCTCCAGGGCAGGGCTATCGCATATGGCCGATGGCTTTGAGGAGGTAGTCATCTTCCCAGGCACAGCGTTTGGTGCGGGCCCGTTTGGAGGTTTTTGGATCGTCGATCTGACTGAGTGCATTCAGGGCCATGCGGTTGATGAGGGCGATATTGGCGGGAGCGTGGTCCTTACGTGCCCGTCCGTCATCCTCACGCAGGATGACGTCAAGGCTCCAGTGCAACGTGGTTTCCACTGCCCAGTGACTGCGGACAAGAGACAGGGCCGCGTCTGCCGGCATATCGCGCGAGAGAAGAAAATACCGTGTCGATGGCTCCGCTTCATTACGCTGTGCCGTAACGCGTGCCACAGCTTCAAGGCCCGGGAACTCCGGTTTTTCCTCCAGCTGATCCAGGCTCAGAAGTTCCAGTCGGCGATGCTCGAAGCGTCCATGGGTGCGCTCTTTCGTCTCCGCCACCCGGGCCGTCTCCCCATAGGCGCTAACTTAAGGTATGGACATTGGGTGTGTTTGGTGATTCACACTGAGGATGAACGATTCATCCTCCCTCAAAGACGACTGGGACATGCTCGTCGAAACGCTTGGCGGCTCAGATTTAGTTGAGCGCTTGGCGCGTGAAACCGGTGCCTTTACCAGGTCACGAAATGTCAAAGATGCCGAGAGCCTTTTGCGGTTATGTTTGACTTACGGCCCTGGTGACAAAAGCCTGCGTGTTGGCGCGGCTTGGGCGGAGGCCACCGGGGTTGCGTCTTTGTCGGATGTTGCCTTACTCAAGCGTCTTCGCAAATGCCCGAATTGGCTGAAAGCCTTGATAGGCACAGCGCTGCAAGGACTTAAAGCCGAGGATGTGCCGGACCGGCCTGTCCGTGTTGTTGATGGCAGCGTTGTGCCCAAGCGCGGAAGCGAAGATGGCGTCTGGCGCATTCACAGCGTTTATGATTTGCAGGAAAAGCGGTTTAGCTTTTTCCAACTGAGTGATGAAAAAACCGGTGAACAATTCGACATTGCCCCTGTCGTGCCTGGGGAAATCCGCCTTGGCGACCGGGCCTATATGCAGGCTGACAGAATTGAAAAAAATCTTGATGGCGGAGGCGATATCATTGTGCGGTCGCCTTGGAGTGCTGGCCGTTGGCTTGATAAAAACGGCGAAAAGCTCGATCTTATCAAACTTCTTCACAGCGCTCGCAAAACCGGTCACAAAATCCTCGACCGTCCCATCATGGTTGGTTTAAAGAAGGGAAAATCTCCTTTGGCCTTGCGTTTGGTGGCAATCCAAAAGCCGCCGGGAGCGGCAAAAAAAGCCAGAAGGAAAGCCCGCAAAACCGCAAAAAGGAAGGGACATCAAATCTCAAAAGGCACATTGGAGGCAGCCGGATGGCTAATCCTGATGACCTCTCTTGTTGGCGATGATTTTTCTGCTGATAAATTATCAAAACTTTATCGTCTGCGCTGGCAGACCGAACTTGCATTTAAACGCCTGAAAAGTCTCATTGGAACCAGATGTCCCCCGGCAAAGAACGAGGATTTGGCAAAAGTGTTCATCCTCTCCCATCTCTTGCTTGCCGTTATTATCGAACCCTCAGTTGCAAAACTGCGGGACTCTTTCCCCTGAGACAGAGCGTGGAGCGTCTGCATGGCGTACGCTCAAAGTCATTTTGACCGCTTGCATTCATGCAATCCTCATCGTTCCATCGGTTCAAGCACTTTGCGCCATGTCAGAAAAACTAAAGCGTAACCTCTGGGAACCTCCAAGAAAGAGAAAAATACAATCAACAAAAGCCTTAAGTTAGCGCCTATGGCCGTCTCCCCCGCCCCTTCAAAAGCCTCCGCCACAACCGCCCGGACACGGGCCCGGTTTCCTTTAAGCGCAAGCGCATAATCGCCCCCTTGTGCCAGAATGGCCTCGGCCATGCGCCGGTTGGCATGCAACGCATCACCCGTCACGGTGCAACCATCCAAATCGAGCAGTTGAACGATCGCAATGGCGGCCTCGATTTCATTGCAATGGGATCCGCCAGCTCCCGCCCGCAGCGCCGCGAGCGACAGATCATGATCGCTTGCAAAGGCGGTGACCATCAGCGGAGGATTATGAGCCAGGCCCGTGTCGTAGGCCCGCCGCAGGGCCTTGCCGTCGATTGCGACGACACCCTCAATGACATGGCCGAAGGCGTCATTAAACCTTTGAAATGCTTCGATGAACGCGTCGGGGTCCAGCAATCGCAGGAGCCGCGAGATCGTGTCATGACTTGGTGGATCGAAGGGGCCGAGCACTGTCTTGAGCAGGGCTCGTTTCGAGCGCGCGAATTGGGCGAATTCCACGGCCGAGGACGCCCCGCACATTGCCGCTGCGATACAGATGAAGACGATATCCCCCAGTCGATGCCGCGTGTTGGACGCACGTGGATCCGGAACATTGGAGAAAAAGCGGGCTGGTTCAGCCATGTAAGCGCTCCTTTCAAAAGTTTGCTCCATGACAGAACTCTGTTCGCAATTAAATACAACCCATATGCGATTCCCCTGCCCTCCAGGGGGGAGGTTATTGGAGTATGCCGTTAAGGCTCCGCATACAACAAGTGGAGATGCATTTCCAAATTTTCCCGGACACCAATGCGCGGAGGCGGGAATCCAAATGTGAGCTTCCTTCTGATAAAAACGTCTCTTTTCCAAAAAGATAAGTTCAACCTGCTCTCTCAGAACCGTCGAGCCCAAATCAAACGCCGCTACACTGTCGGTGAGGCTCATTTGGATTCCCACCTTCGCGGGAATGACTCCGAGTGTGTAGGGCCTCAAGAGGATGTAGCTTATCCATAACTCAGGTTATTTTAACCAGTAGGCCGGTTCTCAGCCATCTTATTTCTGATCTTAGAAAATATAAGATGGGCATCTCTAAATACCCCCCTTCGGGCCATCCACCATCCCCTGCCACCCGCCTAATTATCGCAGAATATGGTGGATGGTTTTTAGAGGTATCCAGATACTTTATTTATATTTATCTTTTAGGCACTTCATATCACAAGACACTTTTTCCCGCTTTAACGTCTTGCAGGCCCACATGAACATCATAAGTTATCTCTGTTTTGACTGGCTTGAAGTCAATGTTATTCATGCATTCCCGATTTTGCGAGATATTCTCTAGGTTAACGCCAATATGTCAGGCCCGCTTCGGTTTTGTAAATTAGTCAGATCATCAGCGGTGTTTGAGAATCTTTGCCCCTGCCTTACCCTCCACCTGTCGTAGAACCGCAATTTGTTTTGTGTTCAGCCCAACAACGATTGCAATGTGACCGGTCTTTTTGTCTTGCACCGCAAACATCTCCGTTATGGTCTGGCCAGGCAGTGGGATACGGGCAGGTTCAGCAGCATGACCTTGGGCTAAAGATATGATCCGTATCGAGCTGCGTTTTCCATCAGGCACCGCGATATCTTTTATTTTATCGCCATCGAAATCGGCGACTGCACTCATAGATTGTATGCGTGATCCGATGACGTGATTTGAAAAACCTTTGAGTTGCATTTCACGTTTCAATTGACGGTCACGATAAGACCAAAACTGCAATACCCCCCCAATGTGCGGGGTCATCACAAGTGCTATCTCCGGCCAGCCATCTCCATCAAAGTCTGCTATACCCGCAGGATTGAGCCAGCGATGAGGTAATCCGATTGGAGGGGTTTCCGCAGCGATAATAGGTCCATCTGCACGCAATTCAACAACAGCGAGAGCAGCCCCTTCCCGGAGATAACTTTTGACGACAATGATCTCATCGTCCCCATCTTTGTCGAGATCTGCGAGGCGAACTTCAAGATCTTCAAAAACTGAATGCAAATCGAGATTAAGGTCACGCGCCTTTTTGTCTTTATCAATTAATGAAAGTGCGCCAGCCTCGATACTGTCACCGAGCACACCATGTCTATAACGATTTGTCGGTTTTGAAAGCCAGGCACGGGTAATGTTCCTCTTGCCATACGTCATCCGCGTATCAGGAAGAGCATCTAAAGGAACTCTGCGCTTTTTTGTATCCCGGCGCACACGTATTGCACAGATCCCCGTCTCGCAATCTTTGAGACGATACCAGGCGCCGTCACGCGTGCGTATGCGGATGTATTTCAGTTTCTCCTTCCTTTTTCTTTTGAGAATTATCTGCTCAGGCTGAGAAGGAAGCAAAACAGTAACAACTTCCCATGTCCCGGAGCTTAAAGCGTGACTTGGCAATACAAGAATAAGAATAATAAGAGGGAGGGAAATTTTAAAAACGCGTATCACACGTGTTGCCCTCCATTAATATGGAGTTCGGCACCATTAACGTAACTTGATTGGTCCGTGCATAGGAAATAGATGGACTTAGCCACCTCTTCCGGTGATCCGAGGCGCTGCATTGGAATTTGCTCAACAATTTTTTCCGTTCCCGGCGATAAAATAGAGGTGTCAATTTCGCCAGGTGAAATTGCATTGACCCGAATGCCATGTAAACCAAAATCTGCTGCCATCTCTCTTGTTAACGATGCCAATGCCGCTTTTGATGTCGCGTAAGCCGATCCAGCAAAGGGATGAACTCTGCCCCCAGCAATCGAAGTGACATTGACAACAGCTCCTTTGGTCGCTTTCAACTCATCAAGCAAGCCGCGTGCTAGCAAAATTGGGGCAAAGAAATTCACCTGAAATACCCGCTGCCAATCCTTAAGTTTAGTATCCATGGTGCAAAGACGGCTACCATCCTTTCCCTTCGGGGAGATGCCGGCATTATTGACAAGGGCATGAAGCCGTGAGCCCTCTGCCTTAAGCCGCTCTTTCATTTCTGCAACTGCAACCAACGTGTTTTCAGAATCTGCAAGATCCACCTGAATATGATCCTCTGGACCAGCTTCCCAAGGACAATCTTCGGGGAAAGCGTGGCGTGAACATGTGATTACACGCCACCCGGCACTTGAAAAGCGCTTTACGGTCGCATGACCTATGCCCCTGCTGGCACCGGTTAAAATAAGTGTTTTGCGCTCTTCGTTCACAAGCTTGGTCATTGCAAATCTCTCAGACCTTTCGATTTTAGGTCGCTGTTTAAAAACCTTATATCTTCACGGATAAAGACAAATTTTGGACCACTCTTCCTTTGCCTCCACTCGCTTGAATACCACACGGTCATGAAGCCTGAATGGTCGATCATGCCAGAATTCAATCTCAAGTGGCACAACACGAAAACCTGACCAGTAAGGCGGTCTTGGCACATGCCCAATTGCATATTTCGCCGTATATTTCGCAACGGCCTTTTCTAAGGCATAACGGCTTTCTAAGGGGCGTGATTGCTGTGAAGCCCATGCCCCAATCCGGCTTCCACGCGGGCGAGAAGTAAAATACTCATCTGCTTCTTCTTCACTAACCAGTGAAACATGGCCCCTTATGCGTACCTGGCGGCGTAAACTTTTCCAGTGAAAACAAAGCGCTGCTTTGTTTGAGTTTTCAAGCTCTTGGCCTTTTGTACTTTCAAAATTTGTATAAAAAACGAAGCCTTTTTCATCTGCTCCTTTGAGGAGTACCATACGTACATTGGGAAATCCGTTTCCGTCGACTGTAGCAAGGGCCATGGCATTTGGATCGTTGATTTCATGTTTTTTGGCATCAGCCATCCAGCTATGAAAAAGCGTCAAAGGATCGTCTGCTTCCACAAAATTACCGGCCTGTGGACCTTGATAAAAATCTGGGTCCTGCATGTCTGCCATTTAATACTCCTGGATCATGGCAAAGATTTTATTGCATCTTGAAACTTTTATTAACGCTTTACTCATTCTGATAGCGCAACATTCAGGACTTTGATAGTGCGTATATATATGTGTGTGTTGTGTAAAAAGGAACGAAAACGTAATGCATACGTTCCAGACTTTCTGTCGAGCGACCTTCAGCCTCGCGGTTACGACCGCTATTCTCACCCTAACTCTCAGCATAACATGCCGGGCGGATCCGCAAATAGCAGGCAATCCGCAGGATCCGTTTTTTGACAACCCACTCAATTTTCCCAAAACAGAGCTTCGCCAAAAGCCTATTTTCAAAGATTTTAGAGCAAAACTGAATGAAAGCGATTTCAGAACTGCTCTCACAGCTCTGCAAATCGCGTTGGATGAAACGGGTGACGGGCGAACATTTATTTGGCAAAAAAAGAACAATGGCCTAAAAGGCATGGTCAAACCAACCCGGGCTTTTAGAGACTCGAATGGTCGAATTTGCCGTCACATCATCCTTTCTCTATCGATAGATCGATACTTAAAGACAATAGAAGGCGTAGCCTGCCGTGAATCCAATGGCCTGTGGACTGTTAATGGCTAAATTGTGTTTGTATTTACTGCATTTTCAAGGAATCGACCGTTTTGACATAGTCAATCACCGATCAGGCCGCAAGATTTTGCCATTTTGCTGGACGCGTTATGCCGTTTGTGTAGGATGCCCGCGACTTTAGAGGTTTAGATATAATCGAGAAAGGACTAATTGAGACTGCAATAACCCAAGCTTGTTTTAGCCAAGGGCATTATTGCAGTCTGGTATTATCTCTTTAGGGCAAACTTTTTGCTCCGAATTTCTCTGCTTCTAGCATGAGTATCGCTTTCACAAACTGATATTTATCCTTATACCAGACTGCAATAAAATGAGCGGCGAAATGAGTAAAAAGGGGCTCGCTGGCCAACACATGATCCATGAGCTCATGAGTCAAATAATGCAGTCTCCTGTTATTGGGGAAAAGTCTATGACTGAAGCCGGAAATTTAATGACGCGTAAGCGCGGGCTCATAATGGGGGTCGCCAATAATAGATCAATTGCTTGGGGGATCGCAAAGGCATGCCATGCTCAAGGGGCGCAAATTGCCCTAACTTACCAAGGTGAAGCATTGATGAAACGGGTAAAACCGCTTGCAGAAGAGATTGGATCAGAACTGATCCTACCCTGCGATGTTACGGATGATAAGAGTATGGATGCCGTTTTCAGCCAGATAGATAAAACTTGGGGCGGACTTGATTTCCTCGTTCATGCTATTGCTTTTTCCGATAAAGCGCAGCTTGATGGTCGTTACGTTGACACAACAGAAGATAATTTTACGAAAACCCTGCAGATCTCATGTTATTCATTTACTGCCCTTGCACAGCGTGCAGAAAAACTCATGCGCGATGGGGGATCGATGTTAACGTTGACCTATTATGGCGCGGAAAAGGTTATGCCTCATTACAACGTCATGGGCGTGGCAAAAGCAGCGCTTGAAGCGAGCGTACGCTATCTCGCAGCAGATCTCGGCAAAAAAAATATCCGGGTGAACGCAATCTCTGCAGGGCCTATCAAGACTTTAGCCGCCGCAGGAATTAGTGATTTTCGTTATATACTTAAATGGAATGAATACAACTCAGCTCTTCGCCGAACTATCTCCACAGAAGACGTTGGCGGAGCCGGCGTATATCTTCTTTCTGACTTGAGCCGCGGTGTTACTGGCGAGATTCACCATGTGGATGCGGGGTATCATATCCAAGGTATGAAAAATGAGGACGCACCAGACATATCCGTGGTATAGGAGTGATACTAAAACCTGCAACAACATCCGATTTTACAGGTAAAAAGGGTTAATTGCCTTGGACTTACCAAATCTATGAGTCTTAGGTTGTTGCTGTCTCCTAAGACTCGCTAAAAGAATTCTGAGAACGCATGTCCCATAATAGCTTCGGCCATCTTTTCCGCATCACCACATGGGGGGAGAGCCATGGGTCTGCTATTGGCTGTGTTGTCGATGGCTGCCCACCAGGCATTCCCTTGATTGAGAAGGACCTGCAACATTGGCTGGATAAGCGTAAACCCGGCCAGTCGCGCTTTACGACCCAACGCAAAGAGCCGGACCAAGTTAGGATTCTTTCGGGCGTTTTTCAGGATGAGGAGATAGGTGAACAACTCACAACCGGAACACCGATCTCACTTGTTATTGAGAACGTGGATCAAAGGTCCAAAGATTATTCTGACATTAAAGCGAAGTTTCGTCCCGGTCATGCGGACTACACCTATATCCAGAAATATGGTCTACGCGATTATCGCGGCGGTGGGCGGTCCTCAGCACGAGAAACCGCGATGCGCGTTGCCGCCGGCGGTATTGCCCGCAAAATTGTGCCCGACATGACTGTACGGGGAGCTCTCGTGCAAATAGGTCCACATAAAATCAACCGTGAGAACTGGAGTTGGGATGAAGTGGAACGCAATCCATTCTTTTGTCCTGACCATGACGCAGTTCAAACTTGGGCTGGGTTTCTTGACGAAATCCGCAAGACAGGTTCATCGGCGGGCGCCGTTATTGAGATTGTCGTTGACAATATCCCTGCAGGTCTAGGCGCGCCGGTTTATGGAAAACTCGACCAAGACATCGCCTCAGGCCTGATGAGCATTAACGCCGTTAAAGGCGTCGAGATTGGCGCAGGTTTTGAAGCCGCTGCACTTTCTGGAGAGGAAAATGCTGATGAAATGCGCATTGGTGAGGATGGCAAACCTAGCTTTCTTTCAAACCATGCTGGTGGCATTTTAGGAGGCATCTCCTCTGGGCAGCCGATAATTGCACGTTTTGCGGTCAAACCCACATCCTCAATCCTAACTCCAAGAAAGACTGTTAATCGTTCAGGCCAAGAAACTGAAATTGTCACTAAGGGCCGCCACGATCCTTGCGTTGGCATCCGTGCGGTTCCTGTTGGCGAAGCGATGATGGCCATTGTTCTGGCTGATCATTATCTACGTCATCGCGGACAGACTGGTTAGGTCGACGATTGTGTTGAGTAAAGAAATATATGGCAAACTCTGAAGTAACGTTCCGGTTGGAGGCCCCGGCGGATTGTCGCGCAATTAAAAAGCTTTATTCTGATGTTCTTGGCCCAGGACGATTTACCCGTACGGCCTACCGCTTACGCAGAGGGACACCCCCGATACCTTCATTGTGTTTCACTGCATGGCATAAAGATCAAATTATCGGTAGCATCCGCTTTACAGCCCTCACTATCGACGGCAAAAGTGGTGCTCTTCTTTTGGGCCCGCTTGTTATTAGTCCCTCCTTTGCGGGACGTGGGTATGGCCTAAAACTTGTAGCGGAAGGTCTCAAAAAATCGAGAGAACTTAGATACCATCTCGTGATCTTGGTTGGCGATCTCCCTTATTATGAAAGAGCAGGCTTCAGCCGTATCCCGGCGGAACGCATTAAACTTCCTGGACCTGTTGATCCCTTACGCTTGCTTGGCTGTGAGCTTGTCCCAGGCGCATTGAATGACTATGTCGGATTTGCAAGGGCCGAAATGCCGCCGGATAAAAAGTGAGATTAGTCGTTTGCTTGAATTCTAGAAACAAGTGCGGAAAACCGGTGTCCACTTTTCCTGAAAACACCCTAAGACTACCGGCCTTCCCGGAACCAAGTTAGCGCCACAAAACCCAATAACGCAGAAAGCGCTAAGAAACCTGTGAAAAGCGGTATGAGCCTTATTCCTTTAACCTCATAGGCATTGCGATCACGAAGGGCCACCCAGTTTGAGCCATGCATGACCCGTGCTGACCGCAGCAATGTAATCCGTGGCAGCTTAGCCAAAATGCTTGAGGTGCCTGAACCGCTCCAAAAGATACCACCACCTGCTGTTTCAAGAACAGGTTTCAAGATTTCATCCGTTGCAGTCACTGTGGCAAGTTCACGGGAATTAAGCGGGCCCACATGAGCAATTGCAGAAAGCGCCTCGGACTTAACACGATAAAGACCAAGCTCATCAACGTCCAATTTTTTTCGCCATAATCCTGGTTCTGCTTGTTCAAGTTCAATAGAAGTTTTTTCTCCGCTTGGTGTGGTCAGCTCTACAGATGTGATTTTATCTTTCATAGAGCGGCGTTCAATCAACAAGCTCTTACCTTTGCCGCTTGCGCGCAAAAACTCTTCCTCAAGATCCGGTTCTTTCATGAGCCAATGGGCGAGGCGACGAAGCAATGCCGTATAAGGGCCACCGCCTTCATAACCACGCGCCCAAAGCCAGGCGTGATCGGAAAGAAGTAACGCCACGCGGCCTTCACCTATGCGATCGAGAATGAGCAACGGCTTATCCTCAGGCCCCTTCATTAGGATTTCACCCTTTTGGGGTGAGGCATCAATTAAGCGAAACCAACGCCCCCAACTAGGAACGTTTCCACCACCAGGAAGTTTTCTTGTGACAGGATGCTTATTACCGGAAGCGGTGATCTGCGCCTTATACGGGATTTCAACAACCCGACCTGTAGGGGCGGCCGGAAGAATATGAGACAACGGTGTCCGATAAAGGCTCATAGGAGAAGAATAGCTGTGTCCAGCCGCCACCAAAACCGCACCACCTTCTGAAACATAACGGGCAACGTTATCCAGATAGAGAAGCGGTAATACGCCCCGGCGTTGATAACGATCAAAAATAATCAGATCAAACTCATTGAGCTTTTCTGAAAAAAGCTCTCGGGTAGGAAAAGCTATGAGAGAGAGTTGATTGATTGGCGTTCCATCCTGCTTTTCCGGCGGGCGTAGAATTGTAAAATGAACCAGATCCACAGCAGCATCTGATTTAAGAAGGTTGCGCCAAGTGCGTTCACCAGCGTGTGGTTCGCCTGAAACAAGCAGAACACGAAGATTTTCTCTTACCCCTTCCGCGGCAATAGCTGTGCGATTATTGGCAAGTGTAAGCTCGTTTTTGCCCGGAACTAATTCCAACTCTACAATATTTGGCCCGGCATGAGGAAACATCATCGGAATTTCCACTGGTGTCCCAATCTCGACATTGAGAAATTCCGCAGGCTGACCTTCGCGCGTAACCTTAAGCCGTACAAGGCCTGAATCGGTAGGGGGTGTATTTTGTTCCAAAACACGAAGCTTAATCTTGCCGCTGCTGCCAACTATACCAAAGCGGGGCGCCTTCAAAATTTCAATACGCCGGTCGCTCTCATCTTTACGGCCTGTGATAAATGCATGGACCGGAACCTGAAAATCAAGCGAACTCGCTTCCCCCGGAGCATCATGAATTTGACCATCAGTGATTAAAATAACACCTGACAGGCGATTTGTGGGAATGCCGGAAAGGCCTCGATTGAGATCGGCAAAAAGAGTTGTCCCTTCTTTGTCATCATCTGCTCTATGGGATGACGTTACCCAGCGAATTTCCAAATTAGGTATTTTGGCGAGTTTGGCCGCCAAAGCTTCTCGGAGCGCTTTGGTGCGTTCAGACCGGCCTGCAATTTTTTGGCTAGCACTTTCATCGACCACAACGAGAGCGATATTGGATAATGATTCACGTTCTTCCTGCCGTAGATTGGGGTTTGCTAAAGCCATTATGAGCAAGGAAAGAGCAAGACACCGGATAAGGGCACCACGCCTTCTTTGTAGAAGGAAAATAATACTTATAAGAGCAGCTATTGCCGCAACACCCCAAAAGATGGGCATCGGCAGAAGCGGATAAAACTCAACTACCCACGTCATAACCTATTGACCGAGCCTTTCTAGAAGTGCTGGAACATGCACTTGATCGGCCTTGTAATTGCCGGTGAGCGCATACATTACGATGTTGATGCCTGAGCGGAACGATAATTCACGCTGCACTTCACCGCCTGGAACCGCAGGATATATAGGCCGATTGTTCGCATCAAGCGCCCAGGCGGCAGCAAAATCATTAGAGGTCACAAGTAATGAACTTACACCATCTGAGTGCCGTGCACGGCGCTCGCTCTGACGATCGTCCTTTGCTTGAGCTTCTACCCAAAGAGCCCCGCCATCCCAGCGCCCCGGAAAACTTCCCAAAAGATAAAATGATTTTGTGAGCACATGCCCCTCAGGCACAGGCTCAAGGCGAGGAATGTCGAGCTTACCTAGAAGCCTTTGCAGGGCTATTGCTCCCGGGCCTTCCCCTCCTCCGCCAAGTGTTACGGATTGCTGATAATCTTTTGTATCAAACAGGATCATTCCACCCTGCTTCATATAAGCATCGATTTTAGCAAGCGTAGCGTCAGATAAAGCTTTTGCATTCGGGCGAACGGGCCAATAAAGGAACGGGAAAAACGCAAGCTCATCACTATTGACGTCCACCGCCATAGGAGCGGCCGGTTCAATTGCTGTGCGCGATGTTATGACCTTACTCAGCCCCTTCAACCCCTGTTCACTGATCTGATCTGTTTCAGCATCACCTGTGAGCACGTAGGCAAATCTTGTTTTGAGTGAAGCACTAAGGGCAAAATTCTCTTTAGCCTTATTTTCAGGCTTGGCTTGTGCAGGCACAAACAAGAGCACAAAGCTCAGTATTGTAAAGAGTGCAAGCGTACTTGCTCGAGCTGTAGCACGGCCTATGTGAACTCCGGTAGACATAAATATCACGATCATTGCGTCTATTAAGAAAATACCGAGAGCAGCTAATAAAAGCCACGGTTTTAGTATGATGGGTGATGGGGTTTTATAACTTGCTAATGTGGTGGCACCAGGTAGCGCATCATAAGCCTTCAAAACACTTTTTGGCCCGATTAGATTGAGTGCACGCGTAGCCCCGGATGGCCCATAAAACCCAGGAGGGTGTTTGGCATTAGGCTTGATATGATCAATCTCACTAGTATTTATGGGCTCAGCACTTGTGGGGGGCGTAGAAAGCCGGCCAAAGCCATCCAAAGTTTGGTAGGGTGTCAGCAGTTGCGCATTGGAAATCTGCGGCAAATCTTTACCCTCCTTACTGTCTTGTGATGTGGCGGGCAAAGCCGTCTGTGCAGATAAATCGATTAAACGGCGGAACATTTCTACAAAAAGACCCGATAACGGTAAATTCGACCAGTCAGAATTGGCTGTGACATGGAAGAGCACGACCCAACCTTGGCTACGCCGGTCTGCCGTGACCAGAGGTGTGCCATCTGCAAGCCTCGCCCAGACTTGAATCTCGGTCGAAGTGCGGGCTGGGTCAGCAAGAACCTGCCTATTTACTGTTACCTCTTTAGAGAGTGTTAGTCCGTAAAAAATACTTTTTTGCTCAAACGCAGCCAAGGGTTGCGGGGTGCTCCATGAAAGGGCTCCACCCAATGTCCGCCCACCTTGCCGCAAAGTAACAGGCAAAAGTTGATCCCCTGCTTTTTCCAGCCGTGGGCCAGCAAAACGGATCAAAACACCGCCCTTTTTGACCCATTTTTCAAGACGCTCAAAGGTTTGACCACCAACCGTACCAATATCTGCAAGCACTAGCGCCGAAGGATTACGGCCGAGCAAACTTTCAACGGCAACGGCAACGTTCCGGTCCGTTATCGAAAGAACCTCGGAATAAGGTGATAATGCCCTTTCAATATAATAAAGCGGAGATAAAAGTGGTTGAGAAAGCTCGCGAGCTTCTCCCGATATAAGCCCAACCCGTCTGCGCTTTGAACGTGAGTCTAAGAGATGAACCGCGCCGGCCGAACGGACGCCTGTAATCTCCAGACGGGCAATTTGATTGCGAAGCTCTAGAGGTAAATCAAACATAACCTCCGCTTCAGTCTTCCCGCCTGCGAAAGAAAACTTGGCCTCGCCAAGCCGCGCACCGCGTCCGCTCCAAGCTTCAACCGTATTGCTTTCAGCCTTGCCGCCAGCCCGGATTACCCGCGCTTTAAATTTCCCTGATTTATCCAAAACTGCATGAAGCCCATAAAGACGTGAGAGATCATCGCCGCGGTATAGGACAAGATGGCCCTCCGGCCCTTTAAGTTTTTGCAATCCCTCTACAAAATCATCTGTATAGCCATAATCAAGACCATCACCTAACCAGACAATTGTAGAGTTCGGATGATTGCCCAGGCTTTTTCCTAGGAGATCAAGAGCTTGTCGCCGGTCAGGAGCAAAAGGTAAAGGCTGTATGCTTGCTGCACGCTCACGCGCCTCATTTGGTGCTTGAGGTTCAGGCCGACCGGCCTTCCCGCTTTGTGTCGTTGTAGCGAGGAGGACCAGCCGCGAATTGCGTTCCGCCTGATCAATAAGCGTATCCATTGCTGCTTTACGCGTATTCCAATCATTTGCCGCTGCCCAACCATTATCAACGAGAATAACAACCGAACCTTCACCCGGTAAAGATTTATACTCTGGATGAAGAATGGGCCGAGCAAGTGCGAAGATAATAAGGGCCGCAAGCAACATCCTAAGTGCTGTCAACCACCATGGGCTATAGGCAGGCGTCTGCTCTTTAGAAGTCAACCCTTCAAGAAGCCGTGTTGGAGGGAACCAAACCCGTTGTGGGCGCGGCGGTGTTAATCTCAACAACCACCAAATCACCGGCAAAGTCGCGAGTACAGTGAGAATGAGAGGATTTAAAAAACCGATGGGGCCGAATGTCATCATGGGCTATCCCCATGTTCGGCGCCGGTAGGCGAATAATCGGGGGCATCAAACTCGTCACCTATATCGCGATGCCGATAGTCTTGTTCAAGACCAGCAAGTTTTGTGTGTAGCGCTAACAGCGTCTCCCCGGCAGGGCGATCCGTGTGATGGACAAGAAAACTCCACTCCAAGCGCCGCATATGCTCCCGCAACCGAGCTCGATGACTTTCCAAACGCTCTCGGTATCCTTCCCTCAAACTTTCCGCCCTTCCTGTCAAAACCCGATGCAGCCCCTCACGGGCCTCAAACTCCGTTCGCCCCGAATAAGGCAAGGTTTCCTCAGCCGGATCGAAAACTTGCACGACATGGCCACGCACACCCTGCCCAGCAATATTGTCTAACCGCTTTACCAAAACGTCAATGGATTCTAAGCAATCACTGAAAATTACGCATTCCGAATGAGGGCTGAGCTTTGCCTTTGGCGGTAAACCCTCCAGTTCATCGCCCGCGGTTTGCTTATCAACAATTGCCTCAGCTAAGCGAGTAGTGGCAAAACGGCTTGATGTAGGCGCTAACAACCCCATAAGCCCGATACGTTCGCCAGCTTGAACCAATAACTCGCCCAGCGCAAATGTCAGCACAAGTGCCCGATCATGCTTGCTTACAGAAGAAAGATGGGAACTAAACATCATTGACGGTGATAGATCAGGCCAAAGCCAGACCGTATGCGCCGCCTCCCACTCCCGCTCGCGAACATAAAGATGATCCGAGCTTGCCGAACGACGCCAGTCAACAAGTGCGGCCGTGTCATTATCTTGATAATGGCGAAATTGCCAAAAGGTCTCGCCAGGACCCGCACGTCGACGGCCATGAATCCCGTGAGTAATGGTATGAGCAACACGGCGCGCCTCAACGAGTAGGGCCGGTATGCGTGCAGCAAGCGTATGCGCTTGAGCCTCTATATCTCTTATAGATTTTTCCAGTGCTCGCTCTACTGCCACGCCTGTTTTACTCCAGTCCTTCGGTCAGGTGGGCAATGACATCTTTGACCTGGACATTTTCAGCCCGCGCCGCAAAGGTGAGAGCCATCCGGTGCTTGAGCACGGGTGCTGCTAGCTCAATGACGTCATCCACCGACGGAGCAAGCCTACCATCGATCAAAGCCTTTGCTCGAATAGCCAGCATCAGCGCTTGACTAGCCCTTGGACCGGGGCCCCAGGCAACGAGGCGATTGATCTTTTCACTTGCTCCCTCTCCGGGGCGTGCCAAGCGTACAAGCTTTAAGATAGCATCTACAATGGAATCGCCCACGGGAATTTGACGGACCAAACGTTGTGCCGATAAGAGCTCAGCCGGAGACAAGATCGTTTGAAGCATACGTTCTTCTGTGCCGGTGGTGGCAAAGAGCATCCGCCGTTCCGCTAATTCATCCGGATAAGAAACATCTATCTGCAATAGAAAACGGTCAAGCTGCGCTTCGGGCAATGGATATGTGCCCTCCTGTTCAAGCGGGTTTTGGGTCGCTAGCACGTGAAAGGGTGAGGGCACATCATGACGCGTGCCGGCAATCGTTACATGATGCTCTTGCATAGCCTGCAAAAGAGCCGATTGCGTTTTTGGGCTTGCGCGGTTGATTTCGTCAGCCATTAAGAGCTGCGTAAAGACTGGCCCTTTTACAAAACGGAAATCCCGCTTGCCCATGGGCGTCTCTTCCAACACTTCTGATCCGACGATATCAGAGGGCATGAGGTCGGGCGTGAACTGAATGCGCTTATTATCAAGACCTAACACCGTACCCAAAGTTTCCACCAAACTTGTCTTGGCGAGACCCGGAACGCCAATCAGCAAGGCATGACCACCGGACAAGAGCGTGATCAGTGTTAACTCAATCACTTGATCCTGTCCGAAAATGACCGAAGCGGCAGCATTTTGTACTTGCCGGATTTTTCCGCCGACGGCTTCGATCCTTTCGACGATATTCTCGTCTGTTTGACTCAAGCTTGTCATAATGAACAATATAGGACGACTATTGCTTTACAGAAATACTTTGTCGGCAAAATTCGTCACAATATTGTTAGCATTATAGTTTCTGCCTCCCTCATGGCATCTTTTATTCGGAGATATGGGGGTATGGAGGCTTATGCATTTATGAACCCAAAAAATGCAATATCTGGCAAGGGGCTTTCATCTTTGGAAGCCACGCTTAAAAAGGACGCTAGTAAAGGATTACCGCCTGTTGATCTCTGGAATCCGCCATATTGTGGCGATATTGGCCTAAAAATTGCCGCTGATGGCACATGGTTCTATCAGGAAAGCCCTATCGGGCGGCAACCACTAGTGAAACTCTTTTCCTCTGTCCTGAGAAAAGACGACGATGGCGCGCATTATTTGGTCACACCCGTCGAAAAAATTGCGATAAATGTGGAAGATGCGCCTTTTTTGGCCGTGGAAATGATTCCGGTAGACATTGGCCTTAACCAAATTCTCACCTTCCGCACCAATGTCGATGATGAAGTTGTGATTGATTTGCGCCATCCACTAAGGTTTGACCTTGATCCTACACATGGCGGACTTAAACCCTACATTCTGGTACGAGGACGCCTTGAAGCCCTTGTCACGCGCGCTCTTTATTATGATTTGGTTGAGCTGGCCGAGATTAACGAAGTCGACGGTGTTCCCACATTTGGCGTATGGAGTTCTGGCCACTTTTTTTCCATGGCTCGAGCGGAAGATCTTGAAATCAGATGAAAAGTTCGGTGCTGTATTAAATTTTCAGTCTCTATGATTCAGCCCCAAGGATGGTATTCTCTGTCTATGACCGATGTAAGCCTGCCCCTTTCACCTCTTTTCACAGCCGATGATCTGCGTACCAGAGCAGAAAGAGAGCTGGCCCTCAAACCAAAGGCAAACGCATTTGATGCAACCCGGACCGCTGAGCGAGGAGACCATGATCTTAATCCTGACGCAGCCTCCAATACCGGTTTTGAACAAACCGCACATCCTGCAGCAGTTCTTGTCCCGATTATCAATCGCCTGCCAGAAGCTACAGTCTTATTTACACGACGCAGCGATGATCTTACCGTTCATGCTGGGCAAATCTCTTTTCCAGGGGGTAAAATTGAGGAAAATGATGACAGTCCTTTGGAGACGGCATTAAGGGAAACAGAAGAAGAAATAGGGCTTAAACGCGCCCATATTGACGTTTTAGGTTTTCTCGATACCTATCAAACCGGCACAGGTTTTAGGATCGCGCCAAGTGTTGGTGTTGTTTCGCCACAATTCACGCTTAGTCCAGATGACACGGAGGTCGCTGAAGTTTTCGAAGTTCCATTGCGGTTTCTGATGACCGCTGAAAATCATCAGAAACATTCGATTTTATGGCGAGGACGAGAACGCTACTACTATGCTATGCCCTATGGGGAGCGGTATATTTGGGGCGCTACAGCTGGCATTTTACGCAATTTATTTGAAAGGCTATATCGCTGATGCCAAGGGTTATACTTTTGATGATTCTATTGTTTTTTCTGCCCTTCCTATTTTATGCCGGTTATGTTGCAGTGATTGGCCGAAGCAAAGAGGCAGATACACCAATTGTAGCTTTATCACTCATTGGGACCCTTCTTGCTGTCGGAACACTCGCAAGTTTTGTCTATTTTGATATTACATCGGAAAAAGATCAAAGCCGAAAGGCCTCCGAAAAAACAGAGCAAACAAAGGACAACCGGGCTAAACCTGTACCGGCACAATAATTTGCTCAATAAACCAATGCGAACAGATAATTGCCCGTTTCACAAGGATAATGCGGACTGCAATAATTACCGCCAACCAAAGGCGCGTATTGTAGATTCACATGAGTCAAGGCAGTCTCCAGAAAGATGACGATAGGTTGCTTGCGTGATTGAGAAAGAAGCTTTGCCGTGCTTGACCGATGCTGATTGGCTTAATCGCGCAGAAACTCAGGCTATATTTGCAGCACTTACACAAGAGGGCCATGAACTTCGCGCCGTCGGCGGTGCGGTGCGCAACACACTTTTGGGCCTTGATGTGACAGATGTCGATCTAGCCACAACAGCACCACCTGAAGCCGTGATAGCTCTAGCAAAGCGTGCCGGTCTGAAAGCCGTACCAACAGGAATCGAGCATGGAACAGTCACGGTTATTTCTAACCATCACCCCTATGAAGTCACAACCTTGAGGCAGGACGTTGAAACCGATGGCCGCCGCGCGACAGTTGCTTTCACATCAGATTGGGCAGAAGACGCGCGAAGACGCGACTTCACGATGAATGCGCTCTATGTGTCATCCGATGGCGTTGTACATGATCCGCTCGGTGGCTATGCCGACCTCGCTGCTGGGCGCGTTCGGTTTATCGGCGATCCCCGCCAGAGGATTCGCGAGGACTTTCTGCGCATTCTACGCTTTTTCCGCTTCAATGCAGATTATGGCGAAGGACCGATCGACAGCGACGGAATAAGCGCATGTATTCGTGAAAGAGCCGGACTTGCAAAGCTGTCAGCCGAACGCGTTCGTGCTGAACTCTTCCGCCTCCTTCAAGCGCGAAGTGTTACCCGTACATTTGAGACGCTTTACGATACAGGCCTTCTGGTTGATATTCTCGGCTCTGTCCCAAATATTAATCATGTTACCAGGCTGATCGATATTGAAACATCTCTGGGCCGCGAAGCTGATGCCGTGTTGAGGCTCTCAGCTTTAGCGGTTTTAGTGTGTGAAGATACTGACCGGCTTGCGGTCCGCTTACGGTTATCGAAAGCTGAACGTCAACGGCTTCAGAAAATTGCGGCAACGGCTCCCATTTTTCATAGCAGGATGGACGAACTCGACGCAAAGATCGCCCTTTACCGACTTGGTCCAGACAGATATCGCGATCGTGTTCTCATATCGTGGGCCCGTTCCGGAGAGCCCCTAGATAATAAACCTTGGCGCAAGCTGCTAACCCTGCCTGAAAGTTGGGTCGTTCCAGAGTTTCCTTTAACCGGCACGGATATTTCAGCGCTAGGAACTATGAAGGGACCAGCGATTGGCCAAATTCTTAGAGACCTTGAAGCTCAATGGATTAATGACGGATTTTCTGTTGATCGTGATGCCTTACTATTAAAGGCGCAAGAGATGGTTCGTTCAGCCAAATAGCAGCAGTCCTCACAAAGCGCTGCTAAACATCTGATCTACAATGGAAAATAGCTGCATGGTTAGGAAAAATCAACTACCCTATCTTAGTATGAAAATGTCATTACTATAAGAGGTATTGGATGGTGGATCGGCAATTTGTGGAACAACTCAAAGGTTATAATTTAACAACGGCTGAAATCCTTTATCATTTGCCCGACCATCCTACACTTTTGCAATCTTATATTTGGCAAGATTACGATCTCGCCCCACGTTTTCCCAAACTCAAAGGCTTTCTCGATTTCTGGACGAATAACCTTGATGGGCCACTCTATACGATACGAGTTGCTCATAAACGTCTGATCAGGCCAACTGAATTCCGCTTCGTCGACGGACAATTTATGGTCCATTAAGTTTCTGATTGACACTGAGCTGGTAAAATTATCCCAGCCTATCTTGCATATACCACAACTCCTTCATACAAAACTTTCCAAGAGAAATTTATGCGTAGTGATTCTGATTTCGTGAATTGGAGATAAGTATGTTCAAACGTTTTTGGCGTGGAGTTGCGATTTTCTTCCTCGGCGGCGTCTTGGGCACGGGGCTAGGCGTTGCCCTAGGTTTTTTCTTTTATCCATTTGTTTTTCCACCACCGGAGGCTATGGAGACATTAGCTGAGGCTGAGAAAACAAAAGTCATAGCGGAGGGCACTTTTATTCATGCCGACCCATCGGATCCCATTCATTACGGTAAAGGCAAGGTGACGCTTTATCAGGAAACCGTTTTTCTTCATTCCGACTTTGAGGTAGGGCCAGGCCCGAAATTTCATGTTTTCCTCGTACCCAAATCCAAAATCCGCAGCTCTAATGATGTCAAAGACACTATGTGGATTGATCTCGGACGGCTGAGGAGTTTTAAGGGCAGTCAGAAATATAAAATCCCGAACGGTTTAGATCTTGCAAAATATCAAAGTGTCGTCATTTGGTGTGAGCAATTCGGCGTTTTAATTTCACCGGCTGACATGATTTTTAAGTCATGAACCTAATGGCTCACCCTCAATATTTTGTTTGAGACTTCCGGTGCCAATAATTTCAAGAACTTTGCGGTTCCTAAAAAGCCAGTTGGGCATCTCTAAATGCTCCCTTCGGGCCATCCACCATATTCTGCGATAATTACGCGGGTGGCAGGGGATGGTGGATGGTTTTTAGAGATATCCAGTTGATGGCATTATCTGCTTGCAGAAATTTCAATCTGAAATTTACGGGTTGATATGGGACCGCGATCTTCATCTCTGATGCGGAGGTAATCGAAAACCAGCCACGCTCTGCCAGGATTTTTTGAAGTAACTGCTATGCGTAATATGCCCGATGTCCCAAAAAGGGAGGTATGATCATTCGGTTTCAATGTCCAACCAATTTTCTCAATATCAACCAGCTCTAGACCGGAACTTTTCGTTTTATTTAACCGCCAGCGAAAATCCGGACCAGCTTTACCTTTAAGTTTGAGCACAAGTGTTTTGCCAAGTGTTATTGTTAAATTCTCTGTTTTGTGAGTGCCGTTCCCGCCAAAGAAAGTGTACAGGATGATGGCAAAGCACACCGCCGCCAGAGCAAAACGCACAGGCCATGTGAACTTGAATGTTCGTAGCATAATCGTCCGAATCAGCTTGAAATGACGCCAAAGCATATATCATCGTTAACGGTCATGCAGAGCGAGTTTTAGAGAATGTGCACAACTCCCTCTTTACCGACCCACGTAGAATCCAAACCCGCTTAGATTACGACTCAGGCTATGACACAGGCTATGTATGTACGCTGGCGCCCCGGGTCGGCTCAGAGATTTTGCTGCTCTCCTGACCATATTCCACAATTGGGGCACCTGCCTGTTTAAGCAAGGGCTTAAGGTCTCGGTAGACTTGCGGGTATTTATAGAAAGGTATGCGTGGAAATAGATGGTGAATGAGATGGAATGTCTGGAAAAACCAGAGCAAATTAACCAACGGCGCAAAGCGGCCTCTGAAATGTAAGATACGCGTATTTTTATAACGCTCCTGATGCTCCTCAGGATGAACTAGATAGCCGAAGAAATAGATGATTAGTCCGCTCGCCAGGAAATGCGGTATATACCAGAGCATTAGCACTTCCCAATGATACCCAAGCATACAACCCCAGAATACAATGCTGTAGAGCACTACGTAGACTAAGAAAATATGTATGACTTCGGCCCGGTATTCCTTCGCAAGGAAAATATTTTTGAAAAAATAGTAGTGATATTGCAGCGGGATTGTCAGGCACTTGAAAAATACGCCTATCCGTGACTTTGCAAATATCCAGACATCGGGATCGAATTCGGGGTTATTGGTATCGCGGTGATGAATGATATGCATTACACGAAACATCTTATATTCATGCAAAAGCACAGCACCACAGAGAAACCCGATCAAGTGGTTGAGCCACATATATTTTCTGTGCTTACCAGCGATGCTGCCATGTACCGCTTCATGAAGGGGAGTTTGGTCCGCATAAAGTATGAAAGTATTGAGAACGAGACCTAGCCATAAAGGAATGGCTCCTGTGACACCCAAATAGCATACGGTCAAGAACGACCCCACACAGGCTACCCCCAAAAAGACCGTAGGCCATGCAACATCATTCAGATAAGGTTGAACAAGCGTTCGCGCTTCGCGCTCTATCTCTGCGTTGACCATTGACTCCTACTCCTGTGTACTGTTTGGATGAACGGTCAAGTTCTATATAAATGTACGCATATAGTACTTTGGAAATATTCACCTTTTACTCAATCCACCTTTATGAACAACAGGTATTTTTTTCAAATATGTTCATTTTTTTGAGAATTACGGATCAAGTGTGCTGAAAAAACCATAGTTTGCAGCACTCTTTTCCATTGCACGCCGTATGCTATTTCTCAAGACACATATAGACAGAAGCGGCAATTTGTCCCTCAACATGGCGTCAAAGATTTAAAGCGCCCAGCACCTAAAGGAAATCATTAAAATGATTTATCTTTTTGTTATTGCATATCTTTTTAGCAGAGTTGGCACCTACTTTTGCTAGATATGTTCTCGAATCTGATAAGGTTATTACAATCTCACATAAAGGAGTTTGGAGATGATCGAAGCGCCTTTGCTGAGTAAGCTTGATGGGATTAGTCACGGTTTTTTCACGCGTGTTGGCGGAGCATCTGAGGGAATTTATGCATCTATGAACTGCGGCCTTGGTTCAGATGACAATCCAGTAATTGTTACGGAAAACCGTCTCAAAGTTGCAAAAACGCTTGGTACGGCTCCCAAACACCTCATTACACCCCGTCAAATACACAGCCCAAAAGCGATCTCAACCGAGATCCCATGGCCGTATGAAAAAGCACCTGCTGCTGATGCCATTGTAACAGCGACACCAGGATTGGCCGTTGGAGTTCTTACCGCAGATTGCGCGCCTGTGCTTTTTGCAGCCCCAGAAACAGGCGTCATTGCGGCAGTTCACTCAGGCTGGCGGGGTGCATTTGAGGGGATTTTGGAAAATACTTTGATCGAAATGGAGAGACTTGGTGCTAGTCGCGCAAATATTATTGCTGCGATAGGTCCCACCATTTCACAAGCCGCCTATGAAGTCGGCCCAGAATTTCGGAAAAAATTTATGGATGAAGGCCCAGAAAATGCCCGTTTTTTCATAAAAGGTAGGGGCGACCGTTATCAATTCAATTTACCATCCTATATTGTAGATCGTTTGCGCTCCGCAGGTCTTGATAAAATGGTAGATCTTGAATTGTGCACCTATGGAGACGAATCGTTATTCTATAGCTATAGGCGCTCAGTCCATCGAAATGAAGTTGATTACGGACGTCAAATATCAGCAATTATGCTCAAATGAAGGTCTGTCCACACGTGATCAACAAAAATATGGCCCAGTACAGCTGTCAGTGTGGTAATGTGACTGGACGTAATTTGATTCTAGGTCTAGTAGATTTGGTTGCGGAATACCGGTATGTTGTGTGCACATATGGTCGTCATGCCGGTCCGATGCGGGGTAAATATAAACATAGGGGGTTGTCCCGGTGACGCATGGTGACGCTGCTAAACTGCAGCGCTGCATTAAGCGCATGGCACTGGCTATCAGTCTTGGGCTTTCAGTGCAGGGGCTTTCTGGTTGTGAGTCTGGTTCCGTACTTGGTCTTGATAGTTCGGTGCTTGATCTTGGCGATGGGAGTACTGGCAGTACTTCTAGCAGTACAACGGCTTCTGCATCGCCTGTTGTAGAAAGCAAGGCAGCTCCTATTGCCTTTGCTCCACTTATTGGTGCGCCACCCAGTGTATCCAAACAATTATCAGGAGCGGTTGTTTCTGAAGCTCAAAGAAGATCGATCCCTGTTGTAAAAGGCAAAAAGTCCAAACCTGACTATACGGTCCGGGGCTATCTTGTCGCCTCTCCGGAGACGAAGGGCACCAAACTTTCCTACATATGGGATGTGACAGATACATCGGGTAACCGAACGCATCGTATTAAGGGTGAAGAACTTGTTTCTGGCAAAAAGGGGAATGATCCTTGGGCTGTGGTGGATACCAAAGCGATCAACAGTATCGCAGCCAAAACCGCAACCCGGATAGCAAAATGGCTACCCAAAAAGAAAGTTGTTGTACCAAACACATCCTCCGGAAATAAAACATCTTCCACCACTTCTAAAGGATCAAATCAAAAGCGTGTCGCTTCGCTTAGCTCTAAAAGCAAACGATCCGGCGCCTTATCCGCCATAGTTCCATCCGTTGATGGCGCACCCGGTGATGGGCGGAAGTCATTGGCACGAGCACTTAAGAAAGAGCTCTCACGCAATGGCGTTAAACTGGCGTCTAACGCAACCAATGATGCCTATAAGGTTGTCGGGGTTGTGAAAATGGGTAAACCCAAAAGCGGCCGGCAAAGTATAGATATTAAATGGCGCGTGCTGGACCCGGAAGGTCGTGATCTTGGAGTGGTTTCGCAAAACAATTCCATTCAACAAGGGTCATTAGATGGGTCCTGGGGGAAAACTGCTGACGCGGCAGCAGCGGCAGCGGCTAAGGGAATTCTCGAACTCTTAAAGCCTAAACAACAGCGAAAAGCGACAAATTAGGAATAAAATTCCTTAAGTTGAAGGTTTACATAGGCTCGGATCTGTTTACAGGTTCGGGCCTGATTGTTAAAAGGTATGTCCTTGAAGTGTAGTTCTTTTTTAACCGCATTTCTCAGCTGGATGTAGGGACCTTGTAGCAAAATATGCCGGTAGAAAGCGGTCAAATGAAACTGGTAGCGGGAAATAGCAACCGCTCGCTAGCAGAAGCTATTGCGGCTTATCTCAATATCCCATTGACAAAATGCGTGGTACGGCGTTTCGCTGATATGGAGATTTTTGTCGAAGTTCAAGAAAATGTCCGTGGCGAAGATGTTTTTGTCGTTCAGTCAACCTCATTTCCTGCGAATGACCATCTTATGGAGTTGCTGATTATCATTGACGCGTTAAAGCGGGCATCCGCAAAACGTATTACAGCAGTACTCCCCTATTATGGATATGCGCGGCAGGATAGGAAACCTGGCCCTAGAACACCAATTTCGGCAAAACTTGTTGCCAATATTATCACCCATGCTGGAGCTAATCGCGTATTGACGTTAGATCTTCATGCTGGTCAGATCCAAGGGTTTTTTGATATCCCAACAGACAATCTTTTTGCTGCGCCTGTTATGGTGACGGACATAAAAGAGCATTACAAGCTTGATAAGATTACTGTGGTCTCACCTGATGTGGGAGGTGTGGTGCGCGCCCGAGGCCTTGCAAAGCGGATCGGCGCACCACTTGCTATTGTCGATAAGCGCAGAGAGCAACCCGGCGAATCTGAAGTCATGAATGTCATCGGCGATGTGGATAATCGTTGCTGTATTCTCATTGATGATATTGTGGATTCCGGTGGAACGCTCTGTAACGCAGCTGATGCTCTTCTTGCTAAAGGAGCGACCGAGGTCAATGCCTATATTACTCATGGCGTTCTTTCGGGAGGCGCAGTGGCTAAAATTACATCATCCTCCTTAAATACACTGGTCATTACGGATTCTATTCTCGCGACAGAGGCTGTACGTGTCGCACATAATATCCGCGTCCTGTCCATTGCACCTCTTATTGGTGAGGCGATTGCGCGAACTGCCGGTGAACAATCCGTATCAAGCTTGTTTGATTAAAACTGGCGGAGTGTGAGGGCGCTAAGTTAGAGCGGGATGACCGAACTGAATACAGAGGGTGATGGTCTGAGGTCCTTGAACGGTCGAATTGATTTTGAAATATTTCACCCATATCAAGATTGACAGGTCAAAGCGTTATCATAACGCCTTGGTGCCATCTCTGATATTCGGCTCAGCTGGATACCTCTAAAAACCATCCGCCATATTCTGCGATAATTAACCCGAGTTTCGGATAAGAACGCGGCTGAGGGTTTTCCCTGGACTTCCAATTGGATCACATATGAAACCGAAAAGGCTCTAAGCAGCGACGGTGTTATCGGTTGCAGTTTGTGCTGTTTCTTCAGAGTTTGAGATAATGATTGGGTTTTCGATGCCGAGGAGTTTTTGCAGATCCTCATTTGCGAGAATGTCGGCGAGGCTCATTGTGCTCAGTGTGAGCGGGCTCTCGGTCTCTGTGTCCGCTGTTTCTGTGTCATCTGAGGTTGTGTCCTCTGTGGTCGTGTCGTCGGCGTCGTTAGTGGCAACGAGCTTAGCACTTGCTGGCATCATATAACGCAGATCCATCTGACCGATGGAGCGTTCCAGTATCACCATCGGATCGGCTTGCGCCTTGACAACGTTTTCCCGCTGCCCCATCAGGCCCTTATGTTTTTCTCCGTAACGCGCAACCGATTGGTCAAGATGCGCCCTGGAGGCCGTTATCTCATCGGTAATGCCTTCCGTCAGGCTGATATTTTCAAACTCCTGAAACGCTTTATAGTTTACCAACTTCTTGTTCTTATCCGCTCTCCCCTTGCCAAAACCTCCCAGGATCTCCTGAACACCTTTGAGCACATCCGCTCCGTTAACACCGTCTTCCAGATTGCGCAGCAAAAAGCCATTCAGATTAGAAAACTTCTCGTCACTGCTCGCATCGCTGCGCCTCTCAGGCGGCAATTCGCTGTCCATCACAAACACCTCCGTGTCCAGATGGCTCAACATCCCCGTCTTGCGCAAATCCAACGCCCCAAGGGGCTTGCCTTCCTCAAGACCGAGATCCGCAAACAACTCCTGAACTTGTGCACGGATACCATCATCAAGCGCCTTGGTCAGTTGCGCATCAAGATGGGCCAGCTCATGCGCTAAAGCTTCCGTCGGCGCGGCATCATATTCAGCCTGCAGCTCATCTCGCTTCGCCTGCAATTCAGACCGGCTCTCCGCAATATCCAACTGCCAACCCCAATTGTCGGAGCTCTCAATCAGCGCATCACGGTCCGCTAAAGCCTTGGCTCGCTCTGCCCCTTGCAATTTGTGCTGATGACCGCTGACCGTCAGGCCTTTCACCTGTGCACCAAAATCAGTTCTCACCTCAATCACCACCTGATCAACACCTTCAAGATCAAGCGGTTTGCCATGAGGCAGGGCAGATAAATCAAGCTGGGTATGCTGCCAATCCGTCGTACCCGCAAGCGGCGCATTGATCTGAGTGCTTAACAATGTGCTTCCATCTTCGACGTTCTTCACAACAATGACCGCCCGGCTTGGATTTCTGTCCTGCGCCACCCCTTGCAAGTCAAAATCAACAACCAAACGGTCACCTTGCAGGTCAGACACATCTATAATGCGGTGGAATTCATCCGTATGAACCTTGCCGCCCGTATCTTCATGCACAACACCATAAGCCGTCTCAGCCAATTGCTCATCAAGCGTTGCAATTTGCGCCGCCTTAGGATGACCCTCAAGCGCCACACGTTCCGCCTCAAAATAACCCGCATCCGCAAAAGCCTTCAGGATCGTCAAATTGAGCCCCGTCTCAACCGCCTGCATCTCTTGCAAACTCAGCCCTTCACCGGAGTTGAGCAATTGATGACGCAAAAAGGCCAGATCGCCAAACACTGACCCCGGATCATCATGAGCCGGCGTCACAATGCGCCGGCCGGCTTCAGAATTCTTAACCGACACCTCTAAACCAAGATCCGCCATCCCCAAACGCAACTCCGTCAAAGTATCGAAATTCCCTAAAGCAAAGGCCGCCCAATCGGCACTCGCCTCATTGCTCGCACCCGCATCCGACTGCTCAAAAATATTCTGCAACGCCGCTTCCGGGCTCAACCAAAAATGACGCGTCTCGTCATTCTCAGGATCATTATCCAAGGTCGTGTAATGCGCCTCCATCAAATCGGCAAATCGCGTCGCACTCGCTTCGCTCTCCTGCAGTTGCATATAAACGCTCTCATAATCCGCATAGGTATAGTGAACCGCGTCATAACGCGCCGTCGCTGCAGCCATATCAGACTCTAAACCAACACGGGTCTCCGCCAAAACCGCAGCCTTCCCTTCATAATTCGTCACAAAACCTGCATACATGCTTTGCTCATCCGCAACCGCATCCTGATGCGAAGCTAAGGTCTCATCAAATGCCGCTTTCAAGCCATGGCTGCCATCACCGGTATATTCCCAACTCAGATTATGCAGGGTCAGGCTTTCTCCTAAATTAGCCCCATGACTGTCATAAAGACCAACCTCAACAACAACATTGCTTAGATCACGGGCCCCATCCAAAACACTCCGGTCAATGGTCACTTGCCGACCTTCAAAGCTGCCAAACTCCTTATTGGCTAGAAGAGACTGCTTCAGCGTCTGACCCGTCACACCATCTTTTATTAACAAACGCGCCGTGCTGTATGAGGCATGACCTTGGAAATCAAAGTCCGCCGTGAAGGTCACCTCATCTCCCGACAAATCACTCAGATCCATCTTATGCGCAAGGTTGGCATGGACCTTATTGCCATCACCGCTGATCTGAACGCTGCCGCCTTCAACAGCCGTCGCCGTGTAGCCCCCCTTGCTGCCGCTCGCCGTCGACAAAGTCTCAACAAGACGCCAATCCCCAAGACCACCGGCAAAATCATGCACCTCAACACGCGCATCCGTCTCAGGGCGCGCAAACCCGGCCAAAGTCCCTTCAAGAGCCACAACCGTATGCGCAACAGAACCCCATTGGATGTTCAGACTGCCGGCTAAATCATTATTGCCAACACGCTTGGCCTGAAGACCCGAAAGCTTCGCTTGCGCCTCTGCCAGAGCCGCATCCGTTGCACTCTTCTCACCCTTCCAAGCCTGTTTCTCCGACGTAAAGTCGGCGCGCGTCCGACGACCATCAACAGACAAGTCATAAGCACGCTGCTCAAGCGTCTTAACCTCAAGCTCCGCCGCCTTAATCTCTGTTTCCAGAGCCACCGCCTCATGCACATGCAGATAAAGCTCATCAACGCTTTCAAACTTAAGACCTTGCAAGCCGGCAAGCATCGACGCTTCCTGATCTTTCAGAACCTGTTGGTGCGCTGCAACTTTTTCACGATTGGCAAGGACCTGCTCTTGTTCCCATTGCGTGCCCGAAAGCTCACTGGAGAGGGTCGTCGAGATCTGTGTCTCAACCGTGTCTATGGCCTCGGCACCAGCCGTGATACCGGCTTTCAATGTGTTCTCAGCCCACGCCAAGGCCGCTTCAGGCGTGCTCTGACCCGAAAGACCGGCCTTCAACTCCTTAAGTTCAGCAATTTGCGCCGCAACACGCGGGCCCGCATCCGCCACTAAAGCGTTCACCTCCGCAATAAACGCCTCAGCCTCCTTCAAAGGGGCATCATATTTTGCGCGCGTGATCTTACTTGAACTCTTGGCAATGCTGACACGCCAGTCAACCCACACATCCAACCCTTCCAGATACTCCGGCGGATAATTCGCAAGCTCCGCAAGCTTGCCCTCCAGCTCAGCCTGCTCATCCTCATAAACCGCAATCAACTTATCCACTTGCGCTGTCAGCGTCGCCAATTGCGCATCAGGGCTGCCCCGCTCAGCCAAAACCGTCTCTAATTCCTTAAGCTGGGCATCAACAGGGGCTAAGCGCGCCTCATAAACTGCAACGCTCTCTTTGCGGCCCTTAACCTCATCTGTCCAAGTGCGGACGGCGCTGTTTCTTTGGGTGCTGGATCTGGCGTCCTTCCAACTCTCAAGCGCACGCTCAGCGCTCGCCAGACGACCCTTCGCCGTATTCAACTGCGTCGTTAGCGTCGCGTGTTTCTCCTTAACCGCCGCAAGCTCAGCCGCAAGCGCCTCAGAGGTGTCCTCACCAACCGCCTTCAAACCTGATAGCAGGTTCAGCCGGTCCCCTTGCAGCGACAACTCACGGTGTTGATCCGCTTCTAAGCCCGCAAGCGTCCCAATCTCCGCAGGGGCACTGTCATCCTCAGGCCCATCAAGCTTAAGCTTAAGACCATCAACCTCCGCTTCCGCCTGCGCGTAGCTCGCCTTAACATCAACCCAATTATGGTTCTCAACCAGCTGCCGCTCAATCAGGCTCAATTGCGCCTTCGCTTTCGTGCGCTCGCCTTCCGCAACACCCCAAGCCGTCATCGTCTCCGTCTGATAAGCATCAAGCCCGTTCTTAAGGAAGCTCTTCGCTTCCTGCTCCAAACCCTGTAATGCCAGAAGCGCAACATAAGCCCCCTCAATACTCGAGGTCACATTGGCGGTATCATCAATGTTGTCCCAGTGCCACTGCGCCGTGGCGGGGTCATCCAAATGAGGCAGCACCGGGCCGATATTGCTGCGCAGCGTCCCCTGGCTCGCGATCATCTTATCTTCTAAGCGCTCAAGAAGACCCGCAAAGGTCGCCGCCCAGGCTTGCAGTTGCTCAGCATCCGGCTCTTGGCCTTCAGCCTGCGCCGCTAAAAACGCTTCCCGGCCCGCCAAAAGCTCTTCCCGCTTCGCAAGCTCCGCCTCAAATGGCGCTAAGCGACCCTCAACAACCTCAAGACTGTCCTGTCTTTTCTTAAGCTCACCTCGCCAAGTCGTCCTCTGACTGCCTGAGGTGTTGTCAACCATATGCTGCGCTTGAGCAACACGGGATTGGGCGGTGTTCAATTGCACACGTAATTGCGCATGCTGCGGCGAAATCACTGTCAACTCCGCCAAAACCGTCTCAAGTGCGCTCGCCGGCGTTATCGTCTCATCGGCCTGAACATCACCAAATATATTAAACAGTGTGCCTTCACCACCATGCTCAATAAGATTGCGAACCGCCTGGTGCAGAAGAGCTTCTTTGCCGATGACGTCCTTCTTAGCCGCAACAAGCTGATCCTGAAGCCCATGAAGCGTGTTCGTGTCCTTATTCTTTCTGGCTTTACCACTGCCCGTGTTCTTATATTTGCCGTCTTTTTGCTGCTGATCCATATACTTAATATGATTGGCAATTTGGCTCTCCAACGACCGCACACGCGCACTCGCCGCTACGCCTTCCGGCAGCTTCTCAAGATAATCACGCTCAAGACGCAAGCCCAAAGCCTCTTCCAAAGGCGGTAACACAAGATTGGGATCCGCTGCTTGTGCCGCCTGGCGCTCCTCAATTAAGGCCGCGCGATGATCCCCAACCGTCAAAAGATCAATAGCCCCAGACCCTTGAGCAGAAAGATAAGAACTCGCATCATAAATCTGCCCCGTCAGCTCATAATTGCCTTCCTTAGTGCCATAAAACCCGTCAATCTGCGTATCCAGCCCACTCACCTGAGCTTCAAGATTTTGCTTCTCTTTCAGAAGATCAAGATAAGTCGTCGTCGCCTCAGACCCCTCACCAGGCGTGGTAAACATACCCGCCATCTCAGCCTGCATCGCCTGACCCGCCGCCTTGTCAAGCGCATAGTCCAGCATGCTCGCACGCAACTCATCACCACCCGACAACGCCTGGTTCAAACGCGCAAGCTTGCCATCCGTCTTCTCCATCGCAACCATCAGACCGTCCATCAAAGCCTGAACATCTGCACCCATATCTTCAGAAACATCTTCTCCCGCCATATAGGCTTCCAATAGGCTGTAAACCGCCTTCTGAAGCGCAGAAACACGTTGCCCATCCTGGCGTTCCGCATCACCGGCAAAATAATTCTGCGTCAGCGCATCAAAATCTTTCTCATACTCCTTATAGGTGCCCTTCGCTTCCTGCAGGCTCTCATGAGCCTGACGGCGCTGATTGCTCGCCGTCTCGCGCTTCCAGCTCTTGCTAAGCTCCGACATCCGACCTTCAATGTCTTTAATCTGAATATCAAGAACAGCTTGATAGGTCGGATTGTCCCCCGCCGCCGCCTTCGCCGCTTCCAAAATCCCGATCTGCTTCGTGCGGATCTCTGCAAGCTCATCCCGATACTTATTCAGAAGGTTCTTGTTCGGAGACGCCATAAACCATTCCTTACGGATCTCCTCAAGCTTGTCATGCTCCTCCTGAACCAACACCATAAAGTCCTTAAGATGGTCCATCTCGGTTTCCATCTTGCCCATTTGCGCCCAATAGCCAGGGCTCGACATACGCTGCTGCCAATCCGCATTTATAAAATCAAACGACGTGACTTCGCTCTCCTGATAGGCCGCTCCAAACATAAACTGACCAATCAAACCATCCCGGACCGCACTAAACTCACCGCTCGAGGCCGACATACGCAAACCCTCATTCACAAGATTGGTCTCAAGATCATCAAGACCCAATAGCAAATGCTCTATCTGCGCATCCGTCCCCACAATCTCGCTATTCGCCGCCAATAAACCCTCAAGACCCAAGATAACACTACTCATGCCCCCAAGCAGCGCACGCAAATCCGATAACGCCGCACCCTTGCGCTCCCAAACCTCATCATAAGCCTCCTTCTTCTCTTGCAAGGCTTCGCGTTCCGCTGACAGCGCCTCCATCTGCTCGCGACGTTCCGTGCGCGCTGCCGAAGCAGCCGCATGTTGTTCCGGCGTCTTGTCAGACCATTTGCCACCCGAATTGCGCGCACTGTCAATACGGTCCTGCAACTCACGGATCTCTAAATCAAGATCCGCTACCTGTTTGTCAAAACCCGCCTTGTCCTGCGCAACCTCAAACGCCCACGCCAATTGCTGACGCGGAACCGATATCCGCGAAAACGCTTCCTTCATCGCCGCAAGCGTTTCACTGCTCAATGCGTTCGTATGCTCAACACCCTTGAAGGTCTGCCAACCAAGGCTGGAGGCATTCACAGAAAAATTCGCCGAGGTCCCGGACGCGCTTTGCACACGCGCCTCCGCCATAACACCAAACAAACCACGCGCCATGTTCACACTAACACCGCCCATCTGCAAACCATCAAGTGCGGCTAAACCATCCATCGCAACCGCGACATTCACAGGACGCTCATAAACAAAACCCTTCGCCGGGTCCTCACCCCCATGAAGCGCATCCCAAAATGCATTACGCTCTTCTTGCGCTTTCTTCTTCAAACCATCATCAATCCGTTCGGCAAATTCTTCCGCCGTCATATCCTTCAAGGACGCTTCATCCAAAACAAGCGCCTCACGCAGCGCCGTCGCCGCAGGGTCAAGATCAACATCGCTCACTGCACCCTCATTCTCAAACGACAGCAAAATACGCTTCTTCAAAGCCTCAACCGCTTCCGTACTCCCCCAGGACGGACCCTCATCACCGCTGATAAGTCCGGATATATGATCAACAAGCTTGTTATCTTCCAAAACACTCGTGTCTAAAACCAAGCGACCATCAGACGTCACACCTAAGAGAACCGTCGCTAAATCACTTGAGAGCGCAACATCCTGCTCACTCAAACCGGAAACCCCCGCAGGACCGCTCCCCCCGCTCGTCGAACCCGAACCACTATTCGCATTCCCCTCGGCAATTTCCTGCAAAAGCTTCCCAAACGCTGCCCAGTCAACCAAACCCGCCGCATGGCCCAGCTTGACATTGCCCTCCTTATCAACACTCGTCACATAGTTCTCAAAACCCGTCGTCTTCTTAAACCCTTCCGGTACACCTTGAATAACCGTCGCCGTGATATCCGTACGACCCTCGCCAAGCGGCGCACGCTCCCCATTGTAGATCTCCGTCAGAATGGGCCCCAGACCCTTAAGGGTCTCGTGAACCTTCTCTAACTGCTCGGCCTGCTTCTCTTCCGCTTCCTCTTGCTCTTCAAGCTTTTCAACAGCTTCATAAAAACCTTCAATGTCATCAAAACTCGCTATCGAAAAATCACCCGATGACGACGTCTGGTTAAACTGCAGCAAAATCTTCTCTTCCGTCGCAGATAAAGGACCCAAAGCAATCCCCAAATCACGGTAATACGCACTGTTCGCATGCATCAAAAGCTTTTGCGACGGAGAAAGCTTATCCCAATTCGCCAAAAGCTCACCCTGTGCTGCTTCACGAACCGTACCAACCGTCGCATTCGAACCCGCCGAACCATTCTGCGTACCGTTAACCCAATTGTTGAAATCAGATGTGACATCCTGCAACCACGCATCATAGGCGAGGAACCAACCCGCCTGCGTCTGACCATCTTCCTTGGCAGCTTCTTTAAGTTCTTCAATCTTCGCTAACATCTCCTCCCGGGTCATTAGGGGGTCCTCTCCCGTAATAACATCAAGGCCTATCCCTACAGGTGACGTATCAAACAGATAATCGAAAGTAAGATCCGCAAGCTCATCCGGCGTGTTCTCATCAATAGCCTTTAAAACCTCGACCGCGGTTCCAATTTCTTCCGGAAGCATATCAGGGAGGTCTTCAACCGGAATTTCATTGCCGAACTTGTCGACAACCACACCGTCTTTCAGCAGAGATTCCAGGTTCGCCACATTATCTAATTTGATAACCGCGCCAACACCAACACGCGGCTCGGTGTCAAATTTTTCCCCAAATTTGTCGGCGACCTTTGTCCATTTTAAAGATTTAAGACTTGCGGAGTCGAAGGGATTACCAATAAGACCTGGAACAAGGCTGATATCCATATCATCCCGATCACCGTAATTGTCAATAAAGGCAGTCATCTTGTCGTTAAAGGTCCCACTCCCGCTCTCTTCATCAAAAATAGCGGCCAAATCTTCCAGAACTTTTTTATCCGACGCGATCACATTAATAGCCACAAAGGGACGCGCACCCTCGAGATATTTATCCCCAATCTTTGGATCCACCGCTGCATAGCTGAGACCAAAACTGCCATCATCAAGCGCCTTAATATTGGGGATATGTTTGATACGCCCTTCACCCGGCAAAATAGGACCACCGAAATACATCGATGAAAGTTCTGTCCCGTCTTCTGTGAAATCCGCACCGGGGATCCACAAATGAGTGGACTCACCTCGATCCGGGAGGGTCACCTTGCCGCCAAACAAACCCACAACCCCCGCTGTCGGGTCAATGTCAAAACGTTCAAGCAGGTTCATATTGCCCGTATAGGTCGCATTGCCGCCCGTGGCATTGGTCATCGCCGTTGCCAGCGTCCCCATAAAGGGCAGTGAGCCCGCCAGATTGTTGAAATCAACTTGGCTGAAATCACCAGGACCCTGAACCTGAGAATTATCAGGCTCGGCTGCAATCTGCGGGATGATCGGCGGGAGCACCGGAATGGGAAGGCCGAAAAACGTGTCAGGCGCCGCCTGGCCATCTTCAGCCGCTTCATCATCTTTTATGCCGAACACATCTTTGAAGAAGTTCGCCGTCGCCGCCTGGGTTTCCTGGGTAAATTCCAGAAACCCCTGCCCGGCATCTCGGATACCCTGATCAATGTCTTTGAGGGTCTTCTCAAAACCGCTCACCGCATCCTGCAAATCCGTCTGACCCAAATTGAGAAACGTCTCAGCCGCAACCGAAGCCGGCTTCAAAATCGATCCGCCAACCAACGCCAACGCATATCCCAACGGATTTAAACTCGGCGCTTGTGTGCCAGGTGCGCCTGTTCCTGGGAATAACTCCGCCCGCTCTTCATCCAGAACTTGTCGCTCTTCAAGAGCTTCTTGGCCCTTCTGGTTCTCAACCGTTGCGTGATACTCTTCCCACCACTCTTCTAGTTCAGGAGAGAGAGACTTGTTCTTCTTCAGGATCTTAATTTTTTCATTGATCTCGGAAAGGGTTTCAACGGAGGAATTCACCTTTGCGGCTGTTTCCGCTGCTCCTTTTTGAGTTTTGGGCAAATTATTGAAAAAATTATGGATTGCGTTTTTTAATTCGAGAGGAATATGGTCCGGGACCTCTCCATCACTCTTCCACTTATCAAGAATATTCTTTATGTCCGTGGCGCTTTCAAGCAGCGCATTATAATTCTCATTAGTGATGGACTCAGTTTCTTGCGCTTCTTTCTTGATTTTTTCTATATCTGCCGTAATGCTATCCAGTAAGGCCTCATCATTCGCTGCAGGTGTTTCCTGATCAAGATTAGTATTAAGTATGTCGAGTTGGTCTTTAATCCCCTCAATCACTTTGGAATTGTTATCAAGAATGTCATCCAGTGTTTTTTGCTCAACATCAAAATAATGTAGAATTTTCTCAAGTTCGCTTTCTTTTTTCGTTCCAGGTTTGAAATCCAAAGAATCTAACTTGCTCTTAATACTCAGATAGGATTTGATCTGCTCCTTCATCTCCGGAGGAAGCTTATCGAAATGCTTGCTGTTAGAAAGATCTTCTATTTCTGTTTCTAATTGAATGAGCTTAAATTTTACCTCTTGGGAAAGCGCCTGTCCTTCGCCATATTTTCTCTCAGCTTGTTTGGCGTTGACTTGTTGCTGTTGCAACATCTCAAAAAACTTCTTTTGTAATTCCTTAAGCGAACCAACGGGGAGATCGCCAGTCTCACTCCTTACATCTAATTTGCCGTCTTTATTAAAGTAAGGTGAGAATTGCATAATCAATCTCACACCATCGCCGGAAAGCCCCTCACCTTTGCTCTTTGAATAAGTGTCTTTTGTTTTGGATAATGCCTCTTTCAGCTCCTCATGGATCAGCGTAATACTCTGCAAAGCCTGCTTTGCTTCCGGTGAGAGCTCAGCACCATTTGATGAATCGGAGTTTGCATCCAGGGGTGTAAAAACTTGTGTGATAATATCTGCTCTCTCAGAAAAAGCAGACAGCTCCTGTTCAGCCGCTCTCACCTTTTTAACCGTGTTTCCGCCTGTGAGTTCATTAATAAGTCTCTCCGCTTCAGGCTTGGTAAGCGGTGGACCGCTTATACCGTCATCACCTGTCGAGGCATAAACGCTTGGTAGAATTGCCTCCCAGGCCCTAGCAAACAAATCTTTGTCCTCCGGCACCTCCAACCCAAGGGCTTCGTAATATGGACTGTTGGAACTGATTGTCAGCTTTTGCACATCCGTGAACTCACCCCACTGATCAAGAGTTTTTTGTGCTTCCGCTTGCAAGGTTTCTAGATCGATGCCGTCCTGGTTCTCCAGCACATAGTTTATTTTGTTTGATAAAGACAAATTGTCCAAGGGGTCAGATGAGGTGTTATTTGTATTCTCACTCATCCAATCCTTGAAACCTTGTGTCGTGTCCTTCAGCCAATTGTCAAATGCAATAAAGCTATCTGCCAGCCCCTGAGACACATTCTGTCCCAACTCATTTGCGTCTGCCGTCACACTCTTTTGCCAATCGTCATAAGCATGGAACATCTCCGCAATGTCTTTAGCGATAGTTTCGCCGTCCTCTTGAGCCGCTTCTAACAACTCCTCTCTGGAGGGAAGAACGCTGGTGTCATTATTCCATGTCCCATCAAACATGCGTCCCCAAAAGATGTCCCAAAGCGCCGTTGGCAAACGCTCCTCGACCTCGCCTATACCCTCAAGTACGTCTTCCGTTTCCTCCGGTAACATTTCCGGAAGCTCTTCAATTTTGACATCATTACCGTTGACATCTTTAATAGTGTGATCCTGCAAGAGCGTTTTTAAATCAAAAACTGTATCCAATTTAATAGAAACACCCGCTCCAAAACGTGGCGCAAGTTTTATGCTTTTCTCCTCTGTGATAACCTTTTCTATGAGCTTTGCCGCTCCGCCCTTTTTAGCAGGAACCCACTTAAACGGATCACCAATAACGCCCGGCACAATACTGATCTTCAATTTATCCCATTCATCTTCGTGCTTGGCGATAAAGGCATCGAGATCGTTATTTTGCAAAACATCTACTGCAAAGTCTGTCAGCAAAACCTCATCTGTCGTGATGATATTGAGGGCCACAAATGGATTGACTTCATGGAGAAACTTTTTGCCGACATCCGGCCATACCAATGCGTGGCTTATGCCAAACTGACCATTGGGCAGGGCTTTAATATTGGGGAGCGATTTCACTGAGAATTCGGGCGACAGTCCTGAAAAACTTGGTGGCGCCCCTTTCAATACAGGACCACCGAAATACATCCAGTCCCATGTCGTGACACTGGGGATCCATAAATGAACGGTATCCCGGTAATTCCCTCCAACCAGTAATATGGGGTCGCCGCTAAAGCGTTCAAACAAATTCAAATCGGCAGTATCGGGCTTAACCGGTGCCTGTACTTCCGGCTTGCTGGTCTCCCCAAAGGCATTTGACAAGACCATCCCTTCCTGATTGACGAAATTGGCTGTTGTTGCGCCTTTGGAATTAAACAGACCCGCAAACAAATCACTTTCTTCTTGCTGAGGTTGTTGAGGACCAAAAACGTCATCGACGATTTCGGGCGTATAAGATGTACGGCCATGGAGGAAATCAAATGCCCCATGCGGCGTTTGTAGGTCAGCGAGATCCTTATCGGCTGAAAGTGCAGAAACGGAGGGAAGGTCTGGGTAAACGGTGGAGCCCTCTGGGACTTTGTAGATATAGGTCTCATCCCAGAACGGTGAGCTGAGGGTCACCTGATTGCCATCCATCTCAGACTGAACAAGCTTGAGCTTTCCGGTTGCATCCTTGCTATTGTAAAGCGTCTTTACAACTTCCCGGCCATCTTCATAAGTATCAATGCGCCGCTCCCAAACACTGGCTTGAGAAAAAGGTGCACCATCGTCAGGTTGAACATCAAGCGGCAGCCCATCAAAAATACCGAAATCGTTGACTTCATTCTCGTCTTGATCATAAACCTGCTCCAAAAATCCAACAGTATAACTCGCTTCTCCGGTTACCGGATCATAAGTCTGATCAAATTTGTTTGCCTGGAAAACATAGCTATCAAAACCTCCGGTCGTCGCTCTGTAATAAAATGTAGCACCGTCAGAGCCGGCCTCAATAAACCCCGTACGCACAACCGGATCAGCGCCCGGTGCGTGCTCCGTTTCCTTGATGAGAACATTACCGTCCTGATCTTTAGCCATAGAGAGGGTCGTGGAGGAGACAAAACCTGAATCCGATTGTGAGAAATTGCTGTAGATTTTGCTGACATCGGCAATTCTTTTGTCATCAAAGAACCCTGTCGTGCTACCATCCATAATCGTTTGTTTGATCTCCCCAGGGGAAAGATTTTCAAGGGCCATTAGTGTTGCTAAGGCCGATATTCTTGGAATAGAAAACGATACGCCTTCACGCGGCTCTGCAAGAACAAGAGAATCCCGATCATCAAGAATGTCACCATTCGTATAGACGTTCACCAATGGGCCGGAATAGGAATAGTGAGCGATATCTCCATTTGAAGTCACCGCTCCAACCGTGATCCCATTATTGCTTTCCGCGAGAGCCTTACTACCAACGTGAATATCAAGGACTGGGTCCACAGGCTTACCTGCTTCGAAGGACTGGCCAACACCACTTACAACCGTCACACCAGCAGCGTCCAACCGATCAAGCGCAGCATCATATTTTTCACCAAGGGCTTCGATAATTTTGTCACCGACTTCAATTATCTTTAGTACTTTTTCATCTTCGTTTTGAATATCGGAGAAAGCTTCGATGGCCACCAAATACCCATAAATTTCTTTTGCCGGGATAATTGCGCTGACATTCGCCGTGACGTAATTGATACCGTCAGCCTCTCCTCTATTAAATTTTTCTTTTGCCTCAGCAAGATCGTGGAATCTTTGAATAAAGTCAGAATTATCTAAAGCTTCAAAATTTATCTCACCATTTTCGTCTAAAAGCTGCGGGAAGGGAACGCTACCTATCACCACCGGCATAATTTTTACTTGTTCGAGTGTGTCAGGGTCAGCATTTTGACGGAGCGTGTCAGAGAGAGTATTCAGCACTATAGTGCCATGAATATCTACAATATCACTCTGCTGAATAGGTTTCCCTTCATCAAGAACAGGAATAAAGGCATCCGGATTTTCATTCAGCTCTCTTAGGGCATCCGGGTGGATGAACTCCAGAAGGTCGGGATTGCGATGATCTAAATGAAATGAAGAATCGAAAACGGCTATGACAGCGGTGTCGTCCGCGGCTGGGGCAATAATGGGATCCGGCAAGCTCTCAACGCTCGTAGCCTGGACCGGCGTGATAGGAGCGTTCTGTTGTGCATTGTTATTTAGGTTTTGTGTTTGGGTGATGGGCGTTGATGAAGCGCCAAAAGCATTCGGTAAAACCGGAGACGGCTCTCCAAAATCTTCATCCAAATTGAAATTCTTTAAAAAGGTGTCGCGTACCTCTTCCCAGGACAGGTCATCCGAGCCAAACTGATCAACTGTTTCTGGTGGATATACTGTATAATCTGAGAGAAAATTGAAAGCTGCGCTTGGTGATCGGAATGCCTCACGCTCAGCGTCTGATGGGAGGGCCGAAAAAGAAGGCAGATCCCTATCCCTATAGACGTGGCTCCCATCTGGGATTGTATAAGTATGGGTCTCATCCCAAAATGGCGAACTAACCGTAACTTGATTCCCATTCACCTCAGACTGAACGAATTTCAACTTTCCATCGTCAGTTTGGGTCGTGGCATAACGTATCTTGATAACTTCCCGGCCATCTTCATACGTATCAATTTGCCGTTCCCAGTACCGATGAGAATCAGACAGAACAGGTTTTTGAATGTCAATGGGAACCACGATTTCCCCGGTCTCTTTAGTCGGCGGTTCAGATGACAATCCGTCATGAGATTCTAAAACGTCAAATTGTATGAGAGCCCCTCCACCTTCGTTATCACGAACGGCGTTTGGTTTAAGCCCCCAATAATAGTCGCCAACCCTGTAATGCATCGTGTTGTATCGGCTGTCTGCAACCCCTATACGTATGAGGGGATCAGCATCTGCTGTGTCGCGTATTTCTTTAATAATGACGGATCCATTATCGACTACCGCGAGTGCTGTTGTTACAGAAGATACGGGTTTTTCGAAGAGAGATTGCGTAGAAAAATTACTGTATATATTGCCCACATCGACAGATTTATAATCGAGCACTCCTTTGGTATCGTACCAGAGGGTGGTGTCACTTTGGCTGTTATCGTCAATGATCTGAATAATCTCATTTGGGGAGAGATTATCCGGAATTGTGGCCGTAAGCATTGTCCCTAAAGTCGCTACTCTTGATGCAGCTACAAACGAACTAGGATTTATTTCATCCATTCGCATATTTAAATCGGCGTCGTATATAAACTCCCCGTTTGCATAAAAATCAATTTCCGAACCTGTATTTGAACCAATAGAGACATCACCCGAATTATCGGTTGTTCCAACCATAATTGCACTGGAACTATTGGCGACAATGTCATATGTGATATCAGTATTAGTGGTTGAGTCTAAATCCTGTAAGACATCTCCTGCAGGCAGAACAACAAGCACCCCAGCATCATTTAAGCGCTCGAGAGCTTCTCCAAGCCGTTCTGAGTAAAAAGTTTTAAAATCGTTATATTTATCGGAAAATGCTGCAGCATCCTCAGAATTTTTCCAGGTCTCCCATTCCTCTTGTGTCCATACATTTAGTCCACGATTGTCGGTATATTCTTCCTCGGGCGGTAGCACCCCTATATCTCGCGCATAACGATGGAAAAGGTTACCATAACTAGAGCCCGCATTTCGTAAATCTGCTATATAGCTGCTGTAATTAATGCCACCATCTTCTCCTCTGTTAAATTTTTCTCTTGCTTCAGCTGCTTCATTGAGTTTGTCAATGCCGAACAGCTTGTCGATATTATCGACATTAAGTTCGCCATTCGGATGAAAGATTGAATAAGAGAAAGCAGGTTCATCGAGATCGATTATACTCGTATACCTTGAAGGCATAATTTTTATGCTATCTGTCAATGCGGGATTACCATGTTCCTTAAGCATGTCAGAAATGGCACCGATCATCATCGTGTCTTCTCTATAGCCTGAACTTACCCTGTTATCGTCATCATTATTTTCTCTTAGGGCGTCACGATGAATATGCGATAAGAGATCGGTATTACTGAAATTCGCATGATAATCCATAAAGTCCGCCCTGGTCGTCAAAAGACCGATAACTGAGTGATCATTTTTTACAGGTTGAACAATAGGATCCGGTAGGTTTGCTGCTTGGAGAGGTGTGGTGGGAGCGTTCTGCTGCGTAGTGCTATTTGTATTTTGTGTCTGACTAGCTGACGTTGTTGTTGCCGCATTGGCATTCTCTAGTGTTTCGGAAAAATTTTCGTCAGCATTTTCAGTTTGGTTAATAGTGCTTGTATTATTACTAATTCCATTGACGCCGGACATATCCTCAAACCCTTTTCACCCACTAGGGTCTTTCCGATTTTGATGGAATCAAAATCAGACCCTAAACCTTTGTTTTGGTGTGCTTCTTATCGGAAAACCGGTTCCCACTTTTCCGGAAGCACTCTAAGAGTTTGGGCAAGCACTTTGTCTTAGGTTTTATTAGTCACCGCATAAGATATTCAATGGGAGGTTTTGAATCTTAAGCGATTATTATTGTTAAGTGCTTGCCCGTATAGTTTTCTGTCGCTGCCCATTAGTTGTTATCGTAAACGTGTATAAGTTTTAGCGCTCACATATTGCTGGGCAGCGACATGCTAAACTTATAAAATACGAGGTTTTAGGGGGCCCGTGAATCCGTCATAACTGCAAAGAGCCTGGTAAGAATACGCAAGTTTCTAAGTATTGGAGCAGGCTTTACACGTAATATTACGTAGTCTATCTACGGGGTAGCGTATAGGTGTTGGATGCCTGACAATGATGCAATGCTGCCTCTAAACATGTTTGCAGCTCACGAAAGACTCAAAGTAAAATGCTGATTAACGAGGGGCCGTCACATGCCTGAAACACAACAACTCGAAGGCCGTGTTGCACTTATCACAGGTGCGTCGCGAGGTATTGGCCGTGCGGTTGCTGTTGCCTATGCAAAAGCTGGGGCGCATGTTGTGCTTCTGGCGCGCACTACGGGTGCACTGGAGGAGGTTGACGATGAAATCCGCGCCGCCGGAGGCGCGGCCACCTTACTTCGGCTCAATCTAAATAAAGGGGATAGGATCGACCAACTTGGACCGACGATTTTTGAGCGTTGGGGCAAGCTCGATATTTTTGTCGGCAATGCGGCTGTTCTTGGGCCTCTCTCTCCTCTCAGCCATATTAAGGAAAAAGATTGGAATGAAGTCTTAACGATCAACCTCACCGCCAACTGGCGCCTTATACGCACGCTTGACCCGCTGCTGCGCAAATCCGATGCAGGGCGTGCTATATTCCTTACCTCAGGTGCCGCCCGAAGCTGCCAGGCCTATTGGGGCCCTTATTCAGTTTCAAAAGCAGCGCTGGAAGCTCTTGTCAAAACCTACGCAAACGAGTTGGCGTCGACAAATGTTCGTGTCAACCTCTTAAACCCCGGCCATGTTGCAACGACCATGCGGGCACAGGCTTTTCCCGGGGAGGATCAGGCGCAGCTAAATAAACCTGAGGATTTAGCAGAATTGTTCATTGTCATGGCGTCACCTGACTTTGAACCAAACGGTCGCGTTATAGATTTTGCACGATAGAAGCAAGAGGTGTTACCCATGATAGAGACCGCACTGATTGTCGGAGCCGGACCTGGTGTTTCAGCTTCTCTGACCCGCCTCTTCACCAAGGAGGGAATGCGTGTCGATCTTGCCGCGAGAACGCCGGATAAGTTGAAAGCGCTTTGTGAAGAAACAGGTGCCACGGCACACACTTGCGACGCCGCCGATAAAGCTTCCGTCGACCGGCTCTTTTCTGAAATCGACCTCGCTTACGGCACCCCCGATGTCGTGGTTTACAACCCGAGCTACCGCGTGCGGGGCCGCTTTATCGAGCTTGCGCCGGAGGAGGTTAAAAAGGCGATAGATATTACGGCCTTTGGTGGTTTTCTCATCGCTCAGGCCGCCGCGAAACGCATGGTTCCGCGCGGCTCTGGCGTCATTTTGCTCACAGGTGCTTCTGCCAGCATCAAAGGTTATCCGGAATCGGCCCCCTTCGCCATGGGCAAGTTTGCGCTTCGGGGCATGGCTCAATCCATGGCGCGAGAGCTAGCGCCAAAAGGCATCCATGTCGCACATTTTATTATTGATGGTGCAATCCGCCCCCCATCCATGCTGCACCCCTCAGATAAAGCCGATAGTTTGCTTGACCCTGACGCAATTGCAGCAAATTATCTTCACGTATTGCGTCAACCCAAAAGCGCGTGGACTTGGGAAATGGAACTCAGGCCTTGGGTTGAGAAGTTTTGAAACGTGGTTTTGAAGAATGACACGCTTCGCCGGGCATCTCCGTTTTTTATTTCTACTATTCAGAGGCACAACATGGGCTGCGCATGATAAATGAGTTTGTTTGATGAGTGATCATAGGAACCTATATACAGTTAGGCTCGTCATTGAAAAAACTGACAAAACCGAACCCGATAAACAAATTGGCGATATCATCGCTGAAAAGTTACGTAATCTGGGCTTGGGAGTTTTGAGTGTCGGCTCTGGTGGCATTATGCTTGAAGCAGAAATACCCGACCTAGAGGATGCATTTAATTGTCGAATTGGCTTTAAGGACGGTAAACCGCAACTCTCCGGAGAGCCTACAACGGCGCGCCTTGGCCTTGATCAAAAAATTCATCTCTACTTCCCCACCACTCCAGAAGCATTTTAGGAGATCCCGTGAGCACAACCTCTGATATTATGGTTCGCTTTGTCCCGCTCAATCGAGAAGGGATCCGGCGCTCTTCTGATCGCAGAGCCTCCACACCAGAAACTGCACAAGCTCATGCACCAGACAAACAACGTGCCGAAACAGCACTCTCTTGGACGAAGAGTCAGGGCTTAACGTCCCAACTCACTCATTGTGATCGACTTGAGGTTTCTCTCTCGCCGGATCAATGTCAGGCGCTATTCGGCGTTGGAATGCTTGAGAAGGATTGGCCGTACGGCCCCTACGAAATCGTTCAACGTCCGAACAAATATTTAGCGCCTGAAAAAGAACTCCCGGTTCCAGATGCTCTCAAAGATTTAGTCGAATGTGCCTATATTCCGCGTCCGGTTGAAAATTATGCGGCAAGTTCGTTTCTTCCTCCAACTGAAGACCTATATCACTTAAGATTGTCAAACATGATCTTGGCGCTCAATGCAGCAAAATGCCATCGCAATGGCTGGACCGGTGGCGGTGTACGTGCGGTGATGATCGATACAGGCTTTGCGCCACATGCTCATTTTGAACGTCATGGTTTTTCCATCCGCCGAGTGGAAACGCCTGGTTCAGGAGACCCGGCCAATGATCCAAACGGTCATGGTACGGGAGAGAGTGCAAATCTGTTGGCCATTGCACCGGCTGTAAGCTTTATTGGCGTCAAACAAGGTATTAGCGCTGCAGCAAATCTTGAGACGGCAATTGCCGAAACACCTGACATTATTTCAAATTCGTGGGGCTGGAATGCCGATCACGTCTCCAAGGATGAGTTAAAAACCATAGATGCAAATTTCTTTAATGAGCTGATGGATGTTGAAACGCTTTTAGCGGAAGCTGTGAACTCAGGCATCACCGTGCTCTTTTCTTCTGGAAATGGGCACCGGGCTTTTCCTGCCTCTCTCCCCTTCGTCATCTCTGTTGGAGGCGTCACGATTCAGCCTGACAGCTCCGTTGAAGCGTCAACTTATGCAAGCTCCTTTGAAAGCAGTCTTTTTCCAGGCAGACGCGTTCCGGATATCTCAGGCATTGTTGGGGAAGCAAATGATACCCCTCCTTTTAAAGGGCATCTCATGCTGCCCGTACCGCCTGGTAGTGAACTTGATGGATCCAATATGCCGGACGTAGAAGGAAATCTTGGTTGGGGTATTTTTTCGGGAACATCCGCAGCCTGCCCGCAGGTTGCCGGTGTGGTTGCCCTTATGAAAAGCCTTAATCCCAATTTAACACCTGAGCTTATAAAAGCCGCTCTCATTGCCAATGCGGTTGACATAACATCAGGTAAGACGGCCCTCGGTGATGAAGCGGAGGCAGGTCGGGATCTTGCAACAGGGGCCGGGCTCGTGGATGCTCATGCGGCCTGCCGTGCGATTGTTTCAATTTCATAAACTGGATACCCCTAAAAACCATCCGCCATATTCTGCGATAATTAACCTGAGTTATGGATAAGCTACATCCTCTTGAGGCCCTACACACTCGGAGTCATTCCCGCGAAGGCGCATTAATCTCTCACCATATTTTCTTGAATTGGTTGTAAATTAAAAAGAACAGATCCCATCTCTTATCCATAACTCAGGTTAATTAGGCGGGTGGCAGAGGATGGTGGATGGCCCGAAGGGGGTATTTAGAGATGCCCAACTGTGGGTTATTTCCGTCTAGATCAATCTGCGTTCAAGTGGATTCACTTGAATGCAGAAAAATTGATCGATATCAAAGAAGTAGAGTGTTATGAATCTTGCGGAGAGGGTTCTGTCTGCTTATCAGGTTGAAGCCGGTCTGGCTTTTCTTCTTCTTCAATATCCTCTGCCTGACTAATCTTAGCTTCATCTGGTCTTTCTTCGCTCCAAGTGAGTGACCGGTAGTCAAATCCTTGTTCGATTGTGGGTTTGACGATGGCAAAATAGGGTGAAATATCGAAATCACGAGGGGCGAATAGGCTGTGATGACGGATATGTAGAATTTCCCGCCGACTATAAGGGCTTATGGCCCGCTTACCGTCCTCAAGACGTTCCACACGCGGTAAAATCGGATATAACACAGTTTGAAAAGCTTGCGCGATAAGTGAAGAGCATATGGCTCGTGTCGGCTCTCCCGAACCAAGAGAAAGCATCCTGCGCCGCCATCGAACCGGGACGGGAGGTATTGGAAGTAAATATCGTGCAAGATCAATAATGTTGCGCGTATCATATTTAAGTCCGAGCTTACCGACCATGAATTCGACCACCTTTTGGCGATCTTCTGTAGTCAGCTCAACAGGACGGCAGATGCGGGTATTATAGGTTTCATATTTGGAAAGAGGAACGGCAACACATCCCTCACCAAGATTAACCTCTATCAAAGTCTTTGGTTCAACACCGCCCTTAACGGGCCCAAGCGCATCACCAACATAAATCGCCGAGTGGGACCAGGTCGACTGACTTAGATATTTGATTGCTGCGGAAATCTTTTGATTGCCCTCGACGAGAAGAACATCGCCCGGCTGCAGAATACGCTTCAATGTTGTGGCATCAGAAGGCGTAAATGGTTCATATCCACTCGACTCTGCGACAAGCCGTCCAGCAATCCAATCACCGAGACGATCTAAGAAATTATCGACGAAAGTCATTGCATTTCGCTCCGAGCCTATATTAGGCGATAGGATTGAAGGTTGTTAAGGTATGTATCAATATGAGAACTATGATCACGCCGCGCGGGTATTTTCAATAGTGATAGGGTCATTTTCAAGTGAGTATAATCGGTAACTGGATTGAGAAAAATTACATTGTTCTCATTATCTTTTTTGGAATCATAGGCACCCCGCTAATTTTAGGACTATTTTTGGGTCGTGCTACAGATGTTTGGCATCCCTATACGATTCCTTCATCGGGTATGGAACCTAGCGTTCCACGATCAAACTATATTATCGGAAGCCGTGTCCCATACATGCTTGGAAGTCCCCAGCGAGGGGACATCATCATATTTCACTTACCAAAGGCAAAAAATACCCAATATGTCAAACGGTTGATCGGTCTTCCAGGTGATACAATCCAAATGCGTGGCGGAAGGCTTTATATCAACCAGAAACTCATACCTAAACAAAAAACAAAACCTTATGTACTTTCTCAACCAGATGGAAAAATCGTAAACACACCACGCTTTAAAGAAACGCTTCCAAATGGCGTGACATACACCGTTCTGGACATAGAACAAGAAGGTCCGTTAGATAATACGCCGGTATTCAAAGTTCCTCAAAACGACTACTTTGTCATGGGCGATAATCGGGATAATTCTACGGATTCTCGAAGCAGTAATGCGATCGGTTTTGTGCCGGAAGAAAACATTGTCGGCAAAGTCATTTGGCGCTTTCGCGGCGAGTAATGCCAAACCTAGAGCATCACGCGTTTAGATGGAATCGCTTGGATGCTCCATCTTTTTATTGTCGCATATCTCTTTTCGCAAAACCAGTACCTACTTTTGCGAGATATGCTCTAAATAAACTCCTGGCCAGGAGACGACACGGCCTAATGCCGTGTCGTGGGGGCATTTAATCGTTCGGCAAAAATCACGGGGCCAACACGGCTTTCAGCAAAAAGTTCCCAAGTACCATAATCCGTAACACGTTCATCTATAATTGGATCAACCAAATGGTTGCGGATCACATCTATTGATTCAACCCAGATATAAAGCACCGGTCCTTTTTTCAATGTTTCGAAAATTTCAGATGGCATGGTCCGTTCGGCATGCTCAGGTGTTGCGAGAATAATACCGGTATCTCCGGCCCTCATGCCGACATAGTGAGGATCTCCGGTTTCCACTACATCAAAACCAAGCGCTGTATAACGGCGGCGCGCAGTTCTCATATCGTCAACAAGAAAAAGAGGGGTTACACGTTGCGGGTGAGGAACCGGGCGATATGCCAAATTAGAGGGGCTTGAATAGGCCATTTGCTTGTCCTTTTGTTACTATTGTTCTGAAAGAATCACACTTCAACAATGAGAACAAAAGTAGAACATCTGAGTTAATGAAAAGTTAACAACCAAAAATGGAGAGGAAATTAGAGCGCAGAAAAAAATGCAAAAAGTCCAATTGGTGCCAGGAGTAGCCATTGCGGCAACGCCAATGGGTCACCAAACCAATAATAGGAAAACCAACCGGTCAATCCTGATAAGGCAGCATAGAAAAACCCAAAAAAGACACCGATAGGTTTATAGCCATTGCCTTTAGTCAGACCAGCCCAAACAAAAGCAATCGCAGATATAAAGAGAAAGGCCGTGATTGCGTGCCAATGTACAGCCAGGGTCATTTTGACCTCTCGCGTCAATGCCAAATTCATAAGCGGTTGATAGGTCTCGACATGCCCGATGACGCCGTGTACGCCACAAGCGACAAAGGCCAATACTCCGGCAAGAAGAAGAGGTACTCTCATGATACGTTCTTAAATTAATCCGAGTTATGGATAAGGAGTAATATTTTCCGTTACAAAAACAAAGATGCCACTTTCCCTCGAATTCCAGCACGCCCGACGTCATTCCCCCAAAGGCGCACTCCTGTCAGAGAAAATTTTGAAGGCTTGTTTAAGCCCGAATTTCACCGCCCGTCGCTTTACTAACTGCCGTAACGACACCTTTTGAAACCGCCTCTATCTCTTCATCGGTCAACGTTTTTTCCCGCGGCTGAAGCGTTACCTCTATGGCAAGCGACTTCTTACCCGCACCAACGCCCTCACCTTCATAAAGATCAAAAACGGTGACATTTGTGATAAGCTTTTTATCGGCCCCTAAAGCCGCTCGCACCACATCACCAGCGGGAATGCTTTGATCAAGCACAAAAGCAAAATCGCGGCGCACAGTTTGCAGATCCGTGACATCCAAGGCTGTCTTTGTACGGGTCTTGCGCTTCTGCCCTGGGATATTATCCAGAAAAACTTCAAATCCAACCGCTGATCCAGAGACATCCAACCGTTTCAAACTTTCCGGATGAATCTCCCCAAAATGTCCGAGACAAATTTTGGGCCCAAGCTTTAAAGTGCCTGACCGTCCTGGGTGGAACCACCCTGGCGCGTCACGAGTCACCTGCGCCTTGGTTGGATCCACGCCAAGGCTCGCGAGCACTGCAAAAATTTCGGCCTTAGCGTCGAACACATCAACGGCTTTTCCGTTGCTTGACCAATGACGCCCGGCGCCAACGAGCTCGGCAGTGCCAATCCGTACACCACCCACGCCCATATACTGATCTTCAGGCGTATCTCCTCGATAAGCTTGCCCTACCTCAAAGAGTGCAGCATCAGTAAGTCCACGGTCATGGTTACGCCCTGCTGCCATGAGCAGGCCCGGCAAAAGGCTGGGCCGCATGCTCGACATCTCCGTTGAAATGGGATTGGCAAGTTCTAACGCCTCTTGCCCACCGCCAAAATGTTCAGAGATAGAACGCGGAATGAAAGACCATGTGACCGCCTCAACAAGACCTCGTCCCGCTAATACCCTGCGAGCACGGCGCACACGCTTTTGGCTTTCAGTTAAAACTGCTCGAGCAACTCCACTCAAACGTGGCATGGCCGTTACCGGAACCTGATCAATACCTGATATGCGGATAACCTCTTCTACCAGATCTGCCGGTTGGGTGACATCAGGGCGCCAGGACGGCACATGAATTTTGACCTTCTCACCTTTGCCCTCAATATCAAAACCAAGCCTTTTAAGTATTTTCTTTATCTCGCCTGACTTAAGTTCCATGCCGGATAGGCGTTTAACCTCATCCGTATCGAACTTAACAACGACATTAGGTTCCGGTGCTTTACCTGCCACGCTCACATGGCTAGGTTCTCCTTTGCAGATTTTCAGGATCAACTCTGTAGCGAGATCAATGCCAAGTCCTACGGAAGCGGGATCTATGCCCCGTTCGAACCGGTAACGTGCATCGGAAATAATGCCCGTTTTGCGGCCGGTCATAGCTGTACGTATTGGGTCAAAATAAGCGGATTCGATGAAAACATTTGTCGTCTCCGCACTACAGCCCGTATCTTCGCCACCAATCACACCGCCAAGGCCAATGACACCGCTATTATCTGCAATAGCACACATCTCTTCAGACGTATCATAGGTCTTGCCATCGAGAGCTAAAAACTTCTCACCCATTTTGCCAAGCCGGGCATGAATTGTTCCTTTAAGCTTGTCGGCATCATAGACGTGCAGGGGCCGCCCCCTGTCATAGGAAACATAATTTGTAATATCCGCCAACGGATTGATTGGGCGAAGACCGATGGCGCGCAAACGCTGCTTCAGAAGTTTATAGGCTTTGTTATCAATTTGATTGTTAACACCCTTGATAAGCCGCCCCGCAAACACCGGGCAGGCATCGGCCGTATCTTTGCTAAATTTGAGATCGATCGGAACAGGGCAATCAAACTCGCCTTCTACCGATTTAACGCGGTCCGGGCGAAGCTTTCCAAGCCCTGCTGCCGCCAAATCCCTCGCGATACCGCGTACACCGAGACAATCCGGCCTATTTGGTGTAATTGCAATCTCGATAACCGGATCATCAAGCTCCATAACTTCGATGAAACGCGCACCAATGTGTTTCCCAGCACTTTTCGGCAGCTCAATGATGCCCTCATGTTCATCGGAAAGTTCGAGCTCTCGTTCCGAGCACAGCATCCCACGAGACTCAACGCCGCGAATTTTGGCTTTGCCCAGCGTAAAATCCGTGCCGGGAATATAGGTGCCTTCCTTGGCGAAAACTCCAATAAGACCTTTACGGGCATTGGGTGCACCGCAAATCACCTGGGCCATGCCGGAGCCTGTATCCACCTCACATACTTTTAGTTTATCCGCATTAGGATGACGTTTTGCTGAAACAACTTTCGCAACAGTGAAATCTTTGAGCGTTTCCGCGGGATCGAAAACTTCCTCAACCTCAAGACCGATTGTGGTAAGAGTTTCGACGATATCCTTAAGAGAAGCGTCCGTCGCCAAATGATCTTTAAGCCAGGAGAGGGTGAACTTCACGAGCTGAGCCCTCCAGCTAAAGTCGGCACGTCAAATGGCAGGAAACCGTAATGTTTTAGCCAACGCAAATCTGCCCAAAAAAACGGTCTAAGGTCAGGCATACCATATTTCAGCATAGCCAACCGGTCCAAGCCGACACCAAAGGCAAAGCCCTGAAATTTTTCAGGATCCAAACCAACATTGCGCAGCACATTAGGATGCACCATTCCACACCCCAAAATTTCCATCCAATCGTCCCCCTCGCCAAATTTCACTTGATCACCGGAGCGGTCGCATTGAATGTCAACCTCAGCCGAGGGTTCCGTGAACGGAAAATAAGACGGGCGGAAGCGCATTTTCACATTATCAACTTCGAAGAATGCCTTGCAGAACTCCACCAAACACCATCTGAGATGCCCCATATGGCTTTCGCGGTCAATCACCAAACCTTCGATCTGGTGAAATTGCGGGGTGTGGGTTGCATCGTAGTCGGAACGGTAGGCCCGCCCGGGCGCCACAATACGGATGGGAGGCTTGGCGTGTTCCATATGGCGGATTTGCACCGCGCTTGTTTGCGAGCGAAGCAAACGCCGGGAACCATCTTCTTTTTCACCGAAATATAGTGTGTCCTGCATTTGCCGCGCCGGATGTTCGGGCGGTGTGTTCAAAGCGGTGAAATTATAATAGTCGGTCTCGATATCTGGACCCTCCGCAACCCCGAAGCCCATATCGGCAAAGATTTCTGTAACCTCTTCAATCACTTGGCTAAGGGGATGAATGCGGCCCTCCGCCAATGGCCCCGTCCGGACAGGCAAGGTGATATCCGCCTGCTCAGTCGCTAGCCGCTCTGCAAGAGCCGCCGAGCTTAGATGGTCTTTGCGCTTTGCCAGTGCATCACTGACCCGCTGCTTGAGACTGTTCACCGCTTGACCGAACGTCTTGCGGTCTTCAGGCGCCATCGCCCCCAACCCTTTCATAAGTTGGGAGATTTTCCCCTTTTTGCCAAGTGAAGAAATACGCACGTCTTCAAGCGCAGTCAGGTCTTCCGCTTGCTCAATGGCCATTAGAAGATCATTTTCAAGACTTTTAAGATCAGCCTTCGCTGCTGTATCGATCACACCCATTTTTGATCCCTCACCTTTCCCGGTTCGGGCTTACTTCTCACTCGGACCGGGAAAGAGCTGTTTAAGTACTTACAGCCTTTTGAGCCTTTACAACCAATGCTTTAAATGCATCCGGCTCGCGTACGGCAAGATCGGCAAGGACTTTGCGGTCGATCTCGATTCCGGCCTTGTTGAGGCCGTCGATAAATCGACCATAGGTGAGACCATGCTCGCGGGCGGCCGCATTAATGCGTTGTATCCAAAGCGAGCGAAAATTGCGTTTTTTAACCTTACGGTCACGGTAGGCATACTGCCCCGCCTTTTCGACCGCTTGATTAGCAACACGAAATGTATTCTTACGGCGGCCGTAATAGCCTTTTGCCTGTTTGATAATCTTGCGGTGGCGGGCGTGAGTGGTCACACCTCTTTTGACACGTGACATGGCGGTAATCCTTCAGGTAAATCTGTAAATGGTCTTTAGACGACGTTATCCTTATTAGCTCCGGGAAATCTCAACCATAAGGAAGGAACTTCTTTACAATCCGAGCATCTTGGTCAGAAAGGATCGTTGTACCACGTTGATTACGGATAAATTTTTTCGTCCGTTTGATCATACCATGGCGCTTACCAGCCTGATTTGCGCGGACTTTGCCGCTGCCGGTCATGCGGAACCGCTTTTTTGCACCGCTCTTAGTCTTAAGCTTGGGCATTTTGCTCCTCAATTCTCTGCTTTTACGATATCTATGCTTTTATGATATCTATGCTTTTACGATGTCTCCGTATAGCGACGGATCGCCTTACAAAATAAGAGCATCATAAATCGTTCTACCTGCTTGAAGCATTTTGAACCGCCACGGCATGCCCTGCCGGACGGCTCTGGTGTCCGCTCTTATAAACACCATCGATTCACTCTGCAAGATATTCCAAATATTGAACCTCCAAAGACCTTTCGTTGAAGACGTTAAATAAACTGTTGACGTGTGGAAAATGTCGTCTACAACTACTCCTGGTTCAAATGCCTTTTTTGAGGTTTTGGACCGGCAAACTTTATCACGGATTATGTGACCGTAATTACAAGCATTAATGCAAGTATTTACGTGTTTCTGTTCCGTTTGCTTACGAGGATTGGAAAGCAAAGGGAGGAAATGGGTGCTTGGATGATATCAAGTGCTTATCCAGGTCTTTCTAAAACTCGTGACTTGCTCGATTGAGCGAGTTCCTGAGAAACCTACCTTACCTTGCCGGGTCCTAAAACTGGACCCGGCTTTTTTATGAAAATCTATGAATTCAGCAAAAGCGCATAAACCTGGATACCTCTAAAAACCATCCACCATCCCCTGCCACCCGCCTAATTATCGCAGAATATGGCGGGTGGCAGGGGATGGTGGATGGCCCGAAGGGGGTATTTAGAGATGCCCGCCTGAACAGGAGCAGGCTCCGTTTAAATGCTCCCATCTAAACGTAGATTGAACCAAAAAGGTTGTTCAGATTACTCAGATTACAATGTAGCCTCTGACACAATCTAGCGCGGCGCTAAAACCATGACCATTTGGCGCCCTTCCAGCTTAGGTTCTGCCTCGACCTTCGCAATTTCCTCCACTTCGGCCTTGACCCGTCTCAAGAGCCGAAGCCCAAGATCCTGATGAGCCATCTCACGGCCTCTGAAGCGAAGCGTGACCTTCACCTTATCACCATGTTCAAAGAAACGCTTCATATTGCGCAACTTTACGTCATAGTCATGAGTATCAATGTTAGGCCGCATCTTGATTTCCTTCACATCGAAGGTTTTTTGCTTCTTCCGAGCTTCAGCAGCCTTTTTCTGCGCCTGATATTTATATTTTCCATAGTCAAGAAGTTTGCAAACCGGCGGATCCATATTTGGAGAAACCTCAACAAGGTCAAGCCCTGCCTCATCAGCAAGTTCTAAAGCTTTGTCGAGACTGATAGTTCCATGATTGGTCCCCTGGTCATCTATGAGACAAACATCTTGAGCCCGAATCAACTGATTGATCCGCGGCCCTTCTCGTTCAGGCATGAGTTTCGACGGCTGGCGTGCGATGGGGCACCTCCTTTAAGTTGTTAATAACCATAAAAGTAATCCAAATCATTTATTGGAGCCATATAAGATTGAAAAGAAGAGAAGCCAAGTCAAGCATTCCTAAAGATAATATGCCTTATTTTTTTTAATCTGCAGCTAAAAAGGTGCATTATTTAGGCCTGTTAGCGTTCTTCAGTTGCAATACCAGTCGCGAACCGATGAGCTCATCATAAATGGCTAATGTTTCAATTTTCATACGTTCAAGAGAAAAATGACGCATCACATGTGCTCGTGCCCGTGCCCCCATGGCTAGCCTGGCTGGCTTGGACAAGTTAACGGCTTCTGTCAAGGCCTGAGCCAAAGCACCCGCATTACCCGGTGGTACTCGCCAACCTGTTGTTTCTTCGGGAGAAACATATTGCACGGCTTGCACCGTTTCCGGCACGGCACCAAGATCAGAAACAATAACCGGGCATCCAACAGCCTGCGCTTCCGCAGCCGCCCTGCCAAAAGCCTCTGGTTCCGTTGATGCGACAACCGCAAAATCTGCAACCGCGAAAGCGGCCGCAATATCATCGCAATGGCCGACAAGTCTTACACGATTATCAAGCCCCAATTTCCTAATTTGGGCCTCAAGCGCGTTCACATAGTTTTCGCGACCCTGGGCGTCTCCGGCAAGAATAAATAAAATCTGATCCAATACTGCGTTATCAGCAAGTAGCGCCGCTGCATCAATGACTACTTGTTGACCTTTCCACCCTGTCAAACGTGCGGCATGAAGCACAATACGCTCATTAGACCCAACACCCCAAGCACTCCGCAATCGGGAGATACGTTGCGTATCAATAGATTCAGGGCAAAATTTGTTAAGATCAACGCCTCGGTAAATCACGCGGACTCGCCCTTCAGGTGGATTATGGCGTTCTTGAATAAGGTTTGCCGTAAACCGAGAATTAGCAATGACAACATCCCCTCGCGCCATAACACTATTATAGGCATTTTTGAAAGGCCCCTTATTTCCATACGCCCCATGATAGGTCGTCACAAAAGGACAGCTCGTGCGACGGGCAGCCAAAAGTGCACTCCACGCAGGTGCACGACTGCGGGCATGGATAAGATTAACCCCTTCCTTGACGATGAGACTGCTAAGATGAAAGGCGTTGCGCAAAATTTGATCTGGTCTTTTGGTTGACGCAGGAAAGGGAATGAGCGTACCACCAAGCTCAGTAATTGCTTCAGCCATGCGCCCGCCCTCTGTTGCCACCAGGGCCCGCCCGCCGGCTGATCCAATGGCTTCTGTAATCTCAAGCGTGGCGAGTTCTGCACCGCCTGTATCGAGTCGCGGTATGACTTGAAGTATTGTTATTGTCGTCATAATAGGAAAAATGACCTTAAACGGATTTAGAAGCTAAAATGACAGATCCCAAACCACAATTCCTTGAAATCACCAGGACGTCCAGTTCACCCCGGAAAATTGCCTATATCAAACACGAGGGCACAGAAGCAAAGCCAGGTATTATCTGGCTGCCTGGCCTGAAATCCACCATGGACAGCACCAAAGCGAGCTTTATCGCCAATTGGGCCGCAAAACAAGACCGCACAATTCTACGATTTGACTATTCAGGCCATGGTCAGTCAGATGGTGATTTTGAAAATGGCACAACAAGCCAATGGCTCGAAGATGCATTAGCGGTCTTTGAAAAACTCAGCACTGGTCCGCAATTATTGGTTGGCTCAAGCATGGGCGGATGGATTGCCCTTTTGCTCTTGCGCACGCTTGCAGAAAATAAGCCTTCCGAGGCTGAACGCTTAAAGGGACTTGTGCTGGTCGCTCCTGCTTGGGATATGACTGAAGCCCTGATGTGGCAATGCTTTACACCTGATATTCAAAAAACCATAAAGACGGAAGGTGTTTATTACCGCCCGTCAGACTATGAAGATGGACCTTATGCCATCACCGCAAACCTCATAGAAGATGGACGCAATCATCTTTTCAGTGATCGCATATTTGACCACAATTTTAGTCTGCGTATCTTGCATGGGATGAAAGATGTTGATGTGCCGTGGAGCCATTCAATCAATCTTCTAAAACTTCTAACAGCCGAAGACGTTATTTTGACACTAGTTAAGGATGGCGATCATAGGCTCTCCCGCGATCCAGATATTGCGCGGTTGATTGCGGAGATTAAGGATTTGTCGTGATTATTGGGCCTGTGAGTTGAGCCGTTTTGCCAAAGCCTGCAAACCCTCTCGGTAAGTGGGAAAATCAAGCGTCACGCCAAGCTCGGTTTTTATGCGACTATTTCTGACGCGCTTGTTCTCCCCATAAAAACTTCTGGCCATGGATGTGAGGTCCGCCTGCTCAAAATCGATGGCCGGCGGTGACTCGATACCGAGTAATTCAGCGGCATATGTTACGACTTCTTGCGGGGGTGCCGGCTCATTGTCAGTCACATTGTAGACCGTACCAGGATTTGGACGCTTGATAGAGGCTTCAAGAACATTGGCAATATCGTCCACATGAATGCGATTGAAGACTTGGCCCTGTTTAACAATGCGCCGTGCTGTACCGCGTTTAAGTGCTTCAAGCGGGTTGCGGCCCGGACCATAAATTCCGGCAAGCCGGAAAATATGTAAGGGCAAATTATTTTGCTCATAAAGAGCAAACCACGCCTTCTCAGTTGCTAAACGTCTTTTACTGCGCTCGGATAGGGGACGAGGCTGGTCACCTTCATCAACCCATGCACCATTCCAATTTCCATAAACTCCGACTGTCGACAGATAACCTATCCATTTGAGTGCGTTTGCAATCTCAAAATCTTGCGCATGATGTTTTAGGACAGGATCGCCCTCTTCTGGCGGTGCAATCGAAATTACAACATGGGTTGCTCGCGCAAGCTCATCTGAAATCTCTGAAACGGGAGACTCACCAGAAAAAAGAAAAGAGTGAAAACCCATCTTTGCAATCCGCTCCATCCCGTCTTTGGTGCGGGATGTACCTGCAACATGCCAGCCCTTAGCTGCTAACCGATAAGCAAGTACGGACGCCGAATACCCAAGCCCAAAGCAGAACAAGCGGTTCATGAGGCTTGCCCTCCCTGCCATTCATCAAGGACATATGGATCTTGCTCATCCGATAAATAGCCTTGGCGTAAATCCGCAAATTCTTGTCGTGTTACCAAACGCTGCATAGCCCAAACCGCCATGGCTCGTACTAAGGGCGAATTATCTTTCAATAAAGGTTTAACTGCTTCACATAATTCCCTATCCCCTGAATTGCCTGCAGCAATCAGAACATTGCGGATAAACCGGTCCCGGCCGGTGCGCTTGATCGGTGAGCCTGAAAACCTCTCTCTAAAGCCACGATCATCTAAGCTGAGGAGTTCTGTGAGCATTGGCCCATTTGCGCATTCTCTCGCATGCAACCGCACCTCACGCGCAACCGTGGCATATTTATTCCAGGGACAGACGGCCAAACAATCGTCACACCCATAAATCCGGTTGCCTATGGGGATCCTGAATTCCATTGGAATATGCCCCTTATGCTCGATCGTCAGATAAGAAATACACCGGCGCGCATCAAGTTCATAAGGAGCTGGAAAAGCATCAGTTGGACAAATATCAAGACACCGCCGACAACTTCCACAATGGTCTTCTTCACTTGCGTCCGGATCGAGAACAATAGTTGTGAAGATACTGCCAAGGAAAAGCCAAGAGCCGAATTGGCGTGACACCAAATTTGTATGCTTGCCCTGCCATCCAAGACCTGCTGCCCCGCCTAACGGTTTTTCCATAAGAGGTGCTGTATCCACAAAGACCTTAACCTCACCTCCCGTTTTTTGATGAAACCAACTAGCCACTTGTTTCAATTTCGACTTTACGATGTCGTGATAATCCTTTCCCTGCGCGTAAACTGAAATAACAGCGCGCCCCTTTTCTTTGAGCAATGCCAGAGGGTCATCTTTGGGCCCATAATTAAGCCCTACGACAATCACTGATTTAGCATCGGGCCAAAGCATTTGAGGGTCTTGGCGTCGTCCGGCATTGCGCTCCATCCAGGCCATATCGCCGTGCCACTGTTTATCAAGAAAGTTTTTCAGCCTTGAGGCTGCTTCCGGGATTGCATCCGGCCGCGTTACCCGGACAACGTCAAAACCGGCTTCCAGAGCCTTTTTGACGATCAGTTCCTTTAGATTTTCCGACACATCAAAAATCCAGATCCGCATAATGCCGAGAGCATTCAATGCCCGGAATTCTATCAGCTAAAAGCGGTCTGAAAGAGGGGCGAGACTTAATGCGAGCATACCATTCCTTTGCCGCCTCGCTTGTTTGCCACGGAACATCGCCCAAATAATCAATAGAAGAGAGATGCGCTGCTGCGGCCAGATCTGCAAAACTTAATTCTGGACCACCCAGCCAATTTCTCGTATCGGCAAGATATCCGATATATTGAAGGTGGTAGCGCAAATTGTCATAGCCGGCGCGGAGGCGGTCCATATGCGGAGCCCCTTGCTCCCCGGAAAACCGACGATATACTTTCTCATCCAGAATATGAGAACTCACCTCTATATCGAATTTGCGATGAAACCAATCTACGATACGCCGCGTTTCAGCTCTCGCATGGATATCACCAGGAAAGAAAGAAAACCCCCTACCCCCTTGCTCCCCTTGTGGAACTATTTCAGCAAGATATTCGGAAATCACATAAGCGCCACAAAGTTTGGGACCATCTTGATCAACGAGAATCGGTAATTGGCCTGCGGGATTTAGTTCAAGAAAATCTTCCCGCCACTCCCACGGGCGTTCTTCAATAAGCTCCGTCTCGACCCCTTGCTCAGCGAGTGCGAGACGGATGGACCGGGAAAAAGGGCATAGCGAGTAGTGGATAAGTGTTAGCACAGACACGTAAATCCCATATCAAATAGCAAAAACACCTAAATGCATGGTAAGCAAATTAGGCAAAGATAACGTATTTCGTAAATGTTTTATAAAAGGCACCTTTACCAATCTGTCAGCGAGCGCTGTCGAAAGCTCCTTCCTTGTGGCCCCTGTCCGCTATAAAACCAAGCCGATCGACTGGCAAGGGTATCTTGCATCTTAATAGGTGACATTGCCAAAAAGGAATTTGGAAAACTCATATGACGATTGAACAAATAATTGTTCTGGCCATTGTACAGGGGATCACTGAATTCCTACCCATATCTTCCTCGGGTCATTTGATTCTTGTCCCAGAATTCACAGGCTGGAAAGACCAAGGGCTTGTTACCGATGTCATGGTTCATGTGGGCTCGCTCTTTGCCGTTATCGTTTATTTCTGGAGGGATGTGCTGCGCATGTTCAAAGGAACATGGGACCTCCTCCGCCGCGACCTTACAACCGAAGCAAACCTCGTCATTTTTATTGTTATCGGTACTATACCAGCCATTCTGTTTGGCTTGATACTTAAATTTACCGGTCTTATCGACCAAATTCGCGGCATAGAGATCGTAGCCTGGAACGCCATCATATTTGGCATTCTACTTTATGTGGCAGACCGGTATGGGCTGCGTATCCATAAAATGGATGATATGCGTTTTATACCAGCTGTCCTGATAGGCATTGCGCAAGCCTTCGCCTTAATCCCTGGTACAAGCCGCTCAGGCATTACCATAACAGCTGCCAGATTTCTTGGTTTTGAGCGCGCCGAAGCTGCGCGATTTTCTTTTTTACTCGGGATTCCCGCCATTGCAGCAGCAGGTCTGTTGACCGTATTGGAGGTCAGAGAAAAAGGAGAAAGCATTTCCCCGGACGCTCTTCTTGCCGCAGGTTTAAGCTTTTTCTCAGCTATTGCCGCAATTGCATTTTTGATGGCCGTTGTAAGGCGGATGAGCTTCCTGCCCTTCGTGCTTTACCGGCTCGCACTTGGGGCATTTCTGCTCGTTCTGGCTTATTGAACCGGCGTTTAAGCTAACCTCATCTCGCTCTATTAGAGTGTTTTCAGGAAAAGTGGACACCGGTTTTCCGTCCGAAAACACGGCAAATCAAAAACTCTAAGTCCCATTGCGAACGGTCGAGAATTGTCCTCGAATCCGGAAGCGGTCCAAATAGGTTGGTACGATCGTATCAACGGCATGGGGATACTCGACACCAAGCCCCTTTAAAGTTCGCCCTTCTGAAATTGCATCCTTGCTTACGACATTGTCTATTTGCAGAAGCCTGACCTGATCAACTGTGAGCATTGGGTTCGGGAACATTTGCAGAAACAAGGCTTTCAGTTTGGCAAAAAAGAAGGGAACCGAAACAAGTCCTCGGTTACGTCCGGTAAAATGCAGCACTTTTTCCATAATCTGCCGAAGCGTTAAAATTTCAGGTCCTCCAAGCTCGTAGAGGCTTCCAGGCGCTGCACCGCCTTCAAGTGCGGCAACCACCGCCTCAGCAACATCACCAACATAGATAGGCTGCATCCGTGTTTTACCGCCTCCGATCAATGGTAGAACCGGTGCCATACGTGCAAGCCCTGCAAACCGATTAAAGAAATCGTCCTCAGGTCCGAAAATTACTGATGAGCGGAGAATAACCGCGCTTGGAAACTCTTCGAGAACGGCTTCTTCACCTAGAGCTTTTGTGCGGGCATAACGCGACTTTGCGCCCTTGTCCGCTCCAATTGCTGACATGTGAACCAGGGAGGAAACACCGGCTTCCCGGGCCGCTTGCGCCACGATACGTGCCCCTTCATCATGTATGGCCTTGAAAGATTGACGCTTTCTTTGAAACAAAATACCAACAAGATTGATAACCGCATCAGCACCGTCTGCTGCATGGCGGACAGAATCTTCATGACGTAAATTAGCTTGAACAGCATGAATCTGACCAACTCCGCCAAGCGGCTGCAGATGAATGGCGAGGTCAGGACGTCTTACTGCAACTCGAATCCTATACCCCTTCTGTGCAAGACTTCGCACGATATGACGCCCGACAAACCCTGATCCGCCATAAATTGTAATGAGACTTGACTTCTTTAACACCGCCACTGCCATGCTCCCGCCTTACTTCAAAATAAACTGCCCACTATAAAAGTCTATCACCTACTGATTGACAAGCCGTTTCCTTCAGCCTAACTCATTTATATAAAAACTATAGCCCAGGTGGCGGAATTGGTAGACGCGCTGGCTTCAGGTGCCAGTGGCCGTATGGCCGTGGAAGTTCGAGTCTTCTCCTGGGCACCAGCCTTCGCCCTTACGGGCATCGGCTGGCTTATGCCAATAACCGAGTATATCCCAAATATCCCACCAACATAACGCACCGGCTTCGCATGACCATTCAGCTTCATAAAAACGATTTACCAGAGGACGTTGCCCTCGGAAACTCCGTGGCAATTGATACGGAAACCCTCGGACTTAATCCATTGCGGGACCGGCTTTGTCTCGTTCAGCTCTCTTTTAGTGATGAGTCAGCGCATTTGGTACAGCTTGATAGGAATTCCTATGAGGCACCTGTTCTCAAATCTCTACTTGCAAATCAGGATATTCTCAAAATTTTCCACTTTGCCCGTTTTGATCTTGCCGTTCTTTATCATTATCTCGGCATTATGCCTGAACCGGCTTATTGCACCAAGATCGCGTCTAAGCTAACCCGCACCTATACCGACCGTCATGGGCTTAAGGATCTTTGCCGAGAGTTGCTTGGCATTGAGATGTCCAAACAGCAGCAAAGCTCGGATTGGGGGGCGGAAAAACTCAGTCAAGAGCAGCTTAAATATGCCGCCTCTGATGTCCTTTATCTGCATAAGCTGAAAACAGCTTTGGATGAAATGTTGGCCCGAGAAGAGCGGCAGGATATTGCTAAGGCTTGTTTCAATTTTCTTCCGGTCCGGGCTAAGCTTGATCTTGCCGGCTGGGCGGACGAAGATATTTTTTCGCATTAGAGCCTTTTCGGTTTTGATTGAATCAAAACCGGGCTCTAAGCCTTTGATTTGCCGTGTTTTCGGACGGAAAACCGGTGTCCACTTTTCCTGAAAACACTCTAATTTGTGACTGCAAAACCTAAGCCCATACAACATAGTGCCAAGGGCGAAAAACTTTCCATGTCTTACTAAATTTTGCACTTGAAGTTAGTCTTTCGTGCGAGCAAGCGGGGCAATCCAGAGCTTCTACGGAAACTAACAACATGGATACCTCTAAAAACCATCCACCCCCCTACCATCCGCCATATTCTGCGATAATTAACCTGAGTTATGGATAAGAACATGGTTCAAGTTTTTCCAGATTTCTAATTGGACAATTTGTGAAATCGGAACTCCCTATTGGATGCCCGGATCAAGTCCACTGCTGTCCGGTTTAAATTAGAGTGAGAGGTGAAAAACGATTTTGTTGGAAGGAGATACGGCTATTTCGAGGTATCGAGACAGGGATTTGGCGGAGCCACTTGTTTCCTTCCCCCTTCGAGGGGGGAAGGCCAAACGCCACTGGCTTAGCCCCCCAGGGCTAAGTCGCATGGCGTTTGGGATGGGGGTGATGGAGGCAAGTGCAAGAGCATGAATTGTCTTATGAATCCCCCCCACCCGGCGCTTCGCGCCGACCTCCCCCCTGGAGGGCAGGGGAATCGCATATGGGTTGTATTTAATTGCGAACAGAGTTCTGTCATGGAGCAAACTTTTGAAAGGAGCGCTTACATGGCTGAACCAGCCCGCTTTTTCTCCAATGTTCCGGATCCACGTGCGTCCAACACGCGGCATCGACTGGGGGATATCGTCTTCATCTGTATCGCAGCGGCAATGTGCGGGGCGTCCTCGGCCGTGGAATTCGCCCAATTCGCGCGCTCGAAACGAGCCCTGCTCAAGACAGTGCTCGGCCCCTTCGATCCACCAAGTCATGACACGATCTCGCGGCTCCTGCGATTGCTGGACCCCGACGCGTTCATCGAAGCATTTCAAAGGTTTAATGACGCCTTCGGCCATGTCATTGAGGGTGTCGTCGCAATCGACGGCAAGGCCCTGCGGCGGGCCTACGACACGGGCCTGGCTCATAATCCTCCGCTGATGGTCACCGCCTTTGCAAGCGATCATGATCTGTCGCTCGCGGCGCTGCGGGCGGGAGCTGGCGGATCCCATTGCAATGAAATCGAGGCCGCCATTGCGATCGTTCAACTGCTCGATTTGGATGGTTGCACCGTGACGGGTGATGCGTTGCATGCCAACCGGCGCATGGCCGAGGCCATTCTGGCACAAGGGGGCGATTATGCGCTTGCGCTTAAAGGAAACCGGGCCCGTGTCCGGGCGGTTGTGGCGGAGGCTTTTGAAGGGGCGGGGGAGACGGCCATAGGCGCTAACTTAAGGCTTTTGTTGATTGTATTTTTCTCTTTCTTGGAGGTTCCCAGAGGTTACGCTTTAGTTTTTCTGACATGGCGCAAAGTGCTTGAACCGATGGAACGATGAGGATTGCATGAATGCAAGCGGTCAAAATGACTTTGAGCGTACGCCATGCAGACGCTCCACGCTCTGTCTCAGGGGAAAGAGTCCCGCAGTTTTGCAACTGAGGGTTCGATAATAACGGCAAGCAAGAGATGGGAGAGGATGAACACTTTTGCCAAATCCTCGTTCTTTGCCGGGGGACATCTGGTTCCAATGAGACTTTTCAGGCGTTTAAATGCAAGTTCGGTCTGCCAGCGCAGACGATAAAGTTTTGATAATTTATCAGCAGAAAAATCATCGCCAACAAGAGAGGTCATCAGGATTAGCCATCCGGCTGCCTCCAATGTGCCTTTTGAGATTTGATGTCCCTTCCTTTTTGCGGTTTTGCGGGCTTTCCTTCTGGCTTTTTTTGCCGCTCCCGGCGGCTTTTGGATTGCCACCAAACGCAAGGCCAAAGGAGATTTTCCCTTCTTTAAACCAACCATGATGGGACGGTCGAGGATTTTGTGACCGGTTTTGCGAGCGCTGTGAAGAAGTTTGATAAGATCGAGCTTTTCGCCGTTTTTATCAAGCCAACGGCCAGCACTCCAAGGCGACCGCACAATGATATCGCCTCCGCCATCAAGATTTTTTTCAATTCTGTCAGCCTGCATATAGGCCCGGTCGCCAAGGCGGATTTCCCCAGGCACGACAGGGGCAATGTCGAATTGTTCACCGGTTTTTTCATCACTCAGTTGGAAAAAGCTAAACCGCTTTTCCTGCAAATCATAAACGCTGTGAATGCGCCAGACGCCATCTTCGCTTCCGCGCTTGGGCACAACGCTGCCATCAACAACACGGACAGGCCGGTCCGGCACATCCTCGGCTTTAAGTCCTTGCAGCGCTGTGCCTATCAAGGCTTTCAGCCAATTCGGGCATTTGCGAAGACGCTTGAGTAAGGCAACATCCGACAAAGACGCAACCCCGGTGGCCTCCGCCCAAGCCGCGCCAACACGCAGGCTTTTGTCACCAGGGCCGTAAGTCAAACATAACCGCAAAAGGCTCTCGGCATCTTTGACATTTCGTGACCTGGTAAAGGCACCGGTTTCACGCGCCAAGCGCTCAACTAAATCTGAGCCGCCAAGCGTTTCGACGAGCATGTCCCAGTCGTCTTTGAGGGAGGATGAATCGTTCATCCTCAGTGTGAATCACCAAACACACCCAATGTCCATACCTTAAGTTAGCGCCTATGGGGAGACGGCCCGGGTGGCGGAGACGAAAGAGCGCACCCATGGACGCTTCGAGCATCGCCGACTGGAACTTCTGAGCCTGGATCAGCTGGAGGAAAAACCGGAGTTCCCGGGCCTTGAAGCTGTGGCACGCGTTACGGCACAGCGTAATGAAGCGGAGCCATCGACACGGTATTTTCTTCTCTCGCGCGATATGCCGGCAGACGCGGCCCTGTCTCTTGTCCGCAGTCACTGGGCAGTGGAAACCACGTTGCACTGGAGCCTTGACGTCATCCTGCGTGAGGATGACGGACGGGCACGTAAGGACCACGCTCCCGCCAATATCGCCCTCATCAACCGCATGGCCCTGAATGCACTCAGTCAGATCGACGATCCAAAAACCTCCAAACGGGCCCGCACCAAACGCTGTGCCTGGGAAGATGACTACCTCCTCAAAGCCATCGGCCATATGCGATAGCCCTGCCCTCCAGGGGGGAGGTTATTGGAGTATGCCGTTAAGGCTCCGCATACAACAAGTGGAGATGCATTTCCAAATTTTCCCGGACAGCAATGCGCGAAGGCGGGAATGACGATGAGGTGTGCGGCACAGTCTTGAGTAACTCTCCAGCGTCATGCCCGGACTTGATCCGGGCATCCAATAGGGCTTTGATTACAAGCTAAGATTTGCGCCTTTTACCTTACCCCTTCCTATCCATAACTGGGGTTAAAGTAAACTGGATACCTCTAAAAACCATCCGCCATATTCTGCGATAATTAGGCGGATGGTAGGGGGTGGTGGATGGCCCGAAGGGCGTATTTAGAGATGCCCACATTCATTTTCTAAAGCCGCAGAGTCTTCTTGCTCAATTGCAAAATAAAATGGCAAAATAGAAATTATACTCAAAGGAGTTTCATATGGAGGACATAAACCGGAAGGCCAGATTGGCCGCCCGCAAAGAAGGGCATTTAGATACCGTTGCTTTTCTCAAAGCAGCAGACAAATTCATCGATCTTGCTAATCGCGAAAATCAGAATATTAAAGCCACGGATCTGCATATGGCCTTTCTTTTCGCCGCCGCACGTTATAACGCCTATGTGGCTAAAACCGTCCTTGACGTAGACGAACATGAAAAATTTGTCGGCCATATGGTTGAGCAATATCGGGAAATGTTGCGTCAACATCTCGCCGACGACGCACTGGAAGCTCCATCACAATAATATATGCCTCAAGCTGATGAAGGTTTTGACGGACCTGTTGTATTTTCATTGTCTACCTTGCCATCAATATTATCCTGTTGGGATTTATCTTCCATCTTCTCTTGAATCTGATCACCCCGAGACGACGCCTCCTGCTCAACATCATCGTTGTTTGCATCACCCCTCTTGGCAACGTCTTGTTCATCTGTACCATGAGCTTCATCGGTATCCCCCTTATCCCCGGACTGGATTTCCGTAAGTTCTTCATCTGTGAGATAACCGCGACCAACCTGATAGGCAGACTTTATGACGTCAACTGCGAGGGCTGCATCTGTGAAATCATCATCGTAATCATTTAAACCATCAATATTTGCAAGAAGGGGATTTGATGCCCAAAGCTTACGCAACGCTTTGCGTTGGATCGCCTCAGGCACACCTTTTACCATAAACCGTTCATAGTTAGAGGAATAGTCGAGTTGCTCGAAATCAACATCATCAAATTCTGATTCATCGAGCTCACGCTCTGACGTGACAGGTTTCGTCTCCCCATTCTCATCTAGGTTAGGCGATAGCAGGTCTTCTTCTGTCGCAACTTCAAGCTCTAGATGCTCCTCTTCTTCCACAACTTGGACGGTTTCCAAATCGTTCTTTGCTCTATCCTCTTCCTGAACTGCCGTAGGGTACTTGCGGGCAGCTAACTTACGGCGGGACCAGCGCATCAAAAATTCATCATCTCGCTCAGTCATTGCCGTTCCTTCGTACCATACGTTCCCGCGTTACAAAAATCGGCTCTTGACCAAACTTATGCTCATCAACATTGATCCGGTCATTCTTACGCTTGTAGAACTTTTCCTCAACGTGGTGCTCTTCGACAAAACCCTCAAGCCAAACCATTATCTCATCAGGCATATCGATCGTTTCGACAAGATCCTCCCCTGAATCGAGATAATCTTGTGCTTCAAATGGTGATGCGGTGACTAAATGAACCTTGATGGGATAGTCGGCCTCCTCGTCTTCATTATCTCTCAGGACAACATAAATCACTGGCTCGCGATTTTGTAAATTAACTTGATAGGCGCTGGTTTCTTTGCGGAAGAGCTCTAAAGGTACGGTCGCCGCATGATAGTGCACCCACCCCGGACCGCGCTGCGTTTCCTTCCACTCATTGACCGGCAGGGCATCAATAATGAGACGGATCGGCCGCCAAATATGATCTTGCCAGGGATGATCAATCTCCTCCCTTGCGAGCACCACCCCCACACTTTTAGCAACTGAAATGGGCATACAAAGGTCCTTCTCGCGACCACACCAAAATTAGGCTACTTTCGCCGGAGCTATCGGATTTCCTCGCAATTAAGAGTATAATACGCTTTATAAGTTTATACACGCACTTTTAAGTTAAGCTATTGAAATCTCTTCTTTTCTTTAATGGAAAAGATGCTACAACCTCAGAGACAAGATGAGCACGAAATTAAAAGACCACAAAATTTTGATTTGCAGCTGCGAGGGAACAATGGACCTCGATGCAAATCAGCTCAAAGATCATCTCAGCCTTGCTGATGCTCCCACCATTCATTCCCAACTCTGCCGTAGTCAAATCAGCTCTTTCGAAAAAGCCGTGTCAGACGACGCGCCGCTTATTGTCGCTTGTACACAAGAAGCTCCACTTTTTCAGGAAGTTGCTGAAGAGAAAGGCGAATTTGATATTGCCTTTACCAATATTCGTGAAAATGCCGGATGGTGTGAGGCTAAAAAAGCTGTCTATCCTAAGATCGCGGCCTTGCTCGCGGAAGCTGCTCATCCTTCAAAACCAACGGGCTTAACCACGATACATTCCGAAGGCCTTTGTCTCGTTTATGGCGGTGGCCAGGCAGCTCTTGAGGTAGCGGAGCAACTCGCCTCAAGACTTAGCGTTTCGCTCATATTGACCGAGACCTCGGACGTTATTCCGCCAACAATCGCCAACGTCCCCATCTATCAAGGTCGCATCACCCGGGCATCAGGCACGTTGGGCAGCTTTGAGATATCAGTTGATAATTATGCCCCTATGGTTCCTTCCTCCAAGACGGAACTCTCTTTTCTCATGGCACGGGATGGTTTTTCATCGAAATGCGATCTTATTCTCGACATGTCTGGTGGCACGCCTTTTTTTGCATCTGTAGAACGAAGGGACGGCTATTTTTATGTTGATCCGAAGCATCCCGTGGCCATCGCCAAAGCGATGTTTGAGATTACCGATTTGGTGGGTGAGTTCGAAAAACCGCTCTACGTTACTTACAATGCTGATATCTGTGCTCATGGGCGCAACGAAAAAATTGGCTGTACAAATTGTCTTGATCATTGTCCGGTATCGGCCATCATGCCTGACGGCGACAGGATCAGCATTAATCATGCTGTTTGCGGCGGTTGCGGCAATTGTAGTGCCTCATGCCCCACTGGTGCAGTAAGCTATGCATACCCTGCCCGTGATGACCTTATCGGACGGTGCCAAATACTCCTCTCAACCTATCTTAATGCAGGTGGAAAGGACCCGGTTCTGCTCATTCATGATGACAAGCACGGTGCCCCGCTGATCTCCGCCATCGCCCGTTATGGCCGCGGGCTTCCGCCTCATATATTACCACTTGCGAGTTTCACAACTACTCAACTTGGTCATGAGGTTCTCGGTGCCGCACTTACCGCCGGTGCTCAGCAAATCGTGATACTTGCTTCACCTGAAAAATCTGAAGAACAGGCGGCACTTGAAGGCCAAGTGACCCTCGTCAATCACCTTATGAATGGCTTGGGCTATGATGGCAAGCGCATCCATGTTCTCTCCGAGCAAGATCCTGATATTGTAGAAGGGTTTCTCTATGATCAACCCAAACTTAGCGGAATTCAGCCCCAGACCTTTACGGCCATCGGCGGCAAGCGTGATATTGCTCGAACTATTTTTGCAAAACTGAATGAGTCTGCGCCAAATTCCCAGGATATTCTTGACCTCCCTGAAGGGGCGCCTTACGGCCATATTCAGATTGACAAGCAAGGATGTACTCTTTGTCTGGCCTGCGTAAGTGCTTGTCCTGCGAGTGCGCTGACCGATAACCCTGACCGGCCGGAGCTTCGTTTCGTTGAACAAGCTTGCGTCCAGTGTGGGCTTTGCAAGGCGACATGTCCGGAAAAGGTGATCGCACTTGAACCGCGATACAATTTTTCCAATACAGCGATGACCGCAGAGACATTAAACGAAGAACAGCCTTTTGAGTGCGTAAGCTGCGGCAAACCTTTTGGCGTAAAAAGCTCAGTTGAGCGCGTCATCAATGAGCTGAAAGGCAAACACTGGATGTTCCAGTCCGAAGAACAGGTCAAACTCATTCAGATGTGCGAAGATTGTCGTGTGCAAGCCGTTTCAGAAAGCGGTCAAGATCCATTTCAATCGGGTGAACGGCCACGTGTACGAACAACCGAGGACTATTTAGTTGCAGAGGGAATGGCTAAGAAGACCGGAAAAACTCCAGATGATTTTCTAAAATAGCCGTCTTATTGAAACAGCATTAAACCAATTTAATTTTAATCAAGCCTAAAATCGGCATACTCCGAGCGCTGATCACAAAACTTTCCAAAAAAAGAGAGCATTATTTATCAATAGTTTAGTATGACAGCTTTAAGGGTACAGCCCCTCTCAAACGGTAAGAATCACATATCTATCACAAGCGTGTAACCCCCCTTTTCCCTGAGCACAGATTTCATATCTCACAGGTCAAGGTTGCACTCATGGCAACCATCAACCAGTATTGAAAAGGAAAGAAACATGTCTACGATTATTAAAGCGGGTTTGATTGCCCTTGGAATTTTGGCTGGTGTTTCGGCTGCCAATGCCACCCATTATGCTGATCATAGCGATTTCTGGTCTGATTTCCGGGACAGCGGTAGCTAACTTCCACTAATAAACCTATCAAGCCTGGCGGTCTGTAACCGCCAGGCATATTTATTTAACGGTCCTTTTCTCATTCAATATAAATATAATTATGATGTTGAACATATTTTGTAATAAGGCATGAATAGAAAAGCGGTTTTTATGTACATGAGAGAGAACCGGTGAGGACTATGACACAGCACAATGTCGTTTCACATGAGGAATGGATCACCAGAAGAAAAGAATTACTCGCTAAGGAAAAAGAATTCTCCAGGCTTCGCGATGAGTTAAGCAGAGAGCGCCAAGCCTTGCCGTGGGAAAAGGTGGAGAAAGAGTACATTTTTGATGGATCTGAGGGCAAAGAAACACTTGCCGATTTATTCGATGGGCGGAGCCAGCTGATCGTCTATCATTTTATGTTTGATCCGGATTGGGAGGTCGGCTGCAAGTCCTGCTCCCTTCTTGCAGATCACTATGATCCATCCATTATCCATCTCAAGCAACGGGATGTGACTATGGTCACGGTTTCTCGCGCACCATTGGAGAAGCTCGAAACTTTCAAAAAACGCATGAATTGGCATTTTAAGTGGGTCTCTTCATTGGAGACAGACTTCAACTGGGACTATCAAGTTTCATTCACGCCAGAAAAACTTGAGAAAGGCGAGGCCTATTACAACTACGAGGTTCAATCTTTCCCAGCAACAGAAGGTCCTGGCATCAGTGTTTTTACAAAAAACAAAGATGGTGAGATATTTCATACCTATTCATCTTATGCCCGCGGCCTGGATATGTTTTTGGGGGTCTATCACTTGCTTGATATTGTTCCCAGAGGACGTGACGAAGGTAACCTAAATTTCACCATGGAATGGGTACGCCACAAAGATAAATATGAAGAATAAAGTTTTTTTAGCATATCATTAGGTATAGGTTCCGGGCATGCTTGAGCCTGGAACAATCCTTATTATTACCCTGACATTTTTGCTGGCTGGCATCATCAAAGGTATTATAGGCCTTGGACTGCCAACAGTGTCCTTAGCGTTACTGACGTTGACGGTTGGCTTGCCGAATGCAATGGCACTGCTTCTTATCCCCTCATTTATCACTAATCTGTGGCAAGCCATTACCGGGGGTCATGGGCGCACTATACTCATATTGCTATGGCCATTCTTACTTATGGCAACCGTTACCGTTTGGATCGGAGCATTTGCACTTACGCGCGTGGATGTGATGGCTCTTTCGGCACTTCTTGGAATATTACTCACTATTTACGCGCTAATAAATTTAACGCCGGCTCAAGTCACAGTCTCGGTGAAACATGAAAAATGGCTTGGTCCAGTTGCTGGCATTCTCAATGGGCTGTTCACAGGAATGACTGGATCATTTGTCGTACCTGGTGTCCTTTATCTACAAGCCTTGGGTCTACCTCGTGACCAGCTTATTCAAGCTATGGGGATGCTCTTCACGGCATCAACACTTGCATTAGCGATTGCGCTTGGTGGCAATCATCTTTTGACGGTTGAACTCGGGACCATATCTGGCGCCGCTGCATTTCCTGCGATTATTGGCATGATGTTAGGTCAACGTGTGCGCCGCAGACTATCGGAGCCTCTTTTCAAGCGCATTTTTTTCCTCTCATTGCTTATTCTTGGCACCTATATAACTGCAAGCGTTATGAGGCTCTAGGTCCATTGGTTTCTCATTTTCCATGTGGACTTGATTTGATCCTCCGCTAAATGCATGCTCAAACCTTCAGAATCAAAGATTTAAAGGGCGATCGAATGGCAAAATTACTTTCAGAGTTTGTAGGCACATTCATGCTTGTTGCTTCTGTATGCGGGGCAGCATTATTCACAGCCGCCTTTCCAGGAAATGGAGCCGGTATATTAGGTGTTTCTTTCGCTGTTGGGTTGACGGTGCTGGCGATGGCTTATGCCGTGGGCCATGTTTCAGGAGGTCATTTTAATCCCGCCGTTACCATTGGACTCTGGGCGGGTGGAAAATTTGAGACAAAAGATATGCCTACCTATATAGGGGCACAGGTCGCTGGCGGCGTTGCGGCTGCGTTTATCTTTTATCTCATTGCTTTGGGCAAAACCGACATTTCATTAGGTAACTTCGCATCTAATGGTTATGGCTCCGAGTCACCGGGTAATTTCTCTATGGTCTCGGTTTTTCTTGTCGAAGTCGTGATAACGGCTTTGTTTCTTATTGTGATCATAGGCTCGACATCACCAAAAGCACCCGCTGGATTTGCGCCTATCGCCATTGGCTTAGCGCTCACGGTGTTTCATCTCATGGCTATACCGGTTTCCAACGCCTCCCTCAATCCAGCTCGCTCCACGGCAACGGCTTTGTTCGGTGGAGGCACAGCGTTTTTGCAGCTCTGGCTGTTTTGGGTTGCCCCGATTTTGGGTGGTGTAATCGGCGGCTATCTCTCCCGAATTATTCTGGAGGAAACGTAATATAAGACTGCAACAACGCTCCAAGTAGGAAAAGAGGATTTGCTGGTCGGAATTTGCCGTAAGCTCGTTAACCTGAGTTATGGATAAGCTACATCCTCTTGAGGCCCTACACACTCGGAGTCATTCCCGCGAAGGCGCACTGCTGTCCGGGAAAATTTGGAAATGCATCTCCACTTGTTGTATGCGGAGCCTTAACGGCATACGCCAATAACCTCCCCCCTGGAGGCAGGGCTATCGCATATGGCCGATGGCTTTGAGGAGGTAGTCATCTTCCCAGGCACAGCGTTTGGTGCGGGCCCGTTTGGAGGTTTTTGGATCGTCGATCTGACTGAGTGCATTCAGGGCCATGCGGTTGATGAGGGCGATATTGGCGGGAGCGTGGTCCTTACGTGCCCGTCCGTCATCCTCACGCAGGATGACGTCAAGGCTCCAGTGCAACGTGGTTTCCACTGCCCAGTGACTGCGGACAAGAGACAGGGCCGCGTCTGCCGGCATATCGCGCGAGAGAAGAAAATACCGTGTCGATGGCTCCGCTTCATTACGCTGTGCCGTAACGCGTGCCACAGCTTCAAGGCCCGGGAACTCCGGTTTTTCCTCCAGCTGATCCAGGCTCAGAAGTTCCAGTCGGCGATGCTCGAAGCGTCCATGGGTGCGCTCTTTCGTCTCCGCCACCCGGGCCGTCTCCCCCGCCCCTTCAAAAGCCTCCGCCACAACCGCCCGGACACGGGCCCGGTTTCCTTTAAGCGCAAGCGCATAATCGCCCCCTTGTGCCAGAATGGCCTCGGCCATGCGCCGGTTGGCATGCAACGCATCACCCGTCACGGTGCAACCATCCAAATCGAGCAGTTGAACGATCGCAATGGCGGCCTCGATTTCATTGCAATGGGATCCGCCAGCTCCCGCCCGCAGCGCCGCGAGCGACAGATCATGATCGCTTGCAAAGGCGGTGACCATCAGCGGAGGATTATGAGCCAGGCCCGTGTCGTAGGCCCGCCGCAGGGCCTTGCCGTCGATTGCGACGACACCCTCAATGACATGGCCGAAGGCGTCATTAAACCTTTGAAATGCTTCGATGAACGCGTCGGGGTCCAGCAATCGCAGGAGCCGCGAGATCGTGTCATGACTTGGTGGATCGAAGGGGCCGAGCACTGTCTTGAGCAGGGCTCGTTTCGAGCGCGCGAATTGGGCGAATTCCACGGCCGAGGACGCCCCGCACATTGCCGCTGCGATACAGATGAAGACGATATCCCCCAGTCGATGCCGCGTGTTGGACGCACGTGGATCCGGAACATTGGAGAAAAAGCGGGCTGGTTCAGCCATGTAAGCGCTCCTTTCAAAAGTTTGCTCCATGACAGAACTCTGTTCGCAATTAAATACAACCCATATGCGATTCCCCTGCCCTCCAGGGGGGAGGTCGGCGCGAAGCGCCGGGTGGGGGGGATTCATAAGACAATTCATGCTCTTGCACTTGCCTCCATCACCCCCATCCCAAACGCCATGCGACTTAGCCCTGGGGGGCTAAGCCAGTGGCGTTTGGCCTTCCCCCCTCGAAGGGGGAAGGAAACAAGTGGCTCCGCCAAATCCCTGTCTCGATACCTCGAAATAGCCGTATCTCCTTCCAACAAAATCGTTTTTCACCTCTCACTCTAATTTAAACCGGACAGCGGTGCGCCTTCGCGGGAATGACGGCGTTTGCCGCTTGTGTGTGCATTAATCTCTCACCATATTTTCTTGAATTGGTTGTAAATTAAAAAGAACAGATCACATCTCTTATCCATAACTCAGGTTCGTTAGTTAAGAGGATACCTCTAAAAACCATCCACCCAATTATCGCAGAATATGGCGGATGGTAGGGAGTGGTGGATGGCCCGAAGGGAGTATTTAGAGATGCCCAAGGTTGTCGCTATCTCTTATAAGAATAATGGGCGCAGGAGAAGTTCTGCGTCCTAACCCACATCTGCCAGCGGTAGATTCAGGAGTAAATTCTGTGGCTTCATAATGATGCGTTTGTTGGGTGTCATCGCTAGGCCGAGATATACTGGATTTCCGCGCATTGTCTCAATAACAGCATTGGGGTCCTCTATATCCATACGAAAGAGAGCTATGATTTGCTGCATTTTTTCGAATGAAACAGACTGATCTTTATAAAGTGCATTTAGAATATCGGTAGCATGCTTATCAAGGCCGATATGCCAACTCCAATGCTCATCTTGGATACTTTGCCTCGGTTGAACACGCACCTTAATACCGAGAAAATGCTTGATCCAAGCCTCGATTACGCGCGCAAAAGCGTCGAGGGCAGGTTGGGTAAAACGAAAATCCACCACCGTATCGAACCGGTCAGAACGAGCCCAGTAAATGTCTTTATTGTCCTCATCCAACACATCAAGTTCTATAGTTTTCATCGGTGTGTCGCTGGTGACGAGAAGTTGCCCAAGACCGCCGGCGCCACCGGTTTGAGCATACATATTGATTGTCTCCTCATCCGCCAACATAATCCGGCCATCATCGATATTGACGTTTTGCTCACGAAAAAAAATTTCGCCTGCACGTAATCGGATGGGATCATGGCAATCTTTGAGGATATTTCGGACGATGAGATGGACCATTTGATCTATGAAAAGTGGAGGGAGTCTAATATCACCGCCTCTCATCAAATTAAGATATGCCCCTTCAATCGTGCCATTATTCAAAAGGTAACTGCGAAATCCGAATAGAACCCGGTAATTATCGGCAGCATCCTGGTCTGCAAGTTTTTCAAGCCGGGATTCCTCAATAGTCACGAGAGGATCCCTCATTAAATCTTCGAAAAGACGCACTTCCTGTTCACAAGAGGTTTCAACCGGCTTGATTTCTGGGCGTGAGAAATAGGCCCTTAAATAATCAGGGGTGACAGTAAGCCACCCCTCATTATTCAGCTCAACAAGGTGCATGCCTGATGTTTTCCAAAAATCACCCATTGTCTTCAACCACACTCCAAATGCGGGCATGCAATGGCTGATCGGAAGGTGCTTGGATTGAGCGAAATTCCTCGCGTATCATCCCATCTTCATCGAAATACCGCCGCACGGTAAAAATCATATTGACCAGCGCATCACTGCATAGATCAGACACGAACTCCATCTCTTCTCGGACCGCAGGTCGTGCCGTCTCTCTGTCAGGCGCAGCATACTGCTCAACGAAATGCGTAGCCAGGGTATTCTCGACCTCAAGGAGCGCCTCTTCTTCTATCTCCCCAACAGTGACAAAAGTGGACCGCCCAAAAGAGGAAAGCCCAAGAAATCCATTAGAAAATGCCTGCTTGACTTTGCCCTTTATTTCTCCCGGATCCAGTGCAGCAAATGCAAAAGCGCCTGATACGGCCCATTCGTCAGATGCGGCAGCGCGATCATAAACATGATTATCTGATTCATCGAAATGAATGGTTCTGAGAAATTTCATGGCGGGGAGACCTGAGTAACAACTTTCTTTTCAATAATGTCAAGCAACATCAAAGCCTCAACCTTGTCGTCTTGGCCCTTCAATAATAAATTCCCGTTTTCATCGAGACCTACAAATATCCCCTTATGAATCACGCCGTTCAGATCAAGTATTATCTCTTTATTGCGATCCTCGGTCCGGAACAACCAAGCATCATGAACGGGGCGGAAACCCTCGTCATTCCAATCATTCAGCCACGCCATGAAATGACGGCAATAGGATTCGATAAGTTGCGTGCGCGTAAGGTCCGGACACCCTTCCTGATCAAGAAATGTTACATCCGGCATATGACCCGGTTCTGGGTTTTGGGGATCATGTTTAAGAGCAATATTTACACCAAGTACTAACCAGTCTGGCACTGCTTCCGCCGTTAAGGCCCTGCCACCTACAATCGCAGTGACACCACCGACATATCCGCCGTTCACTCTTATTGTACCTGGCCAATGGAATGTAACACCAACCTGGGGCGGTGTAAGTACACCCAAACAATCACCGCACGCCACCATAGCGAGAGGGATCATTTGCACCGCTTTTTCAAGAGCAACTTCAGGCTCTAAAACGATAACGAGTTGTAGTCGCACTGTGTTACGACTCCACACCACATCACCTGCACTGTAGCGGCCTTCTTTCACACCCTTGCAAGCCTCCTCCAAAGGTGAAAGATCACCCTTAATATCATGACCGGAAAGCAGCGGTGGAAATGTTGGATCTGGCAATGTCATGGCTTACACTAATGTGTGCTCCGAAGAACGACATAATCAACCGAGGTCTATTTCACCCTCAACCACATGATTGAGATCTGTTCCATCCGCTGTCAGAACAACTTTAACCTTGAGTGTACCTTGCCCTCCAAGGTCGCCACTACGAACTATGTCCTCTAATTTTTGTTGTGAGGTCACACCTACCTGTTTCAGAAATTTGCGCAGTGACATGTTGAAACGATCCTGATCCATCTTCCACCTCTTTATCAATCTTGTTACTTGATTTGATGTGCCATCACTTTAAGCTGAAGCTCAATGTTCTGACCATTTCTATTTACCGCAACAGTTAAATCACTACCAAGATCCGTGCCTGCAAGCACACTTGTAAAATCCGCAGGTTTTCGAACTCGCCTTGACCCTGCTTTGATAATTTGGTCTCCAACCTGAAATCCCGCTAGCGCGCCTGGCGATCCAGGACGAATTCTTTTAACCTCGGCAGCACGCTTACCCGATTGCCCCTTTTTAGGAACGGGCGTCATAAAGAGACCAGAACTTGGCCATGTTATTTTTCCGTGATCACGAACCTGTTTTGCGACCCGTAATACCAGCTTTGCCGAAACCGCAAAGTTAACCCCGATATTTGCATCGGACCTCTTTGTAAAAATAGCGGAGAGAAGCCCAATAAACTGTCCATTGCGTGTAACAAGCGCACCACCAGAAGACCCGGGATTAACGGCGGCATCTGTCTGGATAAAATCCTCAATCCGATTAAATCCAACGCCTGCGCGATGGGTGCTTGATGCCACCCCACATGCAACTGAAAGCCCCAAGCCAAACGCATTGCCAATGGCACACACAGATTCGCCAAGCTGAGCTTCTTTTTCTGCAAGGCCGATTGTTGGGAGGGACCTCTCAATTACTAATACTGCGATATCTGTTGCCCCGTCACCACCGGCAAGCTTGGCTTCCAGAATGTCACCATCAAATGTTCTGATAAATATGGACCGTGCCTTGGCCACAACATGAAACGCGGTGACAATCGTGCGGCCATCCAAAATAACGACACCGCTACCTTCCGGTTCCTCTATCCGTTTTTGATCAGGGGGCCATTCAGGAAGAACACTGACAACAGAACGCCGAGCCGTTTCCAGCGCTTGTGAATAAACCGGGGATGCACTCGCTGAACTCAGCAACACAACTGCAAATATCAGCCTGAAGGCCGCTTCGCTATGGGAGCGCACATGTGTTATGGCGCTCTTAATGCCGTACCGAACCATTTGATGACGAGTATGTACTTTTCGCTGACATATCTATCGCATCAAGCGCTAATACAGCTCCACCAGTAATCACGGCTAAAACCACTAAACCCAAAATGAAAGCCTTCATATTCGTTGTTCCTCCAAACCGATTTTGTTACTTTTTAACCGATCCGTCCTCATCGTTTGTTGCCTGCTTGAGAAAACTAATCAAAGCATGGCGTTTTTTCTCATCGGCAATTTTTTGTAAGGGCATTTTGGAACCTGGTGTAAAATGATGCGGCCCTTGCGCAAAAAGTTGCTCGATGGTTTTTTCACTCCAAATAATACCCGACTCTTTAAGGGCTTTGGAATAGGTGTAGCCTGGTAATGAACCGGCTTTCCGTCCAAATATCTTATAGAGCGTGGGACCGGCGCGATTTGCTCCGTTCTTTGTTAAAGTATGACAAATACTGCACTTTCTCGCAAACTGCCTTTCACCAAGTGATAAATTCGTATTTCTTTGAAATCGGCGCGGATACCGGCTATCGACTGGCTCAAAGGGTTTACGCGGCGAGATCTGCCATTTTGCAGCAAAATCATCAAGGCCGCCAAAATAAAGGTGACGGTTATCTAGCGTAAAGGCTAACGCCCATACAGGCCCATAAGGATTGTTATATTGCTCAGCAATCGACCAATTTGCGGTTGACCAAACATGGATTTTACCATCCCCCCCGCCAAGTGCTGCAAAAGCAAAATCTGAACTCAGCGCTAAGGAGAGCACAGGTCCTTCATGAGACGCCAATTTTGTTACAAGTTCGCCTGATAGCGGATCAACAAGCCCAACGCTACCATTAAGGGCACCAATAAGAAGTTGACCCGTTGATGGGATCACTGCCAATACATTGAGCCCCCAACCATGGCGATAAAGTAAGCGTTCCGACATTCCTGACGCCACATTCCAGCGGCGTATCGTGCCGTCTTGACTGGCGCTATAGACGACAAGCCGTCCCTCAAATTTGGCAAAAGCCACTGCGTTCACCAGCCCCTTATGGCCTTTGAGGACCGGTCCAGGTTTTTTCTGCTCTAAATCCCAAAGACGGACGGTGTGATCCCAACTTGCCGATGCCGCCCATTTTCCATCCGAAGAAACAGCAATACTGACAACTTTAGCAGAATGACCTGTAAAACGATGCAACCGCTCTCTCGAGGTAAGATCCCAAATCACCACTGCGCCATCATCACCGGCAGAAAGGGCTTGCGCTCTACCAGGCATGAAAAGGACGGCATTAACGGCGCCATCCTGATCATCAAAGCGCTTGAGCTGTTTTGGGACCTTGCCAGAAAGGTCCCAATACATCATGGAATAATCAAAACTTCCGGTAAGAGCATATTTGCCGTCTGCGCTGACCGCCACCGCCTTGATCGGACCGCCATGGCCAACGAGATTTGATTTATTTGATCGCGCTTTGGTTTTGTTAGAGACAGGCTTTTCCGGCTTTGGTCTATTGTTTTCAGCAACGGCATTCAAACCGAAGCCTATGAGCCCAGCGCTCAACACTAGGACAAAGCTATGGCGCCAGATAGACATGACTCAATACCTGATGCCTATGCTATTCTGCCGGCGCAACTTTCGCATCACCAGCGCCTGAAGACGAAGACGCTTTCGCACTACGGGCCTTTTCCTCTTCAAACCATAGATTATGGTGTTCCTTGGCCCAGTTTTCGTCCACCTCGCCTGACCCCATTGCGCCAAACGCACCCTGCATTCCGACCGTGCCAATATAAATATGGCCAAAGACCACACAGATAAGGAACAAAGCGACAATTGCATGCCATAGGCTTGCATATTGCATTTCTTGCAATGGTGTAAGCTCTGTTGGAAGATTGAATCCAAAAACATTCAATATGGCGAACGTCTTGGCAAATATTGCTGTCTGGAAAGGAAACAGAAGCGATATTCCGGAAAGGCTAATTGAAATCCCACCGAGAAGAATGAGCCAAAAAAGAATCTTCTGACCTGCATTAAATTTCTTAGAGGGCGGATGTACGCCTTTCATAAGAAGTCCGCCGCCCTTCAAGAGCCAAACGATGTCATGCCGGTTGGGAAAATTATGCTTGATCCAAAGCACGAAAACCAGAACAAGCGAGACTATAAATGCAAAAGCCACATAATTGTGAAGCCATTTACCCAGCATAGCAAGCTGGGCGAAGGCAGGTTTCCCAAGGAGAGGCAGGAGAAAATGCTTCCCATAAGTAATATTAAGGCCGGTTAACGCAAGAATGATAAAGGATATAGCGAGCAGCCAATGCGCGATGCGATCTATATCGGCAAAACGTGTGATCGTTCGCCCACTTAAGCCTCCCTCGACTGGGATACGCCCTCGCGCCAAGAAAAAAAGAACCAGCAGAATAAGCATGCCAGCCATGGCTATTACACCCCAGCTCAATAAGGGACCGGTACGTTGTTTTTGCCATTCCCAACCTTCCGATTGAATAAGCTGTGCCGCATTTTTATCGGGAATAGAAACGGTGCCAATAGTGCCCTTCCGCGCTGCCTGCCACATATCTGAAATAGCGGTATTACCCAGCGCTTTTCCAGGTACATGACCTTTGATCACATTTGTCGGATGTGCTGCTTGCGACGGCACGCCTTGTCGCGACAAGCCTCGTGGAGGCGGAGCTGAACTTGTTGTTGCATTGTCTGGTGGGCGTACGCTGCTTTGTGCATAGGCCTGATCAGAAAGGTGGGAGACCCCGATGAATAAGAGGAAAACCGCAATTGCAAGAAGCGAACACAATCCCGCAGGTCCACAAATTCCTCTCATACATTTTTTGGCGCATTTACTGGCGCATTTCATCGTGATATCTCCCATTCTAAAATCATCTTTTTAAAACTTATCGCCGTTGATAAGTACTGCGCTGTTCCAGCGCTTTTCTTTGTTCATCCGTCAAGGTCTGGTCTGGCTTGCCGCCATAGACACCTTTCTTATCCTGTTCATCCTTTTCGCAGGCAGAAAGAACAAGCGCGCCGGCTATGACCGCAAAGGCCAATAATAATTTTGTTGTCTGCATGTGATGTCCCGGTTGTTTCGTTTTCGAATACGAATTTTATGTCTCTCAATTTACATTCCAGAACGCCATTTAGCCACCCTTCATTGAGACACCAAAGGCACCACAGTGGAGGGGGTAGCTCTTTGCAAACGTTGAAAAAAGGGCGGCAGGATTAAAAGCCGCCGCCCCTTCATTTGTTGCTTGGCCTAAGAGCCGGAGCCTGGATAGGCACGACCCCAGCCCCATGCGCCGGAGCCGAAGCCGCGCGCGACCACACGCTCACGGTAGATGTCGGAAACTTTGTCTCCGTCACCTGCGAGTAACGCCTTAGTTGCGCACATCTCGGCACAAAGTGGCAGTTTGCCTTCTGCAAGACGGTTACGGCCATATTTCTTAAATTCAGCCGTGGAGTGGTTCTCCTCCGGTCCGCCAGCACAGAATGTACATTTGTCCATCTTGCCGCGTGAGCCAAAATTACCCACTTTCGGATATTGCGGCGCACCGAACGGGCACGCATAAAAACAATAACCGCAGCCGATGCACAAATCCTTGGAATGCAACACCACACCTTCTTCAGATTGGTAGAAGCAGTCCACCGGACAAACCGCCATGCAAGGCGCGTCTGAGCAGTGCATGCAAGCAACTGAGATCGAACGTTCACCAGGCTTACCATCATTGATGGTTACGACCCTGCGGCGGTTCACGCCCCAAGGCACCTCATGCTCGTTCTTACAAGCCGTGACACAGGCATTGCACTCAATGCAACGCTCGGCATCACACAGGAACTTCATCCTAGCCATGCTGTGTCCTCCTATGCTCTCGTTATTTTGCAAAGGGTGGCTTTGGTTTCCTGCATATTGGTCACCGAATCGTACCCATAAGTCATTGCCGTATTGGCGGCATCGCCGAGTACATAAGGATCGGCACCTTCAGGATACTTATGCCTGAGGTCCTTACCTTGGAAGTGACCACCGAAGTGGAACGGCATAAAGGCAACGCCTTTGCCGACCCGCTCGGTCACCATCGCCATGACCTTGACCTTGGCCTTTTCAGGACCTTCGACCCAAACCATCTCGCCATTTTTAATGCTGAGATCGTTGGCGTCAGCCGGGTTGATTTCAACAAACATGTCTTGTTGCAACTCGGCAAGCCAAGGATTGGAGCGGCTTTCTTCACCGCCGCCTTCATACTCAACCAGGCGTCCCGATGTCAGAATGAGAGGATAATCTTTTGAGAAATCCTTTTCCTGAATCGAGGCGTACCGCGTTGGAAGGCGGTACATCTGCCTGTCAGAGTAAGTGGCGTATTTCGGTAGAAGATCACGCCGTGCCGTGTATAGAGGCTCACGATGAAGCGGCACAGGATCCGGGAAAGTCCAGACGACAGTACGCGCTTTCGCATTACCGAAAGGTGCGCAGCCATGCTTAATGGCAACCCGCTGGATACCGCCGGAAAGGTCGGTTTTCCAGTTGGTCTTTTCGCCGGCAACTTTCTCGATTGCTGCCTTTTCATCATCCGTCAGATCACCATCCCAGCCCAATTTCGTGAGCATAGCCATGGTAAACTCAGGGTGACCATCCTTGATCTCGCAACCGACAGGATAGCTTGACCCTTCGACACCGCCTTCAGCAAGGATGTTCTCACCACCCCACTTGTCCGGCGCCTTAACACCGAAACGAGCACGGAAGCACAAACCACCTTCAGCGACAGGCTTTGACGGATCATAAAGATTGGGCGTGCCCGGATGCTTCATATCCGCTGTGCCCCAACACGGCCAAGGAAGACCATAATACTCACCATCATGTGGACCGCCCTTCGCTTGAAGCGTGGTCTTATCGAAGGTGTGCTGGTGCTTCATGTGGGATTTCAGCCGTTCTGGTGACTGACCCGTATAGCCGATGGTCCACATGCCCTTGTTGAACTCAAGCGTCGTATCTTCGACGTTTGGTTCATCTTTTTCGACTTTGATGTGTTTAAACATCTCTTTGTCGAAGCCGAACTTCTTGGCAAATTTATACATGATCGTTTGGTCGGGAAGTGACTCAAAGAGAGGCTCAACGACCTTTTCACGCCATTGCAGTGAGCGGTTTGACGCCGTCACGGACCCGTAGGTCTCAAACTGCGTACAAGCCGGCAGCAAATACATGCCGTCCTTACGATCAGGTAAAACAGCCGTGTGGGTTGGGTAGGGGTCAATGACGACAAGAAGGTCTAATTTCTCCATAGCCTTCTTCATCTCAATGCCACGCGTCTGTGAGTTTGGCGCGTGTCCCCAGAACACCATGGCCCGGAGGTTATCCGGCTGATCCATCTTGTCCTTGTCTTCTAAAACACCGTCAACCCAGCGCGAGACCGGAATGCCTTTTGACTCCATCAGCTTTTTCGTCGCGAAACGCTTCAGGAGATAATCATATTCGACATCCCACACACGGGCCCAATGCTTCCACGAACCGGTCTTAAGACCATAATATCCCGGTAATGAATGCGATAGGACACAGAAGTCTGTCGCACCTTGCACATTATCGTGACCGCGGAAGATATTGGCACCACCACCCGTCCGGCCGATATTGCCGAGAGCCAATTGCAAGACGCAATAGGCGCGGGTGTTGTTATTGCCGTTTGTGTGTTGCGTACCGCCCATGCACCAGATCAACGTACCTGGTTTGTTGGTGGCCAATGTACGAGCAACCCGGCGGAGCTGTGAGCCTGGAACACCGGTTACACGTTCGGTTTCTTCTGGCGTCCACTTTTTCACTTCCTCACGGATGTGATCAAGACCCCAGACGCGTTGCCGGATATACTCCTTATCCTCCCATCCATTTTCAAAAATGTGATAGAGGATGCCCCAAATGAGGCCTACATCCGTACCCGGACGGAAACGCACATATTCGGTCGCATGCGCAGCCGTGCGTGTAAAGCGCGGGTCACAAACAATCAACGGTGCATTATTCTCTTCCTTCGCCTTCAGCAAATGCTGAACAGCAACAGGATGCGCCTCGGTTGGATTTGAGCCGAGGAGAATCATGCATTTTGATTTGTGGATGTCATTATAGGAGTTGGTCATCGCACCATAGCCCCAGGTGTTCGCCACACCTGCAACTGTGGTTGAGTGACAAATCCGAGCCTGGTGGTCACCATTATTGGAGCCCCAGAAGGCATAGAATTTACGGAACAAATAGGCCTGCTCATTACTGAACTTGGCGGAGCCCAGCCAATAAACTGAATCAGGTCCTGATTTTTTCCGGATTTCCATCATTTTATCGCCGATCTCATTGATCGCCTGGTCCCAGGAAATCCGCTTCCATTTACCACCTTCAAGCTTAGTCGGATATTTCAAGCGCCGTTCACCATGGGCGTGTTCACGGACTGACGCACCTTTAGCGCAGTGCGCACCCAAATTGAACGGGCTGTCAAAACCCGGCTCTTGCCCGACCCAAACACCGTTTTGGACCTCGGCAATAACCGTACATCCAACTGAGCAATGGGTGCAAACCGATTTTTTAAGCTCGATCTTGCCCTTACCTGGCGTTGCAGCTTCTGCCTTCTGGATCATGCCGGAGCTCATTCCAGAAAGCGCCGTTAAGCCACCAATCGCAAGGCCTGAGTTCCTTAAGAACGTACGGCGATCAACCGCACTGCCTTTGAACTCATTGAGGGCAGACGATAAACGAGGGCCTTTCGCCACCCCGTTCATCTTCTTCCTTAGCATTGCTTCCTCCTTAATCTTGTAGATTGGCTTCGTCTAAATTTTGAAAATTTTCAGAAGCCACAATCCCCGCTCATGCAGAGATTTTTGCAACCTGTTAGAACCTTGCAAGTTCATAATAGGTTTTGATGTGCTCGGTTTCGCGATAAAGCTTACCATCTTCGCTAAGTTCTTCGCGAGCAGCCAAAGGGGCAGTGCCTACTGCACATGCAGCACCTCCAGCAATCGTACCGAGCCCAGCCAGCTTCAGGAAGCTGCGGCGATCAGCAACAGTCCTTTCGCTTTTCTCCTTCATAGGGCTACTCCTTTCATGTGATGGGTGGCCAAACGCTACACCCATCCTTTCTCGACGTAGACTAGCCAATTGAAAAAGCCGCCTCTTCAATTTCTATGAAGTGGCGGCCAATTGTTGCTAGCGATGCGTAGAGAACCGATGACTTCGCGGCTTCTAAATCCGCGAAGAAATATCCGGCCCAAGAGCCGATATGTCTTTCGAAAAACCGTTTTTGCTCTGCAATGGAAAGCGGCTCACCATATTTACCCGTAATGAGCCCTGACATCATATCCATAAGTGCTGCAATATGATCTTCAGGCTCACGCACTGATGGATCACGCCGAATACCAAGTTTCGTCATATCATTGCGCAGCTTGGCAAGCGGTTTTTCGTTCAAAAATCCCGTGAGATAATAGGAGGCATATGGCAATAATTCGCCTCTGGCGACCCCAATAAAAAGATCGTGATACTCCGCTCTGACATCTTCTGCGTCAGCCGTTGCCGCAAGCTGGCTAAATGCCTCTACCGCTTGCCCCAATACACTTTCGTCACCCTGCATATTAGCTGCACGAGCAAGATAATCCTTTTGGGGTGGCATTGACAAAAATCCGGCGAGCAAACTGTAAAGATCCGCACGCAATTGCTCTTCCGGGGACACATCCAGAGATGTCACGACTCCTGCCCTATCCAAAGGCATATAATGTAAATCCTCCCTTGCCGCCAAACAGGCGGCGAACTTTTAGTGTGCGCTTAGAAAAGATGGAAAGCAATCTCCTTACTTTTTACCGAATAGAAAAACTATATTTCATTTTGTTCATGAATCATAGAGCAACCAAAATTTGGGAAGATAAGCCAGAGAGAGAATCTTAATCATTTTCAATGGGTTGACTTCATAATTCGGATAAATATTCACTTACTCCGATATCCTTATTCTAATATTGAGTATCGCCATATATGTCTCGCAATCATAAAACGATATGTCTTAACTATGCTGGTTAATGAATTTTGAACGAGGCATTCCGCAACGCGTAGAGAACATAGGTAGCATATACGTAGAAAATACACTTTACGGAAGCATATACCTAAGATGGGATTTTGTTTAAACTGATCTCAAAATAAAAAGAAGTTTCAAACGAAAAACCTTCAGAGCTCATATAAGCTCTGAAATAAATGCATGTTAAAAAATATACGTTGGAGGATGATTAATAATGGGCTTTGATCGTACCCATAGTCCAGCACCCGCTGAGATGGTCGACCCCTTCGGAAGAGAAATCACATATTTGCGGGTTTCTGTGACTGACCGGTGCGATTTCCGCTGTGTTTATTGCATGTCGGAAAACATGACATTCTTGCCAAAGAAAAAACTTCTAACGCTGGAAGAGTTGGACAGGCTTTGTTCGGCATTTGTTGCTAGGGGCGTACGTAAGATCCGTCTAACAGGCGGCGAACCTCTAGTGCGCAAGAACATCATGCACTTGTTCCGTCAACTTTCCAGGCATCTCGAAACCGGCCATCTTGAAGAACTGACTGTTACGACAAATGGAAGCCAACTCGACCGTTTGGCCCGAGAACTGGCTGATTGCGGAGTCCGGCGTATAAATGTGTCCCTCGATACGCTTAACCCAGAAAAATTTCACACAATTACCCGCTGGGGTGACATAACCAAAGTACTCGGTGGCATAGATGCAGCTCAAGCTGCGGGGCTCAACGTGAAGATTAATGCTGTCGCACTCAAAAACATTAATGAGGAAGAAATCAGCGATATGATCCGTTGGGCTCATGGCAAGGGTATGGATTTTACACTCATCGAAACAATGCCGATGGGAGAAATTGACGACGATCGAACAGATCAATATCTGCCGCTTTCCGTGGTTAGGGCGCGGTTGATGGACCAATGGACGCTTGAAGATATCCCATACAAAACTGGGGGTCCTGCACGTTATGTCGAGGTAAAGGAAACAGGTGGTCGCCTCGGTTTCATTACTCCCTTGACCCATAATTTCTGCGAAACTTGCAACAGAGTGCGCATTACATGCACAGGAACCTTATATATGTGCCTCGGGCAAGACGATGCTGCAGATCTGCGAACACCCCTTCGTGCAAGTGAGGCCAACGATCTTCTTTACGCCACCATTGATGAAGCAATTTCTAGAAAACCGAAAGGACATGATTTCATCATTGACCGTCGCAGCAAACAGCCTGCAATTTCACGCCATATGAGCGTCACGGGCGGATAAATAATAATGTTGCGACCTATGGAAAGGAACGTTCAGATAAATGCTACCGGAAGAGCGCGACCTGGAATGGGAATATAATAATCGCAAGCGCGTGCCCGAGCATACTGATATTACCTCTCGCTGGGAGAGGGAAGCAGCCACATATCGGACTGAAGCCAACGCCGAGTTTGATATTCCCTACGGCAGATCGGAGCGAATGCGTTTCGATTTATTTATGCCGACTAATAATGCTGACAACGCACCCCTGACCGTCTTCATCCATGGCGGCTACTGGTATTCGCGTGATCGCAAAGATTTCAGCCACTTTGCCAAATGTCTAAACGAACAAGGCATCCGCGTCGCCATGCCCTCTTATGATTTATGTCCAGGTGTTACCATTAAGAAGATCATTGAACAGATAAGGCTGTTTATGTGCGAGTTGTGGCGTATAACAGATTGCCGTCCGGTGGTTGTCGGACACTCGGCAGGGGGGCACTTGGCCGCAGCAATGGTTGCTACCGATTGGTCATACCATCAACGTGGTGTACCTGAAGATCTTGTTCGTGTCGGCTATGCTATCAGCGGTATTTTTGACCTAACACCTTTGACCCATACAACAATCAATGCACAATTAGGCCTAACACTCGGCTCAGCTCAGGATGCAAGCCCGTTGTTCTGGACTTTCCCGGCCAAGGGTAAAACACTTATCACAGCCCATGGAGATCAAGAAAGCGAAGAATTTGCTCAGCAAAGTCTGAATATTACGCAAGAGTGGGAAAACCACGGCGTGAGCACAAACTGCGTTACTATCAAAAATACTAACCACTTCACCATTTTAGAGGAACTCGCCAATCCAATGAGTTCGATGGTGGCTCATATCGTAGACTTAACGCGAGGGAAATAGCTGGTAGCGGTGACAATCCGTTTTGGAGGCAAAATATATGACCGCTGAAATTGTTTTAACCATCATTGCGCGAGACCGCCCGGGACTGGTTGAAAAACTTGCGGAGACTGTCACAAGCCATTCCGGCAACTGGGTCGATAGCTCTATGGCACGTCTAGGCGGGGAATTTGCCGGCATTCTCCGCGTCACCTTACCTGAGAGCTCAGTCCCGGCATTAGAAAAAGCCCTCACAGATCTTTCGGATAACGGTATTGAAGTTACTTTAAGGCGGGACACAGCCGCTACTCCACCGGACGGCCATCATGCACAACTCAAGCTGACAGGCGCCGATCATCCCGGCATTGTCCATGAGGTCGCAAGTACGCTTGCGCACCATGGTATCAGTATTGATGAGCTAAAAACGGAAGTCTTCCCGGGCAGCATGACAGGCGAGCAGATGTTTGCCGCCCAGGCGGATATTATACTGCCGCAAAACCTCAGCACAGATCTGCTATGTGAGGCGTTAGAAAAACTAGCAAGTGATCTTATGGTCGATATCGATCTGACTTAATACCAGGAGATAAATGACGGCCATGGATAAAAAAAGATACTTATTTGATTACAAAGAATTCTTTGGCGGAACAAAATTTATTAAAAAATATATTATCGTCTCCGCACTATTATCTATTATACCGGTATTACTATTCTCATTTTTATATGACACTTACAGCAGTGGCATTCTTTACAAATTCAAAAAAGAACAAATATTCAATGATATAAGCCAGGCAAAGAATAGAATTGATGGTTTTATGTCGTCTATGATTGTTAAAGCAAAATCAATCTCAGATATACCCGAGGTCACAAAGGCAATAGGTAGTAAGAATAATGATATTTTCTCTCTATCTACAAAAAATATTATAGAACATCAAATAGATAGCAAAGATATTTATGCTATAGCCATTTATAATTCTGAAGGAAAGATTGAGACTCTCTTCCCCAAAGAGTCAATCAATAACATCAGTTTCGACATATTTTCTTTACCGACAGTTCCCCTTGGAGATTTTGATCTGATAGGCCCCAAATTGCCCGAGGATAAATATCCCGGTTGGTTTGTTTTACGACGGAATATTGTTTCCGAGCATGGACAAATTGGTTCTCTGGTCATGTGGGTGAGGCTGGCTTCGCTGACTGAAAATACGGCCGCACTACATCGGCCGAGTTTGTATCAACCGGTAATTGAAGCGCCTGGGTTAATGTTGACGACAACCGGAACAAAATTCCAAGGCAAACTAAAACCTATCGGCAGGCAAACTTTCGCGGAAGGTTGGGCGATTTCGGTAGTTCCGGATGGTGGAGATCCTATTCAGCCGGTTATCAGTTTCCGTTATTTTATGCTCGCCGCCGTTGCTCTATCGAGTCTCACCATCATTTTGCTGCTGAACCGTCTGTCAAGAAATATCAGCGCACGCATATTGCCACTGATAGAAGGAGCAACACAGGTTTCCGAGGGAAATTTGGACTTCAGAGTACCCGAAGACGGAGTTGGCGAGTTGCAGACCCTCGCTCAAGCATTTAATCGCATGAAAGGCAATTTAAGGAGCGTCATTCAATCGACAGTAAACGTCGAGCGTCGTGCAGTTCTTGGCCAATTTGCTGCGGGCCTGGCACATGAGGTCCGAAATCCACTCGCGACAATAAGGGCTGGACTACAGGGACTGTTAACATCATCCGCATTAAGCCAAGAAGAAAAGGGCGTATGTCAATTATCGCTGGACGAAATCGACCGCGTTAATGAGAAACTCGCAGATTTTCTTGATTACGCAAAACCTCGTGAGCCGGCAAAAGAACGAGCGCTTATTAGCGATCTCTGCATTAGCGTAGAGGCCCTCATGGCGCCTAAAGCTCAAGAGGCTGGGCTCACATTATATTTTGACTACGATGAAGAAATTTATATTTGGGCGGATCCGGTACATGTGCGGCAAATATTGATGAATTTAGTAATCAACGCTGTTGACGCTTCGCCACGCGGTGGTTCTGTTGTCATTCACACCACCCGGTCAAGCAAAATGGCCATAATAAGTGTTAGCGATACCGGATCTGGAATTTCCAAAGACCTTATTACGGAAGTCGAGAAACCCTTTGTCACCACAAAACCGAATGGCACGGGGCTTGGACTTGCGATTTGTAGCGAATTGGTCCGATCGAATAATGGAGAAATTCAGATCGGGCAAAATGCAGGTAAGGGGACATTGATAGAACTATCACTACCCCTTTATCGTTCAGGTATAGAGCATGAAAAAAATCACATTGCTCATCATTGATGACGAAGAGAACCTTTGCAAAAGTATTAGCTTTGCATTACGGAACGAGAATATAGAGTTTCACGGCGCCTTGTCGGGAGTGGAAGGCTTACGCATGATGCCGGAAGTCAGCCCTGACGCCGTGTTGCTTGATTTGCGATTACCGGATCAATCCGGCCTGGTGGTCCTGCAAGAACTCATAGCCTCATATCCGGACCTGCCAATCATTATGATCTCCGCTCATGGTGATACCAAAGCTGCTGTTCAAGCAATTAGATTGGGCGCGGTGGACTATTTAACTAAGCCCTTTGACGTTGATGAGTTGTTGGTACTCGTCAAATCCTGTTTAGAACGGCGCAAACTGAAAGCTGAAGTCGCTTACCATCGTCAGAACTCGACCAAGGTCTCCCGTATCGTCGGAGACAGCCCGCCACTTCACAAGCTTCAAGAGCAACTGCAGCGCGTGTCGAAAAGCTCCGCGAGATCTATTTTACTTTGTGGTGAAACCGGTACCGGCAAGGGACTTGTAGCGCGAACACTTCATAATATGTGGTGTGAACAAAACGCACCTTTTATACAAGTAAATTGCGCAGCCCTTCCTGAAAATTTGATTGAGGCTGAACTCTTCGGTGCGGAAAAAGGCGCATATACGGGAGCTGTCAACAGACGCATCGGACTTGTAGAAATGGCGGATGGAGGCACACTCTTTCTTGACGAAATTGGAGAGCTTCCTCTCTTGATTCAAAGCAAATTTCTAACATTCCTTGAAGGGCAAACATATCGACCCGTCGGCAGCCCCCGGGAATTAACTTCTAATGCCCGCGTCATCTCCGCAACCAATAGAGATCTTGCCGTTTCTCAGAGAGAGGGCCGTTTCCGTCGAGATCTTTTTTTTCGTCTTTCGATGATGCCTATCACAATCCCCCCGCTACGAAAAAGGCTTGAAGATATCAAAACTCTAACATTGTATTTTTCTGAAATTTTTGCCGCCAGTGAGGGGTGCAGAGCTATTAGTTTTTCCGAACAGGCACTTGAATTATTTTCTGAGTACCCTTGGCCCGGTAATGTGCGTGAACTGAAAAACTTGGTTGAGCGGCTAACAATTCTGTATCCTGGAAAAGAAATTACAATCTCGCATCTGCCAAACGAATTCGGTGCTTCTTATGAGTTTGATAATTCAACGATCGAAGAACGGCTAAGCTCTAAAGAAAGAGAAGTAATTCAAAAGGCCCTTTCAGATAGTGGCGGAAAAAAAGGACTGGCAGCCGAAACTTTGGGAATTTCTAGGCACGCTCTCAAACGTCGCATGCAACGGTTAGGAATGAGTTGAGAGAAATGTTTACACAACCTTTTACAAAAAAACTCGCCTTGGTCATTTGTGCGATAGCGCTAACGGTGACGCTTACTAAAGCAACAGAGGCGAGAATTAAACTTGGTGTGAAATGGGGTGAAGCTGATATTCACATTGGTTGTCTTTATCCTATGACAGGACGGGGCGGCAGCTATGGTAGAGATAGTCTTGTAGGAATAGAGCTTGCTTTGGAGGAGCTTCAAGGACAACATCTCGCTGCGGTGCCCAAACTACGTATAATTGTCGAGGATACTAAATCCAGCAGATTTAGAGGGATTCAACTTGCGAAGGAACTTGTAAGATCCGATCGGATCGATTTTTTATGCGGTGTCGTAAGTTCCGATGTAGCTCTCGCCGTAAGTAAAGTGGCCCTCCGCTCAAACATTTTTTTTATTGGCACTGATCACGCATCGCCGCGTCTAACAGGCGATGCCTTACATCCCCTTTATTTCAGGGTATCAAATGACTCCAAACAGTCAATGAGAGCAGGTGCCGCTTATATCAAGAAAAAATATGGTCACAGAGAAACCCCCATCAAAATTGCGTTCATTGGTCCCGATTATGATTATGGATATCGGCAATGGGCTGACCTGCGCACCTTTCTAAAAAAAGAGCAGATACCGTTCGAAGTCACAGAAGTTCTGTGGCCTAAACTGTTTGAAGCCGATTTCACACCTTATATTCGTGCGTTAAGCAGGGATAGTGCAGACATAATCATAAATGGCCATTGGGGAGGCGATCTCATTGCCTTCATTCGGCAAGCCAAGGACTTTGGGTTGTTCTCCAAAAAAAAATTTATGAATTTTGATGCAGGTGGCAATTATGAGGTGCTGGCAGCATTAAAATCAGAGATGCCACTTGGTCTTGTCTTGTCGGCACGACACCATGTGAATTGGCCTGATACCATAAAAAACAAAAGTTTTGTTAGAAGATTTTTCCAACTCACCGGACGCTATCCAAGCTATGCTGCGGAAGGAGCCTATGCCGGGATAATGGCTATCTCCCAAGCCTATATCGTTGCCGGCGGAACCTTGAACCAAAAAGCAATTATCAAGGCCCTTGAAACGATAACTCTCAACCTTCCAGAAGACCCATCCGGCTTCAATTCATTTATGGATCCTAAAACACATCAAATTCAGCAAGTCCAAGCGATCGGTGAAACTGTAAGAGCTCCCGGCTATCCACCCGCCGAAGTCTTATTGGGAAATTGGTATATCTATAGTCCCATCAAGGGTCATATCGCTAGTAATCGCAGATAGCTCGATTGCAATTCGACTCACCGAAACGAGCGATTTCCGCTCATCATGAGCGCTCATAACGAGCGGAAACCGCTCGAAAACCATATGTCTCCCCCGTCAAAAATATCATTAAATGTATATTTTTCAATGGCTTATTCAGGTGATCTAAATTGGCACATTAGTTGCTAACTAATATACGGGGCCAATAAGTCGTCTAGGCAAATGTCCCCAATGGTTATCATAATTCGCCGAGAAAGTTCGGCGAATAAATTCACTTTAAACGGGAGGGATATGTGAAATCTTTCACAAAATTTATTCGGCTAGTTCAAAGCATGGGGCTAACTCTACTTGTATCCGCAATGCTTGTTGGCACTTTTTCTGCCAGCCGTGCCAATGCAAATGAAGTAAAAGTTGGTTTTGTCATGTTTTTGTCAGGCGCTGCCGCCGGACCGTTCGGTGTACCGGCCCGCAATGCCGCCGAACTCATGATCGATGCCATCAATAAAGGTAAATTACCAGCGCCATATAACAGTGTTGGATTTGCGGGTGCTAAAATCTCGCCAATTTTTGTTGACGAGGCAAGCAAGCAGAAAGTCGCTGACTACCGCAAACTGGTCGAAAAGGACAAGGCTGATCTGGTCATTGGTTATATCTCTAGTGGTAGCTGCAAGGCCATTGCACCAGTGGTTGAAGAGGTTAAAAGACTAACTGTTTTCTTCGACTGCGGAACACCTCAGATCTTTGAGGATATCGTTACCAAGCCAAAATACCTGTTTCGAACGGCTGCTCACGCCACTATGGATAGCGTCGGTGCTGCACGCTACGTCGCTGCCAAAAGCAAGGGTAAGTCATTAGCCGGCATCAATCAGAACTATGCATGGGGACAGGATTCCTGGCGTGATTTTTCAGAGGCAATGAAAGTCCTGACTAAAGGAACAGAAGTTGTATCTGAGCAATTCCCTAAAATTTTTGCTGGACAATATGGGTCTGAAATCAGCGCATTGCTGACCAAAAAACCTAATATCATTCACAGCAGTTTTTGGGGTGGTGATATGGAAGCTTTTGTGCTCCAAGCTGCCGCCAGAGGTTTGTTTGCCCGGAGCAAAATTATCCTAACAACCGGTGAAACCGCTGTTAACCGCTTAGGCAAACAAATTCCAGACGGAACAATTATTGGTGCCCGCGGCGCAAATGGCCCGCTCGCTCCAAAGAACGGTTTGAATGACTGGTTTAAGAAAGCCTATTTCGATCGGTTCGGGACGCCGCCAACCTATCCGTCATACCACATGGCACTTGCTATCCTTGGTGCAAAAGCAGCCTATGACAAAGCAGGCAAAGTGGACCAAGAGGCTGCAATTAAAGCCTTCGAAGGGTTGAAATTTGATACGCCAAGTGGGCCAAGCGAAATGGCTCTCGCAAATGGGCATCAGGGCATTCAAAATACAGCTTACGGTACTTTCAAGTTCGATAAAGCAACGGGTAAACCCATACTTGAAAATATCGTGACCTTCAAAGCCTCATGTGTGAACCCGCCAAAGGGCGTAAAGAGTCTGGATTGGATTAAGTCTGGATTTAAAGGAGCCGGCTGTTAATAGCCTTCCCTTCCCAGGGATGGGGAGCATGTATCGCATAAAAAGCAATTTTGGGAAGAATGGATCGGTTTTTCATCAAAATTGCGATAAAAAAAATAAGGCTACAAGAGTGTCATCTTCATTCGCATTTACCCAAGAACACTCGAAGATACATGCTCCCCTACTTCTATTATAATATTAAGACAGCATTATTTCTATCCAGACCTGGTGACATTTTATGATTGCTACCGCTGTTTTTTTGGATGGCCTTGTCTACTCAGCTTGGCTATTTCTTACTGCCGTAGGTTTGACGCTTATCTATGGCGTTATGCGCATTCTCAATATTGCTCATGGGAGTTTCTATGCTCTAGGCGCCTACGCGGCAGCATCAGCCGTGGGAGCTTATTTTACCTATGGATTTCCAGCTGCCGGCAGTTTTCTTCTTCTTTTTCTCGCTGCTATCGCTGTCGGATTAATAGCGGGGCTTGTCATTGAGCGAGGATTTCTGAGATTTATGTATGGGCGTGACGAAGTCCTCATGGTCTTGGTCACTTACGCACTTTTCTTAGTTCTTGATGATCTTATTAAAGTTGTCTGGGGTGTTGATCCCTATTTCGCATTTCAGCCCTACAGCTATTTCGGACTGATAGAAATAAATTCATTGCCCTATCAGGTTTATGACCTACTTTTCATTTTGCTTGCATTAATTTGCGGCATAACGCTTTGGTGGGCGATTAATAAAACGCAACTCGGTAAATTAATGTTGGTCGTCATTGAAGACCGGGAAATTAGCAACGCGTTAGGTATCAACGTCACACGAATTTTCACTGTAACCTTCCTCATTGGAACAGCCCTTGGTGCACTTGGGGGTGCAGTAACCGCTCCAAAAATATCGGTCTCACCTGGCATCGGTGTTGAAGTCATTGTACTTGCATTCGCGGTTGTGGTGATAGGAGGCCTTGGCAGCATAGGTGGAGCGATCGTTGGCGCACTGATAGTCGGATTCGCGCGAGCACTAAGCGTCCATTTTGCCCCTGAAATAGAGCTTTTTGTCATTTATGCGGTCATGGCGATAATCCTTATTGTTCGCCCGCATGGACTATTCGCCAGGGAAGGGGGAAGAAAAATATGAACTCCATAGATTTTTCACGGGATCGCATCGCACTTGTTTTACTTTCTTTAATTTTGGTGGGGAGCTTCTTTCTTCCAAATTGGATTCGGTTTCTTATTCAAACATCCTTAGCGGGTGGGCTTGTTTCGCTTGGCGTAATGCTGCAGATGCGTGCCGGTCTCGTTTCATTTGGGCAAGGACTTTATTTTTGCTTAGGCGGTTATGCTGCGGGCATGTCTTCGGCCTTCCTTGGCATAAGTGATGTCTTTTTGCTGCTCGTAGCGGGAACATTTCTTTCTGCAGTCGCTGCGTTTTTGTTAGGCTTTCTCATGGCCAGATATCGTGAAATCTTTTTTGCGATGTTGAGTTTAGCCTTATCGATGATCTTGTTTGGTGTATTAGCCAAAGCGGAAGTGCTCGGTAGCACGGACGGTTTTAATCTGCCAAAGATCAGCTTTTTGGGATGGAACCCAGAAGGTGAGGTCAAGCAAGATGCCTCTTATGTTCTAAGCTCGCTGGTCACGTTGCTCTGTTGCGGCGGCGTTCTCAAATATCTTTCTTCATCAGCCGGTGTCATTGGTGACGCTGTTAGAGAAAACGAATTGCGCCTGGAATATTTAGGTGCTTCGGCGAGAATTTCAGTTCATATTAAATATGTAATAGCAGCAGCTATTTCAGCAGTCGGTGGTGTCTTAACCGCAATATCGGTCGGTCACGTCGACCCTGAGATGGCCTATTGGACGACATCGGGCCAATTTGTTTTTGTCGCTTTACTGAGCGGAACGGGCAGTGTTGTCGCTCCAATCATCGGAACTTTTTTGTTGGAGATTGTTCGAATTTATGCGGTCGAACTATCTCCAAATACATGGCAACTGACCTTAGGAGCGACAATGCTTTTGATCATTATTTTTCTACCTAAAGGGCTATGGTCGCTTATTCCTAACCGCAAAATGGGATCTTGAACTGATGAGCGCACTTTTATCATGCATCGGCCTAGAAAAAAAATTTGGTGCCGTTGTCGCCGCCTCTGATATCAACGTAACAATTCATGCTGGTGAGTCGCTCGGAATTATCGGCGCCAATGGTGCCGGCAAAACCACCTTTATTAATATGATCACCGGCTATCTTCACCCCAGCAAAGGGAAAATACTTTTTAAAGACCGAGATATAACAAATCTCGTCCCCCGCAAAATCAGCAGGATCGGGATTTGCCGATCTTTTCAGATACCACAACTCCTTCCAGAACTCACTGTGATGGAAAACATGCTGATCGCATTAGTGGTTGCCGAAGAAGGCCAGCCAAGCCTGCTCAAACAAGCAATCACGGAACAGCGCATACAGAAGGCCAACGCTACACTCATGAATTTTGGCATCGAAAATTTTTCGAGCCAAGATGCCGGTACGGTACCGCAAGGCGTAAAAAAGCTCCTGGATATTGCCATGGCGACAGCAGGTGAAACTGAGTTGATGCTTTTAGATGAACCGACGAGCGGGGTTAGTAGTGATGAGAAAATGTCAATGATGGCGAATCTCATCCCTGCTCTCAAAAAAACCGGCTCCACAGTTGTTTTCATAGAGCATGATATGGAAATCGTGGAAGCGTTTGCCCCGCGGGTTATCGCTTTTTATGAAGGGCGTATCTTGGCTGATGGGACGACAGAAACAGTACTCAACAACAATGAAGTTAGGGAATTTGTGATCGGAGACCAGGCCCAAAAAATGGAAGCTGCGTCATGTTAAAAATAGAGAAATTACTCGTCTCCATTCTTGGCACACCCATTCTTCGAAATGTGGGGATGAAGATCGAAACCGGGTCAACAGTTGGGTTGATAGGACGAAACGGTGCGGGAAAAACAACCTTGATAAGAAGTATTATGGGGTTAATACCCGCCCAATCAGGACAAATTTATTTAGACAAATCCGCCTTACATGAAATGCCGGCACATGCGAGAGCACATCTTGCAATCGGATACATGCCGGAAGATCGTCGGCTGGTTCCACAATTTACTGTAGAAGAAAACATTTTGGTGCCCCTTTGGGCCACCAAAGACACGATCGATCCGAACATACTTTCATGGATTTATGATCTTATGCCGGAGATTGCACGCTTTTCTGATCGGAAGGCTCTGAGCTTAAGTGGCGGGCAACAAAAACTTGTTGCACTTGGCCGCGCGTTGGCGGTCGGCTCTAATTTACTGTTGTTGGATGAACCTTTTGAAGGCGTGGCACCTGCGCTTGCGCAAAGGCTCATGGAGGTTATAGCAACCTTAAAAGAAAAAGGTGTGACGGTTCTGCTTTCAGAATCCGATCATGTACATTCAGCTTCTCTGGTTGATGCAATATTTCAGATCGAACGCGGTGAAGTTTCAGTTCGTAATCATTAGAAAATGAATACATTGGAAAAATAATACATTAGAAAAATAATACATTAGAAAAATAATACATATGCGTGCTCAGCCCCTCGTGCAATAAGGAACCAGAAACTTTTGCGCTTTTACGGAGTTAGAAACGCCAAGTAAACAAATTATTTTTTGAGGCCACTCTTCCTAAGGAGTTTAGCAATGGTTCACCACAAAGATGCCAATGTCGATCCGAAGCTATGGGGTGAGTATGATTCCATCGTAACGCCTGACGATTACATCAATAGTCTGCGTGGGCGTGGATTGAAGGTTTTTTTAATGGGCGAAGCGATCAGCGAACCCGTCGATCACCCTATTATCCGTCCCTCGGTGAACGCTATTGCGGAAACTTATGCTTTAGCCCTCGAAAACAAAGAGCTGGCCACTGCGCATTCACCCCTTGCGGAGACACGTATCAACCGATTTTTGCATATCGCCGAGTCCGCCAAGGATCTAGTGGATAAAGCCAGGATGCAAAAAACCCTGGGGCTTAAAACAGGTACGTGCTTTCAGAGATGCGTCGGACTAGATGCTCTCAACACATTGCACTCTGTAACCTATGAAATCGATGAAAAACACGACACCTCTTATCATCAAAGATTCAACGCATTTTTGACTTCTGTACAAAAACGGAATCAAGTCATTGGCGGCGCTATGACCGATCCAAAAGGCGATCGTTCTAAAGCACCTCATGAACAGACGGACCCTGATCTTTATCTGCATATCAGTGGCGCAAATGATGATGGCATCTTCATCACAGGCGCCAAATGCCATCAAACCGGTTGCGTCAACTCCCACTGGTTGATTGTTATGCCGACATTGCGGTTAGGTGAGAAAGACAAAGATTATGCAGTCGTCGGCGCCGTTCCGGTTCATGCCGAAGGCATTACGTATATTTATGGACGCCAGTCCTGCGACACACGCTGTTTGGAGCCCGGCTCGATCGATCAAGGCAATGCTGAATTTGCAGGCCAAGAGGCAATGATCGTTTTTGAGAATGTTTTCATCCCCTATGAGCATGTCTTTATGCAAGGCGAATATGAATTTGCGGCCACATTGGTCGAAAGGTTCACGACCTATCATCGATGCAGCTATATTTGCAAAACGGGTGTAGGAGATGTTTTAATTGGTGCGGCTGCTGAAGCAGCAGAGCTTAATGGTGTGGAACGCGCTTCTCACATTAAAGATAAGCTCGTCGAGATGGTCCATCTCAATGAGACAATTACCTCTGGTGCCTTGGCATCCGCGCATGAATCAAAACCGCTTAAGTCAGGTGTTTGGATAAATGACGATATGCTGGCCAATGTCTGTAAACAAAACGTGACACGCTTTCCATACGAAATAGCCCGGCTGGCCCAAGATATAGCTGGTGGATTGATGGTCACCATGCCATCCGAACAAGATCTGGATCACCCAACGGCTGGACCACTCATTAGAAAATATTTGGTTGGGCGGAGCAACTCCGGCCTGGAAAGCCGAATGCGAATCCTACGGTTAATCGAAAATATGACTTTAGGGCGCAATGCCGTTGGTTATCTTACCGAATCCATGCATGGTGCCGGCAGTCCACAAGCCCAGCGCATTCAAATTGCCCGAGGCGCCAAGATGGAAGTTAAGAAAAAAGCGGCACGCAAACTTGCTGGAATTCAGGATGAATGACCAGTTCTCATACCTGTAAAGTCGTAATCTGATCAAAATTCAATATAATATTCCAGAAAGTGCTGCATCAGGATATGTTATATCTCTAGTGCGATCTTTTTGGGATCTTTGACGAATGGCGCTTGAAGCGAATCACTCGCTCTCGCAAAATGACGCGGCGTTGTCGCACATTCTTTCGGATGTGGACAGGAAGCGTGCGTTTCGTCGTGCGCGGCGTCATAGTTTTTTTGTCCGCATATTACGAGTTCTGTTGCCGTTATGCGCACTGGCCTTTATGGGGCTTTATTTTACGACCTCGGGAATCTCACTGTCCTTTGGTGATATTGAAGCCAGAGTTGAAAGCGTCGAAATAAAAGACGGAGAGTTCAAGATGGTCAATCCACGCCTCGAAGGCTTTACGAAAGCGAAAGGGAAATATCTTGTTGTTGCCGATAGCGCAGTGCAAAGCGTCACTCATCCAGAGCGAGTTAAACTCATCGCCATAGACGCGCAGATTACAGATCCGGAAAAAGGTTGGTCACGCGTCCTCGCAGAAAAAGGTACTTTTAATACGAAGAAGGAATTCTTACAGCTTAAAGGGGACATCACCGTAACATCCAGCAATGGTATGTCCGGGAAACTTCAAGTAGCCGACATCGACATGAAAGCGCAGACTATTGTTAGCAAGTCACCGGTGTTGATAAACATGCTTAACGGCAATGTGCGTGCCAATGAAATGCATGTTCAAGCTAAAACCAAGCGAATTTTTTTCTCGAAAGGCGTTCGCGTTCACATTCTTAAACGCCCCGACAAAGAAAAAGCTAAAGAAAAAAATCAAGCTCGGTGATCCGAATAATGAACGAGGGCATATGAAACAGAACAACCGACAGCAAAGTGGAAAATCCGCGTCGAGACTCGCGCGCTTTGTTATGCCGGATTTTCGCCAGATCCTCACCGTTGCAGTTTTGCTTATTGCTCCGTCCACCTATATTGAGTGGGCACATGCACAAAATCTTGCAGAGAGTTTTTCGGGATTTTCATCAGATTCCAACAAACCAATCGATATTGAGTCGGACACGCTTGAAGTCCAAGATCAGAAAAAAATTGCCATCTTTAAGGGTAACGTCAAAGCTATACAGGGCGACTTTAAACTGCGCTCAAAAGAATTAGAGGTAAAATATGCAGGTCAAAATACACCTTCATCATCAAACTCTGAAATCACACAAATCAAAGCTCAAGGTAAGGTTTTAATTACGACACCGCAAAAACAAACAGCCACCAGCGATTGGGCCTTATTTGATGTTAAAAGCAATTTGATCACAATTGGCGGGAATGTCGTATTATCTCAGGGCAAGAATGTGTTAAAGGGTGAAAAATTGGTTATCGATTTAAAAACCGGGAAAAGCCGGTTTGAAACAGGGCGGGTAAAAGGAAAATTCACTCCGAAACAGTTTAAGCGTTCTGAGAGTGAAAAAAAAACAAAGGCACCGGAAAACCGTGTACAAAGATAACAAGAATTAACGCATGTCTTTGACTTCATTGAATATTAACTGGCACCCGGTTTAATAGAAACGGAAAGCTCCTTGCGTAAGCTATTGTCAATTCGAGGTTGGCGTAAACGTCCAGCGCATCTTAATCACGCGGGTTATGAGGACGACCATTATGAGAACGGTCGCTATAATGATCCGGATGGCTATGATGAGCTACAAGACTATTATGACTCCGGGACAGTGGCGGAGCCGGTAGCATCCGAAGGCCGGTTGACGGTTCATTCTGTTGTCAAAAGCTTCAAGAAGAACCCGGTTGTGCGCGGCGTAAGCTTAAGCGTAACACGGGGTGAGGCAGTTGGTCTGCTAGGGCCCAATGGGGCGGGCAAGACCACTGTGTTCTATATGATCACGGGGCTTATTCCGGCTGATAAAGGTCGGATTTTGATCGACGGGAAAGACATCACAAGCCTCCCGATGTACCGGCGGGCCCGACTTGGCATCGGATATCTTCCGCAAGAAACTTCCATCTTTCGCGGATTAACCGTGGAAGAAAATATTCGGGCCGTTTTGGAGTTGGTGGAGCCGAAGCGTCGAGAGAGGGAGCATCAATTGAACGCGCTATTGGAAGAGTTTAAGATTACTCACAAGCGCAAAACCGCTGCGATTAAGCTCTCAGGGGGTGAAAAACGCAGGGTGGAAATTGCACGTGCACTCGCGAGCCGTCCATCTTATATTCTCCTTGACGAGCCGTTTGCAGGAATTGATCCAATTGCGATCAATGACATACGTGATTTGGTGCGTCACCTCACCCGCCGCGGCATAGGTGTTTTGATCACCGATCACAATGTACGAGAGACTCTTGGGCTCATTGACCGGGCATATATTATTCATAGCGGACAGGTTCTAACGGAAGGGACGCCGCATCAGATTATTTCTAATGAGGATGTCCGTCGGGTTTATCTTGGTGACATGTTTCAATGATGGCATGGCATAAAAGTAACAGACTTAATTAGGTGAGGCGTAACCATGGCACTGTCTGCAAAGCTTGAGCTAAGACAAAGCCAGACGCTTGTCATGACTCCGCAATTGCAGCAAGCGATAAAGCTGCTGCAGCTCTCTAATATAGAACTTAGCACCTTTGTCGAGGCGGAGCTTGAGCGCAATCCTCTACTTGAGCGTGCCGAAGCTGAGCACAACCTAGCCAGCCAAGAAACACCCGATGCCAATCGAGAGGCTGGCGAGCGTTCAAACCAGGATGAACAATCAACTGACGAATGGCTTAATCACTCCAACCAAGTCGGGCCAAGCGACCCGACAGGCGGTCTTGATACGGATTTGAATAACGTTTTTCCAGATATTCCTGAAACCAATCCGACTTACAATGTCCCGGATCCGGGCTGGACTTCAATCTCAGGGAAGGCCCGTACAGGCATAGATGACGTTAACTTGGAAGCCTTTGTTGCAGAAGATGTCAGCCTGCAAGATCATTTGACCGAACAACTTCATCTGGCGGTCACAGATCCGGTCATGCGGCTTATTGCTCAACATCTGATCGACATGGTGGATGAGAGTGGATATTTAAGAGGTCATCTTGATAATCTCTCGCAAAGACTTGGCGCGCCATTAGACCTCATTGAGGATACGCTCACCATTCTTCAAGGTTTTGATCCTGCGGGTATTTTTGCGCGAAACTTGGAAGAGTGCCTCGCACTACAGCTGAAAGAACAGAATCGTTACGATCCAGCTATTGCGGGCCTAATCGAAAATCTTCACTTGCTCGCCGCTCATGATTTTGGCTCACTGAAACGTATTTGTGGAGCTGATGACGAAGACCTCGCTGACATGATCTCGGAGATTAAGAAACTTAATCCAAAGCCGGGTCTACGATTTGGCAATGTAACTGTCCAACCGGTCGTTCCGGACGTCATGGTCCGCCAGCAATCAGACGGTAGTTGGCATGTTGAGCTTAACAGCGAGACCCTACCCAAAGTCTTGGTCAATCAGACCTATTACACCACCGTTTCCAAAACAACGAAATCGGATAAGGACCAGAACTATCTTTTGGATTGTCTACAAACCGCGAATTGGCTTGTAAAGAGCTTGGACCAGAGGGCCCGCACTATCTTAAAGGTTGCAGAAGAAATCGTGCGTCAGCAGGATACCTTTCTGACGCACGGTGTACAACATCTTCGTCCGCTCAATCTCAAGACCGTTGCTGATGCTATTTCTATGCATGAGTCTACTGTCAGCCGCGTTACATCCAACAAATATATGGCAACGAATAGAGGAATATTCGAACTAAAATATTTTTTCACATCTGCTATCGCTTCATCTGGTGCAGGGGAAGCTCATTCCTCGGAAGCTGTTCGTCACCGCATCAAGCAACTTATCGACAATGAAACATCAGATCGTGTGCTATCGGATGATAAAATTGTTGAAAAACTCCGCGCTGACGGCATTGATATCGCTCGGCGCACAGTAGCGAAATATCGTGAGGCGATGCGTATTCCCTCTTCCGTGCAGCGCCGCCGCGAGAAAAAAATGGCAGAAAAAACGAATAGTCTATGATTTTTCATGCTGATTGAGATCATTTTTGGCACTATATTAGATAGTCAGTCTCTATGTACAAAAGTAGTAGAAAAACACAAAAAGGTACAATTTTTAAGATAAGTTTGGTTTGACAGCGCTTAGGTTTGTAGTCTAATTTCTCGTTATCCGAATGGTGGTTATAAGGCTCTCGCATGAATTAAGTTATAAGCCCTCACCAGCGGTATTGAGCGCGTCAAAAATGAGCCGACTGGCTAAAGATTTAATATGTTGCGTTCGGGCGCGAGAATGACATTACAAATTACCGGTAAAAATTTAGATGTGGGAGAAGCGTTACGTACGTATCTCACCGAGAGAGTCGACCAGGCGTTGGAGAAGTATGTTGGCGCTCCTTTATCTGGTCATATACGTATTGAAAAGGAGCGCAGCCAATTTCTAACAGATTGCTCAATCCAACTTAAATCCGGTTTTCATATTCAAGCACACGGCCAATCCAATGACGCCTATGCTAGTGCCGATGCTGCACTGGAACGATTGGAAAAACGCTTGAGGCGCTATAAGCGCAGATTAAAAAAACATCATGGTCCGACACACGAAGCTGCCTCGGGGATAGAAGCAACAAGCTATGTGATTCAACATGATGAGGAAGAGGATGACAGCGCCCAGGCTGAGGATGATGCCCCGATCATCATTGCCGAAATGCAAACAATTATTCGCGAATTGCCCGTGAGCGACGCGGTGATGCAGATGAATCTTTCAGAACGGCCTTTCCTGATATTTAGAAATGCAAGCCACGGACAAATAAACGTGGTATACCGTAGACCCGATGGCAACATTGGCTGGATCGACCCGAACGGTGCTCATACACAATCTAAGGCTGTTTGAGTAACGCACTTGTGTAATAATGCTGTTCTGAGATAATGATATGGGTTCAATGGGTAAAAGAATCTGACTGTGCTGAGCTTTAGACAAGTATTTGAACCTAGGTGTTCTAGTTGAAGTGAAACACAAAACTGCGAAATAATTGAATCTTTTCGTGGTGGAGTGGATGAGGAATACTTGAGAAAATTTCTCATATCGTCTTGTGGGGGTAGCGCCATTAAGGCGCGCAAACGAAAAAGCGCTTAAACTCTAATAGACAATCGTTTGAAATGATTGTTGAAGGGTGTTTAAGTTTAATAAAACGTGATTCTTGGGATCACGTGATAAATAATCTTGTTGTGAAGTAGAAATTAAGTGGGAAGCATATGATTATGGATCTAGGCGACCTAATCACACCAGAAGGCGTTATTCCTTCACTAAAAGCGAAAAGCAAAAAACAAGTTCTCCAAGAGCTGGCGGGGCATGCCTCTGAAATTACTGGGGTCGATCAGCGTGAGGTCTTCGATACGTTATTGCAGAGGGAACGTCTCGGTTCCACAGGCGTCGGACATGGCATAGCTATTCCCCATGGCAAGCTGGACTCTCTCAGCCAAATTGTATGTTTCTTTGCACGGCTAGATACACCGATTGATTTTGATGCCATTGATGATGAGCCGGTGGATTTGATATTTATTCTGCTTGCCCCTGAAGATGCTGGTGCAGACCATTTAAAGGCCTTGGCGCGCATTTCGCGGTTGTTGCGTGAACCCACAGCGATTGAGAAGCTTCGTAGCTCATCAGACAAAGCTGCTTTGTACTCTGTTTTGACTGAACCGGCTGCCTCTCATGCTGCTTAAGAAAACCCAATCAAGAACCTCTCTACATTACTAAGAGTGCAATAACCGACCGGAAAAGTCGTCTCATTGCCGATTAGAGCTAACAAGATGGATACCTCTAAAAACCATCCGCGTCCCCTGCCATCCGCCATATTCTGCGATAATTAGGCGGACGGCAGGGGGCGGTGGATGACCCGAAGGGAGTATTTAGAGATGCCCAGATCCACTTTGTGTGATTGCCGATAATTGGCTCGTTCAGCCCACCGTATTTGAGCAGCGATCATTATCATTCATGGCTTAGAGCGTTATGAGGCTAAATAAAATCACTTGGGATGCTCTATCTTGTGTTATCGCATGCCTTTTTCTTGCCTCGGCAAAGCAAAAGATCCGCTTTGGTATAGCCAGGTCGTAAAACTCTACCCACTTTTATAAGATATGTTCTTAGAGTGTTTTCAGGAAAAGTGGACACCGGTTTTCCGTCCGAAAACACGGCAAATCAAAGGCTTAGAGCCCGGTTTTGATTGAATCAAAACCAAAAAGGCTCTAGATCAATCTGCGTTCAAGTAGCTTCACTTGAATGCAGAAAAATTGATCGATATCAAAGAAGTAGAGCATGTTAAGCGAACTCACTTGAGCGCAACATGCTCTAGTGAACACTGACAGGCTCCAAATCATTTTCAAGAGCGCTTCCGACCGCCGCAGAGCGCGTATCAGACAGAGACAGAGGTGTGCCGTCAGCCGCATGAAGGACATAGAGATTAATCCCCTTTGGCAAATCGGTAATTGTTGGGAAAAGCTCTTGCGCCTGATCTGATGTAAGCTCCTTAATATAAGCAAGCTCTCCGCCACCCAGATGAGCAAATTCAATGCTGCTCATCAACTGTCCGTTGATCTGCTTTTCCTTTTCATACTCCATGATCAACTTCTCCTTATTTTTTGTGGCATGCTCCCAGCCACATAGTGCAATTTATTCTGCACCTAATCCTCCTGCTGGCTGATTTCGATCTTACGGATGAGCCGTTCAGGCTCAGGCCGCACAAGATCAATCGAAAGCAAACCATCTCGCAGGTCGGCACCCAGAACCTCAATTCCGTCTGCTAAGACAAAAGTCCGTTGAAATTGCCGGGCCGCAATTCCCCGATGCAAATAGGTCTTGGCTTTGTCATCGACCTGTTTGCCACGGATTAAAAGTTGACGATCCTCAACCGTAATCTCAAGCTGATCCTTATTGAAACCAGCTACAGCAAGTATGATACGTATTAGTTCTCCTTTACCGCCCTCTTCCGGAAGGCGTTCAATATTGTAAGGGGGATATCCATCGCCAGATCCTTTGGCGACACGATCGAGAACGCGCTCGATTTCCTCAAAACCCAACAAAAGCGGGCTATTTAATACAGACATCCGTGACATGTATAAAAGTCCTCAAAAAAGCGACCTTTCGTTTTTCAAAGCGAGCCGGCCCAATTTGGCACCAACCCACTCATTTCAGCCTCATCAGCGCTGAAATCTACGCATATACAAAATATGGGAAGATCTTAGGTCGGTTCAAGCGAATTCCGTGATTACCCCTGAGGGTGTTTATAGACTTGGTTTTATCTCTAAATACTCCCTTCGGGCCATCCACCATCCCCTGCCACCCACCTAATTATCGTAGAATATGGCGGATGGCAGGGGGTGGTGGATGGTTTTCAGAGGTATTCACTTGGTTTTATCTCTTGAAACGTTGTGGCTTTTGGTATTAGAGCGCAATCAAAAAGTGGAAATCGATTTTCTGAAAAATTACATGATAAATCAAAAGAATAGACAGGAATTACGGTTCCAATTGAAATAATCCAGCTCTCGGTTATCCGTCAAATCGATCAAAGACCCAACGAAGAAGTCTATTTTTGTTTAGAAAATCCTGAAAATGGTCAGTTTTCATGATCAATTCGCGATCTTTCTCAGATAGATTCGCCTCAGTTTTTGTACATATAGGGTCAATATATTGTGATGAGCAACGTTCAAGAGACATAAGGTAACGCGCCCCTGGAAGCACAAAAACTAAAGCAAGAAGCATCATTGCAGTAAAAATAAATGTAAAAAATACCCTAATTAAAGAATTAAATGGCCGCTCCAGCCTTTTTACAAACCATTCAGAAAGATCATCGAGGAAAAGCCCCATTGCAAAGAACACAGCGCTAGCTATTCCGAAATAATAAGCTGCACCCAGATATGCTGTGCGCGGAAAGGGATAAACCCATAGCTGTCCCGCACCAATTAGACAGACGATGGTCACAGTTACCGTCGCTGCAAAAAGAACCGTCGCCAGTTTCCACTGTCTCATGACAGGCATGGCCCCCCATACGCAAAACTTTTGGGCTAACTTAGAGCATAATTCGTACCTTTGAAATCAATTTGATAAGGCAAACCGTCTCATCCAGCAAGTTGCGGTTGAAATGAGACAAATACTACACAGGTGATCGCAGGGTGTAGCTAGAGCTAATCGATATTGATCATTTTTGAAAGTTCCTCAACGAACAGATCAACCAGATGTGCGCGATGACTATTGCTCAGCTGAACGACGCCAAGCCGACGTACAATATTTGGTTTGCCAAATGGTACAGATCGAATTTCTGGAGGAAAAGGGTGGTATGATTTGCGAACCGGCACAATTGATACACCAAGGGAATTCGCCACTAATGCAATAACACCATCCAACGTATCAACCTCCATTTGCGATTTTACAGAAATCCCCAAACGAGAAAGGTTTGCATCAATGAAACGGGCAAGACGAGCCAGGCGATTGAAACGCACATAAGGGTTTGATTCCAGAAGCTCCCGGTCCTTTGTCCCTTTTACTGAAACATGAGCAATCACGACCAATGGTTCGTCAGAGACTTTATGAAACGAAAAATCACTAGAAAGCGCTTCAGGCTCTGTCACTACGGCGCAGTCCAAACTGCCGCGCCTGAGCAAATCTTCTAGTTCGTGAGATAAAGCGGTCACGAGCTGGATGTGAAGTTCTGGACGCTTGATCTGCAACTGCCGCAAAGCCCGAGGCACCAAGCCGGACACCGTGGTATGGATCGCACCAACACGCAGCACCCCACGCGCTGCATCACGTTTCAAGCTCTTGCTGAGCTTCTCCCAATGGACAATGACCTCGCGGGCCTTTTGTACAAAATCATGTCCTCTTTCGGTCAAGGTAGGTGGACGTGTACTACGGTCAAATAAGGAAACCCCGGTTTCCTCTTCCAAAGCACGAACCTGAAGGCTGACCCCAGATATTGACAGCCCAATCGCTTTCCCAGCTTCGGCAAAGCTACCATAGTCAGCTATCGCCACCATCGTATAAAGCGATTTTACATCCATCAGTCTCTCAAAAATTCAGTTTGTGAAGCCTTTTTGGCTTCATAACAATATATTTTAAAATTCAAAAGAAATAAATTTCTTGATTGATTTTTATTAAATATATAATTTGGTTTCTAAATAACATAAGCGTAAAATAGCGAGGCTTGAGCAATGAACTTTGTGTGAGAAGCGTATAGATGGGATGACACAATATGAGGGGCGCTGATCTTGTTGCGAAAAGCCTTAAATATGCAGGCGTGCGAACAATCTTTACACTTTCAGGCAATCAGATCATGCCAATTTTCGATGCCTGTATTGATGCAGACATCCATCTGGTGCATGTGCGCCATGAAGCTGCAGCTGTATTTATGGCAGATGCTTGGGCCCAGGTTACAGGTGAGGTAGGTGTTGCTCTTCTAACAGCAGGACCGGGACTTGCAAATGGTCTTGGGCCACTGTTTTCCGCGCGCTTTTCAGAAAGTCCAGTTCTCTTACTCAGTGGCGATTCACCTCTTGCACAAGATGGGCACGGGGCTTTTCAGGAACTCGCGCAAAAGGATGCTTCTACACCGCTAACCAAATTATCATTTAGGTCACAAAAAACAGAAAACTTAGGCAATGATATTGCCAAGGCTTTTCAAGTTGCTCGGTCTGGCCGACCAGGTCCGGTTCATCTCGCTTTACCATTTGATCTTCTGAACAGTAAAATCGGTGAAACCGCCCTACCAAAAGCTGATGCATTTGCACGTCTCAAGACTCCATTGTTATCTGATGCTGCACAAGCCTTTAGCACGGCTCTCGCTAATGCTAAGCGCCCCATTGTACTTACGGGACCTGCCATGAACCAAAGCCGGGCAGGTGATGCGCTTTCCGATTTGTCCAATGCTTTGCGTGTACCGGTTATTGCTATGGAAAGCCCTCGCGGTTTGCGAGATCCTTCTCTTGGCGCAGTGGCGGAGATTCTTTCCAAGGCCGATGCCGTACTCTATTTAGGAAAAGCCCTCGATTTCACAACCGGCTTTGCCAAACCTCCCGGAATAACAGCCAACAGTCTTCTAGTCATTGATCCGGATGCTGAACAACTTGATCGAGTTTCAAAACTTTTGGGAAAACGACTTGTCATAGGACAACAAGCGGATGCTGATCTTGCATGTCAAACTTTGACCGACATAGCGCCTTCTCAGAGCCAAGTCCTCACCGAGTGGCAAGTTGAAGTTTCTGACGCTATTGCCTATCGCGGCCAAACAACACCAACTAAAAAGATTTCTCCTTGGACGGTTTCGGCCGCGGTTCAAGAGTTGCTTGATGGTGTTGATGATCCGATCCTTGTAGTGGATGGTGGTGAGTTTGGCCAATGGGCTCAGGCTTTCACAACTGCAAAAACCCGCATTATCAATGGAATATCGGGGGCAATTGGCGGCAGCCTCTGTTATGCCATTGGTGCCAAAATAGCCTGCCCAGATGCAACCGTGGTAGCAATGATGGGGGACGGCACAGTTGGATTTCAATTTGCTGAATTCGACACAGCCGTACGTGAAAGGGCCGCAGTTACAGCCGTAATAGGTAATGATGCCCGATGGAATGCTGAACATATGATTCAGCTTCGTAATTATGGTCCGGACCGGTTAATCGGCTGTCAGCTCAATCCTGCGGCACGCTATGATTGCGCAGCAGAGGGGCTTGGCTGCCACGGAGATTATATTACTGATGAGGCGGAGTTGAGCATAGCACTTGAGCGGGCCATAGCCAGTGGCCTTCCGGCCTGTATAAATGTCGAGATAGAAAGCATGGCCGCCCCTCTATTTTCAAGAACAGATGCGGCCCCAATGGCTGGCCATTAAATGAGACGAAAGAGATTGGCCGGTTAGAATTATCGCAGACTCATGACACAAGGTTGTTGTAACCTCATAAAGATACATATCTGGCGCGGACGAGAGGACGGACAACTCGTAACCTATGAGGTTCCAGCTCGTGCCAACCAGACCGTGCTTGATATTGTTACCGAGATACAGCGCCATCATGAACCAACACTTGCCTATCGCTTTTCCTGCCGTGTCGGCGTTTGCGGCTCATGCGCCATGATGGTCAATGGAAAACCACGTTGGACCTGCCGTTCTCACGTATCCCGCGTCATTGAAAATGGTGAGATTACAATTGAGCCCCTGCGCAATATGCCCAGGATCAAAGATTTAGCCTGCGATATGACGGAGTTCTTCCAAAAGTGGCAACGCGCAGGCGGAAGGTTTAAGGGCAATACAAACCGGGCGGAGAAACCAACCGCAATAAATCCTCAAAGCCTAAAACGGAAAGTAGCCGATGCTGCAATTGAATGCATTAATTGCGCTGTTTGTTATTCGGGATGCGACATTGTCGCATGGAAGCAGGATTATCTGGGGCCCGCTGCCCTCAACCGCGCCTGGACACTAGTCAATGATGAGAGGCATTGCGAGACAAAGGATGTGATGAAAAAAGTTTGGACTTCAGGAGGCTGTGGGTCCTGCCACACACAAGGCAATTGCATGCGGTATTGCCCGGTTGGTGTCAAACCAACGGAAAGTATCGCCGGGCTAAAGCGCATGGCATTAGTCAGTTTTTTGTCTGAAGCATGAACCATGGAAAAAACGCTTTTCATCTTACAAAGATTAACGGGTCTCCTGCTTGCGCCATTGTTGATTACACATCTGTTTGTCATTCTTTATGCTATTCGTGGCGGGCTTACAGCGGGAGAAATATTGTCTCGAACTCAAGGGAATGTGTTCTGGAGTATTTTCTACACCATCTTTGTCCTGCTTGCTGCAATACATGCACCTATTGGGTTGCGCAATGTTCTTCATGAATGGACGTCGATCAACAACCGTGTCGTCAATTGGGCCATGCTTCTGTTTGGGTTTTTGCTTGTTGCTCTTGGCTTACGCGCTGTGATGGCTGTTTCCTCGGGTTGGATGTCATGAACCCAACTAACAGACACAAAAGCTATTGGGCATTTCTTGGCCATCGTTTGTCGGGGATCACATTAGCCCTGTTTCTGCCCATTCACTTTCTTATGCTTGGCTTGGCCCTTGAAGATGCTGCCACTCTCGATACAGCTCTCTCTTATTCCGATCTACTGCCGGTGAAAATCGCAGAATGGGGCTTGGTTGTCTTACTGACCATCCATCTTATTTTTGGTTTAAGACTATTGATGTTGGAAGTCTTTCCCTGGCCGAGCAACCAAAACACCCGAACAGGTTGGATAACAGTCGGGGCAGGGGCTGCGGTAATTATAGGCTTCATCTTTTTGCTCGGAGCATTTTAAACCCATGCAAATCGATCGCCAAAAAACAGACATTCTGATCCTAGGGTCCGGTGGCGCAGGACTTTTTGCTGCACTTCATGCCAAGCAAGCGGATCCAGATCTTGATGTGACGATTGCTGTGAAAGGACTTCTCGGCAAATGCGGATGCACACGAATGGTGCAAGGCGGTTACAATGTTGCGATTGCTCCTGGAGATTCAATCGAGCGCCATTTCATGGATACTATAGAGGGCGGAAAATGGCTCCCCAGACAAGATCTCGCCTGGCGACTTTGTGTTGGTGCGATAGAGCGCATTCAGGAGCTTGAAAATGAAATCGGCTGTTTTTTTGACCGCAATCCTGACGGTACGCTCCATCAAAAAGCCTTCGCAGGGCAAACCTTTGACAGGACGGTTCATAAAGGCGATCTCACAGGCATAGAAATTATCAATCGTCTCATGGAACAGGTTTGGGCTTGCGGCGTAAACAGGCTTGAAGAGCACCGCGCCATTGAACTTATACCTGCCAAAGATCACTCTGGCATTTCTGGTGTTCTCATGATCGATATGCGCGAGGGAACATATCGTTTCGTGCAAGCTAGGGCCGTTCTTCTAGCAACCGGCGGTGGCCCAAGCATGTATCTCTATCACACACCTTCCGGCGATAAGACCTGCGATGGGCTTGCCATGGCCTTGCGCTTTGGACTCCAGTTACGGGATATGGAAATGGTGCAGTTTCACCCGACAGGACTACTCGGCGGGCGAGATACGCGCATGACCGGTACTGTATTAGAAGAAGGCTTACGGGGGGCAGGTGGATGGCTTCTAAATGGCGAAAATAAGCGTTTCATGCAAGATTATGCTGAACGTGGAGAGCGGGCAACACGGGATGTGGTAAGCCGCGCCATCTATACAGAAATGCAGGCTGGGCGAACAACGCCAATGGGTGGTGTCTATATACAAATGAACCACCTTGGTCCTGAAAAAGTTACCAAAGCTTTCCCCGGCATGGTCAAGCGCTGCAAAGATTGTGGCTTTGACCTCGCCGGCGGCAAGGTCGAAGTTGTACCGACAGCACATTATATGATGGGTGGTGTGGAATTCGAGATTGATGCTTCAACCACTTCACCTGGTCTTTACGCGGCCGGCGAAGATTGTGGTGGGGTACATGGAGCGAACCGCCTCGGCGGCAATGGGGTGGCCAACTCCACCGTTTTTGGTGGTATCGCCGGCGATAGCATGGCGGCATATGTCAAAGGCACTCAAAGCTGGCAGGAGCCGGATAAAAGCGTACTGGATGAAGGCATTGCCCGCGCTGAATATCCTTTCTCAAAAAAAGCGGGCGACCTCCATGGGCTGCGTGACCAGCTTTCGCATACCATGTGGAACGATGTCGGGGTGATCCGTACAAAATCAGGAATTGAACGTGGCATCAATGCGCTAGTGGCCTGTGCGAATGAATTAGGGGAAATTGGCCTAGCCGATAATGACCGCACCTTTAACCTGACATGGCATGATTGGCTCAATCTCAAAAACTTGGTTACTGTCAGTGAGGTCATTGCGGTAGCCGCACTCGCGCGGGAAGACTCGCGAGGAGCACATTTTCGTGAAGACTTTCCCGAGACCGGGGATTTGCAAGAAACCGCTTATACCCGCATCATAAGTTCTAGTGGCAAGCTGGCTCTAGAGATGGTCCCAGTTTCATTTGATATTATAAATCCGGGGCAGTCACTCATAAAAGAAGATACAAAGACATCTGAAACCGCCACGGTTTAAGGAGGTGTCATATATGATACCAAATGCAACATTGGAAGACGCCGCTTATGAGATCATGAAAAAGGCGGCGATCGATATCCCTGAGGATTATTTCCAAGGCATAAAGGGCATGATCGATCTGGAGGCCGGTGACTTGTCAGCTTTTGTGCTTCAAGCCATGGTGGAGAATTGGGAAGCCGCAAGTGAAGATCGCCGCCCTATGTGTGCCGATACTGGCCTGCCGCGCTATTATGTCAAGGTTGGTAACAACAGCCGCTTTGATGACGGCTTTGTCGGAATTGAACGCGCACTCCGTGAAGCGACGGCACGCGCCACCCTTGACGTACCACTCCGCCCGAACCGAGTGCATCCCCTTTGGCGAAACGAACATAATAATAATGTCGGAATCAATGCGCCGGAGATTGAGTGGAGTTTTGAACCCGATGTCGATTGGATCGACATAACCACAGTTCATAAAGGCGGTCTGTTTGGCACCGATTATCGCATGCTCTTTCCTGGTGATGGAGTTGACGGCATCAAGAGATTTTTCCTCGACACACTGATCGCTTTTGGTAAGCGAGGGCTAGCTTGCCAACCCGCTATTGTCGGCGTCGGTATTGGCGGCTCAAAAGACACCTGCATGCAGCTCGGCAAGCAGGCCGCATGCCTCAGAACGGTTGGCAACCGCAACCCTGACCTTAAGATTGCCGAGCTTGAAGGCGAACTAAAAGAGCTTGGCAATAACATTGGCATGGGCGCGATGGGATTTGTCGGTTCTTCCATGGTCGTCGATTGCCACATCGAGGTGGGTTACACCCACACAGGCGGAATGCCGGTTAGTGTTCATACATTCTGTTTATCATCGCGCCGAGCAACTGCTCGCATATTTGCTGATGGATCAATCGAGTACCGAACCGACCCCAAATGGTTTACACCCTATATGCGCCGGGAGACTGTTGAATGGCCAAGCAAAGACACCCCCTTAAACAAGTTCGCCTAAAACTGCCTGCCATATCTGAGGATATAGCTCGGCTTGAACTTGGCTCGGTTGTTTATCTTGATGGCATCGTCTATACGGCACGGGAAGGAGTTTATCAAAAGATACTCCAAGAAGGGTGGCAATTGCCGGATGGGCTCGCTGACATCAGCAACGCCAATTTCCACTGCTCGCCAGCCGCAGCAAAACAACCCGATGGCACTTACGCAATTGGCGGTGTAACGGCGACCGCTAGTTTCCGCTTCTCAAAATGGATGGCGGAGTGGCTAGATCTCACCAACACAAAAGTTATTATCGGCAAGGGGGGCATGCCGCGTGAAGATTATGAAAAAGTTTTAGCACCTCGAGGTGCCGTTTATTTAACAACCGTTGGTTATGGAACAGGTGCTCTGCTCGGCCGAGGTGTGAAAAAAGTTCATGCCGTACATTGGCTGGAAAAACTCGGCATCGCACAGGCAATGTGGATGTTTGACGTTGAAAATTTCGGCCCTTTCATCGTTGATAGCGATCTAGATGGCAATTCGCTTTTCGCAGAACAGGGCGACTTGGTGAATAAGAAACTCGACGCCCTCTATGATGGATTAAGACCCCCGGCATTACACCGTTTTGGAGAAACGGATGACCGTAAAAAAGAGGTGATGTAATGCCCTATTCGGACTACCGCCCTGAACTTATGGGCTCAGCCACCATTGAGCCCTCCGGATCTTTCGAAGCGGGCTCCTGGCAAACCTTCACCCTCACATATACATGCGGAAAATTTGGGATCGATGATACGGGCAGCTTGAAGATCGGGATGCGTTTTGCCACTGATTTCGGCCCCGTTCAGTTTGATAGCCCTAAAGCGCCTGGTTACACGACTGTTAAAGCCTCAAATGGTGCGGATTTGGAATATAGATGGGAGTTTAAACGCAATATCCGCCCATGGTCGCGAGCACTCTGGATCGGTGTTAAAAAACATTTCTTGAGTGAGGGCGACACGATTACCATTTGCTTTGGAGACCAAAGCCAAGGCTCGCCCGGTGTCAGATTGCAAACCTATTGCGAGACAGGGTTCGAATTTCGTATCTTTGTCGATGCGATCGCTACATATGACTATGTGGCCCTTCCGACAAGTCCAAAGATCCATGTCGCACCAGGAGAACCTAAAACATGGCGAGCAGCGCTGCCTACATTGGTCAGAGTAGGAGAGACATTCAGGCTGTCTATTAAGGCGGACGACAAATGGGGCAACCCTTCAAACCTTATCGATCGCACACTCAAGCTGGAGGCCAATCTGCCAGTTGAAGGCTTACCCTCAACACTTCGTTTTTTACAAGGTGATTTCGCATCCATTGTCGATGATCTTGTCATGAGGGAACCGGGAGAATTGAGTGTACGAATTCTGGATGATGAGGGAGCCGAACTCTGCTGCACCAATATCCTAAAGGCTATCACGGATACCCCGCTTGTTCATTACTGGGGAGATCTGCACGGCCAATCAAACGAAACGCTTGGCACTAATACGGCACGGGAATATTTTTTGTTCGGCCGTGACCGGGCATTTTTGGATGTGTGCGCTCATCAAGGCAATGACTTCCAAATCACAAACACATTCTGGCAAGACCTTAACGCCTTAACCGCTGAGTTGGAAGAGCCTGGTCGTTTTGTTGCCATCCCTGGCTATGAGTGGTCAGCGAATACAGCGGTAGGTGGTGACCGCAACGTATTTTACGCCCGTGAAGGCCGCCCCATATATAGGTCCTCCCATGCGCAAGTACCGGATCTTTCAGATGAAGCGACAGATGGCCATAATGCTCATGAACTTTTCGAACGTTTAACGTCAGAGGATTGCGTGGTCTGGGCCCATTGTGGTGGACGCTATGCGGACATCAAATATGCCCATGACGGTACTAAGGAAGCGTCTGTAGAGGTCCATTCCTCTTGGGGCACTTTTGAATGGCTTTTACGTGATGCATTAGAAAAAAACTATCGTATCGGCGTTGTTTGTAATTCCGATGGGCATAAGGGCCGTGTCGGGGCCAGCTATCCGGGGGCGTCTTTTTTTGGGGCTTATGGCGGGCTTACTTGCTTTCTAGCGCCCGAGCTAACACGTGACGCCATCTTTGAGGCTATGCGCCGCCGCCATCATTACGGAACGACAGGTACAAGGCTTTATCTCGATGTCAGAGTTAAGCTGCCAGAAGGTGGTGAATGCTTCCACCGTGATCCAGATTTGCAAGACACGATGTCAGCCCCTGTCAATGAATTGATAATGGGCGATATTGCCCGCGTCACATCAGAAGAAGTTGAGCTGAGCATAAACGTCATTGGCTCAGCCCCTATTGAGCGGCTCGATATTTATGATGGCTTGGACCACATCGCAACATACCGGCCTTATGAGGATAAAGACCTCGGACGACGTATTCGCCTCACTTATAAGGGCGCGGAATATCGCGGACGGGCACGGACAACAACATGGGATGGACATTTAACGCTTGAAGGTAACACAATTGAATATGGCGAGATGTTTAATAATTGGAACCTCGACAGAGGTTTTGAAATCGATGGACCTCGTAATGCTCATTGGAAAGCCGTCACCACAGGGAATTATGGTGGGGTCGACCTTTGGCTTGACGATAAAATGTCCGGTCGCTTGAGCTTTGAAACAGCTCATGTCGCGGGCAAAATATCCATCGCCGATATCGGACGCGAACCTCTCATTTTTGAGGCGGGTGGTCTTGGGCGGGCTGTTAAGGTGCAGCGTCTACCTGACAACCCAAGCAATACTCGCGTTAAGCACAGCTTATATATACCGATTAGGTCTAAGAGCGATACACGGCTCTATACGCGGATACAGCAGATTGATGGGCACCGTGCGTGGTCCAGCCCAGTCTATCTCTTTAAGAAATAATACCAAGGGACATAATGATTGAGCCATCACCTTCTTTGGCAAGTGCGATAGAGCGAGGTGAGGTTAAATTGAAATGCCTCATATATAAGTTATAAGCAAACGGGCCATTATTGGCCCTACCATCCATTATTGGCCCTACCATAAAGACAGTTTCGTTCAGTTTAATGACTTTCTTTATTTTAATTTTTCTCTTTAGCTTAAACTAAGATTTACGACCCTTCTGACCCGATTTTTTAACACCCGACATGTAACTTAGTCGCAAGCGCAAGAGTATTAAACGCACTCTCTTATTCGAAACCCGATTAACTCATTAGAGCGGTTATAACAACCCTACGGTGTCATCGGTATGCTTCAAGCTGTGAATCAGAATGCTGAAGATGCATCCTTTGACACGGGCCTTTATTGCCTTGTCTTGATGTGCCAATATTTCAAGATTGCCACATCTGCGGAGCAGATTTCACATGATCTTGGTGTTTCCCACGGCCCGCTATCATCCGATGATATTTTGCGGGCCGCAAAACGCATGGGCCTTAAAGTACGACGGTCTAACTGCGAAGCCTCACGTCTTGAAAAGCAACCCCTACCCGTTATCGCTGAGATGGCCGATGGCAGCTACGTCATTCTGGCAGGCATTACCGCGGACAAAGCTCTCATTAAAGACCCGCGCTTCAATGCTCCCCGAGAATTAACACGCGAGGATTTTGAAGCGGACTGGTGCGGCACGCTGATTTTCTTAACCACACGCACCCATATTACGGGCATTACTCGGAGGTTTGATTTTAGTTGGTTTATCCCTGAGATTGTGCGGTACCGAAAACTTTTTGGAGAAATCCTTCTCGCCTCTTTCTTCGTACAGGTCTTAGCCCTGCTCACACCTATCTTCTTTCAGGTCACAATTGATAAAGTACTTGTGCATCACGGCTTGACCACATTGCATGTATTGGTAATCGGTTTAGCCGTTGTTTCGCTTTTTGAAATCTTTTTAAGTGCGCTTCGAACTTATGTGATGACTCACACAACAAGCAAAGTTGATGTTGCACTTGGGGCGCGGCTTTTTAATCATCTTATGGCTTTGCCCATCAGCTATTTCGAGGCTCGCCAGGCAGGCCAATCTGTCGCCCGGGTGCGTGAGCTTGAAAATATTCGAACCTTTTTAACCAGCTCGGCATTGATGTCAATTTTGGATGTTTTCTTCACCATTGTCTTTTTTGTGGTGATGTGGATTTACAGCCCGGGACTGACACTGATTGTTTTGGCATCTGTTCCAGCATATGTGATGCTGTCGCTTTTTATAACGCCTATCCTGCGTCAACGCATTGAGGAAAAATTTAACCGGGGTGCAGAAAATCAGACCTTTTTGGTCGAATCCATCATCGGTGTAGAAACCCTGAAATCCATGGCCGTGGAACCGCAAATGCAGCGGCGTTGGGAAGATCAACTGGCCGGTTATGTGACTGCGAATTTTCGTGCAACTAATCTTACCAATATAGCCAGCCATATAGCTCAATTTGTCAATAAGGCGGTAATTGCCGCCACACTTTGGTATGGCGCCCAACTTGTTATCTCCGGTGATCTGACCGTTGGACAACTCGTTGCCTTCAACCTGCTTGCGGCACGGGTAAGCGGTCCGGTGTTGCGGCTTGCCCAGCTTTGGCAAGAATTTCAACAAGTACGGGTCTCGATTGATCGGCTTGGAGATATTCTAAACATGTCCGTTGAAACCGTGAGCGGCCCAAGCCGCAATGTACTCACCACACTTGAGGGTCAAATCGTCCTTGATCATGTCACCTTCCGCTACCGTCCAAATGCCACGGCGGCGCTGAGTAATATCTCATTTGAAGTGGCGCCAGGCCAGGTTGTCGGTATAGTAGGTCCGTCTGGTTCGGGTAAAAGCACGCTGGCAAAACTTATTCAAAGATTACACATCCCGGAAGAGGGGCGCATTCTGATTGACGGTGTTGATCTTGCCGTCACAGACCCACGTTGGCTCAGACGTCAAGTCGGCGTTGTCTTGCAGGAAAACGTACTCTTTAACCGCTCGGTGCGAGAGAACATCGCACTTGCCGATCCCGCTGCATCTCTGGATAAGATTATGGGAGCAGCAAAACTTTGTGGTGCCCATGACTTTATTGTTGATCTGCCACAAGGCTATGACACAATTTTGGAGGAACGGGGAAGCAACCTATCGGGCGGACAGCGCCAACGCATTGCTATTGCCCGGTCTCTGGTGACAGATCCAAAGATCTTGATTTTTGATGAGGCAACCAGCGCACTCGACTATGAATCTGAATTTGTCATTCAGCAAAATATGCAACACATGACGGCAGGGCGCACCGTATTTATTATCGCCCACCGCCTAGCCGCAATCCGCAACGCCACCCGTATCCTTACCCTTGAGAACGGCCGTATAACAGAAGATGGCAGCCATGAGGAACTAATACATCTGGATGGTCGTTATGCGGCTCTCTACCGCTTGCAAACCGCCCCCTTGCCAAAGCTACAGGGTGAGACACCACAATGCTCGGATTAAGAACGCTTGGTCATTATCTTTCTGTCACGCGCATGGCCTTGCAGAAAGAAAAAGCACATGGCGAGAAGTCCAATTTCAACCGGAATGAACGTGAGTTTCAAGCGGCGGCAATCGAGATCCTAGAGACGCCACCATCGCCTGCCGGGCGTATCTTAGGCGGGGCCCTGATAAGTCTATTCGTCCTTGCGCTTATATGGTCGGCCGTTAGTCGCGTTGATGTTTATGCAAGCCTGCAGGGCAAAGTTATTCCAACCGGCAACGTCAAAGTGATTGAGCCCTTGACCACTGGCAAAGTCAAAGCCATTCATGTTCGCAACGGGCAAATGGTCAAACAAGGAAAATTGCTTATCGAGCTGGATCCCGAAGAGCAAGCTGCTGACCGCGCGCGCCTTGAAGCAGATCTCATTGTCTCGGAAACCGCCTCCTTACGGTTAAAGAAAGCAATGAAGGCAATCCTCGATGTAATTCCGGCAAAAAAAGTCAAACTGACTGTGCCGGAACAGGTGCCCTCCCCTGTCCGCCTTATGCAGGAACGTATTCTGATACAAACACTTAAGCGCTACGAAGCAGAGCAAGCGACTTTTATCAGCGAAAAAAAGCAACGCATGATGGAGCTTCAAGGTGCCAAAGCCACTGTGAGGGAACGCGCCGATCTTGTCGCGGTTATGGCTGAGAGAGTTGATATGTTGGCAAAGCTCGCCAAGAGAGGCTCAGGCAGCCGGGCTAGTTATTTGGAGCGTGCGCAGCTTCTTTATGAACAAAGAGCCGGTCTTGCCCGCGATAAAGGGCGTATCGGCGAGCTTAAAGCTGCGGTTAAGGCTATTTCCAATCGCGCGAAAGAGCGTCGGGAAACGATGTTGCAAAAACTTGTTATAGAGCTTGCCGACAATGAGAAACGAATTTCAACTCTGCGTCAGGAATTACGCAAAGCGCGTTTGCGGGAAACTCAGAGCGAACTACGTGCGCCTGTTTCCGGCACAGTACAACAGCTCGTTGTGCATACGATCGGTGATGTGGTGAGCACAGGACAACGATTAATGATCATCGTACCTGAAGGCAGTAAGCTTGAGATTGAGGCGCTTCTTTTGAATAAGGATAAGGGGTTTGTCAAAGAAGCGCAAACTGCACGCGTTAAAATAGAAGCCTTCCCCTTTACTAAATATGGAGTCATCCAAGGAAAAATTCTGACTGTTTCTAACGACGCTATCAGCTCATCAGCACCACACCCGCAAAGCTCACAAAATAGAATAACTGATCTAAATGGTTTAAGCGCCTCTGCGAACAGATCTCTGGTCTTTCCTGTGCGCATCGCACTTGCCCGCAACACAATCCGCGTTGAGGAGGAGGAGGTCAACCTCTCACCTGGCATGAGTGTTACGGCTGAAGTTAAAACCGGCGATCGCAGGCTCATTGAATTCCTCTTAAGCCCTCTTATGCGTATTAAAGACGAAGCTTTAAGGGAAAGATAGATTAAGGTAACCTGAGTTATGGATAAGCTACATCCTCTTGAGGCCCTACACACTCGGAGTCATTCCCGCGAAGGCGCATTAGTGTCCGGGAAAATTTGGAAATGCATCTCCACTTGTTGTATGCGGAGCTTTAACGGCATACGCCAATAACCTCCCCCCTGGAGGGGGAGGTCGGCGCGAAGCGCCGGGTGGGGGGGATTCATAAGACAATTCATGCTCTTGCACTTGCCTCCATCACCCCCATCCCAAACACCATGCGACTTAGCCCTGGAGGGCTAAGCCAGTGGCGTTTGGCCTTCCCCCCTCGAGGGGGAAGGAGCGCAAGTGGCACCGTCAGAACCAAGTCCCGATACTCCGAGATAGCGTTATGTCTTTTTATATCAACCACTTTTCACCTTCACCTAAAAATTCCCCGAACACCAATGCGCCTTCGCGGGAATGACGGCGTTTGCGGCTTGTGTGTGCATTAATCTCTCACCATATTTTCTTGAATTGGTTGTAAATTAAAAAGAACAGATCACATCTCTTATCCATAACTCAGGTTAAGGTAACACTCTGCGAAAGAATTCAAAAACCGCACGAGCAGCTTGCGGCTCCCCCCCCATAAGGCGTGCACCATTTGTGCACGGAACCCAGCCATAAATATCAAAATGGACAAAGTGCTCCGCTTTTTTCACGAAACGCTTGAGAAATAAGGCTGCAGTAATTGATCCTGCAAAGCCCCCGTTCGACATATGGCTCACATCTCCTACCTTCCCTGACAGAAGCTTGTCATAGGGTGCCCAGAACGGCATACGCCAAAGCGGGTCCCCTACACGATGACCAGCTTCAATGAGCTTTCCAGCCATTTGTTCATCATCTGTGTAAAAGGGAGGAAGTTCAGGGCCAAGCGCTACACGCGCAGCACCAGTCAGAGTTGCAAAATTAATGAGATAGTCCGGCGTATCCTCATCAGCCAATGACAATGCATCTGCAAGCACAAGACGGCCTTCTGCATCTGTGTTCCCAATATCAACCGTCATGCCATTGCGGCTTGAGAGAACATCACTTGGACGGAACGCGTTGCCGGAAATATTGTTGTCCGCCGCTGGTATCAAAATACGCAACCGCACTGGGAGTTTCAGAGCCATAATCATTTTGCCCAGTGAAAGAGCTGCGGCTGCGCCTCCCATATCTTTCTTCATAAGCTCCATGGCATTACCGGGCTTAATATTGAGGCCGCCTGTGTCAAAACATATGCCCTTACCAACCAATGTCACCTTAGGCCCCGCCTTACCCCATTTAAGGTCAATTAGGCGTGGAGGACGGTCACTCGCACGCCCGACCGCATGTATCATGGGAAAATTTTTCTTTAAAAGATCGTCCCCTGTGATCGCTGTAACCCGTGCGCTATGCATTTTTGCAAGACTACGAGCCGCTGCTTCGAGTTCTGCAGGACCCAGATCATTTGCTGGCGTATTAATAAGATCCCGCCCAAGACAGACACTTTCTGCGATGACGCTTGCTGTCTCAATATCCACATCACTGGGGGGTTTAAGTGCTTTTTGCTCGGTCTGCTTTTCACGTTTATAGCGGTCAAAATGATAAGCTCCGAGCAGCCAGGCAATGACTGCTAGCTCTTTATCCTTAAGATCCCCCACAAGGTGATAATTTCCCGAAGGTAAAATTCGAGGTAACGCACCAATTTCTAAAGGATCGTAGGTGGCTTCGTTTGCGGAGTGTGATCCAAAGACGGCCCCCATTAATTTGCCCGCATTGTCAGGCAGAAGTGCATAAGAACCTGCTTTAGCTGTCCAACCAATACTGTTAAGCCAATTGCTTTGTATTTGATCAAGATCCGATAAATCGTCTTCAAACTTGTCAGCCTGTACAAGCCAAACAGGAAGGGTTTTTTTGCGGACCGCCCTATCAATTAATTGATCCGCAAAATAGTTTGTCTTTGTCGTCTTTTTTTTGCGCGCCATATTATAAAAATCGTTTTATCCAATGGTCATTGAAAATGACGTTTACGTTCAAGCGTCATACTGACTGCACGCTTCAATCGCCCTAATCCTCTGGGAAATATGAGAAAACTCATATTCTCATCGTCCACCAAATGACAATATGAGTGGTTCATATCGCCGTTAGGTATGATCAGAGTCGACAAAATCCAAGCCCCATCAGCTTGTTATAACTCCCGATCAGACAAATCTTTTTGTCTGTTGACGATTGGTCGTTATCGCAGTCTGGTATGATGCTTCGCTTCGGTTTTGGGAAAAATTGGTGCAGCTCCAGAGTATTTTCGCTTTTCTTTGAACTCCTCAAAGAACAGCAAAAATGCCCTAGTTTCTAATATCCATGTCTAACATAATCAAAAAAACAGCTTCCCACTTTCCCGCAAGTACTTTAAACGAGGAAAATGGTCACTGCAAACCCGGATGTTGAAAAATTCATGGCAGATCAAATCTATCAACTCATTAGTGGCAACAAGAATTTTTCCTCTTGGAGCCTCCGTGTCTGGCTGGTGATGCGCAAATTCAACATCACTTTCACGGAATTAGAGATTGATTTTCGGCATACTAACTATAAAGAGCAGATACTCGAGCACATCCCCTCCGGCAAAGTACCAGCCCTTAAAATCGGGGACCTGACCATTTGGGATAGTTTGGCCATCTGTGAATATCTTGCTGAAACGACACCGGACCAAGATCTCTGGCCGACGAACCCTAAAGCTCGCGCCATTGCACGTTCTGTCTCTGCAGAAATGCATTCAAGTTTTTATGCCCTACGTAGCGAAATGCCGATGGACCTTGTCTCCATCAAGCCGTCCGTAGAAATCAGCAATACGGTTTCCCAAAATATCCATCGCATTATGAATATTTGGCGTTTCTGCCGCATCTCATACGGTAAAGGAGGTCCATTTCTTTTTGGCCAGTTCTCCATTGCGGACGCTCTGTATGCTCCTGTTGCGTCACGGCTCAAAACTTATGATGTCGACCTTTCCACTTTTGGTGATGAGAAAATTTGCAAAGCCTATATTGATGCTATCTTTGCCCTCCCTGAGATGTGCGAGCTGATAGAAAATATAAGCTCAGGCAGTACCGGAAATACGCCGATATGAGACGCGACAATAACCGTGACTTATAGGCTCAGGTAAGCAAACTCATAAAACCCCTAATATCTCCTCAGCACCTGATATTACTGCTCCGTCGTTTTTTCCCATTTCCCTCGCTTCTCCTTCTTCATCCGCAATCTTTATTTGCAGGGTTAATACTTTTTTGATGCCTGTCCCGGAATATAACACCTCTGCTGTTATGGATCTCTTGGCCTCTCAGAAGGACAATACAATGGCCGATATTCGCGTAACGCCGTCCGGGCGTGGGCACCGACTTGCATGGAATCTCATAGCGAGTATAGCCGTCATTTCATTGCTTGGCGCCTGCGCTAAATCTGAAAAAGGTCACCGTTTTTCAGCGCGCAGCATCGCTCCAAGGTATACTGGCTCGACGGCTGTAACGCAAAATCGTGATATGGAACTGCACAGGGCCCTTGCTTATTGGGGCAAAGCTTTTTCCAAAAACCCTCAGCATGCTCAAACAGCCGTAAATTATGCAAAAAATCTAAAGGCAGCCAAAGATTACCAGCAGGCATTCAAGGTTTTGGACCACGCCAACCGTGCCAATCCCAACAACCGAATGGTGGCTTCCGAATATGGTCGACTTGCACTCAAACTTGGTAAGACAGAGCTTGCAGAAAAAGTCTTGCGGCGTGTGGACGGCCTTGATGGAAAGGATTGGCGTGTAGTTTCAGCTCGTGGCACGATTTATGCTCAAAAAGGTAACCACAAAAAGGCTCGTAGCTACTTCAAACGAGCTCTTGTGCTGGCCCCGAATGAGCCGTCTATCCTGAACAATCTTGCGCTAACCTATGCTTTGGACGGAAAAGCGGCTAAGGCAGAAACTCTCTTGCGCCAAGCTGTTAAAAACGAAAGTGCAAAAAACCAAGTTAAACAGAACCTAGCATTGGTTTTGGGGCTACAAGGACGTTTCAATGAAGCGAAACAAATTGCCAAAACTGAGCTCCCAACCAAGCTTGCCAATAACAACGTCACCTACCTCCGGAAAATGATTCGTAAAACGCCTGATAATCACATGATAGCTGAGGCAGATGAAAAACCGGTATCCCCCCCTGCAACACTTGCTAGAGGTCGGACAGATAAAACCAAAGCCACAAAAACGCAATCTTCCCAAGTCGCGTCATCTATACGCCCATCTCGCAGCCTCTTTAAGCTCAAAAACTCCTCCGAGCCTAAAAAATTAACAATGGATAATCAGCCCCCCATTTCACTTACTCCTCCGCAATTTCCGGCTGAGAGAAACGCGGAAGTATCAAGTTGGACAACAAAAACAACGGTTACACAAGCAATCGACGATAAGAAGTGGGGTGATTAGAAGGGCCACGCTTTAACAGTAATTTTGTGGCGGCCTGCTAGGATCAATTTGCCATTTTTCACCTCATAGCTTCCATAAATACCTTTGCACCCAGCAAAGCCTTTAAACTTACCATTTGGATACCTCTAAAAACCATCCACCACCCCCTGCCATCCGTCATATTCTGCGATAATTAGGGGGATGGCCCGAAGGGAGTATCTAGAGATGCCCATTTGCATCAAACTTGATGGTAATCTTACCTGAGTTATGGATAAGCTACATCCTCTTGAGGCCCTACACACTCGGAGTCATTCCCGCGAAGGCGCATTGGTGTCCGGTTTAAATTAGAGTGAGAGGTGAAAAACGATTTTGTTGGAAGGAGATACGGCTATTTCGAGGTATCGAGACAGGGATTTGGCGGAGCCACTTGTTTCCTTCCCCCTTCGAGGGGGGAAGGCCAAACGCCACTGGCTTAGCTCACCAGAGCTAAGGCGCATGGCGTTTGGGATGGGGGTGATGGAGGCAAGTGCAAGAGCATGAATTGTCTTATGAATCCCCCCCACCCGGCGCTTCGCGCCGACCTCCCCCTCCAGGGCAGGGCTATCGCATATGGCCGATGGCTTTGAGGAGGTAGTCATCTTCCCAGGCACAGCGTTTGGTGCGGGCCCGTTTGGAGGTTTTTGGATCGTCGATCTGACTGAGTGCATTCAGGGCCATGCGGTTGATGAGGGCGATATTGGCGGGAGCGTGGTCCTTACGTGCCCGTCCGTCATCCTCACGCAGGATGACGTCAAGGCTCCAGTGCAACGTGGTTTCCACTGCCCAGTGACTGCGGACAAGAGACAGGGCCGCGTCTGCCGGCATATCGCGCGAGAGAAGAAAATACCGTGTCGATGGCTCCGCTTCATTACGCTGTGCCGTAACGCGTGCCACAGCTTCAAGGCCCGGGAACTCCGGTTTTTCCTCCAGCTGATCCAGGCTCAGAAGTTCCAGTCGGCGATGCTCGAAGCGTCCATGGGTGCGCTCTTTCGTCTCCGCCACCCGGGCCGTCTCCCCCGCCCCTTCAAAAGCCTCCGCCACAACCGCCCGGACACGGGCCCGGTTTCCTTTAAGCGCAAGCGCATAATCGCCCCCTTGTGCCAGAATGGCCTCGGCCATGCGCCGGTTGGCATGCAACGCATCACCCGTCACGGTGCAACCATCCAAATCGAGCAGTTGAACGATCGCAATGGCGGCCTCGATTTCATTGCAATGGGATCCGCCAGCTCCCGCCCGCAGCGCCGCGAGCGACAGATCATGATCGCTTGCAAAGGCGGTGACCATCAGCGGAGGATTATGAGCCAGGCCCGTGTCGTAGGCCCGCCGCAGGGCCTTGCCGTCGATTGCGACGACACCCTCAATGACATGGCCGAAGGCGTCATTAAACCTTTGAAATGCTTCGATGAACGCGTCGGGGTCCAGCAATCGCAGGAGCCGCGAGATCGTGTCATGACTTGGTGGATCGAAGGGGCCGAGCACTGTCTTGAGCAGGGCTCGTTTCGAGCGCGCGAATTGGGCGAATTCCACGGCCGAGGACGCCCCGCACATTGCCGCTGCGATACAGATGAAGACGATATCCCCCAGTCGATGCCGCGTGTTGGACGCACGTGGATCCGGAACATTGGAGAAAAAGCGGGCTGGTTCAGCCATGTAAGCGCTCCTTTCAAAAGTTTGCTCCATGACAGAACTCTGTTCGCAATTAAATACAACCCATATGCGATTCCCCTGCCCTCCAGGGGCAGGGCTATCGCATATGGCCGATGGCTTTGAGGAGGTAGTCATCTTCCCAGGCACAGCGTTTGGTGCGGGCCCGTTTGGAGGTTTTTGGATCGTCGATCTGACTGAGTGCATTCAGGGCCATGCGGTTGATGAGGGCGATATTGGCGGGAGCGTGGTCCTTACGTGCCCGTCCGTCATCCTCACGCAGGATGACGTCAAGGCTCCAGTGCAACGTGGTTTCCACTGCCCAGTGACTGCGGACAAGAGACAGGGCCGCGTCTGCCGGCATATCGCGCGAGAGAAGAAAATACCGTGTCGATGGCTCCGCTTCATTACGCTGTGCCGTAACGCGTGCCACAGCTTCAAGGCCCGGGAACTCCGGTTTTTCCTCCAGCTGATCCAGGCTCAGAAGTTCCAGTCGGCGATGCTCGAAGCGTCCATGGGTGCGCTCTTTCGTCTCCGCCACCCGGGCCGTCTCCCCCGCCCCTTCAAAAGCCTCCGCCACAACCGCCCGGACACGGGCCCGGTTTCCTTTAAGCGCAAGCGCATAATCGCCCCCTTGTGCCAGAATGGCCTCGGCCATGCGCCGGTTGGCATGCAACGCATCACCCGTCACGGTGCAACCATCCAAATCGAGCAGTTGAACGATCGCAATGGCGGCCTCGATTTCATTGCAATGGGATCCGCCAGCTCCCGCCCGCAGCGCCGCGAGCGACAGATCATGATCGCTTGCAAAGGCGGTGACCATCAGCGGAGGATTATGAGCCAGGCCCGTGTCGTAGGCCCGCCGCAGGGCCTTGCCGTCGATTGCGACGACACCCTCAATGACATGGCCGAAGGCGTCATTAAACCTTTGAAATGCTTCGATGAACGCGTCGGGGTCCAGCAATCGCAGGAGCCGCGAGATCGTGTCATGACTTGGTGGATCGAAGGGGCCGAGCACTGTCTTGAGCAGGGCTCGTTTCGAGCGCGCGAATTGGGCGAATTCCACGGCCGAGGACGCCCCGCACATTGCCGCTGCGATACAGATGAAGACGATATCCCCCAGTCGATGCCGCGTGTTGGACGCACGTGGATCCGGAACATTGGAGAAAAAGCGGGCTGGTTCAGCCATGTAAGCGCTCCTTTCAAAAGTTTGCTCCATGACAGAACTCTGTTCGCAATTAAATACAACCCATATGCGATTCCCCTGCCTCCAGGGGGGAGGTTATTGGAGTATGCCGTTAAGGCTCCGCATACAACAAGTGGAGATGCATTTCCAAATTTTCCCGGACAGCAGTGCGCCACGAAGGCGGGAATGACGGCGTTTGCCGCTTGTGAGTGCATTAATCTCTCACCATATTTTCTTGAATGGCCCTGTCGGCAAAATTGAGTTTTTGTAGGCTCTGATGTGATTGTGTGGAAAGGTTTTCAGATTTCAGTAGTTTTTCCTGCGTTTTGGGGTGGATTTGAGCCGGATTGAGATGATTAACCAGGCTCAAGACAGACTCCCGGTGTGATATCAGGTGGGAACAAGGATGATGTGCTCAATGTCAAGTGTCATCAGCCGCTTGAAGTTGTGCACGATGGCATTGGCTCCGACTTGAAATTGAACTTTGGCCTGGCCGCGATAACGTACCCGCTTATTGCGCTTGGAAAATACGCGTTCATAAGGCGCACGCAATTTCGTCAGCCAGCGATCCTTGTCTTTGTTCTTGGCTTTCATATTGCGTTTCTTGATGGTCGCATCATGACAGCCCTTGCTCTTGAGGATGATTTGCGCCCTCTTGATGCAATAGCCCTTGTCACCATAAACCGCACCTTGGGACGGGCAAACATGTCTAAGGCCGTCAGCATCCGAGACATCAGCCGGCGTTGCCGCCACTTTATTGATTAGGCCCGATTGCATATCCAGTGAAACATGCTCCTTGTAGCCATACCAATATTCATTCTTGCCCTTGGCCCCGAAGCGGGCCTGCTTGTCAGTCGCGACTTTTGAGGCTGTTTTGTTATTGAATGTCTCAAGACCTTTGGCGATCGCCTTATCACGGTCAGACCAGGTCGACAGTTTGGAAATCAGTTGGGAGGCATCGACAAATGTAAACACTTCGCGGATCAAACCTTGTTCCTTCAGGCTCTCGCGCAAGCGAGCAAACATCCCCATCAAGCGCTCGGTTCCAAGCCGCTTGCGGAAGTCCCCGAAAAAACTATGATCCGGTGTCTTCTCAGACAAACCGAACTGACAGAACCACTTGGCAGCAATATTTTCTCTTAAATAACGCTCCATCTCCCGATCCGACAGATCTTCCATAAACTGCAAAACCAACATGCGAAAGGCACGCTCCGCACCAAGTTCAGGACGGCCACGATCGGAATAGAGACTTTGTAAAGGCTTAGACCATTCTGAGAAACTAATCAGCCCATCCAAATGCCGGTAGGGGTGATTGACAGAAACCAAGTCATCAACGGCAACAAATAGACTTGTTTGGCTCCGAGACATAGTCATCAAACTCCAACATGCACAAAGGACAACACCTTCAAAGAATCAGAAATACTCACAAATCACAACTAAAATCACCTCATTTGCCGACAGGGCCTGAATTGGTTGTAAATTAAAAAGAACAGATCACATCTCTTATCCATAACTCAGGTTAATCTTGGTCTTTTCCGGTACACCCTAATTATCCAAGCTTACAGCTCGCCATGCCAATGTAATTGTGATTTTCGAGACTGTGACTGGCGTTACTAATGCTGACCTACAGCCTTTTCGGTTTTGATTCAATCAAAACCGAGGGCAGGCTCTTTGCCAGATAGGCTCTATGCTCGTTATTACATAGCCATGACTTTGATAACGGCCGGTCCTATGATGACGACGAAGAGAACCGGTAGGAAAAACACGATCATTGGCACGGTAAGCTTTGGCGGCAAACCTGCCGCCTTCTTTTCAGCTTCAGCCATGCGCATGTCACGGTTTTCTTGAGCCATTACTCTAAGGGCTTGGCCTAAGGGCGTACCGTAACGCTCGGCTTGAATTAAGCTTGTACAGACCGCTTTGACACCAGGCAAACCGGTTCGCTTCCCCAAATTTTCATAAGCCTGACGACGGTTTTGTAAGTAAGAAAGCTCCGCTGTGGTCAGACTTAACTCTTCTGCCAATTCGATAGATTGCCCGCCAAGCTCTTTCGCCACCTTACCGAAAGCTGCTTCCGAAGACATGCCTGACTGCACACATATCAGCAAAAGGTCAAGGGCATCTGGAAACGCTCTTTGAATCGATTGTTGACGGCGTTGAATAAGGTTGCTGACAAACACATTTGGCAAATAGAACCCCACATAAGCGGCACCTAAAGTAAGCCCGATTCGCATCAGTGTCATCATTTCGTGGTCGTCAAAGAAGAAAAGATAAACGAACGCACCATTGAAAAATATGATCGGCATAGCGAGCCGGAAGAACAGGAATGCTACTACAGGGGCTTGTCCACGCAATCCCGCCATTCTAAGCTTTCCACGTGTGTCATCCGTCTCCAACATATTTCGCAGCTTTAGCAATTCCACCACTTGCTGCATGTAACCCTTTGGCTTTTGCCGTAGTCTCCCTCTGCCGTCCTCCCGCACCAACTCTGCAAGCCGTTGCGCCCGCATTTTATCGCGTTCACTCGCAACATATTTCATTCGCGAATTGAATTTATCATTTTCAAGGAGAGGAAGAGTCAATGTTACGATCGTAGCGAATGCGGCAATCGCCGTAAGCACCATAATGACAAATTCCAGATCATATAATTTTTCAAATGCTTCAAGTACTAGTTCCATCTTACACCCCCGCTGAAACGTGCCGCGAGACTAATAGTCAAAATTGATCATCTTACGCATGACGAGTACACCGCAGGTCATCCATAAAGCGCTTCCAGCAAGCATTATGCGTCCAGTGGGATTCTTCCATAGAAGTGCGATATAATCCGGTGTTGTCATATAAACGAGTGACAAAACAATAAGCGGCAAGGCACCTATGATTGCAGCAGAAGACTTGGCCTCTGCACTGAAAGCTTTGATCTTCCCTTCCAATTTTTTGCGTCCACGCAGCACAACACTGAGATTCCCGAGGGCTTCAGCAAGATTGCCACCCGCTTGTTGTTGTATGGCAATAACAATGGAAAAAAAGTTCACTTCCTGCAGTGGCATACGTTCATACATACGATCGAACCCTTGAGAAAGCGGAACGCCAATGCGTTGCTGCTCAACAAGTTCGGCGAATTCAGTTTTCACCGGTTCTGGCGTTTCTGCAGCAATAATTTGCAAGCAATCATTCAAAGGAAGGCCAGATTTCACACCGCGGACAATAATATCAATAGCGTTTGCAAACTCATCGACAAACTGCTTTTGACGACGTTTTGCCAGGAAAGACAGAAACCAGCGTGGAACACCCACGGCTGCGACAGCACCAGCAGTACCGGCAACATATATCGGCGACCCCGTGATCATGATGCCAGCTGCGACCACGGCCCCAAATAGGGCACTTACCACATAGAAAAATCGTGGGGAAGCAGTAAGACCTGCTCTGGTCAACCGCGTACGCAATGTAATTTTTTGCCGCGCTTTCTGCTTAGCCTCAAGTTCTTTCAGTGTGTCTTGAACTTGCTTACGGCGATTTTGTGATGCATCCTGACCTACAGCCCGCGATTGGCGGCTTGCTTGGGCAACGTTTTTAATGCGCTTATCCGTTTTTTTCTCCCCCGAAATATAAGGATAGATCAAAACGTAGACGATACCGCCAACGCCAAGCGCTGCTAAAATAATGATCGCTATTTCTCTCAGCTCTGGACTAAGCAAAACCCTCTCCCAATGGATTTCCTTGACTGTCTGCAACCTCGGCAGACGCGAGCGCATCAGCCAGTCTTTTTTCCTCGCCATAATATCGAGCCCTATCCCAAAAGCGCGGACGGGCAATGCCTGTTGAACGATGCCGGCCAATAAGTTTGCCATTAGCATCTTCACCCTGAACGTCGTAAATAAAGATGTCCTGTAAAGTGACGACATCTCCTTCCATACCTAAGACTTCGGTAATATGCGTTATTTTGCGGGAGCCATCGCGTAAACGTGCCGCTTGAACGATAATGTCAATGGAACCGGTAATCATTTCGCGAATGGTTTTGGCAGGCAATTGAAAACCACCCATCATGATCATGCTTTCTAAACGGCTGATACATTCCCGTGGACTATTTGAGTGAAGTGTCCCCATTGAGCCGTCATGACCCGTATTCATCGCTTGCAGAAGATCAAAAGCTTCAGGGCCACGCACCTCGCCTACGATAATCCGCTCTGGGCGCATTCTCAGACAGTTCTTTACGAGTTCCCGCATTGTGATTTCCCCCTCACCCTCAAGGTTAGGAGGACGGGTCTCCAAGCGGACGACGTGAGGTTGCTGCAATTGTAGTTCTGCGGAGTCTTCGCAGGTAATAACGCGCTCCTCAACCTCGATATAACCCGTAAGACAATTAAGCAAAGTGGTCTTACCCGAACCTGTACCCCCTGAAATAACTACATTGCACCGGCACTTCCCGATAATGCTTAAAAGTGTCTGGCCCTCTGGTGAAATTGAACCAAATCTCACTAATTGGTCGAGGGTAAGTTTATCTTTCTTAAATTTACGAATTGTAAGAGCTGGACCGTCAATTGCCAGAGGGGGCGCGATAACATTAACACGGCTGCCATCTGGAAGACGCGCATCACAAATAGGACTGGATTCATCAACGCGGCGTCCCACCTGACTGACAATGCGTTGACAGATGTTCATGAGCTGGGTGTTATCTGCAAAGCGCACCCCGGTAGGTTGAACCTTGCCGCTTACTTCTATGTAACAAGTCTCGGCCCCATTCACCATTATGTCGGCAATGTCATCCCGTGCAAGCAATGGCTCAAGCGGGCCATATCCCAAAACGTCGTTGCAAATGTCTTCGAGCAACTCTTCTTGCTCGGCAATGGACATCACGACATTTTTAATCGCAATAATCTCACTAACAATGTCTCGTATTTCTTCGCGAGCGGATTCCGCATCAAGCTTCGCAAGCTGCGTTAAATCGATCGTATCGATGAGCGTGTTAAAAACTGTTGTTTTTACATCATAATATTCTTCAGACCGCGCATTATCCCGTTGTGGCGGCTGATCAACGGACCCCTGCGCGGGTTCCGGTGCCGGCGGGGATTCAACCTGGGGAGGAGGTGCCGCTTTTTTTTGCGTTACTTCCACCGCCGGAGCAGCAGGCGCTGTAGGCTTCAGCTCCTGCCCAGGCGAAGGAGCGCCGCCATTTTGGTTCCCAGCTGAACGCTTGCCAAACATCCCTTAGGTTCCTGCCTTTTTCGATTTAAGCCGATTTAGAATAGGGGCAAATAAAGAGCCTGTACCGGCATGACCTGCTTTTGGCTCCCCACGATGTGTCAAGTGAAAAGCGAGTTCGCGAAACTGTTCTGTCGCTTTCGCCTTTTTAGAAACCTCTTCGATCATTTGCCCATTATTTGCTGCCGTGGAAAAAAGTTCAGAGTCAAAGCTGATGACAGATTGCGGCGCAATCTCAAGTGCGTTTGCAAATTCCTGTGGCCCAATTTCCAGGCGTTTAGGCATACCCACCTGGTTGAGCACCAAATGAGGCAAACCATCATTGCTTCTGGAAGCTTTTAGAAGGTCGACTAGATTCTTAGCGTTCCTTAGATTAGCTAAATCGGGTGAAGCTGTAATGACAATTTCGTCTGACTGTATCAAAATTTGCTTCGCCCAAGACGTCCACATATGTGGAACATCAATAGCCACATAAGGAACATTCTGACGGACGATATCGAGCACAACTTCACAAGATCTGGCATCAATATCATATTCATGATCGAGCGTTCCAGGTGCAGCAAATAAGCTTAGATGATCTGAGCATTTTGAAAGAAGTCGATCGAACAACACTTCATCCATGCGATCAGGCGCCATAAGAGCATCGGCTATTCCCTGGACAGGATCCTGATTAAAATCAAGTCCGGCTGTACCAAAAGGTAAGTCCATATCAACAATAACAACATCAGATTGGATTGCTTCAGATATTGCCCAAGCCGTGTTGTGACAAACCGTGCTTGAGCCCGAACCTCCTTTTGCACCAATAAAGGCAACCACATGTCCTACGGGATCAGAATCCGGATCATTATAAAGATTTGAGATGGATTCCATGACCTGAAGCTGCGACAATGGGGCAACAAGATATTCGTTAACACCTCGGCGTAAAAGTTCTCGATAAAGAAGCACGTCATTCACGTGTCCAATTACAATAACCTTTGTACCCCCGTCACAAACCTCTGCAAGTCGGTCAAGGTCTTGCAACATAGGATCGCGTGGCTGAACGGATTCAAGAATAATGAGGTTAGGAGTCGGAGCGTTTTGATAATGTGCAAGTGCCGACTGTGTACCGCCCATCTGAACTGTAACATGAGTCTTGGTAAGACGACGGTCGTTTGCCGCATCCTGCAGGACACTGGCTGTTTCCTGATCTTCACAAAAAGCCTGGATCGAAATACGGGGAACCGGTCTTGCCCGTCGTTCCCGATTGCGTTCTGTCCTGCCTTTTTGCCCTTCATCCACTTCCTGTTCAACATCATGTCCAGGAACGGTATTGCCATATGCTACATCGTTCATTCTGCACCCGCCACATCACTAACATTGCCGGATTCTTCTTTTGATTTTTCCGAAACAGTTGTCTCACCCTTGACATATTTTTCCCAAACCACATCACGCCGCTCGCTTGAACGGGGGCCTTCACCACGAGACATTATAAGGTCACGTGGATTGGATATCATGGCCGCCAAATTATTTTGCGTCGCACATCCATAATTTGGATAGGGGACATTCTCTCTGTCACGCGCCAAATTTTCAGACCAATCACCACACTCCGGCCCCTCTGCAACATAACGGCCATAGGCCAATTTGATTGGCGCTAACGGATCTCCCCCGGCATTATATGGTCGAAAATCGATTGCAGACATCGAAATACGGTGAGCACGCACAAGGCCCCGAATATCTTTGAGCGCATTGACCGCAGCAACTTCATTGGGTGCGCCACTTGGTGCGGCTACTTTAATCCTACCCGTCCCCTCGCTCCGGTATTTTTTCAAAAATCCACCCAATTTTCTCCGTTGGCGCTGTGTTAGCCCATAAGCCCCCCGCTGCACCCTCAGCTTGATTGCCACCGATCGATTGGACACATGAATTGGATGGCGTGCTGTAACATCCGTTACAACATATCTACTGGAATATCCGTACCGCCCCCTGCTCTCACATCCCGCAATGGTTAAGATAAGGACGGAGACGGCGATTAGTTGAACAGCCCTTTTACCACTCTTCTGCGGGTGGACTCTTTTCATGTCCGCAGTAATCATATTTTGCTCCCTTACTCGCGCCCGGCCTAATCAATAATGAAACCATATTCGCCCTTATAGCTGCCGACAGGCATATCTTCTGGACGTCTTCCGTAAACCCGATTAAGCCGACCTAAGAGAAGTCTCTCCTTGTCAGAAGGAGGTGCATAGCCGTCATCGGGACGAATTAGTTTTTTCCGCGCCACCGGTTTAACGGTATAAGGCGTTACAATCACAACAAGTTCCGTTTCCCTTTTGCGGTAGTCGCTGCTGCGAAACAGCGCACCAAGTATAGGCAGTCTCTTGAGCCCTGGCATACCATCGATATTCTGCTTTGTTTCATCGGAGATTAGTCCTGCGATAGCGATGCCACCACCGCTGGGCAGTTCAACCGTTGTATTCGTACGCCGGACCTTAAGTGCAGGTAGCGCAATCGACGTCACCGTAACAGCTCCCTCTGTCGACAACTCGCTAACCTCGGTTGAGATCTTCAAACTGATCCGTTCTTCCGACATAACCACTGGTGTAAATGAAAGCCCGACACCGAACGGTTTCCACTCCACCGCAATCGTGTTGTCATCAACGCCCACTGGAATTGGAAACTCACCACCTGCAAGAAAACTCGCCGTCTCACCGGAAATTGCCGTAAGCGTTGGCTCGGCAAGTGTTCTAGCCAGACCATTACGCTCAAATGCTTCAACTGTTTGCGCTAAGCAATTGATAGCCGCTGCCGGCAATGTAGTGGAGGGAGTGATCGCTCCTCTCGCGATAGAAGGAACCGTACAGGAACTCTGATTGGGGCCAAAAACTCCAAAAATGGACGAATTGGAACCAAGCTGATTCGTTATAGGAAACCCATTATTTGTGTTACCGCCAATGGCGATGGAATTACTAATACGCGCTCCATTCCAATTTACGCCGAGGCGCTTAATCATTTCCCGGTTGATCTCCGCGACCGTCACTTTGAGAAGAATTTGTTCCCGCGCAGTAACCGCAAGCATATTGAGAACTTTTTTCTTATCTTCAACAAAACGGCCGGCAATATCGGTCGCTCGTGTGGCGTCGGTGGGATTGCGGACACTTCCCGTTAAGATGATATTGTCATTGACCATTTCCGCCTTTATGTCCGCACCTGGTAAAAACCGATGAAGCAGACTGGCGAGGGCATTGAGATCGCGTTCCACCGTGACCTCAAGGGTTAGAATTTGTTCCCCATCCTTGCCGAAGAAAAAGACATTTGCCTGCCCAGTGGCCATACCAATGAGATAGGCGCGGCGTGATGTATGAACGACCGCATCCAACATTTTTGGGTTTGATACTAGAACATCGCGTACTTCGCGAGGAAGCTCCACAACCAGAGATTTATTAAGCCCGACCGTTATATGTCTGTTTAACGGATATGGACCTGCTTCTTTGATACGCAGAACGGAACCTTTAATCTCAGGTTGGGCAACCACATACTCCGCAGGCCCCATTAACCCGAGCACATTTAAAAGAGTTAGCACTGCAATCGCTGCGAGGTTATAAGCCCCGTTTCTCATAATCATCATAACTCCGCACCTTCCAACAAACGCCTCATTTCCTGAAAGCTCAATTCACGCCAAAGGCCCGTGAAGAAATACCGTATTTCAACATTTTAACTGTGCCACTTTCACGCTTGCCAAATGAAAAATTATTGCCGTTCGGACCATTAGGCCCGGCTCTATTGGCATCTGCCAAGCTGCGAAGTGAAAGGGAAATGTCACCCATCGATTGCGCAAGCGACAACAATTCTGCCTGCCGTGGCGTCAACTCAAGCGTTGCTGTTTTTCCATTCGCAACCTTGTTGCCTTTTTTCTGCTCAATGGTTTGTCCTATGGCAAGCACCCGGATATTAGTCAGCACTGTCTCACTGATATGCTCCTCTCTCCGAGCTGTTCTGAACTTGCGACTTACGATCACATCGACACGATCATTCGGTAAAATAAAACCACCTGCAGCAGTTTCTTCGCGTATAGGTGTTGATATGGCACGCATACCTGTCGGAAGAATTGCGGCCATGACACCGCCATCACTGGCTTTGATGAGTTTCAGCGCCTTTATAGGTTCTCCAGAGAGAAAAGGCGCACGCGCTATAGCACCAGAATAATTTGAAAGTGCTTTGGGATTCTTCTCTTTAGTGACATATCCTTGAAGCGCTGCATTTTTTGGCCAAGACTGCCACCGCAAATCACTTGCCTTCAAAGCATCGCCAAGCTTGATGCTGTTTGCCGCGACGAGAACTTGAACCGTATTCAAGTCTTTTTTGACGGCAACAACTTTTTTTGGCTCGGGTACAAAACCTTTCACCAACACAGCCGCACCAATGGCAGCCGCAAGTGCTATGCACAAAACTAAAACGCGGGCACGTTTCATTTTTTAGGTCCCCTTACCCACAAAGGTCCAACGCAGTTCCAGTACTTTGCGGGACAATGGTCAATGTAGGGTTAATGTCTGACCTAAAATGAAACCTACATGCTAAAATGCGGTCTCTTTAGAGTATTTCCCGGAAAAGTATGCCCTTGGTTTTTTGGCAGGCAGCTGGATACCTCTAAAAACTATCCACCACCCCCTGCCATCCGCCATATTCTGCGATAATTAGGCGGATGGCAGGGAGTGGTGGATGGCCCGAAGGGAGTATTTCGAGATGCCCAGCTCCGATTTTCGGGCTGAAAACAAGGCAAAGTACAATGTTAGCCCGTTATTACTGCATCCACGGTGTCGTGGGGTATACAATAAGTGCCGCCGCACCGAGTGCTATTCCATAAGGAATACCACTTTTCACATCATGCAGTCGCGCAAGCCAATCTTGCCTTGCTAAAAAAGCTGGCAAGGGAAACCGTCTTACAAATAACAAACCCAAAGTCAGAGCACCGCCCGCCAATGCCGCGAGCATGGCATATTCCATCAAATGCTCAAAACCAAACCACAGTGAAGCTGCCGCAAAAATTTTTGCATCACCGCCGCCAATCCATCCCTTGGCAAAAAAAGCAATGCAAAGTGCAAGCATCGCCAAACCAGCGACGACATGCATTGCGATGTCTTCGAGACTAAATCCAGAAAAAGGAGCCAAAACAAAAAATGCCGCTACAAGGAATATTGATATTTTGTTAGGAATGGTCATTGTGAACAGATCCGTGGCAGCAGCAAGTGCCATAGCACCGGGGAAAATAATTAAAACCGCAAGATCCACGAACATAGCTGCCCCGTAATAGGTTTTATGAAGTTTTAAAAAGCAGCTCTCATAGTGCCAGCGTCACGTAAAATTGAGGTAAAAACCTCAAACGAAATCCACTGATGCCATCCGAAAAGACAAACCGCCCACCAAATGGTGGGCGGCGAAGTCCGGGACAGAATACGCAACCATGGACTGCGTATTTTCTGCCACAACACTAGGTGACAAGCAACCTGAGCGTATTCTTACAGGTTGTCCTTGATTTCCGTAAATGTCGTGTCAAGGTTGGTACCTAGTGCTTGAACTGTCGCAATAACAGCAACACCAATACCAGCGGCAATAAGGCCGTATTCAATCGCAGTAGCTCCAGACTCGTCTTTCGCAAAACGTGCGAGAACTTTTTTCATGACTACACTCCCTAAGTCTTAGGTTCAAAAAATATAAGTTTCGTTTGCAGGATCGAGCCCCAACAAATGAAAACTGATACCAACATACAAAATAGAGGTTACGACAGAGTTAATCAGGCACAATATTTATCTGAAATGACGAGAAAAAATAGTAAATTTTCTATTTATTTTTTCATTAAAAATTGAATAAAATTAAAATATAATAGTATACACAACACATAATACTAGAAAACATATAGTATTTCATCTCCAGAATTTTTAAGCATAGATGATTTATTAACGATTAATATTTCAAAAAGATAGGAAAAATTTGCAGAAATAAAAAAATAAATTTTATCACTCATGATAACGATTATGTAGTCTCTCTGCACATAGTGTTTTAATTAAGTGCAGATATTTGGGATTCTTTCACCTTTATTCCCCTTAATACACCTATGTCATTACATCATAGGATTTGAGGAATATGTCCCGGTTTGTAAAGTTCGCATCACTCACAGTCATTCTCATCACCATGCCTTGGGCGACAGATGTCATCAGCGCAGAACTGGCGGTCCGTATAGATGAGGCTCATCTCGTGCGTCTGCCTCGTGCAAGCGCTAACATTATTGTCGGTAATCCGTCGGTCGCCGACGTCACAGTACAAAACAGCAAATTGCTTATAATAACAGGAAAAAGCTTCGGTCTGACCAACCTGATTGTCTTAGACAACGAGAGCAGAGAGATCATCAACACAAAGATTAGCGTAAAAACTGATGCTAGCCGTGTTGTGACGCTGCATAAGGGGGCAGAACGTCAATCCTATCACTGCGCACCTGTTTGTCAGTCTTCGCTCGTTATCGGCGATATGAAAACTCATTTCGAAGCAATCCAAAAACAAACTCAAGGCAAGTATTCAACTGTCGGTGCAGCGCTTAACGGCGAGCAAAGCGCTCAATAGAAGCATCGGGTTTCCGTTTACCTAAGCATCAACCCAAACATATAACTTATATATGTTTGGGTTGATGCAATAATTGAAACATAAATAAAAAAATCGTAATATTTTTTTCTTTTTCTACATATCTAGTTAACTATAAATAATATTTCCAAAATATTAAACGCGTTTTTAAACATTCACAGTTCTAATAAGGCCGAATACTTCTCGTATTGCGTGATAAGTTTGGAGTAAGGCGTTATGAAGGCCGTGATAAAACCAGCCTCTAGAATGGGTTCTCATTATATACTCCGCCTTTCTCTGTTGTTTAAACGGAATTGCTCTGGCGTAGCTGCCGTTGAATTCGCCATCGTTGGAATTCCCTTTTTGGCCCTTCTCTTTTCCATCATGCAGGTCGCCCTCGTTTTCTTTGGCAATATGGTTTTGGAAAATGCGGCTTCACAAGCAGCACGCCTCATCAGAACCGGACAGGTGCAAGAGCAAGGCCTGTCTCAAGAAGCGTTTAAAAATGAAGTCTGCTCCCGAATCTCAGCCCTGTTTAGTTGCTCAGATAATCTGAAGATAGATGTCAAGACCTTCGATAATTTTGGAGACATCACTTTCGACGACCCTCTCGATACCGACGGAAATTTGCGCGAGGATTTTGGCTACGATGTTGGCGATGAAGAACAAATTGTTCTTGTCAGGGTTTTCTATGAATGGAGCATCATTGCCGATTTCCCTGCAAATTTTCCGTTTGTTCGGTTGAGTAATATGGCCAATGGTAATCGCCTTTTGTCAGCGGCGGCAACTTTCCGCAATGAGCCCTTTGGTAACTAAAACTGATCAATAAGCCGGAGATCTAAAAATGACTCGCCGTTCACCTTTTAACGCTCTGAACTCTTGGGTCTCAAAAAAGCTCGCGAAACTGCGCAGGTGCTGTGAAGGCATGGCGGCCGTTGAGTTTGCGATGCTCGTACCAATAATGCTTGCATGCTATTTAGGCGTGGTTGAATTGGGCCAAGCATTGACTGTAAACCGCCGCATCACTGATGTAGCCAATTCCGTTGCAGACCTTGTTGCACAAAGCGAAAAAATACAATCATCTGATATTGAAGATATTTATAAAATCGCGGAGGCCATACTTGAGCCGTATGATACGTCAAGCCTAGAAATCGTTATTACCAGCGTTGTTGCAGACGATGAAAACAAGACCACGGTTGATTGGTCCCTCGCCTACAATGGCGGAACCCCCAAAACTCAGGGCTCAACTTACAGCTTACCTGTCGCAGATATGACCCAACCCTTTTCAAGCGTGATTATCGCCGAGGTCAAATATTCGTATGACTCGCCTGTAAGCCATTATGTCACCGGCCCTCTTGATCTTGAGGACACATTTTACCTCCGCCCACGTAAAAGCCTAAAGGTCACGCTTGAGAATTAACAAGCCTTAGGGGGCGGAACTTATTAAATTTATGCGTTATCTTTGCGACGACGAATCTCACCGAAAATTTCCCAATCATCCCGCCCTTCCATTTGCAGGCGCTTTTGAATCGCAGGACTTGAGGGACGTAAAAACGGATTGGTCGCAAGTTCATTTTCCAGAGTAGTCGGCAGCGTCGGCTCTCCCCGTGATCTGAGCATACGAATCTGGTCTGCACGCACTTTTAATGCATCGTTTTCCGGTTCGATAGTCAGTGCAAAATCTGCGTTGGATTGCGTATACTCATGGCCACAATAGATTATTGTTTCAGGTGGCAAAGCTATGAGTTTGCTGAGGGAAGTCCACATCGTTTGTGCAGAGCCTTCAAAAAGGCGCCCGCAACCGAGGGCAAACAACGTATCCCCGACAAAAGCCACACCAGGATCCGGAAACCAATAACTAATATGACCAGCGGTATGGCCTGGCGTTTCCAAAATACGGGCTTCGAACGAACCAAAGGTATAAGTATCTCCTTCACCTAATTGGATATCAATGCCAGGAATTTTGCTTGCTTCAGGCTGAGGCCCCACAACTGTGCACCCGGTTTCCGTTTTGATCTCAGTATTTCCGCCCGTGTGATCAACATGGTGATGCGTATTCAAAATGTGAGTGAGCGACCATCCTTTGTCTTGAAGGGCCTTGCGGACAGCTTCCGCTTCCGGCACATCAATGGCACCCGTAACATTCGCCTCAGCGTCATGGATGAGAACACCATAATTGTCGCTTAAGCACGGAAATTGATGAATCTCAAGTGTCGCCATCCTTACGCTCCTTGCATCTTTCATATGTTCGATATGTTGGAAGTCAAAGGTAACACTGAAGCCCGGAGAATCAATAGCCAAACGCCTATGGAAAACTCTCTAAAATCTGGAACATCAGGCGGACAGCACGGCTTTTAGCGAGTTTGCCAAAAATTGTCGAAAGCAAGCCTGGTTCATTCGCCGCATATCGCATGCTCTGTCTTACAGCTGGGCATCTCGAAATACTCCCTTCGGGCCATCCACCATCCCCTGCCACCCGCCTAATTATTGCAGAATATGGCGGATGGCAGGGGGTAGTGGATGGTTTTTAGAGGTATCCAATTGTTAATCAACTTTCCTACATTCAAATAGATCCATTTGAATGTAGGGTGACCTAGGGTAAGTTTTGTATTGTGGTTCGATTTTTCCAATCAAGAGGATGCCGTCGGCCATGTATCTTGATGTTACAGAGTTGCAGGAATTTTATGCCCGTCCGCTTGGGGTCATGGTTCGCCGCCTCATCAGTGGCCGAGCTCGAATGCGCTGGCGCAATATGAACGGCCTCAATATTTACGGTTTGGGCTATGCGACACCCTATCTTGGCGTATTCCGATCAGATGCATGTCAACTCGGCGCATTTATGCCAGCAGCCCAAGGCGTCATCCTTTGGCCCTCCAAGGGGCCATTACAATCCGTGCTAGTTGATGAACGAAACCTGCCTCTACCAGATGCCAGTGTTGATCGCATGATCATTGTACATTGTCTCGAGATGTGCGAGGCAACCGCAGATACGTTACGGGAGATTTGGCGGGTACTTTCACCTGAAGGGCGGATACTGCTTATTGTCCCCAATCGCCGAGGTGTTTGGGCCAGACTTGACACGACCCCATTTGGTCATGGTCGACCCTATAGCCGGGGACAATTGCGCCGCCTCTTATGCGATGCCCTCTTCGATCCACTAGACTGGGAGGAAGCCCTCTTTATGCCTCCCGCACATCTGCGTCTCTTATTACGCTCAGCTGGTGCCTGGGAGCGCTTAGGAAGCACTTTTTGGCCGGCATTTTCTGGAATTTTGATGGTCGAAGCCCGAAAAACAGTCTATGCGGCTTCACCAAAGACGGGGCTGGAAAAGATAAGAGGACGTCTCTCACCTGTGCACACAACACCTTTCAAAACCTAATATTTATACTCAATCCAACATGCCGAGAGCATGCATATAGGTCTCTAATAAAGCCTCTTGTTCTTGGCGCTCAATCGTATCCTGCTTCCGAAGCTTAACAATGGTGCGCAAAGTCTTGGTATCAAAACCGGTGGATTTCGCCTCGGCATAAACTTCCCGAATATCGGCTGATGTCGCCGCCCGCTCTTCTTCGAGGCGCTCGATGCGTTCAATAAAGGCTTTAAGCTGATTACGGGCCGTTCCTTGGAGTTCAGACATATCAGACATGATAGAGAGCCGCTGATTAATGTTGTTATTCCAAACCGCAATAACACCCGGCGATGAAACAAGCAGAATATACTTGGCTAGCAGAAACTTGCCATCGGCTAATAGCTTGAGATTATTGCCGTTTCTAATATTTAGTGCGTTTTGCCCCGCAATAGACTATCAGCGTCACTGCTGCGTCACGGGTGAGCATTACAATAGTGACGGGCCTATAGTGATTCAAGCCGCTTTTATGATCTTTTCCAAGCTTTGTGTACAAGTCACACCAGGCCGTGTAAATAGGACTATTCTTCCATCTGGGCCTGGACTTCTTCAAATCGCTTAAGCTGTTCCGGCGAGGCTTCCGCCTGATACTTTGCCTTCCATTCATCATAGGACATGCCGTAAATGAGCGTGCGGGAATCATCTTTGCTGAGCCCAATACCACGCTCTTCTGCCGCTTCCCTGTACCAGTTGGATAGGCAATTTCGGCAAAAACCAGCCAAATTCATAAGGTCTATATTTTGCACATCCGTTCTTTTCCCAAGATGTGACAATAGCCGTCGGAAAGCTGCGGCTTCTAGCTCTGTTTTGGTCTTCGAATCAAATTCCGTCATACTCTTACCCTTTCACGCAGACAATGCCATATCGGTATGAGAGCCATAATACTGAACTTGACGCAAACTGTCTTTGAGTTCGGGTGTCGTCATAAGTTCATCAAAAATACCGGCTAAGCGATTTGCCCACTCTTCCTGTCCTTTTTCATCGCGAATAAGATCTTGACGGATTTCAATCAAGGCGTGCGCAAGTCCCCGGCGTGTACCATGCTCATACATGCAATCTCCTTTAAGCTCGCCTGTATAAGGGACATTTTCGCCAATAACGAGTTTGCTGTTGCGCTTAAGAGCCTTAATCAAGGGAACCGGTAACCGAGGATCTTTGTCCCAGAGAACTGTAGCATGCCATGGACGTGGTACACCTTTCCAGTTTTCCGTAAAACTATGGATCGAGAGAAGGACGGGAGATTGACCTGTTCCCAGCGCCTGGTTAATCAATGCATCAATCGCGGCATGATAAGGGGCATAATATTTGGCGATCCTTGTCTCCACCTCACGATCTTTGATATTGGCGTTGCCCGGCACAATAGCCCCGTCTGAAAGCTGCATAATCAGTGTTGGGTCATCAAGACTGCGATTAAGGTCAATTAAAAGACGGGAATAGCTTGAAAGTATTGCGGGAACACCAAGTTGAGCGCTTAGCCGTTTTGTGACGCCTGCCACACCAATATCATAAGCTATATGACGCTCAAGCTCCGGGGCAGGAAGTCCTAATGTACCATACCCCTCAGGCAATACATTGCACGCATGATCACAAACAAGGATCAAACCTTTTTCCAGGGCTCCCTCAATTTTGGTATACGCGTCTTTGGTATATGCGTCTTGGTTCGAGCCAACGCTTAAGTGGTCCAATGTTGCTTCGTTTTCCATGCAGTTCCCCCTGCAAAGCCTTAGGTCACGAACTCATAAATGTGGTTAAAAATGGTATGAACCGATCTGTTTGAATACAAGATGCAAAGGTGCAGGAAATGTGGTGCATTTTCAAGCGTTTCGACGCTGCAGATTGATGCCGTTTCCAGCGCCATTTTCAGCACATTTATGAGTCCGTGACCTAGTGCGATTTGGCAGGTTCTACTGATAATTTGTAGAGAAGCAAGGACTGAGTTCACACAAGAAAAAACTGTGAGCTATTTATTCACCTATTCCAGTGCTTATCGTCAGAAAACTATAAGCATAAATAGTGTAAACAAATCTTTCAAATGATCTGCGGCGTGAAACACACGCTTTAAGCCACGGATCGATTGTCTTCGCTATCTTGCAGATCAACTTGCAATATAGGCTTGGTTTTGACCTTTGTGGGGGTACCTCTATAGTCTCGTTGGTAAGAAAATTTAAGGTCTTCGCTTGCTTTCTTCCAAGTCTCTATAGAGAGGCTTTCACCAACCTCAAAGCTATCAAAACCGCAACGTTCCATTAAAGCCGCTTGATCGGCAAGGACATTCCCCGTCGCCCTTAGCTCTCCTTTAAACCCGAGCTGATTGCGGATGATTTTTGCCTGGGAATAAGCTCTGCCATCGGCGAATGCCGGAAACTCCAAGGTAATAAGACTGAGACGATCCAGAAAGGGGCGCAAAAGATAAGGATCAGCCACATTCCTCAAAGTAACGCCAACTTGTCTATGTCGTGCAACAAGCTCTGACCAATCTTTCTCTAAACGCTCAAAAGTGACGATAATGTCACCATCTTCAGTGAGCGCATCACCATCATTCAAATGAATCCATAGGTCTTCAACAAACGCATTTTCTTTAATGAGTGGCATAAACAGCCTCCTTGAACGGTGCAAGACCAACACGCCGGTAAGCTTCCAAGAAACTTTCACCGTCTTTTCTTAAGCCCATATAGGTATCAACAATCTTGTCAACAGCTTGGGTCACTTCAACGCTGGAAAATCCCGGCCCGATAATCTCGCCAATCGTTGCGTTTTCATCGCCGCTACCACCAAGCGTAATTTGGTAATATTCTTCCCCCCGCTTATCGAGGCCCAAAATGCCAATGTGACCGGCATGATGATGACCGCAGGCATTAATACAGCCTGAAATTTTTATTTTGAGATCACCGATCTCCTTCTGATGAACAGAATTCGCAAAATGCTTGCTGAGATCTTGCGCAACGGGAATAGACCTTGCGGTTGCAAGCGCGCAATAATCCAAGCCGGGACACGCAATAATATCGGTGATTAATCCTAAATTAGCCGTCGCTAACTCTTGAGAGACAAGTTTCTGCCAAACCTCATAAAGATCTTTTTGCCGGACATGAGGTAGAACGAGGTTTTGCTCATGCGAGACACGGATCTCGTCAAAACTATAGATTTCAGCCAAATCGGCAACGAGCCGCATTTGCTCAGATGTGGCATCTCCCGGAATGCCGCCAATAGGTTTTAGAGAAATATTGACAATTGCATAACCAGGAACACGGTGGCGAGCCACATTGGTTTTGTACCAAGCCGCAAAAGCTTTATCTTCTTTAAGATGACGGCTTAGCATCACATCATCATCAACAAGCTGCTCATATTCAGGTGGAGCAAAATAAGCTGAAATACGCTCTAGCTCCTCAGAAGGAAGAGCAACCTCCGGCGCGTCAATATTGGCGTATTCAGCCTCAACCTGACGGCGAAATTCGTCCTCGCCCAACTCCAAAACCAATATTTTGATACGTGCTTTATATTTATTGTCTCGTCGTCCATGCAGATTATAAACGCGCATAATGGCTTCAAGGTAAGGCAAGAGTTCTTGAGCATCCACCCAATCGCGTACGGTAACGGCAACAATCGGTGTACGCCCCATACCGCCACCAACAAGCACCTCAAAACCGATATTTCCACTCGAATTTCGTTTGAGTTTCAAACCAATATCATGAAACGCGATAGCGGCCCTATCATGGGGGGCGCCTGTAACGGCAATTTTGAATTTCCGTGGCAGAAACGTGAACTCCGGATGGACCGTAGACCATTGCCTAAGAAGCTCGGCATAGGGCCTTGGATCTTCGATTTCATCTGCTGCAACACCCGCCCAATGATCCGCCGTAACGTTACGGATGCAGTTGCCGCTTGTCTGAATGGCATGCATTTCGACATCCGCAAGATGATCCAGAATATCTGCAACATCTTCTAGTTTTGGCCAATTAAATTGAATATTTTGACGCGTCGTAAAATGACCATACCCTTTGTCATATTTATCAGCAATAAAGGCAAGGTGACGCATCTGTCGTGCGGCAAGGGTGCCATAAGGTACAGCAACGCGCAACATATAGGCATGAAGCTGCAAATAGAGCCCATTCATCAACCGAAGCGGCTTGAATTGTTCTTCCGTTAACTCGCCCGAAGACCGCCGAGCCGCTTGGTCACGGAATTGTGCAACCCGTTGGCGCACAAATTGGGCATCAAATTCGTCGTACCGGTACATGTCTTATCCTTAAGATCTACAAGCAAAGTTATTAACTCGTAGCCAGTTTATACACCTACACCGCTTGCTTGCTTGCCAAGGTCAAGCCGGACACTCGGCCCCAAAGTTCTCAATCTCTCGCGAATATGAATTGGCACAACTTGTTTGTTACCTTCAAACTGGACATCAATGAGATAAGGCTCAACAATCAAATTCTCTGCCTCAGCAACTTCAGCTTCTCGCATTACCGCTTCAGCGTCTGCAAGTGTGTTTGCAACATTTGCCTCATTAATATCCTCATGCCAAACACTGCCTTGGCCCAAGAATACAACTAAACCATCTTGCAACCTGTTTGCCGTAACGACCTTCGGGCCATCCTTTACTTTTGCCATAACTTACCCCACGAGTTGTCGTGATTTCTGTGCGTCTCTTTCCACCCGATATTGAGTAAAGGGCACAACATTTTGCGGTTTGAAAAACTCAACTTTGCCTGGACGCAACAAACCAGCTTCAGCCCAATCGATGCCAACAAAGATAATTGCAGGACCGGTTACCCTGCACTCACTGAGACATAATTCGAGATCCTTAATGTGCGTCTGAATAACCCGCTCCTCAGGCAATGTTCCCTGCTCCACAATAACAACCGATGTTCTAGGGTTTATGTCTGCTGCCATAAGATTGGATTGAATTTCTCCCGCACCCCGTACCCCCATATAAATGGCAAAGCCCTGCCCCTCAGCAGCCAAAGCCTGCCAGTCATGATCAGCAATACCATCAACACTCGCGCCGGTCAGAACAGAAAAGACGCGGTGACGTTCACGTAAGGTCAAAGGCAGGTGAACCGAGGCTGCACAGGCATGGGCCGCCGTTATACCGGGGACGATCTCAACCGTTACACCATGGGCTTGCAGAGCAACCATTTCCTCCGCTGCACGGCCAAAGACAAATGGATCGCCTCCTTTTAAACGCGCAACCTGCTTGCCCTTCAATGCTTCACAAAGAAGAATACGGTTGATTTCCGTCTGAGGAGTAGAGGGCCCGCCAGGTGTTTTTCCAACAAAAATACGTTCCGCATCACGGCGAGCATATTCCAAAATTTCCGGATTAACGAGCCGGTCAACCACCAGCACATCGGCATCCTGCAAACGTTGTTGCGCCTTAAGAGTTAAAAGATCAGGGTCACCAGGCCCACAACCAACTAAAGAAACTGTACCAATGTCACGTGTGGTCTGCTCGGCTTTATTGATTTCGCTATTAAGAGCTTGGCGAGCTTGCTCATAATCGCCTCTCAATACATGATGGCGAAAACCCCCACCTAATAAACGTTGCCAGACCTTACGCCGTTCCATTCCATCGCTAATTTTGCTCGTGATGAAACCTCGTAACTCTCCTGCATACCTGGCCAATGCGCCATAATTAGCTGGCAACCAAGCTTCAAGCTTTGACTTAATTTCACGGGCGAGAACTGGGGCAGCTCCCTCCGTGCCAATCGCCACCGTAACCGGATCACGATCAACAATTGCCGGCGTAATGAAGGTGCAAAGTTCCGGCTTATCAACCACATTGACAGGAATGTTCTGGGCGCTTGCTGCTTTTGATATTGCAGCATCCAAGTCAGCATCCTCACTCGCGGCATAGACCAAGCGCTTGCCTAGGAGATCCCCCTCCTCAAAATGACGTCGCAAAATGGAAACCTGCCCATCGGCTTCAAGCGTCACAAGTTCTGGCAGGACCTCATTATTAGCAATAATTTCTATTCTGGCCTCGGTTTTCAGAAGCAAGCGGACCTTTTGCGCAGCCTGCTCGCCACCACCAACCACCAAAACCGATTGATGTTTTAAATCCACATAAATAGGGAAATATCTCATTTGGCTGCGATCTCCGCACTCGTAACTTCCAGGCCATCTTTTCTGAGATGGCCTAATCTCTTCACCTGGTCACTAATCAAACAAGGATGTTAGCCTATCAATATAATAGAAATTTTTTCTATTGACATCAAGTTACGTGCTTACTTCTAGAATTATATTTCGATTACAAATGTCATATTAGAATACTGTTCTAGTAATTCAGACAGATGAGTGTAAATAAGTTGTGATAAGTAAAAAAATGAAATGCTCGTGCGCAGGGCAACACTCTTGTGAGATAAACTCTTTTTATTCAGGCAAAGTCGAATAACGGAAAAGTCTGGTGATAAACAGGCTTTATCAAAAAGGGCGCCCTAGGTCACGAACTCATAAATGTGGTTAAAAATGGTATGAGCCAATCTGTTCGAATACGAGAAGCAAAGGTGCAGGAAATGTGGTGCATTTTCAAACCTTTGCGACGCTGTAGTTGGACAGATTGGCCATATCCTCCGGACGCTGAAACGGCTTCAATCTGCGTTTTTTTGTCTACCGCTTCGCTGCTTGAGACATTGTTGTCGAAGCGCTTGAAAAGGGAAACAACCCTTGTCTGCACGCTTCTCCTAGATCAACCCACGTTCAAGTGAATTTACTTGAACGTGGTAAAGTTGATCGATATCAAAAAATGAGAGCATTCAAGCGATTCCATCTAAACGCAGGATGCTCTAACATCTTTTTGCCGTTTCTAGCGCCATTTTCAGCACATTTATGAGTCCGTGACCTAATTCAGGAGCGCCCTAATATAATTGTGAAAATTAAATTTCCGGAATTAGCTTTCTGGCTGGGGGATGATCCTAAGATATGGCTTAGGAGCTTTCCATCCACCCGGGAATTTCTGTTCGGCTTCTTCATTAGAAACCGCAGGGACGATGATGACATCTTCACCTTGCTTCCAATCCGCCGGGGTGGCAACTTTATGCTTGGCGGTTAACTGGCAGGAATCGAGCACACGTAACAGTTCATCAAAGTTACGGCCCGTACTCATCGGGTAGGTGATCATGAGCTTAATCGTTTTATCCGGCGCAATGACAAAAACATAGCGAGCCGTCGCATTGTCCACAGCGGTGCGCTGTTTTGCATCTCCTCCAGCATCGGGAGGGAGCATGCCATAGAGCTTGGCAACCTTTAGATCCGTATCCCCGATCAGAGGATAGTTCACTGCAGCTCCTTGTGTCTCTTCGATGTCTTTCGACCAAGCCGTATGGTCTTCAACTGAATCAACACTAAGGCCAATAATTTTGCATCCGCGCCTGTCGAACTCAGGCTTCAGCTTCGCCACAGAGCCGAGTTCCGTTGTGCAAACCGGTGTAAAATCTTTTGGATGAGAAAACAAAATCGCCCAGGAATCACCAATCCATTCGTGGAAATTGATCGTTCCTTGTGTTGTCTCTGCAGTAAAATCAGGTGCAACGTCTCCCAACTGTAGAGCCATTGTATCCTCCATTAGATTGCCATGCTTCCAGGGTGCCAACATGGTTTGTTATGTTTTAAAGCCTTTAAGCGGTGCTCCTATAAACCCATGACGATTGTTTTACAAATCAGCTTTCTCCTCAACCGGTTTTGTTAAGCTCACAAAACCACAGCACTTTTCGAAAATGTTCACAACCATTATTGCTGGATTTTGAAAAACACGCCACACGAAAAATATGATGGGAACAAAATCATTTTTAAAAATCACTTTGATCCGCCCTTGACTCAAAGGCGACTCATCTATAGAACAAAACAAGAACAAAAAATATCTGATTTTGCGTTCACGTCGTTGGCAAATGTTCTTGGGCAGGGAATTGTCTAAAGTCCGACCTGCTCCGGATCCCTGAGACAGTAGGCGGGACAGGCACGTTCCTGGCCCTCGTTCAAAGCTGTAAATGCTACCGCCCTAGAGCATTTACAGTCCCCTCGTGCTCTTTGTTGTCTCTCAGCATGGGGTTGCCTGTCCCGTCTGCTTACTTTTTCAAAGTGATCGTACAGGGTGAAATTGAGCTAATCACAATAAAAAGCTACTGTTGCTTGAATCACATCTGTCAAGTCAATGTTTTGACATTATATTATGATGGATACAGACGGTATTAAACACATGGACATTTTTTGCTCTGCCCCAGCATATAGATACGGCACCCACCTTGGCGGGACAGACACACACACCTTTTGGGGACATTAAAATGTGGTTATTAAAACGTTGCCTGCTGCTAATTGCACTTCTCATCCCATCAGGTTTTTCCTTAGCTGAGGAAAAACCTTTTTTTCATTCTGGCGTAGCACGAGATGCGGCCACTTATGAAAAATATTTGAAATCTAATTGGTCTACTGCGGGTCATGATCAACAGGGCTGGCTCAAAACCGCGCAAGAGGCCCTAAAAGCGGGGAATCCAAGGGTTGCCTCTGCCGCTTTTGCCGCTGCGGTGGTGCTTGACAAGAACGACACAGTTGCCTGGCTTGGCCTTTCGCGTTCATTTTTGGCAATGAAAGCGAAAAAGCATCGTGAAAAATTCAGTTTTGCACAAAATGCAAGCTCGGCTGCTTTTCTGGCATTCCGCAGAGCAAAAACCAATGAAATAAAAGCGGAGGCGCTTGCAGTTCTTGGTGAAGCTTTAATCAAACGATCTTATTGGCGCCCGGCGATTAATGCCTACAAGGCGAGCCTTGCTTTGCATGATGATGCTGAAATACGCAAAGCTTATAACGATCTTCGTGCACAGCATGGTTTTCGTGTTCTTGATTATAAGGTTGACTCTGAAGCATCAGCCCCCCGTGCTTGCGTGCATTTTTCAGAGCCGCTTGCAAGAGGCCGGGTTGACTTTTCTAAATATATTGCGCTCGATGGCAAAGACCCTGCCGAAGTAACAAAAGAGAACCGCCAACTTTGTATTTTGGGTCTGGTACACGGACGGCGCTACGAAGTTACTGTCCGTGCAGGCCTTCCATCTTCTGTCGAAGAGAAAATCGCGAAAACAGCACAGCTCACTATTTATGTGCGTGACCGCAAACCGTCTGTCCGATTTACCGGCCGCAATTATGTTCTGCCGCGCACAGGACAAAAAGGTATGCCTCTTGTTTCGGTCAACACAGATAAGGTGAAAATTGAAGTTTATCGCATTGGTGATCGTAATTTGACACGGGCTGTAATCGGCGGAAATTTTCAGCGCCAAATCAGCAAACATGATTCAGATCGTATCAACAATGATATTGGCACCCGCGTATGGTCGGGAGAGATGCCGGTTAAGCGTGTTCTCAATGAAAATGTAACAACGGCGTTTCCCATTGATGAGGCACTTCCGAAACTCGCGGCCGGTCTCTATGTCATGCATGCCTGGCCTGGTGGCAGAGACGAGGAACGCTGGAAAGCACGTGCAACCCAATGGTTCGTAGTTTCGGATCTAGGTCTTACATCGTTCTCTGGCAAAGATGGTTTTCACGCCTTCGTACGTTCACTGGCTAATGCAGAACCTCTCAAAGATGTTGAAGTCCGTCTTCTTGCCCGCAATAACGAGGTATTGGCGAGCGCTCGCAGCGATGAAAATGGCCATGTCAAATTTGACGCAGGCCTCGCACGCGGCACAGACGGTTTAGCGCCAGCTCTCCTCGTCGCTGAACGTTCCGGTCAAGATTATGCGTTTCTTGACTTAACTCGCTCAAGCTTTGACCTGACAGATCGTGGTGTCGGCGGCCGCGCCTTTCCTGGCCCTCTGGATGCTCATATTTTTTCCGAACGTGGCGTCTATCGTCCAGGTGAGAAAGTTTTCCTCACGGCACTTCTTCGCAATACTTCCGGTACCGCCGTTTCCAATGTGCCACTTACCCTTAAAATCCATAGGCCTGATGGTGTTGAACATCAGCGTGTTGCTTGGCCTGATCAAGGCCTCGGCGGGCGAACCAAAACGCTTGAGCTTCTAACAACTGCCATGACGGGTACATGGCGCGCAACGGTTTTCGCGGATCCGAAGGGCCAACCCATTGGTGAAACAAGTTTTCTCGTTGCTGATTACACGCCCCAACGGCTTGAATTAAAACTTAATACATCTGATACCGCCATTGATCCGGAAAGCATGGCATCAATTAATGTCGAAGGCAGATATCTCTATGGTGCACCTGCTTCTAATCTTGCTCTACATGGCGACATAATTGTGCGACCAAGCGATAGCCTTCCTGATTTCAAAGGCTATAAATTCGGACTCACTGATGAAAAAATTGAATCGAAGCGTTATTTACTCAAAGCTTTGAACCGGACTGATGGCGAAGGCAAAGCGCTCATTGAAGCAAAACTTTCCGAGTTACCTCAAAGCAGCCGCCCACTGAAGGCAACCATAGCTGTTAGAATGCATGAACTCAGTGGCCGGGCTGTTGAGCAAACCGTATCATTGCCAATCCGTTCAAAAACCCCGCTTATCGGCTTGAAGCCCCTCTTTTCCGGCAATACCGTCGGCGAGGGAGAAACAGCCTCTTTCGATTTGGTTGCAGTTGATGGGCACGGAAAGCAGGTTGCTCTTAAAGGTCTAAAATGGGAACTTCTCGAAATTCGGCAACGGTTCCAATGGTATAGCCGTAACGGAGCATGGGATTATGAGCCGGTGGCTCATACCCGCCGTATTGGCGACGGTGAAGTTGAGACAAGCACAGACAAGCCGGCACGCATTAGCGTGCCTGTTAAGTGGGGCCGGTATCGGCTCGAAGTCACGTCTAACGATCCCAATGGCCCGGCTGGAAGCTTAACATTCACAGCAGGCTGGTATGCAAGCGAGAACACTGACACGCCGGACGTACTGGATATCTCCTTAGATAAACCACATTACAAAGCAGGAGATACCGCAAAAATAACACTAAGGCCGCGCATTGCCGGCAAGGCTATGATTGCGGTCATTGGCGATAAGCTTCTTGATCTCAAAACTGTCGATGTTCCGGCAACAGGTAAAACTGTTGATTTGGGCGTAAAGGAAAACTGGTCGCCCGGGGCCTATATCACGGCAATGTTTTACCGGCCGATGGATCAGAAGGCACACCGTTTACCAAGTCGTTCAATTGGCATCAAATGGCTAAAACTCGACCAGAGCGCCAAGACTTTGCACGTCAAAATGGAAGCGCCCAAAACGGTTCGGCCTAATGATACCCTCTCTGTTCCTGTGAAACTCGAAGGCTTAAAGCCCGGCGAAGATACTCGCATTACCGTTGCTGCGGTCGATGTCGGCATTCTTAATCTCACAAAATATACAGCGCCTGCACCAGACAAGTGGTTTTATGGCCAGCGGCGATTAAACACAGAAATTTGGGACATTTACGGGCAACTCATTGATGGTATGCAGGCGGTAAAGGGCCGGGTTCGTTCAGGCGGTGGCGGGCCTCCTGGTGGCGCGACACTGGCTGGCCATCCACCAACCCACATTCCGATTGCTCTCTATTCTGGCATTGTAGAAGTTGGGCAAGACGGCACGGCGCAGGTTGATTTTGATATTCCCGCTTTTGACGGAACGCTCCGTCTTATGGCCGTTGCATGGAACAGTAATCAACTTGGCCACGGTGTGAAGGACGTTATCATCCGCGATCCTGTGGTGGTGGTCGGAACGGTTCCACACTTTTTGACCTCCGGAGATAGCTCAGAGCTTCATCTCAGTCTGAACAATGTAGAAGGCCCAGAAGGCTCTTATAAGTTAACGGTCAAAACAGAGGGGCCAATAGAGGGTGGAGACAATACCGAAGTACAAAAAATAGCACTGAAGGTAAAAGAGCGTAGAGAATTGGTGGTTCCTCTAAAAGCCGGTCAATTCGGTGATGCCAAGATCCAAGTGAGTTTGGAAGGACCTCAGGATTTTTCCTTGGAACGCTCTTACTTATTACCGATCCAGCCAGCCTCGCCAGGTGTCACCCGCCGCTTTGTACAAAATCTACCAGCCAATGGAGGCAAACTGACAATCGGGAAAGACTTATTAAATGATCTTATTCCCGAAACAGTGAAGGTCACATTAAATGTCGGCCATGATGCGGCCCTGGATGTACCAGGCGTTTTGCTTGCTCTCGACCGTTATCCTTATGGGTGCGCTGAGCAAACGACCAGCCGCGCCCTGCCTCTTCTTTATTTAAGTTCACTCGCCGAAGAGGCAGGTCTTGCTGGCGACAAAGGAGCAAAAGATCGCATCGCCAAAGCGATTAACCGTCTGACAAACTTGCAGAACAGCGGCGGTAGCTTCGGCCTCTGGTCTCCTATCGGTGGAGATATTTGGCTAACGGCCTATGTGGCTGATTTTCTAACTCGCGCAAAGGAAAAAGGGCACGATGTTAGCAAGCGGACATTGGACCTTGCTCTTAGCAGGCTAAAAAATGCGGTTAATTATGCCCCAGATTTCAAAAAAGGCGGGCACGATCTAGCCTATGCACTTTATGTTTTGGCTCGCAATGGCAAAGCGGAAATCGGTGATCTGCGTTATTACAGCGATGCAAAACTTAAGAACTTCTCCACGCCCCTTGCCCAGGCCCAATTAGGTGCGGCACTTGCCATGTATGGCGATAAAATACGCGCAGAACAAGCATTTGGCGCCGCCATGGCAGGGTTAGAAAAACAAGCGACCAACGATAGCATGCGTCTGGATTATGGAAGTATTTTGCGTGACGGTGCTGCTGCACTGACCCTTGTTTCCGAAACCAAAATACAGGCTGGTTTTCGTGCACGCTTGCCGGAGCTTTTATCGCGTGTCCGGGCGACACAAACCTTTACCTCAACTCAGGAAAATGCCTGGCTTCTCCTCGCAGCTCATGCATTACAGGAAGAAACCAAAACGCTTTCCTTAGAGATTGATGGGAAAGAACATAGTGGCGCGTTGCGTAAGACCCTTTCTGTTGAGGGGCTCACTTCAAACGATATCACCGTGCGCAACAAGGCGGACAAACCCGTTACCGCATCAATCATGGTATCAGGCGCAGCCGCATCGCCTGAACCAGCGATTGCGAAAGGTTTCGATATTGAGCGGACAGTTTATACGCTTGATGGCAAGAAGACTAAGCTTGACCGCGTCACACAAAATGAACGCTTCGTTATTGTGCTCAAAGTAAGTGAGACGGAGGCAAAACGCGGGCGGCTAATACTCGTAGATCGCTTGCCAGCAGGTTTTGTGGTTGAAAATCCTAAACTTGTGAACAGCGCCGAGCTCACAAGCTTTTCATGGCTGAAACGTAGTAACCGTGTTGAGCACACAGCCTTCCGTGACGACAAATTTGTTGCAGCTTTCAATCTGGATACAAGACCTAACACACGCACGAAAGAGAGTTTGACGGTCGCCTATGTAATTCGTGCTGTTATTCCAGGTCAATATAGATATCCGGCAGCAACAATTGAGGACATGTATCGCCCAGACAGGTTCTCACGCACCGCAAGCAGCATGACTGAAATCGTTGCTGCGAAATAGTGAATGTAGATCGGAGGCGCTTCAGCCTAACGATCTCCTTGCCAGCCACTCATGAACAGATAATCAGGGATGGTTGGCAAGGGGACCCGGATAACTCAACTTAAAGCTGAAAATCTCCAATGTTGAGGAACAGAACTGAACAGATAGGATTACCGCTCAGTTACTTTGGGCATTTGGGCAGACTTTTCAGGCTAGGAACATTTTCGTTTTTTGCCGCTGCCCTGGTTCTCACGAGTACATTTTTCATAGCGGCTCATTCTCTCGGGCCTCCACCTCTAGACAACGCTAAGGAGACCTCGGTTGTTGTTCTCGATAAGCATGAGCGTCTCCTGCGTCCCTATGCAACGCAAGATGGACGTTGGCGACTTCCCGTCAAGCTGGAGGATGTCGATCCTAACCTAATCGCTATGTTGCTTGCTTATGAGGATAAGCGGTTTTACCGCCACTATGGTGTGGACCCTTTGGCTCTGATGCGGGCTGTTTGGCAATTTGTCCGTAATGGAAAAGTTGTCTCAGGCGGTTCAACCCTGACCATGCAAGTTGCACGACTTCTTGACGGGCAAAGAAAGCGTTCTCTCAAAACCAAGTTCAAACAAATCGTTCGCGCCCTACAGCTCGAGCAGCGGCTTAGCAAAAAAGAAATCCTGACGCTTTATCTCGTGCTTGCTCCTTATGGCGGTAATATCGAGGGGGTACGGGCTGCCACATTGACATATTTCGGCAAGGAACCGAAGCGTTTGTCTCCTCACGAAATTGCTTTGCTTGTCGCCTTACCGCAATCGCCTGAGACAAGGCGTCCAGATCGGTTTGCAAAAATAGCCAAAAGGGCTCGAAACCGCGTATTAAACCGGGCCGTGAAATCTCACATCGTCTCAAAAGTCGACGCTGACCGCGCCAAAACGAAGAGTGTGCCCAAACGACGGCATCCTTTCCCTATGTTTGCAGCACATTTGGCCGATGAAGAAATTGCAAAAGCTCCAGGGCTCACGCAACATCGTTTGACGATTGACCGCAAATTGCAACGCGGATTAGAGACCTTAACCGCAACCCATGTACGCCGCCTCGGTCCACGTCTTTCCGGTGCAATTCTCGTTGTTGACCACAAATTGGGTTCCGTTCTGGCCTATGTGGCCTCAGCCGGTTATTTGGACAACAATCGCTTTGGTGCAGTTAATATGGTCAATGCCATCCGCTCACCCGGTTCTGCTTTGAAACCCTTTGTCTATGGGCTGGCCTTTGAGTCTGGTCTGGCACATCCTGAGACATTAATTGAAGACCGGCCTACGCGTTTTGGCGATTATGCCCCCGAAAATTTTGATGGCATCTATAGGGGAACGGTTACGATACGTGAAGCCCTGCAACTTTCGCTTAATATTCCAGCGGTGAAGGTTTTAGATGCCATTGGTCCTGCCCGCTTAAGCGGGCGAATGCGTATGGCCAGTCTCAATTTTGATGTCCCCCACAATCTCACAGTAGCTCTCGGTGGTACAGGCATCAGTTTACATAATCTGACCGAACTTTATGCCGCTCTTGCTCGGGGCGGTGCCCCTACCTCTCTTTATCATCGTGCTCTTCCTGATACCGAACTCAAACAATGGTCAAATGGTTTAGAGCGTCGTCCACTTCTTTCTCGAACGGCGGCTTGGTATGTAGCAAACATACTTGCAGGCACACCGCCCCCAAAAAATGCAAAAAGCGGGGGCATTTCATATAAGACTGGAACGTCCTATGGACATAGGGATGCTTGGGCTGTCGGTTTTGATGGACGGCATACAATTGCTGTTTGGATTGGCCGGCCAGATAATACTGCAACACCGGGACTAACAGGCCAGACGGCAGCCGCACCTTTGCTATTTGATGCCTTTGCACAAATAGAACAAAAACCCATGCCACTCGCAGCACCACCTCGTTCTGTTGTGCACGCCCGTACACAGGAATTACCTCCTCCGCTTATGTATTTTCGAGACGATGATCAAACATCTGGAAAAAATGGCCGATATGCCCCGCCTGTACAAATAGCCTTTCCCCCTCATAAGGCTCAGCTTGATATAGAGCGAGAAGCAGATGGCACCCAGTTGCCGGTTGCATTAAAGGCCGAAGGTGGCGCTTTACCCCTCACTTGGCTTATTGATGGCGCACCTCTCACATCCCACCATCGCCGCAGAACAGTTTTCTGGGCTCCAGACGGGAAAGGATTTGTCACACTCACCGTCATTGACGCGAAAGGCAGCGTGGACCGGGTTACTATTCGCATTCGCTAACATCTTATACCCATGCAATTAGGTCACGGACTCATATAAGGCTGCAATTACTTTTGGCTTATGGATATAGTACTTGAATATCGCCAGCCAAACTCTTTTACGTCTTACAGCCGGTTGTTATCGCGGTTCGGTATGGGGCCGCGGTTTAAACAGCAATCTGTCTAAATTATTGAAATATGCATAGAGCTAGAGCCAGGACATGAACCAGATTCAACTCATACGCCAACCCTTGTCGATTACGGATGGCATTCCTGTCTTTGTTGAAAGCGACGGCTATATTGAGAATTACGATCAAATAGCTTCAGATCACCTTGCTACTGCGCCGCAAGGGGAAGACAATCCCTTTATCACCGACATTGATTGGCGGCTTATGGAAAACTCAACGGCGGATATGATTGCCAGGGTTGCACAACCCGGCCAATCCCTCCTCGACATAGGTGTTGGAACAGGTCGTCTCATTGATATGTTTTCTGAACAAGACAAGCACGGTGTCGACATAAGCATCGACTATTTGCGTTTGGCTGCACAAAAGGGGATTTCCCCTTATCTTGCAAAAGCGGAAGAGTTACCGTTTGAGGATAAGAGTTTTGACATCATAGTAAGTACGGATGTGCTTGAGCATGTGTTGGATTTAAATGCCGCGATTGCCGAAATGTATCGTGTACTTAAGCCAGGCGGCCATTTGATCGTACGCGTGCCTTATCGTGAGGAGCTTTCTTCATATCTAAAAGAAGATTACCCTTACGAATTCGCACATTTGCGAAATTTCGACGAATATGGGTTGCAACTTTTGTTCAGTCGAATTTTTAAATTCAATTTCATCGAAGAGAGTTATGTGCATTTGATCATAGACCACCGGTTACACATTCAAATTCCACGATTGAAATCATGGTTTTCAGGAGCCTTGCGCCGCATCACAAAGAAATCACCGGTACTTTATGAAAAGCTAGCGAAAACACTATACCGACCCATTTTTATCAACACCTTGGTCCAACGCAGAGAGGATACAAATTGATAGCATACCGTAATTATCTGTCTTGTTAATTTGTAACCTTTTGCGGAATTGGTTTTGTTTTTCTGCGCACAGACCATTTGATTTGCACGGAGCGTGAGGCAATAGGCCACCCCCAAGGTGCAAAAATTGTCGCAAGGAATTCACGCTTTGTCGCCTCATGATATCCATACACCGTACTTTCAACACCTAAAACATCTGTGAAAGCTTGGTCGAATTTGCCAGTTGGTGATCCTTGTGTTGTAAAATTCAGCTTTTTGAGTTCGGAAAGATAATAGTATTGAATATCCTCAAGTGGAGCGAAAGACATCAAATCTATAGTTCCAGATTTTTGCCCAGACTGCCGCTCTATCGGGTTTGGAACCCAGTAACCTGCGTTTGCCAGAAGAGCTTTCGGCATTATAGGCACCCAATCAGGCCGGGGAGCGTTAGGGCCAGAAATTAGTGTCTTTTGCGTACCGTTATGCATAACCATAACAACAGTGCGCGTGCCCATAATATGTGTGAATCCATAGTATAAGAACTGTGCTCCGACGGCCAATATCATTAGAACAATCAGTATTGTAATGAACAATCGACCAAACATGATTTGTTTCAGCTCTTCGTTCCAGCAAATGTAAGAACTCAGCATATACTTAATTGGGTATCTCTATATGTTTAGTCCCGGTGAGTGATGGAATCAGTTTCATAATTGGCTTGTCACAAACTATATCCACCATAATGAAACTTTTTTTCCCGCATTTTGGAATGAATGGCGACTAATTTCTTGCATTTGTGCTCTGTTAGTCGTTTATTTTGTTCTGTCCGGTCTTAGAAAAAATTAGGCTTTTGATGCACATATTGATCAAAGCCTCGCGGACGCCCATATGAACGTCATTGGGGGCATTCACCAGAGTAAGCCTTAAAGCTTACGGGGCAGTGGCTTTTTTCACTAAAGGCCAAGCGCTCAACACCTGTTTTCTAAAAATTAAGAGGACAGAAGGGGCATGAAGAATAAGCAACATAGAAATCTGTATAAAATGATCTTAAGAGTACTTCAAAATTACCTCAAAACCATTGAGGGTCTATTTTCCAGCCGTTATCGACCGGAAAAACACTACATGCGTGGCGGGCAGACAGCCGGGTGTAAAAATTTGGAACAGCAAAACCGTTAAGCTGTGATAACAACATCGATCCGTATTTTGCATTAAATAGCCTCCCTATGATTTTGTTTTTGTGATCTTTGCTGTATTAATACCAACAAAGATAACATAAGTTTTCTGAGGGGCTGTCATGCGTATTTTTTGGAATGCTATTTCCCGTCTTTATAATAATAGCGGTATTTCAATGGCGAGTGCGGTTGCATTTTCATTTGTTTTATCGGTGTTTCCGTTCTTTGTTTTTGTTGCAGCTATTGCGGGTTTCTTGGGTGGCTCGGAACATATATTGGAAGCAATTACCCAAGCATTTATCATCCTTCCTCCTGAGGTTAGAAATTTTCTCGTCCCGGAAATTCAAAATGCCATCAATACCAACTCGACAGGGCTGCTGACTTTTGGTGGGCTATCGATGCTTTTTTTTGCATCTGCAGGAATAGAAGCACTTCGCAGTGCTTTAAACAGAGCTTATCGCGACACCGAAGATCGGGGCTTTATTCGACGACGGATTCAAAGTGTTCTTTTTGTCTTTGAAAGCGCTTTTGTCATGATCGCCCTCGGTTGCACCATTCTTTTTGCGCCACTTATTGCGGAAAAAATTTCCCCGCTTTTTCATGCGGTGATCTCAGACAGCTGGCTTATTCAAGCCGTAAGCTATGTGCTCGCTCTTATTGTTCTTATTTGTCAGCTGTTTGCGTTTCATGCCTGGCTGCCAGCAGGTAACAGAACATTCAAGCAGCTTTGGCCAGGCATTTTCATCTCCGTCACATTGTGGGTTATTTGTGCGGCTGGTTTTTCCTTTTATGTCAACTATGGTGGTTATGAGGAGCTTTATGTCGGTCTTTCACAAATCATCATAGCGTTGATTTTTTTCCATTTCTCATCGATTCTCATCATCTTTGGCGCGGAGTTTAACCGCGCCCTGATGAAAAGAAACTAGTTTGCCTGTGATGACAAATTATTCTTCTTCGCTCGCCTCAATGACATCTTCGAAGGTCCTCAGTCCTGTGCAGGGCGCATTGACTAAGACCGCCATATTGCCAGGCCGGTGCTCATTCCGCATCATCGTCATATGCGCTTTGGGAATTTGATCCCATGGAAAAACCTCAGACATACAAGGGTCAACACGCCGCTCCAAGACGAGCTTGTTAGCCTGACTCGCTTGTTTTAGATGGGCAAAATGAGAGCCTTGGATACGTTTCTGATGCATCCAAACATAACGCGCATCCATTGTTAGGTTATAGCCCGTGGTCCCTGCACATATGACCACCATGCCGCCACGCTTGACGACAAATGTTGAAACAGGAAACGTCGCTTGTCCGGGATGCTCGAAAACACAGTCCACGTTCACACCTTTTCCGGTGATATCCCAAATGGCTTTTCCGAATTTTCGGACTTCCTTGAACCAGTCATTATACTCATCCGTATTGACCTCAGGCAAAGCGCCCCAACAATTAAAGTCTTTACGATTGATAACGCCTTTGGCGCCTAGGGACATAACAAAGTCGCGCTTATCATCATCTGAAATAACGCCAATCGCGTTCGCACCCGCGGTTGCACAAAGTTGAACGGCAAACGAACCGAGGCCACCACTTGCCCCCCAAACCAAAACATTGTGACCAGGCCGGAGGATATGAGGCCGGTGACCAAAAAGCATACGATAAGCGGTAGCAAGGGTAAGAGTATAGCAAGCAGACTCTTCCCAGGTCAGATGCTTAGGCCGTGGCATAAGCTGTTGAGCTTGAACCCGCGTAAATTGTGCAAATGAACCATCCGGTGTTTCATAACCCCAAATGCGCTGTGTCGCTGAGAGCATCGGATCACCACCGTTACACTCCTCGTCATCACCGTCATCTTGGTTACAGTGAATGACGACCTCATCACCCACTTTCCAATTTTTGACCTTTGAACCGACGGCCCAAACAATGCCTGAGGCATCGGAACCGGCAATATGATAAGGGTGCTTATGACCATCTAAGGGTGAAATGGGTTTGCCAAGTGCAGCCCAAATACCATTGTAATTCACACCCGCCGCCATAACGAAAACAAGGACATCATGGGAATCAAGCTCCCACGTGGGAACCACTTCAATTTGCATTGCCTTATCCGGCTCATCATGCCGTTCTTTGCGAATCGCCCAGGCATGCATATTTTTTGGAACATGTCCGAGAGGCGGTATTTCACCAATATCATAGAGATCCTTGATCTCACCTCGTGATACCGGCGCTTCCGTTGTCTCCTTCGTCATCGTATCAGTCATGGCCTTGCTCCCCATGCTCTTACATAAACGACCGTTTTTGGACAGATCTCCATAATCTATCCCACCTGCCTATTTCGTCTTATTGCCGCAGCGCAGCATGTTCAGGCATATTTTAATGGATTTCAAGGATATTTTTTGCAGTGCAATATACTCTTAACTGTAGAACAATGTGTTAATCGTCGAAAAATAGCGATTTTGCGGGAATATGGAGACATTTCAGCGATGACCAAAGCTAACGTTAAAACCCCATTAATATCTGAGGATGGCCGTGATCGTCCCTGGCTTTTCCGCACATATGCCGGACATTCCACGGCTGAGGCTTCCAACGCTCTCTATCGGACCAATCTCGCCAAAGGACAAACGGGGTTATCCGTTGCCTTCGATTTGCCAACACAAACAGGGTATGACAGCGATCATATCCTAGCCACGGGCGAAGTTGGCAAAGTCGGTGTTCCCATAAGTCATCTCGGCGATATGCGGGCTCTTTTTGAAGGCATTCCGCTTGAAGAGATGAACACCTCCATGACCATCAATGCGACAGCAGCCTGGTTGCTTGCGCTTTATATTGCGGTCGCAGATGAACAAGGAGTGGATCGCACAAAACTCTCGGGCACAATCCAAAATGACATCATTAAAGAATATCTCTCCCGCGGAACATATGTGTTCCCACCAGCTCCCTCCATGCGTCTCATAAAGGATGTCATCGTTTATACCACCCGTGAAATCCCAAAATGGAACCCGACCAATGTTTGTTCATATCATTTGCAAGAAGCCGGCGCGACGCCTGTCCAGGAATTAGCCTTCGCCCTTGCAATAGCTATTGCCGTTTTGGATGCGGTAAAAGCATCAGGTGAAGTTGATGAGAGTGAGTTCCCGCAAGTTGTTGGTCGGATCTCCTTTTTCGTTAATGCAGGACTACGCTTCATAACCGAGATGTGCAAAATGCGCGCCTTTGTTGATCTCTGGGATGAGATCTGTGCCGAGCGTTACGGAGTCGAGAACCCCAAATACCGCCGCTTCCGTTATGGCGTGCAAGTCAACAGCTTAGGGCTTACGGAACAACAGCCTGAAAACAATGTCTACCGTATCTTATTGGAAATGCTGGCTGTCGTTCTTTCCAAAAAGGCACGTGCCCGTGCAGTCCAACTACCAGCCTGGAATGAAGCCCTTGGCCTGCCGCGTCCCTGGGATCAGCAATGGTCCCTCAGGATGCAACAGATCGTCGCTTATGAAACTGATCTTCTTGAATATACGGATATTTTTGACGGCTCTAAGGAGATCGAAGCCAAAGTTGAAGCCCTTAAAACTGAAGCACGAGAGGAGCTAAAACGCATAGAGGCGATGGACGGCGCTATTGCAGCGGTGGAATCGAGCTATATGAAAGAACAGCTTGTGATGTCCAACACAGCCCGTCTCAATGAAATTGAAACAGGCGAACAAGCTGTGATCGGGGTGAATTGCTGGACCGAATCTGAGCCCTCACCTCTTGCTGCCGGTGCCGATGGCGGCATCCTCACCGTGCCGGATCATGTTGAAATTGAGCAGATCGCACGCTTACGGGCCTGGCGTGATGAGCGTGACAACATAGCCGCGGAGAAAGCACTTAAAGCATTGCAAGAAGCCGCTCAAGAAGGGCGCAATATTATGGAGCCCTCGATTACTTGCGCTAAGGCAGGTGTCACCACTGGAGAGTGGGGCGGAAAACTACGTGAAGTGTTTGGTGAATACCGCGCGCCAACCGGTGTCTCCAATGCCATACAAACCAAAAATGACAGACTTCAGAAAATTCAAAAAGAGGTCGATCTTCTTTCTGAAAAATTTGGCAGGCCACTTAAGTTTCTTGTCGGCAAGCCGGGCCTTGACGGCCATTCCAATGGGGCGGAGCAAATCGCCGTGCGGGCCCGTGATTGCGGCATGGAGGTGGTCTATGACGGTATTCGCCTAACACCTGCGCAAATTGTTGAGAGTGCACAAGAAGAAGATGTCCACGTTATTGGGCTATCCATTCTCTCTGGCTCTCATGTGCCTCTTGTCCGCGAGGTTATGTCGCGCATGCGCGAAACGGGGCTTGAAAATGTGCCGGTTATTGTTGGTGGTATTATTCCAGCGGAAGATGAGAACATCCTGAAACAATGCGGGGTTGCAGCCATCTATACACCGAAGGATTTTCAGCTGAACGATATCATGGCGGATATTGTAGAGCTGCTGAAGTGAGGAATTGCTTAGATAAATTAAAGCCTGTCGCCGGACAGCGCTACAAATCCTACCGCCGGACGAGGTTTGCAGCCCATAAGCGCTAACTTAATATTTAAAAGCTATTTATGTGCTTAACACTTTGCAGCAAACTCCGTCATCCCCATGTAGATGGGGATCCAAATGTGAGTCAGACTTGGATTCCCGCCTCCGCGCATTGGTGTCCGGGAAAATTTGGAAATGCATCTCCACTTGTTGTATGCGGAGCCTTAACGGCATACTCCAATAACCTCCCCCCTGGAGGGGAAGGTCGGCACGGAGTGCCGGGTGGGGGGGGGGATTCATGAGAAAACCTATACACTTAAATCTGCCTCCGTCACCCCCATCCCAAACACCATGCGCCTTAGCTCTGGTGAGCTAAGGCGGTGGCGTTTGGCCTTCCCCCCTCGAGGGGGAAGGAGCGCAAGTGGCACCGTCAGAACCAAGTCCCGATACTCCGAGATAGCGTTATGTCTTTTTATATCAACCACTTTTCACCTTCACCTAAAAATTCCCCGGACACTAATGCTCCTTCGCGGGAATGACGATGAGTAAAAATTACATTCTGTGAAATCTTAAATTAGCGCCTATGGGTTTGTAACCCCGTCCACATTGTTCATGCATATATGTAAAAATAATCCAACCTTCATTTGTAAGCTGCGATATCGTTAATTCAGGACGCGACATAAAGATAGCGCACGCACAGCCAAATACTGGAACAAATCTTGAATACCATGACGGGGAATAACGGATTTACGCTTTAACCATAGCCCCGATTTCTTAACTGGTAGACGCGTTCCATGATAACCAGACCGCAATTATCCATATTGGTCGTCAGCTATAATACCAGGCAGATGACGCTTGAGTGTCTACGCTCCGTCTATGCTGAGACACATGACACAAATTTTGAAATCATCGTTGTCGACAATGAATCCCAAGATGGTTCAGCCAGAGCCATTACCCAGGAATTCCCAGGTGTTAAGTTAATCTTACCCGGCGAAAATTTAGGCTTTGCACGCGCGAACAATCTAGCCGCCAAACATGCCTGTGGTGAACATATCCTCCTCCTTAACCCTGATACGGTCATTTTGGACCGCGCAATTGACCGGCTCATGGCTTTTGCGAAAAACATGCCTGACGCCAAAATTTGGGGCGGGCGGACCTACTTAGGAGACGGTACGCTCGACCCCCATTCTTGCTGGCAACGCATGACATTTTGGAATGTGTTTTGCCGAACATCAGGTTTAACGGCACTGTTTCCAAATAGTCCGATCTTTAACTCAGAGGCCTATGGCGGGTGGAATCGGGATAGCGTTCAAGAAGTTGATATTGTCACCGGTTGCTTTTTTCTTATTCGAAAAAATTTTTGGAAAGAGCTTGATGGATTTGATCCCCGCTTTTTTATGTATGGAGAAGAGGCCGACCTTTGCTTGAGAGCCCGCAAACTTGGCGCTCGTCCGATGATCACGCCCGACGCAAATATTATTCATTATGGCGGGGCTTCAGAAACAGTTCGGGTCGACAAGATGGTGCGGCTTCTGAAGGCCAAATCAACTCTTATTCTGAGACATTGGCATCCAGCTCTTCGCTGGTTTGGATTGCATCTTTTTTCACTATGGCCACTCACACGTATAATTGCTCTTGCCATACTGGTTAAGGTCTTTGGCCAGAGTCAAAAAACGGATCAATTAAAAACATGGTCTGATATTTGGAAAGCCCGAAAAGAATGGCTTGCAGCTTATTCTGTTTGATGAAGAAAACGATCTAGAGCAATCTCATATGCACACCATTGTTCATATAACTTGTGACTATCCTGACGATTTTCAGCCGCGCAAGACTAACGCCGTCAAAAACTTGATCGAGCAGACCACCAAATTCAAACATATCGTCTATTCACTTAACCGTACCAGTGGGATTGGAAATATCGTCTGCTACAGTCGAGATAGGGGTGGGGCCGTGACCTGTCTGACCTATCCGGCACCACCTTATGGCATTCTTTTGCACAAATATCTTAAGCCTGTTGCTGAATGGATTCTAGCAGACCTCAAGGCGCGAAACATTTCACCGGATTGCATCCACGCTCACAAATTTTCCGTTGAGGGGCTTGTAGCAGACAAGGTTGCAAAATCTATAAATTGTCCCTTTGTCTGTAATTTATGGGGGCATACAGATCAACGTGTAATCCGTTATAAGCCCGAAATGAGACGGCTTTTTCGAAAGACCGCTTCAAGAGCGGCTCTGCTTTTCCCGGCAACCCCATGGATTGGCGATTACATTGCAAATACCCTCGGCGTCTCTCAGAAAAAATACATTAACCTGCCGATCATTACTTTAACGGATCAAATCTTTTCCTCTCAGCCTTCAGAAAGAGGGCTAGTTTCTATGTTTGATCTTGACTTTTACGATGACAAAGGACTTGTCAATTTGTGTAAGGCACTCGCAAGCCTGAAAAAAAACGGAATGCCTTTGCATCTCGACATTTATGGGGATGGTCGGAAAGACTCCGTTCACAAGGTCAGAAAGATCATCGCTTCTTATCAACTTGAAGATTTGATTATTCTCGCCGGGCGGGTGCCGCACGAAGATGTACAAAAGACCTTTGCGACATATTCCGGATTTGTTATGCCGAGCTTACGAGAAAGCTACGGCATGGTTTTCATTGAAGCCTTATTGTCTGGATTGCCTATTCTCTATCCGGCAGAGCGGGCAATCGATGGCTATTTTGATGACGTCGACATTGGATATAAATGCGATCGCAAATCGTCAGTTTCGATCGCCGACGGGCTGAAATATATTGTCAAAAACGAGACACGGTTAAAGCAAAACATTGCCACGTTGCAAAAAGAACATTTTTTCGATCAATTTCGTGTCGGTCCAATTGTGACTAATTACTCGCAAGCTATTTCTCAAATTTTGACTACGAACTCATATCATCGGTCATCAGAGATATGACCGATAGGCGTTCAAATGCCACGCAGGCTTACGTGCCATTAGGTGCAACTTTCTTTTTTTCAGCAAATTGATTTTACATGACCAAATAATGTTTTAGCATAGTAATTGGATCATACTAATTGGCAGGCTGATATTTTGTAAAAAATAGGGCCGTGGAGATTGCATATGTCCACGATCACAGCGGCGCATCCCGCCGAAGAAGGTACAAGTAAAATATCAAAACATGACCTCCGCGCCTTTAAGACGCGAGATAATCACACTAATATTTACTACATTGCAAAAGTTTATCTGATCATGGGCCTAACCTTGGGGGCCACGATCGGATTTCACATCTATCAAATCAAAACAGGACTTTCCCTTTGGTGGAGTTTTCCAGTCTTTTTGCTGGCAATTGTGATTATCGGTGCTTCACAACATCAGCTTGGTGGAGCAATTCATGAAGCCACCCATTATATGTTGTTCCGCAATCGCAAATTCAGTGAGTTAGCATCAGATTGGCTTTGTGCTTTCCCACTCTATACAACAACATATCAGTTTCGTATTCACCACTTAGCTCATCATCAGTTCGTCAACGATCCGGAGCGTGATCCGGATATTGCGCAACTGCGCGATAGCGGTCATTGGTTGGACTTTCCCATTGATCACATAACTTTCCTCTGGGCGCTGCTCAAACAATTATGGTTGCCGAACTTAATCCGCTATACACTCACTCGGGCACGATATAGCGCACTGGGTGTTGACACAAACCCTTACAATGACGCGACACAAAAAAACTCAAAATGGCCGGTTCGCATTGGTCTTAGTTTTGCCATTGCAACGCCTTTCGTGTTTCTATTTGTTATAAGCTTTGGCAATGCCTGGCTGCTTATGAGTATTATGATTGTGTTGTGGGCCGGTGTTGTCGGCATATATGCCTTGATCCCCAAATCCTGGTTTCCCGCAACCCGAATTCAACCTGTTATCTCTCACCGGCTCACCACCATAAACCGGATTACGTTCATAGCAATCATCTATGGGGCACTCTCCTGGATTCAGCTCTTAACAGGGGCTCCAGCGTGGGGGTATTTTTCACTTCTATGGATTGTGCCGCTCTTTACCACATTTCCCATTTTCATGATTCTTAGGCAATGGGTGCAGCACGGTAATGGCGACCGGGGACGACTGACCAATACCCGGGTCTTTTTAGTCAACCCGTTCATTCGCTATGCTATCTTTCCCTTCGGCATGGATTATCATTTACCGCATCACCTTTATGCCTCCGTTCCCCATTACCGGCTTAAAAATCTCCATGACGCATTGATGCAAGATCCGGAATACGTAAAAGAAGGCGTGGTTGTGGAGGGGTATTTTACATCACCTCATTCTAAAAAACGTAATCCAACAGTTCTTGATGTCCTTGGACCTGGCTATGCTAATCACGGTGATAAAACAGAAGCCTATATCGACAGCCATGTCCTCGATGACGCTGAGGTTGTTGGTCGTAAACATATTGAACGAGAAGAAGAGTTAAGCATTAAAGCAGATAAGAACCACAATCATTGATCATTTTTATTGGCGGCAATTTCTTGCAAACTCAACCAAGCCCATAAAAAGAGCCTCTCATCAGACCGCCTATTTTTATGGTGCTGCCAGCGACTAAGCACCTCGTCATCATTTATCATTGGCCCTGTTTTCAAATTTGGCGGCGACCAATCACGCAACCAAGCGGCGAGCGGAATACCAAATCCCTTCTTCTTCCGTTCAATAAGTTCACGAGGTATGAGGCCTTCTAAGGCCTTTTTAAGAAGCCATTTTCGTCTGCCATTACGAAATTTATAAATGTGGGGCAGGTGCATAGCAAAATTGACAATCCCATTATCGAGAAACACAGCGCGTGCTTCCAAGCTATGCATCATGGAAGCCCGATCTGTCTTAAACAATATGTCATCGGGGAGATAGAGGCGGGTAAAAAATTCTAGAGATCGGTCGACATCATTCCCTGTTAGATTATCATTCCAGACTTCAATTGCCTCCGAATAAAGGACTTCAGGGGGGAGCGGTTTAGCAAAAAAAGACACCATATCATCCGGCTCGATTGTTGACATCCAAACGGGGAGACGGATCGGCTTTGGATAACTCAGGCCAAGAAGCACCCGCTTTATTTTAAAATCGATACTCATATTTTTTACCGACACCGGAAAGTGGTTAGCAGCGCGTCTCATGACTTTATGGAGAGGCTTTGGCACCCATGTCTCATAAAAGCCAGCAGGACGCAGCGCCACAAAGGGATCATAGCCGGCAAAAAGCTCATCTCCTCCGTCACCGGAAAGAGCCACTGTTACTTTCTCACGAGCAAACGCCGCCAAAATTGACGTCGGCAGAATGGAAGGGTCTCCAAATGCTTCGCCCAAATGAGTAAATATCGGACCTATCAAATCGCGAGCATTATCGAGCGTAACTTTTCTTAGATGATGTCTGCAGCCAAAATGACCCACAGCAAGTTCTGCAAACTCGCTTTCATCAAAGCTTTCCTCTCGGAACCCTATGGTAAAAGCATCCACCATATCCGCTGAACGCAATTGGCGGGCCATGGCCAGGACAGCCCCTGAATCAATACCACCAGAAAGAAAGAGCCCAACCGGCACATCCGCCTCTAATCTGAGTGCAACGGCTTGTCGCAGCAGGTCACGAAGTTCTTCCACCAACGCATGTTCTGAACGGTTGTTAAGTCCTTCCTCCGGTGAAATGCGAAATGTAAAATAACGCTCCTGGATCATTCTTCTGGTCGTAAGGTCATAGATCAAGATCTGACCCGGAAGCACCTTTTTTACCCCTTTGAAAACCGTAGTTTCACCCGGTGAATATCCGTAGGCAAAAAATTTTTGAACGCCCTGCTCATCAAACATACGCGGAATTTGAGGATGGGAAAAAAGAGCGAGTGGCTCGCTGGCAAAGGCAAAAAGCTTGGTATTATTGAAATAATAAAGAGGCTTTTCCCCCATACGATCCCTGGCCAATAAAAGCCGATTGTTCATACGATCAAAGAGGCAAAACGCAAACATACCGTTGAGCTGTTCAACCAGGGATTTTCCCCATTCACGGTAACCATGAATTAAAACTTCGGTATCGCTATGGTGAGAAAGAAACTGATGTCCCCGGGCCTCAAGCTCTTTGCGAAGAGCTTTATGATTATAAATCTCACCATTAAAAATCACGCCAATATCTTTAGCCGCGTCCCACATGGGCTGTGCGCCGTGGTCTAAGTCGAGAACAGCAAGCCGAGCATGACCTAAAAAAAGTTGCCGTTCTGCATCGCTGTATATCCCCTGCCCATCAGGTCCTCGATGAGCAAGGTTCTCAATCATTACTCCCAGAACAGCCTGATCTCCCGGACCGACAAATCCTGCAATTCCACACATATTTTCCCGCAGTGATTAATGATGCTAAAGAGTTTTTGGAAAAGTCCCCAAGCCCTGAGTCGTTATTAGGACCAATCGAGCGCTTCTAACAGATTGACGCGGACTTGGGAATGAGGGAACGGTTGTGTCACGAGCTGCATTTCTCACCGGAAAAAACAATCTTTATGAGCCTAAAGATATGCCAAAAATAAAAGAATTCGCCCTATTTGCCCTCACATCACTTATTTTTTTCTATTTATATGCGTCTTTTTTCAATATCGAAGCGAGTGGGGACAGTGTTGGATATCTACAAATCTCCGAACGCATACACACGATTTTTCACGATCAAACCAAATCATTACTCGATATTAGAGAAAATTTCCGCATATTGGGTTATCCCTTTTTGCTTGCCGGCCTTAAAGATTTTTTTGGCGCTAACCTCCAAATGGTCTTGCATATTATCCAGATCACTGCCGTCATTGCTTCTGCTATGGCGTTGTTCTCGGTTTTAAGGACGCTGGATATTTCTCTCATAGGGTCGTTAGCTTTGTCATTGACTTATTTGGCGGCTTTACCGGCATTTTTTTCAAGCTACATTTTGACGGATTCCATCCATAACGCCCTTACTGCCGTCGCTCTTTGTCTGCTAACCACTCCGTTGCTTACTGGTTCTCGCGTCTCTGCAACTCCACTTATCCTCGCGGGTTGCCTGATGGCACTTGCTTTCTTATTAAGAGAGGCCAACCAATATCTGATCGTTTGTTTTATTCCGATTCTGCTTGTCCTTCTCCTAAATGAAAAACCAAGAATGCGAGCCCTGCTGATATTTATGGGATTTTTTGTACCTTTCCTCGTGGCGGTTGAAGCATACAAATCTTTCAATGCCATCCGCTTTGGTGAGAGGGTCTTAACAACCGGCGGGCAAACCGTCATGCTACAGGGGATTTTGTCGGTCGCAAAAAAGAACCCCGGCGTGTTTGATGGGGACTCTGATTTGGACCGCATCGCGAGAGAAAATCTTAAGACTTACAAATTTGCAGACATCATGCAGATCAGGCAAAAGCTGCACGATCTCGGAATTGATGGACCTAAGCTTTCCGCTTTGGCGTTTGAAAAATATTTTGAAACTTGGACTAGATTTCCCGTGGCTATGACACTGGCCGTGCTGAAGAGAATTCGACTAGACAAACAAGCTACATTTCTTCTCAATCCAGTTGGGGCCACATATGCGTCCGCACGGTTGCGTAATGAAAGCTTACCGTCCGAAACAAACCGTATCCACCAGGCTTTCCGAAGTGGCGCAATCACTGATCTCGGTATAGCAGCGCTCTTTATATGCGGCCATATCGTCTCAGTTCTGATCTATTTGGCATTTCTTATCGGTACCCCCATTACCGGAATTTTAGCATGGCGGAAAAAACAGATGCGTCTAGCCTTGGGATTAAGCGCTTTCCTTTTATTTTATCTTGGCTATGTATTAGTTTATGCGTTGGTGCATGTAGAGATGCGCTATTTTGGTGGCATTGCGGTTATTCCACCAATTTTAGCAGCGTTTTCGACGCGGTATATATGGCCAGCTGGCAGAGTTATACTCAATCAGAATCGATAAAACCATCTCGCTTGCTGCGTGCATCCTGAGCACGTGCAAATTGTTCTCTTAGATAATTCATTTGCTCCGTAATCGCCTTCTCGGTCCGCTCAGGATCACCTGCCTTAATAGCTGCGTAGATACGTTCGTGTTGGCGAATGATTTTACCGCGATCCAAAAACTTGAAAATCACCATATTCTCAACCGGCTGCAAGGCTTCAATAACGGCAAACATAACGAAGCCAAGAACAGGATTTTTAGCGGAATCAATCAAGGCACGGTGAAAGCGGATATCGGATGCACAAAACTCTTCGTCTGAAATTTTATTGCTTTTTTGATATACAATTTCTTCCTTCATACGGGCGAGATGCTGTTCGCCCCTTCGTTCCGCGGCAAGACGCCCACAAAGAATTTCAAGTTCGTGGCGTGCCTCCGCAATCTCTGAGAGATCAAATTCACCAAGAGTAACCAACAACGTCACCGCGGTCGTCAGATGGGACTGAACCTCTTCCTGACTTGGCTTATTGATAAAAGTGCCACCAGCCGGACCGCGTCTCGAACGTATAAGATTTTGTGCTGCAAGCCGTTTCAAAGCTTCGCGTATAGTTGGCCGAGAGACATGGAACTGCTCCGCCAACTCATATTCTGTGGGTAACCTATCGTCAGCCTTAAGCCGTCCATCAACGATGGACTCACGGATTTGCTCGGCTATTTGCTTTGCTGCACTCTTTGTGACGACGGGCTTATATTGCACGCTCATTTCTACTTTTTCCGCGTAGTGAAATCAGAAAATATATATTTGCTTGACAAATATAATTATTACTGCTGAAAGTCAATTTCAACGTCTTTGAACATATTTCGCTGGCAATTTAGCGGGGCATCAAAAAGTGCTTTCATAAAGCAAACTGGCTTAGGTCACGGACTCATAAATGTGCTGAAAATGGCGCTAGAAACGGCAAAAAGATGCAAGGAGAAGCGTGCAGACAAGGGTTGTTTCCCTTTTCAAGCGCTTCGACGCTGCAGATTGAAGCCGTTTCAGCGTCCGGAGGATATGGCCAATCTGTCCAACTACAGCGTCGCAAAGGTTAGAAAATGCACCACATTTCCTGCACCTTTGCTTCTTGTATTCGAACAGATTGACTCATACCATTTTTAACCACATTTATGAGTTCGTGACCTAGTCCCTTATGATCTGCCAAGAACAAAGACCCGTTGATAGCAAATCGATAAAAAGAGTGAGGAGTTTGGGAAAATGACTTCAGAGAACCGTCCGGATCTTTATGATCTCGGTGAACGTCCAGAGTTAGGCGTTGTTCCAAAAAATATGCACGCCTTTTTGGTGCGCCAAGATCGTTTTGGAGAGCCTAAAGACGCATGGAAGCGAGAAGTTATTCCTGTCCCTGAGATCGGCCCGAAGGATGTTCTAATCTATGTCATGGCATCAGGTATCAACTACAACAACGTCTGGGCTGCGCTCGGTTACCCCGTTGACGTGATCGCCGATCGGCAAAAAAAGGGCGAGCCGGAAGATTTTCACGCAGGCGGTTCAGATTGCTCAGGTATTGTTTGGGCTGTTGGTGGCGAAGTTACAAATGTCAATATCGGCGACGAAGTTGTCATTCATTCCGGATGGTGGGAACCTGATGATCCTTGGGTTCTTTCAGGCAAAGACCCCATGCTGGCACCAAGTGTGCGCATTTGGGGATACCAAACCAATTACGGATCTTATTGTCAGTTCGCCAGAGCACAGTCACATCAGTGTCAACCGAAACCGAAACATCTGACTTGGGAAGAAGCGGGCTGCTATCTGCTTTGCGCCTCAACGGCCTATCGTATGTTAATGGGATGGCCGCCAAACATCGTTGAGGAGGGTGATCCGGTTCTGGTTTGGGGTGCGGCTGGAGGTTTGGGCGCCATGGCCCTGCAAATTGCCAAGGCAAGAGGTGGCCGTCCGATCGCTGTTATTTCAGATGAGGATAAACGCCAGTTCTGCCTGGACAAGGGAGCTGTCGGGGCTATTAACCGTAAGGATTTCGATCATTGGGGTGTGATGCCCGATACAGCATCATCGGAATGGGTGGATTGGATGAAGGGAGCCCGCAGCTTCGGTAAGGCGATATGGGATATACTTGGCGAGCGGGCAAACCCACGTATTGTCTTTGAGCATCCGGGAGAGGCCACGCTTCCAACTTCTGCGTTTGTTTGTGACACGGGCGGCATGACGGTTATCTGCGCCGGAACAACCGGTTACAATATCACGATGGATCTTCGCTATCATTGGATGATGCAGAAACGTTTCCAAGGATCGCACCTTTCCAATGACGAGCAAGCCGCAGCCGTCAATCAATTACTCATTGATAAAAAAATCGACCCCTGTCTTTCCGGAACATATAGCTTTGACGAAATAGGACATGCCCACCAACTGATGCATGAAAACAAGCACCCTTATGGAAATATGGCATGCTTGGTCAATGCAACGGCACCAGGTCAAGGGGTAAGCTGACCACAAATTCATAGGTCATAGGCAAAATTTTTTGCCTATGACCTGACCTACATCATGCTTTGGCCGACAAGAACGGCACCAGACAAAAAGAGTAGGATTAGTATGATCTTTTTAAATGTTGCCTCACTAAGCCCTGTGTAAACGCGTGCGCCGAGCCACGCACCAATAAAGGTTGGCGGCAGACAAAGGGCCGTAATTATCAAAACATTTTTGTCAATTGCACCACTGATGGCCATGCCGACAGATGCCATTGCAAGAACGATAAGATTAAATGGCTGATAAATGGCACGTTGACGCTGGGATGACCCGCCACGCATTTGCATCCAAATAAGTGGTAACGGCCCTGAGAGCCCCGCAAAACCGCCCAAAAAGCCGCCGCCAACCCCTATAACTCCATCTGCTTTGCGCCCGCCCGCTTCACCAATGCTCAAATTGGCTAAGCCAAGGAGTTGAAAGGCAGCATAAAAAACCAAAAATGACCCTACCGAGACACGTAGCAGCTCCGGTGTCGCCAAATCCAAAGCGATCACGCCGAGCGGAACCCCGATTACACCACCAATAAGGAAGGGAATTGTTCGCCGCCATTCAAATGCGTTACGAACCGTTGTGAGGCCTACGATTTGCGCAACAACGGATGAAAGCGCAACAAGCGGAGGAATAACGGGAGCAGGAAGCGCATGAAACCATAATCCGGATGAAACCAAACCCGTTCCGAAGCCTGCAAAGCCTGTGGTGAAACCACCGATTAGAGCGCCTAGTAAAATTGTCATTAATGATAGCGCGTCCGGTATAAGATTCGCCTCAAAAGAATAAAAACCGAAACCCATCTATCACGTAGTCCTAAACGGCATGAATTCGCTCATATCTTCAATTATTTATGGCAGCGTTTTCTTCCCTATAGCAAAATAACGACAAAGATGTATCAAAATGTATTTCTGATCGCTTTCTTAGCCTTTAACATAGTCAAACCCTGGTCCATCCGGTTTTGTCAATCAAAGCTGGGCATCTCTAAATACCTCCTTCGGGCCATCCACTCCCCCTGCCATCCGCCTAATTATCGCAGAATATGGCGGATGGCAGAGGGGGTGGATGGTTTTTAGAGGTATCCAGCTTCATTTTAGGTGAACTCTGCTCTAAAGAAGAGGGTTCTGAACCCAGGCTGATATGTTTTATCGGCTCTTTTATCTTGGAATGGTGGTATGTCTGTAAAAGACATTGAGAGAGGTCTGGTTGCTAGATATATCGCTCGCGTTCTTGAACGCGGCGACCTGCCTTTGCGTGGCATACGCTATATCCTTTATTGGTTAAATGACAGAACAGACTTACTAAACTTGTCGGTGCCCAAAGCGCTGTCGAAGTCGATAGGAAATATCTACTCCGGCGGTTCCAGCATCGCCGATTTTGAACGCGCCTATAGAATTCACCGCGATGACGTGATTGCCGGTTTACGACAAGCAGCCGAAGAAACACCGCGACCAGAACCCATTGCCGGCAATATAGAGATGCTGGTTCGGGTTTTGAAGTTACCACATGCCGCCTGGAAAATTGTTGGTCTGATCGCATGCTATACGCGTTACGATCAAGTGCAGTATTTTTGTGATTGTGTGAGCGAGACCGTAAGCCCTATGAGCCGGGCTATAGCTCTTCTCATTGGCGAGCCCGCGCGCAGCATCGAGCAATTGATCTCCCCTATTGGCGAGTTAACGGCATCTGGTCTCGTACAGTTTAAAGATGGATCAGACGAGATTGCAGGCTCCGCCGGCCGCTATGTAATCCCCATGAGGCTTGATGCTTGTCTTGACCGTGAATATGCGAATTTTCCGGAATTTCGCCAAGCCCTCATGGGTGATCCATTTACATCGAACATCGATCTTTCTGATTATCTTCATGTAGAAAGGGATAGGGACCTTATTACACAGGTTCTCAAAGGTGCCGCATATGAGAAGGCACGAGGCGTTAATATCCTTCTCTACGGACCTCCTGGCTCAGGAAAAACTGAACTGACGAAAGTGGCTGCAGCAGCCTCCAGCCTTTCCCTTTATGGTGCGGGAGAAGAGGTTTCTGTTGAGGGTGAAACTGATAGGTCGGCCAGACTTGCCGATCTGGTTTTTGCCCTGCGCATCCTTAGTGGATCTGAAAACACCGCACTGCTCTTTGATGAAATGGAGGATGTTGCCTGGCAGCTTATTCGCCGCGGAGGATCAAAGCTTTACCTAAACCGACTTCTTGAGAATAATCCGGTACCGATTCTCTGGACATCAAACAATATTGGCGACATAGATCCAGCTCTTTTGCGGCGCATGACGCTTGCCATCGAACTCAAAATGCCACCTGCGAGCCAACGCGGACGCATTCTTTCCCGTCTTAGCGAACGTATTGGAGTTGACCTATCAGATGGAGAAGTTGAAAGCTTAGCCCGGCGCCTTGATGCAACACCGGCTGTGTTGGAAAATGCCCTGAAAGCAGCCCGTTATGCAGGCGGTGGTTCTGAAGCTGTTGAGAGGGCTGCTTTAGGGATTGTTCGAGCTGTTTCTGGTGCACGCGCCCGTCATGACAAAGCTATTCCCGACTTTGATCCAAAACTCAGCTGCGCGAGCATAGATCTCTCAAGTCTAACCGAACGTTTAGCTCGAACAGGCAATCTTGATTTCTCACTCTGTCTTTCAGGCCCTCCAGGTACAGGAAAATCAGCCTACGCCCGGCATTTGGCAAAGCGCCTTGACCTTGAGATCGTGCAAAGACGTGCCTCCGATCTTCTTGGTGCTTTTGTTGGAGAATCTGAAAAACGGATTGCCGAGGCTTTTGAAGAAGCCAGAGAAACCAAGACTTTTTTGGTTTTCGATGAAGCCGATTCCCTGCTTTTCGATCGCAGTGACGCCGTGCGCTCCTGGGAGATCAGCCAGGTCAATGAGATGCTGACCTGGATGGAGGATCATCCTTTTCCTGTATGCTTCACGACAAATCTCATGGAGCGTATGGATTCGGCATCTCTCAGGCGGTTTACTTTTCATATCCGCTATGAGTTCTTAGATAAAACGGCACTTGCCCATGCATATAATGTCTTTTTTCAAATAGAACATGCACCAGAAGAAGGCATAATGTTTGATAATCTAACTCCTGGGGATTTTGCCCAGGCTCATAAACAGGCAAAAGTTCTTGGCATTCTACAAGACTCTGGACAAATCATTGACCTGCTTGCAGACATCAGCAAAGCTAAACCTGGCATGCTCGCATCAATCGGGTTTATGAGGTAAGGGCTTATACGCCAACCTCGGTCACAAACTTTGTGCGTAAAAAGGCATCCAGCCCTTCAATGCCACCCTCTGAGCCATAGCCAGATTCATTGACACCACCAAAAGGCGTTTCCGGCATTGATACATAAGGATGATTTACACCAACAAGGCCAGTGTTAAGAGCATCAGAAATTTTTGCTGCCTTGTCCCCGTCACTCGTGAAAACATAAGAGGCCAAACCAAACTCAAGACTGTTGGCTCGCTCCACAACTTCATCGAAACTCTTAAAGGGTGTGATTGGTGCAAGCGGACCGAACGGCTCTTCCCTCATAATACGTGCTGTATCGGGCGTATCTCTTAGAACGGTTGGAGCATAAAAATAGCCAAGATTCCCAACCCGCTCTCCACCGGTGGTCACTGTTGCCCCCTGGTCTTGCGCATCTGATACAAAGCTTTCCATGACATCGAGACGGCGTGATGCAATCAACGGTCCCATTTGCACCCCATCCTCCAGACCATTACCGACTTTGATCGATTTTGCCCGCTCAGTGAATCCGTCAACAAACGCATCATAAACTTTTTCTTGAATATAAAACCGCGTTGGGGAAATACAGACTTGCCCTGCATTCCGGAATTTGAACCCCGCTGTCGCGTCCAACGCCTTATTGACATCTGCATCGTCAAAAACAATCACCGGCGCATGCCCGCCAAGCTCCATGGTACAGCGCTTCAGCGTTTCCGCAGAAAGTTTCTGCAAATGCTTGCCAACAGGAACACTGCCGGTAAAAGACACTTTTCTTGGAATTTTCGAGCCTAGTACATGGCGGGATACCTCATCCGGAATACCAAAAACCACGTTGAGCACACCGGGCGGCAGTCCCGCATCTTGAAAACACCTGGCAATTGCTACGGCTGTACCTGGTGTTTCCTCACTCGGCTTGATGATGATTGAACAGCCAGCACTAAGAGCACCTGCAACCTTGCGTATCACATTTGTGCCAGGAAAATTCCAAGCGACAAAAGCACAGGCTGGACCCACGGGTTCCTTGACAACCATTTGCCGTGCACCTGGAATGCGTGGCGGTATGATACGGCCATATGCACGTTTGCCCTCTTCGCCGTACCACCTTGCGACGTTGATAACGAAATCCATCTCCACTTTTGCTTCACTAAGAGGCTTACCCATCTCCTGGGTCAATGTGCGGGCAATAGCCTCAACACGCTCATTCATGAGTTGTGCGGCACGCTCAATAACGGCTTGCCGCTTACTTGCTGGCTCGTTACGCCAAATCATAAAACCCGCGGCAGAAGCCTGCAGAGCCAGATCTAAATCCTCCCGTGAAGCATGGGGAACTTCGGCAATAATGTCTTCCGTTGCGGGATTAATGACAGGTTCTGTTTGCCCTGAACTTCCCTCCTTCCATTCACCAGCAATAAGCAGTTGGAGCTTCTCATATGACATATTTATCGCCTCAGCCAGGTTTGATTGTTCGGATGTTTTGCCAATCCAGATATAGGCCTCATAATCAGCATGAACGCTTTTGCAATATCCGCTTGCAAGGACACCTCCGTTAACGCTTGTATTTAACTACGTATCACGCGCGAACAAATACGTAGTACGTATATTTCTAAGTATTCTTTTTCCTCTTTTGCGTAATCGATTACGTATTCATTTCTATATCGGAAAGACCCTAAAATAACCACATGGATACCTCTAAAAACCATCCACCATCCCCTGCCACCCACCTAATTATCGCAGAATATGGCGGGTGGCAGGGGATGGTGGATGGCCCGAAGGGAGTATTTAGAGATACTCACATAAGATAGAACCATTATGCAGAAGTTCCAAAAATGCAAAGGTGAATCAGCCCATGTGGCCGTCAGATTAAATTTCGGAATTTTGCAATAAATGGGCACACTGGAAACAAAAAATCTCAAAGGATAGGGAAAATTCGGAATACTAAACTAAGTGACCTAACTCAATGGTGTTGGCATGATGCAAATAATTATTTGACCTATTAACTGGAGGCCATATATCCATTCCTGATTTTGACAAAACCGCCATATCTGAGGATCGAACATAACAGCTTCACGCTATATCTCGTCAATTGGGTATAAGGTACAGTAGAATAAAGTAACAGTGATATTGGATGGGTACACTGAACAGGTTAAGAAAAAAGCATATCTCAAGAGGCCCACTGATAATTGTTATTGGCCTGGGTGTGCTGTTGTGTGTCTTAATACTTTGGCAGACAGCCTATTGGGCGCGGCAGATCGCTTTAAGAGAGATTAGTGAGCGCAGCCGGCATACACTCAGTCTCGTGATTGAAAACCTAAGAGGCCAGCTTGCTAAACACCGTTATCAACCTCAGCTTCTAGCTTCTAATCCCTCCTTTCGGGCTGCTCTCAAGGGTGAAGCAACGCCCCAACAAATTGCTGTACTTAATGTTGAGCTTGAAAAGATTAACAGCATATCGGGAGCACTTGACACCTATTTGATGGATAAAACCGGCTTAACGGTTGCTGCCAGCAACTGGTCGTCATCACGGCCCTTTGTTGGCAAGAACTTTAGCTACCGCCCCTATTTCCAGACCGCCATGGACGGTCGGCTTGGCCGTTATTTTGCGCTCGGATCAACATCACGGGAACGCGGTTATTATTTTGCTTATCCTGTCAGGAATGGATTCGATATTCTTGGAGCAATCGTGGTCAAAATGCAGGTAGGGCACCTTGAATCTGGCTGGCGCGCTCCGGATCACAATGTTTTAGTTGTCGACAGCAAAGGGGTTATTTTTCTAAGTAGCAATCCAGATTGGCGGTTTCATACAGTAAAGGCATTATCATCTACTGAAATACGGGCAATTAGAGCTAGCCGTAAATATGGAAATCATAGTTTGCCGCGTTTAGCCATTACAGACTACGAAAATGATGATGGGTTTGAATTTGTAACGATCCTCAACCAAAATAAAATAAAGGGAAAAAATACCGAAGCCAATGGCAAACCTGAAGAATATCTAATCCAGCGAACAAATATGACGGATGCAGGCTGGGGGGTTATGCTTTTAGCAAAGACAGAAGGCGTTAAGCGACAAGTAAATATCGCCGTTGCCGTTGCAGGTTTTATGCTAGCAAGCATTTTTTTGGCGGCTGTGAATATATATCAGCGACAGCACCGGTTGGCTGATCGCATTGCATTGCAGGAAGCTGTTAAGGTGCAATTGGAGGAGCGTGTCAAAGAGCGTACAAATGAACTCATGCAAGCCAATAATCAATTAAGAACTGAGATCATGGAGCGCGAACGTACAGAAGCTGAACTTAGGCGAACACAGGCCGGTCTTGTTCAGGCAACCAAACTTGCTGCCCTTGGTCAGATGTCTGCAGGTCTTAGTCATGAATTGAACCAGCCGCTTGCGGCAATACGTTCTTATGCAGATAACGCACGCGCCTTTATCGAACGTCAAAAGCCTGAATTTGCGTCGGCTAATCTAAAAGGGATTGCAGAGTTAATAGATCGGATGGCTCGGATCATAAAAAACCTTAGGACTTATGCCCGTAAAGAGCCGATAACAACACGTCCTACATCTATCAGGGTTGCAATCAATGAAGCACTTGAACTTTTAGACCGGCGTATCAAGCATGATGATGTCATCGTAATAAAGCATTTGCCCCAAAATGATGTTCTCGTTGTTGGGGGGAATGTGCGACTACAACAGGTCTTCGTCAATCTGTTCTCGAATGCCCTTGATGCAATGACCTCTGTTCACCCAAAAAAACTCCGGATTAATGTCTATCGTGAAAAAGAGAGAGTCATATGCAATGTTTGGGATGCAGGCCATGGGATACCTGCAGATCATCTGCAAAATGTATTTGATCCTTTTTTCTCGACAAAGGAGGTTGGTGAAGGAATGGGGCTAGGGCTATCCATTACATATGGTATTGTCCAGCAACTTGGTGGTTCCATAGAAGTAAATAATCACCCAGACGGTGGCGCTATTTTTACACTTAAATTTGTTCCCGTTCTAAGAAAAGAAGGCGAAGCAGCATGAGTAACGAGGTCATACTCGTAGATGACGAGGAACATCTCAGAACAGCCTGCGTTCAAGCCCTTCAAATTGCTGGCCTTAAGGTGGAGAGCTTTTCCTCCGCTGAAGGGGCGCTTGCCCGGGTTAATCGCGGTTGGCCCGGCGTGGTGGTGACTGACATCAAAATGGCTGGCCAAAACGGTTTAGAACTTATGTCACATGCTTTGGAACGTGATCCACAACTCCCCGTCATATTGATCACCGGCCATGGTGACGTCTCCATGGCCGTAAAAGCCATGCGGGACGGAGCTTATGACTTTATCGAAAAACCCTTCGCTTCTGAAATCCTTGTCGATGCCGTTCGCAGAGCTTTAGAAAAGAGGCGGCTTATCTTGGAAAACCGGACCCTGAGATTAGCGTTAGAGAAGAGCACAGGGATTGAGCGTATATTAGTTGGCCGCAATCCTCTAATCGAAGGATTGCGAAAGGAGATCATGAGTTATGCGGCTACTGATGCTGACGTTCTTATACTTGGAGAGACGGGGACTGGAAAGGAACTCGTTGCTCGCAGTCTCCACGAACTCAGCACACGATCCGCTCAAAGGTTTGTTGCAATAAATTGCGGTGCTCTACCTGATACCATAATAGAAAGCGAATTGTTTGGCCATGTGCCAGGTGCCTTTACGGGTGCGACGAAACAAAGGATCGGTAAGTTTGAGTTTGCAAATGGCGGTACGGTGTTTCTCGATGAGATTGAGAGCATGCCGATAGACATTCAGATCAAGCTTCTCCGTGTCCTGCAGGATCGTGTGATTGTACGCGTCGGCGCAAATGACGAAATTCCTGTCGATGTACGTATTATTGCAGCAACAAAGGACGATCTGAAACAGATTTCAGACGAAGGGTTATTTCGCAAGGATCTATACTACCGATTGGATGTTCTTTCATTGTCAATTCCTCCATTGCGCGATCGACGGGATGATATTCCTTTGCTTTTTCATCATTTCCTGACCCAGTCCGCAGAACGTTATAAACGTGACGTCATTGAAGCTGGGCCTGAGACCATGGCGAAACTGCTCGCCCATGATTGGCCCGGTAATGTGCGAGAATTACAGAATACCGCCGTTCGTCATGTTCTGGGGCTTGATATCGAGATCGAGCAAAACGGAGCATTGCCGTCCAAGGGGCCCATGGCAAAACGAAGCCTTGCTGACCAGGTCGCTATTGTCGAGAAGCAAATCATTCAACAAACCCTCGTCCAGAATGCACATGGTTTGAAGGAAACGTATGAAGCTCTCGGTATCTCACGTAAGACGCTCTACGATAAGATGCAGAAATATGGGCTTACGTCTAATTCTGGACGAGATAACTAAAGAGCCCTTTATCTTTTAGCTTTTTAGCAATATCGAAAAACAAAAATTCCATTCATGTGTGAGTTCTTATACGTGAAATGATTTAAATGTGTAGATTACTGCACATCCTGGTTAGAGTGAAAACCAACGCCCTCCCAATAAAACGATATAATATCATTATAAATCATAGACTTAACACTTATCCAAGCCTTCAGGCACTCATCACTTACGTTTTGGCATGCCAGTTGCTATTAAGGGAATGTTAACCTTTGGCGGACTTTGGTTCGTCCAATCTTGATTAGATACGGGAGGAGAGATTCTAATGCGCAGTATCCTCATTGCGGCTGCCGCTGCAGCAGTCGTTATGGTTTCATCCGCCACTGCATTTGCAAAATGCGATGACGGCGAATTAGTCATAAAATTCAGTCATGTGACCAATACAGACAAACATCCGAAAGGTATTGCCGCGTCGCTATTGGAAAAACGTGTTAACGAAGAGATGAACGGCAAAGCTTGTATGCAGGTTTTCCCGAACTCTACTCTTTATGATGATAAGAAAGTTCTGGAAGCTCTGCTGAGTGGTGATGTTCAATTGGCGGCACCGTCACTTTCCAAATTTGAAAAATTCACCAAGAAATTCCGGATTTTCGATTTACCCTTCTTGTTTAATGACATCAACGCAGTTGATAGGTTCCAGAATTCTGATGCAGGTCAAAAGCTAAAGAATTCTATGGTCCGCAAAGGTCTTAAAGGTCTTGCCTTCTGGCACAATGGCATGAAACAGATGTCAGCCAACAAACCTTTGATCAAACCTGCAGATGCCAAAGGATTGAAGTTCCGCGTCCAGGCTTCTGATGTTCTTGTCGCTCAATTTAAAGCTCTTGGAGCGAACCCTCAGAAGATGGCTTTCAAAGAAGTCTATGGTGGCCTTCAAACCAAAGTTATTGATGGTCAGGAAAACACTTGGTCAAACATCTACGGTAAGAAATTCTTCGAGGTTCAAGACGGTGTCACTGAAACCAATCACGGAATTATTGACTATCTTGTCGTAACTTCTGCTGAGTGGTGGGATGGCTTGAAGCCAGACGTTCGTGATCAGTTTGCCAAAATCCTCAAAGAGGTGACCGAAGCCCGCAACAAAGAATCAACTGCGGTCAACGAATCTAACAAAAAGAAAATTGTCGATTCCGGCAGTAAAGTGCGCAAACTTGACGCTAAGCAACGCGAAGCTTGGGTGAAGGCATTGAAACCGGTATGGAAGCAATTCGAGAAAGATGTTGGCGCAGATTTGATCTCTGCTGCACAAGCCGCCAATAAAGGTAGCTAATTGGCGCGCTAATAATAATAACAATAATAATAATAAACTTACGGGATGCGTGGGCAGATTTGACTGCGCATCCCACTTATATAATATAAAAAAAGAAGAATATATATCTGGGGGAGAATCAGCATGTCGGCAGGAGTACGCCACACGCTCGCAAGGACGGCCGACACAATCGAAGAAACGCTAATTGCCTTGCTTTTAGGGCTGATGACCCTAATAACCTTTGCTAACGTGGTCGCACGTTACGTTTTCAATGACAATATTTTATGGGCGTTGGAGGTCACTGTTTTCCTCTTTGCCTGGCTTGTTCTCCTAGGGGCATCTTACTGTGTTAAGAAGACACTGCATTTAGGTGTCGATGTTGTCGTTTCCGCCCTTCCACCCCCTATCCGGAAAATTATGACTATCCTATCAGTTCTCGCCTGCCTTGCCTTCAGTATTCTTCTTCTGAAAGGCGGTTGGGATTATTGGTATCCGTTTGCCACAAACCGGGCCTTTTTAGAAACTGACGATGTTCCAATGCCGGAATTTTTACAATTTCTAGCTGTTTGGATGAATGAAGGCGAACCTTACGAAAAAATTCCCCGCTTCATTCCATATTTTGTTCTTCCACTCAGCATGACACTTCTTACTTTCCGCTTTTTACAAGTTGGCTGGCGTGTTCTGAAAGGTGAAGTCAACATGATCATTGCTAGTCACGAGGCTGAAAGCATCGAGGACCTTGAAGAGTATTCTATAGGTAAGGAGACTTGATCGATGGAAGTTATCGTTCTCTTTGCCATGGTGATTATTTTCCTGCTTATTGGTGTGCCGATCGCAATTTCCCTCGGTCTTTCTAGTATCCTATTTCTTTTGATTTATTCTGACGCATCACTATCCTCAATTGCGCAGACTTTATTCTCTGCATTCGACGGTCATTATACGCTGCTTGCGATCCCTTTTTTCATCCTTGCCTCAAGCTTTATGTCAACGGGCGGTGTCGCACATCGCATTATCCGGTTTGCAATTGCTGTGGTGGGCCACTTCCGTGGCGGATTAGCTATTGCTTCTGTCTTTGCCTGCATGATGTTTGCGGCACTCTCAGGTTCTTCGCCCGCTACTGTTGTGGCCATTGGGACCATCGTCATCGCTGGCATGCGGCAAGTGGGGTACAGCAAGGAGTTTGCGGCCGGCGTTATTTGTAATGCCGGCACACTTGGCATCTTGATCCCACCTTCTATCGTTATGGTTGTTTACGCGGCAGCAACAGACGTTTCAGTAGGACGAATGTTTCTGGGCGGTGTAATCCCTGGTTTAATCGCAGGGTTCATGCTCATGATCGGCATTTATGTCGTTGCGCGGATTCGGGACCTTCCTGCACAGCCCTGGGCGGGATTTCGCGAAGTTTTCGAATCTGCACGAGATGCGATCTGGGGTCTTCTTCTGATTGTTATCATTCTGGGTGGTATTTATGGCGGCATATTCACGCCAACCGAAGCGGCCGCCGTTGCAGCCATCTACGCTTTTTTTATCGCAAATTTTGTCTATCGGGATATGGGCCCCCTGCGTGGAGAAAACGGCCCGATTTCGCTCTTCCGTAAACCCCACAGTCTCCTGACGGTATGGTTTCATAAAGATACGAAAAAGACGCTTTTCGAGGCGGGCAAACTCACAATCATGCTGATGTTTATCATTGCTAATGCTTTGATTCTTAAGCATGTGCTAACCGAAGAGCGTATCCCGCAAATGATTACCGAAGCGCTGCTCGGAGCGGGTTTTGGGCCGGTTATGTTCCTTGTAATTGTCAATGTTATTTTGCTTATTGGCGGACAGTTTATGGAACCATCAGGACTGCTTGTCATCGTTGCACCACTTGTGTTTCCGATCGCAATTCAGTTAGGTATCGACCCTATTCATCTTGGCATCATTATGGTTGTGAATATGGAAATCGGCATGATCACACCACCGGTCGGATTAAACCTCTTTGTAACTGCCGGTGTTGCGCAAATGTCCGTCATAAACGTAGTGAAGGCCGCTCTGCCATGGCTTGGCATTATGTTTACATTCTTGATTCTGGTCACCTATGTGCCGTGGATTTCGACCTGGCTGCCAATAACGCTCATGGGACCGGAAATTATAACGAATTAGATAATACTAAAGGGCATTGTGACTGACTCATAATGCCCTTAAGCGAGTCCAAGTTTACACACCAATTCTGCGAAATCCGCTGAAAGGATTGAGTTGACTGTGAAGAAAAGTCCTTCGCTTCGCTCAGTGTACTTTTCTTCATTTTCCAGATTATGGGCTCAGGCCATAACCGTTGAACATAATGCCAAATTCGCCCGTAGAGCCGCCTGTCGGTCTCGCCCTCGCTTTGCGAGGAAAGCGAGACCGCCCTTATATGGAACTGACCGGACCTCTGGTTCGGTCAGGGGTGGTGGATGGTTTTTAGAGGTATCCAGGTGCAATCAAGATTTCACCAGACATGAGAATTAAGCTCGGTGGACGACCATGGCCATCCCTTGGGTCTGGCGTATACCATCATAGCCAATCACCTTGATATGGTGACCGGGATAAGCGTTCCGACAGGCATTGATCTCGGTCATAATTGTATCAATGTTCCACTCGCCAAAAAATGGCAGCTTCCACATATACCAATATGTCCGGTGACTGCGCTCAGGCTCGACATGTTCAATCGCGATTTCCCATTTCTTATCAAGCATGGCTTGGATTTGCTTACGAAGCGTGCCTGCATCCATTTCCTCAAGATAGGAGTAGGTTTCAAACTTCCGGCTATCGGGATCATTCAAGAGTGAACGATAATCCTGCACTTCCATTTTGGTTTTCTCCATAAATCTAAGGTGGGCATTTCTAAATACTCCCTTCAGGCCATCCACCCTCCCCTGCCACCCGCCTAATTATCGCAGAACATGGCGGGTGCCAGAGGAGGGTGGATGGTTTTTAGAGGTATCCAGGTGACTGATCCGGTTAGCTTGCGACATCCAGCTTATCGACCGTATCAAATTCGAATTTGATCTCTTTCCATGTTTCCATAGCTGCTGCGAGTTCCGGGCTATGCTTGGCGGCTTTGGAGAGAACCTCGCGGCCGTTCTTCTCCACCTCAACGCCATTGTTGCGGGCTTGAATGCAGGCTTCAACAGCGACCCGATTAGCGGCGGCACCGGCTGCGTTACCCCAAGGATGGCCAAGTGTTCCGCCACCGAACTGGAAACAAGCATCATCGCCGAATATCGAAACCAATGCCGGCATATGCCAGACATGGATGCCGCCGGATGCAACCGGCATAACACTCGGCATGGTGCCGAAGTCTTGATCGAAGAAAATGCCGCGCGCCCGGTTCTCCGGCACGAAACTTTCGCGCATCAAATCGATCCATCCCAAGGTCGCTTCACGGTCCCCTTCGAGCTTCCCAACCACCGTACCTGAGTGCAGATGGTCGCCACCGGAAAGCCGTAGGCACTTAGTAAGCACCCGAAAGTGAATACCGTGTTTGGGATGACGGTCGAGGACCGCATGCATGGCCCGGTGGATATGCAGCAGCATGCCATTATCCCGACACCAATTGGCGAGCGAAGTGTTTGCCGTGAAGCCTGCAGTCAGAAAATCATGCATGATGATGCGGCTACCGAGCTCTTTAGCGAATTCAGCACGCTTGTACATTTCTTCAACAGTTGGTGCCGTCACATTGAGATAGTGCCCTTTACGCTCTCCGGTTTCAGCCTCGGCCTGATCCACGGCTTCCATGACACATTCAAACCGGTTTCGCCAACGCATGAAAGGTTGCGAGTTGATGTTTTCATCGTCTTTGGTGAAATCAAGGCCGCCGCGCAGGCACTCATAGACGGCGCGGCCGTAATTTTTAGCTGACAGACCGAGCTTGGGTTTGATCGTGCACCCCAGCAATGGGCGGCCATATTTGTTGAGTTTATCCCGCTCTACAACAATGCCATTGGGTGGACCGCCACAGGTGAGCACATAATGCAAAGGGAAACGAATGTCCTCCAAGCGCAACGCACGCAGTGCTTTAAAGCCAAACACATTGCCGACCAGAGAAGTCAGCACATTGACGATGGACCCCTCTTCAAAGAGATCTATTGGATAGGCCACGAAGGCATAGTAGCTTTCATTATCTCCAGGTACGTCCTCGATCTTATAAGCGCGCCCCTTATAATAATCGAGGTTAGTAAGGAGGTCAGTCCATACGGTGGTCCAAGTACCGGTTGAAGACTCTGCAGCAACCGCCGCTGCGACTTCTTCCTTAGGCATTCCGGGCTGCGGTGTAATCTTAAAACACGCAAGAATATCAGTATCTTTTGGTTCATAGTCAGGGTCCCAATAGGTTTCCCTGTATTCCTTGACGCCGGCTTCATACCGGCCTGGCTTGTTAGATTTTGTAGCCATAACAAAACTCCTGATCTGTTTAGATAAGTTACGCAGCCCTGGCTTGCTCTATTTGGGGGTCTAAAGTGCCCGCAGCGTAACGGTTTGCCATTTCATCAAGTGGGATAGTTTTTATCTTTGACGCATTACCGGCTGTCCCAAACCGTTCGAAACGGTCACGGCACAACTTTTCCATGGCGTCCATTGCCGGCACCAGGAATTTGCGTGGATCAAATTCCGCACCTTTCTCCTGGGCGATTTTGCGGAATTGCCCGGTCATTGCGAGACGGCAATCCGTATCGATATTGACCTTACGCACTCCGGATTTGATACCACGCACGATTTCCTCGACAGGCACCCCATATGTTTGGGGCATCTCGCCGCCATGTTCATTGAAAATATCCTGTAGGTCCTGCGGCACCGAAGAAGAACCGTGCATTACCAAGTGGACGTTGGGCAGTCGCTGATTAATCGCCTCAACAACTTCCATTGCCAAAATATCGCCGGTCGGTTTACGAGTAAACTTATAGGCCCCATGCGACGTGCCAATAGCAACGGCAAGAGCATCAACCTTGGTTTTAGCTACAAATTCCGCTGCTTGATCCGGGTCAGTCAGCAGCATGTCTTTTCCAAGCTTACCTTCAAACCCATGACCATCTTCCGCATCTCCCTCACCAGTTTCCAGCGAACCGAGGCAACCAAGTTCGCCTTCAACTGAAACACCCACACGATGCGCCATCTCAGTAACCATCTCGGTAATACGCAAATTGTATTCGTAGGATGCGGGTGTTTTGCCGTCCTCTTCCAACGACCCATCCATCATAACGGATGTAAAACCGTGCTGGATCGCGGAGAAACATGTCCCTTCATTATTGCCATGGTCTTGGTGCAGGCAGATCGGGATTTCCGGGTGAAGTTTCTCTGCCGCTTCGACCATGGCTTCTAACATAATGTCACCCGCGTAAGCACGTGCACCACGGCTTGCCTGGAGGATTACCGGTGCGTCGACCGACTTAGCTGCCCGCATAATGGATAATACTTGCTCCATATTATTGATATTGAAGGCTGGCACGCCGTAGCCATGCTCAGCGGCGTGATCCAATAATTGTCTTAGAGTTATCCGTGCCATACTACTCTCCTTGCCAATTCCATTTCCTGTTGCCGCGTCAGGGCCTGACTGACCGGGATACTGGAGTTTGATGGCTGCCCTCGGTCCATTGACAAGGCATGGGCAGCATTTAACTGAGGCCGTTGCTTAACGGTAGCTTCTTGTTGGTCCTTAGTGGTTTTTCCTTTACTCATCAGAGTGCTTCCCCCTCACCGGCCTATTGCACGTCGTCTTTTTTCCACTAATTGCAGAATCATCGGTGTGAGGATTAGTTGCATCGCGAGATCAAGCTTGCCGCCCGGAATGACGATGGAATTTGCCCGGGACATAAAGCTGTCGTGGATCATCGAGACCAAATAAGGAAAATCGATACCGCGCGGGTCCCGAAAACGGATAACAACCATTGATTCATCTGCAGTTGGAATCCACCTGGCAATGAACGGATTTGACGTGTCCACTGTGGGCACACGCTGGAAATTAATGTCAGTCTCAGTAAATTGCGGGCAAATATAATGCACATAGTCCGGCATGCGCCGCAGCATGGTATCCATAACCGCCTCTGTGGAATACCCTCTGCTCTCTTTGTCGCGGTGGATCTTTTGTATCCACTCCAAATTTATGACAGGCACTACACCGATCTTAAGGTCTGCATATTGCGCAACGTTAACATCTTCCGTAACAACTGCACCGTGCAGACCTTCGTAAAATAGAAGATCAGTGTTTTCAGGAAATTCCTGCCATGCTGTGAATGTTCCCGGAAGGTTTCCATAGAGCTCTTCTTCGTCATGATCATGTACATAATGACGCGTGCGCCCGGTGCCTGTTTCACCGTAATCTCTGAAGGTTTCCGCCAGCTCTGCAAGCAAGTTTGCTTCCGGGCTGAAATGGCTGAAATGATTATTGCCAGCCTTTGCTTGGCTCTCCATTTCTAACTTCATTTCTGCCCGGTCATAACGATGAAACGCGTCCCCCTCAATGAAAGCAGCTGCGATACCTTCACGACGAAAAATGCGCTCAAAAGTCCGTTTAACCGACGAAGTGCCAGCACCTGAAGAACCAGTAACCGAGATGATGGGATGCTTAACGGACATTGGGCAACTCCTCACACTCGGAACAGACCGCGCCGCCCAAATAGAGGCGAGCGAGTACCTGCCGAGTCTGACGCCTTATAGTAATTCTGTACCGTTTCAACTTCTCCCGCTGAGCCAAAGATGAGCGGGATGCGTTGATGAATATCGGTTGGTACGATGTCGAGTATGGGACCATGACCAGTGGTGGCGTTGCCGCCAGCTTCACCCATCAAAAAAGCAATGGGATTACCTTCATAGATGAGACGCAGCCGCCCTTGGCTATAGCCCTGCCGCCCATCTCCTGGGTAGAGATAAATGCCGCCCCGCTGTAAAATACGGTGACATTCTGCCACCATCGAAGCGATCCACCGAGTGTTAAAATTTTTGCCGCGCTCTCCATTTTCGCCCGCCAAGCAATCATCAATATAGGCACGCAGTTCACCACGCCAATGCCTGTAGTTAGACATGTTGATGGCGAATTCACTCGTGGTTTCTGGCACGCGAACATTGGCCGTTGTTAATTTGTATAAGTCGTTATCCGGATCGAGAGTGAAGATATGTGTCCCTTCACCAACAGTGAGCACCAGTGCAGTTTGCGGTCCGTAGATGATATAACCGGCAGCAAGCTGTTTGCGACCAGGTTGGAAAAAGTGAATATTTGCCGCATCACTTGCCTGTTCGCTCCGCGGTAAAATTGAAAAGATCGTGCCAATCGAAACATTGGTTTCAATGTTAGAGGAGCCATCTAGAGGATCAATTGCAACGCAAAGCGGGGCATCCACCTGACCTGTTGTTAGTGGGTCAATAAGTTCTTCAGAGGCAATATAGGCAACAGGTGCGCGTTTCAGCGCAGAGATCAGTTGAATATTGGCTAAGCGATCAAGCTCCTTCTGTCCATCGCCATCAATACTGCTTCCAACGACTGTCCCCATCGGTCCGGCCAATGGTCCCCGTGCAACCAATTTAGAAATTTCACGCCCGGTATCTGCAAGAATGAGAACCGTGTCCGCAATAGTTCTGCGTTCCTTGCTCTCCGCCCAACCATCGAGATATACATTCAACGTTGTCAGCACACTCACTGATCATACCTCCCAAAACCCAGCGGTTTTTCCAGGATCCGTTTTTCCTGAAAACACTCTAACAAGCGGCTTAATCGGGTTCTTAAGTTTGATATTAGGGGGGACTAGCAGGTAAAGTAAATTTGAATTATCTTAGCCTGAATGAAAGAAAAACTTAAACATACTGCACCGCATGTTACCTTGAAGCAACTTCGTGCTCTCGATGCGGTCATTCGAACCGGCACAATTTCTCAAGCTGCTCAGTCACTTAATGTGACACCACCAGCTATCACCATGCAGATGCGCCTGCTGGAGGAAACAATCGGGCTGCCCCTCATAGAACGGACGAGTACCTCGCTGCGACTGACTGACGCGGGTCAGCTAATCCTTGATGCAGCGCATCGCTGCGAGACCGCCCTTCAGGATTGCGGTGAGGCTCTTGAAGCATTAAAGGGAGCAGAAGGAGGACAGGTTGCGGTTGGCGTTGTCAGTACCGCCAAGTATTTTGCACCACGCGCGCTCGCCGCCTTTGCCCGCGCGCATCCCAATGTAGAGATACGCCTTTCTGTTGGAAACCGTGGCGAAACCATAGCAGCGTTGCGGGATTACGAGCTTGATTTCGCCGTTATGGGGAGACCACCGGACGGAATTGAAGTGGAGCAAGCGGTTATTGGTGATCATCCACATATCATTGTTGCCCCGCCCGACCATCCAATGGCCAAACGGAGAAAAATTGCGATTTCCGAACTCGCCAATCAAACTTTTTTGTTGCGCGAAGAAGGATCGGGAACACGGTTATTAATGCAGCGTCTCTTTGCAAAGGTCAGCTTAACTCCCAACATCGGCATGGAAATCGGGAGCAACGAGACCATTAAGCAGGCTGTCATGGCGGGCCTCGGCATTGCATTGATTTCAGCCCACACGATCGCGCCTGAACTTCAGGAAGGGCGTATCGCCCAACTCCAAGTTGAAGGCCTGCCAGTTATACGTCAGTGGTTTGTCGTAAAGCGCAGAGATAAGCTTCTGTTACCATCATCACAAGCTTTGTGGGATTTCTTGGCAGAGTCAGGCGCTAATTTTCTTCCTCAATCAGAATACAAAAAAAAGAAGGTCGATAAGAGGAAATAGCAATAACTTCAATTTGATAAGATGCACTATGGCCCTGTCGGCAAATGAGGTGTGGGTGAGGTACCATAAGCGCTAACTTAATATTTAATAGCTGTTGATGTGCTTAACACTTTGCAGCAAACGCCGTCATCCCCATGTAGATGGGGATCCAAATGTGAGTCAGACTTGGATTCCCGCCTCCGCGCACTGCTGTCCGGGAAAATTTGGAAATGCATCTCCACTTGTTGTATGCGGAGCCTTAACGGCATACTCCAATAACCTCCCCCCTGGAGGGGGAGGTCGGCACGGAGTGCCGGGTGGGGGGGGGGATTCATGAGAAAACCTATACACTTGAATCTGCCTCCGTCACCCCCATCCCAAACACCATGCGCCTTAGCTCTGGTGAGCTAAGGCGGTGGCGTTTGGCCTTCCCCCCTCGAGGGGGAAGGAGCGCAAGTGGCACCGTCAGAACCAAGTCCCGATACTCCGAGATAGCGTTATGTCTTTTTATATCAACCACTTTTCACCTTCACCTAAAAATTCCCCGGACAGCAGTGCGCCTTCGCGGGAATGACGCTGAGTAAAAATTACATTCTGTGAAATCTTAAGCTAGCGCTTATAGGGTGAGGTACCCGCCTCGCTCAAGCGAGCATAACGCTCCTCAATGTCCCAAAATCCAGACTGGCCACCCATCTTTCACCTCCCCCGACATAAACAAACATAGTGAATTGGATGTCTCTAAAAACCATCCACCATCCCCTGCCACCCGTCTAATTATCGCAGAATATGGCGGGTGGCAGGGGATGGTGGATGGCCTGAAGGGAGTATTTAGAGATGCCCAATTACATAACAGCCAATTCGAGGAGGTTTTTAGAGGTATTCAGGTGATTTTAGTTGTGATTGGTGAGTATTTCTGATTCTTTGAAGGTGTTGTCCTTTGTGCATGTTGGAGTTTGATGAATATGTCTTGGAGCCAAACAAGTCTATTTGTTGCAGAATTTTCGGAAAATTCTTTACTTAAATTTTATTATAGTAATTTAGAGTGTTCTCAGTAGCCGTTGTATTATTTCGTCGGGATTTTTGGTAAAAGTCTAGAAAAAATGGTAATCCTTACACCAAAGTTAAACTCTGTTCTAATTGTAGATGATGACAGGGTCATTTGCGGTGTTACGCAAGCATTTTTTGAGAAGCAAGGCATTACAGAGGTTTTTACTGCAAAGAATGGTGTTCAAGCACTGGAAATTCTAGACCAACGAAACAATGATATCGACTTGATTGTCTGTGATTTACAGATGCCAGAAATTGATGGAATTCAGTTTTTAAGGCATTTGCATGATTGTGATTATAAAGGTGCCGTATCAATTTTGAGTGGTGTAGATGGGTCGGTCATATCATTAGCCCAATCTCTCGCGAATACCCATAAACTTAATATTGTTGGCGCATTACAAAAACCCATAAATTTTGATGACATAAAGAATCTTCTTAGGAATATTTCTGGCATCCCATTAGACGGAGATTGTGAATTCGAACCGTTAGTAAGCGAAAGCGAGTTCAGAACCGCACTGGCTGAAGAACAGATAAAAATATATTACCAACCCCAATTGGATGTACACACTGATAAGGTTGTTGCGGCAGAAGCGCTGGCGCGTTGGGATCATCCTAAACATGGTATAATCACACCAAATCATTTCATTGAGATGGCTGAAGAACATAAGTTGATTGAGCCGCTAACAGATTTTGTACTTCGAACAATAATTGCTGATGCCAAACGCTGGAAAAGACTAAAAATAAATTTCAAAACATCTGTAAATCTAAGTGTAAGCAATCTGTCAAACCTCGATTTTCCGGATAAGGTTGCATCAATGATGGACCAAAGTGGTTTAGATAGGTCCAGACTGGTTTTAGAAATTACAGAGAGTCGACTTTTGGCAAATGATACCGTTCCGATGGAGGTATTAGCGCGCTTGGCAATATTGGGATTTGAACTTTCTATTGACGATTTTGGAACCGCTTACTCTAATATCGAATATCTTAGAGATTTTCCTTTTTCTGAACTTAAGATTGATAAATCCTTTATCACAGATGCACATAAAAATGCCCAATCAAGAGCCATCGTTGAAGCTTGCGTTAAACTAAGCAGAGATCACAATGTGCGCATTGTTGCCGAGGGCGTAGAAACAATTGAGGATTTAAAATTTGTTGCAGAACAAGGCGTTGACCTGGTTCAAGGATATTTTTCTGCTAAGCCGATGCCAATAAATGAACTTTTGAACTGGTATCTCAATCATCGAGGCAAATATGATGATCAAGAACAAGCTCACAGTTTTGTAACAGCATAATAACTTTATCATTTATTATGGATACTTATGTCCTAAGCCGTCAGATCTTTTTGATTTCAGACGACTCTGATGGTTGGAAATTCTTTAGCACCATCCCAATTTGGTACGTTCCACAATCAAAAAAAGAGCAAATAAATTTACAGGGTTCTAATGTCTTTATCTTTTAATAGAAGGAGACTTGGACGTTGCGTAGACCTGATGGGAGTTGAGATATGTCTTCTGAAGATCAAGACGATCGTCAACAACCTGATGATGATGCCAACGAAAGAGAAAATTTAGACCGTCTTACTGTACTACAAGAAGTCGATAGCGAAGACCTTTCCGCAAAACCTTATTCTGCGGAAGACGGATTGTCGAATGACCAAGATGCAGCTGTTGCAGTAAGGCCCAAGGATAGCGTCTCTCCCCTTTCTGAAGACGACACCACATCAGATGCATCGCCCATTCCCCCCGCACAAGATCAATCAGATATCGCCGACACTGCGGTTGACGAAATTGGTGAAACAGCAGTTGGAAGATCTTCTGTCAGAGGTGCCTCTAATGACGCCGGTGGTAATCAAGACTTTGATATCGAAGGAGTCTCGCAAAATAGTTCATCCTTAGACGCTGTAGCCGCTGAAAATGATATCAACCAGGCCAACGGCGATCAAGTCAATGAAGAAGACGAAGAAAACCCTGATGATGACGACGCCGGTGATGCCGGTGATGATGACGATGATGACGACGATGACGATGATGCCGGCGACGATGACGACGGCGATGATGACGATGACGATGACGACGATGACGATGCCGGTGACGACGACGATGATGATGCCGGTGCCGGTGACGGTGACGATGCCGGTGACGATGATGACGACGGCGTCGGTGACAACGATGATGATGATGCCGGTGACGATGACGACGATGATGCCGGCGACGATGACGACGACGATGCCGGCGATGATGACGGCGATGATGATGCCGGCGACGATGACGACGACGATGCCGGCGATGATGACGGCGATGATGATGCCGGCGATGACGACGGCGATGATGACGACGGCGACGATGACGATGCCGGCGATGACGACGATGACGATGACGATACCGGCGACGACGATGATGATGACGACGATGCCGGTGACGATGATGATGATGACGACGGCGTCGGTGACAACGATGATGATGATGCCGGTGACGATGACGACGATGATGATGCCGGCGACGATGATGATGCCGGCGACGATGACGACGACGATGCCGGCGATGATGACGGCGATGATGATGCCGGCGATGACGACGATGACGATGCCGGTGACGACGACGATGATGATGCCGGTGCCGGTGACGGTGACGATGCCGGTGACGATGATGACGACGGCGTCGGTGACAACGATGATGATGATGCCGGTGACGATGACGACGATGATGCCGGCGACGATGACGACGACGATGCCGGCGATGATGACGGCGATGATGATGCCGGCGACGATGACGACGACGATGCCGGCGATGATGACGGCGATGATGACGGCGATGATGACGATGATAGTCAAGGCCAGGGCCAAGACAAAGATAATGGCAATCGCGGACACGGCAATGATGAAGATGGGGTAGACGAGGATAACCCCGGTCAAGGCAAAGGGGGCCCGAACGCAGAAGAGGGTGATGGCTCAGGTGATCCGGATGCTCCCGGTAATGGCCCTGACAATCAGAATAATGACGATGACGACGACGCCGGTGACGATGATGATGATAGTCAAGGCCAGGGCCAGGACAAAGATAATGGCAATCGCGGACACGGCAATGATGAAGATGGGGTAGACGAGGATAACCCCAGTCAAGGCAAGGGGGGCCCGAACGCAGAAGAGGGTGATGGCTCAGGTGATCCGGATGCTCCCGGTAATGGCCCTGACAATCAGAATAATGACGACGACGCCGGTGACGATGATGATGATAGTCAAGGCCAGGGCCAGGACAAAGATAATGGCAATCGTGGACACGGCAATGATGAAGATGGGGTAGACGAAGATAACCCCGGTCAAGGCAAAGGGGGTCCGAACGCAGAAGAGGGTGATGGCTCAGGTGATCCGGACGCTCCCGGTAATGGCCCTGACAATCAGAATAATGACGACGACGCCGGTGACGATGATGATGATAGTCAAGGCCAGGGCCAGGACAAAGATAATGGCAATCGCGGACACGGCAATGATGAAGATGGGGTAGACGAGGATAACCCCGGTCAAGGCAAAGGGGGCCCGAACGCAGAAGAGGGTGATGGCTCAGGTGATCCGGATGCTCCCGGTAATGGCCCTGACAATCAGAATAATGACGACGATGCCGGTGATGATGACGATGACGACGACGGCGTCGGTGACAACGATGATGATGATGCCGGTGACGATGACGATGATAGTCAAGGCCAGGGCCAAGACAAAGATAATGGCAATCGCGGACACGGCAATGATGAAGATGGGGTAGACGAGGATAACCCCGGTCAAGGCAAAGGGGGCCCGAACGCAGAAGAGGGTGATGGCTCAGGTGATCCGGATGCTCCCGGTAATGGCCCTGACAATCAGAATAATGACGACGATGATGATGCTGGCGACGACAATGCCATTTTCGGGGATGGCCAGGTCAATACCGATAGTTGGGATCAAATTGTCGAAAATAATGGCTCTTCATCATCGCAAACAAATAATGATGATGATTGGGTTAATCAAACCGAAAGCGAATCAGCAGCAAACAAAGGCAATGGAAAAGGCAAAGCTAAAGGTCAGGGAGAAGATGACCAAAACTTGGATGATATCTTAGGTGAAGATACGGGTGTGGGGGATGATATGGAGTTAGACAACGGATTTGATAATAGCAATCTTGACGCTCAAGGGTTCTAGTTATGAACCTCAAAATGCCGGAAGAAGCATTTCACTTGCCGCGTTTGGGATATCAACCTAAATGGCAGGAAATCGCTTTTGTTTCGTTGAGCATCAATGTGCTATCGCTCGCGTTACCTCTCATTACGCTACAAGTTTACGATCGCATCATCTTGCATGCACAAATGGGTACGCTCAATATCCTGTGTATTGGCGTTATCGTTGCTATTATCATGGAAGGAATACTGAGAACCTGCCGTACATATAGCATGGCATGGGCAGGTGCTGTTTTTGAGCATACAGTGGCCTGTAATGTTGTTCGCCACAAGCTAGAGCAAAAGATTAGTATTTCGGAAAGCGATGGTGTCGGGGATTATCTTCAGCGCATCAGTGCCATTAGTAAAATTCGGGATTTCTATTCCGGTCAAGCTCTTGTAACTTTGATAGACCTGCCTTTCATTTTTGTCTTTTTGGGACTCATTGCATATTTCGCTGGAACCTTGGTGTTAGTACCAATTGCAGTTTTGGGGCTTATGGGGCTCTTAGCTTGGGGTTTAGGCTACAAACTTAAATCATATTTGATGGAGCGGGATGATGCTGATGAAACCCGATATGCATTTCTCATTCGCACAATCAGTAGTATTCACACTGTTAAAGCTTTTGGTTTAGAGGCTTTATTGGAACGCCATTATGAGCGTTGGCAAGCAGATTCAAGCCTAGCAAATTATCGAGTAACGAACTTAAGCGCCAGCGCTTATAATCACGGCATACTAGCATCGCATTTGATGATGATATCGGTGGCGGTGGTCGGCGCACCCCTCATATTAAAAGGCAGCATAACCACTGGTACACTGATTGCCTGCATCTTACTTTCTGGCCGTATTATGCAGCCATTGCAAAAGGCTATGGGCGTGTGGACACGCCTTCAAAATATAGAACTTGCCTACAAAAAGGTCTCTGAACATTTTGCAGAACCTTCGGTTTTCAATACCACTGATCCCATTCAGATAGAAAATGAGGGACGTATCGATATTGAAGACTTGTCGTTTTCTCACATTGAGGGCGAAGTTCTGCTCGAAAATGTCAACCTCAATCTGAAATTGGGTGAGGCGATTACCATTTCGGGAATTCATGGTGCTGGGAAGCAAACCTTCCTAAAACTTATTGCTGGAATGTACCCTCCGACACAGGGGCGCATTTTTGTTAATGGTGTGGAACCACACACTTTATCATCTGAAACCCTAGTACAACACGTCGGCTATTTGCCTCCGGACGGTGCGATCTTCCGTGGCACGATTTATGATAATCTTTCCCGGTTTGGACGCGTGCCTGAGGAGCGTGTCCATGAGATGGCAGAGCTGCTCGGTATTGACAAAGATGTTGCAATTTTACCGGCCGGTTACGAAACCAAGCTCGAAGGAGGTAATGCAGATGCCGTTTCTCCGGGGTTAAGGCAACGTATCGCCATAGCACGTGTGATCGCGGCTAAGCCACGTATCTTACTTTTCTATAATGCCGACCGAGCCTTGGATAAGGACGGTTATAACAGCGTTTACAAACTGCTTGGCCGATTAAAAGGCCGGGTCACTATGGTTATTGTGAGTAATGATCACAATACGTTACGACTTGCTGACAAACACTACATCTTGGAAAACGGCCGTTTTGTGGAAGAGGTTAAGCAGGGGAATGGCAATTATAGTAATTCTCTGCCGTATCAGGAGTTATGGCTATGAACACATACGCTATACATTCCGGAGACGACTGGCCTTCTCAGATTTTGCCAAACAAAACTAAAGATCAAGACACGACCTCTTCGATCCTACTGGATCTTTTTGACGCCTACGGATTATCAAATGACAAAGAGCGTATTGCTGAGGCCCTTCCCTATGGGCAGCAATCGCTTGAATTGATAGATGTGCTCAACATAATGGTGCGGTTGGGATATACGGGAGCACCTTTGTCTTTACGACTTTGTGATTTGGACGCTCGCTTATTACCCTGCTTATTTGAAGAACAAAATACAGGTCAGCTAAGGGTTATTAGAGAACCGACCTCAGATACGACACAGGGCAATGCTTATTTCTTTGAAAAAGAGAGAGAGCGGTTATCCAGGGAGAAAAGGGAAGAGCTCGATGTAACCGGTCGTGGATGGACGGCCTCGACACTGAACCGCTTCCGCCCTTTGTTCTGGAGACTGCTTGGGATCAGTCTGGCCCTCAATATCATCTCTCTTGGCTTGCCCATTTTCTTGATGATAATTTATGATCGCGTTGCCGATGTTACGACAGAATGGACCATTTACGCGCTTGGCATAGGCGCATTGATTATGTTGTCGCTGGAATGGGCTTTCCGTCGCTTGCGATCTCAGAACCTTGCATGGTTTTCTTCAAGATTTAACCATATCGTCAGCAACAGCATTATTTCTAGATTACTTTTGTTGCCAGCACCGGTCATTGAGGGCGGGTCTGTTGCCGCACAGCTTTCCCGCCTCAAAAGTTTTGAAGCTTTGAGAGAGTTTTTGACAGGACCTGTTTTTCTAACACTTTTGGACGTTCCTTTTATCTTGTTAGCGCTGATACTCCTGACAGCTATCGCCGGCAAACTTGTCTTCATACCACTTAGCATTGTTGTGGTGTATTGTACCTTGATTTTGTATTTCCGCCCCCGATTAAAGCTTGCGATGTTTCATGTTGCTCAAGCGCGGTCTCAGGCACAAGCGCATCATATTGAGCTATTAGAAAAACTCCAATCATTGCGCCTCAATGGTATGTGTGAAATCTGGTTCGAGCAGTTTCGCGACATTTCTGCGCAGGGGGCAATTGCCGCATTTCATGCACAGTATAAAGCACAGCTTTTAGAGGTTTTACTACATCTTCTAGGATTGATTGGTGGGGTCGCACTCATTTATTGGGGCGTCACTCTGGTTTGGGATAATTCGCTGAGCGGAGGGGGGCTCTTCGCCTCAATTCTTTTAGCCTGGCGTATCCTTGGGCCCATGCAAACATTAGGCGGTAGCATTTCAAGATTGGAACAGCTCAGCAGAAATGTCCAACAAATCGACCGTCTTATGAGTATAGATACCGAAAGAGACGTGGCACCTGGACTTGCAAAAATACCGAAAATTGAAGGTGCGATTGATTTCGTTAAAGTTGGGTTGCGTTACAGTAAAGACACCGATCCAGTTTTTGCCGGGCTATCACTTTCTGTGGCCCCGGGAGAGACAATTGCTATTGCGGGAGGGAATGGTAGTGGGAAGTCCACTATTTTGAAACTCATCCTCGGATTATACCGCCCCCAGGCTGGCGCTGTTTTGCTTGATGACCGTGATATTCGTCAGATCGACCCCGTTTTACTTCGTAAGAAGCTTTCTTATGTTCCGCAAATCCCAGAGCTTTTTCAAGGAACCATAGCGGACAATATTCGATTTGCGAACAAGCTCGCCACTGATACCGAGATATGGGATGCTCTTCGTTTGGCCGATGCCAAGGATGAAATTGCGTCATTGCCAAACGGCTTAAACACTTCTGTTTTGAGTGGTGGTGAAGGTTTTTCCTCTGGTCTTGCATTTCGCATAAATTTGGCCAGGGCTTTTATCAAAAATTCTCCCGTTCTCCTGATAGATGAGCTGCCTTACACCATCTTAAACAGCAAAACGGGAGAAAGGTTCATTGAACTGATCCAAAGCTGGCATGGGCAGAAAACGATTATCATGGTGTCGCACCGAGACGATCATATTCAGTTGGCAGATCAAGCCATCGGTCTTCTTCAGGGTGGGCGTACCATTGTAAATACACCCAGCAACGTTATTCAAAAACTACGTGATGATGCATTTATTCAAGGCAGGGGATGACCATGAACCTTCATCTATCCCAAAAGAAATTTGAAGAGGATTCTGACGATCCAGAGTCGGAAAATTCTGCTTCCGATATTCTGTCTGATGAGCCTCCAAGCAATAAATATTGTAAGAACCGGGAAGCCCAGTTGCAGTTCTTAAGACAATCTACGCGTCTTGAAGAGAGTGTTGCTCCCTATTTCGTTCGACGTACAGGCATTGGCATTTCTCTTTTAATCTGGCTGTTTCTTATATGGGCGGTTTTCACCAAAGTCGAAGAAATTGCTCAGGCTCCTGGCGAGGTTGTTCCAAACGGATTTACTCAAATTGTACAACACTATGATGGCGGGCTTGTGCAAGAAATTCACGTACAGGAAGGCAGCTTTGTACAAAAAGGTGACCTGCTCATTCTGCTTAATGGAGCTGGCACACAGGAAGAGTTAAATAAAGCGATCGTTGCCCAAAAGGGATTTGAGCATGAAGTTGGTGTTGCACAAGAAATGTTTGAAATTAGGGAGAAATTGCACGATCGAGGTCTGACCTCAAAAGTTCGTTTCTTGGATTCAAAACGCGCACTGGTTCAAGCACAGAGCCAACTAAAGCAACAAAATGAAACCATTTACCGCTTGCAAGGCCGGGTCAAGCGCTTAGAAATTCAGGCTCCGGTTACAGGCCTCGTCAAGGGAATAAAAGTTAATACCATAGGCGGAGTGGTTAAGCCGGGCGAGGCGTTAATGGAGATTTTACCGGTTGAGAAACACCTCGTCGTAGAAGCGCGAATAAGCCCTCAAGATATAGGGCATGTCTCGGTTGGTCAGCCCGTGAAAGTTAAAGTAAGCGCATATGATTTTGGCCGTTTTGGTGCCGTGGACGGGACGCTTAAATTCATTACAGCGAGCACATTTAGTTATGAAAATGGAGAAAAATTTTACCGTTGTCGTGTAGAATTAGCTCAAAATTTTGTAGGAGATGATCCTGCGCGTAAGATTTTGCCAGGAATGACTGTGCAAGCGGGGATAATCACAGGTGAAAAAACCATATTGCAGTATCTGCTGAAACCAATACAACGCGCACTTTCAGGCGGACTTAGCGAACGATAGGGGCAATCAGTGTGGCGCAAGATATAGTCAGTTCTTCACAGGAACAGAAAAAACCCCTGGCATTGGTGGTCGATGATGATCGTACACCGCGCATGATGCTTGTCGCTTCTGTCGAGCAACTTGGTTACGACGTGATTGAAGCTGAAAATGGCCAGCTTGCGCTTGATAAAGTCCTTGAGCTCAAAGACAGTGTTGATGCAATCTTGCTTGACCGCGAAATGCCTGTCATGAGTGGCATGGAATTTGTCGAAAAGATTAAAGATGATCGCACGCTAAGCAAAATCCCGATCATTATGCAAACGGGGTCTGATCGCCCGGATCAGATCAAGGAAGGCATTGACGCGGGTGTTTTTTATTATCTTACCAAACCCGTTGACCAGGATGTCTTGAAATCGGTTTTGGAAGCTGCCATCGACAAAAGCTACCAACAAAGATCATTATCGCATGAGCTTCAAAAACATAAAGCCAGCTTCAACTTAATTGACACATGTAAGTTTCATTTCAAAACATTGACGGAAGCTGAGCAACTGGCAAGCTTTCTTGCCAATTGTTTTCCAGATGCAAATCAAACAATTTCCGGCTTAGCCGAGCTTTTAATTAATGCGGTTGAGCATGGCAATCTTGGGGTTGGTTATCAGGGAAAAACTGAGTTGCTTACTGCTGGAAAATGGAGAGAAGAGGTCAATCGTCGCGCTACCTTACCTGAACATAACAATAAATTTGTTGAGGTTATTTTTCGAAGAAAAAATGACGGTTGCTATGTAAAAATTAAAGACCAGGGTGAAGGATTTGACTGGCGGAATTATATGCAAATCGACCCTGCACGAGCAACAGACAATCATGGACGCGGTATAGCGCAGGCCAACATGGTGAGTTTTAACAGGTTAACCTATAACGAAACTGGCAATGAAGTGACGGCCTTCGTTGCTCAAGAAAAAAAATTGGATTGGTGACTTTATGTGTCAACAGACCTGGGTATCTCTAAATCCTCCCTTCGGGCCATCCACCTTACAAGCCATATCACTTTAGGAGAGCGTAATGAGTGCGGTTCCAATACTTGATCTTGACATTATTGAAGAAGCAAAAAGTGTCATGAAGGCACGGTTTATGACTATGGTTGAGTATTTTCTGGAAGATGCAGAAACGTATTCGAGTGGAATCCGTGAAGGTTTGGAGCAAAACAACTCTGAGAAAATAAGAGCGGCTGCACATACTTTGAAGTCTTCAAGCAAACAGCTTGGCGCCCTGCGGCTATCAGAAACAGCAAAAGAAATGGAGTATACAGTTCAGGGAGAAGGCAGCGGTACAGAATCGCTTGATCAGCAGTTTCACAAGCTAGAACAAATTATGGTTGAAACCAAAGCAGCATTCCAGGACTTAGTAAAATAGCTGACCAATAGGTGTGGGTGAGGTACCCGCCTCGCTCAAGCGAGCATAACGCTCCTCAATATCCCAAAATCCAGACTGGCCACCCATCTTTCACCTCCCCGACATAAACAAACACAGTGAATTGGATGCCTCTAAAAACCATCCACCATCCCCTGCCATCCGCCTAATTATCGCAGAATATGTCGGGTGGCAGGGGATGGTGGATGGCCCGAAGGGAGCATTTAGAGATGCCCAATTACATAACAGCCAATTCGGGGAGGTTTTTAGAGGCATTCAACTCATTTCAAGATTATTATTATTTTCTTTCCTATTTATAGCTATTAAATAAAGCATATAAATTATGTATTATGTATTGATCACAAGATATGCTCTTAAGTAGAATAAAAATACATGAATGACACGTCGAAAAACAAAATATTAAAAAATTATTATTTATATATACTTAATTTTTCCTATTTATTGAATTGATATCTTGGAGTGGAATGTATTAATAATGTTTATAAAGTAAAAAAACATTCTTAATTAAATCCACTTTAATATTTTTACCGTATGAAATTAGTTTAATTCGCATTTGTTTTTCCTAATAAAAATATAAGAAGGTTTGGATATTTGGATAATTTAAGTGATCCAGGAAACGCAAGCTGGTAATTCAAATAAAGTTACATAGCTGAGTAAAATTAAGGGCCTGAATTTGACGTAGTTGAGGATGCCTAAGCAAGGGTTGAGTAAGTATTATGATAAAGATCATAGAAAATATAAAAATATCACGTGCCATTATCTTGGCAACGATAATTCCAATTCTTGCTGTGGTTTTTTTGGGGGCTCTTCACGTCATACACGACATAACGATATCTCGTGAATTAACGTCACTACAACAGCTTGCAAAGCTCTCTGTGAAATTCAGTGACTTGCTACATGAGCAGCAAAAGGAGCGAGGTACTTCATCCGTATTTCTTGACAGTAATGGAAAGGAATTTAAAGATGAGATGTTGGCGCAACGCCGATTAGTAGATTTTGCAAGAGATGGTCTTTTTGATTCTCTTGAGACCTTTGATACTACGGCATATGGCGCAAGATTTAAAGACCAACTAACTTACATATTGAAAGAATTAAAGCAGATGGAAGACACTCGTGCCCGAGTGGATTCTCTCAAAATTTCTGCGGCTGATATCATTGATTATTTCAATAAGCTGAATGCAGGAATAATTGAACTTATTGCCTCTATGGCACAGCTCAATTCTAATAGCGAAGCCAGTAACCACATCAACTCAGAGATTGGCAATTCTATCTATGCATATGTCAATTTTTTGAGGGCAAAAGAAAGCATGGGCATTGAACGTGCTGTCGGTTCTGTTGGCTTTTCCAGGAAAGAGTTTGTTCGAGATAGATATGACGAGTTTCGTAAGCTGATTACATTGCAGGAAGCTTTCTTAGACGTTTTTATAGGCGCGGCAACCGATTCACAAAAAGCCTATTATTGGAAACGGGTGCAAGGTAAAGCCGTTGATGAGGTGATACGTATGCGAAATGTGGCTTTGGCCACACCACAAAACGTCAGCATTGTAAAAGTACTTTACTGGTACAAGACAATCACAAAAAAAATTAACCTCCTGAAAGACGTGGAGGACAAGATTGCTAGCGATCTTCAACAAAAGGCAGCGCATTTGAAGACGGAAGCAATGTGGGATGAATTGTCTAATATCCTACTGGTGGCGACAGTGTTGATCATCACCGGAGTATTATACGGTTTAATTACTCACTTCCTGAATACCTCTTTTAGACACCTATTTGATGCTATGAAGGAAATAGCAAACGGAAATGCCGAAACAGAACTGCCCAAATATACAAAGAATGAAATCGGTGAAATGGTTTTGGCAGCATCTGTTTTTAAAGAGCGCCTTATAGAAAATAATGAACTTACTAAGCGCTTATCAAACCATAAAGAAACGCTTGAAAAACAGGTCATGGAGCGCACAATTGACCTTAAATTACGTGGTGAAGAACTGAAAGCAAGCGAACAAAAATTACAAGCAATTATCAATGGATCCGTAGATACCATCATTACAATTGATGAAAAAGGAACAGTCCAGTCTTTCAGTCAATCAGGAGAAAAAACATTTGGCTATTCGGCCGAAGAGGTTATCGGAGAGAATGTTCGCATATTGATGCCTTCACCATATCATGAAGAGCATGATGGGTATCTACAAAATTATAGAAAAACAAATGAAAAAAACATCATAGGGACCGGCAGAAAAGTAAGAGCAAAACGTAAAGATGGTACGACATTTCCGATCCGGTTAGGTGTCAGTGAAATTGATTTGAACGAAGAAAAATTATTTGTAGGCCTCATTACGGACATCACTGAAGAAATAGCCTCTCGCGAGGCCCTTATTCGCCAAAGTCTTGAAGCTCAGAAACAAAAAGAAAAAGCTCTAAAAGCTGCTCGGATCGCCGATGAAGCCAGCCGGTCGAAATCTGAATTTCTTACCAATATGTCTCATGAGCTGCGGACACCGTTGAACAGTTTGCTGATTTTGGCTCGGGAACTTATGGATAATGAAGAGGGCAACTTAACCGAAACTCAGGTGGAAGACGCCGAAGTTATTCATGAAAGTGGTAATGACCTCCTGACCTTGATCAATGATCTTCTTGACCTTGCAAAAATAGAATCCGGAAAAATGGATGCACTGGTTGAAGATGTGCCTATCAAAAAGATTGTTCAGAATATCCGAACCAAATTCTCTCATGTTGCCAAGGGTAAAGGTCTCGGACTAAATATTGAGATAGACCCGACAGCGCCTGATACTATCAATTCTGATAAACTGCGTATTGAACAGATATTGCGCAACTTCCTTTCCAACGCTCTTAAATTCACCGATGAAGGCAAAGTGAGTGTCAGGATTTTTCAGCCTGATGATGCAACAAAATTTTATGACAGGAAATTGCAAGCTTCCGATTTATTGGCGTTTGCGGTATCAGATACAGGTATTGGTATTCCACCGGAAAAGCAAAAAGATGTTTTTGAAGCATTTCAGCAGGCTGACGGTTCGACCACCCGGAAATATGGCGGGACCGGATTGGGGCTTTCTATATCGAGAGAGCTAGCTGCATTGCTCGGCGGAGAAATTCATCTTGAAAGTGAGGAAGGCGTTGGAAGCACTTTTACGATTTATGTCCGGAAAAAACTCCAGCCCCTAAGCACAACAAATAGAAGGCAAAGAATATTTCACAATAGTCTTTGCGATACAAAAGCGGCAAAAGCGGCATCTTTGCTAAGAAAAGAAGATCTCCGCTTAGATATTACTAACCCAATAAACGATGATCGGGATGTGATCGATGACAATGATGCAACAATACTCGTTGTAGATGACGACAAGCGGTTTCTGAAAATTCTACAAGATAAAGTAAGAAGCAAGGGACACAAGTGCCTGGCTGCTGATAACAGCATATTGGGTTTGCAGCTTATTAACAAATACCAGGTAGATGCAGTCATACTCGACATCGACATGCCGGAAATGAACGGCGTGGATTTTTATGAGAGAATTAGGCGTTACCCGGATACCTGTGACCTACCCGTTTATTTTATTTCCGTACATGATAACGCACCTAAGGTTTCAGATGATAACGCCATCGGCTTCCTTTCAAAACCTGTTTCTACTGAGCAACTTGAACAAGCCTTTAATGAAATCGAAGAGGTTGCGTTAAATCCAATGCAACATCTGCTTATCGTGGAGGATGATAACAACCTTAGAGATTCTGTCGTCAGGTTAATGCAAAAACGTGGTGTTGAAATTAGTGAAGCACGCAATGGGCTGGAGGCACTGGAAGCGCTGAAAACCAGAGCGCCGGATTGTATATTGCTTGATTTGATGATGCCGGAAATGGATGGCATTACATTTCTCGAACATGCTGCAAAAGACAACAAGATCAGCCTTCCTCGCATAGTTGTGTATTCAGCCAAAGATCTCACTGAAGAAGAGGCGGAAATAATAGAGCGTTATACAGACAGCTTTATCCAAAAGAATGGTGAGTCGCTGGAAAGCGCCATGGAGAACATATTTGAGAATGCGAAACGGGTGCATTCCCGCTCAAGAGAAGAAGAAACACATGTAGATGCTCCATCATCACCTGCAGCGCTGAATACAGATGACGATACGGAACAAGCTTCTTATGATTTCTCAGGCAAGAAAATACTCATTACTGATGATGAACCACGCAATATCTTTGCTTTGTCGCGTATGCTTGCCTCCACCAATCTTGAGATTCACACTGCACTAAATGGACAGGAAGCATTGAATGCACTGAATGAGCACCCTGATATCTCCTGTATTTTAATGGATATCATGATGCCAGTTATGAACGGCTATGAAGCGATAGAAGCCATTCGCCAGCAAAATAAATGGGCAACCCTACCAATCATTGCCGTTACAGCAAAAGCAATGCCGGAAGACCAAGATAAATGCTCGGAAGTCGGGGCTACAGAGTTTATCGCCAAACCTGTAGCTAAGGATACATTGCTTGCCACATTGTCAGAGCGCCTAACATAAAAGAGAAATGTGATGTCTGAAGTAATCACACCAAAAATACTTGTTGTTGATGATGTTCCGGCTAATCTGAAGGCTATGCGGAGAATTTTGTCCAATATTGAGGCTGAAATAATTCAAGTCTCAGGCGGAGAGCAGGCACTCGAAAAAATGCTGGAGCATGAGTTCGCTTTAGTACTCCTAGACGTACAAATGCCTGGTATGAATGGTTATGAAGTTGCTGAGTTCATGCGCAGCATCGAAAAAACAAAGCATACACCAATCATTTTTGTCACCGCTAATTTTAATGAGCAAAAAAATATCATTAAAGGCTATGATGTCGGTGCGGTTGATTATTTATTAAAACCTCTCGACAAATACATCTTACAAAATAAAGTTCGGATCTTCTTGGATCTTTATAAGAATAAAAATAAACTTATCGATGCAAACAAACAACTTGATGACTATGTCGGGAAGTTAAAATGTGCCCAAGCTGAGGCCGAACACGCCAATAAAACGAAGAGTATGTTTTTGGCCAATATGAGTCATGAAATCCGCACGCCACTCAATGGCATCATGGGAATGACAGAACTCCTTTTGCGCACGGAGTTGAATAAAAAACAATTGAAATACGCCAATACGATTTACTCTTCTAATAATGTTTTGCTTGCCTTGATTAATGATGTGCTGGACTTCTCTAAAATTGAGGCTGGTGAGATGGACCTGCATCCTGAACCGGTAAATATTTATGATATGGCCAGAGAAATCATGCATATGCAGGTGTCATCAGCGGCCTCTAATAACATAGAGTTCGCTTTCAATTGCGATCCTATGCTTGAGTCTGTTGAGGCTGACCCTGTCCGTATTCGTCAGATATTGATCAACCTTGTCGGTAATGCTGTTAAATTTTCCAAAGATAGCTATGTATTGATCGAAATTGATAAAAAGGAAGAAACTGACACGGAAATACGTCTTCGCTTCCAGGTTATCGATGGGGGAATAGGGATCGACAAAGATCGACAAGCTCATATTTTTGAACGCTTTACACAGGCAGACGGCAGTACCACTAAAAAATTTGGAGGAACAGGGCTAGGTCTTTCCATTTCCAAAAAACTCGTAAAATTAATGGGTGGAGAAATTGGCGTTATTAGCGAGCTTGGCAAGGGATCTACCTTTTGGTTTGAAATAACATGTCAAAAAGCAGATATGCTAGGTGAACCCAAGCGGTTAGTCCCAGCCATTGAAATTACGAAGAAGAAAATCTTAGTGGTCGATGATTTTAAGGTGAACCGGAATGTTCTCATCGGTTTTCTGGAAAGTTGGGGGATTGCCTGTGATGCTGTTTCGTCTGGTGCAGAAGCGTTGGAGGCCATGCATGATGCGGTTGCAAAGGATGCACCTTATGACATCGCCTTGGTTGACTATATGATGCCGGAAATGAATGGAGAGGAACTTGCAAAAGCCATACGCGCTGATGAGCAGTTGAAATCCACTATACTGATTATGATCACTGGTATGCACAAGATTGAATATGCTGAAAAAGCTGAAGAAATGGGCTTTTTCTCCTCGATGCTTAAACCTATTTATCCCTCAGAGTTACTCATTGCGCTGATAGAAGCCCTGCAATTAGATGGGGTTGATACAGGACATCTTGTGTCTGACAATGAGAGGGCTGCTATCCCTGATAGTGAGGCGAATTTCGATGGAACCTCTATACTATTAGTTGAAGATTCACGCATCAATCAGGCCTTTGCTGAAGAGGTACTTAAAGATTTGGGGTGCAAAGTCGAAATCGCCGAAAATGGCAAGGTGGCTGTTTCCATGGTCAGTCAACAAGATTACGATGTGATCCTCATGGATTGTATGATGCCTGAAATGGATGGGTATGAGGCCACGGGTGTTATTCGTGAAAGTGAAAAAGAAAATGGTTTGCACAGGACTATAATTGCTATGACAGCCAATGCTATGGATGGCGATCGTCAGAAATGTCTAGAGTGTGGAATGGACGATTATATTTCTAAACCTGTACAATCAAAAACTCTCGAAGAAACATTAAAGAAGTGGATTCTCAAAGCCGCATAAGGCCTGCTGATATGTGCAGTTAACACATATAGTTTCAATTGCTAGCCATATGTCAGCCACCGCCATTTCAACACTGTTAGCCAGCAAATACATGTTCATATAAGAATTTGATATAAAATGATAATTTTGGTACCGCTGCCTGGATTCGAACCAGGGACCTCTTGATCCACAATCAAGCGCTCTAACCAACTGAGCTACAGCGGCAGTATGAGTCATTATTGGCCGGTTGGCTTTTTTTGCCGGTTGGTATGAGATGCAAATTAGGCGCATCCTGTCGCTCTTGCAAGTACTGCGAGGCCAACCGCAATAAATTTTTCGAGACGCAAAAAATTACACTCGTCAGAACAAAAATAAAGGCCCGGTAAACCAGGCCTAAAAATTAGATATATAGCCTAAATTCAATCGCCAAGCCTTAACCGTCCAAATGGACGTGTGATTTGGCTGGTAAAAGACTGGGTCGTGTCAGTTGCAACTTTTGAAGACAACTTGCTAAATTGTTGAGCCTGGTCGCTAAGCTGTTCAAACTGCTTACGGATATATGTTGTTTGGACTTCCGCAGCTTCAACGAGATTCTTCGCGCCAGCAAGATCCTTAGCTAAACCAAAACTATTATCGATATTAGCCTGGGTCATATCGATAACTTTAGCATTTAGCTTTGTTGCACTTTCGCTAGCCTGATCAATAGCATCCTCAAAAGCCTCTGTGGCATCCACAACAGCATCTTTTGCGGTTTCATAAGCTGTCTGGGTACGAACGAGCGTGTTCTCTGCAAGAGTTTGGAATACTTTTGGCACACCCACCATGCCAGACATCTGATCCAAGGAGGACAACGTCAACTGCAGGTTGGGCGAAGCTGTTTTGCTGCTTTTTGCTCTAACAGTCTTTGCTTTAACCGTTTTTGTTTTGACTGTTTTTGTTTTGACGGCCTTCCCATTGACTGCTTTGGCTTTAGATTTGGTTGAAGCCTTTGAAGACGCTGAGACTTTTTGCTGCGGAGCCTTCTTTGCCGCAACTGTCTTTGAAGCTGATGCCTTTGTCGCAGGACCTCTAACTACCTTTTTTTGCGATTTCTCAGCCATGTCGTCATCTCCCGTTTGGCCAATTGTGGGTAGCCAATTTCCCACAGACTATATCAAGCGCCCTTTTGCGCTGCAATAACTACATTGCATCGCAAAAAATAGTTAACCAATCGTCTTCATGAAGACGATTGGTTACTAATAATGGATGACCACAAAGTTTTAAGCTTTGGGTTGGGCCTTTTTTGCGGCCTTTGCCATGAGTTGAGAAAGCTCCTGAGCTTGCTCAGCATAGGTTTCCATCTGTTGACGCGCAAAATTATTTTGAATTTCAAGGGCTTCTTGTAGGTCTTTCGCCTTAACAAGCTCGTTAGCAAGTTTAAAGCTTTGTTCCATATTCGATTCGGCATAGCCAAAAACTTTTTCCTGAAGCTCCTTGGCACCTGAAGTCATGGCTTCAGAAGACTTTGCTGCTACGCCTTGAGCCTTACGTGCAGTTTCCATAAGACGATTGCAGGCTTCCTGAGCTTGATCAACGCTCTTCTCAGCAATATCTCGTACAGATTCAGGTATCTCGAAATTAGGTGTTTGATTCATTTCCTCTCCTCCTCTCAGTGGCTCCACAGGAGCTTAACCTGGCGTTTTAACTGCTACTCATTGCTCATTTGATCAGCAAGACACTTTTCCATGCCTATAGAAATGAGGATTCGCCAATAATCTTGTACCATGCCCTTTATAGGGGAAATCATCTTGGATTGATATATAGCATGCCTTATGTTGCATTGCAATATAAAAATGATGCGACGCAACAATTTCCTCGTTTATATGGTTCAGTTTGATGAAATCAGCGTATAAGATGGGTTTAAGCTACTCTTAATCCCACCATGTCCATAGCAAGGCTTTCGTCTCAGCGTAATGCGATGACACAACAGTTAAACATTTCTAATGCGCCACGGCTGCGAGAATTGTTAACAGACCATGAACCGGTTTGGTTATGGGATGTGGGCAATGGCACTATCCTGTGGGCCAATCGCGCCGGTGTCGCATTTTGGGGAGAGCTTGATCTCGTAAAGTTAAGAGAAAAACGCTTCGACCATGCTATGCCTGGCCTTGCACGTCTACGGCAACTATCTCGACAAGACCAACTACAACAAGGATGTAATGAAAAACTCCTTTTTTGGACCACTCAAGGCAGTAGATCTGTAGACTGTCATTGCCAATATTTTAAGTTGGAAAATGGCTTAAGTGGGCTACTTTTGAGAGCCAACAGCACAACTAAAAAAAGCAGCTCAAAAGCGGCTTCGTCTTGCAAGATATCCGACAAAGCAAGGCCCAAAGCCCTACTAGAAAATCCACCCTCTCATAACGGACAGATGTCCAAGTCAAATAATAGGGGCAATGGCAGCACCGCTTTAAGTGTTGAGGATCGTGAAGCACTTCAAGAAATTGCACGCATGATGCAGGGTTCAGAGCCCGTGGCTTATGGTGATCCAACACAATTTTCGACCCACCAACAATCCTTTAATGACCTCGAAAAAAATGCAGGTCCCTTCAAACCAGCCTCAAATGGTATGGCAATAAATGGAGCTGCCACAAATGGCGCGGTATCAGAAGAGGCATTTTTCTTTGAATTTGTTGAAGCTGTTCCGGCAGCACTAGCTATTCACGAAAATGGGGGCCTTACTTCTGCAAATAAAAATTTTCTCTATGCTCTTGGCTTTGGCTCACTAAAGGAGCTTAAGGAAAACGGGGGATTAAATAGGCTCTTAAAGGAAGACGGCCAACCACTTTTTGGTAAGCCTCACAAGCTTCAAGAAGCAGATGTTTCAGACACGCAAAATATTGTGGTACGAACAAAAAGCAGTCGGCGCATTAGAATGATCGCAACCCAAAAAGACCTCCCCTTCAGCCAAAAAAACCAGCATATTCTCCTCCTATCCCCGGCATATGCCAAGCGAACAGGCAGAAACAATGCACGCTCCGATCATGTGAGACTGTTTGATATTTTGGAACAAGCAACAGATGGATTTGTCATCCTTAACGAAGGCGGGAAGATTTTGGAGGCTAGTCCTCAGGCTCAGCTTTTTCTAAGTCCATCTCAGCAAAATCTAACAAATTTAGCCTTGGAAAACTTTATTGCAGAAAAAGATCGAGAAAAATTTGCCGACACTTTGAAACAGCTCGCTTCCCTCCCCCTTGCTCACACAGATGTCCTGGAGATGAATATAGAAATTCAGCAGAGAGATAGAGATAATGAAGATGGTGAAGCATTTACCTCTGCAGCCTTGACCATAGGGTGTTTTCAGGAAAGCGCCTCAGGACACTTTTGGGTGACATTCTTAAATCGAGAATCCTTAATTAATCAAGTTACCGTTGGCAAAGCGCATTCTCAAACGCAACCGCCTAAAACGCCAACTGAGGATTTAGACAAAACTGCCTTCCTAGCCAAAGTAAGCCACGAGGTGCGCACACCATTAAACTCAATTATTGGATTCTCAGAGATTATGAAGGATGAGCGTTTTGGTCCTATCGGTAACACAAAATATCTGGGATATCTCTCCGACATTTATGAAAGTGCGAACCACGCCCTCAGCCTTATCAATAACCTACTTGATATTTCAAAAGCCGAAGCTGGCCGGTTCGATTTGGAATGCACACCTGTTGACATCAATAATATTGCCAACCATTGCATGAGCATAATGCAGCCCCAAGCAAGTCACGCACGTGTTGTTATGCGAGCATCCCTTGCTGCAAACTTGCCTTACATTCATGCAGATGAACGCAGCCTTAAACAGATTTTTCTTAATCTTTTTTCTAATGCCATCAAGTTCACCGAACCTGGAGGGCAAGTGGTCATCTCAACAAAGGAAGAGAGTTCCCGAGGTGTTGTCATACGCGTCCGCGACACGGGCATAGGTATGTCCGAAGATGATATCGCTGAAGCTATGCAACCGTTTCGCCAGCTTGAGACGGCTCGCCCCCAACAAAAAACCGGAACGGGACTTGGGCTACCGCTCACAAAAGCTCTCGTAGAAGCAAATTTTGGCAAATTTCATCTACAGAGTACGTTAGGGAAAGGGACATTAATTGAGATGACTTTCCCTTTGAACCTTGCTGAAAGCGCTAAGGATATTTGAAAGAAACGTCTCAGGCTGCCACGCGCCCGCACGCCTGGAAAGCCCCAAACGCACGACTACAAGGTCCTTAGACGGGATCATAGCTACCATCTGACCATCATGACCAAACATATAAAACCCATCCCTTGGGAGCGGGTGTTTAAGCGGTGTTTCGTTCTTTAGATCCTCAGGAAACTTAAGCCAAAAATGAGCACCATATTTACCTCTGGCATCTCCCACCGGTGTCGTTGAATATCTGACCCAATCCTTAGGCAAAATACGCTCATCATTCCAAACACCGTCTCGCAAGTAGAGAAGTCCAAACCGCGCCCAATCCCGTGCACTTGCATACATATAAGCTGACCCAACCAAGGTACCTGATGCATCCGGTTCAATCACGGCGCTCAAAGCTCCAATCCGATCAAAAAGCCTATGACGGGGGAATGATAGATATGTTGCCAATGAGCCCTCGACCCGTTGACGGATAATTTGGGAAATAACATTCGTCGTACCGCTTGAATAGACAAAGACTTCGCCAGGTGTCTTCTCCAATGGTTTTTGCGCAGCAAATTGTGCGTTATCTCTTTTAAGGAATAACATGACATGCACATCGCTCATTAGCGCATCATAAGCCTCATCAAATACAAGCCCACTTGACATGCGCAATAACTGATCAATTGAAATATCAGCACGCCCGTCTCTGACCGACCACCACTCAGGAAAAAGATTTTGCGCCTCAACTTTAAGCTTACCGTCTCCTACAAGAATGCCAGCGAGGGCATTCATGACACTTTTTGTCATTGACCAACCAAGCTGAGGCGTGTTTGGGCCAAACCCTGGAGCATAACGCTCAGCAATGATTTTCCCCTTATGAACAATGACCACAGCCCGGGTTCGGCGGAGTTTGTTCGGATCAGGCTCAAAAAAGGCTTCATCAATTGCTGCTTTTAACCGCTTTTTATCAAACTCAAAGGCAGACTCGCCTAGATCAACCCGCTCACCTTTGGGCCAAAGCTCCGTCAACTCACTTCGAGAAGATGTACTAATTATGCCTTCAGCTTGAGCACGCAGCCTGTCAAGAGAAGTATCAATCACAAGCGTACAACCTAACCCCGGCCGATAAAGGGCTTTTTGCTCACCAAGCCCTGAAAGAGAAGCCGTCACAAGCCCGGCCTTATGGTCAATTGTCCCACTAAAAAAACTCAAAAGGAAAGTCTGATCCGCTTGGATATCCTCGCTAATGACGGACCCAGCCTTGCGCTTGGAAACAAAAACACCCGAACACAAGGTCTTGGCATAAAACCCGGCCCCAATGAGCGCCACCTTATGCATAACGTAACCGGCAAAAACAAGACTAAGAATGACTGCGGCGACGGCTCCTCCGAGAGCCCAGCGAATAATAATAGTTTTCATTTTTGCCGACACGACGCTTGCCTTTGTGATCATTTGAGTCTTGCGTGACTTTATGGCAAAGACACAATTATTCTTCAAAAAAACAAGAAAAAACTAGAATTATTCATGTTTAATGTGAAGTATACTTATATATATTATTATTTCTCAAGAATACTTCTGATTTAGAATAATTCCAACTTTTCATTAACTCGCTTTCATATTGACAAAGTTTAGCTCCGCCGTTTTACTCAATTTGTGTGCTCATTGTGAAGAAGCACTTATGGACCAATACCGGGGCTTTTAACCCCGACTATTGGAGGTAAAGATGTCCAAAACACGTTTTCAGCGCACCTACAGGTGCGCTCTCACTTCCAAGATCATTTTAGACCCTGAGTTTACACATTCTGATGCCTCCATTATTGAAGCAGCGTCATGAACGTAAAGTCTAACGGATGGCTTAGACTCAGCTCAATTTCTAGGATATGCGTGATATGTCACCAGACCTTGCTGCATGTCACTCTTAAAGATATATCGGCCAAATGACAGACATTACCGCAACACGACAATCAAAACGTCGTTTCGCCCTAAGGCCGCCATACACTGAGGCCACCTCCTGGCAAATCGCAGTTCTTGCCATCAGCGCTATTGTCATCTTGCCTGTTGTTTCTATTATCGTCATCGCGCTAACTCCTGCAGAAAATGTTTGGCCTCATCTAATTTCCACGGTTTTGCCAGGAGCTGTACTTCGCACCCTCTTTCTTATGGTCGGGGTTGGGGGGCTGACACTGATTATTGGTACGGGCACGGCGTGGCTTATTACCATGTATCGGTTTCCAGGACGCGCCGTTCTGGATTGGCTGTTGCTCGTGCCCTTGGCTATGCCGACTTACATTATAGCGTTTTGTTATGTGGAACTCTTTGATTACGCAGGTCCCATTCAAACGGCCTTAAGAGGGGTATTCGGCTGGCAGAGCGCTAAAGATTATTGGTTTCCTGAAATTCGCTCCCTTGGAGGGGCGACTTATGTCATGGGTTTAGTTCTTTACCCTTATGTCTATCTCAATGCACGGGCGAGTTTTCTGCAACAATCGGTCTGTGCACTTGAAGTTGCGCGGACCCTAGGCCGAACATCCTTTGGAGCATTTTGGTCTGTCGCTCTGCCACTTGCCCGCCCAGCGCTTATCGCCGGTCTCACGCTAGCCCTCATGGAATGTCTCAACGATATCGGCGCGGTTGAGTTTTTCGGCGTTAACACGCTTACCGTTAGCATTTATGCAACTTGGATTGAGAGGTCTAATCTTGCAGGTGCTGCACAATTGGCAAGCGTCATGCTAATTTTTGTAGTGGTTCTCTTTACTATGGAACGGAAAGCCCGCCGGGGACAGCACTATCACCAAACAACGGGACGTTATCAAGAAATGACGGTTGATGACTTAACCGGGGTGCGAAGCATTTTGGCTGTTATCGCTTGTCTTACGCCTGTGCTTTTGGGCTTTGTGCTCCCCATCATCGTCCTTATCGATTCAGCCGTCACATTCGCTGAGGAATCTCTTTCCGGTCCTTACTGGCAAGCGGCACGAAACAGCGTCCTTCTCGCCTTTACTGCCATGATCTTTACCGTCCTGCTAGCGGCCATATTGTCTTATGCACGCCGGGTTGCCCCGACGGCGTTCATCAAACCTGCTTTCCGCGTCACCGGAATAGGTTATGCCATTCCAGGCACTGTACTCGCTGTTGGCCTACTTATTCCACTTGCTGCATTTGATAATAGTCTCGATGCATTTTTACGCTCGACATTCGGTATCTCAAGCGGACTTTTGTTATCCGGTAGTACATTCGCTCTTATTCTGGCTTATACGGTGCGCTTCCTCGCAATCTCGAACGGCACGCTGGAAGCAGGCCTTAAAAAAATCTCACCGAGCTTGGATGCCGCATCCCGAGCGCTCGGCGAAACCGCATGGAGCACATTAAGGCGCGTCCATCTGCCCATATTACGGCCCGCTCTTGCGACAGCCGCTCTTCTTGTCTTTGTCGATGTCATGAAAGAGCTGCCCGCAACACTTCTCTTACGACCGTTCAACTTCGATACACTCGCAACGCATGTTTATAATTTTGCTTCACTTGAGCAGTTCGAAGAGGCCGCGCTTGCTGCACTGACAATCGTATTGATAGGGCTATTGCCTGTTATTTTGTTAAGCAGAACAATAGCTACCGGCAGGGCAGGGTCTGGAAGAAAAAGCGGTAGTCTCTTATAGAGGGACCCGCCGCTATTCGGCACCCGGAGGCGTTACGGAAACAAAAACCTTACCGCCGCTTTTTGTCTTAAACTCTACATTGCCTTCGCGGGTCGCAAAGATGGTGTGATCTTTGCCAATGCCGACACCATCGCCCGGATGCCATTTGGTGCCGCGCTGGCGAATAATAATATTGCCGGGGATAACCTTTTCGCCACCGAATTTTTTCACGCCAAGACGTCTGCCTGCCGAGTCACGGCCATTGCGTGACGAACCGCCTGCTTTTTTGTGAGCCATGGTCTTATCCCCTTATTTGTCGCTCTCTGACATAAGGGTCTTTGCTTGTTTGACCCAGTCATCGCGTTCAATACGGCCTTTGAAATTCAGAACCTCGTCAACCTTCGCAATCTCTTCCTTCGTGAAAGAGGCCACTTGTTCATAGGTTGTAATACCAAGCGCGTTAAGCTTTTTCTCTATAACCGGACCAACCCCTGATATTTTTTTCAAGTCATCGGCTTTTCCTTTAGGTGCTTTGAAAAGCGGGGTCAGTTCTGCCTTGTCTTCCGTTTTCTTAGCCGTCTTCGCTTTTGCTTCCGGCTCTTTTTTCTCAGCCTTTTTCGGCGCAGCTTTTTCAGCCTTTGGCTTTTCTTCAGTCTTTTTCGGTTTGGGCTTAGCTGCCTTGGCTTTAGAGGGTTTCTTGCCCCCCGTTAAAATTTCAGTGATACGAACCGTTGTCAGGTCTTGGCGATGCCCATGCTTACGCCGGTAATTTTTGCGCCGTTTTTTCTTAAAAACGATGATTTTTGCACCGCGGCCTTGTTCAACCACTTCACCGGCAACGCTCGCACCCTCAATCAACGGTGCACCGACCTCCGGCTCGCCCTCACCGCCAACCATGAGAACCTCAGCGAATTCAACCGCCTCGCCAACATCACCTGAAATTTTTTCGATTTTTATAACGTCCTCAGGAGCAACACGGTATTGCTTGCCGCCTGTGCGGATGACAGCATACATGGGGTTTATCCTTCTCGATCCCGCGCCCTGCGGCGCCGTGCTAAATCCACGGACTTTATGAAATGCCGAGAAAACCTCGGAAAATGCCTCGGGCAGCGCTTTTTCCCCGCCGGGCTCTCACCCAGCGCTAATTTGAGCGCACTATACGGAGAAACGTGCTTAAGTCAATGTTTTGTAATTATCTGCCACCGAAATGCATCACAACAATATGACAGGCTTTTTCACTTTAAAAATATCCATTTGCTCTAAATAATTATGAGACTGCAATAACCTCAACTCTAGGTTGAGGACTCATTCAAATCCACTCAATGATGAGAGCAGCCAAATCCTTTTTGCTTGTTTGACCTAAGGTCGTTATTGCAGTCTGGTATAATCAGACAAGAAACAAGCATCACAAAACACCCTGGGAGGATCTCAATGGACTGGCTTGGCACGCTGACGATGGAGGGGCTTAACCTACTGGCGACCATTTTCGTATTTGCGGTGGGCCTTGTGGTTCTACTTCTTATTCTTCTCTTCATTGCGGATGTTTCACAGACTAAGGATGCTGTTCGTCGCAATTATCCTATAATAGGCCGCTTCCGCTATCTGTTCAGCACTTTGGGTGAATTTTTCCGGCAATATTTTTTCGCTATGGATCGGGAGGAAATGCCGTTTAATAGGGCGGAGCGTGACTGGGTTTATAAATCCTCACGCGGAGTGGACAATACCGTCGCCTTTGGCTCCACAAAGAACCTTACGCCCGTTGGTACGGTTATTTTTGTCAATTGCCCGTTCCCGCAACTTGATGAAGAGACAAGCCCTCCCCCACCTTTGACCATCGGACCTTACACCGCCAATCCTTATGAAACTTCCTCCATTATCAATATTTCAGGCATGAGCTATGGGGCGTTGTCAAAACCCGCCGTCCAAGCGCTCTCTAAAGGGGCTAAACTTGCCGGTTGTTGGATAAACACGGGCGAAGGCGGGCTTTCCAAATGGCACCTGGAAGGAGGAGCCGATATCGTCTTCCAAATCGGCACAGCAAAATATGGCGTACGTGATGAGCACGGAAAGCTTGATGAAGCAAAGCTGCGTGAGATGGCAGCCTACGATCAGGTGAAAATGTTCGAGCTGAAAATGAGTCAGGGCGCAAAACCCGGCAAAGGAGGTATTTTACCAGGCATCAAAGTTACAAAAGAAATTGCTGAGGTGCGCGGTATCCCCCGGGGTAAAGATTCAATCTCACCTAATCGTCACCCGGAAATTAATTCCGTGCCAGAGCTTGTTGACTACATCAATACCGTTCGGGATATCACCCAAAAACCCACAGGTTTTAAAACGGTGGTCGGCGCATATGGTTGGCTTGAAGAACTTTGCAAAGAAATTCATACCCGTGGCATTGAAACAGCACCGGACTTTATCACCATTGATTCCGGTGACGGCGGTACGGGAGCGGCCCCCATGCCGCTTATGGACAATGTGGGCCTGCCTGTTAAAGAAGCCTTGCCGATGGTTGCGGACATCCTTACCAAATATAACCTCCGAGACCGGATTAAGTTGATCGCCTCCGGCAAACTTATTACACCGGCTGAAGTTGCTTGGGCCTATTGCGCCGGTGCCGATGTGGTGGTTTCAGCTCGTGGTTTCATGTTTGCTCTTGGCTGCATTCAATCCTTAAAATGCAATAAAAATACTTGCCCCACCGGTATCACGACCCATGACAGGCGTCTTCAGCGCGGGCTCGACCCAGCAGACAAAGCGGTGCGTGTCAAAAATTTTGCTAAGAAGATGGAATATGGTGTTGGCATCATCGCTCACTCCTGCGGTGTACCGCATCCGCGTAGGTTAAAACGCTTTCATTGCCGGATTGTTCAAGATACTGGCAAATCCGTACCACTCAATGAACTCCACCCTGAGCAAGAGGTGCTGGAAGCCTATCGCAAGGCAGCTTGATAAGGGGGTGGAATTAACCCAAATATGATAGAAATATCTTATATTTTACTGGGATAACGTGTCTTACGTTAAACAAGTAAAATGGATTAGGTCACGAACTCATAAATGTGGTTAAAAATGGTATGAGCCAATCTGTTCGAATACGAGAAGCAAAGGTGCAGGAAATGTGGTGCATTTTCAAACCTTTGCGACGCTGTAGTCGGACAGATCGGCCATATCCTCCGGACGCAGAAACGGCTTCAATCTGCGTTTTTTTGTCTACCGCTTCGCTGCTTGAGACATTGTTGTCGAAGCGCTTGAAAAGGGAAACAACCCTTATCTGCACGCTTCTCCTTGCATCTTTTTGCCGTTTCTAGCGCCATTTTCAGCACATTTATGAGTCCGTGACCTAGGCTGGTAAGATAACCTAAAAACATATGCTTGCATTTATATGTCTGATGATTTGTTGCAAACTCGTTGCTGGATCGGGTTTGCACCCCGATCCGTAACATTCATGCTGCAGTCTTTTTGTATAAAAACCATAATGAACACTATGGGCGGGGTTACAAACCCATAAGCGCTAACTTAATATTTAATAGCTATTTATGTGCTTAACACTTTGCAGCAAACTCCGTCATCCCCATGTAGATGGGGATCCAAATGTGAGTCAGACTTGGATTCCCGCCTCCGCGGGAATGACGCTGAGTAAAAATTACATTCTGTGAAATCTTAAGTTAGCGCTTATAGGTTCAAACCCCGCCCAGCGAGCGTAATCTTAGGTTCGAGGATATTTTAGGTTATTACAGTCTCATATCAAAGAGAGTGAGCCATCGTGGACGGCAAAAACATTCTTCTGATTATTGGCGGCGGCATTGCCGCCTATAAATGCCTTGAACTCATTCGCCGCTTAAAAGAGCGCGGCGTCGGTGTGCGGGTCATCTTAACTGGCGCGGGAGAAAAATTCGTCACCCCGCTTTCTGTGTCCACTTTGGCCGAAGAAAAAGTTTATACAGATCTCTTCGATCTTAAAGACGAAACGGAAATTGGTCATATCCAACTTTCAAGAGATGCGGATCTAATTGTGGTTGCACCGGCGACGGCAAATTTAATGGCACGTATGGCGGCGGGGATTGCTGATGATTTAGCAACATCCGTTTTACTCGCAACCGACACACCTGTTTTGCTTGCCCCCGCTATGAATGTGCGTATGTGGGAGCACCATGCCACCCGCCGCAATGTTGCAACTTTGAAATGGGATGGCCTGTCTTTTGTCGGCCCTAATGAGGGGGACATGGCGTGCGGCGAATATGGTCCGGGCCGCATGGCCGAGGTTGAAGAAATTATTGAGGCCATTGCCCGGCGTCTCGCTTACACGCAAAACGAACCACTCCTTGGCAAACATGTTCTCGTTACATCAGGACCAACCCAAGAGCCTATTGATCCGGTACGCTATATTACCAACCGCTCATCCGGAAAACAGGGTTATGCTATCGCTGCTATGGCTGCTCGTCTTGGTGCTAAAACGGTCATGATTTCAGGACCAACCAATTTACCCAATCCTCCTGGCGTCACCACATTTTATGTGGAAACGGCAAGAGAGATGCTTGAAGCAGTGAAATCTGCGCTACCGGTCGATATTGCCATCTGTGCAGCCGCCGTTGCTGATTGGCGAGCGGCAGATCAAGCTGGACAAAAAATTAAAAAGAAAGGGAACATCAAAAGCCCCCCCTTGATCGAGCTTGTTGAGAACCCTGATATTCTTAAAACTATTTCAAAACCCGGGCCTGAACGGCCCAAACTTGTTATCGGTTTTGCCGCAGAAACTGAGCATGTCGTTGCCAATGCCATGAAAAAACGCAAGATCAAAGGCTGCGACTGGATCGTTGCCAATGATGTGTCATCAGAAAAGGATGTTTTGGGTGGTGATAAAAACACGGTTCATCTCGTGACCGGTCAGGACACGGAAGATTGGCCTGAACTTCCAAAACAAGAGGTAGCGGAAACTTTGTTACGCCGAGCTGCGGACTATTTTGAGGAAAAGAGACCGGCTGCAGAATGAGTCCTAATCCAAACTCCCAAACAGAATTTGTATGTGTCAAAATTCAGAGACTCTCTCACGGGGAGGATATGCCATTGCCTGAATACCAATCGGCCCATGCTGCAGGTTTTGATCTTTTAGCTGCGGTTCCAACTGATCAACCAGTAAAATTACGCCAAGGCGAACGGGCTCTTATTCCAACAGGCTTAGCGATGGCATTGCCCGCAGGATATGAAGGCCAGGTGCGCCCCCGTTCAGGCCTTGCCCATAAATCTGGTATTACCGTGCTCAACACGCCAGGCACAATTGATGCTGATTATCGTGGTGAGGTAAAAGTGATCCTGATCAATTTTGGTGAGGAAGTTTTTGAGGTCACTCGCGGTATGCGCATTGCTCAGCTTGTTGTGCAGCCAGTTACACGTGCTGATCTAGAGGTTACCTCAGAGCTTAGTGTAACAGAGCGAGGTGCTGGTGGTTTTGGTTCAACTGGCACGGATTCGAAATAAGTAACTCGGAAGTTCTTTGAAGTATGCTTACGGAAGACGAAATCCAACGCTATAAGCGCCATCTGGTATTGAAAGAAGTTGGCGGCCCTGGCCAACAAAAACTCAAAGATGCAAAAGTGCTCATCGTTGGCGCAGGTGGCCTTGGGTCTCCAGTCCTCATGTATTTAGCCGCGGCCGGTGTTGGCACGATCGGAATTATTGATGACGACCATGTCTCTCTTGATAATTTGCAACGCCAAATCGTACATAGCACAGCATCTGTCGGTCGGGAAAAAACAGTAAGCGCTGCTGAGACCCTTGCCAATTTGAACCCTCATATCGATGTCCATCAACATACAGAAAGGCTCACAGCCGATAATGCTCTTGAGATTATAGGCCAATATGACATCGTCGCTGATGGCTCAGACAATTTTGCCACGCGTTATCTTGTGAATGATGCATGCTATTTTGCAAAAAGACCTTTGGCCTTTGCCGCTATCGGTCCCTTTGATGGTTATTTGAGTACATTTCGAGCCTTCGAGAAAGATGAAGATGGTAAACCAAAGCCAAACTACCGTTGCATCTTTCCCGAAGCACCACCTCCCGGCACGGTGGCAAATTGCTCAGAGGTAGGCGTGCTTGGAGCTGTAGCGGGTGTTATTGGCACCCTTCAGGCTATGGAAGTTCTGAAAGAAATTATCGGTTTAGGCGAGTCGCTTTCCGGTCGTCTTGTCATTTATGATGCGAGAGCTTGTCGCTTTGAAACCGTTAAAATCGCATGGTCTCCGACAAACCCGCTTAATGGCGAAAATCCAACCATAATGGATTTATCAATTCACAAGTCCGCTAGAATGCAAACGGATGAGGTGGGGCCGTAAAAATATTACTTCCGAGATTTGATCACCATGATGATTTGCAGAACCAAGCATAATTAGCACATTACTATCGGAACTTATCACCTCGAATTCTAAAAATTTCTTCCCACTGAGATAATGGTTTTCCGACGAGAGCCAAGTGCCTTCGGCTTCATTCATGACGCCCACCTGCAAGCCTCCCCGCGACAATCTAAGGTCGAATTCAAACCTATAAAACCCTGCTTCCAAAAATAGCGGAGGGCTATAAGCAAGATATTCATATTTTACTGGAGCCGATGTGAACCGAATTTGATCTCTTTCAATTTGCACATCCTTTGTAACTTCTTGTGGAAAAAACCAGTTATCAAACAAAGGGAGATCAATTTGCTCACCACCGGTTTGGGGAACAAAACGGGTTTTTGGAGGACGCGGTAGCTTTGTTCGGATTTCGCCTATCGGTGTCCCCTGTTTTGGCAATCCCTTTACCTCACCTGAACCATCCTTTGTTCTTATATTGCGTTCTTCGAACCAATCGCGCCAGCTATCTCCAACCCCTTGTTTATAGCCCCTAATTAATTGTTCAAACTCATCCGGATCATCAAGTGAAGGTATATTCCCATGGACGAAATGCATCGCACATGTACATTTATTATCAGAGCGAAGACATGACGTCTCATTTCCCATCAGTGAAACTTCACGGCTAAATATATTTCCCATCTCATGTTCACCCGATGCGGTGTTTACGCAAGGATAAACTCTGCCGCCTCCCCGAAGGCCAAGACTAATACAAAGAAGCCCACTCCCAGCCCGGCATTTGCGGTCTTGGGCATCCAGTCCGCCAAACAAGCGTATGACATCATGATGTGTTTTCATAAACGGAATAATTTTATCGATCTGCTCTTTTGTATAAGCCAGCGGATAATTGGGAGACTGCAGCGGATGGACACTCAAGCTTACGTCAATAGCTTTAAATTTTTGATCGAGTTCTGGCAAAAGGTCTATGAAGTTTGGGTGAGCCACAATACGCACGAACAGAGCATATCCCGCGTCACGTAATATTCGGCAACGATTGAGATATTTATCCAGATCATCAAGACCTTCTTGATGGAGACTGGCATGAATAAATTCAATTTTGTCCGGCGGGCAAATTTTTTGAAATGCCTCTTTGTGAAGAGGAAATGAGAGATTGGTGTTCAAGGCAATCTTATGGCCGAAAGAAAATGCCTGTTCGCAAAAATACCCAAAGTTCGGCATGATGGTCGGTTCACCACCTGAAAGGTGCAGCACCCATTTTTCACTTTCAGTGGAATGTTGATTGAAAAACCGAATAATTCGATCAATATATGTTTGATCCCGATATGGTGTAAGATCCGCTATATCTGCAACTGACCCTGAAGTTGTAAAATTGCAGTAAGCACAATTAAAATTACAAGTTTCAAAAAGCATCAGTTCTGCAAATTTATATTTCAATTTTATATTTCCCCGATATCTTTCACACCGATTCCAACCTCACCAATATCTATGCAATATGTGAGATGTGAAGAACTCCTGGCTTCTATATCGAGCTAAAACATTGCGGGATAAACACGATCCGGCGGCGCATGGCCGTCAAGGAAGGTTTTGATATTGATAATGACCTTCTCACCCATGTCGACGCGCCCTTCTAGGGTTGCTGACCCCATATGCGGAAGAACAACGACATTGTCGCATTTAAGCAATTTGGGATTAATAGCGGGTTCGTTCTCAAACACATCAAGACCAGCACCCGCAATCTCGCCCGCTTCAACCATGCGGGCAAGTGCATTTTCATCGATCACCTCTCCGCGCGCAGTGTTGACAATATAGGCGGTTGGTTTGAGAAGCTTTAACCGGCGTGCCGATAAGAGATGATATGTCGCAGGCGTATGTGGGCAATTCACGGAAATAATATCCATCCGTGCAAGCATTTGATCGAGGCTCTCCCAATAGGTGGCTTCTAAGGCCTGCTCAATATCCTCAGCGACACGTCGGCGATTGTGATAATGAATTTGCAAACCAAAGGCCTTGGCCCGGCGCGCCACAGCCTGGCCGATATGACCAAGGCCAATGATGCCGAGACGTTTGCCATAGATTCTATGGCCTAGCATCCATGTTGGTGACCAACCTTGCCACTGATCTTCTGCTGTTTTAAGAAGTGTAGCGCCTTCCGTGAGCCGACGTGGCACCGCTAGTATCAATGCCATGGTCATATCGGCTGTATCTTCTGTTAACACTCCTGGCGTATTGGTGACGATAATACCTCGGTTTCGGGCTGTCTCAAGATCAATATTGTCCACACCTGTGCCAAAGTTGGCAATCAGCTTAAGTTGCGGTCCGGCTTGGCTGAGAACAGCCTTATCAATCCGGTCTGTGACAGTCGGTACAAGAACCTCAGCTTTTTTCGCCGCAAGAATGAGATCTTGCTGGCTCATTGGCTTATCATCAATATTGAGCTCAGCATTAAAAAGCTCTCGCATACGGGTCTCGACGACATCAGGAAGGCGGCGCGTAATAATTACAACCGGTTTATCGCTAGTCATGAGGCCTCTCCACAGCTGAGCATCTGTTCAATTAAGCTTTGATTGTCAATCTGTCAAAACAGTAAAATGAGATTGCAGCCTTTCTGCCATTCTGTCTAACAGAGCGATCGTGAATGACAAAGCAAGATCTTGATAATTCATAAACTGTTTTCTGTTCCCAATTTTCTGTCTAAATCCTATGTCAAATCCTGTTTGGGGCAGGATTCGCATAACCGCTTTAAAAGATATCTAAATGATTATTGGCTTAAAATCCGTCATTTCCACAACATTTGTGCTCACATTGTGTGGCTTAGGTGGCATTTTATATTGCCCATTTGACGCTCAGGGACAAGAAAAGACAGATACCGAAGTGGCAAAAACAGGTCCAAGCGGCCTGCAAATTCCACGATATGTGAGTCTTAAAGCCGATAAAGTTAACGTTAGGCAAGGGCCAAGTAAGGATCACAGGGTTATTTGGATATATCGGCGTGCAGGTCTTCCGGTAGAGGTAACGGCTGAATCTGAACATTGGCGGCGGGTGAGAGATGCCGAAGGCGTTGATGGTTGGGTCTATTTTGGTCTGCTCTCCGGCCGGCGTACAGCCTTGGTGTTACCCTGGGTCGCGAAAGAAGCCGCAGAAGGAGCCAAGAAAGATACCTCCGTTGCTCTCTATAATCAGCGCTCTGAAAATGGCAATGTAGCAGCAATGATGGAAGCAGGCGTGTTGGCCAATATTATGCGCTGCGACGGCACTTGGTGCAAAGTTTCAGTGAACGACTTTTCAGGATGGATTGAACAAGAAAAACTCTGGGGCGTTTATCCCAACGAAATCATTAAATAAAGTTTTGGAACTCAAATAAATTCCTCAATGAAATCCCCTAAAGTTTTGAAAAATCGTCTTTTTCAACAACATGCACAATAATATCGACGCGGCTTATTTCCTTCCCGTCAGGTGCTTCGGGCAGGTCGGAAATCTTCATTTGTCCACCTGGAATATCCAGAAGCTCACCTTCCTGATCCAGATAAAAATGATGGTGGTTAGAAATATTGGTATCAAAATATGTTTTAGCCCCATTCACTGCGACTTGGCGCAAAAGTCCCGCTTCAGTGAATTGATGCAGGGTGTTATAAACAGTGGCAAGAGATACCGGCATATTATACGTAAGGGCTTCCTCATAGAGCATTTCGGCTGTCACATGACGATCCCCCTCGGAGAACAAAAGCCCGCCGAGCGCAAGTCTTTGACGGGTTGGTCGCAGCCCTGCACCACGAAGCAAATCCCGTATATCCCTTTTTTTTGTTGCGTCAGACATAAAAATGTTTCTTAAAAAAACCTTGCCAATCAGGGGGCAAGTCCGGATATGATGCCAGCTTGCCGTAATATGCGAATATATTGCTTTATGCTTCAAATCGCAACCAAACTAAGAATTTGTATGATTAGCCTTAAGATCGCTTTGAAAGAAGCTATCGACTCCCTTTATATCACTTTATATCAGGTACAAGAGTGTGATAAATATCCAGGTGCGGGACATATCTCCTACATTACTTTAGGCTGTGGCGTGGGCAATCGTCGAATTGCCACTACAGCTGAGGGTGTTGTGATACCCTCAACCTAACGCGGCTGATCAGAGAATACGTGGGAATAAAGGATTATGGCGGAACGCCGTTCAAGTTTTGAATACGAAGATCTCCTAGCCTGTGCGCGCGGAGAATTGTTTGGCGAAGGGAATGCCCAGCTGCCACTACCGCCAATGCTGATGTTCGACCGCATCTCAAGAATTACGGAAGATGGCGGCGAGCACGGCGCAGGCAGGATTGTAGCGGAGCTTTTGGTAAAACCTGACCTCTGGTTTTTTCCATGCCATTTCAAAGGGGACCCTGTAATGCCGGGATGCCTGGGGTTAGACGCACTTTGGCAAATGCTCGGTTTTTTTCTTGGCTGGCTTGGAGCACCTGGCAAGGGCCGTGCACTAAGTGTCGGCGAGGTCAAATTTTCAGGAATGGTGTTACCAACGGTTAAAAAATTGGAATATATTGTCGAGTTAAAGCGAGTGATCCGCCGTAAGTTTACTTTAGGTATCGGAGACGGCTTCCTAAAGGCTGATGGTGAAACAATTTATACGGCGAAAGACTTACGTGTTGGTCTGTTTGATTCGTCTGATGAAGAGGGCGCTACCGCTGGTGCGTGATTTTAGCCACGTTTTATTCCCAAGCTGTTTCCCAAAAAATGGGAACCGATTTTCCAGTCTAGCATCGTGGAAGCGAACCTTCCGCTTCGCTAAAACAGGTGGGAAGCATGTAAAAAATGAAAGTTTAGTGTGTTTGAGTGCTTCAAAGAAAAACGAAAACACTCTAGGTCACGGACTCATAAATGTGCTGAAAATGGCGCTAGAAACGGCAAAAAGATGCGAGGAGAAGCGTGCAGACAAGGGTTGTTTCCCTTTTCAAGCGCTTCGACGCTGCAGATTGAAGTCGTTTCAGCGTCCGGAGGATATGGCCGATCTGTCCGACTACAGCGTCGCAAAGGTTAGAAAATGCACCACATTTCCTGCACCTTTACTTCTCGTATTCGAACAGATTGACTCATACCATTTTTAACCACATTTATGAGTCCGTGACCTAGGCTGTGGCGCAGGTGATTGCTAAATTGTCACCATAGCCTAATGTATTGCGCGTATCGTGAGGCAAGAAGCATGCCTAAGAATTATGGACAGGCGCTCAGGCAATATGCGCAAAATCCAAGGGGTTTGTAATGAGACGAGTTGTCGTAACCGGCATAGGCATTGTGTCCTCAATCGGTAACAATTCTCAAGAGGTTTTGGCATCTCTCAGGGAAGCCAAATCAGGCGTCGTAAAAGCAGACAAATATGCGGAACTCGGCTTTCGCTGCCAAGTTCATGGGGAACCCAAATTCGATTGGGAAGATGTTCTCGACCGCAAAACTCGCCGCTTTATGGGAGCCGGTTCCGCCTGGAATTATGTCGCAATGGAGCAGGCGGTCATTGATTCAGGGCTTGAAGAAAAAGACATCCACAATGAACAAACCGGAATTATTATGGGTTCAGGCGGCCCTTCTACCAAAGCCATAGTGCGTGCGGCAGACACGACCCGCGAAAGAGGCCCCAAGAAAATCGGGCCCTTCGAAGTGCCTAAAGGAATGTGCAGCACGGCCTCTGCAACACTATCGGTACCCTTTAAGATTAAGGGTGTGAACTATTCAATTTCATCTGCCTGCTCCACATCGTCGCACTGTATCGGAAATGGTGCGGAACTTATCCAGTGGGGCAAGCAAGATATTATTTTCGCCGGCGGGTCAGAAGAATTGGATTGGACATTATCTGTTCTTTTTGATGGCATGAATGCCATGTCTTCAAAATTTAATGACAGTCCGGAAACAGCGAGCAGAGCTTATGATGTAAACCGTGATGGATTTGTCATTGCCGGTGGCGCCGGTGTGGTTGTTTTAGAAGAACTTGAACACGCCAAGGCAAGAGGTGCAAAAATCTATGGCGAGGTTGTCGGCTACGGTGCGAATTCAGATGGCAATGATATGGTTCAACCTTCTGGGGAAGGTGCTGTACGCTGTATGCAGCGCGCCATGGAGGGGCTTGAAGACAAAATTGATTATATCAACCCTCACGCTACATCAACCCCTATTGGCGATCTCAAAGAAATTGAAGCAATCCGAGATGTTTTTGGAGACAACATCCCGCCCATAAGTGCGACGAAATCACTCACCGGGCATTCGCTTGGAGCGGCCGGTGTTCAAGAATCGATTTACTCTCTTTTGATGATGAATAACGGATTTATCTGCAAATCTGCCAATATCGAGGAGATGGACCCTGATATGGCAGGAATCCCTATTGTCACCGAACGCAAGGACAATGTGGAGCTTAACTGCGTCATGTCCAACAGTTTCGGTTTTGGCGGCACAAATGCCACGCTCGTTTTCAAGCGCTACGACGCTTAATCAGGGGTAATAGACTCTTTAAGCGGGGAACAACGTAAATAATAACGTTCAAGCCTAATCGAGTATCGATATGACAAAAACGGATATCACTACACCAGGCCCGCTCATGGCGGGTAAAAAGGGGCTGGTCATGGGCGTTGCCAATGATCGGTCTATCGCTTGGGGGATTGCGCGAGTGCTAGCTTCTCAGGGAGCGGAACTTGCTTTTACTTATCAAGGTGACGCTTTCGGAAGACGGGCTGTTCCTCTAGCAGAATCGGTTGGATCTGAAATCATTGAATCCTGTGATGTGACGGATCTTGAAAGTGTCGACAATGTTTTCAATGTGATCCGGGAAAAATGGGGCAAGCTTGACTTCGTGGTTCACGCTCTCGCTTTTTCCGACCGCAATGAGCTTAAGGGCCGCTATGCGGATACCACACGTGATAATTTCATCCAGACTATGGTCATTTCCTGCTTTTCCTTTACAGAAATTGCACAGCGTGCTGGTGATCTTATGAGCGATGGCGGTAGCCTCTTAACTCTGACCTATGGGGGATCAACAAAGGCGGTGCCCCGTTACAATGTGATGGGAGTCGCGAAAGCTGCTCTTGAAGCCAGTGTTCGCTATTTAGCCGTTGATTTTGGTCCCAAAGGTGTCCGGGTTAATGCCCTATCGCCAGGACCTATGCGCACTTTAGCCGGGGCCGGTATTTCCGATGCCCGTGTCCTCTTTAACTATCAAAAAGAGCATGCGCCCATGCATCGCACGCCAGCCCTTGATGAAGTTGGAGGTGCTGCCCTTTATCTTCTCTCCGATCTCTCAGGCGCCGTAACCGGCGAGGTTCATTTCGCGGATTGCGGTTATAACATTGTTGCCATGCCGCAACCTGAAAAGCTTGAGGGAGGTGGTGAAAACTCAGATCCCGCTCACGGAGGAAAGGATCCACATCATGAAGCCGCAGAGTAAAGAAACCTGAATTATGGATAGAATGCTTACAGGTTTCCTGAGATTTTCAATTGGATCATGTGTGATGCTTGAATGCAGAAAAATTGATCGATATCAAAGAAGTAGAGCATGTTAAGCGAACTCACTTGAGCTTAACATGCTCTAGGCTCGACATATTGATGAAAAATAGATCGAGCCCGGTCAGATAACTCAAATAGCTGAAACAAGGCTGTACCATGATAGGCCTGATGGATTCCGGCAATGGAGGCTTGACGATCTTTCGCACTTTGGTCGCACGATTTCCAAACTTGTCTTTTGTTTATCTTGGTGACCATGCCAATGCGCCCTATGGCAACCGCCCTTCGGAAGATATCATCGCTTATACGCAAAATGCCGTTGAACTTCTTTTTGAACGTGGCTGCCGACTTGTTATTCTGGCGTGCAACACAGCAACCGCTGTTGCGTGCCGTACCCTTCAACAGAACTGGTTGCCAAATTCAAAATGGAAAGGACACAACGTCCTTGGCATTATCGCACCAACGGTAGAGGCCGCAACACAAACACCCTGGGCGGTAACGACACCCCAATATCCTCAAAAAAACAATACGGATCTTGTTGCCATTTTTGCAACGGAACGGACTGTTGCGAGCAATGTTTACCCTGAAGAAATTCGCAAGCGATGCCCAAAGGTCAGAGTCGTGCAGCAGGTCTGTCCGGATCTTGCAGGAGCCATTGAACAAGGCGCCTCTGAAAATGAACTTGATAAATTCATTCAAGGTTACATGACCGCGCTTTTGCAGAAAACCAATTCAGAAACTCCGCATCGCGCCATTTTGGGGTGTACGCATTTTCCCCTCGTAGAGCCGATATTCCGTGCTCATTTACCGCTAACAACCCGGTTGCTCACACAGTCTGAGATTGTTGCCGATAGCTTGGAAGATTATCTGGAGCGCAATCCTCAGTACCTTACAGTGGACACAAACCCGACATCTCTATTATTGACCACCGGAGAGGCTGAACATATTGCTCAAGCTCTTCAACCAGATTGGGGAGCAGATCTCCGTTTTGAGCGGCTGGCGTAACTTGTAACAAATTACGATTCGATACGTGTCACGTGTGGTGTGAATCCGCCAAACCTAAAAACCCATTCCGGCATACCAATATATAGATCTTGTGGTCGAGCGCCATATCTCTGATCACAAATCCGATCTGACCAATTGCTGGAAGATTGAACTCGGTCTGCAGTTGGGCATCTCTAAATACTCCCTTCAGGCCATCCACCATCCCCTGCCACCCGCCATATTCTGCGATAATTAGGCGGGTGGCAGGGGATGGTGGATGGTTTTTAGAGGTATCCAGTTGTATGAAAGCCTGAGCCGCTTTGGTTATATCGACATCTTCAATCATTAGTCCATGAACCAAAGTGAATTGGGTCTCTTATACCAAGGGAAGTTATGAGTCAATCATAACTTCCCTTGGTGGACGATGAAAATATGAGAATTTTTTCTCATATTTTCCAAAGGACTAGCGCCGTTGAGGCGCGCAGCCTGCGTGGCGCTTGAACGCAATACATGGGTCATTCTTTATGACCCTTGGTATTAGAACCTTTTCGGTTTTGATTCAATCAAAGCCGGGCTCTAAGCCTTTGATTTACCGTGTTTTCGGACGGAAAATCGGTGTCCACTTTTCCTGAAAACACTCTAAATAAAAAGCCCGTGTGAACGGGCTTCTCAAACTTGTTTACAATAACAAAGTACAGACTATCCTAACTGGCCTCTTTGGCTTCCCGAGGTTCCCGCGGAATTTCTTCGCCTGTCTCCTGATCAACGACCTTCATAGAGAGACGCACTTTCCCGCGTTCATCTAAACCAACAAGCTTTACATAGACCTCGTCACCTTCATTGACCACTTCATTAACGGTCTTAGGTCGGCCATTAGTCAATTGCGAGATATGAACAAGACCATCCTTAGGCCCGAAGAAGTTTACGAAAGCGCCGAAGTCTACGACCTTTACAACCTTGCCTTTGTAGATTTCGCCAACCTCAGGCTCGGACGCAATCTGTTTGATCTGATTAATGGCGGCCTCAATTGCTGCCTTGTCAGCGGCTGCAACTTTTACTGAGCCATCATCGGAAATATCAATTTTTGCGCCTGTTTCTTCAACAATGCCACGGATGACAGATCCGCCTGATCCGATAACTTCACGGATTTTGTCGACCGGAATTGAAAAGACCTCCATGCGAGGCGCATATTCGCCAAGTTCAGGCCTGGCCTCGGTCAGGGCTTTATTCATTTCACCCAGAATATGTAAACGGCCATCTTTGGCTTGCTCTAAAGCGACTTTCATAATCTCTTCGGTGATACCGGTGATCTTTATATCCATTTGCAATGAGGTTATGCCCTCTGCTGTACCGGCAACCTTAAAGTCCATATCGCCCAGATGATCCTCATCACCAAGAATATCGGAGAGAACAGCGAAGTCATCGCTCTCTTTAATTAGGCCCATGGCAATCCCCGCAACAGGGCGGCCAAGTGGGATACCTGCGTCCATCATTGCCAATGACGTACCGCAAACGGTCGCCATTGATGAAGATCCGTTGGACTCGGTAATTTCCGATACCACACGGAGTGTATAAGGAAATTCCTCCTTGTTCGGCAACACAGGACGAACAGCCCGCCAAGCAAGCTTACCGTGGCCTATTTCCCGGCGCCCCGTAAAGCCCACGCGTCCTGTTTCACCAACCGAGAAAGGTGGAAAATTGTAATGAAGTAAAAATGACTCTTTATAGGTGCCTTCCAGCGCGTCCACAAATTGCTCATCTTCACCTGTTCCCAGCGTTGCCACAACAAGGGCTTGCGTTTCACCACGGGTAAAAAGAGCTGAGCCATGGGTACGTGGAATAACACCAACATCACATTTTATAGGTCGAACGGTTTTCAGATCGCGCCCGTCAATACGTTCTTTGGTTTTCAGGATATTGCCACGAACAATCTTCTTCTCGAGAGATTTAAAAACACCTCCCAGCAGCACTTTTTCCGAGCCATCATCTTCTTCCGGCATAAGAGCCTCGAAGATCTTGTCCTTAATCTCAGCAACAGCTTGGACCCGTGGTTGCTTTTCCGCAATTTCATATGCCTTAACGAGGCCCTCTTCCGCGATCTTGTGGACTTCCGCTTCATATTTCGCTTTATCCACTTCTATCAAATCCCAGGGTTCTTTTGCTGCCTTTTCTGCTAGACGGATTATGGCCTCAATAACCGGTTGAAAACCTTTGTGGCCAAACATAACCGCACCAAGCATGGTTTCTTCAGGAAGCTCTTTGGCTTCTGATTCCACCATGAGAACGGCTTCTCCCGTTCCCGCGACAACGAGATCCAAATTGCTCCCATCCATTTCATCTACGAGCGGATTAAGCACATACTCGCCATCCATATAGCCAACGCGTGCTGCACCAATGGGACCAAGAAATGGAATGCCGGAAAGCGTCAGAGCTGCAGACGTTGCCACCATGGCGACAATATCTGGATCGTTTTCCATATCATGAGAAAGGACCGTAATGATCACCTGTGTGTCATTCTTAAAACCTTCGGCAAAAAGCGGTCGGATAGGTCGGTCAATCAATCTCGACGTTAAAGTTTCTTTCTCGCCTGGTCGTCCCTCACGTTTAAAATAGCCGCCAGGGATTTTACCAGCAGCATAAGCTTTCTCCTGATAATTAACGGTCAGCGGAAAAAAATCGAGACCCGGTTGTGCTTCCCTCGCGGCAACAACAGTTGCCAACACACTTGTCTCGCCATATTGCACAAAAACAGCGCCATCAGCCTGGCGTGCAATTCGACCGGCTTCTAATTTAAGTGGACGACCGGCCCATTCTATTTCTTCTTTATGAATATCAAACATTGTCTCATCTCATTTCCATGAAACGCCTTTTGCCGGATTGCAAAAGACGGCTTGTAAGCATCAGGTACAGCGCCTACTCAAATCTCGAAATACTTCAGATCTTAACGGCGAATGCCCAGGCGCTTGATTAAGTCCTGATAACGCCCCTCGTCTTTGTTCTTCACATAGTCGAGAATCCGTCGACGTTGGCTTACCATTTTGAGAAGGCCGCGCCGTGAGTGATTATCCTTTTTATGCGTTTTAAAATGCTCGGTAAGATTGCTAATCCGTTCCGTAAGGATAGCCACTTGAATTTCTGGTGATCCTGTATCACCGGGCTTTGTTCCGTAAGTATCGATTAACTCTCGCTTACGGTCTGCGGTAATCGACATCAGATTTCTCCTTTAAAAAGTGATGATCAAAAAGTCACCCTTGTCATCCAGGTAAATTAAAGACCCTTTTGGGTCTAAGTTCACCTTGTCTGACTTCGCCAACAGCCACGAGTGTCCCTCGTGACATGGCGTAGGCTGGGCCCTTAAAGATCGGAGCATCACGTCCACGTAAGAGGACTGCCTGCCCCATTTTCAACCGCTGAGCCTCATGCCTACTCACGGCCAGCGCCGGGATGTCGTCCAGCGCGGTCTGAATAGGCTTGAGAACATCTTTAAATTCTTCGCAGCTGGCCGCACTATGGCTCAACTGCTTGAGTTTATCCAGTGAAATCGTGTCAGCTTCCACGAAAGAGCCAACACGTGTCCGTCTTAATTCACTTACATATCCAAAACATCCCAATATCCGACCCAAATCACGTGCCAGGGCCCGTACATAAGTACCTTTACTACAATCGGCTTCCAAAATTGAGGTATCGTCATCCGGCATTTCAATTAACTCAAGCCGGTTGATTTGCACAGGACGTGCTTCCAATGTGAAATCTTCACCATCACGTGCTAGATCATAAGCCCGCTCTCCAGCAATCTTAATGGCGGAATATTGTGGTGGCACCTGCATGACCTCACCAGTAAAACTTGGCAATGCCACATCTATATCCACCCGTGTTGGCCTTTTAACACTTTCCCGTAGGACCTCTCCTTCGCTATCATCCGTGCTCGTCTCTGCACCCCAAGAGATGGTGAAACGGTAACTTTTTTGTCCGTCCATAACGTAAGAAACCGTTTTGGTTGCTTCGCCAAGTGCAATCGGGAGCACCCCAGTCGCTAAAGGGTCGAGCGTACCTGCATGACCGGCTTTTCTCGCATTGAAAAGCCGTTTAATTATGCCCACGGCTTGAGTTGACGTAACTCCTTTGGCTTTATCAAGCAACAACCAACCGTGAACGGGATCCCCCTTCTGACGCGCCATTTTCGAGATCGCACCTTCTAACCCAAGTCCTGCGCAACTTTGGGTGAACGCAATACTTCGTCTATCCTCTCAGATTGCTCAAACGTCGTATCGAGTTCAAAGCGCAGGCTTGGCATATATTTTAGATCCACATTGCGTGCAAGCTCTCCACGCAAAAACTTTGCATGGCGTTCAAGCGCGGCAACAACCTCATCTTTACGATCACCGCCAAGAGGTAGCACATAGGCCGTTGCATTGCGGATATCAGGAGATACCGTTACCTCAGAAACCGTCAGCACAATCCCTTCAAGATCCGGGTCTTGAATCTCTGTCCGTAAAAAAATCTCGGATAACGCCTTGCGAATAAGCTCACCCACGCGGAGTTGCCGTTGGCTTGGGCCGTTAGGTTTGGAGGACATGGGACATTGCCTTTCCGCTTTGCTCTTTTGCAGCATCCGTTAAATGATCAAAAAGGTACTTAAAAAAGGCTTGCCGCTTTGTCATATCTGAAAAAGCACTATCTGGGATGAAAAAGAAAAGAGCTCCATGAGCAAGAATAATGCCTTCACGGTCTGGTATTACATGTTTTATAGCAGGCCATTTTAAGTGATAAGAAATCTCTTCTGCCGCAATCGAAACCCCATCTCGGTCCATGGTCAAATTTATATTTTGGTCAAAATTGATTTCTTTCTGTAAGCGCCGGCCATAAGCTTTGCGAAGCATAAATGACATCATGAGAAGAACGAAGAGGAATGCGATAAAAATGAAGGGTGCAAAGCTCTCGGGCAATTGGAATGTTTCAAGTATGGTATAAAGAAAGGCCGTGACCTTCTCTGTCCAAACAACAAAAGATAAAAAAATAAGCATTAAAACAACAAACCAAATCCTACCAAGCAACCACAAACTACGAAAACGATGCTTTGAGCCAACGCGTGCTATTTGCCGAAGGCGTTTATAGGGCACTTGATAAGTGAGTGAAAATTCAGATGTATCCGACATGGGAAAGACACAATACAAACATTACAAGAATGAGGCGTTAGCAATAAAACCAGCCCTATAGAGACCGCTTGATCTCCTCAACCTGGAAACACTCAATCACATCGCCGGCACGCATGTCCTGATAATTTTCAAAAGCCATGCCGCATTCCTGCCCGGCAACAACGTCTTTCACTTCATCCTTAAAGCGTTTCAAAGTTGAAAGCTTGCCCTCATGGATCACAACATCATCCCGAATGAGACGAACACTGGCACCACGTTCCACCTTACCCTCTGTGACACGGCAACCAGCCACCTTACCGATTTTGGAGATATTGAAGATTTCAAGAATCTCCGCATTGCCAAGGAATGTTTCGCGTAGTTCGGGAGACAAGAGACCTGACATAGCCGCTTTAATATCGTCGACCAAATCATAGATCACAGCATAATAACGAATTTCGATACCATCCCGCTCTGCTGCCTCGCGCGCCTGTACATTTGCGCGAACATTAAAGCCCAGAATGGGAGCACCGGAAGCGGCAGCGAGTGAAACATCGGATTCAGTAATACCACCAACACCTGAGTGGACAACGCGAGCCTGCACTTCTTCATTTCCGAGCTTACCGAGTGCAACGTTAATAGCTTCAACAGAACCTTGTACATCACCCTTAATGAGGAGCGGAAACTCCTTTTTATCCTCGGTTTTGAGCTGGCTCATCATTTGTTCAAGCGAAAGCCCGGTGCCAACGCCGGCGGCGTGGCTTTCGCGGCGTTTGCGAGAACGATATTCGGTAATATCACGCGCACTGGCCTCAGTTCCTACAACGGCTAGCTGATCACCCGCTTCAGGTGCGCTGCTAAAGCCAAGGATCTCTACTGGCTGTGATGGACCCGCCACTTTTACATGCTCACCGCGGTCATTGATAAGCGCCCGTACCTTGCCCCATGCGGACCCCGCCACAACAATATCGCCGACATGAAGTGTCCCCTTCTGAACGAGGAGCGTACCAACCGGCCCACGACCCCGTTCAAGCTTAGCCTCAACGATTATTCCTTCAGCTGAGCGATCAGGATTGGCTTTAAGCTCCATGAGTTCCGCTTGCAACAGAATAGCATCAAGCAATTTATCAAGATTTGTGCCCTTGGTTGCGGAAACCTCAACCTCTAAAACTTCACCACTCATGCTTTCAACGATGATCTCGTGTTGAAGAAGATCGTTTCTCACACGTGCAGGATCTGCATTTTCCTTATCAATCTTATTGATTGCAACAATCAGAGGAACTTCACCCGCCTTAGCGTGATTAATCGCCTCTATCGTTTGTGGCATAACACCATCATCCGCCGCAACGACAAGAATGATCATATCGGTCACCTTGGCGCCGCGAGCACGCATGGCTGTAAACGCTTCATGGCCCGGCGTATCGATAAAGGTAATCCGCTGCCCGTTTGTCGCTTCAACTTGATAAGCGCCAATATGTTGTGTGATGCCGCCAGCTTCGCCAGAAGCAACTTTGGCTTCCCGTAAGGCGTCAAGCAAGGATGTCTTGCCATGATCGACATGGCCCATGACGGTAACTACGGGAGCACGAGACTTCAGATCTTCATCTGCGTCTTCTTCGCCAATAAAGCCTTCTTCGACATCTGCTTCAGAAACACGTTTGACTGTGTGGCCAAACTCTTCAGCTATCAACTGTGCAGAATCCGTATCAATGATATCGGTAATCTTATGCATCTGCCCCTCTTTCATGAGGAACTTGATGACATCAACGGCACGTTCAGCCATGCGGTTCGCTAGCTCTTGAATCGTGATAACCTCGGGGATCACGACCTCACGGGCAATTTTTTTCTGCTCTTGAGGGCCTTGGGTCTGTTTTTTAAGACGCTCGCGCTGGCGCTTCAGTGAAGCAAGGGAACGTTCGCGCTGGCCCTCATCAAGGGCATTTGCAATTGTCAACCTGCCTTTGACACGTCTCTCATTACCGCGCCGCACGGGAGCCCGTTCATTTCGTTCCGGCTTACCTCTTTTGGGCCGGGCATCACTTTTTCGCGTTTCTACTGGAGCTTCTTCTTGTGCCGGCCGGCCTTTATCGGGCGCTTTTTTACTTGTGCTCTTTGGCTTGGCTTTGTTTGAGGCTGACTTTTGTTCCGCTGCTGAAGATTTGTCTTTCGCAGGCTGCTTAGCTTTAGAAACAGGAGCTTCCGACTGTTTTTTCTTTCTGGCTGCCTGCTCAGCTTTGGCGCCATCCTCTACTGTTACCGCCTCAGGTTCTTGAACGTCTGAGGTTGGTTCAGGTATTTCCTTTTCACGTTCCTTTGCCTTCAGAGCAGCAAGCTGCTCAGCTTCTTTTGCTCGCTCCTCCTCATGGCGTTTTTCTTCTGCATCACGCACTTTTGCCTGGGCTAAGGCACGCATCCGCGCATCCTTCTCCTCATCGGAAAGTGTTTGCAGCACTACGCCTTTGCGTTGATCAGAACGGCTGGCCTTTTTTTGAGGTTTCTGTGCAGCGCGTTTGGCAACAGGCTCTTTTGCCGGCTTTTTCTGTTCTTCCGTCTGTTGAACCGTGCCGGTAGACTCTTGCGCTGTGATTGAGCGTTTCTTTTTCTTCTCGACAAGCACAGACTTAGAACGGCCATGACTAAAATTCTGGCGTACATGGCCAGACTCAACAGTCCGCTTAAGGTTAAGGGTCATCGTTTTCCGCGACCCTCTTATCGTCTTGTCACCAGTTTCTTTCGTTTCGCTCATACTTAATCCATATTGTGGCAGGTCTACGCAGCAGCATAAGCCTGACTACCAGCTTGATAACGTTTAAGACATTGCACAACCCTCAAGAATTTTGTACCTGTCCCACTGTGTTTCACAACAGCATGTATCACATTTGGCCGCCCTAATGCCAAACTCAATTCCTGTCCGTTAAAATTATTAACGATATGGTAACCGTCATTCTGCAGGTTGAACCGGGCTTTAAACTTGCGAATAAGCTTCTGACACCCGCCTTCAGCGGCATCAGATGCCTGAATGAGGGCTACAATATCTTGATCTTCGTGCTCAAGAGCCTTCTCAACCTTTGAAAACCCATGGATAACCTTCCCTGCTTTATTTGCAAAGGCCAACATCTGCAAGGCATTTTGACGAAATAGCCCTTCAATATGTTCTGCCAAGGCAGGATCATACTGAACGGGTTGGCGGAACGCCTTCGAAAATATAGTCTTCTTCACAGCCATTGCCACAACATCTTGTGCCGCAGTGAGCCAAACACCACGACCGGGCAATCGTTGTTTTAAATCCGGGACAATCCTACCTTCAGGATCAAGAACAAAGCGAATCAGTTCATCCACAGGCCTTTGAATGCGCGTAGAGGCACATTGGCGAACTTTATCAATCGATTTATCTCTGTTCTTTGCCATAAGGCTAATGCCTTCGCCCTAAACCAATATGGTGACGTCGTCAACACGGCTACGTCAGGTTTCGATTTCGCGAACAGAATCTTCGGTTTCGGCCGTCTCTTCCTTAACCTCAGAGTCCTCTGCGTTAATTTTCTCAGTCACAGCTTCGACTGTCTCACCCTCTTTATTCTCCCCATCATCATCCTGGGGTTCAGCCTCTTCTTCTGTGGCTTGTCTCAATTCCTCTTCAGTAATCCAACCCGCTTTTACGCGGGCCATCATAATAATGGTTTCAGCGTCAGACCGTGCAAGATCAAAGCCATCCAGAAAACCCGCATGCCGAACAGTCTCTTCATCCTTTTTCTCGACCCAGCCTACAAGATCGTCCGTTACACAGCCCGCAAGGTCTTCCATTGTCTTAACATCATTTTCTCCAAGAGCCACAAGCATAGCTGTATTGAATCCTAAGCCATCGCTCAATTCATCGGAAACCTCAAGTTCCTTGCGTCGGGCTTCAAGCTCCGTTTCTTGCCGTTCTAAAAACTCACGGGCACGGGTTTGGATTTCTGATGCTGTCTCTTCATCAAAACCTTCAATTGACGCAATTTCGTTAATTTCCACATAAGCAACTTCTTCAACCGAAGCAAAACCTTCCGATACTAAAAGTTGAGCAATAACTTCATCAACATCCAGCGTATTCATGAACATGCCTGAACGATCTGCAAACTCTTTCTGACGGCGCTCTGATTCTTCAGCTTCCGTCATAATATCGATGACCCAACCTGTTAGGTTAGAAGCAAGACGCACATTTTGTCCTCGTCGTCCGATAGCAAGGCTTAACTGATCATCAGGGACCACAACTTCGATACGTTCAGCCTCTTCATCAAGCACAACCTTAACAACTTCCGCAGGTGCTAAAGCATTAACAATGAATGTCGCAGCATCCGGTGACCATTGAATAATATCAATTTTTTCACCTTGCAGCTCATTGACGACGGCTTGCACACGACCGCCCCGCATACCAACACATGCGCCAACAGGGTCTATCGATGAATCCTTTGAAATAACCGCAATTTTTGCCCGGCTGCCAGGATCACGCGCAACGGACTTAATTTCAACTATGCCATCATAAATCTCAGGCACTTCCTGAGAAAACAACTTGGCCATAAATTCAGGCCTTGTCCGCGATAGGAAAATCTGTGGACCCCGCTGCTCCTTCCGGACTTCGTATATATAAGCACGAATCCGATCACCGTAGCGGAAATTCTCACGCGGCAAAGATTCATCCCTACGAACAATTGATTCCGCCCGCCCTAAATCAACAATAATATTGCCATATTCGACACGTTTTACGATGCCGTTCACAATCTCACCGACACGGTCCTTATACTCTTCATATTGGCGCTCACGCTCAGCCTCACGCACTTTTTGTACAATAACCTGTTTTGCATTCTGCGCCGCAACGCGGCCAAAATCCAACGGTGGTAGGGCTTCCGCAATAAAATCACCCAATTTCGCGTCAGGATTACGCTTTTGCGCTTCTTGAAGCGAAATTTGAGTAGCCTCCATCACAACTTCATCAACAACTTCCAAAAGCCGCGCCAGACTGATTTCTCCCGTTTTGGGGTCAATTTCAGCCTTAATTTCGTTCTCGCTCCCATAACGCGACTTGGCGGCCTTTTGGATGGCATCTTCCATTGCCTGGATTACAACTTCGCGCTCAATCGACTTTTCGCGTGCAACTGCATCAGCGATTTGCAGAAGCTCTAAACGGTTTGCGCTGACACCTGCTTGGGACATCGAGAATGCCTCCACTGCTCTTTCAACTATCTTGCTGACCCTTAATCCTAAAGGATCAAATTCTCTTCACAACAACGGTATGAAACTGCAAAAATCAAGACTCATAAATTGACGCTAGGTTTTTGCTAACAAAAGCCGGCCAAATTCTTTTTGCCCGTTTAACCTTGAGGCTTGTTATTGCAGTTTGATATCAATCTTTCTTAGCGCCAACCAAAGCGGCCTTGGTAAGTTCATCTGTCAAAACTAGCTTGGCGCTTTCTATCATATCAACTGGAAACCCCATCACCTGATTGCCCTCGACACCATCCAACGCCACGGCGAGCCGGACCTCCCCATCTTCAAAACCTTCTATGAGACCGCGAAATCTCTTGCGACCATCAACAAGCTCCCTCAATTCTACTTTGGCTTCATAGCCTGCCCAAATCTCAAAATCACTTGGCCGAACCAAGGGCCTGTCAATGCCAGGAGAAGAGATCTCCAAATTATATCCTCCCGGCATGGGATCATGAACATCAAGCAAAGGCGAAAGACGTCTGCTAATCAACGTGCAGTCCTCAATGGTAATTACTCCACTGGACCGCTCCGCCATGATCTGCACTGTCCCCCCATCTCTGCCTGAAACCAAAACTCGCACCAAACGAAAACCAAGATCCTCCAATAGAGGCTCCGCCAAAGAAGCAATTTCAGCAGCAACCCCGCTTTCCCGAACAAAGCGTTTTTCGGTGCCGCTTTCCGTCAAAGCTGCCATCACTGCACGCTTCCACCAAACATCTCAAGGCGACAACGTTTGGAAATAATCGAAACTTATAGAGGACTGTGAACCCCGATACGCTAAGCCCGCGTGTCAAATCCCTGCAGTCCAGTATAGGAAAACACCGATCCCAAACAAAGAAAGAGCGGACCCGGAGGCCCACTCCCCAAAGTGAGATGATCATGAGCAGCCTTAAAATACGCTTCTTTTCTTGCCCATGCAAGGTCAGAATCGCAGAAATAACAGCTTTTATAGAAAGGGCGGGTGAACTTGTAACGAACGATTACTTACGGATAAATGTCAAAAAATATGGGCGCCGACCTTCGTCTATTGCTTTTTGCTCGTACCGGGTCCCTGGCCAGTCGTGTTTGTGCTCACGCCAATCACTTGGCCGACTATCTCGCCATTCAAAATCTTTATGATTCCGGACAGCAAAAAGCGTCGCCCGTATATAATCTCCACTATCACTTGCAAAGCGAAACTCAGCACCGTTTTTCATGGCCCGGGCAAGAAGGTCAAGGGTTTCTGAAGAAATAAAACGCCGTTTGTGATGTCTTTTCTTCGGCCATGGATCAGGAAACAACACAAAAATACGATCCAGTGATTGATCAGGCAGCCAATCTAAAATATGGCGGGCGTCATTATCATAAATACGGATATTCTTCAGATTTTTTTCTTCAATCCGCGTAAGAAGTTTGGCAATACCATTGATAAAGGGCTCACAGCCAATGATGCCGATATCCGGGTTCACCTCAGCCTGCCAGGCAATATGCTCACCAGCACCAAAACCGACTTCGAGCCAAACTCCTTGAATGCTTGACGGGAAGAGAGAGTTAAATGCCGTGGCTGCCCCGCCTCGCGGCGTAATGCGAAGATCAGGCAGAAGATTTTGAACTAGCCTATTTTGGCGGGCGCTTAATCGTGGACCTTTACGTCGCCCATAAATCAAGCGTTTCGAGTTCGTATCCACACACATATTGTGCAATATGATTATAGCTCATAACTGATGCGGGACAGCAAAACCACGATAAAAACCCAAGACCTATGACCTCATCAAGTTCTCTGACCAGCCAATATTTCCCCGCCCGCTGGTTCCGAGTTGGTTGTTATTGCGGTCTGATATTAACTCACAGCCCCTTTGATTTTCTCTGCAAGATCCAACCGTTCCCATGAAAAACCACCATCATTTTCCGGTTGTCTGCCGAAATGGCCATAAGCCGCCGTACGTTCATAAATTGGACGGCTCAAGCCCAAATGCTCCCGAATGCCTCGGGGACTTAAATCCATTATCTCGCTGAGAGTGTTCTCAAGCTCACCTTCAGGAACGCGTCCCGTACCATGAAGATCAACATAAAGAGATAGAGGCCTTGAGACACCAATGGCATAAGATAATTGTATTGTACATTTCTCCGCCAATTCAGCCGCAACCACATTCTTTGCTAAATATCGAGCCGCATAAGCCGCTGACCGGTCAACCTTGGTCGGATCTTTACCGGAAAAAGCGCCACCGCCATGAGGTGCGGCGCCACCGTAAGTGTCGACAATGATCTTGCGCCCGGTTAGTCCGGCATCACCATCGGGTCCGCCGATAACAAATTTTCCTGTCGGATTGACGTAAAAACTTTCCTCCGGACACATCCAGCCTTGGGGTAAGACCTCATCAACAAAGCCCCGCACAACTTCACGTACACGATCCTGATCCACATCCTCTGCATGTTGCGTTGAAACGACGATGGATTGGGCTTTCACTGGCTTGCCATTTTCATAAAGAAGCGTGATCTGACTTTTGGAATCCGGCCCGAGCTCCGGAACAGCGCCTGTATGTCTTGCCTTAGCCATTTCATGCAGAATTCGATGCGAGTAATAAATTGGAGCAGGCATATACTGCTCTGTTTCCGTACACGCATACCCGAACATAATACCTTGATCGCCCGCACCCTCATCTTTCTCGCCCTTGGCATCGACACCCTGAGCAATATCGGGAGACTGTTCGTGAACATAAATTTGAACGTCGGCATCCTCCCAATGAAAGCCATCCTGTTCGTAGCCTATATCCTTAACACATCTACGTGCGAGCTCCTCAAGAGTAGCTTGCGAAATCTTTTCCGGACCACGCACTTCTCCGGCTAGAACAATACGGTTCGTCGTGACCAAAGTCTCAACCGCAACACGAGACCCTGAGTCGGCCTCAAGATAGCAATCCACAATAGCATCTGATATTCGGTCACAAACTTTGTCTGGATGACCTTCTGATACGGATTCACTGGTAAAGCTAAAATTCGTGCGCGACACAAACACCCCCTAAAGTTGTTTATAAGGATTAACTATGTTCAAGGGGGTTCTGGCAATCTTTGCGCGCGCGGTCAAGTCCGACGAGCACACAATTATGATCTATATGATCAGGAAAAGCACTTTTGGCAATTGCAGATTTATTCGTCTCTCGGTATTTCACTGCCTAATGAGCGAACCAATTCAATCAAACTTCGACGAATTTTAGCATCGGTTATTTTCACAAAAGCCCGATTAAGTTCTAAACCTTCCCGACTGTTCAAAAACTCAAGAATAAAGGATTCTGTTTTTGACTCAGAAAAACCGGGAGCACCTGCTTGCTCACTCGTAACCGGCGCCTCTTCAAAAAAGAATTGAACAGGAACTTCAAGAATTTGCGAAAGCTGAAAAAGACGGCTTGCCCCAATCCGATTTGTACCTTTTTCATATTTTTGAATTTGTTGAAATGTCAGTCCCATTCTTTCGCCAAGCTTTTCTTGGCTTAAACCAACAAGCATACGCCGAAGACGAACACGGCCGCCAACGTGAATATCGATCGGATTCGGACGTTTAACCACTGGGCCGGTATTATCCTCCCCACCGGCGGGTGGCCCACTGTCAATGCTTACCACGATCCTGCCAACTCCATAGCTTCCACACTCCCATGTTCTCTCTTGTTCTATGTTTAGTGGGCCTAAACGTCAATTGCAGCGAAAATATTGATGGATTCAGAGTAAACACAAAAAAGAATGTTTTCGTGCAACTTTAGGATTTACAACAAGAAAAAGAGCTTTTTTGAAAAGATTTCCTAAGTATTTTTCCTTTCTTTGCGAGATTCTATAAGAATTAAGCTAAACCCAAGAAAAACCAGGATAACTAGAATAAAATCCCGATATCTAGCATAAAAAGTTGTTTTTAATGCTTTAGGGAGACCTGATTCGATAATACCCGCAGAGCCTAGGGGAAGGTGGTAAAGGTAACGACCATAGGGATCAATCACTGCAGATATGCCCGTATTGGCTGCACGTATAATAGGCAATCCCTCTTCCACCGCCCGTACACGGGCTTGATGAAGATGCTGATAAGGCCCTGTTGTTTTACCAAACCAGGCATCATTGGTTAAGTTGACGACCCACTTCGGACGCTCATCGCTTTCCACAACGTCACCGGAAAAAATGATCTCGTAACAAATGGCCGGTACAAACTCTGGCGCTCCCGGCGCACGAAGATAGCGGGGGCCCCTCCCGCTCGCAAAACCACCTTTAATTTTTGTAAGTTGTTCAAGCCCGATTGCTTCGAGTATTTCCTGAAAAGGCAGAAATTCTCCAAATGGTACCAGATGGACTTTGTCATATGTGGAAAGGATTTGAGCCTCGTGATTTAATACATAAAGGCTGTTAAAGATATTCTGTCGAATACGGCCTTTGTTTTGCTCCCTTCCAAGATCTACCCTGAGAGCGCCAACAATAAGATGTGTTTTGTCCGGTAAAAGTTCCGCGATCGCTTTTAAAGCTAATTTTTCGCGCGCAAGCAAAAACGGCACCGAAGATTCCGGCCAAATAAGATGAGTGGTTTTTTCCAAGCCTATAGGCTTCAAATCCTTGTCACGCTGACTCAAATCCAAATAGCGGCGGAAGATCCACTCCTTATGATCCGGATGCCATTTTTTCTTTTGTGGAATATTTGGCTGCACAATTTTGAGGTGAACATCTTCAATCATTTCAACAGCGCCATAACCTAACCGCATATATCCACCAACAGCGCCCATTAGGAGCAAACTGGTCATAATGAGAGGGAAATAACGTCCCCTCACCGTGCTAAGCGGCCCGGCTAGCACTGCAGGGCTCGCAAAAATCGAAACAGCGAAAAAGGTCAGGCCATAGACCCCGAACACGGAAGCCCATTGCATAAGGCCATCGCTACCCGTTAACCCATAACCTATGACATTCCATGGAAAGCCAGTTAGAACATGACCTCGCAGCCATTCCGCAACCATAAAACTGACCGCAAGAGCGACAATCCGCCGAACGCCTGGACGCCAAAAAAAAGCGGCACCCGCAACTGCAGCCGCATAAAATAGCGCCAAACCCGCCGGTAACAGCGAAACGGCGAAAGGCAAAGCCCAAGCAAATTTTTCCGCCTCCACCAAAAAAGCTTCACCAATCCAAAAGAGACCTCCCAAAAAATAACCAAAACCAAAAAACCATCCAAGCAAAGCGGCTTGCCGAATTTGAATGGGCTGTATGTGGAATCTTGATTGTTGAAGAGATCTTTCAGTGGCGCGATTTGAAGACATAGCCCCATCAACAAGCCAAACCAGAATAGAAAACGTAATAAACAGGATCGGCCAAATATAAAAAGGAGCCATTGCCAGTACGCTGACAACACCAGCCAAAAATGCCACTCCCCAACGCCGCCAAGACGTCAATTCACTGAGTGACTGAGCAAACCGCTTCATGTTGAATCGCGACGTTGAATTGTCACCACAGACTAGCTCGCCCGCAATACTTTTGGTTTGCTATGACCTGGTCTGGCCTTAACATTCTGGGTGGGTTTTGTATGAATTTTGAGTGTCTTGATGCGTCTTGGATCAGCGTCCATGACCTCGAATTCAATTCCGCCAGGGTGGCGTAGCAATTCACCGCGTGCGGGCACACGGCCAACCATGGAAAAAACCAGCCCCCCAAGCGTATCGACTTCATCATCGTCACGCTCAGGCAAGGTAAGAGAAACACCGAGAAGCTCTTCTAAATCTCCGATTGGGGTACGCGCATGCGCAACCAATCCGTGAGTGGAGTCCTCCCGGATAAGGGGCTCACCATTCACATCGTGCTCGTCCTCAATCTCACCGACAATTTCCTCTACAAGGTCTTCAATCGAGACAAGACCGTCTGTGCCTCCATACTCATCAACGACAAGCGCAAGATGAACCCGGGTGGTTTGCATCCGTAAAAGAAGGTCGACGACCGGCATTGATGGGGGAACGAATAAGACATTGCGCCTGATCTTTGCCGACGCAACGGGTTGCGTAAGATCGACGCACTGCAGATCAACCGCTTCCGTATCAAGCCTCCCATTCTGCGATGCTGTATTTTGTTTCGTGGCCGCTTCGCTAGTGATCCACTCCATTAGGTCCTTAATGTGAACCATTCCCGTTGGATCATCGAGTGTTTCACGATAAACAGGAACTCGTGAATGCCCTGCTTTCTCAAACACGCAAAGGAGTTCACCTAAAGGCGCCTGTTCATCTATCGATATGATATCGGCACGTGGCACCATTACATCTTCAACTCTCAAAGCACCGAAGCGGAGAATATTGAGAAGCATCGAACGTTCTTGAGGCGAGAACACAGTTTTCGATGGATCTTCGCTTTGCAAAGCGTGTTCGATCGTCTCTCGGATCGAAGGGGCTTCATCTTCTAGACCGAAACGAACGCGCAAGCGGCTGAGCCAATTTGGGCCCGCATTATTATGTCCGTCTGGATTATGTCCGTCTGGCTTACTCAAAACAAAATCTGGTTTTGTTGCTGCGGTATCTGTCATGTTTTTGTCATTCAGGAGGAGCTATTGAATTACCCCATATCCGTAACTTGATATGGATCAGGCATACCAAGTTTACCGGCGATACGGCTTTCCAACTCTTCCATTATTTGGGCATCGCTGTCGGTTTTGTGGTCAAAGCCCAGGAGATGGAGCACACCATGGACCACCAAATGGCATGCATAGTGACGTGGGTCCGCCGCTCTTTCATCAGCTTCCTGCAAAATGGTTTCAAAAGCTAAAACAATGTCACCCAAAGACTGTGATCCATGGTCGGAAAAGTTTTTTTCGTTACCAAAAGGAAAAGAAAGGACATTTGTTGGCTTATCCTGACCTCGAAACGTTTTATTGAGACCCTGCACTTCCATGTTCGATGATAGCACAATTGTTAACCCTTCATGGTTAGTCGGGGCGGTTACAATCGTAGACCTAGCGGCTTGAGCCGCTTCGACTAAAGCATGATCTATATCGCCCAATTCACTCCATTTGGCTGATGATCGCACGATCTCAACCTTGAGTAGAGCAGTTGGAAATTTACGGCCTTCCTCTCTATGTGCTTGAGAGAAATGAATAAGTTGGCCGGGGTCAGGGTCAGGGTCGTCCATTTATCTTATCGGGCCTTATCGTAGGCCTCAACGATCTTTGCAACAAGAGCACGGCGTACTACGTCAACGCTTGTAAAACCAATATGGGAAATACCTTTAACATTTTCCAACAAACGTATGGCTTCTTCAAGACCTGAAGATTGTCCTGGTGGCAAATCAATTTGCGTTGGATCACCGGTTACAACCATTTTGCTCCCTTCTCCCAGTCGGGTCAGGAACATTTTCATCTGCATAGATGAGCAATTTTGCGCCTCATCCAGTATAACAAATGCATGAGCAAGCGTGCGGCCACGCATAAAGGCAAGAGGCGCTATTTCAATAATACCATTTTCCAAACCGCGTTCTACACGTTCTGGTGGCAGAACATCATAAAGAGCGTCATAGAGCGGCCGTAGATAGGGATCGACCTTATCCTTCATGTCTCCAGGCAAAAACCCAAGGCGTTCTCCTGCTTCAACAGCGGGTCGGGAGAGAATGATACGCTCCGTCTCGCCTTTTTCAAGCGAGGCCGCCGCATGAGCCACCGCCAAATAGGTTTTCCCCGTGCCAGCCGGTCCCGTGGCGAAAACAAGCTCCTTATTCTCTAGTGCATTTAAATAGGCACTCTGCTGAGGCGTTCGTGCGGTTATAAGACGCTTACGTGTGCGGATTTGCGCGAGGTTTTTGTGATTATTATTTCCTTGATCCGTTGTCTTCATTTTATTTTTAGAAGATTTTTTTTTGGAAGGTTTAGAAGATACAACGTCCTCTGAACCGACATCGGATGCCAAGTCCGCGTGGCGGATTGCACCATCTATTTCACCTGGGCCAATGGGCTCGCCTGCTTCTAGACGGTTATATAACCCTTCAAGAATCGATTTGGCTAAAAGGCAAGAATTCTCCGGACCTTTAAGTGAGATCATATTGCCATGAACGACAGCTTGAATACCAAGACGGTCCTCAATCATGGCGAGGTGGGAATCATATTCACCCAGCAAATCCGCAAGCAAGCGATTATCGTCAAACGGAATCACAAAGCGTTCTTTAGAACCGGATGAAGAATGCGGCTTAAGCACAGTTGATAGGGAGCCCCCACGAACGCTTGTCAATAATTGCCTCCTTCCAAGCGTGGACTAAAACGCGTCCATACGGCCTGCAATCGAGATGCGATAGGTCCTCCGCTTATAGCTGAATCTCGCGCCGATTTTATGACACCCTTAAGGCTATTTGGTCCGGCGGCAGAAATTCGAACATCGACTATTTCGCCAAGAAGAGCTTGAGACCCTTTAGTATGAACAGCTTGCAGGTAAGGTGAACGACCTACCAGTTGCTTCGTTCGACGTCCAGGTTTTTCAAAAAGGACCGGAACAATTTGACCGACCAAAGCTGCATTAAACGCAGCCTGTTGTTTATTCAGCAAATTTTGCAAACGTTGCAATCTCTTTGCTTTGACCTTTTCTGGAATTTGTTCACTTATATTTGCCGCAGGCGTCCCTGGCCGCGGGCTATACTTAAAAGAATAAGCTTGTGCAAAATTTACAGATTTCACAATAGCAAGTGTTTCTTCAAATTCCTGTTCCGTTTCTCCAGGGAATCCTACAATGATATCGGTGGAAAGCGCAATGTCTGGCCTCGCACGGCGAATACGGTCAACAAGCGCTAGATATTCACCAGCCGTATGTTTACGGTTCATCGCGGCCAATATCCTGTCCGAGCCAGCTTGAAAAGGCAGATGTAGATAAGGCATCAGCTTTTTTAGATCACGGTGGGCCTCAATCAGGTCATCGGTCATATCACTAGGATGACTGGTCGTATATCTTAGCCGATCAAGCCCACTGATCTTTGCCAGATCTTTAAGCAAACGTGCCAGAGACCAAGCCTTCCCGTCTAAGCCCTCACCATGATAGGCATTAACATTTTGTCCTAAAAGAGTAATTTCCCGAACGCCGGATGCCACCAATTGTTCCGCCTCTTGCACCACTTCTGCAACAGGACGGGAAAGCTCAACACCGCGCGTGTAAGGTACGACACAAAACGTGCAAAACTTGTCACACCCTTCCTGCACCGTCAAAAATGCAGTTGGTGGCCGGCGCTTCTTAGGTGCTGGCAAATGTTTAAACTTGTCTTCCTGAGGAAACTGCGTCTCGACGATCTGGCCTGTACCTTCCTCCAAACGATGTAATAATTGGGGTAGAAGGTGATAACTTTGTGGCCCGATAACAAGGTCAACAACTGGTGCCCGACGGATGATTTCTTCGCCCTCAGCTTGGGCGACACAGCCGGCAACGGCGATCGTTGTTTTTTTACCCCTGGTTTGGCGAGCCTTTTTGATCTGACGGATACGCCCAAGCTCGGAATAAACCTTCTCTGCCGCCTTTTCACGTATATGACAGGTGTTGAGAACAATCAGGTCCGCGTCATCCATATTTTCGGTCGTTATATAACCGGACAGCGCCAGCACATCAGCCATGCGTTCTGAGTCATAGCTGTTCATTTGACAACCGAACGTCTTGATATAAAGACCTTTTTTGAGATCCGCCATTCGCTCCATTCACCTATATTATACTTAAATGGTTAAGTTTAGTTCTAAAAGGTACAGAATTACGGGCACCCCAAAGCCCTATCAACAATGATAAACTGTTGAATCCAAAAGCAAACACCATGCCAAATACTGAAAACTGAGAACTCGAAATTAGGATGGTATTCGGCATAACAGCAAATCTTGGCGTCTTAGTGTCATAGTGCGGCGATAAACATTTAATGATTATTGGAGCCTAACTTAAATCAATTTCGGTCTCTGTGTCAGCATAGTGGTGACATGAGTTCGTATTTGAGTTTCGGTGAACTGAGCTAAATCCTTACGATTTTTGAAACTTTCTAAAGCGATCGGCTCACCAATTTTTACATGTACGTCGAGCGGACCATATTGGAGTACTTTCCAGATATGTCGTGCCATATCCATATCACCATACCAAGCTACATTTGGCCGCCCTTCTCGTCCAATTGGCACGCCGTGGCGATGAGTATAAACGATGGCAAGAGTTTGAACACAGGCCTGCTCGGCTTGACTTCCTTCTTCAAGGCTCCCCGGTTGAGCCGCGGCAAAAAGAGCCGTTCTAAATGGCAAAACACGATTACCATCATTACTCGTCCCTTCAGCAAAAAGAACAATTTTCTCGCCATAGTTCAAGCGTGTTGCAATCTCATTTGTTGTATGGCGAACTTTTGTGCGCCTGTTCCGATCAACAAAAACTGAACGCTGTAGTTTTGCGAGCCAACCGAAAAACGGCCATTTCGCAACCTCGCTCTTTGCTATGAAGGAAAGTGGAGCAACAGCACTCAAAACCGGAATATCGAGCCAAGATGTATGATTTGAAACAAGAAATACCGGTAGATCGGCGGCGACTTCCCCATCTTTGTGTACCTTCACCCCGAAAAGGGTACATACCTTTTTATGGTACCAATGTGGAAATGTTCGTGCCCAATCCGACCCTATCGCCAGCAATGCCAATTGATAAAACATCAATGGCACAGTAAAGAGAGCAAAACTCAATAAAATAAGAAACGCACGGAGCGACCGCATCCCTTTCGCCTAACTCATATTACTCGTAATTCGGGAAAGCACACCAAATTTGGATGAGAAACTTTCACCAAAAGACTATTTCTCCACTTTTTCAATAGGTACGCCATAAAGCTCAAGCTTATGATCGATCAACTTATAGCCTAATTCTTGAGCAATGCGTTCTTGCAAGTGCTCAATTTGCTCATTGTGGAACTCAATAACCTCCCCCGACTTCACATCAATCAAATGGTCATGATGCTCTCGCGAAGCTTGCTCATACCTCGCACGCCCATCACCAAAGTCGTGGCGCTCTAAAATACCGGCTTCTTCAAAAAGCCTGACTGTTCGATAAACCGTTGACAAAGAAATATGCTTATCAAGCAGGTTAACTCTGCGATGAACTTCCTCAACGTTCGGATGATCGTCCGCATCAGAAAGAACGCGCGCAATAATTCGTCGTTGATCGGTCATGCGCATACCCTTACCGGCACATAACTGCTCAAGCCTGCTGGCTTTTTGTTCTATGTCTTCCATGCTTACCTGAATATCAGTCTCCACATAATATGAGTTATACCCGCAACAATACCAGACGTCTACTATAGTCTAATTTCACAAGACTCCGAGAAATCCAGTGCCATAGTCACTGCATCTCCGGCAACAAGGCCTGCGGTATTCTGATAATATGCTTTGCGGTATCCGACTTCCGTAAAGCCGAGACTGTAATAAAGCTTCCGTGCAGGTAAGTTTTCTTCGTTAACCTCTAAAAAAAGTCTTTTTATCCCACATTTTGATAACTCATCAATACTTGCAAGACAAAGGGCACGGCCTATTCCTTGACGCCGCAGAGTGGGACGGACGGCAAGGGTGAAAATTTCTGCCTCTTCTTCAATCTTCCGAGCCATCATGAAACCAGCAAGGGATGCTTCATCCCCAAAACTGGCAAAATGCGTACAGATAGTAGGATTAATCAAATAGCGTTTGAATGTCTCCTCATGCCAGCCGCGCGCGAACACATGTCTATGCAACGCTGATAATTGGGCAGCATGTTCAGGCATTGCCGATTGAATTTGGGTAAGGCTCACAACTCGCTAGACTTTGGAATTACCTTATGTGATTGAGGCTTAGCATCAGGAGTACGCAAATAAAAGGGGCTTACAGGAATTTCCTCTAAAGGCAAATGCACGGCTAAATCCGCTAGAACGGCCGCATCGGGCTGTAAACGGTTATTTATTACCATTATGGACCGTGAAGTCCCCAGCGCTTCGGCCAATAATGGAGCTCCCGTTCCTGCAGCAGCAATCTCACTTTCCTTTGGCAGAAATCTCAGAGCATCTTTGGGAGATACAACCATTGGCTCGGTAAGCTCACCGCCATAATGATCAAAAAGTTGAAAATAGACCTGACCACGCCGGGCGTCGACCGCAATGGCAAGCGGAACGCCATTCTGACTTTTTTCCTGACTTTGAAAAATCGAAGCAGCCATGACTTGTAAACTTGTACATCCGACAACCCCTACACCTGACGCAAGAGCAAGTCCTCTCGCCACGGCAATACCAATCCGCACGCCGGTGAAGGTGCCTGGTCCAAGGGTCACTGCAATACGGTGCAGATCATGAAATTTAAGCCCAGCTTGGCCCATGACATCGACGATCATTGGCATGATCGTTTCTGCATGGCCACGATCACGTTCATGGTATTTACAAAAGATTTGGCGTTCGCTGTCTGCAAGCTTGAGGAGAGCGGCGGAACACGCCCCCATTGTGGTATCGAACGCTAAGATATTCATGAATCACGCTTGGCTGTTTTAGATAATCTCGGCCATCTCATCGAAGGCAAATCGGGGCGAGCGCGGGAAAAGTGCTGCTGGATCACCACATCCTAGATTACAGAGAAAGTTGGATTTAAACCTCCCATCAGGAAAAAACTCCTTATCGACGCCTTCATTATCGAAACCTGACATGGGACCTGTGTCGAGACCTATGGCGCGGGCGGCAATAATGAAATATGCGCCTTGCAACGTTCCATTACGAAAGGCCGTTATTTTAGCATGGCTCTCATTGCCCTCAAACCAGCTCTTGGCATCAGTATGAGGAAAAAGCTTCGGCAAATGCTCATAGAACTTCAGATCATGGGCAATGATCGTTGTCACAGGTGCCGATAAGGTTTTTTCCCGGTTGCCTTCCATAAGATGCGGACTGAGACGGTTTTTAGCCTCAGATGTTTTTAAAAATAAAAGGCGGGCTGGGCTGCAATTTGCACTTGTTGGACCCATTTTCATAATATCCACCAAACGGCGAAGCGCGTCATTCGACACAGGCTTTTCCTGCCAGGCATTATGGGTCCGTGCTTGCAGGAAAATTTGCTCAAGTGAGGCTTGATCTATTTCGCTCATCATAGTCCTTCCTCTGATACGGATTTAAAAAAATAAACCCCGTTGCAAGAACGGGGTTACCACTCTCAGTTTCAACATAAATGATCTAAACAGGCCGCACTTCCTGTACTTCCGGAATAAAATGCTTCAATAAATTCTCAATACCGTGTCTCAGGGTTGCTGTTGAGCTTGGGCAACCGGCACAAGCCCCCTGCATATGCAAATAAACAATACCTTCACGGTAGCCGTGAAAGACAATGTCACCACCATCTTGCGCAACCGCAGGGCGTACACGGGTTTCGAGCAAATCCTTTATCGTATTGACAGTATCCTCGTCTTCCGGTTCAAAAAATCCTGCCTCACCTTCTGAAGCACCATCATGCCCTGCCTCTAATATTGGAGCGCCAGACATGTAATGTTCCATGATCGCTCCAAGAATTGCGGGCTTTAGGTGCTGCCACTCATCACCATCTCCCTTAGTTACGGAAATAAAATCTGAACCGAGGAAAACGCCTTCTATGCCGTCGATTCCAAACAGCCGGGTTGCAAGGGGAGATTGCGTAGCCGCATCTTTGTCCCGGAAATCACGTGTTCCCGATCCCAGAACAGTTTGCCCAGGAATAAATTTCAGCGTTGCAGGGTTCGGTGTTGCTTCCGTCTGTATAAACATAGGGGCTCCTGGCGTTTTTACGGCCATGTGCTTATGCGTACTTGGCCATTATCGCTGTCTGGCGCTACTTTAGAATTATTCTATATAACAAATATATACGCACTAATGGCAAAAAATCCAGCGCTTACTTAAGAACAAAGCGGCTTCAAGCCAAAGCTTCGATGTCTTCGGCTGTTAAACTGCCTGGGACAATGGAAATGGGAATGGGGAAATTCCCGGCATACTTTCCGGCTGCGAGTGAAGAGACCAAGGGTCCCGGTCCGGCCGGATCAACTGAAGCACCAAGTACTAAAATAGCGATATCCTCGTCTTCCTCGATAAGATTGACTATTTCCTCTGGTTTAGCACCCTCACGAATAATTTCTTCCGGCTCAATATCATCAAACCCCAAAAGCTTAAGCTTCCGGCCATAAAGCCTGAACACCGCGCGCGCTTTATTTGTCGCTTCTTCGCGCTGTATTTCCTTCACACCGATCCAGTGCTGAAAGTCACCAGGCTCGATAACATAGAGAAGTGCAATCTTCCCGCCGGTGCGTCGCACTCGGCTCGCTGCGAACACGAGAGCACTTTCGCATTCCGGTGTTTCATCAACAACAACAAGAAACTTGCGAAGATGCCCTTGTTCAAAAACACGGCGTTTTCGTCCTGCCATATGTGCATGTCGCCATAAAAATTAATCCAAAGTATAAGAGAGCAGACTCGATAACGGTTTGTCCATCAAGAAAATGCTTTAGTCTCCGACAAATCCAACGATCTCTTTAACCTTAGAAAGTATGGGTTGGCTCATTGTACGGGCTTGCTCAGAGCCATTATTCAATACACCATCTATGTGTTTTGGATCATTCATAAGCTTATTGATTTCACTGGTAATAGGCGCAATTTTCTCAACCGTAAGATCAACAAGGGCCTGTTTAAAACTTGAAAACTGCCCCCCTCCAAAGTTTTTAAGCGTGTCCTCTTTGCTTGTTCCGGCAAGGGCTGCATAAATACCCACCAGATTCGAAGCTTCCGGCCTCTCGCCTAATCCGGCCACCTCTGTCGGCAGGGGTTCGGGATCGGTTTTCGCCTTGCGGATTTTTTTGGCAATGGCGTCAGCGTCGTCAGAAAGATTAATCCGTGACATATCAGATGCCTCAGACTTGCTCATTTTTTTTGAACCGTCGCGCAATGACATGACACGTGTCGCAGGTCCGGTTATCAAAGGCTCCGGCAACGGAAAAAAACCGTCATCGAACCCAGCCTTCTTAATGGACTCGTCAAAATCCGTGTTGAATTTTTGTGCGATATCACGAGAAAGTTCCAAATGCTGTTTTTGATCATCCCCCACAGGGACATGTGTCGCCCGGTAGAGGAGAATATCCGCTGCCATAAGATTTGGATACGCAAACAGACCAACAGAGGCGTTTTCTCTGTGCTTACCCGCCTTTTCCTTAAATTGGGTCATGCGGTTAAGCCAGCCCATGCGCGCAACACAATTAAAAATCCAGGCCAGCTCCGCATGTCCTGAAACTTGGCTTTGATTGAAAATAATATTGCGTTTAGGGTCAATACCGGAGGCAATAAAAGCCGCTGTGACTTCCCGAGTGTTCTGTGCTAGCTCAAAAGGATCCTGCCAGACCGTAATCGCATGGAGGTCAACAACACAATAAAGACAATCATAATTTTCTTGTAATGCGACAAATTTGGTTATGGCACCAAGATAATTGCCAAGGTGCAAATTGCCCGTTGGCTGAACACCGGAAAAAACATGACTTTTAAGTTCCATTTTAATCCCTTCCAAAACCTCCGGTTGCGACATACGAAGTAGAGCATCCTGCGTTTAGATGGAAACACTAGGTCACTCTTTTTGTTGTCGCATATCTTTTTTAGCAAAACCGGTCCCCACTTTTGCGAGATATGCTCTATGAAGCTCGAAACAGAGACCGCATAAGTGTTGGGAAATTGGCCGCGCCTGTTACATGTGCTGCAAGCGCAAAAATACCCATTCCAGCAAAAACAAGACCTGCAAGTGCCAAAATCTGCATGAGTAAGCCATTTTGTGCCTCAAATAAATGGGAGAGGCTATATCCCCCAATCAAAAGCGCGACGCCCATGATCAAGCTTGAAAACACTATTGGCAGAAGATGACTGCGAAGCTTAGCGTCCATTTCAAAATGGCCGCGGCGTATTAAAGTTGTCGCAAGAAGGCTCGCATTCACCCACCCTGCGAGTGATGTGGCGATGGCAATGCCAACATGGCCAATAACGAAAAACAAGGCCAACGACACGACAACATTCACAATCATACTGATGCCAGCATAAATCATAGGCGTTTTGGTATCTTCCCGTGCAAAAAATCCCGGAGAAAAAACCTTAATCAGAACAAAGGCGGGAAGTCCCACCGCAAAAGCTGAAAGTGCTGATGCTGTGGCCATAGTGTCACCCGACACAAAGGCACCGCGTTCAAAAAGAACACGGATAATGGGCTCTGGCACGATGAAAAGGGCAATAGCTGCCGGCAATGTGAGTAGAAGCGAAAATTCAAAGGAGCGGTTTTGGCTTTCATGAACCGCAACCATATCCCCCTCCCGTAAATTGCGTGCAAGATCCGGCAACAGCACAACCCCAATTGCGATTCCCACAATCCCCAACGGCAGTTGATAGAGCCGATCTGCATAATAAAGCCAGGAGACCGCCCCGTCCTGCATCGAAGCTATCAATGTCCCTATCATGATATTTATTTGTGTGATCCCCCCGGCAATGACACCTGGAATGCCAAGTTGAAATAACCGCCTAACTCCGGGGGTTAGGCGCGGTAACCGCAGACCTAGTTTTATCCCGATCTGACGGGCTGCAAAAACAACGACGAGGAATTGTGCCAACCCGGCAAAAGAAACCGCCCATGCAAGAAAAACCCCGGCCTTCGGCGTATTGCCGAGCTGGAACCAGGATAAAGCCGTCAAGGCTGCGATAAATATGACATTGAGAAGTACGGGCGCAGCTGCAGCCGCGGCAAAACGCTGAAAAGCATTAAGAATACCGGAAAAAAGCGCAAGCAAGGAAACAAACAATAGGTAAGGAAATGTAATGCGGGTTAACAGCACTGCCAGATCGAATTTTTCAGGCGTGTCTGCAAACCCCCACGCTATGGCGTAGATAAACCAAGGCATGGCAATTTCTGCAAGCGCTGTGACAATCAATAAGGCAAATATTAGGACCGCCATTGCTTCCTCAGCAAAACGGCTGGCTTCAGCCTTGCCCTCACCTTGCAAACGTTTGGCAAAAAGCGGCACAAAGGCAGCGTTAAAGGCCCCTTCTGCGAAAAGACGGCGAAACAAATTGGGAAAACGAAAAGCCACAAAAAAAGCGTCCGCAACAGCGCCCGTGCCGAGAACGGCCGCGATAAATATATCGCGAACAAACCCCAGAATGCGGCTGAGCATCGTCAGGCCGCCAACAGTTGCAAAAGCTCTATACAGTTTCATGGGGGTTTGAGTAGAGGAGTGAGACGAAGAGAGCAAGCCTTATACCAAACTGTAATGACGTCCAACTGTTAAGCCGGCAAAAAGGATTTGGTGGGCAAGGAGTTAATAATAAGCCTATGAGCGCAATTCATTGCAGTTCCGTATAATGGAAGTCGCAAAACTAATGAGTCATAAGGTCTTTACGAGCCAATTCTTTTTTTCATTTAGTCCTACAGTCATAAAAAGGATAATGTCTCAGTTTGCATAAGAGCAATTTTAGGGCGTGACCAAACATATACGGGATACCCTCAAACTTCGATTTTTGACCCACAACCGATTTCTAGTTCCTCATTTATTGGTCAGGTAAGTAACTACAATGAATTCATCTGAATTTCCTTATGCTATAGCTCGTTATTCCTGCCCGACGGAAGGAGAACACAACGCCTTGGTGCCCTGGTGGAGCATCACAAAAACGGTTCTTGCAGTTGCTGCGCTACATTTGGCCGAAAAGGGGTCGTTCAACCTTGATGATCGCTATGAGGATTGGCCATTCACGGTAAGACAGCTTCTACAGCATACGTCTGGACTGGGAAACTATGGTGGTCCGATTTACCAGCAGGCTGTTGCAAATGGTGAAGCTGTTTGGTCCATAGATGAATTATTAGAACGCCGTAATGCCAGAAATCTCCTTTTTGCTCCTGGCGAGGATTGGGCATATTCAAACATTGGCTATTTATTTATTCGTCAAATAATCGAACATGCTACCGGATCAGATATTGATGAGGCTCTCGACAGCCTTATCTTCATCCCAATGCAAATGAAGAGCGCAAGGATCGCTAAAACACCAAGGGATATGGCTGATACACTTTGGGGCAATTCTACAAACTATGATCCACGTTGGGTTTACCATGGACTTGTGATCGGTTCTCCAAGGGACGCCGTTGAGTTTTTAATCCGGTTACTAGAAGATGAATTTCTCTCTGAACAAACTCTCCCGGCAATGCAAAACAAATATGTTTTAGGTGATGTAGTGCCAAATCGTCCATGGGAAAAAATTGGTTATGGCCTGGGAGTAATGATAGGCAGAATGAAAGATGCCGGTCGCGTTATTGGTCACTCAGGCGTTGGACACGATACAGTATCAGCTCTTTATGCGTTTCTCGATCTGCCAGATAGACCGATCGTCTCAGTCTTTGCTCAAGGTACGGATGAAGGTGTTGTAGAATATGAGGCAGTTCGGCTTGCCAGATCAAAATAACCTATGTTGACACACTTCCGAAATAATTGGCTGTATTTCCAAAGACTGCCGAAACGCCAAAAAACGGCACCTTTTAAACTGGGACATGACTGACATCTCACAGTCCGAGCAAGTCTGATAGTATCTATTGAATGAGCCAAATTTTCTTCTATGTGCAGCACCTTCTTGGCATCGGCCATATGCAGCGCGCAGGACTTATCTCTGAGGCTGCGGCAAGCATTGGTCTTGACGTCACCCTTGTACTGGGCGGCATACCTCTCCCCAGCTTCACACCGAAAGGCGTCCGGGTTCACCAGTTGCCCGCTTTGAAAGCAGGACCTGGCGGGTTTAAAGATCTACGCAATGAAGAGGGACGCCCCATAGATGAGGCCTGGCGTAAGGAACGCTGTTCTCAGCTCTTACATTTCTTTACAGAATGCCAGCCTGAAATTTTGCTCATCGAAGCTTTTCCTTTCGGGCGGCGGCAAATGAGTTTTGAGCTTCTGCCTCTGCTCAAAACAGCTCATGCGCGCGACCCGCGTCCGCTTGTCGTTTCATCAATCCGGGATATTTTACAGGTGAGTAAGACACCAGGTCGAGCGCAAGAGACCATCGAGAGACTAAAAACTTGGTTTGATAAAGTCCTTGTTCATGGAGACAGGCAGTTTGTAACTTTAGACGAGAGTTTTCCTGTCACTTCAGAAATAGAAAACCTCATTCACTATACAGGTCTCGTCGCAGCACCGAAGCGTGAACTGAGAGTCGTTGATCCCGCAGCCAAACAAGAGGTTATCGTCTCTGCCGGAGGCGGTGCGGCAAGCGAGAATATTTTCCGCACAGCTCTCCACGTCCGTACCCAGTGTAAGCTAAATGAGGTGCCGTGGCGGTTTATCACAGGGCCTTATATGCCTGAAAGCGAATATCATGCGCTTGAGACCATGGCGGGTGAGGGCATCATCATCGAACGCTTCAGATCGGATTTCCGTGACCTCTTAGCACATACTCGCCTTTCTATCTCGCAATGCGGCTATAACACTATGGCAGATGTTTTAATGGCGGCAGTACCTACTGTGGTCATCCCGTTCAGCACAGGAGGTGAGACCGAACAGACAATGCGTGCTGAGAGGCTTACCCAACATGGGCTTGCCACCATGATCTATGAGGCAGAGCTAACACCGAATAAGTTAGTGCAGGCAATCGACCAAGCAATTGCTAACCCCGCACCCACAAATCGATTTGATCTCGATGGAGCTCTAAATACAGCGAATTACCTAAAGAGTTTGATCAAGGGGACAAGTTAATATTATTTCCGACCAATGAGCATGAAGCGAGTATATTTATCGAGGACGAGTTCGCCGGAAAAGAGAAGTTCGTTCAAAGGAGCCTGAGCCTTGAATGCCTCAAGGTTTTCGACGCAATTTACATGTTCGGGAATATCCCAGTAATCATTTGATTGAAGCGCCAACATAACACCGTCAGGCAGCTGTGAAAACCAAGCGTCAAAGCGATCCAAATGTTCACAACTCGTGTTTATGATCAAATCAGGAGCACCTAATTCTGGACTTGGCATGCTGTAATCAAGGTCATAGATATTAGCGGCTCTAAAATAAAATCTCCCTTGCTCAACTTGTGTTGCATTGAGACTAAGGGCCACCTCTTCGCAAGAGGGATCCAAATCAATATTGACCAACCGGTTGATATGAAAACGTGGATCGTTCAGCAAAATTGCACCAAGCAGCCCATACCACCCAGCAAGCACATGCACTTGGCCAATTTCAGCTCCCAAAGTTTTGTAAAGCGCCTCAACCAGCCATTTCTTGCAGGCTGTCTGCTTTTTATTTAGCGCAACACCTATGCGCGACTCTGGAAAAGCAAGAACCGTATCGCGAATATCATTGATAAAAGGATCCTCATAGAGAACAGCCAAACCATCCAGGATGTCCTTATAAGGCTGAACCAACGGATCCAGATCCTGTTTCACCGACCGTGGCCAGATGGGCCACATTTTTGAAGCCTCCGTCACGGGTCACGCAGCCTTTTCCATTTTTCCAAGGGCTGAAGCAAGACGCTCACTTGCAAGGCGCGCCACATTTGCTGCAAGCTTCGGATCACTATCGATAAGGTCGAGAAAAACATCTTTTTCGATCTGCAAGGCCTCAACTTTTGTGAAAGCGCGTGCCGTTGCTGTACGAGGTACAGTTGCCAATAGTGCGGTTTCTCCAATTAGGTCATTGGCGCCGAGATGAGCGATTTGAGCTTCTTGGCCTGTTCCTTCTTGCAAGAGAATATCTACTTTGCCGGATAAGATCAGATAGGCGGTCGTACCTTCTTCACCCTGACGCGCAATGTATTCGCCCTGATCGAATTTTATGCGTTTGGAACCGAACGCGAGAAGCTTCAAATTGGCGGATCTAATATCTTTAAACAAAGGAACCCGTTTAAGAGCCATCGCTTCTGAGGCAATTGTCGATGGAATTTCATCAAGCTGTTCATGCACTTCAGGTGTTGTTATGACCTCTTCACGATGTTCGACAATACGTTTGTCGATACGACCATTGCGAAGTACAACCACTTCATCAAAATCCGATATATTGGGTGTTTCGCTATCTATCCAAATTAATGTGGTCTCCGGGATCAGGTCCATAATATTTCGCCGGATTCGACCGCGTGACTCTCTATCAAGGGCACTTAATGCATCGTTGACGACAAGAATATCCGGCCGCTTGATCAGACTCCGGGCAAGGGCAAGAGATTGCCGAGCAGCAAGCGGCAAACGCTGTCCGGCAATGCCCACATCAATGGCATTGCCGGATAAAATAACATCCTTGAGAAGATTCATTTCCGTGAGCACATTATAGAGCATCACATTGATTTCTTGCTCTGCATTTGATCTTCGCTGCGTAAGACGGCCCATGATCAAATTACAACGCACGGAAAGCCGATTATTGAAAATATCTTTATCAAACATTGCAATCGCATCGCGCAAGTCTTCTGGCAGTCGTTTATGAAACAACTTTCGCGCTTTAATAATCTCTGCCTGAATGTCCTCGGTGATATGATTGATGCGGTGACGCTCGACAATAAGCTGACACACCAAGGAAATCACTTGAGCTTCACTTGTTTTATCTAGAGCATCCACCCCTTGTTCAGAGGCTTCTTTTACGATGGGGCGTAACTTATCCAGTGTAGCGGTATCAATGAAACTAAACCGTTCTAGCAATCCAGAATCTGCTTCCGGGTCACCAAATAGATCAACAATTTGCTGGGCAGTTTCAAAACCTAATCTCTTGAAGATCACGTCCAGGCCCGTATCCCGCAAAATGTTACGAACAAATTCATTTTCCCCAAACTGGCTAAACGAAAACCGGTCATCAATCGGTTCCCCAAAAACGATATTAGCAGCAATCGAGGCGTTTGGATTATAAGTTTCAAAATCGAAGGGATAGACAAGCTCGGAAAGTTTGGGTTGCGCATCAAGGCGGCGAGATACTTCTTTCCGGGCCTCTAGAAGCTTCGTAGCTAAATCTTCATAATTCTCGGCCGTCAACGACCAACTCAATGCGCGTTGAAACAAAAAATTATCAAGTTCGACTGCTTTAACAACTTCATACCACCAATCATTAAGGTCCGATTGGTTTGCACATTTTGCTGCGGAATAATCAGTCCAATCCTGTTCAGCATCATAAGGGCAATTGCCTGAAGCAATAGCCTCATCCAAATTATAGTTTTGAGATTGTGTCTTTTTGGGAGCACGATTGAGGAGGCTATAGGTTCCATTATAGCCAACCGTCCCCTCAAAAACGTAAGAGTCAGCGCCAGCATATCCTATGCGAGCTCCGAGCGTTGCTGGGGACAGCGAAGCCAAATTACAATTTCCGATTTGTATTTTGCCTTCGCTAAGCGGCACAAGCCGGGCCAGAGCATGAGCAAGAGCCTCCCGCCCTACAGCACCTGCAACGATTGCGAGCCGTCCTCCTGACTTCACCTCAAAGGAAACCTGATCGAGCGCCTTGGCGCCGTCAGTATCGAGAATTGTAACATTTTCAAATTTCAGCGAACCATCGAATTTCTCCAGGCTAGATGCCTCAGCTTCACTGGCGCTTTTCACAAACAAAGCTCCAGGTTCAAAACTGGAGACCAGCTGTTGATACTTAATTTGGGCGTCCCCCATGCGTTGGTAATATTTCAAAAGCTCTTTCCACGGTGTGGTCAAATTATTGTAAGCCGCCAAAACGGCAACTAAAGCACCAACCGTTAGCTCACCTTGAATAATCAAAACTCCACCAACCGAATAAAAAAGCAGCGGTGTCAGTTTCAGCATGAATGTATTTAGAAATTTCATAAAAAATTTTGTACGGAAAAGTTTGTAGCGCACAAAATAAATGCCTTCGAGATGCTTGCTGAAATCCGCTAGTGAGAAAAGCGATGTATTGTGAGTACGAATATCACGGATACCTGAGGCGGACTCACTCACGCGCCCCGACATTTTTCGAGCCCGTTGCACGCGCTCCTTACCCAGAAGATTTATTTTTCTTTGCAGTTTCGGAATAACATAGGCCTGGAGCGGAATAAGAGAAACAGCCGCCAGACCAAGCACGACATCCTGAGCAAACATAAAGAAGAGTATGGTGATCAACGTCCCCCCCTGGAACAACGGCAAAGCAAAAGCATCGGAAATGAATTCGCGAATGAGTTCGGTCTCAGCCGCAATCATCGCCGACAACTCACCCTGCGAGACTTTTTGAAAATGTGGGATAGGAAAGCCGAGGATGCGTTCATAGAGCATGTATCTTAACCGACGGAGCATTCGCTCTGAGGTGATATTCTTATAGGTGTTCACCAACATCAAGAAACCACCATTAATGAGCAGGAGAGCAAATAAAATCGCACAAAGCGTCAGAAGGTAGCCGGTTTGGTCAAATGCAATGCCAAAAAAAGTTCTTGTAACATCTCCACCGCTGATCGCGTCATTTACGATCGTTTTGGGCAATTCAAGAGCAGCATAAAGAAATGGAAAAGAGGCAACGGTAATAAGGGTGATGATAATTTGCTGACGCTTGGAGTAACGCCATATATATTCAAAGATACCTTTTTCCATGATGGGATTCTCCTTAACGCCATTCGCTTAACCTTCTCGCAAACCTCGGCGCTCTTGATAATTATATCGATATATACGGATTTTAGAGGGTTTATGTTTCAAGTCTTCCAGAGGGGGTCTTTCACCCATCATTGCCTCATATGTTGGAATCTGGACGTAACAACCTCATAACAGGTACCGCGATCTGAGAAAGAGCAAAAAATGCTCGATTCCTTTCCACAAATTGATAATTAAGCTTGATCAATAAGCGTTAACGTAGTGGAATAGGAAGCTCACAGAGCAATCAAGCAGAGACAATCTGGGCGTTTATTGGTTCTGTTTTAAGAGGGCATTATAAACAGTGCTGTAGTCTGGAATGTCAGGCAATCTTCATCAGGGGGGCATCCGCAAGGATTGTCGGGTTTAAGATTGTCTGGACGTTTCTGTTGCGTTCACATTTTGAGGATTAGTATCGTTTAGTGGGGGATTAATAGTATGTACGACGATTTTGAGTGGATTAAAACCAGGCATCTGATCAAGATTTCTCACGCAATTCGTGATGCAGAGACCGAGCCTGAACGTAAACAGTTTATACGAGCCTTTAAAAAAGGTCTTGTTCAGTGGATCATGATAGTCGGTGTTGTTGGGGGGCTGAGTGCGGCATTCGCCCTCTTGGATGATCGCTCTCAATGGACTTTGGCTCTTTTGGCAGGTTAGATGCAGTGCGATAGGTTAAGCTAGCTTAATCATAATCTTTTGTACCTTTTTCTTGCCTACTGCTCCATCCTTAGAGACTTTTATTACCTATCGCTTCGCTACATGAGGCTTTTCGTTGCCTATCGCTTCGCTACATGAGGCTTTTTGTTGCCTATCGCTTCGCTACATGAGGCATGTAGGATCTTAGGCTATTAGTTTAATCAAAGCTGTTAACAGATTTTTACTTTGCTGCTTAGGCAGCATTTAAGCCATATTGATCTATGATAATATCGACCTATCTGTAGGGTCTAGGCGATTCTTTTATAATCGCTACCATATGTTGTATCGTGGATATCGGGTAAAGGATCATACCGATGACCAAAGTCAAATCTTCATCTTTTCGTTTTTTTACAACCGGCTTATTCGTAAGCCTTTTATCTTTCGCCTTTCTGACCGTGAATTCGTCGCAAAGTTTGGCTGATCCGGTTGAGGGCGGTATCGCAGGCGCAGTTGGTGGAGCCATTTTAGGTGGCATAATCGACGGTGGCAAAGGCGCTGCAAGAGGTGCCGCTATCGGCGGTACAATCGGCGTCATTGGAGGTGCACTAGACGAAAGTGCAAGAGCTCGGGAATACGAGGATAGGGATTATGATCCGTATCCCGGTCCACGTCGGCGCCCGGTTTCTGCTGCTCGGTCAGAGCTTGTGCACAGTATTCAACAATCACTGACACGACTCGGATATGAACCTGGTCCGGTCGACGGTGTTTATGGCCACAAAACATCACAAGCCATTAGCATGTATCAGGATGAAAATGACCTTCTTGTTACAGGTCAACCATCACGAGCACTATTGAGTCATTTGGAAAAAAATGGCGGCTAAGGCCTTCCATCCATAAGACTATATGAGTGTTATTTTAAGGGCGCACCTGAATGCTGGTGCCCCCCTTTCTCTTTATATGCTGAGAGCGCTTCGATAAGCGCACTTAAAGTGCCTGCGTCTGAGGCTTCCCCTTGTTCTGTGGCCTTAATGGCAGCTCCTTCTTTGTCTTGATCGCCATCCTGCTCGGCCTGTCTTTTCTTCGCAAGTTCTGCCTGGGCTTTCGCCCGGGTTTGCTGAGCCTGCCTCGCGACTTGTACATCTTGCGGCGATGGATCGGCTGGCGCCAGAGCGGCCCGGATTACAATATCCATTTTGCGAATAGTCGCTTCCGGATTGTCCCCAACCGGTGCTGTATCGATTTGTACTTCACCAGATGTGGCGTAACGCTTGCCGTCAGGACCGGTTGTGTATTCATAACTCGGGGCACTGGCGTAATTGCCTCCGACAGCGGCGTGGGCTTGCTCATGGGCACGCACCTCGGCATCTCGCTTCTTTAACTCTTGAACGATTTTCTTTTCTTCTTCCGTAAGCTCTTCGCCATTTGGTTCTTTGGAACTTTGTCCCTCGGTTGGTGGCTCGACGACACGCGTAGCTTGAGACGCATCCACACCTTCAGCCCGCTTCACCGAAGCGTTCTGATTAGGACTTTGACTATCTACGGCACCGAGACCTCTGTCATGGCCTGAGTGAAGTGAAGCTCTGCTGACAAAAGCCGATATGCCTGCACTAATACCCGACACCATGAGTTCATTCTATCGCAAGCAAGGTTTCGATTTGGTGAATCGCAAGAATAATATATGCATTGCGCGACATTAAAATAATAAGCAATATCAAATACTTAAGATCTTTCTTGGCACTTATCGTTTTGGTGGAGGTGGATTTCCTGGGATAGGCTCTCCCGCAAGCGAAGGATGGGATCGCTGATATTGAGGTGGAAATGACGCGTTGCCATCAAGCGCCACTGCAGCATGCCAAGGCCATCTTGGGTTAAAAAGCATACCCCGTGCCATGGAAATCATATCTGCTTGCTGGCTACGAAGTATGGTTTCAGCTTGGTGAGGATCGGTAATTCGTCCTACGGCTATTGTGATAGCGCCAGTCGCCTTACGAATTTCTGCGGCAAAGCCAGCTTGATAACCTGGTGCCGAGGTAATTCGCTGGGCAGGAGCTAAGCCGCCACTTGATACATCGACGAAGTCGCACCCGCGTTTCATAAGCTCTTTGCAATAAACAATTGAGCTTTCAATATCCCACCCACCGTCAATCCAGTCTGTTGCTGAGAAACGCACCCCAAGAGGCCTCTCCTCAGGCCAGATAGCTCTTACTACTTCAAAAACCTCAAGTGGATACCGCATACGATTTTCAAGTGAACCACCATAATGATCCGTTCGCTCATTACTGAGCGGGGAAAGAAATTGATGCAGTAAATAGCCATGAGCGCTGTGGATTTCCAGAAGATCAAAATCCAATTTCAAAGCCCGCTCCGCTGCTTGCTCATAGGCCTGCTTTACATCCGACAAACGCCTATCATCTAACGCCTCTGGCACATGCCAATTAGGTGCGTAGGGAATAGCCGAAGGCGCAACGGTCTGCCATGCACCATCGCTCTCTCTAAGTGGCAAACCACCTTTCCAAGGAAAATTCGTCGAAGCTTTCCGGCCGGCATGCGCCAACTGAAGTCCGATTTTAGCGCTGCCATAGTTTCGAAAAAAGCTGATGATGCGAGAGAAAGCCTTTTCATTTTCATCTGAATAAAGCCCGGTGCAACCAGGGGTTATGCGACCGCTCGGGTCAACCCCCGTGGCCTCGACAATGACCAATCCCGCACCGGATACAGCAAATTGCCCCAGATGCATAAGGTGCCAATCGCCTGGTGTGCCATCTTGTGCACTGTATTGGCACATTGGCGCAACAATGATCCGGTTGGCAATTTTAAGCGAACGTAAGGTTATCGGTGAAAAGAGAAGATTTGACATAATGGGATTTATTCTAGCTATTACGTCTCAGAAAATTAAGTGAAGTGGGCTTTAACTTATCTGTCAAGAGCCCCTCGCCTGTGGTGATAATTTGAATAAGATTAGAATAATTTGTACACCGCATCCTTCCTCAAGCTCGGCATATCATGTGCCAATGATAGGTTTGGCATATGAAAACCAAGTCTTATAATCTAACACATGTTGCCTTCGGCGGTCTTATTGCCCTTGCTGCTGCAATGGGTATTGGCCGTTTTGTCTATACACCAATTTTACCCTTTATGATCGAAAGTCTTAGTCTTACCGAGACGGCAGCAGGTATTATCGCGTCAGCAAATTTTTTTGGTTATCTGTTAGGAGCGCTTTTTGCTGCTAGCTCCAAACTTCCGGGCGAACAGAGAAGCTGGCTCATCGTAGCCTTGGTGATCAGCGCCCTCACCACCGGAGCCATGGGCCTGACAACATCCATATCTATATTTTTGGGGTTACGTTTTATTGGCGGCATTGCAAGTGCTTTTGTTTTGGTATTCGGATCCGCGCTTGTTTTGGATCGCTTCGAAAATGCAGGACGACCGGGGCTTTCCGCCATACATTTTGCAGGCGTCGGCTGTGGGATAGCTATTTCAGCAATTCTTGTCTCAAGCCTCGCGGCAGGGGGTTATGATTGGTGGGTGCAATGGGTCTGTAGCGGGATTATTTCGTTAATTGCTCTTGGCGCTGTTCTTTGGTTGGTTCCTAGTAAATCGGCCGCAACACCAGCAACCAGCTCTGAAATAGGCGGGCAATTCGATCGTAGACTACCACCGCTTATTGTGGCGTATGGGTTATTTGGGTTTGGTTACGTTATTACTGCAACATTCATTTCGACAATTGTAAGAACCTCTCCTCAAGTTCAATCTATCGAACCCCTGATATGGCTTGTGGTCGGTCTGGCGGCAATCCCTTCGGTGGCATTATGGACTGGAATCGGACAACGTTTCGGTAATGCCTACGCCTTCGCGATGGCATGTCTTGTGGAAGGGGCGGGCGTTGCTATGAGCGTTCTCGCGACAAATACGCTCGGTATTATTATTGCCGCTGCTTTGCTCGGTGGAACATTCATGGGGATCACGGCATTGGGGTTGATTTACGCCCGCCAGCTCTCGGCCGGCGAACCAAGACGTAGTCTCGCGTTAATGACCGCGTCTTTTGGTTTGGGCCAAATGATCGGCCCATCTTTTGCGGGCATGGTATACACTATCAATAATAGTTTCCTGCTTCCTTCCCTTGTGGCATCGGCAGCTTTGGTGGCCGCAGCATGTCTCGTCATGGGATATAAAATAAGTGGAGTACGCCACCTATGACGTTAATGTCATCAGATTTGCCCATACTTGATCTACCCTGCATTGCACCAACAGGAGCCAAGCACACCAGATTTGGCGAGCATCCACTTTTTGATGAAGGCCTTTATGATTTGGGGTCTAAGCTTTATGCCTGGATGACACCTAACGGATCTTGGGGGGAATCCAATGCAGGTCTTGTTATTGGGCGCGGAACCTCGCTTCTCATTGACACGTTGTGGGATATGCGTTTGACGCGCCAGATGCTCAATGCAATGGCCGCTTATACCGAGTCCGCCCCTATTGAGACCGTTGTTAACACTCATTCTGATGGAGATCATTTTTGGGGTAATCATCTTGTTAAAAATGCGGAGATCATCACGTCTGAAACAAGCCTACGTCAAATGGCTCATCACAAGCCTCGGCGAATGCGTCTGTTTCAACGGGTGGGTAAGATCCTGTCCACCCTACCTTTGCGAAGCAATAAAAAGGCTGGTCATTGGTTTCAAGCGATGTGCCAGCCTTATGCCTTTCATGAAGTTATCTATCAGCCTGCAACGAGTTCTTTTTCCGATAGATGTGCACTCGATATCGGTGGTCGCGAAGTGCAGCTTTTTGAGGTAGGACCGGCTCATACCCAAGGAGATCTTGTCGTTTATGTTCCTGATGCCCGCACACTTTTTGCAGCAGATCTTCTCTTTATCGGCGTAACGCCGGTCATATGGGCCGGACCCGTTGAAAATTGGCTCGATGCATTGGACCGAATTCTTGAAATGGATGTAGAGGTAATCATCCCTGGCCATGGCCCCATAACAAATAAAGACGGCGTGCGCCTAGTCAAAGCCTATTGGGAATATCTATACCACGAACTCCATGCCAGATTTGATATTGGCTTTACTGCGGAGAAAGCAGCTTATGACATTATTTTCGACCCTGATTTCGCGAGCCAACCCTTCGCCAATTGGGATTCACCAGAACGCATCATGACCAATGCCCATGTGCTCTATCGTCACTTTCGCAGAAAAAAAGGCCAGATGAATCCTATGCAAATTCTCCGCATACTTCATAAACAGGCGATTTTGGCTCACGCGATCCCTAAGGGCAGACCACGGCAAATGCGTCTCGGACGATGGACGGACAGTTATATTTTATGAGTTTTGTAAAATACCCCGGTGGATTACCACCAGGGCATCATAGGGGGGTGAGGGATATAAGATAAAATTCAGTTTATGCTTGCGATGGCTAATTGGCCTGTCCTTCTGTTGGTTGTGGACGGCTTCGCTCCGCCATAAACTGATCAAACTCTTGTTGGTCTTTTGCACGGCGAAGACGCTCCACGAACATACCGAACTCACGCTGCTCCTCTTCAAGACGTTTCAATGTTTCCTCGCGATATTCATCAAAAGCTGCATTTCCCGAGGATCCAAGACTTATATTTCGATAAGACCCGCTGCCCCTCTTTCTGTACTTCCAACAACCCATTTTTCCACTCCAAATAAGATAAGCTAAAATGGCGAGGCCAATTGGCCAGAAGGCAATGAACCCCAGAACCATTATGGCAATCCAAGCAGGCATTGGCAGACTATCAGCCCCTTCTTTGAGCGCCATTTCCATTCGTAGCGACATTTCAAAGCTCCGTTCATAATGTAAATAGCTTTTACATAAGTGGGGGAGGTTGTGGTGAAATCAAGATGTGATCATTAAAAAACTTTCAACGCCTCATGAATCGTCCGCATCGCTATGCTCATTTGCACGAAGTCCGGCCAGATATAGATCCATACCAGATTCAAGTAGGACCACCGGATCAACATAACTGCCGCCTCTCGCAGTTTGATGCCCGAACAGAGTTGCTACGCCATGAGACATGGCCCAAATATGGAGGCTTATCATATCTGTGGAACCAGCCTCCAGTGACGACTCTCGCTTAACAAATTCTGCAGCTTGAGAAAGCACCCGGAAAGCACGATTTGCAGCTTCTTTCAATTCAGGATCGCTTTCCCCTTGCAGACCGGCCTCGAACATAACGCGGTAGAACGCTCGGTCTTGGCATGCAAAATCAATATAGGCACGTCCCATGCGCCTTAAAGCCTCCCGCCAATTAGGACGCCCCTCATCCCACCCCATTTCCAGCAGGTTGGCGAAGCGTTCATAGCCGCGCCGCCCCACTTCAATCAGCAAAGCTTGGCGATCCTTAAAATGACGATAAGGTGCTGCGGGGCTGACCTTTGCCAGACGGGCGGCCTCAACTAATGAAAAGCCATGCGGACCCTTTTCCAGGATGAGTTGTTTTGCAGCGAGAATAAGAGCCTCTTTCAGATTGCCATGATGGTAACCCTTCCGATGAAACTCTGGCTTAGATTTCGACCGACCCATGTTAAAGAGTTTTACATTATTATTGTGCGAGCGTCATCCTCGAATGGAGAGTTGGAATAGAGCCATCCTAAATTATTAGTGAAGTTTTGCGGGTGTCATTATTTTTCATTTACATATACGCCGATCGCCTCTACGCCCATGGCGCGCCAAGTCAAGATGAAAATGATCTTGGTGATGAGAATCATGGTTTGGTCCAAGAACGGTTGTAAATACCCGACAAGCACCGCCGTGAACCGCCCGCAAAAATGCCCGTTCTTTTGGGTAACCACGCCAACCTGTCTTGACGGCTACTTTTCTCCCATTGGCAAGAGTAAAGCTGGAAATATCGATCGCATTGGCATAGCCATGCTCCGATAAAAGATCGCCGGATTTATTATTCATTGGCCGGCATGAATAAGAGGCAATGACCTTCAGGGAAACAATAGGCTGGCCAAACAGTCTATTGGCTGCAGGCTGCACCACATGACGTATCCACCTATCCACCGCTGGAATCATAGGGCAACGCAGCCTGGCTGGCGGATCGAGCGCCACCGAGCCGCCTGCGCTAGCCGCCACTTCAAAAGGTTGCACCGCACCACAGGGTTTAGGCCCCTTTAATTTGGGCAATGCCGATACATAAGATACTTGGCGAACTCCACCGGAGTGCAAACATGCAAGCTCAACCTCATGACGCCATGGCTCATGCCTGACAATAAAATCTGGCTGAAGAGCGCATCCCGTTATGAGAATGAAAGCGCAAGCCGAGAAGAGAGGCAGTTGTGAGCGAAGTTTCATGAGGCTGAAATTACTTCCAATTAGAGTAACAGAATGTGAATATCCCAATGAATTTAAACCGGCAGCAGTTTGCAACTGCAAATAGGTCATTCCAGGGCTCATTCATTCTAAATGAGTTATTCTTGTAATTTCATAGTCTTAGCCACTATTTTTCGGAAAGAGAGCAATATCTCAACATAACTAGTCTATTTTCTGGTATTCTTTTTTATCTGACTTTTAGAGAGGTCTAGGCCATGCTTATGAATACTGAAAAAGCTCGTGCCGCTCTCATAGCGCGGCGTGACGAACTTGAAACCATGAGCAGCATTTCAGCTGGAAGCCGGGTTACCGTCCCCCTTGATCAACAGAGTATGGGCCGTCTCTCACGCATGGACGCGATCCAGCAACAAGCTATGGCTCAGGCAACCGAGCGTCAACGTGCGTTAGAGCTTGTTAAAATTGAAACAGCCCTGCAACGCATTGAAGAAGACGATTATGGATATTGCCTAGCATGTGGTGAGGAAATCTCGACTAAACGCCTGGAAGTTGATCCAACAGCGTCCCATTGTGTTCAATGCGCGAAATAGCAGGCTTTGGTGAAACGGTTCATTTTGAAATACCGACTATCCAAACATAAGCTCCAAAAAGTATTAATATTGAGCCGATAAAAATAACTACTCTCTCAACTCGGTCGCGCCAAGTTGAGAGTTGTGTTTGACGTTTGCGGCTCATATAGACGGAAACGATCGCCCAAATTGGATATCCTAATACAATTCCTAAAAAAATCTGATCGATGTATGGGCGGATATATGGTCTTAAATCGAATAAAAAGAGAGAGATAATGACAACTGCGAGAAGCGGCCCCAATAAAAAAATTGCGAAATAAGAGTGAATGTTAAAGTCAAAACCTTCAATAGCATCAAGGACACGATCAATCCATGCCCAAAGGCGATGCCACCAATCATGCATAAAATCATTCCATATGTGATTTCGTTTACCAATTCCAGACAGCAACTGTGTCCAACTATGAAATAGGAAAAAGATTTGCTAGAGCGTTATGAGATTATTGCAGTCTTTTTTATTAATGTGAGAGAATCTGGCTTAAGAAGAGCTGCGTCCTATCATATTTGGGATTTTCAAAGAATTCGTCAGGTGGAGCCTGCTCAACAATTTCACCAGCATCCATAAATACCACGCGATTTGCCACTTGCTTGGCAAACCCCATTTCATGCGTAACACAAAGCATGGTCATACCACTTTTAGCGAGATCAATCATAACTTCCAGAACTTCTGAAATCATTTCAGGATCAAGTGCAGAGGTTGGTTCGTCAAAAAGCATAATTTTGGGATTCATGCAAAGTGAACGGGCAATGGCGACGCGCTGTTGTTGACCGCCTGAAAGCTGGCCAGGATATTTGTTGGCTTGTTCAGGGATTTTAACGCGCTCAAGATAGGTCATTGCTGCTTTTTCCGCTTCCCGTTTAGGCAATTTCCTTACCCAAATAGGCGAGAGCGTACAATTTTCGAGCACGGTCAAATGCGGAAAGAGGTTGAAGTGCTGAAACACCATACCAACCTCACGACGGATATCATCGATATTTTTTAAATCATCGTTGAGCTCAATCCCGTCGACACTAATTGTTCCTTGCTGATGGACTTCAAGTCGATTAATGCAGCGGATCAAGGTTGATTTACCTGAACCGGAGGGACCACAGATAACGATACGCTCACCTCGACTAACCGAGAGATTGATATCTTTGAGAACATGAAACGTGCCATACCACTTGTTCACATTCGCCATATCAATCACAACATCATTCATGACCCTTTGTCCTTACTCACGCTCAGTGCCGGGTTGCTTTATCGAGCTTTTGCTCAAGGTTTTGGCTGTAGCGCGACATGCCGTAACAGAACATCCAGAAGATTATCGCAACGAAAACAAAAGCCTCTACATCATACCCTTTCCATTCAAGAGAACGGCTCGTGAATAAAGCCATATTAAGCAAATCTTGAAGCCCAATAATCGATACGAGAGATGTATCCTTGAACAGAGAAATGAAAGTATTGACGATACCGGGAATGGAAATGCGCAGCGCTTGAGGGAGAACAATAAACCCCATCTTCATCCAATAACCATGACCGAGAGAATCAGCCGCTTCAAATTGCCCCTTTGGAATGGCTTGCAATCCCCCCCGAATGGCCTCCGCCGTATAGGCCGACTGAAACATCGTTATACCGATCATTGCGCGGACAACTTTGTCAAAATCCACCTCTGACGGGAAAAACAGAGGGAGCATAACCGACGCCATAAAAAGGATTGTAATCAGAGGCGTTCCGCGTATCAGCTCAATATAAGTGACCGACAAAGAACGGATCACAGGAAGCTCTGAGCGACGACCGAGAGCAAGTAGAATACCGATTGGCAGTGAGAACACCGTGCCAACACTGGCAAGCACCAGAGTAAGCATAAGACCGCCCCACTCACTTGTATCGGCGATCGGCAAACCAAACAATGCACCATGTAGCAGCCCAAAAACCACGACGAAAAACATGACAAAAGTTATTAGTGCAAGTTGTAGTTTATATTTAAACCCCTCCATCAAAAGCGGAACAATAAGGCCAACCATAATGATGAAAGCGAGTGTCGGGCGCCAGATTTGCTCAGGATTTGCAGCATAGAACAAGCCGAACATAAACTGATTGAACCGATTTATGATAAAGGTCCAGCATGCTCCAGCTCTGTTGGCATCGCAGACAGACCGGTCCGTTCCTGTCCAATTAGCGTCAAGAAAAAACCAATTCACAAGGGGCGGCACAAACAGGTAGAGAGCATAGATGCTAATAAGGGTAAGAATTGTATTTGTGGTGGAGCTAAATAGGTTCTCCCGCAGCCAGCCAATGATACCGACTTCGGAGACTGGCGGTGGCCTGTCAGGTATTTTCTCAAATTTGATTACACCAGCCATACCACTATCGCTCCACCAATTGTATGCGCTTGTTATAAATATTGAGAACAAAAGAGGTAAAAAGGCTGAGACATTCGTAAACTGCAATTGTCATTGCAATAATAATCAGCGCCTGGCCTGTCTGATTAAGCGCGGTTCCGGCCCATATACTTACAATCTCCTCATAGGCGATTGCCGTTGCCAAAGACGAATTCTTGGTCAAATTTAAGTATTGGCTTATGGTTGGCGGCACGATGACCCGCATCGCTTGCGGTATTATAACGAGGTTCAGCATGTGCGTTCGCTGCAGACCAAGCGATTGAGCTGCTTCGGTTTGTCCTTTTGCCACCGCAAGAATACCGCCCCTAACCTGCTCAGCAATAAAAGCGCCTGTATAAGTGGTCAGCGAAAACCAAAGTACAAAGAGGGGTAAGGGAAACTCGATTCCGCCTGTAAGATTGAAACGGGTTAAAGTTGGGACATCGAAAGAAACTGGGGCTCCCATAACAAAATAGGCAATCAACGTCGCGGCAATTACACCTAAAACGCCGACAAGCCGTGCCGGAAAGCGTTCTCCGGTTTCATCCTGCCGCTTTTTACTCCAGCGAAAAAGAAAAATAGCACCCACAACTGTAAGCAAAAATACAATTGCAACGACAGCAAAGCCAAAATTACTTTCGACTATTGGCTTGGGAGCATAGGCCCCGCGGCTATTAAGAAAAAAGCTATCGAACAAACTAAGCCCTTGGCGAGGAGAAGGTAGTAGAGGGAGAAAAATCGCGAAATACCAAAACATGATTTGCAGCAGTAATGGGATATTTCGGAATATCTCGATATAGACCTGCGCAAATTTTGATATGAGCCAATTTGGCGAGAGCCGCATCACCCCAATAGTGAACCCGAGGATGGTTGCCGCAATAATTCCGAGTACGCTGACAACAATAGTATTTTGAATGCCAATGAAAAAAATATCCCAATATGTACTTTCGCCAAGCTTAAACTCGATGAACGGTGAATAACCAATATTGAAGGGAGCGACGGTGTTCAGAAAACTAAAGCCAGTTTGAATACCCCGTTCTTCAAGATTATGAATTGTATTGAGAAAAATCGTTGTCAACGCCCAAACAACGAATGCGATAAGGAGCACTTGCACCGCGATCCCACGAACTCGCGGGTTCCGATGCAACGGGATTCTTGATGCGCTTCTCACGTTCAGTACTTATTCGCCAATATTGGAAGAGGTGCGGACGGCCGAGCTTAATAAGATTGGCCGTCCTTACATCTGTTAGTTAGCGGATCGGAGGTGCATAAAGAATACCGCCCCGTGACCAAAGATCGTTGACGCTCCCTTTACGCTCCAACCCTAGAGGCTTGATGTTGCGCTCATAGAGTTCCCCATAATTGCCCACTTGCTTAATCGCGTTATAAGCCCAATCGGCCGATAGCCCGAGATCCTTACCCATTTCGCCTTCAACACCTAAAAGACGTTTAATATTGGGATTGGTGCTTTTCTTCATTTCATCAACATTTTTGGATGTCACACCAAGCTCATCCGCATTGATCAGGGCATAGAGCACCCATTTCACGACATTAAACCACTGATCGTCACCCTGACGCACGACCGGTCCAAGTGGCTCTTTTGAAATTGTTTCGGGCAAGATAGTCGCACCTTTTGGATCTTTTAGTTCAGTGCGGATAGCGGCGAGCTGTGATTTATCGGATGTCAACACATCACAGGCCCCCTTATCAAATCCTTCACGCGTTTGCGGCGTTGTATCATAGACAACGGGCTTAAATTTCATACCATTGGTTCTGAAGTAATCCGCCAAATTAAGTTCGGTGGTTGTCCCGGCCTGCACACAAACGGCCGCCCCATCCAATTCCTTAGCGCTTTTCACACCGAGGCTTTTTTTCACGAGAAAACCTTGACCATCAATATAATTGTAATAGGTAAAGTTAATTCCCAAAGCGGTATCGCGGTGCAATGTGTGGGTTGTGTTCCGCGATAAAATATCAATTTCCCCAGAGGCCAACGCAGTAAAACGCTCCTTAGCGGTCAGCGGCGTGAACTTCGTTTTAGCGCGATCGCCGAAGACCGCCGCAGCGACGGCATAACACACATCTGCATCTATGCCTTTCATCTGCCCCTTATCATCAGGGGCTGAAAAACCTGGGAGCCCACCAGAAACACCGCATTGGACATGCCCCTTGGATTTGACTGTATCTAAAGTCCCAGCAAATGCGGCACCTGTCGCCATGCTGGCGACAGCACATACAGCAATTACCGATGCAAAATTCCTCATCTTTCTTTCCTCCATATAGCGCAGCAATTATTTTTCGTCAGTGTGTGGTCAAGCTCGTGATTAAGCTAATTGATCAAATCGTGAATTCTGAGGTCGGCCTTTGTACCAGCCTACACCCTACCGTAGACCAGTTATGACCATAGCTTCAAGGCGTGTGTAAGTGAAATTAGTATGATGCAATTTGACTGTGGAAGTTAAGAGTATCGGAAACATATTCCGTTGTCAGCCAGCCCCCCCCTTTTGCCCCTCATTTTGGAGCCATTTGCAATACTGTTTGGGGCTGTTTGGGCGGACGAATGGGTCGACAGCCTAGTGACGCCATGGGCAATCGTGAATTAGTGTAAAGTACTAACTCACGATTATCACATCAATTGTTTAAGCCCGCAAGGTCATAATGACTTGGCTGACAAAACGATAGCCTAAATTCAAAATTGATAGCTCGTCTGCGGTCGGTCCTATACCTTCAAGCAGGCCACCATAACTAACTCCAGATTTCTCATATAGTGAGATAGTCTGTAAAGTATCGATGGAATTTTGTGATGTTGAATTCATAACTCTCTCTCCTATGATTTCCTTTCAATGTTTGGATGGGGTGCTGTGTCACGCTTTCTTGATAACGATCTCCATATATTCACTTGGAACACGCATCGATCCGTCTGTTGCTGTATTGAATTCAGCGATGGTTGCTTGTAGATCCGCTTCCAGGGCAGCTTGACCCTGTGGCTCAAGAGATAGGAATGCTTTGTGCATAGGTCCATAAAAGGTGCGGAAAATCTCGATAAAGTGATCAGGAGACTGATAGCGGAATAAAAAGTTCTGAGGCGTGACGGTAATTGAATTGGCATCAGTGCCGAAAACGTCTTCGATCCAGTCTTTGCTTCCCCATAGCGCTGGCGACTTTACGCCGGCAGGCGGAGCGACATGCTTACCTAGGGTCTTGAAAATCTGGCCTATAAAACCGTTCGGCGTCCAATTTGCCATGCCAAGCTTTCCACCGGACCGGCATACCCTGATCATCTCAGCGGCAGACTTCGTCTGATCTGGTGTAAACATTACACCGAAGGTAGAGACAACAGCATCAAACTCAGCGTCTTTAAAAGGGAGATTTTCAGCGTCTGCGATTTGGAATCTTACATCCAGCGCTTCCGCCTCCGCTCTAGCGCGGCCACGCGCTAGAAGTGTATCGACATAATCCGTTGAGGTGACATCACACCAACGACGGGCGAAGGCAAGTGTCGCATTACCATTTCCTGCGGCAACGTCGAGCACTTTAGAACCAGGGATAAGATCCATGGCTTCAGCAAGATTTTCGCCGGTAATCTGTAAAGTTGTGCCAATCTTTGCATAATTGCCTGACGCCCAGGCGGCATTCTGTTTTGCTTTGATGGCGTCAAAGTCCGGAGTATCGGTTATTTCTGTTACCGAATTCATATCATATTCCTTTCTATTTCAGGTCAATTTGTTTTCTATAGTGACCGGCAGACTTTTGAATTGCCAGGCATCACCTATATGGCAGCCAATGACATGTCCTGCTTGAAGGAACCTTGGAGATTGCTTGGAGATTTCGTGGGGAAATGGTGTTTTTACCAAAAACCGGCCCAAACTGGATCGAAATTAGCGCGTGCTCTATAGTCATGAGATTGAGCGCATGAGGACAGTATGCTCTATCGTTTTGATGATTTTGAGATTGATACTGAAAATTTCGAATTGCGACGTAACGGCACCGTACAACATGTCGAACCGCTAGTTTTCGATCTTATTTGCTTTTTATCTCAAAATCCTGGACGCGTAATCGAGCGAAGTGAAATTATTGAACACATCTGGGACGGCCGCATTGTCTCCGACGCAACGGTTTCCAGTTGCATCAAATCAGCTAGGAAAGTTCTTGGAGATAGCGGCGATCATCAGATCTATATTCGCACAGTCAGGGGACGTGGATTTCAGTTCACAGGTGAGGTCCGTCATGTTCCCCTAACAAAGACATCGGCTAATGAGGCCATATGCCAAAATAATGCCAATAATCTTGAGCCATCACTTATCATTTTACCATTCCAGGTATTTGGAGACGATGCTGAGTTGGCATCCATCGCAGACGGGTTAGTTGAAAACCTAACAACGATCTTAACACGTGTGCCGTTGTTATCGCTCGTCTCGCGCACCTCAAGTTTTGCTTTGAAGGAAGAAGTAATTAGTGCTCAACAGATTCGCCAACGCTTTGGTGTTACCTATATGCTTGAGGGAAGCCTGCAAGCTTTGGCGGGAAGCGCTCGTGCAAATATCCAGTTGATCGAAACGAAGAATGGGTTTCATCTTTGGGCGCAGCAGTTTGATCAACCGCAAAATCCTGACACTATGATTAATCTGCTTCACGAAATTCTGCCGCGGCTGGAGACACAGCTTGTGCGTGCCAATTTCAACGAACTGCGTGGTAAAAGCGACGAATTGAGCAGCAAACAACTTCTTATAAAAGCTGTAAGCACCTTGTCGCTTAAAGGCTGGCACAAAGACTCCTTTACAGAAGCAGCTGGCTTATTGCGTCGTTCCATTAAACTCGAACCAGACCTGGCGCTTTCACACAGCTACCTTGCCTTAATTCTTGGTTTAGGACATCGCGTTGGTCTACTGCAAAGATCAGGTGCTATCGTACGTGAGGCCGTTAATGAAGCTGAGAAGGCACTTGATTTGGACAATATGGACTCCAACGTGCTCGGCCTTGCCGGATGCGCCCTCGCGGATGTCGGCCAGCCTGATCGGGCGATTCCATTGCTCACACAAGCCACGGAACTCAATCCGAACAATGCACAAGCTTGGACAGCACTTGGATCAGCTCGTTTGATTCTAGGTGACAGTGAAACGGCGATAAAACATATTCGCCAAGGAATCAAAATTAGTCCGATGGATAGCCGACTAGCCGTCTGGTGGTCATTTCTTGCATTTGCTTATTTGCAAAGCGGCGAATTTGATCAGGCGTTAAGTGCGGCACGGCAGGGATGTCAAAACGATGACAAAACCTATCTCCCAAGAGTGTTGTTAACAGCCGTGCATATTACCCGCAAAGAGAATGCCGAAGCAGCCAAGGTACTTAGAGAGTGTTATCGAATAAAACCTGATCTGTCAGAGCAGGAAATATCCTGCCTAGTTGGCAGAAAGTTAGGAGCAGTGTTTGAAAAGATTAGGGTTCAATTACATCAATAAGAGACGGTTGATTTTTCCCTTTGGTTAGACTTGACGATTACGTTTGACTTTCTTTCAAGCACTATCCTTCTGATACAAGTATTTACGAGTTAGCGGAACAGTGTCCACGGTTTTGGTGAGTTGCATTTGAAAGACCATCCAATTCAACCGTCGAAATGCAACCTCACAAATCTGTAAATAAAACTCCCACATACGGCAAAAACGATCATCATATAGCGATTTGGCCTTGTCGCGATTTTGCTGAAACCTACGGTGCCACTCCTTAAGCGTCTCGGCATAATGAAGACGGAGGACTTCTAAGTCAGTTAGCCAGAGGCCTGTTCTCTCAACCGCAGCCGTCGTTTCTGAAAGCGACGGTGTGTAACCACCTGGAAAAATATATTTGTTAAGCCAAGTAACGGGCGTGCCTGGCGGTGCCATACGGCCAATTGAGTGCAACAGACATACGCCATTCTCGGTCATCAGATCGCGGACATTTTGAAAAAATTCGTCGTAATGACCTTGGCCCACATGCTCGAACATCCCCACAGACACGATCCGGTCATATTGCCCATTTTCCTCACGATAATCGCGTAATTTAAACGTGGCCTTATTATCAAGGCCGGCTGCTTTTGCACGCTCTTCAGCAACTTTCTGTTGTTCTTCCGAGAGGGTCACCCCGACAACCTCGACATCGGCTTCGCTAGCAAGATGAAGGGCTAATCCGCCCCAGCCCGAACCGATATCAAGTACTCGCATACCTGGTTCCAGCAGTAATTTGGCGGTGATTAATTTCTTCTTGTTTGCCTGGGCGTCTTCGAGAGTATCTTGGTTGCCAACAAAGTAGGCACACGAATATTGAAGGTCGTCGTCAAGAAAGAGCTCAAAAAGAGCCCGTTTGAGATCGTAATGATGAGCGACATTCTCCTTTGCTTTACCGATTACATTATCTTGGCGAGGTTTTGCATTGGGCGCATCGGCATCAGTGTTAACAGTAAGGGGCATCAAGTTGCAGGCGCAGAAATCTAGCACGTCATAGAGACTTCCCGTCTCAATGGTAATGGCGCCATCCATATAGCCTTCACCTAGATAGAGATCAGGGAGTACGAGTATGCGGCGTAGTATCCGTTTATCTCTAATGCGTATAGTTGCTTCGGGCCCCTTAGACGCGCCTTCGAGAACATATTGTTGGTGATCCGGGTCGATAATCGTTAAACGGCCAGTCCGGATGGGACTTCTTAAAAACGCCTCAATGGATGTCATGTCTTTTCACGAAATGCCTGCTTCACTTAGCAGTGTAGCTAGTCAATTAGAGCATTATCGTCAATCACAAAGGAACAAAGTGAAAAAGAGACATTGATCAAGGCCCATAATATGGGATGACGATTCCGAAGGTCGCGGTGCGTCGAAGATATTCTGGTTGTGACTAAAGCATTCAAAACACAAGACTATTAGACCCTTCGCACCATTATCATGCATTAGCCAAAATGCAGCTGCCCTTTGTTGATTTGTTGGTTCAAAATCTAACCGCAATCTTGTGCAAGGAATCAAGAAATAAAGGGTTAGAATGCAAAATAGCAAATTCGGCCTGACCAGATAACTATCTGGTACGCTTAGGCAAAACAATGTCTTTATGTGAGACGGAGTGCACAAGAACAAATTACAAAAATCAGAGGGAAGCAGTAAGATATCCTCACCAAAAAATTATAGTTCGTGTTTTTGGTTCTTTTCTCGATGATATCAATTGCTTCTGGCCAGGTGGAATAGATGTTGAAACAAATAAAAACCCTGAGTCAGCAACTCAAAAGTAGTAATGATTCAGTGAGACTAAAAGCCGTGTTGGCACTGTTTGCAATTGATGATCCGAATGTTACAAAGGTCTTAACCACAACTTTGAAAGATAAAAACCCAAAGGTCAGACAACGGGCCGCTTTTGCTCTGGGGAAGATCAAAGATTCTATGGCAGCGGAATCATTGGTTAAAACCTTACAAGATAAAGATCCAAATGTTAGAGAAATTGCTGCTTGGGCCCTTGGAAAAATTAGTGATTCAAAATTTGTAGAACCGTTGTTCGCAGCTCTGAAGGATAGTAATCCAATAGTCCGAGGGGCCGCTGCTTTAGCGTTAGGTGAAATCAAGGATCCAAAAAGTATTAGTCCATTGACTCGAATGTTAAATGATAAGGACCAGTATGTAGGGAATTCAGCAAAAAGAGCCTTAGAAGGTTTTAAGTAACCCGGAAGAGGACGGCTTTTTTTGAGCACAGTGAATCAACTTGTCGCCCCTTATTGAACCGCTTGCAAAATAATGCTTTAGAAGGGAGACTGAGTACGTTTATGCCCCTGCCGATTGGAGGGGTTTTTACTTATGCGCCTGGATTAAGGAATTAATCTGGGCTTTTTTTATTTGGGATTTTGGAGCAGATTTTATAAATGTTGACCCTACCCCGAAGTATGGTTCATTTGTTTATAATGAAATTTCCGCACAAATCGATGCTAGATCAATCTGCGTTCAAGTGGATTCACTTGAATGCAGAAAAATTGATCGATATCAAAGAAGTAGAGCATGTTAAGCGAACTCACTTGAGCGCAACATGCTCTAGATCAACTCCCAATTTATATTCATCAATCACTGTCAGAAGGCGGATCTTGCGGCCATTGGCAAGACGCTCAGCAACAAAGTCATAACTCCAGACAGATTTTTGCCAACAGGGACGAAGACGGATGCAGGACCCATCATTCAAATAAAGACGCTTTTTCTTGCGCTGCTTTTTGGGAACACGCAGGCCTTCTTCACACCAGATCCGTTCAACGCGTTTGTGATTGACCTTCCAGCCTTCTGTTTTGAGAAGAGCCGTAATCCGGCGATAGCCATAACGGCCATACTTGCCTGCCAAGCGGATAATGTCTGATCTCAGAGCCTCTTCATCATCCGGTTTTCTTATACGATATCGCTGAACAGAGCGGCTCACATTCAGAGCCTTGCAGGCCCGTCTCTCTGACAGGCCATAACGCTGCTGGACATAAATAACACTCTGACGACGTCGTTCAGCACTTAGAAGTTTCCCCGGGAAACATCCTTCAAGATCTGGTTGTCAAGCGTTAAGTCCGCCACCGCACGTTTCAATCTATTATTCTCAGCTTCAAGCTCTTTCAGCCGCTTCGCCTGATCAATCTGCATGCCGCCATAGGTCTTGCGCCAGGTGTAATAAGTACAAATCTGAAACCCCAATCTCACGACAGATCTCTGGAACCTTCTTGCCCTGCGCTGCAAGAACATTTGCCTATCTCAAAAGCCGGATAATCTGTTCAACACTGTGCCGCTTCTTGCCCGTTACCCCCTCCATAATCTCAAATATCGATGCTATATCACGAGATAAAAACTGGAGCTAATTATAGGGGGAGGGTCAGGCAAGTCACAACAAAAAGAACGGCTTCGGTCTTCTTGGAACCCAGTGATAAACGTTTTGTCAAATGTCTTTGCAGCGACATTAACTGGCGTAACTTTCTTGGCAATTTTACAGGTTCAATTCTTCATGTTGTTAAGGAATCGATTTACGTCTACGACAGATGACCGAACAGTTTGGCGAGATGTTGGAATTATGTTTTTTAAGCATTTTCTCGTAATAGACATTGGGAAGATTTGTATATTACAGCCACGCCTTTATGTAAATTTGCAATTTTACAAAATAAATAAACACAATTTTAAAAGCAATTGAAATAAAAATTTGAATGTAGTTTTCAACAATCCAAAAATAACAAAATAGATTATACTACAGAAATTTTATATTTATTATAGAATTCAGTAAAAATTTGAACCAATAAGGTCGAACGAGTGAATTTATGCAACGCTTATTGGGGGAAAACTCACGTACCCAAAGGTAGTGAAAGACCCTTATATCATCTTGCGTCATTACATAATCTTGACGTTGCCATAGTCGGAAAAACTTGGTGGGAGCTGAGCCCACTCATTCGTAAACGTTTCTCGGATTTTTCTAAACTCTACGACGATCATGCAAAAGCATGGGTTTTATTCTTCTTGGCAATCCACGATCTAGGTAAGTTTGATGTTCGTTTTCAATCCAAAGCACCTGCTGCTGCAAGAATACTTTTTCCAGAATTTACAGAAACCCTAATTCATGATGCATCACATTACTATCATGGTGAGTTTGCTTATCATTGGTTTCATCATGACTTAAGGGCTAAGACGCATGCTGAAGCAGATAACTTTTCAGATGTGTTTGAAGATCCATTTGATGAAAATTTTCGAGAAACTTGGGAACCTTGGTTGAAAGCTGTTGCCGGTCATCATGGTGAAATCCCAAATGAAAAACTTTCTGATCATAAACTGCTTCCTCTTGATAATAATGCAGCAAAACGCGACCAAGACGCTCGTTGGCAGTTCCTAAAGGTTTGTGAGAGCCTGTTTCTCAAACCAATTGGTTTAAATCTCGATACCTCTCCTCCGCCATGCCCTTTGGAATTCATGGCGGGCTTTTGCTCCGTGAGCGATTGGCTTGGCTCTATGAAAGAAGACCGAGAAGGAAACAGATATTTTTCCTTCGTCTCTGAAGCGCCTGGGGACGATGATTTGCAAAATTATCTCCAGGAACGCGAGATGATTGCAAAGCGTTTATTTGCTCAAATAGGTCTTTATAGAAGACCGCTTTCATCCGGTGGCATGTCACGCGTTTACCCTGAATACACGCCCCGACAGATACAAACTCTGATCAATCACCTTCCTCGAACGCAAGGCTTGACTCTTATCGAAGCACCCACGGGTTCAGGGAAAACTGAAGCGGCATTGTCTTATGCGGCCCATTTGTTGGCTTGTGGCAAGGCAGAGAAAATCATCTTTGCTTTACCGACGCAAGCTACGGCCAATGCCATGCTTAAACGGCTCGATGAAATTGCAAGTAAACTATTTCCTCAAAACGATTCTGGCAGATACAGCAATCTCGTATTGGCTCATGGGAAGGCGCGTTTTCAAAGCAATTTTAAAATACTTATTGATGCCGCACGCGACACCACGAGACATAATCAAACACTAAACAATGATCGGGAACGCGAGTCATTTGCTCAATGCGCCCTATGGCTGTCCGAGAGCCGTAAACGTGTCTTCTTAGGACAAATCGGCGTGTGTACCATTGATCAAGTTCTGATTTCGACTTTGCCGGTAAGGCATAATTTTGTCCGGGGGTTCGGTATCGCAAATAGTGTGCTGATCATCGATGAAATCCATGCCTATGACGCTTATATGTATGGGTTGATTGAAGCAGCATTAAGCAATCAAAAGAAGAATGGCGGTTCTGTTATCCTTCTCTCAGCCACCTTGCCTCACCAGCAACGGCAATGTTTGATCGATGCATGGGGCGGAAGAACAAATGACCAAAGCAACATAGAACTTACCGGCTCTGACCAACCTCCTTACCCTCTCATCACACATTTGTTTTTCGATCAAAAGCCACCCCTTTCTTTTAGGCTTCCTGATGAGGAACAAGAAGACTTAGAAAAAGCTGGACCACAAATAGCTATTCATGTTTGCAGCACAGAAAATATGCGCCTCTCTGACGTTTTGTCGCGAGAAGTTATCCAGAAAGCCAAAAATGGGGCTTTGGTGAGTATCATATGCAACCTTGTGCAAGATGCGCAGCAAGTTGCAAGAGAGCTAAAGGACTTAACAGAACTTGCGGTTGATTTGTTTCATTCACGCTTTCGCTTTAAAGACCGCTTTGCAAAAGAAGAGTGGCTTCTGGACCTTTACGGCAAGGAAGATGAAAAGCGTGCAAAAGGGCGGATACTTGTCGCCACACAAGTTGCGGAACAAAGTCTAGATTTAGATTTTGACTACATGGTCTCTCAGCTTTGTCCAATCGATAGTTTGTTCCAAAGATTGGGTCGGCTCCATCGCCATGAACGAGGCGAAAGGCCAAAGGAATGTGAAGAGCCAGCCTGCACTGTCATAACGATAAAGCAACAGGATCCGGATAATCCCTACTACGATTTGCATCAATTGATCTATGGTTATGATGATGCCCCAAATACGCAAGTGTTATGGCGGACCGAACAAATCCTCAGACATCATTCCACACACGAGGAGAAGTTAAACTTTCCATCATGCTACCGTCCCTTAATAGAAAGAGTCTATCAGGCCGAACTCTGGGACGAAGAACCTGACAGTGTGGGTTTTTCCGCTGACCTTTTCAGTATTATCAGGCGCGCGGCTCATGCGCGTGCGCAAAGCTTAACCGATCAATCCAGGCGGGCATTCTTAGACACTGAAGAGCTATCCTCATTTCTAACGCGCGATGGGGAAATGAACTTGAATATTTTGCCCGTGCTGGAACGGCAAGGCCATTATCATTTCCTAGATGAACATCCTGACACAGCTATTTCGAAGCTTGATGAATTCACCCAAGCTGAAGCCATCAACCAACACTTGATCCCCGTTCCGGCGGGTTGGAGACGATTTCTGCCCAACAAGCAGAAAGATGGAATTTATTATCTCCCACTGGAGCAAAACAACGAATCTTGGGTGGGGCCTGGCAAAGACTGTGACTTTATTTACTCGCAAGACAGAGGGCTGGAGAAACAATGAATCTCCTAAAAAATCCTTGGATACCGGTTCGTGAAAACCATCAGTTTCAACTGATCTCATTTGAGCAATTGCTTTGCGAGGATGGCGCTTATGAAATTGCTATTGCCAGGGATGATCTCGAAATGGCGGCCTGGCAACTGCTTATTTGTTTGACGCAGATTCTGTTTCTTCCCCGTGACAAAAGCGAGCTCATAGCACGCATTAAAGAACCGCTCTCTCCTGCAGTGTATGAAGAGGCTATCGCAGATTATTTTGACTGGTTTGACCTGCTGCACCCAGACCATCCCTTCATGCAGAACAGGGATGTAAAGGCAAAAGAGCCTACGCCAATACAAAAACTCTTCCCTGGTTTGCCAGAAGGAAACAGTCATACGCACTTCAACGATCAGGGTGAAATAAGAAGTGTTTCTCTGCCAATAGCCGCTATCGCTCTTTTCAATCAGGCGAGCAATGCAAAAGGATTTGGCGGTGGATTTAAAGATGGCTTGAGAGGCGTGCCCATTACAACACTTGCTCGTCTTGATCAGACCCTATCCCAGAATACAAATGCAGACATTGGTAAATTACGCCGCAACATCTGGTTGAATGTTTTATCCTTTGATCATTTAAAGTTACTCAACCCAGCAAAATACAACAGCTGGGACTTCGATCATTACCAGTCTCAACGCGTCAATGATAAACCAACTTGGATCGCCCCCATTAAAGAAAAGGAGATGATAGATGCGTCCCATATCGGGCTGATGCGCGGCCTCTTTTGGCAACCACAACATGTCGAACTTTGTGTCACCACTGAGCCAAGCAAATGCGATCTTCTAAATATCGAAACGGACAAGATGGTTAAATCTTTCGCGAAAGAAAAATTTACATACACAATTCAGGGCCTCTGGCCGCATCCGCATTCCCCATCACAACTTCATCCTGAAAATGGAGAGGTTTATTTCTCTTTTCGCAATAAAGCGCCAGCCTGGACGCAACTCTCTCAATTTATCATTGATAATTGCGAGCAAGGGCAGAAACCGGCTGCGGTTATTAGACAATATGCAAATATTTTGCCTGGAAAGCCCATGGATCTTGCGATCGGCGGTTACCTCACCAATCAGGCAAAAATTAAGCAACGCCGTCATGAGTTAATAAGCCTCAGTTCAAACTGGCATAAAGACGCTCAACATTTAAATCGGCTTATTCAAACCGCTCTGGACCGAAGGGAAGAACTTACAAAAAAGATTTGGTCTTTTGGTAAGCAGATCGATGATCAAAAAAATATTGCAAATAAATTGAGCAAACGCACCGAGCAAGAATTTTACCGGCAAACCGAACAGCTTATTCATAACGAACTGAAAACTTTTGAGGCTGAAAAATTTAGTTCCTGCTGCGACGTGTTCACAAAGAAAATCAGTATTATCTCACAATCCATATTTGATGAGCTGACTGAGCCTTTCCAAAACAAGCCTAAGATTCTCATCGCTCTGAGCAAAGCAAGACAGAGCTTACGTCGGGCATTTTACAAGCTGGACCATCACCCAAGTTGATGGAGAGGGAAACCGTCATGGACCAAGCACAAGCTGAGCAGGACACTAATCTATCTGATAAAGACCATGAAATTGAAGCTATTAAAGAGCAATATGGCAAGCTTACTTCTGGTGCCAAGGCCAGTCTGAGGCGCGCGCAAACACCAGAGGAACTCCTGAAAATCCCAGCCTTTTATACGTTTTTGAATGGACGGCATAAAAAAGCAATGCTGCGCGTTATGTTTATTCTCCCGCGCCTAGAAAACTTTTCCGATAAGCGGAAACTAACTGTTGGAGAAGCTCTCGCCAAAAGTGATCCGCAAGCCATAAAAGATCTGACAGACACAAAACTGACCTCGACAGGAATGCGTATTGCACGGCTCGATCGCTATAACTGGCCGGACGATATCATCCAATTTCGCCGGCTTCTTATTCAGCTGCAATCGAGTTCCAACAAACAGCCCTTCAGATGCAATTGGATACAAATGTTTAAGACGCTCGACAACTGGAACTCGCCAAAATTTCCTAAAAAACAAAGAATGATCGAAGACTATTTTGCCTACAAATATGCGCCGCCAAAGAAGGACAAAACCGATGAGTGACAAAAATTTCATCAATTATCACGTTCTTATTTCACACAGCCCATCCTGTCTGAACCGCGATGACATGAATATGCAAAAGGATGTTATCTTTGGCGGTGTGCGGCGCGTGCGCTATTCATCGCAGTCTCTGAAGCGCGCCATCCGCAAGAGCGAGTATTACAAAACACATCTTGGCGAACCGTCTGATCGCACAAACAAACTTAGCATCCTATTAGAGAAATATACGTCTGCCCTTGCGGAACGTTATCCGGCTGACAGCGTTAGGCAAGCTGTTGAACTTCTGTCCGGCGTTCAGATTGCGGAAAAGACGAGAGCTGGCGCTTTAGCGCCTTGGGCCGTGGAAGAGGTGGCGGAATGTTGCCGCCTGATACAAGATGCCGGACCGGATGCGGACGAAAACGCTCTGAAAAAAATGTTCAAAGAAAAAGAGAAAAATTTGCAAAATGCCCTCAATCATGCGGTGGACATTGCCTTGTCCGGCCGCATGACAACGTCGGGCCTGTTGTCCTCAGTCGATGGCGCGCTTGCTTTGGCCCATGTCATCACAACCATGAAGTTAAGTCTGACATTGACTGGTTTACGGCCGTTGACGACCTTGTAGAAGACAGTGAAGATTTGGGCGCAGGTCACCTCAATACGCAGGAGTTTTCTTCCGGTGTGTTCTATCGTTATGCCAGTCTCAATATTTGCCAATTGCAAGAAAATTTAGGCCATGCCTCTCGCGGACAAGTCCTGGAAATCGCTGGCCATCTTTTGCATATGATGGCAACCATCGTACCGACTGCTAAACAACAGCCTTTTGCTGCTTATAATCTGGCTGATATGGTGATGGTTAGCGTGTCCGACCAACCGATTTCTCTCGCAAACGCTTTTGAACAACCCGTTCAAGCAAAAAATGGTAGTGGCTATGTCCCGCCTTCCATGGATGGGCTCTTTCAGTATTGGCAAGATACGCACAAGGGTTATGGGATAGATGAGCGCACGGCTTGTTTTTCTCTAAGAGAGTGCCGTGAAAGCAATGACATGCTCTTACTTGATGATCTACCCGCTCTGCAAAACTGGCTGCAAAACGACGCGAGGCATTAGCGATGCCGGAATTTTTGAGTTTAAAATTGCGCGGTGTTATGCAGTCGTGGGGCGGGCACACTTATGAAGAGCTCCGCCATTCAGAAATTTTTCCAACGCGCTCTGCACTATTGGGCATGTTGGCGGCTTGTCTTGGAATTAGGCGGAATGAAACTCAAGCGCTGAAAAAACTTAATAATAGCGTTGATATAATCGTTTGCCAAAGCTCAACTGATAAAACTCAAGAAGAAGAGAGCGAGAAAAACAAGTCTAGAAAAATTTCTGCAAAGCCTAAAAAAGTAACGGACTATCATACCATCCTTGACGCCAGAACCGTTAAAGGCAATCCAAGAGAAAGCATTACACAGTCTTGGCGGGAATATCTGTGCGATACCGAATTTACCGTCATTCTTGGTCAAAGGAATGGAGCAGATTTTTCATTGCAAGACATTGCCAGTGCGGTGAACAAACCGGTCTTTACGCCTTTTTTGGGACGGCGGTGCTGTCCCTTATCAAGACCTTTGTTTGATAGCCTTATTGAAGCTGATACGCCTTTCGCAGCTCTACAAAAAAGGGGGCTAAAAGGCGGCACGATTTACAGTGAAATAAAGATTCAGGGACAAGATCAGGATCCACATATCTTGAGAATACGAGATATGCCGGAATATGGTCGTATCCGTCAATTTTCAACGCGTCTCGTCTATGTTTATAGCTACATATAACAGGTGGGCTCAATGTATCTAAGTCAAATCAAACTTGCTCCAGAGAAATTATATAATCCCTACGAATGGCATAAACATATCTGGACTTTATTTCCGGGCATTGAGCGAGAGCCGGGAGAAGCAGCACCTTTTCTCTTTAGAATGAAGGCGGTCGGTCTCTCATCAAAAGCCCTCATCCAATCTCATAAAGAACCTATTCCATCCAGTGACTATGCTGAAGTTTTACGCAGTAAATATCTGGATATCGCAAAGCTAGAAATGAATTTAAAACCGGATATGGCCCTTCATTTTCACCTAGTAGCTAATCCAACCAAAATGATCCGAGATGCCAAAAACAGAGATAAAAAATTACGCGTTCCCCTCATACATCATAACCATCAAATAAAGTGGTTAAAGCGCAAATTCAAAAATGCGGCATATTTTGAAACAACATGCATACAGGCATATACCAATCATGCTTTGACGTTTTACAAAGGCAAAAAGTCACAAAATTCAGATAGAAAAAAAGGGAAAATTGTCAGTGTCACATATGACGGCATTTTGCACGTTCAGAATGCGGAAAAGTTTATTGAACTTGTGAAGTGGGGCGTAGGAAGAGGTAAGGCATTTGGTTGCGGACTACTCTCAATTGCCCGGACATAATTTAGGAGTTTGATTAATAGTCATGTCTGTCCCTCTGCCTGGTATTCAGCCACCCAAACCAATCCCAATTAAAGATCGAGCTTCCATTCTCTTTTTAGAAAAAGGACAATTAGATGTTATTGATGGCGCATTTGTTCTTGTTGATAAGAATGGCGTCAGAACACAAATTCCAGTGGGCGGTATTGCTTGTCTCATGCTCGAGCCAGGCACAAGAGTTTCTCATGCAGCGGCAGTTCTCGCAGCGCGGGTAGGATGCTTATTGATCTGGGTTGGAGAGGCCGCCGTTCGACTTTATTCCGCTGGTCAGCCAGGTGGTGCAAGGTCAGATAAACTTCTTTATCAAGCGCGATTGGCACTTGAAGATACATTGAGACTTCGGGTCGTCCGCAAAATGTTCGAAATGCGGTTTGGGGAACCTGCGCCGGAGCGCCGATCTATCGAGCAATTGCGCGGTATAGAAGGTGCACGCGTAAAACACTTGTATAAATCGCTGGCACGTCAATACGGTCTTCAATGGAAGGCTAGAAAATATGAGGTTGGGAATTTCGATGCGTCTGATTTACCAAATCGCTGTTTATCTGAAGCAACTGCGTGCCTTTATGGACTGTCTGAAGCTGCAATTCTAGCGGCCGGCTACGCGCCAGCAATTGGTTTTCTGCACACTGGCAAGCCTCGTTCCTTTGTTTATGATGTTGCCGATGTCTTTAAATTCGAAACCGTCGTTCCTGAGGCTTTCAGAATAGCCGCAGCAGCAGAAAAATTTAAACAGCCTTATGCACAAGACCCTACAGGCGAAGTGCGCAGAGCCTGCCGCGACGTCTTTAGAAAAACAAAACTGTTATCCACTTTAATTCCAACCATTGAGGAAATGCTTAAGGCTGGCGGAATAGATCCGCCCAAACATCACGAGGAGGCCCAACCTATTGCCATTGAAGAGGAGGCTTTTGGTGATGATGGTCATCGCGGTTAATAACGCACCACCACGTTTAAGAGGGCGGCTGGCTGTATGGATGCTTGAAATCAGAGCTGGCGTTTATGTGGGAAATTACTCAAGACGCATACGTGAAATGATTTGGTCTTTGGTAATTGAACATATTGAAGATGGTGACGCCGTAATCACTTGGAAAGCGCCTAATGACGCAGGCTTTCAGTTTAATACGTGTGGCATAAACAGGAGGACGCCATATCTTTGCGATGGTTTTCCACTTGTGCAATTCGAACCTCTTATGGATGATCGTGATGGAGAAACCTCATCATAAATGAATGGTTTTCTTTAACAAAAAACAAAAGAAGAACACCGGTAGCTCTTTGACATGTGAATTTAGTGTGTAATATCAATCTTTTGTTTGCAAGAGTGTTCCCCGCAGACGCGGGGATGAACCGAAATATACAAAACGTTTTGATGGTGATGTCGAGTGTTCCCCGCAGACGCGGGGATGAACCGCTCAAGGATCGCCACTGTTTCACATAGGTGCAGTGTTCCCCGCAGACGCGGGGATGAACCGAGCTGCACGAGCGCATTAAAACTATTGAGTACGTGTTCCCCGCAGACGCGGGGATGAACCGAGTTATAAAATGTCCCGGATCTGTTATGCAGTGTGTTCCCCGCAGACGCGGGGATGAACCGGCCTCGTGATAGAGGGCTCCGTTACCGAGGTAGTGTTCCCCGCAGACGCGGGGATGAACCGCCTAGTGATTCGATGACATCTTTAGGTTTAGCGTGTTCCCCGCAGACGCGGGGATGAACCGCGTCACGGTTAGCGTGCGGTTGTAATGCGTGTGTGTTCCCCGCAGACGCGGGGATGAACCGTGTTGCCTTGGCACAATCAGCAAAGTGTGCCTGTGTTCCCCGCAGACGCGGGGATGAACCGATCTGGTTTTTTATTATTCTGATTCCGGTTTTGTGTTCCCCGCAGACGCGGGGATGAACCGTACGTAGTCGACTACGTCAAAAATGTGCGCGTGTGTTCCCCGCAGACGCGGGGATGAACCGGCACGGAGAATAGAGCTATTGGAGGGTCTGATGTGTTCCCCGCAGACGCGGGGATGAACCGAGAAAAATGCGCTCGCTAGAAGAGCTGTTATAGTGTTCCCCGCAGACGCGGGGATGAACCGTTGGTTCAGGTTTTATTGGTGTGGCAACCACTGTGTTCCCCGCAGACGCGGGGATGAACCGTTAGCATGCCGGGTTCCGAAAGTTCTTTTAATGTGTTCCCCGCAGACGCGGGGATGAACCGACGACATTAATCGTTTTGACTTTGAACAGAATGTGTTCCCCGCAGACGCGGGGATGAACCGAATGTTGGCAGAAGTGCCGTCTTCGCACTCTGGTGTTCCCCGCAGACGCGGGGATGAACCGCTAACGCCTCCGTTAATGCCCTCATTCAAAATGTGTTCCCCGCAGACGCGGGGATGAACCGAAACTTAAGTACGCATGGGATAGAATACCCGCGTGTTCCCCGCAGACGCGGGGATGAACCAACTATAACCTCGTCGGGAGGTAACGAAATTACGTGTTCCCCGCAGACGCGGGGATGAACCGAGATCTTGCAGGGCATGGTGCTGAAATACCGCGTGTTCCCCGCAGACGCGGGGATGAACCGTGAGACATTACCACAAGAGTGTTTACACATGCGTGTTCCCCGCAGACGCGGGGATGAACCGTTCAGGTAGTGGTAATGCGTATACGTTGACAGGTGTTCCCCGCAGACGCGGGGATGAACCGTGACGGTGCGGGAGCGCATACAGCAACGTAAAGTGTTCCCCGCAGACGCGGGGATGAACCGAGTATAACCCTCGAAATCCGGAACCGCAATGGGTGTTCCCCGCAGACGCGGGGATGAACCGCCCCTATACCGTACACGCCACCAAGCTTAGCGGTGTTCCCCGCAGACGCGGGGATGAACCGTCATTTGCGAGCGTATACGCATGTATATAGCGGTGTTCCCCGCAGACGCGGGGATGAACCGCCGAAGAAGAGGCCCCAAGGCGCTCCCGTGGCGTGTTCCCCGCAGACGCGGGGATGAACCGTTGGCAATAGCGCGGCTGCGATAACTATGTTCGTGTTCCCCGCAGACGCGGGGATGAACCGTTACAAGCATGAAGCTGATAAAGGGTTAATTAGTGTTCCCCGCAGACGCGGGGATGAACCGACGATGTAATTAAGAAGCTAGGGTGTGGGAGCGTGTTCCCCGCAGACGCGGGGATGAACCGCTTACCTTCCTGGTTATATGCGTATGAATTGCGTGTTCCCCGCAGACGCGGGGATGAACCGCTTCTCTTCGTGAGCAACGAGCAGTGGGTGAAGTGTTCCCCGCAGACGCGGGGATGAACCGCTACTTTCAACCTAGACAGGTTTACCGTCATCGTGTTCCCCGCAGACGCGGGGATGAACCGTAGTAGAATGAGTTCCGAGAGCGACAAATACAGTGTTCCCCGCAGACGCGGGGATGAACCGTGGCATTGAGCGTCACGCTAGACAGATCACCAGTGTTCCCCGCAGACGCGGGGATGAACCGTACACGTGTGCCAGAACCCGACCATGCAGAGGGTGTTCCCCGCAGACGCGGGGATGAACCGATAGGCATGTGTCTGAAGATGTTGACAACATTGTGTTCCCCGCAGACGCGGGGATGAACCGATTAGGAGATTTGTATTTTGAACCATTTACTTGTGTTCCCCGCAGACGCGGGGATGAACCGCCAAGATGATTTCTTTTTTGAAGAGGCTATCGGTGTTCCCCGCAGACGCGGGGATGAACCGGCTTAGCCCTTATATAAGCTGGAGCATTGAGCGTGTTCCCCGCAGACGCGGGGATGAACCGCAGGCTTGAATCTCAAATCCGTCAATTGGATGGTGTTCCCCGCAGACGCGGGGATGAACCGCTCGTGAGTTGATTGTTCCAGAGGTTGAGCTCGTGTTCCCCGCAGACGCGGGGATGAACCGCATCCTCAAGCGGCAAAATTTATGTATCTGGAGTGTTCCCCGCAGACGCGGGGATGAACCGCCGCACGGCGGGACTACGAAAACCCAGAACACGTGTTCCCCGCAGACGCGGGGATGAACCGGTGTTGAGCGGTGGTCGTGGCGGTGGCACTCGGTGTTCCCCGCAGACGCGGGGATGAACCGCTCACGAATCAGGAAAGCGAGGCATTAGGCCCGTGTTCCCCGCAGACGCGGGGATGAACCGGTAGAGACTTTAACGAATTACTAACCAAGATAGTGTTCCCCGCAGACGCGGGGATGAACCGATTTTTAGAGTTTTCTTAAACATTGTTTAGCTGTGTTCCCCGCAGACGCGGGGATGAACCGCGCCGCGTTTCATGATGACACAGATGGCCGTTGTGTTCCCCGCAGACGCGGGGATGAACCGGCGACTATCTAAACGCTAATCCTTATCTGGATGTGTTCCCCGCAGACGCGGGGATGAACCGATGCCGACAAGCATGCTAAGCAAGTAGATATAGTGTTCCCCGCAGACGCGGGGATGAACCGAAATCTGCGTTATTAAGCGTGTCGTGCAGACTGTGTTCCCCGCAGACGCGGGGATGAACCGTGTAGAGAACTTAAAGCAGACGTTGTTAGACAGTGTTCCCCGCAGACGCGGGGATGAACCGGCTTGGGACACGCGCAGGAAATGGCCGCGTAAGTGTTCCCCGCAGACGCGGGGATGAACCGAAATCCCATATCTGGGAGCGCGATGAGCATGAGTGTTCCCCGCACACGCGGGGATGAACCGCCTTGCAAGGTATGGAGAGCAGGGCAGTTAGTGTGTTCCCCGCACACGCGGGGATGAACCGGTAACTATGGCGGTTCGTCAGTTGCAACAACGGTGTTCCCCGCACACGCGGGGATGAACCGGCGGCAATCCAATCGTCACAGGCTTAGAAATCGTGTTCCCCGCACACGCGGGGATGCCCCCTAATCTCCATCATATTTTTTCGAACCATCATATATTTATTTATAAAATCGCGAATCTCAAATAAGTAAAATCGCGACATCAAAACACTGCACCCAAAATCAGATACATAATGACCAAACTTTATCCTCGCTGGCAGAAGAAAAGCATAAAAGCCTCTCTACAAACAAGGCGTATCCTTCTGTTAACAGGAGCGCGGCAAAGCGGGAAAACAACGCTTGCACGCCAACTCATTTCAAAAGACGTAGAATATCGAACGTTGGATGATTTGACCCTCAAGGCAGCCGCAGAGCTTTGTGAAACACGACGTCAAAACACTCATTATTGATGAAGTCCAACATGTCCCCGAGCTTCTGCCTGCGATAAAGAAAATTGTCGACGAGAACACAAGGCCAGGACAATATCTCCTGACCAGAGCTGCCAATATCCAATCTCATCAAATGTACAAGAATCTCTGGCGGGACGCGTGAGTAAAATGCGGCTTAGGCCATTAGAACGTGGCGAAGTTCTATCAAAGCAGCCCCGTTTTCTCGATAAGGCATTTCATCAATCTTTTAAGGGGAAACCAAATGGTCTTGAGCGAGCTGTGCCGTTTGGTGAGAACCTTTGGGCGGTACCATTTGGTTATTTGTGGACGTAGGAATCACTCTCTTATAGGAAACTGCAATGACCTTGACTCACAGGCTTAAGTGAAGTCCTTGCCCGCCAAATCCTTTTGCCTGCCGGTCTCAAGTCGCGAAGCGATAGACCATATATATGACCGTTGGACGTCATTGCAGTTTGGTATTATTTGACTTCTCATCACAGGCCTGTAGAGCATTATTAAAAGACATTCACACGTGAACAAACCGTGTTTCTGTCCCCCGCTCTTCCCCCAACACCTGTCATATGTTCCCAAAACGTTCACGCACAACAAGGTGCAACCGTGAACACATGTTCTCAGGCAAATCTTCCGTTAAGCATTGATTTTTAAAGGAAAAATCTGGTGCCGCCGGAGAGAATCGAACTCTCGGCCTCACCCTTACCAAGGGTGCGCTCTACCACTGAGCTACGGCGGCTTGTAGCACTAAATTATACTATGACCCGTTTTACTAAGCTGAGCTTAATATCGAACATAAAAGCAGATGCCCTAAACAGCAACCGCATAATGACGCAGCGCCTGACGACCGCCATTACGGGAAGCCGCCGCCACAGCACACATATTGACAATGCCGCGCGCCGTAGCTGAGGGGCTTAAAATATGGGCTGGCTTATTTATGCCGAGCAGAAGCGGGCCCACAAGCTGCGCATCTCCCAAAGTCCGCATAAGGTTGAGAGCAGTATTTGCCGAATTAAGATCAGGGAAGACCAGCAAATTAGCTGCTCCTTCAAGTTTGGATCCCGGCAAGATAGACTCTCGGATATCCGGTCTAAGAGCAGCATGAGCCTGCATTTCTCCATCAACCATTAAGTCAGGCGCCCGTTCACGAATTTTCTCAACAGCCTCCCGCATTTTGCGGGATGAAGCCGTTTTCCGGCTTCCGAATGTCGAATGACAGAGCAACGCAACCCGTGGCTCAATACCGAAATAACGCATCTCGTCAGCGGAAAGTAAAGTTTGCTCAACGATTTGATCCACATCCGGTTCAAGATCAATATAACAATCCGTAAGAAAGATAGGACCTTTTTGGTGAATGGCGACAGCAAGCGTTGAAGGTGATTTTTCTTCGGGTCTTAAACCAATAATATCTATAACCGGGCGCAGATGGTCTGGGTAACTCCCAAATGTCCCACAAAGCATGCCATCGACTTCATCCCTATCAAGCATAATTGAGGCAATAACCGTCGTATTTGTTCTGACCCGCCTTTTCGCCATTTCTGGTGTGACGCCCTTCCGGCCTGCCTTCTCAATATAGTGTTGCCAATAAACGCTGTAGCGTTCATCACTTTCAGGATTCATAACTTCAAAGTCCGTTCCTGGAACCAAATGAAGGCCTAAGGTTTTAAGCTGCTCTTCAATAATATCAGGGCGGCCTATCAACACAGGTTCGGCAAGCTGCTCATCAAGCACCGCCTTTAACGCATAGAGCACACGCTCATCTTCCCCCTCGGCAAAAACTATGCGTCTTGGTTTTTGGCGCGCACGCTCAAAGATAGGGCGCATAACAAGACCGGACCGGTAAACGAAGCGGTAGAGACTTTGGCGGTATGTTTCCATATCGGCAATAGGCCGCGTCGCAACCCCTGAATCCATAGCCGCTCGGGCGACGGCATATGAGATTTCTACGACTAAGCGGGGATCAAAAGGCTTTGGGATCAAGTAATCCCTACCAAACTTCAATGAAGTACCACCATAAGCGGCGGCGGCAACATCGGAACTGCCGGAGCGAACAATTTTTGCAATAGCATGAACGGATGCTTCGACCATAGCGTCATTAATTTCCCGAGCGCCCACATCCAACGCACCCCGAAAAATAAACGGGAAGCAAAGAACATTATTAACTTGATTAGGATAGTCCGTGCGCCCCGTTGCGATAATCACATCATCGCGGGCGGCATGAGCCTGCTCCGGTAAGATTTCCGGATCCGGATTGGCCAGAGCAAGTATGATCGGGTTTTTTGTCATGCGAGCAACCATCTCCGGTGTCAGTATCCCACCGGCGGAGAGGCCAAGAAACATATCGGCGTCTTCAATCACGTCATCAAGTCTGCGTGCTTTCGTGTCATGAGCGAAAGCGGCTTTCTCTTCTGTCATGTCTTCCGCGCGGCCGGCATAGATCACACCGATATGATCGACGAGCGTAATATTCTCACGTTTCAGCCCTAGCTTCATAAGTAGATTTAAGCACGCTATGCCCGCTGCACCGCCCCCTGTCGAAACAAGTTTGATATCCTCGATTTTTTTACCCGCAAGCCGCAAAGCATTTAGCGCAGCCGCAGCAACTACAATTGCCGTGCCATGTTGGTCATCATGGAAAACCGGAATTCCCATACGCTCTCGCAATGCACTTTCAATTTGAAAGCAATCTGGAGCTTTAATATCTTCAAGATTGATTGCGCCGAAAGAGGGCTCAAGAGCAGCAACTATTTCAATTACTTTTTCAGGATCGGTCTCATCAATTTCAAGGTCGAAAACATCTATACCGGCAAATTTTTTGAAAAGCACCGCCTTACCTTCCATAACCGGCTTTGCCGCCAACGGACCGATCGCACCAAGGCCCAGCACGGCCGTGCCATTGGTAACCACCGCAACCAGATTAGCGCGGGTTGTCAACATAGCTGCTTCAGCGGGATCACGCATAATTTCCTTGCACGCCTCGGCAACCCCAGGACTGTAAGCAAGTGTCAGATCCCTCTGATTGCCCACAGGCTTCGTCGGAACAACCGTAAGTTTTCCAGGAGTAGGCTCACGGTGGTAGTGAAGGGCACTTTGTGCAAGAGAATCATCTGACATATATCTAGTCCGTCTATTTGGTTATGAAATCGGCTCTTGTTATTTTTGCTCTAAGAGTAGTAATTTGTACCAGATTGCAATAATGCCTTCAGGTCAAATAGGCAAAAAGATTTGACCAACAAAGGATTACTATAAGGTCAAAACACCCAAAGTCTGCCGTTTCAAAAAAGGCTTTCTCTCCAAAACAAATGATGAATTCAACAAACTTCATTTACAATCTAAAAATTTCTGACGCTTTGAGCTCATTACAGGTTACAAGGCTTTATGGTGTAAAGGGCAATCCTACAGATGGGTAATAATCAGGAAAACAAACTTAACACGCCAAAAACCGATGCCGCGAAGCAACGTCAGGAGCGTTTGGCTGAAGCTCTGCGAGCAAACTTAAAAAAAAGGAAGACGCAGACCCGCAAACGAAGTACCGTCGAGAAACGAAAAGAAGACTAAAACGTCTAAGTCATCAGGATAAGCATTCAATTATGGATTCCTCTGTGAAAGCGGTTTATCGTCATTGCAAGGGGGCTTTAGCTAACAATCCGGCACCACCGGATGCTACAGCGAGGCAAGAACAATCCAGTTAACAGCTTGGTACTCCTAGCATCTGGATCACCACATTCACAAATTTCGCAGAGAAACCATCAAGGGGAGCTGCGACGCAAAATAATAAGGAAAGCTGCCGTAAATGGACAGAATTCGGATTATTGGCGGAGAACAGCTTAACGGAACTATTGCGATCAGTGGTGCAAAGAATGCGACTTTACCGCTGATGATCGCAAGCCTGTTAACTGCGGATACGCTTACACTCAAAAATGTTCCCAATCTTGCTGACGTCGCTCTTTTGGGGCGCATCCTGCGCAACCATGGTGTTGACCTGGCCGTCGATGGCAAGCGCCCTCGCCAAACACAATTAGGCGAGACATTTCATTTAACGGCACGAGATATTGTGGATACCACCGCCCCCTATGACTTGGTTTCCCGTATGCGGGCAAGTTTTTGGGTTCTCGGACCACTCATTGCACGAACGCATCAAGCTAAGGTATCCCTTCCCGGTGGGTGCGCCATTGGAACACGTCCGGTAGATTTGCATCTATTGGGACTAAAAGCTCTTGGCGCGGATATCGAGCTTGCCGATGGTTATGTCGTAGCTAAGGCCCCCAATGGCCTTTCCGGCGGAAAAATTCATTTTCCCAAAGTCTCTGTTGGTGCAACGCACAATGTCCTCATGGCCGCAGTTTTGGCCAAAGGGGAAACAGTGATTGAGAATGCCGCACGAGAGCCAGAGGTTGCAGATGTTGCTAACTGCTTAGTCAAAATGGGCGCTGAAATCGAGGGGATCGGCACTTCAACACTACGCATTCAAGGTGTCGATCAGCTCCATGGTGCCTGTCATACAGTTTTGCCTGACCGCATTGAAACAGGAACCTATGCCATGGCCGTTGCCGCAACAGGAGGCGAGGTGCTTTTGGATGGAGCGCGGGCTGATCTCTTGGAAGCAGCGCTTGAAAGGCTTGAAATAACTGGTGTTGATGTTGAAACCACAAATCGCGGGATTAAAATAGCCCGCAATGGTGCAGGCCTTAAAGCGCTTGATGTACAAACAGAGCCCTTTCCTGGTTTTCCAACGGACCTTCAAGCTCAAATTATGGCTCTCGTTTCCATTGCAGATGGTGTCTCAACAATCCAAGAAACAATTTTTGAGAACCGCTTTATGCACGTCCAGGAGCTTGCTCGCCTTGGCGCAAATATTGAGCTTAACGGCGATACGGCCAAGATTACAGGTGTCGAACAATTACGCGGGGCGCAGGTCATGGCAACGGATTTACGGGCTTCCGTATCCCTGGTTATCGCTGGACTTGTCGCCGAAGGAGAGACAGTCATCAACCGTGTCTATCACCTCGACCGCGGATTTGAGCGCATTGAAGAAAAGCTTGGCAATTGTGGTGCTAAAATCGAACGGCTTACGAGCTAACCCTAATTTCAGTCGCATCTTGGTTTGAATATGAATATATCGTCCGCTCATTGAGCGGTAAGTGGGTACATTATTTAATATTCAATGTTCTTATACGATCGCTCTTGCCCCCCATCGAACTCTTTGCATTCGAAGGAAACAGCTCTCGCTCCGCCGGGCGGCGGTTTTCTTATATTCCCAATGAACCCTGTGAAGAATCACAGCCTCCCTACTGGATGCCCGGATCAAGTCCACTGCTGTCCGGTTTAATTCTTGAAGCGCTTGAAACGGCATCTCCACTTGTCGTGTCGTGAGGTTTGACAGCATACGCCAATAACCTCCCCCCTGGAGGGGGAGGTCGGCGCGAAGCGCCGGGTGGAGGGGGGATTCATAAGACAATTCATGCTCTTGCACTTGCCTCCATCACCCCCATCCCAAACGCCATGCGACTTAGCCCTGGTGGGCTAAGCCAGTGGCGTTTGGCCTTCCCCCCTCGAAGGGGGAAGGAAACAAGTGGCTCCGCCAAATCCCTGTCTCGATACCTCGAAATAGCCGTATCTCCTGCCAACAAAATCGTTTTTCACCTCTCACTCTAAATTAAACCGGACAGCAGTGGACTTGATCCGGGCATGACGCCTGAGAATATTTTGAGGCTGTATTGTATATCTCTGTGTCATTACCGAGCTTGACCCGGTAATCCAATAGGGAAGTTCCAGGCTAGTTTCACATGCAATCCAGTTGGAAATCCAGAGAACCTCTGAGCGCGCGAGACGGGATCCATCTTTTAAGGCCTCATGCGCTCAAGTAGCGAAGCGATAGCGCAAAAATAATAATTGCATAGCACGGCTTATTTGCGTCTTGAGACACATGCAGCGCCGCTTGGATCCCCCCGACGATATGCTCGGATTTACACCGAGACATGCCCACCTCCCGGGCCGGCATATGTTGGGGATGACGGAGATTTTCTGGAATATGTTGGGTATATAAATGCATCCTTACAACTCTTAAGTTAGCGCCTATGGGCTGCAAGCCCCGTCCAGCAAAAGATCACGAACGGAAGCTTGGAACAATTCCTCGTATGCCCACTGACATGCCCAAAACGATCAGGCGGTCAAGTCCGGCTTAGGACTATTTCCAGGATTGTTGGGACTAACCAATCATGTAGATAGTTGTAAGCTTCATCGACAGCTCGACTGACGTTAGCGTAGCGAGCGGGGGACATACGATGTTGCCTTTGCCCAATCAGGCGGTGACTCAATTTTTGGAACTTTGCGTTTGTTTGCACTTGCACCCGACGGTTTAGTCGATGTTTTTTTTCTTGCAGTACGCTTACCTGCGCCAGTTTTCTTGCCCTTGGACGTCATAACGTTAACACCTTTCCCTCTACTAATGATTGCCTAGGCGAGCTGGGCATGGGAGTCAACACTATTCGTTAAGTTTGGTTTTTATTCTAATTGACTAGCTTCCACCGGATGGCTCACTCCCAAAGTTAGTACAGCGTTGACTGGAGCGCTAGATTTGGCATGTCGTTGATTTTAATTCTCCATATAAAATGTTAGAATGATTATCTTATAATTATGCGTAGATCTTTTGATAGCTGAACCTCTAGCGATCATTTGGCAACACGCATTCGTCAAGATTATTGCGGTCTCTTACAAAAGGTCATGTCAGCGTTATGTTTGTAGAGTTGGAAAAGTCATCCCCCACCCATCATTCTTACGTCTCATCAACATGTCCATTTTTGACAAATACCAAGCCGGTATGTCCGCCAGGGCTTTTAAAACGTGCGCGGGAATGTTCAAACCCTCGTATTGCCATTGCAGGGGCCCATGCCCCTTTGCCAATGGAATCAGCTAAATCCGCGTGGGATGCTGGCATTATGACGCCGCTCTTTGTTGGACAAACAGACCAAATCCAAGAGCAGGCACAACGGCTTGACTGGGACATTTCCGGCTTTGAGATCATTAATATCGACAGAACAGCCGATATCGCGCGAACAACTGTATACGCCGTTTTGAACGGCAAGGCCGACGCTATTATGAAGGGGCATCTTCATACGGATATGTTTATGAAAGCGGTTATTAATCGTGAGGCGGGCCTCAGAACTCAAAACCGGCTCGTTCATGTTTTTCATATAACGGCACCTCATAATGAGAAACCATTGCTTATTTCAGATGCGGCCGTAAATGTTATGCCTGATTTAGAAACCCGTAAGGCATCGATCCGAGCCGTTGTTGAAATTGCTCAAGCCGTGGGTATCGAAACACCCAAAATCGCACTTCTCTCCGCAACTGAAGAGCCTATTCCTTCCGTGCCGTCTGCTGTGGAAGCACGTGAACTTGCCAATTGGGCCAGTGAATCCCTTCCCTCTGCAGAAGTCAGCGGTCCGCTGGCTTTGGATGTTATCCTTTCAAAAGAAGCCGCCCGGATAAAGCGGCTTGATGATAATCCGGTTGCAGGTTCGGCAGATGCTATTGTCGTGCCCGATCTTGTCTCAGGAAACACGCTGTTTAAATCCCTTGTTTATCTAGCTGGCGGCTGCGCTGGCGGAGTGGTAATGGGCGGGCGCGTTCCTATTCTCCTGACCAGTCGTGCCGATCCTCCCGAAGCTCGGCTCGCATCTGCGGCTCTTGCTGCAATTTTATGTGGGAGCAAGAAAAATAAATCAGAATAAGTTTTAGGACTGTTTTTTTTAAAATCGGCCGCTCACTGCGCACTGGCAGCGTGGATAATATGCGAGCGTCATATTTTTGAACACTTCCCCCTTAATATGCTGGCGGACTGCTTTGCAAAGCGCATAGAGTACAAGCATCTTCATACTCAACAACACATCCCATAATCAAAGGAGCCAATATATGTTTCATTCTCTCATCGCGCATGCCATGCGTATACTTGTATTACCTGCGGCTATTGTAGCACTGTCCCTCGCCGGAGACGCCTATGCAAATCCACAAAGGAATTACCTCAAGGAAAACGCCAAAAAGGAAGGTGTGTCGGTTACCAAGACAGGCTTACAATACCGCGTTTTGCGCAAAGGCAAGGGCAAATCACCCACGGCAAATGACCAAGTCCAAGTTCATTATAAAGGTACGCTGATTAGTGGCGAACAATTCGACAGCTCCTATGATCGCGGACAACCTGCAACTTTCCCGCTTAAGAACGTAATTCCCGGCTGGACCGAGGGGCTCCAATTGATGAAAGAAGGCGCAAAATACGAGTTCGTTATTCCTTCAAGTCTCGGATACGGCACTATGGGTTCCGGCAATATAATCCCGCCTGGCGCAACTTTGGTCTTTGAGGTTGAGCTTTTGAAGGTTCATTAAGTCTTATCAGTGGTGTTTGTGTTTGCCCTCAAAGACCATTGACAAACACAGCTGTGCGGCATGCCTAGAGCCTTTTCGGTTTTGATTTAATCAAAACCGGGCTCTAAGCCTTCGATTTGCCGTGTTTTCGGACGGAAAATCGGTGTCCACTTTTCCTGAAAACACTCTATGGCACCACATGCAGAGAAAGGTCCTTTGCCGCACAGAGGGCCTTTCTTTGACAGTCAGTTTTAGAGTTTCTTGAGAGCGACCGACTCCACGCTGTGATCAGTTCCTTTATACAGGATCAAATCGGCACGCTGACGGGTTGGAAGTATGTTTTCCTTTAGGTTGGCATAATTGATCGTACGCCAGATATCGAGTGCGGTTTCATGCGCCTCCGATTCTGTTAGCTTTGAGTAGCGGTGAAAATAAGCATCCGGATCAACAAAAGCGGTATTCCTGAGTTGCATAAAGCGTTCGACATACCAAGTTTCAATCACAGATGCCTCGGCGTCGATATAAACTGAAAAATCAAAAAAGTCAGAAACAAAGACGTGGGTTTTACCTTCCTTCGGTGCATGCCTTGCAGGTTGTAAAACATTTAAGCCCTCAAGTATCAAAATATCCGGACAATCAACTGTGATGGTCTTGCCTGGAACAACATCATAATCAAAGTGAGAATAAACCGGCGCCACTACTTTTGGATGTCCCGCCTTGACGTCGCTAACAAATCTAAGAAGACGGGATACATCATAACTTTCTGGAAAGCCCTTACGATTCATAAGCTCCTGCTCTTCCAGAACCGCATTCGGTAAGAGAAATCCGTCCGTCGGCACAAGGTCAACGCGTGGATGATTAGGCCAACGTGCTAAAAGAGCTTGTAAGACGCGAGCCGTTGTACTTTTCCCCACGGCCACACTGCCGGCAAGTCCGATAATGAACGGCATCTTGCCATCTTCACGGCCAAGAAATTGGTTTGTCGCAGAATGTAGATCTTGTGCCGCAGCCACATAAAAATTCAAAAGCCTGGAAAGCGGCAAATAAATCTCCACGACTTCGTCCATAGAAAGACGTTCATTTATGCCGCTCAATTGCTCAAGGTCGGCTTCTGTCAGGGTCATAGGCGTGTCGGCTCTGAGCTTCGCCCAATCTACCCGGCTAAAAGTTCTGTATGGCGTTTGCCTGATCCTTTGTCTTCTGCTCATCTTCGCCCCAGCCCTATTGTTAGACTGCAATACCCTAAACCCATAGGCTAAAATTAGGATCTTGCCAGACAAATCCTTTTTGTCAGTTTAACGGTTGAACGTTATTGCAGTCTCATAGTCATATCATTCATTATTATTCTGATTGACGCTCCGCCTTTTCTGCCAAGCCAGATGTCCCTATCCGCCCATCAAGGACAGATAACACATCAGAGAGGGCTATATCGCGGGATTCAAGCAAGACAAGCAAGTGATAAAGCAGATCCGCGGCCTCAGCCTTTAGTGCACCATCATCCTCAGCCACAGCAGCAATAATGGTTTCGCTAGCTTCTTCACCCAGCTTTTGAGCACACTTCTTGGGACCGGCATCCAAAAGCTGCCGTGTATAGGATTTATCTGCACTCTCAGTACGTCGTGACCGAATGATTTCAGCCAAGCGGAAAAGTGTATCCTCACTCATCAGTAAAACCTATCTGTTTATTGTAGAAGACTGCGATAACCTCAACTCATGCGCTAATACCAAACCCTTGCCTGCCAAATCCTTTTTGCCCGTTTAACGGTTGGACGTTATTGCAGTCTTGGGATTGATAAACAGCCTCTAAGATACAGAAGACACTTTAAACGGTGACACTTATGGATCCATGCGCACAGAAACACCAGCTTCTGCCATGTGACGCTTCGCCTCACCAATCGAATGCTCTCCAAAGTGAAATATCGAGGCGGCAAGGACAGCACTTGCTCCCCCTTTTGTCACGCCATCCACTAAATGATCAAGGGTACCAACTCCACCGGATGCAATAACAGGCACGGATACAGCATCTGAAATAGCACGGGTTAGCGGCAAATCAAAACCTTCCCGGGTTCCGTCCCTATCCATGGACGTGAGAAGAATCTCGCCTGCTCCTAATTCCACAACCTCTCTGGCATAAGCAATGGCGTCAATGCCGGTGGGTTTGCGCCCGCCATGCGTAAAAATCTTCCAACGGTATGGCTCGCCCTCGCCTGATACTTTTTTTGCGTCAATGGCGACAACAATGCATTGCGCACCGAACTTCTCAGAAGCTTCGCGGACAAACTCCCGATTGCGCACAGCGGCTGTGTTAATGGAAACCTTATCAGCACCGGCTTCTAAAAGTTTGCGAACATCATCAGTGGTTCGCACACCACCGCCAACGGTCAACGGCATGAAGCAGCGCTCAGCCGTCTCCTGCACCACATCGAAAATGATATCGCGGTTTTCATGGCTTGCGGTAATGTCGAGAAAACAAAGCTCATCCGCGCCCGCTGCATCATAAGCGGTGGCGCATTCCACCGGATCACCCGCATCACGCAGGTCAACAAAATTAACCCCCTTCACGACACGGCCGTCTTTGACATCCAAACAGGGTATGACACGTATTTTCAGCATGGGTGTTCATATCATAACTTTTGAGCAAAGGGTGAAATGGTTTATTACAGGTCTAATCGTGAAGAGGGCAATTCTATTTTTCCCTACTGAGTTCACGTGCCTTCATATCCATAACCATTAATATTACATTCCATAAGCCAATATGTGGTCCTGATTTCATTGGCCCTTCAATGCACATTGTATAAGTTTTTTGATCCGTATGAGCTTTCAAAGTTTCTATAAGGGTGGATTTGAAACTGCCATCCACATTCATGGCACGACCATGAAAATTTGGTTCAATACGAGTAATTGAGTTCAATTCTATATCAAATTCTTCACCGGAGTTTCGTCCGATTATCCTATCCGATGTTAGCAATGTCCAAATGTTCACATTCTCAAAATAAACAATTATCTCTATTTCGTTCTCTCGTAGTTTCACATGCTCATGAAAAAATTTCTTTATCTCTTCATCGGTATCTTCATACGCCCAAGTCCTATCGCCATATGATCCAGATCGATTAAATTTCCATATCATGCGGTTAATACGCCAATCACGATCTGCCCAAAAATCACTCATTTTTTTTACGTTTCCTATCCATGCTTTAAAAGAAAAGCAAACCGGGCATGAAACTGCGGTTGGGCAGATATCAGGGCTTTGAGTTTCTCCAGATCTTCCGAACTTGGTCTCCAATAGGTAATGGCTTTTTTCTCAACCACTTTGAATAACGTAACGGGCTCTTCACAGCCATTTTTCGTTAAAGTCAGCCCCACCTGCAAAGCTTTCGAAGGAGGAAGGCCCATAGCCAATTTAAGAAAACCACGCTCTATAAAATCTTCGGGATTTTTGGCACGCTCCAAAAGCTTATCAAAAGGCAAGGTCAATTTTTCTGCAGCTAAAACCCGTGATGCAATATTTGCGAATTGCACATCTTCACCAAATGCCAACTCCTCTAATATAGGATCAAACTTTTCTGGATGCAGTTTGTAAGCCGCACGCAAAGATTCAAATTTCCGTACCCCATTCGTTTTCAAGGCTATTTCAAAAAGCAGATCAGCGTCATGGACACTCCCAAATCGCCCAGCAAGTTTGAGAGAAGGCGGCGATGGGACCGTTTGCATCTTCAAATGCTCTCGTAAATATGTCGCGACATCTTGTTTTCGTATCTGCAACCAAAACGCACATAAGTCAGAAATTGAATAGGCCTTATCGCTAAGAAATCTTTTAAAAACCTCATCTGCATCCGGACGTGAGCGATGTGTTTCGGCATAGGCTTCTAAACACAATAAGCGCACTGGCGGGTGAGGATCTTCCAAACCTTGTTTGATAAGATCCTCCCGATCAAACTGCGTAGAAATAGAGCGTCCCAATTTCTGTGGTAAGAAATAATGTGTGGTCCCCAATTCCCCCACTTTAAAACTTTGTTTATCTCGCCGGACACCAAACCATTCAAATTTTCTCTTGAGCAAAACTTGCGTTGCTATGCGCCGAACACCCGGATGCCTCGCTTTGAGAGCCATTTCAAGGAGATGGTCATCTAACTTATGTGTTTGCAACATATGTCTTAATGCACGTGGGGCCCAATCGGTTTTGCGCGTAAGAATCTCATTCGTAATACGGACCGTTAACGCGTTTCTATCATAGAGGTCCGATAGGATTTTCTGCTCTTGTTCCTGCCCTCGGCCCCATTCATGAGATCGGAAAAAAACATCAAGACACTCAATCAAAATTTCATCTGTGATAAATGACCGATTTCTTTTGATAGCTTGAATCGCTGCTGCCCGAACTTGGGGGACCCAATCATTTAAGCGATATAAGATGAGAGCAAAACAAAAAGCACTTGGTATGTCATGGATGCCCTTAAGCGCTGCTTCACGCACAAACCCATTATGGCTCGAAATAAGCACAAACGGTCCTGATTGTGTCGTTGCAATTAGCTTACGCTCAGTCTTACTTGGCAGTTGTACAGATTGTCCCCAACTCGAAATATAATAAAGATTGTATCTCATCTTTTGGTCAAATAGTGAGACGTGGCGAGGCCCAATCTTTTCAAGAAGCTCCCAAAATTTTAATTCCAGCTCTGCTGTGTTTTCTTGATCTTCAGCAGCCCTGCAAAGACTTTTTGTAAGACTCTGAATTTCAGAGATGAGTTTATGTTTTTTCGGACTATATGGGTTACGCATTTTGGTCTAGGAGTTTCTTACAATCTCCGGAGCTTCAACATCAAAAATTTCTGATTTAAAATGATATTTAAACTCATCCTCTCCAACATAAGCTAACGCTATTTTTCCGCTCCAGAAAATATCAAAATGGTTAGAATTGGTCTTGCGCTTGAATTTTATTGAATGATCAGACACAAAATCGTGCCCGAGAAGATAGGTGTGAAAAGCACATTTATCTTCACAGTTATTCTCAAAATCCGGAGGAGATTCCAAGCTTATCTCAAGCCCATCAAGATAACTTAAACCATAATTTTCAACGGGACATACAGGAAAGCCTCCATCATGCCAAAATGTAGAAGAAATCTTGCATGAGTGGAAATTCCCCCAGGCGCTTGGGGCCTCCCAGTCGCTGGCATATTCCACGTCCTCATCATCTTCTATTTTTCTTTCCGAATAATAATTTTCAGTCTCAAGATGAAAATGAAACCAAACTTTGTTCTCTTTAATCTCCGCAGTCCACCTGAATTCTTTGATTGGATGGCCCTCTGGCCATGGGTTTCCTATAAAATAGATCCGACTCTTTTTCATACTTACAGACCTTTTGTAACCCTGAGTGGGAAATGGGATTGAAAGACTTGAGCCCAAAGCGTACAGCATTTAATTTGAATACTTCTGCACCGCCTTCTCAATAAAATATATTATGCGCCACCACTTAAAACAGACAGAGCCTCCTGCGCATCCAAGCGACCATCATAAAGGGCTCGCCCTGAAATCGCGCCTTCGAGGAGTGCACAATCAGGTTTTTTCAAGCGTTTGACATCTTCTATCGACGCCAAACCACCTGAGGCAATAACGGGAATCGATATGGTATTTGCCAGGGCAAGAGTTGCTTCAATATTGAGCCCTTTCAAAATACCGTCTCGATCGATATCCGTGTAAATGATGGCAGCAACGCCTGCATCTTCAAAACGTTTGGCAAGGTCAATAGCGGTTAACTCAGATGTTTCCGCCCAGCCTTCAACCGCGACCTTTCCACCTTTGGCATCAATACCCACAGCAATGCGGCCCGGGAAAGTCTTGCAGGCCTCCCGCACAAGATCCGGATTGCGAACTGCTACAGTCCCGAGAATAACGCGGCGGATACCCTTACCAAGCCAAGCCTCAATGCCTGCCATGTCACGCAAGCCACCACCCAATTGAACGGGCATGGAAACAGCGGAGAGGATAGCTTCAACGGCATCGCTGTTGATACTTTCACCAGCAAAAGCTCCGTTCAAATCGACAACATGAAGCCATTGGAAGCCTTGCGTCTCAAAGGCCTTTGCCTGAGCTGCCGGGTCATCATTGAAGACTGTGGCTTGTGCCATATCGCCGAGTTTCAGACGCACGCATTGGCCGTCCTTCAGATCAATGGCTGGGAAGAGAATCAAAACGCTATATCCTTGGTAAGTTAATAGAGGTTAATTCGCCCGCGCTTCACGTTCTGCCTCATTCGACTTAAGATCGGCCAACACGGTTTCACCGGCGATCATACGTTGTCCGACAGCGACAAGAGCGGTTTTGTCTGGCGGCAAGTAAACATCAACCCGGCTGCCAAAACGGATCAAGCCAAAACGTTCACCTACACCTAGCTGATCTCCCTCATCAACGAAGGTTACGATCCGCCGGGCGACTAATCCTGCGATCTGCACCACACCAATTTGCTCACCAGCCTGGGTTTCTATAACAAGGCCACGGCGCTCGTTATCCTCGCTCGCTTTATCTAACTCCGCATTAAGAAAAAGTCCCGGCGTATAAGCTGACCTCAGAACCCGTCCCGCCACAGGAGATCGATTTATGTGCACGTCCAAAACCGATAGAAATACCGAAACCCGAGTGCGGACCTCATCGTCTAGTCTCAACTCCGCAGGAGGTCGCACCTGTTCAATTGCAGATACGCGGCCATCAGCGGGGCTAATAATGAGCCCTTCGCGTAACGGAGTTACCCGGTCAGGGTCTCTGAAAAAAAAGGCCACAAATGCTGTCAAAAACGCGCTGAGCCAACCTAGCGGGCTCCAAATAATAAAACTAATCAGCGTTACAATCGCCATGATGGCGATGAATTTATGCCCATCCCGATGAACAGGCATAAAAACCGAAGTTATCGTATCCAGTAAGCCTTCAGATTGAGCCACTTTTGCTCTCCCTCTTAGATTAAGCTATCGGTTATTTTTAATGACCGATAGGCGTTCAAACACCGCGCAGGCTAACGCGCCAAAAGGCGCGGGCCACGCAGTCGCGCTTGCCAAGGGACATAATGAGTCATTCATTATGTCCTTTGATATCACATCTCGCAGCAACGCTATAACATGCTGTAAGGTTTGTGTGCACCACCATTTGTAAGGGGTTTACGGCCAGATATTTTCAAACAATGAACCTATTTTGCTGACACGGGCGAAACTTTGGCTTTCTCCAGTTTTGCTGCACCTTCCAAGGCTGAGGCCAGACGTTCACGAGCCTCCTCTGCTTCGCGCTGGCGAGCCCACATACTTGCGTAAAGCCCACCAAGTTCGATAAGCTCCATATGAGTTCCGCGTTCCACAATACGCCCTTGGTCAAAGACAATGATGGTATCGGCGTGAACAATTGTTGAGAGACGGTGAGCAATCACAAGAGTTGTGCGATTTTCCGTCGCCTTATCGAGGGCGTCCTGTATTTCTTTTTCAGTATGGCTATCGAGGGCTGATGTTGCCTCATCCAACATCAAAATAGGGGGGGCTTTGAGAAGGGTTCGAGCAATCGCCACGCGCTGTTTTTCCCCGCCAGAAAGTTTCAGACCGCGTTCCCCAACAAGCGTCTCATAGCCTTGCGGAAGTAATCGGATGAAATCATCAATCTGCGCAAGTTTTGCAGCCTCACGCACCTCCTCATCTGTAGCATCAGGACGCCCATACCTAATATTATAGGCAATCGTATCATTAAAGAGCACCGTATCCTGCGGCACCATGCCAATAGCTGCACGAAGCGAGGCTTGGGTTACGTCACTGATATTTTGGCCATCAATAAGAACACGCCCTGACGCTACATCATAAAAACGAAAGAGAATTCGTGAAATGGTTGACTTGCCTGCCCCGGAAGGACCAACCAGGGCCACCATATGCCCTTCAGGAACCTCAAAGCTTACATCTTCTAGTATACGTCGCTCAGGCTCATAACAAAAAGATACATTCTCAAAACGGATATTGCCTTCCCTCACTTCAAGGGGTTCTGCTCCCGGTTTGTCTTCGATTTCGGGCTGCTGCTCAATGAGCGCAAACATGTTTTCAAGATCAACAAGCCCCTGCTTGATTTCCCGGTAAACCATGCCCATGAAATTCAATGGCTGATAAAGCTGAATGAGAAGGGCGTTAACCATGACAAAATCACCAAGGGTAAGCTCGCCCCGCACAACACCTTGCCCCGCCAGCAACATGCAAAGCGTTAGCCCTGTCGTGAAAATGGCGGCCTGGCCGAAATTGAGAAGACCTAAGGAATAATAGGTTTTTATGGCTGCCTGCTCATAACGAGCCATGGAGGAATCAAAACGGCGGAGTTCAAGCCCTTCATTGCTGAAATATTTGACGGTCTCGTAATTTAAGAGACTGTCGACAGCTTTGGTATTTGCCTCCGTATCAGAATCATTAAGCTCACGGCGTATCGCAATACGCCAATCACTGGCTTTGACGGTAAACCAGATATAAAAGAACACCGTAACGAATACGACGGCCAGAAAAATCCAACCAAAATAATAAACAAGAAGCCCTGCGACAAAGGCAAGCTCAATACCTGTCGGAATGGTGTTCAATACACCCATGCGGATGATCAGTTCTATTGCCCTGACACCGCGCTCAATAACACGGCTTAAACCACCTGTGCGCCGCTCCAAGTGAAACCGAAGAGATAATTGGTGCAGATGTTCGAATGTACGCTTGGCGAGCTGGCGGACGGCGTTTTGCCCAACCTTGGTAAAAAGGACATCGCGGATCTGAGCGAAGCCGACCATCATCAACCGTCCAACCCCATAGGCGATAATAAGAAGAATGGCGATCGCAGTTAATGTGGCGGGGGTCAATGATGTGGAAGCTTCACCGCTTGCGCTATTGGTAAACCAGTCAATAACCGCTTTATAGATAATCGGAACGGCAACGGTGACGACTTTAGCGGCCACAAGCGCAACAAAAGCCAGGACAACCCGAATTTTCAGATCCGGTCGATCCACAGGCCAAACGAGGGGAGCAAGACCTTTAAGAACACCCAAATGATCGGCACGCGCATTTAATATATCGCTTGTCGTATGTCCCAAACGTCTTGGCATTCTCTCCTATTCCGGAAGCACTAGAGCATCCCGCATTTTGATGGATTCGCTTAGATGCTCTATCTTTTTGTTGTCGCATGTCTTTTTGCGCAAAACCGGTACCCACTTTTGCGCGACATGCTCTAGATCAGGATGATTTTTGGTTGAAACAACCAAAAATCATAAAACCTGATCGTTCTTAATAAGTTCAAGCGGGATGCTTGCCAAAGGCGAGCATCTCTAAATACCCTCTTCGGGCCATCCACAATACCTTCGGTATAACATGCATAGGCTTATGATGGTATGCGCAGGCGCAGCCTAGGATAAATCCGGTTTGGATTCTTGATCTTGTGCCGGTTAGCCCGGTAAATAATCCAATAGCACTGACCTTTTCCCAAAACACGCTCCGAAATACGCCAAAGTGTATCGCCTTTTTTTACCACAACATATTTAGGACGATATGACTTACGAGTCATGCGGCCAACTTTTACCGACTTTCTTCGCTTGCGCCGTGCATATCCCGCAGAACGAAGCTTTTTCTTTTGCCGGGATTTGGATACTTTTGCAGACCGGTTAGCCTGAAGCCCAGCCATTTTTTGACGCAATGGTTTATGCGAAGCAGGTTTTTTAGATTTTGAACGCGGTTTGTGTGCAGTTTTCCGGTTTACTTTTGCATCCGACATCTTGGCCGCTGGTTTAGCTCCAGCTTTGGACTTGGCCTTAGCGCCTGCAACGGTTACAGCTTTAGGTAGCTTCCATTGATAAGGCTTGTCGGCACGTGCAAGAACCGTACCGGATTGATCAACCTGTTCCACACGAAAACGATATTCCTGCCCTGATGCAAGGGCATATTTTTTCCGGAACTTCCATTTCCCATTAGCTTTCACACTGGTGCTGCCAATGAGTTCTTTATCTGCATAAAGGCGAATGCGCATACCCGGAAGAGCTTCACCATCAAGCGAGATATAACCTCCTTTGCCAACCGACGCTTCATAAGCAATCGATTTTACGGACAAAAGTCCACTTGGATCAGGCGCCTTTGCTTCCTTACTCTTTTGCTCTTCCTTTTTCTTTTCATCACTTTTTTTATCAGCGTCATTCTCTGAAGACTGTGTTGTTTTCTTTTCAGACGCGCCAAGCAAGGTCTTTATCCGATCTACGACAGACGGATCCTTTTTTTCTGTTTCCGCTTTGACCGGCTCCGTTTTGTTAGCCTTTGTTTTGGCCGCATCTCTTTTTTCATCCTTTTTTGCCTTGTCATCTTGTTTGGCTGAGGTGTCCTTCTTTTTTTTCTCTGCGTCCTTCTTTTTGACTGCCGAATTATCCTCTTTGTTTACAGAACTCTTCTTTTTAGCCGGAGAGTCATTTGTAGCGACCCGTTTTGTTTCATCGGTCGTCTTCTGAGCCAATTTTTGATTTTTCTCAGGCTTTGTCTTTCGGGTAGGTTTGGATCCGGTAGTATTGTTTTTGGCATCCAGCTTCTTAACCGCCGCCTTGTCGGCATTCTGCGTCGTTAGCTCCGCAACTTCCTTTTTCTTTTGAAGGACCCGCGATTCCTTACCACGCTCTGATAAGACAACTTTAGGTGTCTGCTTAGCCTCACCAACATCGGCGATAAAAACTTTCTGGCGAGATGAGACGCCTGCTGTGCCGCTTGCGGATCGTGCACTCAGAGTAAGATGGTGATCTCCAGATGGGAGAGGTTTATCTAACACGATAACCCATTGTCCCAGATGATCAGCTTTGGCTAGTCCAACTTGACGTTTGTTGGATTCAAGGCGCACATTCCAACCCGGTGTTGCCCGGCCAGCAAAGATGGCACCTGTGGGCTTCACGCGCACCACATCGAAGGTTGGACGTTTTGGGACACCTTTTTTCTTTAGACGTTTAGATGATTTTAAATCATTTCTTGCTTTAACAACTGCAGCCGTTTCTTTTCGCTTTTCAGAAACTTTAGAAGAGCTTTCAGCTTGGGCACTCTTTTGTTCTTCTTTCTGTGCGATTTGTTCTAATTGTGCACTGAAATTATGCCAGTTCATCAAAAGATAAGAACCTGCAAAAAAGGCAAAAAACATCGCCAACAAAGTCAAAATGAATTTACCACCACTCATGGGAACACCCCCTTAACCAAACTCTTAAGCTTAAGCGTCATCGTTAAACAACACGCAATTCTTAACCGGGGGCAAGTCTTTATGCACATAGGTCTTACGCAAGTACAATGACGAAACTCTTTTACCTGCCTGGTTAACCACATTATGAGCTTCGAGCCAATCCCCCAGACGTAAATACCCCAAAATGGCCTATCATGATGCATAATAGAAACATGCCATTGTAACGACGGATATAACTTTACATACCTATTATCGAAAGCAAAAAAGAGTACTGCCTCAAGGATCTATGCAATGAAGAATACCCTCAACCACCACAACTCTATTGAAAAAATCTGCGTTTATTGCGGCTCGGGTGAGGGCGAAAATCCACTCTATGCAGAAGCAGCACATCGTCTTGGCCAAAACATGGCTGATGCGGGAATTGGTCTTGTCTATGGGGGAGGCAGTTTAGGACTAATGGGGAAAATAGCGCGCTCTGTCCTGGATCATGGAGGCAATGTCACAGGCATAATTCCTGAATTTCTGAAAGAGCGTGAGAAAATGCTCAGTCATGTTCAAGAGCTGGTAGTGACCAGCGACATGCATGAACGCAAAAAGCTCATGTTTGAAAAATCCGATGCTTTTGTTGCTCTGCCTGGTGGGGTCGGTACTCTTGAAGAGCTGGTTGAGCAACTCACATGGTCTCAGCTCGGACGACACAAAAAACCGATTATTCTTGCTAACATTGATAATTTCTGGGCACCGCTTTTGCGCTTATTTGACCATATGCGCTCCGAATCTTTCATCCGTGCAGGACTTGAGATCCGTTTGCATGTTGTTGATCAAACTGAAAAAATAGTGCCAACACTTCTCGCAATCGACTCAAAAAACGATTACAGGCTTGCAGAAAGCGAAATAACGGCCAAATTCTAGTTATGACGAAACGTAACTTTGAATAGGCTAATTAAGCATCATGATCCCTCCGCGGACTGGAATGTCTCAATCAGCGCCGTTCCTTGCCGAGGAACGCCGGGTTGCCCACAAAATACGTAATATTGCTCATTCCGTACTCCTCATATTCGGTATCGGGGTCATTATGATGGTTTGTGCCTGGCTTCTATGGGGCCTCACAGGTATCATTGTTGCTGCCATTAGCGTATTTATTCTCTTTCTGTTTGGCCCCCGCATCTCGCCGGAAATGGTCATGCGGATGTATAAAGCCCGACCTATAGATCAAAGGCAAAGCCCCCAGCTTAGCCGCATTCTAGAGATCCTCTCGGACCGGGCAGAACTTGCCATAAAACCCCGTCTTTATATCATTCCAAGCACAACATTAAATGCGTTTGCAACGGGCACGCCAAACCGAGCGAGTATTGCCGTAACGGAAGGACTTCTTCGCAGCCTCAATTTACGTGAAATCACCGGCGTGCTTGCACATGAAACCAGCCACATTCGTAACAACGACCTTTGGATTATGAGCATTGCTGATATTATGAGTCGGTTCACGCAGCTCATGTCCTATGTCGGCATATTCATAATTGTCGTGAATCTGCCCCTGGCGCTCATTGGAATGGCGACGATCCCATGGCTGGTGGCGCTGTTGTTATACTTAGCGCCCACGATAGGCAGCCTTCTTCAACTGGCTCTATCGCGGGCCCGTGAGTATGATGCCGATTTGGAAGCGGCCCAGCTTACAGGGGACCCGGATGGACTTGCCAATGCTTTACGGAAACTTGAACATTATCAGGGTCACTTTTGGGAGGACATGATCTTCCCTGGACGACGTATCCCTCAACCATCTCTCCTACGCTCGCACCCCCCAACGGAAGAGCGCATCCGCCGCCTTACAGAACTTAAACCTGAAATGCCTCCGATAAGCGTGCCTCAAGAAGTCCCAACAATCGCCATGGGCGCCTATAGGCCTATTACACTTCACCCGAAATACCACTGGCCTTGGCCCGGCATTTGGTATTGAAAAGCGAACTTCTCGTCAGCGTAAAACTAACGCTCACAAACAGCCGCAATAATACACAAGACCATAGACTCAAGCAGTTTTCTGTCTTTTACAACGCGTCCGATTGACCGCAATCCTAACAAATTCATGGTCAGGAAATACCCTAATTCTTCAGCATCACGGGTAGCCGAAACTTCTCCGCTGGCCTGACCACGGCGTATAAGATCAGTATATGCGTCACACATACGCTTTACCCCATTAGAGATATGCTGGCCCGCAACTTCATCCTGCGGTAACACCTCAATAGCACAATTATGTAATAGACAACCGCGCCCATCACCATTTTCTGTAATGCTATCAACAACCACTCCTAGTGCTAAGCGAATACCTTCCTTAACTGAAGAAGCGTTATTCAGGCGGTCTGCCAGCTTTTCTGACGCTCGGATAGAATAGTGATCAATGGCAGCAAGAAAAAGTTCATGCTTTGTGCCAAAACTATTATAGAGGCTTGACTTACTTAGCCGCATTGATTGAAGCAAATCTATTAACGATGCGGCCTCATACCCCTTTGTGCGAAACGTCTCAACCGCACTGTCCATTGCCTCAATTTCATCAAACTCTCTTGGGCGGGCCATTTTTTTGTTTCTCCTTATAACTTGGTTCTTTTACGAACTAATACTATATATCTAATACTTTCGCTCATAAAGAAACATTGATCCGCATTCAAGCGTAAAAGTCAAATAGACGTATTTATGCCGATTTGGCGTAATCCAGTCCGCGACTACTACGCTCACAAATTGATGATCACGATATCGGTGCGCCATCCCTCAAAAGCTTGTAATTGATTGAATCTAATAGAGCTTCAAAGGACGCATCAACAATGTTGGGAGAAACCCCGACTGTAAACCACCGCTTATGATTACGATCCATGCTTTCAACCAACACCCGCGTGACGGCATCAGTACCTCCTGTTAGGATACGTACCTTATAGTCCACAAGTTCAATATCTGAAATATAATCTTGATATTTTCCCAGATCTTTTCTGAGGGCGTTGTCGAGAGCATTGACGGGTCCATTCCCCTCCCCCACTGACATCATAGTGTCCCCATCGACATCAACTTTAACCGTTGCTTCCGATACCGTTACAAGCTCGCCCAGCGCGTTGTGGCGCCGCTCCACCAAAACACGAAAGCTATCGACACCAAAATATCTTGGGACGTTATCAAGAGTGCGTCTGGCTAAGAGTTCAAAAGAAGCGTCCGCCCCCTCATAGGCATAGCCTGTTGCTTCACGCCGCTTCACTTCATCGAGAAGCTTCAGAATGCGAGGATCATCTTTAGTAACTTCAATGCCTAACCTTTCCAATTCGGCAATAATGTTGGATTTACCAGCCTGATCCGATACGTAGAGCCTCCTCTGATTGCCAACGGCTTCAGGAGGCACATGTTCATAAGTGCTTGGATCTTTAAGGATGGCAGATGCGTGAATGCCTGCTTTGGTCGCAAAAGCGACTTCCCCGACATAAGGTGCATGACGGTTTGGTGCACGATTTAAAATCTCATCGAGAACACGGGATGCATGCGTCAATGATCTGAGTTTTTCTGGCGTGACCGAAATCTCAAAGTGATTGGCAAATTCAGATTTGAGCATAAGCGTCGGTATGATTGAGGTCAGATTGGCGTTCCCGCAGCGTTCGCCCAAACCATTCAAGGTGCCCTGAATTTGACGTGCACCGGAGCGTATCGCCGCCAGCGAATTTGCAACCGCATTCTCAGTGTCGTTATGCGTATGAATACCTAGATGATCACCAGGAACAACATCCGTAACTTGCGATACAATTTTAGCTACTTCACCTGGCAATGTGCCGCCATTTGTGTCGCATAAAATAACCCAGCGCGCCCCTTCTTCATATGCGGTACGCGCACAAGCTAGAGCATAATCGCGATTGGCTTTGTAGCCGTCAAAGAAATGCTCGCAGTCAATCATAATCTCACGGCCTGTTTCTTTTACGGCCCGGACTGACTCAGCAATCGCTTCTAAATTTTCTTCATTTGTAATACCAAGCGCAATCCGCACATGATAATCCCATGACTTGGCAACAAGGCAAATCGCATCGGATTGTGAGTTTAAGATATCCTGGAAACCAGGATCATTAGAGATTGAGCGCCCCGCACGCTTGGTCATGCCAAAGGCGGTAAAGGTTGCGTGTTGGAAATCACGCTTTTCTGAAAAAAACTTGGTATCTGTTGGGTTGGCTCCAGGGTAGCCTCCCTCAACATAATCAATACCAAGCTCATCGAGTGTTTTTGCGATTAGAACCTTATCTTCAACGGAAAAATCGACACCGTGGGTTTGCGCTCCGTCGCGAAGCGTCGTATCGAACAGATAAATATACTCTTTGGTCATCTCAGTTTTTTAAACCACGCGCTCTTAACAATGTCTGACCGCACATAACTATGAAATCAGAATAGGCGATACTTCTATTCATCGTGCGACCTCCCAAGTGGTGCCGTCAGGCCCGTCCTTTAACGCAATCCCCAAGTCTAAAAGTTCATCACGTATACGATCTGCCTCGGCAAAATTCTTAGTTTTACGTGCTTCATTCCGTTCCCGGATGAGACCTTCGATTTTCACTTCATCAACCTCCATAGAAGCCGGACGCCAGCGCACCCAATCTTCTGGTGAAGATTGCAATAACCCCAAACGTTGCGCACAAGCTTTTAAGCACCGGGCAGCGCCTTGAGAACCATTTGCCGCCTCGTGACGAAGCTCATGAAGTGCGGCGATGGTCCTGGGCGTATTGAGATCATCCTCTAAGGCCTCTTGAAACTCGGCACATAACATACCTCCATCTTCCACGTCTTTTGTCAGTTCATACCAATGATCAAGAGCACGCTTGGCCTCGCCAACGCATTTGGCTGTCCAATTTATAGGTTGACGATAATGCGTCATGAGCATAGCCAGGCGGATCGCCTCACCGGGCCAATCTTGCAGCAGGTCATGCACCGTAAAAAAATTACCCAGTGATTTGGACATCTTCTCACCCTCGACCTGCAAAAAGCCATTGTGCATCCAAATCCCGGCCATGATATCGGTGCCATGGGCTGAACATGATTGCGCGACTTCATTTTCATGATGAGGAAAAACGAGATCGATGCCGCCACCGTGAATATCAAATGTCTCGCCAAGATGTTTGGCAGACATGGCTGAACACTCAATATGCCAGCCGGGACGGCCACGCCCCCAAGGGCTTTCCCAACCAGGCAAGTCGGAATCCGACGGTTTCCAGAGTACAAAATCCATCGGGTCCTTTTTATAAGGCGCCACTTCAACCCGTGCACCAGCAATCATATCGTCCACGCTACGGCCTGACAGCTTGCCGTAGTCGGGCATTTTGGCAACTTCGAACAACACATGGCCTTCAACCTCATAGGCAAAACCTTTTTGGATAAGCCCTTCGGTCATTACAATCATGTCATCGATATGCTCGGTTGCACGTGGTTCTATGGTCGGGCTTAACGCCCCTAATGCGTTCACATCCTGATGAAATTGTTGCACGGTTCTCTCGGTTAATTCACGGATCTGCACACCTTCCTCTTTCGCCCGCTCATTAATTTTATCGTCCACATCCGTGATATTGCGTACATAGGTGACATGATCTGCACCATAGAGATGACGGAGCAGCCGATAGAGCACGTCAAAAACAATCACCGGCCGCGCATTACCGATATGAGCATAATCATAGACGGTCGGTCCGCACACATAGATCCGGACATTATCCTTATCAAACGGCGTAAACACTTCTTTCTTGCGTGACAGCGTGTTGTAAAGCGTAAGCGTCAACTAACCCTCCTCCGTCCGGCGGGGCGGTCACTCCAATCAAATCAAATATGGGAAACGGCCACACCGGCTGAGTATATTTAGCCCGGAATAAGAATTCCGCAACAAATTGTAGTATGAGAAACGTGTGATATGTGCACCGGTGTTTTCATGAAAGTGTTATGCGACCTTTTACTGCCGACGTCAACCGTGACCTAACCAAATTGAACTGAAACCTCTCCTAAGTCCCCAAAATCAGCCGTAGCTTTTTCACCCGGTTTCACATAATGAAAGCCTGTGCATGTGCCCGTTGACACAACATCTCCCGCCTGAAGTCCTAACCCGTGAGCGCAAAGTTTATTAACCAGCCATTCAAGCACAATCACCGGATCTCCCAAAACGCGTGCGCCGGCGCCTTCTTCCTTAAGCGCTCCATCAACACTGAACCGAACACTATGGTTGATAATATCAATTTTGCGCCAATCCAAACATGGTGTCCCGAGTACAAGCCCGCCATTAATTGCGCAATCGGCAATAGCTGTGGGTGCTGCATCCATAAGTAAACTATCAAAGCGGGGGCTTATAAGTTCCATGGCCGGTATAAGAACTTCAACCGCATCAATGATCTCACCGCGTGTATAATCTCTGTCCCGTGTCGGAAGATCTCGTGCAAAACGAAAGGCAAATTCAGATTCAAGACATAGGTGCTGAAATTGTGAAGCTTCGGGCGTTGCGGGACTATGAAAAACCGTGTTCTTAAACACCGGACCAAAAAAAGGCTCAGATAATCCAAACAACTCTTGAACCTTTGCCGCCGTGGCCCCAACCTTCCATCCCACAGGTTGATCATCCCAAAGATCAATAAAAGCGGCCTGAACAGCATATCCGTCTTCTGGGCTTGCCGGTTTACACGCCTCCGGCAGACCATTTAATATCGCTCCCTCGCGGCGCGCTTTAGCAATCGTTAGTGCCGCCTCTTGTACAAATTCAGACGTCATACCATGGCCTTTTTGTAGATGCCTGCCTCCAAATGGAGTAAAGTTACCTGGAATTTAGCTGCGCATAGCTTCAAATTAGACCTTATTAAAACTTTATGTATACGTTATCGTGGCTTATGGGAGGCAAGCTAAGGCTAAGTTTAAGTATTCAGTGAGACAGTAGCAATGATCGCTAACACGAACAATGCCGTCACCTCAGAAAAAATGAACTGGGTTTCCGGCGTTATTGGCTTATGGATTTGTTTTGGCTTAGCGTTGCCTGCCGCCGCGCAAACAACAGCACGGGACCGGCATTGTATGGCGCTTGAACAACAGCTTGCCCGCGATTGGTCATCCAGATCTCATGGACGTCAGCAACTCCCAAGACTTAAAGAAGAAATTCGAAAACAAGACCGCGCATTTCAAAAAGCTCGATTTAAAGCCGAAAGGGCTAATTGTTATGAATCTATGTTTATCTTTGGACGTTCCCTGCGCCGAACTCCCAGATGCCTAAGATTACACCGTAAGATAGAGAAGGCCCGCCGACGGCTTTCTCAACTTCAAGCCCAAAAGGAAGCTATCACACGTCCTGTCGACCGGCGTGGCCGTCAAGATCAAATTATCTCCGAGCTCGCACGGCGTGGTTGTGGATCTTACTATCAAAAAGAAGCCCGGCGCCGCTCTAACCGTTTCTTTTTTTGGGATAGCGATAGTATCTTTGGTGATCGCGAACGGGAAGAAGAACGAAGGGGAGGAAATACAGCTCTTCCTTTTGCCACGTATCGTACCTTATGCGTAAGGCTTTGTGACGGTTATTATTATCCGGTCAGTTTCTCGACGCTGCCGAGCCGGTTTAACCAAGATGCTAGTGCATGTCAGTCAAACTGTGCTGCTCCTGCTGAGCTATTTATTCACCGTAACCCCGGCGAAGATATTGAACAGGCCGTTTCTCTGACGGGACGTCCTTATAGCGAGCTGCCAAATGCCTGGCGCTACCGCAAAGAATTCGTGAAAGGATGCTCTTGCAAGCTTGCTGAATATAAAAGCCAAGACGAACGTCAGGAATTACAGCAAAAACAGGATCGGAGCCAAAATCAAGAACGTCCGCGGGATCAAGAGAAAGATGAGACACCCAAGAAAAAGCCTTCTAAAAAAGTGGAAACACAAGCTCAGATTCGTAACAATAATAAGATAAACCAGTAAAATCTGTATCACCAGATACAACAAAATTTGTTCTGGTGTTATCGTGCCCGCGATTGATAATATTGTTTGCTCGGCTGCTGAAAAAATCTATTTACACAAATAAATGGCCCATATTCACTTTTTGTTCATAAAAAAATACACGTAGCCGAATTTCTGACGTAATTCCTTCAACCATATGATGTATGGTCCGGTCATACACTTGAGCAAACGCATGAGCCTCTTACCCAAGGTCGACTTATCACACTCCGTCACGCTCAAACCCGTGAGCGTGGATGACATATCGTCAGTCCGTTATGTTCATATTACCGCCTTTCGGATTCTTGCATCGGAACATCATACCGAGGAAGAAATCCAGGCGCATGTGGACCTCATACAACGACCCGAATATGTCGACACTATTCTAACAAGTGCGCTCTATTGTAGCTGGATTGAAGATGAGATCGTCGGAACTGCGGGTTGGTGTCCTGCTGACGACAATGGCTCTACAGCACGCATCCGTAATGTTTTTGTACGCCCTTTGTTCACTAATTGCGGTATAGGACGCCTCTTAGTTGAAAATGCCGAGGCACGTGCTCATCAGGCTGGTTTTCGGGACTTTAGTGTTCGTGCAAATATTAATGCCGTCTCATTCTATGAACGGCTGGGCTATGAAATCTCCTCATATGGTGTGATGTCGACTCGCAGCAATATCGATTTGCCGGTTGCCTTCATGCGTAAATATTACAATGCCACACACAAACTCTCCGATAAAACAGCCACAAAAAAATCAGAGTCCGTCTCCGGAGATGGGTGGTGGTCGCATTAGCCAAAGCATAAGCGGTCCAAGCAATAAGATTACCCCCATATGAGCAAAACCGAGCCACCAGCCGAGAGGCACTTGTCCGCCCCCAACATCCAATGCCCAACCGAAAATCAATGGCCCTAAAGTTGCGCCCGAGAACCCCAGAGTGGCATGAACGGCCATTGTCGCGCCCCGATAGCCAGGCTCAGCACTGCGAATGGCACCAGCGGTAATTGCCGCAGAATCCATAATCACCGTAATGCCATGAGCGATGCAAAAAAACGCTGCCAACCAATATGAAATTTGCGCAGTTAGTCCAATTGTAAAACAAAGAAGCGCTGATAGACACATCATCAGGCTTATCATCCTGCGACGCCCAAACCGCATAGCTAACTCATTGCCTAAAATGGTGGACGGAGCACCAAGAACGGTCAGGAGCGCGGCAATCACAGAAGGAATGAGAATGGTTGGTGATGCACCATGCAATTTATCAGCATAGAGAAGGAAAGCCACGACCCAAGTTCTTAGCCCAAAAAGCTCCCAACAATGAACCGCATAGGTCAATGTGTAGGCCATAGCCGCACGATTGCGCAAAACGGGACGGAAATCTAAAAGCCGTGTTGATGCAACGTTTAACTTAGAGAGATCGGCTTTGGGTAGATAAGCCCAGCAGAGAAGTCCCGCAATCAGAGAAGCGATGCCTGCTCCGATAAAAGCCGCTGACCAGCCCAACCATTGCCCTATATACCCACTGAAAAGATAAGATGCGGCGGCACCTGCTCCAAAGCTTGCCGTATAAAAGGAGCTTGCCCGAGATTGGTTTTTGTCCGACACGTGGTCGGTCAAAGCTTTTAAGCCAGGCATATAAGTGCCTGCCAGACCAGCACCTGCGAAAGCGTGCAGAAGGAGAGCGCTCTCAAAGCCCTCAGCAAAAAAACCAAAACCGATACATCCAGCCCCAAGCAATCCGGCCCCAGTTAAATAAATCCGCTTGGGATCAACCCTGTCCGTCAGGCTGCTCAAGATCGGAACCGATAACGTATATCCAATAAAATAAGCTGCTCCGATCCAACCTGCTTCCGTATTGCTCAAAGACCAAAGCGTTTTCAATTGAGTAAGCTGCGCGGCATAAACTGCCAGGCTTAAAACCGTGAGCATCAACATGGCGCACATAAGAACAATGAGGGACCGCTCCGAAAGCCGGGAACCCATCACCGACAAGCTCCGCCGCCAAGAAAAGTTCTAGCTGATATCATGCGGTTTGACCTTGGAGACGGGAGAGAGCGCGCTCCCGGCCAATGATTGGCAAGAGCACTTTTAGTTCAGGTCCATGCTCCTGACCTGTCAATGCAAGTCTTAACGGTCTGAACAAAGCTTTGCCCTTGGCCCCAGTTTCCCCTTTGACTGCATCAGTCCATGTTTTCCAGGTTGTTTCGTCCCAAGGTTCTGGCGGCAATAATTTGGCGGCAGTTTCACAAAACCCCGTATCCTCGATCACAGGATCGATAACCCCTTGCACAACTGTCCACCATTGCTCAGCATCTGCAAGCAACTGTAGATTCCCTCGTATGGCCTCCCAAAAATGATTGCCATCCTGAATACCGAGCACGCTCAACCGCTCTTCCACTGCCTGATAGGGCATTTCATGAAGAAGGCGCGCATTCAGTGCCCGAAGCTCGGCAGAATCAAAACGTGCAGGCGCTCGCGAAAGCTTAGAAAACTCAAAAAGCTCGGCAATTTCTTTGAGGCTTTGAAAAGGAGCAACAGGATCTGAAGTGCCAATTGTTGCCGCATGACTTACAACGGCCAGTGGTTCAATTCCTTCATCCCGTAATGACTGGATAGATAATGTTCCCAATCGTTTGGAGAGCGCTTCGCCCTCAGCTCCAACAAGCAAGTTATGGTGACCAAATGCCGGCGGTGTCGCGCCCAGTGCCTCAAAAAGTTGTATTTGAGCTCCGGTATTGGCCACATGATCTTCACCTCGGATGACATGGCTTATTGAAAAATCGATGTCATCCACTACGCTTGGGAGAGTGTAAAGATAAGTACCATCTCCACGGATCAAAACAGGATCAGAAAGAGATGCCGCATCAACGCGTTGATGGCCCCTTACCAGGTCATCCCATTCCACCTGACGCTCCTCAAGAAGAAAACGCCAGTGCGGTTTCCGCCCTTCGGACTCAAATTTTGACTTCTCATCATCTGTAAGCTCAAGACCGGTTCGGTCATAAACCGGCGGCTTGCCTCGGGCGAGCTGACGTTTGCGTTTACGCTCCAATTCATCTGCCGTCTCGTAACATGCATAAAGACGCCCTTCAGCCTTAAGGACCCTGACAATTTCCTCATAGCGATCAAAGCGTTCCGATTGCTTGGCCTCACTATCCCAATTCAGCCCGAGCCATGTGAGGTCCTCACGAATGCCATCTGCAAATTCTTCCCGAGAGCGCTCTTGATCTGTGTCATCAAGCCGTAACAAAAATTTACCGCCATTCTTTCCGGCAAAAAGCCAGTTAATCAGGGCTGTGCGAATATTGCCGATATGAAGACGGCCGGTAGGGCTTGGTGCAAAGCGGACAGTAAGGGTCATAATTGCAAGACTGAATTCTTTTATCTAGAAAATATGGATAAGCTCTAACCTTCTCGGACATATTGCGCAAGCACTTGTCTTATTGCGCCAATTCTTTCAGCCCGATACGGATCAATTCTTCGGTTTTTGCATCTTCACCCGTTGTCTTTATAGCAGCAGCGACAGCGGCTCCCGCTTGCGTGGGGGCATAGCCCAAATTGGTCAAAGCCGAGACCGCATCAGCGGCTGCTGTATTCCCTGCAGGAAGACTTGCGGTTCCGGTTAACACACCCTCATCTGTACTGATAGGGCCAAGTTCTGGGCCCTTACCCTTGAGTTCCGTCACTATACGCTGCGCCACTTTGGGCCCAACCCCAGGAGAGCGGGCAACCATGGCTTTATCTTGTAATGCTATAGCATTAGCGAGATCCGAAGGCGAAAGCGTACCTAAAATGGCAAGCGCAACTTTCGCACCAACACCTTGCACACTTTGTAACAAACGGAACCACACACGCTCCGCATCGCTCACAAAACCAAAAAGCCGGATTTCATTTTCGCGCACATAGGTCTCAATAGAAAGTGTTGCAGTTCACCAATGGCCGGCAGTGCCGCCAGAGTTCGGGTTGAACAAGAAACTTCATAGCCAACGCCACCAACGTCAAGGATAACCCAATCCTCACCACGTGAATCTATAATGCCTTTAAGTTTGCCGATCATGAGAGACCTGCATTTTGATCCTTGAGAATTGCTGGTACCCGCCGATGATGGGCATGCGTTATGGCAATTGCAAGGGCATCGGCGGCATCATCGCTATCGGGTAAGGCACGAGGCAAAAGATAGCGCAACATGGCATGAATCTGAGCTTTCTCACCATGGCCGGTGCCAATAACAGTCTTCTTGACCTGATTTGGTGCATATTCAGCCACACCAATCCCCGCTTGCGCCGGCACGAGAAGGGCAATACCTCTTGCCTGACCCAGCTTTAATGTGGCCGATGCATCCCGGTTCACAAAAGTTTGCTCAACCGCTGCTTCCCGCGGCATGAAGGTATTTAATGCTGACGCCAACCCTTCATAGATTTGCACTAAACGTGCAGAAAGTTGCAATGTTGTATCAGAGCATACCGTGCCGCTGGCTATATAGGACAGCCGCACCCCATCGCTCTCGATAACGCCCCATCCGGTACGTCTCAGCCCAGGATCAATACCGATTATGCGGATCGACTGTGCCATAGGGGCCCCCTTAGCCCTAAGTTTTCATGAGGTTTAAGGGTATTTGCCCTCAGCCGCTCAATTTCTCTATCACTGCGTCCGATACTTCAAAGTTTGCGTAAACATTTTGTACATCTTCGGAATCTTCAAGGGCCTCCAACATTCTCAAAAGTTGCTCGCCCTTATTATCGTCAAGCTCAATAGCGTTTTGCGGCCTCCAAATAATCCGTGCCGAGCGAGGTTCACCAAATTTTTCTTCTAAAATCTTACTGACCTCATGAAGTGATTCGGCATCACAGTATAACGTATGTCCGTCTTCACTTGATTCACAATCATCCGCACCCGCTTCCAGCGCCGCCTCAAACATCTCATCGCCCGAGGCAATGCCTGTATCAAACTCGATCTCACCGACCCGGTCGAACATAAAAGAAACTGAACCGGTTTCCCCAAGATTTCCGCCATGTTTTGAAAAGATCGAACGCACTTCGCCCGCTGTTCTGTTGCGGTTATCTGTCAAAGCCTCAACAATAACGCCGATCCCGCCAACCCCAAAACCCTCATAGCGCATCTCTTCATAAGTCTCATCATCGCTCTGGCTTCTCTTGATCGCGCGATCGATATTGTCTTTCGGCATATTTTGCGCGCGGGCGGCTGCAACAGCCGTTCGCAAACGTGGATTCATTTCTGGATCTGGAGCACCCAGCTTGGCTGCAACCGTGATTTCCTTGGAAAGTTTGGAGAACATTTTAGAGCGCTTCTTATCCTGCGCTCCCTTGCGATGCATGATGTTCTTGAATTTTGAATGGCCAGCCATCGTCTTCTCTTGTCTTGAAGTCTATTCCATCTTCCGCTCATGCGCACAAATAATGATATTTTAGCGATTCGCGGTGTTGTAGAGCCTTATCCTTCTAAAATCCATAGGATCTTCATCAAGATGATAAGCAAGATATCGCCACTTTCTGCACAAACTCCCCAGCAGACTTTATAGTGTGCTTAGGTCACACTACAGAAAGAACAAATGCAGAATTTTGAAAAACATACATATATATCAATGCATTACATCATTTCATTAAGGCAATATTTCTTGTGGTTACGGTTGTGGTCTGAGCAGTCGTTAATATATTGTTAACCTTTTAGGCGCTAGCTTCTTGGCTGCAAGCAACTCATCACTCTTTTCAGATGACAGGCTGAAATTAGAGTGAGAGATATAAGGGCTCGTGACATGAAGCGCTGCATCATCGAGAGAGCTGATCTAGCTGCCCTAGATCATCGTCCTGAAATGATCAGCCAGGGCATCCCAAAAAGGATTGCCAGAGCCTGTCTCAACCTGGCCGAGAAGGCTAACTTCGATGGCTTGAGCCTGGGTGCTTTGACCCAAATCGTGCTCGATACTGTTACAGCTTGCTTGAACAACAAAGTTGTTCATAACAGTTCGAAAGGCGGCCGCTTTACCGCCAGAGTACATCAAAGGCGAAGACAACAATACGCCGCTGTCTTCACAAATTGATGTAAAATTCTCATTCACAACCGACCCAAAAAAACGGCTCGGTGGACTTCAAAAGTCCACCGAGCCGGATGGGCGCTATGGCCTGCGTCAAACCCGTTGCATCGTCGATTTCTACTGCAACACCGCAAATTGTTGCCTCTCCGTGAGATGGTTGAAAACGGCCGGAAGATATTTTTGTCAAAAAACGGTTGATCGGCTCTTCTTTCTCCATACCGAGTACAGAATTATAGTCCCCGCACATTCCTGAATCACTGATGTAACCGGTACCGCCAGGCAGAATAATATCATCAGCTGTTTGAACATGAGTGTGGGTGCCGATAACACATGATACCCGCCCATCCATATGATGAGCAAATGCCTGTTTTTCTGATGTTGCTTCAGCGTGAAAGTCGACCATGATAACATCTACGGCCTGGCGTAGCGGACAAGCGGCAACTTCCTTATCAACAGCAGCAAACGGACAATCGAGATCCTGCATAAATACACGTCCCATGGCATTGATAATAAGAACATTCGCTCCATTGGCGGCACGAAATAAGCCGCAGCCGCGCCCCGGCGTCCCTTCAGGATAATTAAGCGGACGCAAAAAACGATCATGACGTTCAATAAACACTAGAGCTTCCCGCTGATCCCATACGTGATTGCCTGAGGTTATGACATCGGCACCTGCATCTCTCAGTTCCACATAGATCTCTTCGGTAATACCAAACCCGCCTGCAGCATTCTCACCATTAACAACAACAAAATCCGCACGATAGCGCTCTTTGAGTTCAGGCAGTTTGGCTAGCACGGCACGGCGTCCGGACCGCCCGACAACATCGCCTAAAAAAAGAAATCGCATGGCGCCTATCCCATCACCTTTATTGGCCCTGAAGGGGTCAGAACCCAATTGAGTCGTTCATCAAATTCGTCATGTGGAACCACCTCCATCCCCTGGAATTCAAAGGCAATGCCTATAGCAAGGATCGAACGGCGAGCCCTTAGCGAGCGGAGTGTACGATCATAATATCCGCCGCCATAGCCAAGGCGATACCCTTGCTTGTCAAATGCAAGGAGAGGCACACAAAGTATATGGGGATCAAGCGTGCTATTTTCAGCAGAGGGAGCAGGAATACCATATGCCCCTTCGATAAGAGGTTGGTCAGTATTCCAAGAACGAAAGCTCAGCTCCTCACCTTGAACCTCAATAACCGGCAAAGCAATATCATGCCCTGCAGATTCCAGTTTTTTCAAAAGGGGGAGGCAGTCAAATTCTGTTTTAATCGGAGCATATCCGGTAATCACTAAGGGCGTATCGATATGCAAAAAATCGAACCCTACATCTTTAAGTTTGAGCGCAGCTTCTCTGCGCTGAAGCTCGGTTATTTGCGACCGTCTTTTTTGCATTGCACGGCGCAAAGTTTTCTTGGCTAAAACTTGAGTCCGCTCATATGCTATGCACATCTACTTCCAATACTTTCTTAACAATACGTTCACGGCCTAAGCAGAGAGTAGAGCCGTGAGGCCGTCGAAGAGGTTGATTCCCCTGGGTCCCTACTAGCGTAGGTGGGCACCGAATGCATGAGACCACGGTCCCAAACAGGGTCAGTTCCCTAAAGAATCTTATAGGCCCCGGGAATTGAATCTTCTAACGCACCTCACAGCCCTGGACAGATGATATCAGGCTGGTCACACAAAAAAACTCCAAAATTATGGGGGAGATTAATGGTGGCTTCAGGAAAGCTTATTTGACCATGGAAGCCTGCCCAACAAAAGAGGCCACCATCAATAATGCAAGCTCCATGAACATTCAAACGCTACTCAACCTGAGTTATGGATAAGAGATGTGATCTGTTCTTTTTAATTTACAACCAATTCAAGAAAATATGGTGAGAGATTAATGCACTCACAAGCCGCAAACGCCGTCATTCCCGCGAAGGCGCATTAGTCGCGTTCGCCTAGGTCACGAACTCATAAATGTGGTTAAAATGGTATGAGCCAATCTGTTCGAATACGAGAAGCAAAGGTGCAGGAAATGTGGTGCATTTTCAAACCTTTGCGACGCTGTAGTCGGACAGATTGGCCATATCCTCCGGACGCTGAAACGGCTTCAATCTGCAGCGTTGAAGCGCTTGAAAAGGGAAACAACCCTTGTCTGCACGCTTCTCCTCGCATCTTTTTGCCGTTTCTAGCGCCATTTTCAGCACATTTATGAGTCCGTGACCTAGAGCCATTTCGTTTCTGACTGAACCCAAACATGCTTCCAGATGGAAAATCGGTACACCTCTATTATTACGCACCAATCCTCCAAACAGTATGTTTGGTAAGAGCCCTTACAACCTATTCAGCCACAGCATCAAACTGAGAAAGGCGTTCATTGAGATCTTCAAGATGTGACGTGGCGGCTGCAATGCTTTTCGCGAGGTCTGAACGATAGATTTTGCCGATCTCGTCTTTTCCAAGAGACAGTGAAGCTTCTGCCTCTTTCAGCTTGTCCTGAACTTCCCAAAGTTCATCGGTGATTGTAAGAGCCGCCATAACAAATAGACGGTCATCCCCAACCTGCCCAACATCCTCGCGAATTGCATCAATCCGTTCGCTCAGATAGCCGGCAAGTTGGAGAAGCCGATGCTCCTCACCTTGGCCACAGCGTAATCGATAGGATCGGCCATTCAACGTAATCGTTACCTGGCCCATAGACTATACTCTCCTCGATTCGAGCCCCACACCCCCTTTTAGGAAGCTCCTCCGAGAATGGATTTTATCGAATCAATAAGAGAGTCTAACTGATTTGCGACTTCTTGGTTAGCAATCTCTAAACGTTCGGCATGCTCCTTTGCCTCATCGAGATCTGCCTGAAGACGCTCCCGCTCTTCCGCTAAACGCCTAATTTCAGATTTTAGCGCTTGTATTTCGCTTGTCCCGCCGGATTGCCCTGCAACCCGTCCCTCAACGGCTTCATGCGTTGTTATTACTCTTTCGGACGCAGCTCCCAGCGCGTCATGTGCTCCCATATCATCTTTCCAATCTTTTGGCCTCGCATGGGATAAAAAACACCAGAACGAGTATCCAAGTTTCTACCACAAAGAGCAGAAACATAAAGCTGCAACCATTGAGCGTCAATACTGGGTTGTGGAAGTTGAACTGATTCGCCTTCTTTGGGGAAAGTTGTGGCAATTTCATCTCCAGATTTGCCAAATTTCACGCTACTTATTAGAGAATTGCATATTAGGCCGCATTGACACCGGCGAAACTTCTGAGCAATTTGAGGCGCTATCTGCGAGTAAAATAAGATAGTTCGCATTCTAGTAGTCCGTGATCTAGGAAAAGTGGATACCGGTTTTCCATCCGAAAACCGTCAAAACAAGAACTTAAGGTCAGGTTTTAATTCAATCAAAACCAAAAGGGCCTAAGAGTTCTGTTTAAGAGTTATTTGCTTGACCTTTTAAGCACAGCTTACCCCACAACCTGGAATGTTGTTATAGAGCCAGGCAATCGCATAAGTGTATAATGAATAGCGGTTTTATCAGTAACATCAGATAGGTAGACATAACGCCAAGAAGATTGGAGACAGGAATATGCCGATTAGAGTGGCAATCAATGGATTTGGCCGGATTGGCCGCAATGTGTTGAGAGCAATAGCGGAAAGCAAACGCAATGATTTGGAAATTGTTGCGATTAATGATCTCGCACCAGCGGATACATTGGCCCATCTCTTCCGGTATGATTCCGTTCATGGCCCTTTTCACGGTGATATTGCCATTGATGGCGATATGATTGATGTCGGTCTTGGCCCTATTAAGGTCTTATCTGAGCGTGATCCTGCCAGACTTCCTTGGGGAGAGCTTGATGTTAACGTAGCACTTGAATGCACAGGTTTTTTTACAGAACGTGGGGCTGCTGCAAAGCATATCGAGGCTGGGGCTAAAAAAGTATTGATTTCCGCCCCTGCAAAAAATGCTGACCTTACAGTGGTTTACGGCGTCAATCATGAAAAACTTGCAGCAAGCCACGAAGTCGTCTCTAACGCCTCATGCACAACAAACTGCCTAGCGCCTGTCGCTAAGGTGCTTCACGAGCTTTGTGGAATCGATCAGGGCTACATGACGACGGTTCATGCTTATACAAGCGATCAACGCATTCTTGATGCGCCGCATAAAGATATGCGACGAGCCCGGGCTGCCGGCATTTCCATGATTCCAACCTCGACGGGCGCAGCGAAAGCCGTTGGACTTGTTCTGCCGGAGCTGTCTGGGAAACTTGATGGCACAGCCATCCGTGTACCCTCACCAAACGTCTCGATGATTGACCTAACAATTATTCCGAAGCAGGAAACATCCGTTGAAAAAATCAATGAAGCCATGGATCGGGCCGCTGAACAGGAATTAAAAGGCGTGCTTGGCTATGTCACCGAGCCCCTCGTCTCAATCGATTTCAACCATAATCCAAATTCATCAATCTTTGATGCGACACAAACCCAGATTGTAGACAATCGTTTGATACGGGTTCTCTCCTGGTATGATAATGAGTGGGGGTTCTCTAACCGTATGTGCGACACAGCCGTTGCTATGGGCAAGCTTTCATGATCGTCATAAGGTGAACACAATTATGGATGCCGTAAGGAGAAGGTGTATAGTTTCTTCACACTTCCATACGCGCTAACTTAATAGTAAAAGCTGGATTCTATGTTCTATATCTTGCGGCAAACATACCATCACGCTTTAAAAGATGGGACCAAATATGAATCAGACTGGATACCCACTTTCATAGGAATGATGCTGAGTTAAGAGGCATCCTCTTATAAATCATAAGTTAGCGCATATGGGGGCAGAACCCTAAACATTGGGAAATATTTGACAGCATATGAGGTGCAAAGATGACAGAGCAGCTTGAGCGCATTGCGCAAGCCATGGTCGCAGAAGGAAAGGGCATTCTTGCAGCGGATGAAAGCTCAGGCACGATCAAGAAACGTTTTGATCAGATTGATACAGTGTCAACGGAAGAGACCAGGCGAGATTATCGCGAAATGCTTTTCCGAACCGAGGACGCCATGCGAACATACATTTCAGGCGTCATACTCTTTGACGAAACGATAAGACAAAATGCCAGGGACGGAACGCCGCTTGCAAAACTTATTGAGACTTCAGGCGCAATTCCCGGTATTAAGGTAGATACAGGTGCCAAGCCACTTGCAGGTGCCCTTGGTGAAAGAGTTACAGAGGGCCTTGACGGTCTTCGTGAGCGTTTTGCGGAATATTATGATCTCGGCGCCCGCTTTGCTAAATGGCGCGCAGTTATTACTATTGCTGATAATATTCCGAGCCATTACTGCATAACTACCAATGCTCATGCTCTTGCCCGTTATGCGGCTTTGGCTCAAGAAGCCAATATCGTTCCCATTGTCGAACCTGAAGTTTTGATGGATGGGCCTCATGACATCAATCGTTGTTTTGATGTGACCGAGGCAACGCTCAATGCTGTTTACGACGCCCTTTATGAGCAAAAGATTCATCTTGAGGGTACAATTCTGAAACCCAACATGATCATATCCGGTACAGATTCTCCCGTTCAGGCTGGGGTTGAAGAGGTGGCTGAAAAAACCGTGAAATGCTTAAAACGCACTGTACCTTCAGTTGTACCTGGAATTTGTTTCCTTTCTGGTGGCCAGTCAGATGAAGATGCAACCGCACATCTTTCTGCCATGAACGCTACATTTGATATGCCTTGGAAATTATCGTTCTCCTATGGGCGTGCGCTTCAACAAGCAGCTCTCAAGGCTTGGGGCGGCAAGGCTGAAAATGTTGCAGCAGGGCAGGCTGCGTTTGCGCATAGAGCAAAAATGAATGGCCTTGCCGCTAAGGGAGAATGGGATCAGGATCTTGAGCAGGCCGCTTGAGTAAGGTCTTAAGAGACTGATCAATTTTGAGCCGGTTTTTCTGTGCATATTTTTAAGGGTTTTGCCGCCATGAAAGAAGTGCATGAGTGAGGCGCATGATCCGTGCCGGCTTTATCTCAGGCTTCCGGCATGCGTGGGAAAGGACAGCGTTAACGATCTTCAGTGCGCCCTTAGCGGCGGTGATATCGCTTGCATACTACTCAAATCGCAGCTTGAACGCCCTGTTGATCAAGACCTAGCCTGTCAACTCAGAGAAACTGCACATGCTCATCTTGTCGCCTTCCTCGTTGAAGATAATTGGCAACTGGCAGAATTAATTGGTGCCGATGGCATTCATCTCAGCACACGATTAACAGTAACTGAAGAAGCTTATCGCCGTGCACGCAACCACCTTGGTGAAGAAAGTATCATTGGAGCGAATTGCAACTCACGCCATAGCGCTATGGTCCATGGAGAATTAGGTGCTCAATATGTGGCATTTGGCGATGATAATGAAAAGTGCGACTTCGATAACAAACAAGATTTAGAGCTCATCACCTGGTGGGCTGAACTTTTTGAGGTTCCCGTTATTGCTTGGAACGTAAAGCAGATTGAAACCGCTGAAAGTTTGAAGAGACACGCCGATTTTATTGCCGTTGAAAATGCAATCTGGAACCATGATGGTGGTGCAGAGCAAGCTGTAAAAGCTTTTAATGCCGTTCTTGCTTAACTGATGAATTACACAGATAAATACGGTAAAAATTTTAAAACCACTACATCTTAAGTGATAACTTGCCACAATATCGAATGTAATGGGAATAATGCGCACATCCTTCTTGAGCCTTGTAAAGTTACTCATAGTGTTTTTGGTATTATCGCAATTTTGCGGGCCCGCCATAAGCGCCACAAGCTCTCGCTCAAAGGCAAACAAATCTGCAAGTCAGGATTCGGCCTATTCCGCCTTTGACCGGGGTGCTTATCTCACAGCCTTGAAGGAAGCTAAGAAAGCGGCGGCACAGGGCGAGCCACAAGCCCACACACTCATCGGACGGCTTTATGCGGAAGGATTGGGTGTCCCGCTTAATTATAAGGAAGCAGCGGCTTGGTATCTTAAAGGCGCAACCCTTGGTGATGTTGATTCACAATTTGCTATCGGCCTTTTTCACGCTGAAGGACGAGGTGTTGAAAAGAATTATAAAAAAGCGGCCGATTTTTTCGAAAAAGCAGCCAAACAAGGTCACGCTGAAGCTCAATATAATCTAGCACTTCTTTATATAGACGGTAGAGGGCGGCTTGAGGATCCAAACAAAGCAGTGCTTTGGCTTAAAAAGGCCGCTGAGCAAAATAATGCGCGTGCCCAGTATGATTTAGGCACGCTTTTCGCCGAAGGACATGGTGTAAAAAAAGACCCAAAAGCTGCGGCGCACTGGACAGGGCTAGCTGCGAAATCCGGCTTAGTGGAAGCGCAGGTTGAGTTTGCCTTTATGCTCTTTAAAGGAAATGGCGTAAAAAAAGATCCAGAAAAAGCTGTTCACTATTTTCAATCAGCAGCAGATAAAGGTAATCCCATTGCGCAGAACCGCCTAGCGCGACTTTATGCCGTGGGGGTCGTCGTCAAAGCCAATCCTGTAGAAGCAGCGAAATGGCATCTTATCGCTCGCAAGGCCGGCGCTAGCGATGCCAAGCTTGATCTCTTTCTGGCCGGGCTAAATAAAGAGCAGCGCTCCACCGCAGAGAAAGCAGCCCAAACATGGCAAGCTGACTCGTTGCTAGAATAAATCCAGCTCATGTCATGCGTCAAAATGTCGCATAAAAACAAGAGGGGTATGACAATCAACCTCCCTCAAGAAGTAGAAATGAAAATTTGCGGGAATTAATTGCACTTTGGCCCATCTACGTCTTGACAGAGCCTGCAAACCCACGCCTAAAAACTAATGAGAGAGAAATTCAATTTTTGACAGGCTCCTTGGACCTTATGAAAATCAACGGTAATGAAATTCGGCCCGGCAATGTGATCCAGCATAAGAGTGGGCTTTGGGTTGCTGTAAAAACCCAACATGTAAAACCCGGCAAGGGCGGAGCTTTTGCTCAAGTCGAGTTAAAAAATCTTGTCGATGGCACGAAACTCAATGAGCGCTTTCGTTCCTCCGAAACCATAGAGCGAGTTAGGCTTGAACAGAAAGACTATCAGTTCCTCTATGTAGATGGTGAATTCCTGGTCTTTATGGATCTCGCTACTTATGAACAAATTCAAGTTCCAAAAGGCTTTTTGGAAGACCGCGCGGCCTTTTTGCAGGATGGCATGAAGGTGACCGTGGAAAGCCATGAAGGTAAACCCATCGGTGTTTCACTTCCCGATCAAGTGACCCTTGAGGTCACGGAAGCCGAACCGGTTGTTAAGGGACAAACAGCAGCATCATCAAATAAGCCTGCAATACTGGAAAACGGCATGCGAGTCATGGTGCCACCTTTTGTCGAGGCCGGCGAAAAGATTGTCGTCGATACGAACGAAATCACCTATGTTCGCCGGGCGGAGTGACCCAAATTTTCATATGTTTTAAGCCTTTGGTTTAGTGAGTTGATCTTGCGAGAATCCCAATGCCTGCCTCGGCCCTAATGAACGTGATGACTGCTGCAGCACGCAAGGCTGGACGTATTTTGGCGCGTGATTTCGGCGAAGTCGAAAATCTTCAAGTCTCCAAAAAGGGGCCCTCTAATTTTGTTTCCGCTGCCGATCATCGTGCCGAACAAATCCTATTTGATGAGCTTTCCAAAGCCCGGCCCGGCTATAGTTTTCTTATGGAAGAGAGAGGGCTTATCGCGGGTGCTGACAAGACCCATTGCTGGATTATTGATCCCTTGGACGGAACAACAAACTTTCTCCATAGCATTCCTCTCTTTGCCATCTCCATTGCATTGGAGCGAGAAGGAGAAATTGTTGCAGGGCTTATTTATAATCCAGCCAGCGGCGAACTCTATACAGCAGAGAAAGGTAAGGGCTGCTTCCTCGACGATCGCCGTATTCGTGTGGCAAGTAGAAGTGCCCTTGAAGACTATGTTATAGCCACAGGCATACCCCATATGGGAAAAGGTGGTCATGACATATTCCTGCACGAATGCCGGACTATTATGAGCCGAGTCGCAGGGATTCGCCGGACAGGTTCCGCCGCTATTGACCTTGCTTGGGTGGCCGCAGGTCGTTTTGATGGCTATTGGGAACGGGGCATCCAGGCTTGGGATATGGCAGCTGGTATAATGCTTGTACGAGAAGCTGGAGGCTTCACATCTGATGCCGACGGTGGCCAGGCGATGTTAAAAACTGGTAGTATCCTGGTGGGAAATGAGTCCGTTCACAACGACTTGCGTAAGCTTTTAGCGAAAGCTGCGCAATAATATCGGACATTTTTCTGGGAACCATACGGACAAGTTGTAGTTTGTTATACCTCACAAATCCGTTAATCTTCACCTATATCCACACTATGGCGTAAACAGCGGCAAACGGCAAACATGGAACACGCAAGCCTGCACACGAAACTCTCTAGACCACGAGTCTATGTCTCACGGATGGTTCTATTTCTGATTTTAATCGGATTTCTTGGGGCTGTTTTATATGAACAGGTTTTTCTAGCCTTCAAAGCCAACCCATTCCTGAACGGTGTTATTCTTCTCGTTCTATTTTTTGGCATTTTTTACTCTATTGGTCAGGTTACGCGGCTTTATCCTGAAATTCGTTGGGTAAACAATTTCCGCTTTTCTGATTCTGGTCTATCCGTTGGGCCGATGCCGGTATTACTGGCTCCAATGGCAACAATGCTTCGAGATAAACCTGGCCACCTCTCTTTGGCGACGGTCTCTATGAGATCCATAATGGACTCTATTGCTTCCCGCTTGGATGAAGCACGGGATACGCTACGCTACTTGATCGGTCTTTTGATCTTTCTCGGACTACTTGGCACCTTTTGGGGACTTCTCGAAACCATCCAATCCGTCGGCAAGACAATCAATGCCCTGGATACAAATGCCGGCGATAGCCTGGTAATATTTGAAGAATTGAAAACCGGCCTGGAAGCTCCCTTAAAAGGCATGGGCGTTGCTTTTTCTTCTTCGCTCTTCGGTCTTGCAGGATCTCTTGTATTGGGCTTTTTGGATTTGCAAACTTCTCAAGCTCAAAACCGCTTTTACAATGAGCTGGAAGACTGGCTCTCCGGCATCACCGAACTAACGCCTGCTGATGCTCAAGGTGGCGGTGCTGCACCTGGCGAACTTCGTTTTGCGCTCATGGATATGCAACGCAGCTTTGCAGAACTTGGCGACAGAATTCAGATGGGTATTCAAAACGGACAGGGTAATTCGGATGAAGGCATGAGAGACCTTGCCAGAGGCATTGACAAGCTCGTCAAGCAAATGCGTGCGGAACAAAAGGTTGTCCGAGAATGGATCGATGAACAGGCCGCTCAACAATCTGAATTGGCCGCTGTTTTAAGGGATTTCGCAGCCAAGGCTAACATGATCAATATGAGAGGCCGATAAGTATGGCACTTGCCCGTGCACGTAGGCGCTCATCGGGAAGCGATTATTGGCCAGGATTTGTTGACGCTATGGCAACTCTCCTCCTGGTCGTGACTTTTCTATTATCTATTTTTATGGTCGCGCAATTTTTCGTTACTCAAGAATCAAGCGGTAAAGATACAGCCCTCGCCCGCCTTAACCGGCAAATTGCCCAGCTTACTGATTTACTTGCCCTTGAAAAATCCAAAGCAAAATCGCTTGAAGAAAGCTTGGCAAGCTTGCAAGCCTCACTTACTGGTGCCAAAGAAGAAAACAAACGCCTTAAGGACCAAATCGGCGCTGCGGGTGCGGCAAGTCAGTCAGCTGGGGCCAAAATCTCGGTTTTAGGCAGTGAACTTTCAGAAGAAAAAAAGCTCTCCGCCGCAGCACGGGCACGCGTTGAACTTCTCAATCAACAACTTGCCGCCCTTCGCCGGCAACTTGCGTCTCTGCAAGAAGCCTTGGATGCATCTGAGGCCCGAGACAAGGAAAGCCAAGCCAAGATTGCTGATCTCGGCCGCAGGTTAAATGTCGCACTTGCGAAACGAGTACAACAACTTGCCCGTTATCGCTCAGATTTCTTTGGCCGTCTCAGGGAGGTGCTTGGCGAACGTGATGAAATCCGGATTGTCGGAGACCGCTTTGTTTTTCAAGCCGAGGTGCTTTTTCCATCGGGTTCTGATCAAATCAACCCCGCTGGACAGCTCCAACTGGACAAGCTTGCCACCGTCCTCCTGCAAGTTCGCCAAGAGATCCCAAAAGAAATCAACTGGGTTCTTAGGATTGACGGCCACACAGATATTCGTCCTATCAGGACACCAACGTTTCCTTCAAATTGGGAGCTTTCCACGGCACGCGCCATTGCTGTGGTTAAATATCTCGTGGCGCGGGGCGTTCCGTCAAAACGTCTCGTTGCGGCCGGGTTTGGCGAATTCCAGCCCCTAGATCTTGGTAGAACCGAGGCCGCTCTAACACGCAATCGCAGGATCGAGCTGAAGCTGACAGAGAAATAGGTTTTCTTGTTAAAGCACGGCATCAGCCGCGAATTGCAATTCTGCCAAGCGTTTATACGTTCCACCATCCTGAACCAGGCTTTGATGGGTTCCAGTCTCGACAATACGCCCTTTTTCCATAACAAAAATCCGGTCGGCCTTTTGCACCGTAGCAAGACGATGCGCAATAACTAACGTGGTCCTATCCTGCATAATATTGCCAAGCGCCGTTTGCACAAGCTTTTCGCTTTCTGCATCAAGTGCACTTGTGGCCTCATCGAGAAGCAAGATAGGTGCATCTCGCAAAATAGCCCGAGCAATAGCAATACGTTGACGTTGTCCACCTGACAGAGTGACACCTTTCTCTCCAAGGCGGGTCTCATATCCGTCAGGTAACGCTTGGATAAAACCATCTGCAAATGCGGCGCGTGCAGCGGATTTTATGTTTTCTAGAGAAGCCTCAGTTGCGCCGTAACGGATGTTCTCAGCAATGGTATCATCGAACAGTTCCGCCTCCTGAGGCACAAGGGCCATACGCTCCCGAAGCGCCTGAAGGTCTACATCTGAGACCGATACATTATCTATTCGAACCGAACCGCTTTCCGGATCATAAAAGCGTAACAGCAAATTAAAGACGGTGCTCTTACCGGCCCCCGACGGACCAACAATGGCAACCGTCTCCCCAGGCGTAATATGAAACGATACATCGTCCAGAACCTTCACTTCTGGACGAGAGGGATAAACGAAACTCACATTCTCAAACGAGATCTCACCTTTGGAGGAGTCGGGTAGGGCAATCGGATTGGCCGGACTCTGAATCTGAGGTTTAACTGCCAAAAGTTCCGTCAAACGTTCAGCCGCACCCGCGGCCTGCTGAACTTCCCCCCAAACCTCACTCAGTGTACCCATAGAACCAGCGGCAAGTACCGCATAAAGAACAAACTGCCCCAAACGGCCCCCACTCATGGTTCCCGCCAAAACTTCCTGGGCGCCAAACCACAGAATTCCGACAATACTGGCAATAACCAGAAAGATGGTAAGCATTGTCAGTCCGGCTCTAGCCTGCATACGTGCCCTGGCCGCATCGAAGGCATGCTCAATTGCATTTGCGAAACGACTTGTGACGCTGCGCTCATGCGTAAAAGCCTGTAGCGTACGCACCGCCGACAAATTTTCACTCGCATAAGCTGAAGCCTCTGCCAACGTATCTTGTGCCTGGCGGGAAAGCCGGCGAACAACGCGGCCATAGGCGACAAGGGGCAGAACGATAACCGGAATGGCAATAAGAACAAGCCCGGATAATTTGGCACTGGTTAGTATCATCATTATTGTCGCACCAACCAGCATGACCGTGTTGCGAAGGGCTTGGGAAGCTGCACTGCCAACTGCTGATTTGATCTGGGTGGTGTCGGCAGTTAATCGCGACATGACCTCGCCCGAATGAGTCTTTTCATAAAAGACAGGACTTAAATTTGTGAGGTGTTTAAAGACATCAGATCTCAGGTCAGAAACGATACGCTCACCTAGCCAACTCACACAATAAAAACGAGCGGCACTCGCCAAAGCCAAAACCACACCGATGACAACCATCATGGAGAAATATTTATCGATAAATGCCGCATTCTCCGCTGAAAAACCAAGGTCTATCATTCGCCTGACCCCCATAGGGATCGACAACATGGCACCTGCAGCAACAATCAGCGCGATAAGGGCAGCACAAAGCATCATCTTGTAGCGAAGAAGATATGGCTTAAGCGCCGCAAGAGGCGCAAGCCTAGGCCCTTTCCCTGATTTTGCGGGAGAAATTGCCTTGCCGTGATCCCGACTTTTTTGAGAGTCTAGTTCCTTTTGCATGTCTTCGCGTGCTACCAATCTTCCAGACTTACGTTCTAAGGGCCTAACTTGCCAGACCATGCCTGAACAGGCCTTAACAATGCAAGGACATACCCAACACAGGATCGTGAGTAAAACAAGAATAATGGCATACTTGTCTAATCCTTAGACTTCCGGTATAGCAGCATTAATCCTGAATAGATTTTATAGATGGTTTGTCCCAAAACTTGGACAATAAATGACCATTTGAGAGCATTATCCGATGAAAAACGATATCCATCCCAACTACCACAAAATCAAAGTGGTGATGACAGACGGCACAGAATTCGAGACCTATTCGACTTATGGCTCAGAAGGCGACACCTTAAAACTTGATATTGACCCGACCACACACCCAGCCTGGACTGGCGGCGGTCAACACCTTGTCGACCGTGGCGGCCGTCTCTCGAAATTTAAGAAAAAATTCGAAGGCTTTCTGGGCTAACCAACTTCGTTGGTTTTGACTTTGGCGGACGGGTGGGCCGTGTTGCGTGAGCAACGATTTACGATCCGCGCCGTTGTTAGTAGGCGGGTTTTGTAACCCCACAAGCGCTAACCTATAAAGTAAAAGCTGCTTGTATGTCTTATGCCTAACAACGAACTCTGCTGGTTCGGGTTTGTAACTCGAACCAAAATGTTCATGCTGCTTAATATTCATAAGAAACTTATTATGAATAGTGTGGGCCGAGTTATAAACTCATAGGCGCTAACTTAATATTTCGCGAAGAACGCCCTTCACTCAGCGTCATTCCCGCGAAGGCGGGAATCCAAGTCCGATTCACATTTGGATCCATCTTCATGGGGATAACGATGAGTTTGCAGCGACACACTAAATATAAAATCCAGCTTTTTCTTTAAGTTAGCGCTTATAGTCTAAACCTTATCCAACGGCAAGGATCGGTTACATCTCAGGCTGACCACTTGAGAAGTTCCTCAGGTATTTGTGTAGGTCGGCGCTTATCAACATGAGCGATGTACCGTCCTGTGTCTGGACCCCAGTCGAAATACAATCCTGCTTTCGGCTCCTTGAGTTCATTTGCAATATCTGAGGAAACTTCAAGCTGTTGTGACCAAAGCTGAAGTGGTACGGAATCTCCCACAAGTTTCGCGTAAACATCAATTGTATATTCGCCTTCAGTAAAACGAAATGATGTTCCATCTTTGGGTGTGAGGAAATGGTGATTGGCTGCGATGCCTGTTTCTCCAACGAATAAGCCACTGCCTCGTACCAACTTTTCATTTCCGTAAACCCAAATGTTGAAATTTTGTCGGGTTTCGTTTCGGGAGAGCGAGATATGCATGCTCTCTATTACCCGCCCACGCTTTGACGTCGAAAAGAGCAGTGTTCTTAAGAAAACTTTTGGAGGAGGATTATCGACTGCTTTTGCCAGCCCATCTGGGCCAAAGAAGATTATTGTTGGCTGGGTCATTGCGACACTGCCGAGACGGAACAAGGTCAGCCAGGCGGTTAGCGCCGAAATAACAAGAGCAAGGACAGAAATCACTATCGATAGTGTGTCAGCCATATCTGAATACTTGGTATGATTTGTCCATAAACATCATGGACCGGGTAAGAAACCCGATCCATCAGTAGCACCTTGGTTTTGGTGGATGCGTGACCCGCTAATCCTTCCGCTGAGGAGGACTAACATCAAAAGCAGCCCGCAATTCATCAAGCTGTGCCGTCAACGGATTAACACTTGATGATGGTTCCTGCTTTTGCTCGGTATGAATAAGCCGGTCGAGAGCAATGATACGGTCATGGAGCCGAAAACTCGCTTCAACCATTTCCCGCAACTTTTCCGGCAGCTCCTCATAACCCTTGACATGAGAAGACCGGCCGATCGATTGCAATTTGACCTTATGCTTCTCCTCAAGGGCCTGCTCAGCCGTCATTTCCCCCTCATTCACTGCGCGGCGGATAAGAAGCCAGGATGCAAGCTGCATGAGCCGCGTTGTCAGCCGCATGCTTTCTGTTGCATAGGCAAGCGATGCAGGTGGCATAAGTTCTTTGGAATCACGTCGCCCATCGCCATCAAGGTAATTGGCTGTCTCTTCAACGAGAGCCATACCTTCGCGAAAGAGTGACTTAAACTGTTCCGATTCAGCGTATTTCTCACCGAAAGGAATTGTTGCAGTTTTCCCGCTTACAGAGCGGTCGACACTAGTATGATTGGTCATTACGCACCCACTTAACACTACCTACATTCCGCCGTTGCCATTGTAGCAGAGCAAGAATGAAAAAGCAGATTCGTTCTTCACTAAAGTTAACGTCCAGCATCTTAGCTTAACAAATTTTTTGATTCCGAGCAAAAAAAGAGCCGCGAGAAGCGGCTCAGGAAGTTAACAGGGAGGCGTCAAACAGAGTGGACAGGAGCCACTCAGTATCCAGATGACTGGATATATGGACAATAAAGGGTTACTCACTAACAAACCGTTAACACGGTTAAGAAAAGCACGAGCTTTCCCGTTAACTATGTCCGGACACTCTCACATCAATTTCGCAAGGAGAATGTTGCTTTATTCACACACGCTTTTATATCGTTGCACATCATCTACTTCGGCATGAAGGCTAACAAACAACTTCAACTTTTGAAGAACGAATCTGCCGAATCTCTCAGAGATTTTTTGCCCGCAACCATTTGTTCCATACGGCTAATTTCGCTTCTTAGTGTCTCAATTAGGGCTTTTAGCTCATCAACTGAGAGCCTAGAAAGGTCCATCCCAATCTCATAATCAGGTTTCTTCTTTGGCTCGAAATCCTCTAAATCCATGACCGTTTCCACAAGATATCCACAACACACTTTTCTGTTGAAAACTACTATAGCTTCTCTGAGATTAGTTCCCAAATTAGAATTTATCGACTTTTAAGCAACACATAAAAAGGGCTCTTAATCATCATGGCTCCTGAAAAAATGCGTGCCATTCATATTACTCACCCAGGGGGACCAGAAGTTCTACAGCCGGTTGAAATTGAAATACCGGCTCCGAATGAAGGTCAACTCTTGGTAAAAGTTGAGGCGGCCGGCGTAAACCGCCCGGACGTGCTGCAACGTATGGGCCTTTATCCCGCCCCCAGAGGCGCCTCTGAAATACCGGGGCTCGAAATTGCAGGCCGAATTACAGCGATAGGGGAGAATGCCGGTCGCTTCAAAGTGGGAGATGAGATTTGTGCGCTTGTTTCTGGTGGCGGCTATGCTGATTATTGCCTTGTTGACGAACCAACGGCATTGCCAATTCCAGATGGGTTGACGTTAACGGAAGCTGCGGCATTGCCGGAAACCTTCTTCACTGTTTGGCATAATGTTTTTGAACGGGGCGGCCTGAAGCCAGATGAATGGTTTCTTATCCATGGCGGAACAAGTGGAATCGGAACCACGGCAATCCAGCTGGCAAGCGCTTTTGGAGCGAAAGTCATTGCTACAGCAGGTTCCGCAAAAAAATGTGAAGCATGTAAACAACTTGGCGCGGTCCACGCTATAAACTACAATGAGGAAGATTTTCCTGACATCGTTAAAAATATAACAGACGGACATGGCGCGGATGTTATCCTTGATATGGTCGGAGGTGACTATATTGAACGCAACTTTAAAGCTGCTGCACCTGATGGACGGATCGTTCAAATTGCATTTCTAAATGGGGCGACAGTCAAGGTCAATTTCACGCGACTCATGCTAAAGCGCCTCACCTTAACCGGCTCAACGTTACGGGCTAGATCTCTCTCTGTTAAAAGTGAGATTGCCAAAAAACTCGAGGAAAAAGTTTGGCCTCTTATTGCTGGTGGCCAAGTGAAGCCCGTGATTGACTCAAGCTTTCCTTTGGATCAAGCTACTAAGGCTCATGCTCATATGGAGGCGAGTGAGCATATCGGCAAAATCATGCTGATAGCTTGATATAAAGGATACTCTTAGTAATGCAGTTAAGCCTTTGATAGACCAGACATTTTCGCTTATTTGACCGTTCGTTGTTGTCGCAATCCGTTACTCTTTCATTAGCTTTCAATTGCATCTTAGATTGGAGCATCCTATATACAGTCCTTTCCCTGCATAGCAGATCATGTATTGGCTCTTACGGCTCGGCCTTAAGAGCGGGAGGAAATTCTTATGACTCGAACACCCTTGATGCCGAAAGCAACGGCCGTATGGCTTGTTGACAATACATCACTCACATTCGAGCAAATCGCTGAGTTCTGTGGTCTCCACGTGTTGGAGGTAAAAGGTATTGCCGATGGTGATGTGGCCCAAGGTATTAAGGGCATGGATCCCATTACATCCGGACAGCTTAGCCGAGAAGAAATCAAAAAAGCGCAAGAAGATACCGGCTATCGTCTAAAGCTCTCCGAACCCAAAGTTGAAATTCCGGAAGTTAAGACAAAAAAGGGGCCACGTTATACTCCGGTTTCGCGGCGCCAAGACAGGCCTAACGCAATTCTATGGCTCCTGCGCCAACACCCCGAACTCAAAGATTCACAAATCATGAGACTTGTCGGCACCACAAAACCAACCATCCAATCAATCCGCGAACGGACACATTGGAACTCAAATAATCTTCAGCCTGCCGACCCGGTAACATTGGCGCTTTGTTCGCAAACAGACCTGGATAAAGAAGTTACACGTGCCGCACGGCGCGTTGAACGTGAACGAAAAGAAGCTGAAAAAGCTGCCAAAAAAGCTGGAACCCTTTTACCCACCCAGGAGACATCAGGTGAAATGGGTTCTCTCGAAGAAGGCACACCGAGCGCAACGGACATTGATTTGGAAGCCGAAGCGGAAAAAGCCGCCGAGGAAAGCCTGGCTCGCAGCGCGGAAGCATTCACAAGCGAACCAAGACAAGAAGAAGAAATTCCTGATGCAGATACAGTTTTTGCGAATTTGGGAGGGGACTCTGACTCTGGTGAGCAGTAAATATGGTCTATATTGTGTGGACTTCTAACAACGGAAGATTTTGCGTTGATTAAGGATCATATTAGGTGAAAGGCCCCCCAACTTCAGGGAAAAATGAGCAGCAGCTTGAAATTTTGCTGCTTTCCGATCGACGGCCAGGGCATTATCATTTGGCTGAGGGGATTATCGCTGCCATAGAACGCCTTAGCCCCGTTCAGTGTCATCGCCAGTTCGTACACCGGCGCAATTGGATTCCAACCCGTTTTTTGCGCAAAAAATTTGGGCACCCGAAATGGCCGGCAAAGCGGATTTTAAAATGGGGGTATAACATTAGGGCCTCGAAACTGCCGCCGGTGGACCTGGTCATATCAGCTGGTGGGGAAACTCAGATTGCGAATATCGCGGTAACAGAGTGTCTCGGGGTAAAGAATATCTTCTGTGGTTCGCTGCGCAATGTCTCACCGGAAAACTTTTCTCTGATCGTCACATCTTATGAACGCTTTCAATCTGAACCTCGTTATCTGGTAACACTTAAACCCAGCACAATCGATCCGGATGCACTAGGCCGGCCGAAAGACGTGCCGGTTTATAGCGCGGACAATCCCCCACGATTGGCTGGGCTGCTGATCGGAGGAGATTCTGGTCTTTTTCACTATGGTGAGGATGAGTGGCTAAGACTTTTGGATTTCGTGAGCCAAGTCTCCGAGGCCTGGGGGACAAAATGGCTGATTAGCACCTCCCGGCGTACGGATAAACGTGTTGGTTACGCTATCCAACGTTTGGCGCAACAACCGAGCATTGTAGAAGACTATATAGATTATAACACCGCGGGTCCCGGAACCTTATCTAAGATTTTTTCGCAGTCTGAGGTTATTGTTTGTACCGAAGATTCGAGTACCATGATTTCTGAAGCCATTTCGGCACGCCTACCGGTTGTCGGAGTGGCGCCTGAAGATCATAGTTTTAAGAGTGATGAACAGTTTTACCGGGATATGATGCTCAGAAACAATTGGTGCCGTTTTGTTATGATTGGTGGCATAACTGTAGAGCGTTTTGGCCAGGTATTGAGCGAGATTAAACCTATGCAGGCTAATCATCTCGACCAGCTAGCGGTATCGTTGAAGGAAAAACTACCGGAAATTTTCCGCGATGCTCCAAGAATTACGGTGGAGACCCCGTAATGAGACTTAGGAGAGGTGCCGGATATGGCAAAAACTGCAAAAAACAGTGATGTAAAAGACTTAAGTTTTGAAATTGCACTGAAGGAACTTGAGCAAATTGTCAACCGGCTAGAACGCGGTGACGTCGAACTTGAAGAATCCATCACTATTTATGAACGTGGTAAAGTTCTCCAAGCTCATTGTGATACCTTGCTAAAACAAGCGGAAGCCAAAGTTGAAAAGGTTACCTTCGACGCATCAAGTGCTCCAAAAAAGACCGAACCATTGGATATTTGAATATTGGATGATTGAATAAGGAGCAAACTTGCTTAGCTACTTTTTACACGGTAAGTCGAACGGTTACCCATGACATAAGGTATATATAGATCATGAAACGCAATTGGGTGGGGCTCGATTCTTATGACAAGTAAAACACCTCTTCTCAACAAAGTACGCTTCCCAAGCGATCTTCGAGAGTTTTCTGACGCTGATTTACCCCAACTTGCTGATGAACTTCGTCAAGAAACGATTGATGCAGTGTCCGTTACAGGGGGACATTTGGGCGCAGGCCTAGGTGTTGTAGAGTTGACAGTTGCGTTGCATAAGGTTTTTGACACACCACACGATCGTTTAATCTGGGACGTTGGACATCAAGCTTATCCTCACAAAATCCTAACAGGTCGACGTGATCGAATCCGCACCCTAAGGCAAGGGGGCGGCCTTTCTGGTTTTACCAAACGCAATGAGAGCGAATACGATCCCTTTGGGGCTGCTCATTCGTCGACCTCCATTTCTGCCGGCCTCGGTATGGCTGTCGCTCGCGACCTCTCTAAGGGTGAGCAAAATGTGATTGCAGTTATTGGTGATGGGGCGATGAGTGCGGGAATGGCTTATGAGGCTATGAACAATGCTGGGGCAATGGATTCCAAACTCATTGTTATTTTGAATGACAATGATATGTCCATTGCACCACCAGTGGGTGCGATGAGCGCTTATTTGGCTCGCATTATTTCCGGCGGCACATATCTTCATTTGCGTAATTGGGCAAAGCAATTAGCGAAACGCTTACCGAAAAGCTGGGAGCGCAGGGCCGCTCGGGCGGAGGAATATACGAGGACATCGTGGACCGGAGGTGCGCTCTTTGAGGAGTTAGGCTTTTATTATATCGGTCCCGTTGACGGCCATAATTTTGATCATCTTTTGCCCGTTCTACGTAATGCCCGGGACGCAAATATGGGACCAATCCTGGTCCATGTCGTAACTCAGAAAGGCAAAGGGTATCCCCCAGCGGAAAGTTCTGCCGACAAATATCACGGCGTTTCTAAATTTAACGTCATCACTGGTGCTCAACATAAAGCGAAACCAAATGCGCCAAGTTATACAAAAGTGTTTGCACAAAGCCTCATTCAAGAAGCACGTAGTGATGACAAAATCATCGCCATAACCGCGGCCATGCCCTCCGGTACAGGGCTTGACCTCTTTGGAGAAGAATTCCCTGAACGGACTTTTGACGTCGGCATTGCCGAACAACACGCCATAACCTTCGCAGCAGGATTAGCCTCAGAGGGCTATAAACCGTTTGCTGCTATTTATTCGACATTTTTGCAACGGGCTTATGACCAAATCGTGCATGATGTTGCTATCCAGAAACTTCCTGTGCGTTTTGCTATCGACCGGGCTGGGCTTGTTGGAGCGGACGGACCAACCCATGCCGGATCATTTGATATCGCTTACCTAACGACACTCCCTGGTTTCATTGTCATGGCTGCGGCAAATGAAGCAGAGCTGTGTCATATGGTTGCCACTGCGGCATATGTTGATGACGCACCATGTGCCTTCCGCTATCCACGTGGAGAAGGTGTGGGAGTGGAATTACCTGACCGTGGCGAACCGCTTGAAATTGGTAAAGGTCGAATTGTTCGCGAGGGGTCTACGGTTGCTTTGTTGTCATTTGGTGCACGACTACAGGAGTGCTCAAAAGCAGCAGAGCAACTTGCAGGTTTCGGGCTTTCAACAACAGTTGCTGATGCACGATTTGCAAAACCATTAGATGAAGACTTGATCCGTCAGCTCGCAACTCAGCATGAGGTTCTGGTAACGATAGAGGAGGGTGCTACGGGTGGCTTCGGCGCGCACGTGCTGCAATTTCTTGCTCTGTCCGGGCTTCTGGAACGTGGACTTAAGGTGCGCCCCATGGTCTTACCGGATAAATTCATCGATCATGACAAGCCTGAAAAAATGTACGAACAAGCAGAACTTTGTGCCGACGGCATTGTTCAGATGGTATTTCAAGCCCTTGGACGGGTCAGAAAAATTGGAACAAGTGAGCGAGCTTAAAGTACACATACCTCAAAATTGAGGCTTGTCGGATGACCAGCCGCAAAAAAGAGCGATTGGACAATGCCCTCGTTAACCGGGGACTTGTTTCATCACGGTCGCGTGCCCGCGACCTCATTAAGCGAGGTGAGGTTAAAGTTGACGGTCTCACTGTGAGCAAGCCCGGCGCTTTCATCGCACAACATGCTGAAATCGGACTTGAAAAGACTTCGGTAAATTATATCTCACGTGCAGCATTAAAACTCGAAGCCGCGTTTGATTATTTTGATTTTTCACCTCAAAACCGTGTTGTCCTTGATTTAGGGGCTTCAACCGGCGGTTTTACGGATCTGCTGCTTAGGCGAGGTGCATCGCAGGTATATGCGGTAGATGTTGGCCATAATCAATTGCACCCTAGTCTCACGAGCGATTCTCGTCTCATTTCATATGAAGGTATTGACGCTCGTAAACTAACTAAGGCTCATATTCCGGAATCTGTCGGAGCAATTACAGCAGATCTAAGTTTTATTTCACTGACGCTTGCACTCAAAACGCCAATAACGTTCGCGGCTGATAACGCCTGGCTGATTGCGCTTGTAAAACCACAATTTGAAGTAGGGCGCGGAGCCATAGGCAAGGGAGGCATTGTGCACGATGAAGCCGCACAGGAAGACGCCGTCAATAAAGTTTGGCGATGGCTTAACGGGCAAAAAGGTTGGCGTGTTGTCGGCACCCTTCCTTCACCAATTACGGGGCAGGCAGGTAACAAAGAATTTCTATTGGGTGCAATCTACACAGATATCAGTGAATAGCTTACCACTCGATCCGCTCGATCTCGTAGAAATTCACCTGACTTCCATCTTGCAGGGTGACCGTACCATCAGCGTCATCTGACAAGTCAATACTATCAGCATTGACGCTATCAATCGTGCCGGAACTCAAGCTCAGTGTCCAATCAACACCATAAGTACCGATATTGTTACCACCTACGGCATCCCTGAGTTCAATCGTATCGGTCCAGCTGGCGCTGGCGCCACCATAGATCGTATCCGTTCCATCGCCTTCGGCGAAAATAAAGAGGTCGGCATTATCTCCACCGTAAAGCGTATCGTTGCCGCCACCACCGGTGAGAGTGTCATCTCCGGCACCGCCTGTGAGGGTGTTGGCGACAGCATTACCAGTGAGTGTATCATTATAGGCCGTGCCAACCACGTTTTCGATTGACATGTAGGTATCGCCAGCGGCATCACCGCCCGTACCGTCTGCGTTCTTAAGATCCACAGTTACCGCGGTGCTAGACGCGCTGTAATCAACCGTATCAACACCAGCATCACCGAACATGTCGTCAGCACCAGCGCTTCCATTGAATGTATCGCCCTCACCGGAACCGGTCATGTTATCGGCACCTGCTGTTCCGTTAAGTGTGAGAGCGGATTCATCCGTGATATTAACCGTCACAACCTGAGTTGAGGCATTGCCGTCTGCATCTGTCACACGCACTGTGACATCATGGCTGGTATCGGTTTCATAATTGATTGTGGAAGGTAGAGCGGTGCCGTTCCACTGATTGTCGAGATAATAGTTCAGGCTTTGCACCTGATCATCTGTGAATGCTTCGTTATAAATGGCAAGCTCACCGATTTGACCCTGAAAGTAATGTCCGTTTGATGTGATGTCGTCGTGGAATCGTATGCCCTCAACGGCACCCCCGAGCCCAACATCTTTTGAATGAAGATTCCAATTGGATGCGAAAGTACCAGAGCCAATAGACTGACCATCAAGAAACATCTCAAATGTTTGTGCCGAACCATCAAAAACTGTTGTCACTGCATAATTCGTGTTTGTAGAGATAGCGGTATTAAGATCAACTTCGGTTGCCCCATTATCATTCCAAATCCTCGCATAGAGGTTTCCATTGTAAACATAGATTGCTTGGCCATGACCTGGGCCACCTTCTTCATAAATCACTTGGCGGGTTGTTGTGTCACCGCCTGTGCGGAAGGTAACAGCCATTGTTCGTGCTGTGATATGTGAGGTATTCAGCAAAGGATCATCGGGAATAAGCAAAATATCATCAACACCGTCAAAAGAAAGAGCACCACGACCACTCACTGGATTCGTCGTGATCTGAGGTTGTGTCCCTCCTGTTGTCTGTGTTGCGTCAATGGCGTTGCCGGTGAGGTCAAAGAGGGAATCGGCATCCCCGTCTTGATCAGGATCTGTAACACCGCCAGCCTCTCCAGCGTCATAACGCAGGACGGCATTCGGCAGATTTTCCGGATCAATAGACGCACGGACTTTAATCTCGCCGGTATTGGCGTCAATAGTGAACCGGCCGCCGGCATCATTATCAAGGCTATAGGTTAGGGCTCCGGCTTGTTCTGGGTCGGTCGCGGTCACAAAGCCTACTGAGGTTCCATTCACGGCATTTTCCTGAACCGTCGGTGGTGCTTCCATGATGCGTTGAAAGACGCCAACAAATGATCCATCAGCACCGGAATGGTCTGTCCAGGTGAAGACAATATTCCCGTTTGTGAGAGCTTCGACATACGGGTACTCTTGACTATCATTTGTTGTTTGATTGATCAGGGTTTCCCCGCCCACCTTATTGCCGCCCGCATCAAAGCGTTGGGCGTAGATATCATAATTGCCTGTACTGTTAGATTGCCAAACAATAACATAGCCACCATCAGGCAAAGCCGTAATATCAGGCTCAAATTGATGACCGGCTGTGGTGGTATTAACAAGAGTTTCCGATCCGAGTTTGGTGCCATCTAAAGCAAAGTGTTGCATATAAATGCCAAAGCCACTGCCATCCTGGCCATTGGATACCCAGGTGACCACATAACTTCCGTCTGTCAAAACATCAATGTCTACATAGTTTTGATCATTACTCGTTGTGGTATTGACCAGAGTTTCACTGCCAACCTTGCTTCCAGACGCATCAAACCGTTGTAAATAAACGCCATCACCACTGCCGTCTTGTCCAGAAGACTCCCAAGTCACGATATAACCACCATCGGACAAAGCGACCATTTCAGATCCATTTTGGCTGCTAGTCGTAGTGGTATTGACAAGAGTTTCACCACCAACCTTAGCGCCTGCGGCATCATAAATTTGGGTATAAACACCTGCTGAATCGCCATCTTGATCACCATATGACTCCCAGGACACAACAAAACCGCCGCCATTCAAAGTGGCAACGTCATTGACAAACTGCGCACTTGCGGTTGTCGTATTGACATGAAATTCACTGCCAACGGTATTGCCGTTTGCATCATAGCGTTGGCCATAAACGCCATAATTGTTGCCAGCCCCTTCTTGTTCATAGGAGTTCCAAATGATCACAAAACCACCGTCAGAAAGACCGGTCATTTTTGGATCTTGTTGATAATCTGTCGTATAAGTATTGACTTGAAATTCACTGCTAACTTTATTGCCATCTGCATCAAAACGCTGTGCGAATATGCCATGGTCGCTGCCATCTTGGCCGTAAGACTGCCAAGTCGTGACATACCCCCCGCCAGTCAGAGAAGCACTTATACCATTCTCTTGAGTACTTGCCGTCGTTGTATTCACCAATGTTTCATCCGTCGACATATACGTCCCACCGGCATAAATATCGATCGGCGCTTCATTGATGTCCGCGACATTGATGGTCACCACTTCATCATAGGTGAGACCGCCAGAGTCCGTTACACGTATGGTGATATCGTGGGATGTATCTGTCTCATAATCGAGCGTGGCACCCGCCTTCACCCGGATCTCATTGCCAACAATCTCGAAATTGCCTGATGGGTCATTGGTGATGGAATAGGTTAAGGTCTCGCCTGCGTCCTGGTCTTCGGCAGTCAAATAGCCCACAACCGTTCCTGTCGTGGCATCTTCGGCAACTGTTGGGGATGTTTCCATGATGCGCTGATAGATGCCGCCATTATCCCCATCCGTACCAGAGTAATCTGTCCATGTAAAAACGAGCTTCCCATTCGATAAGGCTTCTACACTAGGATATTCTTGGGTGCCGCTTGTGGTTTGATTGATCAGGGTTTCGCCGCCAACCGTATTGCCATTCGTATCATAGCGTTGGGCGTAAATATCATAAATACTTCCACCGATGTTGGATTGCCAGACGACAACATAACCGCCATCAGAAAGCGCCGTAATTTGGGGTTCAGATTGTGAATACGCTGTAGTGGTATTGACCTGTGTCTCTGATCCAATCGCTGTGCCATCGGATGCAAAACGCTGCAAATAGATCCCTTCGCTACCACCATCTTGTCCTGTGGATTCCCAGGCCACAACATAACCACCATCGGTTAGAACTTCGATAGCCGGATCATCCTGATCACTCGTGGTGTAGGTATTGACCAGAATTTCACCATTAACTTTTGTACCAGATGCATTGAACCGTTGCAGATAAACTCCATCACCATCTCCATCTTGCCCAACAGACTCCCATGTCACAATGTAACCGCCATCTGATAAAGCGGTTATTTCAGACTTACTCTGCCGGTCACTTGTTGTGGTATTAACAAGGATTTCCCCGCCGACCTTGGCGCCTGCGGCATCATAAATCTGTGTGTAAATTCCATAATCAGAGCCATCCTGATTTTCGGAACGCCATGAGACAACAAAACCACCACTGTTTAGAGCTGTGATGTCACTATAGTTTTGATTATCCGTGGTTGTGGTATTCACAAGGAATTCACTGCCAACTGTATTTCCGCTGGCATTATAACGCTGAGCATAAACACCATAATTAGAACCATCCTGCCCATTTGATTCCCACGACACGATAAATCCGCCGTCGGAAAGTCCTGTTATTGACGGGTGTCTTTGGTCAAGTGTTGTATAAGTATTGACTTGGAACTCACTGCCAGTTTTATTTCCATTTCCATCATAACGTTGCGCAAATATACCTATCCCCGAACCATCCTGGTTGGTTGATTGCCAAACGGTAACATACCCGCCGCCTGTGAGACTTGTAGTAGTAGAAAACTCTTGAACATTAGCTGTCGTCGTATTCACCAGAGTTTCATCCGTCGACATATACGTCCCACCAGCATAAATGTCCTCCGGCGCTTCATTGATGTCTGCCACATTGATGGTCACGACTTGGGTTGAATACATACCATCTGCATCTGTGGCACGCACAGTGATGTTGTGAGAGGTGGCTGTTTCATAATCGAGCGATGCCCCTGCTTTGACACGGATCTCATTACCAACCAATTCAAAGAAGCCTGAGGGATCACTATCGATGGTATAAGTAATCGCACCAGCTTCTTCTGGATCCTTGGACGTGATAAACCCAACTGATGTTCCTGCGGCGGAGTTCTCAGCAACTGTTGGCGGAGCTTCCATGACGCGCTGATAGATGCCGCTACCATCGCCATCAGCACCACCCTCATCAGTCCAGGTAAAGACGATATTCCCGTTTGAGAGGCCTTCCACATTAGGATAGCTCTGAGTACCGCCCGTGGTTTGATTGATCAGGGTTTCACCGCCAACTGTATTGCCATTTGTGTCATAGCGTTGCGCATAAATGTCATAAACACCGCCACCCACGTCGGATTGCCAGACGATGACATAACCGCCATCGGACAACACCGTAATATCGGGGTTCTTTTGTGCATTGGCCGTTGTTGTGTTGACCAACGTCTCCGAACCTAGTGGGGTGCCATCGGTCTCAAACCGTTGATAATAAATTCCATCGCTGGAGCCATCCTGGCCTGCGGATTCCCAGGTGATAATAAAACTCCCATCAGAGAAAACAGCGATATCTGAATCGTCCTGATCACCATTGGTATAGCTATTGACCCGAACTTCCCCACCATTTTTGCTTCCGATTGCAGTAAATCGTTGGAAGTAGATGCCTTCGCCACTTCCATCTTGCCCATCAGACGTCCAACTTACGACGTAGTCATCATCGCCAAGGCCTGTTATGCGAGATTGGGTTTGATTATTACTAGTTGTGGTGTTGACAAGGACTTCGCCACCGATCTTTGAACCGGATGCATTATAGGCTTGTGTATAAATGCCATATCCAGAACCGTCCTGGTTAGCGGATTGCCAGGAAACAACAAATTCCCCATTATCGAGGGTCGCAATATCATCTACCCTCTGAGCATCTGTGGTTGTCGTATTAATTAGGAATTCACTGCCGACCGTATTACCGCTTGAATCATAGAGCTGACCATAAACACCATCGCTGGAACCATCTTGACCGCTTGAGTCCCAGGTTATAAGAAATCCACCATTAGAAAGCCCTATTATTTCCGGCCCTTCCTGGCTATTAGTCGTATAGGTATTAACCTGGAATTCGCTGCCAACCTTGTTTCCATCTCCATCATAGCGTTGGGCATATACACCGTTCCCGGAGCCATCTTGGCCAGAAGAGGTCCATGTGGTCACATAACCGCCGCCCGTGAGAGCTGCTGTTGCGGCAAACTCTTGAGTACTTGCGGTTGTCGTATTCACCAATGCTTCGTCAGATAGATATGTCCCGCCGGTGTATATATCGATCGGCCCTTCATTGATGTCGACCACATTGATCGTCACCACTTCATTATAGGTCTGACCGCCTGAGTCTTTGACCTGTACGGTGATATCGTGAGAGGTGTCTGTCTCATAGTCGAGTGTGGCACCTGCTTTTACCCGAATTTCATTGCCGACAATTTCAAAATTTCCTGAGAGATCAGAGGCGATAGCATAAGTGAAGGTCTCACCGGCATCTGGATCTGACGCCGTTAAATAACCGACAACTGTTCCCGCACTCGCATTCTCATCAACAGTTGGCGATGTTTCCATGATGCGCTGATAGACGCCTTCCAAGCCTCCATCGGCGCCCGAACTATCCGTCCATGTAAAGACAAGCTTGCCGTTTGAGAGCAACTCTACATCAGGATTGACCTGATTGCCCGTGGTGGTTTGATTGATCAGCGTTTCACCGCCCATTGCGGTGCCGTTCTCATCATAGCGTTGTGCATAGATGTCAAGGTTTCCACCCGTATATGACTGCCATACAATGACATAACCACCATCGGAAAGCGCCGTGATATCCGGATTCTGTTGATTGCCTGCGGTTGCTGTGTTGACCCGGGTTTCAGACCCAATTGGCGTGCCATCGGAAGCAAAACGTTGCAGATAAATTCCGTCGCCACTACCGTCTTGGCCTGCGGATTCCCAGGTGACCACATAACTTCCGTCAGAGAGAACAGCGATATCTGAGTCATCTTGGATACTGCTGGTGGTCGTATTAACTTGAACCTCGCCGCCGACCTTGACGCCTGAGGAATTAAACTGCTGGAAATAAACGCCCCAGCTATCACCATCCTGCCCATCAGCTTCCCAGCTCACAATATAGCCGCCACCGCTGAGAGCGCTTATTTCAGAAAATTGCTGATCACCGCTGGTCGTGGTGTTGACAAGAATTTCACCTCCGACCTTAGCGCCTGCGGCATCATAAATTTGCGTATAAACGCCCCAACCCGAGCCATCCTGAAGATTTGACGTCCAAGAGACGACGAACCCGCCGCTGTTTAACGCTTCAACATCACTTACCGTCTGAGCGTCTGTGGTTGTCGTATTAATTAGAAATTCGCTGCCGACTGTGTTGCCGCTTGCATCATAGCGCTGACCATAAACGCCGTCACCGGAACCATCTTGGCCACTTGATGTCCATACTACAACAAATCCGCCACCGCTGAGCCCTACAACATGTTGGTCGTCCTGGTAACTTGATGTGTAAGTATTGACCTGAAATTCACCGCCAAGCTTTCCACCATTTCCGTCATAACGTTGCGCAAAAACACCATTTGCGGAGCCATCCTGTTGATAGGATTGCCAAACGGTGACATATCCCCCTCCATTAAGAGCGGCACTGGCACCATACGATTGAATATCTGCCGTTGTCGTATTGACGAGCGCTTCGTCATACATATACGTCCCGCCGGCATAGAGATCCGTGGGTGTTTCGTTGATATCCGTGACATTGATAGTAAAGTTTTCGTTGTATTTCAGGCCGGATGGATCGGTAACTTCAACGGTGATATTTTTCTGTGTTGCATCTTCGTAATTAATCTGGCTTGCGTCCGCGACCGTAATCGCGCCTGTATTTGGGTCGATGGTAAATGCACCATTAGCATCATCCAGAAGGGCATAAGTCAGCGTGTCATTTTCCGGATCAGCACCAACCGCAAAACCGATCGTATCTCCATTCTGAATAATCTCAGGGATATTTAGGAGCAGATTGTTTGTTTGCGTTATTGCAGCATTTTCAGTTGCATTGATGATTGCAGAGAGATCCGTTGCGTCAAGTTGCTCGCCATGAATAGCGACTTCATCGATGCTGCCGTCAAAATAATCTTTTATTTTATTTGCAATTAAGTCATCGCTGTTCCACTGATTGGCGCCAACTACAATCGGTTCTTCATTATTTTCCATGCCTCCAGTGTAGACATTCGTGCCAATTTCAACACCATCCAAATAGAGATGCATGCCATCTGCACCCCAAGAGAAGGCAACATGGTACCATTCGCCAGCACTGACGGCTCCCGGGGCCGAGTAAATCTCATGATTTCCAGTAGAGCTCTGTAAACGTGCGCGAATTTGACCACCATTTTCTATAAGTATGGTCATATGACCGCCATCATCATAATCTGATGAGTCCTTTGTGATTAATGCCTGCCTTCCAACCGTATCAGCCGCATTGAACCACATATGGAGGGTACCGTCGGTAAGCTCATAATCCGTTGAATGAGGGATCTCGACATAATCACCCGCTCCATCAAAACTTGCCGCTTTGTCAGATATCCCAGTTGCCGCTCCCGTAACCCCTAAAACGACATCGCCATGATAAGCGCCATTGTTTGTGCCAAACGCATCTACCGCAGTTGTGCCAGACGTTTCACCAAGACGCCAATGCCCTAAAGGCGTTTTATCGCTCAGTGCATCGACAATCGTGTCACTTGATTCATAGATTTGAATATCGGTGGGGGCCTCATTGACATCTGCGACATTGACGGTCACCACTTCGCTATAAGTCAGCCCGCCTGAGTCGGTGACTTGCACAGTGATGTCATGAGACGTGTCGGTCTCATAATCGAGCGTCGCGCCCGCTTTTACGCGGATCTCAGTACCAACAATCTCGAAATTATTTGATGGATCATTGGTGATTGTGTAGGTGAAAGTTTCGCCTGCATCCTGGTCTTCAGCGGTCAAATAACCGACAACAGTTCCGGTTGTGGCATCCTCGGCAACAGTTGGTGGCGCCTCCATAATGCGTTGGTAAACGCCCAAAAGATGGCCATCAGCCCCAGAACCGTCAGTCCAGGTGAAGACGATCTTACCATTCGATAACTCTTCGACATCGGGGTAAGTCTGATCGCCACTTGTGGTTTGATTGATCAGGGTTTCTCCGCCGACCTTATTTCCAACCGAATCAAAGCGTTGGGCATAGATATCATCATTGCCTCCACCAACATCAGAGCGCCAGACAATGACGTATCCTCCATCAGATAAAGCTGTGATATCAGGATTGTATTGATTATTGGCGGTGGTGGTGTTGACAAGAGTTTCCGATCCGAGTTTGGTGCCGTCTAAGGCAAAGCGCTGCATATAAATGCCATAGCCACTGCCATCCTGACCTGCGGATTCCCAGGTAACGACATAGCTGCCGTCAGAGAGAACAGCGATGTCCGAGAGGTCTTGATCATTAGAGGTCGTTGTATTGACTTGGGTTTCACTGCCAACTTTGGTGCCGGAGGAATCAAACCGTTGTAAATAGACACCGTAACCACTGCTGTCTTGTTCAGAAGACTCCCAAGTCACAATATAACCACCGTCAGACAGAGCCGTTATTTTAGAAGATTGTTGATTGTTAGCCGTTATGGTATTGACAAGAATCTCACCGCCAACTTTAGCGCCCGCGGCATCATAAATTTGCGTGTATACACCGTTGTACTGTCCATCCTGATTATATGACTGCCAGGACACAACAAACCCGCCACCATTCAAAGCGACAACGTCATTGACATGCTGCCCATTTGCGGTTGTCGTATTGACATGAAATTCACTGCCAACGGTATTGCCGTTTGCATCATAGCGTTGGCCATAAACGCCATAACCATTGCCAACACCTTCTTGTTCGTCAGAACGCCAAACGATCACAAAACCGCCATCAGAAAGACCGGTTATTTGCGGATCTCTCTGGCTATCTGTGGTGTAGGTGTTGACCTGGAATTCGCTGCCAACTTTATTGCCGTCTCCGTCAAAACGTTGTGCGAATATGCCGGCAGAGTTACCATCTAGACTATTATCTTCCCAGGTTGTGACATATCCTCCACCAGTAAGAGCTGCACTCGTACCAAGCCATTGGCTCTGATTGGTTGTCGTATTCACGACAAATTCATCCGTCGACATATACGTCCCGCCAGCATAAATATCGATCGGTGCTTCATTGACGTCGGCCACATTGACGGTCACCACTTCGCTATAAGTCAGCCCGCCTGAATCCGTGACTTGCACAGTAATGTCATGAGACGTGTCGGTTTCATAATCGAGCGTGGCCCCTGCTTTCACCCGGATTTCATTGCCGACGATTTCGAAATTGTTTGATGGGTCGTTGGTGATAGAGTAAGTGAAGGTCTCGCCAGAATCCTGATCTTCAGCAGTCAAATAACCAACAACTGTTCCGGTCGTGGCATCCTCGGCTACCGTTGGCGGGGCTTCCATGATGCGTTGATAAACGCCATTTGATGACCCGTCTGCACCGGATTTATCCGTCCAGGTGAAGACGATATTCCCGTTTGCAAGAGCTTCGACATCAGGATCCCACTGATCTCCACTTGTCGTTTGATTGATCAGGGTTTCCCCGCCGACCTTATTGCCCCCCGCATCAAAGCGTTGGGCGTAAATATCCTCATTCCCCCCACCAACATCAGAGCGCCAGACAATGACATAGCCTCCATCGGAAAGAGCTGTGATATCTGGATCGTTTTGATCATTGGTGGTGGTGGTGTTGACAAGAGTTTCCGATCCGAGTTTGGTGCCGTCTAAGGCAAAGCGTTGCATATAAATACCATCGCCATCGCCATCTTGACCATCAGATTCCCAAGTGACGACATAACTGCCATCTGACAGAACATCAATGTCTGAGGAGTCCTGAGCGCCACTTGTTGTTGTATTGACCGGAGTTTCACTGCCAACTTTGGTGCCGGAAGAATCAAAACGTTGCATATAAATGCCATCAAAACTTCCATCTTGGTTATCAGAGTTCCAGCTGACAATATATCCGCCATCAGACAGGGCTGTTATTCGAGAGTAATCTTGGGAGCTACTCGTATAGGTATTGACAAGACTTTCCCCGCCAACCTTGGCGCCTGCCGCATCATAGATCTGGGTGTATACACCATAATTAGAACCATCCTGAAGATTTGAGTGCCAGGATACGACAAATCCACCGCCATCCAACCCAACGACATCGTTAATACGTTGCCAATCTGCGATTGTTGAATTGACATGGAATTCACCACCAACAGTGTTGCCGTTTGAATCATATCGCTGAGCATAGATGCCAAATAGATTGCCAACACCTTCTTGATCGTACGATTCCCAGGCAATAACAAAACCACCGTCAGAAAGGCCTGTGATTTGTGGAACGTTTTGACTATGCCCTGTATAGGTATTGACCTGGAATTCACTGCCAACTTTATTGCCATCCGCATCAAAACGCTGTGCAAAGATATCAGGTGTAAAGTTACCGGATGCCCAGGCCGTAACATATCCCCCACCAGTGAGAGCCGCACTCGTGCCTGTATCCTGGTCGTTCGAGGTCGTCGTATTCATCAAGAACTCATCCGTCGACATATACGTCCCGCCGGCATAAATATCCGTCGGTGCTTCGTTGACGTCTGCGACATTGATGGTGATCACTTCATCATAAGTCAGGCCACCTGAATCAGTGACGCGGACGGTGATGTCGTGAGAGGTATCGGTTTCATAATCGAGCGTGGCGCCCGCTTTCACCCGGATCTCATTGCCGATGATCTCGAAATTTCCCGAGGGGTCATTGGTGAGGGTGTAAGTGAAGGTCTCGCCTGCATCCTGGTCTTCAGCTGTCAGATAACCAACAACCGTTCCGGTGCTTGCATCCTCGGCTACCGTTGGCGGGGCTTCCATGATGCGTTGATAAACGCCTCTGCCGTCACCGTCAGCACCGGTCCAATCCGTCCAGGTAAAAACAAGCTTGCCGTTTGATAAAACTTCTACATTCGGTTGGGTTTGAGCGCCGGTCGTCGTTTGATTGATCAGGGTTTCGATACCCACTGCATTGCCATCCGCATCATAACGTTGGGCAAAAGTATCGTAATTGCCACTGCCCATATTTGATTCCCATACGATGACATAACCACCGTCGGATAGGGCCGTGATATTGAGGTCCTCTTGGCTATTACCGGTTGTTGTGTTGACTTGGGTTTCAGAGCCGAGCAAGGTGCCATCAGAGGCAAAACGTTGCATGTAAATCCCATACCCACTGCCATCCTGGCCATAGGATTCCCAAGCAATAACATAACTTCCGTCATTAAGGACGACAATATCTGAGTCGTTCTGGTTATCACTGGTTGTGGTATTGACCTGGACCTCACTACCAACTTTGACCCCAGATGAATTAAACCGTTGCAAATAGATACCGTTGTTGCTTCCATCTTGGCCATCAGACGTCCAGGTCACAATATAACCACCGTCAGATAAAGCTGTTACTTCAGAGTATTGTTGATCATTGCTGGTCGTCGTATTGACGAGGATCTCGCCACCAACCTTGGCACCTGCTGCATCATATATTTGGGTATAAACACCATACCCTGAGCCATCTTGGAGATTCGATGCCCAAGAAACAACAAACCCCCCTCCATTTAAGGCAACAACATCATCGGCAAGCTGCGCATCTGTGGTGGTTGTATTGACATGAAATTCGCCGCCAACTGTGTTGCCACTGGCATCATAGCGCTGGCCGTAAATACCATAATTACTCGCCCCCTCTTGAGTGTCATCCGTCCAAATAATCACAAACCCACCGTCCGAAAGCGCGGTCACAATTGGAGTTTGTTGATGATTGGTCGTATAAGTATTGACCTGAAATTCACTACCAACTTTATTCCCATCTCCATCATAGCGTTGGGCGAAAACGCCTGCACCTGAACCATCCTGCGAGCCCCACCCTTCCCAGACGGTCACATAGCCTCCACCATTCAGGGCAGCGATGGCGCTCTTTTGCTGAGTGCCAGAAGTTGCCGTATTGACGAGCGCTTCATCAGACATATAGGTGCCGTTGGCATAAATGTCGGTCGGCGCTTCGTTGACGTCTGCGACATTGATGGTCACCACTTCATCATAGGTGAGACCGCCAGAGTCAGTTACACGTATGGTGATATCGTGGGATGTATCTGTCTCATAATCGAGCGTAGCGCCAGCTTTCACCCGGATTTCATTACCGACAATCTCAAAGTTATTGGAGGGATCATTGGTGATCGAGTATGTGAAGGTGTCACCAGCGTCTGGATCAACGGTTCCTAAATAGCCAACCACCGTTCCGGTTGTCGCATTTTCGTCAACCGTTTGCGGTGCTTCCATAATGCGTTGATAAACACCCGTTTGACTCCCATCATTACCGTTTTCGTCTGTCCAAGTAAAAACAACCTTACCGTTCGACAACTGTTCTACATCAGGAGAAGACTGAGCTCCGCTTGTACTTTGATTGATCAGGGTTTCGACACCCATAACATTGCCATTCACATCATAGCGTTGAGCAAAAATGTCATGATTGCCACCACCCATATCAGATTGCCAGACAATGATGTAACCACCGTCAGAGAGCGCAGTAATCTCTGGGATTTGCTGATCATTGGCTGTTGTTGTGTTTACCTGGGTCTCGGAACCAAGAGTTGTGCCATTAGAAGCAAAGCGTTGCATATAAATGCCTTCGCCACTGCCATCTTGATTATCAGCTTCCCAGGCGACGACATAGCTTCCATCTGAGAGAACTTCTATATCGGGATAATCTTGATCGCCAGCGATTGTGGTATTGACCTGTACCTCTCCACCAACCTTGACACCCGTTGAATTAAATTTTTGCAGAAAAATGCCATCGCCACTGCCATCTTGCAGCCTTGATATCCAAGTGACAATATAGCTGCCATCGCTAAGGGCAGTTATTTGGGAATAGTTTTGAGTGTCTGAGGTTGTTGTATTGACAAGGATTTCGCCACCAACCTTAGCACCTGCGGCATCATAAATCTGGCTATAAACTCCATCGCTATCGCCATCTTGCAGCCTTGACCTCCAAGTGACGACAAAACCACCGCCGTTCAGGGCCGCAATATCTTCTACATATTGATTGTCTGAGGTTGTTGTATTGACATGAAACTCACTACCAACCGTATTGCCACTTGCGTCAAAGCGTTGGCCATAGACACCTCTATCACTAGAACCTTCCTGATTAGAATCAGTCCAAGCAATAGTAAACCCGCCATCGGAAGTTCCTGTTATAACAGGTCCTAGTTGCCCACCAGTTGTATAAGTGTTGACTTGGAATTCACTGCCAACTTTATTTCCATCTTCATCATAACGTTGCGCAAAGATCCCAAATCCTGAGCCATCCTGGAGGTAAGATTCCCAAGTTGTCACATATCCACCACCAGTGAGGGCAGCACTTTTACCATATGTTTGATGGAATGTGGTTGTCGTATTCACCAGCGCTTCATTAGAGATAGCACTGTCGACATAAAGATCAGTTGGTGTTTCATTGACGTCAGCCACATTGACGGTCACCACTTCGCTATAAGTCAGACCGCCTGAGTCGGTGACTTGCACGGTGATGTCGTGAGAGGTGTCCGTTTCATAATCAAGCGTGGCGCCTGCTTTCACCCGGATCTCATTACCGACAATCTCGAAATTATTCGACGGATCGTTGAGCAGGGTATAGGTGAAGGTATCACCGGCATCTGGATCCGTTGCTCCGAGATAGCCTACGACCGTTCCGGTTGTTGCGTCCTCATAAACAGTTTGCGGGGGCTCCATAATCCGCTGATAGATACCATTACCGCTGCCATCGGTCGCGTTTTGATCGGTCCAAGTAAAAACAAGTTTGCCGTTTGATAAAGCTTCTACATCAGGGTAATTTTGAGTTCCAGCTGTCGTTTGATTGATCAGAGTTTCGCTGCTCATCACATTGCCACTGGCATCAAAGCGTTGAGCATAAATATCGTAATTGCCGCCACCTACATCAGACTTCCAAACGATGATATAACCACCATCTGAGAGAGCTGTGATATCGGGGCGTTCTTGACCGTTTGCTACTGTTGTGTTGACCCGGGTCTCAGAGCCAAGAGTTGTCCCATTAGAGGCATAGCGTTGCATATAAATGCCTTCGCCACTGCCATCCTGACCATCGGATTCCCACGTGACGACATAACTGCCATCAGACAAAACAGCTATATCAGAAAGTTCTTGATCGCCGCTGGTTGTGGTATTGACGAGAACCTCACTGCCAACCTTCGTTCCGGAGGAATCAAACCGCTGTAAGTAAACACCTTCACCGCCACCGTCTTGATACTCGGAACTCCAGGTGACGATATAACCACCATCTGATAGGGCGACTATTTCTGAGCTGTCTTGATTGTTACCTGTTGTCGTATTAACAAGAATTTCACCGCCAACTTTGGCTCCAGCCGCATCAAATATCTGAGCATACGTCCCCCATCCTGAACCATCTTGAAAGAGTGACTGCCAAGAAACGACATAACCACCACTGGTTAGTGCTTCAATATCATTTACATTTTGATCGTCTGCGGTTGTTGTATTAATTCGGAATTCGCTACCAACCGTGTTGCCGCTTGCATCATAACGCTGGCCATATACACCAGAGTTATTCACACCCTCTTGATCTGAATCTGTCCAGGCGATCATGAAACCGCCATCATTGAGCCCTGTTACAACCGGCTCGTATTGCGAGTCGGATGTCGTCGTGTTGACTTGGAATTCACTGCCAACCTTGTTGCCATCTTCATCATAGCGTTGAGCAAAAACCCCATTTTTTGAACCATCTTGGCCGTAAGACTGCCAAGTCGTCACATATCCACCACCAGTAAGGGCCGCAGTTGTACCGAGCAATTGATTGTTGGTTGTTTCTGTGTTGACCAAACTTTCATTGGACATCACACCGTCAACATAAATATCGGTGGGCGCTTCATTGACGTCGGTCACATTGATGGTCACCACTTCGTCATAGGTAAGACCACCTGAATCTGTGACACGCACTGTGATGTCGTGAGAGGTGTCTGTTTCATAATCGAGTGTGGCACCTGCCTTGACGCGGATCTCATCACCGACAATCTCGAAATTGTTAGAAGGGTCATTGGTGATCGAGTAAGTGAAGGTTTCGCCTGCATCCTGGTCTTCAGCGGTCAGATAACCAACAACCGTTCCGGTTGTGGCATCCTCGGCTACCGTTGGCGGCGCTTCCATGATGCGTTGAAAGATACCCGAACCATCGCCATCTGCGCCCGAAATATCACTCCAAGTAAAAACCAACTTTCCATTGGATAACACGTCGACTTCAGGCGAATTCTGATTGCTGCTCGTCGTTTGATTTATGAGTGTTTCCCCACCAACCTTATTGCCATTGGCGTCATAACGTTGTGCGTAAATGTCATAGTTTCCGCCAGCATTGGACGACCACACAACGACATAACCGCCGTCAGGAAGCTCAGAAATATCCAGATCTCGTTGGTTGTTGGTAGTCGTCGTATTGACCAGTGTTTCTGATCCAAGCGTAGTGCCATCAGATGCAAAGCGCTGCATATAAACACCGTCGCCACTACCGTCTTGGCTATTGGATACCCAAGCAACTACGTAACTACCATCGCTCAGAGCTGTTATCTCAGAGTACTGTTCATTACCACTTGTCGTCGTGTTGACCTGAACTTCACCACCAACTTTCGTTCCTGAAGCATCAAACCGTTGCATATAAATGCCAGAGCCGCTTCCATCTTGGCCATCAGACGTCCAGGTCACAATATAACCACCGTCAGATAAAGCGGTCGTTTCAGACGAATATTGCCAATCATTTGTCGTGGTATTGACAAGAATTTCACCACCAACTTTGGCGCCTGCTGCGTCAAAAATCTGAGAATAAATGCCCGATCCATTACCGTCATCTGAATACCAGGTGGCAACAAAACCACCGCCTGTTAAACCTTGGACACTATTCACATCCTGGCTGCCAGACGTGGTCGTGTTGACATGGAATTCACTCCCCACGGCGTTACCGCTTGCGTCAAAGCGCTGGCCATAAACGCCGTAATTGCCTCCACCTTCCTGGTCAATGTCTTGCCAAATGATAACGAAGCCGCCGTCGGAAAGCCCGCTTGTCTTCGGTAAAAACTGGCTGCCAGACGTATAGGTATTAACCTGGAATTCACTACCTATTGCATTACCGTTAGCATCAAAGCGTTGCGCAAAAACACCTGACTCATCGCCATCTTGATTGTTTCCAGCCTCCCAAGCGATAACATAACCGCCTCCAGTGAGTGCAGAAATTGCGCTACTCTGTTGGGTACCTGAAGTCGCTGTATTGACGAGCGCATCATCCGTCGACATATATGTCCCGCCAGCATAAATATCCGTCGGCGCTTCGTTAATGTCCGCGACATTGATGGTCACCACTTCGCTATAAGTCAGCCCGCCGGAGTCGGTGACTTGCACGGTGATGTCGTGAGAGGTGTCGGTTTCATAGTCGAGTGTGGCGCCTGCTTTGACCCGGATCTCATTGCCGACGATCTCAAAGTTATTGGAGGGATCATTAGTGATCGAGTAAGTGAAGGTCTCGCCAGCGTCGGGATCAGAAGCCGTCAGATAGCCAACCACTGTTCCGGTTGTTGCATCCTCGGCTACCGTTGGCGGCGCTTCCATAATGCGCTGATAGACGCCATCAAATGATCCATCAGCACCAGAGTCATCTGTCCAGGTAAAGACAATATTTCCGTTTGAAAGAGCTTCAACATCAGGATACCACTGGTCCCCGCTTGTCGTTTGATTGATCAGCGTTTCACCGCCCACCTTATTGCCACCCGCATCAAAACGTTGGGCGTAGATGTCCCTCAAAAGGGTAGAAGGATCTTCAGATTGCCATACGATGACATAACCACCATCAGAGAGTCCGACTATCTCTGGATCTTGTTGGTTATTCGTTGTTGTGGTGTTAACCGGCGTTTCTGCCCCCAGAGGTGTTCCAGAAGAATCAAAACGCTGGAAGAAAATTCCATCACCACTACCGTCCATTCCCTCCCAGGTAACAACATAATTGCCATCGGAAAGGACGGTGATATCTGAGAGTTCTTGACTGTTGCTGGTTGTGGTGTTGACCTGAACTTCGCCACCAATCTTAGTTCCTGAAGAATCGAAGCGCTGGAGGTAAATACCATCATCACTGCCATCTTGATCGTCAGATGTCCAAGTTACGATATAACCGCCATCCGAGAGGGCAGCTATTTTGGTTTCGTTTTGGTTATTAAGTGTGGTGGTATTCACAAGAATTTCACCACCGACTTTGGCTCCTGCAGCGTCATAAATTTGAGTATAGACACCGTACCCTGAACCATCCTGGCCTAGTGATGACCAGGAAACTACAAAGCCACCACTGTTTAAGGCTTCAATGTCACTGTACCACTGAGCAGATGTAGTCTCTGTATTAACTTGGAATTCGCCTCCAACAGTATTGCCGCTCGCGTCATAGCGTTGGCCAAAAACACCATAAAAATCTCCGTCCTGCCCATTTGACTCCCAGGATACAACAAATCCACCATCTGCAAGTCCTGTTACAACCGGATCTTGTTGTTGGTTCGTTGTATAGGTGTTGACCTGGAATTCACCACCAACCTTATTTCCATCTCCATCATAGCGTTGGGCAAAGACGCCCCACGAAGAACCATCCTGATTGAGAGATTGCCAAACAGTAACATAACCCCCACCAGTCAGAGCAGCACTTGTACCATACTGTTGATCATCTGCCGTTGTTGTATTCACCAATGTCTCATCCGTCGACATATATGTCCCGCCGGCATAAATATCAATCGGCGCCTCATTGATATCGGCAACATTGATGGTCACGACTTCATCATAGGTCAGGCCACCCGCGTCGGTGACGCGTACCGTGATGTCGTGAGAGGTGTCTGTTTCATAATCGAGTGTGGCGCCCGCTTTCACCCGGATCTCATTACCGACAATCTCGAAATTATTCGACGGATCGTTGAGCAGGGTATAGGTGAAGGTATCGCCAGCGTCTGGATCCGTTGCAGTTAAATAGCCAGCAACCGTTCCGGTTGTTGCATCTTCTCCAACCGTCGGCGGGGCTTCCATGATGCGTTGGTAGACGCCGTAAGAGCTACCATCGGCACCAGATCTATCTGTCCAGGTAAAGACAATATTTCCGTTTGCGAGGGCTTCGACATCTGGATACCACTGATCTCCGGCTGTTGTTTGATTGATCAGGGTTTCCCCGCCCACTTTATTGCCACCCGCATCAAAACGTTGGGCGTAGATGTCATCATCCCCACCTCCGACATCAGATTTCCAGACGATAACATAGCCACCATCCGACAATGCAGTAATGTTTGGACCAACTTGAGCATTAGCAGTTGTGGTATTTACGAGCGTTTCTGATCCAAGCTTAGTACCGTCTGAGGCGAAGTGCTGCATATAAATGCCATCGCCACTTCCATCTTGATTATCAGACTCCCATGTGAGGACATAAGTTCCGTTTGAAAGGACGGCGATATCAGCCAATTCTTGATCATTACTTGTTGTGGTGTTGACTTGAACCTCGCCTCCGACCTTGTTCCCAGAGGAATCGAATTGCTGAAAATAAATTCCTTTACCGCTACCATCTTGAAGGTCAGAATTCCAACTCACAATATATCCGCCATTGGATAATGCGGTTATTCGGGAATTAAGCTGATCATTACTTGTCGTCGTATTGACTTGTATTTCACCTCCAACCTTGGAGGCTGTTGCATCATAGATTTGAGAATAAATCCCATATCCACTTCCATCTTGGTTATTGGAATGCCAGGAAACAACAAACCCACCGCCAGCAAGGGCTTCAATGGCGCTATTCGTCTGATCAAATGCCGTGGTTGTATTTATCTGAAATTCACCACCAACAGTATTCCCGCTTGAATCATAGCGTTGACCAAAAACACCGTAATTTCCAGAGGCATCTTGACCATTTGATGACCACGTTATAACAAAGCCACCATCGGAAAGGCCGGTAATTTCTGGTCGTGTTTGGGCATATGATATAAAACTATTGACTTGAAATTCACCGCCAACCTTTTCACCATTGTCATCATACCGCTGGGCAAAAATGTCATAGTTTGACCCGTGATAGGACGCCCAAACAGTTGCATATCCCCCGCCGGTAAGCGCGGCGCTTGCGCTAAGAATTTGAGAAGTTGCAGTTGTGGTGTTGACCAGCGCTTCATCGGACATATATGTCCCGCCGGCATAAATATCGGTCGGCGCTTCATTGATGTCTGCAACATTGATGGTGATCACTTCATCATAAGTCAGGCCACCTGAATCTGTTACACGCACTGTGATGTCGTGAGATGTATCTGTTTCATAGTCGAGGGTAGCACCCGCCTTCACACGGATCTCATTACCGACGATTTCGAAATTGTTCGACGGGTCGTTGGTTATGGAATAAGTAAACGTCTCTCCGGCATCCGGATCTGAAGCTGCCAAGTAGCCCACGGCCGTCCCCGCGGCAGAGTTCTCATCAACCGTCGGCGGCGCTTCCATGATGCGTTGATAGATACCCAATCCACTCCCATCACCATTCGTCGACCAAGTAAAGACGAGTTTGCCGTTCGACAAACCTTCCACATCTGGAAGGAACTGGAGGCCACTCGTGACTTGATTGATTAGGGTTTCCCCCCCTAAGGTATTACCATCTGCATCATAACGTTGCGCATGGATATCATTGTCGCCGCTCCGCCATACGATGACATAACCGCCATCGCTCAGCGCTGTGATATTGGCCTCATATTGATCACCGGCAGTGGTGGTGTTGACCAGGGTCTCTGATCCGAGACTATTCCCACTTGAATCAAAACGTTGCAGATAAACTCCGTTGCCGCTACCGTCTTGGTCCCAGCCCCCCCGCCAGGTCACAACAAAACTGCCATCGGAGAGAACGGCAATATCAGACATTCCTTGATTGCCGCCGGTAGTTGTATTGGCTAGAACTTCACCACCAACCTTGGTCCCAGAGGAATCAAATCGCTGAAAATAAATCCCAGTTCCATCACCATCTGAGGCTGTCCAGCTTACGACATAACCACCGTCCGTAAGGGCAGATATTTGGGCTTCGTCCTGATCTCCACTTGTTGTTATGTTGACAAGAATTTCACCTCCGACTTTAGCGCCTGCGGCATCGTAGATCTGAGTGTAAACACCATATCCGGAACCGTCTTGAAGATTCGAATTCCAGGTCACCACAAACCCGCCACTACTTAAGGCTACAACATCGCCAGAAATTTGCGAATCCGTTATTGTTGTATTTATGTGGAATTCACTACCGACCGTATTGCCGCTTGCATCATAACGTTGGCCATAAACTCCGTAACCCCCGGCTCCTTCTTGCGAGCTGTCCCGCCAGATGATTACAAATCCACCATCATTAAGCCCGGTTACAATTGGGTATTCTTGCTCATCCGTCGTATAAGTATTGACCTGGAATTCGCTTCCTACTTTGTTTCCAGCCCCATCATAACGTTGGCCGTATACCCCATAACCTGAACCATCTTGATAATCGGACCGCCAGGTGACAACATAACCACCGCCAGAAAGAGCCGCTGTTGAACTATCCCTCTGAGCATTTACCGTTGTCGTATTCACCAGTACTTCGTCAGACATATGGGTGCCATTGGCATATATATCGATCGGAGCTTCGTTTACATCTGCGACATTGATGGTCACAGTTTCGCTATAGGTGAGGCCGCCAGAGTCGGTGACTTGCACAGTGATGTCGTGAGAGGTGTCGGTCTCATAATCGAGCGTGGCACCCGCTTTCACACGGATCTCAGTGCCGACAATCTCGAAATTCCCTGATGGATCATTTGTGATGGAATAGGTGAAAGTCTCACTGGCATCTGGATCTGACGCCGTTAAATAACCGACAACTGTTCCGGTGTTTGCATCTTCGGCAACCGTTGGCGGCGCTTCCATGACGCGTTGGTAGACGCCGCCACTATCCCCATCAGTACCAGCGGAATCTGTCCAGGTAAAAATAAGTTTGCCATTTGACAGAACTTCTACATCAGGATTACTTTGATGGCCAGTCGCGGTTTGATTAATAAGCGTTTCGCCACCGACCTTATTCCCATTAACATCATAGCGTTGCGCATAGACATCATAGCTACTGCCGTCATGAGATTGCCATACGATGACGTATCCACCATCTGATAAAACCGTGATATCTGGGCTTCTTTGGTTATTGGCTGTGGTTGTATTAACCTGGGTTTCTGCACCAAGTGCCGTACCGTCAGCAGAATAACGTTGCTGATAAACCCCATAGCCACTGCCATCTTGAGTAAGAGATTCCCAGGTAACAACATAACTGCCATCGGAGAGCACAGCTATATCGGGATGCTCTTGGGAATTAGTTGTGGTGGTGTTGACTTGAATTTCACTGCCGACCTTAACGCCAGAAGCGTTGAACCTTTGTAAATAGATGCCGGCGACATCGCCATCTTGGCCGTCAGACATCCATGTCACAATATAGCCGCCATCAGATAGGGCCGTTATTTGTGACTGATATTGCCAATTGGTTGTCGTGGTGTTGACCTGTATTTCGCCACCAACTTTGGCGCCTACGGCATCATAAATTTGAGTATAAACTCCTGACCCATCGCCATCCTGCGCATCCGAATACCAAGACACAACAAACCCGCCGCTGCTTAACGATACAACGTCTTCAAGCACCTGATCCGCAAAAGTTGTCGTATTAATCAGAAATTCGCTGCCGACAGTATTGCCGCTTGCATCATAACGCTGGCCGTAAGCACCGTAAGAGGAGCCGTCTTGTAGCCTTGAACTCCATGTTATGATGAAGCCGCCACCAGCTAATCCTGTTATTCTTGGTGTGGTCTGACTCTCAGTTGTATAGGTGTTGACTTGAAATTCGCTACCAACCTGATTGCCGTTTCCGTCATAGCGTTGCGCGAATATTCCAAATTTAGAACCATCTTGATTGTAAGATTCCCAAACAGTGACATACCCTCCACCAGTGAGGGAAGCGCTTTCACCATATCTCTGATTGTCTGTGGTTGTCGTATTAACCAGAGTTTCATCCGTCGACATATATGTCCCGCCGGCATAAATATCGGTCGGCGCTTCATTGACATCTGCGACATTGATGGTCACCACTTCGCTATAAGTCAGCCCGCCTGCATCCGTGACTTGCACAGTGATGTCGTGAGATGTATCGGTTTCATAGTCGAGTGTGGCGCCTGCTTTTACCCGGATCTCATCGCCGACAATCTCGAAATTGCCGGAGGGATCGTTGGTAAGCGTATAGGTGAAGGTATCACCGGCATCTGGGTCGGCAGCACCCAAATAACCAACGACGGTTCCTGTAGTGGCATCTTCTGCAACGGTTTGTGGCGGCTCCATGATGCGCTGATAAACACCATCATACCCGCCGTCGGCACCACTTTCATCAGTCCATGTAAAAACAATCTTGCCGTTTGATAACGCCTCAACATCAGGATAGGTTTGTGCACCGCCGGTCGTTTTATTGATCCGGGTTTCCACACCCATGACGTTGCCACTGGCATCATAGCGTTGGGCATAAATGTCGTAATTGCCGCCACCCGCATCAGACTGCCAAACAATGATATAACCACCATCTGAGAGAGCTGTGATATCAGGGCGTTCTTGACTGTTTGTTGTCGTTGTATTGACCTGGGTTTCAGAACCAAGTGTTGTGCCATTAGAGGCAAAGCGCTGCATATAGATGCCATTGCCGCTGCCGTCCTGACCATCGGATTCCCATGTGACAACATAACTTCCGTTGCTGAGAACAGCGATATCCGGAAGGTTTTGGTCACCGCTGGTCGTGGTGTTGACTTGAACCTCACCGCCAACTTTAGCACCTGAGGCATCAAAACGCTGTAGATAGATGCCTTCACCACTTCCATCTTGCCCGTCAGACATCCAAGTCACCACATAGCCGCCATCAGATAACGCGGTTACTTGGGAATGCCATTGATCTTGACTTGTTGTGGTGTTGACCAAAATCTCACCACCAACTTTGGCGCCTGCAGCATCATAGATCTGCGTATAAACACCATAGCCGGAGCCATCTTGAGCAGAGGAATTCCAGGATACGACAAATCCACCACTGCTCAGGGCCTCAATATCTTCGATCTTCTGAGCATTTGCGGTTGTTGTATTAATTTGGAATTCACCACCAACGGTATTGCCGTTTGAATCATAGCGTTGACCATGGACGCTATGACTAGAGCCATCCTGATTATGCGACTGCCATGCAATAACAAACCCGCCGTCAGAAAGTCCCGTTACGAGCCCGGTCGATTGTAAACCAGACGTATAGGTGTTGACTTGGAATTCACTCCCCACCTTATTGCCATCTTGATCATAGCGTTGGGCATAGACACCACTATCTGAACCATCCTGCTCCCAAGACTGCCACGCAGTAACATAACCCCCACCTGTCAGCGCTGAGGTGTTGGAAGAACGTTGACTAAGGTTTGTCTCGGTATTGACCAGCGCTTCATTAGAGATTGAGCTATCGACATAAATATCGATCGGCGCTTCATTAACATCCGCCACATTGATGGTCACAATCTGAGTCGAAAACAGGCCATCTGCATCTGTGACCCGCACAGTTATATTGTGCGAAGTCGCCGTCTCATAGTCGAGTGCGGCACCTGCTTTCACGCGGATCTCATTGCCAACCAACTCGAAAAAGCCAGACGGATCGCTATCAATGCTGTAGGTCAGGGCTCCAGCATTTTCCGGGTCTGTCGCCGTGATAAATCCTACTGAGGTTCCTGCCGCAGAATTCTCGTCAACCGTTGGCGGAGCTTCCATAATGCGTTGGTAAACGCCATCGCCATCCCCATCAGTACCGCTTTCATCGGTCCAGGTGAAGAGGAGCTTGCCATTCGACAAAACCTCCACATCGGGATATCCTTGGAGGCCGCTCGTGGTTTGATTGATAAGAGTTTCCCCACCGACCTTATTGTCATTGGCATCGTAACGTTGAGCGTAAATATCAAAATCGCCACTGGTGTTAGAATGCCAAACAACGACATAACCACCGTCAGATAGGGCAACAACATCTGCTTCTCGTTGACTGCCAGCGGTGGTGGTGTTCACTAATGTTTCAGAGCCAAGTGCACTGCCATCGGATGCAAAGCGTTGCATGTAAACACCGCGGCCGCCACCATCCTGTTGGTTAGATTCCCAAGTCACCACATAGCTGCCGTCGGAGAGAACAGCAATTTCTGGAACATCTTGGTCATTCGCTATTGTTGTGTTGACCTGCACTTCGCTGCCAACTTTGTTGCCAGATGCATCAAACTGTTGCAGATAGACCCCGTTGCCATCTCCGTCCTGGTTATTAGATGTCCAACTTATGACATAGCCACCATTGGAAAGTGCTGCGATTTGGGAATCAAATTGATTGCCTGTTGTCGTCGTATTAACCTGTATCTCACCGCCGACTTTTGTTCCCGAAGAATTAAAGATCTGGCTATAGAGACCTTGCCCAGACCCGTCCTGGTTGTCGGATCGCCAGGAGACGACAAAACCACCACCACTCAGAGCCTGAATATCACTAAACGTTTGCGTGTCGGCAGTGGTCGTATTGATGTGGAATTCACCACCGATCGTGCCACCACTTGCATCATAGCGCTGGCCAAAAATGCCAAGATTGCCAGCCCCCTCGATTGTACCGCTGGTCCAACTAATGACGAAGGTACCATCAGAAAGGCCCGTTATGCTCGGTAAATGTTGAGAGCCTGAAGTTGTGGTGTTGACCAGAAATTCACCGCCAACCTTATTTCCATTTCCGTCAAAACGCTGGGCATAAATGCCGGGCCCTGAACCATCTTGATCTTGGGATTGCCAGACGGTGACATAACCGCCACCAGTCAGAGCAGCGCTTGAGGCATCTTCCTGATGATTTGTCGTTGTCGTATTGACTAGTGTTTCATCCGTCGACATATATGTCCCGCCGGCATATATATCGATCGGCGCTTCATTGACATCCGCCACATTCACGGTCACCACTTCGCTATAAGTCAGACCACCGGAGTCGGTGACCTGCACGGTGATGTCGTGAGATGTATCGGTTTCATAGTCGAGTGCAGCTCCGGCCTTCACCCGGATCTCATTACCGACAATCTCAAAATTCCCGGAGGGATCATTGGTGATGGAGTAGGTGAAGGTCTCGCCAGCATCTGAATCCGAGGCCGTCAAATAGCCGACAACCGTTCCGGTCGTCGCATCTTCCCCAACCGTTGGCGGGGCTTCCATGATGCGTTGATAGATGCCCCAACTATCACTATCGGCCCCACTCCTGTCGTTCCATGTAAAAATGAGTTTGCCGTTTGATAAGGCCTCCACGTCGGGAAAACTTTGATTACCGCCTGTAATTTGATTAATCAGCGTTTCATCACCGACCATGTTGCCATTGGCATCAAAACGTTGGGCGTAGATATCATAGTCACCTCCGCCCTTATAAGAATCCCAGACGATTACATAACCACCGTCGTTAAGGGCAGTTATTTGGGGATGGCGCTGATGGTCTTGGGTTGTCGTGTTAACAAGGATCTCGCCGCCAATCTTTGTACCGGTAGCATCATAAATTTGGCTGTAAATCCCGTCGCCACTCCCATCCTGTCCATCGGAATTCCAGACGATAACATAACCGCCATTCGCAAGGACAGCGATGTCTGAGGTTTCTTGATTGCTATTCGTGGTGGTATTAACTTGGACTTCACTGCCGACTTTGGTTCCTGAAGAATCAAACCGTTGCAAATAGACGCCCGCACCATTGCCATCTTGGTCATAAGATGTCCATGTCACGATATAGCTACCATCAGATAAAGCGGTGATATTTGAAATCAATTGATCGTTTGTGGTTTCTGTATTGACAAGGATTTCACCACCGACTTTGGCGCCTGCAGCATCATAGATCTGAGTGTAAACACCATACCAAGAGCCATCTTGATTATTAGAAGACCATGATACGACAAATCCCCCACCACTCAGAGCTTCAATATCATCTACATCCTGAGCATCTGTGGTTGTCGTGTTGATTTGGAATTCACTTCCAACCGTATTGCCATTTACATCATAACGCTGACCATAAACACCGTAATTAGAGCCATCCTGGTCAGTTGACGTCCAGGAAATAACAAACCCACCATCAGAGAGTCCTGCTATTTTCGGCCATCTTTGGTCATCCGTCGTATAAGTGTTGACCTGAAACTCGCTGCCAACCTTTTCACCATTTCCATCATAACGTTGCGCAAATATGCCATAGGACGAACCATCTTGTCCGTAAGACTGCCAAGTTGTGACATAGCCACCGCCAGTAAGGGCCGCTGTTGCATTGGACGATTGAGCATTTGCTGTTGTTGTATTCACCAATGTCTCATCCGTCGACATATATGTCCCGCCGGCATATATATCGAACGGCGCTTCATTGACATCTGCGACATTCACGGTCACCACTTCGCTATAAGTCAGACCGCCGGAGTCGGTGACTTGCACTGTGATGTCGTGAGAGGTGTCCGTCTCATAGTCGAGCGTAGCACCCGCCTTCACCCGAATCTCATTGCCGATGATCTCAAAATTGTTTGATGGGTCGTTGAGCAGGGTGTAACTGAGGGTGTCACCGGCGTCGGGGTCTGTTGCGCCTAGGTAGCCAACGACGGTTCCCGTGCTTGCATCCTCAGAAACCGTCGGCGGTGCTTCCATAATGCGTTGGAAAATGCCCCAACTGCTACCATCCGCACCAGACCAGTCAGTCCAAGTAAAGACGAGCTTACCATTCGATAAAGCCTCCACGTCCGGGTACTGCTGTCTACCACCTGTTGTCTGGTTAATGAGTGTCTCACCGCCTATGGCATTACCATTGGCATCATAACGTTGGGCATAGATATCATAATTGCCTGCGCCAATGTCCGATTGCCAGACAATAATGTAACCACCATCAGCAAGCGCTGTTATGTCAGGGGTTTCCTGGTTATTGGTTGTGGTCGTGTTGACCCGAATCTCTGATCCAAGCTGAGTACCGTCTGAGGCGAAGCGCTGCATATAAACGCCTTCGCCACTTCCATCTTGATTATCAGATTCCCAAGTGACGACATAAGTTCCATTTGAAAGAACAGCAATATCTGCGAACTCTTGGTCATCGCTCGTTGTGGGGTTGACTTGAACCTCGCCCCCAACCTTGTTCCCAGAGGAATCGAATTGCTGGAGATAAACTCCTGTACCGCTACCATCTTGAGCATCAGAGGCCCAACTCACAATGTATCCGCCATTAGATAATGCGGTTATTCGGGAATAAACCTGATCATCAGTCGTTGTTGTATTGACAAGGATTTCACCACCAACCTTGGCGCCTGTTGCATCATAAATTTGAGAATAAACACCATATCCACTTCCATCTTGGTTATTGGAATGCCAGGAAACAACAAACCCACCACCAGAAAGGGCTTCGATGGCGCTATACCTCTGATTAGATGCCGTGGTTGTATTTATCTGAAATTCACTGCCAGCAGTATTCCCGCTTGAATCATAGCGTTGACCAAAAACACCATTTCCAGAGCCATCTTGGCCATCCGATGTCCAAGTTACGACAAAGCCACCATCGGAAAGACCGGTAATTTCCGGCCAATTTTGACTACCTGTCGTATAAGTATTGACTTGAAATTCACCACCAACCTTTTCACCATTGTCATCGTAACGTTGGGCATAAATACCATATCCCGATCCATCCTGCTGAGAAGACGCCCAAACAGTTACATATCCCCCGCCGGAAAGAGCAGCACTTATGCCATACCATTGAGTATTTGCAGTTGTCGTATTGACCAGCACCTCATCGGACATATATGTCCCGCCGGCATATATATCGGTCGGCGCTTCATTGACGTCCGTAACATTGACGGTCACGACTTCATCATAGGTGAGGCCGCCAGAATCTGTCACACGCACGGTGACATCGTGTGAAGTAGCTGTCTCATAGTCGAGCGTGGCGCCCGCCTTCACCCGGATCTCATTGCCCACAATCTCGAAATTGCCTGAGGGATCATTGGTGATCGAATAGGTGAATGTATCACCGGCATCTGGGTCTACCGCCCCCAAAGTGCCAACAACCGTTCCTACTGCTGCATCTTCCGCAACAATTTGTGCCGGCTCCATAATGCGTTGGTAGATGCCACTTAAACTACCATCTGCACCAGAAGAGTCCGTCCACGTAAAGACCAACTTGCCGTTTGATAAGAGTTCTACATCAGGGAAGTATTGAGCACCGCTCGTGGTTTCATTGATGAGAATCTCGCCTTCCAGAGCATTACCATTTTTATCATAGCGTTGGACATAGACACCCTGTGAGGATCCATCCTGACCATAGGAATCCCATGCGATGACATAGCCGCCATCTGACAGTGCTGTAACATCAGGATTGCGTTGGTCGTTTATTGTAGTGGTGTTCACCTGGGTTTCGGTACCAAGTGGCGTGCCGTCAGAGGCAAAGCGCTGCATGTAAATCCCATCGCCACTGCCATCTTGTCCGTTTGATTCCCAGGTAACGACATAACTTCCATCAGTTAGAACATCTATGTTTGAATTCCACTGGTAGCCAGCCGTCGTTGTATTGACCAAGGTTTCAACACCCATCTTGGTGCCCGAGGCATCAAACCTTTGCAGATAAATACCGTAATCGTCACCGTCTTGTCCGTGGGACGACCAGCTGACAATATAGCCACCATCGGAAAGAGCTGTTACGCGTGCACTTGTTTGAGTGCCAGAAGTCGTCGTATTGACAAGAATCTCGCCACCGACTTTTGCTCCAGCGGCATCATAAATTTGTGTGTGGACGTCCCCGTCACCGCGCCATACGACAACAAAACCCCCGCTGCTGAGGGTTTCAACACCGTCAGCAATTTGTGCACTTGATGTTGTTGTATTAATGTGAAATTCACCACCAACCGTGTTACCGTTGGCATCATAACGCTGTCCGTAAGTGCCCCAATTGTTTGCCCCTTCTTGGTCGTTATCTGACCAAACGATCACAAATCCACCATCGGAAAGCCCGGTGACTTTTGGCCACATTTGATTATTTGTTGTGTAAGTATTGACTTGGAATTCCCCACCAACCTTGTTTCCATCCGCATCAAACCGTTGCGCATAAACACCAGGGCCAGAACCATCTTGATGATAGGAGTACCAAGTGGTGACATAGCCGCCACCATTTAGGGCTGCAGTTTTTCCACCTACTTGATCATGATTTGTTGTCGTATTGACCAATGCTTCGCTCGTCATAGCGCTATCAACATAAAGATCAATCGGCGCTTCGTTGACGTCTGCCACATTGATGGTCACGGCTTCGTCATAAGTCTGACCGCCAGGGTCGGTCACGCGTATAGTTATGCCATGGGAAGTATCCGTTTCGTAATCGATCGTGGCGCCAGCCTTCACCCGGATCTCATCACCGACAATTTCGAAAAAACCTGAAGGATCATTGGTGAGAGTATAGATAAAACCCGATGAGGTATCTGGATCGGTGGTAGAGAGCGTTGCAACCGCAGTGCCGGCCGCCGCGTTCTCATTCACCGTACCGCCGCTGGCAAAGGCGATGTCCGTCGGGGCAACGTCATCCACATTGGTAATATTGAAGCTTTGGTTTGCTGTGACGTCCGGTGTATTACCCACCGTCGGATCATCGACATTGACCGTAATATCAAACTGGCTGTCAGTTTCATGGTCGAGAGCCGTCCCCGCCTTGAGAAACAACTCTGTGCCAATAATCTCAAACTTTGCCGCATCAGTGCCGGAAAGCGTTAAGTTCTCCGTGCCCAGCGCATCATCAGTTACGACAATATCTGCAACCTTCACACGCGAGGTGGTATCTGTGTCCTCACTAATATTGGCAACCAAGTTTTGTAAGGTGACCGCCGTCGGTGCTTCATTGATGTCATTGACACCAATGGTCATATTCTCGGAATAGCTATTGCCTGCACCGTCATCAACTTGGATGGTGACCGCATGAGATGTGGCCGTTTCATAGTCGATCGTGGCGCCAGCCTTCACCCGGATCTCATCACCGACAATTTCGAAAAAGCCTGAAGGATCATTGGTGAGAGTATAGATAAAACCCGATGAGGTATCTGGATCGGTGGTAGAGAGCGTTGCAACCACAGTGCCGGCTGCTGCGTTCTCATTCACCGTACCGCCACTGGCAAAGGCGATGTCCGTCGGGGCAACGTCATCCACATTGATAATATTGAAGCTTTGGTTTGCTGTGACGTCCGGTGTATTACCCACCGTCGGATCATCGACATTGACCGTAATATCAAACTGGCTGTCAGTTTCATGGTCGAGAGCCGTCCCCGCCTTGAGAAACAACTCTGTGCCAATAATCTCAAACTTTGCCGCATCAGTGCCGGAAAGCGTTAAGTTCTCCGTGCCCAGCGCATCATCAGTTACGACAATATCCGCAACCTTCACACGCGAGGTGGTATCTGTGTCCTCACTAATATTGGCAACCAAGTTTTGTAAAGTGACCGCCGTCGGTGCTTCATTGATATCATTGACGCCGATGGTCATATTCTCGGAATAGCTATTGCCTGCACCGTCATCAACTTGGATGGTGACCGCATGAGATGTGGCCGTTTCATAGTCGAGTGCCGCACCTGCCTTCACCCGGATTTCATCACCGACAATTTCGAAAAAACCTGAAGGATCATTGGTGAGAGTATAGATAAAACCCGATGAGGTATCTGGATCGGTGGTAGAGAGCGTTGCAACCACAGTGCCGGCCGCCGCGTTCTCATTCACCGTACCGCCGCTGGCAAAGGCGATGTCCGTCGGGGCTTCATCATCCACATTACTGACATTGACGGTCAGATTTGCTGTGGCATCAGGCGTACCATCAATAGTTGGGCCATCCACCTCCACAGTGATATGAAGCTGGCCATCAGTTTCATGATCCAGTGTTGTTCCCGCCTTGAGAAACAACTCTGTGCCAATAATCTCAAACTTCGCTGCATCAGCCCCTGAGAGGCTGAGATTAGCTGGTCCCAATGCGTAATTTGCGGAAGAAATGTCAGCGATTTTTATAGCAGAAGAGGTATCCGTATCCTCGCTAATAGAGGCGGCCACATTTTGCAATGTGACCATTTGCACCGTTAGATTAGCCGCTCCTGGGGGCGGGATAGCTCCTTCGGATATTTCTTCAGTTATTTCCTCGGTTACGCTGCTATCTGTACTGCTATCTACGCTGTTCTCTACACTACCATCAATATTGCCATCGCCGTCTAGGACCTCACCACCGCGCGATGATTTTTCTTTTAACGGGAGAACACTTGACCTATCGATCTCAAAGGGATCGCCAATGTCAACTTTAAGATCCGCATCTAAATCGACTGGTCGAAAATTCGGAATATGAATGGATGTAAAGTCGATGTCAGTTGATTTATTGACACCCTCATGAGCTGACGAGACATCCGCGTGATATTCGATGTGGGTGGGTAAATCTACGGACTCGTCAAAAACCTTTGGTGAGTCATCTTTCTCAGTCGCCTGCTCATTTGGAGGGATCGTATCGCTTTGTTTAAAAGTTTCTTCTATTACACCTACGGTATTTGGATGGACAATATCATGCCGTTCAACCGGCTCTTCACGCAGTGTAAAATCATTTGCCTGTTTAAGCTTCCGATCGGAAAGAGAATTCGAATTACCGGAATCCCCCTTATTATCACCAGCCATCACTCTTTCCTATCCAAATTCACAGAGAAATTTAAACAGGTACCAGTGATACGGCACAAGCTTTATAAAACACATAAAAAGAATAAAAAAATGTTCTTTAATTTTTGTAATAATTTTAGACAAATTATATGAAATTTCTTAATATTAATGTTTATATTTTATTAAGTTTATATTTTGCAAATAAATCCTTATCAACTCATAAATTTTTTGTTTTACATAATAATCAAAGATTTTTACTTACGATAAACCATTTTATTGGGTGGCACGGGTTTTAAGAAGGATATTTGCCCCTTTTACGGCCAATCCTTTCTTGAAGACCCATCCATCATAATGAATGTACCGAATTTGAACGAAAGCTGTGGCACCGTTTTTGCTCATTAAGGGGCCTATCAAAAGGAGACCCTTATGGCGAGCGCCAAGCCTTATTCCCAAGATGCATCGCTTCATTTTTCTGAAGGCGAAATTGAAAAAATGGCACAGGTCCTTGAAAGAAGCTACGGCTTCCAAGCAGCTCATATCGCTGATTATTTCGCCCATGAACATGATATTATGGGGGACTTTACACGCTCTCAAGCCTGGTCGGATGTCGCCACAATTCTGCGTGGGAAAGCTACAACTTTAAGAACCGTTTCTTAAAGACAAGCCGCTAATATTCACCCCAAACTTCAAATTGGACATTAGGTCACGAACTCATAAATGTGCTGAAAATAGCACTAGAAACGGCAAAAAAATGCGAGAAGAAGCTTGCAGACAAGGGTTGTTTCCCTTTTCAAGCGCTTTGACGCTGCAGATTGAAGCCGTTTCAGCGTCCGGCGGATATGGCCGATCTGTCCGACTACAGCGGTTAAGGTGCTTTTTGGGGCATGGCGGTTTCTAGCAGAGTCAATAGCACTCAAAGTCTCGCAGCTTCAAACCTCTATCGACGGGGTGCTGATGCCATTGCCGAGATCCGACGTGGCGATTGTGATCGGGCGGTTGCGCAACGCTCAGCCTTATTCGCATTCGCTGTTCGTACCATCAGCGCCGGAATAGCCTATTTTTCACAAGTACTACTTGCCCGTTGGATGGGCAGTTTTGAATATGGAATTTTCGTTTTTGTCTGGATTTGGGTGCTTATCCTAGGTGGCTTGATACCCATTGGACTTAACACGTCAGTTATCCGCTTTATTCCAGAATATGAACAACACACGAAACACGCCCTCATTCGCGGTTTACTTTTTGGTAACCGCATACTCTCGATCTGTGTCGGCACAGGGGTTGCCCTGATTGGGACAGCAGGGCTTTATATTTTTTCGGATCAAATTGAAAATCACTATATCCTGCCCATATATCTCGCGCTCATTTGTTTGCCACTTTATGCCTTAAGCGAAGTTCAAGATGGCATTGCACGGGCCTTTGGCTGGTTAGATCTCGCACTCATACCACTTTATATCATGCGGCCGCTCTTGCTCCTGATCACCATGGGGGGCGCTTATATTGCGGGCCTCGAAATGACCGCAGTAACCGCAGCGGGTGCGGCAATCTTAGCGACCTGGGCATGTGGGATTATACAGCTCATCTTTCTTAACCACCGCACTAAGCGGCGCATTAAACCGGGACGACGAGAGTATCAGTATGACCTTTGGATCAAGACCTCCCTGCCAATTTTGCTGATAGAGGGGTTTGATATTTTTTTGCAAAACACTGATGTTATCGTTCTTTCTGCATTCTATTCACCAAGCGATGTAGCGGTTTATTTTGCAGCGCTGAAAACGATGTCCCTCATTGTGTTTGTTCGTTTCGCGGTATCCGCGGCTGTAGCCCATCGCTTTTCGGCCCATCACGCCAGTGGCGATCAAGAACAACTAGCGAGCGTTATACGTGATGCCGTGCATTGGACCTTCTGGCCCTCCTTAGCCGGTGCAATCGCAATTCTCGCGTTAGGCTATCCGCTGCTCAGCCTTTTTGGGTCAGATTTCACCGCCGGTTATCCGGCCATGTTCGTGCTTGCGGTAGGGTTTCTCATACGCGCCGCCATGGGACCAGCGGAATATCTATTGAATATGCTGGGTGAACAAAAAGCATGTGCCGGCGTTCTCTTTTCATCCGCAGTTCTTAATCTTGTTCTTAATATATTGCTCATTCCTCCCCTGGGCCTTCTTGGAGCGGCCAGTGCGACTGCAATGTCGCTCATATTGGCTTCATTGCTGTTTTTCATTGTTGCTAAACGGCGTCTGGGACTTGATATCTCTATCCGACAAAAAAACTCACCGCATTAAATAAAGACAAAACAAAGTACACACTATAGCAGAGGCTTTGCCTTATTTGCCGGACCTGGTAGCTACAATGGCCGGCCAAGAACGAGTGTCCAAAATGTTTTATATCCCGACTTCGGATTATGAACGAGAGCGATACCCATATGTGTTGCGTCGGGAAGAAGCAGGTTTTTTTTGTGACTTGGACTATGCTGCCAACCTCTTAAAACCTCAGTAAGGGTCATTTGACCTGTACCCACATTTTCCGCGGTCAGTCCCGGATTGTAACCAGCCCGCACAACACGGTCCCAAGGTTTTGATCCATCTGAACCGCGATGAGAAATTTTGTCATGCTTTGCTAAATCTTTTGAATGGGCTCTCGCAGCCTTGACCAGCTTTAGGTCAAGTTTAAGAGGTCGCAATCCATTTCTTTGCCGGTATGCATTAATGATTTTGCGGGCAGCAACCGGATCAAGTTTTGGACCTGTTGTTCGCGAATCTTTATTGCGCAGCTTAGCCGCTTCTCTTCTGTCCGCTCTATGGGAAGTGATTTGTTTGCGCTTCTCAAAATCTTTAAAAAGTCGCTCACGGTCTTCTTTGATTGTAAAATCTATTGGCGAGGCATTATATCCGTACCCAACAGGTTGAGTTCTTGAACCAGAATAATTACTGGAACATGCAGACAATGCCCCGACGAGCAGCAGGGACATCACAATACGATATAGGCGCGACATGTGGATCTCTCCTAGCGCTTATGCAATTAGCCCATCCCCCGCTCATGGCACTCCCACCTGCAAAATCATGTCTCTTAAATTCAGCCGAATTATAAAAACCTGAACTCCCCTCTCTGGCAACCGTCATTTAACGTCGCTTCGCAAAAATTACTCTAATTAGATACGTACGGTCGCGGAAATGACGCATTACCGTACTACCCTTTGATAAAGTTTTAGATTTTCAGTCAACCTAGAGATTTCCCTAGTATTTTCCCGATCAATGTCCTGTTAGCTTGGTGAACTTTTTGGGGTAGGGGTACTAATCTCAATCAGCGAATTGTCAGGGGGGGGATATTAGACGAACATTAGATTCATGATCATTTAGGAACCGCTCTACTTGTCCCTAAATTGATAGTCACACCTCCGGTCAAGGCCCGGTCAAAGTAAGACTTTCTAAAATGTTCGTTGTCTCCCGTGTTAGATCCAAAGTTATGAAACGGGGAGTTAGCTATGATTGAGGAGATTGAAAATATTTTAAACCAAGACTTGGAACAGAATTCTGATCGTATGAACGTTCCTTTTATGTTGATGTTACTTGAAAAGATTCAAGAAGAATTAAATCGTGATCCGGCAACTCTAGAGCTAGCTTGTGGGGTCGGAACAATTATTGAGCAACTAAAAGCATTGCGCAGCCTCGCCGGAGAGGTTGCTAAGGAAGCGGCTTTGGAAGGCAATGATACAACTATAATCCGGCATTAATACAATTCTTTAAGCCGTTCTTAGCAAATAAGATTCGTCAAAAGGCTGATTCTCCCATAAGTATCTGTAGTGCTTATGGGATACACTCTTGTTTTCTCTCGCCAAGAACACTGGTATTCCACCCACATTAGGCCTTAAAATCGGATGCGAATCACTTGGGGGGCCTTCCCCCCGAGAGCCGGTAAATGCGGCACATGACCGGGAGATTCGGCCAAATACGTAGGCAGCCTATAAATCTGTGCGTTTGTGTACAGTTCTTCCAAGGCGTATTTCTTGGATGAACAATATTTTGCTACGTATTTTTTGGTCGTGAGAATGGCAGAGGAGGCACGCAATGACAGCTGTGGGGCTTGATAAGTCCAAAATCAGCGACATCGCCCTGTTGCGCCTTGTCTGTGTAGGAAACAGAGGATGCAAACAAGCGGATGTTAAAGTAGATCTTTGGCCGTTTGTTTCTCATCGGCTCAGCCAGGGTGAATGGCGGAGCATGTTCAATGATATTACAGGCGCGCTTGAAACAGGCCAATTAATCTTAAAAAATAAGCGTGGCCGTTACATTTCTTCTGAAGAGGGTACCCAACGAGCACTTGATTTTCTTGGACTTCCTAAACTGCCCACAAAAGATTGGAAAGACATCAAGTCGCTTTATCTGGTCGCAAAAGCACTAAAAATTAATTCACGCACAGCGAAACAACTTAAGTCACTGAAGACATCCGATGGATTAAGAGCGGCTATTCTGAAGTATGAATGTGAGTTACCACTGAAGACACAAGTTCCTACGTCAGCTCAAGTTTTAAACACGCTTGCAATCAATGCAATTGGCGAGGCTTTTGATGAAAGTCTAGACAAAAAAATTAATGGCAGCACACATCTACCCGAAAAACTTACTTTGTTTCTAGCCAGTCGCAATTTACATCGCCCGAGAGAAATTGGATCCTCATCCCAACTTCTTGCAGCACTTGCAGCGGAAGCCTTGGGTGCCGCACGGCAAGATCCAAATTCATTACGTCTTATTCTTTTAAGGCGATTTGTCTCTTCTGATACCGTGGTCAACAAGCCATGTAAAACGGCTCACAAAGGTAAAGTCAAAACAACGCCTGCACCTCTTGATCTGGCGAGTTTTGCCTCACTTGTCCATAAGCACGCAAAGAATAAGGCAGTGGGATGGCCGGGCAATAAGCGGGCCTATATTTCCCACATATGGGAAACGTTTCAGACGAATGAAACCAGATGGAGCCTGGACGAAACTGAATTTAAAAACAAACTTACCGAAGCTCATTGCGCGGGCTATCTTACTCTCGCCGTCGCAGATCTTCGGGACAAGTCTAATATCAAAGATGTCCAAGATTCAGCCACCCGCTACAAAAACAGTGAGTGGCATCTTGTTCGTCTTGAGGATTAATTAGGAGATGGTGATGAGTGGGGTGCGGAAGCTGCTGTGCTCGGACCAGGCGTCCTGGGTCTTTGATCACAATATTACATGGGAAGATGATATCTGGAAGGCTGATCCTTTCGATGTCCTACAGGTCCATCAGGCTGCACGGAAAAAATTTGAAGACCTTCTGTTTTCCGTAACTGAAGGAGGTAAGCCTGTACAAACCCGTATACTTATGTTTCAAGGGCAATCGGGCGCCGGAAAAACGCATCTCATTCGAGCGCTTAGGACCATGTCGCATTGTGCAGACAAAGGATATTTTGGCTATGCACAAATGACACCTGATGTCAGCAATTATGCCGAATATTATTTGCGCCGCCTCATCAACTCTCTTGAAAAACCCTATAGCCCTATAACACAATCAGAAAACAGCCTTATCCGCTTATCAAATGCTCTGGCATTGGACGCTGAGCTAATCTCGGTAAATGATCTTGATACATTGCGGGAAGCGGTCCTTGATGCAGATGAATTGGCGCACCTGATTATAGATCTCGCTGACGGTGTGGTATTATCGACAAAATTTTGTAATCTTGATCTTGATATCAATATTATCCGCGCCCTTCTCTATCTACAGCGTAATGATCCCCGTATCGATCAACGAGTACGTCAATATCTTTACGGACGTCAGCTCAATGAATTAAGCCTCCGCAATGTCGCAGCCCTTGATCCCAATGATGGCCAAGACCGAGCCTTTGAAATCATTGAATCTCTGGGCCGCATTATATGGACCACGCAGCAAGCTGCTCTCGTATTCTGTATTGATCAGGTGGAAGACCTTCGCTTTTTCGATGATGCGGAAGAACGTTTTCAAAAAGCTATTCGCGATCTTATTCAAATTGCTAACCGCGTTTCCTCAGGCATCATACTTCTCTCATGTCTGGATGATTTTTATTTTCAAATGAGAGACTTTCTCCCTCAATCCTTTATCGATCGAATCGAAAAGGCGGGACCGGTTCTTCTTCGCGAATCCCGAACCGCCGAAGAAGCAAAACTGATCCTGGAACGACGCTTAGGATACGTTACGGATCAACTGACTGATGAAGAAGAAAAGGCAGATATAGCTGAGTTAACAAGTCTTTTCGGAGAGAACTTCTTTGAGGAAATGGCAGGCCTTTCGACACGGCGGCTTTTGGAGGCGGCTGAAATTCGTAGGCGGGAGGTTAGCGGTGAAGGAGGACCAGCAGCCGACCAACCACCTATCCGGGTGGTTTCTCATGAAAGCATTCACGCGGTGCAACAACGATGGGAGCGTTTTGTTCTCGACCATCAGGCTGAAATTCCCTCCGATGAAGATGAGCTTGTGAGCGTCTTGACGACCGCCCTGTTGCTCAGCCAGCAGGAAGGAGACGACGGTCCTAAAGTCACGGTGGAGACTGTAGCGTGGATTGAAGCTTTGTCAGCAATTGACCTTACGATTGAGCAACCTTCAGGTGGGCGTTTTGAGAGTAGACTCTTTATTTGCAACAAACGAAGCCAGGGCGGTAGCCTGAAACGCCAGATTGAAAAAGTTATGGCGTCCACTGACAACAAAAATGCCGTTATTTTGCGCGCAAGCGACTTTCCACCTAATGCTCGCAGCGCCACCGGCCAGGTCATCAGGCAATTTGTGGCGAGTGGGGGACAGCGCCTCGTCATCCCCATTTATGAATGGGAGCGTATGATCACCCTGCAGGAGTTTTGCGATGGTCACAAAACATTAGATAGTTTTTCCGAGTGGCTTGCGGCTGCAAAAATTTTGCGGGAGTTACCTTCAATCCGTCAAATGCTGCGCTTGGAAAACGCTGATGTGAGCCAAGAACCCGTTTCCTCGGCAAAAGCTGTAGCAGCAGGCGGCTCAACAACCTGGACGGAGACAAACGGTAAAACAACTGAAACACGAGACTTGCGACCAACGGAACCTCAACCGGAAAATCATGACAATGTCCATCATCTGGACTTTAAAGCGCGCTCTTCCCAACCCTCGGAGGATAATAAGAGCGATAGCAATAACACTTCCGATAGCGATCCGGATATAGAGGAGGCAGACACGCGTGAGGCGGACAAAGCGCCAAGCAATGAAGATGCCCAAACAACATCCGCAGAACAACTTATGTCTCAGATGGAATCCTATGTCTGTGATGCCCTGCCAGATCTGACACCTGCGATCGAAGAAGTCACTTCCGAAGCAGAACAGAAAACCGCAACCAAGTCATCCTTTTGGTCGTTTCCCTGGACATCAACGAATAAAACAAAAAATGAAGAGGCACCATTGCAACCATCCTTAGCGGTGTGGCCTGAGGCAAGTCCTAACGAATTGAAGGTTGGTCGTGTGCTCGGAACCGCTGACGATACAGTTGCTTTTCCTATCAATACACTTAAGCGCCACGCAGCCGTTCTTGGTGGGTCCGGCAGTGGAAAAACCACGCTTGCGCTTTCGGTTATTGAACAACTTCTCTCACAAAAAGTGCCTGTGGTGTTGATTGACCGCAAAGGCGACCTTAGCAGTTATGCTAATCCTGATGTATGGGAGGAGCAGGCATATGGTCGGGAACCTCAAAACAAGCTGCGTCAAAAACTCAAGGATGAAATTGATGTTGCGGTTTATACGCCTGGCCGGATTTCCGGGCGACCGATTTCAATCACGCTGTTACCAAACGGCATAGCAGATCTACCTGCGCATGAACGCCAGCAATTGGCTAATGTTTCAGCGGCAGCGCTTGGCGACATGCTGCATCTTGGCAATTCCGCAACTCATCAACGCCAGGGCGGTATTTTAACCGTAGGGCTCAGACTGCTTGGTGAGACAAGTGCGCGCGAAGTGACACTTGCTGATTTGATCGCCTTGCTTGAAGATGATTACACAGAGCTTGTCGACGAAACGCAGCGTATGGATCCATCGGGCAAGCTTCGGCGGGACTTGGTGGCACAATTGGACTCACTCCGCCATCGCAATTGGGCGCTGTTTGAAGGTGGAGGCGAGCCGCTTTTAATGGACTCGCTTCTTGGGTTTGGAAAATATGCCACGCCCGACAAGACACGGCTTTCCATTGTCTATACAGGTTTTCTCGGGGACAATGAAAATATCCTCTTCTGGGTTGCGCAATTTCTTTCAGAAGCGCTTCGTTTCTGTCAGCGTAACCCGAACGAGGATTTGCAAGCCGTTATTATGTTTGACGAAGCCGATCTTTATATTCCCGCTAATTCCAAACCGGCGACCAAAGAACCGCTTGAAAGCCTGCTTAAACGCGCCCGGTCAGCCGGTATCGGTTTGATGCTGGCAACACAGAGTCCGGGGGATCTTGACTATAAATCCCGTGATCAAATCACGTCTTGGTTTATCGGCAAAGTGCGTGAAGACACAGCCCTTAAAAAACTCAAGGCGGCCTTTTCTAGTGAAACCGGTATTGACCCAGCCTCCGCCCTACCCAATCAAAGAGTGGGTGAATTTCACCTAATCCAAGAAGGTGTTGTTATGCCCATGAAGGCGAATATGTCACTTATCCAGGCCGAGCAAGTTCCCTTCGACCGTATAGAGAAACTTTCTGCGGAAACCAATATCCATCCGATGAAGCGCAAAAAACAGTTCGCTTTTGATTTTTGATGGCTAGGTCACGAACTCAATCAGCTTTTCCTCAATAATTGCATTCAGGGCCTTTACCGATTGAGGTCTTGCCGGATTGAGCGCGGGGATACCGGTGAGCTTTTTCACTAATTCAACCGTTGCATCCGTGTCAGATGCAGGACCTGTCACTAAATCCGGTTTTCGGCCAAGAGCTTGCTCAAGGCCAAGCACAGCATAAGCATCGGTGGCTGCTAAAACAAGCAGTTTTATATGTGGGCTTAAGCGATCAACAGCGATTGATCCGTTATAAGCTTCTAAAGGTGAGGCTCCCGCTTCCGCAACGAGCATGTCTGCATCGGTATGAGCAATCCGGCAAAGCAAATCTTCAAGTGCCTCAGCATAATCATCCGGAGGACACACGCTTGACGGCAAACCAACATCTACATAGTCAAAAAGATAGTCCGCGCCTGCATCCCCATAGGTCATGACGTCCTTGTAACCTGACGCACCCACCACTTTTGCCGCTGCAATTTTTAGGCCTCTCTCCTTGAGTTCTCGGACGATAAGACGCGTTGTGATGGTTTTTCCGGCAGACATAGATGTGCCAATAACCATAACTGTCGGCAGAGCAAAAGCTTTGGGCGGAACAGGTTTGATAAAGTCTCGCATGGTGACTTTGCGATCACGTGTAACATGACCGACATAGCTCAGGCGCATTGGCACGCCAACCCAAGGAGAAACAGAGGTTGCCTTACCGAAGAGACCGGCGGCTGTTAGCGAATGAAGCTGTAAATCATCGCCGATCACTTCCCAGTCTCCTACATATTCCAGTGTTGCGGCTCTTCTGCCGAAAGCCCCAATAATGACATCACCTTCTAGCACATGAGGCCGTCGCCCGGATGTAAGTTCAATACGATAAAGAGCAGTTGGTTTCCCAATAACCCGGCAAGCGACATAATCGCCGGTCGCCCACTCATCGCGAGCTATCGCGTTGATCTCAAACGGATTGACCGCTAAATCTGAAATCCGTGTGATTGATGTGAGCATCGAGAGCGTCATAAGATCTCCTCTTGAGGTCTAAAAAAGATAGGTAGGCTACGGATTAATATAAGTAAATCTGCACCTAACATTATCGTTATCAATTTTTTGATGACGTTGAGACACGATCACTATTGAGTTTCTCCCACATCCTGGGGTATCGGAAAAGGCGGGGAATGTCAGGGAGGAACCTTTATGGTCCAATTCAACTTAAAGGGTGGGGATCACATATTTACCAATGAGGTTGGTTTCTGCCATGACCTCAAATGGTAAGACACCCAACGATGCATCTTCGGGAGTTGAGATCAAAGCGCGGTCTGTCGATCACAATCTTATTACTGTCAACGATCTCCATGTGGAATTTGACTTTCTTGGCGGAACGCTTCAGGCCCTAAAAGGGATTTCGTTCCGCGTGCCTCATCATGCAACCGTTGCCCTTGTTGGAGAGTCTGGTGCGGGCAAGTCTGTGGCCGCAAAAGCCATAATGGGACTCTTGCCTACATCTGCACATATCACAAACGGTGAGATCCTATTTAATGATCCCGAGAATGAGGGTCCTCCTCTCGACATTGTCAAGCTTCCAACCAAAAGCGCAACATTCCAAGCCATCAGGGGTGGCCGGATCTCAATGATCTTCCAGGAGCCCATGACATCACTGTCCCCATTTCACACTATAGGTGATCAAATCTCCGAAGCCCTATTTTTACATCGGGACATTGGCCATCGTGAGGGATTTGACCTTGTCAGAGACATGCTCCGGCTTTGTGGATTTCCACGCCCTGAACACGCTATCAATCGGTACCCTTTTGAACTTTCTGGAGGGTTGAGACAACGAGCCATGATTGCCATGGCCCTTATTTGTCATCCGGCACTCCTCATTGCCGACGAACCAACGACGGCCCTTGATGTTTCAGTTCAGGCACAAATCCTTAAACTGATCAAAGACCTGCAGGGCGAACTTGGCATGGCCGTCCTTCTTATCACTCATGATCTTGGCGTTGTCGCCAATATGGCGGATGAAGTTGTTGTTCTTTTCCAAGGCAAAGTGATGGAAGCAGGAACAACCCAGGACATCTTCACAAACCCTGAACATCCTTACCTAAAGGCGCTTCTTAACGCAGTTCCTCATTTTGATATGAAACCTGGTGAGCGTCTTGTTCCCCTTCGGGAGATAGAGCTGGGCTCCCGCAAGCCTGCCCTCCCAAGATCAAATTTTTCTTCAGGTCGCATCATCGCAGACTTTAGAAAGAAAGCAGCATTACTTGAAGTTCGGAACCTCACCAAAACTTATAAGATTCGCAAAGGAACATTTTGGGGGGCGGGAGAAGAACATATTATCACGGCTTTAGATAATGTCAGCTTTGAAATTCACCCCGGTGAATGTGTTGGGTTGGTTGGTGAATCCGGTTGCGGCAAAACAACTTTGAGCAAACTTATCATGGGAGCGCTGCGCCCTGACAAAGGAGAAATCCTGTTCCGCAAAGGCCATAAAACAATCGATCTTACAAGAGGACAGAACCAAGATCTGCGGATCCCAAAAGATATACAAATGGTCTTTCAAGACCCCTTCGGCTCGCTTAACCCGCGCATGACAGTTTTTGATATTATCCGGGAACCTCTCGTCATACATAAGATAGGATATAGACATACTCATGCCCAACGCGTTCAGGAATTATTGGAGCTTGTTGGTTTGGAGACAAATTGCCTAAATCGCTATCCCCATAGCTTCTCCGGCGGACAACGCCAGCGCATAGCTCTGGCAAGAGCACTTGCTCTCAATCCGGCACTTCTTATTCTTGATGAGCCGGTATCTGCGCTGGATGTCTCAATCCAAGCACAAATTCTAAATCTTCTTAAAGATATGCAGACCGATCTTGGGCTAACCTATTTATTCATCTCTCACAATTTAGCCGTGGTCGATTACGTGGCTGATCGCATCCTCGTCATGTGCCAAGGAGAAATTGTCGAAACAGCACCCCGCGAAACTCTATTCCGAAATCCCATGCACTGCTACACACGTACCTTAATGGGGGCAATTCCTTATGCGGATTTAGATCGCAAGCTTGACTTTAGCGGACCAGACTTGCTCGAAACCTTTGGGCCGACTGATTGGCCAGACCCATTTGCCATCAAGCCGGGAGGGGCCATGACAATGATCGACTTGGGCAATGAACATCACGTCCTTGTGCAAAGTGGAACAAAGCTAAAGGAGTTGGCATGATCCGAAAAGGAACCATTTTCCTTTGTTTCTGCATGCACGCCGTTCTTTGGTCCAGTCAAGTCTCAGCCCAAAGGCCCCAAACTCTTATTGAACCACCAGCTCTCAAATCCAAGGTACAAAATGACATCTTACCAAGACTTAGTCAGCGTATTCCGCAAGACCCTTGGATTGTTGATCTCCAAACACAAAAAAAACAGCCAGGCCGGTATGGTGGGGAATTACGGCTGCTTCTCGGCAAACAAAAAGATACGCGCCTCCTTACTGTTTATAGCTATGCACGCCTTGTTTGCTACACGACAGATTTCAGGCTACAACCCGATTTGCTTAAATCGTTTGATGTGAAAGAAGATCGAATTTTTACGCTGCATTTGCGGCGTGGTCATCGATGGTCGGATGGTCATCCTTTTTCGGCAGAAGATTTTCGCTATTATTGGGAGGATGTACTGAATAACCCTGACCTTCCGCCCCTAAGTTTTCCTAAAGAACTTCTTGTAGAAAATGAAACTCCAGTTTTCCAAGTTATTGATGAGTTTACAGTTCGTTACAGCTGGTCAAAACCTAACCCGATTTTTTTGCAATGGCTTGCAGGTGCGCGGCCGCCTTCCATTTATCGCCCTGCCCACTATTTAAAACAGTTTCATATTCGTTATGGCGACCAAAAGAAAATCAAAGATCTCGTCAAAAAAGAACGCAAACGGAACTGGGCGGAACTTCATTTTAGCCGCGATCGTTCCTATCTTGGCGATAATCCGGACCTGCCTACATTACAGCCTTGGAAAAACACAACTCACCCCCCTGCTGATCGTTTTGTTTTTACACGTAACCCTTATTATCATCGTCTTGACAAAAATGGCCGCCAACTTCCTTATATCGACCGCGTCATCATCACCCTTGGTGCAACAGATACGATTCCGCTCCGTGTGGGCTCTGGAGAGGCTGATCTGCAAGCACGTTACTTGCGCTTTGATCATTATACTTTTTTAAAACAAGCGGCAAAACGAAACGCATTTCGCGTTTTCTTATGGCAACGTCCAAAGTCCTCTCATAAGGCCCTTTATCCCAATTTGAACGCGAATGATCCGGTTTGGCGAGATCTATTCCGCGACGTGCGTTTTCGCAAGGCTTTATCGCTTGCCATCGACCGGCATGAGATTAACCAGGTGATTTACTTTGGCCTTGCTCAGGAAAGCAATAATACTGTACTGCCAGAAAGTCCCCTTTTCCGGCCTGACTATAAAACGCTTTGGGGAACATTCGATCTTAAAAAAGCCAATGCGCTTTTAGATGACGTGGGGTTGACGAAGCGCGATGATGAAGGAGTAAGGCTTCTATCAGATGGCCGTCCTATGCATCTTATTGTGGAGACGGCAGGAGAAAGCACCGAAGACACTGATATTCTTGAGCTCATACATGATAGTTGGCAAAAGATAGGAATCGCACTCTTTGTCCGACCATCACAGCGTGATGTGTTTCGCAAACGTATTCTTTCGGGCCAGGCGCAGTTTGCAATTTGGTCCGGCCTCGCTAATGGACTTGTGGATGCAAGTATGCCCCCTCAAGATTTTACACCTTCATCCAGTTTGCAATATCAATGGCCACAATGGGGAAAATATTTTGAGACTAACGGCAAGCAAGGCAAACGGCCTGAACTTCCAGAAGTGCTCCGCCTTGCAGATCTGAATAAAGCTTGGCGACAAGCCACATCGATTAAAGATCGCACCCGCATTTGGCATGACATTCTTAAATTAAATGCCGAACAAGTTTTCACAATCGGCATTATTAACGCAACACTCCAGCCTGTCATCGTTCATAAACGACTTCGAAATGTTCCTGAAAAGGGAATTTATCATTGGAACCCTGGAGCCTATTTTGGCCTCTATAAACCCGATACGTTTTGGTTCGATAATGAACAGGCAGAACACAACTCGGAGCCGAAAGGCAAATCATAAGGAGCTTATATGGCGGAGTTTATTATTCGCCGTCTACTGATCATGATACCGACACTTCTTGTGATCAGTGCGATCGTGTTCCTCATAATTGAATTGCCACCAGGTGACTATCTGGAAAGTCACATTAGCGAGCTGGAAGCGCGTGGTGAAACGGTTGACCAAAAAGAAATTGAATTTCTGCGCAAACAATATGGTTTTGGAGACACTTTTTATAAGCGATATTTTTCATGGGTTTTCGGGATGTTGCAAGGTGATTTTGGCTATTCTTTTGAATATCGCCTTCCGGTTTCTGAGGTCATTGGCGACAAATTACTTCTCACCATCGTCGTCTCTTTAGCGACAGTTCTATTTACCTGGCTAATCGCTTTTCCAATTGGTATCTATTCAGCCACGCATCAATATAGTTGGGGCGATTATGGGCTGACTTTTCTTGGTCTTTTAGGACTTGCAACCCCAAATTTTTTGCTTGCCTTGATTTTGCTTTATCTGGCCAATGTCTGGTTTGGGACCTCCATTGGCGGTTTGATGGATCCTGAATATCTGGACAAACCCTGGAGCATGGATAAAGCCTTCTCGGTTTTAGAGCATCTTTGGATCCCTGTCATTGTTGTTGGAACCGCAGGAACGGCGGGTCTTGCCCGACGTTTGCGAGCAAATTTACTTGATGAATTGCAAAAACAATATGTAATAACGGCTCACGCTAAAGGCTTGCCGCCCGGTAAAGCTCTTGTGAAATATCCACTGCGGGCCGCACTGAATTTTTTTGTTTCCGATATTGGCCACCTTTTGCCAAACGTTATTTCTGGAGCAGAACTTGTCGCGATCGTCCTTTCCCTGCCAACCACAGGGCCTATTCTTATCAATGCTCTACAAAGTCAGGACATGTATTTGGCAGGGTCATTTCTCATGTTTCTTGCGCTACTGACGACAGTTGGCGTGCTCATTTCAGATCTTGCGTTGGCAATACTTGATCCGCGCATCCGGCTTGAAGGAGGGGAGAGCCGATGAGCAAAAATCATACACCGTCTACGCCTTCTCCCTTAACTCACTACGTATCACATGCGCCATTTGACCCTTATATTACAGAAGAGCTGACACCTGAACAGGAACGGCTTTATTTGGCATCTCAATGGCAGCTTATGTGGATCAGATTTCGCCGCCACCGTCTTGCGGTCGCATCGGGTATTTTGCTGCTCATAGCTTATAGCTCTATTATCATTGCAGAATTTTTGGCCCCCTACAATTTGCACTCAAAACATGTCGACTTCATCCATGCACCGCCACAGAGAATTCACCTATTTCATGGATGGCGCTTTGTTGGCCCTTTCGTTTACGGGACCCATTATAAATTGGACATGGAAAATTTACGCCGCGTTTACACAGAGGACCGATCCCAGATCCGGCATGTACGTTTCTTTTGTTCCGGTGAGTCCTATAAATTCTGGGGATTGTTTGAAGCAAATTTTCATCTCATATGCCCACCTCAAGGCGGGACGCTTTTTCTTCTCGGAACAGACCGGTTAGGGAGAGATATCCTTTCACGGATTATCTATGGGGCAAGAATTTCCTTAACAATCGGGCTCATCGGAATTGTGGTCAGCTTTGCGCTTGCCATTATCATCGGTGGGCTTGCAGGCTATTATGGTGGCTGGGTCGATCTTGTGGTTCAACGGATTATCGAAATTTTACAATCCTTCCCACAAATTCCTCTTTGGATGGCCTTGGCGGCTGTGATGCCGGTCACATGGAGCCCCCTTCTCATTTACTTCGGTATTACCATCATTTTAGCCATGTTGGAGTGGACAGGATTGGCCCGAGCTGTTCGTTCAAAACTTCTCTCACTCCGTGAAGAGGACTACTGTGTCGCCGCGCGTGTCATGGGAGCAAAGCCTAAGCGGATTATTTTTCGGCATCTTATGCCGGGTGTTATGAGCCATTTGATCGCGGCAGCAACGCTTTCAGTGCCCAGCATGATCCTTGGAGAAACAGCTTTAAGCTTTCTTGGATTGGGATTACGCCCCCCGATAACAAGTTGGGGCGTTCTTTTAAATGAGGCACAAAATATTAATGTTGTAGCTCTTTATCCCTGGCTTATTCTCCCGGTTGTTCCCGTCATAATAGTCATACTCGCGTTCAATTTTTTGGGAGATGGGCTACGTGATGCCGCAGACCCTTATAAATAAAGTTACCTGTCTAAAATTTAATCATAATTTCCCCTCAAATTTTGGTGCCAAAACTCCAAATTCATGGCACCATGACCAGATCATACGTGGTCACGGGCTGTAACCCCGGCCTTCTTATTTGGTCGGTATTTCCAAGGGTTTTTAAGTAAGTAGAGAGCGAGTAAATATGAATGAACGTCTTGATGGCGCACGTATGTTAATTTATAGCCACGATTCATTCGGCCTTGGCCATCTCCGCCGTTGTCAAACTATTGCACACGCACTAGTTGAACAATTTAAAGGCCTTTCAATCATAATTTTGTCGGGCTCGCCAATCATAGGCAGTTTTGACTTCCGGGCGCGTGTAGACTTTGTTCGAGTTCCCGGCGTCATCAAACTCTATAATGGTGAGTACACGTCACTCGCACTTCATATCGACATTCAGCAAACCTTAGCAATTAGAGCATCCATCATCCAACATACGGCAGAAGATTTTAATCCCGACCTTGTTTTGGTTGATAAGGAACCCCTGGGCCTCAGAGGTGAAATCACAAATACGCTCAACATGTTGAAGGCACGCGGAACCAAATTGGTTTTGGGCTTGCGTGATGTCATGGACGAACCAACGCTTCTTATGAGGGAGTGGGAGTCACGTCAGCTTGCTCCGGTTCTTGCCAATATTTATGACGAGATCTGGGTCTATGGACTTGAACAAGTTTGGAACCCGCTCACAGATATGACGCTTCCACCAACGGTGTTCGACAAAATGTCATACACCGGTTATCTCAGACGAACATTGCCAACACAATTAAAACGTACGGCACCTGTGAAAATGGATGAGCCTTATATTCTTGTTACCGCTGGCGGTGGTGGTGATGGCTACGAACTTATTGATTGGGTGATGCGAGCCTATGAAATTGACCGGGATTTGCCTTATTCGCCGGTCTTTGTTCTGGGGCCTTTTATGAATGCTGAGCAACAAGGAACCCTATTAAATCGAGTTGAGAATATCCCTAAGGCTGAAATAGTCACATTTGATAATCATATTGAATTTCTCATGGCTGAAGCTGCTGCCATTATCTCCATGGGCGGATACAACACGTTCTGTGAGATTCTTTCCTTTGATAAGCGGGCACTCATCGTACCACGCCAAAAGCCACGACAAGAACAATTGGTTCGTGCAAGAGAAGCTCAACGTTTGGGCCTCGTGCATATGTTGACGCTTGATGCTCCTCGTGATGCCCGCCTCATGGCAGATGCAATCAGGCATCTCCCCGAACAGCCACGACCTTCAGAAGCCTTGCTGCCAGATATGCTAAATGGATTAGACCGTATTGTTGATCTTGCTAGACCGCACCTTAAAGGCATCGATAAACCACCAGCATTTTCTTCCACGGGTTAAACGGGTGTCAGGCAAGATTGCATTTGTTCTTAAAGGTTATCCAAGACTTTCTGAAACGTTTATTGCGCAAGAAATTCTGGAGCTTGAACGTCTGGGACTGGATATTTGTATTATCTCTTTAAGGCCACCTCGCGACCAGAAAACACATCCCGTTCATCGGGAGATCCAAGCACCTGTTACCTATCTACCAGAACGCCCATTTTATGAGCCTTTGCGCGTTGCCCGCGCATTTTTGAGTGCCTTTGGACGCCCAGGGTTTCGCCAGGCTTTACGTTCCTGGTTGGCCGATATGCTCCAAGCGCCATCTTTAGACCGAATAGTACGCTTTAGCCAAGGGCTGGTGTTGGCATATGAACTTTCACCCGAAGTCGACAGGCTTCATGCGCATTTTTTACATACACCAGCTTCCGTAACGCGTTATGCATGTCTCATCTTAGAGAAGCCCTGGAGCTGCTCGGCCCATGCCAAGGACATTTGGACAAGTGATGACTGGGAAAAGACTTTGAAACTCAGAGAAATGGATTGGCTTGTCACATGCACCGAGGTTGGCAGAGCACATTTGGCTGCTCTCGCGCCCTCCGCGAAGAAGGTAATGCGCATTTATCATGGTATTGATCTCATGCGCTTTTCACCCATACCCGCTCTCCGCCCCTATCATGATGGCTCATCAGCAACAAATCGTGTCACTCTGCTTTCCGTAGGACGTGCGGTGGAAAAGAAGGGTTTCGACGTGATGATAGAGGCCTTGTCTCTACTACCAGATGAGATGCATTGGCATTGGATTCATATTGGTGAAGGACATCTCCTTAATACACTTAAATTGCAAGCTGAGCATTATGGTTTGGCGGATCGGATTAGCTGGCTAGGAGCCTGCGAGCAAAAAGACGTAATCACACATTACCGATCCGCAGATCTTTTCGTTCTGCCGTGTCGCATTGCCAGAGATGGTGACCGAGATGGTCTTCCCAACGTGCTGCTAGAGGCGCAATCGCAAAGTTTAGCTTGTATCACAACCCCGGTCTCGGCCATTCCTGAGCTGATCAAGGATGGGGTAAATGGCAAGCTCATTCCACCCGAAAGTCCAACGGCCCTCGCTGAGGCCCTTTTAGGGCTGATACAAAATCCATCGTTACGCGAAAAATTGGGGCAGGTAGCGGCTGAACGAGTCATCAATGACTTCTCTCATACGACCGGAATTCAACAGCTCGCACAAAAATTCGGTCTTCATTACGAAAACGTCAAAAGAAAGACATTAGCTTAACATGTCTTACATTGCCATGATCCGACACGGTCCGACGGAATGGACGAAAGAGAAACGCTTGCAGGGCCGCACTGATGTACCCCTCAGCCTTTCAGGTCGTCAACGCATTAGGTCGTGGCAACTCCCGATATGGGCTTATGAGGCTCACTGGGAAGCGAGCCCCTTAAAACGTGCACGAGAAACAGCGCGCCTCCTTAAGGGTAAGTCGATCGCTATTCAACATTGTTTAGCGGAAATGAGCTGGGGAGATTGGGAAGGTCACAGATATGAAGATCTAAAACGAAATGGTGGTGAAGCAATAGGGCATTATCAAACCCATGGCCCGAATTTCAGGCCACCAGGCGGTGAAAGCCCCTCAGACGTGCTTAGTCGTCTTCGACCATGGCTTGTCAGAGCAGCCTCACGTCGAAGATTAACTTTGGCGGTAGCCCATAAGACGGTGATGAATACCTTACTTGCCCATGCAACAGGCTGGGACATGACCGGAAAGCCACCTATAAAGATTCGTTGGGGACAACTCATTATTTTCCAGGTCACTTCAGAAAATTATATTCAGTGGGTCGCAACTCATACGCCCCAAATAAAAGGGCCCCGGTAAGAGGGGCCCTTGTTGGTTCAGATTTTAATCGTCCTATTCACGGCCGCCGAAAAGTGAAAGCAGCATAATGAAGAGATTGATAAAGTCGAGATAGAGGCTCAGTGCACCCATAATAGCCTTTTTGCCAGCTACAGAGCCATCGTCACCCACATAGTACATCTCCTTTATGCGCTGCGTGTCATAGGCCGTCAGGCCTGAAAAGACGAGTACGCCAATGACGGATACAGCAAATTGCAACGCTGAGGATGCCAGGAAAATATTAACGATGGAAGCGATGATAATCCCAACAAGCCCCATGATCAGGAACGACCCCCAACCAGAAAGATCTTTCTTCGTGGTATAGCCCCAAAGGCTCAGCGCCCCGAATGCAGCGGCTGTGATGAAAAAGATGTTTGCGATCGAATTGCCTGTATAGCGCAAGAAAATTGAAGAGAGCGATGCGCCCATCAGTGCGGCAAAAATCCAGAAGGTCATCTGCGCACCACTAAAACTCATAGAAGGCACGCGCGCTGCAAACAAAAAGACCATGCCAAGCGGCGCCAACATGACGACCCATTTCAGCCAGCTAACATAGATCGCATAACCAAAACTTGTCAGGTACGTACCGTTATTCAAAACATATTGGGTGGGCTCTGCGGATACTGACAGCGTATAAAATGCGTAAGCAATTACACCTGTAATCGCGATACCTGCCGCCATGTAATTATAGACGCGGATCATATAGGCCCTGAGACCTTCATCTATGAGATGCGCATCAGTGCGCGCTCCGGTCTGCGGCCGATAAATGCCCTCTCTACCGTGATCTGCCATATTCCTCTCGTCCTTTCGCGCTTAACTTTCTTAGTATATGTATTATCTAATCCAAGGTTTGGCCTATAATATGGGACCTTTTTAGATACTATTCAAGCTCATTAACCACACGAATTCGCCTCTTTTGTAAACCGAAAAGTTAATACTTTATGAACGTCTTAGTCCTATTGCGCCCGCAGATGCGGTACCGTTTTCGCACTCAAAACACGCCATGACCCCGCTCCGCCAAATATAACCACAAGAGAAACTGCCAGAACCACAGCTTGCAAAACGGCAAGTAAAGAGAAACTAAAGGATAAGTCCATCAATTGTGTGACAATCAGTGCGGAGGCGAGTGCACCCAAGCCGATAGCAAGCACAGACGTGACCAAGGCAAGAATAAGATATTCTACGAAATGCGCTGCGATAATCTTAACACGTGTCGCCCCTAGAGTTTTTAATATAACGGCTTCATAGATCCGCCGCCTCTGGGCCGTTGCAAGTGCTCCAGCCAGCACAAGAACGCCTGCCAAGAGCGCTAAACTGCCTGCCGCACGCACCGCCAACATGAGTTTACCGAAAATATCGCGAACTGCGTCAATGGCATCGCGCACACGCACTGCTGTTATATTAGGGAAAGTCTCAGCTATTTTTTGCATGAATACCCCCTCTCGTTTACCTTCTTCTGCTCTAGGCAAATGCAGTGTTGCAAGAAGATTGACAGGCGCACCAGCAAGCGTGTTGGGTGAAAAAACCATCACGAAGTTAATTGCCAGTGATTCCCATTTCACAGTGCGAAAATTAGCCATCCTTGCTGTAATATCCCGGCCGAGCACGTTAATCGTAACCGTATCACCCAGTTTCAGTTTAAGGGCTTTGGCGATTTCCGCCTCAAAAGACACTAACGGCTCACCTGCATAGGCCTTGGACCACCACTCGCCCGCAACCAGCTCTGATCCTTCCGGTAAGGTTTCAGAGTATGTCAGTCCTCGATCACCATTCAATACCCATTGGGCATTAGGTGGTGCTTTTATTTTCTCTGCGGGTTTTCCAGCTAAACGTACAATGCGTCCACGCAGCATAGGAGCCTTTGTCAAAGTACCTTGCGGAAGAGATTTAATAACCAAATCAGAAAATTCCGTTTCCTGTTCCTTGCCGATATCAAGAAAGAAATAGCTCGGCGCATTACCTGGTAAATTGGTTTTCAGTTCCGAAACAAGAGAGTGGTCAACAAGGGCAACGGCGACCAAAAGACTGAGCCCTGCTCCCAGAGAGAGAACAACCGAACGAACGAGTGTGCCTGGGCCTGCGATATTGGCAAATGCTAACGCAAATTCCGGTCTTCTCGGCCGAGGGAGTTGTCGGACGACATGCTGAAGAAGTACTCCAAAGGCCAGAAAAATTGCAAAAAGGGCTAGCAACCCTATACAAAAATATATCGCAATATATTTGGCCTGCGAGGTGAAAATAGCAACGGCAGCTAACAACAAAGCCAAACAGACTATGATCGCTAATTCCGCAAAATATGGGCGTGCATGCGGTGATTCGGCAATTTGATCCCGCATCAAGACACGAGGGCGCACATGGCGAGCCCGGCCCAACGGCCAAACAATAAAGAGAAGCGCAACAACAAACCCGTAAGCCGCTGCAGAAATAAGCGCCGCTGGATGCAGGTCGATCGCCAGTGAAACCGGCAGCACAGCACCATAGAACTTGGCAACAATGAGAGGCGCAACGGTTCCAATGATAAGTCCAAATGCTACCCCCAGGCCGGCCAACATCAGTACTTGAACAAGATAAACTGAAATAATTAGCGAGCTCGGCGCCCCCAAACATTTAAATGTCGCGATGGTTTGCCGTCTCTGGTCTATGAAGGTCGCAACCGCATTCGCCACCCCGACACCACCAACCAATAACGCCGTTAGGCCTACAAGTGTAAGAAACTGCGTGAGACGCTCAATCGCCCTGCGCACATTTGGCGCCGGGTCGCTGCGGTCTTGCACGTTAAAACCAGACTGTGAGAAACGCGTCTTTAAAGTCTTCCTAAATTCGTCGAAGGTTTTAGGGTCATCAATGGTATTCTCTGAAAGTTTCAGACGGTAACGCCAGCGTATGAGGCTTCCTGGTTGGACCAGTCCTGTCCTTTTTAACGTCTCGATAGAAAGCATAACCCTTGGCCCAAAAGCGGGCCGGCCGGATAAACGGTCAGGCTCTTGCACCAACAAATCACTAATCTTTATATCGGCTGAACCGATCTTAATGGTGTCACCGATTTTTAGCTTCAGTCGGTCAAAGAGCAGAGGGTCGACAACAGCTCCTTGTCCCTTGCGAATCGCATCATCAAGGCTCCGGCCATTTTTTAGGCGAACACTCCCGTAAAGCGGATAAGCCTCATCAACCGCCTTGATTTCAACCAATGCCTGGCCCGCTGCCGCTGTTGTCCGTGCCATAGCTCTAAGCGTCGCAATTTCGCTTAACGCGCCTTGGGAAGAAAGAAAAGATCGCTCAGCCTGCCCCGCCTGGCGATGAATTAAAGAAAGAGCTACATCACCTCCAAGAAGTTCCTGGCCTTGCTGAGCTATGCCGTTAGTTAAAGCCTTTGCCAACGAGCCAACTCCAGCAATAGCTGCAACGCCCAAAGCTACACAGGCCACAAACACATAGAACCCCTTCAAGCCTCCTCTGAGTTCTCGAACGGCTATGCGCAGTGCAAGCGGTATTGGATACCGGGGCATTATTTGGTTTGAGCCGATTGTCTGGACCGTCATTGAGCAGCCACCGATGTCACACTTTGTTGTTCGCTTATACGACCATCCTGCATGGTAATAACCCGGCCGCATCGTGCCGCTAATTTTGTATCATGGCTAACAAGGACAAGGGTCGCGCCATGACGTTTCTGAAGATCAAAGATTAAATCCATGACCTGAACACCCGTATCCCCATCGAGATTACCTGTGGGCTCATCAGCTAAAAGAAGCTTGGGGCGGGGGGCTAAAGCTCGTGCAAGTGCCACGCGTTGTTGCTCCCCACCGGAAAGCTGTGCCGGAAAATGGTCGTGGCGATGCGACAATCCCACATCCCGAAGCATGACCCGGGCCGTATCGAATGCGCCAGATTGGCCGGAGAACTCTAAAGGAAGTGCTACATTTTCTAATGCAGTCATCGTCGGTACAAGGTGGAAAGATTGAAATACAATACCAATATTCTCACCACGAACACGTGCAAGCGCATCTTCGCCAAGATGGGAGAAATCATGACCCACCACCCGTACCCGGCCTTTACTTGCCGATTCAAGGCCACCTATCACCATGAGTAACGTGGTTTTACCGGATCCGCTTGGCCCAACAATGCCAATTGCCGTACCTTCAGCAATATTAAGACTTACACCACGGAGAATTTCTACAAGCCCGGCCCGGCTTGGCAAAGTAAGATGGACATTTTCAAGTTCGACAAGAGATTCGGACACGATATAGGCCTTTTGTTGATTTCCATATAATGAGGTTCTCGATAAAGCAAATGAGGTCAATTCATGATCAGCTATTTTTCTGATAAGGCTTTTTGGATATACGCTGCAAAACTGCAAAGACCGTCGCTACGCCAAATAGTTTTTTTATGCTTGTTATGCCTTGCCTCTCACTTAAGCCTTTCCGCAACACCTGCAAGGGGTGCTGACAAAGAAATCACGATCATTGCTTATGGGGACAGCTTAACCGCAGGTTTTCGTCTGCCGGGTGACAAAGCTTTTCCCGCCCAGCTTGAAGAAGCCTTACGAGCTAAGGGGCACAATGTTCGTGTTATCAATGCAGGCGTTTCCGGAGACACAGCCTCCGGTGGTCTCGCACGTCTTGATTGGTCTCTCCCTGAAGAAGGCGATGCGGTCATCTTGGAACTTGGCGCAAATGACGCCCTTCGTGGCATTGATCCCAAAATTACCCAGAAAGCACTCGATACTATAATCCAAAAATTGAAAGCGAAAGGATATGCCGTTCTTCTAACCGGTATGAAAGCCCCACTTGGATTTGGCTTAGGTTATGTGCGTTCTTTTTCCTCAATTTTCACAACCTTGGCTAAAAAACATGACCTCATTCTTTATCCATTCTTTCTTGAAGGCGTGGCCTTAAAGCCAAAACTCAGCTTACCGGACGGCTTGCACCCCAATGCTGAAGGTGTTGCAGTTATCACAAAAAATATTTTACCAAGCGTAGAAAAGCTCATCAAACAAGTACAAACCCGTGCCAAGAACTAATACCATCGGTCATTGAGAGCCATCTACGGGCCGTCATGTACAACATCAATAACAATGTCCCTTGGCATGAATATACGGACGAGCTGGGAGGAATAATTCATGGAATACAGGGAACTTGGGCGCACAAGTGTCAAAGTCAGTGCCATTTGTCTCGGAACCATGACATGGGGTGAACAAAACAGCGAAACTGAAGGTCATGAACAAATGGACTATGCTCTTGACCAAGGCATCAATTTCTTTGACACGGCCGAATTGTATCCCATTCCTCCAAAGGCTGAAACACAAGGACGTACGGAAAATATTATCGGTAGTTGGTTTCAACAGCGTCGCAATAGGGACAAGGTCATTTTAGCCACCAAGGTCGTGGGACGAACGCAAATGACCCATTACCGCAAAAACAAGTCTCCGGCCCGACTAAATAGATCTCAGATTATGGAAGCGGTTGAAGGAAGTTTACAGCGGTTAAATACAGACTATATCGACCTCTATCAGGTTCACTGGCCGGACCGGCCGATACCGCTTTTCGGCGGCCTAGAATACCAACACCGAGACTTTGACGCCATTCCCATAGAGGAAACATTAGAGGCTCTCGGCGAACTCGTACAATCCGGCAAAGTGCGCCATATCGGTATTTCCAATGAAACACCTTGGGGGACAATGCGGTATTTGGCTGCCGCAGAGCACAAAGCTTTGCCAAGGATTGCCTCCATTCAAAACGCTTACAACCTCCTCAACCGTAGCTACGAAATAGGGCTTTCTGAAATTGCGCATAGAGAAACTGTTGGCCTTCTGGCCTACTCCCCCCTTGCACAGGGCTATCTCAGCGGTAAATATGAAGATGGCGTTTTACCTGAAAAATCCAGGAAGGCGCTTTTTGGTAGAATGGTACGCTATGAAACCCCAAATGCCTCGTCAGCGATTAAACAATATCTGCTAATTGCCGCGAAATATGATCTCGATCCTTCACAAATGGCATTACAATTCGTTACTAAACGACCTTTCGTGACCTCAAACATTATCGGCGCGACAACAATGGAACAGCTCAAAATCGATATTGACTCAATCCACGTTGACCTTTCAGATGACGTTCTTAAAGAGATCGAGGCCGTACAACTGGCCTATTCCAACCCATGCCCATAATTCTCTCAACCTGCCATTCAAGTTCAACTTAAAACTTAAATACGTTTAGGAAACAAAATGCCAAGACTTTTTACCGGGCTTGAGATTCCGCTGGGCGCCGTTCAGAGCCTTGCTCTCCTCCAGTCTGGTCTTCATGGCGCCAGATGGATCTCACCTGAAAATTTTCACATCACACTGCGTTTTGTGGGCGATGTTGATGGACGAATAGCAGAGGATTTTATAACGGCGCTTGATACGGTGAATGCCGCTCCATTTGAGATACAGCTTTCAGGCGTTGGCAGCTTCGGGGGAAGAAAACCGCGCGCCCTTTGGGCCGGAATAGACACAAGCGAACCCCTTATTGCTCTACAACGCGCCCATGAAAATGCTGCACGATCCGCTGGATTGCCGCCTGAGCCGCGCAACTTTACACCTCACGTAACCCTTGCACGGCTGAAAGGAACGCGTCCAGACGCCGTCGCTACATATTTAGAGACCCATGGCGGTTTCCTATCCTATCCTTTCGAAATAACCCGGTTTGTTCTCTTTTCATCACGCCCAAGCCAAGGGGGCGGACCTTATATCATTGAGGAAGCCTATCCGTTTTCTCAGAATAATATCAATGAATAAAGCCATTTTGCTGACAAATTAATTGGTGATTCTACTGCTTGCAGAATCAAAAACTGCGCAGTTTTTGAGAAGATGCGAAAGCGGGTGTTTGTATCGCGGTCACGTTTCGTATCGCGAACTTGTATGGAAACTCTATGAACCTATTTACGAAGAAACCCAACAGACATTTCAGCACATTGAATACAAGTCCTGAGACCCCGTTAAGCGAAGCTGAAGTTGTTGATGAGCCAGCGTCTTTGAAAGCACTTAAGCCCATGGTCCTCAATGAGGAAGGAGACATCGAAACCGTTGTTAGCGAAGATGTCACTTTTGTTGGAAACTTAATGTCAAAGGGTGATGTAACAATTGACGGCACGATTAAGGGTGACATGCATTGCGCCTCCATAACTATCGCTCAAAATGGTGAAATCTTAGGCAACGTTGTTGCTCAGGAAGTGATTATTGCGGGCCATGTCATGGGAGATGTTTACGCACAACAGGTTATCTTGAAGCCGTCGGGCCATGTTGAAGGCGATATTTTCCACACCAAGCTTGCTATTGAGCTTGACGCAAGTTTCGATGGGCGGTCGCGACGCAGTGATGATCCATTAAGTCAAGCGCCTATGCCTGAAGGTTTCACTGACGAGAGACAAGCCACCATAGGCCCTGCCGAACATCACCACCCCTATTAAGTTTAGATGAAAATCTGGGTTAGCGTATATCCTCTGATAACTCTTTGAGAAAAGCCTTGCAGGCCTGCTCGATAAGATCGAATGCTTCTTCAAACCCTTCCGGTCCACCATAATAGGGATCTGGAACATCCCTTATATGATGTCCTGGCAAATAATCGAGAAAAAGGCGGACTTTGTTTGCATAATTCACGGGTGCCTTATCGATCAGTTCAGAAAAATTCGAGTGATCCATCGCAAGGATATGATCGAAGCGCTCAAAATCTCGTCGATTAATTTGACGTGCCCGTTGCGAAGAAATATCGATACCGCGTGCGCGGGCAGTACTTTGCGCACGGCCATCAGGTGCACAACCGACATGCCATGCGCCAGTGCCTGCTGAATCAATGATATAATTATTGCCCGTGCTGGTTTGCTCAGCTAAAGACCGCAAGATACCTTCCGCCATAGATGAGCGGCATATATTTCCAAGACAGACAAAAAGGATGTGTATTTGAGTCATTTTGCACCTGTTCACAAAAACAATACATTATTTCAAAGGAGGAAACATCGTGGAAAAACTTACAGGCGAAGAGCGGCAAAAAGCCCTGGCTGACCTCAAGGGCTGGAAAGAAATTGCCGACCGCGACGCCATTATTAAAAAATTTGAATTCAAAGACTTTAACGCCGCATTTGGATGGATGACTCGCATTGCCATGGTTGCAGAGCAAATGAACCATCACCCTGAATGGTTCAATGTCTGGAACCGTGTTGAGGTCACTTTGTCAACCCATGATGCCGGCGGTTTAACCGATCTTGATATCAAGCTCGCAAAAACAATGGACCGCCTAGCGGAGTAAAACAATTCTCTATTTTGGTGCGAGTCTGATGGCCCCATCGAGCCGAATACATTCGCCATTCAGCATATCGTTTTCGCAAATGTAGCGAACGAGTGCCCCGTATTCCCCAGGATCACCGAGACGAGAGGGGAAAGGTACGGATTTGGCAAGAGCATCACGTACATCCTCTGGCAATCCTGCAAACATCGGTGTGTTAAATAACCCTGGCAGAATCGTGACAACCCGAATACCATCTCGCGCCAAATCGCGAGCTATTGGCAGAGTAATAGCGGCAACACCACCTTTGGAAGCAGAATAAGCCACTTGACCAATTTGGCCATCCTGAGCGGCAACAGAAGCCGTTGAGACAATCACCCCACGCCCGCCATCTTTGGTGACCGGGTCTACACTCATCATGCCCGCCGCAGATAATCGGATCATATTAAATGTGCCAATCAAATTAATTTGGATCACTTTGGTAAAATTTTCCAAGGCATGGGGAATGATTTCATTTGTCTCTCGGTCACGGCGCACGGTTTTTTCGCCAATGGCGATTCCGGCACAATTAACCAGGATTCGCTCCTGCCCAAATGCACCCCGAGATTTCTCAAAAGCCGAATTAGCACTTTGCTCATCTGATACATCACAATGACAAAAGAGACCGTCAATTTCTGAAGCAAGCTGTTCGCCAGCTTCGCTGTTGAGATCAAATAAGGCTACTTTAACACCGCGCTCCGCAAGTTTTCGTGCCGTCGCAGCCCCAAGCCCCGACGCACCTCCTGTAACCACCGCAGCAATATTGCTTCCCAGTTCCATTTTTCATGTGCTCCTCTTTGATAGAAAACGGCAATATCCTCAACTCACAAGACGACGTTAGGTCACCAAATCCATTTCGCCTATTTTGCTGAGGGCGTAATTGCAGTTTGGCATGATTGATCAAATTTGCGGCAAAGCCTCGCCATTGATTGCACAAGCCGCCTGAACTGTGTTGCGCAAAAGGCAGGCTATGGTCATAGGCCCCACACCACCGGGAACAGGCGTAATCGCCCTTGCGACTTTGCGAGCCCCTGCAAAATCAACATCCCCCACTAACTTGGTTTTACCGTCTCCCTTTTCAGGAGCAAGCACGCGGTTAATACCCACGTCAATGACAATGCTTTCTGGTTTAATCCAATTTTCTTTCACCATTTCAGGCCTGCCGACAGCTGCAATAAGAAGATCTGCGCGCTGTGCCACATCCGGTAAATCTTTGGTACGTGAATGGGCAATAGTAACTGTGCAATTCTCCGCCAAAAGAAGTTGTGCAACCGGCTTGCCGACAATATTCGAACGGCCGATAACAACAGCTTCATACCCGGTTAGATCTGGCTGAATTTCCTTCGCCAACATGATACACCCCAAAGGCGTACATGGGACCAATCCCGTCTGACCCGCCGACAAAAGCCCGACATTGACAGGATGAAAACCATCAACATCTTTTGCTGGATCAATCGCCTCAATAACCTTGCCTGCATCCATATGCTGTGGAAGTGGCAATTGAACTAAAATACCATGGACCAAGGGATCGTTATTCAGCTCCGCAATGCGCCTTAGTAGATCCGCCTCTGAAACTTGTTCAGAAAGACGGTGCTCAAATGATGCCATTCCAGCGGTAATGGTTTGTTTTGCTTTGTTGCGCACATAGACTTGACTCGCCGGATCGTCCCCGACGAGAACCACAGCCAAACCAGGCGTCAGATTTGACTGGGCTTTCAACCCATCCACAGCCTCGCTAATGCGCGTCAGAAGGTTTGCCGCTAAAGCCTTCCCATCAATGATTCTACCTTCCGTCATATGCTGAGCACCTTTCAACCAATCACGTATGCACCTCAAGTGTTTCAGCAATCATCAAATGCTCTAACCGCTCTTTGAGGTCTTCTGGATCACCGGCAATAAAAAGAGTCTTATTGCGAGATTTCCCACCAACCGTCAAAACCACCTTTGATTTCGGAACGCCCAGCCATTTGGCGATAAGTTTCTCAAGGGCTTTATTGGCTTGTCCTTTCTCGGCGACTGCACGAACCCGCGCCTTGAAGACAACAGCTTTCCCTCTATGTTCTATACCATAAACGGCATCCGTTTTCGCATTAGGTATTAGCTTAACGGACAGAAAGAGCCCATCTGATTTTTGACGGAAAAAACATGCCTTGTCAGCCAACGTAACTCACATTCATATGAGATGGGGCGCGATGTCTTTCACAATGAGAACGCGCAAGAAATAGATCACAAGCAGAAGAATAATCGGAGAAATATCAAATCCACCAAGTGGAGGGATGAAGCGGCGGATAGGTGCAAGTAACGGTTCTGTCACCCCCACGAGAAAGCGTTCCACCATATAGACAAACTGATTGCTGCGGTTGACGACATTAAATGCTATCAGCCAGCTCAAAATCACGAGGGCAAAAATGACAAATGTGTAAATGTCCAAAACAGTAATGATAAGCCATAGAATCGCATTCATGAGATTTGTCCGAATTTTTGTTTTCTGGCATTGATCTACAACGTGACACGTCTCCGTATTAGCTGCGATACCTCACAAGTGCAAGCTTGGCCTTTGCATATATTTTTAAAGAAAGTCCATGTAATGCCTCGACATGTAGAGCCCATCTAAATGATGAGTTATTTCACCGGAAAAACCGGCTGATTGATTGGGGGCTAGCTCAGTTGGGAAAATGCATAATTCAAGAGGAAGAGGTTAGGAAGGTCAATTCCGGAAGCACCACCGTTCTTTGTTCTCACAAATAACTGTTCGATACCCTTAGGTAACAACTTCATCTAACCAGCCAAAATAGGTATGAGCCAATTGTGACGCAGAATTGGCGAAGTGATCTGGGGTGGTGTGGTGCATTTGCCACTAATTACAGGTCAAGAGCCATTGCAAAGCCAAAAACTGTTGCAACTCAACCACTATCAAAAATTCAATGACCTAAACCACACAGGTCTCATATTTTTGCATCATTTGGCTACAAAATCGCCACCATTACAGCTCAAGGTCTATCGAATCATAAACTTATGGCGTATTGGCGGAATACGATGATCATTCGCAGATCGATAATATTGATTTTCTTAGGGATTGTTTTTCTAAGCAATGCTGCATTGCCTAGTTTAGCAAAAGATCAAGTTGCATTTCTCTCTCCTGAACAGGCTTATCGTATGGGTATAGCGGCTTACAGAGCGGAGCATTTTGATAAGGCCCTGCCACCTCTCTCATATGCAGCGAAAAACGGTATCGTTAGTGCACAAATTCTTCTTGCGAGACTTTATTCCGCGGGAGAAAAGGTTGTACATGATGCTCCAAAGGCATTCCAATACTATCGGCAAATTGCTGAAACCGGAGCTGAAATAAGTCCAAACCATCCAATAAGTGGATTTGTTGGTGAAGCCTTCCTTGAGCTTGGCAAATATTACCAAGCCGGAATTCCTGAGCTCGGCATAGAAAAAAATGATCACAAAGCATCGAGATTGATACGCTACGCTGCAACATATTTCCGTAATTCGGATGCACAATATCGTCTAGCTTTGGTGTATCTAAAGGGGATCGGCGTAGAAAAAAATCCTCGGCATGCAGCACGCTGGCTTAATCTTGCATCCAAAAAACAGCATCCGGAGGCATTGGCAACTCTCGCCTGGCTGCTGTGGGAAGGAAAGGTAGTTAAGAAAAGTCCTGCAAAAGCGCTTGCTCTTATGAATAAAGCCGCAAAATTAGCGAAGCCTGCCAACAAAAAGAAAATGGCACAACTTTTGAAGAAAATGAAGAAATTCAGAAATGTCGCCAAGACTGAGTATGTTGGCACTGAGCCCAATCGGACAAAATCTAATCAAGCTCGATAGGGTTTAAATGCTATAACACCTGCGGTGACGGCCACCTATATCCAACCTATATGATGATGAACTGACTAGATCAACCCACGTTTAAGTGAATTCACTTAAACGTGGAAAAGTTGATCGATATCAGAAAATTAGAGCATCCTAGCGATTCCATCTAAGCGTGGGATGCTCTAGCTGTGCATTATGTGCCCTTTTCGCTCGGCAAATTTTTCCCCAACCAGTTATATTTGCCGGGCAAAAACTAATTTTTAGTCAGCCCATTTTAGCCGGTTCTTAATTTTCAAAACCTTCATGCTACAAAATATTGATATATTGCACCTTAGTAAGGGCACATATTGATTGCGGCTTAAACTTAATCCAATGGCAAGGCTTTTGCTGAGATAATCATGTGCCGGATTGAGGTATTGCGTAGCCGGTGCCTCTCAGCGGAGGAAGGCAGCGTTTATAATTTGGCGTCTTCGTTTCAGTTTTTGTTTCCGCCTTCCTCCGCCCGGCACTAATTCATACAGTCTCAACGAGACCCAGCCAACGTGTGAGAAAGCTGTCGAGCCAAAGTTTGACTTGAGGGCCAAACTGGCGGTGTCCTGCAAAATGGGCTTCACGGGGTTTTGCACCTGGCATACTCAATTTGTAGCCTGAGCGGGTTGTCCATGCATCAACAAGGGATGTTGTAATCTCAGGGTGAAATTGCACACCAAACGCTGCCGGCCCATAGCTAAATGCTTGGTTCTCGAATACATCATTCTCAGCTAATAATTTTGCACCGGTTGGAAGACTAAACCCCTCACTATGCCACTGATAAACCTGCGCAGGCCAGGCGAATTGTGATTTGCTGACCGGCGTTGGTGAAATCTCATAATACCCCATCTCAACCTGACCCTGAGGATGCGGCCCAACTTCACCGCCTAAATGCTTGGTTAGCATTTGAGCACCCAGGCAAACACCAAAAAACGGTTTTTCCTCTTTCAGGGGAACAGCAATCCAATCGATCTCACGGCGGATAAAATCGTCTTTATCATTCGCACTCATGGGGCCGCCGAAAATAATAGCCCCGGAATGAGCCTCCAAGGTTTCTGGCAACGGATCATCAAAACGTGGACGGCGAATGTCGAGTGAAAATCCATGGCTTTCCAGCCAACGGCCAATACAACCCGGTGTTGATACCTTTTGGTGAAGGATAATCAAGATCGGGTGTTTTTCACCATCCTTACTATTTCCTGTGGGTGGGAAAGGTGTGCTTATGCTCATCATCGTCTGTTTTTTCGGCGCTTCAATAACCATCCCATAATTGGCACCATGATAAAATTAGGAACAATACTCAGCGCAACATAATTTAAGACGTTCATCAACCCGGGAGCAATGACGGTCTGGCGGAAGACGAAGCCATAATACCCCCAACGGGCAACCGTTTGAGGTCGTATCGCTCCAAACACTTTTAGGTAGAACGACCCTTTTGCTCCCATACGATCATGAAATTCTGTTTGAACTGCCCCAGGAATAACAGCGGACACCCGTACGCCACTGCCTGCTATTTCATAGGCAATCGCTTCTGTCAAAGAAAGCACATAAGCCTTACTGGCATAATAGGCTGCTTGATTAGGACCAGGAACAAGGCTTGCTAATGAGGCAATATTAAGAATACCGCCTTGGCCACGTTTGATCATACCAGGCAGAAAGTCACGGGACAGCCGTGTTACAGCTCCCACATTAAGATCTATAATCTTTTGTAACGCGCCTTGATTGTGACTAAGGAAGGGACCAGACAATCCGATGCCTGCATTATTGACCAAAATATCTGCAAAATAGTCTGACTGCTCGACCGTTTGAACAACGATCTGACACCCTTCTGCGGTTGCAAGATCGGCAGCGACACACGCAACCTTAATGTCGTAAGAAGCTTTAAGAGCTGAGGATTTCGCTTTGAGTTGATCTTCTGAGCGGGCGACCAACAATAGGTCGTGACCGGCAGCTGCAAAAACATCTGCAAAGGCTGCTCCTATCCCTTCAGTTCCACCTGTAATGATAGTAACCGGAGTGCGCCCATCTTCAATCTGCTGATGTTCTGATTTGGTGAAGGCTTTGCGCAGGGCCCCAAGCCAGCCAAGAATGAAATTCATTGCCGACTCTCAACCTGCTTTCTCAATCGAATGCGATCTCGTGACGACACACCTAGAAGCTCCGCCACGCGCCAGACCAAATTGCTTTCAAACTCGTGGACCACGCCATCGGCCAACACCATCTCCCACAGCATCTCGACAATCTTCTGGCGCCCCTCTTGGTCAAGCTCACGCGCCAAAGTCTTTGTGAAACCATAAAGATCTACGGCGCTCTGCTCACGCTCTCTTGCTGAATCAATAAGCTTAGCAACATCACTTGCCGCGAGATCAAAACGATCCGCTAAAACCGTCTTCAGCTTATCGCGTTCCGTCTCATCAACTGAGCCATCGATCAGTGTCGCATGGACGAGCAAGGCTGCGGAGGCAAGTTTTAGCTCTTCATCACGCATTTCGCTCATGGAAGCTGGATCTTGTCCAAACCCATCGATCAGTTTATTCAGGCGATCCCACATATCCTTGCGACCTTTACAGAAACAGATGAATGCTTAATACATTGGGAAAATGTTGGTTATTGGGAGAAATGGTGGCCCTCGATAGGGAAAACTTGAACTGCCCAGAGGCTGACCCCAGTCTCCCGACGTCAACAAAAATTTATCACTAAGTGTGTCGTGCCGCATGGGTGACTCGAACACCCGACCCCATCATTACGAATTACCTGCTACGTTCACACATTGTTAATTATACATCCACATAAACAATTGATTTACCTTGTTTTTCCCTATTTTCATACCACATAGCATAACATAGCAAAACTTGGAAATACCATGTTTTTTGTTACCTATGTGTTACCTTTTTGGAGATTGGAAAATGGCAAGTGAGCTACTGACGGATGTAAAAATAAAGAAGCTCCAGCCCTCTGATAAACAGTACGAGAAATGGGATAAGAAGGTTCCAGGTTTCGGGGTTAGGGTTTCTCCAAGCGGTACAAAATCTTTCCAACTTTTATATCGCGTTGGTAAACGACTCCGTAGATTTACTCTCGGACGTTATCCAACACTTACTTTGTTTGACGCCCGTAAAGTAGCACAATCAGCACTGGGCGAAATTGCAAAAGGTAAAGATCCTGCGGCGGAAAAGAAACTTAAGAGAGTTGATCCCCTTCATTTCTCAAACTTTGTTGAACATTTCATAGAAGATTATGCCAAACGTCAGAACAAAAGCTGGGCAGAGACAAAGCGTCTTTTAGATAGAGAATTCATTTCTAAATGGGGCAAACGTAACATTCGGGAGATTAAGAAGCATGACGTCACTGCTGTTCTAGATAGTATAGTTAATCGCGGGCATCCAATTGCCGCTAACCGCGCTTATGCTACAGTTCGTAAGCTATTCAATTGGGCTGTTGAACGGGGTAACCTTGAAATCTCCCCTTGTCAGGGCTTGAAAGCGCCTTCCAAATTCAACAAACGTGATCGTGTATTGAATGATGATGAGCTGAATAAGATTTGGGCTGGCGCTAATAAAATGGCTTATCCTTTCGGAAAAATTGTTCAGCTTTTGATTTTAACCGGACAGCGTCTTGGTGAAGTCTCTGCCATGAGATGGGAAGACATCGATCTTGAAAATCTGGTTTGGACGATAACTGCGGCAAATAACAAATCGGGTACAGAACATAAAGTTCCTCTTTCCGACATTGTCGTTACACTTTTACGGTCACTCCCTCGAACCCATGACATATATGTCTTCCCAGCGCGGGGCAAAGATAATCCTGTTTCTGGTTTCTCAAAATGGAAGAAGAAGATTGATGAGTTGAGTGGCGTGCGCGGCTGGACACTTCATGATATTCGCAGGACGGCCGCGACCGGGATGGCGAAACTCAAAGTTCAGCCGTACATTGTAGAACGTATCCTCAATCATTCCAGCGGAACATTTTCTGGTGTCGCTGGTATTTACAATCGTCATGGATATTTGGATGAGATGCGCGATGCACTTAAAGATTGGAACAAATATGTTGAGGGAATTATGACTTGAAAGCGGCCATGGGACCCAAACACACCCGGTGGGTGGGGGCTGTTTGAAACTGCACTAAGTGGCTCTCTAATGTTGTGTATTTCAATAGTTCAAATTGCTTCTAAGCCATTCTATAAAAATTGAGATTAAGGAATTTAGAACGGAATAGTAACGAAATTCCTGTAACTTTTGCTTCCAAGAAATTCTCATTAACCGACTTTTATATCTCGCAGGTATTCATTATGTCTGATCTCCAAGATGAAATTGATTTAAAGAAAGATAACCCATGGAATTTGCCTAATTGGGAAAATCCATCGGAATATCCTGATCCCAAAAATGCTGAGGACTGGTTTTGGAAATGGGAATTTCTGAGACGCAATCCGAGTTATCGTGACCTCTGGATTGAATATCAAAACAATCGGTCTGAATGGGAAAAACCTGATGAACAGGGTGTATCACGCGCAATACATGAAGCTAAACGCTTTGATTTGCACAAACTAATGAGTCCAGCAATCCGAGCAGACAATATTAATTATTTTGAAAAATGCGTCTTATCAAAAATACACGAGCTTTGCGATGTTTCTCCCGCTTATAATGATATGTCCGACTTTTGTGAACGGGCGCATGAAAAAGGGCAATTTCTTGTCTCTATAACCCCCACGGAGCGTCTTGAGGAACAATGGAAAATTATAAAGAAAAAAATAAAGGAAGAGTTCGAGGTTTGGGAAGAAGAGATCAAGACTTGGAATAAAGAGTTTTCTTCATTGGATATAGAATGGCCAAAATCTCGACAGCGGCGACAAGAATTTCTATTATATCTTCGCTTACTAGATGCAAGGGAAGAGCCTTGTCCTACCTGGGGTCAAATTACCGATACCCTATCCAAAGAAAAAGAATACGCAAATCGTGAGCCGCGCAGTTTTCAAAAATCCCATAGGCAAGCTCGAAGACTCGCCAGTTCTGAACGAACACTCCTAGATGACGAGTAGGGCGGATCTTATTTCATCTTCCGATTCGTAAAATAAGAAATTTCTTATACGTCGAAGATTTCCATTCAAAGTTCATAGAAGATCATGTGCATCAACATATTGAAGGAGATGTACACATGATTAACCATGAACAACGGATCATCGACCGCAAAGAGCTTGAAAGGTATATCCCCTATTCTCTCAACCATATCTCTCGACTGGAAGCCGCCGGTAAATTCCCCAAGCGTATAAAACTTGGCGTTAACCGCGTCGGTTGGTTGCTTTCAGAAATCCAAGATTGGATTGAAGAGCGTAAACAGGAAAGGGATGCTGAACTCACATCTGAGCATGATCCCCCGTTAACTCTGTAGAGGGACTCAGGATTACGCGTCCCGCTCTCCCAAAACGAACTAACCTCCCACTCAAATTATTCATCAATTCACGGACTTAGACGCCGAACGGCACTTTAGTGCTCGCGTCATAAATAGAAAGATTTTTTATCATGACTGAAGTTAGTATTTCTCGCGGTCCAGACTCGCGTAAAACCAGAAAATTCACAACCAAGACTTTCAAAGATTGGAAGTCATTTGCTGAATATGCAGGCAAACCAAAATTTGGAGAAAAAGAAGGTGAGTGTTTTTTACAAGGCACACTGAAAAGCCCTGATCCTAAACAAAAACCAAATGGTAAGACTTCGTATAGCAATCGTTACATCGAGAATGTTGAGGCGATGCATATCATCGCTTTTGATGTTGATGACGATCAAGAGCCGGGAGTGATCATTGAGACGTTGAGAGAACGTGGTTTGGCGTTTGGTGCTTATAGCAGTTTTAGCGATAGTCCTGATCATAGAAAAACGCGCATTGTGGTACGGCTGGTGGAGCCTTTTCAAATCAGCGGTGACCTAAAAACTGATAAGCTGAGATGGCGTCGGATCTATGTAGGCGTCGCAGACGATCTTGGTATTGAGATCGATAAGGCCTGCTTGGATTTGACCCGTCTTTTCTTTACCGCAAGATATCCTGAAGGCATTGATCCAGACACACGTTTATTTGACTGGGAAGACGGCGAGGGTTTAGACGTAACGGCTTGGGTTGATCGCGCCGAGAGCGGAGAATTTGATCATCTTCTTCCTAAAAAGCCCACATTGGATAAGCTTACACATCAAAAAGAACGAGTGGCAGGTGACGACCCAAAAATAGAAGGCGTCAATCTTGTTCAATGGGCGGCAATAACGGAAGGAAAATTACTCTTAAATGATGTTGTGTGTATGAATGATAACGGAGATATTCTGTCACAAGACGAAGATAAGTCCGAAGTGATCTGTCCATTTGATGACGAGCATGAAAGTTGCCCAGGAGAACGCACGACCGGCTTTTTTGTTAGCAATCCATCGGAAGATCATCCCTCCTTTGGGGCATATTGTTGTCATGCCTCGTGCTCTCGTCGTGACCGCTTGGATTTTCTACGTGGCTTGATTGAGCGCGGTGATGTTACCTTTGATGAGCTTAAAGATCCGACTTGCTATCAGGATGGTGAAAGTTGGGACGAAAAAAAGAAAGCGGAACTTAACAATTGTCTGAGTAGAGATTCTGGTCTCCCAGCGCCATTTTTTCTTGATAAAAAGACCCAGCGCGTTATGAAACGGCTGGCTTCTGAAGATCGAGGTCCTCTAACAGTTTGTGGTATGATCAAACCGATTGCTACCATTCGTAATGAATTGGATACAGGCTATGGAACTCTCGTAGTTATCCAGACACGTGATGGTATTGAGAAGGAAGTTACACTCAAAGCCTCAATGAAGCCTGGCGATGCAGCAACCATATTACGAGATAGTGGCTTACAGGTTTTTGCTTCTCAGGGCGCTGAAGCCGCATTTAAGGAGTTAATTGCAGCGATTAATCCTGGACGTGTGATCATTGAAGCGACACGTCCGAGCTTTCATGATGATAACAAGGTTTTCATTACCCCTCTTGGTGAAGTAATCCGTAAGAGCAATGATGAGGATAAAACAGAATGGCGGCTGAATGATAGCATTCGCCTGAAAGCCGAATCCCGTGGGACATTGGAGGACTGGCGAGAACATGTAGCGAAACCCTGTTTTGCAGAAAAAGAGTATTTGCCGCATTTTGGATTAGGTCTTTTGACCGGGCTGGTTGGGCCACTTATCCACCTGCTTGAAATGGATACTTGTATGGTCAATCTCTCAGGTCCTACATCGTCTGGGAAAACTTCCGCTTTGAAAGTTCAAGCCTCAGTCTGGGGATCGTTAAAAGGAAAAGAGTCTCTTCGTTTTGAGGCTCGTGGAACTTCAAACGCCATGGAAGCTTTAATTGAACGTGGAAATGGTATTTCTGTCGGTCTTGATGAATTAGCCCATGCAAAAGATGTTGGTGGTTTGATTTTTGCGATCGCTAGTGGGCAGGGAAATAATCGAATGAAGACCGACGGCTCAGAGCTACGTCATACCAGACGTTGGCGAACATTCGTTCTTATGTCCGGTGAAAAAAGCATTCGAGAATATGTTGAAGGCGACGGCAAGCAGTTTCTTGGTGGTATGGCGACGAGATGTGCGGACGTAAGTGTCGCCAATTTGAAAAAGCATCCTACCCCTTCGATGATTGATGACATACTATCCAATGCTCAACTGTACAACGGCACTGCAGGACCAGCCTTCGTTAGACAGTTGCTCGATCAGGACACAACTGAGCTAAAAACCCGTCTTGATGAGCTGAGTGAACAGCTTGCCGGAGAGAAGGCATCAGGAGCAGAGAGACGAGCAAACTTACCTTTCGCTTTGATGGCTTTGGCCGGAGAAATCGCTGTAAAGGCAAAAATTTTATCGAGTGATACTGATTATATGTCCTGTGTCAAATGGGCTTTGAATGAAGCTGCTCATTCAATGGCAGCACAATCTCTCGATACAATCGAAGAATCTATTAAGGCCGTGTTTAAATTCATCGCCGCCAATATGGATGGAAGAATTGTACGGCTATCGAATGATGGTACTGAGGAGCATACACCCGTGTGGGGTGCTGCTGGTTGGTATAATCCGAATAAGGGCATTGTTTATCTGTTGTGGGATGATTTTACTGCACAATGTACAACGGATGCGAGTGCTGTTGCCAAAGAACTCTTAAAAAGAGAGCTTTGCCTCCCACGAAAAAAGGGAGACCGTCAAGGTCCTTATCATATGAAATTGCCGAACCGTCCTGATGCGAAGCACATACGCATAAAACACGATTTTGAGGAAGCTGTGGAGACAGAGAGCACTGACGGAAACAGAGTTTTTAACGGAGCATATCATGGCGGATATGAAGCTAACTGACGGTGTCTAAAATGTCCACGGATGTCCAACGGTTGGACATCAACAACCCCTTGAAAAATCAGGGTTTTTTACCTCTGATGTCCATTTGTCCATTTTTTAAGAATAAAGTAGTAGGTAGTAGACCTCATTATAAAAATCTCAATGGGTAAAAGCGAAATTTTTATTTCTGCTTTTGTATGTTTACCGGTGGAGATGGACATCTGGACATTTTGGACATCGTGGACAACGCCACCAAAAACGTATCAGTCATGTGTTTTGCCGATCACGGCTTAGTTATAAAACAGCGTGCCTGCCGCTAACCTTTAATAAAATGTCAATACAAACACACACTGTAGGAATTCCAAGAAAAATGGCCTGAAAATAGTGATTTTTTACACTAACAGCCTGTGATACAGCTTAGGCAGGGGATAATATCAATATTATATGGGCTCCTCTGAACTTCATATGTAAAACACTTATTTTTAATATGGTTTTGACCACGTGCCAGATGTACCTACATATCTCAAATCGTTAACCGCTGCTCAGTTGTACCGTAAAAACGTTTATGTAGGAAATTTAAGCACAGCATTCTGACTGAATAGTCGATATGCCATAAACGCTTACCTTATATCCAGCCACTTGGACACGTCACTTCTTTTGTAAAACGAAACGCAAAACCTCGATCTTTCCATTAACATTGACCGATTGCCTCTCTTCTTTATATCCCTTTTTTCTTACTTTGACTGTATAATTTCCAGACCTTAAGGGTGCGCTTTTACGGCATTTTTCTTTGTGTTTTTTTTCAAAGTCAAATTTTCCTTGCCCTTGTCTCTTTTTTTCGGGAGTATAAGAAGGTCCCGAAATATCCACCGACGCGTTAGTAGGTTCACCATAAATGCAAATATACCCATTCCCGCGCGGCTGCGGAGGGCGGGAAATATAATAAAGTTTCTTTGTCAATTTGCCCTTTACCTCAACTTGATGAAGTTGAGAAATATCTCCCCCTTTTATTTGCACTAGATATTGCCCTGGCTGAACAAAAACACCACTTCTTGATTGGTAGTTTATCTCTTCGTGTATCTTATAAATATTTACATTACTACGGGATACTGGAGACACGTCAACAATAAGCCTACTTGTACGATTATTAAGTCTTTTAGTATGCTTTTCCCTGTTCTTAAAATTTGAGCGAAAAAACTTATACACGTTATCTTTTTCATTATCAGGTTTAACAATGTTATAATGATCTTTATTAAGGACTTCTCTCTTGTCACAACTTACATCTGAATTTTTTTTCGTAACAACAATGTCATTAAAGGAAACCACGCCAGATTTTATTCTGGTTTTACTTGTTTCAAAATAGCAAACTGTATAAACATAATCACTCACCTTTTCCCAGAATAGATTTATTATACTAAATAGACCATTATTTGTTATTAACTGATCCATTTGTTTATTATACTTTCCAGAAGCTATCAATGCTATTTTCCGTACTACTCCGAGTTCTTTACCATTTGCCGGCACTCCAAACAAATGAAGATAAACTTTACTTTTTCTTACAATTTCTTGATTAGCTAAAAGCATAAGTTTTATAACAACGCCTCCCATGCTATGAGCTACAAATGTGATATCCGAATATGCATTGATATCTTCGAGTTTTAGTAATGAAGAGGCATTTTTAGCAATGTCTTCTATGGACATGCTTGGCGCTGCTTCTCCACTATCATAATTAAATACTCCTATGTCAGCATCTTTGAACGCTTCATCAAGCCTCAACATGTCTGTCCAATTACGGCCCGACCTTTTACCGCTCCATGTTTTGAGGCCACTGCCATTCAAACCGTGTACAAAAATTATTGCCGCCCTATTTGTTTTAACTTTTTTCTTCCAACTTATACTTGATTTTGCTTGGCAAAAACTTGGGGAACTTAATAATACACATATACTAAAAATGAAAACACACATTCTATTTTTTGTGATAGAAAAATGTTTTGAAGATTGATTACAGATCATGTATAGCCTCCCTAACCACTCAGATTAGAGATATCAGATGGATATTTTTTTGAAATCAATAGAAAATTTTATGTAGAATACATTTTTACGTGAATAATTAAATTCTTAGTTTCAATTTCATGTGATTCAATCTATTTATTTATAATACATACCTAAAAATTTTCATAAGCACTTAAATTCATTAAACATTTTTGGTAGTGTATTGTAGTATTTACAAAGCTTCTGTGAATAAATTTTAGGTGTTAAATGTGAAAACTGGTGAGTTATATTTCTGTTATCAGCGCTTCTTTTTCTTCGCTTTTCTCTGATCCATCCCCTCCAATCTTTGTCTTTTGGTTTATATTTATTTAGGTCACTATTTGAGGCTGCATTCACATCCACGGTAAATCGAGGTGTCCATCTTTTTTATACAGCTCACGTAGTCTGTTGTAATCCCTATTATGATTTATGTGATTGATTATAGTGAACAAACAAAAATAGGATTCAAGAAAAATAGATAGCGGTATAACATAGGAAAACATAACTAGAGAACTAGATACTGTGCTTGGATCAATTTGGATAATTATAGTAGCTATAAAACAAAGAAAATAAGAAATAATATTGGTGTGCAGTGTTTTATTCAAAATTTGAAGATCACGCCTATCTAATCTCTTTCTCTTGAAAATTCTCCAAGGGTATATTAAAGGATATAGACTACCAAAGTAATTAAATTTTATGCTACCTTTATTTTGATTATATTTCTTATAGTATTTTAAAAATGTCTGAAATGCAATTAGTCTAGCAGTATACTCATATTTCGTATTTTCGCTTGGATTTGCAAAGAAACGCTTACAAACCCTAACTAAGAAACGTTCACCTTTTTCACCTAAAGAACGAAGTAAGATGAGATAAGCAAAGTGATCTGCTGCAATTTCAGATCTCACTGGATCACTTTGAGCTTGCCACACAAGACCAGAAGCTAAACTAAGAATAGCTATCCAATATGGATTAGCATATAAGCATAGAAGGGGTATATACAACAGCAGGATACTTATGATACTTCGATTCTTATATTCGAGATTACTAAAACCAGATTCGGATGCATGACCAAGTTCATGCAGTAATGATAGCTGGTCAAAATTGCTTACCTGCAGTCCAATTCTTCCGACGAAAATGCATGCGCCACCGTCTCGCTCTAAACATGGAAAACATAAGAAAAAATCCAGAGGCTTTGTTTGGTCTGCTCGAGGTATAAGCTGAAAAACAATAGAGGAAGAGAGTAATCGAGGTGGCAACTCCTTTGTTATCTTCTCATCAAGCAAATCTTCTATTCGCAGCGGTTCAATGTGAAACAATTTAAAGAATTCGTCATACTTCTCAAGAGCTTTTCGTGTATTATACTCTGCAGTTTTTGTAATATTAAAAGTTATATAGCAACAATAAACAAAAGTAAATGCAATTGGATAGCCGTACATAATCCATGGCGTCTCATGATAGAAGAGACCCATCAATAAGATTAGCCACCAAAATAGAAGAGGTGGTGTTACAATTGCTCCCCATATAAATGATATGAGAATTGCGAATATGGGTTCAATTAACAACATTTTTATTCAAAATTATCTTCAGATAGTATAACTGATATCTTCTCCTTACTAACAACTGATAGAACTTCAGATCGGATGTTTCCAGGAATTGTATCAATATAAGAATCTATACGCTCTTCCACTTTGTATTCTATTTTAATATCTTTTGATTTGCGTTTCACGTCAGTGATTTCTTTTCGTATACTTAGAAGCATAACGACTAACCCAATGACTGCTGTAATAAATTCTAAAACAGGGGTAATATCTATTTGTTCTCCCGCGTCCCCTGCTCTAACTTCATTTTCGTATACATTGCCAAAGTATTTATCGACGGCTTGGTCAATATACACCGCTCCATAATCTTCTACTAATTCAGGGAAATGCCTAGTAACTGAGCTTATGATCTTAGCTTTATTAAAAGATTTTTTGCTTATTTTGTTCATATGCATTCCCCACGTAATGGTGTTTCACTTTCACAAACTATTATTATGCACTAATTGATGAGACCTAACTCTTTCATCTTTGACCAAATAAAGGTGAATTCTAACTCGATAATTTATACTACTTGGATTGGATTTTCGAAATTGTTTCAATATATGCTTGTGAATAACATTGCTAGGGCGATCTACTATTGGAAACATTGCAGTCTTTTTATTCAGATTTATCACAGTTCGATTGCCGTCAACTATTTATTACTATGATTTCCCATGACTTAGTATAATCGCTGAGAGATGGTCGCCAGAACAGATCACTGAGAGGACTGATACGCCATGGCGGCCGAGAAAAACTGGCTCACTCAGATTGAGGAACAAAAATCAGTTGCCAAAAGTCATTACAGGAACCATTGACCCTATCCCCATAAATTGATCCAGGATTGAGTTAGGAATTTCTGAAAATGACCTGCACCCCGAAAACTGGACCATTTAATTCTGGAATTTTCCAGTTAGACGGCTCATAAGGGGTTTCCCTCTGATGAGCCATTCACACAGCACGATCGTTGGTTTATTACCTATAGTGCTGTGTGGTCGAACTTCGTTATAGTCTCTGCGCCATGACTCCAGTTTATTACGGGCATCTGGTAAATTCATAAACCAGTGTGCATTTAGGCATTCCGTGCGGAACTTTCCATTGAAAGACTCAATAAACGCATTATCAGTTGGCTTGCCTGGACGGGAGAAGTCAAGGGTTACATTCTTTTGATAGGCCCATAAATCAAGATCCCGGGATATAAATTCCGCGCCTTGATCAACCCGAATAGATTTGGGATATCCAACATGCCTGCAAACTCTCTCTAATGTTTCAACCACATCTTCTCCCTTGTAGCTGAACCTCGGATCAAGAACAGGAATATATCTGGAATAGGTATCAATCACTGCAAGTATGCGTAACTTTCTACCTGTGACAAGCTGATCATGGACAAAGTCCATCGCCCAGGTTTCATTGACCTGAACAGCATCTTTCCTATCTTCTCTCAGCTTCGCTTTGACGCGGCGCTTTGGTGTCTTGTTCCTAAGCTGCAGACCCTTTTCCTTATATAACCTGTAAACCCGTTTGCAATTAATCTCCCAGCCTTCACGACGCAATAAGACGTGTATCCGGCGGTATCCGTAGCGGACACGCGTCTCAGCGATCTCACGAATTCTCTTTCGCAAATCGGTCTGCTCAGAACTGCGCCGGCGATAATGATAGGTCGACCTTCCACATAACAAAACTGAACACGTACGTCGGGTACTCACATTCCAAACAGACCGAATATCATCTACCAGCTCACGATGCCGTGCAGGCCTTACAGCTTTCGCTTCAGAACATCCTGAAGCATTGCTTTATCAAGGCTCAAATCTGCAACAAGCTTTTTTAGATTATTGTTCTCTTCCTCGAGTTGCTTCAAGCGCTTCATTTCCGATGGCATCAAACCGCCATACTTCTTGCGCCAATTATAAAAAGTAGCATCTGATATCCCCGCGTTCCTGCAAATCTCCGCAACAGGCGTTCCCTCTTCAGCCTGACGTAATACAAAAGCTATTTGAGCTTCGGTAAATCTGCTTTTCTTCATGGAATCATCCTCCTACTTCAAGAATAAGTGGAAAATTCCAGGGCTAAATGGTCCAGCATCGGGGTGCAGGTCAAAAATATTGGCATTACGCTGCCCTATCGAGTTGTTGTTTAAACTCTATTGCGCTAAGCCAGCCGAACGTGCCGTGCGGCCTTTCAGAATTATAATATTGCCGCCAGTTTTCGATAATGACACGAGCTTCCGCCATCTAGGTGTTTTGAAGAAATATTGGGCGCTCTGCAAACTAATGATTCTGTCTGTTTTCTCTCTAAAAGAAGTCATGTTTCATATAAACTAGAAAAGTTGTGGATATTATTGTGCACTAAATAAGATATTTATTTCGCACTTAACAATAGAAATTGTATGTAATGTTCAAAATTAGATAATGATCATGAATTAAATGGTCTGGGAAATATCCCATGAAATTTGGCGGAAAAACATACAATTTTATGAAGTTATCATCAACTTGGGTAGAGCAGAATGGTGATATGGAAGTAATGTTATCATGCCGTTAGCTCTTTTTACTAGGGGCCAATATCTGGGTACCTTATACATTAACCGATGTGTGTTTTGGTTTTTGTTTTTGTTGTCCCAGACAGCTCTTGGTTTTTTCATAATCACACCAACACACGCAGAAGATTTTGTTCATTCAGGTAAAACAACCAAAGACGAGGATTTTGGTTATTTCGTAAAAGGAGCGGAGTGGCATTTTAAGAGTGCTCAAAAGAAAGTAATACATGTGTGTTGGGAAAATCCTAATTCAGACAACGCACCGGCTCGAGCATGGGTTAGGGACCAGATTGAGAAGACATGGCAGAAAAACACACAACTTAAATTCCGAGGTTGGCAGAAGTGTGCTGTCAGAAATTCAGGAATTCGTATCCTCTGGAGTGATGAGGGACCGCATGTAAAGAAATTCGGCAAATGGCTAAACGGCGTAAAAAATGGGATGGTCTTAAATCATGTCTTTCAAAAGTGGGGAAGATCTTGCACGCAAAAACTCAAAGCATGTGTTCGGTCCATTGCAGTGCATGAATTTGGTCATGCTCTTGGTTTTGCACATGAACAAAATCGGCCAGACACGCCTGGCGAATGCTTTTTAAAACATGGACAAAATCAAAAGAAAGAGTTGATGCTGACACCATATGATCCAGAATCAGTCATGAACTATTGTAACCCCAGATATAACAATCTCGGAAAACTTAGTAAACTTGATATAAAAAGTGCTCAAAAGATATATGGAATACCATCATCTCCTTAATTTTAAAGATAGAGATTTAAGAAGATTTATGGTTCTTCGCACAGCTATCACTGCCCTAATTATATATTCTGCTTTGGCACATGCTGCCATAGTAACCGCACAAATCAATGTAGAACAGAAAGCAATTCTATATATTGAAACGACATGTGAAAATCCTGACACAGGGGCAATTTCAACACGACAGGGAACTGGTTTCATTGTAACTGCAGATGGTTATGTAGTTACAGCATCACACGTTGTATCATGCGCCTCAAAGCCAAAAAATTTTCGCCGGGTTAATGTGATTACAAAAATTGGTAGCCCCCATGAGCCCATCAAAAACAATCTTGAGGTCATAAGTTTCAATCGGAATATAGATTTGGCAATTTTGAAAATTAAAGGTACGTCTCGCACGTACTCCTACCTGAGGATGTGTGCATTGCGAAAGCACCAAATGGGCACGCGCTTGGCCGCCGTAGGATTTCCAGAAGGTGAGGGATATAGAGTTGTGGACGTTACCGTTGGTGAGAACACATCTGGAGGTCGATGGGGCGTTACTTCTGGCTTTTCTTCTGGCATGAGCGGTGGTCCAGTTTTGGAAAAAGGCGTTGTTGTTGGGGTGATAAAGGGAGGAAGGGGGAGCATTTCTGCTTTACGCGTTGTAACACCACTTTATTTTGGGAGATCTCTTATTGAAGATATTACAGGTATAGCTCTTCAGGAATGCTCAAAGCATAATGTTAAAATACAAAGCTCAGACCATGGCTTCGAACGAGATGAAACCCCTGAGCCTGTTATTCTGAAGGATCGATAATAACAAACAGAACTCTGCCCAAGAAGAATAGTCCAAACATCAATTAGTTGATATGCATAATAGGAAACTAATGAGATGAGCCTACCAAGCCAACAATTCTTGCATGCGACACTTATCGTTCTCGTAGCATTTACTATTTCAAGCGTACCTAAAGCCATTGCGCAATCTTTTGATGAAGCAAAACATGTAGGTACTGTGAACAATGTGCTGGAATTCGCGGGGCGAATTGTGAAGCGCCAGGCGTATTTCAGATTTACAGTTCCTCAAAAAGGTTGTTTTAGAATAAAAAATTCTTCACCAACAAGAATTTCTCTAAACGTTCACCTTCTCAATAGTACTGGGGGGTTGGAGAAGGCATTTAATGCTTATTGGAGGAATGATGGTGGAATCGGGAGCGATGGAATTACAATACAGCTTTGGAATGATGACTATATTCTACTGGTCCGCCCTTTAGACACTCACCGAGTATCGGGAGTTTTTGAAATGACCATTGCTCGTACAAAGTGCTAATGTCTGATTAGGGGTAATATTTATAGTGGGCTTCATATATTGTTGTTATTGTCCAATGCTATCAACCTCACCCACATAATAGACCTGGATGTCACACGAAACGGTCATATCAAAACCGATATATGCCAGCCATTTGTTGAATGTTGTAAATGTCAATGCTTAAAGCGGTTCAGCTTATGATGCGAATTGTAAACCGTACTATTTGAAAGATAGATCATGACACTCTGGAGTATCTTAGTATTTCTAGAGTCCACTGTACGAAAAGGTATCAATTAATGCGCATATGCCTGTTTTGTCTAACGCTTTGTGTATTTCCAGCTCAAATATATGCACAAAGTCAAACAATTATCGATATAAATAAACATTATGATCATTATGAAAAATCTAAGAAAAATAATACACCTCAACCCTCATATGTAATGTCGAAATGGGGAGCAATTGCATACGACTTTAGGAATCGCAACTTCGGTGTTTCATGGGCCGCTTCATCTCGATCAGCCGCACTAAAAGCAGCGCGAAAGAGTTGTATTCAGGCTGTTGGGACAAGCTCTGCATGTAATGACAGGCATTTCGCATTTACGAAGTGTGGATCACTATACGGTAACAATACTGGACATTCGGGATATATCATTGGCGGGTTCTCTGCTGCAGAACAAGGTGCCTTGAGAAGGTGTAAAAGGGACCACGGGTACGGTTGCAAACGAATTGTTACTATATGCGCTGATTCATCAAAGACTAAACTCGTAAAAGGACCTGAAGGAGAAGGGTATACGAATTAAAAGCATTACATCACTGCACCCATATCGCATTTGGTCTGTGAAATTAGCGTGTGATGATGCACGACCTGTAAAAAGCTCCTGTATAAGTGCCTGCATGAATGAGTCCAATATTTTGGCAGTTCTTGCGCCGATACGCCTATAAAAGCGGACCGCCTCCCTTGCTTCCAGAACCTTCTATGCTCCAAGCTATTTTACCTTGATCCTGGGATCCCGTACAAAAAACCTCACATCAGATCATTAACGAAGAATTGCCTGTGCAGATGATGTATGGCGGGATGAGGTTTAACGGGTAGAAGGGACAAACTGTTCACCTCGTAAGACTTGAGAAGTCCGCAAGGTTAATGCTACCTATATGCTACCTTTTTGCGATTTGAAGCATTATCCAGAAAAGCTCTATATTCAGTAACTCATTGTTGTTATTGGCAAATTATTGGTGCCGCATGGGTGACTCGAACACCCGACCCCATCATTACGAATGATGTGCTCTACCAACTGAGCTAATGCGGCATATAATAAAAACTGCAATAACCTGAACTCATAAATTTATGTTAAGTTCGTGCCAGTCGAATTCTTTTTGCCTGTTTAACAGCAGGTCGTTATTGCAGTCTATATACTACGCCAATAATCATTGAGAAAGACTGTTGTTACATTCATGAATGAGGCATAGCTCCTCATCTGGGCATCTCTAAATACTCCCTTCGGGCCATCCACCACCCCCTGTCATCCGCCTAATTATCGCAGAATATGGCGGATGGCAGGGGGTGGTGGATGGTTTTTAGAGGTATCCATCTTCATGAATACAAGATATAGCACTGCACTGTGTGGCTGCTCTTAATCCGTTTTGGCCACAGGGCTCCGGAAACGGGCAAGAGGCGTGAGGGCCTCATCAGGGTCCATGGGCTCGGGACCGGGGTCATCCGGTGCTCTGGGTGGGACAAAAATCCTTGGCTTTGATGGAGTGCGGGAGCGTTTTTCTTTAGATTTTGTCGTAGATTTTGCCGCTTTCTTACTTTCTGAGGAGGCAGGCTCATCTTTTGCTTCCGCCTTATGCGCCTTTGTATCTTTCTTGCCTCCGTCTGTTTCACGAGTTTTTTGTTCTGCCGCCATAACGGACTCAGACTCTTTTTGTTCCGCTTGAAGAGGTTCTGCAACCGGTTCCAAACCATCTAATTTCCGGGCATCCGCCTCCTCCTGATATACGACGTCTTTATCCTTTGAAGAAGCTGTTACAATGACCGGCTCTGTTTGCCCTTTATCTGCTTTATCCGACTCACCTTCATCAGTAACAACAACGGGAAGTATCTCTGCAGCTTGAGTATCAGCCTCAACACCCGGTGCAACCGTAACCTCTGAAGGGGCGCCTTCGCTCGGGTCCGCCAATGTACCAGAACCGGCAAACTCCAGAGGAACGAAATCCTCAACGACCACTTCTTTACGATCCCTCTCAAGTGCTTCAACCGGAACTTTCCAGTCGAAAGCATCTAAGACGCCAGAGATCGGAGAGACAGGTTGCCAACGATCCGATACATAGCCATCGACTGTCCAAACAGGATCACGGGGAGCTTTAAGTGCGCGCGCTAACCATTCACGTACTCTACCCTTATCGCCATGCTGTCCCCCTTCTACGCGTGCCATAAGTATGCAAATGCGCGCTGAAGGGTGATTATCAATAAGCGGTTTGAGAGCTGTTCGCGCTTCGTCCCAGTCACGTGCCTCGACCGCCGCAGCAGCAATAGCAATTTGTCCCTCTCTATTATGTGGTGTTGTGGAAGCAAGAGACTGAACACGTTTCAACCGGTCACGAGGCGAATCCCCTGGCCTGGCAAAGGCATAAACCTGCGCCAAATCGGGATGAGGTGACAGTCTCCACGTTTTGGCCACAATCTTTGCGGCTCGATGGGTATTTCCTTTTGAAGCGAGAAGGCGGCCATAAATCTCCGCTGCGGGAACGAGCTCTGGCGCTAGTTTATGTGCTTCAGATGCAAGCTCAAGAGCCTTATCAATATTGCCCTCTTCGGCCTCTTTTGCTTGCGCCGTTAAAAGAACAGCACGGCGGCGCAAAGACTCTCTCCGATTAAAATGCCCTTGTTGTCGGCCTATTTCGAGCGTTCTCAATGCTTCTTCCCAATTACTATTCTTACATTGAAACTCAAAAAGCGCCGTCACTGCCCATGACAATTTGGGATCGAGCCGCATCGCCCGCTCAGCAAATTGATAAGCCGCTTCAAATTCCCTTTCTTGCTCGGCTTCAAGGAAGAGGCCCCGCAATCCGAGCACGGCTGTATCAGGGGCTCCTAACATGCCTTCATAGATACGCCGTGCTGTTGCACGGTTACCCATAAGTTGCGCGGTTTGGGCACGTAAAAGTGCCGTCAACGGCTCATTTGGTAGGGATTTTCGGGCCAATTCAGAGTATTTGCTCGCCAGCGCCCGATCACCAGACCCCACTGCAATGAGACCACTGGAAAGGGCTTCCAAGCCACGCACTTGCCGGCGTTTTTTAAAATATTGAGCAATGACCGCCGGTGTCGATATCATAGAACGTAGCAATACCCACAACAAAAAAGCAAACACGGCAAGAGCGACAAGAACAACAATTGCAAAAAATACACTTGTATTGATTTCGTAACCAATCCAATTGAGGGTCAAAGCGCCAGGATTATCCGCCACCCACGCAAAGCCGATTGCTAAAACAGCCACGGCGAGCAGCAGAAGCAATAACCGGATCATTTCCGGACCCCCCTCTTATCACCGGTATCCTTACCCGCAAGAGCGGCGAGCAAATCCATCTCAGCCCTTTGCAATGCCTTTTCAACTCTCAGCCTTGCCCGGGCTTTGTTCAGCCAAACCTGAACCGCCTCTGATGCAGGTCCTTTCAAACTTGCGCCTTCCTCGACCGCACCTTTCAGATTGCCTGACTTCATACGCATTTCCATACGGGCTACAATGGCTTCCGTGTCTGTACCCTTAATCTCACCGGTTCGTCTAACCCGAACCACCGCACGAGCATTTGATAGAAATTTGTCAACGAGAGAGCCGTTCTTATTTGCAGCATCGGCATCCAGAACAGATCGGATCACATCCTTGAAAGACCGCTCCAATGAAGAGACCGTTGCAATCCCATCAACACTATGAGTTTTCAACCCTGAAAGTTGGAGTTTAATCGGACTCAATTTTTCAATCGATTGAAGCTCCGGCTCATAAGGTTCGCCCCTGTCGATGGCACGTTTGAGGTTAGCGATCGCAATTGCTAATGCCGTTTGCTTAGCATCTCCTTGTTTTTTATCTTTTTGTTCAAGCAAGATGGAGACATGGTTCTCAAGTAGAGCAATTTTTTCGTTAAGCGGTTTAACTTGTCCCGTCATATCTCCTGTTTTTACGGCGCCGGCACGAATATTGGTAATATCTTCTTCAACTGTCTTGAGGGCTTGATTTAAAAGTTTGATATCCGTTTGGAATCGCCTGACATCACGGGCTAAACCTTCTGTGTCACCTCGAACAGATTCAAATTCTTTCTGCATTTTTACGGAGATTGAGCGGCCTTGTTCTTGTAAAAGGTTTTCAATGTCTCCTTTTAATGTTTGGGTGGAAGATTGCAACTTGTCACCCAAGCGTGCTTCTGCATCTTTCATGCGCGCGGTAATTGCTGCCGCCTCGGCAAACTTATTTCCGCCGCCTGTGTTGGCCATGGTGACAAGCTCTTGAAGGGATTGTTCAAGTTTGTTCAGCCGATCTCCCGATTTTGCGGCCGCTGTGGTTTCAGCTTTGCGAGCTGTCTCAAAGCGTTTAACAAGCCCTTCCTGCTTGTCTGTGAAATCTGCCAACATTTTTGCTGTCGCATCAAATTGTTTGTTCAAAGCAGATTGTTCCGATGTCAATTTGCCGACATTGCGTTCAATCTGAGTAAGACGTTCCTTAAGGCGCCGGTTTGCCTCATTAGTGCCATTCTTAACGTCTCCCGTCAGCCAAATCAGACCAATCACAATAGCTATAAGCCCACCAAGAAGGCCTGCGGCAAGATGAGAAATAGGGGACTGGCCCTGCCAAAAGGCATGACTGTCTTCCTCATAGTTTTGCCCGGACTGTGCTGGGTCCATCATATCATCCTGGTCCATCGAACTTCCGCTGACATCTTCATGGTCAATGAGAGGTGCACCTTCATAGCTTTCGCCAGTAGTCACCGTGGAATCCATTTGTGCCGATTTTGCCGAACCGGCCTCGGTTTCCTCATCCTTAATTTCAGTGGCCTCTAATTCAAGCGTGGCTGTTGGCCGCTTAGACTCAGATACGCCAGTATTTGCCCCACTTTTTTCCCCGTCAAAGGGTTTGCCTTTGCGTGCCATAAAATCAGAAACTCCCCAGATTATCCTGGTGAAATCAACCTATGTACAATTACGTTTCAGATGATTTTACTGCGAGTGTGCAGCTTCATCCGCTATCAATATAAGCACATCTTCCAAGCTAGGGTTTACCGCAATCCTTACGCGCTTGGCATCAAAACCAGAGATATTATTTGCTACCGCCTTTGAGATGCAGAAAAATACGAGGCTCTTAGCCTGTTCTTCAAGCCCATGCAGCGAAATAAGCTTGAGAAAAATTTGAGCTGTTCGCGGTGACATGAGAATGACGCCATCAATAGCCCCATTGCGAATTACCTCTACGGTCCTTTCATTTAGTTTTTGCGCGGCTTTAGCAGAGTAAACGGCTGGCGCCAAAATCTCAAATCCTTCCTCTTCAAGAGCCCCCTTAAGATCCCACGCCTGCACCTTCCCAGATAAATGCAACAGTGTACCTAAATTAGGTCTACACTGAGCGCAAATAACAGAGACTAAATCCCGGGCCGTTCCGGCACCAATATGCACTATCTCAAAACCAAGTTCCCGAGCAATTTCAGCTACCCCCTCACCAACCACAAAAATTGGCAGGTTCAAGAGCATCTCACAAGAACAATTATGCGCCAATGCCCGTAACCCATTTCGGCTTGTTGCAATTAGGGCTTGAATACCCTCGCTTGGCAATGGCTGATGATAGGGAAACTCGATATAAAGGAGAGGTTCAATGAGGGCTTGATGCCCACATTCCGCAAGACGATTAGCCAATTCCTGAGCATCCGGCTCTGGCCGCGTCACAAGCAGATGCATCGGCCCCATAGACTTATCCTAATTTTTCGATGAAGCCTGGCCCAGCCCTTGTCAGAAGCTCGTCCGCAGCGTCAGCTCCCATTTTTGCTGCTTCCTGCAAGGGTCCGTTACGGCTTGTTTCATAATATTCAGTACCATCCGGTGTTAGAATCATACCACGAAACGTCAAACCTTCCTTCGTTAGCTCCGCAAGACCTGCAATGGGCGTACGACATGAACCGTCAAGAGCCTCCAGAAATGCCCGCTCAGCAGCAACACAAATCGCTGTTTCTTGATCATGGATCTTTGCAAGCAGGATTTTCATTTCTTCGTCAGCTGTTTTCACTTCAACGCCTATAGCTCCTTGGGCCACGGCTGGCAGCATGACTTCCGGCGCCATCGGTGCTGTAATACGAGCTTCATAGCCCATGCGTTTAAGACCGGCGCAGGCTAAAAGCGTTGCATCAACAACGCCTTCTTCCAATTTCTTTAGACGTGTCTGCACATTACCCCGATAGGTGACCACTTTAAGATCTGGCCGGATTCGCTTAACTTGTGCTTGACGGCGCAGTGACGAACTGCCAACCACCGCTCCTTCTGGCAAATCCGTCAATTCTTTTGCTTTCAGGCTGATAAAGGCGTCACGCACATCTTCACGGGGCAGAAGACAAGCAATCTCAAGCCCGTCTGGCAGCCGTGTGGGCATATCTTTCATCGAATGAACTGCGAGATTAATATCTCCACTGAGAAGCGCCTCTTCAATCTCTTTAGTGAAAAGCCCTTTACCACCAAATTCCCGGAGGGCCTTGTCTTGAATAGCATCACCCGTTGTTTTGATGATCTCGATCTCAATTTGGCTTTCATCAAGCTTGTGAGCTTGACAGAGACGGTCTCTCACCTCATGGGTCTGACGCAAGGCGAGTGGGCTACCACGTGTGCCGATTCGGATTTTTCGGGATTGCAAGCGGTTCACTCCTAATGTTAGGCAGAGGAAAGATCTGCCAAAAATCAACTCATATCAGCATATGGCTGCAAATAACATTAGACTGCAATAACGTCCAACAAGGAAACTGACACAAAGGATTTGGCTGGAAGGAAACTAACATTTGCTCATAAGCCAAGGTTATTGCGGTCTTTAACAACAGCCAAATAGAACAATGACGCCACGGCTAACACTTCTTGGCATAGAAACAAGCTGCGACGAAACCGCGGCCGCAGTGGTTGTGCGTTCAGGGCCAACCAAGGGGGATATTCTCTCCAATATTATCCGTTCACAGATTTCCGAGCATCAAGCCTTTGGCGGAGTTGTACCAGAAATTGCGGCACGTGCACATGTTGAAATTTTAGATCAAGTCATTGCCGCTGCCTGTGATGAAGCTAAAGTTGGCTTCTCAGACCTTGACGGAATTGCGGTCACCTCGGGTCCTGGCCTAATTGGTGGGCTTATGGTTGGTCTCATGACGGCAAAGGCCATTGCCACTGTTCATAATCTCCCGCTTATCGCGGTCAATCATCTTGAAGGCCATGCTCTAACCGTTGGTTTAACCGATGGTGTTCTGCCTCCTTACCTCCTGCTGCTCATCTCTGGGGGGCATACGCAACTACTCATTGTCCACGATGTCGGAAAGTATGACCGGTTGGGAACGACGGTTGATGATGCTCTTGGCGAAGCCTTTGATAAAACAGCCAAGCTTTTGGGGCTTGGCTTTCCCGGCGGTCCGGAAGTTGAACGTTGGGCTGAACAAGGCGATGGAGAGCGCTTTCAATTTCCACGGCCGATGATGGGACGGCCGCAACCGCATTTCTCATTTTCCGGGCTTAAAACAGCACTTAGGCAAGAAGCTGAAAAACACGCCCCCTTGAGTTCGGAGGATATTGCCGACCTCTGTGCCGCCTTTGAAGCCGCGGTGACAGATACGATTCAAGACCGTACAAACTGTGCCATGGAGATATATCTTTCGCAACTTGGCAATAGGGCTGCGCGACAACTAATTGTTGCAGGTGGCGTTGCAGCGAACAAAAAACTACGGCGAGCCCTTTCAAAAACCGCAGAAAATAAAGGGTTTTCCTTATATGTACCGCCTCCAAAACTATGTACAGATAATGCCGCTATGATAGCTTGGGCAGGGGCGGAACGTTTATCACAGGGATTGACAGATGCATTGGACGTACCGGCACGGGCACGCTGGCCGCTTGATGACAAGGCGCCCCCTGCAACAGGGGCGGGTGTGAAAGCATAAACAACCGAATAAAAAAGCCATAATGAGGAGGTCGTTGTGACAATAGAGCATGTGGGCGTGATTGGCGGTGGAGCATGGGGTACGGCTCTTGCACAAAGCACGCGACGCGCGGGTAATATGGTAACGCTGTGGGCCTATGAGATGGAAACCATTGCGGATATCAATGACCATCATATGAACCGCACCTATCTCCCCGGCGTGATTTTGGACCGCGATATTCGTGCGACTGGACAACTCAGTCACCTGGCTGAATCCGATGCAATCTTGATGGTGGCACCAGCGCAATTTGCTCGGACAATTTCAGAATCCCTTGCCGCTGATCTGCCAAAAGGCAAACCAATCATTATTTGCGCGAAAGGCATTGAGCAAAAAACCGGCAAGCTCATGTCTGAAATCCTTCAGGAAACTTTACCAGATACGGCACACGTGGTTCTTTCTGGACCGAGCTTTGCCGGCGAAGTGGCGCGCGGCCTTCCCACAGCCGTAACCCTGGCCTGTGCTGACGAAAAACTTGGTCGAGATCTCGCCCATGCGTTGGGGCACACGACATTTCGCCCCTATTGGACAGATGATGTTATTGGAGCTCAAATCGGCGGTGCGGTGAAGAATGTTTTGGCCATCGCAGCCGGAATTGCCAATGGCAAAGAACTTGGCTCGTCCGCCCATGCAGCTTTGGCGACCCGGGGTTTTGCCGAGCTTGTGCAGATCGGCACGGCCTTTGGCGCCAAATCGGAGACCTTATCAGGTCTTTCGGGTCTTGGAGACCTGATTCTCACATGTTCAAGCCCGCAATCACGCAATATGTCCCTAGGGCGAGCCTTGGGAAAAGGTGAAAAACTATCGAAAATTCTTGGTGCACGGTCGTCTGTCACTGAAGGCGTTTATACGGCTTCCGCTGTTGTCCGAATCGCTGAAAAATTTGGGCTAGACCTTCCAATTTGCCACGCTGTTCATGCGATACTTTCGGAGACCGAAACTGTGGATGACGCTATAAATTCCCTTTTAGCCCGCCCATTCCGTCCGGAAAGGTGACTATCTGTGTGGATAGTTTATTCAACTTCTCTAGACAGGTGAGGTTTATGGCTCTTAATACGAGACAGTAATAATCGAATCTCATACGCTTATTTTAAGCTTACCTTTATTGCCCATTCGGTTTGCTAAATTTTTCAGTATTTGGATGAAAGGCATCACCATGCTCTTTGCCTTGATCTGTACAGATAAATCCCCGGAAGGCCTCGCGCTACGCAAAGAAACGCGGCGTGAACATGTCGAATTTCTTACAAAGCTGGGGGACAAGCTTAAATTAGCCGGTCCTTTTGTAACAGAAGATGGCACACAACCAACAGGAAGTCTCATCGTCATTGAGGCGGAATCTATCGAAGAGGTGAGAGAAATCGCGGCCCAAGACCCTTATGCCAAGACAGGCGTTTTTGAAACCGTTGAAGTCCGCCCTTGGAATTGGATCTTTGGGAAGTAAAGCTCAGGAGTATAAGAATGGCCTATTGGCTCTTTAAGTCCGAGCCCGGTGCTTGGTCATGGGAAGACCAAGTGAAAGCCGGTAAAAAGGGTACGGAATGGGATGGGGTGCGCAATTATCAGGCCCGTAACAATATGCGGGCCATGAAAAAAAGTGATTTGGGCTTTTTCTATCATTCAGTAAATGAAAAACAGATTGTCGGCGTCGTTAAAGTGGTGGCCGAGTCCCATCCGGACTCAACAGACACGACAGGAAAATGGGATTGTGTCGATATTGCTGCCGTTACGGATATGCCAAATCCAGTAACACTGGCAGCCATCAAAGCCGAACCAAAACTCGAGAGCATGGCTCTTGTAAACAACTCCCGCCTTTCCGTTCAGCCGGTTACCGCACAGGAGTGGAGACTGGTTTGCAAAATGGGTGGGATAAAAAAAATACCTAGCTAGGGAGTATTTCTGACTTTTTTCACAAACCAATTGATGCGTTAAGAGAGGCGACAATGGCATTCATAAATGAACAGATGCTCAAAATCCTAGAAATGGTGCCGGCTTTTGATGGCCGTGCAATGATAATCGCACTTATTTTGGCCTTTGTTTTCAGCTGGTGTTACTACGCAATTATGGGGTTGGCTTTTCCGCAAACGACACTGGTTAATGCAGAAGCTTATGCAGCCGATGACAAAGTCAATGTGCCACGCATGCAGGCGCGCACAACACTTTCTCATATCAGTCTGGTTATCGTGCTCGCGATCGCTATTCGGCTATATGACGCCAAAACCATCGAAGAAGGCTTGTTCGTCGCAGTTATCATGTTTGTTGTGGCCATAGCAATCACAAGCATTAATCATGCGCGCATGAAAGTCGGGCTTGGACGGACGGTCATGGATGGTCTGCATTGGTTGATCGTTTTTGCAATTATCGGCCTGATCATGGGTAAAGCGACTCTCGCCACGTCTGGTGGAGTTTGACGTTTGCCACTGTGTGGGCCTAAAAAATTTACAATATAACCATTACGACCAACGATTCGGTTGCTGCGCCGCAAAACCATCTCCATAATGCCAATAATAGCTAAACTTGGGGAGGATGATTGATTATGTCAGAGGCACATGTTTACGCCGTTCCCGCCGAATGGGCCAGTCGAGCTCATGTCGATAATAATGGATATCTCGATATGTACAAAAAGAGTATCGAGGATCCTGATGGTTTTTGGGAAGAACATGGCAAACGTATCGATTGGATAACGCCTTACACAAAGGTCAAGAACGCCTCTTTTCAGCGTGAGAACGTTTCCATCAAATGGTTTGAGGATGGCACTCTTAATGTCTGCGCAAATTGCGTAGACCGGCACGCGGCCAAAACGCCAGACAAAGTAGCGCTCATATGGGAAGGGGATGATCCTACGGAAGATGAATCCATCACCTATGCCCAACTTCTTGAACGTGTCTCAAAATTCGCAAATGTCTTAAAAGCCAATGGCGTGCAAAAGGGCGACCGCGTCACTGTCTATATGCCGATGATCCCCGAAGCCGCATACGCCATGTTGGCTTGTGCCCGGATCGGCGCCATCCACTCCGTAGTTTTTGGAGGTTTTTCACCGGACTCTCTTGCAGGACGGATTACCGATTGTGATTCAAAATTCATCATTACGGCAGATGAGGGTATTCGCGGCGGCAGAACAATCCCTCTCAAAGCCAACACGGATGAAGCATTAAAATCCTGTCCGGGTGGTGAGAAGGTTTTGGTTGTGCGCCGGACAGGTGCTGCTGTCGATTGGAACCCGGAAAGAGATATTTGGCTTCATGAGGAGCTTGTCAAAGTTTCCGCCGACTGTCCACCGGAAGTGATGAGTGCGGAAGATCCGCTTTTTATCCTTTACACATCTGGATCCACGGGGAAACCGAAAGGTGTGTTGCACACCTCTGGTGGGTATCTGGTCTACACCTCAATGACCCACAAATATGTTTTTGATTATCATGATGGTGACATTTATTGGTGCACTGCTGATATTGGCTGGGTAACCGGGCACAGCTATGTCGTCTATGGACCGCTCGCTAACGGTGCAACATCCGTTATTTTTGAGGGGGTACCAAACTACCCAACAGCATCGCGTTTTTGGCATCTTGCTGACAAGCACAATGTAAATATTTTTTATACCGCCCCGACCGCAATCCGAGCACTCATGGGCGCAGGCAATGATTTTGTCGAGCGCACCGACCGTTCGTCACTGCGCCTTCTTGGGACCGTTGGCGAGCCGATCAACCCCGAGGCCTGGGAATGGTACTATAATGTGGTTGGCGAGAGCCGTTGTCCTATTGTTGATACATGGTGGCAAACCGAAACCGGCGGCATCATGATCACACCGCTTCCCGGTGCAACAAAGCTTAAACCGGGCTCCGCAACCCTACCATTCTTCGGCATTGTGCCGCAACTCGTTGATGGGGAGGGGCAAGTACTGGAAGGTGAAGCAAGTGGCAACCTAGTGATTGCTGAATCTTGGCCAGGTCAGATGCGCACAATTTACGGAGACCATGACCGCTTCATACAAACCTATTTCTCAACTTACGACAATCTGTACTTCACCGGCGACGGTTGCCGGCGTGACAAGGACGGCTTCTACTGGATTACCGGCAGAGTTGATGATGTTATCAATGTCTCTGGTCACCGCATGGGAACAGCGGAAGTGGAGTCTGCACTTGTCGCCCATAGCAAAGTGTCCGAAGCCGCCGTTGTCGGATACCCGCATGATATTAAGGGACAAGGCATTTATTGCTATGTGACGCTTATGGCAGGCGAAAACGGTTCAGATGAATTAAAAGATGAACTTAAACAATGGGTCCGCAAAGAAATCGGTCCCATTGCAACGCCGGATCTTATTCAATTTGCTCCGGGATTGCCGAAAACACGTTCCGGCAAAATTATGCGCCGTATTCTGCGCAAGATTGCTGAGGATGATTTCTCAAACCTTGGCGATACATCTACTCTTGCTGAGCCCGCTGTTGTCGAAGATCTCATCGAGAACCGGCAAAACCGGGGATGATTGTCTGACATTTTTTGAGCGCTTCCGGAGAAAGAATTCCTACATCTCCGGAAGCGCTTTATGATCGTTTCTGAGCGCGAGCACGAAGCACAAAACCTAAAACTTCCGCAACAGCTTTATAAAGTTCTTCGGGTATTTCTTCCTCCAAAGGAATGCTGCTCAGAGCTTGTGCAAGCAGCGGATCTTCCTGAATAGGAACGTCATGCTCTTCCGCAGTCTCAATGATCTTCTCGGCAACCTTGCCCTGACCTTTAGCTGTGACGGAAGGTGCGCTCTTGTAATCATAGTGTAGAGCAACGGCAACGGGCTTAGCTTGTTTTGAAGGTTTGCTACTCATATGCTCTGATCCAAATAGCGTCCCTGACGTTGCTTTGCATATTTTTTCAGATCCGGCCGTTTGCCGTTGAAAATTTTTATATGTTCAATATCTAATCCATCATCCGAGAGCTTAGCTTTAAAACTTTCAGAATTTTCATTAAGTAGATCCGCAAAACCCTTATCTGCCGCCCATATGGTAATGCGCATTCCTTTTGGGGTGAGATGAATATTTGCTTCAATAGAGCCCGTCTCTTCTGTATCTAAAGCCAGGTCGACGGACCAGCTACGACCAGCCTCTCCATCCGCACCACTGTTTTCTCCATCTTTTGTGATTCTTAACCCCAACACAGCCGTTTGCTCATTTGTCAGCGCGAGCGGCAATTCCATTGTCAACTGGACTTTGGCTTTGTCAGTGCCCGTTTGTGTAACATCCTGATCAATTTGAGGAAGCGAAGAGAGTTGTAGAAGCTTTAGGCGAGAGAGCGCTTGTGTCGTCTGCTCGTTCAACCGATTTAAAAAAATGCTTTCCTTTTCATCAAGTGCAAAATTTACCTGCGGCCTTTGTCCTTGCAAGGAACCATCTTGTTCGGGCAGTGGCGGTGGGAGGAGATTCCGAAGCGTATTGGTCGGTGCGTTTTGCTCTGAAGGCCCAGCTTTAGTAGTGAGCGTTTTTAAGTTCAGCAGTAGCTGCTTCAAATTCAAAAGACCATTATCTAATAAGGGCGCTCTGATTGAGCTTTTTGGTGATAAGAGACCCGCTGACTTAATAAAGCCCGTATCCTGTTTTTGTGGGCTTTGCTGTGCTTCATGAAATATCCCACTTGTTCTGATTGCCTGCTTGATTGTTTCCGGGGTGACATTGGGCGTTACACGAAGCCCCAATATTTGCTGCGCCAAGGATTGTATGGTACGGCCCTCAGGCAGGTTTTTTAAAGCGGGGATTGCGCCACTTGCAACCCCTGATAGTGTTGCGAACACTCCTGTAAGGCTATGTTGTGTTGTGGCTGCACTCTGGCGGTGAAAGGATAGGGTATTTTGACGTTGCTGTTGAGGTGACGGTTGTATGGGCCCTTCAGATCGTGAGACCTGTGGTGGTGGGATTTGGGAAGTATTCGGCTTTCCTGTTAAGCTTGCTGTCACCGTTGCTTTTATAGCCGGGTCTTGCTTTGGCACCGTCGGAGTAAGTTGGACTTTCTGCTGGTCGGATGAGACACGTATTGCTGGCTCAGATCGTACGGCCTGGGCTGACGTATCTTGTTGGCCATTTGGCTTTGTACTCACATTTATGGGCAAAGGCGTTTGTGGAGAAGGCTTTTGCGGAGAAGGCTTTTGTGCAGACACATCGGGCGCCGTTGTCTGCGATGTAGTCACCTGAGATGACGTGGTTTGAGGTGTTAAGGTCAGATTTTGCGTGCCTGGCGATGTCTGTACATCCCAACGAGAACCTGTAACAAAAGCGCTAGCATCCGCAAAATTAAGCGTGATCTGCCCCAAAGAGCTTTGAAACTGAATGGCGTTTGATGGCAGGGTATTTATGACCTGCACACTGAGTAATTGTCCTGGACGCAATAAGTTAATGAGCTGCGAAGCACTTATTTGAGTGGGGGATTGGATTGCCGTATTTGAATTTATCGGTGCGATATTACTCATCATACGGCCTATTTTTGTTCAGTTTTTTACATTTATGACATTGAATCTAGCATTGTGCTCTTACTAATTTGTTTAGAGGATCGTCCATAAAATATTAGGGTTGCCAATCTAATAATTGTGACGACAAATTCCTTGGCTCATAAACTCCTAGCGAGATAAGTTCCTGGCTATTTTCACAAATCATTAAAATTAGAATGAAGCCTTGTGCGCCGCGCAAATATGAAAAGTGAATTTCATCCCCCCTTGCTGCGTCAAAATTATACACCCCTGCCACCAATCAAATCTCAATAATTGCAATATTATATCCAATTTTGATCATATATTAGTATAATGCTGTATGCGAATGTGAAATTCACACACAAAAGCACTTCGGAAAATGCACGCTCTTGACCTCAATCATAAGGGAGAAATGATTTTCCGATTTAGTTGCATCGCAAAACCAAAATTGGGTCTGGTTTTGATCCAATTAAAATTAAAGACCACTGTGGCTACGTATTGCGATTTTAGTCTGAAATCGAAGGGGGAAGTATAACGACGCTAATAAGTAAGAATAATCATGAAGCCCTAAGGGTATGAATTGTCGTTGTAGAACTCAAGCCAAGATGCACTTAGGGGTTAGTGCAAGTCCTCTTTAACGATTTGATCTTCGATCACTCTGGAAATCTTTAGCGGTATCGCTCGTGATATCAACTCGTAAGGGGGATTTATACACATTCAGTCAATCACTAATCAGCCAATCAGATGCTGGGGTGAAAAAGAACTGAAGTCAAAAAGAACCATAAAAAATAAGAATAATAAAAAAATAAAAGGTAAGGTTAAATGAACATAAAGGTACATCTCAGGGCATCCCTAACAATTATCATTGGAGTTATATTTCCCCTGACATCAATGCATGTCTTGGCGCAAAGTCCCCCCGAACGAAAACCAGAACGAATCTTCCCGCTGCAAGGCTTTCCTCAACAAAAACAAGAAAAAGAAGTAGTCGAAAAAAGCCCCGAGGAGATTCTCTATCAAAAAAAGAAAGAGGAGGCGAATAAGAGCATTGTCACAGTAATCTCCGGCGGAATTTCTGGGACCTATATTCGCTTTGCCACTGATTTGGCAAATGTCTTAGATGACAAAAAAGATAGTTCACTTCGCATTTTACCAATAGCGGGGAAAGGTGGCGGTCAGAATGTTCTTGATATCCTTTTTGTCAGAGGCATTGATATGGGCATCACTCAACAAGATCATCTGACATTTTTTAAACAGCAAGACCCCGTTCTCCATGCCAACATCAACAAGCATGTTCACTACATAACCAAACTTTATAATGCGGAGTATCATGTCGTTGCACGTAAAGACATCAAAAGCCTAAAGGACCTAGACGGTAAAACGGTTAACATGTGGAAGCCAAACAGCGCGACAGATATTGCTGGACGGACCATCTTCAAAATCCTTGGCATCAATGTCAAGCGTGCTAATTACGACACCCAAACAGGCTTACAGAAGGTCAAAAATGGAGAAATAGCTGCAACCACATTGTTAGCGGGAGCTCCAATTTCAGGTTTTAAAAACATCCCGGCAAGCGATGAATTGCATCTGGTTCCCCTGAGCTACAGCGGTGAACTTTATAACAAGGAGCTTTATGAAGGCCGTCTGCTGGATGTCTATTTGCCTGCCCGCTTGAAGTCTGAAGATTATCCTGGCTTACTTCAGTCTGGACAGACAATAAATACCGTGGCCAGCGGTGCTATTCTGGCTGTTTATAATTGGCCAAGGAACACAGCGCGATACAGAAAAACGGCTAGATTCGTCAGAAAATTTTTCAGCCGCATAGAAGAGTTTAAAAAAGACCCAAGGCATCCAAAATGGCGTGAAGTTAATCTTGCAGCTAAAGTTCCAGGATGGACCCGCTTTGCTGCTGCAGAAGAGGAATTACTCAAGTTGGGATTGTTGAGTAAAAATGAACACAAAACGAGATCCGCATCCCAATATAAACATGAGGAGCTTTTCAGAAAATTTGAGTCCTATACTGCAGATATGCGGGATAAAGAGCAGAAACAGCCCTAAAAGAGACTAACTGATTGTCATATGATAGTTTGTTACGTATGAAGAACTGTTCCGGTAACACCTAGCGAAAGATTTTCTTCGTGGCTAATTCATCATGATACGCTTACTTTTGTCAGCCACCCTAATTACTATCTTCGTCCATGGCGTCAACCAGGCTTCTGCAGAAACAATCGAGCGTTCGAAACAAGCCAAGTTTCGCATTGTAACGCTTGCCAAGGGTTTGTCGCATCCGTGGTCTCTAGCCTTTCTACCAAATAGAGATATGCTGGTTACCGAGCGTTCGGGACGACTTCGGGTTATCCGAAACGGTATTTTAGATACAAAGCCGGTTTCAGGACTCCCCAAAATTGCCGTTGGTGGCCAGGGTGGACTTTTAAGTGTCACACCTCATCCTGATTTCAAGTCTAATAAGTTAATTTACTTATCCTATTCGGCACGTGGCTCAGGCGGATACGGAACAGAAGTGGCGCGAGCGCAATTTGATGGCATGCGGCTCACCGATCTAAAGGTGATATTCCGTGCCCGTCCTAAGACCTCAAGCCGAGCCCATTTTGGCTCGCGGCTTCTTTTTGACCGAGATGGTTATCTCTATGTCACATTGGGTGAGAAATTTAGCCTGCGTCAGGCTCAGAAGCTTTCAAGTCATCTCGGAGCAATTATTCGCTTGCGCGACGACGGCTCGGTTCCACCGGACAATCCTTTTGTGAATCGTTCCGGGGCCTTACCTGAGATCTACACTTATGGACATAGGAATGTACAAGGCCTTGCTCTCCATCCTAAAACAGGAAAAATGTGGGCCCATGAACATGGACCGCGCGGCGGTGACGAGGTGAATATTTTGAAGCCCGGCGCAAATTATGGCTGGCCTTCCATCACCTATGGCATTGATTATAGCGGGGCAATTATCTCCAAACGGAAAAAAGCGCCAGGTATGGAACAACCTATTGTTTACTGGGATCCATCCATCGCTCCCAGCGGCATGGCATTTTATTCTGGCGACAAATTTCCCGAGTGGAAAGGGGACCTTTTTGTGGGAGCGCTCGGCCATACGCATCTCAGACGCCTTGAACTCAAAGGTGAACAAGTTGTTGAACAAGAAGCCCTATTAAAGAGCTTAGGCGAACGGATACGAGACGTTGTCTCGGGACCAGATGGTTTTCTCTACGTCTTAACAGATAGCAGTAATGGACGCGTGTTGAGACTTGAGCCTGCATCTTGAGGAAGGTTCAATCTCGCGGTGCAGCCGCTCTTCTCAAACGGTCATTTATCGCTTCACCTAATCCTTCATCCGGAATTGGCATCACAGCAATAATTTTTGCTGAGCTTTGATCAAGTTCACGTAAACTTGCAAATAAATTAATAGCCGCCTCCTTAACGTCGCCTGCAATACTCAGATTAATTACACATGCCGCCCCTTCGGGTACATTAGGACCGAAAGCCAGAAGCGCTTCGCCCGGTACAATTGTCGTTGCATTAAGCCGGAGTTTCGCATTGGGTGCATAATGGCTCTTCAGTTGGCCGGGGGCATGTGGCTTGATACGATCACCATGCTCTAATCTAAGGGGCTGGCCTATCACATGCTCAATATCCTTTCGTGTAACGGAACCAAAACGCAACAAAATAGGCCCCTCTTCGGATAAACCAATAATTGTTGATTCTAGCCCGAGATGCGTTGCTCCCCCATCAAGAATGATCAGCTCCTCTGAAGCGAAATCCTTTTGCACATGTGCTGCCATCGTGGGGCTTATATGACCTGAGCGGTTTGCACTCGGTGCGGCAATTGGGAAGGTCGTAGCATGCAGAAGGTTCTGTGCTACTGGATGGCTTGGGACCCGTAAGGCAACCTTATCAAGACCCGCTGTGACAAGGTCGGAAAGCCCACTATCCGGTCGCATCGGCAATACTAAAGTCAGCGGACCCGGCCAAAATTTTGTTGCCAAGCTCTTTGCACATGTGTCGAACATGGCAAAATCCTTAGCCTTTTCCTGGTGAGAAACATGAACAATAAGTGGGTTAAATCTTGGCCGGCCTTTCATTTCGAAAATATGAGCCACAGCTTTGCTATCAAATGCATTAGCGCCAAGTCCATAAACGGTCTCGGTCGGAAATGCGACAAGCGCCCCATTTTTCAAGGCATTGGCGGCACACTCAATATTTTCCGATGTCGGCAAAAGAACAGGCATCTTGAATTATCTGATCATTTGGCTTGAAGTGGCTCTTTCCGTCTTGGTCAGTTCGCTTTAGAGTCTAGGTCACGGACTCATAAATGTGCTGAAAATGGCGCTGGAAACGGCAAAAAGATGCGAGGAGAAGCGTGCAGACGAGGGTTGTTTCCCTTTTCAAGCGCTTCGACGCTGCAGATTGAAGCCGTTTCAGCGTCCGGAGGATATGGCCAATCTGTCCGACTACAGCGTCGCAAAGGTTTGAAAATGCACCACATTTCCTGCACCTTTGCTTCTCGTATTCGAACAGATTGGCTCATACCATTTTTAACCACATTTATGAGTTCGTGACCTAGGTCAAGCTTCGTTAACATCTCGCGGCATTTCATGCATACCCTAGGAGGAAACATGACCTTTAGCGCACCAATAAAGGATATCTCCTTCACACTCAAACATATAGCGGGTCTAGATTCGCTTCTTGAGAGAAGGCTTTTTGAAGACCTTGAGGAGGATTTAGTTGATGCCATTCTGGAGGAGGCGGGCAAATTTGCAGCCGAAAAATTAGCACCCATCAATCGAGCGGGTGATGAGCAGGGTGCCGAACTCATAGATGGTAAAGTTGTCATGCCAGATGGATGGGCAGAGGCCTATCAAGCCTGGATTGAAGGCGCTTGGGGAAGCCTGACGGGACCGAAGGAATATGGCGGTCAGGGATTGCCAACCATGATTGCCATGGCCTGCGCGGAACTTTGGAATTCTTCATCTATGGCCTTTGCTCTTAACCCCCTACTGACACAAGCAAGTGTCAATGCTCTTAATCTCTACGGCAATGACCAACTCAAAGAGAAATACCTTCCTAAGCTCATAACAGGTGAATGGACCGGCTCCATGCAACTGACGGAACCTCACGCGGGATCAGACCTGAGTTTAATGAAATCCAAGGCTATACCTCAGGGCGATGGCAGCTATCGTCTTACGGGCACAAAAATCTTTATCACTTATGGTGAGCATCCGCTCACAGACAATATTGTTCACATGGTACTGGCCCGTACACCGGACGGACCGCCGGGCACTAAAGGAATTTCGCTTTTTCTCGTCCCAAAATATCTCGTCAATGACGATGGCTCGATCGGTGACCGCAATGATGTGACTTGCGCAAAGGTTGAGCACAAGCTCGGTATTCATGCCAGTCCCACCTGTGTTTTGAATTATGGAGACAAGGATGGTGCAGTAGGTTGGCTGATTGGTGAGGAATTTAAAGGACTTTATGCCATGCTCACCATGATGAATGAGGCCCGGCTTGGTGTTGGCATTCAAGGCGTTGCCATTGCCGGACGGGCTTTCCAGCATGCCCTTGCCTATGCCCAAGAGCGAAAACAAGGCCAAACCAAAACGACACCCACTGGCGATATGGCGCCGATCATTGAACACCCCGATGTGCGGCGCATGTTGCTCGGAATGAAGGCAAAAACCGCTGCAGCCCGCGCTATTTGTTATATGACAGCAAACGCCATTGATCTCTCTACCCATGCATCAGACAAAGCGGAACGGACTGCAGCCCATGCCCTTGCCAGCTTGCTAACGCCGGTGGCCAAGGCTTATAGCACGGATATCGGTGTTGAAGTTGCCTCTGAAGGCGTGCAAATTCATGGTGGCATGGGGTATATAGAGGAAACGGGAGCCGCACAATTTTACCGGGATGCGCGGATTGCTCCCATTTATGAAGGAACCAATGGTATCCAGGCCATCGATCTTGTAACGCGCAAACTGCCACTTAACGGTGGCGATGTTGTTCGTGCCCATATTGCCGGTCTTAAAGAAACCGTGGATCAAGTAAAAGCCGCCAATACGCCATCTTTTGGTCAGATGGGTAACCGGCTTGAGGAAGCCGTTGACGCATTTACAGAAGCAAGCGAATGGATACTTCGTACACTTCCTGAAAATAGGGATGCTGTATTGGCCAGCGCAACGGCTTACGGACGTCTCTTCGGTATTGTAACAGGTGCAACATATTTGGCACGAGGAGCGCTAACCGCCATCCGTGGCGGAAACGAAGCAAACTCTGACCAAATCGCATTGGCGCGTCACTTTGCAGAAAACTTGCTAGGCGAAGCAATCGGGCTCAATCAATCTGTCACTAGGGGCTCAGATGCGATACTTGCACCAAGCCAAAATGTTCTTACGGAATAAAACCGGTTCGAGCAGGAAAAAAACATGTCTGATCTCAAAGGTAAAACGCTTTTCGTTACAGGTGGAAGCCGCGGCATTGGTTTGGCTATAGCGCTTCGCGCTGCAAGAGATGGAGCTAACGTTACCATTGCAGCCAAGACGGCTGAACCTCATCCAAAACTGCCAGGAACCATTTACACGGCAGCCGAAGAGATTGAGCGAGCTGGTGGCAAAGCCCTGCCACTTATTGTCGATATTCGCGATGAGGAGCAGGTAAAAACGGCTGTTACTAAAACCGTAGAGACTTTCGGCGGTATTGATGCCTGTATCAATAATGCAAGCGCCATTATGCTAACCAACACTTCTGCAACAGAGATGAAACGGTTTGACCTGATGCATCAGGTCAATACGCGCGGCACTTTTATGGTTTCAAAATACTGTGTTCCCCATTTAAAAGAGGCCGAAAATCCGCACATTCTCATGTTGTCGCCACCACTAGATATGAACCCCAAATGGTTTGCCGGTCATGTGGCCTATTCGATTGCAAAATACGGCATGAGTCTTTGTGTTCTCGGCATGGCCGGTGAATTCAAGCCCTTTAGCATTGCAGTCAACGCCTTGTGGCCACGTACAACTATTGCTACCGCAGCTATAAAATATGTTGTCGGAGGTGATGATATGATGCGCGCAAGCCGGACACCTGACATCATGGCCGATGCGGCACATCTTATTCTCACTAAACCCTCACGCGATTTCACTGGACAATTCTGCATTGATGATACGCTTTTGTTTGAGCACGGCATTACTGATCTTGATAAATATCGCGTTGACCCGAACGTGGATTTAATGCCCGACTTCTTTGTGCCGGAAGACAGCCCCGCACCGCAAAGCTTAAAAGCGAAAGGCTAGCAGGAGCTTATGAGCATACTGCTTGCAACAGAGCGTCTAAGCAGAATAGGATCGCATGTGCGAAATTAGGAACTCACTATTGGGTTACCGGGTCAAATCTACTAACGGAAATGTATCAACTTTATAGGTTTATACCTTATGACAACCCTCCTTCTTTCACATCCTGTTTGTCTCGAACATGATACCGGCCCAGGTCATCCTGAACGGGCCGACCGGCTTCGTGCCATTGAAAAGGTTTTAGCTGATAAGCATTTTGATGCCCTCATTCGAGAAAAAGCTCCCCTTGGCAAGAATGAAGATATCGAACGCGCCCATCCTGCGGAGTACGTCCAAGCGATAGAAGCGGCCGTGCCTCAGGATGGCAGAATTCATATCGACGGCGATACCGTCATGTCACCAAAGAGTTTGGAGGCCAGCAAACGAGCGGTTGGTGCGGGTATTCGAGCTGTTGATCAGGTAATGTCTGGCAGTGTGCAAAATGCATTTTGTGCCATCCGCCCGCCTGGGCACCATGCCGAAATTGCACGTGCCATGGGGTTTTGCCTCTTCAACAGCGTGGCGGTCGCTGCTCATCACGCACGCAAGGCTTATGGCTTGGAGCGTGTTGCAGTCGTTGATTTTGATGTGCATCACGGCAATGGCACCCAAGATATTTTTTGGTCGGATAAGGATTTATTTTATGGCTCAACGCATCAAATGCCACTTTTTCCTGGGACCGGTGCCGTATCCGAGACCGGGGTTGGCAATATATTTAACGCTCCTTTAAGGGCTGGGGATGACGGCAATCAATTCCGCGAGGCAATTGAACAGCGCATATTGGCATCACTACGTAGCTTTGCCCCGGACCTGCTCATTATATCAGCTGGCTTCGATGCCCATATCAATGATCCGCTAGGCGGTTTACGGCTGATCGAGGCCGATTACGCGTGGGCAACCCAAAAGCTTGCCGATATCGCACAAACTCATGCTGATGGCCGAATTGTATCCATGCTTGAAGGCGGATATGACCTAGATGGGCTGGCAAATTCAGTAAATGCGCATGTCCGCGCCCTTATGGATGCCGGAAATTAGCAAAATAGAGGCTATTTGGTGTATTTCAGTCCAAAAACTCAGCATTATTTATTAAGTATTCACTTTAAATAGGGAATAATGGCCAGATATGTCTTCTGTTGAGTAAGGCTTTCTGGTCGGCATTGGGTGTTTCCAAAAAATGTGAAGATCGGTTTTCTGATCGGAAACATAAAAAAACCCTAGGGTAAAATGCGGGCAAGAGGGTTAAAGCGTACGGGTATTTGGGGTCATGGGACCGCTACTGGCAAGAGTTGTGTTCCTAGCATTTGTGTGCCTTGCCATAGGCATCACAATCAATGCCCTTTATTTGCAGCAAGGACCGCTTCCTAAGTCACAAACCGCTAGCAAGCCAAAAATCATCCCGGACCGGGTAAACAAAAAACGTAACCTAGCGACAGGCTCGACAGATACAAAAAAGACAAAAGCGGAAAGTGAATCAAAACCTCCTCTTAAAACATTGAAATCAGTCGATCTGGTTCGCGCTATTCAACGTGAGTTGAAAACAAAGGGATATGAACCTGGGCGGGTGAACGGTGTTGCCGGATTGGAAACGCGTGCCGCCATTATGGCATTTGAATTTGATAAAAATCTCCAAGTTACAGCTCAGCCCAGCCAGCAGCTTTTGAAACACATCCTGCTCGGAAGCTCTCCATCATCAAAACCCACAAAGAACAAGACAGATTATTCCGCTGATGCCAAGAATGTTGTTATGGCTGTCCAGCGCGTACTCGCAGACCTTGGCTATTCACCTGGAGAAATCGACGGGGTCTACGGTAATTCGACCCGACGTGCCATAGGAGACTTTGAGCGCGATCGTGGTTTACCCGTCAAAGGCCGCGTGTCAGGCAAGTTGATTCAAGAGATCGCCAGGATTACCGACATGCCTGTAGATGCTGCGGGCTAGAGCATATTTCGCAAAAGTGGCTGCCGGTTTTCCGACAAGAAGCACGACAAATGGAGAGAGCATCCAAGCGATGTCATCTAAACGCGGGATGCTCTAAAGCCCTTTAAGAAGATTTGCAAACATCAAAACCACGTAACCACCGACTGCAAGCCAAAAATCCTGGTTTGGAAATACATCTGGAATGATATGAGGAAATATATGACCAGCAACGCCAAGGCCGGCTATAATAAGTGAGATCAAAAAGATAAAAATTGTAGGTGCATTTAATCGCATGGGTTTACCCTCCCTATTATATTAACCACGCCTCTTACCATTGAAACCGTAAAATAGAAAAGCCCCTAATGACGAGATAACACTGATATTGTCACAGTTTGGCAAATAATAGGAGGTATTGCCCTGATTTATATACATCGCTATAGCATGTTATTTGCGCTGATCGGGAGGACATATGAAACTGATTAAACGTCTTATACAGGGCATCATTATTTTGATTGTTCTGTTTGTTGGTGTGGCTTTTCTCTTGCCGCGCAACATTATGGTGGAACGTTCCATTGATATTAAGGCAGATGAGGTGGCTATCTTCGCTTACCTGAATAGCCCCAAAAAATTCAATGAATGGTCACCTTGGGCTACACGCGATCCAAAAATGAAATATGAGTTTTCTGGTCCTGCAGCGGGCAAGGATGCGCAAATGAAATGGGCCAGCGAAAAATCAAACGTCGGCTCAGGCACTGTGAAAATCATTGAAAGCAAACCAAACACATATATCAAAACAAGCCTTGACTTCGGTGAAGAAGGGATAGCGGAAAGTTCCTATAAGCTTAAGCGCACAAAAGATACAACACGTGTCACTTGGGGTTTTTCTACCGATATGGGCAATAACCCCATTGGACGGTGGATGGGCCTCATGATGGATAGTTGGGTTGGACATGATTATGAAGAGGGCCTTGGCCGGTTAAAGCGCTTAATCGAGAAGGGAAGTGCTGACGCAAAATAATAGGAAACAGCAACTCTTGTGGCGGTATACGGATCGGAGTGAGACAAACTTTTGGTGATCGAAGATTATTTCGTCTGCGTGGGAGCACAAAAAGCAGGCACAACATGGCTTGCCAGGATTCTTGAGGAGCATCCGGATATCTTCTTCACCCCTGTGAAGGAGATCCATTACTTTGATCATATCCGTAATATTACGGAGCATCTTTCCGATAAAAAACGGCGGTCACGCTACCGAAAATACCACCAAAAGCTTTGGACGCAATGGAGTAGCTTTTCTACCTATAAAAGCCAATGGGATTGGTATAAGGCCTATATGAAAAGCCCAATCGATGATGATTGGTATTGCTCGCTCTTTGCACATCGTGGAAAGGCGCGCTTCGCCGGAGAAGCAACACCTGAATATGCCATCATTGGTGAAGATGGATTTCGTCATATTAAGGCGCTTGCCCCGAAAGCGCGCGTGATATTTATTATGCGCGATCCCGTCGCAAGGGCTTGGTCTCAAATACTTCATCATTTTCGCTCAAAAGGTGAAGATGTAGAGAAAACCGCCGAGAGTGAGATTATTCATTTGTTAGGCTCGGAACGCTTTGTGGAACTTAATGACTATCTCACCGTTCTCGATAATCTTGCACGAGTCTTTGCATCTGATCAGGTGCATTATGCTTTTTATGAGGACATACACGCAGACCGCTTAACCGCACTTGAAAAAATTTGCGGTTTTATCGGGACTGACTTTTCTAAGAATTATTTTCCGGACTTTACCACACGCTATAATCGTTCTCAAAAAGCAGACATGCCAGATGCCATACGGAACTTTCTCACGGATCGCTATTCAGATATGGCAGGAAAAATCCTTACCCGTATTGGCCGTATACCAAACCCTTGGCACGAGACATTCGATTTTTGAAATGAAATCATAAGGTTTTAAGGGATTTTGCACTTAGAGCCTTTTCGGTTTTGATTGAATCAAAACCGGGCTCTAAGCCTTTGATTTGCCGTGTTTTCGGACGGAAAACCGGTGTCCACTTTTCCTGAAAACACTCTAAAACCCCTATAAAAAAGAAATGTTGGACCGACGTCGAACCGTCCCCTGTCGGCTCACCCCATTATCATAATTGAAAAAAGATACGTGACGCGAAGTGAAGGATTTTTCTTTCGCAGTCAACTGCATACCTCTAAAAACCATCCACCACCCCCTGCCATCCGCCTAATTATCGCAGAATATGGCGGATGGCAGGGGGTGGTGGATGGCCCGAAGGGAGTATTTAGAGATGCCCAACTCATTATAAAGATCCGCGTCCCTTGGCATTGTGAAGCCAGATAAGACTTAATTACACCGAAAGTTTTATGATTGTAGATGCAGTGTCCTGTAAGCGTAAAACTTCGCTTCTTGCAGCGATTCAAACGTCGCAACCTGCTCAAGACGCTCCTCGCCATTTTCGCCATAAATGACCTGGTCGACGATATAGCGCTCTTTGGACTTACCGTCTTCGGTCACCTCAGTCGTGCTATGAACTTCGAGCACGTAATCTTCCACTTCATATGCAGCAAGTTTAACCATTGTGCCCTCTCACAATGTCAGCGTATCTGCTCTCCCCAATTATACTCATTTTCTTCAACGAATCACGTTTCACGTTACTGATAATATCTTTTGTACCAAACATCCCAAGATGAATTTTAATCATGATTTGCGCATGTTTGGAACTGCAATTTATTGAAATGACATATGATTTGAACAACAGAAACATTTTTCACGGACTACACTGAAGCCTTCAGAGCAGCGTCCATTCCTAATTATTTTATTCAGCTGAAAAGTTTTATTCGTGACCCGTGATGGGAAGTATCGGCTTGCTGGAATACCCCCATTCCAGAAATTGAGCCAATTAAACTTTGTTTAACTGAGATTCTATCCTTGGGTATGAAGAGCTACACCACCAGCGTGCTTACGCTTCCGACGCTGACAATATGTCCTTCCAACAGGTCGCCCCGTTGGACGGGGCCAACACCGGCAGGAGTGCCGGTAAAAATCAGATCACCTGGCGCAAGCGTAAAAAGCTTCGACAAATAAGAGATGATTTCAGACGTCTTCCAAATCATTTGGCCGAGATTCCCGGATTGTTTTCGCACACCGTTAACGTCCAAACAGATTTCACCAACACTTGGATGACCGATTTCAGAAACTGACACAATTCCACTCATAGGTGCTGAATGCTCAAAAGCCTTTGCAATATCCCAGGGCCGGCCCATTTTTTTCACTTCTGCCTGAAGATCACGCCGTGTCATATCAAGGCCAACTGCATAGCCGAAAATGTGGTCCATAGCGGTCTTGACTGAAATATTTGCACCGCCTTTCCCGAGAGCAGCTACGAGCTCGATTTCATGATGCACATCTTGCGTTTTCGAGGGATAAGGAAAGTCAGCACCATCAAGAAGGAGGTTATCGGGGTTCTTTTGAAAAAAGAAAGGCGGTTCTTTATCTGGATTATGTCCCATCTCGATCGCATGGTCCGCATAATTACGCCCTACACAATATATACGACGTACAGGAAAACGTTCTTGGTGACCACGGATGGAAGCGCTGTTTGTTTTGGCAGGTGAAAAAATGAAGCTCATTTCCTTCCCCGAACATAGATTATGTCAAAAGACTTATAGCTGATTGAAAGGAAATGAGCGACGCAGCTTGATCCAGAAAGCTTTAATCTTTTGTGACCATCTTAAAACGGCAGCATGAGTCACCGCGAACCACGCATTCAGAGTGTTCAACCGGCCCATCTAGAAGTTTTTCTAGGAGAGCAAGGTCAAGAGAACAAACCTCCTCATGTCGTTTTGCAAGATGATGAAAAACACAGTTATGAGCGCAGATTTGTGAGGCTCCGCCAGACTGGGATGACACGAACTCCGCTTCATAGCCAAGTTCACGCATTATCTCGGTAACAGCTTGCATACGTGCTTCAGCGGAAAGTCCGGTGACGCGTGCTTCAAAATTTTGCGCCAATGATATTCCGAGTTCTGCGAGGCAAGCCTTAAGCTCGTCCGGTCCAAAACGTGATTTCATAAGAGAAATTAGCAGACTTGCGATCAAGGAATAGTTTTTGGGAAAGGTGTTCTGACCAGCCTCTGTCAATCGATAGGTTTGACCTGGACGTCCACGTGTTTGAGACAACTCAGCCTTTTCTATGAGACCATCTCTCTCCAATGCCATCAAATGCTGATAAGTGGCATTTCGTGAAATAGCGAGACTGCGTGATAGGTAATCGACGCCAAGTGGTGAATCCGCATGCAAAATTTCCTGCAATATCTTGCGCTGCGTGCTGCCTCTGCGTACGTCACTTAATTCCAAAATTGATTAACTCCCTTTACTCGCCAAATTCGACCTATTTTATAGCACCATTTCCTCTCTTTAACATATGGATACCTCTAAAAACCATCCACCTCCCCTGCCATACGCCTAAATATCGTAGAATATGGCGGATGGCAGGGGATGGTGGATCGTCCGAAGGGGGTATTTAGAGATATCTATATAGTATCCTAATTCTCTAAACATCTTAATCAATAAAATTATTGACAATGATTAAGTAGATGGGCAATCTTATTAAAAATTACTGGTTTCTCAAAACGGACAACGGACAGAGAGGAAAATCTCGCATGCTTACCTATGCAGTTATTGTTTTTGCTGTTGCAGCTGTTGGCGGTTTATTCCTTGCATTGAGGGTTTTAGGAGGCTCTTTGGCACCATGGGGGTTATCATTACTTCACGCTGGCCTTGGCGCTTTGGGATTGGTGCTCGTTCTTCTGGGAATATTGAATGGCGCAGGTGGGGGGCTTGTAATGCCTGCGTTAGTTATCCTGGTTATTGCCGCTCTAGGCGGATTTTATCTGGCTTCTATTCATCTTAAAGGTGAGGTTGCGCCCAAAGGAACGGTGATGGTCCATGCCGGTGCTGCGGTGGTTGGCTTCCTTTTGTTGGCTGGATCGGTATTTGGTTTGATTTAAAGTGGGCACAAAGACCCATGCGTTTGATAGGCCATCCGTTGCACCCTATGCTTGTCCATTTCCCCATTGCGTTTTGGACACTGGCCATCGTGTGTGACGGAGCTGCGTTCTTTGATGTGGCAAAGGCATGGTCTCTTTCATGTCTTCTTATGGCCTTAGGCCTTGTGATGGCAGTCCCAGCAATGATTGCGGGACTGCCTGACTTTGCAAAACTAAAAGGTCATGCCGTATCAGACGGCACGCGTCATATGATGTTAATGGGGATTGCCTGGACGCTTTTTCTTGTCTCATTATTGATGCGTTTTAAAGATGGCCACTTTGCTGAAAATCCAGAAATTGCCCCAGCCATTTTGTCTGGGGCAGGGTTTGTTCTTATGGCAATTGGTGGCTGGTATGGCGGTACATTGGTTTACCGTCATGGGGCTGGGGTCGAAAATCTTCATCACGAAAGTCAGTCTTAATTATTCTGCCCTTACCCCATGTAAAATTTACGCCAACAAAGATGGATAATAAGCGCATATCCTTTGTGTGCCCCTTGCACATAAAGGCCTAAGCGCGTAGCTTGGCGTCCGCATTTTCCATAGACCTATATCATGGATCCTATGTGCCAAAGGAGGCCAAAATGGGCTTTATTGCTGACTCGCTAAGCAGGGTACAACCTTCACCGACCATTGCCGTAAGCACAAAAGCACGTGAGCTCAAAGCCGCTGGCCAAGATGTTATCGGTCTCGGCGCGGGCGAGCCCGATTTTGACACGCCGGACAATATTAAGCAGGCCGCGATCGAGGCTATCAATCGTGGTGAGACCAAATACACTGCCGTTGACGGCATTCCGGAACTTAAGCAAGCGATTTGTGATAAGTTCCGTCGGGAGAACGATCTTGATTATGCCCCTGAACAGATCACGGTTGGCACAGGCGGCAAGCAGGTACTCTATAACGCTCTTTTGGCAACCTTAAACCCAGGTGATGAGGTCATTATTCCTACACCTTATTGGGTGAGCTATCCGGATATTGTGCATCTTGGCGGGGGAACACCGATTTTTGTGGAGACCACAATCGAGTCCAATTTCCGGCTTAACCCCGAGGACCTTGAAGCGGCCATTACGCCTAAGACCAAATGGCTTATTTTTAACTCGCCATCAAACCCCTCGGGGGCTGCATATAGTCGTGATCAACTGAAAGCTTTGACAGATGTGCTAATGCGTCATTCTCAGGTCTGGGTATTAACCGATGATATGTATGAGCACCTGACTTATGACGGATTTGAATTTGTGACGCCGGCACAAGTGGAACCGGGGCTCAAAGAGCGCACACTCACCATGAACGGTATTTCCAAGGCCTATGCCATGACAGGTTGGCGCATTGGTTATGCTGCAGGCCCTGTCGACTTAATTAAGGCGATAGCTAAAATCCAGTCGCAATCAACATCGAACCCCTCATCTATTAGTCAATGGGCCGCCGTTGAAGCACTCAACGGTCCGCAAGATTTTATCCCTGAACGTGCCAAGGTTTTTAAAGAACGCCGAGATCTTGTGGTCTCAATGTTGAATCAAGCGCCAGGCCTCACATGCCCGACACCGGAAGGCGCATTTTACGTCTACCCCTCTTGCGCGGCTTGTATTGGTAAGACATCTGCAAAGGGCAAGAAAATCGAAACGGACGAAGATTTCGTAACGGCTTTGCTGGAAGAGCAGGGTGTTGCAGTGGTTCATGGCGCAGCGTTCGGGCTTTCGCCATTTTTCCGTGTCTCTTACGCAACTTCAACAGAAGCCCTAGAAGAAGCTTGCCAAAGGATCCAGCGTTTCTGCGCAGAGTTGAGTTAGTGGGCTTTTAAAATAGCCTAGTTGAACACATATTAAGCTTACGCAATTTCTGCCTACGCGCCAGAGTAGACTGAGATATTCCTAACCCTTATCATTAGAATTAGGGTATGCCAGCTATACTCTTTTAGCTCAATGTAAGTAAGTTGGCCGTTATTGTAAGTTAGTAAAAGCGCATGAAAAGATCAGGGACAGCACCCCAAGCGGCAGAGATTGAGGCATGCGTTATGTGCCGATGGTTCCGCCTATTAACCCTTATCATGGTTGTTACTTTGCTGACCCTGGTTGCCGTTGAGGCTTTTGCTCAACCTGTTTCACTCGTACGGGTTGAGGAAGTGCGTTATGAACCTCTGACGCAAACCGTGCCCGTCATCGGTCGACTTGTGGCAAGACGCGCGGGCAATGTCGCCTCACGAATTGCGGGACCCATTGACAAGATTTTTGTCGAGATTGGGGACCAAGTAAAAGCCGGACAAGTCATTGCAATTCTCAATTCCGAAACCTTTTCAGCAGATCAAAGCCTTGCTCAAGGTGAATTGAAGGAGGCGCGGGCAGACCTAAAAAACTGGAAGGCTGAGGCAGAAATCTCTCGTGTAGAACTCAACCGCCAAAAAAGGCTTAAAAAATCTACCGCTTTTTCTCAGGCAAAATATGAAGATGCACTGAAAAAAGTTGCAGCCGCAGATGCCAAAGTCAAACGTGCGGAAGCCAAGGTCATTATTAAAGAGGCTGCCCTCCACCGCCGACAACTTGACGTGGAATATGCCAGAATTAGGGCCCCTTACACCAGTGTGGTTGTACAGCGTTTTACGGAAGCGGGCGCATATGTGAAAAGTGGTGACCCGATTGTTAAGCTCATCAGTGATCAATCGCTGGAGGTTGAAGCTGATGTTCCATTTAAGCGGATTTCCGGATTGACAAAAGGACGCACGCTCAGCTTCACGCTTGATGACGGCACAAAACATAGCGCGTCGGTTCGTGCCGTCCTGCCGTCAGAGAACCCTTTAACTCGCACAAGGACAATGCGGCTATCGCCAAAATTTGAGAAAAATAAAGGTCAGCTGGCGGAAGGTCAGTCGGTCACCGTGGCAGTGCCTGTGGGTGCACCCAGAAAAGTCCTTGTGGTTCACAAAGATGCAATTTTAAAACGCGGCGGATCGGATCTGGTTTTTATTATTGAGAAAGGTGTAGCGAATAGCCGGCCCATTAAGTTGGGCCAGTCTGTTGGAAATAAGATTGAGGTCCTTGGCGGTCTAAAAGAGGGAGAATTAGTTGTTATCCGCGGCAATGAACGTCTCCGCCCAGGTGCAAAAGTACGCATTGAAAAAGGTTCATCATGAATGTTATCCGCATTGCTATAGAGCGCCCTAGCGCGGTAATTGCGGTTGTCCTCATGGTTATCATGTTTGGCTTGGTCGCCCTTCAGACCATCCCTATCCAACTTGCGCCCGATGTTAACCGCCCCTTGATTACTGTAACAACCACTTGGCCAGGTGCGGCACCGGCTGAAGTTGAGCGGGAAATCACGATCCGCCAAGAAGAAGTACTCAAAGGCATCAATGGACTTGCGGAGATTACCAGCCGATCCGAGCAAGGGCGCGCCCGTGTGCGTCTTGAATTTGATGTTGGCACAAATATGGACCGCGCTCTTCTCTTAGTTTCCAATCGCCTGGACCGCGTGACCGGTTATCCCGATGAAGCGCAAGAACCTAGCCTCAGAACTGCAGGTTCAGAAGATAACGCCATAGCCTGGTTCATAGTCACCCGCAAACCAGGCAATACGCGCCCTATTCATGAGTATGGAGACTTCGTCGAGAATGTTATCCAAGACCGGATCGAGCGTGTCGCAGGTGTCGGCCGGGTCAATGTGTTTGGCGGCGGTGAGCGGGAAATCGAAATTGTCATAGAGCCAACCCTTTTGGCCCGTTACGGCCTGACCGTTGCGCAAGTCCTTCAGGTTCTAAGACGCAACAATGCGGCAATTAGTGCCGGTGATATCGACGAAGGCAAGCGGCGTTATGTGGTGCGTACGGAAGCAGAGCTGAACCAACTCACCAGCATCCGCAATGTCGTTTTGCGTTCAAACCGAGAGGAAACAACAGGACGGCTCGCACGGGTGACAGTAGCTGACATTGCTAAAGTCAATTTCTCTTATAAAAAGCCTGTTGCAAAAATCCGCCTTTTAGGCGAAGAGGCAATGGCTTTTAATGCCCAGCGCGAAACCGGTGCAAATGTTATCGAGACCATGCAAGGCATTGCCGACGCTGTAAAGGAACTTAATCGCGTTATTGTTCCAGACGCCGGGCTCAAGCTTCGACAAGTCTACGATGAAACTGTTTATATTAAATCTTCGGTCAGTCTAGTACGGCAGAATATCTGGGTAGGCGGAACACTGGCCGCGCTTATTCTTCTCATTTTTTTGAGATCGTGGCGAGCTACTCTCATTGTATCACTTGCCATACCTGTTTCTGTCATTGGGTCTTTTGTGGCTATGGCGGCGCTCGGTCGTTCGCTTAATGTGATATCTCTTGCCGGATTGGCTTTCGCTGTCGGCATGGTTGTCGATGCCGCTATCGTCGTGCTTGAAAATATTTACCGGTTACGCGAACAGGGTAAGCCAGCTCATATCGCTGCTTATGAAGGGGCAAAACAAGTTTGGGGAGCGGTGTTGGTTTCTGCCCTAACAACCGTTATGGTTTTTATCCCTGTGCTTATTATGCAGCTCGAAGTCGGACAGCTTTTCCGCGACATTGCTGTCGCAATCTCCGTCTCTGTTCTCTTATCTCTTTTAGTGTCAATAACTGTGCTACCGGCACTTGCAAGCTGGCTTCTGAAAGGTGCCCGTGGTTCTGACGGCACAGCCATTAAAAAACTGCCCCTTCCTGGCATAGACCACTTTGCCAGAGCTTTTGTTGGCTTCGTACTCGCTTTTACGCGGTCAATAACGCGAAGCCCAATCACGGCTTTTAGTGTTGTCGCCATAACCTCTATTGTAGCAACACTCATGGCTTGGCAATATTTGCCAAAACTTGAATACCTACCTGATGGCAATCGGAATCTTATGTTCGGCGTCGTTATTCCGCCACCGGGCTACAATCTTCATACGACAACAGAAATTGCCAAACGCATCGAGGGTGAGATCAAACCCCTTTGGAAGAGTGTATCCGGCACCGAAAATGACCCTAGTCAACCGCCTAAAATTGATCGCTTCTTTTTTGTCGCAACCCGTGCAACGACATTTCTTGGTGCAGCGGCCGTAACTCCTGAGCGAGCCAGTGAGCTTAAAGACGTTTTGCGCAGGCCTGTTTTTAAGGAGCCAGGTACGTTTGCAATTATTAACCAGCTCTCCATTTTCGGCCGTGGCATTGGAGGCGGACGAAAAATAGAACTCGATATTTCTGGACCAGAGCTGGAAACGATTTTGAGCGTCGCACAACAAGCGGCAGGACGTATTGCTACCATCTTGCCGCGCAAAGACGGAAATCAATTTCGCCCAAAACCAGGATTAGAGCTCGGTGCACCGGAGGTCCGTGTTACACCTGATCGTCTGAGACTTGCCGACAATGGTGTGAGTGCGATTGAACTCGGCCAGACCATCGACACATTCAATGATGGCATACGTATAGCTGAGGTAACGGTCGGGAATGATCGGCTGGATCTAATGCTCAAAGGCCCCAGACGTGACATTATCTCAACACAAGGTGTCGGCGATCTACCGGTTGTGACACAGGGCGGACAAATCGTGCCCGTGTCTTCTATGGCAGGTGTGTCCATTACCGCCGGACCTACAGAAATACGCCATAGAGAACGATTCCGGACAGTGACGTTGGATATCGTACCCGCCCCACGCATGGCACTTGAGGAAGCAATAACGCTGATTCAAGCCCAAGTGATTCAACCCATGCGTCAAGCGGGACTTCCTGCAGGCGTTAAATTAGGTATCTCCGGAACTGCAGATAAGTTGACCCAGACATGGAATGCTATGGTACGTGATCTGGTGATCGCTATTATCATTGTCTATCTGGTTATGGCCATTTTGTTCGAGAGCTTTATTTATCCGCTTATTATTCTTTTGTCTGTACCTCTTGCAGCTGCTGGCGGGGTTGCTGGTCTTGTCGTGCTTAATATGTTCAAGTTCCAGCCTTTGGACATGCTGACGCTTCTCGGTTTTGTTATTCTTGTTGGGATTGTCGTAAATAATGCCATTCTTCTTGTGCATCAGACGCTTTATCATCTACGCAAGGAAAACATGAGTCCGACTGATGCGATTGTTGAAGCGACGCGTAACCGTATTCGCCCTATTTTCATGTCTACGCTGACCTCCGTTTTTGGCATGTTACCCTTAGTCCTTTTCCCTGGAGCGGGTTCGGAGCTCTATCAGGGCCTTGGATCGGTTGTTGTCGGCGGTCTTTCACTTTCAGCACTTTTGACCTTATTAATTATTCCACCCATGTTGACCTTGGTTGTCGGCCCTCTAGAAACACGTGCGCGCAAGGCTGCTACAGCACGACAACTTGCAGGCGCGGAATAAAAAATAACGACAACGTTCCCCAGAATTAGGGATATAGAATACTCTCAGTCCAATAACCAAAGTGTGCGTGGTACAATAAGTTGGGTATCTCTAAATACTCCCTTCGGGCCATCCACCACCCCCTGCCACCCGCCATATTGTGCGATAATTAGGCAGGTGGCAGGGGATGGTGGATGGTTTTTAGAGATATCCACCTTATCATAACCCCTCTAAAACGCAGTATTTTCGCAGAATTTCGCAATAGGCTACTATGCCCGCAGCATAGCGTTAAGTGAATCTGCTAATAAATTTTTTTTATTTGGCGTCTAGGGCTTGCCATCCGCTTAAGGCCTTGACACCATACTTGGTTCCAAAAACGTTTTAGAGTGTAATCAATCAACATAAAAGGAGGAACATATGGGCCAGTCTGAAGGTCAAGAAGGCCGCAGCCCACGCTGCATCGCATTGGTTGGCCCCTACTTAAGTGGGAAAACGACCCTTCTTGAAGCTATCCTTGCCCGTACAGGAAAAATAACACGGCAAGGATCGATAAATGCAGGCAATACGGTAGGCGATACCTCACCTCAAGCACGCGCTCACGGTATGAGCGTTGAACTTAATGTGGCGGACATTGATTTTCTTGGAGATCAATTCACATTTCTTGATTGTCCGGGCTCTATTGAATTTCAGTATGACGCATTGGCTGCCCTTACAGCTTGCGATGCTGCTGTTGTTGTTTGTGAGCCCGATGAGAAAAAAGTTCCAGCCTTACAACTCATTCTCAAGCAACTGGAAGATCGAAATATTCCGCGCTTCCTGTTTTTGAATAAAATTGACAAGGCGGAAGGTCAGGTACGCGATATTCTGCCAATTTTACAGCCGGCGAGCACCAAACCCCTCGTTTTACGTCAGATTCCCATTTGGGAGGATGAAATCGTTACCGGCTTTATCGATTTGGCCCTTGAGCGGGCTTTTGTCTATCGCGAGCATGCGCCAAGCGAAGTCATTGATCCACCAAAAGATCTGGATGAGCGCAAGGGGGAAGCCCGCTTCTCCATGCTTGAACAGCTTGCTGATTATGATGACCAACTCATGGAGCAGCTTTTGGAGGATATTGAGCCACCTCGCGATCGGGTTTTTGATGATCTTTCACAAGAGTTGCGGGAGGGTCAGATTTGTCCTGTACTTCTCGGCTCTGCTGAAAACGGTAACGGTATTTTGCGGCTTCTCAAAGCTCTTCGTCACGAAGCGCCATTTGCTGAGAAAACGGTTGAGCGTTTAAACATTGGTGATACTGACAGCTGTGTACAAATTATCAAGACAATCCATACACCTCATGGCGGCAAGCTTTCAGTCGGCCGTGTTCTTGCCGGCGAAGTCAATGATGGTTTGACTTTATATGGACCGGAAAACGATGAGCGCGTCTCAGGTGTTTTTTCACTTATGGGACAAGAACCTTCAAAACGCGATACCGCAAAGTTTGGTGAGACAGTCGCTTTAGGCCGGTTGGAGAGTTTTAAAACTGGGAATACGCTCACAAAAGAAAAAGGCGGTATTGACCAGATTGATATGTCAGCTCCACCCCCCCCTGTTTACGGAGTTGCCGTAGCTGCAAAAGAGAGCAAAGATGAGGTCAAGCTCACAACAGCGATCGGCAAGGTGGTCGATGAGGACCCCTCCATATCCCTTGAGCACAATCAGGATTTAGGTGAGATGGTGTTCTGGGGACAAGGTGAAATGCATTTGCGCGTCGCTCTAGAACGGCTCATTCAAAAATATGGTGTAGATGCCGGTACATCCCCACGCCATGTCCCCTACAAAGAGACAATTCGCAAACCTGTGGAAATTCGCGGGCGGCATAAAAAACAGTCTGGTGGCCATGGGCAGTTTGGCGATGTCGTGCTTGATATTAAGCCCTTACCACGAGGTAGCGGAATTGAATTTACCGATACCATTACCGGTGGTGTGGTCCCCCGCCAATATATTCCGTCAGTAGAAGCCGGCGTAAAAGACTATTTGGTTTCAGGCCCCTTGGGTTTTCCTGTAATCGATGTAGCCGTATGCCTCAAGGATGGTTCCTATCACAGCGTGGACTCTTCAGACCAGGCTTTCCGTACCGCAGGCCGGATTGCAATGGCGGAAGGTATGCCGAAATGCTCGCCGGTGTTACTCGAGCCAATTATGTCGGTTGAGATTGCTGTTCCGTCCGAGGCAACACCGAAAATAAATGCCATCATCTCTTCACGCCGCGGTCAGATCCTAGGCTTTGATGCCAGACCAAATTGGCAGGGATGGGACCTTATTCAAGCCCATATTCCTGAAGCCGAATTACAAGATCTAATTATCGAACTCCGATCAGCAACCGCAGGCGTCGGAACATACACCGCAAGTTTTGATCATTTATCCGAGCTAACAGGTAAACTTGCAGAACAAGTGCTTGAATCACATCGGCAAGAAGCGGCATAAATTATTCAGGTATAAATGCGTTTAAGACAGGCCAGGTGTTTAACCTGGCCTGTTTGTCGAAATTAACGTGTTCCGCGATTTAAGATTTTGGAACGCCAATCCGTTTGACGGTCACCTGTGAAGATAGCCATGCTCATCGGTACCTTTGTTAAGGGGAAGCTTGTTCTCCAAACATGATGGTTGTCTTCACTATCCGGAATTGGACTGTTCATTCTGAGATCATTGTTTCCGGCCGGAAGCGTATACCGTTGAGCCCATCTTGGGCGATCCGGCGGGGTCATCAAATCTTTAAAAAAACTTTTTAAAAATACGCGAAAGCTCATATTAGCAACCGTTTTCTCTACTTACTACCACTCACATATTGAGGTTTGCGATAGCCCCGGATTTGTTATGTGTAAAATTTGAGCATGAGCATCATTATTGGCGAAGTTATGACTTTAATACAAGTCTATAAAATCGTGTTTATAAATAAAAAAATGCTCGCTAAAGCGTGAATTTTTCTCATGATCATCCTGTTGCATAATAATATGGGCATCTCTAAATACTCCCTTCGGGCCATCCACCATCCCCTGCCACCTGCCTAATTATCGCACAATATGGCGGGTGGCAGGGGGTGGTGGATGGTTTTTAGAGGTATCCATATGCTTAAAGGAGGTTGCGATGCTGATTGAAAAAAGACACCTTGGGATCAGTCAGGGCTTAAGGCTACATCTGAGCATGTCTTGCTGAATCGCCCCGGGACAACGTCCATCCCGCTTTTCAAAAAAACTCCCATGGCCTTACGTCGAGGGATTGACCACAGCTGAGGCAATGCATGAGCTAACACTTATGACCACAGGCGCTTATGGAAAACCATTAGCAACATAGTTTGACGCCTCCCTTCACCTGCATGTTCCCTGGAAATATGGCCTTAAGTCCGCCAAATCATTGGTTCGTTTTACTTTTACCTCGAAACGTCCCAAAAGTTTTTGGGAACAAGTTCTGGGGAGGGAATACGGTTTTTGGGCCAATGTGAATCCGAAAGTTCCACACCTGCGCGGAAGCCAGGGAACGGATGAGCGTATTTATACTCGCATATATAATGGCTATGGGGACTCTGTAGCCCATCTCTATAAGGACTTGAAAAACGAGAAGCTTTTTATGTGAGATTTGTCTCTCTTATTCTGCAGCCTGGCTAGCGGTTTCAAGGCTCGCCAAATATTTCTCGGCTTCCAGCGCGGCCATGCACCCCATGCCCGCCGCTGTCACAGCCTGACGATAAGTGTCATCTGTAACATCGCCAGCGGCATAAACGCCTGGAATACTGGTGGCAGTTGAATCCGGAGCTGTGACGATATAGCCATTAGGCTGCATATCAAGTTGATTTTGAAAAAGCTCTGTTGCTGGGACATGACCAATGGCAATAAAAATACCGTTCACAGACCGCTCAATAACATCGCCCGTTTTAACATTTTTCAGACGTGCAGTTGTCACCCGCAATGGATTTTCTTCGCCAATTACTTCTTCTAATACAGTGTCCCAAAGGATCTCAATCTTCTCATTTTTGAAAAGCCTATCTTGCAGAATTTTCTCGGCTCTCAAGGCATCGCGCCTATGAACAAGGGTCACGCGTGAGGCAAAATTAGTTAGAAACAGAGCTTCTTCGGCCGCGGTATTACCACCGCCAACAACGATGACCTCTTTGTCACGATAGAAAAAACCGTCGCACGTAGCACAGGCTGAAACGCCAAAGCCTTGAAATTTCTCTTCAGATGGAAGGCCAAGCCAGCGTGCCTGAGCACCGGTGCTGATAATCAGAGTGTCGGCTTTATAGGTTGTACCTGAGTCACCTTTTAGCCAGAAGGGGCGACGTTTCAAATCAACTTCAAGAATATGATCCGAAATTAACTCCGCCCCCACATGCTCCGCTTGTGCCTTCATTTGCTCCATAAGCCATGGCCCCTGAATAACGTCAGCAAAACCGGGGTAATTCTCAACTTCTGTTGTAATGGTGAGCTGACCACCAGGTTGCATGCCTTGGATAAGAACAGGTTTTAGCATCGCCCGAGAAGCATAAATTGCTGCCGTATAGCCTGCCGGACCTGATCCAAGAATGGTGACCTTTGCATGACGCGTCCCCATATCTGACCTCGCTTATATTTTTGACGCTGTTCCAAACAGAGAAAACACAAATATGACGCCCAGATGCCGTTGACAAGGCATCACCCCGTCAAACGTTATTGAAATCCCAAAAAGATTTATTTTCACAAATTTAGAGCCTATTCGGCTGTCACAAGCTTTTTAAAGCGTGCTGAGATTTTATGACGCATTTTGTGAAGACCACGCTTGCCTTCCGAAGTCATCCAATTCATTTGGATTGACCGACGCACCCCTTCAAAGGGACCGTGACCATGGAAAGATTTATCCGAGCGCTTGAAGACCAACAAAGTGCCGTTATCGGGCGAAACTTCCGCTGTATAATCTTCGAGATCCGTTCCGCTACGTAACAGTCTGAGCTTACCACCTTCATGAGACCAGGTGTCGTTGAGATAAAGAAGGACTGTAATGATTTTGTCTTTCGAATCCGTGTGGATCTTACCATCCGTCTTCCGACAATACCCCCGGAGCGAATACATCTTGGGCCGCCCATCAAGCGAGACATCAAACTTCTCTTCGATGGCTTTCTCAAACTCTGGTCCATCCAGCTCATCAATGATTTCTTGGAGAAGGGGGGAAATTTCGAGTGTTTCAAGCGGAAAAGAGCCGCCTTTTAAAATATCCGGATAAGTTTCGATAACCTGTTTTAGGCTCTCAGATGAAAGAAATCCCGGAACTACGACGTATTCAAAGGGTTCTGTATCGCGTTCTGCTTGGTGTAACCGATCCAAATTGAGATGTACAGCCATTTTGCCCCTACCTATCTCGCCTGCCAACGGCGTTCAATTTCGTCCGCAATAAGTGTAGCTGAATCTAACGGCTGATAGCTCCAACTTTCAAGATCTGTAATTGCTTGTGGAAGTTCACGCGTCGCGCCATATTGCCGCAGAGTATTATGGAAAGTTCTAAATTTTTTTGATCCGCCATCTGGTTCAAATACAAAAACAGGACGTCCCGTCGCACACGCTTCTCCAGTCATATTTACCGAGTCAGCCGTAACGATAAGCGCATCCGCATAAGCCAGAAACAATTCATAAGGATTTTGATCCGAGCCATCCCAAATAAAATGGGGACGCATGCGTGTAACTTGATCAATTGAGTCAATCAGATCCTCTGGCGTTCTCCTGGAAGGAGTTATCATAAAACTTGCACCAAGCTCTGCAAGAGAGCTAACGGCTTTTATCAAACGAGTGATGGTGCTACTTGTATATTTGTAGACAGCATTTGGGCCGCCAAGCAAAATCGATATACGCGGGCGCGGCAAAGCCGAATAAGGTTCTATGCGGGCGTTCAGAAGTCCTCTTAATCGGCCAGGCGAAAATGCATGAGGTGCTGTAAGCGTTGTGATGACATTCTCACCTCTCAACTTATCATGCTCAGGAACCCAAATGAGATCAGCGATATTTGATCCCATCCGCGGGTCTTGCAAAATGACGGTATAAATTTCCGGTGCTTTTTGTTTGAGGGCACGAATATAAGGGATACTATGCCGGCCAGTGGCAAATGCTATATCCGGCCAAGGCGGCGCAAAAGGACTCTCCGAGCTTGCGAATTTTTCAGAAGGAGAAACCGGACCTCTCGGGGCAAGCAAACGCCATATACCTTTGGGTATAACTTTTTTGAATTCGTAATCAAGATTTAGGGCTTCAGCGACGCCAACACATTGTGCATTCATTCCGGCTTTGCCGTCAGTAATAAGCCAACCTTTGCGCCCCGAAAGTGACATGCCTTATATGAAATTTCTTATATCTATATGAGATGATAATGGCCTTAACTCAGAAGCTCTTTTACGATCGCGCTAGCCTTACCAAAATCCATCTGCCCAGTATAGCGCTCTTTCAACGCCCCCATAGTGCGCCCCATATCTTTAAGGCCACTTGCACCAATTTCGCTCACCACCTGTTGACAAGCCTCACCAATCTCATCTTCGCTTAACTGTTTCGGCAAGAAGTCAGATATAATATCAATTTCTTCTTGCTCGCGTTGAGCAAGTTCAAGCCGGCCTGCTTCTTCATAAGTTTGAATAGATTCCCGACGCTGCTTGATCATCTTAGATAATATCTCTAACACTTGAGACTCTGAGACCTGCTCCTGACCATTGGTCCGGGCAGCAATATCGCGATCTTTAATCGCAGCGTTGATCAAACGCAAAGTAGACATGCGTCGCTTATCTTGTGCTTTGGTCGCATCCTTCAAGGCAGCATTGATTTGTTCGCGCATAGCTTTCTCAATCTTTTCAGTAAGGACTGCTAGACTAAATCAACGGCACCCTGGATGGCAACTGCTTTTGATATTATAACTAATTGATTTTATTAAGTAAAAAATATTGCTACTGCTATTGACCCCCAAGAAGCTTTCCCTTAGGCTCCGGCCAATTTGGCTGCCACGTAATTAGTATTTTACTTGTCAGCAACAAAACGATCTCAATATCACGGTATAAGTTCATGCTGCCGTCCCCCAAAGAGACTAATCAGCCCTGGCAAGAAGTAAAGCCAACGGCAGTTCTCGTGCTGGCTGACGGGACTATCATCAGAGGGCAAGGACTAGGCGCAACAGGCCAGGCTGTTGGTGAGGTTTGCTTTAATACTGCGATCACCGGTTATCAGGAAATTTTGACAGACCCGTCCTATGCGGGTCAAATTATTACATTCACGTTTCCCCACATTGGCAATGTTGGCACCAACCAGGAAGATATTGAAACGTCGAACCTGGCATCCGTTTCAGGGGTGCAAGGATGTATTCTCCGGTCTCTGATTACATCACCCTCTAATTATCGCGCTGTCCAACATTTTAATGATTGGCTGATATCGCGGAATATTATTGCCATTGCTGATGTTGATACCCGGGCTCTGACCGTATGTATTCGTGAAAACGGAATGGTAAATGCTGTTATAGCTCATGACCCATTAGGAGAATTTGATTACAAAGCCCTCATAGACAAAGCTGCCGCCTGGCCAGGTCTTGAGGGGATGGACCTCGCTAAAGATGTAACAAGCAATCAGTCCTATAGTTGGGACGAAACCTTGTGGCAGTGGAGCGAGGGTTATGGTCGGCAAACCGAACCGGATTTCCATGTAGTGGCGGTCGACTATGGACTTAAGCGTAACATATTACGTTGCTTGGCATCGGCCGGCTGCAAGGTCACTGTTGTTCCCGCAACCACGACGGCGGAGGATATTCTCGCTCGTAACCCGGACGGTATTTTCCTGTCGAACGGTCCGGGAGATCCAGCTGCAACAGGGGAATATGCCGTTCCGGAGATAAGGAAGCTTATAAAATCAGGCCTACCGATTTTTGGCATTTGCTTAGGTCATCAAATGTTGGCGATTGCTCTTGGGGCTAAGACAAAGAAAATGCATCAGGGTCATCATGGTGCAAATCATCCAGTAAAGGACCACACAACATCCAAGGTCGAGATTACCTCAATGAATCATGGCTTTACCGTCGACCGGGAAAGCCTGCCCGATAATTTAGAAGAAACGCATATTTCCCTTTTTGACGGTACAAATTGTGGGATCCGCCTTAAAGATAAACCGATATTTTCGGTACAATACCATCCAGAAGCTTCACCAGGGCCACAGGACAGCCACTATCTTTTTACACGCTTTGTAGATCTTATGCGCAAAGAAAAGCTTTAGAGGATGCGTTTAGACAATTTTGCAAAAACCCGTATGCCGGCGATTTTTACTCTGACATGCTATGTCGTTTTAATCATCTTCGGTTTGCCGACCTCCCTGGAGGCTGCGCGCAAAGCGCCCTGGCAGAGCTGGAAATCGGAAATTAATAAGGACCATGCCCTGGCTGGGCGTATTTGGTCAGCAAAAAAAGGGGACTATTTAACACCTCTTGAACTTTCAGAACGTCTTGCCATAAATGACTTTGTTCTCATAGGCGAGGTTCATGACAATCCGGACCATCATCGGCTGCAAGCCTGGTTGATCAAACAGATTGTGCGTTATGATCGAAAACCAGCAATTGTCATGGAGATGATCAATCAGGATCAAGCTCCAGCGCTCGCCGCCTACATAAATGGTTACGACGCTCCCGCAGCCAATCTCGGAAACGCACTTAGATGGGCTGAGAGCGGTTGGCCAAAATGGTCTCTCTATCAACCCATTGCAAATATGGCTTTTGCTTTTCGCTTACCCATGGCTGCGGGTAGTGCTAGTAAGAAGGTCGTTAAATCTGTAGGAAAAAACGGCTATGGCGCATTAGAATCGGATCTCCCAAGACAACTTGGTCTTAATCTGCCTCTCGCGCCTCCCCTTGTAAAAAAATTGCGCGAAGATCTTAAAGTCTCCCACTGTAATTTATTGCCAGACAAGGCACTCGGCTCCATGAGCAAGGTTCAGCGGTTTCGTGACGCCGTGATGACAGACCAGTTATTAAAAGCGGGGGCTCAAATTGGCGCGGTTTTAATTGCAGGCAATGGGCATGTCCGTGTAGATAGGGGCGTTCCCTGGTATATCAAACGCCGAACATCAAACGCTACTATTGCCGCGATCATGCTGATGGAGATAGATGAGCAAGCGGTTAATCCTAAGGACATCATTCCGCTGGATCCTTGGGGCAAACCGGCAGCAGATTATATCTGGTTTACCCCCAAAACCAAACGTGAAGACCAATGTGAAAAGCTAAAAAAAATGTTTGGAAAGAAGAAGCACTGACCGGAATAGGTGAAAGTGAGGATAGTTTGACAAAGGTTGTTGTCATAACGGGAGCAAGCCGGGGTATTGGAGCGGCAACCGCACAGCTTGCTGGAAGAAATGGCTACACCGTTTGCGCTAATTATCTGGAAAATAAAGACGCGGCCGATCGTATTGTGGAAGCGATTAAATGTGATGGTGGCCAAGCCATTCAGATTAAAGCCAATATCGCAGATGAAACGCAGGTTATTGAGCTTTTTGATGCGGTCATAAATACGTACGGTCACTTGGACGCCTTGGTCAATAATGCTGGCATCCTCGAACAACAGATGCGTCTTGATCAAATGACAAACGATCGATTCAAGCGCATTTTCTCAACGAATATTACCGGAGCCTTTTTATGTGCACGAGAGGCTGTACGGCGCATGTCAACAAAGCATGGTGGCAGTGGTGGGGCTATTGTCAATGTCTCCTCCATCGCTGCACGACTTGGGGCGCCTGGGGAATATATTGATTATGCGGCCTCGAAAGGAGCAATTGATACGCTAACAATAGGCCTTGCCAAAGAAGTCGCCGAAGAAGGTATCCGCGTTAATGCCGTAAGGCCGGGCATTATTGAAACCGACATTCATGCCAGTGGCGGTGACCCTGGACGGCCTGATCGGCTCAAAGGAATTATCCCTATGAGACGTCCCGGCCAAGCAGAAGAAGTTGCTCAAGCCATTCTCTGGCTACTTTCTGATGAAGCTTCCTATTCAACTGGCACTTTTATTGATGTCGGCGGCGGGAGGTAGGGGCCCTCTACCTACAGCCCCTCTCCCTGGGCACTATTCTGCAAGCAGCCGGCGCAAAAGATTTTCAGCAACTTTCGGTTCAAAAAAACCAAACTTTTGAAACCGGATTTTACCGGCCTTATCGATAAAGGCCATTTCAGGGGTTCCCCGTGTCGCATAACGCTTCATCGTCTCCGGCAAACGTGCATTTTTTACATGCCGGTCAACACCCACAGGATGCGTTATGCCTTTTTCTTTCAAAAAGGTCCTCAGCCTTTTGGTCGTCTGATAGCGATGCCCCTCAAAAACCGTGTGAATGGATATAACAATCAAGCGTTTTTCGGTAATCTCCTTAGCGAAAGTCTTTTTCCATGTCTTGAGCAATGGAATAGAGAAAGAATTGCATCCAGGGCACCAAAGTTGAAAGAAGTCGATAATAACGACCCGCCCCTTTAGTGTGTCTAGGTTTAGCCGGGGACTGTTAATCCACTCTGCAATGTCCCAAGCGGGCGCATTTTTTGGGGCTTCTTGAGCTGCGATAGCTTGAGGCGCTATGAAAAAAAGCAACACAGAAAGACAAATAACACGGGACCCCATACCTTATGCATCCAGAATAAAATTGATTACGGATGATCACCGTAACATTGGGTCGACTAATTTGCGATTCACATATGTGCGAGTGCTTTTGATGCAAATTCGAAAAAATTCAATTCCGAGTAGGTTTTCTTGCTGCACCATTTTGCCAACCACCGGATACTAAGGCGAGTTGACGTGCGGCCTCCCGAATTTCATCGCTTAGCGCATTATTTTCAACGGCACGCGCAAGCACCATTCCGCCTACACAAAGAGCCGCAACACCCAGTGCCCTTTCCCTCTTATTGGAAACCGGTGTACTAAAATTTCCCGAAAAAATATTGACCATAGCTTCCAAGATCTGTTCATAGGCGCGCTTAACCTCAACACCACCTCGCGCAATGTCCGAAGGCAAAGCAATCATCGGGCAAAGTCCATCAAGATCCTCAATATGATTGCGAGACAAGTAAGCGTTCACAACAGTCTCAGCAAGTGCAGGTCCGCTCACTGAGAAATCGAACGATACATCATCCCAATTTTTTGCCGGATGATTTGAGAGAATATGGGTCACGGCTTCTGCATAAAGCTCTTCCTTGTTCTTGAAGTGATTGTAAAAACCTCCACGCGTTAAGCCTGCCCCCTCCATGATTTCATCAATTGAAACCTGGGTGAAGCCTTGCCGGTTAAAAAGACGCCGGGCGCTTTCAACAATTCGTTCGCGCGTTTCCTGCTTATGCTCGACGGTATAAGGCATTAAGATACTCCCTAGAGCGTTATGATTTTTCTGCCAGCAGCGTATCACGTCCTGAAAATATGATCTTGAACATATTTTGTGTATCCTAATTATGGATCTATCTGAAAGAAAAATATGTTCGTAATGGAGAAATAGATGCCTGCAATTCCTGAAGGATTTAACACGATTACACCTTATATTGCTGTAAGTAATGGCAACGCAGCGATTGAGCTTTATGAAAAAGCCCTAAGTGCCGAGGCTAAAAACCGGATGATGATGCCCGGAACAGATAAGATCATGCACTCTTGTCTTCAAATAGGATCGTCAAAACTTTTCCTCTGTGATGGAAACGACAATATGCCCGCCCCTAAAGATGGAGAACGCGGGGCTAGCTTTTATCTCTATTTCGACGATGTTGATGCCCAGCATAAACAAGCTGTGGCTGCAGGCATGACAGAAGTCATGGCGCCCACTGACATGTTCTGGGGTGACCGTATGAGCACATTAAAAGATCCTTTCGGCCATAGCTGGAGCTTGGCAACACATACGCGTGATGTAAGTGAAGAAGAAATGGCCAAGGCTATGAAGGCGATGGCTGGGTAGAGAAGGTTTTTTCCATCAAATGGTTTAAGCTAATCTCATAACGCTCTAGGAGTCTGTCTAAGAATTATGGACGGCTCCTAGACCAAGGTCATCCCAAACTGAACCATTATGCCGGATGATCTTGCGCTAGAGCGTTATGAGGCTAAATTTCGATTTCAAAGACTTCCCTTTCAATATCCTCTTCCCCCACACCACTGAGAAAGGGTGGTTTCAATCCAAATAAATTGTAAAGGACCCGGTTAATGTCATCGGGAAAAAACGGCTTGTAAAGGAAGCGCTGAACATCAAGTGATTGAACGGATTTGGCGAGCTCTTCGCTGCGATCTGCGGTCATAAGAACAACTTTTACGCTGGCACTAAGCTTCCTCAACATCTGGAGTGTATCAACACCGCTAATACATGGCATATTAATATCTAGGAAAATAATGTCATACGGCTTCTGTTGATATGCAACCAATGCTGATGGGCCATCTCCAACATTATGAATCTCAAGGTTGAAAATACTTGCACGTAGCACTTTTTCGATCAGCTTACGTGCGGTTTGTGAGTCATCCACGACCAGCACCGATGTCAGTCGGGTAAGATATTTATAATTGTTGATAATTGCACTGATGTCTTCAGGCTGAAAGGGCTTAGCGAGGTATTCATAGGCTTTGAGAGCCCGTGCGTATTCGATATTTTCCTTGCCTATACACGAAGTGATAATCGTAACAAATGTCTTATTGCCGCGTTGACGCGATTGCGCCAAAGCATCCAAACCACTGATACCAGGCATATTGACGTCAATAAAGGCCATGTCAAAAGTGCCTGAAGACAAATGCTCCAAACACGTTGTCCCATCTTCTGCTTCTACAAACGAGAGAGCATGGGGAACATTGCCCTCGACCTCTCTGACAAGCCTGCGGATAACTGCTGAGTCATCAGCAACAAGTATCTTACAAGTGTTATTTTCATTATCACTCTTCATTTTTCTCCCCCGCAGCAAACTGGCACAAAATTCTACGAATATGCCTATATTTGATAGTAGGAATAACTTATATCTGATTAATTAAATTTCTATATGTTCCTTTAACGTTCCATATTCTATATTGTGATTGACAAAGTTATTGTACTACCTAGGGTTGAAAATACACTTATAGGTTTTACCCTCTCCTATATGTTTTTAAAATGTTCCGGGTGGGGATTTTAGTAAGAAATGCCTTATTTCAGTGCTTTGAACAAAAATCTAAGGGATTTACTAATTTGGATTCTTGAGACATGCACGGCATACCAATACTCAATAAAGGCAAGATCATAATCAGGCTGGAAAGCCTTAAGAAAAGGCCGTCATTTGAACCCTCTTTTGGGTCTGTTGAGTATCGAATTTTTTAAACGATCAAAAAATTTGAATTTTGCCGCCAACTTGAGGCTGAGATATTACAGGCTCCAAATTCTATAAGATAAAAAGAAAAGACCTTCCCGACATCTTGCCATATTATATTGGAAGGGTGGAGCGGGTGTTGTGTTATGTCTGATGACGGATTTGATTGGATTGATAAAAAAGCTCAACGACGTGCCAATTTTCAAAAGCGCCGTGCGGAGCGTAGAGCTGTTAGGTCTCAAAAAATCAATGAGATTGTCTCTCCGATAAAAACAACGGCTCTCGCTGTCGTTACGCAAAAGCCGAAACCCATCCCTGCTCGTTCATTTCAATGGAAATGGCCCAGCTGGAAACGGCCTGCCTGGCGTCTTCCAGCCTGGAGGTTCCAATCCCACAAACACTTCCTGAAAAAACAAATATTGGCTTTCCGCCCAAAAGCACGACAAAACGAAAGTTTAAAGTCTCGTCTTAATTCAATCGATATCGAAAAAAGCCAACCTCTATCAAAATGGCACATACCTAAACTTCAATGGCCAAGAAAGGAGATGATAATACCTTTCTTGGCCATTGTGTTAAATGGTCTAAGTTTTGTAGGCTTGCTTGTAGGACTTGGTGGAATCTTTTCCCTTTTGGAACGGGGTTTTAACGCCGAAAACTATGCTGCGATGATTATTGGCATCTTTTCAAGTGCTAAGCTTGTACGCTCTCATCTCAAAGGGAACGTTATCGTCAAAACGCTTTCGGCCATACGCCATACAACGATAAAACAAGACCCTTAGGCTATTTTGGTTATTTAGATTGCAGACTTTTGAGATAAGCGACAATGTTTTCGCGCAACTCTAGCTTGCCGAATTTTATCACCATCTTACTTTTGGCATTGTCTTGACCTAAATATTTTCTCATGAAGTTCTTCGGATTTTCTAGGTAAGCAATAAGCTGTTCTGGTGTCCACACCAAGCCTTTTTCACCGGCGGCAACATAAGATGGAGAATACTTATATTTTTCCACTGTTCCCGCTTTGCGGCCCACTATGTTAAAGAGGCTTGGGCCAATTTTATTCTTACCTTCTTCAAGAGAATGACAAACCTTACATTTCTTATAGTCCTTTTCCCCTTTTTCCTTGTTGCCTTCAGCATAGGCAACCCCGGAAAAAACAGCTGCAACAGCAAAGGTTATGGCAAAAATCCATGAGGTATGCTTTGCGCTCATAATGTTATATTCTCCCGTTTGTAATCAATCTTATTACTCTCATTCCTGCGTGTTTTTGTAGAATGATTGTGAAGCTCCGTAAAGCTTGGGGGGGTGCGTTTTAATGACCTAACCCAAAGGTATAGCTACATGAGTGTCATATATGAACATTCGGTGCGTCCTACAAGCCATCATAAGTGCGCTTTCCACTGGTTCGATGCCAAGTACGAAATAGGTGACGCTTTAATTCCCGATCGGGGTGATCCGTGAATGTACTACGATAATGCCCAAGTTCGTGATTATTGAGATATTGCATTTGCCCGCGCTTAATAGGCGCTTCATACCAGAGATCTTCAGAATTAGAAATCTCCTCTACGGCATCTAAGGCCTGCCCTAAAGAAGCATCCATGCTTTTGCCTGCCACATCATAGCCTTTTCGCACCAGAGACACATTGGCCCGAGCCACAAGCTTGCCGTTACGCCACGAGAAAAATGGTGCAAATGAAACCTTGGCAGCCCCCTCTTCATGCTCCGCCTGACGATCAAATAGCACTGGCTCATATAAGCGCTGTAAAAGAAGCGGATATTTTTCAACCATGCGATTGTGCACAGAATACAAGCTACAAAAACGGCTCATACCGCCTTCGAGGGCCGGGTATTTGCACAGTAATCCAACATACTCCGGTAGGGCGATCCCAAATGCGTTGTCTGTGTGAAAAACCAACTCAACATTGGTGGAGGACCCACGCACACCATAGGAATATTTTTTGCCAGTGTCTGTAACGTCATAAATCATAGTGCCATCCCACTTCTGAGCAACAGGAACACCGATAAGCTGTCCCAATATCCAGAAACAAGCCACCATCTCATCAACGGAATAATCATCCATCGGCAAAGCGTCAATCACGGTAAAACCACATCCTTTATCCAGAATGTCTTTAGCCTGCAAAATAAGCTGTGTGAGTTTCGGAATTTCGAAATCCTCTGGTTTCCTTAAAAGAGTGGGCAGAGGTTGTTGACGTATTTTCTTAACAATATCCGTAATCTCGCCAAGAGCCGCATCATCCAAATCGACCAACCAATCATGAGGCCGAATGTCATCCGCCAACCAGGCCCGTTCATCACAAACCGGTTTTGCCACAAACTGCGTTTGCTCTGATGTAAGGTCTACCCAAGCTAAAGACATGTTTCACCTCTACACAAATAGGCGAGACTTATTTCTCTAACCGTTTTACGTCCGCATATTAGCGGCCCTTCCAAGGGACAAGCATACGTTCGATCCATCGCATGAAGAGATCGAAGGCATAGGCTATGAGCCCGATAACAATAATGCCCATAATAACGACATCGGTAACAAGGAATTCTGACGCACTCATGATCATCGCGCCTAAACCTTCTTGCGTTGCAACCAGTTCCGCAGCAACCAATGTCGTCCAACCAAAACCGATCCCAATACGCATACCTGTCAAGATCTCAGGCAATGAGCCTTTTAAAATAACATGCCAGAGAATTTGGGCCCGGCTTGCTCCAAGCGAGTATGCTGCATGAATTTGCTCGATGGCAATTGAGCGCACCCCAGCCCGTGTGTTTAAAACCATCGGTGCAAACATGGCCAGGTAAAGCAAAACAAGTTTCTGTGTTTCACCAATACCAAACCAAATGACCGTTAGCGGCAAATATCCTAGTGGTGGAAGGGGCCGATAAAACTCAATCGGCGGATCAAAAATGCCACGCATAATTCGGTTAGTTGCCATAGCGATGCCAACCGGGATTGCGGTAATCGCAGCGAAGAAAAAGGCGCCAAAGATCCGCCATAGGCTTGCTTGTGTATGTTGCCAAAGGGTGTAACCTTGATAACCTTCCGTTGAAACCGAAATAAACTTTCCCCAAACGGCAGTAGGAGAAGGCAGGAACAAAGGTTTAACCATTGGTGCCTGACCAAAGAAGCCTGGTAAAGTGACCAGATACCAGAAGAGAAAAAGGCTACAAGCTGTAACGATGGCAATCGAAGTGCTATTCCCCATGCCCGGTGCGCCAAAAGAATCACCGGGCTTTGCAGGGCCCGCAGAAAAAATATCGGCGATACGAGCAAATATGCCGTTTCGTACGCGCATCTCTGTACTAGCCATTGACATGACCTCCCGCTATCTCGTCACCATGTATGATTGAAAGAACTTTTTCGCGCATTTCGATAAAATCTGGCATGGACTTTACTTTTCGTGCATCACGGGACTCGAAAAAACGTTGGTAAAAATCCAGCTCATACTCATGAGTGATACGCCCAGGACGGGGTGACATCACAATAAGTCGGGTGGCGAGAAAAAGCGCTTCCTCGACACTATGCGTAATAAAGAACACAGCTTTGTTGGTTTCCCGCCAAACATCGAGAATAAGCTCTTGCATGTTATCCCGCGTAAGAGCATCCAATGCTCCTAACGGTTCATCCATCAAGAGCGCTTGAGGATCACTTGTTAATGCCCGCGCAAGACCGACACGCTGTTGCATCCCACCGGAAAGTTCATAAATCCGATGGTTCTCAAAATCTTCAAGACCAATAAGTTTGAGATATCTACGTGCAATTTCACGCCGTTTGGCCTGAGGGGTACCCTGAAGCTTGAGTCCAAAAGTGACATTCTGCAAGACTTTAAGCCAGGGTAACAAGGCGTGTTTTTGAAAAACAACCCCGCGGTCAGCACCAGGACCAGATATGCGCTTACCACCGAGTGTCACCTGCCCAGTAGTGGGTTGGATAAATCCTGCCAGAAGATTTAAAAATGTCGTTTTGCCACATCCGGATGCACCGAGTGCTACAACGAAATCTCCTGGCTTGATGGTAAGAGAAACTTTTTCAAGGGCGTGCACGCCCTCACCGTCTCGCGTTGGATATATCACGGTCACATCTTCAGCACTTAATGCAGCCGCGTCTGTATGATCATTGTCAATGTTCATTGTAACAGCTGCCGGGGGGTGTTCTTTGCTCCTATCATTCTCTGCCATGGGACGAAGCCTTTCATTAGGGTCTTCTTGATTTTGATAGAATTAAAACCTGCCCCTAATTCGTTGTTTGTGAAAAAGTCCCTCGGCTTTGCCTTGGGTCGTACTTTTTCCCAGATAAATAAGGGCAAATCCGCCCTTGAGGCGGCTCTACGGGCGAATTTGGCATTATGTTCAACGATTATGGGCTCAGGCCATAATCTGGAAATGAAGAAAAGTACACTGAGCGAAGCGAAGGACTTTTCTTCACAGTCAACTAATTCGTTGTTCTGTCGTGCGACTCAATCGGAAAACCTCTTCCCACCCAATGGATGAAATCCGCCGGGATGCTTTTCCGGAAGCACCTTGAAAAAGAGCGGTCCAAACTGATAGTCCTAACGCTCTAGTGGACCGCTCTTCAATGCTGTTGCTATTTGCAGCCGTCTAGAGCTGCTTTCGCGTATTCATTGGTGACCACGGCACCATAGTCCGGAAGTAACTTCTCAACCTTTTTTTGTTCCTTCAAAAATTCTGAAGTGAATTGCAGAGCTTTTGCCGCTCCACCTTTGGCGCCGCCACCCAGCCAAGTATCGGATGCTTGAGATGCAAGCGTCGGAAAATCATATAAAGCCAGAACGCCTGCCACATTGGCAGCTTCACCGCCAACCATTTTTACAATTGCCTTTGCATTTTCGGAGTCGGGACCAAAGGACTTCGGATCATCACGATAAGCTGCATCGGCTTCGGAAATCACTTTAACGAACTTACACATGAACCCCTTATTTTTTGCAGCGAAATCCTTATTCACGACCATGCCGTCAAATGTCGCTTTCCCCCAGCGTGAAAGTTCACCGGATGTGATAAGAACTTTGCCAGATTTTTTAATTCGACCGAGTGCCGGATCCCAGACAAAAGCCGCATCAATATCTCCGCGCTCCCATGCCGCTGCTATAGCGTTTGGTTGCATATTGAGAATTTTGACATCACTTGGTTTGATGCCGAATTGCTCAAGGGCAAAAAGCGAGTGAAAATGTGTTGTTGAGACAAAAGGAACACCTAGCTTTTTACCTTTGAGGTCTTGAGGTGCAGTAATACCGGAACCATTACGGACGACGAGAGCTTCCGCATCGTTGATATTTTCAACGATCCAAAAGAGTTGTATTGGTAACTCGCGACTAACACCTGCAGCGATAGGGCTTGAGCCGGCAAGGGCAATGTGAACGTCACCTGAAGCCATTGCTGTAATAACTTTCGCTCCTGAATCGAACTTTTTCCAATTGATTTTATAACCGGTTGCAGCTTCAAATTTTTTCTGCGCAATCGCTACTTTCCAAGGATTGTAAATCAGCTGGTACCCGATAGTGACTTCTTTGTTTTGGGCGTAAGACACTCCAATCGCTAAACAAAAGATAAAGACGCTTGCAAGCAAGGTTCCGAAAATACGTTGCATCATTTCCTCCAATAGATCTTATGTTAGTAAATTGGGTTTTTTCCCCATCAAAACTGCGGACAATATATGCGGGCACCGGGTCCAACGCATAGTGTCAACTTGGTTGACGCCCCGGCTAAAGTCAAAACTTAAGACGCATACGCTTCTAACGTATCTCTAAGTTTTGCAGTCAATTCGTCAATATGCTCATGCTCCGCTATAAGCGGAGGAGCTATGATACCGGCATCGCCGGTAAACTTGATATGCAGTCCATTCCAAAAAAGCTGTTTTTGGATTTCCGAGCCGCGTGCTCCGGGCACTGCACCAGGCGCAACATCGATACCGGCCAAAAGCCCGTATCCTCGGATATCGGTGACAAGGTCTATATCCTGCAGAGCAAAAATTGCATCAAGGAAATAATCTGAAAGCTCTGCGGCACGGTTAAATAACCGTTCTTTTTCATAGATGTCATAAACTGCGTTTGCCGCTGCGCATGCGGCCGGATGGGCTGAATAAGTATAGCCATGGAAAAATTCTATTGCCCCTTGAGGTGCTGCTTCAACGATGGTTTCGTATATCTTATCTTTAACAGCAACCGCCCCCATAGGCTGACAGCCATTGGTCAACGCCTTTGCCATGGTCATAATGTCTGGTGTCACACCAAAAGCTTGCGCTGCGAAAGGTTTGCCTAAACGGCCAAAGCCACAAATAACCTCATCAAAAATCAGGATAATGTCATGGGCATCACAGATTTCACGCAACCTCTCCAGATAACCTTGAGGAGGAACCAGGCATCCCGTAGAACCTGCGATCGGTTCAACAAAAACGGCTGCTATTGTATGACCGCCATAAGTATCAACAAAGCGCTGAAGGTCCTCAGCTAATTCAGCACCATGCAACGGCTGCCCCCTGGAAAATTTGTTTTCAGGAAGCCAGGTATGGCGAATATTTACAACATAAGGCATCACCACAGGAAATGTGTCGCGGTTCTTGACAAGTCCACTTAAAGACGTTCCGCCGATATTGACACCGTGATAAGCCCGCTCTCTAGAAACGTAACGAACACGTGCGGATTCACCGCGTGCATGGTTATATGCCATCACGATCTTTATGGCGGTATCTACGGCTTCGGATCCGGAATTCACGAAGAAAACATGATTGATCCCGTCAGGAGTAAGCTTTGACAGTTTGCGAGCTAATTCGAACGATCCGGGATGGCCCAAATTAAATGGGGCCGTATAATCATTTAACATGAGTTGTTCGTGCACGGCATCCGCGATTTCTTTGCGGCCGTGACCTGCGGCCATACAAAATAAACCTGATGAACCATCCAGAATTTTACCGCCCTTGTGGTCCCAGATATAAACACCTTCACTCTTTGTTACCAACCGTGGTTCCGCTTTGAAATCACGATTAGAGGTAAATGGCATCCAATATTCTTCGAGTGAATTTACAGGTTGTCCCATATCTCAGGCCTTTCTCAACCTCATGCTAGCGCCAGGCATCAACTTAGCTGCTCAAACATTCTATCGAGTGCATCGTGTGCTGGCCACACGGTATTAGTATCAATTTAGCCTCATAACGCTCTAGTTATTTTGTTGAGTTGAAACCGACGCGGACATGAATGAGTAAGGGTGAGAACAAACAAGATCGCTCAGCACCAAGACATTTCTACTTTCTTGCAAGACGGCGATATGCGGCTAGGCCTGCCATAAGTTCGGAAAAAAGGTTTTGAGCTGATCGCTCCGCGCCAGCATCCGTCAAACGAATATGGTCATTCGAGGCAAGTTGCGGGGAGGCATGTACCCAGGCATGAATACCGCATGGGCCTCCCATTACTTTAGACCAATCCCAAAAAAATGCGCCTGACTTGGCAGCAACCCGACGATAAATATGTCGAATGGTGTCAAGCATAGGAGGTGGATGCCAACGCCCTAAACGGGGGTCTTGCATAGCTAATTTTCGCTTATAATTTTTTGTTTCTATTGCACTCAAAGCGCGGCAAGCATGTTGTCCCCCTGTCGAAGCAGACAACCGCCGTACATAAAGAGGAAGCCTCGCTGCATCCGGCGGCCCAATAACTGCCAGTGATGCGTTTGGCGCAAAGGTTTTAAGAACACGGATCAGCTTTGAGAAACGTTTTTCATAACCAGAAACATCTAGATTGTCGTCAAACCCCTCATGGGTACCGTAGCTTAACACGATGAGATCAGGGTTAAGGTGTCGCATTTCATCAGAGACAAGTGCCGCATCCCAGCGCTGTATAAGGTCTGCTGAAGCCCCTGGAACACCCAAACTTACATAACGAACACCAGGCGTGTTATTTCCTATAGCCCAGGAAAGTACCGTTATGGGGTGTTTTGTCCGAGCTTGAACAGTAAGACGCGTCCCTAAATGCTCTATCCGCACCCGCTTAATCCCTTGGGTTCGGCTTGTCATAGACACGATTTGGTGTTTTTGACCATTTGTATTTTCTATTGTGACTAATGCTTTACCTTGCTTAGGTCCGGCTAGCAGAGTGACTTCTCCCCATGAAAAGGTCCCCTGCGTGCTCGCCAGAGTCAATTGCGCTTTTGATGCCCCCGATATCATCTTAACACCGGTTAGCCCGTATGGACCTGCTTGTCCCGCCAAACTGCTTGCCGCCTGCCATGACCCCGTCCTTCTAAACAGCGTTCCTTTGGCCCGATAAAACGGAAACGGGAAAGCCGGCATAAGAAGTCCTCGACCTGCATTCCCAAATCGGCCTAAGAACATCTTTCTCAGATCTCCACTAAATCGGTCCATAGCAATATGGTCGTCTCCAAGATGCAGAATGGTAACGGGATGTTTGCGTGTTCCAGACTCCAATTTGCTAAGCGCTAAGTAGAATTTGGATAAAGCCAAGCGCAAAGGAATAATGGGAACGTTTTCTTTCAAAACACGGGCTTTTGCCGATTGTTTCTTGGTAGGCATGCTAAGTGCATGTTCTGAGCCTTGTGGCACTGCCAATTTCGGCACAATGTGATTAGCCTGGGCTGGACGGGCTGAAGTAGGGAGAAGTTGACCCTTATTATTATTATCCAAAGGCGCACCCTTGCGCGCCCGGTTAACTTGAATGGTTATTCTTTCGTTTTCAGTTGCTTTGGCCTTGAAGGAAAATATTTTCGGGTAGAAAATTCCCATACCAAACATTGAAAACGCGAAAATAACAAATAGTGGGGTAATCCAATTTTGTTTTAATTTTTGACGCACAACACCACTAAATGGAATACGCATTACCCTAGAATCCTTACCCTTCTGCCCCGTGAGCTACCCGCGCTTAAATGAAATCGCTTGGATGCTCTTTCTTTTTGTTGTCGCATATCTTTTTAGCAAAACCGATATCCACTTTTGCCAGATATACCCTAGAGCATGTCACGTTCACATGCGTTCACTTGCATGCTCTAGCCTTTTGATATCGATCAACTTTTCCGCGCTCAAGCGAATCCACTTAAACGCGGGTTGATCTAGAGCATCCCGCATTTTGATGGATTCGCTTGGATGCTCTATCTTTTTGTTGTCGCATGTCTTTTTGCGCAAAACCGGTACCCACTTTTGCGCGACATGCTCTAGGTCACAGACTCAAAAATGTGCTGAAAATAGCGCTAGAAACGGCAAAAAGGTGCAAGAAGAAGCACTCTAGCAAATCAGCAAGTTTTTTAGGATTGTCACTCTCGTAAAGAAAAATCGTCCGCCCGCCCTATTTTTGGTTTTAATATGTCACCTTTAATGAGAACCCTATAATAGGGTGTCTGCGTTAAGGGAACACGTTGTTTTGGTGACTTCAAGCTTAACTCATTTGCTGGCGAAATTGAGGCAAGTGCCGTTAATCCACCCTCTATATCACTTGCAACCGTTTCTCCAGACAGCCTAAAACTTCCCCCCAATCCACCGCGTGCAATCGCGCTTGCAATAACCGCTTCAGGTATTGTTGGGCGGATAATCTTAATTTCGCCGATCTTTATTATCTGTTCTTTAGATTTATTTGATCTAACAGGTTGTCCCGAACCTGCTCCTAACATTTTTGCAATTCTTTTCTTCAGTGTATTCTGTTTTCCTGTTTTTGCGGATTGTGCTTTTTTCTTGGTACGGGAAGCACGGTTAGCGTGGCGGGAGAGGCGCTTTTGTTCATCTTCATTCCCTGCGAGAGGTATATTTCGTTCTACCTGAGCTGATACGAGGTCACGCTTAATTTCCCGTTCCACGAAATGCGCCAGCTTACGATAGCCACGCACGGTGAAATGAATGCCATCATCTGCGCGAAGACGGCGCACTTTACCTGATAGGTCTGGGCCAAACGGGCTATAGCGGCCAAATTGATCGGCAAAAACATTCCAGGTATCGATAAATTTAACGCCATTAATGAAAGCGCGCTCACGAAACATCTCGTTAAGGACCTGCATGTCGTCATTATAGTTTGGGCTGCGCATGATCGGCAGTCCAACCCAATAAGTTGCAACACGCTTTTTTTTCAAATGCTTCAGAAACTTATCAAGCCGCTTAGCGAAAACTTCACGCCATTTTTTACTGCCTACCCGATGGCGCTCACCTTTGGACCAGATGGAATAACGCTCATTCACACCTGCCATAATCACAGCGATATGAACATCTTCGCCTTTCAAAACACCCTTTAGGTATTTTTCCCAATTGAAAGACTTATTTGGAATAAAACCAGCTCTACTACGTATATGTTTTACAATCTCAATTCGGCCATCATCCTGGAAAGCCGTTGTTAATCCTTCGCCGATGCCATCACCTAAGGAATCGCCGAAAACATAGAGCCGATAACGCTCACCAGACGGGAACGGTGTTACATAGCTTCTGGAAAACTGATCAATATTCTGCGCATGAACGTCACCTAGCCCTGAGAAATATGCACCCGATATGAGAATCAATGACCCTATGAAGCCAGTGACAACAACGCTTAATTTTTGTTTACCCCAGGACATACCTTAATTGCTCTAATTCGCTTTCATGATCATCTATAATCTAATCATTTTATTATGCCACATCTTACCTTATTCGCATCACCCATCATCTCTCAATTGTTCTAAAAGCTGAACGGTCGGATAGCCATCTGCTGGTAATCCCTTAGCACGTTGATAGGCTCTCACAGCATCCCGTGTTTGTGAACCGATAATTCCGTCAACGCCCCCGGCGGAATAACCTTTTTCCGTGAGGCGCCTCTGTAACTCTGCCCGCTCATCTTTATTCGCAAGTGGCTGCTCTCGAACTGGCCAGGCTTTTTTAAAGGCCAGATAGCCCTGCAACCGATCGGCCAAATGGCCCACAGCAAGAGCATAGGCTGTTGAATTATTATAGCGCAAAATGGCATGAAAATTATTCAAAATTAGAAAGGCTGGTCCTTTTGCGCCGGCTGGGAGAATGAGGGCAGCTTTATCATCCAATCTTGGAAAAGCCCGGCCACGAACGCGCTCTAAGCCAAGCCTTGCCCATTCTTTAAGCGGTTTGACATTTTTACGGCCACTCATAGTGTAATCAAACTCCTCAGGCAACGACACCTCATACCCCCAGGTTTCATTGGCTTTCCACCCAGAAACCTTAAGATAATTTGCCGTTGATGCCAGGGCATCAGGGATGGTGTTCCAAATATCGCGTCTGCCATCGCCATCAAAATCAACTGCATGCTCATTATATGTTGTGGGAATAAATTGCGTGTGCCCCATGGCGCCTGCCCATGAGCCGAGCATTTTATCTTGGCTAATATCGCCGCGTTGCAGGATGGTCAGTGCGGCTAGAAGTTGATCACGGCCGAAGGTTTTGCGGGCCTCCCCCCAATAGCCAAGCGTGGCAAGCGAACGAATAACATTCATTGTTCCTCTATGGCTGCCATAGTTGGATTCAAGCCCCCAAATCGAGATAACCGTATAACGATCAACGTCATAGACGGCCTCGATGGCATCCAAAATGTCGCTATATTGCTCCAGGACCTCACGCCCTTTAGCTATGCGTTCCTCTGAGACACGCTTCTCTACATAGTCCCAAACCGGTGTGACAAATTCCGGTTGTGATTCAGCAAGTCGTATGACTTTTATATCAGGCTCTAACCTGGAAAATGCCTTATCAAAAGTTTTTCGGGAAATACCCATTTTGTGTGCCGAGGGCCACAAATCTTCAACCCATTGCTCAAATGTCAAAACCGACATAATGCGCTCTAAAGCAAAAAGAGGCCCAACAAATGACATGGTAAACAGACTAGCCAGACCAATGATTGTAAAGACAAAAAACAGCATTAAACGCATTTGCAGTCTTTGACGACTTTTATACAAGCACATGTGGAGAAACGACCTATAGAGATAATCTCAAACCGTCCTACCCTAAAAAGAATCTTATTATGCTTTAAAGTATATGCACCAATCCAAACTAATAAAGCAATATGGCAGTGTCGGAAAGATAAACAACAAATGACGTGCTAATTAGTAGCCCGGCGCAAATGGTTGAACAGGCTTTTATTTGGATAGCATGTCACAGGCAAACCGGCTTGGCGCTGATACCGGCCTATGGAAGAGCGGGTTTGAGAGCCGACCAGCCCATCGATTTTATCTGAATAGACACCGCGTTTTGTCAGCACCTTTTGCATCCATTTAATACTGTTCCGGCTAAATCCACTAACATTGCCCCACTTGCCTGCGAACGCGCGATCAACACTTATCCGATCAGCTACGTGGCCAACAAAGAGCGCATAAAGATCCGCCATATTATATGTCTTGATTACATAGAAATTTTCCAGGACAAGGAATGCCGGACCACGAACACCTGCCGGCATAACAAGGAAGGCTTTATCGTTAAGCTGCTCCGGCGTGAATTTACGATTATGGGTGCGCTTTACGCCAAAGCGAAGCCATTCCCTGACCGGGCGCCCCTTATCCGTTCCTTCCAACGCACAATCGAGATTTTTGGACGCATGAATTTCATACCCCCAAGTCCTCCCACTCTGCCATCCATTCTTTTTGAGATAATTAGCCGTTGAAGCAAGAGCATCAGGGATTGTGCCCCAAATATCGCGTTTACCATCTCCATTGAAATCAACTGCATGTTTCATAAAATCCGATGGCAAGAACTGTGTATGCCCCATAGCGCCGGCCCATGAGCCTCTCATTTTGTTCAGACTGATATGTCCTTCATTTAAAATTTGTAGGCCTAGAATGAGCTCATTAAAAAAATAGTCCTTACGCCGCCCCATAAATGCTTGAGTGGCCAGCGCCTGAATTGCATTGTGGCGCATCCCATAAGTGCCATAAGCGGTTTCGCGCCCCCATATGGCCAATATCATGGTCCTTGGGACCCCATACTTTTTTTCTATCTTGGCAAGCGTCTCTTCCCAATCAGCGAGCTTGCGACGGCCTCTCGCCACCAAATTTTTGAGATGTTTACGGGGAAAATAATTGCCTGGCTTATCGAATTCCGGCTGTCGCTTTTTCTTTTTTTGTACTCGACGTTCATCAGGGGGAACGGGCTTGCCATCCAAACCAAAGGGCCTTAGATCCGGCAAGCTCCAATTGAGCTTTACACCTCGAAAGGCCGCATCAAATGTCGCTCGTGAAACACCAGCCGCTTTTGCTTTCGGCCAAACCGTTCGTTTAACCCAATTTTTGAAAACGCCCGCCATCTGGGTGCGATAGGCCTGGTCTGCCTTTGCGGAACCCATCTTTAGAAAGCTTGGTCCATGTATCGACACAAATAGCAGAGCGGAGAGGCCTAAAATAATTGCGCGGTTTTGCATAATACTTTTCTTAGCTTACTTAGATGAGGAAATGCCAGAAAAAGAAAAGCAAAAACCACAACGAATAATAATCTGCAGACGCTAACTCGCCTTTTTTATTTTGCCTAACCGTTCTTCCCAAGCCAATGCCTGGCGTGTAATCAAGTCAAGATTATCAAGTTCCGGTCGCCAGTTCAAAACATTACGAATTTTATCTGCCCCTGCCACAAGTGCAGCTGGATCACCCGGCCGCCGGTCCGCCATACGTGTCTCAAAGTCTTTTCCCGAAGCCTGCTTGACGGCCTTGATAACCTCTAACACCGAATAACCGCGTCCATAGCCGCAATTCATTATATCCGATGGGCCGCCCTTACGAAGATGTTCCAGGGCCAAATAATGGGCTCGCGCCAAATCCGTCACGTGAATGTAATCTCGAATACAGGTTCCATCCTCGGTTGGATAATCTGTACCGAAGACCTCAAGATGAGGCCGTTGCCCCAGTGCAACCTGACTAGCCACCTTAATTAGGTGGGTTGCTTTTGGTGTTGACTGGCCTGACCGGCCCTGAGGGTCCGCACCGGCTACATTGAAATATCGCAGCGCTACATAGGTAAGACTGTGTGCAGCAGCGGTATCTGCAAGCATCAATTCCGTCATCATCTTCGAAGACCCGTAAGGAGAGATCGGCTTTAAGCTCGCTCCTTCAAAAACTGGGTTGACGTCTGGCATGCCGTAAACAGCGGCCGTTGAAGAAAAAATAAAATGTTTGACCTCATTTTTCACCACTGAAGCAATGAGAGCCCGCGACTTGACCGTATTGTTGAAATAATAGCCCAAAGGATCGGTAATCGAGTCTGGAACAACAATGGACCCAGCAAAATGAATTACCGCTTCAACAGAATGCTCCCGCATAAGCTGACTAAGCAGCGTTTCATCCCCTACATCTCCCTCGACAAAGAGCGCATCATCGGGGACCGCCCAGCGAAAACCGGTTGAAAGATCATCAAGAACCACCACAGCTTCACCAGAATCCAAAAGCTCAAGGACCATATGGCTTCCGATATAGCCTGCCCCCCCGGTTACAAGAATTGTCATGAAGCATTCTCCTCTGTCCTAAAGACTATCGGCGAAGACGCACACCTATACGCGCCTCGTTTTCCTGATATTCTCTTTGTGCATTGCCCGTCCAAAAATCCGTATATTGGTAGCGTGCAACAATTGCTGTTGACCGGCTTAACAAATATTCACCTCCCATGGTGGCAGCAAACTCCTGATCTTCTACATTTGATCCGATATAATTCTGCACTCTATAACTCAGCCCTCCCGTTAAAATAAAATGACGTCTCAGCGCGTGTCTTAGATCAACAGCGAAACTATGAGTTAAGGCGCCTGAAGAATTGCCAATCGTGGTCTCATTCACATCAGATTGAGCGGTGAAGGCTAAAGTTGTCAACGCCGTTGGCCGCCATGTCAGATTTGTGTCTATAACTACCCCTTCAACAGTTTCCAAACGCACATCATCAGGGTTTTGCCTCACGAGACCCACACTTATCTCCCCCCGCAGTTTAGGCCCTATATCCAAAGCAACGCCCGTCTGCACTTCATGCCCTTCCGATCCTCGGCGTATGCCGAGATCATCGATCGACTGATTAAACGTACGCTGATTAACCTGCCCTTCAACGAAGATCGAGAAACCCGGCTTAAACGCATAAGCAATGCGCAATGCACCTGAAATTTCGACATAATCACGATCATCATTGTTAATCGTGCCGCCTCCCGACAATGGCGCATCAACGTAATCATTGTCGATCATTGCCCCCCTTATTGTGACGCTCATACGGTTAAAACCATGTGTGAGACCGAGGCGGCCTTCTAAGGTTCTATATTCGGTTTGCTGCACGGCATTTGTCGCCGCATTAATAGAGCTTCGGGCTTCTTGTCGCAAATTATAGGACGTCTCGGACAATATATTCGTGCGTCCGGTCACATCGATCCGGCCCCTAAGCCCTGCAAAAAATTCCTTGTCATCTTCTGACGAAAAACGATTGTGATAGTTACGCGTACCTCGAATTTCGGCACGCATTGAATGACGGCTCCAATCAGATTCAAGAACCATCTGAGGTCTAAATTGAAGGGCGGTATCTGATTGATTATTACCGCTTGTCAAAAGAGCATTGTCTGTAAAGAGCGTTTCAATAGTCACTTGAGGATAGAAATAAAAACTCCCCACCCGAATTCCAAGCGCCGAATAAGGATCAGATAACTCCTCTTCCTGGGAAGGGGCGCGTGTATTTTCCCGGTTTAAACTGTCTTCCTGGCTTACAAGATTTGGATCCTCCAAAACATTTTCTCTATTATCTTCTTCTCTAAGTTCATTACCAGGGGCATTCACCGCAGATAAAGGCCTTAACCGACCACTCCCATCACGGATGACTGCACGATGAGGGGCCAGGCGAATTTGGCTTTTGCGTGCTTCTCGCTCTTCTGCTAACTCGGCTCGGTCCGATCTATCAAATTGGCGCCTTTCACGTTCTTCCGCGAGCAGAGATGGATCGTCTCGATCGGGCGCAAGCCTATCTCTCATGAGATTTTGCTGATCTCTGCGGGGCGTTTCGCTTATTGCTTGCTGTGCATGCGCAGTAAAGCTAACCAGCGGCGTAAGCACTAGAACCCCAATAACCAAACTGACATAACGCCATGTAATGGAAATCTTAAGCGACACTTAAACGACCTTGGTACTTGGACGGTATCGAATTCGACCGCCTATTTGTTTTCGTGACGCAAAACAAATGGTGAGGATAATGCTAGGGGAGGGAAGTTAATGTATGGTTTAGCCTGCGCGCCTAAAGTGTTTTCCGGAAAAGTGGACACCGGTTTTCCGTCCGAAAACACGGCAAATCAAAGGCTTGGAGCCCGGTTTTGATTCAATCAAAACCCAAAAGGCTCTAGGTCTTGAAAACAAGTAAGCCTTAATAACAAAAATAGTCAGGTCCCCAATGGAAATGTCGATCCCACTGACTTCCGTAATGCCACTTAATATATCTCCTTCCTTCATAACGCGATCCTTTATAAGGATTTTCAAAAGCGTATTGCGCAGGAGAAAAGTGACAATGATCGTAACTAACGTATCTATGATGACAATATCGACGAGATTGATCGTGATAATGCTCCCGTGAATAGCGATCCCCACGAGAATGCCCGGCAGAGGAAAACTTGGTGCCGAAGATGCTATCCATTCCTTCGTCTCCTATGAAGGCAAAGAAAAGGAAAATGGCCAATAGTGTCAGCAACCCCTGATTTAAACTCATGGTTCACAAAATAGATTGCCGCATTTACACAAATAGATATCGGCTTTCCATCCAAAAGCCGGAATCTTGTTTAAAACACAAGGTTAAGGCATGACTTCACTGTCATAACCTCAAGTATAATTCTGACTTTAACCATATTAATGAGGCAAGCTCTTTATCGCGTATCAAATCCAAGCTGTGGACAGTGCGGGAAGTCAATAGGTCTCAGTGTCTTAAAACAATTGATACGTGCATGTTAGGGTTAGATAATTTTATACTAGTGAGGTGAATTTGAAGTTCGTATCATTTTCAGTCAGGCACTTTTCGAACTTTAGATTCGAAAGGACACTAGAGGCTGTTCTAGCTTAGAATGCAATGCTGGTTCCGATGCCTGACATTGGACAACTCAAAAAGGCGATACATGTCTGCTTCTCTTATATCCTCAGACATTGACGGGGTTCAGGATGAGGGCTTCATTAAGTCTGCGCACCGTACACTTGACCTAGAAAATCAAGGCCTTAAATCACTAAAAACAGCCTTGAGCTCAGACCTAGGACGCAACTTCGCCCAAGCAATACGCCTCATCCGCAAAGTAGAAGGGCGGATTATTGTCACCGGCATGGGTAAAAGTGGCCATGTCGGTCAGAAAGTTGCTGCAACGTTAGCCTCCACCGGTACGCCAGCCTATTTTGTACATCCGAGCGAGGCAAGCCATGGTGATTTGGGCATGATTGCCAATAGGGATGTGATACTGGCATTTTCTTGGTCAGGGGAAACCGTGGAATTGACCAGTCTCATCAATTATTCACGGCGCTTTGCCTTACCCTTGATTGCGGTGACATCACGCGCAAGCAGCACACTGGCCAAAGCCGCTGAAATAGCCCTGACATTGCCTGTGGCTAAGGAAGCTTGCCCCCATGGCTTAGCCCCAACAACCTCTACACTCATGCAACTTGCCTTAGGTGATGCACTGGCTATCACTCTTCTTGAAAGCAGAGGGTTTACGGCCAGTGACTTTAAGATCTTTCATCCAGGGGGGCAGCTTGGGGCCAATCTAAAATTTGTCAGCGATATCATGCACAGTGATGACCGATTGCCACTTGCATCAAGCAACACAATTATGAGTGATGCCTTGGTCACCATGACAGAAAAAAGTTTTGGCTGCCTGGGTATCACAGATGACGAAGGACGGTTGATTGGCATCATCACGGATGGTGACCTGCGCCGCAATATGGGAACTCAACTTCTTTCCGCCCATGCAGGTGACGTCATGACGCGGGAACCTAAGACGGTCACGCCAGATACGCTTGCAAGCTCAGCCATGGAATTGATCAATACTTTAAGCATTACCGCACTTTTTGTTGTCGAAGAACAAAAACCTGTTGGTATTGTCCATATCCATGATCTGTTACGCATTGGCGTCGCTTAAACTTGTCAGGGTTTAAACTGGAAGCTTCGCTGGTTTTGGACGTATGTTAATATAGAATTCAGCTCAATAGGCTAAAGTTTCAGCCCGTTATCCATGGAATTTTGCTATATAGAAATATGAGAACAAGCGTGAGAGTGTGATGTTTCATTGCGTTTTAAACATAAAGAGTACCTCAATATTCCTAACAGTTTCCTTTCTAATGCTTGGTCTTTCTGGCTGTGCAGTGTTTACTGTCGTTGATACAGCAGTGAGCGTCACCGCAACGGCCGTTAAAACAACGGCAAAAGTTGCAGGCGCCGCTGCAGGGGCAACGGTTGACGGTGTCAGCTCTGCTACAAAATGGGCAGCTGGCTCAAAGAATGATGATGAAGAAAAAGAACATGACGAGAAGTCAGAAGATAGGGACCGCTGATGCGTCTATCCGCCCTCAAGAATATTTTGCTTTGGATATAGGGCGTAAGCGTGCCTGATAGATCCATTGACCTTCTTGTTATTGGTGGTGGTATTAATGGAGCCGCCATTTCCAGGGATGCCGCTGGGCGCGGGCTGAAAACCCTTCTTGCAGAAAAGGGGGACTACGCTTGCGGAACATCTTCTGCTTCATCGAAACTCATTCATGGTGGGCTGCGCTATCTTGAGCAATTAAATTTCTCTCTTGTACGGAAATCTTTGCTGGAGCGCGAAATACTTTTGCGTACCGCTCCACATCTTGTTTGGCCCCAACGTTTTCTCATACCCATTACGGCTGTCCAAAAAAGGCCGGCTTGGCTCATTCCTTTTGCGCTCAAATTCTATGATTTACTGGCTGGCAAAAAATCTCTCGCGCCGAGCGGGGTGCTATCTCGCGAAACCATTTCAAACATGACGCGGTTACGCCGTGACGGGCTTAAAACGGTACTTCATTATTCCGATTGCCGTGTCAAGGATGCCAGACTGGTCATTGCGCTTCTACTCGATGCTCGCTCACGCGGTGTTGATATTGCTAACCGGCGTGAGGTCATCAAAATTGTCCCTATCGAAAATGGATACAGGGTTGTTCTTCAAGAAAACAATACAATCCAAAATGTCCAAGCACGTTTTGTCGTAAATGCCACAGGCCCTTGGGCCAACCAGCTAAATGCTCTGTGTTCGGGCAATTTGCCCGTACGCAATCTGCGCCTTGTGCGTGGCAGCCATATTATGATCCCTATGCCCCAGCCACGCTATAAGGATGCCTTTTTACTTCAGAATAACGATGGGCGTGTGGTTTTTGTAATCCCCTGGCAGAATTACCGTTACCTCATGATCGGTACGACGGAAATTTCTCACTTAACCGATCCCACTGAGGCAGCTTGCAGTCCTGAGGAACGGGATTATCTGTTAGCCGTCTATAACCTTTATTTTGTTGATCAAGGGAAGCCTAAAACTGCCAGTGATGTGATCTGGAGCGGTGCTGGCGTAAGACCCCTTGTTGACAATGGAACAAGTGATCCAAGCAAAATTCCCCGTGACGCAACCCTCACTTCCCACCAAAATGGCAATGGCGGCTACCTCACCGTTTATGGCGGAAAACTGACAACGCACAGGACCCTTGCAGAGGATGTCATGGAGGCACTCACGGCCCTCGGGGCACGAATGGGCGGGCCTTGGACTCGCGACATACCGCTTCATGGCGGTCATTTTTCGCGAACGGAGCTTGTTAGGCACATCCAAGAAGGACCAAACATTATTTCCGAAGATATCCGGCAGCGATGGGCATTTACTTACGGCGATCAAATATTAACCCTTTATGAGCATCTCAATCGGCATCCCAGCCGAGCCCAACAAATTGCTCCAGGTGTGCCGGAAGCAGAGCTTATGTATACCTATGACGTAGAAGATGCTCGCAGCGCCGAAGATTTCCTTTGCCGGCGAACAGAGCTGTTTACTGCTGCAAATCAAGACACAAAGAGCAAAATCTCTAGCTGGTTTAATTTTTTTGCGTCTAGGGTTTGTTGAGATTTATATCGAGTTGAAGCCTGCAATAATAGCTTCAGTCAAAAAGATCTTGGTAAACAAGAGCTTACAACAAACCTCTTATTAATCTGCTTCTGTGGAGGAAAACGGTTAGAAAGAAATTTTCTCCTTAATTTTTCACTAAAGAAAACCACACAATTTGAATCAATAGTCCCCTGTAGATTTTAGCGATTTTTTGCAGCTTTCCCGTACACTTCAGACAAGTCTAATGGTTTGAACCGTCATTTATACCGAAGACGTCGGGTTAATGACTGCAAAATTTCAAGCCGTAAAGTAAAAGGCCGTCCTGTTGGAGTGCGACTGGGAACATGGGAATCGGTTTTCCGATTAAGTCGCACCATAAAACAAAGAACTCGGGTGAGGTTTGGGACGTTACCTTTGATGAAAAAGGATAGGGGTGGGTGAGCTATGGATATTGCGACAATTGCAGGAATCGTCGCTGGCACGGTGATTGTGCTGGTTGCCATCATGATGGGTGGCGATTTTGGTAGTTTTGTTAACGTTCCCTCAATCTTAATTGTTGTTGGTGGCGGCTTCGCTGCGACTGTTATTCGCTTTCCGTTGGCAAATATCTTCTCGGCTTTTGCTCTTGGTGGCTCGGTCGCATTCACACATAAGAAAGTTAGCCCCAAAGAAATGATCGATGAGATCACGGGCTTGGCTGAAATCGTCCGTAAAGATGGACCACTCGGTCTCGAAAGTGCTGAGATTAATCAAGAACTTCTCAAGCAAGGTGCACAAATGGTGGCCGATGGCTATGATTTGGACATCATACGCGCGATGCTAGAACGTGAACGTGATCTTTATTTAGAGCGATTGGATGAAGGTGCACGGATTTATAAGGCTTTGGGTGACGCCGCGCCAGCTTTCGGCATGATTGGAACACTCGTCGGTCTGGTGCAAATGTTGTCAACCATGGATGATCCCGCTTCAATCGGTCCATCAATGGCTATCGCTCTCTTAACAACGCTTTACGGTGCTGTGATTTCCAACCTCGTCTGTCTGCCAATCGCCGATAAATTAAACAACAAAGCGACCATTGAAGAAGTGAACCAAACACTTGCGCTGGACGGCATTATCCAGCTCAGAGAAAACAAGAGCCCGGCAATCATTCGAGAATCTCTGATCGCCTATCTACCCGATAGCCAACGTGCACAAGTGCTTGCGGAAGCTGAAGCCTAAGACAAGTACGGTCCAACGTTAAGCGATATAGGAAAAAAGACATGGCCCGCAAAAAAGATGGTGGTGGCGTCCCGGAATGGCTGGTCACGTTCGCTGACCTGATGTCTCTCTTGGTCTGCTTTTTCGTTCTCATCATATCCTTCTCCATCCAGGATAAGGAAAAACTCCAAGTTGTGGCTGGCTCCATGCGCGAAGCCTTTGGTATCAAATTTGAGAGTCGTAAAGCAGGTCTGATTGAGATTGAAGGCGCACCGGTTCGTAACTACGTTAAAAGCGTCTCGCCACTACCGCGTGAAAACAATACGGACTTCGCTGAACAACGGCATAATCAACGCACAAAGCAAGGGCCTGAGGCCAATACACACGATATTGAGCGTACCAACATTGAGCGGCCGAGACAGTTTGCTTTAGCAGCCGCATCCCTCCGCCAAGCTTGGCAAGAGTTGCCGGAAATCAGCGAACTATCGGAAAGCCTTCTCGTCGAGGAAACGCCAGAAGGATTGCACATCCAACTTGTCGACCAAGAAGGCCGGTCAATGTTTCCGCCCGGATCTACCGACCCTTATGAAAGGACACGCAAACTTCTTGCTAAAATGGCGCCGGTGTTGAGGAAATTACCCAATCGGATTGCGATTACCGGCCATACAGATGCTTCCAAATTATACGAGCGCCCCAACTACACGCTTTGGGACTTATCAGCCGATCGTGCAAAAGCAGCGCGCCAGATCCTTGCAGATAATGGGGTTTCACATGACCGTTTTCATTCTATCTCCGGCAAAGCGGATAATGAACCATTGTTTCCTGATGACCCATTTCTTGCTGCAAACCGGCGAATTTCAATCATGATTATGGCCGAGGCACCGCCTTATCCGGTTGAACATAAACCGTAATGGGCCTTACCGGCATTGTAACGTGGGTACCTCTAAAAACCATCCACTACCCCCTGGCTTCGCGGGAACGGCGCAGCGGGAATGTAACTGTTGAGTTTATTTATCCCTATCGAAGGCTTCCTTAGTCAATTCTGCAAGCCCGGCAACCGTACCTAGAGCGGACGTTGCCTCGATCGGTAACATCAATACTTTTTGATTTCTCGCAGAGGCCATACTTTTCAGGGCGTCAACGTATTTTTCAGCAACAAAATAATTCACCGCTTGAACATCGCCTTTTGAAATGGCATTGCTCATTAGCTCCGTCGCCTTCGCCTCCGCTTCGGCAGCGCGCTCCCTTGCCTCAGCGTCACAGTAGGCTGCTTCACGCCGGCCTTCAGCTTCCAAAATGACGGCACGTCTTTCACGTTCGGCATGGGCCTGCATGGCCATAGCCTCAACCATGGCCTGCATGGGAGAAATATCTTTAATCTCAATACGCGTTACCTTGGTCCCCCAGGGCGTGGTGGCCTGATCAACGACGCTTAAAAGACTGGAATTAATTTCATCACGTTGGGATAACACGCTATCGAAATCCATAGAGCCCATAACAGTACGGATATTTGTCAAGGTAAGATTATTTATCGCGTCTTTTAAATTTTCGACTTCATAACTCGCGGCCGCGGCATCTATTATTCGATAAAAGACAACGCCATTAACCTCTACTAAGACATTGTCCTTTGTGATGACTTCTTGCTGAGGGACGTCCAGAACCTGCTCCATCATTGTCACATTCTTGTCAATGCGCTCAATAAAGGGAATGATAAACCGCAAACCGGGTCGCAAGCTTCGCGAATATTTGCCAAAACGTACAACCGTGAAATGAAAGCCCTGCGGAACGATTGTAATCCCTGCATAAATAAAAAAACCAGCAACAATAATTACGACAATCGTACCAATATAAGCACCAACTATCTCCGCCACTTGTTAGAACTCCTTATGATACGTAACCGCAAAAACACGCGGTTCTGTTTTGCCATCCGAAAAACCGGGTACTGTAAATTTTAAGGGATAATGACAAGAAGAGCATCATAGAAAATTCAGAAAAAGCTAAAAAGTCAAAGAGTTCATTGAATGATCTTCAGCTCGGTTTTTAGCAGATATCCTTGGTACACACCCAATATAGGCAACAACATTTGTCTCAAATCCACCCCTGCAACTCATGGCGAATGATCTTAGTAAGAAGTTGAATGCTGCCTTCAGTATCGTTCAGGCAGGGGATAGCGGCAAAATTCTCACCGCCATGCTCTTTAAAGATATTACCATTTTCTCCGGCAATTTCCTCTAGAGTCTCAACGCAGTCGGCAGAAAACCCGGGTGTTATAATAGCAAGATTTTTGATCCCAGATTTTGCTAGAGCCTCCACGGTTTTATCCGTATAAGGCTGAAGCCATTCCGCCTTGCCGAAGCGCGACTGAAAAGTCATGCGGAGTTGTTCGTCATCCCAACCCAGGGCCTCACGTAATAGCCTCGTCGTCTTAGCGCAATGGCAATGATAAGGATCACCTTTTTCGAAATATTCAACCGGCAGGCCATGATAGGACGCTAAGACAATTTCAGGCGTCCATGTCAATTGTGCCAAGCTCTCTTTCAGGCTTTCGCTCAGTGCAGCAATATAATCCGGGTGATCATGATAAGGAGGAACACCACGAATGGTTGGCTGCCAACGCATTTCCTTAAGCGCATCAAAGGCTTTGTCATAGGCCGTTGCTGTTGTTGCAGCCGCATATTGGGGATAAAGCGGAAAAAGCAAAATTCGGTCGCACCCTTTAGACTGCAATTGTTCAATCCGCGACTTAAGGGAAGGATTGCCATATCGCATACCCCAATCAACAATAATTTGGGGGCTTTCTTTAAATGCCCCAGCGATCTTTTCCGCCTGGCTGCGCGTTATCGTGCGCAGGGGCGACTCATCAAGCTCTTCATTCCAAATTGAACGATAAGCCTCTCCGGAAGAGGTCGGCCGCTTGGTCAGAACAATGACATTTAGAATAAACCACCATACGGCACGATTAACTTCAATCACCCGCCTGTCTGATAAGAATTCCTTTAGATAGCGGCGCATGGACCAATAATCTGTAGCATCTGGCGTTCCGAGATTTATGAGTAGGACGCCAACTCGTCCGCAATTTACATTTGGATGCCCCTCAGGTGTAAAACGCTGGTCCGGGGCAAATTGGTCGGAGCCTGGCAGTTCGTTCATAATGAGCCCTTTGCTCTTGGTTTTGGTTCACCTTCTAAATAAATCAAGGATGAGCCGATACCAAGAGCTAATAAAATGGGCCTAAACTCATGGAAACGTAATTGCACGTCTATTCAAATAGGAAGAAATAGGCATAACCGACGATCAGTGCCGGAACTGCGCTATAAAGCGTTGCCAGAACCGCCGCCCGCGGTGCTAGAGCGAGCGCTGGAAATAGCGCATCCCCATCATTGGAAATGGCATTGCCAAGCTGTGCCGATAACGGGATGGCACCGGATAAATAAAGTGTCGTAATAACGATTTGCGGGCCGCATCCCGGAATAAAGCCAACCAAAATGGCAACAAGAGGCACGAATGGCGCCCAGACTTTAAGCCAGGTTTCTATACCGGAACCAGCAAAGTGCACGGCAAGCTCATAGGATAAAAAGCCCATAACAACCCAACTTGTTACAAAGTTGGTATCTTTAATAATGCGCTCAGAAATGGGAAGATGACGATTTCTTGACCGAATATTTTTCCGGGCATGGGCGTTTTCACGCTTGCTAAAACCCCACATAAGCAAACAGAGAATACCTCCGATAGCACCGTACCAATGGGTGGGTTCTAATCCTGATAAGGGTCCAAAAAGACTGTCTGATTCGAATTGAAACGCAACGAGAATTCCCAGCACACCACCTGGAACGACAAGCCATAGCCAGGCTTTGCTGGCGACCAGCTTTGACAGAGAGCTATGGGATTTTCGGTTAAAACTAAACCGCCTTGTTGTTGCATGATCCGATTCAACATCCGAGCGCATAAAATCCTGCCCATGAATTGCATCAACAACCCAGCCCGACAATGTTCCTACCGTAAATCCAAGCACCATGATCGCTAAACCCGTCGTAGGTTCACGAGCTATCAAAAGAAAAGCAGCATCCCCCATTGTGGCAATCAGTACAGACACCACACTGCCAAAGCTTACCAAACCACGTGTATATTGTGTCACTACAATAATAGCCCCGCCACATCCCGGCAGTGCCCCAAGAAAAGAGGCCAAAGGCGCTTGCAGCGCACGGGAACGAGCCATAAAACGTCCGAGATCAAACCCAAACGCATGTTCAAATGTATAAACAATGGCAAGCGTGCCTGCGACAAACACCGTGACTTGAAGATAGGCGTCGGAAATAGAGGAAAGCGTTACAGCTCTGAGTTCAGGCGACGTTGTGATTAAGAGCGCAATGAAAAGAAGTATCAGGAGGCGCCAGCTATTTATGGGCCACTTAATACCAGCCCATTCAAGCGCCATACGCCCAGTTCTTAAAACAAGTTCCGTCATTTCAATTCCGCCGATTTCTCTGGCTTGCTTAATTCCTTGCCCATGAGCGGGCATGGGAAAAAGCATGTCCTGGATTCTGATTCGGAATCGAAATCTAACTTTCGACGCGACTGCGCTGAAGCAAAGCTACCAATTCGCCAAGTTGAGAATCACACGCCAAAACAAGGTTTGGGATTTTATGTGATTCAGTAAAATGCCAAATCATCCAGGGTCCTTATTGTCAGCCTGATTAAAACTCAGTCCTAACTAATTATAGGAATGATTTGCACTAAATGCAAATAAGAATGATTGGCATAAAAATTTCCAATTTGGATGATGTGGATAAGCCCCAAAATGGTTAAAAAATTTTAGCCTGAGAATAAAGTTAGTTACATAAAAAAGAGAATCTATAAGTTTATATGATGCCCACAGCCAATTGATTTACAAAGATAAATCATCAAAACAACTTTTCGAGTCACAACCTTTGATTTGCTAAGCATATAAGATACAACCAAATTGAACTCTTGGTCAAAGACTAAATTAGGAGAAAAAACTTATTGAATGGAGGCTTATCATAAAGTGATAATATTTTAGATATATTTATACGTATAACTCTTTGTAATTACTGGATAAATCAATCCAACAATCTCCATGCAGACACTTTGCACAATATAAAACCAACTTCCCATCGATTTCCAACTGGATACCTCTAAAAACCATCCACCACCCCTGCTATCCGCCTAATTATCGCAGAATATGACGGATGGCGGGGGTGGTGGATGGCCCGAAGGGAGTATTTAGAGATGCCCAACTGGCATGAGATACAAAATAATGCCATTCGAACGGTTGTATCAAATGAGGTAAACCCTTAAGGCCAACTAACCTCTCTCATAATACGGCCTGACATTTTTGTTCTGAAATGTCAGGCCGTTCTTAAAAAGATAATGGTTTGAACTAAAGACCTTATGGCTTTGTTCTGTACACTTCCGGAAAACCGGTTATTCCTTACACCTTAGTGCTCAACTCTGCTCCAAATCTTACGTTTAGCGAGATAGAGGAGAAGTGTAAGAATGATCAGATAAATCAGCACACGAAAGCCAAGCTTTTTGCGCTCCTCAAGAGTAGGATCCGCAGCCCACATCAAAAAAGCTGAGAGATCGCGGGAATATTGCGCCACGGTTTGAGGAGAGCCATCGCTATAGTCCACCGCATCATCAGAAAGAGGAGCCGGCATAGCGATCTGATGGCCCGGAAAAGCAGCGTTATAATGCAACCCGTCAATCAACTCAAAACCGGACGGCGGGTTTTTATAGCTTGTCATGAGGGCATAGAGATAATCTGCACCGCCTTCTTCATAGCCTAAGGCAATATCTTTGAGCCATTGAAACGGAGCTAAATACCAGGGCAAATCTTTATGAGCACCCCGTGCTTTAGCTATGACGGAAAGATCCGGCGGTAAAGCACCGCCATTTGCCGCTGCCGCTTCTTTGTCATTTTTGTAAGGAGAGGCAATACGATCGGCAGGTTTCCCCTTGCGCTCAAACATCTCGCCATCGTCATTCGGGCCATCCACGATTTGTGCGTCGGCTGCAAGTGCTTTCACCTGTTCGACAGGAAAGGCCGGACCACCCGATTGACCAAGATTGCGGTAAGATAATAGCTTCATAGAGTGGCAAGCTGCACAAACCTCTTTATAGACTTGAAACCCCCGCTGCAATTGCGCCTGATCGTAATGACCGAAAACACCGGCAAAGGTCCAATGCTGACGTTTGATTTCCGCCCCGCCACCAGCGGCCATAGCGCTAGAGGCCGCTGCAAACCAGATGCCTATGAGACCTGCTAGAAGAAGACGTGTACCGTCTTTTACGTTTGACAATTTCAACATCGAAAGCCCCCTGTCTAACGTTTTTCCGGCGCAGCAGGTGCCGCACTGGGCTGGACTCCGCCACCGCCTCCTTCAGTTGATTTACCGAGCACCGATTCCGTTATACTTCCAGGCATTGACTTAGGCGTCTCAATCAAGCCGATGATTGGCAGGATGAACAAAAAGTGAATGAAGTAGTAGGCTGTAAAAATCCGGGCGAACAAAAGATATGAGCCCTCCGGCGGTTTTGACCCGAGATAACCAAGGGCCAAACATGTGATAACCAGCAGCCAGAAAAACCACTTATAAATTGGCCGGTACTTCGCTGACCGTACCCGGGATGTGTCAAGCCAAGGAACGATGAAGAGGACAAAGATTGACGAAAACATCGCCACCACACCAAGGGCCTTACTTGGGATCGCCCGCAGAATGGCGTAAAACGGCAGGAAATACCACTCGGGAACAATATGTGGCGGCGTATTTAGCTTATTGGCTTGGATATAATTGTCAGGATGGCCCAGATAATTTGGCGCATAGAAGACAAACCAGGCGAACAAGATCGCAAAAAGGCTGAGTGCGAATCCATCCTTTAGCGTAAAATAGGGATGAAACGGCAAGGCATCCTGCTTGCTTTTCACGTCAAGCCCTGTTGGGTTGTTATTTCCGGGTACATGCAACGCCCAAATATGCAGAACTACCACGCCGAAAATAGCGAACGGCAGGAGATAATGGAGTGAAAAAAATCTATTAAGCGTGGGATTTCCAACCTCTAGTCCCCCCCAAAGCCATTGAACAATGGATTCCCCGACTAAAGGGACAGCCGAGAACAGGCTAGTAATAACTTTCGCAGCCCAATAACTCATCTGCCCCCATGGTAGTACATAACCCATAAAAGCTGTGGCCATCATCAAAAGGAGGATAATGACACCAAGTATCCAGAGTACCTCACGCGGTGCCTTGTAGGAGCCGTAATAAAGGCCTCGGAACACATGGATAAAAACCGCAAGGAAGAACATGGAGCCGCCAACCGCATGGGTATTCCGAAACAGCCAGCCATAATTTACATTACGAGTAATATGTTCAACGCTGGCAAAAGCATGATCCACATGAGGCGTATAGTGCATCGCTAGAATAATGCCGGTCACAATCTGCACAACAAGGCAGAAGGTGAGGATGCCTCCAAACGTCCAGAGGTAATTCAGGTTTCGTGGTGTTGGAAATTGATTAAAGTCGTCGGCGAACCTGATAATAGGAAGGCGTTCGTCCAACCATTTCTCAAAGCCAGTTTTCGGCTGATAGGTCGATTCATGTGCCATGGCCGTGCCCCCTAGCCGATCTTAATTTTTGTGTCAGAAAGAAATTCATAAGGTGGCACCTCGAGGTTTTCCGGCGCGGGACCTTTGCGAATGCGGCCTGCTGTATCGTAATGCGACCCGTGACAAGGACAGAACCAGCCACCAAATTCACCCTTGATATCGCCAATCCGCTGGCCCTTGGGAATGCATCCCAAATGAGTGCAAACGCCGACAAGAACAAGCCATTTTTCCCGCCCCTCTTTTGTCCGGTTTTTATCGGTCGCTGGGGTTTCGTCGGGAAGCTTGGCATTGCGCGCACGTCCATCCGGCAGATCTTCGGCCTTCACATTAGCTGCTTTTGTGATTTCATCTTTTGTGCGATGACGGATAAAAATCGGTTTGCCGCGCCACAGTAGTGTCACAGCCTGCCCTTCTTGTATTGGTGACAAATCAAACTCAACCGACGCCTGCGACAGCGCGGACGCATCCGGATTCATCTGATCAATCGCCGGCCAAAGCGCCGCTGCCGCGCCGACAGCCGCAAAAGATCCGGCGGCTATGACGAGAAAATCACGCCGGTTTGTTTCATCCATTTCAGAAGCCACATCAGCCTCCCTCATCAACAGATTTCGTATGGACTATGGACGGACGGAAAACCAGTAGTTCATAAGTCATTCGTCCAACGAAGTGTCTTGGCTCAAGGTTGCGGTCCAATAGCCTTTGGCCCGCAGGATCATCATGCTCATGCACGCCCGCACTTGAGCACGAGTAAAATTCTTTGGCCGAACTTTTTGCATTGTTGTCAAGGAATGTCCAGTGAACAGAAAAGCAAAATAGCGTATTCTAACAAAGAAATGTTCGGCAAATGGTCGCATTTGCGCCAAAAATGCCCAATTTCAAAATACTGACCTTTATTTGTCGTACTGTATTCGTCCACATAAATTCACAGCCTTATCATGCGGTTAGCGCTTTATCAGCCGGATATTCCACAAAACACAGGTACAATATTACGCATGGCAGCTTGCCTAGATGTGCCAGTAGATGTCATAGGCCCAACAGGTTTTGATATGACGGATCGGGCGTTAAGGCGCGCTGGTCTTGATTATCTTGATCATGTCCAAATCACACGCCACATGTCATTTGCATCATTCGAGGCCGAGCGGCGACTGGATTTAGACAGCCGGCTCGTTCTTATGACAACACGCAGTGATGTCCCGTATTTCACATTTGCATTCTCGCCGACCGATACATTGCTTTTCGGCCGAGAGAGCGCAGGGGTCCCTGAGCCCGTTCACGCTTGCGCCGATGTTCAACTTTGTATCCCTATGGCGCGCGAAATGCGCTCTCTCAATGTAGCTGTGGCCGCCGCCATGGTTCTAGGCGAGGCTCTAAGGCAGACCTCAGATTTCCAATCATCGAGTTAGCTATATCTTCCATAGACAATCACGCCGCTGTTTCCTGAACCAAAAAACCGCCTGATTGGCGCGACCAAAGCCCGGCATAGATCCCTTCTTGTTTGAGCAACGCATCATGGGTGCCTTGTTCGGCAATCTGGCCTTGGTCCATAATAACCAAACGGTCCATCGCAGCAATTGTCGAAAGACGATGTGCAATCGCAATAACCGTTTTGCCTTCCATCAAATTATAAAGCTGTTCCTGGATCGCAGCCTCAACTTCTGAATCAAGAGCCGATGTCGCCTCATCAAGGATCAGAATAGGCGCATCCTTAAGGAGTACACGGGCTATGGCAATTCGCTGACGTTGACCACCAGAGAGCTTGACCCCTCGTTCACCGACATGAGCATCATAGCCTTTGCGCTCCTTGGGGTCTTCCAAACCACCAATAAAATCATGGGCTTGAGCCTTCTTAGCAGCTGCAATCACATCGGCTTCACTCGCCTCCGGCCGACCATAACGGATATTGTCAATCACTGAGCGATGCAGGAGTGAGGTATCCTGTGTCACCATGCCGATCTGCGCCCGTAAGCTGTCTTGCGTGACCTGTGCTATATCCTGACCATCGATAATGATCCGGCCGTCTTCAAGATCGTGGAACCGCAATAGCAGATTGACAAGCGTTGATTTGCCCGCCCCTGAACGACCGACGAGCCCAACCTTTTCACCAGAGCTAATATCAAGTGACAGATTATCAATGACGCCTGAGTCCTTGCCGTAGTGAAACTTTATAGCATCATAGCGAATCGCCCCTTCGCTTACGCGCAGAGGTTCGGCTTCATCTCGGTCAACCACCGCATATGGCTTCGAGATGGTTTCGATGCCATCTTGAACGGTGCCGATATTTTCAAAGATGCCAGTAACGACCCACATGACCCAAGCGGCCATATTGTTGATCCGGATGACAAGGCCTGCAACGACTGTAATAGCGCCGATTGTTATTAAACCGGCACCCCATAACCAAATAGCGAGGCCGCATGTGGCAATGATCAGCACCCCATTGATCACCCACACAGACATTTCCATGAGTGAAATATTACGCATCTGCTTATGAAACTTGTCAGTAAAGTCGCTCATAGCCTCATGGGCATAAGCGTCCTCACCGTCAGCATGCGCAAACAATTTGATGGTATTAATGTTGGTATAACTGTCGACAACCCGCCCTGTCAGCATTGATCGCGCTTCAGACATAATTGCAGACTGAGCCTTGATTCGCGGAACAAAATAGGCAAGCGCGAGTATCAATGCAGCCAGCCAGATAACCAGCGGGATCGTGAGACGCCAATCATTGTTCATAAAAATGACGGCCGCACTCACCACATAAATGATCATGAACCAAAGCGCATCGATGGCCTGAGCTACCGTTTCACGTAAGGACGGGGCCGTTTGCATTATTTTATTAGCAATCCGGCCGGCAAAATCATTTTGAAAAAACGATATGCTTTGACGCAAAATATAGCGATGGGTCTGCCAACGGATAAGATTGGTAAAATTCGGTATAACGGCTTGATTTATAATCAGATTATGGATCGTAAACACCACTGGTCGTGCAATCATGATCACGAATGCCATCCAGGCGAGCACAACCCCGTATTCATCAAAAAAGTTGCTTGGGCTCTTGGCGGATTTCACAAGATCAACGATTTGACCGAGATAAATGAACATGGCCACTTCGACGATGGCCGCAAAAAAACCGGTTACGAGTACGGTCGCGAACACCGGCCAAGCCTGACCGATATAGTGCCAATAGAAGGCAAATAGACCATTTGGGGGACGTTCGTCTGTAGATTGTCGAAAAGGGTCAATAAGTTGTTCAAACCAGCGAAACATGACTCAGCTCCTGCCACACGGAATTTAGGCAAATCGAATTCTCGAAATGCGGCGTACGGCGGGGCGGCGCACGAGAATTTATCCTCACGCTATCGCTAGTGACGCAGGCCGCTTGTCAATAAATGAATGCGGGCACTGTCATGAACAGCATCTCCTTCATGTTTTGAATAAGCACTTTTGCTCAGACAAGTTAGACAAAAAAATGGCGCTCAGCCTATTTATTCTCAATGATGAAGTTTTTCCCTAACCATCGCACTCAGCGGACAGTAGACTTTGACGAATGAAGCAATCCTTTCTACCCTTCTTCGAATTTAGGTCGTTTATGAAAATAAAAAGGTTCAAAAATCAGAAGCCATGTCGATAGAAACTTCAACGAATGCAGCCGAATTAGAAAAAGAGAAGGGACAGGCTAAAGCCTGGTTTGAAAACCTTCGTGATGAAATCTGCCAAGCTTTCGAAGCTTTGGAGGACGAGCTTCGAGGGCCGCTTAGTGACCAACTCACCGGGCGTTTTGAACGCAAGCCCTGGAAACGGACAGATCACACCGGCAGTGAAGGTGGTGGCGGCATTATGTCGATGATGCATGGCCGGGTTTTTGAAAAAGTAGGCGTGCATACATCAACGGTTTACGGCGAATTTGCACCCGAATTCAGCAAACAAATTCCTGGAGCTGAAGGTGACCCACGTTTTTGGGCAAGTGGTATTTCCTTAATCGCTCATATGCAGAACCCAAATGTTCCCGCCGTTCATATGAATACGCGCTTTGTCGTTACGACCAAGTCATGGTTTGGTGGTGGGGCCGATTTGACACCCGTTCTCGATCGCCGCCGCACACAAGATGACCCGGACACGCAGGACTTTCATAAAGCTATGAAAGAGGCTTGCGATCCCCATGCTATTGCCGACTATGACCAATACAAAAAAGAGTGCGACGAATATTTCTTTTTACATCACCGCAATGAAATGCGCGGCATCGGCGGTATTTTTTACGATTATCTGAATTCTGACAATTGGGAAGCCGATTTCGCTTTTACCCAAGATGTAGGCAGGGCATTTCTGCGCATTTATCCAGAGTTGGTAAGGCGGAACATGGAAATACCATGGACGGATGCTGACCGAGAGGAACAACTTATCCGCCGCGGACGTTATGTAGAATTCAACCTACTCTATGATCGCGGGACCACATTTGGTCTGAAAACAGGCGGAAACGTCGAATCGATCCTCTCCTCCATGCCCCCTATGGTTAAATGGCCTTGAGGGGCTAAATGCGTTTCACAATCCATGGCCAAGCCATCTCGACAAGAACAGACCCGCAAATAACAGCAATTGCCAGGACCTGAACCCAGGTGATGGGTTGGAAGAGAAAAGCCAGGGCGAGAAAAGCTGTTATCACTGGTTTTAGGAAAAATAGATAGCTCCCCCGTGTGATATCAGGTACCGCTGCAAGGCCGCCAAACCACAGAAGCTGTGTAATTGTCGTATTCCAAATGCCGAGTGTAAGAAGCGATGCAATGGCAATTGAGGGTTTTTCAAAAAGTGCAAACGGATTGACCCAACGCCCCCAAGCAAGGCCAACGATTATCCATAACCCGACAGCACCGATAACAAGGCTGAGGGTGATGATACGGATGGCCCCATGCTTAATGATATAGGGTTTTACGAGGACCGCATGAGCTGAGCCGAAACATGCGCAGATGAGTGCCAAACCAATGCCATAAAGAGATTGCGTATCCCCGGCAAGCCGCGCCAAATAACCATCGGTCAAAAGGAGAGCAACGCCGAGAACAGCACAGATCCCACTAATCAGTTTAGCTGTTCCAATAGGTTGATGGTTGACGATGAGATTCGTCAGGCCAACAAAGATGGGGATGGTTGTAACCAACGTGCCGACTTGTACGATTGTCGCAAAATCCAAAGCCCAATGAAAAGCCAGATATGTGACGCTTATGCCAAAAAAGGAGAGCGGAATCAGAACCCTCCAATCTTCCCTCAAAGGGGTGAAAAGGTCTCGCGTTGCCGGATTAAACAAAGCGACCAGAAGTAACCCTGCACTGCCAAGAACATAGCGCCAAACAGAGACCTCCGGTCCATTCACGCCCGAAAGAACAGCGAAAAATTCGCTGGATGCGTGGCCAATCACACCTAGAAAAACAAGCAAATAAGCCAGAGAGGGGGACATGGAATCTCGCTCACAAAGTATCGGCAAAAGCAAGAAGATGATCCGCTGTGGCAGAGCCATCTTCTACCGGAATCAAATGCCCAAGCTCAGGAAATTCAACAGCCTTGGCATTTGGCAAGCGCACAAGAAGCTCTGAGACATCTTCGGGATTATAAAAGACACGGTCTTTTAGGCCTGTGAGAACCAACACAGGAAGAGCAAGACTTTCATAAGCAATATCCCAATCAGCCAGTCGGGCGTTTGCAAGAAGCTGCATCAGTCCATCCTCCGGCTTAAAAGGAACATAATCCTCCTCACCGAGGCAATTGGCACGAAGTTCTGAGAGTTTCCTTGGCCCCACAAGCATAGGCAAATAAAGATCCATAAGAAACTGTTGGCCTCCCATTTTCGCAGCACGCGTCATGGCTTCACCAATCCAGTCAAGGGGTAGTCCAGGTTTGCGCAGCATATTAACAAGGACAAGACCACGTGCAGGCACTCCACTCAAGATGGCTTTTCCAGCAAAAAGGCCACCAATAGAAAGTCCCACCAAAATTGGCTGAGGCGGGTCTACATGAGCGAGCAATCTCTTTAAATCCGACACAATGAGTGTCTCATTGAGCTCATCTTCTTTTGAGAAGGGGCTAGCCTCTTGACCACGCATATTATAAGCAAGTGTGCCATAACCAACCGCTCGTAGGCGGGGGCCAATCTCTGCTTGCCAAACGGCTGTCGAACCGGTTATTGCGTTAACGAAAATAAAGGTCTTCCCAGTTGTCGAAGGCGCATCATATTCATAACTGATCCCGGCATCTGGACCGATCACCATATAATCCATTGTTTAGGTCCCATTCCAACTGTTAATGAGTGATCATGCAGGACCACGTTCATTAAGTTTCGTGTTATGAATAGCAATGAGTCAACCGCTCCCAAAGGTGATTTGACAGGGATAAGTTGAGATTGAGAGGGCGTGATGGATAAGCTTACGCAGATTGAAGGTGGCACTGAAGCGAACCAGATCGTTACAGCCGCTGCTGATTGGGTTCAAACATGGCTACCCTATGGGCTCAATCTGTTTTCTGCGATCGCAATCGCTATTGGCGGCTTTTTACTTGCTGGTTTAGCGAGCAGGTTTTTGCGCAAGCGTATGAGCAAGCTTGAGCATGTTGATAAGACTTTAATCCCCGTCATGGCGCAAGTTGTTCGGTACAGTATTCTCCTTTTTGTCGTCATTCTCGTTATGGCGGAATTCGGCATTCAAACAACGAGTATTATAGCAGTCCTTGGCGCAGCAGGTCTTGCTATCGGCCTGGCCCTCCAAGGAACGTTGCAAAATGTGGCTGCGGGTATCATGCTACTTATGATCCGTCCGTTTCAAGTGGGAGACTTTATCGAGGCCGGGGGTGCCAGCGGAACAGTTGATGAAATCGGCCTCTTTATGACGCGGATGCATACGCCGCAAGGTATTTTTGTCGCTGTCCCGAATTCAAAACTCTGGTCAGGGACCATCACTAATTTCTCGCTGCGGCCAGAAAGGCGTCTCGATCTGATTTTCGGTATTTCCTATAATGATGATATCGATAAGGCTATTGGTGTTCTGCACAACCTTATCGAGAAAGATGAGCGGGTTCTCGATTACCCAGAACCTGTGGTTATCGTTAAAAACCTCGGTGAAAGTTCTGTCGATTTGGAGATCCGAGCCTGGACCAGAAGACACTCATATTGGGATTTGCGTTTTGACACGATCAGAGCAGCAAAATATGCCTTTGATAAAGCGGGCATTAGCATTCCTTACCCACACCGTGAGATCATTACGCAACAAGAGACTACTACAACTCGCAGCAGCAAACCCCGCAAAAAAACACCCTCCGTAAAAGGGCAAAAAGCGGCATAACCATCACCAAATGATGCAGGATCTTAAGATCTAAGCTTGCCCATCTGCACCAATACGGCGAAGCCCATCGATAGCCGGTTGATAAGATGAATTGATGGAGAGGGCTCTGCGATAAGCACGCCCGGCTTCTTTATGTGCGCCTTGCTTTTCAGCAGCAAGTCCGCGTTGAGTCCACGCCTTATAATGATTTTTTTGACGCCGCGCCGCGATATAAAAGTCATCATATGCATCTTTATATTTTTGCAAAGCCATCCGGCTCAGCCCGCGGTGATAATAGGGGGGACCAGAATTGGGTCTAAGGTTAATAGCTGTATCGAAGTCCTGAAGGGCATTATCGTGTTGGCGTAACACTTGATAGACAAGCCCACGCTGATAGTGCGCAATCGGATCTTCCCCAAAAATATTTATGGCTCTGGTGAAATCAGCAAGCGCAAGCGGGTAATTTTTGGACTGCTTATAGAGCTTCCCACGTCCGACATAGGCTACATGATAATCCGGCGAAATAGTGAGGGCGCGTTGATAATCGGTCATAGCCCTTCGACGCTTACCGATTTTCGCATAGATCAGCGCACGATTGCTATAGGCTTGGTAATATTGGGGGTTGATGGAAATCGCAGCATTAAAGTCCTGCAAAGCACGTTTATAGTCGCCTGCTTGACCATAAGCTGTGCCTCTCAGGTTCAAAGCATTTGGATCACTGGGGTTTTTACGGATAACGTCGGTAAGAGATGCAATATTGCCGCCGTGACCTTGAGCTTTTCCTTTGCTCGTGCTTGATAGCAATTCGCCCTGATGAGACGATTGGCAACCAGCTAGAAAAAAAACAGTCGCAATAGTCCAAAAGCATATAGCGAGATTTTTTGTTCGTTCTCCCAAATACATAGCGATCAACCAGCAATACCGTTGCGATAATACCTTACCCCATCAGCGCCTCACAATAAACCTCAAGGACAGTTAACACCGTTAATAATACTTCCATCATCATAGAAATATGTGGTTAAGACTCATTCATGCACTGAAATTGAGGCCTAATTTGGCCAGTTAACACCCACGAATTGCGCGATATCGAATTCAGGAAGATAATACTTAGACATTGAAACACAAACGTTTCCCCGCTCACCATCCATAACGCCGTTAGCGAATCAAATAAGCAAAACTATACAAGACAAAGGAAATATACTTTAACGCTTCGCCTGACGCCTACCAGGGACGAGACCTTCACGCTGTGCACGTTTACGTGCAAGTTTACGAGCACGACGAATCGCTTCCGCCTTTTCCCGTGCGCGCTTTTCTGACGGTTTTTCGTAATAATTACGCAGCTTCATCTCACGAAAAATACCTTCGCGCTGCATTTTCTTTTTCAGCGCTTTTAGCGCTTGATCAACATTGTTATCGCGGACGACGACCTGCACGCGTTCTTCCTCTCAATTTCTGTATTAGATCCATATGTCTGCGGATTATCTGGGACAACCAAAATCGCGCCCGGCGCCGCAACCCCCAGCGAATGGAATTATCTATCAAATTACATGATCTTTGTCCAGCCCACACTCATCGAGCCTTTGGACTTATTCGGGTTAAATGACCCATTTTGCGGCCCTGACGGATTTCACGTTTCCCATAGAGATGTAGCGCGACATTGGCGTCCTCAGAGAAACCTTGCCAAACTTCAGCTGCTTCACCGATTAGATTGACCATCATAGCATCGCTATGACGCGTTGTTGCGCCAAGCGGCCATCCTGCAATAGCACGAATATGATTTTCGAACTGGCTAATCAGACAGGCATCAAGTGTCCAATGACCGGTATTGTGGACACGAGGTGCAATTTCGTTCACGAGTAGTGGCGTCTCAGAGTCTTCTCCGCAATAAAACATTTCTACAGCTAAAACGCCTATATACTCCAGCGCTTGTGCGATACGCCCCGCCATCACGCGTGCCGCCTCAGAAGTTTCTAGCGGAATATCTGCTGGAACCTGGCAAGAGTTGAGAATTTGGTTTTTATGGATATTTTCAGAAAGATCATAAAAGAGCATCTCACCTGACATGCTGCGCACAGTGATAATGGACACTTCTTTCTTAAATGGAACAAAGGCTTCCATGAGTGCTGGCGCACCCTTGATCGAATTATAAGCTGCACTGAGATCACTTGCCTGATCGATCTTGACCTGGCCTTTACCATCATAACCAAAACGGCGGGTTTTCAACATAGCCGGCCGGCCTATCCTTGCGGCTGCAGAACTCATCTCTTCTTCAGCATCAACGCTTGTAAATTTTGCAACAGGAATAGCCAGTTTTCTCAAAAATTCTTTTTCGCAGAGCCGGTCTTGAATAATTTCAAGCGTGTTTGGTGCTGGTTCGACCTTGACCTTATCTGTTGCAAGCAAAAGGCTGGATGCCGGAACATTTTCAAACTCAAATGTAATCACATCAACATGTCGTGCAAAGGAGCGTATGGCTTCCTCATCGGCATAATTAGCTATCGTACGCGCCGTAGCCACATCAAAGGCTGGCGCATCCGTTTCGGGGCAAAAAATATGAGTTTTGAAGCCAAGTTGCGCAGCGGCTAAAACAAGCATGCGGCCAAGCTGCCCCCCTCCAAAAATTCCAATTGTACTGCCGGGTGGGAGAGGATATTCAACCATTGTCATCTGGTTTTTCAGCAACTGCGTTGGTGCGCGCCTCTCGCCAGGTCTCAAGGCGTGCACCAAGTGCGTCATCATCCAAGGCTAAAATTTGTGCCGCCAGCAATCCGGCATTTGCTGCCCCCGCTTCACCAATTGCCAAAGTGCCAACAGCAACGCCAGCAGGCATTTGCACAATGGATAGAAGACTATCTTGGCCTGCTAGAGCCTTACTTTTAACGGGAACCCCCAATACGGGGATAGGTGTCAATGCAGCAACCATACCTGGCAAATGCGCCGCGCCGCCAGCACCGGCAATAATTACCTTAAGACCTCTATCCTTTGCAGCTTTTGCATAGGCATAAAGCCGGTCAGGCGTTCGATGAGCCGAAACGATCTTCGCTTCATAAGGAACATTAAGATCGACAAGCACCTTTGCTGCATGCTGCATTGTGGGCCAATCTGATTGGCTACCCATAATTATTCCGACACTCGGTTGTAGCTTAGTCATCCTATTCGGCATCCATTAGCCCCAAAAGCGGCGAATTATAGGGGCGCAATACATCTTGGCAAGATAGAATGCATTACCTCAAGCTATATAGGAAGAAGCACCTATCCTTCTGTGCGGAAAAAGCTGTGGTGAAAGCAGTATTAATAATCCATTTGGGATGAATATAGCATAATAGTTCAAGAACGGTTTTTGATTCGAGATTGACTGGCACTGGTCATGATCAGGGAGAGATGAATGATCGCCGGGACAAAACGAAATTTGGGCTGGCGGCCAAAACGAGAAACAGCTGCGACAAGAAGCCGGCAGAATGTAGCCCTGCGGCGCAACCACAGAGATCCAGCCACATATGACATTGGCATTACGAACATTGAACTAACGCCTGAGGTGCGATCTGCGGTAATGCAGCTCATAGATGAGGTTGATCGTCTGAAGGAAGAGTTGAGCATTGCTCAAGAGCGTATGTGCACCCTTGAGACTATGGCCGATGAGGATCCACTTGTACCTGTACTTAATCGTCGTGGTTTCATACGTGAACTCAATAGAACAATTGCTTTCGTCAAGCGCTATAAAACCCCGGTCAGCCTTATTTATTTTGATTTGGATGACTTTAAGTCGATCAACGACACTCATGGTCATACCGTGGGTGACTTGGCGTTACAACATTTAGGTAATCTCTTGCTATCAAATGTCCGCCAATCTGACATTGTTGGACGGTTGGGGGGAGATGAGTTCGCCATTACTTTACATCACGCCGATCTTAAGGCCGCAAATGCAAAGGCAAATCAACTTGCAGAGATTGCCGCCTCTAAACCTTGTCTTTTTGAAGATAAGGAAATTCTCCTATTTCTCTCAGGCGGTGCGACGGAAATTCACCCCAATGACAGTCCAGCAGACATCCTTAAACGTGCTGACCGGGCTATGTACGCCTGTAAAACAAAACACCGGATGCGCTATTCATCTTTGTAAAATTTTATTGTTGGATGGAGAGTAGGGTTTTTGCAGTCTCATACAAGACGATGGCCCCAATCTTTAAGCGATGATATCAGGAAAGAGCTGATCCTCGATACTAACGATCTTATCCTTAAGCTCGAGCTTTTTCTTCTTTAGTCTCTTAAGTTGCAGTTGGTCTGCACGCCCCGTTGCTTCTAGCGCTTCGATGGCGCTGTCGAGATCACGATGCTCTTCCTTGAGTAAGGTAAGCAATTCTCTTAGTTCATATTCATTCTCTAAATCCATGCCGCACTCCTGGCGAAATTATTACCAACGTGCATAGATGATCTACAAGAGTATTGCGCCTAAATATGATCATTTGCAAGGGTATACCGCCTACAGCTAAGGATATGTAAACTATTAAAGTATATTTGCAGGATTTTGATATTTCTTATGTTTTTACTTCTCATCAATTTAATAGCGTACTACAATTAGACAAATCGCAATTTGTCTGTCACAATAGAAATGTCCAGTAAGTCAGACACGGAGGGCAATTATGGCGCTTGCTTCACATCTTACTGAGCTTTCCGAAAGGCATCGTGCTCTTGAACGCCAAATAGACGAAGAAATGGCACGGCCCATGGCCGACACTCTCAAGATATCTGAGTTGAAACGCCGCAAGCTTAAGATCAAAGATGAAATGGCGAGATTAGAAAATCAAATCAGCCAAGTTGCTTAAAGCGAAATTAAACATGTAATATTCGGAAACGCCGCGGTGGTCACACTGCGGCGTTTTTTGTTTGGTCAAACACTCCTGCTTTAAGCCGCGCTTGATACACTTGCCTTCTTGACGAGAGGTTTTTCCACTTTTGTCTCTATATGTGAAATTATCTCAGATGCGATGTCCTTACCTGAAACTGCCTCAATCCCTTGTAACCCAGGTGATGAGTTAATTTCGAGTACGAGGGGACCTTTATCTGATCTCAGAACATCTACGCCCGCAAAACTTAATCCCATAAGCTTTGCAGCTCTCACAGCAATTTTCCGCTCTTCTTTCGAGATCTTTACCTTTTCAGCAGTACCGCCCTGGTGCAGATTTGAGCGAAAATCACCTTGCGCAGCGTGACGGCGCATAGAAGCTATCACGCGTCCGCCCAAAACAAGGCAGCGAATATCTGAGCCATTAGCGTTGGAGATAAATTCCTGCACAAGAAAATTGGCGTTGAGGCCACGGAAAGCATCAATCACAGATTCTGCCGCTTTGCGCGTTTCGGCAAGAACAACACCTTTACCTTGCGTGCTTTGCATCAACTTCACGACCAGGGGTGAACCGCCAACAATCTCAATTAGATCCCGCGTATCACGAGGTGAATGTGCAAATGCCGTGGTTGGTAGAGTGAAACGATGACGGGCAAGAAGTTGATAGGAAAGGAGCTTATCCCGTGATGTGAGGATAGATTCAGCGGAATTAAGACAATAGGCTCCCGTCATTGCAAACTGACGCACGACGGCAGAACCATAAGGCGTAATTGATGCCCCTATGCGGGGAATAACGGCATCAAATTGGGGTAAAGGCCGACCATCATAATGTACAACCGAAGACAGAGAATTGATGTCCATATAGCAATTGAGCGTGTTTATCGGCTCCATAATATGCCCGGCTTCCCTGCCAGCCTCAATCAAACGACGGCTAGAATAGTTTTCTGGCTCCATAGTCAAAAGAGCGATTGTCAATGGCTGCGGTATAGGGGGATAGGACGGTGCACCGCCATAAATGTCGTAAGAGAGTTGTTCCTGTAAAAATTCTGCACGTGGATCAATAACAATATTTTTGGCCTCAAGAGCAGTCCGCCCGAGAAGCATGCGATGTGACATGCTCTCGCGATTACTCAGCGACATTTCAATTGGCCACTCGTGATCGCCAACATTGACGGATGTTTCTATAATGTAACGCAACTCTGGTTCGCCATTAGAGCTTGTTACATGCCGCCGATCAACCACACGCGCGGTACAAAAAACCTCAATAGAATCATCATTTTCAATAGGATGAACACCAAACCTGACCATTGGACTTTCAGACGGACCAAAAGGCTCAATAGCAAAGGCATGTAGCGAGGATGTGCGTGCACCAGTATCGATTTTGGCTTTTATAGCCGGAAGTTCCAAATTCGGCAGAGCCAGCCATTCAAGCCAACCAAGTGAAAGCTGTGTCATGTCAACTTCGTCTGCAAAAAATTCTCCGGTGAAACAAAGCAATAATTACTTAGTATTGGTCACTATAGACCGGGAAAAATTTTGTAAACCTGTTTTTTCATCACACACCGCCTTGGGTCGAAGATTTCACTTAACCTACTGTTTCGTTATTTGAGGTTTTTTTATGGCTTTCTGATTCGCAATTTGTCGGTTTCCAAATACAATTAGAGCAATAAGCTATTAAAAAGGTTGAAGAATATCGATGTTTCATTTTTTTGTTAAAATGATGATCCTAATACCTTGTGATATCCTTACATGTTATAATGTTATGCGGTTCCAACCTACGTAGATCAATGAGTATATCATGATACATGCGGCATTTCCCTCGCCAAAACACAATCATACTCAATGCCTTGAAGAAGCCGTTCAGCGGGCCCACGCACTCTGTGATGAACAGGGGATTCGGTTAACCAAACTGCGCGAGCTTATCCTTCGCGAAATAGCCTCAAGCCACACCCCTCTCGGGGCCTATGACATAATTGAACGCATGGCGAAACATGGACGACGTCTTGCGCCAATTTCTGTTTATCGAATTATTGATACGCTTGCCGGTGCTGGTCTTGTCCATAAACTCGAGAGTCGTAATGCTTACTTCGCTTGTTACACCCGTCATGAAAAGGCATCTCCTTTGCTTTTTTTTATTTGCAATCTCTGTAACACTGTGGCGGAGATAACCGCTCCAAAGGTTTGGCGAGCCATCGACAAGACTTCTGAAGCGGTAAAGTTCACACCTCACGGATCGGTTTTGGAAATTAATGGGGTCTGCGCACATTGCACTCCCATCGAAGATGACGAAACAAGATAACACCTATTAAATTGAAACAAGTGACCACAGTCGAACAGCCTCAAAATATTAGTGAAGGGAAATCCACTACCTTTACGACTCAGCCAACACTTATTTCGGCACAAGGAATTGAAGTGATTCGGGCCAAACGTCGTCTGCTTCATGATGTTGCCATTGATATTTGTGAGGGCGAGATTGTTACGCTGATTGGCCCTAACGGGGCAGGTAAAACAACACTTGTACGCGTTCTGCTTGGACTAATGAAGCCGGAGCAGGGCTTCATTCGGCGAAAAGAAGGGTTGCAAATTGGGTATGTACCACAACGTTTTTCCGTTGATCCGACAATACCTCTGACGGTTCATCGCTTTGTGACACTAGGTGTTCAAGCCGTTGAAGAAGACGTACGACGTGCTCTTTCAGAGACCGGAACAAATCATTTGATCAACATACAAATTGCAGCGCTTTCCGGAGGGGAATTTCAGCGTATCTCGTTAGCACGCGCTCTTATTGGATCTCCGGACCTCTTGGTTTTGGACGAGCCTGTTCAAGGTGTTGATTACTCGGGAGAGGCCGAACTTTACAATTTGATTCCAGATATTCGTGATCGGAGGGGGTGCGGCATTTTGTTGGTGTCTCATGACCTGCATGTGGTTCTGGGCGCAAGCAACAGGGTCGTATGCCTTAACAATCATGTATGTTGTTCTGGCGTGCCAGATTCCGTTGCTAAACATCCTGAATATGTCCGATTGTTCGGTACTGAGGCGGCTCGCTCCTACGCCATTTACCGTCATGCTCATGATCATGAGCATGACCTCTCGGGTGAAGTCACACATCCTCATCAGCATACCAAGAAGACATAAATCAACCAGCAAGAAACATGTAAAACAGGTTGATAGGTGACAAATCACTGGGACAGTTTTTCTGAGCGGTTGGCGCTCATGTGAGCGCTCGCATGAGCGCCAACCGCTCTGTCATTTTTTTTCGGCAGCTCCTAATGCAGAAAAAATCATTGTAAAACATTATATTAACACCACACATCAATTCGGCACATTAATTGCCTATAAATAGTATAGGCATACGCATAAAGTTGTATATACCCGCCACTTGAGGATTTTAAGGGTCCGACAGAAACTAAAAATGTCGGGCCTGCAATGAACAAAGAGGCGAGGTCAAGGAGAAATAATATTAATGTCACACATTGATAGGACAGGTGGCACAAAAGACCTCGCTCAAACAAACGCAGATGATACTGAGTTTACTGAAACTTTGTCTCAGGTGGCGGAGGCGGTTGCTCAGAGTTCACCCGGCAAAGAGGCTCCGGTCGCATCTTTAGATGGATTTAGTGGCGATACATCCCAGGAAGTTTCCCGTGCGTTGATAGGTGAAACGTCTAGATTCAAAGATTTAGTCGCGATTCCAGAATACACTTTGCATGGCCTTACGAATAGAAGCGATGGGTTTGGGTCTTTCTTCCTAGATGCAAATAATAGACAAAGTGAAACCGCCACCGGTCTTGAGCCTTTTAGTCTAGATGAGTGGAACAACAAAAAATTCACGGTCGATGGCCAGGATGTTTTTGGTATTGGAGCGCTAATAAGTACGGCCAGCTCAGCCGGTCCCAATGTATTTCGTGAGACTATTGACCAAACATTTTTCAATAATGGTGCCACGGTTATTCTGGCGGGAAGAAATGATTTCCCCGAAATTCTGGGCATGTTTGACATAGATGAAAATGAGAAAAATGGTTATTTTACACTCAGATTTGGACTTGCTCTCTCAGAACATGCCGTCAATACCCCCGCAAAACGGGCTGCCTTAAATGCAGCTATAGAACAGATGATGCCATGGGCAGGTGCTATAGATTTCAATGCCGCCTTTGCCGGATTTCCCAGTGAAATAAATACGCGTTGGGCTGGTGTGAGCTGGGAATTCAAAATCCATTATAATGCAGACAACATTTTCGAACATTACACCGCTCAAGGCACTAAAATCAGTGATGATATTCATGATATGACCAGTGGTACTCCAGCAGAATTCTTTGCCGAATTCATTCCCAGGCTAGCTGACAATATTCTCAAATTTATGCAGATAAATCTCGGCACTGCGATCTAAACATCAAGAGCATATCCCGCAAAAGTGGGTACCGGTTTTGCGAAAAAAAGATATGCGGCAGCAAGATGATAGAGCTCTGGATGTTCTAAGTTTCGGTGACGATAATTGCCGCACCTTGACGGCGTGGGTCGCCTGTGCCTTCAAAAACGCCATTTGCTAGGCGGCGTGCGGCATGTACACCCCCGAAAAAAAGACTGGGCTCTGGCCAGGCGTGAGCATCTGGAAAGGTTTCGATTAATTCCATACGTTCATCTTCAGGCAATTGATCTTCAAAGCTCAAATGTCCGCCGCGTTCAACGTGAAGCCGCGGACAATTAACGGCTTCTTCCAGATCCATATTACGGTCAATAAGATTATGCGCCACTTGTAGTATCGCTGTACGGATACGATTCGAGCCGCCAGAACCGAGTACCGTCAGAGCTCCGTCACTGTGGCGTAAGATTGTTGGTGCCATCATTGTAGAAAGGCGCGTGTCAGGCATCCACTTGTGAAAACCCTCTGGATTAAGATCCTCTTCTCCCAGCATATTGTTGAGCATGATGCCAGTGTCACCGACAATTAGGCCGTTTCCCTCTCCATTAGTAACAGTCGCCGACGCGCAATTGCCTTGGCTATCAATGACGCTGATATGAGTTGTACCTCGGTAAGCAGGAGTATGGTTTTGCAGGGTATTGAAATGCTCTGCGATTACATTGCGGCAGGCGATCCGTTCAAGTGAACCACTGGCGGCTTGTCGTGCCTCATTGGTCGCCGCCATCGCTTGGGCAAGATGAACGGCGTGCGGTTTGGTCTCTAGCGATAAAAGCTGTTCCAGAAATCCAAGACCAAAAGCGATAAGTGGCCCACTTGCCGCAGGTGCTGGATTGAGCACAATTTCTACATCACGGTGACGCCAAAGTAATGGGTCACGGCGAATGACGTTATAATTTTTTAGATCCTCATAAGTGAGATGCCCCCCTGTCTCCTTGGACTGTTTGACGATGGCCTCTGCAGCGGCACCTTCGGTAAAAAGACGGCTACCTTCTTCACAAAGAGCTTCCATTGTACTTGCAAGGTTAGGATTACGGTAAACATCACCTGCCTTAAGAAGTTTACCCGAGGGAGCGAAAAGTTGACGTGCCTCTTTGCTGGCGGTCAAAATCGGGGCAATAACCGTAAAAAGGTAAGCCTGAAAACTTGTGATTGTTACGCCTTTTCGAGCAACACGAATCGCTGGCTCAGTAATGCGCTTAAAGGGCAGCCGGCAAAGATCTTTGTGAATTGCCAATACGCCAGGAATGAAACCCGGTACCGCAGTTGATCCGGCGCCAATATGAAATTCCTGAGTCGCAGGTCCGAAATCCGCATGAATGCCAAAAAAATCGATATCATCTCTTGGCCGCTTCGCCTTAGGTGTTTGGGAAAAGAAATCATAGAGCACGGTTTCTTTATTTTCTGGCGTATAAGCCATCAAAAAACCGCCACCTCCGAGGGAAGAAAAGACGACCTCAGGAATTGATGCCGTCAGCAAGCCTGCTAAAACCGCATCAAAAGCATTCCCGCCGTCACTTAGAATTTCTGCTGCAGCTTGGACTGTAACTTCATGACCTGCAGCAACCACACCACCTTGCCCAGGCATAGCACCCCCTTTTCTTTTTATATTGGCCCGCCGCGACCTCACGTTATCTTGTATCGTTAGGAGCAGTCAACGGCCGCTGTTTCTCGGGTACGCCGGGCGCAGTCAACACCCTCGGTTTTGCCTGCGCTTTGGGTTCACCTGGTGGCAGTGGGTTTTCGTGCACCTTGGGTTGAGGCAACGATTGCGGCTCTACGCGCAGTCTAGGTTGGATCTGCGTTTGCGGTTGTGCACGAGCTTGTGCATCTAGAACACCTTGTTCTCGTAGGCCTGTTGGGCCAAATAAAATATAAGCTTGGTCACATGCCGATTTAGGATTTGCTACGTATGACTGCCTAAAATTAAGATGTCCGCTTATTTTAAGGACAGACCACTTTCTAGGTTTAAGCTTTTTCAGCTCTTCATTACTTTTTGTTTCCAGCGCTTTCATTCTTACACCGCGGTTGAACCGGCCACAACGTTCTAACGCTTCAGTGACAAAACCGAGCGCCCAGACGTTATCGACATAAATTCTATTTGGATCCGGCTTTTCAATAGTTGCTTGTAGACGTTCTTTGGATTCGGGGGATTCCGGCTCACTTTCAGGTTTTATCCTGCCCGTTATCTTCTTCGGAGTACCTATCTTCTTTTTGATTTGTGCTGGCTTTTTTAAAAGTTTGAATTTATCTGCAGCTTTGATTTCTTCTGGAGAGTCAATTTTTTCTGCGGTTTGAGGTTCAACCGCAGTTTTAGGTTTTTCCGGATTTAAGGATGCCATTCTCTCGTCTTTTGAGCGATCCGTTTTTCGAGCTGAGGGCGGTACATCGCCTCCAAATCTGTATAATTGTTGAACGCCAATTGTTAAGGCGACACCCAGAAAAAAATAAAGAACAACTTCATGGAATTTGAACGGGTGTGATAACCAATCTGACCGCGACACAAATCTATTCCACCTACGTGCGAGAATTTTTAATATAAGGCTTATACGCAACCGCAAAATTTACTCCAATAAGATACACTATGCTGCGCTAGCGTATCTTATGCCTGCCATTGCTTCGAAATTAAGCCAGGTTAAGCGTACTTTAGTATAATAAAAGACTGCAATAACCTCGATACATAAGTTTATGTGCCAAGTGGCGTTGGAGTAGTCCATCAATCGAGGCACTCGCATGTTATTGCGCCCGGGAAAAATACGATCTCTATCACATATGCAGCGCACGTTTATCAACGGCCAAGGCAGCTTCTTTAATGGCTTCAGTGAGTGTAGGGTGGGCGTGGCATGTTCGTGCCAAATCCTCGGCGGAGCCCCCAAACTCCATCAAAACTGCCGCCTCGGCTATCATATTGCCGGCATCAGGCCCGATAATGTGAACTCCAAGAACCCGATCGCTATTTTTGTCCGCTAAAATTTTTACAAAACCATCCGTTGTCCGGTTCACTTTTGCGCGCCCATTGGCTGTGAAAGGAAACTTGCCTACATTATAAGTAACGCCTTCTTCCTTGAGCTGCTCTTCGGTTTTTCCGACAACAGCCACTTCCGGATAAGTGTAAACTACCCCCGGAATGACGTCGTAATTTACATGTCCTTTTTGACCTGCCAAAATCTCGGCAACGGCAACGCCTTCGTCCTCTGCCTTATGAGCAAGCATCGGTCCGGCAATCACATCGCCAATGGCATAGATCCCAGGCACATTTGTTTGGAAATCATTGTCTGTGATGATAACACCGCGGTTGTCTTTGCGCACACCCAAGTCCTCAAGCCCGAGACCCTCGGTATATGGTGCGCGGCCAATAGAGACGAGAACCACGTCACAATTGATGGTCTCATCGTCTCCGCCTTCGGACGGTTCAATGGTTACCGATACGTCCTTACCGTTAGGCTTCACGCCGGTCACCTTATGTCCGAGCTTGAACGTCATTCCTTGTTTTTTAAGGATACGTTGAAATTGCTTTGAGACCTCGCCATCCATGCCTGGCGTTATCCGATCAAGGAACTCAACAACCGTCACTTTCGCGCCAAGACGCCGCCAAACTGACCCAAGCTCAAGACCGATATACCCTCCGCCGACCACCACCATTTTTTCCGGCACTTTATCAAGGGAGAGGGCGCCTGTAGACGAGACAACTTTGTCTTCATCGATTTCGATACCAGAAAGCCCGGCAACGTCTGATCCGGTTGCAATAACAATATTTTTTGTAGCCAGGACCTGCGGTTCCCCTTGGTCAGGGGTAACCTGAACCTTGCCTGCAGCTAAAATTTTGCCGACCCCCTGATATGTGTCGATCTTGTTCTTCTTTAGGAGGAATTCAACGCCCTGAACATTACCGCTAACACCCTCGTCTTTATAGGTCAGCATGGCTTTGAGATCGAGCTTTGGGCTAACCTTTATGCCCATATAGCCCATACCATGCTTGGCTTCTTCATAGAGTTCTGAGGCGTGCAACAAAGCTTTTGACGGAATACATCCTACATTAAGGCAGGTGCCGCCATGGGTAGAGCGTTTCTCAACAACCGCAACCGCCATACCAAGTTGCGCAGCTCTTATGGCACAAACATAGCCGCCGGGCCCTGTTCCGATGACGATAAGATCATATTGGCTCATGACAGGACCTTTCTGAGTTGCTTACATATGGCTTAGGATTTGGCCAACAAGGGATTAACATTGGCGCATTGATCGAGGTTATTGCGGCCTCCTATTAGAGATCAAGGACCAATCTTTGCGGATCTTCAAGTGATTCTTTAACGCGTACCAGGAAAGTAACTGCCTCTTTGCCATCGACAATGCGGTGGTCATAAGAAAGGGCGAGATACATCATGGGGCGAATTTTTATCTCTCCATTGACCGCCATGGGGCGTTCCTGAATTTTATGCATGCCTAAAATACCAGACTGCGGCGCATTGAGAATGGGCGTGGACATAAGCGAACCATAAACCCCACCATTGGAAATTGTGAAGGTACCACCTTGCATATCTTCGATTTTTAATTGGCCTGCACGGGCACGAGCGCCAAAATCTGCAATTGTTTTTTCAATTTCAGCCAAGCCCATCATATCCGCGTCACGAAGGACCGGAACTACTAATCCTCTTTCTGTGCCTACCGCAACACCGATGTGATAATAGTTTTTATAAACGATGTCGGTTCCATCGATTTCTGCATTAACCGCCGGAATTTCCCGAAGCGCCTGGATGCAAGCTTTTGCAAAAAAGCTCATAAAGCCAAGCTTCACACCATGCTTTTTCTCGAAGAGATCCTTATACTCCTTACGCACAGCCATGACCGTGCTCATATCCACTTCATTGAAAGTAGTGAGCATCGCAGCAGTGTTTTGCGCTTCCTTAAGACGGGTGGCAATGGTCTGGCGAAGTTTGGTCATGCGTACACGCTCTTCGCGGGTGGCATCATCAGAAATAGATGGAGCCCGTGCTGCTTGCGGAACCGTAGGTACGGAAACACCCCCGCCAAGCTTATCCAGAACATCGCCTTTGAGGACCTGCCCGCGCCTGCCAGAACCTTCCACTTGAGACGCATCAAAATTATTTTCTGCCATGAGCTTGCGCGCTGATGGTGCCGGTGGCATATCCTTTGAACTTGCTGATTTTGAATTCGCCGATGAAGAAGGTTCTCCTGCCTTCGAAGCAGTCTCGGCCGTGGAAGCTGCAGCAGTCTGTGCCGTTGCACCGCTCCCCTCATTAATTGAGGCGAGAAGAGCGCCTACTTCGACCGTATCACCCTCATTCACGATGATGTCTGACAAAACACCTGCAGCCGGAGCGGGGACCTCAATCGTAACTTTATCCGTCTCAAGTTCAACCACAGGCTCGTCAGTTACCACGGCATCGCCCGATTGTTTGAACCATTGACCGACAGTGGCTTCTGTTACCGATTCACCTAATGTCGGAACACGAATTTCAGTGGCCATGTTCTTTGCCCTCTTGTTGTTGCGACCCCATAGCCTCTACGCATATGGGCCAACGGGTGGACTGTTAAAGCGTCAAGGCTTCATCCATAAGAGATTGAAGCTCCGCCAAATGCTTGCTCATAAGACCTGTTGCAGTTGCTGCCGAGGCGGGACGGCCCACATAGCGTGCTCTTTTAAACTTTGCGTCAATATGATCAAGCACCCATTCTATATTAGGTTCTGCAAAACTCCAGGCGCCCATATTTTTTGGCTCTTCCTGGCACCAAATCATCTCTGCTTGAGGAAAACGCCCAAGCTCCTCAATCAAAGCACGCGCCGGGAAAGGATAAAGCTGCTCAACACGCATGAGATAAATATCGTTGATCCCACGTTTCTCACGCTCTTCATGAAGATCATAATACACTTTGCCGGAACATAGCACGACACGGCGAATATCTTCATCAGAGACGAGTTTGATTTTCTCACCCTTGTGACTCTGTGCGTTATCCCAAAGCACACGATGAAAAGATGAGTCTGGTCCAAATTCATGGATCTCTGATTGAACACGCTTGTGCCTTAGCAGAGACTTCGGTGTCATCAAAACCAAAGGTTTGCGAAACTTGCGGTGATGCTGACGCCTCAGAATATGAAAGTAATTAGCCGGGGTCGTACAGTTTGCAACTTGCCAATTGTCTTCTGCACAAAGTTGAAGATAACGCTCCAGCTTTGCTGATGAGTGTTCCGGTCCCTGACCTTCATAACCATGAGGAAGCAAGAGCACCAATCCTGACATTCTCAACCATTTGCGCTCACCTGAGGAGATGAATTGATCAATGACAACCTGTGCTCCATTGGCAAAGTCGCCGAATTGAGCTTCCCACATGACGAGAGCATTGGGTTCGGCCAAGCTGTAACCATATTCAAATCCCAAAACGGCTTCTTCTGAAAGCATGGAATTGATCACCTCAAAAGGCGGTTGGTCTTCCTTAATGTGGTTAAGGGGAGTGAACTTCTCTTCTGTTTCTTGATGAATGATGACGGAATGGCGTTGCGAGAACGTTCCGCGTTCGCAATCCTGACCCGATAAGCGGACGGGGATCCCTTCATGTAACAGGGTTCCAAAGGCAAGCAGCTCGGCCATCGACCAGTCAATGCCTTTGCCTGTATCGATCATTTTTCTCCGATTTTTAAGAAGTCTTTGGATCGTACGATGGACATTAAAGCGGTCAGGAACTTCCGAAATCGTTTCTCCGACTTTTTTCAAAATACCATGCTCAACACCTGTTTCCCCACGCCGGGCCCCTTCTTCAGCAAAACCCATGCCGGACCATTTGCCATCAAGCCAATCTGCCTTATTCGGCTTATAGGAATCAGCTAAGTCAAATTCACTGTCGAGATGTGAACGAAATTTCGCTCTGATATCCTCGATTTCTCCATCGCCAAGCAGCCCTTCATCGACGAGGCGTTTGGCATAAATATCGGTAACACGCTCGTGTTCTTTGATTCGCTTATACATAAGAGGCTGGGTAAACGCCGGTTCATCGCCCTCATTATGACCGTGGCGGCGGTAACAAAACATATCGATAACGACCGGCTTGTGAAACGTTTGCCGGAATTCAGTTGCAATTTTGGCGACATGTACAACGGCTTCCGGATCATCGCCATTGGCGTGGAGAATCGGTGCCTCAATCATTCGAGCGACATCCGATGGATAGGGCGATGAGCGCGAGAAGCGCGGGCTTGTTGTAAAACCAATTTGATTATTGACGATGAAATGAATTGATCCGCCGGTTCGGTGTCCACTTAAACCTGAAAGACCGAAACATTCTGCCACCACGCCCTGACCGGCAAACGCGGCATCACCATGCAACAACAGCGGTAGAACCATACTACGTTCGGCGTCGTGATGGTGGTCTTGCTTGGCCCGAACTTTACCTAGTACGACAGGATCGACAATCTCCAAATGCGATGGGTTAGCCGTCAAAGACAGATGGACATTATTGCCATCAAATTCCCGGTCAGATGAGGCACCAAGGTGATATTTAACATCTCCTGATCCCTCGACATCATCTGGGTTAGCTGAGCCCCCCTTAAACTCATTGAAAATTGCGCGGTAAGGTTTGCTCATCACATTGGCAAGCACATTGAGCCGTCCACGGTGGGGCATGCCAAGTATGATTTCTCTAACGCCAAGATGCCCGCCACGCTTTATGATTTGTTCGAGCGCGGGAATGATGGATTCCGCTCCGTCAAGACCGAAACGTTTAGTTCCGGTGTATTTAATATCCAGAAATTTTTCGAACGCCTCTGCTTCAACAAGCTTATTGAGTATGGCTTTCTTACCTTCCGCGGTAAAGGAGACGTCCTTGTCGACCCCCTCTATGCGCTCTTGAATCCAACCTTTTTGATCCGGTTCAGAAATATGCATAAATTCCACACCTATCTTGGAACAATAGGTGCGATTTAGTATTTCGAGAATTTGACGTACCGTAGCGACCTCAAGACCGAGCACATGATCTATAAAAATTGGCCGATCAAAATCATCCTTTTGAAATCCATAAGATTCTGCTTGAAGCTCAGGATGAGCCCGGCCCATGACAATACCTAAGGGGTCTAAATCAGCGGCTAGATGCCCGCGCACGCGATAAGCCCTGATCATCATGAGCGCCCGAATAGAATCTTGTGTCGCTTTGAGCGTTTCAGCTTTTGAAAGCTCAACGCCTTTACCCTGCGCCTTCGATTGAATTTTGCCTTGCAGTTCTTTTTCAACCGGGGTCCAGTCGCTATCAAGGACGCTTACAAGCTCGCCATTCGCTGGAATTGGCCAATCTGATCTTTCCCAGGACGGACCGTTCGCATCTGCTGGAACAGAGGCTCTCCCGTCTTTAAGTTCTGCAAAAAAGTTCTGCCAGTCCGCATCCACTGAACTGGGATTTTCTTGATATTGCGCATAAAGGTCTTCGACATAAGCAGCGTTCGTGCCATGCAGAAATGATGTGCGCGCGAAAATGTCGTTCAAATCTTGTCGTGACATTCGGCCAACCTTTTTCAAGTGTTTCCAGGATAAGCATGCCCTTGGACTTAATCCACGAATGGACATTGGAATTCCGTCTGGAAACACGGACAAATAGAAATCCCGGAGCCGGTTGCTCGACCCCTGAAACTATGCGTACCTAGCCTTACGAGACTCAATGCAATCGAGTCTCAATGTAATGATGTCTGACTTCACTACAAGTTACTTAATTGTGAGACCGCGATAACCTCGACCTCAAAATTGAATTTTAATCCTTGCCGGCCAAGTCCTGCGCACCTGTTTGATTGCCGGACCTTAATTGCGGTCTGACATAAATTAGGATGATGCCCATATTTTCTTAAGTATTTAATACATTTAAGAGCGTAGTTCCAAGAGCAGCAGGGGAATTTGACACTTCAATTCCCGCTGATCGCATAGCTTCGATCTTATCTTCTGCACCACCTTTACCACCGGAGATAATGGCACCAGCATGACCCATACGTCGTCCCGGAGGGGCGGTGATGCCGGCAATAAAGCCAACGATAGGCTTCTTCACCGACGAAGATTTGATAAAATCCGCCGCCTCCTCTTCAGCCGAACCGCCAATTTCACCGATCATAACAATGGATTTTGTTTCTTCATCGGCAAGAAATAGGTCCAAAACATCAATAAATTCAGTGCCTTTTACCGGATCGCCGCCTATCCCTATACAGCTTGATTGCCCAAGTCCCGCAACTGTTGTTTGCGCAACCGCTTCATAAGTCAATGTTCCGGACCGCGAAACAATGCCAACAGAGCCGGGTTTATGGATATGGCCTGGCATAATACCAATCTTACACTGGTCTGGTGTGATAACTCCTGGACAGTTTGGCCCTACTAGACGTGTCTTTGAACCCTCAAGGGCGCGCTTGACTTTCACCATATCAAGAACGGGAATGCCTTCGGTAATACAAACCACAAGCTCGATTTCCGCGGCAATGGCCTCCGCAATTGCATCAGCGGCAAAAGGAGGCGGGACATATATGGCGGATGCATTTGCGCCGGTTGCCGCTCTCGCCTCGGCCACAGTATCAAAAACGGGAAGTCCGATATGTTCTGTCCCACCTTTTCCGGGCGTGACACCCCCCACCATATTGGTGCCATAGGCGATTGCTTGTTCAGTGTGAAATGTGCCCTGCGCACCCGTTAGGCCCTGGCAGATGACTTTTGTATCTTTGTTAACGAGAATAGCCATCAACCAGCCTCCTTCACAGCCGCAACGATTTTCTGTGCCGCTTCGTCTAAATTGTCTGCGGCAATAACGTTAAGTCCTGATTCAGATATTATTTTCTTGCCGAGTTCAACATTAGTACCTTCCAGACGAACCACAAGCGGTACTTGAAGACCAACTTCCTTCACAGCGGCAATAACCCCTTCGGCAATAATATCGCAGCGCATAATGCCACCGAATATATTAACGAGAATGCCCTGTACATTCGGGTCTGAGGTAATGATCTTAAAAGCGGCTGTGACCTTTTCCGTTGTCGCCCCACCACCTACATCCAGAAAATTGGCGGGCTCGGCTCCATAGAGCTTAATAATGTCCATGGTCGCCATAGCAAGACCGGCACCATTGACCATGCAGCCAATCGTCCCATCTAACGCGATATAGCTGAGATCATATTTTGAAGCCTCGATTTCTTTCGCATCCTCCTCAGATTCATCACGAAGCTCAAGGATATCGGGATGGCGGTCAACCGCATTTGAATCAAAACCAAGCTTGGCATCAAGGCAAATGAGCTGGCCTTCTTTTGTGACCACCAGCGGGTTAATTTCAAGAAGGCTCATATCTTTAGATTGAAAGGCTTTGAACAAAAGTGCGCCCATTTTAGCCGCTTGTTTTGCAAGATCTCCCTTGAGGTTTAAGGCTTTGGCAAGGGTTCGACCATGATGCGGCATGAAGCCGGTCGCAGGATCAATATCAAATGTTATGATTTTGTCCGGCGTTTCGGCTGCAACTTTCTCGATATCCATGCCACCTTCGGTTGAGGCAACAAAGGCAATCCGTGATGTTTCGCGGTCGACAAGGGCGGAAAGATAAAATTCGTCCTCTATGTTAGAGCCTTCTTCCACATAAATGCGGTTAACGACCTTACCTTGTGGTCCTGTCTGATGGGTCACAAGCGTCATACCGAGTATGCGTTCCGCTTCTTCCCGCACCTCCTCCACTGATTTAACGACCTTGACACCCCCCGCTTTGCCGCGTCCGCCTGCATGAATTTGTGCTTTAACAACCCAAACAGGACCACCAAGGTCGTTGGCAGCCTTAACAGCCTCATCAACGGAGAAAGCGGGAAGCCCATTTGCAACAGGGACTCCAAATTCTCTTAAAACGGCTTTCGCCTGATATTCATGGATATTCATAGATTTATCCTAGGCTTTATATAATAAATACAGCTGATTTCTAGGGCGTCACGACGCAAGGTCTGGTGCGATACGTTGGCAAGCCTCAACAAGCCCTTTCACAGCTTCCACGGAATTCATGAACCCATCACGCTCTTTTGTGTTGAGATCAATTTCAATAACCCGCTCAACCCCTTTATCACCAATGACAACTGGGACACCGACGTAAAAGCCCTTAACCCCATATTCTCCATTGAGCGCTGCCGCACAGGGAAGTACGCGTTTTTTGTCTTTTAAATATGATTCAGCCATAGCAATTGCCGAACTTGCAGGAGCATAATAGGCTGAGCCTGTCTTTAGTAGACCGACAATTTCCGCGCCACCGTCACGCGTACGCTGAACGATTTCCTCAAGACGTTTTTCTGTAATCCAGCGCATTTTCACGAGATCAGTAAGCGGTATACCTGCCACAGTTGAATAGCGCACGAGCGGAACCATCGTATCTCCGTGTCCACCAAGGACAAAAGCCGTCACATCTTCAACTGAGACATCAAATTCATTTGCCAAAAAATGACGGAACCGCGCCGAATCAAGAACACCTGCCATGCCAACAACTTTGTTACGCGGCAGATTTGAGAATTTTTGCAGGGCCCAAACCATTGCATCGAGTGGGTTAGTGATGCAAATGACAAAGGCATCGGAAGCATATTTGGCGATACCTGCGCCGACTTGTTGCATGACTTTGAGATTAATTTCCAATAAATCATCCCGGCTCATGCCGGGTTTGCGCGCCACTCCAGCGGTAACAATAACCACATCAGCATCTTTGATAGCTGCATATTCATTTGTTCCAGCAAGCTTGGCATCAAAGCCTTCAATGGTTGCGGACTGCGCTATATCAAGAGATTTACCATCAGGTAACCCGTCAACAATATCGAAAAGAACAACATCTCCGAGTTCTTTGAGACCCACGAGATGAGCAAGCGTGCCACCGATCATGCCAGCGCCGATCAGTGCGATCTTCTTACGCGCCATAAGAAAACTCCTTAAGTTGTTCTATGTGAAATCCGCACACTTATTACGAGATGACAATAATGGTCACTCTAAATTTTTGTGAGCTCCTAGTCGCCAGATTCTTTTGTCTGTTTAATTTGATGCATTGTTACAACTTAATATTTAGAGGCACCATTTGCTAATTAGGTTGGTTAGCGTGAAAAATAACGCACTTCAAGTATCGTTTCCAAGGAAATTTCTAGATTAGCAACTGATGAGCTTAACAAATTTATAGTGATTCGGCTTTTTTGCCCGCTAAATAGTCTTGTGAACGCATTTCTATAAGCCGTGATGCTGTTCGTTCAAAAAGGAAGGAACCATCACCTTCATTGTAAAGGGTGTCAGGCTCGGCGTCGGCACTTGCCACGAGGCGCACGCCATTGTCGTAAAGAGCATCTATGAGGGTCACGAAGCGGCGGGCCTCGTTGCGTTTTTCAGGGCCCAATACAGGGATCCCCTCAATCATGACCGTGTGAAATGTGTGAGCGATGGCCAGGTAGTCAAGTGGGCCTAGAGCCGTCTCGCAAAGATCGGAAAAGGTGAACCATGCCACACCCATTGCAGCCCGCGGGACAGTCAGTGTCCGTCCTTTGATTTTAAGCTCACACGGCTCTCCACTTTCATGCGCAGTCAATTGTTTCCAAACATTTTTTAAGGCTTCTCTGGCATTGGCATCTGCTGGCGTAAAATAAATCTTCTGTCCTTGAAATTTCTCAAGGCGATAATCTTTCAACGCTTCAAGCTCCAGCACCTCCATTCTTTCTTCCAAGAGCTTAATAAAGGGAAGAAATGCACCTCTGTTTAAGCCATCCTTGTAAAGTCCCTGAGGACTGACGTTGGATGTCGTGACAACAATCACATGAGCTTCAAATAATCCAGCAAACAGACGGCCCAGAATCATTGCATCGGCAATATCCGTTACATGAAACTCATCGAAGCAAAGCAAATGCGCGCTCTCAGCAACTTCTTTCGCCACGAAAGGGATGGGATCGCCATCATGAGTTTTACGAAAACGACCGATTGCATCATGAACTTCGCTCATAAATTCATGAAAATGGACGCGCTGCTTTGGCTCGAAAGAAACTGATTCGTAAAAAAGGTCCATAAGCATGGTTTTGCCGCGCCCGACACCACCGAATATATAGAGACCTTCAGGCACTTCCCCTTGTCGGCGGGTAAAGAAAGAGTAAAGATCCGTTTTGCTTGGAGGTTTGTAAACAGAGAGGCGGTTGGCCAAGAGTTGAAGTTTTTCCGCGGCAAGCAATTGCGCGCCATCGAACTTAATTTCTCCGGCCTCCACCATTGCCCGGTATTTTGGCAAAGGTCCCTTATGCATGCTTTGCTCCGCCAGACCATCCTGTGCAATTAGAGACCGCAAAAAAAATTGGTTCATAAGCTTATTGATCGTGTTTTGACCAGATAAATCCTTCTGGTTTTCAGGTCTAAAGCAGCGAAGCATTAGACTTCAATAATGCTTCAAGCCGCGAAGCGTCGGACCATGAATTTGACCAAAGACCATTATTGCAGTCAGTTGCAAATCATCTCCTAATCGTTGGAGGTGATTTGGTTTAGCGGTAACGCACGCGCATGACCAGACTACGACAATGTTCTGCGACGAAATGAACAAACGAGTTTATCAACAATAGGTTGCAAAAAAGTAATGAGAACCAACTTGATATTGTGTATGCCGGTCATAAGAGACCAATATATTAGCCTCACATGTTGAGGCTGTTGCAGTCTCCTACAAAAAGGCAACGAAACGAACAGCCATTCAAAAAAATGCTGTCAGGCTCGCCCCATTGCCAAACATATGGCAAATCTTAATAAGATGTTATCGCCGCTGTTACAAACCGACAAAATGCCGCCACCGGTTGCGGGCAAGATTTTCTCTTTTAGGGTCAAAAATCTCAGTGACAAAATTTTTCACGAAGAGTTTCCGAAGATGCGGATAGCCTTTACGTAGTTTGTACTGCATCTCCGAATTATGAACGGGATAGACAGCATAAAAACGAATCGTTTTTCCGTCTCGTGTTTCCATTGAGGTGAAATTTTCACCTCCAAGTATGGGATAATCGAGAACGAAACCAGACATTTTGCACTCCGGTCCAATCGGTTTAGACGAATCAAAATGCGGAATAGAATGTCCAATTGAGAGCCAACTTCCAAATTTATGTGGCATGCGAGCAAGAAATTTAAGATGATCAACTGGGTACGACCATTTTTTTTGCTGCATGGCATTTTCGTCTAACACAGGCCAATAGCTTGGTAGCGCGATGACTAATTCTGAGAAACGCCACGCATCACCTTCAGGTAATTTTGAGCTGACTTGCATAGCCAAATCGCTCATGCCTGAAGTGACGAGATAGTGAAATCTGCGATCGGAATTAGCAGGCACAACAAGAATATCAAGATGGATCATATCGGAAACGACCTCATGATAAACACTCTGAACCGGTCCGATATTTCGCTCGATATGTCCTTCAATTTCTTCGAAATGATAAGAGAGCTGATCTTGCTCTTCAAAGTCGCGAGCTGATTCGTATCTAATGATACGAGTCCATCCCGCAGTATATTTTCGATCGTCTGACGCCGTCATGAAACCCCCCTCACGATAGCAGCTTACAAACACTTCACCCCCATGAAGTGATCATTAACTCTGCACTCCTCCATGAGAATTGCAAGAGGAATCCTACGGCTCGTGCGAAACTCTGAATAGTGTGTGAATTGTGCTACGGAATTGGTGGATAAGATTCCCATCCGGAACCTTGATAATGCGCCTCAAAATACTCCGGATGGATCAATTCTGCTAGGATTTCCAAGGATTCTGCGAGTCTTGGTCCAGGCCGGTTAAAGTAGTGATTGCCATCGGCAACAAAGACACACCCTTCACGCACAGCATTGATCTCAGACCATCCTGGAAGCTTCTCTAAGAGCGGCATGTCCATAAGCGACCGGTCAATCTCATACCCACAAGGCAGGATGATAATGACTTCGGGATCAGACTTAATAAGATCATCAAATGAAAGTCTAGGAGAGTGCTTGCCTGTTTCACCGAAGAGGTTTTGACCACCTGCCATCTCGACAAGTTCGGGCATCCAATTGCCTGCCGACATAAGTGGATCGATCCATTCTATGCATGCCACGCGTGGTCGGTTCGTGACAGCAGATGTCTTGTTCCGAACGACTGCCATTCGCGCCCTCATGTCGGCAATCAAACGTTCGCCCGCAGTTGCCACCTCAAGCGCTTCGGCAACCTTTGTTATGTCTTTGTAAACATCATCAAGAGTATCCGGCTTTAAAGATATGATTGTCGCTTGATGGTCCGTCCACTCGCAAACCGCTTCTTCGACATCGCGCAAACTGACCGCACATACATCACATTGGTCTTGTGTTATTATGATGTCTGGAGAACACACCTTTAAAGCTTTTTTATCAATATCGTAGACAGAAAGGTTATCTGCGATTATGTCCTTAACGTATCGGTCGATTCCTGAGCTTGATTCTGTAAGAGGAAATTTAGCTTTGGTGAGGGATGGTAGAGCGTCGACCTGTAGCGGGTAATCACATTCGTGACTTCGACCGACGAGCCAATGTTGGCAACCAAGTGCGCATACAATCTCTGTTGCACTTGGAATTAGTGTTACAACGCGTATTGGTTTTGTGGCGTTCATAGTTTGTTGGGAACTATCGCGGAAAACAACACTGTTAAACCCTGAGTCGTCAGTACAAAGCACCTGTCGGCTCAATCAATTGGAGAATACACAATGGCCAGGACTAAACAATCTCGAACCAGAACCGGTTCGAAAACTGTGAAAAAGACTACGAGGAGAACGACCAAGTCGAAAACGGTAGCTGCTTCTGCACGCACATCGGCAAAAAGAACCGGTGCAGCTAAGAAGCCAGCCACGCGGAAGGCAACCACTCGGAAGCCTGCCGCTAAGAAAAGAACCGTTGCGGCTTCTGCTCGTACGTCAGCACGGAAAACTAGTGCAGCTCGGAAACCTGCAGCTAAAAAGGCAACCACACGGAAGCCTGCTGCTAAAAAGAGAACTGTAGCAGCCTCTTCCCGTACAACAGCCCGGAAATCCAGTGCAGCTCGGAAACCTGCAGCACGGAAGACGGCTACACGGAAACCTGCTGCTAAGAAAAGAGCTGTAGCTGCGTCTTCCCGTACAACAGCACGGAAAACAAGCGCAGCTCGGAAACCTGCAGCACGGAAGACGGCTACTCGGAAGCCTGCTGCTAAGAAAAGAGCTGTAGCTGCAGCTGCTCGCACAACGGCAAAAAAGACCGGTACTGCTAGGAAACCCGCCGCTAGAACTGCGGCGAAAAAGACAACGGCAGCCTCTAGGACAAAAACGTCCACGAGGAAAACGGCAACTGCTGCTAAGAAGAAGCCTGCGGCTAAGAAAACCACTGCCAGAAAGAAACCAGCGGCAAAAACGGCTGCTAAGAAAGCTGCAACGACCAAACGGAAAACAGCAGCTGCTAAGAAGCCTGCCGCTAAGAAAAAAACAACAGCAAAAAAGACAACAGCCAGAAAAACGACTACAACGCGTAAGACGGCTGCAAAGTCAAAAACTACAGCCAAAAAGACCTCAGCTGCTAAGAAACCTGCAGCACGGAAGACGGCTACACGTAAAACAACGACACGCAAAACGGCTGCGAGGAAATAGGCAGTATCCTCGCAACCGAGCGAATCAGTTCGCTGTTTCTTATGGGTCGGTAAGAACAATGGGCTGATTTGACCGTGTTACAGATCACCGCGGCACCGCTTTTGCAGTGCCGCGGTATTTTTTTGAATTTTCCAAGAAAAACATGTTTCCCTATCCTCAGGATCAGTGAATCTTGATCCATGAGTAGGTAGCGATCTCCATCCAGCTCATTTTGATTCGATTTGAAATATCCGGCCATATTTCAAAGTGACAATTGCTGGAGCGTTATAAAACCCATATCTTCTTAACCATGAATATGGCACACCATGCTCCGATTTTTCGTCAAGCGACCCATGATGACTTACCTAACATCATAAGATTGCTTGCGGACGACAAATTGGGAAAAATACGGGAAGATCCATCCCATCCCCCTCATCAGAAATATCGCGACGCTATGGCGGTTATTGATAATGATCGCAATCAGTTACTTGCTGTAACTGAAGTAGATAACGAAGTCATAGGCTGCTTGCAGATTACATTTATCCCTGGCCTATCACGCCTTGGCATGTGGCGTGGTCAAATTGAGGGGGTTCGGATTGCAAGGTCTTATCGCAGTTCAGGCATTGGGCGTGCGTTTCTGTCTTGGGCTATAGAACGATGCCGGGAGAAAGGATGCGGCCTCATTCAGCTAACAACGGACAAAACCCGATCAGATGCCCACCGGTTTTACGAAGCGTTAGGATTTGAAATAACTCATGATGGTATGAAACTTATTTTGTAGTAACCCAAGCCCATACTCGATCATGAGTAAGCTTAACTTGTCATTAATTTTTGCCCGTCGTACCTGTTCCTGATCCAGACCAATCCACATTTCGGGTAGCGAACATGACAATGGCCAGGAGTAAGAACGCTGCGATTGAGCCTATCAGCATGGCGTAGTCTTCAACTTTTAAAAGCAAATAGAGCAGGCCATAGATCAAACCCATAATACTAAAAAGGGCAAAACCGCGATTTACTGATTTTAGAGCACTCGCAACATAGGCTGCAATGAGAACGCAGGTTGATAGAGCTGCAATCGTATAAGAAAACTCAAATCCCAGATGTTCTGATGTACCAAGCAGAACTAAGTAGAAGATAATGAGCGCCAATCCTACAAAAACATATTGGATCCAATGCACGCGGCGACCACTGTGGATTTCCATAATGAAAACGGCAAAAAAGGCAATCGCAATAAAGCCTAAGGCATATTTCAGTGAGCGCTCAACAAGTCCGTAATAGCCGACAGGCTGATAAAACGTCACCCCAAATATCGTATCACGCATAAGAGCGGACAAGTTTTCGGCCAAAAATGCTTGTGCTTGGCCGCGTGCTAAGCGTGGAATGGCCCATTGAGCCTGAAAGCCTTTATCGTTGATCTGCCGTTTATCTGGCAGAAACGCACCTTTGAAGCTTGGATGCGGCCAATCGGATGTCATTTTTATCGCCGTCTCACCACCTGCGGGCACAAAGTTTAGGCTTGTCGAGCCATTTAGGTGGAGTGTGAACGCAAAACTCATATCCCCCTGAGCCTGCGCTTCGTTTACAGGCACATGAATGCCTTTCACATGGGAAATCCCGCTACCAGAACGAAAAAGCTGTTTGTTTGCCCCGTCAATCGTTATCTCAGCGGTTTTTTTGATGGCTCGCACATCATTCATGATGAGCGTAAAAACCGCTTCAGGCCATAAAATCTCATCAACGGAGCGATTGATCCGGGTAAGATCCGCGGTTTTGAAACGACCGGAAAAGCGAAGTTTGCTGCGATAAACCGGAACCTCAAAAATGCCGCGGCTGCGAATTTCCGATTTTACGTCCGCAGCGACGTCCAGGTTCTCTGGCAAAAACACTGCAAAATTTCTAACCTTTTCAACCCGTGTTTCATTTCCGCGTCTAACCTCCCTTTTTTTAAGTGTCGGAACAATAATGAAGGGGCCCCGAACCGTTTGCGCACTTCCCCACATATGACTCACATCACGCAAGGCTTTGTTTGCATAGCTCTCGCGTTCAGATGTCATCAGATACACAAACAAAAGGGGAATCGACAAAATGAGGACCAAAAAGGCGACGAGAACAAATTTAAATCCTGGTGAGCGCATAGCCTTTTGCAAGACTTCGAAAATACTCATGAAGGGATTCCTCTAATTAGTGCAGATTTATGGGCCCAGATCTCGGAGCTTATCTATAGGGACTGAGATGGCAAACTATTTTCGCTTTATACGAAACATCTATAGAGGTAACGGCTGTAATTGCAGTTGTTGCGGGTGAATTTTGAATTTTTTGTTATTAATTTGTTGCGTTTTTGTGCAGATCAGGCATGGCCCGGCGAGCGATCAAAGAGCTTAACTCCTGGACGGCGCATAAATAGCACCAATACCGCTCCCGCGATCAGGCCGCCAATATGAGCCCACCAGGCAACGCCTCCACCTTGATCCAAAAAAGCATTAACAATTTGCAGCAATATCCATCCGCCAAGAGCAATTCCTGCTGTGATTGGAAGTGGAAAGCGCCATAAGATCAAAACCCAAACTTTCACCTTAGGATGCAGCATCAAATAAGCTGCGACAACGCCTGATACGGCTCCGCTTGCGCCAATAAGAGGTATTTTCGAGTCCGGCACCATCCAGCTATGGGCAAAGCCTGCAAACACTCCGCATAAAAGATAAAAAACGAGAAAACGCAAATGTCCCATCGCATCTTCGACATTGTCCCCAAAAACCCAGAGAAAAAGCATATTTCCGATGAGATGCAGCCAACCGCCATGGAGAAACATGTAGCTAATGAGCGTGAAGCCTTCAATTACGGGAAGTGCCTCTGAAGCTTCAATAGCGGCATTACGGCCAAAAAGCCCTTCCTGCAAAAGTTCAATTGGAACAACGGCGAAACTCGTCGTCGCTTGAAGGTTAGGCGGATACACCAAGTTTGATTGGAAAACTAAAAAAACCAGAACATTAATAGCGATTAAAAGAACAGTCACAAACTGGAAAGGAATAGATTTGACGGGATTTTGATCATGAATGGGAACGAACACGGCTTTGGTCTCTTTATATCTAGGTCATAGCTAGGCGTTAAAAATTGCCTGCTTTGATGACCAAAATGGGATCTGACAAGGAAAAAATTGCAAAATAGCGTTGGTCAATTTTAAGCATTTTCAGCTTGTCGTGATCGATTCTGAACAATCGTTAAGTCCTAACTACGAGCTCCTAATAATCATCGATTTGCCCCCGGTACCCATAAAACATCATGCTTCCCCTTGTCGTTAACATAGCGGCTAGCAACAAAAAGAAAATCCGAAAGGCGGTTTATGTAGCATAAAGCAGGTTCACCTACTACTTCATTAGGTGTGGCTGCGAGTGCGGCCATAAGACGTTCTGCTCGCCGGCAAATCGTACGTGCCATATGAAGCGCTGCGGCCGCATGGGAGCCTCCCGGTAATACGAAGGAACGAAGAGGCTCAAGATCACCGTTCATGAAGTCGATTTCTTGCTCAAGACGCTGTACCTGATCTTGACTAATGCGTAGAGGCTCATAGTCGAGCTTTTCCTCCGTTTCCGGCGTACAGAGATCCGCTCCTAAATCAAACAGATCATTCTGGATTCGGGCGAGCATCGCATCTACGGTTGTATGATCGGGATTGTCGTTATCAAGATACTCTCGGGCGAGGCCAATGCAGGCATTGGTCTCATCAACTGTCCCATAGGCCGATATCCGTGGATCAGACTTCGCAACACGCTGGCCTGTTCCAAGAGCGGTGGAGCCCTTATCGCCGGTGCGTGTATAGATTTTGTTGAGAACGACCATTAATAACCTGGATTAGGCGAATACATCCGTTAATTCAGCCTATAGCCTAACCGGGCACCAATATTGGTCAAGCCCCTATTGCGGTCACAGAGATTGGCGTTGGACATATGATCGATTGTCGCCAGTAGACGCCAGTTTTCCGATAATACAAGGCCCAGGGAGGCGGATTGCCTGAAATTTAATTGGCATCCGTAGGAGGATTTGCCATTAACATTAAGAGGGCCATCATGCACGGCGCCGCCAAATGACGATTCAAAAAATAATCGATTCGTTAAACGAATATCCCACGTGACACCGAAATAAAACATATTGGTGTCGCCATTGAGATTAACATGTCCGCCAATATGGGGCCGTGGTCGAATGAAATGATTAATCCATCGATTCTCATGGTGCCATGTGGGCCGTCCGAAAAGGATTTCCGCATTAATATCAACGCCATCTTCAGACTTATTGTTTTCGACAGCATGAGCAAAAGCGCCTAAGCGGATTTCATCAAACGCTAAGAAGGGTGCTGTTTTCTCAAATTTTTCAGCGAAGGCGGTCTCGATCATGAGATAGAGAACCATAAGACATGTCACGAAGAAAATCGCTCTATTAAAGCCTGCTCTTGGCCAGCATGAAAATATTCGACCAAAAGTCCTCCCGCCTTCTTGTTTGAAAGGCATGGTCCACCCCGCAGCAGCTATTGAATGACAAAACTTATAATGTCCTTTTAGCTAAGTATATTGAAAAATAAAACTTTTTCAGTTTAAGATCTGCTTTTCCAATTTATGTGTGATTTTTAACACGTCAAAACTTATCGGCAGCCTTAAATGAAACTCTACACGAGATATTAGGTTAATACTCAGTAAATGATTACCACATGCGCCAAATTAGCGTAACGTCATCTGGGTCATCTATTGCGAATTCGACAATCTCTGGCGGGTTCTTAAACTCAATAACATTGGCGACTTCATTGTAAAAATCGGCAAGTTCCTCACGTTCAATGGTTTCGATAAAATGACCATTCATCGTGTTCAGCACGTTCAGCTCACAGATAGACATCGCGAATGCCTTAAGCGTAGTCTTTGGGTCCTTGTCAGTTTTTTCAATAGCCTTCAGAAAGGACTGCAAAATTTTTTCAGTTTCATCGATTATATCGGAACTGACATGCCACATGCCCTTTGCTATTCTTTCGCGCCAATCTTTTGTTGGCAATCGGCCTTTCATGTCGGAAAGGGATTCTGGAGGAACATATACAAATGATGAGTCGTTCATAATTTTCAACGCTATAGCAACGGGGTTATAAAATAAAAACTGTGACAATATCAAAATTATTGAGCTGCAAAATATATAGACGCCATGATGATGCAAATGGCAAGAAATTGAAGACCAACACGCCAGCGCATAAATTTTTGACTTATGCTCGGATTCCCACCGCGCAGCATGTTCCATAACCCAAGGCCCAGCACAATAACTACGGCAACTATGGCGAAAGGTACAAGATTATAAAAAAAGGTGTCCACTCAGAGTTCCACTTCCGAAAATCACCCACGCATCAGAATATTATCACGCACCGATCTTGGCAGTATACGTTTGAGAATGGCAGCGGAATAGGTTGGTATGGTTACGAAATAACGTACCTTAGGTTTTTTGCTTTCTACTGCATGAATGAGCTTACGGAGCACGGCATCCGGTTCCCGTTTAAAGAGGGATACACCGCCATTTTTTAACTTTGCGAGACGTTTTTCATATTCAGCATTGTGAACCGAGCCTTCTATATCAACATTCTTTTCAAACGCTTCAACGGCATGTTCAGCAAATCGGCTCTTAATTGGACCTGGTTCGATGATAGAAACGTGAACGCCGCTACCTTTGAGCTCAAGGCGCAGTGAATCTGTAAGCCCTTCAAGGGCAAATTTTGAAGCGCAATAAGCCCCACGATATTTCGTTGCAACAAAACCGAGAACCGACGAACACTGAACAATGCGGCCTCCCCCGTTTTGACGCATTGCCGGCACAATATAATTTGTGAGATGATGCCAACCAAAGAGATTGGTTTCGAATTGGGCACGCAAGACATCCGTAGAAATATCTTCAACGGCACCTGGTTGGCCATATGCGCCATTATTGAAAAGCGCAGTAAGTTTGCCACTGGTTGCCCAGAGTACATAGCTTGCGCAAGTTTCTATAGTCGTTGGACTAGAATAATCCAACCGAACAGCTTCTAGCCCCTCTTGGGCAAGACGGTCGATATCCTGGTCTTTACGAGCTGTTGCGAAAACGCGCCAACCACGCGCCTTCATACCTCGTGCGCAACATAGGCCGATACCGGAGGAACAACCGGTTATTAATATTGAACGCTCAGACATGGGTCCGGTTTAATCCAGTTACAATACGGCGGAACTCATTTTTACACTGTAGCAAAAAGTACAGGCTCAGATCCGGCCAAAGAAAAAAAATGGATGGCTTGCTTAACCTGATAACGATGGTACAAGGCCAATATTGAGAGTTATGGGACCAATTTAGAGATAATGTCCAGGCTAAATATTATTACATTCGGCTGCCGGCTCAATAGTTATGAGTCTGAAGTGATACGTAATCACGCTCAAAATGCAGGGCTTGAAGACGCAATTATAGTCAATACTTGTGCTGTAACGGGTGAAGCCGTGCGTCAAGCGCGCCAAGCTATTCGTAAAGCCCGCAGGGAGCAGCCAGATGCAAAAATTATCGTAACAGGCTGTGCGGCACAGATTGACACAGCCCAATTTGCCAGCATGGAAGAGGTCGATCACATCGTCGGTAATGACGAAAAAATGCATCCCGAGACCTTTGCCGCCCTAATGACCACTGAAAGCGAACGCATTTCTGTCAATAATATCATGGCGATAACAGAACTTGCACCGCATTTGTTGGAGGGTTTTGGCGGACGTGCACGTGCCTACGTCCAAATCCAAAATGGCTGTGATCATCGGTGCACGTTTTGCATTATTCCTTATGGGCGGGGCCCTTCGCGGTCTGTCCCGGCGGGTAAAGTGGTGGCACAAATTCGCCTTCTGGTTGAAAATGGCTACCGTGAAATCGTTCTTACCGGCGTCGACATCACATCTTATGGCAGTGATTTGCCGGATAAAATGACATTGGGGGAACTTGTTCAGAAGATTTTTCGACTTATACCTGAGCTTGAGCGGTTACGCCTTTCTTCTATCGACTCTGTTGAAACAGATTCAGCCCTTCTTGATGTCATAGCTGATCAATCAAGATTAATGCCGCATCTTCATCTCTCTTTACAATCCGGAGATGACATGATTTTGAAGCGTATGAAGCGACGGCATTCGCGATCAGATGCTTTACGATTTTGCGATACCGTAAGGGAACTTAGGCCCGACATTGTTTTCGGTGCTGATCTTATTGCAGGCTTTCCAACCGAAACAGAGGATATGTTCGAGAACACGCTTCGATTAGTTGAAGAATGTGGCTTAACTTATTTGCATATTTTCCCGTTCTCACCCCGGCCTGGTACACCTGCGGCTCGCATGCCCCAGCTTGATCGTGAGGTTGTAAAGGAACGTGCACAACGCTTACGTTTTAAAGGAGATAATATGCTTTCGAGGCATCTCAGCGAACAAACAGGTAAGGTCGTTCAGCTCCTTATGGAGCAAAAGCAAATGGGCCGCACGCCGCAATATGCAGAAATGCAGATTGAAACACCCTGCCAAACAGGGGCATTGGTAAATGCGCATGTTGTGGGCCACGAGAGAGGCATGCTTTACGGCGTATCACTAGACAAAAACAACCAGGTTTTAGAGCGGACAAAAGAGTGAGCGATACAAAAGACAAAAAACCATCTTTCTTAAACCGCGTTTTTGGCGGGCCGGATATGCCGGTTCAACCTTCAGAAGAAGATGACCCTGCAAACAAACCAGAACCAAAACCAGAAATGTCGTCACTTGAGGATCCGCCTGTAACCTCCAGCGATGAGGTGGAAGCCGAAGATAACGCGCTGGACGAAGCGCAGGCTAAACCTCAAAAGAAAAGTTGGTTCCAACGGTTAAAAAGTGGCCTATCGAAATCCTCAAAAAGGCTTAATGACGGCATTACAACTGTTTTCACCAAGCGCAAGCTAGATGATGATACGCTGCAGGAACTCGAAGATCTTCTGATTCAGGCGGATCTTGGTGTCGACACAGCAACACGGATTTCCGATAGACTATCTGCCAGCCGCTATAATAAAGATATCTCGCCTGAAGAAGTACGCAACGTTTTGGCAAGCGAAATTGAAAAAATTTTGGAGCCCATTGCGAAGCCGCTTGTTCTCGATAACTCTCAAACACCACAAGTCATACTTGTTGTAGGTGTAAACGGTACAGGCAAGACCACAACAATCGGAAAACTTGCAAAACAATTCATTCACCAGGGAAAGCGGGTCATGCTGGCGGCTGGTGATACTTTCAGAGCGGCAGCCATTGAACAGCTTAAGGTTTGGGGGGAGCGAACAGGCGCCCCCGTGGTCGCACGGGATACAGGGGCCGACTCTGCAGGTCTTGTGTTCGATGCATTTAAACAAGCGCAAGAGGGTGGTTTCGATGTTCTTCTCATAGATACGGCTGGCCGCTTGCAAAACAAAGCCAATCTAATGGCTGAACTTGAAAAAGTTGTTCGCGTTATCAAAAAACTTGATAACACAGCACCTCACACAGTGCTCCTCGTGCTTGACGCAACAACCGGACAAAACGCCCTTCAACAAGTTGATGTCTTCGGGGAAACGGCGGGTGTGACCGGTCTTGTTATGACTAAGCTGGATGGCACCGCACGGGGGGGCATTTTGGTTGCGATTTCCACAAAATACGGCCTACCCGTCCATGCAATTGGTGTTGGTGAAGGCATTGATGACCTTCAGCCGTTTGAACCTCACGAGTTCGCTCAAGCCATTGCATTCGAATAAGCCAAAAACAATATAAAACATTTCAACGGATCTAAGCCTCATGCAACTGTTAAAAACACTATTGGACCTCGGGCCACTGGCTATTTTCTTTGCATTTTATTCGTTTAGCGATGAAGAGTCCTCCAAAGCCCTTATGTCTGCAATACCGGCCTTTATGGTTGCAACGGTCATATCACTGATTGCAATGTGGTTAGTATTTAAGAAAGTTGCGGTCATGCCGCTTGTAAGCGGTGTTATTGTCATGATTTTCGGCGGGCTTTCTCTTTATTTGGAGAACGAGACGTTTTTTAAAATGAAGCCCACGATCGTCTATGGAATTTTCACGACTATCCTGGCTTCAGGTCTTTTTCTCAACAAACCGTTCTTAAAATTTTTGTTTGATGAGGCGTTTCAATTAAGCAACGAAGGTTGGCACAAATTAACAATTCGTTGGGCCCTCTTTTTCATTTTTTTGGCTGGGCTCAATGAAATTGTATGGCGCAATTTTTCCACCGATACTTGGGTTATTTTCAAAGTTGCGGGCTTCATACCTTTGACACTGGCCTTCGCCATAGCGCAGCTCGGCCTCATAAAAACCTATCACTTGCCATCTGAAGACGAGAAAAAAGCAAAAACGGAGTCTTCAACGCTCACGGATCCATCTGTGTGATATTTTGGAATTAACGACCTGCTAACCATTCTTCGCGCAGTTTGGTATTCGCTAAACTCAAGAGAAGCTTATGGCACCGCAGATTTTCAAATCTTCCCAACTTGTGCGCGGTATAATGCCACTGGAGCGTACCAAACGCCCCGCTCCTACGGATGAGAGCAGCAATAGGCCGGACGCTTTCTCAGGAAAACGTAAAGCAGGGAAACAAACCTCTCATTTTGAAAAATTCGGGCTTAGTGACTTTCCGTCATCCGCCCGTCCTCACCAGCCCAAAGGCTTTACGTCTACTATTCCTGGCGCGACAAAAAGTGAGCGTCAAACCTTTACTCTGCAGACACTCTCCACCATGGCAGGCGTGCTTGTCGGCGAACTTGAGACGATTGCCGCGTCCGAAAATCTACCATCTGAACGCTTAAGTGTATCTGACACATCTTGGGGGTCACAAGAGCAAGGCGTGGATGATGCAAGACCTTCCGATAGCTCTCCAAATCAGCAAAGCCATAACGGTGAGACTCGTCCCTCAAAACCCGGCAGCAAGCTCGACGTCAACGTTTGATATTAGGATCTTCAACCCGTATACTGCCAATATTTTCAACAAGTTGGTTCAAGAGATCAATAAAAACGTTTCTTTTCTCGACAGGCAGTGCGGCAAGGAGTCTTTGATCAGCGTGAAGTGCCGCAGGCTCTGCAGTGTGCAGTGCACTCCATCCCTTTCCGGTGAGTTTGACAGAATAAGCACGTGCATCTTCTTTGGTGCGTCGCCGTTGTAGGAGGCCTTTTTTTAGGAGACGACGAATGATGTCCGCAAGAGTTGAGCGATCAATGCCGGTTTTTGTGACTAGGTCTGTTTGGCTAAGGCCCTCATGCTGCGATACAGTCAATAGGATGGCATATTGTCTTGGCGTTAAGTTTTCCGCATCCATTTCCTCTGAGAAAATGTCCCCAGCGCATTGACCTGCTCTGTGTAACAAGTGAATTGCTGAATAGTCTAATCGGTTGTGATTTGTGTCACGGTTCATTGTATTTGCCAATTTGATTAATACATTAGCACAATGCGCTTGAGCGAGATGAGATTAGATTGAATCATTTGACCGTGGCGATCTTGCCCGCTGACAGTGTTGCGTTGCACTTGTGGTGGGCCTACACCACGGCGCACAACGCGCCTAGCCGAGTGAACCGATTTTCCTCCATCAAATGGTCTAAGCCAAACTCATCTCGCTCTAGATCAACCCACGTTTAAGTGAATTCACTTAAACGTGGAAAAGTTGATCGATATCAAAAAATTAGAGCATCCTAGCGATTCCATCTAAGCGTGGGATGCTCTAGATAACAATAAAGCGGGGACGGACGGTATTGGTCCAGTCAATTTTGTTTGAAGAAATATGACAACGAAGTGATCGTGACAAAAACTTAAAACACTCGTTCCATGGTCAAGGATATTGCGATTTCCTATTAAATGCCACTACGAGCTTTTCGAACAATGGGAAGCAAGCGATTTTCAAGTATTTCAGGAGTTATTGGTCCGACATGCTTATAGATGATCTCACCTTTGCCATTCACGATAAATGTTTCCGGCACTCCGTAAACCCCCCAATCAATAGCAACCCGGCCCGTTGTATCAGCGCCAACAGCAATAAATGGGTTCCCATAGCGGCCAAGAAAACGTCTGGCATTGTCAGGGCGGTCTTTATAATTGAGCCCGTAAAGTGGCGCTTTACTTTCAGTGCCAAAGCGTACCAAATGCGGGTGCTCGGTATGGCACGGACCACACCATGATGCCCACACATTGACAATTGAAATTTTGCCTTTTGCGAGATCAAGTGATGAAAAACCCGGAACTGGCCCGCTTTTTGATGTCAGTTTTTCGACGGGCGGCACCTCAAATTTTGGTACGGGTTTGCCGATTAAGGCTGAGGGTAATGTCGATGGATCACCAGAATTCAGGGCATAGAGAAAAAAACCAACGAGGACGATGAAGCCCAATAGCGGAAACACAAGAAAATTAAAGCCATGCTTGACCGATTTGTTCTCTGTCATCTCATCATTGCTATGGTTGTGATTGATCTGACGGCTTATTTCGTGATGAACGACGGGATACGCCTTGAGCCTCGAGCTCAGCTAATAATTTGCGTTGTTTGCGTCCATCACACAAAACCCAAATTGTGAGCCCCGAAATCACCAAAACCGCAACTGTATAAGACGCCCAAATAAAGAAGGAATGAGGTCCAAGTTCGAACATAGTAGTCTCTATTCAACGTTTAATCTTGCAAATGGTTTGCCCATTCCACACGGGCAATATGCAAAGCCTGAACACGTCTTCGTAAAATTTCATTTCGCATCGCGATAAGATGAAACACAAAAAAGAGGCAGGTAAATGCCGCTGCCATAATGAGGAGAGGTGTAAGAATCGAAGGATGAATAGAGGACCCGCTTGCCTTAAGGACACTTGCCGGTTGATGGAGCGTATTCCACCAATCAACTGAAAATTTTATAATTGGAAGATTAATTGATCCAACGATGGCAAGGATGGCTGCCGCCCGACCGGCACGAGAAGGTTCCTCAATAGCTTGCCAAAGCGCCATGAGGCCCAGATAAAGAAAAAAGAGGACCAGGTATGATGTCAGCCGGGCATCCCAGACCCAATAGGTGCCCCACATCGGTTTACCCCAAAGCGATCCCGCAACGAGAGCAAGAAATGTAAACGCAGCCCCAATTGGCACGGCGGCCTTTGCCGAAACATCTGCAAGTGGATGGCGCCAGATAAGCGAGCCAATACTGGAAATGGCGATAATTCCGTAGATCATCATGCCCAACCATGCTGACGGCACATGGACAAACATGATTTTAACGGTCTCGCCTTGTTGGTAGTCAGGCGGCGTTTTGAAAAATGCCAAATAGAGACCGTAGGCAAAGAGAGCGATGGTCAGTCCGATTAGCCAGGGCAACAGTCTTTCAGAAAAGCGCATAAAACGCGTTGGATTGGCAAGACGGTTTAAGGTGTCGCCCAATCTTGAAGTAATTGTGGGTGCTGTTTCAGTGCTTTGCATAGCCTTGATCTAATCATATTACGGCGTAAGTGCAATTAATATGGACAGTCAATATGGGCGGAATATGTATTTCAAGGCTTTATTGCAACCTCATATGGTATGAGAAAGCTTATCCCATAAACATCATGAGATATGTGAGCATTGCCACAAGAGTCGTATCAATTCCTAATCTCAGCAGCACCAATGATTGGTCCCGCCTCCCCTCTCTGCAAGAGGATCGTACAAATGTCAGACCCTTTTGTCATGACATGTTTTTTTGGCAGTTTGACGACGAGATCATCTCCGGACCATTTACCAATAGGCGTAAGCTGACGGACCACATGATAATACGTTATTCTCCGTCCGCCATTTTCGCCGCGGCGAATAGAAACGGATTTTGACTTGGTGGCGAGTGCGAGCCAGAGTGTTGCAGATTTGAGAGACGATCCTTCTGGGGCTTTCGCGGCTTTAATGACCAGCGTATCTCCTCTAACAGCCATTTTGACAGGCACATGACTGTTTTTAAGCCTTCGGCGCGTTGATTTAATCGCAGCCTCAATTTGATAGGGGCGGCTGCCAACGGCATGGGCCATACCATTAATAACAAGTTGTGGTGTATAGACCTCCCGGTCACCACGTTTTCGCGCATAATCACGCTGACGGCGCGTATATTGCGGTTTCGCTAATGTGTCCTTCCAGCCTAGATAATCCCAATAGTCAACAGGGAAGGTCAGGGCAATGACATCTTTTCGCTCAGCCAATTCGCCAAGTAATTTGTCCGCTGGTGGACAGGATGAGCAGCCTTGGCTTGTAAAAAGTTCAAGTACTGCCTTTTGCTTCATGGAAATTTCAGCAAAAGCTGGCTGCATCGCACTTAGCGACATGACGCTCAACCCAAAAATGGCAGCCAAACCAGTGAATTTGCCAAGCTTCATAAGCAGCATTAGAATTTCCTTACTTTTCAGTGGTGCCTTAAAATGCCTGTAAACTAACTTATTTGAACAATAATAAGCGCGTTTTCCGCCAAAAAAATGCTCATAACACCCAACTTAGTCCAAAGTATCTGGGCTTATCTTATCAATTGCCAGTCACGAGTAGGTGAAACCACCCATAACTACGCATGACGGGTTATAATCAGAAAAGCTGACAAACTTAGTTTGTCAGCTTAGTCTTTGAAATTGCTTACTTTTATATATCAGGCTGCTGCGGCAAGATTTCGCAGGACGTAGTGTAAAATCCCACCATGACGGAAATAATCCAGCTCATCAAACGTGTCGATACGACAGAGAAGAGGAATTTCTTTCACAGTGCCATCTTGAAATGTGATCTGAGCCTCAAGGGTTTGACGTGGCTCCAGACCTGCCTCAAGTCCCTGGATTGTAACTTTCTCGTCTCCCTTGATACCAAGAGTTTGCCACGACGTACCGTCCTCAAAAACAAGGGGCAAAACGCCCATGCCCACCAGATTTGAACGATGAATGCGTTCAAAGGATTGCGCGATGACGGCACGAACCCCGAGAAGGCGTGTACCCTTTGCGGCCCAATCGCGTGATGAACCGGTGCCGTATTCCTTGCCTGCAAAAACGACCAAAGGTACACCCTCTTGTTTATAACGCATCGCGGCATCATAAATCGCCATTTGTTCGCCTGAGGGGTGATGGGTGGTGACGCCGCCTTCAATACCGGCAATCATTTGATTCTTAATGCGGATATTGGCAAATGTTCCCCGCATCATCACTTCATGATTTCCGCGCCGGGATCCATAAGAGTTGAACTCGGCTGGACGGACTTGATGACCGGTAAGATAATTTCCGGCAGGGCCGTCGGCTTTAATCGCGCCTGCAGGCGAAATATGGTCGGTTGTTATGGAATCAAGGAACAAACCCAAAACTCGCGCCTCAACAATATCTGTGATGGGCTGAGGCTCACGCGTCATGTCTTCAAAGTAAGGCGGGTTTTGTACATAAGTGGACCCCGGAGACCATGAAAAGGTAAGCCCGCCACCTGTATCAATTTCGCGCCAATGGCTGTCTCCTTTGAAAACATCACCATAGCGGGTTCGAAACATCTCTTCTGTAACCGTCGCACGCACCAGCTCTGAAATTTCCTGTGATGATGGCCAGATATCTTTTAAATAAACCGGATTGCCTTCCTGGTCCTCTCCAAGTGGGTCCTCAACAATATTTATGTTGAGCGAACCTGCAATTGCATAAGCAACAACAAGCGGTGGTGAGGCCAGATAGTTGGCCCGTACATCAGGGTTAACCCGGCCTTCAAAATTGCGATTACCAGAAAGAACCGAGCAAGCTATGAGATCATTTTCATTGATAGCTTTGGAAATCTCTTCCGGTAACGGCCCGGAATTGCCAATGCATGTCGTGCAGCCATAGCCAACAAGGTTAAAGCCCAGAGCATCAAGATCATCTTGCAGGTTGGATTTCTCCAGATAATCCGTAACGACTTGAGAGCCCGGCGCGAGCGAGGTTTTGACCCATGGCTTAACCTCTAACCCCTTCGCCCTTGCATTTCGCGCAAGGAGACCTGCCCCGATAAGGACGCTTGGGTTTGATGTATTCGTACAAGATGTGATTGCGGCAATCACCACATCACCATGTCCGATATCATGATCGCGACCAGCTACCGGTGCGCGCTTGTCTTTCTCTCCCGCCTTTTTGAACTCCTGTGCCATGACATCGCTAAAGGCATTTGCGGCATCTACAAGCGTGATGCGGTCTTGTGGCCTTTTTGGCCCGGCGATTGATGGCACGACGTCACCAAGATCAAGATCAAGCGTATCGGTAAAAACCGGATCCGGCGTATTATCTGTGCGGAACGTGCCTTGCGCTTTGGCATAGGCTTCAACGAGAGCAATCCTGTCCGCATTGCGCCCGGTGGCTTTGAGATAGGCCAGTGTGTCCTTGTCTATTGGGAAAAAACCGCAAGTAGCCCCATATTCTGGCGCCATATTGGCAATTGTTGCTTGGTCTTCTAAAGAAAGGGCGGAGAGGCCCGGTCCATAGAATTCGACAAATTTGCCAACCACGCCCTTTTTACGCAGCATTTCGACGACCATGAGGACCAAATCCGTCGCTGTGGTTCCGTCCGGCAAAATCCCTGTGAGTTTAAAACCGATAACTTCTGGGATGAGCATGGAAATCGGCTGGCCCAACATGGCCGCTTCAGCTTCAATACCACCGACACCCCAACCAAGAACGGAAAGCCCATTCACCATCGTTGTATGGCTATCCGTGCCGACCAATGTGTCAGGGAAGGCATAGGTGAGTGTTTGGCCATCCTCTGTCACTTCTTTGGTCCAAATCGTTTGAGCAAGATATTCGAGATTCACCTGATGGCAAATGCCTGTTCCAGGCGGGACAACACGGAAATTGTCAAAAGCCTGCTGCCCCCATCGTAAAAAGGCATAACGTTCACCATTACGCTCATACTCACGCTCAACATTGTGTTGAAAGGCTTCTCCCGACCCAAAAAAATCAACCATCACAGAATGATCAATAACCAGGTCAACCGGAACAAGAGGATTGACCTTTTGTGGATCACCACCAAGGGCTGCCGTGGCATCCCGCATGGCGGCAAGATCGACAACGGCCGGCACACCAGTAAAGTCTTGCATGAGAACGCGCGCTGGACGATAAGCGATCTCATGAGTTGATCGCCGCTCTTTAAGCCAATCAGCGCATGCTCGGATGTCTTCAGCTTTAACCGTTCGGCCATCCTCGAAACGGAGCAGGTTTTCAAGTAAAACCCTCAAAGAGAAGGGCAGTTTCGAGATATCATTGAGGCCGTTCTTTTCTGCCTCTCGGAGATCAAAATAATGATAGGTCTGCCCGGCAACATCTAATGTGCGGCGGCATTTGAAACTATCAAGGGAGGCTGGTGTTTCAGCAGTCACGGCTCTCTCTCCTTGCTGATCGTTTGTTTGTGTGTGTGTACTTGAGGACATGGCGAAACGTAACGGCCCTTTACAGCCATCATGCCGACCATTTGACCTACACCACGTTTTTAGCTGGCTTTACTTAGACACTCAGCCTTATATATAGCGACCTTCCGCAACTCTACCAATAACATATGCAACTTATCGTCGATAATCTGACTTGCATCCGGGGCAACCGCAAAATTTTCGAGGGGCTATCCTTTACAATTGCCTCTGGAGAAGGACTGCTGCTCGAAGGACCAAACGGAGCCGGAAAGACAAGCCTCTTGCGCACATTGGCAGGCTTTATCCGTCCTGGACAAGGTTCCGTTATTCTGAAAGATGGCAATCCAGAGCATACATTGGCGGAACAATGTCACTATGTAGGCCATCTCAATGGCATAAAACACAGTTTTACGGTCCAAGAAAATGTGGCATTTTGGGCGGCTTTTTTGGAAGGTGATGGGGTTAAAAAAGCTTTGGAGCGCTTCATGCTTTCTGACTTAAGCGACGTTCCCGCAAGCCTTCTTTCAGCGGGGCAAAAGCGTCGTCTAGGTTTAACCCGTCTTATACTTGCTGAACGGCCTTTATGGCTGCTCGATGAACCATCCGTGTCTCTCGATCGCGAATCACTTGCTGTTTTGGCTGAGGTTATTACTGCTCACATTGCCCATGGCGGTTTGGTCGTGGCAGCAACCCATGTTGACCTAGGCATTGATTTCACTAAGAAAATAACGCTTGATTCTACAATGGGATCGCTAGGGAGGGCGCAACTTTGAGAGTGTTTTTAGCGCTTGTCCGACGCGATTTACATTTGGCACTGCGTGAAGGCGGGGCGATCGGCACGGCTCTTGGCTTCTATTTGATTGTCATAGCTATTCTGCCTTTGGGATTGGGGCCGGATCTAAATCTGCTTGGGCGTATTGCGCCTGGTGTTTTGTGGGTTGCGCTTTTGTTATCCGCATTGTTGTCGGTGGACCGGATTTTTCACAACGACTATGAAGATGGAGCCATAGAGATTCTGGCGATGGGCTCACTGCCTCTTGAACTCGTTGCCGCAGCAAAAAGCCTTGCTCACTGGATCTCAACCGGAATCCCACTAGCTTTAATGGCGCCGGTATTAGGGCTACTTCTTAATTTGGAAGCGAAAGCTTTTGGGGTGCTCGTTCTGACAATGCTTGTCGGTACGCCTGCCATTAGTTTTATTGGCGCGATCGGTGCGGCTTTAACGCTTGGCCTTAGACGTAGCGGTTTGCTTTTGTCGCTGCTTCTCTTGCCTCTTTACGTGCCAGTGCTGATCTTTGGGGTCTCTAGTGTCATGGCGGTGGTTTCAGGACCAGCCTCTTTTTCTGCTTCCTTTTCCATATTATGCGCCATTACCCTTGCAGCAATGGTACTTGCACCTATTGCAGCAGCAGCAGCCTTAAGACTTAATCTCCAATAACATCAATGGATTACCCTTTTTGATTATTGGTTTTAGGAGACACAATCATGTCTTTTGCCGCCAATACCGCACCCCCCGTTGTCAAAAAACAAGCAAGCCAGAGCATTGGGTTTGCTGTGCTTAACCCCAAGACGACGAGAAGTAATGTTGATAAGAGCGGAGTGAGATAAGCCCCTGCACCCAAAATACGAAGATCGCCATGCTTAATCCCATAGTCCCAAAAATAGAAGGCCGAACCGACGGGACCTAAGCCAAGAGCACATATTGCCGTCCATTGATTAAATTTATCCGGCCAAACTGTTTCCTCAAAGATTAGGTGACAAAGCGTGGCGCCAGCCGCGGTGATAAGGCAGAAAGCCGCAACAGCACTGCTTGGGATATCGGGTAGGAGGCGGGAAAGTACGGAATAGCCTGACCAAATCAGAGCCGCCGCCAAGGCGGCGCTGTAGCCTAGCCAATAACTCGCCGATGTCTCCGAGTCAGCACTACTGATAAGAACTAAGATTGTACCAAATAATCCCATGACAGCACCGGCAATATGCCACCATTTTAGCCCTCCAACCATGCCACGCATATGGTGTTGTGGCAGAAGGGTCGAGAAGAGAACGATCAAAAGCGGCCAGAGGTAATTTATGAGATTAGCTTCAAGAGGCGGGGCCCTCTTTAAAGCCAGGAAATAGAAAAAATGATAGAGAAAAAGTCCTGAGACGCCAAGGATATAGGCCTTGACCGGCAGACTCCACAAAATATGTGTTTTGCCCGTGGCAAGGAGATAGATAAAGCCTAAAAGACTACCGACGGCAAAACTCATCGCCACCAATTGAAATGGCGGGATAGCATGCGTAAACGTCGTTAGACTGGCAAGCAAAGCCCAAAGGAAGATCGCTATAAACCCAATCCCGGTGGCGGAGGCGGTGGCTACTTTAGCCATTTATCGAAATCAGGTATAGAGCCCAGGCGTATATATTCAGGTTGCAATATACTGTCCGCCATTGATGGTCAGAGTAGCACCGGTAATGAAGGCTGCTGGCTCACAAGCCAAGAAGGCCACGCAACGGGCAATTTCCTCAGCTTTACCAAGTCGTCCAACTGGGATCTGCGCAATGATGCTTTGCAAGACTTTCTCAGGTACGGCAGACACCATTTCCGTATCAATATAGCCAGGAGCAATACAGTTGACGGTAATGCCCTTGCGGGCGGTTTCCTGTGCGAGCGCTTTGGTAAAGCCGATAACACCTGCTTTTGCAGCGGAATAGTTTGTTTGGCCCATCTGTCCCTTTTGGCCATTGATTGATGAAATGTTGATAATTCTGCCCCATGCACGCGCACGCATACCTTCGATTACAGGACGTGTCATATTATACATGGATGATAAATTGACTCGAATGACCTCATCCCACGCTTCTGGTTTCATTTTATGGAGCATGCCATCTCGCGTAATACCGGCATTATTGACAACAACACCAATTGCGCCAACCTCAGCTTCGACTTTGCCTAGCCCTTCCTGGCAGGCTTCGAAGCTGCCTACATTCCATTTGTAAACGGGAATACCATGTTCAGCTTGAAATTTCTGGGCGGCTTCATCATTTCCGCCATAAATGGCGGCAACCCGGAAACCTTTTTCTTTTAGTGCGATCGAAATGGCATGCCCAATGCCTCTTGTGCCTCCTGTCACCACAGCTACACGTGTCATCCTATTTGTCTCCCTCCAGTAAACGGATAATTCCTATGATTATTGTTCGGTGGCTCATTATCAGTGTGTTTCATCAGTGTGCTTCGACGTGCATCACTTTAAGGCCACTTGTGGTCCGGTGATCGTGGATCCTATCTCTTTGTACTTAAGCTCAATCACGCTCAACGCATAAGGCGATGCCCATGCCGCCACCAATGCAAAGTGTCGCAAGACCTTTTTTAGCATCGCGCTTTTGCATCTCGTGAAGCAAGGTCACCAATATACGTGTCCCGGATGCGCCAATAGGATGACCGATAGCGATTGCACCACCATTGACATTGACTTTATCGGTATCCCATCCGAGCCCCTTATTGACGGCACAAGCTTGGGCCGCGAAGGCTTCATTAGCCTCGATCAAATCAAGATCATCAATCGACCACTCAGCTTTTTTTAGGGCTTTCTGTGAAGCAGGAATTGGCCCGGTCCCCATGATGGACGGGTCTACACCGGCTTGCGCCCAGGACGCAATACGCGCTAAGGGGGTTAGCCCGCGTTTCTCAGCATTTTCGGCCGTCATGAGCACAACAGCGGCTGCACCGTCATTGATACCGCTGGCATTACCCGCTGTTACCGTTCCAGCAGCCCGATCAAAAGCTGGGCGTAATCTTGTCATTCCCTCTAAATTGGCACCCTCACGAATATATTCGTCGTCTTCAAAGACAGTCTCACCTTTGCGGTGTTGTATGGTGACAGGTACGATTTCATCCTTAAACTTTCCGGCTTTTTTAGCTTCCTCTGCTTTGTTTTGTGAGGCGACGGCGAAATTGTCTTGCTCTTCACGGGTAATCTGCCACTGTTTGGCTACATTTTCTGCAGTTGTGCCCATGTGATAACCATTAAAGGCATCCCAGAGACCGTCCTTGATCATTGAGTCAATAAAATTGAGATCTCCCATTTTTTTTCCATTGCGTAAGTGAGCGCAATGAGGCGACTGGCTCATATTTTCTTGGCCGCCCGCGACAACGATTTTGGAATCTTCTTCGGAAATAGCTTGATAGCCAAGTGCTACCGATCGCAACCCGGATCCACAAACCTGATTGACCAACCATGCAGGTGTTTCTATGGAAAGACCTGCTCCAATTGAGGCTTGACGGGCTGGGTTTTGCCCTTGCGCAGCGGTTAATACCTGTCCGAGAATAACTTCAGAAACTTCTGCAGATTCTATCTGGGTACGCTCCAAAGCTTCTTTGATAACAATCTCGCCCAGTTTATGCGCCGGCATATCACCCAATGTTCCATTAAATGCACCGACGGGTGTGCGTACTGCACTAACAATAACAATCTCGTTTCGTTCACTCATGATTGTCTCCAATTAGGTGACCTAGGGCCTGTTGAGGTCAAAGCATTAAAACTCGATCTGTGGTCTTCGTTGACGCCAATTGAGAATATGTCCAGACAGAAGCCATCTTTGTCCACGGATCTGAGCAGCAGGCTCTTCTTAAAAAAAGTGACTCTCATTGATCTTACTCAAATCCGAGTTGACAATATTCTTGCCATGACTTCAACGCATATGCACGTCTGTATAAACAAGCACTTAGTGCTTTGCACAAAAAGATATGCTATTTTTGCCGCGATGCAGAACAAATTCTGATAGAATCCGAAAAATTTCAGAGGAATTAGAGATCGTGCGGAAAGAAACAGCTTCACAAGATGAACCGGTTATCGTCAAAAAATACGCAAACCGGCGACTTTATAACACAGATACAAGCACTTATGTGACTTTGGACGATCTTGCTGAGATGGTGCGCTCTGAACGTGACTTCGTCGTGTTTGACGCAAAAACCGGCGAAGATCTTACACATGCGGTTTTGACACAAATTATCATGGAGCAGGAAAGCAAAGGAGAAAATCTACTTCCCGTCCGTTTCCTGCGCCAACTCATTCGTTTTTATGGCGATAATATTGGACGGTTAGTGCCAGGTTATCTGGAAATCAGCCTAGATACTTTGACGCGCGAACAAGAAAAGTACCGTAAGCAATTTGCTGATACATTTGGAACAACTGCATTTGAAGCCATGCAACAGCAGGCACGTCAAAACCTTCTGATGTTCGAAAAAGCACTAACGATGTTTTCTCCGTTCAACCAACAAAATATGACAACCGACGAACCTGCCAAAACCCAACAAAAAAAGGGGGAAGCTGATAAGGTCGAGAAAATCAGTGATAACGAAATCGCCGAATTAAAAGCTCAGCTCGCCGACGTGCAGAAAAAATTGGATAAGTTATCCTGATTTGCAGGCGTTTATAGGTCTAACTGGCTCCTGCTTTCGCTAAGTCATCTTCTTCAAACGTAACAAGTTCTGGAGCTCCAAAAAAGAACCCCTGCAAATATGTAATGCCTGCATCACAAAGTAATTTGGCTGTTACCTTATCACCGACCCATTCTGCGACAGATACAAGATTAAAGTTTTCTGCAAGGTCAGCCAATGTCTTCACAAAAATGCGGTCATCCGGATTATCTTTTAGATTCTTTATGAATGCACCGTCAATTTTCACCATATCTACGCCGAGAAGTTTGAGGTTACGGAAAGAAGAGTAGCCCGCTCCAAAATCATCAATGGCCACTTGGCAACCTAAATCTTGAAGTGTTTTTACGAATTTAACTGATTCATCAATATCTTTAATAACGGCTGTTTCCGTAATTTCGACAATAAGGCGTTTAGCGAGGCCTTCGTCGCAACTCAATCTTGCTCTCAAGCTGTCAAGCCATTCGGGATCCGTTGTTGTATGTCCGGAAATGTTAAGTGAGAGTTTCATGTCCGGCATACGCTTCATGAGATTTACCGCAAGCTCCAGAACACGATGATCAATGAGGCGGCTTAGCCCAAGTTTTTCCGAAACAGGAATGAATTCTCCGGCCGATGCTATGGACCCGTCCAGCCTGCGCATTCTTAAGAGGCACTCGTAAAATATGGGCTTTGATGTTTTTGCATCAACAATAGGCTGAAGCGCTAAAAGCATACGCTGGTCATTAAGAGCTTTTATGACTTCATCTATGACTTCGATATTTTTCCTGCGAACCGAATCTCGTTGTTGAGATGGTGTATAAAAGATGGCGGAGTCGTGGCGTTTAGCTTTGACCTCATCCAATGCCTCCAAAGAGCAGGCACAGATATTATGGACCGTATGGGCATAGCGTGGGAACTGAACACCTCCAATGGAAGCCGTCACTGAAATAGACCCTGCGGATGTTTCAATAATGCTTCCACGTGTACGACCCAGAATGCGCTCTGCCGCTACGGCCATTTGGTCATTGTCGCAATCATTTAATACAATACCGAATTTGTTCGATGAATAGCGACCGATTGTATCCGGCTGGCGGAGACAATCGCGGAAACGGCGGCCAATGGCGGCAATAACTTCGTCGCCAATATCAAATCCGAAGGTCTCATTAATCAATGTAAGATTGTCAACGGAAGCGAGCAAGAAAGCGCAAGATTTTGACGTTAGTTTACTCTGCTCTAGAGCCTGGGAAATGACTTTACTGAGGTGAAAACGGTTCATTTGCCCTGTGAGTTCATCGTGACCAGACAAATATTCGAGTCTTTTTTCTTCCTGGTGACGATCATTAATCACACGAATGACGCCCTTTGCCTGCGCTGGCCGCCCATCTCTTCCAGCAAACCAACATCCGACGTCCTCTAGCCAGAGGGATGTATTTTTTCTGCGGCCGCTCGGTAAAAACTTATATTTCAGGCGGTAGGGAACGCCTTTGCCTTTGTCCTGATTTTCCGAAAGTGCGATGCAATCATAGCGTGTGGCTGAGTGGTCCGGGTCAATCAAAAGGTTGAATGCGCTGCCGCTTGCAAGAGACATCATGTCCGGTTGCATCAGCACGTGAGTCGAGTTTTCTGCCCAAATCATCTGATCAGACTTAATGTCCCAATGATAGGCAGTCTCTGAGATTGCAGTAAGGATATTGTGGAGATCAAGAGAGTTCGAGTTTACGTTTAGCTCTTGGATTTCAAGTTCACTATTATTGGTCTCTGCGTTCAGATGGGTCGTATCCACATCAACGCTTCCATTGGTCTTTTGTTCTTTTGATGAACTCGCCACTTTAACCCCCGCCTCTAAAGAGGCCTCCCGTTTTTGTTGACATGCCTGTGGACATAAACAGACATTGCCTTCACCCCTTTAACGGTGGGAGCCTAGCGAAGAAGTCTTAAAAAAAGTGGAATCGCATACTCCCACTAGAGCATGTTAAGCTCAAGTGAGTTCGCTTAACATGCTCTACTTCTTTGATATCGATCAATTTTTCTGCATTCAAGTGAAACCACTTGAACGCAGATTGATCTAGTAAAAATCCTTTGGGGATAAGCCTAACTTGGCCCGGCTTTTGCGACGAATCTATCCTATCGTACCAATATGGGACGCATGGAAAGATAATGGATATTATTGGGTTCAGTTTTTGGTTTGATGATGATGCGCAAAAGCGGGTCTTACTGTCTTCCGCCATGGAAAGTGAAACCGGCTTTGATCGCTCGTCGCGCTTACCCGCAGTCCAAGAAAGAACGACTTCCCTTTCTAAGCAAAATATGACAATTGGTGCATTATCGCCTTTTTTGGCGCAACTTGCCCAGCAATACCAAACCGCAGATGTTGCACGAAACGAACGGCAAGAAAAACGTCGCAACGGGTACGAGATTTATGCTCGCCGCACAACGCAAAACCAGCCCCGGCGGAAAAAGGGGGCAAAATGCGATTTGATGACGTAAATGCTGATCGATATACCATCAGGCATAATTTGTGCGTAATAGTTCCTAATCATTAAAAATTACGAACGGACGAAGTTAACTAATGCGGTGCACCAAAGCCAACATCACGTCTGGCCGCCCGTAAGGTGATTGAAAACCCGGCAACAACATCGATCAAGGCAATCACCACAATTAAAAAGAACGTCGACGTTGCTGCCTTCTGCACAACAATGAACTCAACCAGACAAATAACGAAGAGGATCGTGGAGAGGGCATGATCAAGAAGCGAAATCGTGCCGATACGGGTTGATTTTAATATCTCTACAAAGAGTATAACAAGCGTGAAGATAATTAAGAGATCCGCAAGGGTAAGTGTCCAAGTTCCCCCCGACATCAACCCAATTGGCCCAATTAGCGGTTCGCTTAATGTTGCTTGTACGTCATCTGAGAAGAACGCAATCACGTTATAAGCAATGAGAGACAGAACAAGCCAAGGCAAACTTAAGAGCATTGGTAACTCCTTATAATAGTCATTCAGAACGATCCTATGCTTCTCTTGCTAGAGCAAGTGGGGATCGAGCTGTGGCAGAAAACTCATCACCCCAACCAGAGAAATAATGTGTCTTCCGGCCACTAATGCGAGTTCTGTCCAAGCCTGTAATCTAGGTCACGAACTCATAAATGTGGTTAAAAATGGTATGAGCCAATCTGTTCGAATACAAGAAGCAAAGGTGCAGGAAATGTGGTGCATTTTCAAACCTTTGCGACGCTGTAGTCGGACAGATCGGCCATATCCTCCGGACGCTGAAACGACTTCAATCTGCGTTTTTTTGTCTACCGCTTCGCTGCTTGAGACATTGTTGTCGAAGCGCTTGAAAAGGGAAACAACCCTTGTCTGCACGCTTCTCCTAGATCAACCCACGTTCAAGTGAATTTACTTGAACGTGGTAAAGTTGATCGATATCAAAAAATGAGAGCATTCAAGCGATTCCATCTAAACGCAGGATGCTCTCGCATCTTTTTGCCGTTTCTAGCGCCATTTTCAGCACATTTATGAGTCCGTGACCTAGTGCATATCACCGCCGAAGCTGAAGTCACGCCGAGCTGCTCGAATACCGACAGAAAAGCCTGCAACGACATCTATCAACGCGATAAGCGTAATGAAGAAGAATAATGATGTTGACGCTTCTGGGACGAGCAAAAATTCAACGAGACAGATGATAAACACCACAACAGAAAGCCCGTGATCGAGTATCGCGAGCGGCCGTGTGCGCGTGGCTTTTAAAATTTCTACGAAGAGGGTAATCAGTGCGATAGAAAGAATAAGATCACCAACTGTAAAAACCCAGGTCGATTTTGAAAGCATGGGCATTTCAAAAATGACCTTACTAAAGACATCAGGTGTATCTGCTGCTGGCTCTCCACCAAACACAAATACGATCACATTATAGAAAATCAGTGCGAGAACTATCCAAGGCAGACTCAAGACCATTGGCCCTTCCCCTTTTCATCTTTTAACTCATAACAACCGGTCACCCGGTGATTGTTCTCTATCCCATCTTTGAATATGGATCTAAATCCAGAAATTAAGCCTTGATTTGATAGAGGTTGGATCCATATTAATAGTCTTCTTGAGGGGCCAGAATCTGACGCCCACGGTATTTTCCGCTTTTCAGATCAACATGATGGGGCCGGCGAAGCTCGCCTGAGTCCTTGTCTTCGACATAGGTTGGCTGCTTAAGCGCATCGGCAGAACGCCGATTGCCTCTCTTCATACGGCTGACTTTCTTTTTTGGAACGGCCATTCAAAAATCTCCTAAACATTTATGGATATACCGTAAGCTGCCCTAACGTTACATATAGTCTTCCGTTCCCAATTGCAAAAACGGGTATATTGCAGCAGGTATATGTTCATTTCATAATATTATTATTCGCACGCAAAACGTTCGATGATCGCAGTCGTTATACTGATATTTCATGCCTAAAGCTAGGGTCTTTAGGGTCTAAGACATCCCATATGCTCCCGAGAAATCCGCATACGTACGACAATAACATTGGCAATCCTTTGTGTTTTGGGGCCTGGTCGTCCGGCTTTACGTATGGCGGGGTTGGGCAGGGACGCCGCTAAGAGTGCGGCTTGTTGGGGGGTTAGTTTAGAAGCGCTTGTTTTAAAATGATGCCGTGCGGCAGCTTCTGCTCCGAAAATACCGGGGCCCCATTCCACGATATTAAGGTAAATCTCCATAAGACGCCGCTTAGGCAAAAACAGTGTCATGACATAAGCCAAAGGAACTTCAATCACTTTTCGCACATAGCTGCGCCCCGGCCAAAGAAATAGATTCTTAGTGGTTTGCATCGGAATGGTACTGGCACCACGAAGTTTACGTCCTCTCTCAGCATCCTCCCAAACTTTCTCTACAGCGTTCCAATCAACGCCCCAATGTTCGCAGAAACGCGAATCTTCCGCCGCGATAACAGCGGCAGGCAAATGTCGGGATATATTTTCTAAAGGTACCCACTGTTGGCGAACTTGGCCTCCGGAAAGGAGCCGTCCTGCCATAAATGTCGACAAGGGGGGATTTATGAAGCGGTAAGCGCAAACCAAAATGAAAATATAGACCACTATTACGAGCGGCAGGTAAGCAATCGCTTTCAACCAAAAGCGACCTCTTCTTTGTTCTGCTGACTTGTTCAAAACCATGTCCATTCTGGACATAACTGACCCAACCCCTGTTTGTTATCTACCATGACGTGTTATGACATAAAAGAAGATGAATTATCACGATTGATCGTCCATACTCATGGAGTCAATGAGAATAACCTTGGCGCTTTCATGACCTTTTCGAAAAAGCTCGCACACGGGGCCCAACTGGTAGAGCAAACATTAGACACGATTCTCTCCACCCACAATATAAATACGCCCCCACCTGAACGTCTGGTCGAAGCCATGCGCTATGCCGTGCTTGGTGGCGGAAAACGCTTTCGTCCTTTTCTTGTTTTGGAAAGTGCAGCCCTTCTGGAGGTCTCATCAGAAGATGCACTGCCGGCAGCCGCGGCACTTGAGTGCATACATTGCTATTCTCTTATTCATGATGATTTACCGGCTATGGATGATGATAACTTAAGACGTGGCCGCCCCACAGTTCATATCGCTTTTGATGAGGCTACAGCTATTTTAGCAGGAGATGCTCTGCTAACGCTTGCCTTTGAAATTCTTACAGATCAAATCACTCGTCAAAGCGCATCTGTCCGCGAGGAACTAGTACTGCATTTGGCCCGTGCTGCGGGTTGGACAGGGATGGCCGGTGGCCAAGTTCTCGATTTGCAAGCGGAAGGGCTTGATCTTACCGAAGTTCAAATTCGTGAAATTCAAGCCATGAAAACAGGTGCCCTCATCACGTTTGCCTGCGAGGCAGGGGCAATACTCGCCAAAGCGGATGCCAAAGAGCGAGAGGCGCTTACAATCTATGGACAAACACTCGGTCTTGCCTTTCAAATTGCCGATGATCTCCTGGATGTCGAAGGCGATAAGAGGACGGTTGGTAAATCAATTGGCAAGGATGAGGCGGCGGGTAAGGCAACGTTGGTGTCAATACTCGGCCCGGAGGAAGCGCGCAATCTTCTTAACAAACTTGAGGAGAGGGCCGTTCAAGCGTTATTCCCTTTTGGCGGCAAAGCCGAAACGCTTAGAGAAGCAGCTCAATTTGTCATTCGCCGACAGCACTAAGTTCCGGTTGAATTGATGTTGTCTTAGTCTTCGTGCCAAAACGACGCTCAATATAAGCTTCGATAATATCCTTAAACTCTGCAGCAATATTAGGACCACGTAATGTCATTGCTTTTTTACCATCAATGAAGACGGGAGCAGCCGGCGCTTCACCGGTACCCGGCAAGCTGATGCCAATATCAGCATGTTTGGATTCACCCGGCCCGTTTACAATGCATCCCATGACCGCGAGGTTAAGCATTTCAACTCCAGGGTATTGCTCTCGCCATCTGGGCATTGAAACACGAATATAATTCTGAATATCCCTTGCAAGTTCTTGAAAGACGGTACTCGTCGTTCGTCCACAACCAGGACAAGCCGCGACAAGCGGAGCGAAAGCGCGAAGCCCCATGGATTGCAAAATTTCTTGACCGACACGAACTTCCTCTGTGCGATCTCCGCCCGGTTCCGGCGTCAACGAAATCCGGATCGTATCGCCAATGCCCTGTTGCAAGAGAATGGCGAGAGCAGCAGTGGAAGAAACTATGCCTTTTGATCCCATACCGGCTTCTGTCAATCCTAAATGAAGAGCGTAGCGGCTTCGCTCGGCGAGTAAAGTGTAGACGCTGACCAGATCTTGAACGGCGCTGACTTTAGCAGATAGAATAATTTTCTCCGGTCCCATGCCAAGTTCTTCAGCTCGCTTGGCACTGAGAAGCGCTGATTGCACAATTGCTTCATGCATAACATCGCCAGCGGCACGCGGCGTAGATCGCCGAGCATTTTCGTCCATGAGCCCGGTCAATAATTCTTGATCGAGACTTCCCCAATTGACACCGATACGTACAGGCTTGTCGTTTGCAAGGGCAATATCGATAATTTTAGCAAATTGCAGGTCGCGCTTATGACGAAAACCTACATTGCCAGGATTGATCCTGTATTTATCAAGCCTCTCGGCACAAGCCGGATGTTCCCGCAACAGCTTATGCCCAATATAATGAAAATCACCGACAAGTGGGACTTCCACTTGGCTTTTCATCAGGCGGTCACAAATATGTGGGACCGCGGCTGCGGCTTCGGGTCGATCGACCGTGACGCGAACGATTTCAGAGCCGGCACGGGCGAGCGCGGTGATCTGTTCAACCGTGGCCGCAATATCAGCCGTATCGGTATTTGTCATAGATTGCACCGCGATGGGTACATCCCCCCCAACTGTAACACTACCGATATTTACAGCCACCGACGGACGGCGCTTAGCACGGAGATCCGTCATTTCTCAACCTTCTCCGATCTTTCTGAAAATGTCTTACATCAGATCTGGGAGGTATGAAAGACAGTCCTATTAACTGCCGTTTCATAAAACAGAAATGCACTCCCACACCAATCAATAAACGAGATTTAACGTTCTGGCTAGTGAGGTGAATTTGAAGTTCCTATCATATTTGCAGCATACACTTTTAGGGACTTCAAATTCACCTCACTAAATTCAAAAATTGGCCAGACCATCAGCACTTTGTTTTAGTTAATTAACATGAGGCCGGAACAAACGGATGAGGGAGAGCGAAAAACCTATTGCTAAGATAGCTACAATCGAGGGGCCGGCAGGTGTATCTAAGCTGAACGAAGTCATAAGGCCTAGCACAACCCCCAAGATCGCAACAACAGCTGCGCAAATAGCCATTTGTTCAGGTGTTGAGGAAAAAGGCCTGGCAATAGCTGCCGGGATGATCAAGAGGGATGTGATCAGCAAAATGCCGACGATTTTCATGGCAACCGCAACGGTAAAAGCAATAAGCAAAACAAAAGCAATTCGCATGAAATCTGGATTTATTCCCTCCGCCGCTGCCATTTCTTCATGAACGCTCACTGCCAAGAGAGGGCGCCAAAGCCAGATCATAGTGACAAAAACGAGAGCACCGCCTCCATAAATCCATACAAGATCCCGCGTCGTGACGGCGAGAATATCACCAAATAAGTAACCCATAAGATCAAGGCGTTTCCCACCAAGCATGCTTGCCGCAATAAGCCCTGCTGCTAAAGCTCCATGCGCAAGAATACCCAGCAGAGTATCTGTAGGTAAAAGGTTCTGGCGCTGCAAAGCCATAAGCAGAAAAGCTAATGCGATGGCGACAAACAGAACGGATAAGGTCAGATCAATGGCAAATAAGAAACCAAGCGCCACACCAAACAGGCCTGAATGGGCGACAGTGGCGCCAAAATAAGCCATGCGGCGCCAAACGATAAAACAGCCTAATGGTGCCGCAAGAACTGCAACTCCGATTCCTGCCAAACCTGCCCTAATAAGGAAATCGTCAAGCATTGTAACCTTATAACATTTTTAAATGGTCGCATGGGAGGTTATGAAGGAAATAGTATTTTTTTCAAGGCCCCAATTTGAAAGCTTTGCACGATAAAAGTGCTTCGCAATCGCACCTTCTCGTGGATCTTCATTAACCATTTTATCCTATTATTTGCCGCAACCGATGTGTATGGCCCTATGCCCGCAGTGACCGACAGAGAGGAACTGAGTTTTATGAAAAAAGGCGGATCCATGCAACTTCATGCCACTGTGGTTCGCTGGCGGCTAATCACTTATATTTCTGTCGGGGTGGGGCTGACGCTTGGTTATACTTTCATACGTGGCATTACCTGGCGCGGAACCGCCAATTTGCATACGATGATGGAGATCGCGGCTACGCTACTCGCCCTCACGGTAGGCGTCATGGCGCTCGTGCATTTCTACTCTAAGAAAAATAACACGTTTCTGTTCATTGGTGCGGGATTTCTGGGCACTGCTTTTCTAGACGGTTATCATGGGCTTATCACATCAGTTGTGATCAAATCATTAATGCCTTCCGATCTTGGTATATTGAGCCCTTGGAGCTGGGTTGCCTCACGGCAGTTTCTATCTGTGTTCATGTTTCTAAGCTGGCTTGCCTGGCTACGCGAGCACCATCTCGGTGAAGCAGGGCGTATCAGTGAAAGATCGGTCTATCTATTTGCGGGCCTCCTTACATTGGTATGTTTTGCGTTTTTTGCCTTTACGCCACTGCCACCTGCTTACTACCCCAACTATCTGTTTCACCGGCCTCAAGAATTTCTTTCCGCTTTGTTTTTTCTTGCAGCTTTGGTCGGCTATCTGCACAAGGGTGATTGGCGACACGATACGTTTGAGCATTGGCTTGTGTTGTCATTAGTTATTGGTTTTGTTGGACAAACAGTTTTTATGCCTTGGTCAGGTGTTTTGTGGGACATGGAATTCGACATAGCTCACATGCTGAAAAAGGCAAGCTATATATGCGTCTTAACAGGCCTTCTTGCGAACATGTATATGGCTTTTCGACTGCAGGAAGAGCGTGGTAACGCTATGGCTTTAATGAATTCGATCGTAGCGACCGCCAATCAATCGGCGGATATAAGCAGTGCTTTCAATTATTGCTTGGCAAAAATTTGCAGGTACACCGGTTGGGAAGTCGGGCATGTCTACATCCCAGATGATGACGGTTCGGAAAGGCTGATCCCCACAACTTTCTGGTATCTAGCAGACAATCTTCGCTACAGCGTTTTTAAAGAAATAACTGCGCAATCCGTATTGGAGCGAGGAACAGGTTTACCCGGTCTTGTGTTTGCGCAAAAACAACCACACTGGGCATATGATGTTACAATTGCTCATCACTCGTCAAGAATTAGGGCAGCCAAAGATGCCGGTCTTGTCGGAGGTATAGCTTTTCCTATTATGCTCCGCGACGAGGTTGTTGCTGTTTTCGAATTCTATTCCTCTCAGCCGATAAATCCCGACCCTGAACTGATCAAAACCATTGAACATATTTGCATACAGATTAGCCGGGTCGTGGAACGAGAGAGATCAGAAAAATGGATGACCGCTCACCGTGACCACCTCCAGGAACTGGTCGATTCCGCAACTCAGGAGCTGAAGGACAAAGCAGATGCGTTAAAAGAAGCTCTCAATAAGGAAAAAGAATTAAACGAGCTTCAACGACAGTTTATTACTATGGCCAGCCACGAGTTTCGTACGCCTCTGACCATTATAGACAGTGCGGCGCAGCGGTTGAAACGTCGCGTGGAAGCTGACCGTTCCACGCCTGAGGACACTCTAAAGAGAGTCGATAAAATCAGAACTGCGGTTCAACGCATGACGCGGTTAATGGAAAGCACTTTATCTCTTGCCCGCATGAAAGAAGGAAGGATTAAAGTTGATATTGGGCCCTGTGATATTGGGGAAATTGTCCGAGAGGCTTGTGCGCGACAGCAAGAGATTGCCAAGCGCCATATTATTACGTGTAACTTGGTGGACCTTCCTAACGTCATTCAGGCCGATAGCGGCTCTTTGGAACAAGTATTTACCAATCTGCTTTCTAATGCGGTGAAGTATGCGCCTAACTCTCCGAATATTGAAGTGACCGGACATGCAGAGGATGACCACGTGATTATCTCAGTACGCGATGAAGGCCTGGGCATTGACGAAGATGACATCAGCCAAATCGGGGAACGGTTCTTTCGGGCCAAAACCACAACAGGTATTGAGGGCACCGGCATTGGTCTTAATGTGGTGAAGGCTTTAGTCGAGGAACACGACGGCTCACTCAATGTCAAAAGCATTAAGGGTGAAGGAAGCCTTTTTACCATACGCTTACCAATTTCTGGGCCGAGGAAAAAAGAACAGACGGAAATAAAAGCAGCATAGATTACATAGAGAAACAGGCAAAATACCATGATTAAGATCATGTGCATTGAAGACGAAGAAAGCCTTCGTGAAGACATCGTCGAAGAGCTCGAAGATGCAGGCTATAATGTTACGCAAGCGGGTGATGGTCGTCAGGGATTAAAGATGATACTAGACCTTAAACCTGATCTTGTACTTTGTGACATCACTATGCCGCGCAAAGACGGCTATCAGCTGTTAAAGGAAATTCGCGAAGAACATCCGGTATTTGCCGACATGCCGTTCATTTTTCTTTCAGCCTTAGCAGACAGAGAGCGGGTTGTAGCTGGTCTTAAAGATGGTGCAGATGCGTACTTAACTAAGCCGATTGATTTCGAGATGTTGCTGGCAACGATTCAGGCGAGCTTGCGACAGGTCAATCGCATACGGCAAAAGCATCAAGAGGTTTTTGAGTTAGATATATAATTCCTGTGAGCTGCGTTATTAAATAGATTCAGGCACATTATAGGCGTGGATTGACAAAATCACCCATCGTTTCAGGCAAATCTGTGTTTTCAAAAAGCCAATAGCAACAATTATTACACAACAGCTGTTTTCAACTTGCTATAGCTGGAGTATAGAGCTGTGTTGGATTTGCCTGAGGGGTGACGGAGCGATGATCCCGGCACAAATTTCATAAGTTCTAATCCGCTTATGGCAGTCAGGTATTGAGTGGGAGTATGGTCATGCGTCACGAAAAGCCGCTGCGTAAATATTGCATTATTGGGGCAGGGCCTTCTGGTCTTGTGGCGGCGAAAACTTTCATGCAGCGCGGCATATTATTTGATTGTTTTGAGCGAGAACATGATATTGGTGGTATTTGGAATTTTGGAACACCAAGTAGTGTTGTTTATGAAACAACGCATCTACTGTCGTCCCGGGATTTTTCGGGTTTTGAAGATTTTCCCATACCCGAGAATTATCCTACTTACCTAAGTCATCGTCTCGCCATGGACTATTTTCGCTCTTATGCGAAAAATTTTGGGCTTTATGACCACATCCATTTCAATAAAGAAGTGGAACATGTTGAATGCCAAGGTGACGTTTGGCACGTGAAAATTGCGAAAGAGTCGGAACCACGTTTTTATAAGGGGATCGTATTGGCCAATGGCCATCATGATATCCCGCGCAAGCCGAACTTTCCTGGTGAATTCACCGGCGAAATAATTCATTCTCGGGATTACAAACACCCAGAACAACTTAGCGGAAAACGTATCCTTGTGGTTGGCGCGGGCAACTCCGGTTCGGACATCGCCGTTGATGCTGCTCATCATGCATCATCGGTTTGCCTCAGCATGCGACGAGGCCATTATTTCGCACCACACTTCACTCTTGGTTGGCCCACAGATGATGTTCTTGACTTTCTAGAGTTTTTTCCGATGCCACGCTGGCTGCGCACGTGGATTTACACACTTGGCCATTATGTGCTCGTTGGGCGGTATCAATCGCTTGGCCTACCAAAACCTGATCATCTTCTTCTCCAGGCACACCCGACCGTAAATACAGAACTGCCAGTGCACGTAAATCACGGCCGTATAACCATTAAGCCCAATATTGAAAAGTTTGAAGGCAAGCATGTTAACTTTAGTGATGGCAGCAAGGAAGAATTTGATCTCGTGGTCTTGGCAACGGGGTATCAGATAAGTTTTCCGTTTCTAGACAAGAATCTTATTCTCGAAAACGGCAAACCAAAGTTATTTATGAACATCTTCCATCCGGAGTTAGATGATCTGTTTGCGGTCGGGCTCATCCAGGCTAATGGCAGCATATGGCGGCTTGCTGATGATCAGTCTCGATTAATTGCGAGCTATATCGTTGCACGCGCCCGCGATCCAAAATGTGCAGATTGGTTTTCTAAACTCAAGCGAGAAAGTCCGCCAGGCCCCGGTATAAAACGTACTTTTGTCACCTCTGACCGCCATATCTTGGAGGCAAATTACTTCGACTACCGTAAAGCGTTGCGGCGGCTAAGCCGTAAATTTGGGAAAAACGCCAAAGTCCCATTGCCGGAGCCGCATAAGCTTCTCAATGAGCCCTCTTTATCTTGACTTTATTCACTTAATTGAGAAATGAGATTGGTCAAAACCCTTTTGGATTTCAATAAATCACTCAACACATAACCATCCAGAACGATCATAAACTGTTCGATTGCCTCATTAAGAACCGGCTTAAGAGCACAGGCCGGTTCCAGGCAACAATTGCCGGTGCTTGGAGTAAAACATTCAACCAAACGAAAATCGCCTTCCGTATTTCGGATCACATTGCCAAGATTAATGTCTTCAGCAGGTCTACCCAATCTCAATCCACCGCCACGGCCACGTACAGTTTCGAGGTAACCTAAATGCGAAAGTTTGTTGACGACTTTCATAAGATGATTATGGCGAATGCCATATGTCTCAGCAATTTCTTGAATGGAACAGAGTTCGGGATGTTTGATCCCTGCAAACATTAAAACCCTGAGGGAATAGTCCGTAAATTGAGTCAGTCGCATGCAGCTTGCGCTTTCCGTGACACTGGCGGCAATTAATCTGCCGAGCTATAAGTTTGGCTGATTCTGACCGCGCCTTTCGCTGGCATCGGTTCGTCCCTCTGCAACCCAATAGCCAGCACCCATAAAAACAACACCGCTTATGATATTACCAAGTGTAACCCATACGAGGTTATATGCCGCTCCCGCAAAACTGATTGTAGCAGGATGATCAGATAGAAGTGCTATAGAAAATATGGTCATATTGGCGACACTATGCTCAAATCCGCTCGCGATAAACGCGAATAAGCACCAAAAGATCAAAATACACTTAGCGACGTCATTCTCTGTGCGTGCCGCAGTCCACAGCGCTAAACATACCAGCCAGTTACATAACATGGCGCGAGCAATAAGTTCGCTTGGCACGCCAGCCATCTTTTTTGCCGCAACCTGATATAATAGACCGTCGGTCTGCAGAAGAATATCACTCCCGCCCATGACGAAAATCAGCCCTAACAAAAAAGCCCCGCAGAGATTTCCAAACCAGCCAAGAGCCCAAACTCCAGAGAGGTCCGCCCATCCAATGCGTAGGCGCAATAGCCCATAGGTCATATACATAGTGTGGCCGGTAAAGAGTTCGGAACCTGCAAACACAACCAATGTCAACGCGATGCCAAAGCTGCCCCCCATAACCAACTTTCTCGCAGACGGATCAATGCCGTCTCCAACGCTGAAGATGAGCAATATGCCAATCCCGACATAGGCCCCCGCCATCATTGACGCGACAAAAAAGCCAAAAGGGTGCTTGCGCATATATTCAGCTTTTGCTTTTGCGAGATCAGCAAATTTATCAATTGTTTCGGCATAAGGCATTAATCACGTCCCTATTTTTAGGTGTTATTTGTAGGTTTTCCTCTGGAGAACCATGCTCATCCAAGGATCAAGTTCTGGGGCACGCTCTTCCTGAAAACACTATATTTCGCAAAAGACTTGGCTTATTCCGATCAAAGAAAAACGGGGTAACCCAAATAACGGCCAAAGCTGCGGCCACGCAAAAAAGGCCAAGCCCAAGATTTTCCTGATCGCTGTTGAGATAATTATTGCAAAGCCTGACGGGCGCTACTGAATACAACCATCCCAGCACAACAAGCATTGACAAAAAATTTGCCTTGAGAAAACCCCGCAAAATCACATGGATATTGGGCCAGCTCAGCGCCAATGGAACCCCGATCATCAAGGGTAAAGATAGATATTTGGCAACCTCAACCGAGTTATAATCGAGCGATGCATCCAACCATCTCGGCAGCATCCAAAACAGCCCTATCGTCACGACGAAAACAAGACCGGTCAAACCACCCTGGTTCCATGAACACAAGTTTCGGTTAAACCAAGGGCGCGCAGATAAACCAATCAGATACCCAACCAACACCAAGCCTGGGAGTTCAATGAGAACATGGCTCAACATCGTACTCTCAAGAAATCTTCTTATTCCAGGCAGCGCTAGAACCCCCCACAGAAGAAGTCCCAGCCCAAATGATGTCGAGATACGCGTACTTAAAACACTCATTCTTACTGTCTCATTTCGCGTGCAGCCGCCAATGCTTCCTCAACCGAAACATTAATAATCCGCCTGAGTTCACCGGCACGACTAACGACGTGGATAGCAGCATTGTGTTGAAATCCCAAAAAAGGGTCAGGAATGATCTTGATGCCGAACCCCGTCAACAAAAGCTGCAGGTCTATGGGCGTTGCCGGGCGGGCTATTTTCCAAAGCTTGTAGTCTGCGCTATGACGCTCAGCATAGTCCTTAAGTTGTTCAACAGAATCGTTTTCAAGATCAAAGCTGATACTCACAAGTTGCAGTTTACCTAAACCCCTTGAAGCGACGAGTGCACTTTGAAGTTTGGCAAAGCTCTCTCCCATGACCTGACACAAGCTTGGACATGTCGTGTAGATAAATTCTACGAGCACGACCTCCCCCTGTAGATCAGAAAGACGGAAGGCCTTGCCTTTCTGATCCTGCAATGCAACATCGGGAACGGGCTGGGGAGATTGCTCTACAGCTAGTCTCCGCAGCCCTTCCGCCGTCGCGATTTGGAACCCCTCTGTGCCAAGGTAAAGTGCTGTTATGCCTAAAACCGCTGCAATCAGCGATGCAAAACCCGTCCGCAATTGTCACTCCGCCGGTTCTATCCTCTTTGGACTGGCCATAAATCCTAGTGCATAACGACCGAAAAAGTAGATGGCTCCAATCACGACAAACAGGGCAAACAAAGTTGCTATTGCATCAAACATTTGCCACTGCTCTAAATGCACAGCCCAGCGCCGTGGGATACTCTGACTTCCCGAAATAAGAAACATAAAGACAAAACCTAACCCTCCCACAATATATCCACCGAGAAGGATGGGAGCTGCCCCGGAAAATCTCTGATGCTCACTACTCTGCGTAAGCCAAATCATAAAGCCGAAAACCATGGCGACCAGGCCAAGGACGAGATAGAAATGGAAATGGCCGGGAACCCACATCGTGTTATGCATCACCTTATTGACCACGATGATGCCATCGATCACGGCGGGAACAGCACCTCCGGCCCAACCAAAAACACCAAGGACCAGGAGTCCCAAGGCAAGATCCCATTTAACATTAGCGCCGTAAAGATAGCTGAGTAGGCCAAGCGTCGTCACCACGAGGACGGGTATGCCACTCAGATAAGACAGCACCTGCCCCATCACCAGCATCCAACCCGGCATCACAACATCCTGGAAGAGATGGTGCGGATAGACCGCCATGACCATTAGAAGAGTCGTGGCCCATGCAAAGATGAAAATCTTTGAGGATTGCCAAGGCCTGCCTGTATATTTTGGAACGATTTCATAAACGGCAATCACTGCCATGTAAATCGCGGCATTGATAAACACATGCCCGAAGAAAAAGATGAAATTCTTTGCAAGAAGCGCATCAATCGAAAACTCAGGCGCAATGACATTGATCAGGCTAATAACGATAATTGCAGCGCCGATAACCAATGAGATCGTATTAATAATGAGCACAGTGGTACTTGCGATAACCGTTGGTGGAGGTGCGCTATCGGCATTACCAAATAAAACAGGCAAACCCATAGCTTTTCCAAGACCGCCATAACTTTTCAAAATGGCCCTTCCAACATCAAGATAAAAAACCAGAAACGCCACGCCAACAAGTAATAGGCCAAGGAGATAGACGATAGCAGCGGCAGGTTCCCAAACACCAGCGGATTTCGCTGGCAAGGGATATAGAAACGTCCACGCGGCAGCAAAATTCATTAAAAAGATGGCTGCTAGGATAAGGACAACACCGATTAAAAATATGAGAAATGACAGCCAAAAAATTGCAGGATTTACCGGCGCATATTGACGGAGGAAATACCACATGATTGCGGCTCCGGTAATACCAGCCGTACCCACCATTCCGACACCATGGGCCGTCATAAGCTCGTAGAAAAATCCGGCATCCAGTTCTATAAATCCAGCCTGTCCAGCCCGCATCAGCAGACCAACAAGCATCATCAATACAAAAACCAGGCCTCCAGCAAGCAACACCGTGCGCGGGGCCGCATCGCTTATTGTTGATTTCTCAGCACCCATAACACTCTCCTATCACTTTTCCTTCACCACGATCTCGTCCACCATGTCATGATGTGAAATCCCACAATATTCCATACAAAGAAGCTTGTAAGTTCCGGGTTTTGTAAACGTATATTCGACCTGATTTACATATCCAGGCATGCCCTGGACTTGGGTGAGCAAACGATAATTCTCGTCGTAAATGCCCAGCCCGTGATTAACGTCCTTAACAGACACAGCAAAAATGATAGACTTTCCAACCGGAATTTCACGCCGTGAGGCTTTCCAACTCCACTGTTCTCCCGTAACCGGAACAACGATATGGTCACCATCCTTTGCGGCCCGTGCACCACTATGGGGCCAAGGCGTGAGTGTTGCGTATAGAACGCCGATCCCAACGATCAATAATACCCAGAAAGAAATACCCCGAATACGGCCAGTCATACGCTGTACATTTTCTACAGCCGCAGTTTGTGTTGAGGAATTAATGGCTATGAAAAACGCGAAAGCTAAGCCAGTCACAAGCAATAGGGTGATCCAAAATACCAGATAGTGCATGGTAACCTCTTATAATTGAACCTTAAATACCTGTATATTATATGCATCTTTTGGTCAATTTTCGGCAGCACCAATACGCAAAGCAGGTTCGAGTTTACAATTGGATATCTCTAAATTCGGGTATTATCATTTCTTTTCATGAGCAAAACTTAGAAAAAATGATGCTTTCTGCCTGAGAAATATGATTAAATTTTTGTAAATGAACAGGCGATATCTACCAGCTTGGCGCACTATGTTTCCCCGGTTTTAACACTCAGTTGATCATTATGTACTATGACTTAGAGTGTATTAAGAGCTTAATGAGAAAACACTCATATATCCGCAGAATTTTCCCAAAATAACGGGTTCTTTGCGGCTCAACTGGGTAAAATCAATTTCCCAAAAGTTTGCACCGTCATGACGAATCCGAACAATAAGCTCGAAAAAGAGATAAAGAAGCTAAAAAATAAGTGCGAGCTTTACGAGTCTTGGTTAAGAGCAATTGATGAATATGCAGATTTTGATGTTTGGTTTAAAGATAATAATAGCCGTTACCAATTCGTAAATCGCAAATTCGAAGCTGTGATCGATCGAAATCGCGACCAACTTAATGGCGCCTCTCCTGAAGACATTTTTGGTCCTGAACGTGCCCAGCGCATTGTTGCCTTAGATCAAAAAATCATGAAGGAAGGACATTTGAAGCGCTTGGTACCTTGCGATGAAACTGGCGATCTTCAAATGCATGAAGAGTTGCGCTTTCCCGTGAGAGATAAAGACGGCAACATTGTTGGTCTTGGATGCTTCGCATTCGAAGTCACAGAGCAAAGCATGGCGGAAGAAGCTTTGGACCGGGCTCAAACTCTTGCAAAGCTAGGCAATTGGCGTTGGTCAATAAAAAACAAATGCTTAATTTCCTGCTCTAAAGAGTTCTCACGATTATTAGGTTGCAGCACCGAAGACACGTTCGAACTTATGGAAAACAGGCTTACGCGTATCGTTCATCCAGAAGATCGACATATTCTAAAGCCCATCATTGACCATATGGGAAAAGAAGACTTCGGAACGTACCAAATCGAATACAGGATTGTTCGTCCCGATGGAGAAATTCGGCATGTCTTGGAAATGGGAGAACCGCTCATAGGCAATAACGGAAAGCCCGTTGAATATGCTGGAACCCTACAAGACGTAACATATCAAAAGAAAATTCAAGAAGAACTTCGAGAGTCAAAAGAAACACGCATTCGAGAACGCGCGGAGCATCTTGAATATCTTGCGTCTTATGATGTGTTGACCGGGCTACTTAATCGAAACGCCTTATATGAGAAGACTTCCAGCCAGATTAGAAAGAATGAGTTAGATCCTGAAACGGCAGCAATCATTCTTGTGGATTTAGATGGCTTCAAAGATATTAACGATTGTTTTGGACATAAGATAGGAGATGAAATTTTAAAGATTGTCGCCAAACGTTTGTTGCAGTCCGTAGGACATAGAGGGTTCATTGCTAGGTTGGACGGTGATGAGTTTGCTATCATACTGTTTGGATTAGACGCTCCTTATTATGATGCACTCACATTTTGCAAGAGAATCGATAGAGAGATAAGCTCCAAAATCGTTATTGATTTGTTGGAATTTTATATTGGTTGCCACTTCGGCATTAGCATGATCACTGATGGTGGTGATGATTTAAGTGAAGCTGTAAAATGTGCCGATATTGCCCTTTACAAAGCTAAACAGTCTCAAGATCACAAGACTGTTGTTTTTGAGAAAAAAATGGCGGAAGAAATTGCACTTCGTAAAAGGTTGGAAGCGGATCTGCGAACCGCAATTCTTAATGAAGAAATCCATGTTGCCTATCAGCCCCAAGTAAGCTTACATGATGATAGCTTGACTGGTTTTGAAGCCTTGGCAAGATGGAACCATCCGGAATTCGGCAATATCATACCAACAGTGTTTGTTTCAATTGCTGAAGATTGCGGTCTTATAAATGATCTTGGGAACTATATTCTTGAAAAAAGTTGTTATGAGATATCCAATCTAAATAAGGCTACTGGTCAGCCTATTCGACTTGCTGCGAATATATCTACCTCACAGTTTTATAACCACTCTCTCATTGCCTCAATCTGTAACGTCATTGACAAAAAAGACCTTTCGCCCGAATTGTTAGAAGTTGAAATTACAGAATCTCTTTTCATTAAAAATTTGGATCATACGAGGCACGTTCTGGATCAATTGCGAGATATGGGCATAAAGATTGCTCTTGATGATTTCGGCACAGGCTATTCGGCGCTTAGTTATCTCAAACAATTTAATGTCGACCGGATAAAATTAGATCGTACATTCATTAAAGACGTCGTATCATGTGAAGCTGATCAACGGATCGTAGAAGGTATTATTGGGCTTGCTAAAAGCCTAAACCTCCAAGTCATTGGGGAAGGTGTAGAGACAGAGAAACAAAGAGATTATCTCAAATCAATCGGGTGTGATGAGGCGCAAGGCTATTATTATGGACGCCCCATGTCATATGATCAAGTTCTGACTTTTCTGCTACATGATACACATGATTCACTTCAGGATAAAGTTCCGCCCCCACCTTTGAAATTCTCCCAAGCGGTTTAATCAAAAAAAATAATGACCTACGCATTAAGTGATGTTGCGTTTAGGCCAATCTCTTATAATACATCTGATATATGAATATGCTGCTTTCCTTGTAGGGTTAGTGCGGAATTATCTGCGCATAGATTAATGAGACATCGGGCAGCAATCTTATTTATGGGCGTGGCTTTATTAGGAAACATTTGAGGAAAATGCTATGGATCTCAATGATCTCAAAAATCTTGTTCGAACCATTCCGGATTACCCTAAAGAGGGCATCATGTTCCGTGACGTCACCACATTACTTGGCCATCCTCAGGGGTTTAAAGCCTGTCTTGAACACCTTGCACAGCCTTATCAAAATATGTCTATTGATGTTGTTGCCGGTATTGAGGCGCGTGGATTCATTTTGGGGGGAGCTATGGCGGATAGGCTCGGTATCGGTTTCGTGCCGATCCGCAAAAAGGGCAAGCTTCCTTGGAAGACGATCGGTCAAGATTATGAACTTGAATATGGTGTCGATGTCGTAGAGATTCATGAAGATGCTATTAAACCTGGCGAACGTGTCCTCCTTGTAGATGACCTCATAGCAACGGGTGGAACTGCCGAAGCGGCTGCAAAACTCATCCGTCATTCACAAGGTGAACTGTTAGGGGCTTGTTTTGTGATTGATTTACCTGATCTTGGCGGTACAGAACGACTTGAAAAGCATAACATCGCGTGCCATACGCTTATTGAATTTGAAGGGGAGTAGTTAAAAGTTAAAGAGTGGCTGCACGCATCCTGTGATGTGAAAGCGACATAACATTAACACTGCGACAATAGGACATGCCATGAAGGTCAATGGACAACATTACCGGACCATATGGGTGGATGAGGACGGTTGGTCGGTAAAAATTATCGACCAAACTAAATTACCGCACAGCTTTGAGATAATAACTCTACAAACCGTCGAAGATGCCGCCCATGCCATAAAATCCATGCAGGTAAGAGGGGCACCCCTCATTGGCGTAACGGCGGCTTATGGCATTTGCCTTGCCTTGCGGGAAGATCCGTCTGACGAAGCTTTGGAACAGGCTATTACTTTTCTAGCTGATCAACGCCCGACGGCGGTTAATCTCCAATGGGCACTTAAAGAGATGAAAAAGACTGTGACGACACTTGCGCCAGAACACCGTACCGCAAATTCCTATATGAGCGCAGCACAGCTCTGCAATATGGATATTGAATGCAATAAGCGGATTGGTGAGAACGCGCTACCGCTCATTCGAGAGATCTCTGAGCGCAAAGATGGAAAACCTGTTAATATCCTGACCCATTGCAATGCAGGTTGGCTGGCTTGTGTCGATTGGGGTACGGCAACTTCACCTATTTACCAAGCACATGATGCTGGAATCGCCGTACATGTTTGGGTCGATGAAACACGGCCACGCAATCAAGGTGCAGCTTTGACAGCCTTTGAGCTTGGTGCGCATGGCGTACCACATACGCTCATTGTAGATAATGCTGGAGGTCATCTCATGCAGCATAATCAGGTGGATATATGTTTTGTCGGGTCCGATAGAACAACGGGCAGCGGCGATGTTGCCAATAAAATTGGTACATATTTGAAAGCATTGGCGGCAAAAGACAACAATATTCCGTTTTATGTCACGCTTCCTTATTCCACCATCGACTGGGATTTGGATGATGGATTTTCGATCCCCATAGAAGAACGTGATGTAAATGAGGTGCTACAAATTACAGGCAAGACAGAAGAGGGAACTATTACTACCGTTGATATTGCTGCTTCCGGAACCTCCGCTGCAAACTATGCATTTGATGTTACGCCTGCCCGGCTCGTGACAGGTCTTATTACGGAGCGTGGCATTTGTGAGCCAACACAAAAAGGTCTTCTCGACCTTTATCCTGAACGCATTGTCTCCCTCATTGCGTGAACTAAGAAATGACACTCAACGACGAAGCGTGGCTTCGCCAGGATATTATTGATACAGCACTCAAAATGAGCAAGGGGGGACTTAGCCCTGGACGCTCGGGAAATGTGTCCTGTCGCTGGGCTAAAGGAATGCTGATCACACCCTCTGGCATGGCTTATGAGGATATTCTACCGGGTGATATTGTATCTGTCGCTTCCGACGGCACCCCCGATCCCAAAGCGCCAAAACCATCAAGCGAATGGCAATTTCATCTTGCGATTTATGAAGCCCGCAAAGACATCAATGCTATCGTCCATTGTCATTCAATCAATGCGACTGCGCTGGCCTGTGCCCATAAGTCTATTCCTGCTTTTCACTATATGGTAGCTACCGCTGGTGGACGGGACATCCCTCTAACGCCTTATGCAACCTTTGGGACAAAGAAACTTGCAGATAACGTTCGAGCTGGTCTCAAGGATCGTCAGGCCTGTCTTCTTGCCAATCATGGTCAAATTGCTATAGGCAGTAATTTACAAAGTGCATTTGAACTCGCCCAGGAAGTCGAAACATTGGCGACGCAATATCTTAAAGTTTTGGAAATTGGTGAGGTCAACCTTCTTAGTTCTGCCGAAATGAACAGGGTGCTGAAAAAATTTGAAAGCTATGGACGTTAGAAGTTTATGGACGTTAGAAGTTTATGGACGTCAGAAGTTTATGGACGTCAGAAGTTTATGACAATTTAGTACAAAAAGTTTTGAGAATTATGGCTCGTGTTGCTTTTATTTTTCTGATCACATTTTTCCTTTGGCCAAATGCGCTTCCGGTGTCCGCAAATGATGCTGCACCTCTATTCGGTATGCATATCACTGAAGCAAGCGGAGAGGATTACATAACCGCTTTTCAAAAAGCAAAAGCCCATGGCATACAAGCTACAACGATGAGTCTCGCCTGGGATGATCTTGAGCCTCATAAAGGCAAGTATAATTTGAAATTGCTAAAAATAGCCAATTCCTTTTATCCACCTCGCAATATAGTGATTGCCCTCACGATAACTCCCATCGACACCAATCGAAACCGCCTGCCAAACTATCTCAAAGGCCGGTTATTTGATGATCCGATTCTTATTTCACGATTCAAAAAATTATTGGACCACGTATTTGCTACCATACCGGATTTAAAACTATCGGTTTTCGCAATCGGTAATGAAATTGATATCTATCTTGGAAAAAAACGAAAACACTGGAACGCCTATACCAGATTCCTCAAAGCCGTTATTCCGTATGCAAAACAGAAACGAACAAAAATGGCAGTTGGTACAAAGGTCACCTTTTATGGACTGACCCATGGCCTTACAAAAAGAAAATTACGTGGCATTCACAAGCTCACGGATGCAGTGCTCGTAACTTACTATCCTTTGAATGCCGATTTCACCGTCCGTTCTCCTAACACTATTGAAAGCGACTACAAAAAAATAATTGCTAATGCTCAAGGTTTGCCGGTCCATATTATTGAAATCGGTTATCCAACAAGCAAAGTCAACAAAGGGTCAGAGGAAAAGCAAGCCCAATTTGTCTATTTGTCGATGTTGCATGGCTTTAATATGCGAGCACACATCAAATCCCTTTACTTTCTCTGGTTCACAGATTTAGAATCCAAAGCTGTCAAAACATATGAAAATTATTATGGAGTCAGGCAGAATAAGTCTTTTGCTGAATTTTTGCGTACGCTTGGATTACGTACATATCAAGGACGTTCAAAGCCTGCCCTTAAGCTTATCAAGAAGGCGGCACAAGACTGGGGGAGACTAAAAAAAGAATAGGTTTATGACTTGCATATCATATTCTCCCCGTAGACATATGCTTATTTAGGCAATCAAAAAAGCTTTAGATGAGGCAGTCTAAGGAGGTGTTCATTTTCCAAAAATTATCTAACGACACGGGCATTCAAAAAATTTGAATTTCATATTTTACAAGAATTTGAAAATAGTCCGAAAGACCTTTCATAACGATATTCACTACGTATTTAACCACAATACTCCGTAACGCAATTTTGCCTTATTATGTACATTCAGGAAGTATCATGAGCGTATTTATATTCCATATGAACCCAAAACTTATTTATCTATTCTGCACGATAATGGGAGTATTTTTCATCGTAAACAGTACCTCCATTTACGCAGACTCTTCTTTTTCAGAGTGGTGTCAATCTAACCTGCATATCAGTAGAGCTGTTCCCGCCTGCAACAAAATCATTACGGACCATGAATACGTTCCTCACCAAGGAGCCCTACATATTTTTAGTGCCGGAAGTTGGAGCGAAGCATTTGCCAGACGGTCCGTAGGTGACAAATTTCCTTTAGATGAATCAGGCACGATTACAGTTCGGTCCGTTGATGAAACTTTTCAGAAGATGGACGTAATGTTAACCGCTGCCAATGAGGTCATTTTTAAAACGACCTATCAAGAGCTACCAGGTATAAAAGCCTTTGCAATTGGACCTGCCGGTATAGCAACTTGGAGTTACGGTGCAGATAGTATAGAGCAAGCAAAGAAAACGGCGCTTCTTTCCTGCAAGCGGTCTTTAAAAAAATTAAATGTTCTCTCTTTACGTAGTCGACCCTGTCGCATCTACGCCATAAACTCGCAAGTGATCATGCAAGATGCGCATTTAAACCCGGCTTTAGATAAAAGACTGCCGATCCCTGACCGGCCCTTAATTTCCGGATTAAAAATTGATCTCCCGGAAGGCGTAAAACCTAAGGGTATTGTCTTATTTCTCCATGGCTGCAAAGGAAATTATAAGATCCGGCCTGTTCGGGTTTTTGGTGATTTTCTTAGAACGCGGCAATTCATACTCGTGTCCCCAAATAGTTTTTCTGAAAATAGACCGCCCAGCATGTGTGGAATTACACCACTTGCAAAAATGGGATTACGCGACCTGATAACCAGAGTTCGGATTGCTCAAACAAAGCGCACAATTCGTATTTTGCGAAAGCAATATCCTGATCTGCCGATTTTTATCTGGGGACACTCGGAAGGAAGCGGTATCGCGCAAATGATCGATAACAAAGTGGCTGGAATCATCGCCTCTGGACATGTTTGTAGTCATTTTGGAGCCATAGCCGTCAGAGAAACGGTTCCTCTCCTCGTTATCATCGGTGGGCTTGATCCTTATGCCCGCCCCAGAACACGGCTTCACTCCAAGGATTTTACCAAGAGACGCTGTAGCGAGCTTTTTCGGTCAAAACTATGGAAAGTTCGATACTATCCTTCCCTTGATCATAAAATAGATATTTGGCAAAAGCCCATCATGCGCGAGATTTCAAGTTTTCTTGGTATTAGGCCAGCCAAACTGGACCCTGTGAAAATGAAAGGTGAGGTTTCTCTCACCAAGGGTGGCCAACTATTGTTGCGCCGCTTTTTATCATCTGGACGTCCACACCGGGCATTGGCCGTTGGACCAGATGGTATTTATGGCTATGTCTCGGGACAAAAAACGCGAGCCCAGGCCATTCAAAAATCTCTATATGAATGCGGCAAGCAAACGGATGTAGGACCTTTTCCAATCGATATGCCTCATCCCTGCAAGCTCTTTGCTGTGAACAACGAGACTTACGGCAAGGTGAGTCGACATTGATATCGACACCCAGGTCATCCTAAATCCAACCCATCACTTTCCTAGAGCATTCCGTGTTTAGATGGAATCCACACTACACGACACAGGAAGCGAAAGAGGTAAAAACTATGTTTTTCGTCATTGCGAGGAGGCGAAAAAGGCCGACGAAGCAATCCAGAAAAGCTGATAAAGTTCTGGATTGCCGCGCTCGCTCACGCTCAAGCAGGCGTTAGCCGATAGCACATGCAAAATGCTCGCTCGCAATGACGGCGAGCATTGTCTTGGACCCTTTATGTCTTGTGTCGTGTCGTGTAGTGTGGATGGAATCGCTTGGATGCTTTATCTTTTTGTCGTCGCATATCTTTTTTCGCAAAACTGGTACCCACTTTTGCGAGATATGCTCTAGCGGAAATGGCGCGTCGGAGCACGAATCGCTAAGGCCCTCGCCGTCTTCGCACATTTTTACCTTTTTTCTTATAAGTCCGGGTTCCGGGTCTGCCTCCGGCCGATCGGGGTGGCGCTTCAAATTTACCAGCCTGCTGTTCAACATCCATTTGCCGCGCAAGTGGGTCGTCAGCAATAATGAGTTCGGTCTCACGAAGCCGCCTAATTTCATCTCGAAGCCGCGCGGCTTCTTCAAATTCAAGATCCGCCGCCGCATCACGCATGCGTTTTTCCATATCCTCAATAACTGCTTCGAGATTATGACCGACGAGCGGCTGATCGCTCTCAGCAAAGCCACCCACTAGGCCTTTGTCGACCGTTACGTGGTCGCCTTCATAAACACTCTCAAGAATATCCCCGATATTCTTTTTAACCGTTTCAGGCGTAATGCCATGCTTCTTGTTGTAGGCAATCTGCTTTTCGCGGCGCCGGTTCGTTTCTGCAATGGCACGGTCCATAGAACCGGTCATGGTATCGGCATAAAGAATCACTTTACCCTCCACGTTACGCGCTGCCCGGCCGATGGTCTGAATGAGTGACGTTTCTGAACGCAGAAACCCTTCCTTATCTGCGTCAAGAATGGCAACCAGAGCACATTCCGGTATGTCGAGCCCCTCACGCAGAAGGTTAATACCAATCAACACATCGAATGCGCCGAGGCGTAAATCGCGAATGATTTCTATGCGCTCCAATGTATCGATATCGGAATGCATATAGCGCACGCGAATACCCTGCTCATGACAATATTCCGTGAGGTCCTCCGCCATGCGTTTTGTTAGCGTGGTGACAAGTGCACGGTAACCCTTCTTTGCCACCTGACGGCATTCATCAATAAGATCATCGACTTGAGAAGAAGCCGGCCGCACGCTGATCTCTGGATCAGTTAGCCCCGTTGGGCGGATTACTTGTTCCGCAAACACGCCACCGGTTTGCTCCAACTCCCAATGACTGGGTGTCGCGGAAACATAAACCGTCTGAGGACGCATTGCATTCCATTCCTCAAAGCGCAGAGGCCTGTTGTCCATACATGAAGGTAAACGGAAACCAAACTCCGCCAAGGTCGATTTGCGCTTAAAATCTCCCCGAAACATACCGCCAATTTGCGGTATGCTGACATGACTTTCATCCGCAAAAACAAGTGCATTGTCAGGCAAATATTCAAAAAGTGTTGGCGGTGGTTCACCTGGATTGCGCCCTGTCAAGTAGCGGGAATAATTTTCAATACCCGCACACGAACCCGTTGCCTCCATCATTTCAATATCAAATAGCGTTCGTTGTTCAATACGTTGTGCTTCCAGAAGTTTTCCGGCCCCATGTAATTCTTCCAACCGTTGTTTCAGCTCTTTCTTGATCAGCTTGATAGCTTGTCTAAGTGTTGGCTTGGGCGTGACATAGTGAGAATTTGCATAGATTTTGATGAGAGAAAGATCGCCAGTTTTCTGACCAGTAAGGGGATCAAATTCGGTAATTGTCTCAACCTCATCACCGAACATAGAAATGCGCCAGGCTCGATCCTCAAGATGCGCAGGAAAAAGTTCTATCGTGTCACCGCGAACACGGAACGTGCCACGTTGAAACGCAGCATCATTGCGCTTGTAATGCAATGCGACCAAATCAGTGATGAGCTGGCGTTGAGCGATCTCTTGCCCCACTTCCACTGCAAATGTCATCGCCGTATAGGTTTCAACCGCACCTATACCATAAATACAAGAGACCGATGCGACGATAATCACATCGTCGCGCTCAAGAAGTGAACGGGTTGCCGCATGGCGCATGCGATCGATTTGTTCGTTAATGCTTGCTTCTTTTTCTATATATGTGTCCGTTCTCGGGACATAGGCTTCCGGTTGATAGTAGTCATAATAGGACACAAAATATTCAACGGCATTTTCAGGAAAGAAACTTTTAAACTCGCCGTAAAGCTGTGCAGCGAGTGTCTTGTTTGGAGCAAGAATAAGACCCGGGCGCTGCGTGCGTTCAATAACCTGAGCCATTGTATAGGTTTTGCCAGACCCTGTAACACCAAGAAGAACCTGATCCTCCTCCCCCGCCTTGATGCCTTTAACCAGCTCATCAATAGCCTCGGGCTGATCGCCCTTGGGCTCAAATTCCGAAACAATCTTAAATGAAATCCCACCTTCAGACTTTTCAGGACGCTCCGGCCGGTGCGGCATAAAAAGCGGGGCGGTCTCCAACGATGCCAAAGGATGTCCATCAAGCAATGGCTGCGGAACCTCCGAAAAGACGGACGGCTTCACCTCAGATGCAGGTGATGTATTGGATCGAGGCTCAGAACGGGAGCCAAATGTTTTGGTTGAGCGCGGCATATGAGGAATATGGCGTGACCTTATGATAATGGGAAGAGGGCGGATGGTTTTTAGAGGTATCCAAACCCCTTTTTCAATACCGCAAGCAAATAGCCTGTTAAGCGTTAAATTTGCATTGGCACGGACATTGCTTCACGAGTGTCGATCTCGAAAAGTCTCTTTTTCGAACGTTGAGATGTGGCGTTCCGAAGACCTTAAGATACGAGCAAACCGCCTAGGTATCTCGGATTAAGAGACGTGGAGCGTAGTTTCTGAGATCTCCAATTGCTGCTGTTGGCAATTTTAAGGCTTATATTGCTAGGGGGTACACATGGTTGATACGAGCATGGGCACAGCTCCCAAAACTCAATCCCAATATACCCCTATATATAAAAAGAAAACATTAAACAAAAATCAAATAGCATCAATTAATAACTCTCCATTTTCCAGGAAAGTGTTAATAGATCTAATGGCTATTTCTGATATTATACTTATGATAATATCAGCTATTATTTCAAAATATTTATATATTGATTTATATCTCAACTTTAATGACAATACCTACATGTATATTTGGCCTGGTATAGGCACATCTGTCGCATTCTACATTATACAAAAACATAAGGGGAACTATAATAAAGATAGAACGTATGATTTTGGCCTACTTAAAGGGAATTATGCCTCGACTATAATATTTTCCTTCGGCCTTATGTTTATTGTTCTATTTTTAGCAAAAATAAGTTCGACCTATTCTCGTATTTGGTTTCTTTGCTGGCTTGTACTGTTTTTTGGTCTGCTCTTGGCGAGCCGGGTCCTTTGGTCTTTATGGATACGTCGCATGGCGGCACGAGGGCTACTGCAACGCAGAGTAGCTGCCATTGGTTTGGGCAAACCTTTAAGACGGGTGATAAATGCCTTTGACAAAACTGATAGCGGGTACCGTCTCGTTGCTGTTTGTGATCTGGAACAACAAATATTTGCCCATAACGATAAGGAAAAGTTGAAGAAACAGGTTCTCGCTATACGAGATCTAATTGATCAAGGCCAACAGGATGACCTTGATCAAGTTATCATTGCCTTGCCGGCCACAGGCCATAACCTTTTAAATAGTATCGTCAAAGAGCTGCGCTTACTGCCTATAGACATCCAAATTCTCCCAGATTTAGGCAATCCCAACCTCTCATTTATCGGTATTGAAACGGTTCGAGACCTACGTGTCATTAATATTGAGACGAAGCCGATCTCAGACTGGGGTGTCCATTTGAAATTGGCTGCGGATTATATTCTAGGCTTTATTGCGCTGATACTTTTTCTGCCCGTCATGGCGCTTATCGCTATTGCTATAAAATTGGATAGTCCGGGACCGGTCCTCTTTAGACAAAAGCGTCATGGGTACAATCATCACATCATTGAAGTGCTGAAATTCCGGACAATGACCGTTTGCGAAGATGGCAGTCACATTAAGCAAGCGACAAAAAATGACAAACGTATCACCCGCATCGGTTACATTCTGAGACGCACAAGTCTTGATGAACTTCCTCAGCTCTTCAACGTTTTACGTGGAGAAATGTCGCTCGTCGGCCCCAGGCCGCATGCCCTTGCTCACAATTCATATTATGGCGAGCTTCTAGAAAACTACGCAAATCGTCATCGTGTTAAACCGGGTATCACGGGATGGGCCCAGATTCATGGGTTTAGAGGGGAAACACAAAATCCAACAATGATGGAAAAGCGTATCACATATGATCTCGAATACATTAGCCAGTGGTCCATCTGGCTTGACCTAAGAATCTTACTTCTCACACCAATATTCGGTTTCGTTAACCGCAAGGCTTATTAGGCCCGAATATTGCACATCCCAGATTGAGCTATATCCGGGTTGTAAACATGTAATTGCAGACGAACATCTAAGATCAAAGTTACTGACATGAACAAAGTAGAAACCGGACTAATTCGGAATATTGCGGTGAAACAAATAAATGAAAATCAAGAAAACCAAATAAAGAATACAGTAGATAAAATTTGGTTTTCCTTAAGGCGTCGTAAATTCATTGTATTGGTGCCACCAATTCTTGGATTAATCGCTCTGTATTTCATATTGAAGAATTTACCACCACTCTACAGTACTCAAACGATTCTTGCTTACGACCCACAAGAAAATCAAATTGTTTCTAAAGGCCTGCTTATGTCCCACATTGCACAAAGGGTGTCTAATGTGGCGGCAGAAGTGGAAATTATGCAATCTCTTCTTGTTCTTCAACGTGTTGTAAAAACACTTAATTTGCATCACAATGAAGAGTTCATGTCAAACTCTCGTAAAGATATAATAAAAAAACTAATAAAGAGATGGATAAGTGCCAACTTACCAATAAATATGGAAATTAATAATAACAAATCTTTTGAATTAAGCGAGAAAGTTCTAATTAATATTGCAGTTGATCGGTTAAAGAAAAATCTAAAGGTAGAATATGACCAATTTACATCTCTAGTTACAGTAAATTTTAGCTCAACAAGTCCTTACCTTGCCGCACGCATCACTAATGAAATCGCGGATGCTCATCTTGTACATCAACTAAATACACGCTTTGCCGCTACGAAGCGAGCGACCTCCTGGTTAACGGTACGGTTGGCGGAAGTGCGAGGGGAACTTGAAGCGGCCGAGAAGCGATTAGAGCAATACAAAGCAAAACACGGCCTATTAAACACGACCGGCAACTCCATCTATCAAAAACAATTCGAGCGGCTAAATGATCGGTTGCAAAAAGCTATTGCTGAAACCGCCCTGGCGCGTATTCGCTTCGAACAGGCACAGGAAATTCATAAGTTAGGTACCAGCACTTTAGGTACTGGAACGATCGAAAATGTCAGCAAGTCCAAACTGACTTTACTTAATGAAATTCGAAGAAGCCTCGCAAAAGCGAAACAAAAGGAAGCGCAGCTTCGCACCAATTTTGGTAGCAGCCATCCATCTGTCCGAAATATTAGAGCCAAAATCCGTGATCTTAAACGCCAACTTTCTGATGAAATGGCAAATATCGTCGCATCACTCGAAGCTGAATATATGTCAGCGAAAAAAAATGAGCGGCATCTACAACGCCTTTCAAAAAAACTGGCAGGAAGAGCGGAAACAGCCAACGCTGCTTCTGTCAAATTGCGTGAGCTAGAACAAAATGCCCGCACCAGCAGAAGTCTTTATGAGTCCTTCCTCGGAAGGCTCAAAGAAGCATCCCAATATAAGCGTCTTGAGAGTACTGATTTTCGCGTGGTTTCGAGAGCGGCCACACCTGAAAAGCCGATAAAAACAAAATGGCTGATGTGGTCTCTTATTGTGTTTGCCGGCACTCTCGGATTAGGAGCCGGTACAGCTATTTTTCTCGATTTCTTTGACCCTCATTTGATTAGAACGCCTGAGGAAATTGAGACGCTTCTACATGTCCCGGTTATTGCCGCAATTCCTAAGATTGACCAGCGCATCTTAAAACACTACGAAGCGAGGCCAACAGATATTAAGCTTCAAAATATCGAAAATCTCTCAACCTATAGAGAAGCAATTAGTCAAATCAGAACTGAAACCCTGTTATTCAACAGACGAAACCCGCCTAAAACCATCTTGATTACGTCTCCAACACGAGATGAAGGCAAAACGACGCTCGCACTTTCACTTGCTCGCAACACAGCCCAATTAGGTGTTCGAACCTTACTTATGGATTGTGATCTAAGGGCACCAAGCGTTCTGAATAAACTGAATTTAGAAGCGCAAAATGGTTTGGTTGAAGTCCTGACAGGCAAAGTTGAAATCAAAGACGCCGTCATTAAGGACAATGTCACGAACTTACATGTCCTTCCGACAATCGCACCGATGGGGCAAAAAGCTACTGATTTGCTGTTTTCACCTCAAACCAGTGATCTGATGTTAGACTTGCAAGAGATCTATGATTTTATCGTCATTGATACCGCACCGATCCAACCCGTTCAGGATACGCGTGTACTCGCTTCAATCGCTGATAGCGTTGCAATAACACTTTCATGCAATGAAACAAAACGCATCGATGCGCAGAAAACAATAGCGAAATTAAAAGCTGTCGACGCGAATATTGTTGGCGTTATCTTTAATAAGTCCTGCATCAACACAACAAAAAAATACTACTCCAATATCTACGGATACATGGTTCCGGAAGAGTTGAGCAAGCCAGCAATTAATGTGTAGCGGAAAGGCAATTCTTATTGTGAGTTATATTGGCAGGTAATGATGCACGATATCAAATCTCTCGAAATTCCTGACGTAAAACTTATTAGGCCGAAGGTTTTCCCAGACCATCGCGGTTATTTTTTTGAGGCCTATAATGCTGTTAATTTGGGTGGAATGGGTGTTGTAGTTTCGTTTATTCAGGATAATCAATCTTTTTCTAAAGAAGCCGGAACAATCCGCGGCATGCATTTTCAGATTCCACCCTTTGCTCAAGCTAAGCTTGTGAGGGTTTTGCGCGGCGCCATTCTGGATGTGGCTGTGGATTTACGTCAGGGCTCGCCTACCTATGGCAAGTGGTGCAGTGCCGAAATCAGCGCCGATCATCACAATCAAATTTTCATTCCTTCTGGTTTTGCACACGGATTTAGAACTCTCACCGCGAAAACCGAAGTGCTCTACAAGGTCGATAGCCCATATTCTAAAGATCATGAGCGTGGCTTCATTTGGAATGACCGCACGGTAGGAATTAACTGGGGTGAAGAAACGGCTCAAACAATTCTTTCAGAAAAAGATGCGATTTTGCCACCGTTTAAAGAACTGCCCACATTTTTTGAATATCAATCTAAGGTGTTTGAGGGAGTGTAAAGTAGTGAAGCGTATCCTCATTACAGGTGGTGCCGGTTTTATCGGTTCGGCGCTGGTCCGGCGGATCTACCGCAATCTGGATTGGCAAATCCTGAATATCGACAGTTTAACCTATGCTGGCAATATCGAATCGCTTGCCGAAATTCCTGTGGGCCATCGCTATTCATTTTTAAAGGCGGACATCCGGGATGCAGAAATTCTGCACGAGGCTTTCGCGGAATTTAGACCTGATTATGTTGTGCACCTTGCCGCCGAATCCCACGTCGATCGGTCCATCGACGGGCCTGCAAAGTTTATCGAGACGAATATCATTGGGACCTATAACCTCCTGCAGGCCGCTCTCAAACACTACAATGGACTAAGCGGCAATAGGCAGGCGGAATTTCGCTTTCATCATGTGTCAACCGATGAAGTTTATGGCTCACTCGGTAATGATGGTCTCTTTTCGGAAGAGACACCTTACAAACCGAATTCTCCGTATTCTGCAACCAAAGCCTCCTCGGACCATATAGTGAGAGCGTGGCATAAGACCTACGGGCTTCCAGTCACAATCAGTAATTGTTCCAATAATTATGGTCCATTCCAGTTTCCTGAAAAGCTCATACCTTTGATGATCTTGAATGCCTTAGCTGGTAAACCGCTGCCAGTATATGGAAAAGGCGAGAATATTCGTGACTGGCTTTATGTAGACGATCATGTTCGTGGCATTTTGGCGGTACTGCTAAAGGGCGAAACGGGAGAGTGCTATAATATTGGCGGTGACGCAGAAATTCGGAACATAGATGTTGTCCGTCAACTCTGTGCTCACATGGATAAGCGTTTCCCTAACACTTCACATGAGAAACTCATCACATTTGTCAAGGACCGCCCCGGTCATGATTTGAGATATGCAATTGATGCTTCAAAAATCAAAACAGATCTTGGGTGGGAGCCAAAAGAGAATTTTATGACCGGCCTTAAGAAAACCGTAGACTGGTACCTGACAAACCAAAACTGGTGGCAACGTATTCGTTCTGGAGCTTATCGTAAGCGCTTAGGATTGATACCGACTTCCATAGCACTTGAGGAAACTCTCTAAGTATGGAGCGTAATTGTGAGGCTTCTAGTTACAGGTGCTAAAGGACAAGTTGGCAGCGAAATTGTAAAGCTCGGCCAAAACAAAAAATGTGAGATTGTTGGCCTTAGCCGAGCAAGTTTGGACATTACGAATAAGGACGCGGTTTCAAACTCCATAAAGAAATATAAGCCAGACCTCGTCATTAATGCCGCTGCTTATACCTCTGTAGATCACGCAGAAACTGAGCAAGACCTTGCCTTTTCGATTAACCGCGACGGCGCCGGCATTGTCGCAACGGCATGTGCGAAAGCAAAGATACCGGTGGTCTATATTTCAACGGATTATGTTTTCGACGGCACAAAAGAGACGTCCTATTGTGAGACAGATCCCGTAAATCCTCTTGGCGTTTATGGGCGCTCAAAGGAAGAAGGTGAGCGGGCTGTTCGGCAGGCAAATGACCGCCATATCGTTCTCAGAACCTCTTGGGTTTTCGGCGAGACCGGCCACAATTTTGTCAAATCCATACTCCGTCTTGCGAAAGAACGGAACAAGCTAGGGATCGTCGATGATCAATGGGGTGGTCCAACAGATGCTTGTGAGATTGCTGAAGCCTTATTAACGATAGCCTGCAAAATTGAAGCTCATCGCTCCAATGGAGGCATACCCTGGGGCACCTATCATTTTTCCGGGGTGGAACCGGTAAGTTGGTTCAACTTTGCCAAAGCAATTCTTGGGGAGGCAACCCCCTATCTTGATAATCCTCCTTCCCTCGAAGCAATCTCAACAGAAGAATATCCCACACCTGCGCGACGCCCGCGCAATAGTATCCTGAATTGCCAAAAAATTGGCGCGACATTTGCGTTGTCTCAACCTACCTGGCGGCCATCAGTCAAAAGGCTCGTCACAAATTTATGCAAAAACGGAGACAAAGCAGCTTGACCAAGGGAATTATACTTGCCGGCGGTTCCGGAACGCGGCTTCATCCAATCACTTTGGCACAATCGAAACAGCTTTTGCCTGTTTATGACAAACCGATGATCTACTACCCATTGACCGTGCTTATGCTGGCAGGCATTAACGATATTTTGGTTATCACAGCCCCTCAAGACTTAGACGCTTTCAAACGCCTTTTGGGAGACGGGAGCCGGTGGGGTGTCAAGCTCAACTATGCTGTTCAACCAAGACCGGAAGGTTTGGCACAAGCCTTTCTCATCGGTCGTGACTTTATTGACGGCGAGGCTTGTGCACTTATTTTAGGTGACAATCTTTATTTCGGTCATGGTTTAACCGACAAGGTTCAGCTTGCGGCTATGCGCAATAAGGGGGCGACTGTTTTTGGCTATTGGGTTAAAGACCCTGAACGCTATGGTGTTGTCGAGTTTGACAATGACGGACGCGTCAAAAGCATCGAGGAAAAACCTAAAAATCCCAAATCAAACTACGCCGTTACCGGTCTTTACTTCTACGATCATCGGGTTTGTGATTTTGCCGCGGAACTTGAGCCCTCGCCACGCGGTGAGCTTGAAATTACTGACCTTAATCAGAAATATTTAGATGCCGGTGACCTACATGTTGAATTCTTAGGTCGCGGATTTGCCTGGCTCGATACCGGAACATTTCCATCCCTCTTACAAGCCGGACAATTTGTACAAACAATCGAGGAGCGGCAAGGCACAAAAATTGGCTGTCCGGAAGAGGTGGCTTTCCGCATGGGCTTTATTAATACAGACCAGCTTTATGCCTTGGCGGAACCCCTCAAAAAAAGTGGTTATGGCGACTATTTGCTGCAGATTATGGATGAGCCCATGGTTTAGGGCTTGCTAAGCAAATCCTAAGAATGCAACTTAAATGGTTCCAAAAACACTCAGGAATAAGCAGCCAATTTTTTTATGCTCCAGATAATTATGCTGTCTGGAGTCAACTCCCATGTAATTCGCAATTCCCACAATGCAAAAAGATATAAATTTTTGTCAGCCGGCTGTTCGAGACGGCGGCTTTTTTTTATGCGCTTCAGGATGCGAGAGATGCAATTTTATCGAATATTTCAGAGCTTTCTGAACCTCAAGCTCCGAAACTGCTTTGGAAAGACCCGCATTAGCAATTTCAGAGAATTCTACTTTCACGACGCTCAGCCTCAATCTCAGGAGCGATGCGAACGGCCTCACTCGTTGCTTCTTCGACATCCTCATCTGTAATTTCAGCTGGGAACATGGCAAACGCTGCATAATAGGGAATGCGTTCGCCCATAGGGACTGAAGACCAAACATCATCGTGGCTGAATTCACTAATCTCATGTGCTGTATGGGCACAAACAAAGCCGACAATATGTTCTATTAATTCCGTGTCGTTTTTTGAAAGGCGGCTTAAGTCTGGATGAGACAAGGACTTATATTCGTTTTTCGAATAGCCATAGTAGTTACATTTTGATGATGATACGCGCCCTTCGGATTGAAGCTCCTTTAGCCCCCAAACAAGATGCCGAGCGGTTGGCCCAAATCTCTGCCGTAAATAATCCACCCCAGTTAAAGGTTTACCGCTATCAACATATCTCAGCATATCACTATAGTATAAAATCTTATGCAGTTTGGTATTACCAAGTGCATCAAGATCATATTTAGCGGACACATACTGCACTACATAGTGCATTACATCTTTGAATTTCTCACGATCAAACTGAAAATCTTCTTGCATAGATAACCTCCTTCTCGAATCACTATATGGAGAACAAAGTGTGAACTCAAGGTTATTCCACTTCTATGCACACACAAAATATACGAAATATAATCAGCAAGCCCCCTTACTGAGCCGCAACCGTCGGCTGGGGTGTTTCCTCATCCCCAACCGCACCCGAAGCTTTAGCTTCAGCAATTTCGCTATCACTAAAACCAACAACCTCACGCAAAATTTCATCCGTATGTTCTCCAAGAAGTGGGGAACGGGTGACCTCGCTGGGTGAATTTGAAAGCTTGATCGGATTGCCAACAGTTAGATATTTACCTCGGGTTGGATGATCAATTTCGACCACGGTTCCCGTGGCACGTAATGACGGTTCCTCCGCCAACTCTTTCATAGAGAGGATCGGACCACAGGGAATGTCAAGTGGATTACAAATCTCCATAACTTCAAACTTCGTTTTGGTCTTTGTCCACTCTTCAATCGTATCAAAAATCTGAGAGATTTTATCGAGGCGTGCATCCGGAGTGGCATAGCCCGGGTCCTCTTTCCATTCGGGCTTTCCGATCACATCACAAATCTTCCCCCAGACGGGTGCTTGGGTAATGAAATAGACATAAGCATTGGGGTCGTTCTCCCAGTTCTTGCATTTCAAAATCCAACCGGGCTGACCACCACCAGAATCGTTTCCTGCACGCGGTGTCGCCTCGCCAAAGGGGATGCCTTTGCCGTATTGACTGTACTCTTTCAATGGGCCGCGTTCCACACGTTGCTGATCGCGCAATTTGACCCGGCAAAGATTGAGAACACCGTCTTGCATAGCCGCCAATACACGCTGTCCCTCACCGCTTTTCTCTCGGTGATAAAGTGCTGTTACAATACCAAGTGCTAAATGCAACCCGGTACCTGAATCACCAATTTGCGCCCCTGACACCGTTGGGGGGCCGTCGAGAAATCCGGTCGTTGAGGCCCCGCCGCCCGTGCACTGCGCCACATTTTCATAGACCTTGCAATCCTCATAAGGGCCTGGGCCAAAACCCTTAACTGAAGCATAGATCAAGCGTGGGTTAATCTCTTGAATACGCTCCCAACTAAAGCCCATACGATCAAGCGCACCCGGTGCGAAGTTCTCAACCATGACATCACAGGCCTGCAAAAGCTTGGTGAAAATTTCTTTGCCTTTTTCCGACTTGGTATTCAGCGTAATAGAGCGCTTATTATGGTTGAGCATCGTGAAATAGAGGCTGTCAACGCCCTCAATATCCCTGAGCTGCCCACGAGTTATATCTCCAATACCCGGTCTTTCGACCTTTATGACGTCGGCCCCAAACCAAGCAAGAAGTTGGGTGCATGTTGGACCCGATTGAACATGCGTCATATCAAGAATGCGAATGCCTTCGAGTGCTTTTGTCATGATGTCCTCTCGAAGTTAAATGTTAGATATTTGTGGATAGCAGAGACCATATTGAAACACTGTAAAATTCATCTGCTTATCACTTGTACATGGTTTGCGCTTTGGTTCCCGGTGCATATTCATTTGGATCTACCCAAATATTTATCACTGCCGAACGGCTATCCGTTTTAACCGCCTCACGAGCCCGCCTTAGTGCAGGGCCGATCTCACCTGGATCACGAACTTCTTCGCCATAACCGCCAAGCATTTCCGCAAATTTCGAAAACGGCACATCGCCTAAGAGATTGCCAATATTGCCCCGTTGCTCACCATATTTGGAAATCTGACCATAGCGTATTTGATTCATGGCAGAGTTATTACCTACAACCGCAATATAAGGCGCACCAAACCGATTGGCCGTCTCCATATCAAACGCAGTCATGCCAAAAGACCCATCACCATAATAGCAAAGGACTTCTTTTTCTGGATGGGCGAGCTTAGCAGCCATGGCAAAGCCAGTGCCAACGCCAAGGCTGCCTAATGCTCCTGGATCCATCCAATTCCCAGGCCCACGCGGTTGCACAGCCTGAGCACTGATCGTCACAACATCACCGCCATCGCCGATATAAATCGTATCGTCACCGAGAAATTCATTGATCTCCCACGCAACACGATAAGGATGAATTGGCGTCTTGTCCGACGTGAAAAGAGGCATGAGCTTATCAGTGCGTAAGAGTTCTTCAGCACGAAGCTCTTTCATCCAGTCTTGGCGTTTTTGTTGCTTATCCTTATTGATACTATCTGACACAGCATCGTGAACCGCGGCCAATATCGCGCCGGGATCCCCCACAAGTCCAAGTGATATATCGCGGTTTTTACCGACAGTGCGATAGTCCATATCGATCTGCACTAAAGTAGCATCAGACCGAATTCGCTTGCCGTATCCCATGCGGAAATCAAACGGTGTTCCGACAATTACGATAACATCAGCATTATCAAATGCTGTACGGCGCGTGCGGTGGAAATAATGAGGGTCCCCGGGCGGCAATAAACCACGTCCGGCACCATTAAAATATGCAGGAATGTCAAGCGCACGGACAAGTTTGATCGCAGCTTCATGGCCGCGGCACATCCAAACCTGTTGACCAAGCAGAATTGCCGGTTTTTCAGCGTTTACGAGAAGAGTAGCAAGCTTGTCTATATCAGTAGGATCACCTATTGACTTCAGAGACGCGCGGTAATGTCCTGGCTTGGGGATTATGGCTTTTGAAATATCGATCTCGCGGTCCAAGACATCGCGTGGAATTTCAAGATAAGACGGACCATAGGCTCCGGCGAATGCCTCACGCGCCGCCATAGAAATCATATCGGCAATACGCTCCGTTGAGCGAACGCCTGCAGAGAACTTTGTGATTGGGCTCATCAGATCAACATGGGGCAAATCTTGCAGCGAGCCTTGTTTATGTTGAGTCAGTGCTCCTTGACCACCTATGTGTAGAATTGGGCTTTCTGAACGAAACGCAGTTGCAATACCCGTCACGGCATTCGTGCATCCAGGACCCGCCGTAGTCACGACACAGCCGAGCTTTCCGGTCTGGCGTGCATAACCATCTGCCGCATGTGCTGCAACTTGTTCGTGCCTCACATCTATAATGCGAATACCCTCATCAACACATCCGTCATAGATATCTATGATATGACCGCCGCACAGCGTGAAAATCGTATCTACGCCCTCATTTTTAAGCGCTTTGGCAACGAGACGCCCACCTGAGATAATCGTGTCATCTGTACTTTTTTTCTTTAGGGTGTCCTCAGCTGTAGTGGACATATATCCTCTCCCTTATAGGAAACTATAAACCCAAGACCTCTTAGGTTTTATGGTCCGGTCTTGCTTATCAAATTCTTTTTGCCTATTTGACTTAAGGACATTATTACCGTCGGTATGATTCCTCCAAAACTCTCCTCACATATTGCAGGCAATTAATCCAAAACAACATGGTGCTCGACATGGGCCTGCAAATTAAGTGTATGCTCTTGCACAAGACGTTCAGCTAATTCTGTATCCCGAGCTTCTAAGGCTTCAATGATGTGCATATGATCGACGATAGAACGGTTGGCCCTATTGTCTTCTGAAATAGTGCGTGCCCGAATTGCCCGCACATGCATGAAAAAACTATCTGCGGTCTTTTTGAGAAGCTGATTCTTACTCATCCTCAAAATCGCTTGATGAAATTTTATATTGGCGTCGGAATACTCATCGATCCTGGCAAGGACTTTAGTCCCATCAAACGTCGAAAACATTTTTCTTAGCGTCGAAATATCTTCATCCGTGGCAATCTCGGTGATTAATCTGGCAGCCATGCTTTCAAGCGCCGCCCATACCGTGATCATCTCCAAAATTTCTTCTTTTGATTTGCGTACAATAAAAACGCCGCGACGAGGCACAATATTGACGAGTCCCTCCTGATCAAGACGGGCAAGGGCTTCACGAAGAGGTGTCCGGCTTATGCCAAATTGTTCAGAAAGTTTGCGTTCATCGAGTCTGAGTTCAGCGTTTTCATCATAGATATTCATGTTCATTATCGCTTGTTTTAGCGATTCATAAATTCGGCTTTTAAGGCTGAAGCCTTCCTCAATCGGTTGAATATTGATCTGAAGATTTTCCATCACTCAACTTTCACGGCCAGACAGATGCGGCCAACACATTCATCTTTCGCAGACTCCTAATAAGAAACCGCCATAGGCTCGACTTCATGAGCCCTTCAGTTACGTCCTCGCCTATCAAGTCCCCCATTGACTTATCTATTTTGAGGGTGATCGCGGCCTAATATTAATCATTTCAACATGTGCCAAATTATATGTCATGGTCTCTGGTATACCATACACCACAGTTCAAAACATGTGCAATACACAATACTTCTCATTATTCGTTCGCTCAGATGTTCTAACTTTTCACTTCGTTTCATTACGTTTGAGCTTTTGCAGATGCCTTCTTGTTTTTCAAAATACGAATGACGGGTTTTATGACAGGCAGCAACAAGAGAATGAGAGCAGCAACCATAATTGGTGCAGAATAGGGGCGCGTGAAAAAGATCGCAAATGATCCATTGTCGATCAAAAGAGATTGTCTAAGCGCTGGTTCTGCGAGAGGTCCGAGAACAATTGCCAAGACAGCCGGAGCCAATGGATAATCAAGTTTACGCATCAAATAGCCGACTATACCAAACAGAACCATCAACCAAACATCATGCATATCCTGAGTTGGTGCATAACCACCAATTAGACAGAGAATGAAAATAATCGGGGCGAGGATCGTGAACGGCAGTTTGAGGACCCAAATAAAGACCGGAATGAATGCGACATTGATCAGAACAGCGAATAAATTTGCCGCATATAGGCTTGCAATCAGGCCCCAGACAAATTCTTTATGATCAACAAAAAGCCGCGGCCCCGGTTCTAGTCCCCAAATTACCATGCCACCTAATAAAATGGCCGTTGTTGGAGAGCCTGGGATGCCAAGTGTCAGCATTGGCAACATGGAGCCTGTACTTGCCGCATTATTCGCCGATTCAGGCGCAACAACACCGTCGACGGCACCTTTGCCAAACTTTTCAGGCTCTCTTGAAATTTGTTTGGCAACACCATAAGCCATGAGTGATCCTGGAGTTGCTCCGGCGGCAGGAAGAATGCCAACAAAATATCCTAGGAACGACCCCATAAGGAGGGTTTTCCATGCTCTCAATGTCTCTTTAACGTTGTTCAGCGTTCTTTGAACGGTAACAGTGGCATGGGATAGCATGCTTTTGCCGCCAGCTCTCCTATTCTCTTCTATCGTCCAAAGCATTTCGCCAATGCCATAAATTCCAATGGCGAGAACTAAAAAATTTATGCCATGGAAAAAACCCGGAATGTCGAAGAAGATTAAGCGCGGTTCGCCGCTAATGATATCAACACCTACCGCGCTTAAAACGAGACCAATGCAAATTGAGAAAATTGTTTTTGCAATATCATCGCCGCCAAGGCCAATGAAAGTAGCAAAGGCAAGCATCATCAGGGCAAATTCCTCAGGCGCACCAAAGACGAGAGCGACATGAGCCAGAGGTGGCGCAAAAAAGGTAAATAGAACAACTGATATTGTTCCGCCAACGAACGAAGCAAGAGCAGCAGTTGTTAAAGCTTTGTCCGCCATGCCCTGCTTGGCAAGAGGACGTCCGTCAAATGTGGTTGCCACCGCTGTCGAAGCACCTGGAATGCCCAACATGATGGAACTGATCGCACCGCCATACATGGCACCATAATAAAGAGCTGCAAGAAAAATAATGGCACCGGTTGGAGGGACGAGAAATGTTAGAGGTAAGAGAATAGCCACACCATTAACGGAACCGAGCCCCGGCATGGCACCAATGAAAAGCCCAAGGACACAACCAAGTACAATAAGAGCAAGATTAAGCGGCTGTAATGCTATTGCAAACCCATTAGAGAGAAGACTGATAATTTCCATCATGTCTGCCTGCCCGGTATAGTCCTTTTGCGCATTACGGCCTATAAAAAGATCTTATAAAGCGGATAAAAAGCTGGTTCCGTATACCCCTTGGGTAATGTGATCCTCAAAGCAATCTCAAAAAAGAAAAAGGTTACGATTGGCGTTATCACGGTAACTAAAGCTGTCAGGCCCCAGGAATGTCGTCCCAGAAATTTCAAATAAAAAATCAGGAATAAAGGAACGGCACCGTAAACCCCGATGACATGAAACAAAGCAACTGTGACAATAAGGGCTAGTGCCACAAGTCCCACATCAACAAATGTTCCAAGGTGAAAATAGATTTCTGAAGATTGCGAGAGAGGACTTTTTTTTCGGATCCATTGTATGATGATCCAAGCACAACAAAGGAACATGATAGTAGCAAGCCAAAACGGCCATGCCCCACCGCCAGGTCCTTCTCCCGCTATCCAACCTATGGGAAGTTCAGCACTCTTCCACATAAGATAAAGAGAGAAGATCCCCATCACAACGGCCATAAGCAATTCAGCCACACGCATGATTGAGAACTCTCTCCTTAGCTTAATAGTCTTGTTGATACCGATATGGTCAACCTTTTATGGCACCCATCTTTATCAGCATCTTGCGATGTACTTCACGCTCCGTGAGCCAATAATCCATAAGCGGCTTGCCGGTCAGGAAATCGCCTTGCAAACTTTTTTTAGTCCGATAAGTTTGCCACTCTTTTGATTCAAAGACTTTCTTGAAAAGTCCTGTGTAATAAGCCTTTGCCTCTTCACTCATGCCAGGTGCACCGACGACCGTGCGCTGCATGAAATAGACAAAATCCTTGCCAAGCTCCTTAAATGTTGGCGCGTTTTTGAAGAGGGGTAAACGCTCTGGCGTAAAAGCAGCAAGTGGTTTTGTGGTTCCGGCTTCATAGAAACCGAGTTGCTCTGAAGGATTGTTAACTGTCGAATCTGCGTTCTTGCCTGCGAGCTGTTTTGCAACCTTTCCACCACCCTTATAAGGCACGTATTTCATGTTGAGCCCATATGCGGAGTTGAGAAAGTCCGTCAACAAATTATCTTCAGAGTTTTTCCCCGTGCCGGCCATAATCCAGTTATTGCCCTTTTCCTTGGCAGCTTTCACGAAATCCTCGACAGAATTGATGTCTTTACGATCCGAATGCACCCACAATAGAAAAGTGTCCTCAGCCATACGAGCAATCGGTGTAAATTTCGCAATATCTACACCGAGCTTTGGTTGCCGTTGAGGTGTTGTATAAAAGCTGTTCAGCGTAAACATAATGACATGATTATCGCCTGCTTTCTGCTTAAGATAAACGAGCGCTTCAGCACCTGTTCCGCCTGGCTTGTTAATCGGCGTAAAAGGTACAGGAGCCATTTTGTTTTTTTCTATAATACTCTGCATAAGGCGCACGGCCTTGTCTGCGCCGCCGCCTTTACCTGCCATGACAATAAACTCAACGGGCTTTTTAGGTTGCCATTCTGCTTGAGCTGTTCCGGCCATGCCGCTAACTGCGACAGACGCCAAAAATCCGGCGGCAAAAAGAAGACATGCATGTCGTTTTATGATGCTTGGCATTTCTAATTTCCTCCCATATTTATCCCTGAATAACCTCACAAACTACATATCGTGAGGCTTTCGGGCGAAGCCGCTTTGCGGTCTAGTTTAGATCACTATGCTATCATAGTGTGATATGGCATTTGGTATACCAGTAGACCATAGCGCTTTTTTTTCAGTGTTGGCTAGCGAAAACTTCGGGGGAGGCTCTGCATGAACAATAGTTGTTGTAAGCTCTTTCTTGGCATATGGTATACCAGGAATGCTTAATCATCGTGTGGCAGATATTTGGCTATCTATCTTAAGTTAATGAGAGCTTTTTAGTAACCTAGGTTGCACGCCAAAGTATGATTAGGTCACGGACTCATAAATGTGCTGAAAATGGCGCTAGAAACGGCAAAAAGATGCGAGGAGAAGCGAGCAGACAAGGGTTGTTCCCTTTTCAAGCGCTTCGACGCTGCAGATTGAAGCCGTTTCAGCGTCCGGAGGATATGGCCAATCTGTCCAACTACAGCGTCGCAAAGGTTTGAAAATGCACCACATTGTCTGCACCTTTGCTTCTCGTATTCGAACAGATTGGCTCATACCATTTTTAACCACATTTATGAGTTCGTGACCTAGACTGGCCTTGGCAAAGAGATATTTAAGTGACAAACAATGACAATCGACAAAGAGACTGACCTAAAGGTTCCCCCTGGGTCAGGCAGACGTTCCGCCTTATCTTTTCCTAAAGGACGACAGTTAGATATTTTTGCTCTCGAAGAAGTGCAGAAATTGTTGGGGGACCGGCCAAGGCGGCATGACCTTTTGATTGAATACCTCCATCTTCTTCAAGACAAGATGGGCTATCTTGATGCCGCACACTTACATGCTCTTGCCGTTGAGACGAAGCTTCCCATGGCCCATATCTTTGAGGTTGCGTCGTTTTACGCCCATTTTGATATCGTTCTGGAAGGTGAAACGCCTCCAGCTCCCGTTACGATACGGATATGCAATTCCCTCACATGCATGCTCAAAGGGGCAAAGCAACTACAAATAAAACTTCAAGAGGGGCTCGATCATCAAAAAGTACGAATCCTTCAGGCACCATGTATGGGCCGCTGTGCCAAAGCCCCCGTCGTTGAGATCGGTCACCGACATGTTGATCAGGCGACACCGGAATTGATCCAAACCGTAATAGACTCTGTAGATCATCATCCAATTATTCCTGACTATGAGACCCTTGATGCTTACCGTGCACAAGGTGGTTATAAATTACTCGAAAGTTGTTTGGCGGGTGAAAATACACCTGAAGACATCATCGCGGCTCTATCGGATGCAGGCCTGCGCGGTCTTGGCGGCGCAGGTTTTCCGGCTGGCAAGAAATGGGAGTTCGTTAGAGCCGAAGCCAAGCCGCGGCTTATGACTATAAATGGTGATGAAGGGGAGCCTGGGACATTTAAAGACCGCTACTATTTAGAGCGCTTCCCACACCGCGTCCTTGAAGGTGCATTGATTGCGGCTTGGGCTGTTGAAGCAGAGCGGTGTTATTTTTATATGCGCGATGAATATCCCGCTGTGCTCAAAATCTTGAAGGACGAAATTGCAGCCCTTGATCGAGCGGACCTTACCAAACAGTGCGGTCTCGAACTTAGGCGTGGTGCTGGCGCTTATATTTGTGGTGAAGAGTCAGCTATGATTGAATCAATCGAAGGTAAGCGTGGCCTACCTCGCCATCGCCCACCTTACATTGCTCAAATTGGTCTTTTTGGCAGACCAACCCTTAATCATAATGTCGAAACGTTATATTGGATCCGTGATATCATTGAAAAAGGCGCGGATTGGTTTGCACGGCAAGGTACGCGGGGGCACAAAGGCCTACGCTCCTTTTCCGTCTCTGGGCGCGTCAAAGAACCCGGTGTAAAGCTCGCGCCGGCCGGCATCACTGCGCGGGAGTTAATCGACCAGCATTGTGGCGGCATGGAAGAGGGTCATATATTCAAAGGCTATCTGCCTGGTGGAGCCTCGGGTGGAATCCTGCCTGCATCCATGTCTGATATTCCTCTAGATTTTGGCACCTTAGAAGAGCACGGCTGTTTTATCGGCTCCCACGCCGTTATCATCCTCTCTGATAAAGATAACATGAAAGATGTCGCTCTCAATCTTATGCAATTTTTTGAAGATGAAAGTTGCGGACAATGCACGCCTTGTCGCAACGGCACAGAAAAAGCTGCCAAACTTATGAGCAACGGCCAATGGGATGAAAATCTTCTTGAAGACCTTTCTACTGTCATGGCTGATGCTTCCATTTGCGGATTAGGGCAGGCAGCACCCAATCCTATCCGTTCCGTATTGAAGTATTTTCCGGAGGACCTCAAATGAGTGATCCAAACCCTCAAAAGTTGCCTATTGTTTTTGAACTTGATGGCCGTGAGGTTGAGGCCAACCCCGGAGAGACGATTTGGCAGGCCGCTCAAAGGCTTGGAACTGAAATCCCGCATTTGTGCTATGCGCCAGAGCCAGGTTACCGCCCGGATGGAAATTGCCGCGCTTGTATGGTCGAGATTGAAGGGGAGCGTGTGCTTGCAGCCTCCTGCATCCGCACACCAAGCCAGGGCATGAAAGTCCACACAAGCAATGAACGGGCAAAAAAGGCCCGGAAAATGGTGTTTGAGATGCTCATTGCTGATCAGCCAGCACGTGAATCAGCACATGATCCTCAGTCAAAATTTTGGAATTGGGCACACCAAATCGGCATCGCCGAAAGCCGCTTTCCAGCGCGAGATGACACTACTTCTGATCTCAGCCATCCCGCCATGGCCGTCAATCTTGATGCCTGCATTCATTGTAATCTTTGTGTGCGTGCGTGCCGCGAAGTGCAGGTCAATGATGTCATTGGCATGGCCTATCGCGGAGCGAATTCAAAGATTGTCTTTGACTTTGATGACCCTATGGGTGAGAGCACATGTGTGGCCTGCGGTGAATGCGTTCAAGCGTGCCCGACAGGGGCACTCATGGAGGCCAATCTCTTGGATAGCCAAGGTATACGAGAGGGCTTTGAGGATCGGTCTGTCGACACGCTCTGCCCTTATTGCGGCGTTGGCTGTCAGACCCGCGTCCATGTTAGGGATGATAAGATTCTCTATATTGATGGACGTGATGGTCCAGCGAACGAAAATCGGCTCTGCGTCAAAGGCCGCTTTGGCTGGGATTATATATATAGCCCGCATCGCTTGACCAAACCGATGATCCGGCGGGATGATGTCCCAAAACGATGGGATGACCAAATTGATCCAGCCAACCCATGGACTCATTTTCGCGAAGCCAGCTGGAAGGAAGCCCTTGATAAGGCCGCTCACGGCTTGAAGCAGGTTTTTGAGCGGGACGGCTCTTCAGCCTTGGCGGGATTTGGATCGGCAAAGTGCTCCAATGAAGAAGCATATCTTTTTCAAAAATTGATCCGCACCGCTTTTGGTACCAACAATGTCGATCATTGCACCCGGCTTTGCCACGCTTCTTCTGTTGCAGCACTTATGGAGGGCATTGGCTCCGGTGCTGTGACAGCACCTTTCACTGCTGCCGAACACAGCGACTGTGCCATTGTCATCGGCGCCCGGCCTGAACAGAACCACCCTGTAGCAGCGACTTTTTTAAAAAACGCTGCCAAATATGGCACGAAGCTCATTATCATGGATCCTCGCCGCCATAACATGGCTCGCTATGCGACTCATTTCCTGCAGTTTAACTCCGGTCAAGACGTCGCCCTTCTCAATGCTATGCTCTATACCATCATTGAAGAAGGTTTGACAGATGCTCAATATATTCAGGCGCAAACCTCAGGCTTTGAAGCATTAAAAGAGCGCATAAAGGACTTTGACCCAGAAAAAATGGCTGAGGTTTGTGGCATACCTGCCGAGACCATCCGCGAAGTTGCACGGCTTTATGCCCGTTCAGAACGATCCATTATTTTTTGGGGCATGGGGATCTCGCAACATGTCCATGGCACCGACAATGCGCGTGCACTCATAGCATTGGCCCTCACCACAGGCCATGTCGGGCGACCAGGTACAGGGCTTCATCCGCTTAGAGGACAGAACAATGTACAAGGGGCTTCTGATGCCGGCCTAATTCCCATGGTCTATCCAGATTATCAGTCTGTCGAATCAGATGATGTCCGAAAGAATTTCCAAGATTTTTGGGGCAAAGACCTTGACCCAAAAAGGGGCCTTACCGTAGTTGAAATTGTCAATGCTATTCTCGCTGACAAAATTAAAGCTATGTATATCCTGGGTGAAAATCCGGCGATGTCGGATCCAGACCAAACACATGCGCGCCAAGCCCTGGCTAAACTTGAACATTTGGTTGTTCAGGACATTTTCTTAACTGAAACCGCTTGGCATGCGGATGTCATTTTGCCGGCCTCAGCTCATGCCGAAAAATATGGCACCTACACGAACACGAACCGTCAAGTACAACTGGCTCGTCCTGTAGTTCCCTTACCGGGAGACGCGCGGGAAGATTGGATTCTTATTCAGGAAATCGCACAAAGGTTGGGTCTTGACTGGAATTATAGCCACCCACGTGATGTTTTTGCAGAAATGACCAAAATTATGCCCTCCCTTAAAAACATCACATGGGAGCGACTTGAAGAGGAAGATGCCGTGACCTACCCAGTAGATGGTCCTGACATCCCCGGCAATGAGATATTATTTGGCTCTGGTTTCCCAACAGAAGATGGGCGCGGACGCATTGTACCAACAAATCTCGTGCCCCCAGCAGAACTGCCGGACGATGATTACCCTATGATTCTCTCAACAGGCCGGATGCTCGAACATTGGCACACAGGTGCCATGACACGCCGCGCTAAAGTATTGGATGGCCTTGAGCCTGAGGCAGTTGCATTGCTTCATCCAAAACGGTTGCACAAGCTTAAGCTTGCCGCCGGTGATCAAATTCGAGTCACAACCAGACGCGGAACAATTGCTTTAAAAGCCCGCGCTGACCGCGATGTCCCCGAAAGTATGGTATTTATACCCTTCTGCTTTAATGAAGCCGCCGCTAATGTTCTGACCAATCCACAGCTTGACCCATTTGGGAAGATTCCGGAGTTTAAATTCTGCGCGGCAAAAGTTGAACCGTTCTGACCTGAAAAAATTTGTCTGGTGTCACATTATATTTCAAAGGGGGTTGACGGAACGCGTAACATTTCTAACAAAGTGAAAATTGAGTTTTGATCAAACCATCCTTTATGCGTTTGTACAAAACCTCAGTTCGGCAAATAATAAGAGTACGCAGGAGTTTGGTATGTTGGTTTTCAGGAGCCGTAAAGCGGCGAGTGATTCTGTTCATGAAAATGCAGAAATTGCTCAACATGCAGCTGGCGGGAGGACTGCCGCAATTGTTTCAGTACTTGCTATCATATTCTCCGGATTTAGTTTTTATGAAACGGTGTTGAGACAACCTCATTTTAGAGTTTTTGTACCGCCTGTTATTCAGTATTCTCATCCGGGACGCAACACTTTTGAAGTGTTCAATATCCCCGTTACGGTTTCTAATTATGGAGCACGCTCAGGCACTATACTTTCTATGGACCTCGACGTGACCAATCTAAAAACCAAGCAAACAAAACGGTTTTACAGCGCTGCTTTTGGGCGATGGAATGACTCAGTAAAAGGCGCACTTCCTTCGTTCACACCCATATCCGTCGCAGGCAAAGATTCCTACTCGGGAGAATTGCTTTTTTATACACGTGTCGGCGAGGAGATCCAACGCATCCTTGATCAAGAAGGGGGAAGTTATAGCTTCCTGTTACGCCCAAACATGGCAACGCCTGATGATCTTGGTTTCTTTGATAAAATATGGGAAACAAACGTGAAGCCCATTCAGTTTAATATGGAAATTAATGCGCTCGACTACCGCAACTTCAGCAATGGTGGCACAATGGCCATGTATAATAAACAATTCCGTTCTACTGTTGGGGGAAGTAGCCGGAAGTGACTTTTTATTGTTATGAACACTTCAGAAAAATCCTTATGTCCTAGGGTATCCATTATGAGGCTAAATTGAATCATTCTGCCGAGGCGTTTTTGTAGCGGGTTAATGCGTGGTTAATTAAGGCGCTGATCGTACCCGTGTGTAGATCGGCACGGTGGTGATTTTCAATCTTTGAGGTTGTCAAATGCCTCAGAATAAAATTCCTCAATCGCCTGCACCTCGTCGTTAGTGAATGCTTCAAATTCGTGTTTGCGCGCTCGCTTGGATAGGCGTCCTCTATTTTGATGTAAGAACTTAAAGAGCAGGTCAATTGTCCTGTTAGGCATGTCGATGAAGTTAGTCACCTTAGATTTAAATGAATCGTATGATCGAAGAAAATTGGTTTCATTAGGTAAGTCAATTTCAATCGTTTGCTGAACACATGAATATAAGAATTCGGCATGCCGGGTAGCATCAAAATATCGATAAAAATCGGCGGTATCGGTTAACACATTGACATTCCCGGAATCAGTAGGCTTCCATTTTATGAGCGGCAATATTTTTGCAGAATATGATTGCAAGATGCGCTCGTAATCTTCGATGTTTTCTAAAATTGCAGACGAAATCGGAAAAACTATGCCAGGTGGATTGAAGCCTCTTTCGGACAGAACATGATGAATTAAATACCTGTGAATTCTTCCATTCCCATCTTCAAACGGATGTATGTAAACAAACCCAAATGCAAGTATGGCGGCTGCAAGAGTTGGATCTATTTCCTGTCCAGGACCATTATCAAATTGAACCAATCCTTCAATCAAATCGGGTAAGTTTTCATGTCTGGAACTAATGTGGTCTGGTAATGGCATTTGGGTGGTTCTATCATGTTCACCTACAAAACCTCCTTCAGTTCTTAAGCCCATTTTTACGAAACGCTCGTCACCAATTACAATTTTCTGTAAACGCAGCAATTCATCTAGATCAATGGGCTGGCGCCCAGCTTCGCCTATGGCTCGCCCCCATCGTTGTATTCGATCTTGAGGAGGACTTTCGCCTTCAATGGCGTAAGTAGACCTGGAATCTTTCAAAAGCAGAAATGCGGCAGTACGTGCAAGCAAATCGCGGGGAACAAGCTTGACGATATCTCGCGCTCGGCCAGAAAGATTAAGAGCTATAAGCTCGTCGAGCTTTTTTGTTCGGGATACAAGTGGGCAAAAATTCGCTTTCCCTGGGAGATTGTTTCTCACTCTATGACGAGAAGAGTTTTCTCCTGCTGTGGCGAATTGATGTTTGGGATTTACGGCTAGCACATAAGCTCCCCTGGTGACATTAGGAAGGTTAAGTTTCTCTCCTAATAGCCATTCATACAAAAACCAAATACGCCGTGCGTAACTGCCTGTTGGCTTTCCCCTTACAATAGCTTCAATGGGTTCTGGCCCTGTTATCAGAAATAATCGTTTAAGGATGCATAAGTCCAAACCTTCATTTTTTAGTGCAAATGTGAGTTGACCTTCCAAAGTCGGAGTCGGAGCATGACGTGGCGTCAATATTCTCCAATCTTGGTCTTTTTTACGTGTATTTTTTTCTCCGATTGCACTTAATTTGTGCGGTAATGGAGCCTGAACTTTGTATGCATCTATCAGTGCCGCATACCCAGCAGGTATCGCAGTAACTGGCAGCCGCTTTTCGTGAAAAACGTTAACTGGCCCTGAAAAACGATTCTTTATCACTGGTTCCATTACAAAATGATTCCAATAAGTGAAAATGGATAACTACCCATGCTAAAGCGTGAAAAACGATAATATTGTGTGAAAAATGATAATTCAACCACATAAAATATGAAAAATGATAATAAATTCGGTGTCTTTGAAAAAAATGATACCTTTCTGGGCCTAATCTGAGCGCATTATGTTATAATATTACATTCATTCGGGCTTTGTTCCCAAGGTAAACGATATGGTCAAATGAAGATATGCTTATATAAAAACGGCCGAGTAAATGGCGCTTGCAGGCGTAGTGACCAACGCCGAATTGGCCCTGTCGGCAAAATTGAGTTTTTCCAGTGTTTTTTGGGTGGATTTGAGCCGAATTGAGATGATTAACCAGGCTCAAGACAGACTCCCAGTGTGATATCAGATGGAAACGAGGACGATGCACTTGATGTCAAGCGTCATCAGCCGCTTGAAGTTGAAATAATTGGCGCACCCGGCACGATTCGAACGTGCGGCCTCTGCCTTCGGAGGGCTGCCGTGTGACCTACCCGCAACTTCTGAGGCCTTCTCAGAAATTCACAACCTATTGAAATTCAACAAAAAATATAAATATGCTATTTTGTGAACTCACGGCTTTTCTTATTGCCGTGCTTCCCATGTGCTTCCCGTTTTTGTTTTGAGTGTTCTCTTTGTTCAAAGTGGGAAGCACCGAGATGTTGATATGAGTGAACGTATAAAACTGACAAAACGTGTTGTTGACGCACAAAATTCTACTGGCCGTGATTTCTTTATTTGGGACAGTGAAATTCGCGGATTCGGAGTTCGTATTCGCAAAAGCGGCAAGAAGATTTTCATCGTCCAATACCGTAATGGCACTGGACGCGGGGCAAAACAACGACGGCTTTCTCTCGGAACTTATGGTGTTCTAACAGTTGAGCAAGCTCGCAAAGCAGCACAAACGGTTCTCGCAAAAGTTTTGCTTGGGGAAGATCCTTGCGAAACTCAATCTTACGCCTCAAAATTTCCAACAATCGGTGACATCGCGGACCGATGGCTTAAAGAAGTAGCACCTCGCTCAAGGATGCGTGGAAAGAGGATGGGAGAATTACGCGACCCCAAAAATATTGCATTAGATCGCAGTCGTATTGAAAGACATATCAAGCCTCTCATTGGCAAAGTTCCGCTTGATAAGCTTTCAAGCCGCGTCATTGCTAAGTTTCGCGATGATGTTGCGTCTGGAAAAACAGCCGTTGTTGAAAAAACAGGACCGCATGGTTTGGCACGTGTTACTGGCGGAGAAGGAGCTGCAACGCGGACCTTGCGTCAACTTTCTTCGATTTTGAGCTTCGCGGTGCGTGAAGGCATTATTGCAGAAAATCCAGCATTTGGAATTGCCAGAACTCCGGATAAGAAATGCGAGCGCTATCTTTCAGAAAGTGAGATTCAGCGTCTCGGTGAAGTTCTTGATGAGCAAGAAAGTGAAACCGTTTTTAACCAGGGAATCTGGATCATCCGGCTTTTGCTGCTTACTGGATGCCGGAAGTCCGAAATCGAGAGTTTGAAATGGTCAGAAGTTGATTTGCAACGCAGTTTTATACGATTTGAAAGGAGTAAAACTGGTGCGAAAATTATTCTGTTAACCCGTGGCGCTTGCGAACTTTTTTGTAAGTTGCCCCGGTTTAATAATTCCCCCTGGGTCTTTCCGTCAAGCCGCAACAAGAGGCACTATGTGAACACCCCTAAAGTATGGCAAGATATCCGGAAAAAAGCGAGCCTTGAAGATGTCCGTCTTCATGATTTGCGGCACACATTTGCAAGCATAGCTGCATCAGGCGGCCTTAGTCTTCCAATCATTGGTGCATTGTTAGGTCATACTCAAAGTTCGACTACGGCACGCTATGCACACCTTGCCGATCGTCCCTTGCGATGGGCTGCTGAAGAAGTTGGATCTAAGATTGATCAAGCTTTGGCGGGTAAGAAAGAGGACGTTTATTAGGCGAGAAGTGCGAAGGGACACTTTGACTATCTTTCTTACGCTTGTAGAGAAATTCGGTATAAGCCATAATGTGAACTCACAGTACATTTAGCAAGCCCATAAATTCTGATTTAGTGGTGATACATCATTGTACTGCAATACAACATATGTGGCCATTCCGTGACAAGTCTTTCCAATAAGTATCCTTGGCTGAACATCAGCTGTATTTCCTCCTGACATTTTTCACCCATTCTTATAAGATTAACATCGCTTTTTAAGCGTTCGGGGGACTTCGGGGGGCATTGTGGCACGCATATTCATAAGTCATTCAAGTCTCGACAATCCTCAAGCGATCGCATTGCGCGATTGGCTGGTAGAGGAAGGGTGGAACGATCTTTTCCTTGATCTGGATCCGGAACGCGGCATTGCGGCCGGGGAGCGTTGGGAACGGGCCTTGAACAAAGCGGCACGGCGTTGCGAAGCCGTACTGTTCCTGATCTCGAACAACTGGCTTAAGTCTAAATGGTGCATGAACGAGCTGACTTTGGCGCGGCGCCTCAATAAGCGGCTCTTCGGTGTGGTCTTGGAGGAAGGCCTCGCCATTTCAGACCTGCCTTCTGATGTGACCAGCACCTGGCAGCTCGTGAACCTCGCCACTGGGCGCGATCACAAACAATTTCGTGTATCCCTTCCTATTACCGGGGAAGAAGAACATGTCACTTTTTCTCTGGAGGGTCTTTCACGATTGAAAAGTGGTCTGCAAAGGGCCGGCCTTCATGCGAGCTATTTCGCTTGGCCACCTGAACACGATCCCCAGCGCGCTCCCTATCGTGGGCTCAAGCCGCTTGAAGCAGACGATGCCGGCATTTTCTTCGGTCGGGAAGCCCCTGTGATTGAGGCGATTGATCGGCTGCGTGGGTTGCGCGAGGCTGCACCGCCGAGACTGCTCGTGATCCTAGGCGCATCGGGCGCAGGCAAATCCTCTTTCCTACGTGCCGGGCTATTGCCGCGATTGGTGCGGGATGATGCCACTTTTCTCCCCTTCCCGGTTATTCGGCCGGAGCGCGCGGCTATCACAGGTGAAACCGGGCTCATCAATGCCCTGGCGGCAGCGTTCGAAGCGTCAAACCTCAAGACGCCTCGCGCTGATTTACGCGCTGCCATAGAAGGCGGAGCGGAAAAGCTCAAACCTTATCTTCAGGCTTTGGCCCAAGCGAAAGTGCCAACGGCCCTAGAAGGTGAAGCGCCGCGCAAGCCGCCCCTTTTAGCACTTTCCATCGATCAAGGCGAGGAGCTGTTCCTTGCCGAAGCCACCGAAGAGGCTAAGCCTTTTCTGTTACTCCTGCGCGATTTGCTGATGAGTGACAAACCGGCGGTGACGGCTCTGTTCACCATTCGCTCGGACAATTATGAGCGCCTGCAACAAGCAGAAGAGCTGGAGGGCGTGCATCAGGAAATGCTCAACCTGCCGCCCATGCCCAAAGGCTCTTATACTGAGGTGATCAAGGGGCCCTTGCAACGGCTGGAAGGCACGTCCCGAGCGCTCAATTTGGACGAAGCTCTGGTGCAGGACCTGCTCTCCGACATTGAGGCGGGAGGCGCAAAGGACGCCCTGCCTCTCCTGGCTTTCACCCTGGAGCGTCTGTATGGCGAATATCATGCCAGCGGGCATTTAAAGCTCGAACATTATGATGCGCTTGGTCGCATCAAAGGCTCGATTGAAGCCGCCGTCAAACGCGCTTTCGAGGCAGCCGACAAGGATGCCCGCATCCCCAAAGACCGCCAAGCGCGGCTGGCCCTGTTGCGGCGGGGCCTCATCCCATGGCTGGCCGGAATTGATCCCAATACTGGCGCACCGCGGCGGCGGGTAGCACGGCTCTCTGAGATCCCGGAAGAGGCACGGCCGTTGATAGATCTGTTGGTCGAACAGCGTTTACTGTCTACCGACATTGCCGAGGACACCGGTGAGACCACAATTGAACCGGCGCATGAGGCGCTGCTGCGGCAATGGGGACTGTTAGAGGGCTGGCTGACAGAAGATGCTGGTCTGTTGACAGTGCTCGACGGCATCAAACGAGCGGCACGCGACTGGGCGGCCAACGGCAAGACCCTTGCCTGGCTCGCCCATGGCGAAGAGCGCTATAAGGCCACAGAAGGGCTCATGGAGCGGCCGGACCTCGCCGCTCTTCTTGAGCCGGCTGATAAGAACTATCTGACTGCCTGTCGCAATGCCGAGGCGGTTCGGCTCCGAAAGGAACAGGCAGCACAGCGGGGGCGTGCCCGTTTGCAGCGCGCAGTGATGGCCGCGCTTGTGGCAGTGGTGATCGCCCTCTTGGGGATAATCTATAAGGAACAGGTGCTGGCATTTGATCACTGGCTGCGCAAAGAGAGGCCCTATATCGCTGAAAATATCACCCCCTTTTTGCTCACACCCAAGACGGAGCGCGCGCTGAAGCCGGGTAATACTTTCCGTGAATGCGCGGAGAAGAAATGCCCGGAAATGGTGGTGATCCCGTTGGGTAAATTCATGATGGGCTCGCCTAAAGGCGAAGGCGATGCCGATGAACATGGTGCAGATGGAGGACAAGTTGAAGTTACCATTGCCCAATCATTCGCCGTATCTAAGTTCGAAGTGACATTCGATGAATGGGGTGAATGTGTACAAATGCGGGGCTGTCCACCAGAAAAGGTTGCTGGAGGGGATAACGGCTGGGGGCGTGGCAACAAGCCGGTGATCAACGTCTCTTGGAACGAAGCACAGCAATATGTTGCCTGGTTGTCACGCATCACCGGCAAGCCCTACCGGCTGCTGACAGAAGCCGAATGGGAATATGCTGCCCGCGCCGACACCACTACGACCTATTCTTTTGGCGATGATGATAAAGAGATCTGCAAATACGCCAATCTGGCCGATCAATCCTTCCGTCGTGGTGGTGGCACAAGTAACTTCGCCGATTGCAATGATGGTCATGTCGTGACAGCACCGGTCGGTCGTTATCCCAAAAATGCATTCGGCCTTTATGATATGCATGGCAATGTCTGGGAATGGGTGCAGGATTGTTATCATAAAACCTATGAGGAGACGCCCAGAAACGGCGCAAGCGTTAAAGAGTTCGCCAGATGTTCTCGCGTTCTTCGCGGCGGTTCGTGGGGCCTCAGTCCACTGTATCTCCGCTCTGGTGATCGCGGCAGGGTCCATCCGGTCAGCCGCAACTCCTTATCGGGTTTCGGTTAGCGAGGACATTAAATCCTTAATCTTAACATCTTTACCGCTTTTGTCTTCGGCTTTTCCAAATGGCACGGCCGAAAGTAGATCCGGCGAAGCCGGCCGCGATTTTTTCTGTGTATGGTTTTCCTGAGACTTTTGCCTCAACGCCGACTCATTGCATAATCGACATGGAAGAGTATCCATCTTCCGTGTCCGGGCCTCGCGTTACAGCGCGCCCCGGGCCCTGATTGGCCCCGTGTCCTGCGTTCTTCGCGGCGGTTCGTGGAACAACAATCCACAGAATCTCCGCTCTGCTAATCGCAACAGGAACCAACCAGACAACCGCAACAACAATATCGGGTTTCGGTTAGCGAGCACGATTTAGCCAGAGCTGGATAGATTACGGTCTTTCCAGGTGTGCATTTTTCGTCCAGGGTCGATCATGATGATCGCGGTCGGGGCTCATTTTGTTGGCCTATCGCTTCGCGGCTTAAGGCCGTGTCACTATGAACGCCCGAAACCAACGCCACGCCTGTCTTGGCTGCGTAGTGCGGCGACAGGTGTGGCGGAACATCGTTGGAGGAATTATGGCAGCAAACAATGCCCGGCGTACTGGTCCTGCCATTGAAGCTCACCAACAGTTCATCCTCTGGCTGGTGCCGACAGTGGAGAAGTTTCCGCGCAGCCAGAAATTCCTGCTCGGCGACCGTATCCAATCAACTGCACTTGATATACTCGAAGCACTGATCGAAGCCACTTATACCCGAGACCGCCAGCGCCACCTCTCCTGCGCCAATCTGGGGCTTCAAAAGCTGCGTGTATTCATCCGCCTTGCCACCGATTTGGGTCATCTCGATCACCGCCGCTATGAATATGCCGCCCGCGCCATTGACGAAACCGGACGACTCGTCGGCGGCTGGATCAAGGCGAATACGGAACGCGCAAGCGGATGTCAAGAATTTCATCGTCAGATAAATGCTGCATAAGCCGATTGGTCATTGTGCGGTACAAGGCCAATCATCTCTTTGACAACATAGCCTCCTTCAGCGCACTTCGAATTGCTGCAAGAAAGGCCATAAAGGGCAAACGCAAGAAGCCGGGTGCCGCCGCCTTCATGGCAAATTTCGAGTGCGAATTACTAAGGCTGGAGCGCGAGTTGCAGAATGTCAGCTACCGCCCCGGAAACTATGTTGAAATCCTTGTTCAAGATCCGAAAAAAAGACTGGTTTCCGCAGCACCGTTCCGCGACCGGGTAGTGCATCACGCACTGTGTGCCGTCATCCAGCCGATTTTGGAGCGCAGCTTCATCGCCAATAGTTTTGCCAACCGCACTGGCAAGGGAACTCACAAAGCTATTATCACCTATGAGCGTTACCGTAACCGGCATACCTATGTGCTCCGCGCCGATATATACCGCTATTTCCCTTCCATCGATCATGAAATTTTAAAAACTTTGTTCCGCCGACATATATCTTGCGAACATACCCTGTGGCTGATGGATACTATTGTCGATGGCTCGAACAAACAGGAACCAGTTGAGCTTTATTTTCCCGGGGATGATTTGTTTTCGCCCTTTGAGCATCGCCGCGGCTTGCCGATCGGCAACCTAACCAGCCAGTTTTTCGCAAATCTCTATCTCGATCGACTGGATCATTTCGTCACCGAACGGCTCGGTGCGCCTTATGTGCGTTATGTCGATGACTTTGCGTTATTCGCTAACGATCCCGCAGAACTTGCAAACTGGCGGTTCCAGATCGAACACCATTTGGAAGGACGACGCTTAAAGCTACATCCGCGCAAAACCCATATTTTATCAACGAGCGAGTCAACGACATTTCTCGGATTTACCCTGCAAACCGGCATACCTAACGGGAAAGCACGCTGTGTCTCACATGGCCGCCGCCGCTTACCGGACGGCAATGTCGCCCGCTTCCGTAACCGTCTGCGCGGTCTGCGTGATCAATGGAGGGCCGGCACCATAACCTCCGACGATATCAAGGCTAAGGTTAATGCCTGGATTGCCCATGCCGAACACGCCGACACCTGGCGTTTGAGAAAGGCCATTTTCAAGGGAGGGTGGTTTGATGATAATATGATATAAGCTTTGACATGGCTTCCGCTTATTCAGCTTTGCTGTTATCAATAAGCCTAAAACGGTCAAATGATAATGAGGGGGCAATGGCCGAAGTTTTTATCTCCTATAAAAGCGAACGGAGAGCGGCAGCTGAACATTTAGCTGAAGTTCTCGAGCGGCATAGCTATAGTGTTTGGTTCGATTACGGCCTGATTAAAGGCGATGACTTCGATTTTCAACTGGATATGCAATTGCGCGATGCCAAGGCCGTTATTGTGCTGTGGTGCTCCATGTCCGTGGAAAGTCGTTGGGTAAGCCGCGAAGCTAGCCTTGCCGCCAATCTGAAAACCCTGCTGCCCACTAAGATCGAAGAATGCGATCTGAAGCTGGCCCATTTCACAGCAGATTATGTCGATTTGCGGTCCTGGGACGGCTCGCCAAGAAGCCACACGCTCGATGAGTTGTTCCAAGAACTAACTCGCCTGACAGGCCGCGCTCCCCAACCTGACTGGGCAGCCCTTTCCGAATACGAAAAAACATGGCGGCGTTTTGGCGCGCTCCCCCTTCAAGCGTTTGCTTTGGGAAAACCAGTCGTACGGCCGAAGGAAACAGATAGCCCCCCATCGCCTATCGATCATACGCCGACTGGAATAAGTCCACAGGAAGCGTATAACGCAATTAAGGACAGCGAACACATCGAGGACTGGGAAAATTTTCTCGAAATACATGGAGATAGCCGCCTGGCAATCGGAGCTAAGGCCAGATTGAGGCAACTAAAGACCCTAGCAGAAGAAAAACACACCGAGCACGAGCAAGCAATACGTGAGGCCGAAGCCGCTGAGGTCTGGCGGCATTTACAGGACTATAGTGATGTGGAAGCGTTTGAAGATTTTCTACATCACTTCAAAGGTACAAAGGCTTTTGAAGAGTCTTTCCTAAAAGGATATGTGGTTGCTGAAATCGGCTCAACTGAGAAGTCGATACGGCGTTTATTGAAATCCGGTGACGTTTTTCAGGACCATGAGCACGGCCCGGAAATGGTCGTGATTCCGGCAGGTAAGTTTATGATGGGTTCACCGGCGAACGAAGAACGCTGGCCTGACTATGATGGCCGCGAAGAACCGCAGCATGAAGTGACGATTGCCAAGCCCCTTGCGGTGGGTCGTTATGCGATTACGGTTGAGGAATTTACCACTTTTATCGATGAAACCGGACACGACATGCCGGATGAAATGTACACCTATGAAAACAACAAGTGGGAAAGCCGAAAGGGTAAATCCTACCGTAATCCAGGTTTTGAGCAGACGGTGCGTCATCCTGTTATCGGCGTTAACTGGATTGATGCGCAGGCCTATATCAAATGGTTGAACGAGCAGACCGGTAAGACCTATCGATTACTCTCTGAGGCGGAATGGGAATATGCCTGTCGGGCGGGTAGCGCGACGCCTTTCTGGTGGGGGACTGAGATATCGACGGATCAAGCGAATTATAATGGCAATTACGTCTATGGTGATGGCGTGAAAGGGGAATACAGGGAAAAGACCGTTGCCGTTGACAGTTTTGCACCTAATCCTTGGGGTCTTTACCAAGTCCATGGCAATGTTTGGGAGTGGGTTGAAGATCATTGGCATGAAAACTATGAGGGTGCCCCAATTGATGGTTCTGTTTGGCAGGGGGGTGATGCTTCATACTGCGTTCTTCGCGGCGGTTCGTGGAACGGCAATCCACGGGATCTCCGCTCTGCTTATCGCCTCAGGAACCAGCCTGGCAACCGCGTCATCGCTTTCGGGTTTCGGTTAGCGAGGACGTTAAATCTTTAATCTTAACATCTTTACCGCTTTTGTTTTCGGCTTTTCCAAATGGCACGGCCCAGGGATTCCGGCGAAGGCGGGCGATTTTTTTTGAAAGCGACATTCTTCGATACACCGTTCCATCCCCAATCTCTTGTCGCATGCCAAGTATATTATGCGGCTTTTTCGGCCAGCTGTTCTACCGTTGGTAAGGGTTCGAGGTGAGTATTTTCCATCCGTTGCCAATCACGATGTTCAGATACAATCAGATCGTTGCACTCTTTGAACCAGCCTGCGATTTCGTCTTCCCTATCCTCAACAGCTTGCCACCGCACCGCTTTCAGCCTTGTTGCATAGAGGTGTTGCAACTCGTTGGCTGTGTTGTGATATTTCATCGCATAGAGCGTTTCCTGCTTAATGCGGGACAAATTGGTGATGCTGGCCTCCAGCCCGACGGCAATTGTGCCGAGCGCCAAAAAGGTCTGATTAAACCAAAGCGACGAGGGATCCCATTGTTTTCGCAAGCTTGAAAACAACTCGCCTATTTCTGGAAACCAACCGAAATATTGATGCAACAGTTGGACACCGAAAATGCCGATCGGAATACTCGCCAAGAGGGTCATCAGCCAGGCAACCCAGATCCATATTTTTCGGGCGCGCTCATTTTCCAGGTGCTCATTGCCGCGTTTGTGATAATAGGCATATTGCAATTCGATATGATAGCGGCGGATAAATTCCAGCTTTTGCAAAGCCAGCGGCAGTTCGCTTGTTGCACCGATATTAAAGTCTTTGATCGCATGACTGACGGTCGAGCGAACGATTTCTTTGAAATAGTTGCCACGTGCCAATTCAGCTTTGGCGCGCGAACGATGCCAAGCCTTATAAGGTTGGCGCAGCAGCTTGTTAATCGTCAGACCGATAGCGATTAAAATTGCCAAAAACTGAAGCACAGTCACAGTTTTCATCGCACCGATAAAAATATCATCGAGTGGCAATAGGGTTAGTGCACCAAGGATCAGAGCCGCGAGAAATAATAAGATCCGTGCGTGCTCCCTGAAGATATGTAGAGCTTGGAATCGCAAAGCATCTTTATCACTTATTTCATACTCTTCGCCAAGTTTAGCTGCATGCGGCTGTGCGAGAATGTTCTTCAGTCGCTCAAATCCCTCATCAGGCAGTGCGGCGATATGACGGTTGGGAATTAATTCATAACCACTGCCATCATGTTGGCCGATCCCCAGTACGGTGCGTTCAATCAATTCGGATTTTTCCCTGTCATCCATCCCTACGCGTCCCTCTCATTTTGCTCGTTTGTATTCGTTTTATCCACGCCTTGATCGAACTGAGCAGGAAACAGCTCCGGCTTGACCATATCGAACCCATATTCGCGGCCAACTTCCAGGCAGCGATTCAGATTTGACAAATCAGCATTATCCATTTGTCGCATCTCTTCGATTGCTTCAGGCATAATGTCGTATTTGAATTGGAATTTCTCGCGTAGCCAACTGCGCTCCAATACAGGATCAAGCCGCTGAAATGTAAGGAGCGGCTTGTCGACGATCATCAACCCTGCGAGCCTTTCCAGATTGCCGTCGATATGTTCTGGGTATGCCGGTTCGGATATGGCCTGTAGCCAAGTCAAAGCGTTTTGCATGCCGTCATTAATGATACTGTGTAGCGACATTCCAGCCTGCCAAGCTGATGGTGAACTGCGGTAATCTTGTTTGTCGATGCGTTCGTTCCAGCGACCACAGCCGAGTGACAACATAAACAGATTATCTGCGCCAGTTGGCCAGGAGAAACCGGTTGGACTTGGGACTTTTGTCTCCTGATCTTGCAAGGTGACCGTCAGGAAAAGCTCAGCAGACGGATTATTGTGCGGTGTTACTCCGCCATCGAGAAACAGCCCCTCCATATCATCGTCGATCATAATATCGACCGCCTCGAGGTAATAGGGGGCTGATGCGGTTGCCTGCACAAGATCGCGCAAAGCATAATCCCGGTTCGGGATGAAATTCTCTCGCTCCTTTATTGGCTTACTCAACCAAAACTCGTTTTCGGGCTCCCAATATTTCGAGCGAGGGTTGTTGGTAACCACCCATACACTGCTGGTATCGATCCTTTTGGCGATAATCGCCAAACCGGTTTTCAATACGTCGGAACCAAGGATTGGCTGTTTGAGGTTTTCTCGATCTTTGTTTTGCTGCAGAAGATCTTCGCGGCCAAGATCGTTAGCTATCAGATCGTCGAAAGTCTCGTTGATCGCATGTTCGAATTTGCGGCTGTCAAACTTGGTATGATAGCCGGCCGTTGTGCGCGGTCCGCTGAAAATGTCAGGGATGATATTGAAATAGATTTCAATGATCCGGTCAACACGCATCCCCATCGCCAGCATGGTGCCGATCACCGCACCGGTTGAGGTTCCGCCGATGAGGTCAAAATAGTCGCTAAGCCGAAAATTAGCCGGATCAGGACTGCGATCGGCTAGTACCGTTTCCACCTGCTTTAACATACCAAGCGCGATGAGGCCGCGCACGCCGCCGCCATCCAGCGATAATATTCTTTTGGGATGACTGCCAAACAGATGCCGATCACGTTCCGCTGCCATCGACCACCCCCATACCGCTATCTTGAAATAAACAAAGACCTAAGGAACTTATCAAAAAGTGAGACAAAACCAATATGTCGAAACCGCTACTGAAACAATTTATGTCAGTTGTTGTTTTTTATCCGCACCCCGCGTTATGCTATTTACTCGTCAAACCTTACAGAGGAAAATATGGGAAAATATAGCCCGAAACCGATCGACACGAGTGCGGTAACGCTATCGGCAGAACTGGTCGCCCTTACCGAGAAGTTGGCTGAAAGCACCCATGATCAATGGGCGTTGCAGCGAATGAAAGATGGTTGGAGCTGGGGCAAAAAACGTGATGACGACAAGAAAACCCACCCCTCACTCATTCCCTATGCTGAGCTCTCCGAAAGCGAAAAGGAATATGACCGCCTTACCGCCATGGAGACTCTCAAGGCCATTATCGCACTTGGCTACAAAATTGAGCGCGAGTGAACGCCTTTTACATTCAGTATTCTGTACGAGACCAGGAAACGATCAGCGTCTCCCAAAGATGGTTTGATAGTCTTAAAAACGGCCTTCACTCTCCTTTCGATTGCATAAATTTGGTGTTATCAATAGCTTGAAAAACTTACTTGATAGAGTGGGCGGCAATGGCGGATATTTTTTTCAGTTATAAGCGCGAGGAGCATCAGAAAGTAGAACCGATTGTTCACCAACTTTTAAACCAAGGATGGAGTGTTTTCTGGGATCCAGATATTGAACCGGGAACGCCGTCTTGGGATGCCCTCCTTGAGCGGGAGCTTATCGCCGCAAAATCCATCGTCGTTGCCTGGAGTACACTATCTGCGAATTCTCACTGGGTGCGGACAGAGGCTCATTATGGGCGTACTCAAGAAAATCTTGTACCATTGACGCTTGATGGCGTTATTCCAGTCACTTTCCAGCTTACACAGACGTTGGACCTCTCCGATTGGAAAGGTGAGGTTCCTGATCAGCGTATCGACAGTTTGGTTGAGGGGGTGCGCAAGCTAGCAGGCAATCCGCCAATTGACACTAAGATTATTGCCAAAACCGACAAATCAGAAACACCTGAGCCGACTCATTCAGCGCTCAGTGAAGAAGAAGAATTTGAAGCGCTAATGGCAGGGCCTGATCTTGACAAAGCGGAGAGTTTTCTACGTCGTTTTGGTGGCAGCACTCATGGTTTCATTATTAAGGCTCTTATCAAGAAATTGGAAAAAGAGGAGGCACAGGCACGAGAAGAACAGGAATATCAAGCACGGCTGGCTGAAGCTCAGCGCATTTGGGCAGTGCTTGAAAATCTCGAAGATGAAGAAGCTCGATCAGAATTCTTCGCCCGCTATTGTGATGCTGCTATGGAAGCATCAGGGTGTATAAACGTTCAGGTTGGGGCTGGCGGCGCCAAAGATGTCGCGCGCTTTTTCAAACCTGGCAATGGCAAAAAAGAATGGTTCAAGGATCATGAACATGGTCCCGAGATGGTCGTGATTCCTGCGGGCAAGTTCATTATGGGCTCACCTTCAAACGAAGATGGCCGATCCAATAATGAAGGACCTCAACATGAAGTGACGATCTCCAATCCTTTTGCAGTGGGTCGCTATGCTGTGACATTCGATGAATGGGATGCAGCCCAGAACTACAAAGACTGGCAGGAGGTAACCGGTATTGAGCCGAAATGGCCGGATGATAAAGGCTGGGGTCGGGGCAAACGACCTGTGATCAATATTTTGTGGGAGGATGCCCAAGCCTATATTAAATGGCTCAGCGCGCAGACCGGCAAGGCCTATCGATTACTCTCTGAGGCGGAATGGGAATATTGTTGCCGGGCCGGGACAACAACGCCGTTCAATTGGGGTTTGTCAATATCGACGGATCAGGCAAACTATAATGGGAATTATACCTATGGTGATGGCGTGAAAGGAGAATATAGGAGGCAGACGGTTCCGGTTGATCATTTTTCTTCTAACCCTTGGGGTCTTTATCAGATGCATGGCAATGTTTGGGAGTGGGTTGCGGACCATTGGCATGATAATTATGAGGGTGCCCCAATTGATGGTTCTGTTTGGCAGGGGGGTGATGCTTCATACCGCGTTCTTCGCGGCGGTTCGTGGTTCAACTATCCACAGTTTCTCCGCTCTGCTAATCGCTACAGGATCCAACCAGACCTCCGCGTCAACTCTATCGGGTTTCGGTTAGCGAGGACGTTAAATCCTTAATCTTAACATCCTTACCGCTTTTGTTTTCGGCTTTTCCAAATGGCACGGCCCAGGGATTCCGGCGAAGGCGGGCGATTTTTTTTGAAAGCGACATTCTTCGATACACCGTTCCATCACCAATCTCTTGTCGCATGCCAAGTATATTACGCGGCTTTTTCGGCTAGCTGTTCTACCGTTGGTAAGGGTCCGAGGTGAGCGTTTTCCATCCGTTGCAACGCCCATTAATCATAGGTTCTTTAGGAATGTCCTCAGCGCAGCAGCAACGGGTATCGCTGGACAGTTATTAGCCTTAATGATTGCATAGTCATCATTTCAGCCATTAAATGAAACAAGTTTCAGCGACACCGTAAGTTCACCCCCTAGCGACATGAGGTTTGACCCGGCTTAAGTCGCCTGGCATGGGGGGTGTCGTTTTTGGCACCCCTTCATTTCGACACTCCCCAACGCATCTTTTTTCTCTCACACTCCTCACCTCTCACAAGGCTCAATATTAAAAAATGAGATGAGAAATGACGAAAAAAGACAACGAAAATGGCGAACAGAGCCAAAGCAGTCCATTTCTAACGGTGGCAGAAGCGGCCAACTATTTACGCCTTGGTGCCCGCACCTTGGACAATCTCAGATGGATCGGAACCGGGCCAAAATTCCGCAAACATGGCGGGCGCATTGTCTATCACAAAGACGATCTGGACGCTTGGTCCAGAACACGCTTGCGCATCTCAACATCGGGGGAGCGTCATGAAGATTAGGAAGTAGCAAAAGGGGCCCGACAGGAGTTCTCAGTTTCGCGAAAAACCTTATAAATCAATGTTTTGAACTGACAAGATTTTTACCTATCATGCCCTAATTTGCTCAAAAATGTTAGCCATAGGTTACCCTGAAAGCGGTTACAAATTTGGGGTTGCAAGAAACCATTCGCGATACCGAAGTCAGAGGCTTTGGTGTGCGGCGACGCAATGGGCGACCTTCCTATTTTTTGCAAACCCGCATTAATGGTCGCCTACGTTGGATTACCATTGGAATACATGGCTCGCCCTGGACGCCAGTGACAGCGCGTAAAGAAGCAATTCGGTTGCTTAATGATATCTCATTAGGAGAAGATCCCAACCTTCAACGTCAGCGCAAGCGTGCAACACCGACAATAAAAGAAGCTGCTGCAGATTTTCTGGAAGAACATCAAGTAAAGATTGCTCCGCGAACTTATGAAGAGTACCGACGTCTCATGCGAGATTATGTTGTACCAACATTCGGAACGCGAAAGATTGACGACCTAAACAAAGCTGACATAGCACGTGCGCATAAAGAATGGGGCGATAAACCACGTACAGCAAATCACGCATTGGCTGTACTATCCAGATTTGTCTCATGGTTGGAAGACCAAGGACTAAGACAGGAACTGGCCAATCCATGCCGAGGTATCAAAAAATACCGTGAGAATAGACGAGAGCGTTATCTGAGTTCTGAGGAGTTTATTCGGCTCGGTGACGTATTAAATGAAGCCGAAGCAACGGGTGCTGAAAGCCCATATGTCATCGCCGCTATCCGTCTTCTGATCCTTACCGGAGCGCGCTTTAGCGAAATTCTTACACTGACTTGGGAAGAAGTGGATTTGGAACGAGGTTTACTGTTTCTGAAAAATTCTAAAACCGGTCAGAAGCCGATTTTTCTCAACGAACCTGCAAAAGAAGTGTTGGCTACATTGCCACGATTGACACGCAATCCTTACGTCATTGTTGGTAATAAACCTGGTGCCCATCTCGTCAATTTACGAAAACCATGGAGTCGCATTCGCGCACAAGCAGGCATTGAAGATGTACGCCTCCACGATTTGCGTCATTCTTTTGCAAGTTTGGCTGCCGAGAGCGGTGCATCACTTCCATTGATCGGTCGTTTACTGGGTCATACCCAACCGCAAACCACAGCACGTTATGCTCATTTGGCTCATGATCCATTGCGTGAGGTTAATGAACGGGTCGGGGCCAAGCTGAGCGAGATCATGAAGCTAAATAAAGGGCATGTTTTTTAGGGTATGTTGGTTCTTGAATAGTGAAACGGTCACGTATCTGGTAAACATTGATGATTTATCTATGTTATGTTTTTGGCGCCTACTCTCCTAGAGTACTTCCGGAAAAGTGGAAACCGGTTTTCCGATAAGAAGCACGCCAAAACAAAGGTTTAGGGTCTGATTTTGATTCCATCAAAATCGGAAAGACCCTAAAGGAGAGTACCGCGTGCTACCTCGCCTAAAGTCAAGCCGTTAAAAGTTCAGCTTTAGCTCAGCCAAGACTGCATAGCTGGCTTGGCCCATTCGGGTGACGCCAGCTGGCGCAATACAAACTTTGTTAAAAACGAAAGAAGGTTATGTGGTTTAAGAATTCAAGGTTGGGATTATTATGAAAAACCGAAAGCGGGAAATTTTGTACAACATCACGAATCAGAGGGGCTGGAAATAGGGTGAGATATTCAAGTCAGAGATATGGGTTTTGATGGGTTCTCCATATAGACATGGACACCCCCATTAACCTGGAATTTTTTGAATTGATGACCAGGGTGTGCAGTTGGGTTTCTGAATAGCGATCTGGAAGCCATTTTGCCACTCCATCCTGTGTTCTTCATGCCGGTTTTCCGGATAACAGGCATACTCATCCCATTGCCGCTCTTCGCTCGTGGAAAATCAGGCGTTGCATGTTGTAGGCAATGTTGGCCAATCCAATCTTGGCTTCGGCCCGCTGGAGACCAATGGTGCGGATGAACAACCCCATGCGGTCTTTTTGCTGGGCGAAGACATGCTCTACCTTGGCCCTGACCGTCGACTTTTTGGCGTTGGCTCTGGTGGTTGTCTCCGGCATCGGTTTGCCTTTAGGCTTCTTGTGATGGATCCGCGAAACACGTCCCTTGGATGCGAGCCATGCTTCATTGGTCTTTGAGCGGTATGCCGTGTCAGCCCAGACATCGGACGCCGTGTTGTCCGTCGTCACCACGTCGCGCAACATCTTGCCGTCATGGCGCGCCGCGCTGGTGACCGCGTAACCTCGAATATAGCCAAACCGGCGGTCGATGCTGATATGGGATTTGTAACCAAAAACGGCGATGGCCAGTTCCGGCACGCTGCGGGGTGCATCCTTATTCTTGGGACGGCCCATCTTCACCGTCCAGCGGGCATCAACGTCTTTCTGCGCTGCCTTGTGGGGTTGATCCGGCCAAATCTCGTCCGCCGACTTGCCCGCCTTAATCGCGTCCTTCTCATCTTGAGTGTTACGTTGCTTAGGCGCTGAAACCAGTGTCGCATCGACAATCTGACCACCCATCGCCAAATAGCCCGCCAGGCATAATTGCTCGTCGAATTGCTTGAACAACTCCCGCATGGCATCGTCTTGGGTCAAACGTTCCCGGAAGGCGCGGATTGTATTCTCATCGGGCGTCGGCTTACCCAGATCAAGCTCCAGAAAACGCAGCCAACTCAGCCGGTCGCGGATCAAAAACTCCATCCGGGCATCACTGACACTGTGTTGCGCCGCAAGGATCAAAATCTTGAACATCAGAACGGGATCATAGGGTGGGCGGCCGCCTTTTGAACCATCCGAATAGGACAGAGCCGCCTCCAGCGTCGGCCGGAAAGCTTCAAAGTCGATGATCCGCACCATCTCCTCCAGCGGATCACCCGTCTCCGACAATCGCTTCATATGATCTGGTAAATCAAAAAATCCCGCATGATTCATCACCGCCTCCCGTAAAAAGCCAATGAATCACAAAATCTCATTTCAGGATAGGTAAATGGGGGTGTCCACATCCATAATTTAGCCACATTGATGTCACGTAGATCCAATTCAGATAGGTGCATATATAGCTATTATATCTATTTGTATTTGCTATGTTTTTGACCGTTTAGTCTAGTATTTAATGAGTTAAAGTCGAGTAGGATATTTTATGATATTTAAGAGCAATAAGAAGCCTTCCCCTGACGACAGCCAGGATAGCCAATCTAATACTGACGCAGAGACAGAGGCCGAGCAAACGGTTTCTTCTGAGTCATCATCAAATGGTGCATCTAACGGAGCAAATGCAGCTGATGAACAACAATCGGCGATTTCAGAAGCAGATTTAGAACAAGCAAAGCGCAACCTACAAGCCTCCAAATTATTAGCCGCGCGCTTTGGTGAAATAGTCGGTCTGTTGATGTGCTCCCCAGGCTATAAACATTATAGCTTGGCTGATCTGGAGTGGATGATTGTCCCGCCTTTGCTCAACAATCAAATCATAATTGCGGAAGCAAGGTCGGAAGAAAAAGGACTATCCGTTCCTGTCGGCATTGGGCTTTGGGCACGTGTCGCGGACGACATTCATGCGAAACTTTCCAAAGAACTCGATCGTCCGGTTCGATTGCATCCGAGCGAATGGAAAAGCGGTGACAATCTCTGGCTCATTGATGTGGTTGGCCCTCCACAAATCATTCAGGGAATGATGGCGCAGCTGGGTAGCTCTGTGTTTGAAGGCAAATCATTTAATGTGCGCCACAGAGACAAAGACGGCAAAAGATCAATTCGAACAATCGATCCTCAAAAAGCGGTCGAGGAAAATGCCGGAGAGCGTGTCAAAGACAGTTCAAGCGTCTGAGAGACCGTTTGAGCTCGCAACAATCAAAACTCAATTTCAGAATTGTCACCAGCACTTCTACTGCACTATTGGAGAATATCTCTTCGGCTATCAAGATCTGATTGCCAATATCATCGCTTACAATATCCGGCACAAATACCGGGCGACAGCTGTAGACGGCAAGGCGGCAATCAGAATGCTAAAAGGAGCGATCAAATGGTCGCTGCACGTGGCGCCCGGGAGATATTGATCCATGTCCCCTCAGGCATTGATATTCAACGGACAGATAAGTTTTTACGCCGCGTTGGCTTTGCCGTTATTGGTGCAAATTATTCATTGAGGTTAGGGTGAGGTTTGGATTACGGCAATGTGGGTCAGAGCCTACGCCCCCCTTTTTATGAAGACTAATCATGCTAACAAAAAAAGGAGCAATTTTGTCCCTGAAGTACTCGGCAGTTGTCGCGCTTGCTATCATTCCAACCATGTTCCTCCTATACCTCACAGATACCTATGAATCACTGGCATTTTTAAAGGGTTTTGCGAAAGCTTTAATTGAAATCTTGGTTTTGGCGTTTGCCATTCTGTTTATTGTTTTCGGGCTTTTTCCACTCATAGGAAATATTGTTTTTGGAGAAGAGTTTAAGAAATATGTATGGCTTCGTCCATTTTCGTTAGAAGAAAATAATGATCAGCAAAAGAATTAATGATGGATAAATATTTGCAATATTTTTTTGATGATACATTTATATCAGAAGTATTGTATAACAAAATATTCTTACTTATATTTGTCCCAACAATTGTTTGTTTTGTATTTCACGTAGTAGTTGTAATTTTGATTGGAAAGAAAATCAATGAAAAGTATCCAAATTCTTATATACCATTTTTCTTCAATGTTCTTTTTCTCGGTTATTTACGAGATAGGTATCCTTTTACAGAATTGTGGGTTAAGAAAAGATTGAATATAATCTGGATGCAAGTTTGGATTATCTTGTTAATTCTTTTTCTTTGGTTTTCATTTGTTGCTTTGTATTTTGCTAGTTAAAAAGGTTTAAAATTATGTCTGATGATCCAGTATATGATTATTTTAAGACAATACTACCCGAAGGATTTTTTATAGCAGATTTAAATAGCCTTGAAGTAACCTTAGGTTTAGGGGTTGAGTTTACCTGGGGTGAGATATACTCACCTATTGAAGGAACGGGAAGAGTATTTATTGTCTCAGCAATGGCGGAGGCAGGTATACCATCTTACGAAAATGAATTTGTTATCGGATATGGTAGTAATTCAGATTATGGAGGCTTCGCAACGCAAGTAGAAGGTTCGGTAATTTTAGGCCTTGGTGCTGGATTTCCATTTATAGGTGGATCATCTTTCCCGCCCAGTGTTTTTATAGATAAAGGAACTGCAATTTATGGCATAGCTGGCACAGATTTAGGAGTGTCAATAGAATTTGGTTATACATGGATACTTAGTCCTAGAAGAACTGAATTTGCGGACAATGATGCCTTTGTAATTGGCGGTGGAGACCCATTCTTTGATTACCTGCAAAACAATCCCTCAGGTTTCATCAGTGAATTCACCGGCCTAAACCCCGATGGAAGTGCTCCTCTAAATTATTTCCCTTCTGGGTATTATAACGAGTTCACCGGTCTAAACCCAGACGGCAGCCCGCAGAACCCGCCGCTTGGTTATTTCAATGAATTCGATGTTTTGAATCCAGATGGAAGCGCACCCTTCTTCGGCGCCCCCGGTTGGAACTATTCCCCAGACGACATCAATGTCTTCGGCGATCCCGTTATCGACGACTTTGGCCAGATCATTGACCCCGGCATTCCGGGGCTGTCCTTTGATTATTCATCGCCCTTCTCAGGCGAGGACCTGGCCATTGACCATGGCGTGCCGGGTGTTTCTCTCGACTATTCATCCCCCTTTGCGGGTCCCGGCATTTCGGATGATTTCTGGGGTGATATGGAGGCCTTTGGCTTCCTGCCATCTGACGTGGTCGATGTGGGTGATGGTAGTCTCGACAGCTTCACCAGCTGGGATCAGTTCGTCAATGGTGGCGTAAGCGATAGTGTCTTTGACTTTGACTATACTGGTCAGGATTACTTCGGCTCTCTTTATGAGGATAATTTCGGACCCGGCTTGGTGGCGGATTATTCCGGCAATTTCAACGATGCTTTCAGCACCATCGGCCCCTATGCACCGGTGAACGAATATTTCGCCCCGCCGCAAGTGATCACCACCACCACGACCCGACTTGTCCCCGTCACCACCGAAACCCCAACCCCGCAAGGGGCCGCTGACTTTTACTTCAACAATGTGGTCTCGGATGCCGCGCTTGATCCCAAACATACAACTATGAAGAGTATTCCAAATACAATTCTACTTATGAGAAATAAAACTAAATTCTGTCACAAGCATAGCCCATGTTATTATCACTAGATGTAAATAATAAACTGGTTAGTCTAAAATGAATTTACTCGACATGAGGTATTGGTTTGGTTATCTTAACTAAAATTGTGAAGGAATAAGTTTAAGGAAATGATTTTTATCATTTAAAGATGGTCATGAATGAGGAAAAAAATTTGGTGTTTTGGTACAAATTATTTGATGAAGGCCGATCATGTTGACAAGAAAAGGGGCAATCCAATCATTGAGATATGCGGCGGTTGTGGCACTTGCCATGGCTCCAACGATTTTCCTTTTTATATCTCACAGATACCCACATAGTATTGGCAGTTTAAGAGATTACGAGAAATATTATCGTTATAAAGAACGGAGATATACAGTGGGAGAATATGTAGCCGTTAGAATAATTTTTTCGATTACTATTATATGCCTGTTTTTTTATCAAATATGTTTGATCGTAAAATATCATTCATTGTGGTATGAATTAAAAAAGAAATATCAAGATATTGAGATCCCCTATCGCATGCCGTTATTTAGTAAAAAATATGAAAATGCATATCCTTTCACAGAGGAGGAAGTAAAAAAAAGCCTTAAATCACTTAAGTATAAATCTATTTCGGTAAGTATTGTAATGTTAATAATGATAATTTCTGTTGGAATATTTAAGTGAGGTGTTCTAAATGTCTGATGCTAATAAATCAAATCCGTTTAGAGATAATTTCTTCACTGCTAATTTAAGTTCCTTAGAGTTTAGCATCCCTATTTTAGGTCCTGGACTTGAAGTTACATGGGGTGAATTGACCTTTTCTGATGGAACCAAGGTCAATTCCTTGGGGCTTTCTTTCATTTTTGAAGCTAGCTTGGTTCCTACTTCATTTATTTCATTTGAAAAAGAATTTCACTTGGGATTCGGAAATAATTCCGGAATAGCGGTAGAACTTGAAGGAAGTGCTGTTGTTGCTGGAGTAGGCCAAAACACGCCATATCCGGTAGACATAATAGCGCGCAGTTTTGGAGACCCTGACGCACTTGAAGAATATAAACCGCCACCATGGGGGTATAGTATTTATGGTATTGCCGGTACAGATGTTCTGGCTGGTTCAGTAGAAGCTGGATATACATGGAATTGGGGCGGCATAAGTATATATGATAATCCTGTGTATGCGTTATTGAACCTTGTTTTAGGGAGACCTTCCCCAGGAGATCAGACGCCAGATTATGATTATACCAACTCGGATATCATATTCTTTGAAGGTGGCCTGGATTTCCCTTATCCCTACTCCTCAAATTATTTTATTGAATATGAAAATCCTGCCAATCTCTATAGCCCTATTCCGGAATATTACTATTCTCCAAATTACTTCTATGAATTCGAAGATCCGGCGAATCTTTACAGTCCTATTCTAGATTCTAATTTTACAACTTTACTCCTCGACAATGACGCTTTCGTGCAAGGCGGTGGCGATCCGTTTTTCGACTCCTTACAAAATAATTCTTCCGGTTTCGGCGCCCCCGGTTGGAACTATTCCCCAGACGACATCAATGCCTTCGGCGATCCTGTCATTGACGACTTTGGCCAGATTGTTGACCCCGGCATTCCGGGGCTCTCATTTGATTATTCATCGCCCTTCTCAGGCGAGGACCTGGCCATTGATCACGGTGTCCCCGGTGTTTCTCTGGACTATTCATCACCCTTTGCGGGTCCCGGCATTTCGGATGATTTCTGGGGTGATATGGAGGCCTTTGGCTTCCTGCCATCTGACGTGGTCGATGTGGGTGATGGTAGTCTCGACAGCTTCACCAGCTGGGACCAGTTCGTCAATGGCGGCGTAAGCGATAGTGTCTTTGACTTTGACTATACTGGTCAAAATTATTTCGACTCCCTCTATGAAGACAATTTCGGGCCCGGCTTGGTGGCGGATTATTCCGGCAATTTCAACGATGCTTTCAGCACCATCGGCCCCTATGCACCGGTGAACGAATATTTCGCCCCGCCACAAGTAATCACCACCACCACGACCCAGCTTGTCCCCGTCACCACCGAAACCCCAACCCCGCAAGGGGCCGCTGACTTTTACTTCAACAATGTGGTCTCGGATGCAGCGCTTGATCCCAATCTCACCTTTGATTACGCCAATGCCGAGGTGAATGATGGTGGGATCGTCTCCACATCTGTCACTTACAGAACCGTGACGACGACCCAAACCCAGGTCGTGCCGGGGACCAATCAAGACACTTATTCTGACTATGATTTCGACGGTGATTTTTTTGGCGATGGGTTTGGAAGCGATCCCGTCGATGAGTTCGGCTATGACTTCACCCAAGGCGATATTTTCGACGAGAGTTTTGGTTTCGAATCGGGCGATCAATTTTATTCCGATTTTGGTTTTGACGATTATGGTTTTAATGATTTTGGTTTTGATGACGGCTTCGATTTTGGCGATGGGTCTTTCGACGACTTCGGCTATGGCGGCTTTGATGACTATGGCTATAACGATTATGATTTTTATGATGATTATGGGTACGATGCCGGCGGCTATTACGATGACTTCGGTTATGATGACTATAGCTATGGCGATTTCGGCTATGATGATTTCGGATCCGGCGATTACGGGTTCAGTGACTTCGGCTATAGTGACTTCGGCTATAGTGACTTCGGTTACAGTGATTTTGGTTTTAGTGATTTCGGTGACGGGTTTGACTTCGGTTTTCCCATCGTCCTGGACCTCGACGGCGACGGCGTTGAGATCGCTTTTGGTCCGCAATCACAAACGCATTTCGACTTTGACGATGATGGTTTCCTAGAGCAAACCTCATGGGTGTCACCCGATGATGCGCTTCTGATTATTGACCTCGCCGAAGATGGCTCCGCAGGCGCCGATGGCAGCGTCACCCAAGCACGCGAGGTCGCTTTTGGCGAATGGTCAGAGGATGCGGAAACGGACCTTGCAGCTTTAAAAGCAGTTTTTGATACAAATGACGATGATATTTTTGATGAGAATGATGACCGTTGGTCCGAGTTCCGGGTCTGGCAGGATCTCGATTCCGATGCCGTTGTTGATGAGGGCGAACTCAAAACTCTAAGTGAAGCCGGTGTTACGTCGTTTGACTTGATATCCGATGAAGAGCTGCAACTGCGTAATGACGGCTCGGTTATCTTCGGTGAGTTGACCTACACCAAAGCCGATGCGACCACCGGGATCGCGGCAGACGCCGCTTTTTCTTATGGTGTCTCCGGTTACCGCGCCGTCGAGACTGCGGATGGCTATACCATTGAGCTCGAAGCAGGTGCCGATGTTCATTATTACACCTATGACGGGACGGATGATGTTTCTGTCGATTTGGCGGTTGATAACTATTCGGGCGCATATGGGGGTGATGGCAATGACCAGCTTGATGCCAGTGCGCGGACGCGAGACAGCATTCTTTCAGGTGGCATAGGCAATGATATCCTTCTTGGTGGTTTAGCGGATGATATTCTCTTTGGCGGAGAGGGCACGGATACCCTCAAAGGCAATGGCGGTCGCGATACCCTTATCGCTGACAGTGGCGACACCTTTACCATTGCCTATATTGACGGTGGCGAGGGTTATGACCAGCTCCATGTGACAAGCGACACGACGCTCAATCTCGTTGCTGATGATCTTAATATCGAATCTGTTCGTGCCGGAGATAACAATGACACGCTGTCTGGCACGAATGATGAGATTTCTTATGCCTTCCATGGTGCGGGCGGTGATGATGCTCTGACAACGGCCGGAGGAAGCGATACGCTCACCGGCGGTGAAGGAAACGATACGCTTATTGCAGGTGCCGGAGACGATACCCTGATAGGTGATGGCGGCGCTGACACGCTGATCGCAGGCGAGGGTAATGACGCGATCTATGTCGAGAGTGGTGATGTTCTAACCAGTGACCATATTGATGGCGGCGCTGGCCATGATCAACTCTACGCCAATGACGATGTCCTCTTTGATCTGAATGTCGACGATCTCAATGTCGAAGCGGCCTATGCCGGCGGCGCAGATGATCATATCCGTGGTTCACGAGACGATGTCTTTTATATTTTTTCCGGTGGTGATGGTAACGATACCCTGACATCTGCCGGTGGCAATGACACGCTGTCCGGTGGGGCAGGCGATGACACGCTAAATGCCGGGGCTGGTGATGATTTGCTTATCGGCGGTGATGGCGTTGATCAATTTGACGGCGGCGCGGGGAGCGATACCGTTGATTTCACCATTTCAGAAGATGGCGTCAATGTTGATCTCCCGGCCGGGACGGCGTCATGGGACAACGGCGATGTCGAAACCCTTGCCAATATTGAGAACATCGTCGGTTCGAGAGGCGATGATACGATTATCGGTGATGCCAGCGACAATACATTCGTGGGCTCCGCAGGTGATGACACCATCCGCGGCGGGGGTGGAGATGACGATCTCTATGGCGGCGAAGGTGACGATATCATTGAAGGCGGTACTGGTGTTAACACTATAAATGGTGGTCTCGGTTTCGATAAAATTAGCTTCGAGAATTCAAGTGGTGCTGTCAATCTAGATATGAACAAGCTTGGTAATGCCACAGATACCATAGAAAGTATCGAAGGTATTATCGGTAGCTCTTACAATGATGAACTCATTGGTGATGATTTTTCCAATACCCTCGAAGGTGGTGCCGGCAATGATACGCTGATCGGTGGTGGCGGCAATGACGTCATAGAGGGCGGTGCCGGTGCAGATATCATCGATGGCGGTGAGGGAAACGATAGCATAAGTTTCGAGAATGCAACCAGTGGCATTACCCTCAATTTAGCCGACACCTCAGGTGCGGAAGACACGATTTCAAATATTGAAGGCATTATCGGAAGCGCTCACGCTGATACGTTAACCGGCGACTCAGACTCGAACAGCCTTTTAGGTGGCGACGGTGATGACACCCTTGATGGCGGTTTAGGTGATGACATTCTCTTTGGTGAAGCTGGAAGCGATGTCCTGAGAGGGGGTGCTGGCGATGATATACTGGTCATTGATGTCGATGATGTGCTGACAGCTGCTAATATTGATGGCGGTGATGGTTATGACCAACTGGTTGTTGGGGGTGAGACAGACTTTGCTCTGAACCTGAATGTTGATGATCTCAATATCGAGTCAGTTATTGCCTGGGACCTTGATGATACTTTGCAAGGCAACCGCAATGATGTGGATTATGTTTTTGATGGTAGGGGTGGCGATGATACGCTGAGCGGAGCCGGTGGCGATGATGTGCTGATCGGCGGTGCGGGTGATGATAGCCTGAGCGGCGGTGCGGGAGATGATACGCTCAGCGGTGGTGCTGGCCTCGATAGCTTTGATGGTGGTTCGGGCGTCGATACGGTTGATTTCAGCACGTCCTTTGAAAATGTCGATATCTCCCTTGAAGACGAAACAGCGACCTTTGGTGACGGTGATGTTGAGACGGTCACGAATATCGAGAATGTTATCGGCAGCTCTGGTGACAACGTCATAAGAGGCGATAGCAATAATAATAGGCTTTACGGTGGTGCGGGTGATGACATATTGGAAGGCGGCTCCGGGACAGATGTCCTAGATGGTGGTCTGGGTTATGACCGGGTAAGTTTCGAGCATTCCACATCCGGTGTCACCTATGACCTTGGCGCAGCAGGCGGTCTTGTTGCGACAGGCAATGAAATCCAAGTGAACACCACAACGTCTGGTGATCAGAGCCGTTCAACGATCACAGCCCTTTTTGATGGCGGCTTTGTCGTTGCCTGGGTCTCTGACGGCCAGGATGGCAGTGGCACGGGGCTTTTCGGCCAACGCTATAATGCTGCGGGCCGGACTGTTGGCGATGAGTTCCAGATCAATACCCACACTTCAGATGGTCAGATTGACCCTGAGATCACCAGCCTGTCAGATGGTGGCTTTGTGGTGACATGGGAGTCTGAGCTGCAAGATGGCAGTGGTACGGGGATTTTCGGCCAACGCTACGATATTTTGGGTGAAGCCGTTGGTGATGAGTTCCAAATCAACACGCAGACGTCTGGCGATCAGATCAATTCTTCGGTAACCGGCCTCTTTGGCGGCGGCTTTGTTGTGACGTGGGAGTCTCAAGGCGAGATCTTTGGCCAACGTTATGACCTAAATGGCTCCGCGGTTGATGGCGAATTCCAGGTCAATACGCATACATCCGACAGCCAATCCAACCCTCATGTAACCGGTCTGTTAGATGGCAGTTTCGTGGTGACATGGGAATCTGACGGCCAAGATGGCGATGGCCGCGGTATTTTTTCTCAGCGTTATGACGGGACGGGTTCTGCGGTTGGCTCTGAGTTTTTGGTGAACACGCAGACCTCGGGCAATCAGACCGCGCCGAGAGTTGCCCCTCTCTCGAATGGTGGTTTTATTATTATCTGGGTTGCCGTTGCTCTGGATGGCAGTGGTCTTGGCATTTTTGGCCAACGTTATGATGAAAATGGAGCGCAGGACGGCACAGAGTTCCAGATCAACACGACGACAGCGGGTGATCAGTCTGAGCCGAGTATCACGACACTTGCGGATGGCGGTTTTGTTGTTACCTGGACGTCTCAAGGTCAAGACGGCAGTGGTGCGGGCATTTATAGCCAACGGTTTGATGCGGATGGCGTTGCCATTGGCGATGAGGTTCAGATTAATGTCCAAACGGCGGGTGACCAAATTGACGCTGATGTGACAGCGCTCGCAGATGGCCGCTTGTTTGTCTCATGGACGTCTGAAGGTCAGGATGGCAGCGGGACGAGTGTCCATGGGCGTTTTGTTGAGCATGCGGTGAGCGATATTGAGGGGCTTATTGGCTCAGACCATGATGATCATCTAACAGGCGATGATAATGCCAATACGCTTGATGGCGGTGAGGGCAATGATACGCTAATCGGCGGTGGTGGTGATGATACGTTGATCAGCAGTGCTGGTATAGACAGTTTTGATGGTGGTGAAGGCATTGATACCATCGACTTTGGCGATGAGACGGCGGATGTTGATGTCAACCTTGCAACTGGTGCTGCGACCTGGAGCAATGGTGAAGTTGAAACCCTCATAAACATAGAGAATGTTATTGGTTCTCAAGGCGCCAACACACTCACCGGCGACTCAGACTCGAACAGCCTTTTAGGTGGCGACGGTGATGACACCCTTGATGGCGGTTTAGGTGATGACATTCTCTTTGGTGAAGCTGGAAGCGATGTCCTGAGAGGGGGTGCTGGCGATGATATACTGGTCATTGATGTCGATGATGTGCTGACAGCTGCTAATATTGATGGCGGTGATGGTTATGACCAACTGGTTGTTGGGGGTGAGACGGACTTTGCTCTGAACCTGAATGTTGATGATCTCAATATCGAGTCAGTTATTGCCTGGGATTTTGATGATACTTTGCAAGGCAACCGCAATGATGTGGATTATGTTTTTGATGGTAGGGGTGGTGACGATACGCTGAGCGGAGCCGGTGGCGATGATGTGCTGATCGGCGGTGCGGGTGATGATAGCCTGAGCGGCGGTGCCGGAGACGATACCCTCAGCGGTGGTGCTGGCCTCGATAGCTTTGATGGTGGTTCGGGCGTTGACACGGTTGATTTCAGCACGTCCTTTGAAAATGTTGATGTCTCCCTTGAGGCTGACACAGCCACCTTTGGTGACGGTGATGTTGAGACGGTCACGAATATTGAGAATGTTATCGGCAGTGCTGGCGATAATGTGATCCGAGGTGATGCGGGGGATAACAGGCTTTATGGCGGGGCTGGTGATGACATATTGGAAGGCGGCTCCGGGACGGATGTCCTAGATGGTGGTCTGGGTTATGACCGGGTAAGTTTCGAGCATTCCACATCCGGTGTCACCTATGACCTTGGCGCAGCAGGTGGTCTTGTTGCGACAGGCAATGAAATCCAAGTGAACACCACAACGTCTGGTGATCAGAGCCGTTCAACGATCACAGCCCTTTTTGATGGCGGCTTTGTCGTTGCCTGGGTCTCTGACGGCCAGGATGGCAGTGGCACGGGGCTTTTCGGCCAACGCTATAATGCTGCGGGCCGGACTGTTGGCGATGAGTTCCAGATCAATACCCACACTTCAGATGGTCAGATTGACCCTGAGATCACCAGCCTGTCAGATGGTGGCTTTGTGGTGACATGGGAGTCTGAGCTGCAAGACGGCAGTGGTATGGGGATTTACGGGCAACGCTATGATATTTTGGGTGAAGCCGTTGGCGATGAGTTCCAAATCAACACGCAAACGTCTGGCGATCAGATCAATTCTTCGGTAACCGGTGTCTTTGGCGGCGGCTTTGTTGTGACGTGGGAGTCTGCGGGCGAGATCTTTGGCCAACGTTATGACCCTAATGGCTCCGCGGTTGATGGCGAATTCCAGATCAACACGCATACATCCGATAATCAATCCAACCCTCATGTAACCGGTCTATTGGACAGTGGTTTTGTTGTAACGTGGGAGTCTGATCTCCAGGATGGCGATGGTCGCGGCATTTATGCTCAACGTTATGACGGGACGGGTTCTGTGGTTGGCTCTGAGTTTTTGGTCAACACGCAGACCTCGGGCAATCAGACGGTGCCGAGAGTTGCTCCTCTTTCGAATGGCGGTTTTATCATCATCTGGGTTGCCGTTGCTCTGGATGGCAGTGGCCTTGGCATTTTTGGCCAGCGGTATGACGAGGATGGTGAGAGGGACGGCGTAGAGTTCCAGATCAACACGACGACAGCGGGTGATCAGTCTGAACCAAATATTACGACACTTGCGGATGGCGGGTTTGTTGTTACCTGGACGTCTCAAGGCCAAGATGGCAGTGGTGCGGGCATCTACAGCCAACGGTTTGATGCGGATGGCGTTGCCATTGGCGATGAGGTTCAGATTAATGTCCAAACGGCGGGTGACCAAATTGACGCTGATGTGACAGCGCTCGCAGATGGCCGCTTGTTTGTCTCATGGACGTCTGAAGGTCAGGATGGCAGCGGGACGAGTGTCCATGGGCGTTTTGTTGAGCATGCGGTGAGCGATATTGAGGGGCTTATTGGCTCAGACCATGATGATCATCTAACAGGCGATGATAATGCCAATACGCTTGATGGCGGTGAGGGCAATGATACGCTAATCGGCGGTGGTGGTGATGATACGTTGATCAGCAGTGCTGGTATAGACAGTTTTGATGGTGGTGAAGGCATTGATACCATCGACTTTGGCGATGAGACGGCGGATGTTGATGTCAACCTTGCAACTGGTGCTGCGACCTGGAGCAATGGTGAAGTTGAAACCCTCATAAACATAGAGAATGTTATTGGTTCTCAAGGCGCCAACACACTCACCGGCGACTCAGAATCGAACAGTCTTTTGGGTGGTGATGGTGATGACACGCTTGATGGCGGTTTAGGTGATGACATTCTCTTCGGTGATGCGGGAGCAGATGCCCTAAGAGGAGGACATGGCAATGACGTCCTTACCGGAGGAGATGGTATCGACTCTTATGATGGTGGGGAAGGCGTCGACACCATAGATCTCACAAATACGGTAGACGATATTCACGTTAATCTGAATGCTGGCACGGTCACGTGGAACAGCAGTGATATTGAAACTGTTTCCAACGTCGAGAATGTCATAGGCAACTCAAATGCCAATACCATTGTTGGTGATGGTAGTGATAACCGATTGGTTGGCTTGGACGGCGATGACACAATCTCCGGTGGAGCCGGTGATGACTTCATCAGTGGAGGTTTCGGTAACGACACACTCGACGGTGGAGCAGGCATTGACCTTGTTACTTATGAATACACTTCAGGAAATTTCGACATAGATCTTGCGGGTGGTATTGCAGCCGGTGAAACGGTCACGAACTTCGAAAATGTTATTGCGTCCCAAGGCGATAACATTATTACCGGAACACAGGATGCTAACGTTATTGATGGTCAGGATGGTGACGATACCGTTTATGGTGACTCCGGAGATGATCGTATTAGCGGCGGCTTAGGAGACGATATCTTATATGGTGACGCCGGTTATGACGATCTATTTGGTCATGCGGGAGATGATGAACTCTATGGCGGTAACGGTGATGATCTCATCTCCGGTGGTTCTGGTGACGACATCATTGATACAGGAGTCGGAATCGACAAGATCCTATTTAGTCGCGGATATGGCAATGACATCATCTATGCCGATGCTGTCGATGACTTTAATTATGATATTTTAAGATTCGGGCCCGATATATCCATGTCGGACCTATTTTTCTTGACTCCAAATGGATCTGTCACAGGTGACCTTGTCATCTGTATCAAAGACCAATCCAAGATCGGTAATGGTGGGCAATACACGCCTGAGGATACGATAACGATTAAGGATTGGGGCACCTACGAGAACCGTGTTGCTGATATAGAATTTAGTAATGGTAATCTTATTTGGGTTGCTGAATCTGATTATGTTCATTCCGGAACTGATGGCGATGATAATATCGTCATAAACAACGCCGGACTAGGTGCCTGGGTTATTGGCGGGGATGGAAACGATCATATTGAAATAACAACCGTTGATGCATGGGATACGATCGTTGGTGGGCGCGGGGATGATGTCCTCATTGGCGGAACCGGCGATGATGCTTATCATTTCGAAATAGGTGATGGCAGGGATACCATCACAGACAGTTCCGGACAGGAAGACGAGCTTTTCTTTGGCTCGGGCATTCTGCTTGACGATTTGCGCCTTGAGATGAATGGCGGCAATCTTATTGTCGCGTTGCGTGACGAAGACAATCCCGAAGCAACTGTAGATCAGCTATCTGATTCCATAACGATCACCAATTGGTCCTCATCCGATTATCGTATTAATTGGGCGTATTTTGATGATGGGAGAGAGTTCCAATTGAGCTCAATCGATAATGTTGTTAATCAAACCGCCGGTGGTAGTGGTGCGCTTACCGGAACGAATAATGCGGACTGGATCGATGGTGGTATTAACAACGATACACTCCACGGACTTGATGGATTTGATACCATGTTCGGCCGTCAAGGGGACGATGACATTGAAGGCGGTGGCGGAAACGATACCATCTTTGGTGGAACGGGAAATGATATCATCAAAGGCGATGCCGGAAGTGATATGCTGATTGGCGGCCTTGGTGACGACAATATCCAAGGTGGAAGCGATAATGACATCCTTATTGGCGAAGCCGGTGATGACACATTTGATGGCGGGGCTGGTGATGACTTCATTGATGGTGGAGAGGGTGATGATACGCTTCAACTGACCGGAAGCCGTGCGAATTATGATATAACCGATAAGGGCGATGGATCTTTTGAGATCGTCGATAACCGTTCGGGTTCGCCTGATGGTACGGACACGGTGTTGAATGTTGAGAGCTTCCAATTCTCAGACACAACGCTTACTGAGAGTACCCTTGCTCCAGTTGCGCCAACGGATATCACTTATACGGGTGGTTCGGTTTATGAAAATGCAGCGGCCGGTGTCGTCGTGGCGGTGCTCTCCGTGGTTGATACAAATGCAAACGAAACATTTTCCTATACATTGACCAATGACCCATCCGGTTTCTTTGAGATTGTCGGGGATGAACTCCGTGTTGCTCCAGGGGCCACGCTAAATTATGAAACCACAACTTCATACGATGTGACAATTGAAGCGACGGATGGAACTGGCAACACTTATTCAAAAGTCATTACCCTCTCAGTGACGAATGAAAATGAAGCACCGACCGGTGTCACTTATACGGGTGGTTCGGTGGCGGAAAACGCGGTGGCTGGGACCGTAGTTGCGACCTTATCAGCGGCGGACGTTGATGCCGGAGATACCTTCTCTTATACGCTCACGGACGATCCCTCTGGCTTCTTCGTGATCGTGGGTAATGAGCTCCGTGTCACCGCTGGCGCCACGTTAGACTATGATGTTGCATCGTCTCATGACGTCACTGTTGAAGTGAGAGATAGCGGTGGGCGGGCCCACTCAGAAGTTATCTCTTTGACGGTAACAGATGAAGCGCCAACTGATATTACTTACACTGGCGGTTCCGTTACTGAGAACGCTACGAATGGAACCGTTGCAGCGACTTTGGCGGAAACAGACTCTAACACAGGCGATTTGCTTTCTTATGCGCTGACCAATGACCCATCAGGGTTCTTTGAAGTTATCGGCAATGAAATTCGTGTTGCCTCGGGTGCGGCTTTGAATTACGAGGCGGCAAATTCTTATGATGTTACCGTTGAAGCGACGGATAGCACAGGGAATACCCTTTCTGAGGTGATTACCATTGCCGTGGCAGATATAAATGAGGCTCCCACGGATATTGTCGTCAGTGGCGGTGCGATTGCCGAAAACTCAGCGGGAGGTGAGGTTGTTGCAACATTGACAACAACTGATGAAGATGCCGGTGAAACCTTCGTCTACACGCTTACCAGCGATCCTTCGGGTTACTTTGATGTTGTTCAAAATGAAATCCATGTCGCCCCAGGCGCAACATTGGATTATGAAACCGCCACATCCCATGATGTTACAATTCAAGTGACGGACAATGTCGGAAACACATATTCCGAATTGGTCACACTCACTGTGACAGATGTTGATGAAACTCCTCCTCTTAATGTCATAACCGGTACATCTAACTATGATGAACTCATTGGAACCAGCGGCAATGATCAGATCGAAGGGCTTGGCGCTGGCGATGATCTCTATGGAGAAGGCGGTGAGGATATCCTTTTCGGTGGCGATGACCGCGATTTGATATTCGGTGGCTCAGGCAATGATGAGCTTTATGGCGAAGCGGGCAATGATGATATCGCCGGGGATGCAGGCGATGACGTTATTTCCGGTGGTGGTGGACGTGATTATATTTATGGTGATGAAGGCAATGATATCATCACCGGTGGTAGTGGCGATGATGCTTTCGCATTTCTTCCGGACTTTGGTCAGGATGTCATCACAGACTTTGCACCTGGTGCCGGGTCTGATGATTACATTGTCCTAGATGGTCTTGGCTATAGTAATTTTTCGTCTGTTATTGTCGATGCCTATCAGAGTGGGTCCGACACAATCATCGATACAGGTGGCGGGAATACAATCACGCTAACAGACGTTAATGTCAGCAGTCTGCATTCTTATGATTTTGAATTCTATTAATTTTTATTGTCATTATGCGTTAATATGTCACAAGGGGAGCTGCCCAAGTCTGATATCGCAGCGGCTTTCCGCACCTGTCAAAACGCGTTTTGGGGAGTGGGGCTCTTTAGCTCAATCATCAACCTCTTGATGCTCACCGGTCCCCTGTTCATGTTGCAGGTTTATGACCGGGTGCTCGCAAGCGGCTCAGTTCCAACACTGGTTGCCTTGTTCATCCTGGTGGTTGGTCTCTTTATCTTTATGGGACTTCTGGAGATTGTTCGCGGTCGCATCTTGGTGCGTATCGGCCGGCAGATTGATGAACAAATTGGCCATCATGTATTTGACAAAGTTCTGTTTCATGCGCTCAAACACACGTCAAATGTTAAGGCACAGCCCTTGCGTGATTTGGACACGCTCAGGCAGTTTTTATCCGGTCCAGGGCCTGCCGCCCTCTTTGATGCCCCGTGGATGCCTATTTATATCGCTGTTATTTTTCTGATGCATACCTGGCTTGGTATTTTTGCAAGCCTTGGTGCAATTGTGCTGCTCATCTTCGCACTCATCAATGAGCTGACGACCAGGCGGCCTCTTGAACAGGCAGCGCAATCCAATATAGCGGCCCATGCTTTTGCCGAGGAAAACAGACGCAATGCCGAGGTTGTACAAGCCATGGGCATGTTACCCGTCATGCGTGCCCGCTGGCAAAGTTTTCGGCAAACGGCTTTATCGGATCACGACAAGGCAGGCGACCGCAGCGGCACAATTTCAGGTGCGTCGAAATCCATTCGCTTGTTATTGCAGTCTGCCATGTTGGCCCTTGGGGCGTATTTAGCGGTTAAACAAGAGATTACTCCAGGCGCAATGATTGCCGCTTCCATTATCATGTCGCGGGCTTTGGCACCTGTTGAACAATCCATTACCCATTGGCGGAGTTTCTTGAATTTCAGACGGGCTTATCGGCGCTTGAAATTGGTGTTTGAGAAAACCCAAGAATCTGAGCGCCCCATGGAATTGCCGAAACCACAAGGTCATATTCAAGCCGAAAACCTTGTTGCCTCAGCATTGGGTAGAACCAAGCCCCTTCTGCAGGGGGTAAATTTTACTCTTGAGCCAGGCGAGGCCCTTGGGGTGATCGGTCCAACGGGGGCGGGAAAATCAACCTTAGCCAGGCTCCTTGTCGGTGTCTGGCCGGTACTCAGAGGAAGTTTCAAAATTGATTCCGCACCCATTGAGCAATGGAGCCCGGAACAGATCGGCCAATTCATCGGCTACTTGCCGCAAGGTGTTGAGCTTTTTTCGGGAACGGTTGCCGAAAATATTTCCCGCTTCACAGAAGACCCAGATCCGGAAAGTGTGATTAAGGCAGCTCAGCTTGCCAATGTGCATGAGCTGATCCTGGCATTACCCGATGGCTATAAAACCAAAATTGGTGAAGGCGGGTCGGCGCTTTCTGCCGGACAGCGTCAACGCATTGGTCTTGCGCGGGCGCTTTATGGTGATCCGGTTTTTGTGGTGTTGGATGAACCAAATTCCAATCTTGATATGGAAGGTGACATCGCATTGCATCAAGCGATGGTGTCATTAAAAGAGAACAAGACAACGGTCGTGATTATTGCCCACAGACCAGCAGCCATTAATGCCGTTGACTTTCTTCTCTGTATCAGAGACGGACAACAAATTGCGTTCGGTCCGAGGGAAGAAGTGCTGCAAAAAGTGGCGCGGCCATCATCTCAAGAGCAGCACGCAAGTTTATAGATTAACCGGAGTTATGGATAAAAATGGTACCTGCTTCTTTTAATGCACATTCTTATGAATCCGACCATCGATTCTTAAGCAACCCGGCCACCCAATCCGATGCAACATGACCAGGCTTTGAATGAATCTGCCAGGCTGGTTAGCTGATGTCAGTTTTGAGTTATTTTGTCAACGTTGCCGGCTTTTTCCCTTTTCAGTTTGCTTCTTGTTTTGCGTAATGAGTCTCCCTCAAGTTCCAATCTATGAGCGTTGTGAACGATGCGGTCGAGAATGGCATCGGCAAGAGTTGGCTCACCGATGAGATCGTGCCAAGCTTCCACCGGCAGCTGGCTTGTGATGATGATGGACCCTCGCTGATAGCGCTCTTCGACGATTTCCATCAGATCCCGGCGTTGGCGGGCATTGAGTTTTTCCGGCCCCCAATCATCAAGGATCAAGAGCTTTGTTCTGACCAGAGAGCGGAACATACGGGCAAACCGTCCATCGCCATGGCCCAGTTCCAACTCTTCAAACAACCGAGGCACCCGTTTGTAAAGCGTCGACAGGTCTTCACGACATGCTTTTTGTCCAAGCGCACAGGCCAGCCAGGTTTTCCCGATCCCGCAAGGACCGGTGATAATCAGATTGCGGCCTTCTTTGATCCAACGACATGTTGCCAATTCGCGGAACAACACCTTATCGAGACGCCGTGGCGAGCGGGTGTCGAGATCTTCTACACAAGCTTGGAGATCTCGCAGTTTGGCAGACTGGAGCAACCGGGTAAGGCGTTTGTTGGCCCGCTCACAAGCTTCACGGTCCAACAGAAGCGCTAACCATTCCGGATGAGATAATTCTTGAGCGCTGGCGTTTTCCCACAGATCTCTAAAAGCTTCAGCCATGCCAATGAGCTTGAGATCCTTTAATTGGTCAAGGGTTGGGTGCACGAGCATATACCGTCCTTTCTATTTGGTGTTTAATGAAAGTAGTTTGATCCACGAATGTTGTGATGTGTGATCACGGTTTCATCTGTTGTGCCTTCCGGCGGCTGTTTTATTTTGATGCCATCAAGATTATTCCTGAGGATGGATTGGACTGAGCTATAAGACCGTGCGCCAATCCCAAGAGCGCGTTCGCAGGCCGCTTCCAAACGGTCTTTGCCAAATATTTTTGCCAATTTGAGAATACCTATACAGCTGCGCAAGCCCATCTCCGGATGAGGGCGTTCGCGCATGATGATATCAACCAGAATTTGTGTGCTAGAGCCAATCTGAGCTGCCTTTTCCTTGACCTTCTCAGACGTCCAGTCTGCATAGCGGCGATGAGAATTCGGCATATGTTTTTTACAGGTGGTCTTAGAACCTTTGATGCCCGAGCGCACATGACAGGCAATACGTTTGTTCCTCTCAAAAACCTCAACACTGCTTTCAGTGGTTCGTATCCATAGCTTTTGGCGGATATATTTGTGTGGAACGGAATAAAAATGATCATCAATCTTCAGGTGATAATCTAAGCCGACGCGCTGTTGCTCCCATTTTGCATAAACATAAGGCAAACTCGGCAGAGGTTTGAGAGCGGGCCTGTCGGTTTGTTCAAACAATTCCTGCCGGCTGGCACCCAAATGCCGTGTCACCCGGTTGTTGAGGGTCTTCAGAAGGTCCCTGATCGCGCTATTCAGCTCTTGCAAAGACGTAAAGGTCCGGTGACGAAGCTTGGCCACAATCCAGCGTTGCGCTACCTGTACCGCCACTTCCGCCTTCGCCTTGTCTTTTGGCTTATAGGGGCGTGCAGGAATAATTGCACTGTCATAATGCCGGGCCAAATCAGCATAAGTGCGGTTCATCGCCGGCTCATGCAAACAGCTTTTTATGACAGCAGACTTTAAATTATCAGGAACAATCTGTGCCGGAACGCCCCCAAAATACTCAAAGGCACGGACATGAGAACCAATCCAGTCAAAAAGACCTTGGCTCCAGGTGGCTTCGGCAAAAGTATAGTTCGATGCGCCAAGGGCAGCAACAAATAGCTGGGTCTCGCGGATCTCAAAACTCACAGGATCTATGATCGGAACCGACGAGCCGGCATAGTCCACAAACATTTTCTCACCCGCAACATGGCTTTGGCGCATACTCACGCTCAGTTTCCCACGCCATTGCCTGTAAAGCAGACAAAACTGGCTGTAGCTGTACCCTTTTGGATGTTCTGAGCGATATTCCTCCCATAAAAGAGACAGAGTGACATGAGGTTTGCTGCGTTCCTTATGAATAACCTTCCAATCCGGCACAGCATATTTGGCAGTTTTATCCGCATCTGATGCGGCAAATAACTGCGCTTCCAGGTCTTCATCAGTGATATCGCAAGGCAAAGGCCAGGAAAGACCTGCCAATTGGGTCCGCATTAGATAATCCCTGACCGTGGTGCGCCCTATTTGCAAAGACAGCGCAATCATCCGCTGCGACAGCCCATCCGCATCAAGCCGCAGCACATCCCGTATTTTCCGCATGGATAATCTCTCGTTCGCCACCACTGCTCCTTTTCTTCAAAAAGAACAGAAATGGACCATTTCAATTATCCGGCAGTTTCATCCACAAACCAAATACACACCCAACAGGTGGTTAGGTTGCATCAGATTGCCTGGTTATGTTGCATCGGATTGGGTGGCCGGGTTGCTTAAGAATCGATGGCTAGATTCATAAGAATGTGCATTTAAGTTACAGCCAGTTTAAGAGGATAATAATGTGAGGCCCACACCTTCATATACCACAAATGCCGTCATTCCCGCGAAGGCGGGAATCCAAATGGGTTTTGCCGGTGTTGCGCCGTTGTTTGGTTTAAACACCTGTCATTAAAAGACGTTTGAATCTACTTTTTTAGGAAAGCAGCGCTTTTATTTGAAAGCCCCTCACATTTAGATTCCCGCCTTCGCGGGAATGACGTGGAGTATGTCGTAACATGAATGGCAGATCGCTTATCCATAACACAGATTAAATTATTCAGTTTATGAGTGTGAATTATGCCTAAATCCACCGCTTCAGAAATACGGACATATTACATCCTTGGACTTTTCCTCATTAGCCTTCTCATCTTTGGTCTTGGTGGCTGGGCGGCTTGGGCATCGATCAATGGAGCCGTCATTGCACAAGCAACGGTGGTTGTTGAGAGCAACATAAAAAAGGTGCAGCATGCGGAAGGCGGAATTGTTTCGGAGATTTATGTAAAAGACGGTGAATATGTCAAAGTCGGTCAGTTTTTGGTGCGCCTTGATGAAACCGAAACACGGGCCAATTTGAGCATTGTCAATGCGCAGCTCAATGAATTGCAGGCCCGTCAAGCTCGCCTTGAAGCTGAGCGCGATAATGCAAAAGAGGTCCAGTTTCCCAAAGAGCTAAAAGAGCAAAACAGTGATCCTGAGATTCTTAAAATATTGAACGGTCAGAGACATTTATTTCAAGCCCGACGCGATACCAATAAAGGCAAGAAGGAGCAGCTGAAACAGCGTATCGGCCAGCTCAAGGACGAGATCAAGGGCTTAGAGGCACAACAAAAATCGAAAGAGAAACAGGTCAAACTCATTGGTGAAGAATTATCGGCTCTCAAAATATTGCGGGAAAAAGAATTAGTACCCATTAGCCGGGTCCTGGTGCTAGAGAGAGAAGCAGCGCGTCTTGATGGAGAGCGAGGTGAGCATATCGCAGCCATTGCCCGGGCTAAAGGTCAGATTGGGGAGACAAATTTGCGGATTATTCAGATTGATCAAGATGCGCAAACAGAGGTCCTCACAGATTTGAGGGACGCGCAAACAAAAATCGCGGAACTATTGGAACGGCGCATTGCGGCCCATGAAAAACTGAAACGCACTGAAATCCGTGCGCCAAAATCTGGCATTGTGCATCAGTTAAATGTCCACACCATTGGCGGGGTCATTACGGCCAGCGAACCGATTATGATGATTGTTCCTAAGCAAGACAAACTCATTCTCGAAGCGCAAGTTGAGCCGCAAAGCATTGATCAGATCAAAGTCGCTCAGAAAGCGGTGATACGTTTTAGTGCCTTTGATCAGCGTACAACGCCGGAACTCAATGGCGAGGTTGCGCATGTGTCTGCGGATTTAACCAGACCAACAACGGACACTCCGCCCTATTATGTCGTGCACATCAAATTGCCCAAACAAGAACTCAAACGTTTTGGCAAAAGAAAACTAAAACCCGGCATGCCGGCTGAGGTCTTCATACAAACGGGAGCGCGAACAGCGCTAAGTTACCTCCTCAAACCCCTCACAGATCAAATCATGAGAACGTTTCGAGAGAGGTGAGAAAGTAATCGCTTCCACTATAGATTATTCAAAAATAGCGGGAAGTAAGGCTATTTTACGTAATTAGAAATGTAGGGCAGACGGCAAGGCATATACAGAAGCAAACGTTGGTCACGGTCGGCAGGGAGCTGTCACTGGCCAAATAGATCATCCTGGTCTTCCTCCCCGGCTCGATATGGGCCGAGTATCGCATCAAGCGCGTCGCCGTCAAGCGGGTCAGAGAGATGTTCTCCGTTGTATTCTAGCACGCGTAAGACGCGATAGTTCTTTCGTTTTGCTCCGTCGCCCTGAAATGCCCACTGAACCTTCATGGTATCCTGACCGTGCAGTACAAGCTGGTCTTGAGTTGCTAATGACCAGAACCCTTCATCCGTCATCTTAAAATTGCGGTAGCGTCCGGTTGCATCTTTGCCGCGCCACATGCGGCTTGCATCACCTCGGTCCCAGTTTGGTGACGACACTGTCACCATCGTGATTTCTACGGTTGATGGTTCTTCTTCCAGGGTCTCCTCTCGGGGACCCAGCGGTACCTGTAGTTGTACGAAATCCTTCCGCGAAATCGGGAACGTATCGGTCTCGTCGAACCCGATGGCACGTAGTTCGTCCTCCTCCCAGCACGCCCGGTAGAACTCATTACGGGCTTCTAAGGCTTCCCGGAAATGCTCAGGATCTACGCCAACTCTGCGTAACTCACCCGCGTCCTTTGTGAGAATGGCTTTGGTCGACTCCACTAGAATGATGGACGTGGAGGTATTTCTAATCTCCGGAGGTGCGGACTCTTCGTCATTTGCCTCGAGTTTAGGCACGTCGGTCAGCTCTTCGGCAATGTGCTCGCTTGATACCGTCGATCGAATGCGTTCGCCGATATGCTTAGCCCAATGCGCAGGTTCCTTGCCGGTAAGGCCGCAGACAAATGCCTTTCCGATCTCCGAATGCAGAAACTTCCAACCGGCGACCGTGATTGTTACCACAGCGACCCCGAGGCCAACGAGCAACGAGCCAGGTCGGGGTGGAACGACAACGACTTCGTATTCCAACTCGCCCGCGAACCATTCGGTATTGAGCGAAGCGACAACGCCTTCGGCCTGATTTGCGGTCTGAATGAACGTCTTCAGCGGAATATAGTGGTTTGGAACGTCAAAGTGGATCGGCAGGACTTCGATCGCTCCGTCCTCGGGCACCACTAATTGGTCTGCCATGACTCCGGCGGTCCCCGCATCCGCAATCTACTCCGCTGCGCCCTTGGCGGATCCTATGATTTCCAACTTCGGCAGCGAGCATACGATCTTCGTCGTCTCCAGACTTACCGTGATGATGCATCGGAAGAGCTTCAGCGGACGCTCTATTGCTGCTGCCCACCTATCTTTCTCACTAGAAATCCTGATTCGCCTAGTATGAAGATCTAATGTTTAGCACGCAAACAGCCAAAGGAATAATCCCCAAAAATATGGGTAGTGCCTCAGTTTGAGTGTATTACAGAACTGTTAGGAGTAGCTTCACTTAGTCTGCGATAAAGCTCTACGACCATCCTCGCCTCTTACCCATTTATTGACCCGGGCGGCAGCTTATGAGGCAAATGCGGCCGTGTTGACCGTCCACAATCAACGTCGCGACTGCACAGCGCTAATGCCTGCTTCCTCTGCCATGCTGACAAAATTGGCAGATGATTCCTGAACTATCATAGAGAAGAGAGAAAGTTCTGTGGGAGTGGATAAAAAGTCTGGATACTTTTGGGGGCCTATATGTTGGTGCGATGAAAAACCACTAGCGATAATGGCGTGATTCCCACTATTGGTAATAGGGGGAAGTAATCGTGTACGTGATCATTATGTAAGGCTTTTCTGACATTGATTTTTGTAAGATTGATAATCGCTTTTGACCCGAAGCGGTACAAACCGCATGCAGATCCACGTTGAACATGACAGTCCGCTGCTGTAATTTGCAACCGTAGGTGAAAAAATGCTGAGTGGCGTTCCGGGCCAGCAAGAGACGAACGACCTTTCAAGGTTGGTGCGTTGCACAAAGTATCAAGATCCCACAAGCAGTCATTCGCGGATCAGCGTTGGACGAGCTGCTGGCTGGGACGACGATGTCCGCAGTTGAGGGTATTTCGATCCAATTGGCCGGTGCTTGGATCGACATGAATGACCAGCTTCTGCCATGTTACAGGCCAGCAACGTGTGCTGCCTACCAAGCGCTCGCATTCCAACACTGGTTAGAGCTGTGGGGCTGGTCGAAGGATGATGTGTTCAGGAGCTGCACAATATGGTGCGGGTGAGGAATGGCAGAAGATCCCGGTCAAAGCCAACCGCAACTGCGACGCGCTCTTGATCTGATATTGGCAGCCGGCTTTGATGGCGATGTTGGGTTAGATAAGATGTCGGCGGAGAAGTGGAACGTTCAATTGTTGAGACGACAATGCGTCGGCGGTTTCGGGATCCTGCGTTTTGTCGTCAGGTGTGTTCTGCATATGGGTACCGTTGTGCGGTGAGTGGGTTATGTTTGATTGATGCCAAAGGTCGTAGCGAGCTTGTTGATGCTCACATACGTCCTGTAGCGCAGGGCCGTCCGTGTTCGGTTCGCAATAGCTTGGCGTTATTTGGAACGGTTCATTGGGTGTTTGATCGTGGCCTGATTTGGATGGCACCTAATTACTCGACCTTGCGGTCAAGTCGCATGCCTTTGTATGCTGGGTTTTTGGTGGGCGATGCGCTGCGGTTGCCGCGTGATGATGGAGATCATCCGCACGAGGCATTTCTTCGGTATCACCGAGAGTATGTGTTCTTGAGATACTAGCGAGGTGACGGATGTTTTCGTCTAGCGGAAAAAGCCAAGTAGCTAAGAATGCTAAGATTGTTCGCGGAGATTACGTCTTTGCGGTGTCACGTCGTTTTGGAATTCAAGAAGTTGATGATCTGTTCGAGCAATCTATTGAACCGGGGTTGAACCAGGCGGGACACTATTTGATCTGCTCCAATGCGCCGATGGATCTGGATTCGATTGAGAACTGGATTCCTAGGATGGCATTGATGTTGGACGTTGCTGATGTCCATATCATCATGGACTTCGAGCACTCGGAAAACACGATCTACGAGAACGAAGCAAGCAATCTGTCGTGCTTGTTCGGCACGAGGTTGCTGTTCTATTGGTGCTTTGGGCTCGTTTTTCCGATTAAAGTCAATCCAATCAGAATTATCTTTTATGACCAGCGTGTTGGATTCAACCCGCAGAGCTTGAGCTATGTGCCTGACCCAATCAAGCGAAAGCGGAACGGTGGTTTGAAGGGGAGCACATTGTTGGCAGGCTTGGATTTGCGTCGTGGTGCTGATGATGTGAGGAAGCAGGTTAGCCAGCATCTGGCTAAGGCACTGTCTTTTGTTGACCAAAGCAGAGCATACAGCTCGGCGCAATTCGATGAGCCAATGACCGCGATGAACTATGCCGGCTCTGAATGGGCGCTCGCCAATGTTGACGTCCCCGTTGTTGCGCCGCAAGATCTCATTGAGATTAAGAGATTGATTGCCCGCCGTTTGCATGACGACGTTGAGATCTCTGCCATCCAAGACGAGATGATCACTTCCAGTCCAGCAGACGCTGAAGGTCGAAGCTTTTTGGTCGAGCATGTCGATGTGTGTGCGGAGGTCATAAGGGACTACAATTATTTCATCAAAGAGGCTGCTGAACTGACGGCGAAGAGATTGTCAGGCGAACTGTCGCGCAAGGAGGCGAAGGAGGTTCAACAGAAGCTGCAGCAGGTCTTTGATCTTATGGAATTGATTGAGATTGATGAGTTTGACCCGGAAGAAGCGCTGGAAATTCTCAGAGGGGATAGTCTGGGGTGGATAGGACGTCATCTGAGATTTTCAACGACAATGGCTAGACGCTATCAAGGTTGAACTACGGATCATCAAGGCATTGGGATTGAGCGATGTACCGACTAATGAAGTTCATGCTTTTGATGACGCCGGCTGTTTTCGGCATCTGTCTGTGCATTATGTATGCGATACTGTGGGTGTTTAATCCGGCATCTGAGATCCAATCCAACTTCCGAAAAGGCACTGGTTTAGAACTGGAAGTTCGGGATGGCACAAGCTTCACCCTGCTTCCGACTGTCGGCTTTACGCTCCGAGGTGTTTCGATACGTCATCCGGAAGCTGCAGACAGCAAGGAGATTGCTGAAATTGGCCTGGTGTCGGCTGATGTATCGGTTCTTCGTTCACTATTTTTTGGCAAGGCGTTCATTGAGAACCTCAAGATTGAATCTGCTACGGTCAACATTCATCGCCTCTCAAAGCAACATTACAACATCGATACTAAGCAAGTGTTGGAGTTTCGATCCGAACTTAATGACTCACCGTCGAGCTTTAATTATTTGAGACTTGAGTCCGTTCGCCTCAAAGATGTTTCAGTGCTGTTCAAGGACAATGTGAGCAAACGACAGGCACGCGTTCGGCTTGATGATCTTCGTGTAACTGATGTTGATGCTCGAATCGGATCAAATGGGATTGCGCTCTTTCCAGATGCCGAATTTGGGAAGTTCATAGATGTCGTCAGCGAGAAGTCGTTGCACGTCGCGTCTCGATTTGAACAGAGCAAGTGTTCGGAAATTAATGAGCTACTCAGCTTCTTGTTTTCGAAGCAGGCAGCGTTGCTGTGCCAGCGTGTTGCCGGTGACGATGAACCACTTGCCGTGCCAGTTTTTTCTCACAGCTTTTCGACTTTGGCAGCCCCGGCGTTGATACTTGCGGCAGTTGTGTTGTTTTACTTGGTGTTTTCCACCATCCGGACATCCAGAGACCTGTCGCGTTATGAGACGATGTTCGTGGCAATCTTCGGCTTGTTTTATGTGATGGTTGCGGTTCTTACGCTAGGTCTTGTCGACAAAATAGCAGATATGATCGTTGAGAATGATGGCATTTTGCGGCGATGGATGGAACTATCGACGATTGTATTCCCCTCTGCAGCATTTATCCTGCTCGGCCGTTCATTGCCGAGGATGATGAAGGACTTTGGCTACACAACGGCAAGCTCTTCATGGCCCACCAAATTGACAGGGGGTGCCTTCGTACTGGGTGGGAGCTTAGCCCTCGTTTGCATCGTCCTGTATTATTCGGGGCAGAAGGAATTCTTTAAGTATGGGGCGTACATCGTGTACGCGTATTGCTCGGTCGTTATTTTGTTCATTATCGGCTTGGTCTGGCGGTTTTATCGCTCGGGACTTGAGCGTAGAGCTGCAGCAGTTGAGGAAAGAAAGCGAGAGCCTGTCCGCCATCCGGCAATCGACTGGCTTGAGCAAGAAGGTAGCAGATATTGATCGCTGCCGTTCCTGTCTGGTTGACGCACTAGGCTTTTGATGTTTGCGAAACCACCTGCATGAAGGCCAGGCTCTTCGTCCTAGTCCTCTTGCTGAGGTGTTGCAGACGTCCTTGCCGTTGCATACAGGCGCAGAAGTGTTCCCGCTACAAGAGTCTGCTATCTCTGCGTCGCGTCGATCCATCGCCACGAAATGCTGTAACAGCTCAGGGCAGCAAGGGGTCATTTCTTAGTCCCCAGTGAAGAATCCTGATTTTAGGCTGGATATAGATTTTTCGGGATTGCAAGGGCCGCCAAGATTTTGAGCAAAAAGTCTCTTAGCCAGGCCGCGATGCGCCGAAAGTTGTAACCTGCAGCAGCGAGGACGGCGTTGATCTTATCGCCGTTCCGGCCTTTGAGGTAATTCCGCTCCATTCTGTGCTCGGCCTTGATGTGGCCGATGACGGGTTCGATGGCACTGCGCCGTTTGAGTTCGCGTTTGATCTGCCCAAAGACACCGCGCTTCTGGCCGGACTTGAAGACTCTGAACGGTTTAGACGCGTTGTGTCCAACATAGCCCTTGTCGACATAGACGCGCTCGACAGGCGCGCCGATCCACTCCCTCATCTCCTCCAACACACCGCTCAGCGTATGGCCGTCATAGGGATTGCCGTGAAGCGCCTTGGCATGGAGCACAAACATGCCGCCCGTTGATCTTGCGGGTGATGTCGCGGATCACACGGCCCAGCCGCACATTGAGGAATTTGACCTGGCGCTTGTGGCGTTTGAACTGTTTGGCATGAGCGTAACGCTGCGCTCTGATCAAGGCCAGCTTACCAACCCGCGCATAGGATTGGCGCTGTTTGACCCCATGGCTCCGGCAAAGCCGTCCCAAACGAAGAAGCGATTTATAGAGAAGCTTTGCGTCGGTCGGGAAGGAGATGTTTTTCGGTTGAACCGTCGTGTCGATGGTCACGCGCCTCAGATCTTTGACCCGCAAAGCGCCAGAGCGCTCCGCCGCGCTGAGGCTTTCCTTGATCAGCTCGGTGAGTTTGTCCTCGCCCAAACGCTGACGCCAGCGCGTCATGGACGAGCGGTCGAAAGGCGCTTCATGTTGGAAAAACACCTCGCCGCAAAAATGCTGATAATAGGGGTTCTCGATCCAGCGATCTGTCACCTCTGGATCGGACAGGCCATACATATATTTGAGAATGTTGAGCCCCACCATCAGACGCGTCGGTAGCGCCGGACGGCCCTTGTCCGCGTAAAGCGCGCCAAAGGCCTCGTCAAAGCGCGACCAGTCGATCAGATCCCCAAGACGCACCAGCTCGTGGCGCTGATTGATGATGTTTTCAAGGCGAGAGCAAAACAGATCATCCCCGCCATCTTCACGATCTTTTGGTCCCACGCGATCCCCCCAAATGTGCTCCTCATCGGTCACACAAAGGAATCACAAATCGCAAGCTTTTGCACCCAAAACGCACAAAAACTTGCAATCATGAATACTTTCAAAAAGCGAAAATAAATGAAAATTCAAAAGCCTAACCATTAATCACAGGGGACTTCTTACGTTCCCTCCGCTGGCCGACTTTCAGCTATCCTAGCAAAAAGCTGCCGAACGACTATAGCTCCATCCGCCGCAACCAAACGCACACTAGTGGCCCTTTGCTGCTATTCGGACTGTAATTGATTTGCGGCAGCGCTCCAACAGTTAGCTGACGTGTATCCTGACTGTACACTTCGACGATTCCAGCAGGCTAAGCTGTTTAGAAAGCAGTTTTTGAAAGGCTGACTTCCCATTATCGGCTATAGTGATGGGGTGGATGCCCCTCCCGACGGCATCATAATGTGCCATAGTGGTTTTGAAGGAAACCGCAAAAAAGAGGAAGCATCCATGGAAGACGTTAACATCATTGGAGTTGATTTAGCAAAACGGGTTTTTCAATTACATGGAGCCGATCCACATGGGTCGGTGTTATTTCGCAAAAAGCTGTCGCGCACTCAATTTTTCAAATTTTTATCTGAGCAACCAAGTTGCATTGTAGCAATGGAAGCGTGTGCCACATCTCATTACTGGGGTCGGGAAATAGACAAGCTCGGCCATAAAGTCTGCCTGATCCCTCCGGTTTACGTGAAGCCTTTTGTCAAGCGCCAGAAGAACGACACCGCAGACGCTGAAGCCATTGCAGAAGCCGCGTTGCGTCCGACCATGCGTTTTGTAGCTGTTAAAACACAAGCGCAGCAATCAAAGAGTTTATTGTTTCGTTCTCGCGATCTGCTTGTGCGTCAAAGGACACAGCTGATTAATGCGCTGTGCGGATGACATCTGGCGGAATTCGGTATCATCGCTGCACAAGGCATTGTCCATCTGAAGAAGCTTATCAAAGCGATTGAGGACCCTGAGACGGATCTGCCTGATATTGTCGTTGAAGTCGGGCGCATGTATATCGAGCAGATTGCCATCTGCAATGAAAAGATCGCGTCTCTTGAGAAGACGATCCGCAAACAAGCAACAGCTGATGATGAGGCCGTTCGGTTGCAAAGCATGCCTGGGATTGGGCCAATCAGTGCGATGGCTATTCAGGCCTTTGCTCCGCCGATGGAGAGTTTCCGAAGGGGGCGGGATTTTGCTGCTTGGCTGGGTCTTGTGCCTCGACAATACTCAACCGGCGGTAAAGAACGACTGGGGCGTGCTTCGAAGATGGGGCAGCGCGATATTCGCCGATTACTTATTATAGGTGCTATGTCGGTTATTCAATCGGCCCGGAGAAAAGGGACAATATCAGGCTCGTGGCTAGAAAAAATGATAATTCGTAAACCACTAATGTTAGTTGCAATGGCGCTCGCAAATAAAATGGCCCGTATGATTTGGGCTATGATCACAAAAAATGAAGCTTACAGAAATCCAGCAATGATTGCCCTAAAATAGGTAATTGTCTGCGGATTGACGTCGGTGATGTGAGAAGGTGAAACGGCAGTAAGGAACACGATCAATGAGATGGATCGGGAAAACCAGGACTTCCCAAAGGGCTACTAACCCGAAATAGTGATTTGGACCCGAACCGCGTATCTCCATACCGGCCTAGCGGAAATTAAAATGCCGCAACTTTGAGGCCTAACACATGACTGCGCCTGATCGCATGTTCAAAACTGTTAAAAAACACTTGCATCAAACGGGGCATCCACACATGCACCAGTTGGTGTTTGCGGAAGCTTGTCCATAGCCGTTCCATTGCGTGCCCATTATGAGGCTGACGTGGCGGGAAGCAAGTGATTAAATCACTCCACTAGAGCCTATTTCTCACAGTATTGCGGATGAATTACTGAGTATTTTCAATAAGATTAAGAAAAATAGCGATCTTGCTTGCGACATGTCTACTATCTGAATACAATACTGGAAAGTCAGATGGGAGCTGCAAAGCACATACTCATAGTTTTTGAGACTTTACATACACTAATTCTACAAAAATACATTTTCTCGATTTCTAGAGTGTTTCCAAGAAAAACATCCCCTCAGACTTGAGATGTGGGTGGACACTGGGTTTCTGTCCGGAAACAAGGGCTTAGGGTTCGGTTTTAATTGGGTCAAAACCAAAAAGATCCTAAGGGGGTGGATAGATGTATCGAGTCGTTTTTATAGAATTTTGGAAATTTATCCTAATCAAACGGTTTGCAGTATTGCTGAGTTTACTGGTACTTTTTGCGGGAAGTGCCAACGCGGACGATAGCACAAAACAACCGATCGAGGGCCCCCGAAGTTCTAATATTGCGGCCACCCAAAAACATGAGCTGCCCAAACGTGTCGCTCTGGTGATTGGTAACAGCGCCTACAAACACACCAGCCAATTAAAGAACCCCATAAACGATGCCAACGCGATCTCCGCGACACTCGCCGGTCTTAATTTCCAGGTTATTAAGGGAATAGATCTCAATAGAAAGGGTCTCGAATCCAAAATACGAGAATTCTCCAAAAAACTCTCAAACGCTCAGGTCGGGCTTTTCTTTTATGCCGGACACGGCCTACAAGTCGACGGCACCAACTATCTTGTGCCCATCGACGCAAAGGTCGAGACCGAAGATGATCTTGATTTTGAACTAGTTGCGTTCCGTAAACTCCTCGCTCGCATGGAACGTAAGGCCTCCACGAATCTCATCTTTCTTGATGCATGTCGAGACAATCCGCTCGCGCGTAATCTTGCCCGCAACATGGGCACTCGGTCGACTGCAATCGGTCGGGGACTTGCAAAAGTGGAAACAGGCCTCGGCACCCTTGTCGCCTTTGCAACACAGCCCGGTAATGTGGCCCTGGACGGCAAAGGACTAAACAGTCCGTTCACCGAAAGCATCCTCAAACATATTGGCACGCCTGATCTGGATATTGCTCTGATGATGCGCCGTGCGCGTCGAGAGGTGCTGAAGGCGACAAACGGCAGCCAAGTGCCTTGGACAAATTCCTCTCTCACGGACTCGTTCTATTTTCTACCATCATTGAACACGCCGAAATCTGAACAAGCTCAGGATACCAAACCATCGCACTTTCAGGAGATCAGCACAGCGTACCGCGCCGCTCAGCAGGTGGGCACTTGTCAGTCCTACACGGCGTTTGAGGAGGCTTATCCCAAATCGATGTTTGCTAAAATCTCTAAGGAATGGCGGAAGACGAATTGTGAGCCTTCAGACGCACAAAGCCTGGCGCGTGGTCTCCAAGTAGAACTGAAACGTGTTGGCTGTTATCCTGGGGCAATTGATGGTGTATGGGGTAAAAGCAGCCGGTCTGCACTGATGCAATTCGCCAAGCGGTCAAAAGTGCAAGTTTCATCAAATAAGCTAACTCAGGAAATCTATAAGGTCATAAAATCACATCAATCCATAATTTGTCCGCAAAACACGAAGCCAATACGCAAAACTAGTACGCAGCCGCAAGCAAACAAATCACCATCGAAGCGATCCATTAAGTCTAAGCCTCGCAAGAGCGGCAGAACCTGTCATTTGGGTGACATCGAAGGTTGCAGACGTGGCTGCCGATTAGGTTACCAGCGCGCATGTGATGCTCTGAGACGCCTTGGAGGTTAAAAAATAGATTAGTTACTGGGTTCATAGCCAATACTAACAACATTTATCAAAGCTCTGCACACCCTTAACAGTACTCCGCCAGGTCCGGCTGATCCAGGAACCTGCGTCGGCTGACGCGCCCAAAAAGTATAGCAACCATGCCCTGTCCGCTTAGGTGGATCTGCAGACCTGAACGATGCCTATGATCCAAGAGTTTATTGTTATGAGTGACGGGTCCGGTCAGGTTATAGTTACTGAGTGTAAAACCCGGAGCAATACTGGTCCACAGGAACGGTCGGATTATCTGATCGTCGCGGAGTAAGAATCCGCCATTTTACGCTTGAAGTTCAACAAGAACGGAAGGCTGGGAGATGTATCAGGTGGACCTTTACAGAAGGGTTCGGTTTGCGAGTCACCATGATGGGCTGAGTGGACGTGAAATAGCGCGTCGTTTTTGTATTGACCGCAAAACAGTAGCGAAGATTTTAAGACATTCTGTTCCTCCGGGTTATCAGCGAAGCAAACCACCGTAGCGGCCAAAGCTTGATCCATTTACGGGTCTCATCGATCAAATATTGCAAGATGATAGAGAGCGTCCAAAGAAGCAGCGCAATTGCTCAAGCGCGTCGTCGATCGGCATATGACCCGAGATGGCATACGTTGCCGTGATACAGGGCAGTGGCACTATATTCAACCGACAACAGTTGGTTTGCGGACTGTGATGCAGCTTGTTTTTGATGCTGCGGTGCGAGAGACAAGGGTGAGGGTTTTTAGCGAGGAGGAACGGCAAATGAGGATCAGGGACGCGGTCAAGCGGGTAATTGGGGGGTTCATAAGTCCATTATAGTAGATCAAGAATGAAAAATTTCACCCTTTTCGGATATATGAGCAAGTTGCTCAAGGCCATTACGAAAACGCAAGCGAAATGGTGCGTGCTGGTCTGCTTGTGCTTCAGGAACGTGAGCTTAAGGTCAGCCGGGAAAAAAGTTATCGATGAAGGTTATGCTGCCTTGGATGCTGGTGTGGTCCGCTCCTATAAAAAATGCCGAAGCGATGCAATTCAATGAAAATTCCGTCCCTTAGGTAGGGCGGTTTCTGTCCCCTTCCCAATAGAAATTTTTCGTTTAGATATGGTTTTTCCGCCGGATTCTTGGTTGCCATTGTTATGCACCTGCAAAACATCTTCAAATTCATGACCTTCGTAGAGTTTTGCAAGCCGATGACTTTCATCTGTTAGTGTTTTTGCAACAATATGAATAACGTCTTGTTCGCGTTGAAGCTGGCCGTAAACGCCCAAGAGTCGTGCCGACATAACAATGCGTCTAAAGCGCTCGAAGCATTTCGGCCAGATGATGATATTTGCAACGCCAGTTTCATCTTCGAGGGTTGCGAAGATAACACCGCTTGCGCTGCCTGGGCGTTGGCGCACCAAAACAATACCGGCAACTTTGATAAAGCGCCCGACAGGCAAATGGGCAAGGTCTTTCGCTTGAACGGTGTTTTGATTTGCAAAGTCTGAGCGCAACAAGCGCATTGGATGGGCTTTCAAGGACATGCGGATCGTTTTATAATCGATCATGACATGTTCGCCGATGGACATTTCAGGGAGCGTCACTTCAGGTTCATCAGCGAATGGCGAGGTGTCTGTTGCAGCGAAGAGCGGCAGGCCCTCAATCATTGTCGCAGGCGTGCTTGTTTCATGATAGCGCGATACAGCCCACAAGGCTTGTCTTCGGTCGAGACCTATGGAGCGAAACGCATCTGCATCGGCCAGACGCTTGAGGGTTTGCGGTGATAATTTCGTGCGCAAAGCAAAATCATCTATGTCGGCAAAACCCTTACCTCGACATTTCATGATGATTTCTGCATCGTCTTGTTTCAACCCTTTAATCTGACGGAACCCTAAGCGAAGAGCGTGGGCTGTTTTGATTGTGCCATTCTTTTGAGACGGCGGCTCTAACGTATAGTCCCAGTCACTGTGATTGATATCAACGGGTTTTGCTTCTCCCTGATGGTCTTGCAGGTCACGCACAAGCTGCGCCGGGGCATAAAATCCCATGGGCTGGCTGTTGAGAATAGCGCAGGCAAAGACCTCTGGATAATGACATTTGATATAAGCAGAGACATAAACAAGGAGCGCAAAACTCGCCGCATGGCTTTCAGGAAAACCATATTCGCCAAAGCCTTCGATTTGGCGGAAACAGCGTTCAGCGAAGTTTGCGTCATAGCCTCTCGCGGTCATGCCTTCGATCATCTTTTTTCCGAAATTCTGAATGGTGCCGGTCTTGCGGAAAGTCGCCATAGCCCTTCGCAATTGATCAGCCTCACTTGGCGTAAAGCCCGCTGCAACAATGGCGATCTTCATGGCTTGTTCTTGAAAGAGGGGCACACCTAGGGTTTTCTCCAAGACTTGCCGCAGCTCTTCCGTGGGATAGCTCACCGGCTCCAGACCTTGGCGGCGACGAAGATAGGGATGCACCATATCTCCTTGAATAGGTCCCGGTCGGACAATGGCTACCTCGATCACCAGATCATAAAATGTCCGAGGTCTTAGCCGTGGCAACATGCTCATCTGCGCCCGGCTTTCAATTTGAAAGACGCCGATGGTGTCGGCTTTACAGATCATGTCATAGGTGGCTTCGTCTTTTTGCGGCAGTGAAGCGAGATCATATGAAACGTTGTAATGGCTTCGTAAAAGATCAAAAGCTTTGCGAATGCAGGTCAACATGCCAAGCGCCAGCACATCCACTTTGAGCATGCCAAGGGCATCCAGATCATCCTTGTCCCATTCCACATAAGTGCGCTCCGGCATGGCGGTGTTGGCAATGGGGATAATGTGATCGAGAGCCCCGCGCGTGATGACAAAGCCGCCGGTATGTTGACTAAGATGCCTTGGAAAACCGATCAACTCGCGGCTGAGATTTAATGCCATAGTCAGCGTTTTGTCTGTGGGATCAAGACCGATCTCTCGGATATGGGTTGGGTCAATACTCCGAGAAGACCGCCCCCAAACCGTGCCGGCAAGCGCACCGATTGCGTCTTGTGAGAGACCCAAGGCTTTGCCGACATCGCGGATGGCACTTCTTGCTCTGTAGGTGATGACCGTTGCGGCAATGCCGCCGCGGTGGCGGCCATATTTTTGATAAATATATTGAATGACCTCTTCGCGTCGCTCATGCTCGAAGTCCACATCAATATCAGGCGGTTCATTGCGTTCCGCTGAAACAAAACGCTCAAACAGAAGATCGATTTCCGCCGGATCAACAGAAGTAATTCCTAAACAATAACAAACGGAAGAATTGGCTGCAGACCCCCGCCCCTGGCAGAGAATTTTTTTCGATCGTGCATAACGGACAAGATCATAAACGGTGAGGAAATAGCGGGCGTAATTGAGTTCGGCAATGAGATCCAGTTCGTGAGCAATGGCACTCTGAACATGATCAGGAATACCATTTGGATAACGGGATTTTGCCCCTTGCCAGGCATAAGCTCTCAAGGCCTCTTGCGGTGAATCATAAGGGGCAAATGGCTCATCAGGATACTCATATGCCAGTTCATCAAGGAAAAGGTGCAACGCTCGGCAATCTCAATGGTGCGCTCAACGGCCTCTTCATAACCGCGATAGAGTCTTGCCATATCATGAGGCGATTTAAGATGGCGCTCGGCATTGGCTTGTAAGTGGAAGCCTGCTTCATGAATAGTGCACTTTTCACGAATGCAGGTCAGCACATCTTGTAAGGCTTTGCGTTCTCGTGCGTGATAAAGAACATCACCCACGGCAACAAGTGGAGCATTGATGTCTTCAGAGAAACAAGCAAGTTCCGCGAGATGTCTTGCATCATTGCCATCAAAGTTGAGTGATGCGCCGATATAAACATTTTCCGCAAAATGATGTTTGACCTCTAACAAAGCCGATCGGCACAGTTCCGGTTTATGTCGATCCGGCAGGACAATGAAAATCTGCCCCTTGCCATAGGCTATGACATCGTCAAGCCAGAGATAACACTCACCTTTTGGTGCGCGCCTGTTTCCGGTGGTTAAAAGCTGGCAGAGCCGTCCATAAGCGTCCCGATTTGTCGGAAGACAGGCAAGTTCCAATCCGTCTTGCAACACTAATCGTGTGCCGGGGATGAATTGCAGGCCCATTTCTTTTGCCTGTTTATGCCCACGTACGATCCCGGCCAATGTATTATGATCGGTTATCGCCAAAGCCTTCAGCCCAAGATCTTTGGCGCGAATCACCAACTCATCAGGATGTGAAGCCCCGCGCAAAAAACTAAAGTTGCTGGCAGCGACAAGTTCGGCATAAACGGTCATGGAAACATCCCATGCATAAACCATTGGGGCGCTCGATTTCCTGCTTCATAAAGACCAGCGCGATAAAGCCAAAACCTTGCACCGGTTTGGTCTTCAACACGGAAATAATCTCGGGTTTTCTCTGATCGTTTGTCGTGCCACCATTCAGGCGTAAGGCGTTCAGGCCCCTCCGCCTTGACCACATGATAGGTGCAGCACCGCCATTCAAACCGATGCGGTGGATAGTCCGGCACTTCGGCAATGGCACGAATGGGTTCCGGGTTGGGGAGCAACACTAGTGGGCGCTGTTTTTTGATTGGCGATGGCTTGCAATTTGTCTCATGTCTCTCATCTGCAGGTTCCGAAAAAACAGCGCGTTCCGGGATATGGCTTTCGCAAAAAGAAAATTGTGTGACGGCATGTCGGCCAAGTCGTGCCGTCAGCCTATCGATGAGGTGAGTAAAGTCTGACCGGTTCTCTTGACCCTGAGACAAATCGGATTGTGTTGCTTTCAGAGGAGAGACCTCTTCACCGTGAAGAGAGACGGAATCCACCCCAAAGGCCTCAGGAAAGCGATGCTCCAAGGTCCGTAAGCGCTCCTTAAAAAGGCGCGCAATATGGTTCGGGTCTTTTGTTGGAGCGCAAGCCTTTACTTCAAGGGGAAAACATCCTCCCATGGTGTCGTAAAGCGTGACGATAAACCGGCACGCGCCTTTGCCATCTGTGACCAATTTCTGCGTGACTTGCGGGATGAGACGATCAAGAGAGGCACTCAGACCGTCGACATGGCTGATCGGTTCAGCAAAGGGTAATGAGGCAAAATATCTTGGTTCCGGCAGGAGTGGAGACAAGATTTCCCGGTGGGGAATGAGCATCTGTTCAAGGCGTTCTAAAAGCTTTGTTCCAAACCTCGCACGGAAGGATTTGGCGGGAATCTTATAAAGCTGTTCGATGCGTTTCAGGCCAAGGCGTTCCAGCCGTTCAGCATCATCATGAGAAATTCGCAAAGCCCGAACGGAAAGAGGCGCGAGGATTTGCTTTTGCTGATCAACGGGCGCAATGGAGATTGATTTCTTACCAAAACGGGCCAAACCCCAAGCAGCTCCCGGCGTGTCCGCAAGGGCAAGACGGACGCTAAATCCAAGACGTTCAAAAGCAATTTTCAGTGTTTGAAGAAACGCGTCTTCACCACCAAACAAATGCGCAACGCCGGTAACATCAAGCCATAGCCCATCGGGTGGATCGATCGCCACCCAAGGCGAAAAGCGCACGCACCAACGCGCCAAACATTCCAAATCCTTCGCCTCACCAACAGGATCTGCCGGGATAGTACGTAGGCCTGGGAAAACGGCTTTGGCATCAGTGAGAAGCTGTCCCACGTGCAGGCCTTCCATCTCAGCTTCTCTGTTAAGTGCAATGATCCGCTCCCCACCCTGGCCAGACTGAACAATAGTGAGAGCTTCATGCTGCGCACTGCACAACCCCTGTCTTTTGAGGCGGTCTGTCTGCCAATGGGTGAGCCAAACAGAAACCACCCGATGTGTCATATCCAAACTCCCAACTTTGCGGTGGATGGGCTTGTGAGCGCTCTAATGTGAGACGTAAGCGGGCAGCGCCAATCAGAGGCTGGCCCGGCACGGAGAGCGGTTCAGTAACACTCGGCAATCGTGAAACCCGCCACCGCGCTGTTGCCGCTGTCGCACCGCATTGGCTCCAATGCCGAAGAAAAAATAATGGCGTTTTTCTCTTCTCACATTGCAGTTTCAAACGGCGGCTAATGGTAAAATTATAGCGCCGCTCCCTATTGCCCATCGCGATCAGAATGGCGGCTAAACTGTCCGATTTCAGGCTCTCTTCTGCAACCCAATAAAGCTCTTGTTCCTTCTTGACGTTGACGCATAAAAGATCTTGCGCTCTCAGCCCATGAGCCGACACCCTAAGGCCATAAAGAACCCCATGCTCTTGTGTGTCTCCTGCAAAATGCGCCCATAAAACTGGTCTTGAGCTTTGCTTTTGACAAAGCGCCACAGTGGACAAAGCAAAACCTAGTGTGCTCGAAAGATCTCCCAGTCCTTCTCCCAAACATTCATGAAACCCGCGCGTAAGCAAGTCCAAGGGGTTTAGTTTTTGCGAGGTGGTCCCATGACTTTCTAATTGCAACTCCTGTCCAATCTCAATCGCATTAATTTGGTGTTTCAGACTCTTAAGATCCGCTTTCTCCATATGTCCATAGCCCAAATGTTTATGTTTTGTTCTAATTAATACAAAACGTAAGAAAAGGTCAAGTGCGCAGTAATGCTCGTCTTGAACCAAAAACATACGCATCGCAAAAAATGTTTTATGTTAAGCGATGAAAATCCAACTACATTCTGTCGGTTTATGATTAGCTTTATGTTGGGATGCCTACTTTGTTGAGTGCCAATAATACAGTTTGGAAGTCATAGATAGAGGGGCCATTTGTAGTCGCAACCAGCAGTTCGGACAATGATGAACTGAACTTCTGTAGTGCAGATGGGGCGGACCTGAGTGAGCTGTCGCGGCTGAGTACAACGACGTTTGCTTAGGCTAGAATCGGATGTTGCTGGTTCGTCTCGAGACGCACAAGTATCTTGTTACTGCTCATCAGGCAGCGTGATCGAAGCCGCAAGTGCAGCCCCAATCGGACCCGAACGCCGTTCTAGAAAGTAGCGCACGCGGTCGTCGCGACTATCGTCAAACTGCTCGCCGACCTTGCAGGTCAAGAGCATGTCGGCGGCCCACCTCTCTAACGACCAGTTGCTGGCCGAGCCCTTCGAATTCACCATCGCGTAGGTCGGCGACATTCCCTCGTTAAGCTCAACAAGGGCTTGATGAATATGGTTAGCATCGAACACGCGGCAACCTATATCGGCCTGCTCCACTCGGAAGCGTTCGCAGAGCGGATATGTCACAGAGAATGGCACCACATGCGGATTGTAAAGCAGGTAATAGACCGTCTTGCCAAATTCACGGTTGAGATCGTCAATTAGCTTAACTTGGTGATGTCCGGCATGAATGGCACCATAAACGCAATTTTCTGTGAACGAGAACTGACGATGAAGGGTGCCAATAGCTTGGCCACTCTCGCGGCGCAAAAACAGATTCATTCCGAAAAGGAAGCCTGGCTCATCCTCGTCTTCGACATCATTATTGTTAGGGTACAGACGCTTTGATTGAAGTAGGCCGATCTTCTTAGCAATCAGCTTCTCACGACGATAGATGAAAACGAGGATAGCGATGTCCGCAGTCTCCCATCGCCCTATGAATGGATGCTCCCATTCCAACTCCCATGGCCTTCTGCCAAGTCGACGGAGGCCACCAATATTGTGTATGTCCATTCGTACGATGGCACCCGACGGCAAAAGTCTTGGCGCACTGTCAGGTATCAACGCCTCAATTAGACCATCGTCAAGTGATGTCTCGCGGATATTGGGCACGTTGACGAGCCGCTCACAGACCTTTCGATTTGCGTCAGAAAATATTTGCCTGAACCACGAAATGACATCATCAGGTATTGTAGGCCACCCCTCCAACTGTGCCCTCCGTTATCATCCGCTGCGTTGGAGGTGTCAACATAGCATAGGTCGGCTGTTGCGAGTACCGGAACTATGACATTATGCAACCGAAGTTCACAGAAGCCTGCTCATGTATAAGGTCAGGCGACTTCTGCAACTCAATCCATGAGGCTCTTATGGCAACTTTGGTTCATAATTTGCAGTGCCCAACTTTAATCGACGGACAGCTTTCATCTGCCTAGCTACTGTTGCAATCAACAAGAAAAATTCCTCAAACATAAATGGTAAACCACGAAAAATAACACCTTCTTTGTACCAGAATGTTGACTGGGGTAATAGCATTTGACGAACCGCTTATTACGAAGTCCTGAGACCACAAAACTGTATAATATTGTGCAAGCTGCCTCAGCATAACACCGATCTATAAACCAAATTCCAACGGACGAAGTCTGTATCGCCCTGACCAGAGTTACCACATAAAAGCCAACCTGCTCCGATCTCTGAAATTCCCCTTTCTTCTCAAAACAATCAGACTGATAAATTGATACACGGAGATCATTCAACCTATTCCTTTCGTCGGGCATGCCGTCTCAAATGTGCCCTTACTGCGTACCATCAAAGTTTTTCTAAGCTAATTATGCTGCCTCAATCCAACCTCCATTACCTCCGGGCCTATCCCTCGTTTTGGCCTTGAGAGCATAGACGCGCTCGCGTTGACCCAAGAAACCTTTGCCGGGAAATTTTTTCCCCTTGGTTTGAAATAAAACCAATTCCTCGCGAACATTTTTTGAGACTGCAATAACCTCATCTCTTTGATTTTCATTGAGGCCTTAGCCCACCAAATCCTTTGCGGATGTTTAACCGCAGGCCGTTATTGCAGTCTTATGCCTTCCAAAAAATTTCCCGGCAAAGGTCCTCCGCTGCGCTTCGGCCTGACGGTTCTTGGACGGGTCGCGGCGCCTTTTGGCTCCGGCGTCACGAGGGAATAGGCCCTCTGACTTAAGTTACGGAGGACCGTATGTCCGCAATTGGCTATGTAAAAAAACAAGATGATGGCAGCTATAAGGGCCAGCTTAAAACCGTCGGCATTCAGGCCGATATTCAGATCGTGCCGAATGATCAAAAAACGAATTCCAATCAGCCAGACTTTCGAGTGTTGACCGGAAGCGTTGAGATAGGTGCCGGTTGGCTTAAGACCGGTGGCACCTCCGGTAAGGAGTATGTTTCCTTAAGCTTCGCCGCTCCGGAATTTGGTCGCAGAAAGATCTATGCCAATCTCGGCCAAGCTACCGGTTCCGTTGATCCGGATTTCATGGCGATCATCTGGAACCCCATCGATTAAAGCGGTTTTCATCACAAACTTATGCCCCTGCGCCACTCCTGGTGCAGGGGTTATTTGTATTGGAATATTTTCGAAGATTTGACCCGGCTCAAGTCGTCTGGCATGGGGGGTGTCGTTTTTGGCACCCCTTCATTTCGACACTCTGCAACGCATCATTTTTCTCTCACACTCCTCATCCCTCACAAGGCTCAATATTAAAAAAAGAGATGAGAAATGACGAAAAAAGATGTGTTGGGGAGTGTCGAAAAGAGCCAAAGCAGTCCATTTCTAACGGTTGCAGAAGCCGCCAACTATTTGCGCCTTGGCGCTCGCACCCTAGACAATCTCAGATGGATCGGAACCGGCCCGAAATTCCGCAAGCATGGCGGGCGCATTGTCTATCACAAGGACGATCTGGACGCTTGGTCCAAAACTCGCCTGCGCATCTCAACATCCGGAGAGCGTCATGAAGACTAGCCCCCTCACCGTCACGAGCTGCAGTGTGTTGGCACTGTTAACCCCAGCATTCTGGACCCTATCGCCGGTGATTGTTTGGAACATGTCACCAAGCAGTCCCGTTGGCCTCTATCTCTTGCAGAAAGGCGAACCAAAGAAAGAAGATTTCATTGCAATTCGGCTCTCCAAATGGGCAGCAAACTTAGCTGAGACACGAAACTATCTGCCAAAGTCAGCACTGCTCATCAAGCGCGTCGCTGCAGTCCAGAATGACACAATTTGCCGAGTTGGCGATGAAATTTTCATCAACACTAAACGCGTCGCGAAGGCTCTGCGACAAGATAAGAAAGGCCGCGACATGCCGTTCTGGACCGGTTGTCTGATGTTAAGCGCAAAGCAATTTTTTCTTCTCTCCGCAGATAAAGATGCGTTCGACGGCCGGTATTTCGGGCCAGTCAATCGCTCTCAAATTTTAGGAATCGCGAGGCCGATTTGGCTCAGGGAAGCACTGCCGAAGTCAGCTCAGAATGAGTGCTTTCAGAGCAAAAAAACACAACGGATTTTGAGAGGAAAATCAAGGTTATAGGTGCGAAAAATTAGGGCGAGATAGAAGAAACAGCACCCCGGTGCTGTTTGGGCATTGTCTGCACATCCTTTTTTTAGTGCCAAGGCACTTACCCCTAGTGCTAATTCTCAGGTAACGCATTGGATTTTCTCATATTTTTTGGTGCTAAGGCCCATTTATCCTCATTTCGCATGCCTTCAGATCGATGTAGTAAGTCAGGAGTATTAGACCCATGGCAAAAGACGATTTTGAACCCAAACTTGGACGCATTAAAGATCAAAAAACAAAGCGTCAATCACGAACAACAAAAAGGCTTACAAGAGCTGCATTTAAAGTCGTTGATCCACGCGACAAACGGCGTAAAACCAGACGGAGTACTTTCACCGGATCACGCATCGGGCGAGGCCGCGCACAAGGCAGTCTGGCTGCAGCAAGAAAGCCGCGCCCGGGACAACGCCGTGTCATGGTTAAGGTCCGTGTTCCCAAGCTCTCAAAGTCCCTTTCTGCAAGCCGGGTGCATCTGAGTTACATCCAACGGGAAGGAGTGACCCGTGAAGGCGAGAAAGGCAAATGTTATGACGCCCTTTCCGATGACACAGACCGCAAAACCTTTCATGAGCGCTCCAAAGGTGACCGGCATCAGTTTCGTATCATTGTCTCACCTGAAGACGGGCAAAAACTCTCAGACCTCAAACCCTTCATCCGTGATCTGATGTCGGGTATGGAGCAAGACTTAGAGACCAAACTTGACTGGATTGCTGTTGATCATTTCAACACCGGTCACCCTCACACTCATATCATTCTGCGCGGCAAAGATGACAGGGGAAAAGACCTCATCATGGCCCGCGACTATGTGAGTTACGGCATCCGAGACCGGGCACAGGATTTAATCACCTTAGAGCTTGGACCGGAAAGCGAGTTTGAGCGCAACAAAAGACATGCCCAAGAGATCGATGTGGGAAGATTCACGCGCCTTGATCATGAACTGCAAAGTCTCAGTCAAGACGGGATATTTTCATTGCACAAAACCCAGACCCAAAACTGGGAACAGCAAAGCCTCAGACTCAAACGTTTGAAAGCCCTTGAAGGTTTTGGACTGGCGGAAGAAGAGCGGCCCGGCACATGGCGTTTGTCCGCCACTATGGAGCAGACTTTGTGCGCCATGGGCAAGCGCAGCCAGATCATACAAACCATGAATAGGGAGCTGAAAGAGGTGGGCTTCGAGCGGCGGCCAAATGATCTCACTATCTTTCATGCAACGCCCACAGAACCCAAGCTGGTTGGTCGTGTTATCGTGCATGGGTTTTCCGATGAGTTGCAAGACAAACGCTATCTTCTCATCGATGGCGTTGATGGCCGTGTGCACTATGCAGACATTGGCGTCATGCCTATGCAAGAGGTGCCGAAAAACAAAACCATTGTTGCACTGACCGCCAGGCGAACAAAAGCCAAAGCCATTGACAAAACCATCTCAGATATTGCGGCGAGACATGACGGGTTTTACAACCGTGATGCCCACGGGTTTTTTGACGAAAAAGCCTCGCCGGAATTTATCGAAACCCATGTGCGCCGGTTAGAAGCTTTGCGTAGAGAAGGTCTGGTCGCACGCTTCACCAATGACACTTGGGAGATTGGCGAAAACTATCTAGAGATGGCACGGCAATATGAGGAGATACAAAGCAATCTTCGGCCATTAGACGTCAAAACTTTATCATATGTACCGCTTGAAAAACTCCCTCACTATGACGGAGCAACTTGGCTTGATCACGAGATCACTTCCGAGGCGCCAGAACCCATACGACAAGCCCATTTTGGTATAGAGGTTGCTGAGGCCATTGCCAAAAGAAAACAATGGTTGATCACGCAAGGTTTGGCGGCTGAAAGCCAAGGCCAATTCCAACCACAAAAAGGCTTGGTTGAAACGCTCCAACGACGTGAACTGCTCCACACTGGCAAAGCGCTGTCACAAGAGCTCAAACTCAACTTCACGGAAGCCAAACTCGGCGAAGAAATCCACGGCACCTATCGCCGCTCCGTTCAACTCGCCAGCGGCAAATATGCCCTCATCGAACGCGCCCAAGACTTTACCTTGGTCCCCTGGCGATCCGTGCTGGAACGCAGTCGCGGCAAAAAGGTTTCCGGCATCATGCGTGCCAGGGGGATTTCGTGGAAGATTACGAGGCAGAGAGGGCTGGGGATTGGATAGGCAGCAGATCTTCAATCAGGTGTAACTCTGCATTTAATGGAACAGACGCTCCTTGATCAAACAAAGCGGTCGCTTTTTTGGTCCTTACATTCCATGATGAGGTTCTTGGCTTTTCCGGTCCAGGGCTGTCAAGGGTAGAACCGCACAAGCGGCGCGAAAGCGCCCTTGACAGCTCTGACCGAAAAGCAAATTTGTCAACCATGGAATGTAAGGATAGGTCCGGGCAAAGAACATCACCTACACCTTTGCTGTAGGCACACAGGAATGATCAGGATTTACTCGCATGAGAGTATTGACACATTGAACTGATCAGATCGTGTGCCGTGGCTGATAATACGACTTCTTCTGAAAAATGCTCAAAACAGACTATTTTTTTCTTTTCGCGGTGCTTCCCATGTGCTTCCCGCTTAAAAATGGAAAACTTCGAAAATCAGCTAACTCATTGAAAATAATGGCGCACCCGGCACGATTCGAACGTGCGACCTCTGCCTTCGGAGGGCAGCGCTCTATCCAGCTGAGCTACGGGTGCCGATTACTCCTGCCAAGATAGCGAAGTGTCTCTTCTGCGGCAATGAAAGAAATCAGCAAGCTGGTTGTAACCTTTTCTTTACCCCCGTGCGACACATAATAGGAACAGGAGACTGCAATAATCTCAATTCACCAGTTTTTGATCAAATTCTGACTAACCAAATTTTTTGCCGACGGCCGCTATTGCAGTCTGACGTAATAATCTGGCACGGCAAATAGCCTCTTGTTAATGCTCCATCCAAGGGCAATTGGAGGAGAGCCTATTTGGCAACCACATTGCAAAAAAGCCGTGTCGATTGGGTCGATTGTGCGAAAGGCCTGACCATTATTCTTGTGGTCATGATGCACTCAACCCTGGGCGTCCAGGTTGCTATGGGGACAACCGGCGTGATGGGGGAGGTCGTGCAATTCGCCAGGGCATTCCGTATGCCTGTATTTTTCCTTGTTGCCGGTCTCTTTTTAGAACGTACAATTGAGAGCCCTTGGCGCACCTATTTCGACAAGAAAATCTTACATTTTGCTTATTTTTATGTGCTGTGGAGCGTGATCCAGCTCGGGCTTAAATTCGGCATCGGTGGCGGTAACCACCCTGTACATTTACAAGATTTTTTACTTATCCCAATCAAACCTTACGGAACGATCTGGTTTATTTATATTCTGCCCCTCTTTTTCCTCATTACACGCCTCGCCAAAAATCTCTCTCCCTTAACGCTCATCATTGTGGCCGTTATTTTGAATGTGATACCGATCCACACAGGTTGGATCGTATTGGATGAATTCGCTCACTGGTACGTTTTTTTTCTGATCGGCTACATCTGTGCACCGATGGTATTCGCCTTAACACGCACCGCCAAAGAACATCCCACAATTGTGATAGGAGCCGCATTTGCTTTCGCAGCAATCAATATCTGTGCGATGCAATCCGGTCTGCAAGAAGCACCGGGACTGGGGCTGGTTTTAGGAATTGCCGGAGCTGCTGCGGTGATCTGCCTTTGTAGCCTCTTTCCGGGGACTTGGTTAGGCACTGGCCTTCGCTTTTGTGGCGAACGGTCCCTAGCCATCTATCTTGCCTTCTTCCTACCAATGGCGGCATCAAGAATCGTTATTGTCAAACTTGGTATTGTTTCTGATGTAGACCTAGCCGCTGCGCTGGTAACCCTCTCGGCCATAATTGGGCCGCTTGGTCTTTATTATGTAGCCCAGTTTACGCCTTTACGTTTCCTTTTTAACCGGCCCCGGATCTTCCGGTTCAAACCTATGCCAGAAAAATCTTACTCTCCCGCCTGAGCTCCCATTCTTGTCGTCACCCGATATAATCCCCTAAAAAATTACAAGAAACAGCTTGAAATGCATTGATTTGGGAAAAAATGCATAAAAGTGTTTGTCAAGAAGCGAGCCCAATTATATGGTTTATCTCAGACATTTAGGCTGGGGACACGATTTAAGGGGGTTTCAATGCCCGGTCTGGCAAGTGGATTGTTTCGCGTTTTCATGGTCTTGTCATTAGGATGGGCGGTCTATGTTGGGTTTTATGTTTGGAACAACCCCATAGAACATCCTCAAAAGCCCGTACTTTGGCTTATCAAAGATAGAGAATATGCGGAATGGTACTGGGTTCACAAAGACAAGCATCTCGATCGCATTGAGGGGCTTAATCATCTTGAAAAAAGTGGTGAAATGAAAAAAGCATCCCTTTCAGGGGTCGATCTTTTTTATAGCCTCTTTGACGAAGATAAACGAGCCAAAGACATATTGGCGCGTGAAGCTCGCCCTTATCTCAATATGGTGCATGGAAAATATCGAAATTATTGGGGCACGCAATTTGCGTATTTGACACTTCCTATCATAGCTCTTGCTTTTAGTTTAATGGCTCTCGCCTGGATTATTTCCGGTTTTGCGAAAGGTCGGAAAACTCACCCTGTTATTGCTCAACAAGATGGGATTGATCCTGAGGTTAGGCCATTGGGCGTGCAGCCAATTTTATCACTGCAATGGGATTCACCTACACCATCAGACAACCAAGTAACGAGCTCGTCCGGGCCAATGCTTGAAGCGAGAAAAACAAACGGCAAAACGGCTTCTTCTTATTGAACCCTTTAGTTTGTGCTCTCACATGGATGTATGAGCACCCCATAATCATGGGAAAATCCGATAGTATATAGCAAGTTTTACCTGACCTAACTCCTCTTCAAGCCTATAGTACGGGCTTATGAAAACTCGTGCAAAAAATCCAACACAATCTAAAGCCGCTTCTACACCCGTAAAGCCAGGCGATCATATCTTTCTGGTTGACGGTTCATCCTATATCTTCCGTGCCTATCACGCCTTGCCCCCCCTGACACGTCAATCGGACGGTTTGCCTGTCGGGGCAGTTTCCGGTTTCTGCAATATGCTTTGGAAACTTTTGCAAGAGGGTGACCCAAGCCAACCGGATATTTTCCCTACCCATATTGCAGTTATTTTTGATGCAAAAGGAGAAACATTCCGCAACGAAATCTATGCCGACTACAAGGCGAACCGTCCTGACCCCCCGGAGGATCTGATCCCACAATTTGGATTGATCCGGGAGGCTGTACGTTCCTTCAACGTAGCTTGTATTGAACAGGAAGGTTATGAGGCCGATGACTTAATTGCAAGCTATGTGCGGCTGGCGCGGTCCCAAGGAGCTGATGTTACCATCGTTGCATCCGATAAGGATCTCATGCAGCTCATTAGTGATGGCGTGGCCATGGTGGATACGCTGAATATCAAAGCACGCGGTACGGCAAAACGCATAGAATATGATGCAGTTGTCGAAAAGTTTGGTGTGCCCCCCGATAAGGTTGTCGATGTTCAAGCTCTCGCAGGGGATTCGATAGATAATGTGCCCGGTGTTCCAGGTATAGGCATTAAGACGGCAGCGCAGCTCATCAATGAATATGGTGACCTTGAAACACTCCTGGATCGGGCGCCCGACATCAAGCAAAAGAAGCGCCGTGAAAACCTTATTGAATTTGCCGAGCAAGCTCGTATTTCCAAAAAACTGGTGGCGCTCGATGATCATGCGCCCCTCGAAGAAGATTTTAAGGTACTTGCGGTGAAGCCGGTCGATGCTGACAAAGCGGTTGGCTTTTTGAAGGCAATGGAGTTTAATACGCTTACACGTCGGGTTTCAGAGGCATGTGAAGCAGATCTTGAAACCATCACACCAGCTGATGTCAAAGTTTCAGGTTGGGAACCGGCAAAAGATGAAGGGCCGACCCAATTAAAAGCAGGTGAGCATGTAATGCCGGCTCATCTTGCAGCAGCTCGCAAAGCCGAAACGATAAAAACGCCCATCGACCGTTCAGCTTATGAAACCGTGAGCAAGATAGCGGACCTAGAGAGCTGGATCGCTGAAGCATATGCGCAGGGTTATGTTGCATTCGATACAGAGACATCATCCCTTGATGCTATGCAGGCAGATCTGATTGGGATATCACTTGCCACGAAGCCTGGACATGCCTGTTACATTCCCCTTGGTCATACAGCCGGTGACGGGCTTGACCTTGAAGGCATCGGTGAAATTGAACAAATATCTCTTCGTCATGCTTTGGAAGTCTTGAAACCGTTGCTTGAAGATCCAAGCGTTCTGAAAATTGGTCAAAATCTAAAATATGATGCTCTCGTCCTGATACGTTTCGGTATTCACATCACACCTCTCGATGACACCATGCTCATGTCCTATGCTCTTGATGCCGGCAAAGGGGGTAATGGCATGGATGAATTGGCCGGCCGCCATTTAGGGCACACCTGCATTAAATTCAAAGATGTGGCGGGCTCCGGCAAATCTCAGATAACTTTTGATAAAGTTCCGGTGGATAAAGCAACAGAATATGCCGCTGAAGACGCCGACGTCACACTCCGTCTTTGGCAGATCTTGAAGCCACGTTTGGCGGCCGAAAGTATGACAACCGTTTATGAAACATTAGAGCGTCCACTTGTAACTGTGCTTACACAAATGGAGCATCACGGCGTGAAGGTTGAACGTCAGGTGCTTTCGCGTCTCTCTGGAGAATTTGCCCAGACGATGGAGAGTTTAGAAACAGAGATTCACAACCTTGCAGAAGAAAAATTCAATATAGCATCTCCCAAACAGCTTGGTGAGATTCTGTTTGATAAGATGCAATTAAGCGGTGGCAAGAAAACCAAGACCGGGGCTTGGGGTACAGGTGCAGATGTTCTTGAGGACTTGGCCTATAGCGAAGAACTAACAGAACAACAACGTAAGCTACCTGCCACAGTGCTTGAGTGGCGTGGACTTGCAAAACTTAAAAGCACCTATACAGATGCCTTACCCAGTTTCATAAATCCGGAAACGGGACGCATCCACACCTCCTACGCTATGGCGGCGACCAGCACAGGACGGCTTGCCTCAACAGATCCGAACCTGCAGAACATCCCCATACGCACAGAAGAAGGCAGAAAAATTCGTACAGCCTTTATTGCTGAAAAAGGCAATAAGCTGATCTCTGCCGACTATAGTCAAATCGAGCTGCGTGTGCTCGCTCATATCGCCGATATTGGTTCCCTTAAACAAGCCTTTGCAGATGGGCTGGACATTCATGCGATGACAGCAAGTGAAATGTTTGGGGTTCCGATCAAGGACATGGATCCGATGGTTCGCCGCCGTGCCAAGGCTATTAACTTTGGCATCATATATGGAATTTCTGCTTTTGGACTGGCCAATCAACTTGGCATTCCGCGCAGAGAAGCGAGCGATTACATCAAAACTTATTTTGAGCGTTTTCCCGGCATTAAAGATTATATGGAAACCACTAAAAAGGAAGTACATGAACGAGGCTTCGTTGAAACAATCTTCGGGCGCAAAATCCACTATCCAGAGATCAATACCAAGAACCCGCAGCGTCGTGGTTTTTATGAACGCGCCGCTATCAATGCTCCTATTCAAGGATCTGCCGCAGATATTATTCGCCGAGCCATGATCCGCATGCCAAAGGCTTTAGAGAAAGCCCGGCTTGCCTCACGCATGCTTCTACAAGTTCATGACGAGTTGATATTCGAGGCTGAGAAAAATGAGGTCGACAAAACAATAAAAACTGCTGTCCGCGTCATGGAACAGGCCTGTCAGCCGACCGTTGAATTTTCGGTACCGTTAAAGGTAGATGCGCGGGCGGCTGACAATTGGGATGAGGCGCATTGATGTTACATCCTCGCGAACATGAGCGGACAGTCAAAACGTGACCTAATGTTAGGCTGTGGTGAAGATTACTTCACCCAAGTAAAGAAACGTCGCTTGCCGCAGCTGGCACCATTCTCTTTCTTACAGTGATATAATGAGAAGGGAATCAGATCAGCACGACCTATAATATTTTCCAAGGGCACATAGCCAAGTAGATTGAGGGCCCGGCTATCGGTTGAGTTATCACGATTATCACCCATCAAAAAGACATGCCCCTTTGGTACAAAATAAACACCCGTGTCATCTAAAGAGTTGTCATCTGATCGTTCTAAAATTTTATAATTTTGTCCGTTAGGCAATATTTCCAAATATTCATGCACCTTAACCAAGCGGCCTCGAGGATCGCGATAGCGAAATATCCGATTTTTTTTACGTTGGATAAGTTCGCCGTTGATCATGAGCCGGCCATATGAGAGCTGAATGCGATCACCTGGAAGACCAATGAGACGCTTGATAGTGGTCTCGCCCGTATGCGGATTGCTGAACACGACAACGTCGCCGCGTTCTGGTGCTCCGTGAAGGATCCGACCATTCTGACCAGGAAAGCTTGGAAGCAATTTCGGAATCGGTAAAGAATACCGACTATAGCCATAGGCAATTTTATTGACGAAGATTCGATCACCGATTTCAAGTGTCGGTACCATGCTTTCGCTTGGAATATAATAAGAGGCAAAAGCAAATGTCTTGACAACAGCGACCAGCACAAGTGCCATAACAAGGGTTTTAATCAACTCAATAAGAGCTATTGAGTTTCGGCCCATGTCGACAAACCCTCCTCACCATAGGATTAGACTTCGCAGTAGAATCGCTGGCTTTCAGCGTAGTTTGATATAACGTCCATCAATTCCCCATAGCTTAGAATTTGGGAGCTGATTGGGGCTGAAATGGGTCAAATGGTAAAATATCTGGATGCGAATGTCTCACTTATTAAGTTTCGACGATTTTTATTAATACCTGTGCAGAAAACTGTTAAATCCCTATAAGCGTTTTTTAATTAGAGGCAGTTGTTTATGACCACTGACATTTCTCATATTTATCAAGGTACACAAGAGAACGCCGCAAAACGAGCGCGGCTTAAGGAGATCCTTAAGAAGAGGAGTTATCGCACAGGCGCACCCATCAAGCTTGCTTCTGGACGGACGAGTACGTTTTATTTTAACACCAAGCCGACCATGTTGGATCCGGAAGGGGCAAACCTGATTGGCAATCTCATCCTTGATGCCCTGAGTACTGTCGAAGCCGATTTTATCGGCGGGCTTGAAATGGGCGCTGTACCCATTGCCTCTGCTATTGCACCTTTAAGTTTTATAAGGGGAAAACCACTTAGAGCTTTTTTTATCCGTAAACAACTCAAAGATCATGGAACCCAAAGCTTAATTGAAGGGTTGACCGAGGAAGAGAACTTGCGTGGTAAAAAAATTGTTGTCGTTGAGGATGTGACAACTACAGGTGGTTCAGCCTTGAAAGCCGCGGAGGCAGTTAGTGCAGAAGGCGGTAAAATTGTGCAAGTCATCACAGTCATAGATAGGCAAGAGGGCGCCACAGATATTTTCCGCCAGAGTAATCTGCCATTCATGGCTTTATTCGGCGCCGAAGAATTTAAATAATCGAAAATCAGCTTCTTCCGAAGTCGCCTTTATGTACCTGCAAAAAAGCGTGATAATGTCCAAATAATATCATACTGCCAATAACCTTGAAAGCAGGAGGGTCGACGTGAAGATCTGTGTCTACGGTGCTGGCGCCATTGGCGGGTATGTGGGTTTGATGCTTGCCCAAGGCGGCGCTGATGTCTCATTGATCGCCCGGGGACCGCATTTAGCGGCAATCCAAGAGAGCGGACTTAAGATCATTTTCAAAGATGGTGAGAAGGTGCAGAAAATGCCTGCGACGGATGACCCTGCTGACCTCGGTCCGCAAGACTATGTCATTATCGCGCTAAAAGCTCATCAAGCCTGGAAATCCGTGGACAAGCTCACCCCTTTACTCGGCCCGAACACTTCAGTCGTGACAATGCAAAACGGTGTTCCATGGTGGTACTTCTATGGATTTGAAGGCCAATATGCAGATCTTCGGTTACAAAGCGTTGACCCTGATGGGCGCCAATGGGCTACAATTGGACCGGAGCGAGTCATTGGCGCTACCGTATACCCGGCAACAGAGATTATCGAACCCGGCATCATAAAGCATATCTATGGTGACAAATTTGGATTTGGCGAACCGACACGCAAACAAACCGAGCGGACGATGAAATTGATCGCAGCTTTTGAGACTGGTGGGCTCAAAGCGCGCTATTACCCAGAAATTCGTAATGACATCTGGCTAAAGCTGTGGGGTAATTTGTGCTTCAACCCAATCTCGGCGTTAACGCACGCAACGCTCGACATCGTCGCAACTGATCCAGGTACGCGTGGTGTTGCTCGGCATATGATGGAGGAAGCAGAGAAGATTGCTCGGCGCATAGGAGTACATTTCCGTGTCGACATCGAACGACGAATTAATGGCGCCGCAAATGTAGGCGCCCATAGAACCTCAATGCTGCAGGATCTTGATAAAGGTCGAGCTATAGAACTCGATGCTTTGCTCAGTGTGGTTCAGGAAATTGCCCGCATCGTCAATGTCGAAACCCCGACAATCGACACTGTACTTGCTCTCACCAAGCAAATGGGCCGCGTCGCCAACGTTTATCCCGTTTTTCCTGAAGAGGAAATGGATAGTGATGACCTGGCAATCGATTAAGATATTTAGAGCGATATGAGGGAACAATCATCATTCCCCGCGGTTTGTAAAAGTTTGCCTGTAATTAGTCACGAACCCAAACTTCCACGCGCCTGTTTCTCTGACGGCCTTGGTCTGTCGTATTGCAACTAACGGGCAAAATTTCACCGTAAGATTTGACAATAAGATTGTTTGGGTTGATTGCACCACCACCGGCGAGAATCAAAGCCTGCTTCACTTGTTGTGCACGTTTGGCTGAAAGTGACAAGTTGCGTGTGAAGTCACCACTAGAGTCTGCGTATCCCGCAAGGATGAGCTGTTTACCTTTTAGTGATCCACTCGTTATGACGTGGGCCAGTATCTGGATATCTTCCTTGGCCTTATTATCGAGGAAAAACGTGGACGCTTCAAAACGAAAAGTCGTTGAAATACGCTTTGCCAACTTTAGGTCTGAAAAAAAATTTTTTAAAGTACTTATATTAAAATCTTTTGCTGGTGCGTGTAATGCTTCACCAAGACGTTTTGACTGATGGTTAAATCCAAGAGTTTCGATTGACCTGTTAACATAGCCACTATTTGCCACTACCTCTTGTGCTTTTTCAGAGAGTGCAAATTTGAGCAATTTTTTTGTATGCGGTGTTAATTGATCCGATGCTGTATAAAGGAAAAGCCGGCGTGACAACGGATACTCTTCAGTTTTTATGTTAAAAATGGTCGGAGCGTATTCGATCCCACACCTTGTTGAAACGGATAAAGCCTTAGCGTTTCTCAAAAAAGCAAATCCAATATAACCGATCCCCAACGGGTCCCGAGCGATTTGATCAGAGAGATCTGATGTAGACCTGATACTCTTAGCTGAGGGGGAGATCTTTAATCCGCGTGGTTTCAAAACTAGTGACTTAAAAGTGTCCGTAGTTCCAGAATGAGCATCTCTTGTGTAAACCTGGATTTTTCCAGAAGCTTGCCCTACCTGCGCCCAATTGGTTATTTGACCGGAAAAGATCTTTGCAATCTGATCAAGAGAAAGGGAATTTATAGGGTTTTCTTGGGAGACAATCACCCTAATCCCATCCAGTGCAACGACATGTTCGTGATCAACCTCGCGCATATTTAGTAGCCCCGCCTGCGCCATGGCCGTTTCTTCTTTTTTCCCAATTCGTCGGGACGACATGCCGATTTGTGCTTTGCCTTTGATCAATGAAGAAAATGACGTATTAGAACCATGTGCTTGCAAATCTATTGATGCCACCTTTTGTCCATTTTTATTTATCAGTTGAAATTCAACTTCATTTGCTTTTTGTCCGGTGACTTTTCTGGCTTTCACTCCGATGCTTTCAGCATAACTTTCAATGAGAGAGGGCATGAGTTGTGCACCAATGGTGTTCGATCCATGGATGCCAAACTGATTGTTACGTGTCGGATTTACTGCAGCGGCTTGAAGAGATCCTCGTTTCGGGCAACCGTTGCCGGTGCAGTCAAACTTCTTTGCGTCAACACTCATGGTGCCGAATTGAGGCGATTTAATTACATAAGACTCACCGTCAAATTCGATCAGAGTTCCTTCCAAGGTAAAGTCCCCGCTCCGTAAACGTAGGACAACCTCTTGGCTCAACGCGGATTGAATACCTCCCAAAAAGATAACGAGACCGAATATCGAAACTATGAAAGGCAAGCGAACACATCTCAATATGGGCATCTCTAAATACTCCCTTCGGGCCATCCGCCTAATTATCGCAGAATATGGCGGATGGCAGGGGGTGATGGATGGTTTTTAGAGGTATCCATATTATGACAACCACCAACATCGCCTTTTCTTACGTCTTTCTATTAAACAGATTCGCATGGAGTTTAATCACTTCCCCACGACGAGATCAGATACGGCGTCACTTCTAGGACGATTTGAATTTTTTTGTGCTTTATCGCAGTCTTCGATGAGAAGAACGCCATGGCTCTTCTTTATCAAACTATTTCGTACCAACAATGTCGTATTATATTCTACGCTTAATGGTTCAGCCTGCTCACAGGCCGCATTTTGCGGTAAAGTATGTTCACCCCCACTGTTAAGCGCTAACTTAATGATTCCTCTAGTTTGTCTTGGACTATTAATGAAAGTATAAACCTCGATTTTCTGACCATTACCCTTAGCATTACTTACCGAACTCAAATACCCTCTGCCTTTGTTGCTATTGACAGCTTGTTTATTTGCATCGGCAAAAGCAGAGCGATGATTTTCCCATAAGTGACCATCCTCCCCTGGAGCGGCTGCATATTCGTAAGCATGAAGATCAATATTGATCGGTTGTTGCCAAATCACAGCAACTTTCGAAACGCGATCAAGATCTTTTGTGACCGGAGATCGCGTAATGGAATGCCCGTCAGAAAAAAGAAACTCTATGGGCTGGCGGTCTCCGGCGAAACAATCGAATATGATTTCCAAATGGCCATTTTCATTCAGCTTTCTGGCAAAACGAACACCAGCATAATTCAACTCAATTGACTGACCTGCTCGACAACTCGAAGCGATTTGTATCCGCGTCATTCCCCCTCTCATTGAAGTCAAATTGACAGTCGGGTCCCCACAAGTCGAGGGTGTATTACGAAGGGTATTCGGTACGACGTGCTTCAAATCTGCACTTCGTCCATTATCTATCTTGTCGCCCGAAATATCATCCGATACACCGCTCCCATCATTGGAGGTGCTTCGCGATAGCTTACTCTTATTTGTGGTGTCGAGTTTTGTATTTAGCTCATTCTGGGGAACGCTCTGTTCAGTTCCGGCTATCTTCTTTTTAACTTGAGCGGTAGCATTATACTTATCGTTTTTTTCGACTTCTTTCTCAGCTGCCTGAAGCAACGCCTTGGCAGAAGAAAAACTTGAACTATCAGTGTCAACTTGCTTTGTTCCCCCTTCCCCTGAAGAAAGACTTCTGGTCACTGAATCACTCGGCTGATCATCTTGTATAGTAGCGGGCTGGTGTTCCGTGGATAAGCTTGCTGACTGTTGCGGACTAGAGATATGTCGCAAAGACCAAAAGCCGACGAGAAAAGCCACCACCAGGCCGCAGAGAAAAGAAAAACCTAAAACGGTACTTATCCTCCCACCTTTGTTTCTTTTATGAAAAATTCCTTTTTGGTTTAGTATTGGATCACTTTCCCTTGTAAAGATCTTATGAAAGATATGATCGGTGTCAGTAATGTGATCCGCATTAGTATTACTTTCACTATAGTGCGATTCCCCGGTAGTGATGTGATGCACATCTAATTCCGGCTGGTTTGATGTCGACTTCCGAACTCTCGCTTTGATGTCATCCCGTGTTAGCTCTTCCTCAGGGATAATATCTTCGGCGTCCCTCGAATAACTCTTTTTTGTCGCGAAAGGGGAACCATCATCTGACAATATGGACGAAATAGGTGTGATCTCAACTTCTTCTGACACATCAACATCGGGCCTGGCATCAGCTGATTGCGTGTATCGTGGATTGATGAATGGTTCATCCACCATATCATCCGTTTCCAGTATAGCTCCTGACGATGGATATATATCCATATCTTGCAGAATAGGATGGACGAAATCTGTATCCTCTTCTTCTTCCCCATATCCGACCGGCGTTGCAAGCCAGATGGTAAGCCGAGACCAGTGCTTAAGTATGCTTAGATGCGCAAATTCTACCGTTTCGCCATCCCGTTGCACGCGCGTATTTAAGATGCCTATATCAATGAAATTATGAATGAGAGCGTGAAGAGAGGATGGTATATCCTGCCATCCTATTGGCCGGGCAACATACTGGCCTTCTCGTCCTTTCCAAAGCATATAAACCGTGAACAACCTATGCAAAGTATCGAGTTGTTGCTTACTAAGTCTGTGCGCTACGAGAACATCCTCAGCCATTTTTGAAATAGAATTTCCAAGAGGACTAATTATGCCGTTTGGATCAGCGAGAGCTGTATAATCTTCAAGTGACAAACGATTACCACCTCTATCGCTGAGGACACGAAGAGTATACCCAAGAAGTGCAAGCGCACCTTCCTTCGTTGCATCGTGAATTAATGCCTCAATTAATGCCTCATCGGCAGCAATATCAGCGATCTCGAGTGGACCGTTAATGATTTGGCGAATACTGGGCAAAGGCATCAGGTCTGGTGACATCTGGTCAACAAGGTCAGACAATTGTTCGGATGTCTGGACTGCGGTCAGAAATTCAGGCCGTAATGCAGCAATGGCGAAGCAGGGTATTTCGTCTTTAAACATTATCTCCAATATGTCAAGAAAGCGGGCCGCTTCCTGAGGATCAGAAATGCTAAAGAGTTCCTCAGCTTGATCGATTGAAACCAATATCCGAGCTTCTTTTTGGTTGATGCTATTATATAATTGCTCGGCCAATTGCTTGACTACCTGCTTGAACTCATTTCCTTTAAGAAGATTCGACCAATGGCTCCAATGGTCAGGCTGCTCAAGTGCAGTACTGATGGAACGCGCAAATTCGTCGACGGGAAATAATCCTGGCTGTATACACGGTAGCACAATCCAATTTGCGTGGTCCTTCTTAAGCCGCGGCAAAACCCCTGCCATAAGAAAAGAAGAAATCCCCTTGCCTGGTGTTCCAAGAAGAGCGACTAGCCGTGAGTTGCCTTGCCGTTTATGGCTATTCAGCCGATCAATAACTCGGCGTAAGTCATCGTCATAACCGAAAAAAACTGCCGCATCTTGTTCTTCAAATGCATTCAGCCCAGGAAAGACTGTGCGGCTGGGATCCCTTACGAAGTTATCTCGTTCAAAAAATGTGAGATCACGCAGCGCAACAGAGAAACTCGCAAGCCCTTTTTCTCGGTCCTTGGTGAGATCGAAGATTGGAATACCGGGCTCAGAAAACTTCTCATCATTAGACGTCTCTATGAGAGCAAAAATTGTTTTTCCTGTTGAGAAGGCTTCGGTAAACTCAGCGAAACACCATTTTGAGCTGTGCCAATTCGGTGTAAGGATAAGAATGGCCGCATCGCATTGGTCCAAAGTCTGGGAGAGGTCTTTCTGCCAACCAGCCCATTTCTCAGACTCTGAATGTGCTAATTCGTCTATTGCGATATGCTCATAACCTTGTGACTTTAGCCAATCCTTTATCCGAGCGGATGCTTCAGCATCACGGTCTGAGCAACTTATGTAGATCCTTGCCATGAACGCAAACCAACCTGTTTCTGTGTGATCTTACCCCCAGTGAAGGCCATAAAGGCAAACTTGAAAAAATCCTTGAGGAGAATCTGCCCGAGATTTTAGAACGATTGATGTTGCGGACTTTAGAAAACCCTCCAGTTTTAAAAACACTTCTTTCGTTATGCGTTTCTCCCAAATCAACCCTAAATGGGGTACGACTCTGCCATTTAATTAAGTGAGGCGATAATAACCACTGCTTTAACGAAACGGGTAAACGGATCATCCAGTTTTTTGGAAAGTCAAATTTTGAATGGGACCATTCAATAGCTGGCTTGCAAACCAATTTGCCTAGACCATGGCTATTTTTCATATTAAATTTAGACAACATTTTTTCTGGTTTTGCTGCTGCAAATCACAGCGACAATAGTTTTTCGATCGAAGATGATGTCTTCCATATACTGGAACTGAAGCAAGCAAAGATACCCATCCCTGACTCAAAAGCCTAAACTAAAATTTACTGACCCGTCTCACCAACAAATTTCACCAAATTCAATAATACCGACCTTTGCTATTTAGAACGAAAGTAGCATTCCTCCCATAGCAGTTTGTCTTCGGAATATTTCATCACCTATAACATATGTCTCCCCAATATTTCTAGTTAGATATTAAGTAAGCAGGTATAGCAAATTGACTAAGTTACTTTTTTACGATTTGCATATAGCCCCCCTTATGGAAGCAATTCGGCAAAGATAATTTTGGTGGACTTACCGAACGTAGCCGCAAAATCAATTTCAAATTTGGGGAAATTGACCCTCGATCCCCGCAAACAAAACGAATTTCTTTGCGGCAATATGGTCCGATCGCAAAACTCAAAATTGGACTCTCTTGCAGAAAACTCCGAGGGGGAGTTCATAACATTTACGGCCGCTAACTCATGGGAATTTACTCAATACCCTTCGTTTCGGCTTCAAACTCCCGCCGTAACTGAATGATATCTCGCTCCAACATTTCGTCTGACTGGACAATGAGCCATTCATGAAACTCATTGGCTTCCGGATCTTCCGGCGGTGCCGGTAGAGGTTGTTCCTTCTCCCGGGCACGGCGGATCTTATCGCGGTGGCCGCGCATCCATTTCCAGAAACTATAAAAATCGAGTTTGACCTTAAACTGGAAACCGGCCAGATCTTCGGCAACAAAACCTTCAATGTGCTCACCGCGCCATTGATAATAACGCCCCTGAGCCTCGACAGACTTGTGCCAACCTTCAAAGTCTTTCCATGATTTGAAGGTCGGGCCAGAAGATTTGATGCGAACACCGAGAACAGCCGCAATTTGCTTAAGTTCCTCATAAGAGACATGGTCAAATTTTTCTTCTCGTCGGATGGCGTCAAGAAGCACCACATGTGCTGACTCATATTCGATCATGTGCGGATCACGCACCGGATCATTGACTTCAAAAATAAGGCTCAAATTACGCTTGCCAACGATATCACCGGCACGCGTAACACCACGCTCACCGGCCTCGGTCTCAAATATTTCACGAAACCAACTCGCGAAATCGGATTCTGGTGTGCTTTTTGAAGCATAGAACAGTTCACGGCTTTCATGGTCCCAACCGAGAATGCCTAAAAAGCCGTTCTCCTTTACCCATAATTTCAGAGGAAATTGAAGTCTATTTCGCATATTGCGCATTTGCGTTTCAGCACGCTCTTCCAAATTGAAAAACTTTGGATAGGAACGTGCAACAATACGCCGATCATCAGCCACGAACAGGCCGCGCGCCATAATGTTCACATCATCCCACCGCCCATCAAAAAAGGCTTTTCGCGTAAAATTAAGCGATCGAATATGTGGATGGCTCGTGAAACTTTTTGCCCTGACCAATGGATGCGCTTCAAGCTGGGCCAGCAGACCTTCAGATATTTTTCCTCGTTCGCCTTGTTCTGTTGGATCGATTTGATCTCTACCTCGCTTTTGCGCCTTTTTGCGGTAAACATCATTCTTGATTTCACGTGTTTCGACTGTAACACCATCGTCATTGTTAACAAGCGACATCACGCGCAAATGCCCACCAAATTCGATCTGTGCTTCGAGATTGAAACTCTGAGGCGCTGCCTCAACCGGCAATTCTTTGGAGTTGCGGTGGCCATGCACTTGCATCCATCCCGTTCCGGCCATAAGTTCCGAGAACCTTACATCAACGGGATCATCATAGGTTCCCGTACCTTTCCAGAATTGCTGAGACGCCATGGTGACGAGCCGGTCTGGCACGCGTGAAAGCCCTGCATGGGTAATGAGCACTTTCTTGTCATGGAAAATATAGCTGAAAGCATCTTCCGCTTTATCGAGCAGAGCGTTCGCTTCCGAGCGTGTGAACTTCACAGCTTCGATTTGGGGCAATGTGTTGAACTTGAACTCTTTGGAAACGGGTTCAAGATTTTTTGCAAACCTGTGAATATGATATTCATGATTGCCCCAGATAAATGCGACGTTATCGCGGGGCAAAATTTCGTTCACGGCAAAGCGGATGACCTCACCGTTCTGAATGCCGCGGTCGAGCAAATCACCGATAAAAATGTAATATGTGTCATCACGAAAGCCGTCCGCAAAAAGCTCTTCCACCGGCGCGAAGCAGCCTTGCAGGTCACCGATATGCATAACGATACGATAGGATGACAAATCCCGAATCGCCGGCTCCAACCGATCCAAGAGCAACTCATCCTTCAATGTATCAACCGCAATCCGATTGATATTTTTCGGAATGGGATGATTTGCAAAACGTTCATAAGCCGTTTCGATCACTTGGTCTGGAACAACTTTCCACGCTTCACGTTTGCGGTTGCGTGTGAGTGCCAGCTCTTTAGGTACTCCGGAAAAATCTATGCAATGAACCTTATACCGGTGACGTTCGGCCAATCTAAGGGGCAGGGTAAAATCGCGCGCTCTCTGAAAAGTCGCATCCAGGACTATGAGTTGCCCTTGGCCCATTTTAAAATCAAGTGCGTCTTCGACCTCCGCCCAGATGCGTTTTTCGTGTGCATGGCTGATTGTGAGTGCTCCGTCAGGTGACATGACAATCCCGCCAAGTCGTAGGCGAAAGTTATCCGGCGATACTGTGAACGGTGTCAAACCCTGTCGTTCAATAAAGGTGGACTTACCTGCCCCAGGTGCGCCACGCATGAGAATGAGATGTCTCATATTATAAGTCCTTAAAATTATAAGTCCTTAAAAACCTAAACCGCCTTGGAATTAACACGTGCTATCACGCCCTGTTCGTCGCTTAACGGTTCAAACGTAATATTAACGGGCAAAAATTTTGTGATCGTCGATGCGTTTGTCTTAGCATGTAATGTCGGGAAACCCGTCGTAAACGTACCACCACCTGCAACAGCGAGAGGCAACAGAAGTTGATCGGCCAGATAAGGCCCGACAGCCACATCAGATGTAATATAGCCTTTCGCTCTGTCCGCAGCTTCCTCCGCAACTTCCTCAGCTCGCACACCGCGCCGCCCAAATGCTGTAAAAGCATCTGTGACATTGTCACTTGTCACAGTCACAATGAGGGCATTGCCTGGCCCGTCGGACTTAACCTCGCGTACCCGTTTTGAATTTTCCGGCAACCCTAAACGTTCTCCAATTGTCGCCAATTCCCGCTCCGCCACATCAAATGGAAGATTGGCGAAGAAGGCGTCTGCCACTATGTCTTTTTGCTCGCCACGCTCGGTCAACTCAAGCGGTTGTAGTGTTTCAACCGGTTGGATATCTGCCAAAATACGTCCGCCGCCTGCAGGCATAAAGCCGTAATGAATGATTTTCAGATCAACATTAGCTCCCATGCGTGTCAGCAATGGCAAATAAGCCTTTGCCACAAACTCAAACGGTGGAGATGCGGGATTATGCGTTCCACCTGTAATGATAACACGGGACGGTGCTTCGGCTTTAAGCAAAGGCAATAGGATCGTTTGGAAGACGAGCATGGCACTTCCCGCTGTTCCGACCGCAAACTGGTATGTTCCGGAACGCGGTGTTCCTGGATAAAACTCGAGGGTCGCTGTCCCAAGCCCAGCGCCATCAGAATATTTTCCGCCGCATATTGTGGCGCACGCTTGCAATGCCGTTAAATGTTGGCGAAGCAACCCGGGTTTTGCCCGCTTGGCTCGAATGTTTTCGATACGAAAAGGATGTCCGGTCAGCGCAGATAATGTCAACGCCGAGCGCAGAATCTGTCCCCCTCCTTCTCCTTCGGATCCGTCGATTACGATCATCGTTTTCGTCTTTCAAAAATAAATATAGCCGCGGCGACAAGGGCTTGGTGAAACAAGTCCCGCTCTACCACTGAGCTACCGGCCCCTATAATTTATGATGGACCGGGCGGGATTCGAACCCGCGACCTGGCGATTCGGATCGATGTAGTTCCACCGGCATTCGCCGCGGCAATAGTCTTCCTAATTCCGTTTCTATTTCTTCATATAGGTGCGGCGACAAGGGTTTGGCGAAACAATTTTCACTTGCTCTACCAGCTGAGCTACCGGGCCTCATACAAAGGGTATTAAGTGCAGCCCGGGCAGGATTCGAACCTGCGACCCAGTGATTAACCAATGTAGTTCCACCGGCATTCGCCGCGTATATTTTTTCCTCTTTTTTCTTCCTCCAGCCCGGGGGACAAGACATTGACGAGACAATTTTCGGTTACAGCGATGTAGTCCCGCCGGCATTCCCCCGGGCTTTTATGAAAGACAGTAATAACCTCAACTCAGAAGCTCATAGTAGGCCTTGCCAGCCAAATCCTTTTTGCTTACCGGTCTCAAGCAGCGAAGCGATAGACCATAAACATCACCGCAGGTCGTTATTACAGTCTCACCATACATTACAATTTCACCTTTTCGATCTCACCGACCCAATGGTCCGGGCCGAGGCGATCTTGAGCGAAGGCTGCAATGAGCTCGAACACCTGATCCGAGAAACCGCCAATGTTAAGCACATCAGGGCGCTCGTGAGCCGGTGTCGTTGCATATGGCGCAATGTCCAAACAGACAAGCTTTGCGTCTGGGCAACGCCGCTTCAACTTCACCCACTGCTCCATCACCGGCGTACCGCCTGAATAATAAGGCCGATCCGCCCAAGACTCGTTATCCGAAACAAGGATAACCAGGTCCGCACGGGCCTTTTCGGCATTGAGCTTAGCCAGCGGTGCGGAACATGCGGTCCCACCACCAAAAAACGATGCCAGCTTACGCGCATTGTCCACAATTCGATCCTTTGGACGAATATGTACATCATGCACCTTGGTATCGAACGGCATGATACGAGCCTGTGGGTTCTTGCGCAGGACAGCGGCTGCAACGAGTGCTGCTACATCCATACATGTCACTGCTGACGTCGATCCCTTACGGTAACCCGTAACCGACATTGTCATAGACCCCGATACGTCTGGGCAAACGACCACACGGCTACCAAGCTCCGGTGTATTCCGCACTGCGATTTCCATCGCTTTTGCCAGAGCATCGCAGATTTGTGTCGGCATTTTTTTATCGACATTCATCCACGCCGCCATGAGCTGGTATGGAAACACGCGTGCCTTGGTGATCGCTTCAGGATCCGCCAGGCGATCTGCCACCCGACGCATCGTACCCCTGAGCTCAAACACACCGTGGCGCAAAAACGTGTTCAGGTTCATACGTACCATCTGCCATCCGCCACGCTCCGCAACCTTTGCCCATTGTTTCTTTGTCAGCGGCAAAGATGTCAGCATTTGGAACGGCACATCCGGTACTGGTGCACCTGTTGGAGACTCACGGAACATGAGATACTCCTGAACAACACGCGGTAGTAAACGCACGTCACATGGCTTTCCGATCAACCAAGCGAAAAAGGCTTCGCGCTTCGCTGAAGTGGGCTTTGGATGTACCATACGGATCACATCGCTGAGCGATGGTGACTGACCAACGGATGCACGTAATAACATCTCATCGGATGCTGTGTTCAGCCAAGTCTGCACCAACTTTTTAGGCCGTGTACCAAGGGACTTACGACCTGTCACACCTGAGCGCAAGATCTGCACGAAATTGCGGAGCATCTTCCCGTTGTCGATGACACGCGGAAATGCCTGACACAAGTGCTGCGGCGAAATCGATGCCAACACCGCCAACAGAAGCGCTGGTGTATCTTTCATGAACCCATGCCGGCGCGTATAAATCGCCGTCTTAGCCAAGAAATCTGCATCAACCGCAGCGGCAGCTGCCAACAGCTCATCAAGCTGCGTACGCTCATCAATGTAATATGTCTGATTTAAGCAACCCGTGGCTGCAAGCTGGGCCAATGTTTGACGATCGGACAATTTGTACGCCACGCCATCGGCATGGTTACGCGTATCCGCCAAAGCCACTTCGGCTCGTGATGAAAAAAGTGCTTTGTTCGCCATCTTACTCTCCATTATTTGCCCGCACATTTGCGGTGTTGGCATGGTACATTTCAACCCTCGTGCCAAGCTTGATGGAAAGGAAGCGAAATAGCGGTTAATCTATTGATTTTTATACGGAAAATTATTTTTCTGGGCAAGGCGCAGCTTTTTCTTACTTGCCATTTTTAATAAGAAATGATATTTCTATATCGTATTATATAAATTAATATAAAGTATTTAAATGCGCAAAACGGCTGTTATAGGCTTTTTGGGAACCACCTTAGATAAGGGGCGTGGGTCTGAGCGTTGGAACCGTTGGCGGCCAAGCGTGGCCGTCTGTCAGCATCCCGATCTTATTGTCGATCGTTATGAGCTCTTGCGTGATCCTACACACAAGAAACTAGGAGATGCCATCGCACAGGATATTGGGCGGATTTCGCCGGAGACCGAAATAAAGCCCCATGACCTTGCCTTGAGCAATCCTTGGGATTTTGGCGAGGTCTATGCCAGCCTGCATGATTTTGCATCCCGCTATCCCTTTGATCCTGACAATGAAGATTACCTTATCCAAATTACGACCGGCACGCATGTTGCTCAAATCTGCATGTTTCTTCTCACCGAGGCGCGGCACATGCCGGGACGGCTTCTGCAAGTCTCGCCACCAAAACGATGGGTGGAAGGAACGCCCGGAGAGTACACGATTATCGATCTTGATCTTTCAAAATATGATCAAATCGCTGCACGATTTCGCATTGAAAAAAAAGACGCCACATCGTTTCTAAAAGCCGGAGTTGAAACGCGCGATCCAACTTTCAATCGCATGATTGATCAAATCGAACAGGTCGCTCTGCGTTCCGATGCACCAATTCTTCTAACCGGACCAACGGGAGCCGGTAAAACGCAACTTGCCCGGCGCATCTATGAATTAAAAAAATCGCGCCACCTGGTGAAAGGACAATTGGTTGAGGTAAATTGCGCGACCTTGCGCGGGGACCAGACCATGTCCACATTGTTCGGTCATGTTAAGGGCGCGTTTACAGGCGCCACATCGGATCGCGCAGGCCTTTTAAAATCAGCTCATGAGGGCATGGTTTTTCTCGATGAGATCGGTGAGCTTGGCCCAGATGAACAGGCAATGCTGTTGCGTGCTATCGAGGAGAAGCGTTTCCTTCCCCTCGGCACGGACAAAGAGCAAGAAAGTGATTTTATCTTAATCGCAGGTACGAACCGCGATCTGGGAGAGGAGGTGCAAGCCGGACGGTTTCGTGAAGATCTTTTGGCCCGACTTGATTTGTGGACATTCCGCCTTCCGGGGCTTATCGAACGCCAACGTGATATTGAACCCAACCTTGATTATGAATTGCACCGATATGGAGAACGTACAGGGGATCGGATCACATTCAATAAAGAAGCACTTGCGCGCTTTATAACGTTTGCAACATCGGCTGATGCACATTGGACCGGCAATTTCCGCGATCTTGGCGCGGCCGTCACGCGCATGGCAACCCTTGCACCATCAGGGCGCATTACGGAGAAGGTCGTAACGGATGAGATCAACCGATTGACAACCAGATGGCGCACGGAATGCCGTGATGCACATGAAGATGTTCTTACCTCTGTTATGGCCGAGGAAAAGCTTGTCGAGATCGATCCCTTTGACCAACCGCAACTGGCATATGTCATTGAAATTTGCCGTCAATCACGCTCACTCAGTGAGGCTGGCCGAAAGCTCTTTGCAGCTTCTCGCAAGCGCAGGAAAACCTCTAACGACGGAGATCGCTTGCGCAAATATCTTGCCCGGTTTGATTTGGATTGGTCGACGGTACAAACGCAAGAATGAGAGAAGTTGTTTATACAACTGATGCCAATGCGAGCCTGCGTTTCAGAAAAAATGCAACTCGTCAAAAAAATTGTAAGACACATATTGACGTCGAATTATTTTTGTGTCAGCGTCTGCTCGATTGAACCGTTTGGAAACTTGTGATGACACACATTTATAAACACGTGAAATTTTACCACGACCTCGGACTCAGTTCCGTGAGCGCGTGTTTGCGTGTGCCCTCACAGGAACTGAATCTGTAATTCCGGTGCCATATGCACCGGCCAAAAACGGTGCAGCACTAAGGAAAATCTCCCCAAAACTACACCGTTTAACAAGCGCATCGACTGCTCAAATAGCTCATTGAGCGATCGGACTTGGCGCTTATCAAATTGATATTGATTGATCCGCGGTAGTTCAGTGCGAGATCAACCTGAGTTCAAATCGAACTATTTGAATTCAGATAAGTTGATCGCAAAAAAATGCGCACGTGATTGAAGCTCTGAGGCCTGGTGGTTCAACTCCATCTCGCGGAACCAATTTATCCAGAGCGTCTGAAAAGAGGCGTTTTGAAGATCGTAGGAGTATGCCTGTTTGACAGGCTGTGAACGGAACATTTGCTACGTGGCAGACCGGTAATGCGCCTGACTGTTAATCAGGTCTATACAGGTTCGAATCCTGTCGTAGCAGCCAGATAAAACCAATGGTTTTTGAGCTTGACTCACAGACCATTGGCAAGTGTGACGCGTAAGCCTGCGTGGCGTTTGAACGCATATCGATTATTGAAGACATGACCGATGGAATAGGAGTGTTTGTATGACTGATTTTAAAGCCCGACAAACGATCAATGCCTGATCGTCTAATTGGTAGGATGCCTGATTTTGAGTCAGGAGATCCAGGTTCGAGTCCTGGTCGGGCAACCAGACATAGACTCCCTTCGCCAAATGGGAAGGCATCGGTTTTACACACCGACATGACGAGGTTCGATTCCTCGAGGGAGTACCAGCGCCTGTAGCCCAAATGGTAGGAGGCGGCTGCCTTAGAAGCAGTACAGTGGGGGTTCGAATCCCTCCAGGCGTACCACACACTTCGTGTGATTTATTTTGGCTGACATCGGGAGATTGGGGTTGGCCTGGGTTGTGTTCGAAGTTTCTCTGTCGAGGTACACCACACATTGTGTGATTTATCTCGGTGACGTAGGGAGATTGGTAAAGGAGAAAAATGGAAGGCTTAGCCGAAAGATTCTGGGTAGCGGCAGCGGTCTTGAAAACCGAAGGGCTCGCAAGGGTCGTGGGGGTTCGAATCCCTCGCCTTCCGCCATTTTTATTTGCGCTACCGGCCTTTGGCCTACTTGGGCGCGAGGAACTAAACCGCGATAACTACGGTCTCCAATAAGTCCCTGTAGCCCAACTTGGTAGAGGCAACGGGCTTAAAACCCGTCAAGTGCAGGTTCGACTCCTGCCAGGGATACCAAATGAAGTGATGGATACGATGGGGAAAGACAAATGATGAAACGAAAACGGTGCAAGAAAATGAATTTGGATCGGTAGCTCAGTTGGCAGAGCAGCGGCCTCTTAACCCGCGTGTCGTGAGTTCGACTCTCACCCGATCCTCCAAAACCATACCAAAAAGGACGGGTGACCGAGTGGCGAAGGGGCCAGACTTTTAATCTGGTAGCGGAAGCTCATCGTGGGTTCGAGTCCCACCCCGTCCTCCACGTCTTCAAGCAGCGAAGCGTTAGGACAAATAAAAAATGGGCCAAGATCCAAAGCGCTGGTTAAGTTCGAAGACGACCCGCCTCTCTCCTCCGGAGAGGATAATTGAAAAAGGAGACAACTGAGGTCGTGGCAGAATGGTGATGCAGGTGGTTGCAAGCTACTCGTGAGGTGGATTTGAAGTTCCTATAGCAATTGCAGCAAACTCGTTTAGGAACTTCAAATCCGTAAACCTCACGAGATTCATAAAGTTACTCGTGCCCCTTAGAATCCGAAGTTCGTAAAAGCGCGTGCTGAGAAGTTATACGAACTTCGGATTTGGGGCACGAAGCTCTGGTTCGATTCCAGACGACCTCTCCAATATTAGACCTACGGAAAAAAGGTTTTGGAAGGTAAATCTGCCGGGGGCAGGCGCTGTTTGCTAAACAGTCGGAGCCGAGTGTGCGCTTGTGGATCGTGCCCACTGCCTTCCGCCAACCAAGCTCAAACCGAAAGGAGAGTGTTATGACGACTATAAATCTGGCATATATCACGACCCTCGTGTGGCGAGGGCGACCCCTATGTCCCACGGATATAATCGGGACTTCGCGGCGAGAACGTTAATCAACGGGACATTCGTCTACGTTGGTTAGGATACCAGGCCTTCACCCTGGAGGAACGGGATCGTCGCCCGTATGTCCCGCCAATTTATCAAAAAGGTCTGTTCGTATAAGGGTTATTATCTCCGACTGTCTATTGGAGGATACGGGTTCGAGTCCCGTACAGGCCGCCAGAAAACATAGATCCTGGGGTAGCTCAGTTGGTAGAGCAGACGGCCGATAATCGTCAGGTCGGAAGTTCGAGCCTCTCACCCAGGACCAGAATGTTTCGGGCAGGCTGGGCATGAGTGAGCCCAACGGTCTGTAAAACCGCCGCATACGCTGTGGAGGTGCAAATTCCTCCCCTGCCCACCACTCATCAGATTTAAACTGGTCGGATTAGCTCAATGGCAGAGCACTGGCTTTGTAACCCAGCGACGAGGGTTCGATTCCTTCATCCGGCTCCAAAATTCAGGGCGTAGCTCAGCCAGGCCAGAGCGCCGCATTTGGAATGCGGAGGCCGCAGGTTCAAATCCTGCCGCCCTGACCAATAAAGCCTCTGTAACCCCCTGCGATACGAACGCAGACAAAGGTAATTGGATGGAAGATGTAGGTTCGAATCCTGCCAGAGGCTCCAACACACCTGGCCTTGGTGTAATGGTAGCACGCTGCATTGTGAGTGCGGAGGATGTGGTTCGAGTCCACAGGCCAGGACCATACTATTGTTTCTCAGTTAAACCTGCCTACGTTAAAACGTTGTTTCCAATTCTGACCGTTAAAGGTTGGTGCACTCTTCGGGAGGAATTGACACCACCCCCATAAATTAATGGAAGATATGAAATTCACGTAAGGACAATTTTCAAATCATGACATTCTGTTAAGTCCGGTGGCACCCAGCGATCCAACATTCGAGCAATGATTTTAGCGGGGACGGGGCGCTCACGAGTGTTGTTGCGACGAATTTTCTCCTCTTCACTGGTCTCTAAGTAAATAATCCGCACCTTAGCCTTGTAGTCGGCAATGAGATCAATGAGCTGCCTGCGGATTTGACGGCTTATATTTGTTGCGTTCCATATGAAGGGGTGCTTGGCTCGAAGTGCTATACGTGCCCGATCACGAGCAGCAGTGATGACCGGGCCTTGGCTGTCTCGCGGATCAATATCAAGCTCATGTCTTATGTCATCCAATGAAATAATCTCACGGCCATTCGCATGTGTTGCCAACCAAGTATCCTTGCCAGATGCAGGCAGGCCACTAAGGAGCGTTGCCTCTCCTTGCCAATCGTCAAACGCTTCGTAATCAGCGGTCCGATCTTCTTTACGGAAATACAAAAAACGACTATGGGCAGAAGCAAATGACTTTGGTGTAGATAAGCAGTTTTCTTCACGGCACAACTCTTTAAAGAGTGCGATATTGTCGAGCAGGCGGGTGAGATCCGAAGAATGGCGACCGCGTGCATCAGCTTGAGCAAGTATCGCCAAGAGATCGCATCTTGTTTGATAGCTTATTACGTGAGCACGCCGCTCCGGCTTCTCATTCTCAATTAAAAAGAATGGAACCTGATGGTGCGTAATCAGGTGGCAAATTTCCTCACGTTGATGATATGGCACATCCATACGCCAGAGAATGTGGCGCGCCATGATTTGTCCCCGCCGTGAATGACCTGGCGCGATAATACGACCATCAGGTGCAATGCGTGTGCAGGTTGGCTTAGCAACATCGTGCAAAAGCGCCGCCCAGAATATTGTGGTGCGTTGTTCCGTCTCAAGGCGTTGCCAATCCGGATCGGCAAGCAAGGCTTCAACCACCATCTTCGTGTGGATATGGACATCGCCTTCGCCATGAAACACAGAATCTTGCGGGCAATCTTTCAATTGTCGAAACCAACCAAAGGCATCGTCAATTGCCTGCCAATCCACTAATGAGCGCTCTGGATCTGGGACAAGCGAATTGAAGAGGCTCATGAACCACTCCAGAGATTGGTGCAACCGTTCGCCAACCGGTTTGGCAAAATTGGCCGCGACAGCCAGTGACTCTCAGAATCGATGACCGTCGAGAGAAAATCACGACGAACATATTTAAACCGGTCAACAACAACGTCTTCTTCTACCTTGATATAAAGCCCTTCCATAAGGTCCGATCGATCGGTTTGCCGCATGACAAGCTCGGGATTATGAGGAGAAATCTTTGCAGCAACGGTGAGATGAACACGCCACTTAGCCGTCTTGTAAAGGGAAGGGCGGATCAATTGGGTTAGTTCAGAAGGCCGCTCAACAGATCCGGAATGTAGTATAGGTACAGATGAGATCGGCAGATCGGACAACAACTCTTGACGTGCAGATGTTGATAAAAAACGGTCTCTTTCGCGGTCAAGAACATCGAATTCCAGGAAATAATGAGGCAGTGCATCATAAAAAATCGTGTGCTTTGCGTAAGTCCATTCTCCGTAAATAATGTAACGGGCACCAAGAACAGGCCATAATTGATCTTTTAAGCCATTTGCCCAGCTCTTAAAGAGATCGAAATGGCGCTCGCGTGGACCGCCGGTGAGATAATGCCCGCGGCTTTGCAATAACAAACGACCGTTCTCATCGAAGCTTATTGCAGCATTCGCCCCATCAATCTTTTCCTCAACCACCAAATATCGGCCAGCGATCTCTTTGAAACCAGCTGATTTCAAATCTTCGTCGCCTTGTTGCAATCCTGAATCGAGAATATGCGTGGTGCGAGGATATTTTCGAATCTGTGTCATCATGCTCCTATACGCGCAACAGCGATAATGTGGTTCAACACATAATCAATGTTCACGCGAGTTGCACCAGTTTCTAACAACAATGCCTTTAATGTTTCTCCGCTGAAAAGCTGTATATGTTCCGGGTTGTTGTCAGCCTTAGAAGGAACAGACACAATCACAAAGTGCTGAGCAAGCCTGATAGCTTCCTGCGCTAGAACTGCAGGATTTTTTTGATGTTCAAGCACTTCAAGAACAGTCACGATATCAAAGGTCCGGTCAACAAAAGGTAATGCACAGGCATCACTCCCCAGCACATTAAGCCGCTCAATACCACCACGCTTCACAGCATCAAGATGCTCACGCCGGCGTTTATCGCGCTCAACAACCGTCACTTCAAGATCAGAAAATGCATCGAGGAGCGGCCAAAGGAACACACCACGGCCCGTGCCAATATCAAGCAGGCTATCCGGTGCTATGTTGTGCAAGATGCCCAGCACCGCTCGAACGCGCGGCAATTCCATCGTTCTCTTAAAGCGATGCAGCTTCAACCCTGCGGCTCGCCCAAGCGCAAGCACTTCCTCTGCATTTCTACAATGACCGGTATCGGGTAACGTGCCCCGAACGTAGGCCACTGCCAGTTCCTGATAAAGATTGTCCACTGTTCTTTTTTCCTGATGAATTATGCAGTCAGTGTTTAGCATAGGCCGGTCACAGAGGTGCGCAATTGTGTTGTTTTCAGATTATTCTTTATCTTATGTCAGGACGGTGGAATCATCCCATTAGCAAGGAGAAGCCTTAAAGCAAACGGCCTAAAATGAGTCTGCACTCAAATGAGTGTCAGTTTCAAAGACGGAACGCAGAATAACATCCCCTCAGAAAATAACCTTTGCGAAGACGCATCAGATTCGTTATAAGAACTCACATTCACGGAGTTCTACCAATGAGAGATTTACGCATATATATCAAATAGCCATTCGGCGGATTTTGCGTTTCGAGCATGTTTTAAAGACACGAATACTAAGCCTGCTCACTCTCTTTATAATCTTCATATATCCATCGTTTGGCTGTCGTCATAATGCGCGCAAGCGTTTTTGCTGCTCGGATTTTGATTTTTGCTTTTGCCTAGTCAAAAGAAACCATCGTTCATTTGGATATGAGAAAAGCCCATGGGCAATTTGGATGATATGACCGAAGTGATCATTCGTGTGATCGCTTCTGATAAGAATTGGATTGAAGGCAATTCGGTTCAACAACTTGAAAAGACTGCCGGACTCAAAGGAATAAAAGTAGCTGTGGGTATGCCGGATTTACATGCCGGTAAAGGATACCCTGTGGGCGCGGCTTTCCTATCAAAAGGCTGGATTTATCCAGCGCTTGTCGGGAGTGATATTGGCTGCGGCATGGGGCTTTGGCAAACAAAACTCAAAGCGTCAAAACTCAAACTCGATAAATGGGCATCAAAGCTATATCTTGATGCGTCTTGGGAAGGTGATACGGCAGCATGGCTGGAAAAGCATAATCTACCACCTGACTTATTTGACCGTTCCATCGGAACCATTGGTGGTGGAAATCACTTTGCGGAATTGCAAAGCGTTGAAGAAATCCGCAACCCTGATGCATGTCAAAAGCTGGGTCTAGATAAAACTCATCTATACTTACTGGTGCATTCGGGCTCACGTGGCTTGGGTCAAACGGCTTTACGCCAACATGTCGAATGCTTCGGCCATAGGGGGTTGGAAGAAAACTGCGAGGACGCAAAGGCTTACATCGCTCAACATGATCAAGCCGTCATATGGGCGCAAGCAAATCGTGCATTAATTGCGCATCGGTTTTTGTCTGCATTGCGCAGTGAAGAACAAAAGATATTTGATCTTCCGCATAACACCGTTACACCTAAGAAAATCAATGGTGTCACTTATTGGTTGCATCGTAAAGGCGCAGCACCATCGGATGGCGGCCCCCTTGTTATTCCGGGCTCGCGGGGCACATATAGCTATCTGGTGCAACCAAAAGGAGAGCAGATTGAAAATGCTTTTTCTCTGGCTCATGGCGCCGGGCGTAAATGGATACGTTCTGACGCAAAAGCACGTCTATCTCATAAGTATCGGCCTGCGGATTTCTGTAAAACGGATTTGGGCGGTATCGTCATATGTGAAGATAAAGCTCTAATTTATGAGGAGGCGCCGCAAGCCTATAAGAATATCGACGTCGTTATTCAGGATATGGTTGATGCTGGTTTAATCACTGTTCTGGCCATTCTTCGCCCTGTTTTGACCTACAAAACTCGGAGGGCATTATGAACAAACCATGCGAAAAAACCTGGGTGCATGTAACCTCCGGCCAGGGTCCTGATGAATGTGCTCTGGCAGTTCATGAATTAGTATTACGCATTGTCCAGGAGGCGGCAAAAGCAGGTGTTGTGGCAGACATTTTAGATTCTGTCGACGGCCGTAAACAAGGTACATATTCATCAGCACTTTTGTGCTTATCAGGTAACGGTGCCAAAGCATTTACAAAGCCGTGGGTTGGTACAATTCAATGGATATGTCAGAGCCCTTATCGCCCGCATCATAAACGCAAAAACTGGTTTATTGGCGCAAATATTTTAGAGCCTTTAGCGGATGAGAAAATAGAACTGAAAGACGGCGATATCACATGGAAAACCGCACGTACATCGGGTCCAGGCGGTCAACATGTCAATACCACTGACAGCGCTGTGCAGGCCACGCATCATCCAAGCGGTGTGCAGGTTACAGCCAGTGCAATGCGCTCACAACACGCAAACAAACAACTGGCCTTAGAAAAATTATTTGCAATACTACTCTCTAGAAAACGGGAACGAGCTGCGAAACAAGCGCAGGAGAAGTGGAAAAAACACTATGAGCTTGAACGAGGAAATCCAGTAAAGATTTTCGTTGGTATGGCGTTTAAGGAACAATGAAACCTTACGATACCCCAAAAAGTAAACGTGCCACAGAAGCCGCTGCTCGAAGCTATGTTCGCGCACATCTTGGTTGGTTGCGCGGGTTCCCGATTGGAGAGCCTCACGGGGAAGAGCTTAGGTGGGTCGTCCTGCCCCGGCTTGGGAGCCAAGCAAAATCTGGTGAATTGAAGGTCAACCGAGAGCATCTCCGCCGTACAGAATTTAGCCGGAATGCTGCTAAGCGTAAATTTCCCAACACCTTGGTTCGGGTGGTCGGAGACGTGGACCTTTGGACGCGAAGCCTAAACAAAAGGTTTGAGTTTTTGAAAGCGTCGATACATGCTGAGGCTCCTCTGCCTGGCCTTGAAAACCTGCTCAAGGCCGTTCAGATCCGGCGATCTACACGTCAGCGTGTTGTTCAATTAGTGAAAGAACAGAAATATCTCAAACCACTCATCATTTCCTTGATTTGGATTCATTGGGATAAAGAAGACGCATTTCTCTCGGCACTTGAAGCGGTTGAAAGCCATGCTGGTCCAATCGCTAACCTTCTCACTCGGCTGGGATATCAGCAAGGACACTTACTCGTTTTGCAATGCGTTCAGCTATTGGTAGATGGCTGTGATACAGGGTTTCTTCATCTCCTCGCTGATAAGCGCTGCTGGGAGACACCTCTTACTCATGGCAACGTCCCGAGACGGATGGCCAAAGCCTTAAAAAAACTTCGAACACAAGGGGACGTTGAGTCCGCCCTACACGTAATCGGGTTTAAGCGCCCTGAATCGCATCTTGGTCTTGATCTAGTTGAGTTTGTCTCGAAACTTACAACCGTTACAAGAAAGGTTCGGATGCGCCAACTCCGGCTTGTGCAATTTCTGGTTACGGATGATTTGCTTAACAGATGGAAGAATTGGTGGAGGAAAACTGATGCTTTTGAGCGTGAAGCCAGGAAAATTCTGGTGCCTCGTTGGACTAGAATTTTGCCAGAGGAACAAGACAAATGCCAAGCATTAGAAAAGCAGATTAAAAATGAGCTTGGAGCCCCTAAGCCTTTTCGCTGGCGGGATCTCCGTAATCTTATGGATGTTTTCTGCACCGAGGCAACACCTAAGGCATTTGAGATCCTTCTTAGCTGTCTGGAAAACCTCTCTGAGCGCCCTAAAGGTAAACCTCTAACGCAAATTTTCCTTCAGAGCTGGGTTGGTGAGTTTCGTGAGCCACAGAGAGGCTGGGGGGTGATTGTGCGGCTCCTCTCCGGTCAACATAATCTCTTGGCACAACTGCCGGGGCTGACTTCCGAGAAACAAGCATGGATAAGTAGCAGCTTAACGGAAGGTCTTATCGAGACATGGATCTGTGAGGCAAAACCTCAGAGATTAATTGAGCCAACGCTGGAGGCATTGCATCTGCTCATTTTGAATGCGACGGAATGGGATGAGCGTTGGGGACCATTCCACGACTATACAGATTGGGATGGTTTGATAGCGACTATCGAGCTGACAAGCAATCCTCGCGATGCCGCCAAAATCATTGCAAAAATTCCACCAAATGCAGATGGGCTTCATGGAGAAGCTTGGACTGCTCTTTTACATTTGTCAGAGCTATGTCCAGAGAAGTTGAAATCTCTTACGGAGGGGTGGCGTCTTTGTCACTGGAGCGAAACACTCACTAAAGAGCTTTTTACGCTCATGAAAAATCCGGAAATTAGAAGCCTGATAACAGAGGGATTGATCAACGGCGAAGGCAAACGCATAAGCCATCTCATTGCCCAGTCGAGCCTCAATAGGTCTTTGGGATTATCAACCGGTATCAAACCACCGAGAAAGCTGCCGTCCACGCTCAACCTAACATCATACCCATCTGAATTACACCCATTGCTTGAGGAACTTGCTCTTTGGGATCCTAAACCGGCTCGGGCGGCTCATCAGATTCTCGCCCAAGATTTTCCACTTAGAGAGAAAATGGAAGCGGAAATTGGTGTCGTGCGGGATATGGCCAAGCAAGCCGATGCCGATCGGAAGAGGGTCCTTTTGGCACGTGCCCTCAAGCTTGAGCGGCGCCTTACAACATCACCGTGCATATCCGATAAGCGGCTCCATAATTATCGCGCTAAACTGGAACGCCGGATTCGCTACGCCAAGCTCCTCAGATGGGAGCAGAATCTTGGCGAACAATTTCGTGCAGGGTTTGAAGAAAAAATCGGTATAACGCCCTCTGAAGACTGGCTTTTACATGAAAGAACAATTCAGATCTTAACGGCATTGGCTGAATTGCCGGCCGGATTTAGAAAGCTGGCATTTCAATTGGTAAAAGTGCGCTGCGGACCGGAACCATGGGATCTTCGTTCAGAGCAGCCAAATAAGGATTTCATAAAGACGCTAGATCGGGGTGGCATTAAGGTTGAGCCTTGGCTTGACGGGATTGGTCCGCGGGAAATTGAAGTTGGATCAGACCGCCTCATATTGGATCTTGAAAAAGATCCACTAGAAATTATGCGAATGGGTGAGCCGTTTGATACTTGTCTGGCCCCTGGGTCGTTCAACTTTTTCTCCGTCGTGTCAAATGCGGCTGATATTAACAAGCGCGTTCTTTACGCTAGAGATGTCAACGGAACCATTCAGGGCCGATGTCTTATCGCTTTGACCAATGAGGGGCACATCCTAATCTTCTATGTCTATGCTCATGCCCATCGTGAAGCCATAGAAAGCGCAGTGAGAGTATTTGTCCAGGATCTCGCTCAGGCCATGGGAACCAACATTGTTGCGAGAGGGCAGATCCAGAATCTAATAGCCAGCGATTGGTACGATGACGGTCCAATTGATCTCACAGGACAACTAAAATTCCTTCACTCCGGTTCTCAATTTGAGAAGACTCTAAAAACGCTCTCCCCCAGAGATGTGGTATCTGAACTTAAACACGCTTTGGGGGAGACACCGCTCACTCCCATGATCGTTTGCACGTTGGCACAAATCGAAACATTTAATAAACGACCCGAGTTGATTGTGCCTCTGCTTCCATATGTAGGAGACAATGCTGCCTTGGACCCCTGGTCTCGTTTGCGCTTTGCTTCTCTCACCCGCGAAGCAGGGGAGATGACAAAAGCATTTGAGTTGCTTAGACCCTTGATGCTTAGAACTCCTCCTCGCGATCACGACTATTGGATTCAAGTACAGGTAGCTGAAGAGCTTATCGCACTTGGCCTTCCCCACCGAGCCTTAAGACTTATCCGGGAGTCCAGACCTGTTGGTGTTAGAGATTGGGAGGACGAAATTTCAGAACGGATAATGGTTGCGGCAAAAGCTATGATCAAACTATTTCAAAGACGGAAAGCACTAGAGCTTTATCAAATCGCGGGCAAAAACGGCTGCAAAGAAGCCACCAAACAAGCCGATAAACTCAAACAGGAACTTGGATTAACAGACGACACAATATCAGCTTTAAACTTCGACTAAGAGAAAACATAAACGAAAGATCATGGTTTAAGAGCAGGACAAACCAATCCTTACCGAAGCGTCAAGAAATACCGCGAAAACAAGCGAGAGCATCGTTACATAACGGGTGGCTGCGCCATTGAAGTCCTGTCAGCAGAACTTTCAGACCCCACGGCATCGTTTCTTGAGGTCTATCAGAAAGTGCTCGTCAATCCGGGTTAACTCACTAAATTTCTTCCGAAAATACAATCATTTTTATTTATCTTTCTAACGCGGATTTAAACAATTTCTGGCATTAATAATAAGCATATGATCATGAGAATAGGACCTTAAGTGTGCCAGTATGAGTAGTTCCGAAAATAGACTGAGTTGGTTTTGGAATAGGTTTGACAGCGCAATAGCTGGCACACTCTCTGACAGCCAAAAAAATGAAATCAACCGAATACTCGGTAATCGCCAATCCTCGGGCGAAGAAAAAAAGGCTGACATTCGGTTGTCATTCGGCTGGTATTATCTGGTCATCATGTGGGGTAAAGAAAAACGCCGACGTGAACGTTTAAATAAAGAACGAAAACTGCATCCAGTCGTTACCTTAGCCAATGCCCCTGTTATCATATTTTTCTGGGTGGGTCTTATTTTGAGCCTATATTCATTGGTTGTCTTAGGTATTCACGGATTGGCTCTGTTGTTAGCTTAACAAGTCTCCTCTCAGCATACGATAAAACTCGCGCTTTTGACCCTGCAGAGGGTCGCAATTTAGATAGAGCGTTATGGGGTTAGATGGAATTCACACCACACGACATAAAACGTAAAGGTGTCCAAACAATGCTCGCCGTCATTGCGAGCGAGCGCGGCAATCTAGAATTTTAGCGCTCTCCTGGATTACTTCGTCAGCCTTTTAGGCCTCTTCGCAATGACGAAAAACATAATTTTTACCTCTTTCGTTTCTTGTGTCGTGTCGTGTGGATGGAATTACTTAGATGCTCTATCTTTTTATTGTCGCATATCTTTACTCACGAAGAAATGTCTGACTGCTTGAGAGAGCGTATGTGTGACTGCCTAAAAAGGAAAAAAACAAACTCAAATTGTAAGTAGCACTTAGTGTTGCCGTTTTTGTGCTATCGCCGTTTTGAACTTCACTAACATTAATAGTTTGGATTTTTTGCGGATCAAGCAATACCAGTTCATTATTCAATTTGGTCGTGATCTGGCTAGCGTCAGCGCTTGTGACAACCGCTGCGTAACGTGCAGTATTATATACCGCTTGAGAAAGTTCCGCTTTCGTATAAAGAAGACGCCCTCCTTCAATTGTTGCGAATCCGAACGCGAGAAGAATAGGTAAGGTGAAAGCTGCTTCAACGGCCGCAGTACCAGACCTATTCCGGAAAATTTGTTTGAGAAGATTTGTAAATTTAGAGGGAAAAATGATACTTCTCCAATTTGATAAAGTGGGTTAAAGCCAACTTTGTGTGACTATGATTTACTGCAACCTCACCAATGATTGGTCAGCTAGGGTAATCGTTGGATCTATCGCCGGATATTGAAACATTATGCGATGGTTTACCGAGACCCCCACACTTAAATAGGTTTGTTTTTGTTCGTTTGCGGGACAACTTAGGGAACAACTAACCGTCCCCGAAACACTGCATTCACAGTTCAAGCTTGCATTAATCTGAATGGTGGAAAGATCTGCTGAAGTACTTAAGCTCTGTTGCAGCGTATTTTTAACGGTATCAATAACCGGCTGCAAATCGCCTTGTACTGGGCGGCGGATCAGACCGTATTGCGTCCCTATTTTTGCGGCATTTTGCACAGACATTTTGTTTTGTATCACAAGAGAGAAATCATAAACCGCGATTCCGAGAATAAGTATGATTGGCGCCATCAGCGCAATCTCAACTGCAAATACACCGCGTGTGCATTTGAAAAAACGCGGCGGCTGATATTTTGACATCTGAATTGGCTCCAGCATATTCATTCGACCACTTTAATTCTTGACTGGCTGATTGTTGCAGCCCCGGTTGATGCATCGCAATTATCTGTTATCCGGGTATCACCGGAAATTGTCAGCTTATACCCGACAAGCTGTAGACAGGTCATGGCCCCACCGGACCCTCCGGAGAAAAGAACTTCCTGTTTGGGTATGTATATCGCTCCACTCAACGACAGATTAGCATTGCCAAGAATCTTGTTTCGGTTCACATTCGAACCTTGATAGGTTGGTGCTTGGGGATCTTGAAAAATGACCACGCCGTCAAGCGAGCCACCCGAACTTGGCGCAGAGAGAGACAACTCTACACCGGCCTCAATATCTAGCTTGGCATATTTGCTACCATTTCCCGTCAAGACGATCGTCACATCATTTCCCGATATATTTGCCGTACCATTCGCCTTAAAATTTCCGCCATCAATTATATAAGTCCCGGGTTGAAGCGTAATATTACCACCATGAACACTCAGTCCACCACAGTAACGTCCGGGTGACAAAACTGTATCATTTGTCAGGGTAAGTTTATGGCTCGTACAAGCCGTCGGAAACGATGGAACTTGCAAATTGCGGCCTTCGGGGCCGTAAGGATCTATAACTGGTGGTGAAAAAGGGCGCAGACGTGCATCATCGGATGAATATTGCGGAGCACTATTCGCGACAATGTCGCCCACCGCGGTCACACCGGTTGTCGTTACTTGTGAATTGCCGGAAAAATAGGCCGACTCGCCGCTCTCCGAATTTGATGCTATGCCGCAGTTGAGATCAACATTTACTGAGCCGGAAAATTCTACTGCTCGGTCCTCTGTTTTAGAAAGACCAAGAAGACAATTTTCACCCTCATCTGTGACGAGAGATACAGCGCGAGAATTTATCGAAACGTTCTGAACTTGAAAAAGTTGCAAGAAAAAAACGGGTTGCGGTTTCTGAACAAGAAGCTCGACAGCCAAATTATTGCCCGCTTGCGCACCTGTCGTTGGCGGCGAGTTAATTTGTACGGAAAGTGTCGGAAATTCAGCCGTGTACAGTTTTTGGAGGTGATGATTTGCTCCGGATGCAATATCGACTACATCTTGACTGGTACGCAAGACATGGGCGGCCGATATTACGGCCTGGTCCGTTGCTGCCTGCAGCTTATTGCGCTCCATATACCAATAGACAGCATCAATTCCCATTCCAGTAAAACCTATGAGAACTGGTATTATGATGCCGAAAAGTATACTTGCCGCACCCACATTATCAGTTTTCAGAAACTGGATGAACTTACGAGTGAGAACTTTTTCTAGCATGATATCGGAATCTCAAATTAGTACTAACTAGCAATACACGGCGTATTCGCCACCATAAAAATACAAGGGAATTATTGTATTGAGGCAAATTTGGATCGAGAAAATTGATTAAACTTTGTGCCAAATATTTTGTATTGCTTATGCAATAAATCGTGGTTTTGGGAATTGATCCATTATGGGAACAATGTGACGTTTGATAAACCACGCGATAAAGTGAAATATGATCAACTGGATACCTCTAAAAACCATCCACCATCCCCTGCCACCCGCCTAATTATCGCAGAATATGGCGGGTGGCAGGGGATGGTGGATGGCCCGAAGGGAGTATTTAGAGATGCCCAACTTAAGAAAAATCAAATGAAATATTCATCCGGAACTGACTGTATGATTGCCTTGATCCGATAACCTTTTTTTTAGAATATCAATATTGTTCTGAATAAAGGGATTGCCTGGATCCTGATTATGGGCCTGTTTCAATATTGTCTCGGCTTTCTTCAAATCACCGCGTAAAAGGTATGAATAGCCGACATTATTAAGAACACTTGGTGTATCACCAACGAGTTCTCTCAGAGTATCGTAAGCTTTGTCAGCTAGATCGAACCGACGCAAATGATCATATGATGCCGCCAGACCTAACCATGACTCTAGACTATTAGGATTTTTTTCGACAGCCTTTCTGTAATGCTTTTCCGCAAGTCCGTAGTTGCCGTGTTTGAATTGTATTTGCGCCTCTTTAAGAGGGTCGTCAGAGGGCAAAAAATTATGTGCAGACAGGAACTTAGAACTGCCAAGAGTGTTGCAGCCTACCAGCATACTCACGATTAGGAAAATAGACAGAAAATTCACAATTAGCCGCGCTCTACACATAAAACGCCCCCCTGCTGACATGACCGAGATCAAGAGCTTCCGCCGCAAAATTTGTAATTATTGCCTCGACACGTCACCCCTCAATGCTTAAACGCATCCATATCTAGATGCATTTGGCACGTGTCATAAAGTGCAGGATATGTCCTGGCCGTACAATAGCGGATTAGACTTTTCCATCAAAATCACCGCTCTTCGTTGAAGACATGTTGTGAAGCTGTGGATGCATCAATCGTTCGGCGTTCCAATTAGGTTAATTGTCAGAGATATGCGGTAATTAATTCGAGTTTTAACATTCAATTTGGCCGTAAGTTAATCTTCTGGGTGCATAATAACAAATTGCCTGAGTTCATCCGGAGATTTATGCCGTGCGCCGTCGTGCGATAGTATTCTCATTGTCTCTTGCTTTGACGTGTGGCGGTAGCGCTGCCTTATTAATGGGTACATGGCTCGCTGAACAGGCAAGTCAAAGCAAGACCGTTGTTGTAACTAGTCCTTCTCCGGTTAAATTGTCGACAGTTGTCGTTACCAAGTCAGAAATGCGCTACGGTACGGAACTAACCCGCAATTCTTTACGTGAAGCCCGTTGGCCTGAAGATACATTACCCAAAGGTACATTTAGGACAATTGAAGAGATTTTTGCAAACGGCAAAAAAAGAATCGTTCTCAACCGGCTCGCAGCGAACGAACCTATACTCAAATGGAAAATTACAGGCGAAGGTCAGAGAGCCTCACTTTCTGCAATGCTTAAGAATGATCTGAAGGCCGTTACAATTCGAGTTAATGAAGTCCAAGGCGTAGGGGGATTAGTTCTCCCGGGTAATCGGGTCGATATATTGCTTACCCGTAGTATCGATTCGGCAAAAAAGGATTCGGTCTCAGCCAATATATTCACAGATGTGCTGTTGCAGAACATTCGCGTTCTTGCAGTTGATCAAACGACCGATGATAGCCAAGACAAGCCCGCACTTGCCAAAACGGTAACTGTAGAAGTCGACCTCATAAATGCGCAAAAACTGGCGCTTGCAGCGACTGTCGGAAGCCTTTCTCTCGTGCTCCGCGAAGCGGGATCTCCTCAAGTTAACACGTTACAACGCGTATCTATTTCTGACCTTGAAAATGACATTAATCAACAGACTATGAACGCTAAAAATAAAATGATTGGCAAGACCATCAAAAACAAGAATGGTGAGTTAAGTCAGGCAGGGACATCACTGACGAAGATCAGCGTCACAAGGGTGTTAGATCGCTCTGAATATCGTGTAATTTCGGAGACACGCTGAATTCGTAAGCTGATGCTGATGCATATCTTATCCTGCTTCTCCTAATTCGTGAGTACGTTCTGTACGAGTCTGTTTTCATAAAATTTGAAGCTGTTACGTCCCTCTTTTGTTCCGTGTTTTCTAGATCAACCCGCGCTTAAGTGGATTCACTTAAGCGCAGATAAGTTGATCGATATCAAAAGACGAGAGCATGTAAGTGAACGCATGTGAACGTGACCTAGTAGCACGTAAATTTATAAGGACGAGCAATAAATGGAATTCGTGCTTACGCCAATACGGCATATAAATCGTCGATTGGGCTTGATCTCAAACAGCATCCACCCATTTCGGACAGCTGATGTTGATTTTCAAAGCAGACAGAAAACACTGCATCCGGCGAAATCAAAACATCTATTTCGACTTAGTTTTTTAGGCAATTTTTGCATTATTGCCGTCATCGTTTTTTCTTTCGGATCAATTGCAGCAGTCAGTTCTTCTCATGCCAATGGTGATGAACATTACAGTGAACAACCCGCTGTTCAAGTCTCTAAACATGAGGGAAAAATTAGTCAGGCTACCGTTGTCGTAAACAAAGCATCCGTCATAAAATTAAACGAACCTTACACTGAAACCTTGGTTGGCAATGATAAAATTGCTGATGTATTACCGCTTACAAACAAGTCCCTATATATCCTGGGGAAATCTGTGGGGTCTACCAGTCTCGTTGTGCTTGATAGCGCCAAACGTGTTCAACGGATCATTGAGGTTGAAGTAACACATGACCTGGTTGGTTTGAAAAAAAGATTGGGAGAAAATCTTTCTAAATCGAATATCAGAATAAGCTCCGTAAATGGTAAGATTTTACTCAGTGGGACTGTGCAAGACAGTGTAGCGCTTGACAAGGCCATGGCCATTGCCAATCAATACGCTCCGGAATCTGTAACCAATGCGCTGAGTGTTCATACCACTCAACAAGTTATGCTCGAAGTTCGCTTTATTGAAGCTTCACGTTCTGCTTCTCGTGAACTGGGGGTTAGTTTTCGGGTGCGCGGGCAAGAAATTAATGCGAATATTGGCCCTCAGGCCGTAGTGGGAGCGGGCGGTTTCATTCAGACCGCAGCAATGCTATCAGGTGCACAACCTTTTGGTACTCTTATTGCTAATCTTTTGAGCAATGGGACAAATGCCGATGCTATCATCAGAGCATTGGAGAAAAGAGGTCTAGCACGACGGCTTGCAGAGCCCAACTTAATCTCATTGTCCGGAGATACGGCAAGTTTTCTAGCGGGTGGTGAATTTCCGTTTCCTGTTAGCGCTGATGATAACAAACTCTCAATTGAATTTAAGCAATTCGGTATAGCGCTCGCCTTTACACCCACGGTCCTGCAAAACGGGCTGATCAATCTGAAAATTGTTCCGGAAGTAAGCGAACTTGATCCAACAAATAGTGTAGAGGTTAATGGCATCCGGGTTCCTGGCCTCGTGGTGCGCCGTGCCAACACAACAGTTGAGCTGCGCAACGGTCAGAGTTTTGCGATAGCCGGGCTTCTGCAACATACGCACACAAAGAATCAAGACCAGTTACCTTGGATCGGTCAGGTGCCGGTCTTGGGAGCTTTGTTCCGCAGTGCCGAGTATCAAAAAAATGAAACTGATCTGGTTATCATCGTTACCCCTCGGCTTGTAAAACCAAAGGTGCCTGGTGAACGTCTGCAGACCCCTTTGGATAATCATCTCTCTTCAAATGACAAGGACTTCTTCCTTCTCGGAAAATCGGAAATTGCTAAGAATAGCTGGGGCCGTGTTTCTGTCAGAAGAGCTGAGAATCAATTCGGGCACATCATCCAGATTGACGAGCAAACAGCTTATCGCTCTTACAAATGAGAAACCGAACATGTTCAAAGCTCTCAACATAATTATTATCACAATTGCATTATCTTCATTGATCGGGTGCCACCAATATTGGGAACGGCGCGACACCGTCTCACTAGGTGTCGGAGATGCTGTTGCAGCTAACAAAGTAACTCATACTGAGAACCCATGGCCCCCAGAAGCACGGCGTAAGCAATACAATGCAAATGGAGAGCGTATGCATCTTGCGATCAAACGCTATAAGAAAAATAAAAGTGTAGAACCGCGAGACTTGGGTTCAGATGCTTCTTCATCCGAAAGCTCACAAAGCACGACTGCCAAGGATAAATAGCTGCTCCCGAAGGCTAGAAACTGTTTATTTCAAATGGTTTAAGCTAACCTGGGTTATGGATAAGAGAGGTTAAGGAAAAGACGAGCAATTAAGCTTACAATCAAAACTCTATTGGATGCCCGGATCAAGTCCGGGCATGGCGTCTAAGAGTGTTTTGACGTTGTGCTGCATGCTTCTTGTCATTACCGGGCTTAATTCACCGCCGTCCGGTTTAATTTTCAGTTTTAGAAGATCGTTCTGCATTAGTGGTTTTCGTCATTGCGAGGAGGCTTTAGCCGACGGAGCAATCCAGTTAACGGCCTGACACCTCACATCTGGATTGCTACGCTCACTCGTGTTCAAGTAGGCGCTAGCACATAACATAATGTTCACTCGCAATTGTTTCTTTCGACTCTGCTATGAACAAGGTTGGGAAGGAAGCCTATCTCAATATTTCACAAAGGTTGTATCTGCTTCTCACTAAACCGTTATTCATCTTTCACTCAAATTTAAACCGGACAGCAGTGAGGGATGGATGGTTTTTAGAAGTATACAGTGGGGACCGTTTTGTGAGAAACGCTCTAAAACCTCGAAATAATAGAAGCCTGCACAGCATTACGTTCAAAGCTATCTAGAGCCGCGTTTGAATGCCTTTTATTATATGTATAAACGAGAGACAGGCCTAAATATCTATTGATTGCATATAGGGTGGAAATCTCCACATCGGTTGATTTAACAGTCCGGCCGGTACCAACAAATTCGTCTTCGATATATGAAGCTTTGCCGTTGAGAACGAGATTTTTATTAATCAGATATTTGATCTCACCGTCGATTGAATCAGATATGCTGGACGCCCCGCCTTCTTCGAAATCAACGCCCGTTTCTTCCGTATGCACCCCGACCCGTAGAGTCAAATAATGCCTAGGTTGCCAGAAAAGAGAGGCATGATAACCAGGCAAAACACCGGCATCAATAACGCGGGCCGAATGGAAGTCTTCTTTCAATAAATTAAGGGTGAACTCGGCATAGAACCTTTCCGAATATGCAACCGTAATTCCAGCCTCCAGCTCGTAAACTGTCACGTCACGATCTATGACATTGGGCGTGTCCCGGCCGTTCACAAAACGGACAAGGCCTTTAGTATGGCTCTTAAGATGTTTGGAAAAATCGACTTTGACAGCTTTTTCGAACGTAAATTCTTCCTGATCTCTAAAGTCCTGATCGGCGATACCACCGGCTATAAGACGAACATCCTCATAATTGTCGTTTGCGTATATAAAGCCATAGGCAACGCCAACATATTTGTTCTTGATGATGTTTAGCTCGACGCCTGCCTCAAAAGAATTCAGCACAACGGGTCCCGCCGCATTGGTTGGCAGGTCATCATTAGTTGAGGTTTGGATTTCGTTTAAGTGCTCTATCCTTGCATGCGTTACAAGTTCGGCACGTGGCTTAAATCTATATTTATGTGTAAATTCACCTGAAACATTTTCAAAAGATTGACTATCCTCATGAATAAATTTTGCAAATAACGCGTCCACTTTAAAATTGATGTCGCTTTTCTTCGTCTTCTTTAGTACCGACACCTTCGGTGCGACATAAGAGATAACGTCATCAACAACGGAAATTTCGCGGTCAAAGATGTTTGAATCATAAAGGACCCCACTAACCACGGATGGATATACGATAATTCGTCCCGACTTGAATCCACTCGGCTCACTGTTTCTACCGATAGGTGATCCTATGTTTCGTGGAATATCTTGGGCATATGCAATATCGTTGAAAATAAACATGTTCATAATTGCAAGCAGTGCATAAAACCATTTTTTGTTACCGCGCCAACCAAAGCTATATTGACTAAATATAAAAACACGACGAGCGAACCCTTTCTGATACCTCATATTTGAAGTGTCAGCCTGACCCAACAGATTAATTCTTTGTTTCGGTTTAATTCTTTCCAACATCTGATCCAATTGCACCGGACTCAAATGTTGAAATTAAACCACTCGGGTTCCAACCCATTTTCCCCCAACCAGCAATATAAACCGCAAAACCTAGAGCATGTCACGTTCACATACGTTCACTTGCATGCTCTAGCCTTTTGATATCGATCAACTTTTCCGCGCTCAAGTGAATCCACTTAAACGCGGGTTGATCTAGAGCACATCTCGCAAAAGTAGATGCCGACTTTGCGAAAAAGAGATAGTGATTTCACTAAACACGAGATGCTCTAGGACTCACGAGCTTACTTTAGCCCTGATTAGACCAACCCTAATTGATCTTACCTAGACAAACTGAGTGCAGACTATAGAGAGATTGCAATTACGATTAACGGCCGCAATAACGCATTCAAAAAACGGTAATCGGACGCGGACTCAAACCCGTTGCGCTTGCTTAGAGCGCTTACAGAAAAACCCCTGAATTTGATCCATAAGTTGGAACAGGCTTGCAAAGATACGCTTAAAGTATAAAGAACATCGCACCTTTAAGCACAAATTCCGACTCAGTAACAAATTCAAGACTCTAAACTAACAAAAGACGAGGGCAACTCCTTAAGTCTAATAAAGGCACGTTTTCCAAATAGTTGTGGTCTAAATGTATCGGGAAATATTCTGAAAAAATAGAAAAATGATGGTTTTACAATTTGATATTTGCCTTTTCTAAAGGAGAATATTCATATGCTCCCGCGTCAATGCCTTTACCTCGTGGACGTGGATTTCCCATGATGTCGCTTTTTGGAAAAGAAGGAAATGATGTCCCTGTTTGATTTGCAGGTAATTTGTAAGAACGGCTTATATCAATTGCTGGACTATGAGGCTTAAGCCTTAAATTGTATTTTTTTGGATCGAGAAAAAATTTCTCAGGCGATGTAAGCCGGATATTGCCAAGAGAAATAATACCACTCTCCGCAAGAATATATTTATGGGCGATGTTATTAATTACAAAACAATTTTTAGGTGGCGTCCCATCTTTGTGTGGCAAAAGCCTTATTTCAGCGGGACCTGCATCATTGTAGTCCGGATCGAAGACCGTATTGTTTATGATCGTGGTATCCTTAGCCCCCATTAAAGTAATGCCATGCCAATGATCGGTAATGATTACATTGTTCTCAACCCGCCAACCAACATAGGTTCCATCAAACATCCCAATGGCTTGCAAAGCGCACCTAAAACGTTGATTCGGGTCCTCAAAATTAATAATCCGATTGCCACGCAAAACACCGCCGATCACTTGCCCTTTTCCGGGCGTCCCCCGAGGCCCTTCAGACCATGACTGAAAACCATCATGATGGGCACCATTGACCGAATAGCAGTTCTTTAAAGTATTATACTGATAGACCGAATAATCTCCGTGGCCACGCATGGCATCCTCTGAAAAGTTCACGACCATATTTTTTTCTATCAAAGAATTGTCAGCGTCAGAGGATATGCCAATATTTGTATTCCTAACGATACTATTGCGAACGGTTATATTTTTCCCGGCTACTTCAAAGCCGTTCACCGCTTTTTCGTTCCAGTCTTTTTTTGTCCAAGACGAAATATCTGGCACTGAAAAAATTTCAAAATCTTCAAATACGATATTTTCGCTTCTCTTATCAGTTATGATCAGAACATCGCCACTATAAGATTTTGCGAAGGATGGGCTCACTGCGAAGCCCCTCAAAATCCAGTTGCGGCTAGACAAAATGCGAATGGATTTAAATCTTGGCTGATGGCCTACTTTTGCAGCAATCGTGATGTGAGATGAATTTTTACGTCCTTTAATATAAAGCTTTCCATAATAACCTGAAGAAAGATAAACAGTATCTCCAGATTTAAGCTTTCTTCTTTCAATAAGACTTTGAAGAGATTTTAATGGCTTTGCTTCAGTACCGTCATTATCTGTGTGGCCATTTTCCGAATCTACATAATATGTATTTTGAGAGTATTCACTTTTATTATACATGTCATATAGACTGTCATCCATAATATAAAGTATAGAAAATAGAATAAACAATAAAGAGAAAATAATATATCCAAATTTTTCGGACATGCATAGATCATTGCACTTGTAAGAACAATGCCTTCTTATCATATTGTCTTTTCAAACGAGACGAACAACACAATTAAGGAAATAGATTAATATTAAATAATTCTGAACCACACGTACCTTTTAGAGTTGGGCATCTCTAAATACTCCCTTCGGGCCATCCACCACCCCCTGCCATCCGCCATATTCTGCGATAATTAGGCGGATGGCAGGGGGTGGTGGATGGTTTTTAGAGGTATCCAGTTTCAAACATAAAATCAATCAGAAGGTCAAAGAAGTTTTAGAGATTTCCCAGCGTAATTAAATCAAAAAAACCATTCTTGGTTTCTTTTCAAAGATTACAGTAATGTGTATGAATATCTTCCCATTTAGCGGTTTCAAAAAATAAACAAATTGCCGAAGAACCCTGGAGAGGCGGCAATAAAAGGGGGCAGGCACTGAATATTATCATTTTTACTGGGGTGATGCTTTTAAGTGCTGTGGTCATTTATTGGCATATCGACACTGTTTACCGTCATAACTTATTAGAGCACCCAAATTCTCGAAGTCTTCACCAGACCCCCATAGCCGTTGGCGGGGGATGGCCCATTGTCGTGTTTTCCCTTGGCGCTTGGATTATTTGGCATGGTCCGCTTGTGTCGCAAAACGTCGTCATTCTGATTTGTGCATTATGGCTTGCCATTCTGTCATGGATTGATGACTTATCTCCTGTCTCGCCTTTAACCCGTTTTATCGTGCAAATTGCTGTCGTTGCTGTATGCCTAACAACGATACCACCTGATATTCGGGTTTTTTCAGAAAATTGGCCCGTTCTCTTTGACCGTCTTCTTACGGGATTGTGCTGGGTATGGTTCGTCAATTTGTTCAATTTTATGGATGGTATTGATGGATTGGCTGGCACAGAGGCTATTTTTATTGCAGCCGGTTTTTTTATGATTGGTTTTATGGTTGATCTCTCCGAAGAACTTACCTTTCTTGCTCTGCTGCTTGCTGCCAGCACATGCGGTTTTCTTATCTGGAATTGGCATCCTGCAAAAATCATACTCGGTGATGTAGGAAGCATTCCTCTTGGTTTTATACTTGGCTGGCTGCTCATTCATCTTGCTGTCAAGGGATATATTTTCGCTGCGTTTATTCTCCCTCTTTATTTCCTCGTAGACGCGACCGGTACTTTACTGCTACGAATGTTCCGTGGGGAAAGGTTCTGGCAACCACATCGTCAGCACCTTTATCAGAGAGCGGCTTTGGCAGGGTTCACACATGCAGAAATTGTTCTAAGGATAATTCTTGCGAATTGCCTTCTTATGCTTTGTGCGTTGTATGCGTTGTACCATCCAGTCATCGCCTTCTGTTCTGCCGTTCTTATCGTCATTGGACTGGTTGCGAATTTGTATGTAATTGGGCGGAGCTTGAGAGTTGCGAATACTGATAACCGGCGCAGCGGGGTTCGTCGGTAGACACCTCCTTCAGACCCTAAAAATGCCAGGCAGTTATATTACTGCTGTGGACAGAAGGTCTGCGAAGTGTTTTTCCCTCGCAAATAAAGCCATTATCTCTGACCTCTTAAAAGAGGATGCCTTGGAAAGCGTGCTTGGTGAAACGGATGCCATTATTCATTTGGCCGACGGCTTAAACGTTTTTGAGAGTATTAGGGGTTTCCCCTGGGATGGGGATTATAATGAAAAAATCAGAGCAACTGGACGCCTTGCGGATAAAGCGGCCCGAGCGGGCGTTAAGACGTTCATCTATATGAGCTCGATCAAAGCCATGTGTGACGAACACTACGATGTCACGCTAACTGAGGAAACAACCCCGCACCCGACAACATTTTACGGACGGCTGAAACTCAAAACAGAGCAGCACCTCTTGAATGTGACGGATAGCGGAAATATGCAGCTTGTCATCATCCGCAACCCTATTGTTTATGGCCCTGGCTCAAATGGGAATATGAACAAATTGCTGAAACTTGCTGACACATCGTTGCCCATACCTCTGGCTAATCTGAATAACAAGCGAAGTCTCATTTCCATCACTAATTTATGTAGTGCATTTAGAGTTGTACTGGAGCGCATGGGAGGACCAAGAGGCGTTTTCCTGGTACAAGACAAGACAGCTCTCTCTACATCAGAAATTATTAAGATCCTACGTAGAGCACTTGGAAGGCACACCAGACTTTTTCCTCTGTCCTCCAATATCTGGTCTGTAGGGAGACAATTGCCGTTTTTCGGACCACATGCACGGCGACTTTCAGGCTCAATCACTTTGTCGGATAACAAATTCCGGCAGTGTTTTGATTGGGAACCACCTTATCCGACAGCACAATGCCTTGAAGATATGGCCCTCGCTTATCAACAAACCTTCTTTCACGTTGATCAAGAGAACCGATCCATATTGCCATCAACTTCTGTGGGCACAGACATCTATAGTTATCACAAATGATTTAGAACGTTTTTGCTATGTTAGAGCGATATGAGCGGACATAAATCATGAATCTGAGCGTCCATAATGAGCCGGCTGAGATCAATCCTTCTTGGCAAAAGAACAATTTAAACAAGCCCAAATCTCCTAAGCAGAAAATTCTTGTCTGCATCACAGAGGACTGGTTTGCCTGCTCACATTTTTTACCCCTACTCAATATTCTGAAGGATCTTTCACAGGAAACCGTTCTCGTTACCCGTCTGAGCGAGCATAAAGATCAGTTAGAGAAACTAGGCATACGTGTAATCAATTTTGACTTTAAGAGGTCTAATATCAATCCTCTCATCGAGGTAAAGAATCTTTGGCGTTTTAGACGACTATTGCTACGCGAAAAGCCGGACATATTACATTCGGTTGCGATGAAATCCATTGTGCTCGGCTGCCTAGCATTTCGTTTCTGCCCCGCAAAATTTATTGTTCTTCATCTAACCGGCCTTGGCACATTGGCTATGAAGCAAACGCTTGTTATTCGTATTTTGAAATCTTTATCCTTGGCGTCAATCAAATACGTTCTACGAAAACCAAATGCCAGATTATTCATTGAAAACCTTGAGGATTTGGATGCTCTCAATCTCTCACCTCATCATCAAAAAGATAAGGTCCGCGTCCTCGGAGGCGCCGGTATAGACCCTGATGAATTCCGTGAGCTCCCAGCGCCTGAGAACGAAACACCCCGTGCGGCATTTGTTGGACGTATGTTAATACAAAAAGGTATTTATGATCTCATCTCAGCTCAGAAACTCCTAAATATCCGCGGCATAAATCTCCATGCCGATTTTTATGGCAAAACAGATCCTGAGAATTGCTCAACTATTCCAGAAGACGTTCTTGAAAAATGGAATGAGGACGCACGCATTAACTGGCACGGCTTCATAAAAGATGTTCGTGCTGTATGGCAAAAAACAGATATTGCCGTTATCCCTTCTCATGGGCGGGAAGGTATGCCGCGTGCTCTTTTGGAAGCGGCAGCATGCGGCAGACCTCTTGTTGTATCGGATATTCCTGGGTGCAGAACCTTTGTTCGCAATGGTGTAGAAGGATTCGTTGTCCCGCCCAATGATCCGCATGCTTTGGCCGAAGCCCTACAAAAAATGATATCTGATAAATCACTAAGAGTGCGCATGGGAAAGGCAGCTCGTCAACGGCTCTTGGATCAATATACGATTACGCATTTTCGTGAGACGATTAGTGAAACCTACTTGGAGTTTGCGTAAACTCTAAAACCAAACTCACTCAATAAGTGTAAGTTGTCCATTGTCAGTTTCCATGTAGCGGCTGCCATCAATAGGACAAACCAGATCAGAACCAAGTTTTACACCAGCTTGACTCATCCATCCGATCCGCCTCGCAGGTACGCCCGCCATAAGAGCATAGTCCGGCACATCTCCGGTTACAACGGCTCCCGCCCCAATAAAACAATACCGGCCAAGTGTAGACCCACAAACAATTGTGGCATTCGCCCCGATGGTTGCACCACGTCTGACGCAGGTTGTTAGAAACTCACTCTTACGTTCAATTTCCGCGCGAGGATTATTAACGTTAGTGAAAACGGCGCTCGGGCCGCAAAAAACACCATCTTCAAGTTCCACGCCCTTATAGAGGCTGACATTATTCTGAATTTTGCAACGATGGCCTATCCGTACTTCCGGACCGATCATAACATTTTGACCGATGACACAATTTTCGCCAATAACACAATCCCGCAAAATATGAGAAAAATGCCAGATTTTGGTCCCAGCGCCGATCTCACAAGGCTCATCTACATAAGCGCTTTCATGAACAAAAATCTTGTCAAATTGGCCAGCCGAACCGGTATCTGTCGTCATTCTTGACAACCCCCTGCAGGAATGGATGTTGTTCATCTTTATTGGGATCAATGGATGCGGTACGGATATCAGAAACCGTTTCAATACATGAGCGGACGTCATCAAGACCAAAACCGTTCCCGCCGATAATCTTTTCATAGCTGAGGGTGTGAAGATCCGTAAACCCTCCGGAGAATTCTATTTCTTCACCATCAACGGAAATTGAACGATAAGTAGACTGTCCGTTCTGTAACCCTTCAGGTAAGTCCCTGCGATTGATCGAAAGAAACCACCTTACACGAGCTTTCTTATATTCCAGATAGCCCGCAGCACAATCAAGGGCACGATGATGGACAATATTGCGTTGCAAGGGACCAAATACAAAAGACAACATGTCATAAAAATGCACGCCGATATTGGTGGCTATCCCGCCCGATTTTTGCTCATCCCCCTTCCATGATACATAGTACCAATTACCACGGGAGGTAATGTAAGTGAGATCAACTTCGTGAATACGGTCTGCGGCTTCGCTATTGACGCGGTCTCTCAAAGCAATAATTGCGGGATGGAGACGCAATTGAAGGATTGTGTTGATAGTCTTGCCAGTGCTTTTTTCAAGATCCTTAAGAGCGTCAATATTCCATGGATTGAGCACAAGCGGTTTTTCGCAAATAGCGTTAGCCTCGGACCTCAAAGCAAAGCGGACATGAGCATCATGCAGATAATTAGGGGAGCATATACTTACATAATCGATCTTATCTCCCCTGCGCCGTAATTTATCAACATATCGGTCGAATCTTTCGAATTCTACGAAAAAACGTGTATTGGGAAAATAGCTGTCCATCACTCCCACGGCATCCGCAGGATCACATGCAGCCCGTAGCACGCCCCCCATATCTTTAATAGCACGCAAATGACGAGGGGCTATATAACCTGCAACACCAATAAGTGCGAAGGATACATCCTGCGACGGCCTTTCCATAATATCTCCCAATACTCAGATGAACTCTTTCAGTTCTTTCAAAAATTTTTCTTTCAGCGTTTCATCATCGAGAGCAAACGCGACATTCGCCGTGAGAAAGCCAACCTTTGAACCGCAGTCGAAAGAACGTCCTTTATACTTACAAGCATAGAAAGGCTGTTCTTCCATAAGACGCTTCATTGCGTCAGTGATTTGAATTTCGTTTCCGGCCCCTTGTTCTTGGGATTCGATAAGCCCAAAAATTTCAGGCTGAAGAATATAACGCCCCATAATAATAAGATTGGAAGGCGCAGTTCCGGGGGCAGGTTTTTCGACCATACCGGTTACCGGCCAAGTCTGACCATCACCTTCACCAACACTCACTACACCATATTGATCTGCTTCTTCAGGCGGAACCTCTTCGACAGCAATGACATTGCCACCTGTTCCTTCATAAACGTCTAGCATTTGCGCCAAACAACTTTTTGGATTTGCCTGAACGACAACATCCGGTAGAAGTAGTGCGAAGGGTTCATCGCCAACCAACTCACGTGCACACCATACTGCATGTCCAAGACCTAATGGCTCTTGTTGACGCGTAAAACTTACTTGTCCCGCACCAGGCAGATCCCGTTTTAGTATTTCCAACTCTGTCTGTTTGTTCCGGTTCGTCAAAGTCTGTTCAAGCTCAACTTGACGATCAAAATGATCCTCAATTACTCCCTTATTGCGTCCGGTCACAAAAACAAAATGCTCAATACCCGCTTCCCGCGCTTCATCCACAACATGCTGTATGATCGGTCGATCAACGACCGTTAGCATTTCTTTTGGCATAGCCTTTGTTGCAGGTAAAAAGCGGGTTCCCAAACCAGCAACAGGCAACACAGCTTTGCGGACAGGTCTATTCGCCATAGCAACCCCCACATAGTGGCTTTTGTTGATAATGAAAGAAACTTTCTCCTGGCATGGTGTCGGGAACTTATCAATAAAAACTGAGGAAGAGGTAATTGTTATATAAGGTATGATTTATGGCTTTTTTTATCGCTTTAAGAGGGGCTTAAGCAGTTTTTTTAAAAAAGTCTCTTCACTGGACCCAATAAAAATGTCCACTGGCATACCTGGCGTAGGCTTAAAATCCTTTATTTTTGCCACAGCTCCCTCATTGATACGAATACGAGCAACATAATGGCTTTCACGTGTTGTACCGCCTTTAATCGTGTCGGCTGAGACGTAAATAACTTCACCGGGCACATTTAAATTTGTGCGTTGATCACGCGCTATGATATTGAGCTGAACGTCTTTACCTTTATTCACCGCGTCAACCTTGTCAGGCGTAACCCGAGCTTCAACGATTAATTTGCTATCAATTGGTAGTAATTCTAAAACTTTCTCTCCCGGTGCAAGCACGCCTGAAGGTGTGTTGTGGAAGAGCTTTACGATGACCCCTTTGACCGGCGCACGGATTTTAAGGCGTCCCATAATATCGTTTGTTTTTTTTATGTGCTCCTCGACATCCGCCATGGCATTATTAATTCGCGCCAGCCTTGCAATAATTTTTTCTGCACGCTTTGCTTTCAGAGATGTGATTTGATTTTCTATTTCCGTTATTTTTCCGCGAGCCTGTCCAAGTTGAGACATCAATTCACCGAGGCGGCCTTCAAGCTGAGCCTTGACTCTTTTTGAGGCAAGAAGCTTAGTAATTTTGGAATGTCCTTTATTGAAAAGCTTTTCCTGAACCTTAAGCTCTTCAACCATTAATTCTAGTTGCGTTTCTATGGCTTTGCTCTGCGTCCTTAGTCCGTTCCGCTCTTCATTGATTGCCGCAATTCTTTGATCATAAATTCCAAGTTCACTCGCAAATTGCTTTTTACGCGTTTCAAATTCTAATTTTTGTTCGCTAATGAACGCTTGGAGTTTTTGTTTATTAGTGGTTGTTTTTTGTATGTCTGTAAAAGAAATTTCTTTGTTTCCGTGCCGTTCCGCTTCAAGTCTGGCCCGGGTTACCAAAAGCCGCAATCTCTTGTGGGCCAACCGGCTTAGTTTCGCTTCTACTGCCGTGGCATCTAAGTGCATTAGACTTTGACCCGCCGAAACCGTATCTCCTTCCGCAACTAAAATATCTCGTATGATCCCACCTTCGAGATGCTGAATGATTTTGTTTTGCCCAGTTGCAATGAACGTGCCTTGGATAGTCGTTGCACCGACGAAATGTGCCGTACTCGCCCATGCACCAAAACCAGCCACGCCAGTTAAAAAACAGAAAGCGCCGATAAGAGCCGGCGTTTTAATACTCTTTGGAACATGTGCATGCCATAGGTGAAAATTAGCGTAACTCATGCCAGCATGTCCCTTTATGGCTGTGATATACGGATGAGCTGCGGTAAAAGATCATCACGTCCCTGAAAGGCTTTAATCTGTCCGTCCTCAAGAACGAGAATCTTGTCGACGATACGTAAGATTGCAGTCCGTTTTGTTATCGTGACAACGGTTACCCCTTGAGACTTTGCTTTCTTCAGCGCTTCACAAAGGGCATTTTCACCCTGACCGTCGAGATGGGCATTCGGCTCATCAAGTACCACAAAACGAGGGGCCCCAAAAAAAGCTCTGGCAAGTGCAACACGTTGACGTTGCCCGCCCGAAAGAGGCGAGCCATCAATACCTATAACCGTGTCATACCCATCATCTAATTGGCTGATGAGATCATGAGCGCACGCCAGATGTGCAGCCTCTACGACATATGCAGGATCAGTAAGAGCCGTCATTCTCGAGATGTTTTGTGCGATCGTACCCGGAAAGAACTTTACATCTTGCGGCAAATATCCTGTGTATTCACCAAACTGGCTTTCGTCCCAGTGGCGAATATCTGTCCCATCTAAACGGACGGCTCCTCTTGTGGGCCTCAATATTCCAACCATGAGCCGGGCGAGCACCGATTTTCCGCCCCCTGTCGGACCGATAATCGCGAGAGACTCACCAGGTCGAAGCTCAAAGTTTAAGCCATTCAGAACGGATGCATCACTGTTTGCAGCTTTTAAAGTAAGATTTTCAACTGTTACCAATCCCCGTGGGGACGGCAATTCAAAACGTTCACCGGCCGTTTTTTCATTTTTGAGCAAAGTTTTGATGCGCCGATAAGCATGCCGAGCTTTGATGATATTTGGCCAATCTGAGATCAGTGCCTCTAAGGGTGTCAGCGCGCGTATAGCAATAAAAACTGCAGCAATTATTAGACCTATCGTTAATTCACCTTGCAGTGCAAGCCACGCCCCCCAACCTAGAATGGCAATTTGTAAGGAGAGGAGGAGGGCCTTTGACAAGGCACTGAACAATGCATTGCGGTCGCCCGCTTTAGCAAGCGCCCGCAAAGCCGTTCCGTTCTCCTTGCCCCAAAGCCGGACACCATCATCAAGCATCCCCATTGCCTGAACAATTTCAGCATTTTGTAATTGATCATAGACTTGGTTAAGGGCTTGCCTGTTATGATTCTGCGAGCGCGAAAACACTCTTGTCACAAAAAGCCAATTAGCACAGGCAACACAGAGAAAAACCAAAGCGGCACAAAAAGAAATATATCCAAGTTCGGGATGTATCAAAAATACGATCCCAAGAAAAAGGACAGCCAAAGGAACATCGAACAAAAGAGGCAATGTTGGTCCGGTCATGAAACGCCGCACCTCAGTTAAATCGCGAAATATCTGAATATTTTCGTTCTCGGCATTATCCCTATGACTGAGTGTCGTCGCCAAGAGAGGTGCACCTATGATCGTTTCCAAACGAAAAGCTGCCCGTGCGGCGACCATCCTGCGCAATACCTCAAAGACTCCATAAAGGCATGCCCCAATGAGAGCCAGGATGGTGAGCATATAGAGGGCATTTGTGCTGCGGCTTAGTAAGACGCGATCTACAATTTGGAACACATAAATTGGCGTTACCAAAAAAAAGATATTCAGTGCGATTGATAATAAGGCGACGATTGCTAATGCGCGCCTGCAAGAGGTCATTCCTGCTTTAAGTACATCAAGACCGCTTATGCGCTGAGTCATAGAGGTAGAGCGTGGCGGAAGTTGCCCCGTCTCTGAGACAAGGCGTTCTACCAACTCAGTCTTGTTCTCAGTTCGCACCTCTGGGGCCGGCACACTCCGTTCAGCACGTTCTTCATGTGCCTCAGCGCTTGCCTCCCCTTCAGTTGGATCCGGAACCGCATTTACAATTCGGTTCGCCAAGATCTTACCCTCTTTGAGATTACTCATTGCCGACTCAAGGCAGACTCATGACAAAGTTGTGCCAAATATTTCGCTGGTCGTCGAGGCAATCATCTTGGGAGTTATCGACAGTTTTGGGTTTTAAGTATTTTCTTGCCCGAAATACGTACAAACTTTTGCAAAAAGGTTCTAAATACCAGCAAAATCAGTATTGGCTCTGTGGAAAAAGGGGACAACATTTGCATAAAGGTATTAAAAACTGAGATTTTTTGTCACTCTTAAGATTGATATTGGGCGTGGGTTTTTCCTTAAGTTACAAAACTTGTATCACCAAACCGCAAATACTATTGACGGTTTCTTGTGATTTTTAGCCTGCTTTTTCTCGGTTTGCGTAACGATTTCAAAAAAGGAATTCGAACAAACAGGGGAATGGAAAATGCTTGATAAATACTGTGTCGTCGGCGCGGGACCTTCGGGCTTGGCGACAATCAAATCCTTTAAAGAAGCAGGCATTCCCTTTGATTGTTTTGAGCGTGAAAGCGATATCGGAGGGGTTTGGAATTTCGATAGCCCAAGCGGATGTGTTTATGAAACAACCCGCATGATTTCGTCTAAGCGGCTAACACGTTTTACCGATTTTCCAATGCCACCTGATTATCCATTTTTCCCTAGTCAGCGACAAGCATTTGCTTATCTGCAAGCCTATGCTCAACATTTTGAGCTCTATGACCAAATCGAATTCAACACCCCAATCGAACACATAAAATCTTTGGATAAGGGATGGGAAATTCTTATCAAAGGAGAGAAAAAACCAAGACATTATAGGGGTGTAGTGATTGCATCCGGCCATCATAGGGATCCTAATATGCCGAATTATCCGGGTAGGTTTTCCGGAGATGTCTTGCATTCCCACAATTATAAGTCCCCGGATCAGCTTAGAGGAAAACGGATTCTTATTGTCGGCGCGGGAAACTCCGGATGCGATATCGCTGTAGATGCCATTAATATGGGCGAGTGTATCTTTCACAGCTTACGCCGCGGTTATCATTTTTTACCGAAATATTTGTTCGGACGACCAATTGATGTGATGATGGAACATCTTGAGAATTGGCCACTTCCTCGTTTTTTTCGCCATCGTCTTTATGAATTGGGGCTTTCTGTCTTATTTGGTTCCGCAAAATCTCAAGGCCTTCCCGAACCTGACCACAGGCTCTTTCAAACCCATCCAACCGTTAATTCTGTTTATCCTTATTATGTGAACCATGGTTGCATAACAATAAAACCTGATATTCAAGAATTTTGCGAAACGCGTGTGAAATTCTCTGACGGCAGTGAAGAAGAGATAGATCTCGTCATTTATGCTACGGGCTATAAAGTTTCATTTCCTTTTCTCAACCAAAAACACGTAATGAAACCCGATGGTGGATCGAAGCTTTATCTAAATTGCTTTCATCCTGATCGTAACGATTTCTTTGTTGTCGGGCTTATTCAGGCAAATGGGGGTTTTTGGCAACTTGCTGAATATCAGGCAAAACTGATTTCGAGATTTGTTTTAGCAAACACTCTTAACCCCAAACAGGCCAAATGGTTCTCTAAACTTAAAAGCCAGTCTAGTGAGCTGGACCATGAGATAAGTTATGTCAAATCGCAAAGGCATATGCTTGAAGTGGAGTATTTTAGCTACCGGCGTCGATTAAAGCGTTTGATCTCTCGCTTTAAAGATGTACCGGCAAAACATCAGAACACAACACTTTCTGATGAGCACTCGCCTTCTGGCCAAAAAATCCCGCAAGCGCAACCAGCAGGATGAATGTGTCGGGTTTCTTACGCACCTTGGCAAAGCAAAGTTTTGTTTCAGTGAGCAAGATCAAAAAACCGGTCTGACATTTAAGAGCACGTTTTTTCAGAAGCGCTCTAAGAATTCACTGATTAAGGGTAAAATATTTTTAGATATTGCAAAATCTTCAGTATTGGTTTTCTTAACCAAATGATATTTTTCTCATAAGTTCTAAACAATGTCCCAGCGATCAAACTATCTTCGTCAGCTCGAAGCTGAAAGTATACAAATTATGCGTGAGGTTGTGGCTGAGTTCCGCAATCCGGTGATGCTCTATTCCATCGGCAAGGACTCATCTGTGATGCTGCATCTGGCCTTGAAGGCTTTTTATCCTTCAAAGCCACCGTTCCCCTTACTGCATGTGGATACGACCTGGAAATTTCAGGACATGATCGCATTCCGTGACGAAACAGCAGAACGGCTTGGCCTTGATCTTATTGTACATGTTAATGAAGACGGGCGCAGCAAAGGTATAACCCCCATAACACACGGTTCAGCACTTTATACCGATGTCATGAAAACCGAAGCCCTCAAGCAAGCTCTTAATAAATATGAGTTTGATGCAGCCTTTGGCGGGGCACGTCGAGACGAAGAAAAATCCCGTGCTAAAGAACGTGTGTTTTCTTTCCGCTCGTCATCACATCGCTGGGATCCGAAAAATCAACGCCCTGAGCTATGGAATCTTTATAACGCACGCATTAGCCCTGGTGAGAGCATTCGCGCCTTTCCCCTATCAAATTGGACCGAGATAGATATCTGGCATTATATTTATTTGGAAGATATTCCCATCGTCCCCCTTTATTTCGCATCGGAGCGGCCCGTTGTTAAACGCGACGACCTTCTCATCATGGTTGATGATGATCGCTTTCCACTTGAAGCAGGAGAAACGCCTGAGATGCGCCAGGTCCGATTTCGCACACTGGGATGTTATCCGTTAACAAGCGCGATTGAATCCACTGCAACATCTTTACCTGACATCATTGAAGAGCTTATTTCCTCACGTACTTCGGAGCGGCAAGGGCGGATGATCGATCATGATCAATCTGGATCCATGGAAAAGAAAAAGCAGGATGGTTATTTTTAGCTCATGATTAGACATAGAGGTATAAGGTGAGGTAGGTTGCTTTTACCATAAAGCTACATGATAACGGCCTGAAACCATGACTCATGTTTTTCCACCTTTCGAGCCGGAAAAACCACAAAAAAGTGGACGCTTTCCGTTTGCGCGGCGACGTGAAGTGCCAATCCGCATTCTCATCCCAAACATATTTACACTTTTGGGGCTATGCGCTGGGCTCACAGCTATTCGTATGGCCATTGAACATCGTTACGATATAGCCCTCGCTGCCATTGTTTTGGCTGCCGTTCTCGATGGGGTGGATGGCCGTATCGCACGGCTTTTAAAAGCCTCGTCACGTTTTGGGGCCGAGTTAGATTCACTTGCCGATTTTGTAAATTTTGGCGTGGCCCCGGCTATTGTGATTTTCATTTGGGGTGTTGGCGATTTAAAGAGTTTGGGCTGGATTGTCGTTCTAGTTTTTTCGCTTTGCACTGCCTTACGTCTTGCACGTTTCAACGTGTCGCTTGATACTGATCAACCGGTGTGGAAAAGAAATTTCTTTGTGGGAATGCCTGCTCCTGCCGCCGCCATTGTTGTGCTTTTGCCGCTTTATCTGGAAGGGCTTGGCGTTTCTTATGTCAGGGACTCAACGCTCATTATTTTGGCTTACACACTTGCCATTGCTTTTTTAATGGTCTCCCGCGTACCAACCTATTCAGGTAAACTTCTAGGGCAGCGTGTAGAGAGGGAATATGTACTTCCGGTTTTTGTGTTTGCCGTATTATTTGCTGCTGTCCTGATTACCTACCCTTATAAAACACTGACAATCGCAACGTTAATCTATCTCGCTTTTGTGCCGGTCAGTTTTTTTCGCTACCAGAAAGTCGAACAGAAGTTTGCTCAACAAGCAAAATCAAAAAACGGAAGCCCCATCTCCACTGACAAATCAAGCCAACCGGAAACAGAGATTGCTCCCCCAGCCTCTTGATATGGACATAAACCAATCTAATATTCCGTTATTCAGCGGCGTCTGGAAATGCAACCGGTTCGGAATGGGGTTTTTCTCGATCGGTTTGCTTTTTCTCTTCTTGACCCTTTGACCGCCATCTCAGCCACTGTTCAGCCCATACGTTTGGCCAAGCAAGCATGGTTGGTGTTAAAATAAGGGTTAGCAGGGTCGAGAAACCCAGTCCGAAAATAATGGCCGTCGATAGTTGTACCCACCAGATTGATGTGATCGATCCCACTTGGATTGTGCGCTCGAAAAAATTCATATTGATCTGCAACGCCATTGGCAAAAGGCCGCAGATTGTCGTGATGGTCGTCAACATCACAGGGCGTAGGCGCTGGGCGCATGCCCTGAGAATAGCCTCGATCGTTTCGATCCCTACTTCTCGAAGCCTGTTATAGGTATCCATCAAAACAATGGAATTATTCACAACAATTCCGGCCAACGCGACGATACCCGTTCCTGTCATGATGATTGAAAAGGTCTGTCCTGTGACCATCATTCCGATAAGTACTCCGACCAGTGAAAGTACTACCGTTGAGAGCGTCAGAATTGCTTGATAGAAGCTGTTGAACTGCGTAACCAAGATCAGGAACATAATAAAGAGGGCGCCAACCATGGCTTTGCCGAGAAATTCTTGAGACTCTTTTTCTTCTTCATCTGCGCCTCGGAAACGGAAGTTTACACCCTTAGGCCAATCTTGTTTTTTGAGCCACGCACTGATCTCAGTAATTTTATCGCTTTTAAGAACGTTCTCGACAGTGTTGGCTTTGACCATCATGGAATAACGGCCATCAGTACGGGTAATTGAACTGACTTGTTGTTGCGGAACCCGGGATACAAAATTGGCAACAGGTACAAGACCATTTGCTGTCCGAACCCGAAGCTGATCAAGTTGATTAACACCCCGGTCCTCTCTTGGGAGACGAATACGGATATCAACCTCATCTTCCGAATCATCAGGCCGGTAAGTGCCAATCAGCAATCCATTGGTCACGATCTGGAACATCGAGCCAACGGAAAGCACGTCCGCTCCGTAACGTCCGGCTTCTTTACGGTCGACATTGAGCACCCACTCAATTCCAGGAAGTGGTGTTGTATCTTCAATATCCCTTAAACCAGAAACATTGGTCTCAAAATGCTGACGAATGCGTTTTGTAACTTGCTCGGTCGTTTCGAAATCATCGGCTGAGACTTGCAAACGCACGTCCTTACCTGTAGCAGGTCCATCATCGCGCTTTCTTACTTCAACGGTAATACCTGGTATTTTTGCAACCCTATCGCGAATTTCCTGCAAAATAACCTTGCCCTTACGCCGAGTCGCATAATCTGCAAGTTCTATGTTCATACGGCCGATTTCATCAACAGGTGTATCAATACCTGCTCCACTAGTCGGTGAATTATCAACGGCACCAATTTCTGTGAAGATTGCCGAGAGACCTTTGACTTGAAGCACCTCTTTTTCGACATCTTTAACGAGCGTGAGTTTTTCGTTTGCTGAAAGATTTCCACGTGCAGAAATAAAAATGAGGGCTTGTTCGGGTTCTGTATCGACAAAAAATTCCGTACCTTTCGAGAGGTGCCAAAAAAATGCATAAAATACTGCAGCGACAAGTGCCAAAGCCATAACAAAAACTTTGGCCGGATGAAATATAAGTTTTTGCAAAAGTCGCACGTAAATACCGGAAAGCCCTTTGATCTGCTCATAATCAACGCGGCTTGTACCTGCAAGCTGGCGGGCAACATCACTATCATTTTCTGCAGCTTGGGTTTTGCCGAAAAGCGATCCAATGACAGGTAAGAAAATCATTGCCGTCACCAGCGATGCCGACAAAACAATGATAACCGTTATCGGCAGGTAACTCATAAACTTGCCAGGCACACCCGGCCAGAGAAGCATCGGCAAGAAAGCAGCTAATGTTGTCGCGGTTGAAGAAACAATCGGCCAGAACATACGTTTTGCCGCAAGAATATAAGCTTCGCGCCGTAGCAACCCTTCGGCCATTTTTCGATCGGCATATTCCACAATAACAATGGCGCCATCGACGAGCATGCCAACCGTCAACACCATGCCGAACATCAACATCATATTGACCGTCATGCCAAGAAGGCTAACCAGTAAAAAGCCAATCATAAATGACGTTGGAATCGCCAAGCCTACCAATAACGCAGAGCGTGTTCCGAGTGCTGCAACAACCACAATCATCACGAGAGCAATTGCCGTCATAATAGCTGCTTCTAAAGACCCAATAACCTCAAATATGAATTTCGACCGATCAAGTGCGAAATCAATTTTGATTGGATCAGGCCAATCTTTCGTGAATTCTGTGACAACGCGGCGTACTTCACGATTGTTCTCAACAATATTTGAGCCAATCCGTTTGACCACTTGTACCGCAATCGCTGGCTTGCCGTTCAGTCGTGTATAACTTACCGCATCTTTAAAAGTTCGGCGGATCTCAGCAACATCGCGCAAGGTGACAACACCATCGCCCGATACTTTTAATGGTATGTTGTAGACATCATCTGCTGTCTCAAAAAGTCCCGGCACCTTAACTTTAAATCTGCCCTGACCCGTATCAAGTGCGCCTGCAGCGATCAGCCTATTATTGCGCGTTACTGAATTGACAAGTTCTTGCTGACTAATATCGTAAGATTCAAGTTTGGTCCGGTCGATGATGACCTCAAGAAGCTCCTCCCGATGGCCTGCAAGATTGGCATTCAAGACCGTTCGCACCGCTTCGATTTGGTCTTTGAGTTTGCGTGCATGCTGATAAAGCGTGCGTTCCGGAACATCGCCGGAGAGAACAACCACTAAGACCGGAGCAAGACTGAAATTGATTTCATTGACAACCGGCTCTTCAGCATCACTTGGGAGTTCTGATTTTGCTTGATCAACCTTTTCTCGAACATCTGCTGCCGCATCAGAAAGATCGACATCATCTTTAAATTCAAGAAAAATACTGGCATAACCTTCATTGGCAAAAGCAGTAATCCGTTTTAACCCATCAAGACCACGAAGTTTGGTTTCCATAGGTTTGACAAGCAAACGTTCAGAATCTTCCGGTGAAATGCCTTGATGCAAAATGGAGACGATAAATGCTGGAACATCAATGTCCGGGTCCGCCTCCTTAGGCAGAGAAATATATGAAAAAATGCCAGCCGCTACCATGACAACCATCATGGTCAGTACCGTGCGAGGACGGGTAAGAATTGTCTCAAGCCAACCCATCATAATTGTCACATCCCGTATACAAACTTTCGTTCTTTCGTTACATCAGCCAGCTTGCAAAGCCTAAGATCTCTAATTCACCACGGTTTCATCAATCACCGTTATCTTTTGCCCATTGGTGACATAATCTTGGCCGACGGTAATGACTGAAACCTGTTTAGGCAGACCCGCAACCCAAATACCATCTTGTTCCTGGGATAAGATTGTCACGGGAACAAATCGCACGGTGTTCTCTTTCTCGACAATGCGAACGCCGACTTGCCCTTTATCATTCAAAACAAGGATGGCCGGTGAAAAACGGTGAGCAGGCGCCGAATTAAGAGGTACACTAATCTCCGCCGTTACCCCATCCCGTAACACGTTATTCTTATTTGCAACTTCAAGTTCGACGCGAAAAGTGCGGGTGTTCCTATCAGCAGACGCCGAAACAAAACGGATATGCCCTTTAACAGTTTCTCCTGTCACAAGTGTTGCTTCAGCGGCCATGCCAGGTTTTACATTACCAATCACACGCTCAGAGACAGTCCCAACAACAATAAGAGGATCCAATGTAACAAGCGTTGCGCAATGCCCGCCAACGCTCAAAAAATCACCCACTTTGGCAGGTTGTTCTTCAACAATACCGTCAAAGGGCGCATCAATTTTTGTGCGCTCTAAATCAAGTTCCACGCGTTTAAGAGCGGCATTGGCAGCATCAAGTTTAGCTTTAAATTCCACCAAACGTAACTTGGCCGTATGCCCACGCTGAGCAAGTTTGCTATTGGCCTTATAATCTGCATGTGCACGTGCTACTTGTGCCTTGGCTTCAAGTAAGTTGGCTTTACGTGCACCCGTTTCAAGTTGGCAAAGATTGTCACCTTTTTTAACTGTTGTGCCCTTATCCACCGGCACCAGCTCAACAATGCCTTGCGTTTCCGCTTTAATATCAACTTTTGCATCTGCTTCTGTACGGCCGCGGATTGTGAGTACCGCATCACGGGGTTGAGCAACAAATGTGCGAGCACGGACTTTAAAGGGTGTATTTTCTACCGGAGGCTTCTTCTGCTTGTCTGTTGAGTTTTTAACTGTTGTGTCCGAAGAAGCTTGAATATCCGATTTGCCGCCAACGACAATTTGGCCGGAAAACATCCAAACGGCAATAACGACCGTGAACACCAATGCCCAAATATAGGATGACCGGATACTCAGAATATTTGCACTGTGTGATGCTGATTTGGCCGCAGTGCCAACTGTCTTATTTGCCTTTCCTTGCTTAGGCTCGGTTGATAAATCATCTAGGCCAGACATAATTGTTCCTTACTCAGCAGCTTCAACACCGGGCTTGTTTTCTAAATTCAAAATGAGGCTTTCGTTTTCACGAAGATAATTGAGGGCGGCTTGGTGAATAGCTACGCCGTAACCTAGGGCAAATACACTTCCTGGCTGATCACAGCAGTCTTTCTTTTCATTGAGGTAATTCAGGGTTTCCTCAAGACGCCTTACCCGCTCTTGGTAAACTTGCTTCATGTAGGTGGGGTCAAGGAGATCGCAATAAAGGCAGATGAATAAAAACTCTGACTTAAAAATATCTGATCTAGGCGCCTGATGAAGCGCATTAATCAGTTCACGCTTACCATCGTCGGTTATGGAATAGACCTTGCGGTTAGGCTTGCCCGCTTGTCGCTCCTCCCGCCAGGTCACCAGACCTTCCTCCGTCAATTTAGTCAAAGTCGGATATATCGAGCCATAGCTCGCCTCGATAAAATGACTAAACCGCCCTTCTGAAGCGAGTTTATTGATTTCATATCCCGTAGCATCCTGAAAATACAAAATACCGAGACAAAGCGAGCGGATATTCAAGAGCTGATACTCCTTTTACAAAAAAGCTTAATATTCAGAGGCTTAAACTCTTTTTCATGCTTCATACCACAAACAAACATCGAATTCGGCTCACCGCATGACACTATCTCAAGCCGTTATATATAGATTTGATATATGGATTAAAAGAGGTGAAACAAAATAAAATGCTTACGGACTTACCATCATAGATTAAGCCTCAAACAAACCCGCGTTTTTTGAGTTCCTCAAGCAATTGCTCAACCAGCTCTTCGGGTGTTTTTTCACCCCCTGGAAGGCGTACATCGTCCAATTCCGGCTCTTCATAAGCTGAATCGATCCCTGTGAAATTTTTAATCTCTCCCGCGCGTGCCTTTTTATAAAGTCCTTTGGCATCCCGCGCTTCGCAGATCTCAAGCGGCGTATCGACAAAAACTTCGATAAATTCGTCTTTTTCAAAAAGATTACGTGCCATGCGTCTTTCTGAACGGAACGGTGAAATAAAAGACACCATGACGATCAAGCCTGCATCAGCAAAAAGCTTAGCGGTTTCAGAAACACGGCGAATATTTTCAACCCGATCGGCATCGGTAAAGCCGAGGTCGCGATTAAGTCCATGACGAACATTATCGCCATCGAGCAAATAAGTGTGGCGACCCAGCGCATGCAGCTTTTTCTCAAGTAAATTGGCAACAGTCGATTTGCCGGACCCTGAAAGGCCGGTAAACCACAAACAGCATGGCCTCTGTCCTTTAAGTTTGGCACGTGCGCTCTTATCAATATCAAGAGCCTGCCAATGAATATTTGTTGCGCGCCTCAAACCAAATTCGATAAGCCCAGCGCCAACAGTTGCATTACTTAGCTTATCGATCAAAATGAAACTGCCTGTATGGCGATTGATTTTATAAGGATCAAAGATGAGTGGCCGGTCGGTTGAAAGATTGCAAAGGGCGACTTCATTAAGCTCTAAGGTTTTGCCCGCAATATGATCCAGATTATCGACATTGAGTTTGTATTTAAGTTCACTCACCGAAGCTGTCACAATCTGGGACCCGCATTTTATGAAATATGGTCGACCTGGTAAAAGCGGCTCCTCCGCCATCCAAATAAGATGTGCTGCAAACTGATCCGATAATTCCGGACGTTCATCTTTTGCAGCAATAATGTCTCCACGGCTTATGTCGATTTCATCTTGAAGGGTAAGCGTAACGGCATCACCGGCCACTGCCTCATCAAGATCACCATCCGCTGCGACAATCCGACTGATCTCTGTTTCCTTCGCTGACGGAAATAAGACGATACTATCGCCAGGTCGCACACGTCCACTGGCAACTGTCCCCGAAAATCCACGAAAATCAGGATCGGGACGGTTCACCCATTGCACCGGAAAACGAAATGCACCCTTATCGGATGAACGATCGAGATCAACTGTTTCAAGATGCGCAAGCAAAGTCGGTCCTTCATACCAAGGGAGCTCAGCGCTGGGCTTGATGATATTATCACCCTTGAGTGCAGACACAGGGATACATGTTACATTTTCAATCCCAAGCTCTTTTGCAAAATTTCTATAAGCCTCCGTGATCTTGTTGAAACGTGATTCACTATAGTCAACAAGATCCATTTTATTGACAGCGAGAATCACGCTCCCAACACCGAGAAGAGAGACAATACAACTGTGTCGCCGCGTCTGTGTTAAGATGCCCTGCCTGGCATCAACTAAAATTACAGCGAGGTCAGACGTTGAAGCGCCTGTTGCCATGTTTCTTGTATATTGAATATGGCCAGGCGTATCGGCGACAATAAATTTGCGTTTAGGCGTTGCGAAGAAACGATAGGCGACATCAATTGTAATACCTTGTTCCCGCTCAGCCTGTAGGCCATCCACTAAGAGAGCCAGATCAAGCTCACCCTCTGTGGTACCAAGCTGCCGGCTATCACGTTCAAGTGCTGAAAGCTGATCATCAAAAATAAGCTGAGACTCATAGAGCAATCGTCCTATGAGTGTACTCTTGCCATCATCGACACTACCGCAGGTTAGAAAGCGTAACAGATCTTTTTGAGCGTCCGCTTCTAAAAACTCCGTTGCTGCTTCGATAGATGTATCCCTCTCTATGGGTGATACAAGCTTTGTCGTAGACATTCTGGATCTTACCATTTCTAAATTTGTTACACCGCCCATCTCAAAAAATTCGAGATGAGCTGAAGACCAAGCTTTTGGCTTTTTTCCGGGTGAAACTGAGTTCCTACGAGATTCCCTTTTGCAACTATAGCTGTAACCGCACCACCGTAATTGGTTTCCGAAATCACATGGTCCGGATCTTGGGTCACAAAATGATAGGAGTGCACAAAATAAGCATGAAGACCATGTTCGCCCGTCCTAATATCTTGAAGAAGGGGATGATCATTGCGGACATTGAGTGTGTTCCAACCCATATGAGGGATTTTGAGGCCTGAATCACTTGGCGTAATGGCACGGACCTCGCCGGCAATCCACCCCAAACCATCCGTCTCACCATGTTCGAGCCCGCGGTCTGCCATGAGCTGCATGCCAACGCAGATACCGAGAAAAGGGCGGCCTTTATCTCTCACACTTTCCTGTAAAGCCTCGCACATTCCATTGACTGCTTTAAGTCCCTTTAAACAATCGGAAAATGCGCCAACGCCCGGCAAAACAATTCGATCAGCAGAACGGACTTCTTGGGGATCTGCGCTGACTTTAACCGTGAGAGCTAAGCCGTTATCCGCTACCGCACGCTCAAACGCTTTGGCGGCTGAGTGCAAATTGCCTGAACCATAATCAATTATAACGACGCTCATGATTCACACCAGACTGCAATGAAGTCCAATCTTGAAATTGGCATAAGAATTTGGCTGATCAGAACTTAATATAAGCCCATAAGTTGAGGTCATCGCAGTCTCATATTTTAGAGTCTGCCCAGCGCAGCCGTCGCTGCCAAGGTCCCTGGAATATGTCGTTCATCCAATGGCGTTTTTAGAACATCTGGAGACCAGCCTGAAAAGAACTTTAGTTCACAATCGCCAAGAGACTTTCCCGTAACGGCTGCAATCATCTTGTAGCCTGACCGCCCTAACGTCCAACGTTTGAACGTATTGGCCTCAAATGCAAAACCAACAAGAAGCAAGCTTGTCATGATACCGACAGCATCCTCGCTAAGACCCAAAGTCAAGAGCCCCCACTGAACGGCAAAGAAAACAACAATAAAACCAATAAGCACCAACCACATACGATGGAAGATCAACCAAAAAACCGGAAAAAGAAGCGCCAACCACGAAAAACCTTCTTTGATGAACACAAGCTGGTCAACTTGTTTCAAGGGGTCATTAGCAAAAGCCAGAGGTTGATGAACGGTATAAACGGTCACGTTGAAATTTAACTCCTAAACAATGGCTCATCCGCCAAGTTGTCCCTTTGTCGAGGGGATTTTATCAGCTTGTGCAGCATCAATGGCAATAGCCTGGCGCAACGCTCGCGCAAGCCCTTTATAACAGGTCTCAGCGATGTGATGACTATTTTCGCCATAGAGATTTTCGATATGCAGTGTCATACCAGCATTCTGAGCAAAAGCCTGGAACCACTCCTGAAAAAGCTCAGTATCCATATCACCAATTTTGGGCTTTGAAAATGCGACATGCCAGACCAAAAAAGGGCGTCCAGAAACATCGATAGCAACACGGGTCAGAGCTTCGTCCATAGGCAACAGAACAGATGCATAGCGTGTTATTCCCTGTTTATCGCCAAGCGCTTTTGCAATCGCCTGACCGAGTACAATACCGGAATCTTCCGTCGTGTGGTGCAAATCCACATGGAGATCACCTTTAGCTTCAAGCGTAACATCAATCAACGAATGACGAGCAAGCTGTTCCAGCATATGATCCAAAAAACCAATGCCGGTTTTGATATCATACACTCCGTTGCCATCAAGATTCACGGTTGCGGAGATTTCGGTCTCTTTGGTCTTGCGCGTAATTTTTGCTTTGCGCATGCTTAAGCTCTTATCTTTTCTTAGGTTTCATATTGTCCTATCAGGTCCTCCGAAAAAGCGCCAGTAATAGCGAGATAAACTTTTAATTCGAGTAAAACCTGTTTTCCAAGCTCAGTATTTCATATAGAGAGTTAGAAATTTCATAACTCTTGACTTGGTGCGCACAAATAACAATATCGTTGGCGGAGTGATCACATTATGAGCGAACAAACACCTTCATCTCACAATTGGCGCGGCACAACAATCCTGACCGTGCGAAAAAATGACAAGGTGGTTATTGCGGGCGATGGGCAAGTGAGTCTTGGCCAAACCGTTATTAAAGCCAATGCTAAAAAAGTGCGCTCACTTGGTAAAGGTGACGTGATAGCCGGGTTCGCGGGCGCGACAGCCGATGCTTTCACATTATTTGAGCGGCTTGAAGCCAAATTGGAACAATATCCAGGGCAACTTATAAGGGCTTGTGTAGAACTTGCTAAGGATTGGCGCACAGACCGTTATTTACGCCGGCTTGAAGCCATGATGATCGTTGCTGATGATAAAACGACTTTGGTTCTTACAGGCACAGGCGATGTTTTGGAGCCGGAAAATGACGTAATGGGTATCGGTTCGGGAGGCAATTATGCCCTTGCGGCGGCACGTGCCCTCATGGATACCGATTTCGACGCGGAAACTGTGGCCCGCAAAGCCATGGCTATTGCCGCTGAAATTTGCGTCTATACAAATGAAAACCTCATTATTGAAACTTTATAATACAGAAATTTTATAATGCTCAGACAGCAAGATCTCGACGCAGCCGTAGATGCAAACGTCATCACAAGACATCAAGCTGAGACTTTGTTGACCTTTGCACAAGATCGTAGAAAAGCACGTGCTTTTGCTGTTGGTGATGATGAGCGTTTTCATTTGCTGAAGGGTTTCAATGATTTTTTTATTTCGGTAGGCGTGGTTTTGCTTGGAATTGGCATATGGATTTCCATCCTTCAGAGCAACTCCAACGGTATCGTGTCAGCTATAGGCGTGGGTGCAATGTGGTTGCTGGCTGAATATCTAACAGGACGAAAACGGTTTACCGCTCCAAGCATTCTTATCGCCGGATTTCTGGTTGCTTTTACAGGATATGCTGTAACGGCATGGTTTAATATAGAGATACTCCCTATAACTGATGATAATACGCTTGGATTAAAAATCTACGCATCAGCGCTTTTATGCACTTCAATCCTACATTATTGGCGCTTTCGGCTACCTTTTACACTCTTACTCATTGCTTGTACCGCGACTTTGCTTATCTTTGTCATCGTTTTTTCCGCTCTGGGCATGTTCAAACCCGAATGGACAACAAAGGAAACCTATAATGTTTTAATGCCCATTTTGTTTCTTTGCGGTTTAGCTGTGTTTGCTGGTGCTATGCGCTACGACATGACTGATCTGGAACGGCTGACGCGCCGTGCTGATTGCGGTTTTTGGCTGCATCTGGCGGCAGCCCCTATGATTGTACACCCGCTGATTTATGTGTTAACGGTTGATGGCAATCTCAAAAATGCCAGCAGTGCATTGATTGTTGTTGCCCTCACAATTTGTTTGGCACTAGTGGCGCTTGCGATCAATCGCCGCGCTCTGCTCGTTGCCACATTAGGTTATCTTGGCGCTGCCATAGCTTATGGTGTATCTCAAGTTTCAAACGAAACGACAATCATTAGTATCGTTACACTCATCTTCCTTGGTGCTATGATTATCCTGTTAGGTGTTAGCTGGCATCCTTTACGGGCGGCCCTTATGAAAAGACTGCCACAAACCTCTTTAACCAATAAGTTTCCACCCTATAAAATAACATCATGACTCACTTCTCACCCCGCGAAATCGTTTCTGAACTCGATCGCCATATTATCGGTCAAAATGATGCTAAACGCGCTGTTGCCATAGCTCTTCGCAATCGCTGGCGGCGTCAGCAGCTTGATGAGGAAATGCGTGAAGAGGTTTTGCCAAAAAATATCTTGATGATAGGACCGACAGGCGTCGGCAAAACAGAAATCTCACGCCGGCTAGCTAAACTTGCCCATGCGCCTTTCATCAAGGTTGAAGCGACAAAATTCACTGAAGTTGGCTATGTGGGTCGGGATGTTGATCAAATTATTCGTGATCTTGTGGAAACAGGTATCGGCCTCGTGCGAGATAAAAAACATAAGGAGGTTGAGGCTAAAGCACACCTTATGGCCGAAGAACGTGTTCTCGACGCCCTTGTCGGTGAAAATGCTTCTCCTGCAACACGAGAAAATTTCCGCAAAAAACTTCGCGATGGAGATTTAGACGATAAAGAAATCGAAATTGAAATTATGGATACCAATCTCGGCATGCCAAGTTTTGAAATTCCAGGGATGCCAGGTAGTCAAGTTGGTATGATCAATCTAAACGACGTTCTGGGTAAAGCACTTGGTCAGCGTACAAAACCACGTAAAGTCAGCGTTCGAGATAGTTATGAATTGCTGATTGCTGAAGAGTCAGACAAGCTGATTGATGATGATCAAATTATTCAAGATGCCATTGAAACCGTTGAGAATAATGGCATTGTTTTCCTTGATGAAATTGATAAGATCTGTGCCCGTACAGAGCGTGTTGGCGGCGATGTCAGTCGAGAAGGTGTACAACGTGATTTGTTACCACTTATAGAGGGCACAACCGTGGGCACCAAATATGGACCTGTTAAAACAGATCATGTTCTATTTATTGCATCAGGCGCATTCCATGTTTCAAAACCATCGGATCTTTTGCCTGAGCTACAAGGCCGTCTACCGATCCGAGTGGAACTTAGGCCGCTCACTAAAGAAGACTTTAGGCGCATATTAAGCGAACCAAAGGCCAGCCTTATCAAACAATATACCGCGTTGATGGGCACGGAAGGTGTCGAGATGGAATTTACGGATGATGCGATTGATGCGATTGCCGACATTGCAGTTGAAGTGAATTCAAATGTGGAAAATATCGGAGCACGTAGACTAATGACCGTTATGGAGCGCATTCTTGATAATATCAGTTTCGACGCTACCGATCGTTCTGGTGATAAAATTGTTGTCAATGAGGCTTATGTACGTGAGCACATTGGTGACCTTGCTAAGAATGCAGATCTGTCAAAATTTATTTTGTGATTAAGCTGGCTCAGTACCGCTATACATCCAAGAAGGTGGGGTAGAGATAGGTGTTGAAAACATTGCTAACCACAAACTTTGAGCGATCCGCTCTGCAACACCAATAACCAATGGTGCAGCTTCCGGATCAAAACATTCCGTTGCCGTCTGCCGAAAGAGCTCAAGCCAAATCCGATAGTCATCCGAAACAACCTCCTTTAATCTTAGGTGAGCCGGAACTGGTTTGCCATGATAAGTACCGGTCCGTAATAAAACAGATTCCCAAAACGTCTTCATCTTTGTCAGATGCGCATCCCAACGTTTTTCGAGCCGCTTATTGAAAATAGGGCCAAGACGTTCATCAGACCTTATACGATCATAAAAATTCTCAACCAATACTGAAATCTGATCAGATGTAATGGATAGGTGTACAGGTTGGCGATTTATTACCGGTCTTATTTTTGTATGATTATCATGCATCAAAAGTTTTTGTCTTTCCTAATTTTATACATCTTTTACCGTTTCGCCGTCTTTTAACTTTTCAAACAGCAACAAACATTTTTGTAATTGCATTTAGGGTCTTTCCGATTTTGATGGAATCAAAATCAGACCCTAAACCTTTGTTTTGCCGTGCTTCTTATCGGAAAACCGGTGCCCACTTTTCCGGAAGCACTCTAATCCTCAAAGTTCTTTGTTAACCTCCGCAATCGCACATAAAGAGCGCCTTCACCGCCATGACGGGCATGAGCCTTTGTATAACCAACAACATAGGCACTAAACTCCGGTTCCCGAAGCCATTGCGGCACGAGCCTTCTTAAAACTCCACGATCCTGGTCTTCATAAAATGGTTTTTCTGTTTCATCATCACGAGGCGCGCCCTTTCCTGTAATAATCAAAACATGCCTATGTCCTTGAGATTGCGAGCGGATAAAAAATGCCTTAAGGGCAGAATATGCTTGCTTTTGCCGTAATCCATGAAGGTCCAGGCGAGCATCGATTTCTTTTCGTCCCGTAGCCAGTTGTCGAATTTGTCGACGGTCAAAACTTGTCTGTGGTTGCGGAGGTTTTGGTCTTTCCGATGTTGGAATCCGACGTTCCGACTCAGTCTTTTTCAATTCGTTTTGAACCGGTTTATCGATGGAAGACCGCTGTTTCTGATCAGGTACCATTCCTGTGTCGATAAGTGTGTCGCGGCTTTTTTTGTCTAACGGTGTTGCCGTTGCTTTGACCATATCCCAAAGTTCAGCGTCTTCCATTGAAATTTGATGATCTGATGGTTCATGATTTTGCGTCGGTGATTTTCGCTTGCCGTTCATGGGAAACTTATTTCAGATCATTTTTTTGCAGGCAAAAGCACGAAAAATTTTCCTGTACACCCAGTATTGCCTGCAAGCTTTCCTGCCTTTTCACCTTCGCCCCAATAAATGTCGCCGCGTTCAGCGCCTTTTATGGCAGAGCCCACATCTTGTGCGATCATGAGTTGACGAAATCCATTGCGTCCGTGATGGCGCATCGACGGACAAACCACATAAATCGGAAGCCCAAGATCATGATATCTTGTATCGACAGCTAGGCTGCGTTTCGTTGTTAGCGGAATATCCATGGCGCCAAGCGGTCCGAGATGCCCTGTCCGTGCAGACAATTCTTTGAAAAATATGAAGGATTTGTTTTCCCACATAAGCTTACGGCCACGCTTTAAATCCTTACGCAGCCATCTTTTTACAGCATCCATAGACATTCCGTCTTTGGGAACCTGGCCGAGAGCAATCATGCGTTTGCCGATTGAGGTGTATGGATAACCATTCTTTGCTTCGTAAGCTATGCGGACGCGTTGACCATTAGGCAAAACGATGCGCCCTGATCCCTGAACATGCATAAAAAAGGTCTCAACCTCATCCTCGAGATAAAGAATTTCAAGGCCTCGGCCACGAAGTGCACCTTGCTCAATTTCTGCGCGCGTATGATAAGGCTCAAGCCCGTTAGAGGTTTTTCGGGCGAAAGACAATTTTTTGAATTTCTTTCCCTTACCCGCCCGGGATTGTAACTCAACCAAATCTTTTGGACGTCGGTAAATCGGAACATAATAGCGATCGGTGCGTGTTCTAGAGCCCTTAAGTTCGGGCTCATAATAACCCGTGAGTAAACTCTTCTGACCAGGTGCATCAACAATATGGGGACGAAACCAAGTCTCAAAAAATGCACGAGCCACTTCCGGAGCAGGGGGACGCTTGAATTTACGAGCCGCACGGCAGACGGTAGATAAACGTTTTGGTTGTATTGCTTCGCCCAATTTCGCGATACGAACTTCACTCGCTAGAATCTGTGTACAGGATTTTAGGAAAGCAGCAAACGCAGCTTGATGGTTATCTTTTCGCCAGTCAGGTAATTCGGCAAAAGTCACAGGTCTTAAGCGAAAAGGCTTTGGTGGCCGTTTACGTGTCGATGCACCCTGGCTTTCGGACATAATCCCATAGAGAAAAAAAGTTTGAATAACTACCAAAGCACATACAAAACTGAAAAAACGAGTAACCATATGCCGGACTGCACAGATATGCTTCCAGAGATTGAAACGAACCTCAAGCAAACTTGGATTGCTCCATCATATCCATCAATTCGCGGACTCAGTAGCGATAAGTTTCCAATTTGGATCTCTTGAATTTACGTCACGAGTAAAGGTCCAAATATCCGTTACCTCACGAATTTTTTTAGGATCACCTTCGATGATATCGCCCTGGGTGTTTCGAACGGCTGTAATGATTTCGCTGACAAACTTCACCGTTACATGCGCCGATTTATTTATTAGCTCCGCATCAATAATATTGGCTTTATCGATTCCGACAAAACTGGAATCAACAATCTGACCTTTGCTCTCCCGTTCATTGATTACTGAGACGAAACCATCATAAACATCTCGGCTCAATAATGGTTTTAAAACACGTTTATTACCCTCAGCAAAAGCCAAAACAATCATCTCATATGCGGTTTTAGCCCCATTTAGGAACTGGCCCGCATCGAAAGACAAATCCGTATTTGCAATTGCCATAAGGCCTTTTGCAAGAGAACTGTCCTCCGGCGCATATCCTTTGATGCGCTCTAGAGCATCTTTATGATTTGACTTAACAGTTGGGCCTTGTCTAACCGTTTTGCTCCGCGGTAAGTTTACAACCTTATCCTGTCCTGAAGTTGAGGTGCCATTTTGTTTCGCCTCAGGTGCGGAATATGGATCATAAGGCGGACGTTCATTACCTGTCCGCCGTCCCAGCACATTGCGAAGGCGCAAAAAAATGACGACCGCAAGCACTAGAAACAATAGAGTATATATGTCAAACGTCTCGCTCATCCTGCCACTACTTTCCAGGCGTTCGCCGACTATCTTTCTGAAACTGTCTTATCCTTGATATAAGGTCCCACATATAAGCCCGCTAGCCCCAGTGATAGGCAGTTTCCCCATCTTGTTATGCTGGAGATAGAATTTGGCCTCAAATACAATTTACGGCATTAAGACATACAAGCCAACTCACAAACTACAATCGAGTACAGAGCTTAATCAAAACCTTAACACGAACATAGAGATAGTAAGAGCAACAATTCAATGCCATTGATATTATTTATCATATTTGTAGCAGTTCCATTAGCAGAAATTGCGGTTTTTATTTATGTTGGTGATTTAATTGGCATTGCTGCGACTATCGCTCTTGTCATCATCACGGCGATGATTGGCACGGTGCTCCTGCGTATGCAAGGCCTTTCCGTACTACAAAACGCACAAAGAGCATTTAGCGAAGGACGTGTTCCAGTCGATTCCGTTATCGATGGTATGTGTTTGCTTATCGCTGGTGCTTTTCTGCTTACTCCAGGCTTAATTACAGATTCCATAGGCTTTTTGCTTTTTATACCAGCATTTCGGCATAATTTAGCACATTGGTTTTTCCGTAGAATCATGGCGGCTGGAAAAGTCAAGGTTTCTGTATTTGGTGAAGAGCCACCTACTAATAAGGGTGGGCAAAAAACTCCCGAAAGCTCTGGACCTATAATTGAAGGAGATTTTACCCATATTGACCCTGAAAACCCTGAAGAACCGAGATCAAAACCTGGACAATCTCCTTGGCAAAAGAAGGAATGACAGAAACCGTTTCGCATGGGTTGGCTTATAGTACATATTAGCCAATACCAGAAAATAATGTTAATGCGCAAACCATGCGTCATTTTGATGTTAGCTATATTAGGGTTTTTCCGGTTTTGATGGCCTCAAAACCAAGTCCTAATTCTCAGTTTTGTCGTGTTTCTTAATCGCCTTGGCAAAGCTGAAGCATTGGTGGAATCATGCTGGAAAATTGGTTTCAACTTTCGAATCAAGGTCCATTGGCATGTTTGTTTTGAAGCTTCTTAGAAATAAACGGGGTGTTTTTTATGTCTGAAACTACTTCTTCCCCAGACAGCGATCATGAAGATCACACTTCCGATACAAAGCCAAAAGCGCATCTCAACATGTTGGCTCAATATGCTAAGGAAATGTCTTTCAGTAGCCCTAACGCACCCAAAATACTACAAAACCCTGGTACCAATCCTAATATGCAGATTAGCGTCAATGTGAACGCTCAAAAAATCGGTGACGACATATATGAGGTGACCCTAGATATCACAGCCCGAGCTAAAAACGATGAAGGCGTTATATATAATTTAGAACTTCTTTATGCAGGGTTGTTTCGTTTACAGAACATTCCTCAAAAAGCAATCCAAGCTGTTCTTCTTATAGATTGTCCGGGTTTACTCTTCCCCTTCGTGCGCCGTCTTGCAGCGGATCTATCGCGCGAAGGAGGGTTTCCTCCCCTTATGCTTGATCCAATTGATTTTGCAGGGTTATTCCGTAGCAAACTACAAGCGCAGAAAGAAGCGGCCAATACTCAACGAGTAAATTAGAGCATATCTCCCAAAACCGGCATCTTTTTTTGCGAAAAAATTTGCGATAACAAAAACTCAATCCTCCAAATAATCTTTCCAAAGAGGAGAGTCTGAAAGCTGGTCGACAAAGCTGCGATGTTGGCCGGTCTCGGCTGTAGTAAGCCTTTGTACGAGGGGCTCAATACGTTGAATAGTGTGAGCATGGCAAGACTTGTTTTGATGATTTTTCTTACCCTGTTTACTAAGGGCAAGGTTAGCTTGGCGGCCTCCAATGAGTTCGGCATAAACCTGTGCCAAAATTTCTGAATCAAGAAGTGCGCCATGCTTTGTCCGCGCCGTATTATCAATTTGATAACGACGACAAAGCGCATCAAGATTATTTTGAGCTCCTGGATGTTTTCGCCGAGCAAGAACAAGCGTGTCAATTACACGATCCATGGAAATTGGTGAACGCTTAAGTCGTTTGAGTTCAAAATTTAGAAAGCCAATATCGAAACTGGCATTATGTATAACTAATGTTGCATCTTCGATGAACTCTAAAAAACCATCAACAAGATCAGCAAAAAGTGGTTTGTCGGACAGAAACTCTGTGGAGAGGCCATGGACTTCGAAAGCAGCTAACGGCATCTCTCGTTCAGGATTCATATACTCATGCCATGACTTACCAGAAGGGATATGATTGACCAATTCAATACAACCAATTTCTACAACACGGTCACCGGATTTAGGGTCAAGTCCGGTTGTCTCCGTATCAAGAACAATTTCGCGCATATGGGATGTCTTGTTATTAAATTTTTGGTGGTTGGCCTGGTGCTCTAAGCCAATATTCTAAGGCTTCAGCCTTCTGGGTTTTTAGCGATTCAATAATCATATCAACTTGCCGATGTGTTTCGGCAATTGTGCCAGATGTATCCACAACATAATTTGCACGTTTTCGTTTTTCATCATCACCTAACTGTTGGGAAAGAATTGAGTTAAATTTTTCTTCCGTCATTCCTGGCCGTTCAAACACTCGTTTTCTCTGTATCTCTAGCGGAGCACTTGCAACAACAGAAACATCGACGGCACGATCACCCCCAGTTTCAAAAAGAAGCGGAACTTCCAGAACCGCATTTTTTTGGCCATCCAAATGACATTTCCCAATAAATGTTTTTATAGAATAACGAACAAGAGGATGAACAATATCCTCTAGCTTCTTAAAAGCTTCGGGATTTCTAAGAAGGATTTGGCTTAACTTATTGCGATCAATTTTGCCGTCTGTAACCGTTTCGGGAAACACGCCAGCAATAAGTGGTACAGCCGTTGTTTCATAAAGCCGGTGGACCTCTTTATCTGCATCAAGCACGGGAATATTGAGCTTCCGAAAATAAGCTGCGATCTCGGACTTGCCCATACCAATCGATCCCGTTAAACCGATTATCAGCATTAGGTTCTCTCCAAATCGGCTACAAGTATTGCCCTGAGTTCATCCGTTACCTTTGGTTGTACACCATACCATTTTTCGAAACCCAGAACCGCTTGATGCAGGAGCATGCCCAATCCATCGACCGGAAACAGTCCTAGTTCTCGCGCTTGAAATAAGAGCTTTGTTTCAAGTGGCGTGTAAACGATATCAGCAACAATCGCATTTTTTGGCATAAAATTAAGATCAACATCCAGAGCAGGTTCGCCCTTCATTCCAAGTGTGGTTGTGTTAACCAGCAAATCACTGTCACAAAACGCATTTGACCAATCACCCCACCCCATGACTTGGATTTTACTACCAAAATAAGCGGCAAGTTTTTCTGCTCTCTCCCGTGTACGATTAAGCAACCTGATTTCAGAAATACCTTGTTCAATGAGGCCATAAAGTATTGCTCGTGCCGCACCACCTGCACCGAGTATAACCGCCCGCTTATTTTCAGCCCTCCATTGTGGTACGGAAACACTAAGATGGGTCATAAAGCCATAGGTATCTGTATTGGAAGCACATAGCTCATCATCATCAAACCAAAGCGTATTGGCCGCTTGTACAGCTTTAGCAGCTGAATCAATCTTATCAGCCAATTTAAAGGCTATCTCCTTATGAGGAACAGTAATATTTGCACCGACATATCCCCTTTTTTTTAAGGTGCGGAGAAAATTTGATATCTCCTCCGGGGGCACCGCTTCTTGGGTATAAACTCCTTCGATGCCATATTCATGTAACCATGTCCCATGAATTAACGGCGAGCGTGAATGCTCAATAGGCCAGCCAATGACACAAGCTCGTTTTATGTCACTCATGATTTTATGATTTCTCTTTTTCTGAAAAAATTGAGCAAAGAAATAAGTGGCAGTCCTAAAATAGCAAAATGATCTCCATCAATCTCAGAAAACAGATGGATACCTTGCGCCTCAAGTAGATAAGCGCCCACCGAATTGCAGATTTCCGGACCAGCCTCTGCGATATATTGACCCAAAAACTCCGGTGAAAAATTTCGCATAGTCAAACTGGCACTTTCATTATGATGCCAAACCACATCCCCATCAAGAGCTACACAAACTGCCGAGTGAAGATGATGTGTTCGATCCCGAAGCTCGAACAAATTTTTGCGTGCGGTTTCCAAGTCCGGCGGTTTTTCAAATATTTTGCCATCTGCAGACAAAACCTGATCTGCTCCAATAACAAAAGCACGGGGGTGAGCTGTACTAACGGTCTCAGCCTTTGTGCGCGCAAGAATTTCAGCAACATCAATCGGATCAATAGAATCTTCATTTAATCCCATAACATGACGAATAACTTTCTCATCGATATCTGCTGGCTTGATTTCAAATTTAAGACCTGCTTTTCGTAAAAGTTCTGCACGGCTTGCACTTGCAGAAGCAAGAATAATATGTATGTCTGAACGATTGAACACAGCGCCTCCTAGTTGCAAAAAGTCTGACCGATAGGGGCTTGGTTTATTAGCTTATGAATTAAGTACTATAGTTCTCTATAAAGTCATTTCCGCTTGCCTATCATTATAAAGCTTGATGATCTCAGCAGCAGTTTCCTCTATCGACTTTCGCGTCACATCAATTAAGGGCCAGCTATGCTGCGCACATAACCGACGTGTAAAAGCAATTTCGTCAGATATTCGATCCTCATCGACATAATCTTTCAGATCCGCATCAGCCATAGCCATAACCCTATTTCTACGAATTTGTGCAATCCGTTGCGGACTGGCTATCAATCCAACAACAAAAGTTTTATCGGATTGTTCTTCTAGCTGTGTCGGAAGCGGAAGCTCTGGAACAAACGGAACGTTCGCCGTTTTATAACCACGGTTAGCCAAATAAATACTCGTCGGTGTTTTTGATGTCCGGCTAATCCCGACAAGAATAATATCTGCTTGATTCAAATCGCCAGGAAGATTGCCATCATCATGAATCATTGAAAAATTGAGGGCATCGATCCTTTGAAAATAATCAGAATCAAGCACATGCTGACCGCCGACTTTAGGCGTCGATGGCGCACCTAAATAGGATTCAAAAACGCTCATCACAGGTTTCAAAACAGGAACACAGGGGATATTGAGTTCCTGACACCCTTCTTCCAAACGTTCTCCGAGATCCCGACTGACGATTGTATAAAGAACAATTCCTGGTGTGGAATTAATTTCCTGCAAAACACGGGTTAGCTGGCGTTTTGTACGGATAAGCGGATGAACATGTTCGATCGCTTGAATTTTCGAATATTGGACCGTTGCTGCCTTAGCAATCGTCGACAAAGTTTCTCCTGTTGAATCAGAGATCAAATGAAGGTGGAAATATCTGGGAAGGTCTTTGGTCATAGAGTTGATAACCGGTCCATAGAATAAAAACTTATGGCATTTAACGTGTCATGCTGTCGGTCCATACACAACTGTCCAGAGATTCGTTCACAAAAAAAATCGTGTGGAAGAAGTCTGCATGGATTTTCCTTTTCTTCCACTATGAAACTATTTTCGTGTCATATCCAAGTCCTATCAACACATAAGCACATGATTTCTCTTTCTAGATTACCACTTAACTATATGACTTTAAAAGAAAAACAAGACATCTTGTATCAATTATCATATGTCCCCCTTTATCTTGATTAAATTCGTCCAGTGATAAGAATCTGTTGAAGGACTGGTATTTATTTAAAATATTCGATATCCATTCATAAGAAGTAACAACAACAAATTTAAGATTCTTATTGGTTGGTTTTGTATGGCCTCGAAAACATTGTGTTCAGTCGCTCAAACGTTTCCTTCTAACAAACCTTTCCTCCAGGCTTTACAAGGAAACATCTGCGATACCCCCCCAATTTGGCTCATGCGTCAAGCTGGGCGTTATTTACCTGAGTATCGAGATATACGGTCAAAAGCAGGATCCTTTTTTAATCTCTGTTATTCTCCTGAATTAGCCGCAGAAGTTACTCTTCAACCTATCCGTCGCTTCGGATTCGATGCAGCAATTTTGTTTTCCGACATTCTCGTTGTGCCGAATGCTCTTGGGCAAAATGTACGTTTTGTTGAAGGTGAAGGACCGCGTTTGGAACCTATCCGTAATGCACAAGCGGTCGACAGTCTTAATCCGTTACAAATTCATGATACGTTTTCCAAAGTCTATGAAACCGTTTCACGTCTTCGAGAAAATCTCCCAGAACAAACAGCTCTTATAGGTTTTTGCGGTGCGCCTTGGACGGTTGCAACTTATATGGTTGGTGGGCGAGGGTCATTGGACCAAGCTGAAACCCGACTTTTCGCCTATCGAGATGAGGAAACTTTTGAACGTCTTATCAGGCTTTTGGTTGATGTTTCTGTGACTTATCTTGCTGGGCAGATTGATTCAGGTGCGGAAGTTGTTCAGATCTTTGATAGTTGGGCTGGAAATTTACCGGAAGATGAATTTTTACGCTGGGTTGTTGAGCCAACTGCGAAGATGGTTCATCAGCTCAAGACAAAATATCCAAGTGTTCCAATTATTGGCTTTCCAAGGGGAGCCGGGTCGCGCTATGTGACTTACGTCAAGGAAACGGGCGTCTGTGCGGTAAGTTGTGATACCTCATTGCCTTTGGCATTCATGCGCAATGAATTGCAAAACAAAGTACCCGTTCAAGGCAACTTAGATCCCTTATTGTTGGTGAGTGGCGGAAAAAAGCTTGATGCCCGTGTGGATGAAATTCTTGAAGTTTTAGGTGACGGCCCTTTTATTTTTAACCTCGGTCATGGCATTGTGCCGCAGACACCGCCTGAGAACGTAGGATATCTGGTAAATCGGATTCGGGGCGAAATCGTATAACTTTCTAAGAGGCATGAAGCATGGAGCTTTGGATCAAAGCTGTTCATGTCATGGCGGTAATTGCTTGGATGGCCGGGCTTTTTTATTTGCCTCGGCTGTTTGTTTATCATGCACGAACGGAACAAGGTTCCGAAATATCCGAAACCTTCAAAGTTATGGAACGTAAGCTTCTGATAATCATAATGAATCCAGCCATGATAACGGCTTGGGTTTTGGGGCTTTGGATTGCTTATTTGCAAGGTCAATTCGGTGATCATTGGTTTCATGCCAAACTTTTTTTTGTGATTTTGTTGACAATTTTTCATGGGTTGCTCGGTAAGTGGCGTAAAGATTTTGCGGCTGATAACAATAGGCGGAGTGAAAAATTCTATCGGCTTGCCAATGAAGTTCCAACTGTGCTCATGGCTGGGATTGTCATTTTGGTCATCGTCAAGCCATTTTAAATTTGTTATACTAAATTTTATGTCGTCATTGGTTGATGGCTTTTACTTGCGGCAACAGTCTGATATAAATGAGTCGTCAATTCCTTCCCGGCTGTTTCTAATTTGCTGGGTTGATCCGCTCAATGAGGCGTCTCACCGCTTCCGGGTTGTCCGGGAGGAGAGTAGTTCTTTGAGTGGCCATCCAACGAACTTTCACTAACTTAAGCTTTGGCTGACAGCAAAGTGTGGGTATTTTTTATGTCAACCAAACCCGCCCGGAGTAATCCCTAATGCAGGAGATGAAACTTCAGGATCTCAAAATAAAAACACCGACAGAGCTTTTGAGCTTTGCCGAAGAGGTCGAAGTCGAAAATGCAAGTACGATGCGCAAGCAAGAACTCATGTTTGCCATCCTAAAAAAACTCGCTTCACGCGAAATAGATATCACCGGCTCCGGTGTTGTCGAAGTTTTGCAAGATGGGTTTGGATTTTTGCGTTCTCCGGACGCAAACTATTTGCCTGGACCTGATGATATTTACGTAAGCCCAAGCCAGATTCGCCGGTTTGGTCTGCGTACAGGAGACACGGTGGAAGGACAGATTCGCTCTCCAAAGGATGGCGAACGGTACTTTGCGCTATTGAAAGTGAACAAAATCAATTTTGATGACCCGGAAAATATGCGTCACAAAATTCATTTTGATAATCTCACACCGCTTTATCCTGATGAATGGCTGAATATGGAAATTGAAGATCCAACCATCAAGGATCTTTCAGCCCGAGTGATTGATATTGTCGCACCGCTTGGCAAAGGACAGCGTGGTCTCATCGTCGCGCCGCCAAGAACCGGTAAGACCGTTCTTTTACAAAACATAGCGCATTCGATTACATCTAATCACCCAGAATGTTATTTGATTGTGCTTCTCATCGATGAGCGTCCGGAAGAAGTGACCGATATGCAGCGCTCAGTTGATGGCGAAGTCATTTCGTCGACCTTTGACGAACCACCATCGCGCCATGTGCAAGTCTCGGAAATGGTCATCGAGAAAGCCAAACGCTTGGTAGAGCATAAACGGGATGTGGTTATTCTGCTGGATTCGATTACACGTCTTGGTCGGGCCTACAACACCGTTGTCCCTTCTTCTGGCAAAGTATTAACGGGCGGTGTGGATTCGAATGCTTTGCAACGTCCCAAGCGTTTCTTTGGTGCAGCACGCAACATTGAGGAAGGTGGATCACTTACCATTATTGCCACCGCACTTATCGATACGGGGAGCCGTATGGATGAGGTTATTTTCGAGGAGTTCAAGGGAACGGGCAATTCGGAAATCATTCTCGACCGTAAAGTTTCTGACAAACGTATCTTCCCCTCAATTGATATTGAGCGCTCCGGAACACGTAAGGAAGATCTGTTGGTACCCTCTGATCAGCTCAAGAAGATGTATGTCCTTCGCCGCATCCTCAATCCGATGGGAGCTATGGATGGTATTGAGTTTTTGATCGATAAGCTCAAACAAACCAAAACAAATAATGATTTCTTCGATTCAATGAATACGTAGTGGAGGCCAACACCTCATAACGCTCTATCTGATTATTTTGTATGTAAACTTCTCTTTTGACTGAAAGAGGATGAGGGGTAAAGAAATTACCCAAAATTCTGTAAATTTGGTTATTGTATAGAGCATGTTAGGTAAATGCATATGAACGCAATATACTCTAACTCAATATAAGTTGGGTGGTTGTCAAAACATTATGTTTGGAGTGAGGTCATGACCCAATTGCAGAATGCAAGCCACACTCAAGCAAAGATGAGTTTTCTACGTAAGATCTCCGTTTTCGCGATTTGGGTGTTCCCTTTTATTCTCGCTGCCATCGCCTATTCTGCCGGAACCTATTATGAACCGGCGGCGGCACTGAGGACTTCAGTGCTTACATGGCCCGTTCCGGAATCAGTTTATCTCTGGTTATTAATACTCGTGCTTATAGCCGTCATATGGTTGATTGCTGAATTTATTTCGGTGACAAGCCGTGAGACAGTTGTTGCCGCATTACAATTCGATGTGGTTATCAGTTCGCTAACAGCGCTTCTTTTTACAGCAGTCGGAGGATGGTTCATCGGAACAGAGAAGCTGGAATGGTGGTATATGATTCCCTGGTGCGCCACGGTTATCGATTCTCTAACTGCTGGATGGTTAGGCGTAAATAATGCTGCTCAAAAACCGTTTTTGAGTAAAAAAGGAACAGAGTAATACCAAACGATGTTTTGTCGTTTGTTTATTCTTTTACACACCACGCATTTGTTTAGCTGTGTCCAATAAGGCTTGCGGTTCCGTTACAGGCAAAGAGCATTTTGATCCGATGCAAACATATGCTGTTGGTTTGCCGTCAATGGCTGTTTTGCCATGAACCGGTGAATTTTTCGCAAGGGTGGAAGGGTCAGTGATGGCCTGGAGGATAGCTCCAGGTAGGGAGGCATGATGTAATGTTGCCAGGAAGATCTTTATCTGTTCACTGTCTGTACCTATTCCAATAATGGAAGTAGGCTCCAGCACATCCAAAGCACTTTCAAATATTCCTGTGTGAGCAAAAAGGTTTTGGACCGCATTGTTTTTGAAAGCCTTCAGCGTTTTTTCTGCTTTTGTGAGGTAGGCTTGTTCACCAGTTAGAATGTAAAGGGCCATTAAGTTGGATATCATGACACCATTACCATTTGGTGTTGCGTCTTCGGTTGCTGACCAAGTGCGAATAATGACATCTTTTGTATCATCGGCAGTGTAATAATAGCCGTTATTTTCTTCCGCCCAGTACTGTTCGTTCAATATTTCCGCCCAAGCTTGAGCTTGGGTTAGGTAGTCAGTTTCATTTGTTGTTTGAAAAAGCGTAAGAGCGGCTTTGATCATATTGGCATAGTCGTTCAATGTCGCAGGAGCTTTGGCTTGGCCTGCTCGATAGGAATGACTAAGCCGGCCATCCTCGGAACACATGTGGGTTGCGATGAACGAGAACGCCGATTTAGCTGCGTCAAGCCAATGGGACTTGTTAAACACTGTTCCAGCATGAGCGAGAGCTGTAATCATTAAGCCATTCCAATCAGCCAAAACCTTATCATCCCATCCGGGCCTAACACGTTTTTCTCTCTCGATCAGAAGGCGATTACGGAGTTTCGCAAGTCGCACATTTTGATCATCGCTTAATGGATCGAGCGAATTTAAACGGTTAAGGATTGTCTTGTTTTCCCAATTGCCGCTTGGACTCACATCATAAATGGAAGAAAAGAAGGAGGCGTCGTCTTGGCCGAGAAGATGTTCAATGTCCTCAGCAGTCCATACATAATATTTGCCTTCTTCTCCTTCTGAATCGGCATCCAAAGACGATGCAAAGCCGCTGCCTTCCGCAACCATTTCGCGTAAGACCCAGTCAACAGTTTCTTCAATTCGGGATTTAAAAAGGGGATTTTGTGTTTCCCGCCAAATTTCAGTCATCAAACTGATAAGCTGGGCGTTGTCGTAAAGCATTTTTTCAAAATGTGGCACAAGCCAGCGTGCATCAACCGAATAACGAGCAAATCCTCCGCCAAGATGGTCATAGATACCGCCTTGACAAATGTGCAGAAGAGTTTTTTCAACTGCAGCTAAGCTTGGCTTATGACAAAACCGCAATCCGGTGCGCCAAAGAAAATTAAAGAACGAAACTTGCGGAAATTTTGGTGCACCTTGAATGCCGCCATGGACTTGATCAATAATGGTAACAAGCCGCTCCGCCACATCGCGGATTAAGTTCTCTGTAATTTCTGGCACGTCAAAAGCAGGATTGACCTGAGTTTGCGATGTCAGCCGTGTCTTTATTGCTGTGACATTGTGAAGGATATCATCAGGTCTTTCGCGAAAGATTTTGGCGACTTCTTTAAGAACAGCAATAAAGGAGGGTCGTCCGAATTTTGCTTCTTTGGGAAAATATGTCCCGCCCCAAAAAGGTTCGCCGTCCGGCGTTAAAAACATTGTTAAGGGCCAGCCGCCTTGTTCTCCCATCATATGAAGCGCCTGCATATAAATTGTATCTATATCAGGCCGCTCTTCCCGGTCGACCTTGATATTGATAAAAAGATCGTTCATGACATCTGCGGTGGCTTGATCTTCGAAGCTTTCATGAGCCATGACATGGCACCAATGGCAGGCCGCATAACCGACAGAGAGAAGGATTGGTTTTCCGGTTTTTTTAGCTTCATGAAGAGCTTCCGGACCCCATGCCCACCAATGAACCGGATTGTCTTCATGTTGAAGAAGATAGGGACTGGTTTCCGAGCCAAGCCGGTTTTGGGACATGTGATTACGACTCCTACATATGATGAGTGGTGATCATTTGATTTAGTTTAAGAAAATCTCATGCAAAAGCCATTAGGCATAAGAGAAAAAGCTATAAACACGCATACACCGACAATTTTTGCACTTTCAAGTGGAAAAGGCCGGGCAGGTGTCGCTGTTATTCGCGTGTCAGGTCCCTGTGCGGCGGAAGCCATAAAAGCTCTTACAGGCCGACTTGCTGAACCTCGGTACGCAACCTTGCGTTGTTTACAAGATCCGGTAACAGGGGAGACATTAGATCATGCGCTGGTTCTCTGGTTGCCTGGACCCAAAAGTTTTACCGGTGAAGATGTAGCCGAGTTTCATGTGCATGGTGGCCCGGCTGTTATTGAGGCCGTACTGAATGTTTTAGGCCATCTAAATAATTTTGAACCCGCTGAGCCAGGTGCTTTTACCCGCCGAGCGTTTGAAAATGGAAAGCTTGATCTCACAGCAGTCGAAGGTTTGGCCGATTTAATCGACGCAGAAACCGAAGCTCAAAGACGTCAGGCTCTTCGCCAATCTGAAGGTCACCTTGGCGTTCTTTATGAAAGTTGGCGGGCGAGGCTTATTCATGTTTTGGCGATGACAGAGTCAGCTTTGGATTTTTCCGATGAGGGAGATGTTCCGTCAAACATTGCAAAAACAGCTACTCCAGATGTTGAGTCTCTTCTCAATGAAGTATTAAACCATCTCCAGGACGGACATCGTGGTGAGTTACTTCGTGACGGATTTCGTGTTGTCATTGCCGGCCCGCCTAATGTCGGCAAGTCCAGTCTACTCAATGCTCTGGCCCGTCGTGATGCCGCTATCGTATCTGAAGAGGCCGGTACGACCCGGGATGTAATCGAAGTCAGGCTCGATCTTAATGGTTATCCTGTCATCGTGACCGATACGGCCGGATTGCGAGAGGCCAAAGGCGGTGTCGAGCAAGAGGGCATTCGCCGCACGCTTCACCATGCGTCGGAAGCGGATCTCATCCTCTGGATGACAGCGATTGATATAGAGGAAAAGCCACCTCCCCATGATCTTCTCCCTGACTTCCAGATACGGGAGAACCGGGTTTTGAAGGTTTTGAACAAGATTGATCTTTTATCGGGAGCAGAGAAGCGGAAAAATTGCGACCTCGAAATTTCAGCCAAAATAGGGGTTGGTATTGATGCCCTGACAAGTAAGCTGACTTCCGAAGCCGAGGTGCGGATGGATTTAGGCGATGTGCCTGCCGTTACAAGAGTGCGCCATCGCCAAGAGCTTGAAAACTGCCGAGCAGCCCTTCAAGCTTATTTAGAGGGCGAGTCTCAAGACACAGAACTTCGCGCCGAGGATTTACGTCAAGCATCCCAGGCTCTTGGGCGGTTAACCGGTCGGGTTGACGTTGAAGATGTGCTTGATCACATCTTTTCATCTTTTTGCATTGGAAAATAATGTCAGACTACAATAATACTCAAACTGCAATTATACGACGCATGTTTCATATGAAACGCGTGAGACAGTTTGTGATGTAAGATTTATGGGAAGAACAACCCAAAGCTTTGATGTCATTGTTATAGGTGGTGGCCATGCTGGTTGCGAAGCCGCAGCGGCCAGTGCGCGCATGGGTGCACGGACCGCATTGATCACCCATAAGTTCGAGACCATTGGCGAGATGTCATGCAATCCAGCTATTGGCGGGCTTGGCAAAGGGCATCTTGTTCGAGAGATTGATGCTCTTGACGGTCTGATGGGGCGTGTTGCAGATCAAGCAGGTATTCAATTCCGTGTGCTCAATCGCTCAAAAGGACCAGCAGTGCAAGGTCCTCGGGCCCAAGCCGACCGGACACTTTATCGCCAAGCGATGCAACAAGAGATATTAGCCACACCCAATCTCAACGTTATTGCTTCTGCGGTTGAGGATCTCTCAGTTGATGGAAACAGGGTCACGAGCGTCATTACATCTGATGGAACGACTTATTCAGCGGGAGCGATTGTTTTAACCACCGGAACTTTCCTCAAAGGCCTCATTCATATTGGCGAAACAAAAATTCCGGCGGGGCGCATCGGTGAGGCTCCTGCCCTCGGCTTATCTAAACGGCTTTATGCGCTGGGACTGCGTATGGGCCGGCTCAAGACCGGAACGCCACCCCGTCTTGACGGGACCACCATCAATTGGGATGAGCTTGATGTGCAAGCAGGTGATGATTTGCCCCAGCCTTTTTCTTTTTTGACCAAGGAAATCACAACACCACAAGTCCCATGTCATATCACTCATACGACAGCTGAAACTCATCATATTATCGAAGCTAATCTTCTGCGTTCGCCGATGTATTCTGGGGATATCGAAAGCGTTGGTCCACGCTATTGCCCTTCCATTGAAGATAAGATTGTGCGCTTTAAAGAACGCACATCTCATCAAATTTTTTTGGAGCCTGAGGGGCTCGACGACTCAACAATTTATCCCAATGGCATTTCAACCTCGCTTCCCGAAGAGGTGCAAAAGGCTTTTTTGAAAACTATTCCAGGGCTCGAAAATGCTCATGTGAAACGCCCAGGCTATGCCATTGAATATGATTATGTCGACCCGCGCGAGTTGTTTCCAACACTTGAAACCAAGGCGCTAAGTGGGCTTTTTTTAGCAGGTCAGATCAACGGTACCACAGGGTATGAAGAAGCCGGTGCCCAAGGGCTTATTGCTGGACTAAATGCGGCTCTAAAAGCTTCCAGCGGTAGCCGGGATTTTATTATTAGCCGGGTTGATGGTTATGTCGGCGTGATGATCGACGATCTCGTGGCACGGGGCGTGAGCGAACCCTATCGGATGTTTACTTCACGTGCTGAATATCGCCTAAGGCTAAGGGCTGACAATGCGGATCAGAGATTGACGCCTAAAGGCATAGATTTTGGTTGTGTCGGAGCGGACCGTTCGGCGGCATTTTCTGCAAAATCAAAGAAACTCGATGCTATGAGGACTTTGCTTCAGGGTTTATCAATCACGCCCAATGAAGCAGCTCGGCACGGTCTTAAAATCAATAGCGACGGACGGCGCCGCTCAGTTTTTGAACTATTGGCTTATCCTAATATCACCCTTGCCCGGCTTGAATCTATTTGGCCTGAAATTGGGGAAATTCCTGCGGATATTGCGGTGCAATTAGCTACCGACGCCCGCTATGCCGTTTATCTCGAGCGCCAAGAGGCTGATGTCCAGGCACTCAGGAAAGATGAGAGCATTCTTATCCCACAAGACTTTGACTATGGAACGATTGCAGGGCTTTCCAATGAAATCCGGCAGAAATTTGAAACTCAACGCCCAATAAGCCTTGCCCAGGCCAGTCGCATTGATGGGGTAACACCTGCAGCTTTAATGCTTGTACTTGCTCATATTAAAAAGGCATTACGCCGGAAATCAGCTTAATGAGTAGAAAAAGAAGCTTATCCAGGGGTTTTTGTATCCGTGGACCTCAAGACTTCACAAATATCTTTGCCGTTTCACATGAAACGCTTGAAAAACTTGAAGTTTATGCTGGGCTTCTCATTGAGTGGCAAAAAATAAAGAATCTCGTAGCTCCAAATACTTTAAATGATATTTGGCATCGGCATTTTGCGGATAGTGCACAGCTTTTCTCACTTGCGCCAGAGGCAAAAATTTGGCTGGATATCGGCTCGGGAGCGGGGTTTCCGGGTCTTGTTTTGGCCATTCTCCTCAGTGAAAAGACAAAGACCCTTGTTCACCTGGTCGAGAGCAATAGCCGGAAATGCGCTTTTCTCCACGAGGTTGTGCGCAAAACGGGCCTCATTGTGGAAATTCATGATCAGCGAATTGAAACACTGGCCGAGTCAGATAAAGTTATTCCCGCTGATGTAGTGACAGCGCGGGCTCTAGCTCCTTTGGAGAAATTGTTTGGGCTTGCCGTACCATTTTTTGATTCGGGAACCACTGGTCTTTTTCTTAAAGGTAGAGAGGTCACTCGGGAAATGGAAGCGGCAAAGCGACATTGGTGTTTCAATTGGGATATTATTCCAAGTCGAACGGATCCTGAGGGGTGCGTCATCGAAGTGAAGACTTTACGACCGGTTTAAGGAGTGAGCCAATGACCGGCATAGTTTCTGGGCAAAGACGTCCTCGTGTTCTTGCCGTCGCTAATCAAAAAGGTGGTGTCGGTAAAACGACAACGGCAATTAATTTGGGTACAGCGCTTTCTGCGATTGATCAGCGTGTGCTCGTTGTTGATCTCGATCCTCAAGGAAATGCTAGTACCGGCCTTGGCATTTACGAGGAAGATCGGACGATTTCCACATTTGATGTGTTGACCAACACGGCCAGCTTTAATCAAGCTGCAATGGCGACAAAAATTCCAAATCTTTATGTCGCGCCCGCAACACGGGATCTTGCTGGTCTTGAGCCTGAGCTGAACAATGCGCCGAACAGAGCTTATCGACTCCGGGATTCGGTTGTGGCGCTAAGGGCGGTGGAAGAAAGTAAGCCTTCTCAAGAACGTTTTGACTATGTTCTTGTCGACTGCCCGCCATCTCTAAACATTCTAACTATCAATGCTATGGCTGCAGCGGATTCCGTTCTTGTTCCGGTGCAATGTGAGTTTTTTGCGCTTGAAGGTATTACCCAGCTCAAAGAAACCATTGATTTTGTCAAAGGAAGTCTAAATCCGGATCTTGAGATTCATGGTGTAGTTCTTACCATGCATGATCCACGCACAAAGTTAGCAGATGAAGTGGCAACGGAGGTGCGAAATTTCTTTGGTGAAAAAGTTTATGGAACATGCATTCCACGGAATGTGCGGGTAGCAGAGGCACCATCCCATGGAAAGCCGATTTTGCTTTATGACCACAAATGTGCAGGCAGCCAGGCCTATATTAAACTTGCAACAGAGATTATTGAGCGTGAACGTTTACTCGGGGCGGCATAGCTAACCGTTAAACCCTCATTTCAAGCTAAGGGAGATTGTAAATCATGGCGGTAGCAGCACAAAACAGCCGGCTGGGGCGAGGATTGGCGTCACTTATCGGAGATCCGAAAGGTGCTGAACAATCTTTGCCAGCAGAAGGGGAACAACGGCTTGTGCCTATTGATCAAGTTCAACCAAGTAGCCTGAATCCACGTCAAGATTTCGCCAAAGGCGATTTGGAAGAGCTTGCAAACTCCATTCAGGAAAAAGGACTTATTCAACCCCTTATCGTACGTCCGGCGAAGAATAAGGCAGCAACTTATGAAATTGTCGCCGGTGAGCGACGTTGGCGAGCAGGTCAAATTGCTGGACTGCATACAGTTCCCGTGATCTTGCGAGATGTTGAAGATCAAGAACTCCTCGAAATCGCAATTATCGAAAATGTTCAACGAACCGATTTAAATGTTCTTGAGGAAGCGCAGGGTTATTGCGAACTGATTGAGAAATACGGCTATACACAAGAAGATTTGGGCAAAATTATCGGTAAGAGCCGCAGCCACTTAGCCAATACCATGCGGCTGTTGAAGCTACCTGATAGTGTGCAAAAATATCTTCGGGATGGACGCTTGACAGCAGGTCACGCACGCGCACTTGTCGGCCATGATGATGCAGAGGAATTGGCCCAGAAGATCATAAAAATGGGTCTGAATGTCCGCGATGTCGAAGCTCTTGTTCAAGAAGAAAGGGAAACCCCAACTTCAAGCCGGAAAACAAAATCAAAGAAAGATGCTGATACGCGAGCTGTCGAGCAGGAACTTTCCGACGCGCTTGGTTTGAAGGTTGAAATTAACCCACGTTCAAGAGATACCGGTGAAATCCGCATGCGTTATGGATCACTGGATCAGTTTGAACATATTCGTGACCGACTTTTGCAGGAGTTTGGGAAGTAAATATTCCAGAGTGTTCGCGTTATGCCATTGGTCAATGAGCTTATCATAACAGTAGTTGGCGGCGTATTGACTGCGGCTATTATTTCTCTTTTTTCAGGCCGCAGAAGGCGTGCGGAACAAGCCCAGCTCAGGCGTCAAGCCGCAAGAAACGCGCGAGCAGGTGGGTCAACATTCGGTCATTTCATCCGGTTATTGCTGGCGGTAGTTGGTGGCATCGCATTTGCCATATTCGGTGGCCGCTATTTTTTCCAATCAGGTATTTTGGATCGCAGTCTGCCCATGCGCATGGGGCTTCTCATTGCCGGAACGGTTTTTATCTGGTGGTTTCTATTGTTGTTTCGACGGCGCTAATTTTCTTCGTCTTTTATCCCATATTACGAAAATAAGCTTGTGAGTCATAAACAGGTCTAAAACCGATTTTTGCATAACATCGGTTTGAAGCCGGATTTCTAAGGTCTGTGTAAAGACAAGCTGCCTTTAAACCTTCATCAAAGATACGCTCAACCAAACTGGCGACAACCGATCCGGCATATCCCTTTTTGCGAAATTTGGACGGGGTATAAACTGAGCTGATGCAGCCTGTGTGACGTGTCCGTCTCGCGATACACGCCAAAGAAACAGGCTCATCATTTACAACCCAAAAATGATGCTGTCCTTGTTCTGGTAGGGCTGCCAACTGAGCTTTTTCAGGGAGAGGATCGTTGGGAGTGGCCTCATAATGGAATGCCATTAGCCAGTTGACTAAACGCGCAGCATCATCTGGCGTAACCTGTCTTGCATGACCATTGGTGCTCGGATATCTAGGCGCATGAGTTAGGGCATGGATGCTTTGCGGTATTGGATCACAAAATTCTTGCCCCAATTCAATTGCTCTCTCAGTAAACCATTTTGCTGTTTGGTCAGGCCCCACAACTGCAGGCAAATTAAGTTCAATTGTCTGTTCCGCTAAATCGCGGCATTGAGTTTTTTTCAACTCACCAAGCAAAATACCCCGTCCGGGTGTTTTTATCGCGCATTGGCCTGGATCTCCTAAGGTCCAGGTCATGAGGTCTGTGCCTTTTTTTTGACTGGAGCTTAGGAGAATGGCGAGGATGAGATTGTATTTCACCTCATTGGTCTCAAGTGCAGGGCGGTGGAAGTTTATGAAGTCATCAAGCTGCATCTAACTCAGACCATGGATTTGCAGTTTTAAGTAAGCCAGGTGGGATCTTTTCATGCTTTCTTCTGGCCTAAAGCCATGATTAACCGCTCTATAAAGACATGATCCATTTGGGCTGATGTTCGGCAACGTCGGGTTGTTTCTTGAATAAGGCTGAGGGCGGATATCAGACGATCGGTAGTCCACGATCTGCACTGGGCTTTGAAATGATCAGCGAATTTGAAATGTATCGGCGGACGCAATGATTTGATAGATGCATCAAGCGTTTTGCCATTGTCCATTTCAGCTCGAACTTTATAGAGGCGACCAACGTGTTGGCTAAGGACGATAAGAACTGCGGACGAAGTTTGTCCTGAAGCGACCGCGCGATCCAATTGATCAAGAGCAGCACTCATTTGACCGCTCATGATGGCATAAGCGATCATCTCCAATGTAAGCTCTGAGGTGTCGCCAACAATGGCATCGATATCTTCCACTGAAATAGTTTTTTGCCCTTCAGCAAAGAGAGCAAGTTTTGCAATTTCTGTTCTGGAAAGAGCTCGGTCAGAACCAATCAGTCCGATTAAATGCCGGCGTGCATCTTGTGTAATCTCTAAATTGGATTTGGCAAGTTCCTCATCAATCAAACTCGCCAGGCTTCGCGTGTCATCAGCATAACAAGGTATGGCAGCAGCATTTTTGGCTTTTTCGAAGATCTGGCGAAGCTTCGCATTTTTCCTAAGATCTCCCCCTTCGACAATAAGGGTGCTTTCAAGTCCGCTGCCATTGATCAAGCCATCAATCATATTTGGATTAAGTTTTTGTCCGGCGTTGATCCGGACAATTTTACGTCCTCCAAACATAGGGATGGTTTGAACTTCTACGGCAAGACGATCAGGGTTTGCAGCAAGATCACTATCATCAATGCGCACAACCTCTCCAGGCTCACGCTGATGATCATTTTCATTGGCGTAATAGTCGGCGAGACTGTTTGCTCGTTCATTGACCAAACCAGCATCTGGGCCGAAAACCAGAAAGGCTTCGATTGCAGGATCAGGTGATCTGATAAAGCGACCAGCTTGGGCCGATTTGATCTCTACCATATTTCAATCAAAAGGAAAGTTATGCCAAAATAATTACGCTGAGGTTGCCAGATAAGCCGCAACGCGTGTTTTTATGTCGTCAGCAAGTGTTCTTGCAACCCTGTTTTCTGCGTCAATACGTGCCCGAATATCGGAGAAGATAGAGTTTACCTGCTTACCATCTACAGTTTGATTTGTATCGTAAGCCGCACGTGCATGACCTCTGCTGTCAAAAACAACTTTATTGTCTTTCAACCTGACAAGTTTGAAGCTGGCATAAAGAGAATAGATCTGCCCTTGAGCATCACCAGCTTGGGTTACGAGAATTGAAGAGACTTTCTCACGGATAGCCACTTCCAGGCGGTAATTAGAAGCCGACGCGTCACCGCCATTTGTTGTATGGAAGATCAATTCATTACGTAGGCGTTGCCCAACCCGTCCAGGGATCGGTGCGATTGAAACCGATTTAAGTTCATTTTGAACGCTAACACCACTTGCGGTTGTTCCATAGAGTGGTTGGAAAGAGCAAGCAGACAGCACAGGTGTCATCGCTGCGACAAATCCCAAAGCTATGAGAAGATGTCTGCAATTCCTGCGTGAGCGATACTCATGCGACGACATTGACAATCCTTTGCGGCACGACAATCACTTTTTTTATCTCGCGCCCCCCTATGGCGCGTACCACATTATCTAAGCTTAACGCGGCAGTCTCAATATCTTCTTTTGCTGCGTTACGTGCAATAGTCAATTCATCACGTCGTTTTCCGTTCACCTGTACCGCAATTGTCACGGTTTCGTCCGCAAGAAGTGACGTATCGACCTCAGGCCAGGCTTTATCAGCCAGCAATGTGTCATAGCCAAGGCGGCTCCAACACTCTTCGCCAAGATGGGGCATCATGGGCCCAAACACCTGAACTAGAACCTCAAAGGCCTCGCGATAAGCCCATTTAAGGCTCTCATCGACCTCATTATTTTGTTTTTGTAACGCTGATGAGAGAGTGTTTGCAAAGTCATAAATATGGGCAACAGCTCGGTTAAAGCGCAACGCCTCAATGTCTCGACTTATATTATGGAGTGTTTTGTGGGCCGCCTTATGAAGGGCTTCGGCTTCTGGGGAGAGGTTATTGGGTTGTTTACTCCCTACTGGGCAAATTTTATCTAAGCCATCATTCATCAATCGCCAAATGCGTTGCACAAAACGCCAAGCTCCTTCGATGCCGGCATCGGTCCAAACCACATCCCGCTCAGGCGGAGAATCAGACAACATAAACCAGCGTATCGTATCTGCGCCGTAATGGGTGATGATATCGCTTGGATCGACCGTATTGCGTTTGGACTTTGACATCTTCTCAATGGAACCAATCTCGACGTCCTCTTTGGATTGTCTGTGCGTGGCTGTTCTGTTGTCTCCCTCTCCCTCAATGCGGATCTCAGCGGGTGTTAGCCATGAACCATCAGGTGCTTTGTAAGTTTCGTGATTGACCATGCCTTGTGTGAAAAGTCCTGCGAAAGGTTCTTTCAAACCGAGGTGACCAGTTTCCTTCATTGCTCTTGCAAAGAAACGTGAATAAAGCAAATGCAAAATGGCATGTTCAATGCCACCGATATATTGATCAACTGGTAGCCAATAATCGACGGCTTCCAGGTCGGTCGGCTCATTGGCTTGCGGAGCACAAAAGCGGGCGAAGTACCAGGAAGAGTCAACAAATGTATCAAGTGTATCGGTGTCACGTTCCGCCTTTTCACCGCATTCGGGGCAAATCACCTTTTTCCAAGTTGGGTGACGGAGAAGTGGATTGCCTGGCGTGTCAAATGTCACCTCTTCCGGCAGCTTCACTGGCAAGTCATTGTGGGGGACAGGCACAACACCGCAGCTTTCACAATGGATAACAGGAATTGGACATCCCCAGTAGCGTTGCCGTGAGACACACCAATCCCTAAGACGGTAATTCACCTGCCGTTGACCGCGATCCGATTTTTCAAATTCATCAGCTATTTTGTTCTTGGCGTCTTCGACACTCAACCCATCCAGGAAATCAGAATTCGCAATCTTACCAGGGCCGAGATAGGCTTCATTACCAATTATAAATGTCTTAGGATCTTCATCTGGTGGAATAACAACCGGAACAACTTTGAGCTCATATTTACGTGCGAAATCGAGATCACGTTGATCATGAGCGGGACACCCGAAAATTGCTCCCGTACCGTATTCCATCAAGATGAAATTAGCCACATAGACAGGCAGCAACTCATCTTTATCAAATGGATGTACGGCCTTTAGTCCCGTGTCATAACCTTTCTTTTCTGCACGCTCGATATCTTCTTCACTCGTTCCAATTTTTCTACACTCTTCAATAAAGGCTTTCAGCTTGTCATCGTTTTTAGCAAGAGTTTGTGCCAGCGGATGCTCCGGCGAGACAGCACAAAAGCTTGCCCCATAAATCGTGTCAGGCCGGGTGGTATATACTTCGAGCGTTTTAATATCGCTCAGAGTGTCCTTACCCTTAAGATCAAAACGCATGAGCAAGCCATGCGATTTGCCGATCCAATTACGTTGCATAATACGAACTTTCTCAGGCCAACGATCAAGCGTTTCAATGGCCTCTAACAGGTCGTCGGAAAAACCCGTTATTTTGAAAAACCACTGTGTGAGTTCGCGTTGCTCAACGAGGGCGCCAGACCGCCAGCCGCGCCCATCAATCACTTGTTCTTTTGCAAGAACCGTTTGGTCAACAGGATCCCAATTAACTTTGCTCTTACGACGATAAACAAGTCCTTTCTCCAAAAAATCCAGAAAGAGTTTTTGTTCCTGCTTGTAGTAATCAACATCGCATGTTGCAAACTCGCGGTCCCAATCAAGTGATAGTCCCATTGATTTAAGCTGGGTGCGCATCGCATCGATATTGTCATAGGTCCAAGAGCCGGGATGGATACCATGATCCATGGCTGCGTTTTCTGCTGGCATCCCAAAAGCGTCCCAACCCATAGGGTGGAGAACATTAAACCCTTTCGCTCGCTTATAGCGTGCGACGACATCGCCCATTGTATAATTACGCACGTGACCCATATGGATGCGGCCGGATGGGTAAGGAAACATCTCAAGCACATAATATTTGGGACGTTCGGACTTATTCTCGGTGCGAAAAATATTGCGCTCATCCCAAATGGTCTGCCAATGTGTTTCGCGCTCTGATGGGTTGTAGCGTTCTCCAGTCATGGGTGTCTCGTTGTTTGACTTTGCCACATATGAGTTTCCAAAAAGCAGCAACATGGTCAAGCTATGAATGCTGAACTTTTTAAGATCCATTGCTATAGACGTTTATGAAATAATGAGAAAGCTTTAACTGCTAAAACAGCATGTAGAGGATGATGACAAAGTGGGCCTAACTGCAGACCCAGGTTTGAAAAATATATGGAATGACATTAAGGCTGCTGCCGAATCGGCCGGCCGAGATCCAACTTCTGTCAAACTGATCGCTATTAGTAAGACTCATAAAGAAGACAAAATCCGAACCATTATCAAGCAAGGTCAGAAGCGGTTTGGAGAAAATCGCATTCAAGAAGCTAAGGCCAAATGGCCTGCGCTAAAAGCAGAATATCCTGATATTGAGCTTCATCTTGTTGGCCCTATCCAATCCAACAAAGTTAAGGATGCAGTTCGTCTTTTTGATGTGATTCACACGGTTGATAGGCCTAAGGTTGCCAGGGCTTTAGCCGAGGAAATAGCCAAAGCCAATCGACATCCAAAGCTTTTCATCCAAGTTAATACAGGTGAGGAACCACAAAAGTCGGGTATCTCTCCGCAAGATGTGGATCATTTTGCGCGCCAATGCAAAAATGATTTCGGATTATCAATTGAGGGTTTGATGTGTATTCCTCCAATTGATGAAGAGCCCTCACTTCATTTCGCACTGCTAGAAAAATGTGCAAACCGTCTTGGTCTCGCAGAGCTCAGCATGGGTATGAGTGCAGATTTTAAGACAGCTATCCAATTTGGCGCCACCTATATACGGATTGGCACGGCTATTTTTGGAGAACGCCAAACCTATCCCTGATCAAAAGGTCTGAGCGGTCCAAAATAGGATCAGTGGATAAAGTTGCGCTTTCACGACCCCTCATCCACAAGCTTTTTGCTGTAGACATGCAGTTCCCCTCATCTTGCGGCAAGCGGATGGTAGAATCTTCTGATTCCCTATACATAAGCGAAGGGAGATAGCGGGTGATGGCAAAAACACGTGAATACGAACATTTTGTCGTTAATCTTTGGATTACGGATCTTCATGGCGTTGAGATCGGCATTTACCAACACAGCCGCCACAGAGCAAAATCACGTCAATTCACTAAGGATATGGATATCTTTGGTGAGGTTAAAGAGAATGGAGAGCGAACCGCTCTCTTGGCATTCCGTGAAGGGTTGTGGCGCAAGCATAGCGGTATGGAACGCCGTTTGGTCATAAAGCTTTTTTCCGATTCGATGAATTGGAAAGGAACTATGGACTTACTTATGGGGCGGAGCTTGCAATTGACCCATGGTGCAGGCCGTTTTCCGGTTCTGGCATTTAGTGTCAATTTGAGTAACCAAGACCACATTATTCAAGTGGAGCGATCTGCCTATAAATGGGTTGGATTTCCTGAGAAGTTTTCATTTTTTGTGCTTCGGGACGGTAAGCCAAATTTTTATCGTTTGCGCAAAGATTGGATTAGCGTCGGAGTTGATTACTCACTTTATGATCAAAACAACAACAAAGTTGGGCGCATTGACGGTAAAGTGATCCAGCTTGGTGGTAAATGGAAGGTGCGTGTTCTTAAGGAGCATTCCGACCCTCAACTCAAAGCTATCTTGCAACTCTTTTGTGGCATGCTGAAATTTAATAATTCTTGCCAAGACCACATTCGTGATTTGGTTGGGGATATGCAGCGTGGAAAGTTAGATCCTGAATTGGAGCCTAATGAATGCGATCTCTATATGAATCCGAGGCGTGTGCGATAGCTTTTTGTGAGAATCGTTAAATCTTAGCAAGCTATGTCTAGAGCATCCGGTGTTTAGATGGAATCGCTTGGATGCTCTCTCCATTTGTCGTGCTTCTTGTCGCAAAACTCACTTTTGCTAGATAGGCTCTAAGCCTGGATATGTATAAGACTTTCCGATGTTATTTTATGAAGTAGCAGCAAAAGATCGGAATGATTAAGCGCGACACATCCTTCCGTTGGGGTGTAGCCGGATCGGGCAAGATGCATAAAAATTGCACTGCCGAGACCTTGGATGCGTGGCTGCTGGTTGTGATTAAGGATAATAACAACATCATAAAGATGATCTTTGCGCCATAAGCTTTCAGCGCTTACATGATAGGGCAGTTTGACATGGCGGTTATAATTACGATCACCAGGTGCATCGCACCAGCCGTCATTTTTTCGTATGGGTTGAAGAGGAAGTTTTGTTTGTGGCCGTGTTATACGGTCTGCTCGGTAGTAAGCATGCATAAATTGCCAAGAACCAACGGGGGTTACGCCATCCCCTTCACGCTTTAGCACATGGCGACCCGATCGGCCCAATGCACAAGGCATATACAAATTCCCAAGATGGAGTATTCCTTTAGCCTGATATGCTGAAAGTCCGGTAACCAAACAGTTCATTTATGCCAACCTGCACAAAATATCAGCTATTCAACGAAGTGTGACTGCAATGTATGATAACGCAAAACAAAACAATCCATTGCGAATTGTGAGTTGCATGTCTACATGCAGTATAACGGAATAAATTTGATCCCCATGGAGCGAAGCATGAGCACCGCGCGTAGAATTCTCATCATAGATGATGATGAGGATCTTAAAGAGTCCCTTGTTGATCAATTGAAGTTGCACGAAGAGTTTGAGGTTTTAACGGCGGGCAAGGCTTCTGATGGTATCAAAATGGCAAAAGCCGAGCATGTGGACATCGTTTTGCTTGATGTCGGGTTGCCCGATATGGATGGTCGTGAAGCATGCAAAATTTTGCGAAAAAACAATTTCAACAGCCCAATTATCATGCTGACAGCCCAGGATACCGATGCTGATGAGGTCCTAGGCTTAGATTCTGGCGCTAATGATTATGTAACCAAGCCCTTCCGTTTTGCTGTTTTGCTCGCCAGAATTCGGGCGCAACTCCGCCAACATGAGCAAAGCGAAGACGCCATCTTTACCATCGGACCCTATACGTTTAAACCGGCAGCGAAGACACTGGTTAATGATGTAGGCTCAAAAATCCGCTTAACCGAAAAAGAAACATCTATCTTGAAGTATCTTTATCGAGCCGGTGAAAAGGTGGTCACAAGGGATGTACTGCTTCACGAAGTTTGGGGGTATAATGCAGGTGTTACAACCCATACGCTTGAGACACATATCTACAGGCTACGTCAAAAGATCGAAACGGACCCTTCAAACGCAGAGTTGTTGATAACCGAGACCGGCGGCTACAAACTTGTGCCATAATCGCCACAGCTTTAAATATATCGTTAATACCCTGGTGGACCGACTTGCTGACATCCCGTAATCTCTCTGCGTAGTTACTAGCTAACTGATGAAGCGGTTGATGTGAGGGCACAACGGCTTTGAAGATGCGGGATAAAATTGCGGGGTAAGCAATGGAGTTCGAAACTATTATCGGGCTGTTGTCAGACGTGCCTCTTTTTTCAGGGCTTACGGATGAACAGCTTGAATGGCTTGCGCTCAGCGGCGAAGAAATCCTTTTTCTTGAAGATCGTGAAATTATTTCTGAAGATGAATCGGGTGATGCAGCATACTTGGTTTTATCCGGCGAGGCTGAGCGTATTAGTGGTCCAGGCATAGGTGATGAGCCTCAGCTTGTTGAAGCTGGAGCATTTATCGGTGAAATGGCGATGCTGATTGAGACAGAATATGGGTCAACCATTCTGGCTCGCCAGGAGGTGCGTGCAATCAAATTCCGACGGAGTCTGATGCATTATCTTATGGAAGAAGATCCAAGATTGGCGGAACATTTTGCAGATAAAATTCGTGCACGCTTTGTGGCTTTTGCGGAGCAAATCAAAAAGATCGAACGAGAGTTCGATGCGCCAATTAATGGATCTGATCTCGCGGAACATATCTCCGTTGAGCGATATCTGTAGAACGGTCGTTTGAAAATATAAACACTCTGGCATATTTGGGATTTTGCTCAATCCGGCAGCTCGAAATCTGCAATGACAGGAACATGGTCTGAGGGTTTTTCCCAGTCCCGTGCTTCATCAATAACGTTTATGTGTTTAACGGCACCATCAAGTGCTGGCGTAATCCATATGTGGTCAAGCCTGCGGCCTCGATTGGAAACACGCCAATTTTTCGCTCGATAGCTCCACCACGTATAAAGTTTTTCGTCGGCAGGCACATGCGCGCGCATAACATCGATCCAATCATGGGCATGCTGCAGGCGGTTCAGATGTTCGACTTCCACAGGCGTGTGAGAAACAACATTCAGTAACTGCTTGTGGGACCACACATCATTTTCAAGCGGTGCAACATTGAGATCACCGACCAATATCATGCGCTGACGGGATTTATTTTTTTGTTTTTTGAATTTTTTTTCCATGCCCTGCAAAAAATCCAGCTTTTGACGAAACTTTGGATTTTTATCGACATTCGGTTCGTCACCACCCGCAGGCACATAGAAGTTATGCAAAATGAGTGGTGCCTCGTTATCAGAAATATTTTCAAGTGTTACCGCGAGATGGCGCGACTCGCCCGTCCCATTGAAATCGTGACTATCAAAAATATTTATAGGCTGGCGGGCAAGCGTCGCCACTCCGTGATACCCTTTCTGTCCGTTGATTTCTATGTACTGAAAACCAAGTTTTTTAAGACGCTTTAAGGGGAAGTCGTCATTGGCACATTTTGTTTCCTGTAAACAGAGAATATCCGGCGCGTGAATATCTACGAATTGTTCAATAAGGGGTATACGCAGACGGACAGAATTTATGTTCCAAGTCGCCAGTCTGAATTTCATATATGCTACGTCCCGGATATTGCCAAATTGTCTGATTTAAAGTCTTTCCGATTTTGATGGAATCAAAATCAGGCCCTAAACCTTTGTTTTGCCGTGCTTCTTATCGGAAAACCGGTGCCCACTTTTCCGGAAGCACTCTAACTTGTTTAATCAAATAGCAGGAATTGCTAAAGCGTTTCCAGAGCATATCTCGCAAAAGTGGATATCGGTTCTGCAAGAGGAGTAGACGCCTAAGCAAAAACAAAAAAGCGCCCAACCACGCAAAAGCGGAAGGGCGCTGAATAAGCGCGTTTGCGCACGGCGTCGGGAGGGAAGCCGACGCACAACGGGTAAGTCTTCGGCTAGACGGGGGGCACTACCGATAATAATTGACATCACCCGTTCACTGTTGGAAATGGGTTACGGAGGTAATCTTTTCAATAGTGCACATGAAAAAATTAGCGGATCCTTCGATTTTTAGTCAGAAAATGCTTTGAGATCGGAAGCCCCAAGTTTGAAAAATCCAGGATCTGTTTTTTCACCAAGTACGAGGTTTGCAATCTGAATTCTCGTATCTAAGCCTTGTGGGTCGGTAATTATCCATTCTTTAAGTTGCAGTTCCGGGTTTATAGAAAAGAAAAGCTTTATACGGCCATTTGCCTCGTCGGACTTATCTGTCAAAGTTAGGATGATGAGATCGTCTCCCTTGAAGTAGTCATTGATACGAGCGTCTCGTAATAGATCTACTTTATCCGCAAGCAAAAGACGGAAAGGAGTTTTTTCAAGCCGATACCGGTCAAAAGTCTGGAGATCGTGGTCTTCAATTGCAATCCATTTTCCATCAGAAACAATTCTGAGCTTGCTTGGTGCAGCATAATCAAATCTCAGCCGCCCCGGCCGTTGCACATAAAATTTGCCTTTGGTTTTTTCGTTATTAGGATTGGTTTGAACAAATTTCCCTTTGAGATTGGTAATCTCATTAAAGTAAGCGTTGATCTTTTCAACCGTTTGTACACGGTCAGGGTCAAGCCCTTCCGATGGCGCTTTTGCATTTTTTTTTGTGGCTTGTGTTTCCGTACTCCATGCCCCTCCGATGGGTGTCTCCAACTTCTTTACATCTTTTTTGGGAGTTTTCTTTTCCTCGGCCTTCTCAGAATTTTTGGACGGAGGTTGAGCATTTTGTTGTTTTTGCTGTGTCTGAGCCAGAATCGCAGTTGACCCTGAAAAAGCAGCGATGAAGGCAATGGTGCTTGTTAGACAAGCGATTTTGCTGAATTGCAAGAATTTCCCCATTGTGCTTTCCTCCTGGGCCAAATTACTCAAAATTGGGAATTATCCATTCACGAGAAAAAGGTCAACTTTAAGAGTAAAGTGACATTAATATATACGCGTCTTCCTATATGGACTGATCAAAACAGTACATTTCTTATTCAATTCGCTCAATGAGAATCTCACGCTTCCCAGCAGAATTCGGTGCGCTAATTAGACCCTCATCCTCCATTCTTTCAACAATAGATGCGGCACGATTATAACCGATAGACAGTTTTCGCTGAATATAGCTTGTGGAAACTCTGCGGTCCCGCATAATAATTTCAATTGCCTGATCATAAAGATCATTGCCGTTACCAGAGGCCATGCTGAAGCTATTGCCGGTCTCCTCGGTTTCGATCGTAATTTCATCAAGATATTCCGGCACGCCTTGCGACTTAAGAAAATAGACAATCTTCTCAATTTCTTCATCCGTAACAAAAGGTCCGTGAACTCGCATCACGCGCGCACCACTTGCTACATAAAGCATGTCTCCTGAACCAAGCAATTGTTCTGCACCTTGCTCTCCGAGAATAGTCCGGCTGTCGATTTTTGATGAAACTTGAAAACTTATGCGCGTTGGAAAATTTGCCTTTATGGTGCCTGTGATGACATCAACGCTCGGGCGTTGTGTTGCGGTAATGAGGTGAATACCGGCGGCGCGTGCCATTTGGGCCAGCCGTTGCATGGCTCCTTCTATTTCTTTCCCCGCAACCATCATCAGGTCTGCCATCTCGTCGACAACAACGACGATGTAGGGCATAGGTTCGAAGTTCATATTTTCCTTTTCATAAATTGCCTCCCCTGTTTCGCGGTCGAAACCGGTTTGTACGACACGCTGCAGGGTTTCACCTTTTTCCCGGGCTTCAGTAACACGTGCGTTATAACCGTCAATGTTGCGCACTCCCAGCTTGGACATTTTTTTGTAGCGCTCTTCCATTTCGCGAACGGTCCATTTGAGTGCGACTACAGCCTTTTTGGGATCTGTGACAACCGGTGAGAGAAGATGTGGGATACCATCATAAACCGAAAGCTCCAGCATCTTCGGGTCAATCATGATGAATTTACAATCTTCTGGGGAGAGACGGTAAATGAGAGACAGGATCATTGTGTTGATCCCAACCGATTTACCGGAGCCCGTAGTGCCCGCAATTAAAAGATGTGGCATACGCGCAAGATCGACAACAACAGGGTCACCACCGATAGTCTTGCCAAGTGCCAGAGGTAAAGCCATATCGGCTTGGGCAAATTGAGTTGATTCAAGTATCTCTCTTAAAAAAACGGTGTCACGAGCTTCATTAGGTAGTTCTATGCCAATAACGTTGCGTCCCGGAACAACGGCAACACGGGCGGAAAGAGCGCTCATGGAGCGTGCAATATCATCGGCTAATCCGATGACCCGGGAAGATTTAATACCGCGTGCCGGCTCCAACTCATAAAGTGTAATGATAGGACCTGGGTGTGCATTTATGATCTCACCGCGAATGCCGAAATCTTGTAACACCTCCTCAAGAATGTAAGCTTTCTCTTGAAGAACATCCTTGGAGAGTTCCGGTTTACGTCTTGTCACGACGGGTCTTTCAAGAAGACTTGTGCTGGGCAGTAGAAACTCCTCAGCGGCATGGGATGCGGATTTGTGTAAGGGAGGTGGTTCCGAAGAAAATCTTGCCGCCCGTCGCCTTTGCGGTGATTTTGGCATATCAAATGCCGGTTCATCTGAAAAAGTGCCTTCCGGATCAAAGGAAGATGAGTCAAAACGAGGCTCTATACGGCCAAACGGATCTTTTGCTGTTGCATTTTTTTTGTTCTCTCGATTATTCTTCTTTTCACGTTTCCCGGGGCGTAACTTGTAAGCCATCGCCCGGGCTCCTTTTTCTCTGAAACTTTCGGAATCTTGAGTATCTGTCTGCGCTTCATTGCCTCGGTAACTGATGCTGGCCAACCCTGCTATCAGCGCAGCCACCCGGCGAAAAGCGATCTGACTTAGATTGCCCTGCTCAGTTTGCCATATGAGTTTAAGATCATCAGACCGAATACCTGTAGCCAAAAATAAGGCGATCGTTCCCATAACACCCAAAAGGGAAGCTGCAAGGAATTTATTTATATTTGGGCTTTCAGTCACAACGGCGTTTGAAAGAGCTTTGAGCACGGCATCTCCGGCTATACCGCCTAGGCCGCTTGGCAAAGGCCATGAGCCTATTGGTGGTAGCGCAGCAAATGCACCTGCTAGAGCAAGGACTGATAACGGCCATAAAATATAGCGGGTATAACAATAAGGCATCCAGCTCGGTGTCATAAGTCGCCAACCCCAAACTGCGGGTGCCAAAAAAACGGCTATGCTTGCAAGCCCAATTGATTGAAAAAGAAGATCTGAAACCGTTGCCCCAATTGGTCCAAGAAGATTTTGTGGATCTTCGTTCGTCGCATGATTCAAGCTCGGGTCTTGAATTGACCAGCTTAACAGGCTCATCCATCCCGCCAAAGCAAGCAGCACAACCAGGCCGCCCATGGCCTGTCGCAGCCAGCGCCTGAAAGTTATTTTGACGGTATCTGGGAACAGCCTGTCAGGGCTTGTTCCTGTTTTCGACAACGGCATTCAATTACGACCTAAAGCTCAACTTTCTTAACAATGCGTTTGAGCGCCACCTCTGTTGTCGGGAGATCCTGTACTAACGCGATTCGAATATAATTTTTCCCAGGATTATTATGAGTTTCGCTTTCTCTAGCGAGATAAGCGCCGGGTAATACTCTGACACCACATTCTTTCCAAAGTGTTTTTGATATGACCTCACCTCCACCTGATTGTGTCACATCAAGCCAAAGAAAAAAACCACCTTGAGGGCGTACAAATCCAGGAATTTTTCCAAGAATTTTGTCCGCTATATCGAGTTTTGCCGCATAAAGCGCCCGATTTTTGATGACATGATCTTCATCCCGCCATGTGGCCCGAGAGGCATGCTGTACGGGTAAAGGCATTTGCGGGCAGGCTACATTACGAAACCTTCCGAAGTCGTTAATAAATGCGGCATCGCCGGCAACAAAACCAGAACGTAACCCAGGTAAATTAGACCGTTTAGACAATGAGTTAAATGCAATAATGTTACTAAAACCTTCACCAAGTTCATGCCCTATCTGCAAAGCACCGGGAGGGGGGTCGGCAAAGTAAATTTCTGAATAGCATTCATCTGAAAACAGCATAAAATCATATTTTCGCGCTAATGTGATTACGCGGCGAAGATAATCCTTATCCGCAATTGCACCTTGAGGATTTGACGGTGAACACAAATAAAAAACGGCCGTGCGCCTCAGTATGTCTTCATTGAGGGCATTAAGATCTGGCAAATAGCCCGTCTCTTCATTTGCATCCAGGAAAATTAGCTCTGCGCCTATAGCGGTCGCAGCTGCGGCGTAGGTTTGATAAAAGGGGTTGGGGATCAGTACTGCTGGCTGCCGGTCAAAGGACCGGCGTTCGAAGGCAGAGAAAATTGCTGAGAACAGGCCCTCGCGTGTTCCGCATAAGGGCAAAATATGTTGGTCAGGATCAACCATGCCTTGAAGCGTAGGATAACGCCTTTCACACCATTCCGCTATGGCTTGGCGTAACCCATCCATGCCATAAATGGATGGATATTGTCCGTATTCACGGTCAGCTTCAGATAAAATCCCAGCAACAAAATCGGGCATGGGATGGCGTGGTCCACCGATGGCCAGGTCAATGACGTCTTGACCGGGCTCCTCCCCTTCCAGCAATGTGTTTAAACGCTGGAAGGGGGAGAAGATAGTACCCCGTGCCGTTTTTTCCGATTGGCGCATATCCTGACTATCCGGAAACTGATTTGGTTATTCGTTACAGGTGATCCTATCAACCTGCAAGAGCAGTCTTCATGCTTTTGCGCCACGATACTCTATAGCTTCTATGTTGCGCCTGCTCCGACATCGCGCTCAGGGTTTGCGCCGATCTTATGAATAGCGAGGTCTGCACCTAGATGTTCTTCCTCCGGTGATAAACGAATGCCGATGGCTTTTTTGAGGAGCCCATAGACCACAAGACCAGCTAACGCTGCATAAGCGGAGCCAATAATGCTTCCCATAAGTTGAGCCATAAAAGAAACACCTCCAAGTCCGCCAAAGGCTTCAAGCCCGAAAATGCCGGCACCGATTCCACCCCAAAGTCCGCAAAGGCCATGAAGTGGCCAGACACCAAGCACATCATCAATTTTCAACTTCTCATGGCAGATTTGGAACATGACAACAAAGATCACACCAGCAACGCCACCGACGATGAATGAGCCAATTGGGTGCATGATGTCAGAACCAGCGCATACGGCAACAAGACCTGCCAGGGCGCCGTTATGAACAAAGCCTGGATCATTGCGCCCCATAACAAGTGCTGTGAGAATACCGCCAACCATTGCCATAAGCGAGTTAAGCGCGACTAGCCCCGAAACCCCTTCGAGAGATTGGGCGGACATGACATTAAATCCGTACCAACCAACGCACAGAAGCCATGATCCAAGGGCGAGCCAAGGAATAGATGATGGTGGGATACCGATGGGTTTACCATCTTTATTATAGCGACCCATGCGGGGCCCGAGAAGGATAACAGCCGAAAATGCAATCCAACCGCCTACCGCATGAACAACGATAGAACCGGCAAAATCATGAAATTCAGCACCGAACCAGGATTTCATCCAGTCTTGAAAACCGAAATTGCCATTCCATACCATCCCTTCAAAGAACGGATAGCAAAACCCGACGAAAGCGGCTGTGGCAATACATTGCGGCCAGAACTTCGCTCGTTCTGCAATTCCACCCGAGACAATTGCGGGGATTGCGGCGGCAAAAGTTGTGAGAAAGAAAAATTTGACAAGGGAAAGGCCCTGGCCATCAAAACCTTCAGCTTTACCACTAATAGCGGCGGCATCGGCGAAGAAACTCACACCATATGCTACGGCGTAACCAATAAAAAAATATGTTGTTGCTGAAATCGCAAAATCAACAAGGATTTTGACTAGCGCATTAACCTGATTCTTATGGCGAACCGTGCCGACTTCAAGAAAGGCAAAGCCACCATGCATCGCGAAAACTAGGATTGCGCCCATAAGCACAAAAAACACATCGGCACCCAGCTTGATGTTTTCCATCACCAACCTCCTAATGTCATCGCCGTCTGTTCATTTATTATGCAAACCCTTAATTTTCTTAAATGTTTGCTATTTTTAGAGCACATAAATGCACCAACAGGTCTCATGATGGTGGGATGGATGTACCAATTGCACCTATGTCCTTCCAAGGACCTGCACATCATATTTCGCATTCCAATACCTAAGTTTGAGTAACTCTGATGTTTTGAGAGTCAAGAGGCATGCCAGTTTAGAAATTCTTTTATAACCTGTTGATTTTACATAATAATATTAAAAGTCTTATGGGAATTAAAAACACGTTAGGCACATCTTTTGCATAATTTTTATGCAAAAGATGTGTGGTGCATAATTTTTGGTCAAATTAGGTGGAGGTCGAAATTCTCTATTAGGACCGTTTTATACGCATGAGACCTTCTTGCGCCACAGATGCGACTAAGAGACCATCACGTGTAAAAACACTACCTCGGCAAAAACCGCGGGCGCGACCGGTTGATGGGCTGTCTTGACTATAGAGCAACCATTCATCCGCTTTGAAATCTCGATGAAACCAAAGAGCATGATCCAAACTGGCTAACATGAGCGTTGGATCAAAAATGCTACGGCCATGGGCGATCAAAGCCGTATCGAGAATTGTGAAATCTGATGCATAGGAGAGGACACATTGGTGAAGGGCTGGATTGTCAGGTAGTTTGCCTGTGGCCCGTATCCAAATATGTTGAACAGCTTCGCGGTTTTCATTGGACAGAAAACGGGAAAAATCAACAGGCCGCATTTCAATCGGTCGTTCTCGTTTCCAATAGGCCTGCATTTGTTTTGGCATGTGATCCATGAATTGGGCCTTAAGTTCAGTTTCGCTTGGAAGAGAATCTGGCTGCGGAACATCAGGCATCGAGACCTGATGTGAAAGGCCATCCTCAATTTTGTGAAACGAAACAGACATGGAAAAAATAGCTTCCCCATGTTGAATGGCAACAACACGCCGTGTTGTGAAGCTTTTGCCATCACGGATTCGTTCAACCTCATAAATAATAGGAACTTCAGGATCCCCGGGACGCATGAAATAGCCGTGAAGCGAGTGGACAATGCGAGCATCAACGGTTCGCACAGCAGCAACAAGCGCTTGGCCGATTACTTGACCACCAAATACACGTTGCCAACCATATTGCGGACTTCGCCCGCGAAACAGATTATGTTCAAGAGGTTCGAGATCGAGTATGGAAATAAGGTTCTCAACTGCTTCGGACATAAAAATCGGCCTTCGAGCTTTCTATAAGTTAATATAATCAGCCAGCAATAAAGCTTTGTAACTAATTTGGCAAAAAGGATCTTACGAGTACAGACATGACCGGTGGAGATAAAAAAGACTATAACATTGTTATTGCTGGGGGTGGTTTTGTCGGTCTGGCTTTGGCGCGTGCACTGTCATTCTCCGCCGCGGGCGCGCTCCGGCTTGCGGTTATTGACCAATATCCATTGCCAGATAATTTTGAGGTCAATGACAAACGGCGCCCCTTCGACGGCCGTGCCTCAGCCATCTCTGCTGCATCCAAAGAGATGTTACAGGTCTTAGGGGTGTGGTCTCGTGTTGCAGAACATGTGCAGCCAATCACACATATCGAAATCACAGACAGTTCTCTTGAACAGGTCTTAAGGCCAGTATTATTGAGCTTTGACGGAGATATAAAACAAGGCGAACCCGCCTCTTACATGGTTGAGAATAGGCACCTGCTTGGCGCACTTGCCGCAAGTGTTCATGCAGATGATACGATTTCGTACCTTGCGCCTGAGCGTGTCACGAACTTCACAGCCAATAATTATGATGTGACCATTGATCTTGCGGATTCCAGTTCTTTATCTGCAAAATTGCTTGTTGCAGCTGATGGCCGAAAATCGGCGCTTCGTAAAACAGCAGGCATTAAAACGGTTGGCTGGTCTTATCCACAAACAGGGATTGTGACAACGGTTGAACATGAAAAGCCACATGGCGGTCGGGCCATGCAGCATTTTCTGCCTGCCGGGCCATTTGCCATTCTACCGTTAAAAGGAAATCGTGCCTCTCTCGTCTGGACTGAAGAAAAAGAAAAGGGTCGGGCCATTATGGCAATGGATGATGAGGCGTTTTTGCAAGAGTTAACATTGCGCTTTGGTCATAAGCTCGGTGGCCTTGAATTAGCCGGACCACGTGGCGCCTTTCCGCTGGATATGCATATTGCCCGGAGCTTTGTGGCAAATCGCTTTGCTCTCATAGGTGATGCGGCTCACGGGGTTCATCCCATTGCTGGAATGGGACTTAATATTGGTCTGCGAGATGTGGCGGCACTGACTCAAGTTGTTATAGAATCTATGCGTCTTGGACTTGATGTTGGATGCGGTTCTTGTCTTGAGCATTACGAACGTTGGCGGCGGTTTGATAGTGCGTTTTCCGCTGTGGTCATGGATGGTTTAAATAGACTTTTTTCCAACGATAGTGCTCCACTACGAGCTCTGCGGGATTTTGGTCTAGGCGTTGTGGATCGCTTTCCAGGTCTTAAGCAGTTTTTTGTTCAAGAAGCGGCAGGTATCTCGGGTGAAGTCCCCCGTCTTTTAAGAGGTGAGTTGATTTAGTCGTGTGAAAAAGTCCCTCGGCTTTGCCTTGGGTCATACTTTTTCCCAGATAAATAAGGGCAAATCCGCCCCCGACCGGACCAGAGGTCCGGTCAATTCCATATAAGGCGGTCTCGCTTTCCTCGCAAAGCGAGGGCGAGACCGACAGGCGGCTCTACGGGCGAATTTGGCATTATGTTCAACGATTATGGGCTCAGGCCATAATCTGGAAAATGAAGAAAAGTACACTGAGCGAAGCGAAGGACTTTTCTTCACAGTCAACGATTTAATGCCTCATCATCAAGCTTACGCGCTTCTTCCGGCAACATGATTGGAATGCCATCACGAATAGGATAAGCAAGTTGAGCGGCGCGGCTAATCAGCTCCTGCGCTTGTTTATCGTATTCAAGCGATGTCTTGGTAAGTGGACATACAAGAACTTCTAAGAGCTTTGGATCTAAATGTTTCACGGATTGTTTTTTGTCTGTGTCGTCCTGCATAAAGAACCTCTTACTGCAGCGTTGTGCCGGAACCATCATCACGAGAGGCTAGTTCCATCTCAGCTAAAGCCACAAGAACTTCTGCGCGGGTCTTAAGATCAGGTGCTTCTAAAAGGGCTTGTTTTTCCTCAGCTCCATAGGGGCTGATCATGGACAATGTATTTACCAAAAATTCATTTGAAGAGCGGTGAATGCTATCCCAATCTGCCTTCAAATCATTGGCCTTAAGATAAGTTCTAAGCACGTCTAAAAAATGCTCTCTATCTACTTCATCTTCACCATAACCCTCTATTAGGTCTTGTTCGAAAGGCACGTAGCTGACTTGGCAAATCCGGTAGGGAGTTTGAGAGGGTTCTTCAGCGGAAATCACAAATCGCGAGATGCCGGTTACGGTAATCATCAGACGGCCGTCATCGACTTCAGAAAATGACGTAATGCGCCCAATAGAACCGGTTTTTTTTAACTCCGCCGATTCAGGAACCAAGGAGACCTCTTCTTCTTCGCAAAACTTGGGTTGTATCAATCCAATGATGCGATCTGTCGCAATTACATCGTTGATCATGGTCAAATAGCGTGGTTCAAAAATATTTAATGGAAGGGCAACGCGTGGCAAGAGAATAGCACCCGGCAGCGGAAATACGGGTACTTTATGTGGCAAATCTGCTGTCTTGCGATATCGTGACGTTATACCGATTGGAGGTCTCCTTGTTGACTCCGCTTTTATGTTACAACGGTTTAAGCGAAGAGCAGCGATGAAAGCCGGCGACGCCCTTGCAATGTTAATTGATCATCGGGGCCCCAGGCATCAAAAAGTTGAATAAGTTGTTTGCGGGCGGCCTCATCATTCCAGTTTCTGTCACGCCTCATGATTTCAAGCAATTCGTTCAGCGCGCTTTCCCGATCATCTTTTGTAATGAGAGCCATAGCAAGATCGTAACGTGTTTTATGATTATTGGGGTCTCTTTCAAGTTCTTGGCGCAATTGATCAGTATTTCCTGCATTATTGCCCTTGCGGGCCAATTCCAGCATTGCTTCCGCGCTTGCGATCGACGGTGTTGACTTTTTGTCTGGTGGTGTCAAAGCGAGAGTTTGTTCCCCGCGCTCAAGTTTACCAACTTTAATGTAACATTTAGCGAGACCGGCGATGGCTTCTGCATTTTCCCTATCTTCTTCCAAGATGGCTGCATAAATCTCTTGCGCTCCGTCAATATCATTATCCTCAAATGCAAGTTTGGCCGACTCAAGGACAGCTTCGGGACCATCAAGGCTTTCTGCACCTATTAACCGTTCAATAAATGTTTTGAGTTGGCTTTCTGCTAGCGCACCCATAAAACCATCTATGGGTTGCCCGTTTTTGAAAGCGAAAACTGCGGGGATGGATTGAACACCCATTTGCTGAGCTATGGCCGGATGTTCGTCTATATTCATTTTTACCAACCGGATTGCGCCATTGGCGGCTTTTACAAGCTTTTCCAGTTGTGGCGTCAACTGTTTACAAGGACCGCACCATGGTGCCCAAAAATCAACCAAGACCGGAACATCTTGAGACGCACGAATAACGTCCTCGACGAAGTTTTGGGTGGTTGTCTCCTTAATCAAGTCTGTACGGCCATCAGCAGCGTCACCTCCTTGACCGAGGATCGGCGTTTCCATGAGTTTATCTCCCGTATATTTGTTCACCTCTTTTTTGCCAAGATGGTCTGCAAAACGCCATTTGGCAACAGCTTAAAGCTGTTTCGTTCGGTATTAGGGATGACTTAACCGCAAGATCAAGGGGTCATGACCGGTTGCACAAAGAAACTTTATAAGATCATCGGGGGTGATTGTCATTGTCGCTGTATTTTCAAGAGGGTGGTAGTTGAGTTGGTCATATTGCAACATTGGCTCATCTAGCACGATGGTGACACGGCCTTCGGTGTCGTTTATTGCAGCGAAAGGAGTTACTGAGCCGGGCAAAACCCCCAACGTCTCCATGAGAAGATCTGGTTTTCCAAAACTTAGTCGGCCTGAACCAAGGACTTTATGAAGGGTTTTAAGATCAACATTGGCATCTTCAAGACATACAACCAGCCAAAGTTGACTCTTTTTGCACTTAAGGAATAAATTTTTGGTATGACCACCCGGGATCTCTCCGCGGTAAGCTTGGGATTCTTTAACAGTGTTCAGAGGCGGGTGTTCTGTGGTTTGGGTCGTAATTCCCAAGTCTTCAAGCTTCTTCGTAAGAGATTTGCGCATCATAGTTTATTTCGTCCGGACACAAGCCCATATCCAAGAAACTATAGACACAAGCCATTTGCGTATTGCAATAGGCGTTACTTTACGTAATAACTTCGCTACTGCACTGCCGAGATGCAGTGCTACCCATATGCGGGCGTAGCTCAGGGGTAGAGCACAACCTTGCCAAGGTTGGGGTCGTGAGTTCGAATCTCATCGCCCGCTCCAATTTTCACACTATATTCAATAGCAAAGGTATTTTGCTAGAGGCGAGATATGCTCTCTTTCTGAAAATTCAAGGAGCATCCCGAAACTTATTAATGAATTTCACCAAGATCGTAGCAGATCAGCCGAATAAGGTTATGGGCTATTTAAAAATCTGCGGAATTACATTGAGATTTTCTTTCGAATCATAGCAATTTTCAATCTGAAGGTTGTTTAAGCTGACGCTTGCTCACAGCCTTACTTGTGATCCGAGACCAATTTAATAGGCATGTTCGTATAGCTGGCGTTTATGCGTAAATTGGAAATCGCTTATTAGTGAGCATATATGTTTTTAGTGCCATAAATTTTTGTATGTATACAGACCGGCAAGGAAATGTTGCAAATCCATGATAAATTTTTGGCAATGCGTTTAGGACTATTTATCTTTGCAATCGCCCTTTTTTTGTCCGCCAGCTTTCTGCAAGCGGAACAAACAAAAACGAAAACAGCCTATCTTATTGACATCAAGGGTGCTATTGGACCGGCCACCAGCGACTATGTGCGTCGAGGTATGGAAAAAGCCCGAACAGAGCATGCCGCGGTGATTGTATTGCGCATTGATACGCCTGGCGGTCTTGACACCGCCATGCGGGAAATCATCCAGGATATTCTCTCATCCCCTATCCCTGTTGTGAGTTATGTGACCCCAAGCGGTGCCCGCGCTGCGAGTGCTGGAACCTATATCCTTTATGCCAGTCATGTTGCCGCTATGGCACCGGGAACGAATTTGGGGGCTGCAACGCCGGTGCGGATTGGCGGCGGCGGTTTTAGTCCATTTCCTTCGCCCAAAGACCCAGGATCGGAATCAGACAAAAAAGATGGTTCAGAGCAAAAGCAAAAAAAGGAAGACAAAAAAAGTTCTGGCAAAAGCCGCCCGACTTTAGATGATAAAGCCATAAACGATGCTGTCGCTTATATTCGAGGTCTTGCACAATTGCGCGAACGAAATATTGAATGGGCCGAAAAAGCCGTTCTCGAAGCCGCAAGTTTACCGGCGGAGGATGCTCTTAAAAACAAGGTCATTGATGTTGTTGCCGATAATCTAGACGATCTATTTTCACAATTGGAAGGAAGAGAAATCAAGGTTTTAGGTAGCAAACGCCGTTTAGATATGTCGGGTCTCGCTCTTCAGGCGATTGAACCGGATTGGCGGTCAAATTTCCTCAGTGTGATTACCAATCCAAATGTTGCCTATATCCTTATGCTCATTGGAATTTATGGTCTTATTCTGGAATTCTATAGTCCTGGCCTTGTCGGGCCCGGTGTCATCGGCGCCATAAGTCTCTGCCTCGCTTTTTATGCCTTTAATGTGCTGCCTGTAAATTACGCTGGTCTTGCGCTTATCATCTTTGGCATAGCTCTAATGATTGCCGAGGCCTTTGCGCCGAGTTTCGGCATACTTGGCCTTGGAGGCGTGGCGTCCTTTATTCTTGGCTCCATTATGTTGGTGGACACTGATATCCCTGGCTATACCATCTCTTGGAAATTGATCGCATCTGTTGGCGCAATAAGCACAGGGTTTTTCCTATTTGCCATGATTATGATAGCACGGTCTCGACAACGTCCAGTTGTCAGTGGCGTGGAAGATATGATTGGTAAGACTGGAGAAGTAATTGATTGGACAGACGATCGTGGCCATGTGCGGATTCACGGGGAAATTTGGAACGCAAAAGCATCAACATCCCTTAGTCCTGGGAGCCAAGTGCGCATAGAAAGCATTGACGGGCTAACGCTGACCGTTGATGCCGTAACATAGTGCATATCCCGTAAAAGCAGGTTTCCGTTTTGCGAAAATGGATATGTGACGACAAAATAATGAGTGCTTCCGGAAAAGTGGAGGCCGGTTTTCCGGTAAGAAGCACGACAAATAGAGAGAGCATCCAAGTCATGCTATTTAGACGCAGGATGCTTTAGAAAGGTAAAAACCCCATGTCCTGGATTATCAATGAATTTTGGTTGTTTGTAATCCTCGTGCCAATTTTTATCCTTTTTTATTCCTTTAAGATCCTCAGGGAATATGAAAGAGGGGTAATCTTCCTTCTTGGACGTATCTGGAAGGTTAAAGGGCCGGGGCTGATCATCGTTATTCCTGTCATCCAGCAAATGGTGAGAGTCGATCTTAGAACCCGTGTCATGGATGTTCCGGAACAAGATGTGATTTCCAAGGACAATGTATCGGTGCGGGTTAATGCGGTTGTTTATTTTCGTGTTGTTGATGCACAAAAGGCGATTGTCCAGGTCGAGCGTTTTCTCGATGCCACAAGCCAACTTGCGCAAACGACGTTGCGTTCCGTTCTCGGTCAGCATGAATTGGATGAAATGCTCTCAGAACGCGATAAACTCAACGCGGATATTCAAAGGATTTTGGATGAACAGACAGATGCCTGGGGTATTAAAGTTTCCAATGTGGAACTCAAGCATGTAGATATTAATGAAAGCATGATCCGGGCAATTGCTAAACAGGCGGAAGCAGAACGCGGACGTCGTGCAAAGGTCATTGAGGCTGAAGGTGAACTCCAAGCTGCTACTCAGTTCTTAAAAGCGGCACAGATATTGGCCGAAAGACCTGAGGCCATGCAGCTTCGCTACTTAACAGCTTTGCAAGATATTGCTGGCGACAAAAATTCGACCATTGTTTTCCCTCTGCCTATCGAAATTATGCGGGCCTTCGGGAGCTTGGGTAAAGATACGACTTGATAGTAAGGTAGGATCGTCTCTTCTTACGCCTATAGTTCAGTAAAACACAGTTTTATCAGTGGCGTGCGTCTTTGATTTATGTCAAAGACGCTTCACCTCATGTACCAGATAGTCAGTTCGACAGAATATAGTTTTTGTCGAAGGTTAGCTTTGTGCGCGTTCTTAGAGCGAACGGAAGATACCTGACTGCAATAACGGCGAACCGTTAAACAGGCAAAAAGGATTTGGCTGACAAGGGCTTAAATATTGGTCCATCAGTTGAGCTTATTGCAGTCTCCTAATGAATGATCACGGAGGGGAAAATGGCTTCTGCCGCGCAACTTATCATTTACGGAATTGTATCACTGATTGCTGTGATCCTTGCGGCAAAAGCCCACGATAGCCTCTTTGCAGCCCATGCTTGGATAGTGGCGGCGGTTTTTTTGTTGGCGATGGTCGTTCAGGCACGGCGGTTTAAGTTTGCGGGTTTGAAGGAAAGTTCCCAAGAAAAGTATTTTGATGGCGTTGTCCGCGCAGGGTGTATCGCTACGGTTTTTTGGGGTATTGTCGGATTTCTGGTTGGTGTGGTAATCGCATTTCAGCTCGCTTATCCAGAGCTGAATTTTGATATTGCTTATACTAATTTCGGTCGGTTGCGCCCATTGCACACCTCGGCCGTGATTTTTGCATTTGGCGGGAATGCACTACTGACCACCAGCTTCTATGTGGTTCAACGGACAACAGGGGCCCGTTTAGCTTTCGGATCAGCGGGCTGGTTTGTCTTTTGGGGATACCAACTTTTTATTGTCCTTGCCGCAACCGGTTATCTCCTCGGCGTAACCCAAAGCAAAGAATATGCAGAGCCGGAATGGTATGTCGATCTTTGGCTGACCGTTGTGTGGGTGGTCTATCTTCTTGTGTTCTTAGGCACGCTTTTCAAGCGCAAAGAACCCCATATTTATGTAGCTAACTGGTTTTTCCTATCCTTCATTGTTACCGTTGCCATGCTGCATGTGGTGAACAATTTGTCCATGCCCGTCTCTTTCCTCGGCTCTAAGAGTTATTCAGCTTTTGCGGGTGTACAGGATGCCTTAACGCAGTGGTGGTACGCACATAATGCGGTAGGCTTTTTCTTAACCGCAGGGTTCCTCGGCATCATGTATTATTTTGTGCCAAAGCGTGCAGAGCGCCCCGTCTACTCCTACCGGCTATCAATTGTACATTTCTGGTCTCTGATTTTTCTCTATATCTGGGCCGGTCCCCATCACCTTCATTACACGGCTCTGCCGGATTGGGCGCAGACATTGGGTATGGTGTTTTCCGTCATGCTGTGGATGCCAAGCTGGGGCGGCATGATCAATGGCCTTATGACACTTTCGGGCGCCTGGGATAAGCTGCGTACCGATCCGGTCATCAGGATGATGGTGCTTTCGATCGCGTTTTACGGCATGTCAACATTTGAAGGACCGATGATGTCCATCAAGGCTGTCAATTCCTTAAGCCACTATACGGATTGGACGATAGGTCACGTACATTCCGGCGCACTTGGTTGGGTTGGGATGGTCAGCTTCGGTGCCATGTATCATCTCTTCCCAATTTTATGGAAACGGGAAGGTCTTTACAGCCTTCGGCTGGTCAATTGGCATTTTTGGCTCGCAACGTTAGGGATCGTTCTCTACGCAGCTGCTATGTGGGTGTCCGGCATTATGCAAGGGCTGATGTGGCGCTCTTATGATACGCTGGGGTTCCTCGAATACAGCTTTTCAGAAAGCGTGGAAGCCATGCACCCCTTCTACGTTATCCGTGCCATTGGTGGTGTTCTCTATCTCCTTGGTGCACTAGTCATGGCTTATAATCTCTACCGCACTGTCCTTGGAGATAAGCGGTCTGAGCGGCCCATGAGCACAGCTGTACCGGCAGGCGCATAATATTAAACTGCAATGACGTCCAACGATGAAAGTTGCAAAAAGGATTTGGCTGGCAATGACTTGGAAAAACTATGTGTTTCGGTCATCGCAGTTCTTTAGAAGACATCTGGAGGCAGCATTATGCTCAATCACGCAAATTTAGAAAAAAACGCGACGCTTTTCCTGATTGTCAGCCTGATCGTGGTGTCAATTGGTGGCATTGTGGAAATTGCACCGCTCTTTTATTTAGAGAACACAATCGAGAAGGTAAAAGGTATGCGCCCTTATACGCCGCTCGAACTTGTCGGACGCAATATTTATGTCCGCGAAGGGTGTTATGTTTGTCATAGCCAAATGATCCGTCCATTCCGCGATGAGGTAGAGCGCTATGGGCATTACAGTTTGGCGGCGGAAAGCATGTATGACCATCCCTTCCAGTGGGGCTCAAAACGAACAGGCCCTGACCTGGCGCGAGTTGGTAACCGTTATTCAGACGAGTGGCATGTTCAGCATCTCGTCGCTCCAAGGTCAGTAGTGCCGGAATCGATTATGCCTGGCTATCCGTTTTTGGCGAAAGCGGAAATTCGTGTCGATGATATTGCCGCACATCTTAAAGCCAATCGTGCGGTAGGGGTTCCCTATTCGGATGAAATGATCGCCAAGGCCAAAGCAGATTTGACGGCACAAGCCAATCCAGATGCAGATGGTGTTGCTGATTTGCAGAAACGCTATCCTAAGGTGCAAGTTCGTGATTTCGATGGCGACCCAAAAAAATTAACAGAAATGGATGCACTCGTTGCCTATTTGCAAATGCTAGGCACATTGGTTGATTTCAGCGCCTACAAAGCTGAACAGAATTACCGATAATTGTAAATTGCAAAAATGTCCTGCTGTAAAACAGGCAAAAAGGATTTAGCTGGCAGAGATTGCATATAGGCCGATGAGACAAGGTTATTGCAGTTTTTTATAAGGGAGCAATTTGATGGATTATGAATCGCTTCGCCAATTCGCGGATAGCTGGGGCCTCCTTTACCTCTTCATTATCTTTCTTGGAATTGTGATCTTTGTTTTCCGGCCCGGGGCAAAGCACAATTACGATAAACACGCCAATATTCCCCTAAAAAGGGACTGAGCCATGACACAGATCGAAAAAGACGATTTTAGCGGAACCGAAACAACAGGGCATGAATGGGATGGCATTAAAGAGTTAAACACGCCCCTGCCCCGCTGGTGGCTGTGGACCTTCTACGCCACCATCATATGGGCAATCGGTTATTGCATTGCCTATCCCTCCATTCCGCTTATCGAGGGTGCCACAAAAGGTATGCTAGGTTATTCAAGCCGGGCGGAAGTGGCGGAAGACATTTCAAAAGCTAAGATTGCACAAAAGACCTATCTGGAAAAAATCAAAACCCTGAGCCTTGAAGAAATTCGGTCTGACAAGGATTTGTTTCAATTTGCGGTAGCTGGCGGGCGTTCTGCTTATGCGGTCAATTGTGTGCAATGTCATGGCTCCGGGGCTACCGGTTCAAAAGGTTATCCAAATCTCAATGACGATGATTGGTTGTGGGGTGGAAAGTTGGACGATATTTATAAAACCATTGCCCACGGTATTCGCTATGAAGAAGATGAAGATACGCGAAACTCAGAAATGCCTGCCTTCGGCAGGGATGAAGTCCTTAACGCCAAGCAGATCAAGGATGTCACTGAATATGTCCTCTCACTTTCCGGCAACAAAAATGACAAAGCGGCTGCGGAACGTGGTGCTGCAATTTATGCCGAGAACTGTGAAGCGTGCCACGGTGCCAAGGGTGAAGGTGATCAAGAACAAGGTTCCCCCTCTCTCAAGGATGCCATATGGCTTTTTGGCAGCGACAAGGAAACCATCATCACGACAATTACAAATTCACGTAAAGGGGTGATGCCGGCTTGGGCCCACCGGCTTGATGAAGCAACCATGAAACAGCTTGCGATCTATGTTCATGCGCTGGGAGGTGGTAAATAGTTAGAGGTGAAAATAGTTTCATTAAAAAGACATGCAGCCATTTCGAAGTGTCGATACAGAAGTTTGGCGGTGCGACCTCTCGCCGGACGGTTTGTAACCCCGTCCGCAGGGTTCATGCTGATAGAGAAAAGAAACCAGTGAGTTTTCTGTAGACGTCGTCTATTGGTGGTTCTCCTTACAAAGCCGAACCAAAGTGGTTGTGTCGCTGTTTATTCGTGAGAGAATTGTTATGAACAATGTAGGCGGGATTTGTAATCCTGCCCAGCATTCGGTGATCCGCTAGGGAATTCTAACCTCACATACAGTTGCCAAAGAGCCTAGCGAAGTTCTTGACTACGAATTTTCGGCCTTTCAAGGCCTTTTCCACGGGATCATATGATGACGCAAGTAGGCAATGTTGTTGAGCGAATCGAGGCTGAAGCGGTCAATAGCAAAGAGAAGCGGAAACTTTACGCAGCACGTGTAAAAGTTTTTCCAAAGCGTGTCTACGGTACTTTCCGTTCACTTAAATGGTGGGTCATGTTAATGACCCTCGCTATCTATTATTTAACACCCTGGATTCGTTGGGACCGAGGCCCGAACGCGCCGGATCAGGCGGTTTTAGTGGATTTGGCCAATGGACGGTTCTATTTTTTCTTCATCGAAATTTGGCCTCAGGAATTTTATTACGTGGCCGGACTTCTTATCATGGCTGGTATTGGCCTTTTCCTTGTTACTTCAACTGTTGGCAGGGCGTGGTGCGGTTATACCTGTCCACAAACCGTTTGGGTTGATCTCTATCTGGTGGTGGAGCGTTGGATCGAAGGGGACCGCAATGCGCGAATTAAGCTCGACAAATCTGCTTGGACGACTGATAAAATCCGCAAGCGTATCATAAAACACGTTTTGTGGATTTTGATTGGAATTGCCACTGGTGGCGCTTGGATCTTTTATTTTGCCGATGCTCCTACCCTTGCTCGCGATTTTATTAATTTCGAGGCCCCGTTTATCGCCTATAGCACAGTCGCAATTTTAACGGCAACGACATATATTTTCGGTGGGCTGTTGCGAGAACAGGTATGCACCTATATGTGTCCATGGCCGCGTATTCAAGCAGCCATGCTTGATGAGGACTCCCTTGTCGTTACTTATAATGACTATCGTGGTGAACCTCGCTCAAGGCATCAAAAGAAAATTGATCAAACCGTCGTGAAAGTAGGTGATTGTATCGACTGCAATCAATGCGTTGCTGTTTGTCCAATGGGCATCGACATACGCGATGGCGAACAGTTGGAATGTATTACATGTGCACTTTGTATAGACGCCTGTAATAGTGTGATGAGCAAGATTGGTAAACCTGGCGGGCTCATTTCTTATGCAACATTGAAGGATTACAACGCTTCAGCAGCGGGCAAGCCTGCGAAAACAACACTCAAATCATTTATCCGTCCGCGCACCTTCATTTATACGGCACTCTGGTCGCTTGCTGGCCTTGTAATGGCATATATGCTCGTGACACGAGACCATCTCGATATCAATGTGTTACATGATCGTAATCCGGTTTTTGTACAGCTTAAAGATGGCTCGGTCCGCAATGGCTACACAATCAAGATTCTCAACATGGATTTGCGCCCACGTACCTTTATCCTAAATGCTATTGGTCTTTCGGGTGCAACGCTCACCATGGCGGGGTCAAATCAAGATCCCGGTGAAGCCATCGTGGTCACCGTTGAGCCAGACAAATTGCGCCAGGTGAAAGTTTATGTCACTCAAACGCGGAATTCAGTCTCTAGCACTCGCTCATCCTTCCGTTTTTCCGTGCGGGAATTGGGGGGTATTGAAGAAAGTGAATATGAAGCGGTTTTTAATGCTCCGGCAAGATAGGAACAAAGTGCCTGATGCAACAACACAGCAACAATAGGACAACGCGTCAATTTACCGGAAAACATATGGCGTTAATTATGTTCGGGTTTTTCGGTGTGGTCATTATTGTAAATATGGTCCTTGCAATTTTTGCTAATCAGAGTTGGACAGGCCTTATTGTTAAAAACAGCTATGTGGCCAGTCAGAACTTCAATCAAAAACTGAAAGAGGCAAACAGCCAAAAAGCGCTGGGTTGGGCGAGCCACCTTGTTTATGAAAAAGGCCAGCTTGTCTTTACTATTTCAGATCGCAAAAATCGGCCGATTTCTGGACTGAAAGTTGAAGCATATTTGCGCCGTCCGACGCATGAAAATGAGGATCAGGTTTTGCGGTTGAAAGAGAAAATGCCGGGACGTTTTGAACAGGATGCCCGATTGTCTGATGGAGTATGGAATGCAGAAATTTTGGCACAAAGTTCAACCGGGAAACAGTACCGCCAAATTTTTCGCATGATGATCAAGAAAGGGGGGTAAGCCCTGCAATGCTCCGCTCAGCTAAGATAAACGCAGCTTTGGAGCATAGAAGCGCGCCCTCTCCCCACGGGTCTGAAACAGGACCAAGGCGTAATGGTTTTGAAGGCAAACCGCCATGGATTTTAGAGCGCAAACCAGGCATATATCATATGATTCTATTGGTGCCGGGAATTCATTGTGCTGGTTGCATTGCTAAGATTGAAAAGGCGCTCAAATCTCATCCAGCTGTCATCACGGCACGAGTCAATTTTTCAACAAAGCGTGTTGCCATTGATTGGCAAGCCCAAAATGCAAACGCGCTAGAGCTTATTTCATGCATAGAAAATCTCGGCTTTGAGGCAAAACCGTACAGTCCAGAAGAAGCAGAAGACAAACATCGTGATGTTATTGGCAACGAGCTTTTGCGTGCCTTGGCAGTGGCGGGTTTTGCTTCCGCCAATATTATGCTTCTCTCAACATCCATTTGGTCAGGCGCGACAGATGCCACACGCGATCTTTTTCACTGGATTTCGGCTCTGATTGCACTACCGGCTGTGATCTATGCGGGTCGGCCGTTTTTCCGGTCTGCCTGGTCAGTGTTGAAACATGCCGGCCTTAATATGGACGTACCAATTTCACTTGCGGTTTTGTTGGCAGCCGGGGCAAGCCTATTTGAGACATTTAATGGGAGCCATAACACATATTTTGATGCTTCTGTGATGTTACTTTTTTTTCTGCTCATAGGCCGTTATCTCGATCATATGATGCGAGAGCGGGCACGGTCAGCGGTTGCCCATTTGATTTCGCTTACCGCGACAGCGGCAGACGTGATTGATAAAGACGGCAGTCGAACTCTTTTACCTGTCACAGAATTGAAGCCAGATATGCACATTTTTGTGGGGGCGGGCCAACGGATTCCGGTTGATGGCGAGATCCTTTCTGGAATCACTGATCTTGACCGGTCGATCGTCACCGGCGAGACAGCACCTGAAACGGCAAGCAAGGGAACCATTGTTCAGGCCGGTGTGATGAATCTGACCGGTCCACTTGAGATTCGGGTGATCGCGGCGGGTGAAGATACTTTCCTCGGTCAAATGGTCCAGCTCATGGAGTCTGCCGAGCAAGGTAAGGCCAATTACGTCCGTCTCGCGAATGAGGTGGCACGAATCTATGCACCAGCCGTACATCTTCTTGCTGGTATTACTTTTTTAGGTTGGTTATGGGTCACGGGCGGCGATTGGCACTCATCTCTTCTCATTGCCGTTTCGGTTCTCATCATTACTTGCCCTTGTGCGCTGGGGCTCGCCGTGCCGGTTGTGCAGATTGTTGCAAGTGGTGTGCTTTTTAAAAACGGAGTTATGGTCAAAGACGGTGCCGCATTAGAAAAGCTCGCCCTAATTGATACCGTGCTTTTTGATAAAACGGGTACGCTTACTCTTGGCAAACCTGAATTGGTGGGCAAAGCAGCGGCGATGGATAACGATCTTTTTGTAATTGCGGCGGCACTAGCCCACTTCAGCAACCATCCCCTTTCAAAGGCATTAGCAGACGCGTCATCTCAACTTGATACTGAGGCTATCGAGGTGACAAATATTACGGAGTATCCTGGCCAAGGACTAGAGGGATTTTGGCGGGGGCAGCGTGTGCGTCTTGGCAGTCGCCCTTGGTGCGGCCTGGAAGATGCTGCAGATAATGAGAACAAGGATACTGGTTTCCTCGAATTATGCTTAAAGGTGGAGAGCCACGATGTCGTTTTCTACCATTTTGAAGATAAGGTCAGACCTGAAGCATCTGAGGTCATAGAGAAACTAAAACATTCAAATATCGACATAGAAGTTCTCTCTGGAGATCGATCCGCTGCGGTGAAGCATGTCACAAATGAGCTTGGTATCACTACATATCATGCACGCTTAAAACCAGGTGATAAGCTTGCCCACATATCCAAGCTTGCTTCTGATGGTCACAAGACTTTCATGGTTGGAGACGGAATTAACGACGCGCCGGCTCTTGCAGCGGGTTTCACTTCTATGGCACCGTCATCGGCTTCCGATGTTGGCCGGACAGCAGCTGATTTCGTATTTCTCGGTGACCGGTTACGTCCTGTCAGTTTCACATATACAATTGCAAAAGCAACTTATAGGCTTGTAAAGCAAAATTTCGCTTTAGCGATCTTCTACAATGTTATTGCAGTTCCAATTGCGATACTGGGGTATGCATCTCCGTTGGTGGCTGCAATTGCGATGTCATCATCTTCGTTGATTGTAACGTCTAATGCACTCCGGCTTCGCCTCCAACATTATCAGCTTGATGAGCAGCACGTCCGTAATATGAAGCCACAAGAGAAGGTTCCCAGGCCCTGCTCTGGAAAAACGGAGGTCGTATCATGACCAATCTTTTGATTTTAATTCCGGTGGCTTTATTCCTTGGGGGTCTTGGGCTTGCGGCGTTTATCTGGGCTTTGCGTTCTGGCCAGTTTGAGGATTTGGATGGTGCTGCGCTACGCATTCTCATCGACGAGGATGAAAAGTCGGATGAGGATTCCGACTCTGGGACACGGTAAGTTGATAGGCTTTTCCTATTATTAAATTGGAATAAATAAAGTTGATACATTGTATCTATTTATTTTTTCTCAACCTTTTCCTTCAGATAGAAGGACCTTATATCCCTGTTGAATATGCAGGAATTTATCGGTCTGTTAAATTTCTCAGTAAAATACATTCATACACGAGAGTTTAATATCCTGGCGCGAATAATGATTGCTTTGATTCCCATAGGGGTTCACTGTCGACGAAAACGACTCACTTGTTGTTAGTGTCATTGGGGCGGGGGCAAATGGCAAACACAGCGGAACTTAGCGGTGAGATTATGACAACTCACATAAATCGGGCACTAAAGGCTGCCGGCCATCATAGTGCTGATCTTCATCTCTTTGCTGAAGCACTTTATGGGGGCTTGAGAGAAAGTGATCTTGAAGGATACAACGGCGAAGTTTTAGCAAAAATCACTCTTGAGGCGTTTTCACATATTACCGAGAGATTACCTAAAACGGCAAAGCTCCGTTCTTATGATCTTGATTGCGGTCCTGATACTTCTGGTCAGAAAGACGGAATAAGCATTATTGAAATCGTCAATGATGATATGCCGTTCCTTCTTGATTCTGTTATGGGGAAAATCCAAGAGCAGGGCATCGAAGTTTATCTGGTTGTACATCCCGTTCTGACCGTTGAGAGAGACGCTGAAGGCAAGCTGCAAGCTATTGTTGCCACCAAGAAAAACGGAATGCGATCGGGTATCCATGAAAGCTTCATTCAAATTCAGCTTGAACGATTGTCTGAGGCAAAGCGAGCTGAACTTACAGAAGATCTTTCGGAAATTTTGACGTCAGTCGGGACCGTGGTTACTGATTGGCGGGCGATGCTTGTTAGGTTAACCGAGACGGTAACGGCTTTGTCGAAGAACGCGCCTGATATGAAAGCCGAGGACCTGGCTGAATCTGTCCAGTTCCTAAATTGGTTATCTGATGGCAATTTTACTTTTCTTGGTATACGCGAATACCGCCTCGTCGGAGGCGCAGAAAGCGGAGATTTGGAACTTGTCGAGGATTCCGGCCTTGGCATGCTCCGCGACAATACGGTTCATGTTTTGCGTCGCGGCAGAGAAATGGTGCACATGACACCGGAGATAAGGAAGTTTTTTTTCGCACCGCAACCTCTTATCGTAACGAAGGCAAATGTGCGTTCAAATGTTCATCGCCGCGTACATATGGATTATGTGGGCATCAAGATATATGACGAAAATGGTGGAATATCAGGTGAGTTACGCATCGTTGGGCTTTTCACATCCGCTGCTTACACCATTTCGACAAAGAGAATTCCTCTTCTTCGCCAGAAAGTTGAAATGGTAATTGAGCGCTCTGGCTATGGACCAGATAGTCATAGCGGCAAAGCACTTCTAAATGTTTTAGAAACTTATCCGCGCGATGAGCTTTTCCAAAGTGATGTCGATCAGATTTGCGATACTGCGATGGGTATCCATCGGCTGGAACTTAAGCCAAGATCCCGTGTTTTTACACGCGTTGATGAGTTTGACCGGTTTGTCTCCATTCTCGTTTATGTGCCGCGGGAACGTTATACGACGGAGGTTCGTCAACGCATCGGGGCATTCCTTGCCGACATCTATAAAGGTGTTCTTTCCGCCTTCTTTCCTTTTTTTCCAGAGGGAAACTTAGTTCGTATCCATTTCATTATCGGGCGCTATGAAGGTGAAACGCCGACACCTGACCGTGCTCTGTTAGAAACAAATGTTGCGAGTATCGTCCGTACCTGGGATGATGGTCTTAAACAGGAGTTAAAACGTCATTACGCAATTAATGAAGTTCATGAAATTGCAGATAAATATATAGGAGCCTTCTCGGCAGCCTATGAGGAAGCCTTTACGCCGGAACGTGCAATAGAGGACATAAGGCGTATCGAACACCTCACATCTGAAACACCTGTATCTATTGATTTTTATAGCGATAATGATCAAAACCCGAATCGGGTTAGAGTTTCTCTTTATCATCTGGGCGGCCCGATTCCCCTAAGCCGTCGCGTCCCAGTTCTTGAAAATTTCGGTTTTGCCGTAATTGATGAGCGCTCTTATCAAATTACGCGCGATATGGATGAGGGGCCCGAAGTCACGAATCTGCACGACATGATGCTGGAGATGCAGAATGGTGAGGCGTTAGATCTTACAAATTGTAAAAAACGTTTAGAAGAATGTTTTCTTGCAGTTTGGAAAGGCGAGGCCGATAACGATTTCTACAATCAGCTTATTGCAAAGGTTGGAGTAAATTGGCGTGAGGCATCGGCAATGCGAGCCCATGGTTCATATCTTCGTCAGATCCGTGTTCCCTTTGGTCAAAAATATCTTTGCGATACGCTTTTACGCCATAGCGATATTACCAAGGATCTTATGGAGCTTTTCCGGCTTCGCTCTGATCCAGCATTACCCATGTCGGCGGAGGCCAGGGAGACGACGGAAACAACGATTCTAGAGCGCATAGAAGATGCATTAGCAAAAATTCCAAGCCTGGATGAAGACCGAATTTTACGCTGTTTTGTAAACTTAATTACGGCGATGGTCCGAACAAATTTCTATCAAACGGATGAAAGCAACCAATCGCCTGCAGCAATTGCTTTTAAGTTTGATAGCTCAAAAATAGATGGTCTTCCTGAACCGAAACCATATGCCGAAATTTTTGTTTATTCACCGCGTATTGAAGGCATTCATTTAAGGGGCGGGAAAATCGCTCGTGGAGGGCTACGTTGGTCAGATCGGGCACAAGATTTTCGGACAGAAATATTAGGACTCGCTAAAGCCCAACAGGTTAAAAATACCGTCATCGTTCCGACCGGCTCGAAGGGGGGATTTGTCCCGAAGAGATTGCCTCGTGATGGCGCCCGCGAGGATGTTTTGAAAGAAGGTGTGGCGTGTTATGAGCTGTTTATTTCAAGCTTGCTTTCCGTTACCGATAATCTTCATGGCACAGAGATCAATCCGCCGGCCAATGTGGTACGTCACGACGGGGATGATCCTTATCTTGTTGTCGCTGCGGATAAAGGAACAGCGACTTTCTCAGATTATGCTAACAAGATTTCAATGGATCGCGGTTTTTGGTTGAGCGATGCTTTTGCTTCCGGCGGTTCCGCTGGCTACGACCATAAAAAAATGGGGATTACGGCACGTGGCGCTTGGGAAGCCGTTAAAAGACATTTCCGCGAGATGGATGTCGATATTCAAAGCGAGCCCATTCGCGTCATTGGCGTTGGCGATATGTCGGGAGATGTGTTTGGCAATGGTATGTTGCTCTCCAAAGCACTCAAACTTGTTGCGGCATTCGATCACCGCGACATTTTCATCGACCCTGATCCCGATCCTGAGAAAACCTGGGAAGAACGCAAGAGGCTCTTCGACATGGGCCGTTCTAGCTGGCAGGACTATGATCAAAGCCTGATCGGTGCCGGGGGTGGCGTATTCAGCCGACAGGCAAAGTCTATTCCACTAAGCCCTGAAATGCGTGAGTTAACAGGTCTTGACATATCCTCCGTAACGCCGAATGAGCTGATACAAGCAATTTTGAAATCGAAAGTTGATCTTCTGTGGTTCGGCGGCATTGGCACATATATACGTGCGAGCACAGAAACGGATGATGATGCCGGGGACCGTGCCAATGACGCGCTGCGTATTCCCACCAAAGATCTCAATGTAAAGGTTGTCGGCGAGGGCGCTAATCTCGGCATGACCCATCTCGCTCGCATTGAATTCGCGAAAGCGGGGGGCTGTGTCAATTCAGATGCTATTGATAATTCTGCGGGCGTGAATTCATCCGATCTTGAAGTTAATCTCAAGATCGCTCTCGGTGCCGCAGTTTCCGCAGGCAAGCTCACCATGGATGAGAGAAATGAAGTTCTTGTCAATATGACCGAGCAAGTGGCGGAAGCTTGCCTTAGAAATAATTATCTGCAAACTCTTGCCATCAGCCTCGGTGAGCGACACGGGCTTGCCGATTTTGGTTTTCAGAAACGTTTGATGAGGGAGCTTGAGGTTAAATCCCTCCTTAATCGTGAGATCGAATTTCTACCCTCCGACGCAGACATTGAGGAACGGATCAAACATAGCGAACCGCTGACCCGCCCTGAACTTGGCGTGCTTCTCGCCTATTCCAAGATCGATCTCTATAACCAGCTTATTGCCAGCACTGTGCCGGATGATCCGTTCTTAGCTTATGAACTTGAAGCATATTTCCCAGAAATTTTACGAAAGGATTTTTCTCAAGAAATCCAGGAACACCGTTTAAGGCGCGAGATCATCGCAACGAGGCTTGCCAACTCAATTATCAATCGTGGCGGCTCGACAATCGTTACACGGCTTAAAGAAGAGACAGGCCATGACGTTGCAAATATCGCCAATGCCTTTGCAACCACAAGCGCAGTCTTTAGTCTCAAGAAACTTTATGATGAGATTGATGCTCTCGATAACAAAATTACAGGTGATCTTCAGCTCAGCCTTTATTTTGAGGTGGAGAAGCTATTGCGTAAACAAATGGCTTGGTTTTTGAGGAATGTAAACTGGGATGAGGGGCTTTCAAAAATTATTGAACTTTATCGCACAGGCCTTGCTGATTTTGAGGGCTTGCGTGAGGTAGTGCTTACAAATGAACAAAAGCAGCAACTTATTACCCGTACCGAGCGCTATGTAGAAAATGGGGTTCCTAGCAAGCTGGCAGAAGAAATCGCCATGCTTGAGATTTTGGCTGATGGTTCGGATATTATTTTTGTTGCGCAAGCGATAGAAGCACCAATAAAAACGGCCGCCCAGGCTTATTACGAAATCGGTAGTTATTTCCGACTCATAGAATTACGTTCTGAAGCTGAGCAACTTGGCTTCTCAGATTATTTTGATCGAATTGCCGTAAATAGTACTTTGAGCTCACTCTCTCAAGTTCAGCGTGCGATCACACGGGACGTTATTCAAGCCGGGCAAGATAGTACGGCGGATTTTGAAAACTGGCGGACTGAAAACAGTGCAGTTGTAGAGCGGACACAAAGAGCTTTGAGTGAAATCTTGGACGGTGGGCAGTTGTCTCTCTCCAAACTAATGGTTGCAGCAGCTCAACTTGGAGATCTTACGCGGGATTGATCGCGGGAGCCCTGATGTAAAAGTGTGAATATGGACAAGACCAAGCATGTTGCAGTCTGTGCGGCCCATGTAGCACCCGTTTATCTTGATGCCCAAGCAACAATTGAAAAAGCCTGTAAGCTTATTTTAGAGGCAGGCAATAAAAATATTGACCTGATTGTTTTTCCGGAATCTTTTGTACCAGGATTTCCACTTTGGCCGGCCGTATCGCCCCCTTATCGCAATCATGACTTTTTTGAACGTTTTGCGGATGCATCGATACGCGTTCCGGGACCAGAGATTTTTAGCATTTGCCAAGCTGCACGGGCTGCTAAAATCAACGTTTCAATTGGTGTGAGTGAATCGACAGATATAAGCGTCGGGTGTTTATGGAACGCGAACCTGCTAATCGGTACTGATGGGTCTATTCTCAACCATCACCGGAAATTGGTTCCTACATTTTTTGAGAAAATGATATGGGCGAACGGTGATGGGGTTGGCCTGCGCGTTGTTGACACATCCATTGGCCGTCTTGGTATGCTGATTTGTGGAGAGAACACAAATCCACTTGCGCGCTACGCTCTTATGGCATCTGGCGAACAAATACATATGTCGTCTTACCCGCCTGTATGGCCAACTCATGAGCCGGGGAATAATGATGCTTACGATTTAGCGTCAGCTATTCGTATTCGTGCAGGCGCGCATTCATTTGAAGCAAAAGCATTTAATATCGTCGCGTCTTCAATTTTGGATCAACCGGCCTTGGAGGCTCTGTCATCTCTTGGTGACGAGGCGGTAGCCATGTTGTCTGGGTCACCGCGTGGTGCCTCAATGATCATAAATCCACATGGCAATGTCATAACTGAAACATCATCTCAGAAAGATGAGCTATTAATCGCGAAGATAGATCTGCAAGAGTGTGTTGTGCCCAAGCAGTTTCATGATGTTGTGGGTTATTATAACCGCTTTGATATTTTCGATTTTTCCGTAGACCGGACCCCAAGAACGCCTGCCCAATTTTATGATGGGGATGGTACGCGAACGTATGCTTTTGAGGCGCTTAGCTCGGAGTACTCAACATCTGATACGACAGAATAATCGGAGTGTCTTGAGAAGCAATAGTCTCTCTACTCTGATTAAGGGTTCAAAATTGCGCGGACGAGAGGTCTGAAGATCTATTCCCCAACCGTTTGAACCATGCCAACTATCGCTGCGACAGAAGATAGCGGCGACCGATCAAGGTCGCCTTGAGGGACATCCCCGGCTTCTCTAAGCGGGGCCTTTCCCCTCAAAGTGCTGCTTCGTTCGCAATAGTATTCGCATAGTGCAGATACCGGGCGGAGAGCTCCTAAAAATGGAGTAGAAAATGACTATTAAGAAAATCCTTGCAAGAATTGCACTGACCACCGCGATAATCGGCCCTGCTTTATCCGGATTGGCCATCGTTTCGTCGACGTCAGCCTTCGCTGGAGATTGCAAGAAGATAAAGTTCCAAATTGTTAACGAACGCTTGGAACGCATTCGGGTCAATCATGTCCGGATCAGCAGCCATCAAGGAACATGGAATGAAAACCTGCACAACAAACGAATACCGGCTGGTGACACCTGGAATTCTAAGAAGCGGCGACTGAACCATCTGGATTCCGGAATCGAAGGCACCTTTGTTTTGTCCTATGATAGACAGAATGCTGGTACCGGGGGATGGGTTAACAACCTCACCGCTGCACCAGTAGTCCGAACATGTCGGGATGATACAAAGATCCAAATCCGAGTTAACTAATTGTGGTTGCTGCCTCTTTGCGCAGCTAAATTAGGATTCAAACTGTATGAATTAATTAGAAATATTAGGCCACGTAGTTGCGGCTACGTGGCCGTATTGAGAGTACCTGGATCTTGTGGGACCGGTAATACGGATATCAAGTGAACACAAATGCATCCATGACCTAGTGAGATGGATTTGAAGACCGTATCATTTCTCTGTATGCACTTTTACAAACTTCGGATTCGGGAAACTCGTTAAAGATAAGAAAATTCAAATAAACGGCAGCTCCCCATATAGGCCTTTCCAAATAAACAGAATGCCGAAAAAATCGGGAAAACTGAATACCCTAAAACATGGATTGTGTAACCGGCCTTGTCGCCCCAAAACTTTCTCATGAGGGCCAATTTTCCGAATTTTTCCGGATATTTGACCCGCGCATAAAAGGTATATATTCCGAATAAGATAGCTGCGATACTGAAACCTGTAGAAAAATAGTCCATTGTTGAGACCTTATTATTGTATACAATTAAAAAGCACCTACCTCCCCATTAAAGAGTCCATACCATACCTAATACACTTGCAATATCTGATGAGCAAGCGTAGCTAGTGTCAAAATTGTCCGGAATTCGCCAGGAACTAAAACCCATGACAATCCTCTCAGAAAGCCAGCCTGAGGAACAGGCTGACATAAATTCCGCTGGTCCGTTAGCCATAGGGGGATGGGTGTTGTTCGACTGGGCGGCACAGCCTTTTTATACACTTATCTTGACATTTCTTTTTGCTCCTTATTTTGCCAATGTTTTTATTGGTAATCCCGAGCATGGCCAGGCACTTTGGGGGTATGGTGCGGCGGTAGCGGGGTTGATGGTCGCTATCTTTGGCCCTGTGCTTGGCGCGGTAGCGGATGCCTCTGGCCGCCGTAAGCCGTGGGTAGCCATTTTTTCGGTTGTCATGATTGTAGGCATGTCTCTTCTCTGGTTGGCGGAGCCTGGGGGACAATCAAGCGTTTACGTGATCATCTTCGCCTTTGTAATGGCGAGTATTGCTGCCGAATTTACGACCATTTTTACCAACTCCATGATGTCGAGCTTGGTACCGTCAGCGCAGCTTGGCCGGTTGAGTGGTGCTGGTTGGGCGGTTGGCTATGCAGGTGGGTTGGTGAGTTTGGTTATTATGGCGGGTCTTATCGTCGCCAATCCAGCTACAGGTAAGACACTCCTTGGTCTTGATCCTCTTCTCAATTTAGATCATTCCACTCGGGAGGGTGACCGTCTTGTGGGGCCTTTTTCGGCACTTTGGTATTTTGTTTTTGTCATTCCGTTCTTTCTCTTTACGCCGGATAATCCCGGACCCAAACGGCAGATCTCTGCTGCGGTAAGCGAGGGGTTGAGTGTTCTCAAAAACACAATCCTTAGCCTCAAGGATTACCGCAATATTCTCCTCTTTCTCATCGCTCGTATGCTCTATGTAGATGGCTTGGCCGCCATCTTTGTTTTTGGCGGTATTTATGCGTCAGCTATTTTTGGCTGGTCTTCTTTTGAGCTTGGATTATTTGGGATTTTGCTAGCCTTGACCGGTGCTATCGGAGCACTTTTGGGAGGCATGCTTGATGATAAGCTTGGCTCTAAGCTTGTGATCATCGGCGCCTTGGTGGGCTTAATCTTTGCTGCTTTGGGCATTCTTTCCGTGGATAAAACCCATATATTCTACATTGTCGAAGCGGCGGAAAAATCTGAAAGTGATGCAATTTTTTCCTCTCTGGGCGAGCGGATCTATCTCGCCTTTGCCGTTTTAATTGGGCTGGTTGCCGGACCGCTTCAAGCCGCAAGCCGAACACTCCTTGCCCGTCTCGCGCCCAAAGACAAGATGGCGGAGTTTTTTGGCCTTTACGCTTTTTCGGGCAAGGTGACGTCATTCCTTGCGCCCTTTTTTGTGGGATTTGTGACTCAAATGGCAAATAGTCAGAGGATTGGGATTAGTGTCATTATGGTTTTTCTCCTGGCAGGCTTGACGCTGCTCTCTCTGGTTAAAGAGCGTTAGACCATGTCGCGCAAAAAGACATGCAACGACAAAAGATAGAGCATCCAAACGATTTCATCGTTTGTGAAAAAGTCCCTCGGCTTTGCCTTGGGTCATACTTTTTCCCAGATAAATAAGGGCAAATCCGCCCCCGACCGGGCCAGAGGTCCGGTCAGTTCCATATAAGGGCGGTCTCGCTTTCCTCGCAAAGCGAGGGCGAGACCGACAGGCGGCTCTACGGGCGAATTTGGCATTATGTTCAACGATTATGGGCTCAGGCCATAATCTGGAAAATGAAGAAAAGTACACTGAGCGAAGCGAAGGACTTTTCTTCACAGTCAACGATTTCATCTAAATGCGGGATGCTCTTGTATTTTAATGTCGGAAGTGGCGCATGCCGGAAAAAACCATGGCAAGGCCTGCATCATTGGCAGCGGCAATAACCTCATCATCGCGCATTGATCCACCTGGTTGAATGACGGCTGTTGCACCTGCTTCTGCGGCGGCCATCAGACCATCAGCAAAGGGGAAAAAGGCATCTGACGCCACAACTGAGCCATTGGCCAATGATTGCTCTTCGCCTGCTTCTTTAGCGGCGGCATCTGCCTTCCAAGCTGCGATACGTGCTGAATCGATCCGGCTCATTTGCCCGGCACCAATGCCGACAGTTGCCCCATTCTTTGCATAAATAATGGCGTTTGACTTGGTGTGTTTGCAGACTTTGAAAGCAAATTTTAGATCAGCCAATTCCTGCTGGCTCGGTTGGCGCTGGGTTACAACTTTAAGATCCAGATCATCAACAAAACCATTGTCACGAGCTTGAACTAAAAACCCCCCTGAAAGCATGCGCATGGTGACACCGTCTTGGCGTGGGTCTGGCAGACCGTCTGTCAGCAGAAGTCGCAGATTTTTCTTTGTTGAAAGAATATCCTTGGCTGCCTCATTTACATCCGGCGCGATGATGACCTCGGTAAAAATTTTGACAATTTCTTGAGCTGCGTCAACATCGATTGGTTGATTCGTAGCAACAATTCCACCAAAGGCGCTCACAGGATCGCATTTAAGAGCGTTTCTATATGCCTCAACAAGGGTATCTCCAATCGCCACGCCACAAGGGTTAGCATGCTTGATGATTGCAACAGCTGAGCTGACATCTGAAGGAAATTCGGCAACAAGTTCAAAGGCGGCATCTGTATCATTCAGGTTGTTATAGCTGAGGGCCTTACCTTGAACTTGTCGGGCTGTGGCCACACCGTGGCGCTTGTCACTGCTTCGATAAAAAGCGGCCCATTGATGTGGGTTTTCACCATAACGAAGGTTTTCGGCGAGCTCACCCGAGAAAGATCGGTAAATAGGTGTTGAATCTTTGAGTTCAGCTGCAAACCACGTGCTGATAGCCCCATCATAAGCGGCTGTTCTGCTGTAAGCTTTACAAGCAAGATGGCGGCGGAATTCCGGTGTCGTCGCTCCGTTATTAGCAGCTAACTCCTCAAGAAGAAGGCTATAATCTACTGGATCAACAATGACTGTAACACTTGCATGATTTTTGGCGGCGGCTCGGATGAGTGCCGGCCCACCAATGTCAATATTTTCAATACAAGTTTCAAAGTCCGCGTTTGATGCAACGGTTGCCTCAAAGGGGTAAAGGTTTACGATCAAAAGATCGATATCGCCGATTCCATGTGTGGCTTGGGCCTCCTCATGAGCTTCATTGCCGCGCGCGGCTAAAAGCCCGCCATGGATTTTAGGATGTAATGTTTTGACACGTCCATCCATCATTTCCGGGAACCCGGTGAGATCAGAGACATCTTGCACCCTGAGACCGGCATCTTTAAGTAACCTTGCTGTCCCGCCTGTAGAGATGAATTCAATGCCGTGCTTTGCGAGCTCAATGGCCAACTTATCAAGACCAGATTTATTAGATACAGAAATTAATGCACGCTTGATCTTAAGCTTAGGATCGCTCATGGGTACTCTCTCAATTCTTAAAGTTCTTAAAGTAGGAAGGAGGTCGTGTTGTTAGTGACATGGCATACGAGCTAGCATAAATGCGTATGACAATGCGAGTTAATCATGTCTCTCCATTGGATTTAACAAGACGCAGTTTAGTACCCTGCTCAGCTTGATCACTTGTTGCATGAGGTGCATCAAGAACGGAGGAGCTCAGCTCTTTAAAGCACCAGCGAATTCGCATATCTCGGTTACAAATGGCTTTCAGAACGATTTGGACAGTTTGTCTAGAACCCCGATAATCGGCAAGAAATAGGCTTTCCTCAATAGCAATGTGAACCTTCTCCGCTGAAAATTTCCAGCAATCGTTATTTGGCAATGTCAGAATGACATTTTTCCCATCTTCAGCGCGTGTCACACGAACATCAGGATGAACGTGAAAGTGGACCGTAACACGCCATCCTCTGCGGTTTGATAAGCCTTTAACTCCATTGGGCGCGATGAGTTGGTCTTCACCGTCTATTTGGGCTCCAGAATTATGTAATGAAACAATGCGATTATGCGTTAAGCCAAAGCGCTCGTCATAACCGTCGTGGGAGGCGCGGATTTGAACACGGTTTTGTTCTTCCTTTATCTCAGCCTTAACATTGCGCGGGCCTGTGAGAAGAGATGCTCCGATATAATGCTTCAGAAATTTACGTTTGATAAGACGAGCGGAAGACGCGTTGGCAATAGTTAATGTGGAATGCGTTGGCGTAGTTCGTGCTGTCAGGGTCCAGTCGCGGTTTGCTGGTCCTGGTGCCCCACTGTTTACGATAAGAGGGTACAGTCCTGTGCTCATTTCGAAAGAGAGGCAACCGGCATGGGCTTCACCACTGAGCAAAAGTGGAGGCGGCATGCCTGTATCCATAATGAGAATGGTACCACCTTTCTCCAATCGGCAATAACAAGATTGTGGTGCTTCCATCCTGGGTAACGCCATATTGTCATCATAGGCAAGGACGGTTGCAAGTGCGTCAGGTAAACTTGCAGCCATACCATTGAAATGCGCCAAACAACCGTCACCTAAGCGTAAAAAGTGAACCATCGGCAATATACGTTTGATTGCAGTCATCAATGTTTTTGGCGGTTTTTCTCCGCGTGCAATAAAGCATTGCTTTAAGGGCAGGAGATCAAGAAGCAGCTCAACTAAGACACCAGGATTTCGTGATATGTGACCGCCATCCTCAAATATTTGACGGTCGAGTTCTCGGCAAAAGCGATGAACGTTATCTTTGAGCGGAACATCTTGCTCACCAACGCAAAGGCCGACAAATACGAGTGCAATATAGGCATTTAAACGTGGCAGGCCATCGGGAATTTCATTTATGGCTCCTGAAAGATAACGAGCTTGATAAGTGAAGCTACGCATGACCATGCGATAATGAACATCGTCTGAACTGTCCAAAAGGTAATCTGCATGCATAAGCCAAGAGATGATGCGCCTCGTAAGAACCGGAAACTCCCAAGCCACGCCCCCGGACCGTTTAGTAAGCGTGATCCACTCTTTGATAAGGGAGCGAGCATGAGTTCGTGAGAGATCATCTTCGCTTGCACTCAAATGTCTAAGCCAGCTAAATCCGTGAAGCTCTCTCTGCCAAGCAAGATTGGGCGGCCTTATAGCAAAAGGAGATGCGCCATTTGTGATCGCGACAGTGCCGGAAAGGCCAAAATGGCCATGATAAATTTCGGTGACAAAACTTGGATCTGCTGTCCTGATATCTTGAGGGATGAGAAGGAATTTTTCAATCGCCGGGCCGCCAAAGCGCCATCGCAAAAGTGGGGATCTCAGGATCTGCCCAATCGTGGAACGGCGAGCATGTTCCCAAGCAAGTAAAGTAAGATGGGTTCGGTCACGTAAGGGTGTCTCTGTAACCATTGATAATAACTCTTTATAGAAGGCTGCAATAACCTCAACTCATAAACCAATAACAGGCTCTCGCTAGCCAAGTCCTTTATGCAGGCTATCTGAGGGCGTTATTGCAGTTTCGGTACTGGGCGTATTTTATATGCCTATCCCCATTTAGGTTATGGCTGTAAACGGCCAAATTCAAAGTCTTTTTTGCAATCGATTCTTCTAAAAGACGCAAGTTTTGCCCATGTGGGTGGTTTGTCAATAGCGATCACTCCAATCTCCAATGAGAATTATCAATTATACACGGATCATACGTGCGGCAAAAAATCCGTCTATTCCAGAATAGTCTGGACTTTCAAGCTCAAATGAGATCGGTAGCGTCCTCAAACAGCCTTCTGTAATCCAATCAGACTGTTCGGCAACATCTTGTGGATTGAGGGGGTCCAAATGAATGTTCGAATGGTTTTGCAGATAGTCAGTGATCAGGGCTAGGCCTTCTTCGGGCTCAAGGGAACATGTGCAATAGACAAGTCTTCCGCCAGGCTTGATCATAGTCAGCGCATGATCCAACATCTGTTTCTGCAACGCAGTAAGTTCAGCTATTTCACTTTCCTGTTTCAAGTGTAAAATGTCAGGATGCCGCCTTATGGTTCCGGTAGCCATACAAGGCGCATCCAGTAAAATTGCATCAAAAGGCTCATTTGGCCGCCAGTCTAGAATGTTGGCTTCAATGATTTCTGCTTCTAGCTTGAGTCGCGCCAAATTTTCTTTAAGTCGATCAAGACGGGTTAGTGAAATATCGACGGCAGTGACACAAGCTCCTGCATGAACAAGCTGCGCTGTCTTACCGCCAGGGGCTGCACAAAGGTCGGCAACGCGTTTACCTCGAACATCGCCTAGAAGGCGTGCTGGTAATGCAGCCGCAGCATCTTGGACCCACCACGCTCCATCGTCATATCCTTCTATGCGGTCAATGAGGCCTTTGTGCAGAAGACGGACGCTACCGGTCGGTAAAGCAATGCCGGCTAACTTATCAGCCCAACTTTGCGGATCCGATTTTACGGTTAGATCAAGAGGTGCTTCTTGTAAATGAGCTCGCCCAATATGTCGTGCTGCTTCCTCTCCATAAGATTTGACCCAGCGATCCCAAAGCCAAGCAGGTGTGTTGATTCGTTCTTCGTCTTGGTCTGTAATGATCGCGGTTCCTTTTTCCGAAATGCGTCGAAGCACGGCATTAACGAGTTTGCTAAAGCGCCGTGCCTGACGATCATACTGGCATTGACTGACAGCCAGATTAATGACCGCATGAGGGGGTGTATCAAGAAAAAGAAGTTGAGTTGCTCCAGCAATTAAAATCTCACGGAGCCCACCACATTTTTTTGGCAAAGGTTTTTCGAGGAATTGGTTTAGTACATCTTCAATTTGCCCCAGGCGCCTTAGTGCTGTTGCGGCAATGGCCCGGGCAAAGGCTCGGTCGCGGTGGGCAAGATGTTGTATTGCGCCGCGTGTTCCGTAGCGTCCGATGGCGTCATCAAGGGGGCGTCTATCTTGAAGAACGGCACTTAGAAGTTGTACCGCCGCTTTTCGGGACGGTAGTCCAACATAGCTTTCACGGGACGGCCCTAGGCCTTTTTTTGCCATTTTATCAATCAACCCCAGGGGCCGCTGTCAACTTGGCCCATATCCTCGGCCATCTCTATCAATCGTTTTATGCGATTATCCGGATTTGGGTGTGTTGAAAATAGGGGATCCATTCGCTCACCTGAGAGAGGGTTCATAATGAAAAGATGTGCTGTTGCTGGGTTGTTTTCGGCTGTCATATTTGGAATTTCTTGTGCGGCCCCGGCAATTTTTTTCAGAGCCGAGGCGAGCCATAAGGGGCGCTGACAAATTTCTGCACCAAGCTTATCAGCCTGATATTCACGGGCACGGCTGATGGCCATTTGCACGATACCGGCTGCAACGGGTGCCAGAAAGACGATTGCCAGCCTGCCAATCCAGCCTATAGCATTATTATCACGGCCACCAAAAAACATACCGAAATTTGCAAGCATTGAGATGGCGCCAGCAATGGTTGCAGTGATGGTCATGATGAGCGTATCTCTGTTTTTTATGTGGGCAAGCTCATGCGCCATGACGCCGGCAACTTCTTCTTGGCTCAACATGTCAAGGAGACCGGTTGTTGCGCAAACGGCGGCATGCTCGGGACTGCGTCCGGTAGCAAAGGCATTGGGTTGGTCAGAATGCATGATGTAGGTTCGCGGCATAGGCAGGTCGGCATTTTCAGCCAATTGACGGATCATATCGACAAATTCAGGGGCAGACTGCATATCAACCTCTTGGGCGTTATGCATCCTGAGCACCATTTTGTCCGAATTCCAATAACTAAAGATATTCATGCCAAGAGCTATAATGAAGGCAATTGCCATTCCGGCTTGACCGCCAATAAGAAATCCAATGCCCATGAAAAGGGCCGTCAAGGCCGCAAGAAGAATAGCAGTGCGAAGATAGTTCATGTCCCTGTCCTTGCCTTAAATTAGGGGCGCATGTTGAAGTTTCGAGGTTTCCCTATATCATGGGGTTTGCTTGGGTCTGCTGCAAGACGGTATAGTCTCTCATAGACAATTATGTTTGATGGCATGTCGAAGATAAATATGAGAATAAAAAGTTAGTTATGGCAAAGAAGAAGCTCACGCCAGCTGCGGAACGTGCACTTAAGGAAGCGGAAGAGCGCAGGCGCCGGGCCGAAAACAAGCCTTTGGAACAGCCCACTGAAGTTGGTGGACGCAAAGGTCTGGACCCGGCACGATATGGCGACTGGGAAAAAGATGGTCTTATTTCGGATTTTTAAGACACAGCCAATTTGATTTAAGCTCATGCCAGGAACAGTCTAGCAATCCTTTCAGGCGGATCGATTTCCCTAATTAATAATGGCGCGTGATCTTTGGCGTTTACGTGCCAGCCAATAGAGAAGAAACCCAAATACGCCTAAGACAACAAAGCTAGGAAAACTGAGAACAAAAACAATCAATGGATCCCAAAACAAAGGATGCAGTGTATTTTCAACGGCAGATTGTGCTCCTTTGAGGCTTTTTAGATGCAGATTTCCCCATTGTTTGTAAAATGATGTGATGATCAGCTCATTGGCGGCAAGTGATTTTGTCCCGTCAACCGCAAAGGCGACCAGAGCGAGAAGAACAAACCAGATACCTAGCACACGCAAAAAAACCATTGTTGGCTATCCATTGTGTAATGTCATTATTCACTTGTATGAGCACATTTTCGCTCTGAAGAAAAGTATGGACTGAGACATCAACAAAGCCCACACAATATCTTTACAGGTTCTTGCGTCATAGATGAGCTTCTGTATAGTCGTAAGATGGATTAATGGCTAGCGGTGTAGCAAGCCAAATGGCTTTGGCTATCACAAGTTTAACGTTATGCTTAGAGGTCGAAGTTATTACAGTCTCATATGGTTTTGCAGAGGTGGCCGAGTGGTCGAAGGCGCCCCGCATATGGCTAAGCCATATGCCTTTTTTAAGAAAGGCGTGCGCTTATCTTCGACCATCCGGATTAATAGTTTGGAACAAAATTAGGAGAGGTGGCCGAGTGGTCGAAGGCGCCCCGCATATGGCTAAGCCATATGCCTTTTTTTAAGAAAGGCGTGCGCTTATCTTCGACCACCCGGATTAATGGTTTGGAACAAAATTAGGAGAGGTGGCCGAGTGGTCGAAGGCGCCCCGCATATGGCTAAGCCATATGCCTTTTTTAAGAAAGGCGTGCGCTTATCTTCGACCACCCGGATTAATGGTTTGGAACAAAATTAGGAGAGGTGGCCGAGTGGTCGAAGGCGCCCCGCATATGGCTAAGCCATATGCCTTTTTTAAGAAAGGCGTGCGCTTATCTTCGACCACCCGGATTAATGGTTTGGAACAAAATTAGGAGAGGTGGCCGAGTGGTCGAAGGCGCACGCCTGGAACGCGTGTAGGCGGGTAACCGTCTCGAGGGTTCGAATCCCTCTCTCTCCGCCATTAGAGCTCCAAAACCGGATTCCTATCCCTCTGATATTGCACTGTTTTTCACGCTGTTTCCTGGCTTTTCCTTGAGCACCCCACCATTTTGCATTACAAATTGCATAACATTTTGTCTAACAAAATGATCCCGAAAATGGTTGGTGAGTATCTGACAAAGCGTGGGCATTATTGGTATTACGTGCGCCGGGTGCCGCAAGATGTGGCGCATCTCGATGAGCGCGTGATTGTGCAGCGCTCAACCAAAAAAGCTTGCCCAAAAGAAGCTATGGTCATTGGTGATCGTATCAATCGTGAGACGGAGGCGTTTTGGGAGGAGTTGGCCTCAGGTGGTCAAAAGAATTCATTTCATCTGTCTCATGTAGATATTTATAAAGGTGCCAACCCGGACGAATGCTTGGTATGAGGGATACAACTTTTCAAGTGTGGATCGATTATGACCATATCAGTCTATCATTGTTGGGTGCATAAAGGGCGAGCAGTCGGTCAATATCAACAAGCGTTGGGGGGATATTCATAAACTTGCCAATCCATGACTGGGCATTTTCAAGTGCAAGGTTTAATGGCAAAGTTCAAAAAATTCGGGAACCAATTTTATTGCATCCTGAATCCGGCCCTCATCAAAAGCGACATTGATGCTAAGCTCCTGCTGCGGCGATTCCGACATGTTTGCAGTATAGCGTCGTTTTGTACGATAGCGGTGGTGGAATGGTAGATTGAGTTTAAGAGCTGCAGCGCGCCGTTGCAGAAATAGTGATTCTATTTCGATAAACCCAAGACCGTAGACGAGCCTTTCAATTTCAAACAGTTTTTTTAGCGCTGTACTGTTTCCGGAACATGCACCCGCGCGGATCAATATTTTAAGGCTTTTTATGAAGTGGGTTTCCGGTGCCTTTGCTGTTGATCTCCAATCTTCAGGCTGAGAAGGCAGATCAAGTGGAAAAATTCGACCATCTCTACCGTCCTTCAATGATTGCTGTTCCAATGGCTTTAAGACTCTTTTGAGGTCCAGAATTGCACGATCAACGCGAAGCCTCACCTCTCCAGGAGTGGTTTGAGGATTTTCTGCTCTAACGTTTTCAGCTGCAATGATCATGAGCAGCGTGACGGCGAATGAAATTCTGAAAATATGATCCACATTTATCCCCGCAAATATGAACTCAAATACAATGAAATTAATGTTTCTATTTTTGAAGGAGTGCAACATTGATCGAAAATGCAAAACTTGAACAGCTTCGTCAAATATGTACTGGAATTCTGTGTATACACAACGCCCGCAAGCAAGCCATTGATGAACTGAGCGTAGAGCTCGAGACAGTTATACGAGAATGGTGAGATCTGACAAATCAGGCATTGAATGAAAGTGATTTGTTAAGACGTCGAGAGTTGCGTCAGCAGCAGTTCCAACTGATTAGCCGAAGAGGATTACCTACGGGCCGAGATTGCACGACTTCGGCGCAGGCTGGATGAGTACCAAAATGATTTTGAAATCAATGGTTGCCAGCAATTGAACCACCCCTTTAGAAACTATGGATTCTAATTTTAATAAATAGAAAACTCAAAGCCTTAACGAAGCCATTTTTCGTTGCACCTCTGAGAATTTCTGTTGAATTTTGCACCAGGAAAATGGTGGGGATAGTCCCGCTATTACGGTGCAAAAGTGCGCCAGGTTTACGCCTTTGATTCCATTATCTGGAGTAAGTCGAGGAGATGTACGGAGTGGATCTTTATCGGAAGGTTCGCTTGGCGTCATATTGATGGGATGAGTGAGCGGCCCGGCGGATTATGCGGTATCGTCAGCAGTTTCAAGAGGTGCCCCCTGTCGAAGTAGGATTCTTTGGTAAAAGTAACCCATCAGGAGTAGAGATGCCCCGAGTCCTAAGAAGGAAAAAGCCCGCAGCGCACCCGTCAACGATGACAGGTCAAGAAGGAAGACCTTACAAATGGTCAGCCCTATGACCACGGCAGAAGCAAGGCGGATTGGAAGAGATTTTTTCCATAAGCCGATTGCCAGAACAGCTGAGCCGAAAATGAGCCAGACAGCAGAATATGTCCAAAACTCGGTGTCAGATGTGCTCCTCTGGAGACCAATCTGGCTACCGTGAAATCCATAGCGGGTGGAAGCGTTGGCATAAATAAAGAACAATAGTCCGGCCAATGCCACATAGGCTAATACATACCAACGAGGCCTTACGGGCAACGCCCTCCAAGCTACGACCACGGCAAGTATCCCTGGAATTAAATAACCGGGTAGAAGAAGGTTTAAAAGAGAGCCCTCACCGATCGGTTCATTTGTAAAGAGAGGATTGTGAAGCACGGCTAGTCCGCCTGCGATCATAACCGCACTTAATGCACCAGCAGCAAGGGATGCTTTTTCATAGATATCGGCTGTTGTATTTTTCGCTACTTGTTGTAGTCCAATCGCGAAACTCAATGCGGCAATAGTTTGCGCAGACATGTCGATGAGCGTGAAGTGACTACTTGCAATTTCACCATCGGTGAGCCAATGGCGTAATTCTAAGCCGACGAAAAGCCCTAAAGTGGCAAGGCCAATCGCTATGACGCATGAAGACAACAACCTTGAATCGTTGTGTCGAAGAATTTCACCGGCGGCAATCAATGTAACTGCAGGCAATCCCACTATAATCAGTAGGTTGTTGAGGAATGGTGTAACCCCGATTTCCGTACCGGGAAAAGGAATACTGAACCAAAGAGAACATGCTGAAAGCAGAGCAGCAATAACCACAAGCCAAGGAAGCACTTGGATTGGACGCTTGGAATAAATCCACGCCATCCCGGCCGATGAAATAGCAAAGCCCACCGGCATCCAGACTTTTGTGAGTGAAACACTTATAGCGAAAGAAATTAGAGCGACTGACGCAACTGCAAATGCAGCCGGTGCGGGGGCTTTAAGATCGTCTGATCGCAAGCGGGTAAAGATTTCAGTAAGACTTGCAAAGCCAAAAGCCGCGCTTAGTGCGATTGCCCCAAATAGTGGCCTTGTTTCAAACGGTGCGATACGCAGATATACGATTACCAGTACGACAAATGCGATAAGGGATGCCGCGACGGCCAGCCAACCGGCCATTTTCGGTGCGGTTTTGGCAGCTCTATATCCGCCCCAAATAGCAAGCACTGAAGTTGGCACTGTTAGGATACCGAGATTTCTTAAATATCCAGGGATGTCCGGTGCCGTATGGTCTAATGTAAAATCATTGGTGAATATTTGATTGCTTAGGTCGGTGAACGGTAAGCTGTAGGCTAAAGCTACAATAATAACGACGACAGCACCTATGAGCGCAGAAAGGGATAGGGATGGCCAGACGATAGCCGTCCCAATCATGGTCAGTGCCAGTGCAAGCCCCGTGAAAATCTCAGGAAGATATTCGTTGCCAACCAATTGAATAACAAGGGCGAAAGTTAATGCTAGAAATGCCAGTAATCCCGGTGAATCTGGGTCTCTGTCTTCAAGCGGTTCGGGTTGCTCTGCCTTTTGCCATGCAAAAGTTGCGACGAATATTATGGTGAGGCCGATAAGTAACAGAACTCCGGCAAGACCAGTTGATGTATGGGAAATAAACGCTGCGAGTGCAGTCCATGCAGAACCACCAATGATGCCGGAAAATGCAAGCCAGAGCCACCCACGAATGCGTGCAATCGCCATAACAGATGCGGTTACCACCAAGATATGAAACGCGAGTGCGAGAGGTTTAGGGTCTTGGGTTGAAACGAGCAGAGGTGTCACATAAGCGCCGAGCACACCAAGTGCGGCAAGTTTTGGGCCGTGCAATGAGGACAAAAGTAGGCTTGCTAAACCAATAATGGTCAGCCCGACAAACGCAACGCCTGGTGCCAAAAAGCCATAAAGGGCATATGCTGAATAGAGAGTGGCGAAGGCAGCTGTAGCGCCTGCGCCGGTTAACACGCCAGGGATGTCTGCCTTTTCAATTACCGGAAGATTGAGTTTTTTATCATGTCGGCGCAACCATTCTCCGCCGACAAAAAGAGCGATCGAGAGCAAAGAGCCGAGGGCTATCCTGGCTTTTGCGCCAAGAATGCCCGCCTCGATAACATAGTTGACAAGGAATATCGCGCCGAGAGCAACTGCAATTCCACCAAGGATCACGGACCAGCGCGCTCCAATCATTTCCTCAAGGTCAGCTGCGCTTCTATGCTTCTCTCGTGCTATGGCTGGCTGGGGCTGGGGAAGGGATTCTTCTTCTCTTTCATGAGTGGTGGTTGGGGGCTCTGTGTCTTCGGTCTCGTCTTCTTCTAAATCCAGCCTGGGCTGGATTTTGGAGGCGTCTTCGGGTTTTGTGCTTTCAGGAGTGCTTGCGTCATCAGAATGTGCAGAGCTTCGTTTTAGTTCATCCAAGGTTTTTGACAAAGAAGCCAGCACAGATCTCGTATTTTCAAATTGTTTCTCTAATCTGGCAATTCGACCACGCATGAGAAGAGCAACGACAAGGGCGGCAATAGGGAAAACAAGAGCAATCAATATACTAATTAGAAAAATCATGAGTTATGGACCTTTGGATCTTGATGGCCTGCAAAAAAATTTATGTAAGTGTATTGGATAGGGGGACCCAACTAATAATTCTATATAGCACTTAGAAAATTAATTATTGCCTGCAAGATTTTATGAGTACGATTTACCGCAACATGCTCAAAGCTAGAACATATCTCGCAAGGGTGGATACCAATTTTGTGAAAAAAGATATGCGATAACAAAAAGATAGTGCATCCAAGCGATTCCATCCCACACGACACGACACAACACAAGAAACGAAAGAGGCAAAAACTATGTTTTTCGTCAATCGCGAGCGAGCATTGTTTTAGGAACCTTTACGTCTTATGTCGTGTCGTGTGGCTTCCTTCTAAACGCGGATGCTCCATGATCTGCTAAGTTTGGAGCCCGCCATCAGTCACCCCAATGCCACCATAGGCCATGCAGTCGTCCGGTTAGGTGTCACTGAGCGGGTACGCTTTCGGCCAGACAACTCTTCTTGTTACACAACTAATACTTTACTACAACCATTACGTGCATACATTCTTCTGCACCAATCTATGGTACCTGGATAAGACAAGCTGGGTTAGTTAAAGGTAGAGTCAAGGTGGCAGTGACCATCGGGGTATGGTCAAAATTCAGCCACTACCCGCCTCCCTGGATTTATGCTTGAGCTCCTAAATCGTGGGACGAGCATGGTTGCGAAATCACAGTTTCGGCTTTTTTTTGTGTTGTCGTTGAAGCAGCTGAAGGCGGCGTCAGCTCGTCTCCTTGCATACTATCCCATAGTCCAGATTCGTCTAACGACAGACACTTTTCACGGTGCCACCATCATGCGGATGAATTCTGCGATGCTTACCCGATTTCTCGATCGAGGCTCTGGACCCGCGCTAATCATCAATGAGCATGTTAACCGCTCTGTGAGCCTGTTTGAGGCCATTGACTGCGTTGTACAGTTGGCCGGGAACGAACGATATTGTGCTAATGCCGTTCCGAATTTTCATAGTATGAGATAAAAAATTGGGGGAGTACAAATGTTTCGGTACATCCGACTTGCACTGATAGGCGCGGTCGCTCTTTGTACGACGACCTACCCAATATTAGCTGCCGAAGTAACCATGCGTCTGCGAGGTAGTGAACTTACGTTTACAGCGAAAATCATCAACTTCGATGGCAAGACTTATAAGGTCGAAACCGAGCTGTTTGGTAAAGCCAATCTCGATGCAAGGAGGTTTGAGTGTGTCTCCGACAGTTGTCCGACGGCAGTAAAGAGATCAGTCACCACAGCCGAGACCGACTTTGGCGTGTATGGCTCCAGCGCTATCGGTAGCAAGTTGATGCCCGCTCTGGTCAATGCGTATGCCAAGAGTGTTGACTTAACTACGAAAGTAAATACGAGCGACAGCACAGAAGCTAACATCGAACTCATCAATCAGTCGGGTGCCAAGGTTGCCAAGATCGACCTTAAAACCCGAGGTTCCGGAACAGCCTTTCCTGCACTCGCTGGCGGAAAAGCGCAGATAGGTATGTCATCACGCCCGATCAATGATACAGAAGCGGCTCTCCTTCCAGGATTCCGCAAGCATGTTTTGGCACTTGATGGGTTGCTTGCAATTGTGTCTCCTCAGAACCCAATATCCACCATATCTCTACCTCAGCTCGCGAAAGTATTTTCAGGGCAAATTTCGGACTGGTCGCAACTTGGTCAGAACCCAGGTCCAATAAATGTCTATGCCCGCGATGTTGGATCGGGAGCTGTTGACATGTTTAAGTCATTGGTACTTGATCACAGCAATCTTCAAATCACCCCTCAAGCGAAACGGTTTGAATCAAGCGCCGAGTTGTCTGATGCGGTGGCCAATGACCCTCAGGGAATCGGTTTCACGGGGTTTGCATATAAACGTAATGCCAAGCCTCTCGTTCTCTCTACCGAGTGCGGCATTTCTTATCCACCAGACATTTTTCACATAAAGGCAAATGAATATCCCTTAACCCGGCGTCTTTTGCTCTACACTACGTCGGCACCCCGCTCTAAACACGCTAATGGGATTTTGAAATACGCCCTATCCAAGTCGACTCAGGAAATCATCTCTAATACCGGGTTCATCAATCAGTCCGTGGAATATCTTGCATTCAAAAGACAAGGCAATCGTATTCTTGGAGCTTTGGACACATCGGGCGACAGTTTTGATTTAAAACTTATGCAGCAATTAATTAAAGAGATTGGTCGCTCTAGCCGAATGTCGATGACATTGCGTTTTCGCTCAGGCTCCTTTGAGCCGGACACGAGTTCGCAGCGAGATATCAAACGCCTTGCAGCTCTATTATCCAGCGCCGAATTACGCGACAACGAGATTATTCTTCTAGGGTTCTCAGATTCGGTTGGTGCTTTTGATCATAATCGCGAACTGTCACGTATTCGCGCAAGCCAAGTGAAACAGTTGCTTCTGAACGCTGGCGGTGGCCGTATCAAAGAAACACGGTTGAAGGTCAGGGCGTTCGGTGAGTTACTCCCCGTTGGTTGCAACAGTGAGCCTTTCGGGCGTGCAAAAAACCGCCGCGTTGAGGTCTGGGTTCGAGATGCACCCAAGCTTTCAAGGCAACAGCCCCCTCCTCAGAAAAAGAAGCAGGTCAAATCTGAAGTGGATTCAGGCCCTGATGAACAATTATTCAGCGCTATTCTTCAAAGGCTCAAGCCTGATCTGAGCCTGAGTGAGGAAGAGAAAAAGCAAATGTTCAACGATTTTGTTAAATGGCGTAATCGCCAAAAAAGATGAAATTGGTGCACAAGGAGTGCATGAGCCGGACGCCCAAAAACAATTGTCAAGAGATCAGATCGAAATCTGAAGCCCATTGCGTTCTGATACTTGCTGCCAAAAAGAAAGTAAGAAGAATGATTAACAAATCTTGTCTTGTTTCCCGCAGTTGGCGCATTCTAGTTTTAGCAGGAACCTGTGTGATGGCATTAGGGGTTGCCAGCGTATTTGGCAAAAATGAGAGTAAAGGGGGCAATGGACTCAATCCCCGAGATGTTGCTGATCTGTTTCACGCCATTGTATCAGCGAACCGCACCGTCTATTCGCAAGTTGTTGTTAACCGTTTGATGTTGCAAGACAAGGTCCTCAAAGCCAGCGAGCATTTTCTGAAAGAAAAAACTTTACCACTTCCCGCTCAAATTTTTCGTCTTGGTGCAGAACTGGCTGCCGAGAAAAACAGAAAAGTATTTTATTCACTTCATTCTTATTGGCCGCTGAATAAGCTAAACGCGCCGGGCTCGGAAATGGAGAAAAAAGCGCTCGCGTTTGTCACCGTAAAGGACGAGAATTTCTATGGTGAGGAGGAGATTGACGGTATTAAATATTTTTTGGCCGTTTATCCGGACCGTGCTACTGATCAAAGTTGTGTGAAATGTCACAACAGTCACAAGGATAGCCCTCGACGAGACTTTAAACTTGGTGAAGTAATGGGTGGTGTTGTAATTCGTATCCCGATTAGCAAGTAAATCCGCTCGACATTATCCACTCCCCCATTTTATTTCTGATAATTGGAATCAAGGGCTTGCAAATTTCTTTCGCTTTGTCACCATCAACGCACTTCACATCACATTGCGATAATCGTTAAATACTGGCTACAAGCTGTTACATGCCAATAGGAAGAAAGAAATGAACTAAGAACTATTATGTTGCATGGGGAGGGGAAACGATTTCAGAAAAATTTTTATTATATGGTTTTATTGCCGTTGTCATATTAGCGCCGCTTCCGCTCGGGGGGAATATACCTGCAGCCTGGACGATGAACGCTCTTATGCTTGGTGTTCTTGCTGTTTGGTTTTCACTAGATAGGCTGATAGGGCGACGGGCACCCGCTGTGCCGGTTAAGAGGATTTGGCTTCCTGTGGCCCTTTACGGGATGGTTTGCCTTTGGGCCTGGATCCAATCTCTTTCATTAACCCCGGAATGGCTGCATCATCCTTTATGGAAACTGACATCCGAAGCAATGGGCGTGAAACTTTATGGTGTCATTTCGGTAAATCCCTATGAAACGAGAACAACATTGATGCGTCTCTTGACCTATGGTGCAGTTTTTTGGCTGGCGGTTCAACTTGGACGGGATATGGCCAAAGCGGATGTTATTTTAAAAGCGGTTATGTTTGCCATTGGAACCTATGCGTTATATGGACTTGTTCTTTGGTCAATTGGCTCAGAAACGATCCTTTGGTACGAGAAAAAAGATTGGAGTATAAATGATCGCGGTGGTATTACCTCGACCTTTATAAACCGGAATAATTTTGCGACCTTTGTGGGTCTTGGATGCGTAACTTTTTTGGCATTGTTTATCCGCTCAATGCGAAGATCGACAAGTGTTCATGAGGATGAGCCCGTTAAATATTTTATTGATCGAATGGCAAATAAGTTCGCCGGCATGAGCAGTATATATTTGCTTGGTTTGCTTATGACTATGGGGGCGTTATTCCTCTCAAATTCGCGCGCAGGTTTCGCATTTACACTTACCGCATGTGCCGTTTATTTGGGTGTCCAGCTTTTTCGCGGCCGCGCAAGTGTTGCCAAGGCCGGCGCAGTGGTTACGTTGGCAATTTGCGTCTTTATCGTTCTTTTTAATGTGAGTGGTAACACATTAACTGCGCGCTTTGCACAAGGCGACATAATCGACTCCCGGCGTGTTGCTGTCTATAAACGCATGGTTCAAGCCATTGCTGATTCACCTGTTCTCGGTACAGGATATGGAACGTTTCCCGACGTCTTTCCTATGTACCGTGATAACACGGTCTCGTCATGGGGGCGCTGGGACAAGGGCCATAATACCTATCTTGAAGTGATGATGGAGTTGGGTCTTCCCGCAGCATCTGCTTTATTTCTGGCAGTTGCTCTGTGTGTGTATATGTGTTTCCGGGGGGCACTTGAACGCCGACGATCCAGCCATATTCCTATGGCTGCTTTTGCGGGTTCAATCCTTGTTGCATTGCATTCGACAGTAGATTTCAGTCTTCAGATCCCAGCTGTGACGATTACGTATGCCACTCTCTTAGGGTTAGGTTGCGCTCAATCCTGGAGCAGTCAAACGCATTAAAAGTCACCAGCAAAAAAGAAATCTTCTTGATTGGTTGATCGAGTGCGAATGGATCGTTTTACAGCTGCTTTTTGATGCCGTCTGGTTGACCGGTTTAGTGTGGTGCGTTTTTGTTGGCGCGCATTGTTCAATGTCACCATGAGCTTGCGTAATCGTTTCGTCGATAGTGCAGGTTTTGCTTTTGAGATATGCGAGCGTTTAGAGGCTATATGGATTTTATAGCCAGAAAGCTGCACCCATTTTTGGGGATTATGTCTGGATTGCCGCTTAAGCCAAAGATAAGGTACTTTTTTCCAAGCCCTTACACGATTGCTTAGATTGTCTAAAACAAAATCACCTCGATCCGTACGAGCAATTAAAACCGCATGTGGCCGGTTTTTATGGTCCCGAGCCGTTGTCATCAAAACGGAATGAGACGGCCAGCCGAGGCGAAGCAGGTTGTGGCGCTTGCGCAATGCATAATCCTCACAATCGCCGTAGCGGCCGCGTAAAGACCAAACATCAAGACGACCGTGATTGGATTGGTCTTCTTTGGGGTGTAGACTGGCATTAACCTGTTGGTTGATGCGAACAAGTTGCCCCCAAGTCTTACTGTTGAGTTTAACGGGCGCTGAACCTTTGCCATTTCGGTGAATGCGACATTCACTGGGGTTCTTCATGCAAAATTCTACATGACCTAACGGAGGAAAGGTTTTCTGCCCCTCTGCCATCTGTGTTGTTGAGGGCAGGAAAGAGCGCTTATTCAGCCCGGTTCCTGGAAATGCCTGCAAGGCCGATGGCTGTAGCGTTAGGATGAATATCCCTGTGGCTATTGCCAAAATGAAATTTTTGCACATTTAGACCACCCCACTGATCACTCTTAGTCCTTGTTTTATACATGGAAATGATTGCTTTATTGCTTGGGGCAACGATAAAAAACGAGGTTATTTTGAGTATGACTTAAATAAAATTTTATATAAATGTCAGGCTTATCAGGCGACCTCGGAAATTGTCTCTTCCGCGATGTAAGGAATTGATCTGGTGATGCCGCCGAACAATCAAGGAGTATTCACAACAATTTGGAATTGTTAATGAAGTGGGCATCTCTAAATACTCCTTTCGGGCCATCCACCATCCCCTGCCATCCGTCATATTCTGCGATAATTAGGCGGATGGCAGGGGATGGTGGATGGTTTTTAGAGGTATCCAAGTTGCATGATAGGATAGCTTTTAATAAAGATAGCTCTCAAAATAAGGATATTGATTGTTGTTTACAATGTAAAAAAGGTAGCTGACTGATCCTAGATTCGTGTGTATTTTTTTTAAACTTATGCTAACCACAGCAAAATCGTATTAATATTTATGCAGGCGGGCCGTTAACGGGCAGATTGACATGTTATGCCTTCGAGGAAAATATTGGCAATTTCATATAAGTTTCTGAACATATTAAAATTAAATAACTTTACGCTTTTTCTAGTATTTATGTGCGTAAGTGCCGCAAATACTATTGATTTAACGTTAATGATGGTACTAATCTTCAACAGCTAAGATTCAATAGTGTCATTATGGGTATGTGGGGGAGGTCAGTTGATAGAAGTATCGTCTGGCCAATTGAAAATATGGTGGGAACCGTAGACGATTTAATCGGCACTGATATGCTATGTGCGGTTCGGCGCAGTGCTATTATACCTTTTGTTGCATTAGCTCTAACGGCTTGCTCCTCTCAAGAGCAGATGGGTTCGGGACTGGTTTCCTCTGTTGCACAGGAGACGTCAGCCCACCGAACGAGTGCGGCTGTCCCTGGGCAGAGTACGACAAGTAATACGGAGTACCGTCTAGGTCCTGGTGATAAAATAAGACTCCGTGTTGATAGCTCGGAAGAACTCACAGATACATTTGACGTAACGGGTGACGGCTCGGTCTCCTTACCTCTTGTCGGTAAGATCAGCGCTGTTGGCTTAACGTTGGCTCAATTTGAACAGCGGCTGAAAGATAAATTAAGGACATACATCAAAAATCCTGATGTTTCTGTTCAAATTGATAATTACCGGCCATTTTATATTCTTGGTGAAGTTAAGAAGGGTGGGGAGTTTCCTTATAGCAATGGGCTTGTTGTGAGGGATGCTGTTGCTAAGGCAGGGGGATACACATACCGTGCTGTGACGTCCTATGTTTATATTCGACATGCCCATCAACAGTCAGAGCGGAGATATTCGCTTAATGCGCCAGTACGCGTTATGCCAGGAGATAATATTCGTGTTCCGGAGAGAATTTTTTAGAGCATCACGAAGAGAGGTTGCTCGTTTCTTCTATCGGAACATAAAAAGAATTAATATTTGCAGTTTAACCATTCAATAGGCATATAATTAATTATTCTCAAGATTAAGAGAGTTTTTAACGCGGACAAGGCGCAAAATTTATTTGTTCCTGTCCAGATATATATATTTTTTTTCCAAAAAATCATTTTAAGAAATTCAACTAAGCTTACCATAAATGTTATTGATATCACTTTTATTTCACATCCTAATACTGGAAAGATTTAGGGAGAGATAGAAGTTTATTTCTATCTGTAAAAAGTCACAAATCAAAGGTGACAGTGTTGTAATTCAAGCACAAAAAAATTTCATTGTAATAAAATATATCAACTTGATCTATTTTTTGTTGCGCTTTTGTTGTGCCGGTTATATTTTGCAACCGTAACGTGTGGGCATATTCCTTGCCATTTTGTAGGCAATTATCCAGGAGATTAAGGCATGGTCGTCTTGTCTGAGCGGCTATTAACAGCTGCACGGAGAGCAGGTTTATTTGGGGCAGTAAGCGTTTTTCAGCTTATAGTTTTTTCTAGCTTTGATGTGGTTGTGGCGCAAAATGCAGCTGGGCAAGCTGGACAACAGGCGCAGACAGCACAGCAGATACAGACACAAGCGCCTCAACAATCACAAGGTCAGGGGGGGCAACAGACGCAGAGCTCACCTGCGCAAGGACAATCTGAAGCGAGTAATTTTTGCCAACAGCTTTTGTCGGCACATCCGAATGGCGGCGCAGCACTTGCGGCAGAGGTCAGTGCACTTGTGGTTGCTGCCCCTGATGCTGCAAGTGAGATACATGGATGTGCCTGTCCTGCCAATCCGGTAAACGCTGCTGCTAATAACGCACAAGCACAAGCGATTGGGCAAGGTTTGTCACAAGCTGTTTTGAGAATCAATCAGTCAAATCCTGATGCAGCTCAGTCAATTTCAACCACTGTCGCGCAATCTTGTAGTCCAAATCTGAAAACGGCTTTCCTTCAAGGTACGGGAGATCAAACTGCTGCTAATCGCGGAGGCGGTGGTGGACAACCCGGCGGCGGGCAACCAGGGGGTGGACAACCTGGCGGAGGCCCTCCTCCTGGTGGTGGGGGTGGTGGCGGACAGCCTGGTGGAGGTCCTCCGCCTGGTCCACCCCCGGGTCCGATAGGATCTGGTGGCGGTGGCGGAACCGGTGGTGGTCCCGTTAGTCCAAATTAGTAAGACGCGGAAGTCTGAAACAGACGTTCAAAACACTTGTCTATACAACAATAATTTCTGATGAAAAGACTGCATTTGTTTGATCACGGGCATTCTGAAAGAGCAAAGACAGTTTTTTCTGTATTGAAATGAATCCATTTACATACGGGCTGATCTGGTCAGGTTTGATGAAGATATGTTCTGACAAATGACGGCAAGGTTTTGGGATTTCTTGTGAGTTGAAGTCTGAATTGTATGGTTTATGTCGGGGGGCAAAAGACGATGGCGGGGACTTTGTTAAGAGCGGTTAGTCTCGGGCTGGTACTAGCTGTTGTTTGGCAGACACCTGGTTACACCCAGGAGAAGACGAGCCGTTATGTCAATACGGTAGAAGAAAGTGCTGTACACAGCCGCACACGGCCGGAATATGATCCTGTCGGTGCTCGGGTGGGGAGCTTTTTTCTTTATCCGTTTTTGAGAGTTGGCGTCATGTATGACGACAATATTTTTGCTCTCAATGTGAATGAGCGAAGTGACACCATCCTGACAACAAGTGTGGACCTCTTGGTTCAGTCGGATTGGGGACGCCATTTGCTGGATTTTGAGTTCGGTGCTTCGAATCAAAAATATTCAAACTTCTCAAGTGAAAATCATACAGATCTGTATGCGCGATCAAAAATGCGAATCGATGTCTATCGTAATTTTAACATTGGTGGTTACGTTTCGATCGCGCGGCTCCATGAAGCGCGGGGCTCTAGTGATTCACCAACGGCAGCAAATGAGCCGACGCCATATAACAAGTTGGATGCCTCCATTTCCTTCAATAAGAGGTTTAATCGATTCACGGCGCAATTGGGCGGTGGGATTCAGCATTTTGATTATGAAGATGTCGGGGCCATAGGTGGCGGGATTATAGATCAGGATATTCGAGACGGTAATATTTATACGGTCCTGTTCCGCAAGGCCTATGAATTTTCACCAGGGTACCGTGCCTTTGGTTTGATCGAAGGGAATTGGAGAGATTTCGGCGGTAATACAGCAGCTACAAACCGTGATTCGCAGGGGGTGGAAGCGCGCGCTGGCATTGAGTTTGAAATCACGCAATTGATGGCTGGGGAGCTATCGGGCGGTTACATGTACCAAGATTATAACTCACCGATTTTCTCAGATGTCGGTGATTTTGCCGTCAGAGGTGCGCTTCTGTGGAATCCAACAATGCTGATGACAGTCAATTTGAATGCTCAAAGGCTTATTTCAGAAACAACATTTGGTGGCGCTTCGGGGCATGTTGATACGATCGTTTCCGCACAAGTGGATTATGAAATCAAGCGCAACCTAATCGGCTCTCCCTATATCAGTTATACGATTGAAGATTATCAGGGGATCGCTAGAGAGGATAAGACTCTAAAAACAGGTGTTTCCCTTAAATATTTGATCAATAGGAACTTCAGTGCGAAAGCTTATTACAGGTTCACGACAAAAGACTCCAACATCAATACATTTGACTATAAGCGGAGCCAAGTTGGAGGAACGGTAAAACTGCAATTTTAATAGGATACCAAACATGCATGGGATTGCGCCCGGAGGGGCTCTTCTCTGATTTGGTATTGAAGCGGGATGTTTGCGCGTTATGGCTACAAACAACTTTTCATCTCTAATAAATGATGATCATGGAATTGATCTTATCGAGCTCTATAGGTTTTTCCAACGCCGTTGGAAGGTGATTTTTGCTACAACCGCCCTAGGGTTGGGATTGATTCTTCTTAAGCTCTTACTGACAACACCACTCTATACTGCAACCACGGAAATTATTCTCGATCCTCGTCAGAAGAAAGTGGTTGATAGCGATGCCGTCTTATCAGGGCTAGGAAATGATGCGGTAACGATTGCGAGCGAAGTGCGGATCATCAAATCTTCAGGGATAGCTAAACGTGTCATCAAAACGCTTAACCTTGCGAGCGATCCTGAGTTTGGCGGGCAGAAAAGCGCATCGCTGTCGCTGGTTTCGACGCTTCTTGGATGGGTTGGATTTTCCCAAGCTGATGCGGAAGTCAAAGATGAAAGAGGGGCTTCCCAAGTGCAGCAGAACAAAACTTTGTCCAATGAAGCCATTGAGAAATTCTCGAAAAACTTGGATGTAAGACGGATATCCCGTTCTCTTGTTATTGCTATAAGCTACACTTCTAATGACCCGAAAAAATCTGCAAAAATAGCTAATCAGATTTCTGAGGCCTATCTTCTCGATCAGCTTGAAGCAAAATTTTTGGCGACGCGCCGGGCAAACACCTGGCTCAGAGGTCGGTTAGCAAAATTACAAAAAGCGGTTCAAGAGTCAGAAAAGGCGGTCGAGCTTTACAAAGCCAGATACAACCTTATCGGCCCTAAAGGAAAGACACTTGATGATGCCCAACTGGAAAAGCTCAACAGTGAGCTAATTTTAGCTCGTGTGCAGATGAAAGAACGTCTGGCAAAGTTTGAACAAGCTCAGGACATTATCAAATCCAAAGGCAAGCTCAGTTCCATCGATGTTGTCGCTAAATCAGATGTGGTCAAAAAATTGCGCGAGGATATGGCGAAGGTGACGGGAAGCATTTCCGAACTTGAGTCACGCTTTACCAAGCGCCATCCGAAAGTGCTCAGTAAAAGAGCCGAGCTACGCGATTTACATAGGCAAATTGAGCATGAAGCTAGGCGTATTGTTGATAACATCGACAATGAGTATCAAATTGCCCGTCGCCGCGTTGCTTCAATTGAAGAAGGTGTTGGCGATCTTAGAAATAGAACAAAGGGTGCCAGAGCCGCTTCTATCCGCCTACGCGAGCTGGAGCGGGAGGCATTTGCAAATCGTGCAATTTATGAAGCGTTTCTTGGGCGGTTTAAGGAAACAACTCAACAAGAAACTTTACGTACCGCAGATTCCCGTGTGATCACAAAAGCCGTTACACCCGACTTTCCAAGCTCCCCTAAAAAGGGACAAACTATATTGCTGGCATTTGTAGGATTTTCGGCACTCGGAATTGGTTTTGCTTATTTGCTTGAATATTTAGATGATAGCTTTAAGACGGGTGAGCAGGTCGAAGAGCAGCTCAAAGTGGCGCATCTGGTTTCTGTACCGGTACTTTTTCCAGGAGATCTCAAACAAGAAGGTATAACGGTTCCTATTGACAGGTATTCTGTCATGAAGCCTCTTTCTGCTTATACAGAGGCTATTAGAACACTCAAAGTGGGCGTTGAACTTTCCAATATTGATTCCCCTCCCCAGGTCATTTTAATAACCTCGTCATTGCCAAATGAAGGCAAGACCACAATCTCTGCAAATCTGGGGCAACTTGCAGCTCAGGCTGGTACAAAGACGTTGCTGATAGATGGTGATTTGCGCAATCCATCGCTGTCAAAGAAATGGCTGCAACAACCAGGTCCAGGTCTCATTGAGGTTCTAGGCAATCAAGTCATAAAAGAAGAGGCGATCATTCGAGATAATACAGGGGTTGAGTTTCTTCAAACACAAAACGTCCCCTATAACTCCGCGGAGATCCTTAGCTCTGCAAGTATGAAAAGTCTCTTAAGGGATCTACGGCAAATCTACGGTCTAATTATTATTGATGCATCACCGCTACTGCCGGTAGTGGACGCTAAGGTTCTTGTGGAGTGTGTAGATGCTGTTGTTTTGGTTGTTGAATGGGACAAGACACCGAGGGACGATGTTCAAACAGCGTTGAAATTATTGAAAGCACCTCCAGAAAAAATGGCTGGCATCGTCCTTAATAAGATGGATATGAAACGCATTTCCTCATATGGCAAGGGCAGCTATGGCCGGTATTATAAAAACTATCCGCATTATTACGGAACGACAGAATAGGCATAGCGAAACGATGATTCTTCAAGTAAGGCAGCATCCCGCTAAACCCGCAGCTTGGCTAGTATTATTGGCTTTAGGGTTGGGTTTGGTTACGCTTTCCTTCCCTGGATTAGCAACGCTTTATTACGCCTTTCCTGCCTCTGCAGTCGTTCGTGATATCAGCGATGGTCATCGGGCAAAGAGCGTAAGCGAGAATGTGCTTCATGATGCTTGGACGCGCTTGAAGGTTGCAAGTCTATATGAGCCGATGAAGCGAACATTAAAAAATGACCAAGCCACTCTTTTGCTCAGGCTTTACGAGAGGCGCCTATCTGATCGCAAAACTGGTGAGGCAAAACAGTTTTTAGAAGACGCACGGCGATCTGTGATTTCGGCTCTGAGTTCTGCTCCGGGTGACACAAATCTTTGGTACCTTCTGGCTGAATTGCGGATGCGACAAAAACATGTTGATGATCGTGTTCGGACGTATCTGGTTATGTCCTATTTGACAGGAGCCCGTGAGGGGTGGATGGCCCACCGCCGTTTGGCATTTGCTCTCAGGCATTGGCCATACCTTAATCAACAAACACGTAACTTTGCCAACCAGGATATTCGACTGCTCTGGGAGCACAGGGGTTTTCGTAAGGAGCTTGTTCAGCTTTTCACCAGCTTTCCGCAAGATCAGCAACAGATCATTCTGCAAGGGGTAAAGGGTGTCGGTGGAGCTTTAGAGGATTTTAAAAAGCTGGCAAAACAACAAGGTTGGAAGGGCTATCAAAGGATGCCTAGATGAGATGGATTTTCAGTTACCATAAATAATTCAATGTTCTTAGGCGTTTAATAGTAAGTAATTATATTATTCATTCATAATATACATTTATAAATGTGCCAATTATAAGTGAATAAGGTATTAAAGATAGATTATCTTATTGACTCTTTCATATCGTAATAATATTTAATTGTTACTACTTTTATTGCTGCGGGGGATGCAATGAAAAAGCGGGGGCTATTAGCGTTTGATATTGTATTTGTTGGTATTTCTCCTTTTATTAGCTTAATATTGAGAGAGAATCTAACTGTAGATATTGAAAAGTTTATTAATATAATTCCATATGTTATTATAAGTATATTATCAGCGATGTTATGTTTTGTAGTTTTTAAAGTTGATAAGGGGATATGGCGATACACATCGCTTCCAGATTTTTTCAAGATCATAAAGGCCGTTACAGTAAGTATTTTGTTAGCTTTATTTATTGCCTTTGCCATTAATCGGCTTGGTGGTGTGGCGCGTTCTGTCCCTTTAATGCAATGGGCATTTGTCATTGCGGCAATGAGTACGGCCCGTCTATTTGTTAGATCCTTTTACAAAAAGACGAATGAAAAATTGCGGGTTGATGTCTCGTCGCAAACTGAAAATGTAGTTGTTGTCGGTTTGAATCAGGTCACGGAACTCTATCTAAGGAGTGTCAAGGATCTGGCGGCGGATTCGATTTCGGTCATTGGCCTTCTTGATGAAGACGTTCACGAAAAAGGACGGCTCATACAATCCCATAAAGTCATAGGTCAGCCCACAGAACTCCCGCAGATTCTGGCTAAGTACCATATACACGGTGTTGAGATTAGGCGGGTCGTCATCACGTGTCCCTTTAATGAGCTCTCATCTGATTCACGAGAAGTTCTTTTGAGGTATGAACGTTCTGGTCATGTTGAGTTGGATTTATTTGAAAAGAGGTTGGGCTTAAATGCATTGCAAGCAACTGAGCACGCTCATTCAAAGGGATCATCTCCGGAGGCCGCTTTAGGATCACAACATGTTAAGTCAGCTAGCCAAGCTCAAGGTCTTATTGGCGGTCGATATGTCTATGCGAAGAGAGCCATAGATTTTTTTTGTGCTCTGAGTCTGCTCTTAGTTTTATCTCCTGTCATCGCCCTGGTCTCTTTGCTAGTGGCACTGGATTTAGGGTTTCCTTTGACGTTTTGGCAACAAAGGCCAGGGCGCTATGGCAAGCCGTTTAATCTTTACAAATTCCGGACGATGGCGCCGGGACATGATCGATTCGGTAATCAAATTCCTGATGAGTGCCGGCTTTCTGTCGTGGGGCGATTTCTTAGACGGGCACGGATGGATGAGCTGCCGCAACTCTTCAATATTTTGATCGGAGAAATGTCTTTTGTCGGGCCGCGCCCTTTACTGCCTATTGATCAGTTCCCTGTTCAGCAAACACATGGGACCACATTGCGTTTGCAGGTACGGCCGGGTCTTACCGGGTGGGCTCAGGTGAATGGCGGGAAAAAAGTATCCTTAGAGAACAAAATGGTGATGGATGATTGGTATGTTTGTAATGCTTCATTCTGGCTAGATATCAAAATTCTTATTCATACTTTTGTGATGGTTTTTGCAGGGGATCAACTCAATGTAAATGCGGTTCGCCAGGCTTACGAGGATTTAGGAATTCCTCAACAGGAAAAAGAACACACGGCTCGCGGGCATGATGATAGTCGGGATAGGGAGATGATGGTTGCTTATCGGAGCAAACGTAACGTCGCTTAATAATCTGCATTTCTTTTTATGTCGGGACTGAATGTCAAAATACGCCAAATTTTAAAATTGAATTAGGAATGCCGGATTGAAAGGAGTTAATGCGTGTTAGTAAAGGGGCCTCGTAGATATCTCCGTAAGGGGGAGCGGTGGTATGCTGTCCAAACTCTTCCTCGTCGCGAGGCGGGAGCTCAAAGACAACTTGAAAATCAGGGTTTTTGTACATTTCTACCGCGCTTAAAAGTAACACGCCGCCAGGGGCGTAAATTAGAAACCGTGCTTGCCCCTTTTTTCCCACGCTATTTATTTATTGTCTTGGACATGGAGCGCGACCGTTGGCGGTCGGTGAACGGTACTTATGGTGTTGCACAACTTGTTATGCAAGGAGACCGCCCGTTGCCCATACCGAAAGGAGTTATCGAAGCTTTGATTGAAAGCGCCGAAGGCTTTGGTCTTTTGGGATTTGAGAAGGATGGTCGGTTGCATGTAGGCAATCGGGCCGAGGTTCTTGTGGGACCGTTTTGTGAACAAGTTGGATTGATCGAACATCTTGATGAAAAGGGACGTGTTTCGTTACTTCTTGATCTTATGGGGAGAGCGGTCCGAACAACTGTTTTGAAAGAAGATGTAAGACCCTTTCTTTAATATTTGCATAGCCGTGCTATCAGCAATAACAAATCAGAACTGGAGAACGGTGTCGCGCTGATCCTAAAGCTGGATGGCCGGAAGGGAGTGTTTAGAGATGGACACCTCGCCTACAAACTACACCGGTATGTGTTTTGGAAAAACAGATTGGCCTCAACCTCAATAGAAGAGCCTGGGTAGATCTCACAGCCAAAAGCCACTTCGGAAAACCGGTGTCCACTTTTCCTGAAAACACTCTAATACTACTGTAATACTACTGTGGACGACGCAGAAGTTCCGGGTTTTTCTGTCGCATATCTAAGTAAGCCCGGTCATATGCGGCAAGCAGCATCTCCTTCTCTTGGTGCCAATTCAAAACACGTTGCGCTCGTTGTTTGCCCTTAGCTCCCAATTGTGTCCGCAATACAGGATCATCTACAAGGGTCAAAATTTGCTGTGTTAGATCAGCAGGATCATTGTTTGTTGCGTAAAGCGCAGCATCGCCTGCCGAGAGCCGTCCTTCTGACAGATCAAATTGCACAAAGGGAATACCCAGGGCCATATATTCAAAAACCTTATTCATGGAGATTTTGTCATTATAAACATTGTGCGGGTCTGGGATCACGCCCACATCGAATGTTGAATAGGCTTTTAGGAGATCATCACCGCTGAGATATCCTGTAAATGTAATAAAATCGTCTAGATTCAGATCACGAGTAAGTTTCTTTAAATTATCAAGCTCCGTTCCTGATCCAACGATGACACATTGAATATCGGTGCGGCCTTGGCTATTCACAATCAGATTCATGCTTTCGATGAGTAAGTCAACACCGTCCTGAACACCGATAATTCCGACATACCCTAAAACATATTGCCGTCCGGACCGGTATTCACCGTTCACCGAAACACGACGAAATTTAGAAAGATCCGGTGTACTGCGCACAATAAACACATCTTCATCGTTCATGCCACCACGCTTAACAGCGATATCCTTAAAGGTGTTGTTGGTTGCAAGAGACACATCCGCAGCTTTAAATGTCCACTTCTCGAATTTGAGCAGCAGAGAATGAAGTAGCCCCTTCTTGTTGAACTTAACTTCGAAAAGCTCCGGGTTAATATCGTGATGGTCGAAAATGAATTTCTTGCCAAAGAAAATTTTATAAAAGAGTCCTATAAGAAAAATAAGATCCGGCGGGTTACAGGCATGAATAGCATCAAACCCTTGATGGCGGAGAACCTTGAAAGAGAGCCAAAATTGCCAGAAGAGTGCCGCCCCATATTCAATCAGATAGCCAAAGCCCGTGTTGGCCTCTAAGGGCAAGGGGTGGCGGTAGACATGAATACCCTCAAGGACTTCGCGCCGTTTTTGATATTTTCCACCAACAGGACAAATGATAGAGACTGTATAGCCTGCATCGCGTAAAGCCGTAGCTTCTTGCCAAACACGCCGGTCAATTGGAACCGTTAAATTTTCAACGATTATGAGAACTGAACGCGGCCTGACTTTCTCCATCGTTTTTCCCTTCATAATTTAGAAAACGAGTGCCGTTGCATTGCAAAGACGATAAACGCTTAAGAGCAAATAAGGGGCCACTCTTTGATTTCGCAGGGATGATGGACAAGGAAGTTGACGGCTTTCGAATTTACCGTAAATCTGACCAGGATCGAGAGGATTAAGGTTTATAAAATTTCCAGGGGCATTCACGATTTAACCATGGTGCTTTTTGGCACGTCGTTTGCAGCGATCGCAGTCAAGACGGTCATTTATTAATGAGCAGGCAGGTATGACTGAGATCGCGGAACGGGCAGGGATTGTGTCCCCACCACGTATAGGCATTTTTTCTAACCGTAATTTAACCCAGCATTTGGCCCGATGCGGCATTTACGAATTTGAAGATCTGATTAATGAATTTGATCACGCCGACATCTTAAGCCCCACTCCCGGCCGCACATATTGGGCAAGAGATAAGTTGCGTGGGGTACTTTCGCGAAAAACCTCTTTTCATCGCGTGATTGCTCCCGGCGCGAAAAATGATCTGCCAAAAGTTCAGAATGATTATGACCTCTTTATTGTCTGGGCCCTGCATTTACGTGATTTGCTTTTTCTCGACGCCGTCCCGAATTGGCGCACTAGGAGCAAACAGTCGGTTTGCTATATTCAAGAATTGTGGTGTGCGGAAATTCCAGGGCTCGGAGCACGGCTTCGTTTGTTCGACGATTTCGATCACATCTATTGCAATTTTTATGAAACTGCACACCAGCTCTCTAAGGTATTAGGGCGGCCCGTCAAACATATGCCTGTCGGCATTGATGCCATTCGCTTTAGCCCTTACCCCCATTGCCCTCCCCGCCATATTGATGTTTGTGGAATTGGCCGTAGATCCAAGGTGACCCATGAGGCACTCTTTGAGCAGTCAGATCAGTTGGGCCTTTATTATCATTTTGATTCAACGAAGGCGGTTAAGTGGGAAGCGATCTGCACACGCCAACACCGCCGTCTCCTTTCAGACATCATAAAGCGCAGCCGGTACTTTATCTGCAACCGAGCCAAGGTCGATGCTTTTGAAGAAACTGCGGGACAAGATGAATTGGCGGTCCGCTTTTTTGAAGGTATGGCGGGCGGCGCCATTTTGATTGGCGAGCGGCCGAGATGTATAGACTTTGATCTGCATTTCGGTTGGGAAGACGCAGTTTTTGATATCCCCTTCGATTGCCCCGACATTTTAGACACTATCCTTGAGTTGGATAAAGATCCCGGTCGGTTGGAACAAATACGCAAAAACAACCTCACTCAAATCGCCATGCGCCATGACTGGCTTTATCGTTGGCGGACTATCCTTCAGGATGTTGGGTTGTCAGAAACAGACGCGATGCGGAAACGGCAGAAAAAGCTCATGAATTTGGTACGGCAAATGCAAGGGGAAGAAAGCCAGGTTCTATATGCGTGAATCTGGCGTTAAGGTTCGGTTTTGACCCAGTCAAAACCATAAAGACACTGGGTGTGACGCTCAGATCAGTTGAAGGAATATTGGGTTATGAAAGTCGCTATTTTAGCTGGGGGCAAAGGAACCCGTTTAGCGGAAGAAACCAGTGTGCGTCCAAAGCCAATGGTCGAAATAGGGAGCCGGCCGATCCTTTGGCATATTATGATGCATTACTGGAAGCACGGGTTTGAGGATTTTGTTATTGCACTTGGCTTTAAAGGCGAACATATCAAAAAATATATGGTCGATTACTGTGCCCTACAGGGACACTTAACCGTCAATATCGGCTCAAACGGTCAGCGCAATGTGGCACAACACGCGCATTATCATCCTAATTGGTCGATCGATCTAATTGAAACGGGCATGGAGACTTTGACGGCTGGCCGCATACGGAAGCTCAGACCATTTTTGGACGAAAAAACCTTTATGCTGACTTATGGTGATGGCGTTTCAGATGTTGATATTAACAAACTCGTCGCGTTCCATAAGGCCCATGGCAGACTTGCGACAATGACAGCAGTGCGTCCCCCGGCTCGTTATGGTCATCTTTTATTTAATGGCGATCAAGTCACCAAATTCGAAGAAAAGCCGCAAACGGCTGAAGGTTGGATTAATGGTGGTTTCTTTGTGCTTGAGCCAGAGGCGATAGATTTTATCGAAGGAGATGGCGAGGACATGATGTGGGAAAACAAGCCCATGCACCGTCTCGCGGAGGCTGGTCAACTTATGGCGTATCGCCATGAAGGTTTTTGGTCATGCATGGATACATTGCGTGATAAGCTGCGTCTGCAAGATATGTGGGATCGTAAAGAACGCCCTTGGGCTACTTGGGAACAACACGTGAAACCTGGATTAGTAGGAACCCATTCAGACGAACATCGTTGGATAGCTGTCTAAACTCTTATATGTCGATATTAATTTTCTGCTTTGGCGACCCGGGTTTTCACGGGTGAGCGGCGCATCAATTCATCAATACGCGTGCGCTCTTTTTGGAATTCAGCAAGTTCCCGCCCTTTAAGCTGACGACCATGTGGCACTTCAATCTTCATTGGGTTCACATGACGGTTGTTGACCAAAACCTCGTAATGAAGATGAGGACCGGAAGATCTACCGGTGGAGCCGACATAGCCGATCACTTGGCCTTGTTTGACCTTCATACCCTTTTTTAGTCCCTGAGCGTATTTGTAAAGATGTCCATAAGCAGTTTTATAGCCATTGGCATGGCGAATGCGAATATAGTTTCCGTAACCGCCTTTGCCACCAACGGCCTCGATAATACCATTTCCCGCGGCAAGAATAGGTGTGCCCCTTGGTGCGGCCCAATCGACACCGGTATGCATTCTGCGTTGCCTGAGCAGTGGATGAATTCGAAAACCAAATCCAGATGTATAACGGGCGCCACGAACAGGTTTGCGCATCAAAAACTTTTTCGAGTTTGACCCCTTCTCATCATAGTAATCAACGACGCCGTCAGGTGTACGGAAGCGGTAAAACCGATATGAGGCGCCAGCGACGTTTACCGATGTAAAGAGAAGTTCTCCGACGCTGCCATCTTGGCCTGCATGCATATTTTGCGTATCGAAAAAGGCTTCAAAACTATCGCCCGCTTGTGTCCGGCGTTTAAAATCCACATTGTAGGCATGGATGCGCAGCATCCTGACGATTGAGTCTTCGGGGATGTTTTGCACAAGTGCGGAATGATAGAGGCTGGTATAAACATTTGCCCGCCGCGGGTAGCTGGCGGTTGTCTTGGTGTCGATGACGGTTAAGTCGACAACATCTTTGCTTGCTACATAGTGACCATCTTCATTGCGGATGACCGTCACGTGGTGTGTTTCCCCAGAGAACAAGCTGACGGCTATTGGCTCCATCTGATTATTGCCTGAGGGCGCCGGTATCAAAGTGAAACGAAGTTCCTGACCAATCTTTAATGCCGCATTAGGAACAACGGTAGCTACGGCATCGGAAATTGTTTTGGCCTGCCAAGCCTCCGCTCCGATCTTACGAAGCAGACGAACGAGAATATCACCCTTTTTAACCTTGATGACCTTGGTTTCATGCTGGTCAAGAACGACCTCTGTATCCTCTTCTACACTTTTTTCGATGATCGTCGTTTTTGGTGGAAGAGAAATAGTGTTATTAGATTCATTCGCCGCCAAATTTTGTTGTGCTGATGAGTTGTCACCATCAGGTAAAATCGCTGGCTTTATGGCGAGTTCATTTTCTGAATAGATTTCGCCAACTTCTGAAACAATTTTTCCAATCTCATCCATCGGCAGTTCCTGACCGTCTTCTTCAGGAAGAATGCCACCAACTAATTCGAGAACTTTGACGGTCACGTCGCGCTGGGCAAGAGATGGTTGCGATGAGTTCGCGTTTAAAAGAGGTGTTGTATTGGCGTAAAGCTTATAAGGGTTAAAGTTCGGAATCTTTTTGCTGGCATCTTGTGGTTTTGCAGTTGAGAGAGTGGCAAGAATACGCACATAAGGCTTGATACTGATAAACTCCCGCGAGCCACGTTTCTGAACGAGCGTATCATGAATGATATGTCGTGTAGAAAGACCGCGCGATGTAATTTCAATCCGATCCGTTTTTTGATGGGCAACGCGAAGTTTGGAATTGGTGATTTCCGCAGGCTGGAAAGGTTTCATTGCCGCAATGCTGGCTCGTTTGATCGAGGTAACAACACCACTGCCATCCTCCATATTCATAGAGGCATACATGACGATGGCAATTCCGCAGATGCCTACGGCTCCAGCTATGCAAGTGCTAATCAACCATTTGAAGCGTGACGCTATTGGCCTCTCATCGCCTTCCGGTAGAAAAATTTCTGGTAGGATTTTATTGGTTTCGGAAAGATAAACCTGAGGTAGAGCGCCCTTGCCCCCAGTCGGAACGAGAGCGCCCCGTTGCCTATGGCCACCGGAATAACGGCGTCGGTTGATCAAGATCCGAACCCCCCGTTCTGCCTAGACTGTACGTTGTCCCCGCTAGAGGTTTTATCCATCAATCTTTGCCTATTATGGCACACTCATGTGTTGCCATTTTCATTTCGGATCCCACGAACAGTGCCGTCCCAGAGAAAACATGTCAACCACAAGTGACGCGCAATAAAAATATGTGCATTATATTTTTTTATTGGTTTTTATACACAAAATATGCGGTTTGCGCTTAAGCTATATTAGCCATCCCTTATAGTTAAGGATCCGTTAAACCTTACCATGAGAAAGGCTCAATAGAACCTTGCCATTCACGCTCTATTTTCAGGCAGCAATAAGGCACGGGCGTGGTCTGAAGAAAAAACTAAAAAAATCTATTTTTTGGTAAAACTTTGTTGACAAGGCTTGACGAATCTTTATATTTCAACTGTTACGCGCGGGCGAGGCAGATTGCCTGCGTCTTTTTGTGTCTGCGCGGTAAGTCTGGAACAGATAGCGGGGCTGAATCCGGGTAACTTCTCGGAAAAGTCACGCTTATTCTAGAAATGGTGAGGTGTTTGACCTTGCTTATGAAAGGGGTTGCAGTCTTGACTGTAGCGTCTCGGCTCTTTGACAATGTGGTTAGAAGAAAGGGAAACGTGGACGGTGGAGTCCTGGCAAGCCTATTTTATATGTCTCATATAAAAATAGGCGGAC